>NZ_FPEH01000035.1:2500-5823 GCF_900117425.1 Novosphingobium sp. NDB2Meth1
AACGGCGACAGTATATGCAAGGCTGTCGTTGATGGTGTGGATTCTCAAGCGTGAGGTAAGAGCATTTGGTGGATGCCTTGGCATGTACAGGCGATGAAGGACGTGGCACGCTGCGATAAGCGTCGGGGAGTTGTGAGCAAACTTTGATCCGGCGATTTCCGAATGGGGAAACCCACCTTCACCATTTCTTCCGTGGTCCGAGCGATCGGTTCAGGGGAGAGGTGGAACAGGTATCACCGAGTTGAATAAAATAGACTTGGTGAAGCGAACCCGGGGAACTGAAACATCTCAGTACCTGGAGGAAAAGACATCAACCGAGATTCCGTTAGTAGTGGCGAGCGAACGCGGACCAGGCCAGTGCCTCATCTTCAACTAGCAGAACAGTTTGGAAAGACTGGCCATAGCGGGTGACAGCCCCGTATGCGAAAGTGATGGATGAGGACTCGAGTAGGGCGGGACACGTGTAATCCTGTCTGAACATGGGGGGACCACCCTCCAAGCCTAAATACTCGTACATGACCGATAGCGAACCAGTACCGTGAGGGAAAGGTGAAAAGCACCCCGATGAGGGGAGTGAAACAGTACCTGAAACCGAATGCTTACAAGCAGTAGGAGCCCCATAGGGGGTGACTGCGTACCTCTTGCATAATGGGTCAGTGACTTAGTTTATCATGCGAGCTTAAGCCGATAGGTGTAGGCGCAGCGAAAGCGAGTCTGAATAGGGCGCTAGAGTATGATGAATTAGACCCGAAACCCGGTGATCTAGGCATGACCAGGCTGAAGGTGCGGTAACACGCACTGGAGGGCCGAACCGTTGAATGTTGAAAAATTCTCGGATGAGTTGTGTTTAGGGGTGAAAGGCCAATCAAACCGGGAAATAGCTGGTTCTCCGCGAAATCTATTGAGGTAGAGCGTCGGATGTATGCCGATGGGGGTAGAGCACTGGATGGGCTAGGGGGTCGCGAGATCTACCAAACCTAACCAAACTCCGAATACCATCGAGTCTTATCCGGCAGACAGACGGCGGGTGCTAAGGTCCGTCGTCAAAAGGGAAACAGCCCTAACCTACAGCTAAGGTCCCCAAGTCATCACTAAGTGGGAAAGCATGTGGGATTTCCAAAACAACCAGGAGGTTGGCTTAGAAGCAGCCATCCTTTAAAGAAAGCGTAACAGCTCACTGGTCTAAATAAGAGATCCTGCGGCGAAGATGTATCGGGGCTAAAGTGATGCACCGAAGCTTAGGGTTCAGTCTTTGACTGAGCGGTAGCGGAGCGTTCCGTAGGCCTGTGAAGCGATCTGGTAATGGGTCGTGGAGGTATCGGAAGTGCGAATGCTGACATGAGTAGCGACAAAGAGGGTGAGATGCCCTCTCGCCGAAAGACCAAGGGTTCCTGCTTAAAGCTAATCTGAGCAGGGTGAGCCGGCCCCTAAGACGAGCCCGAAGGGGGTAGTCGATGGGAACCACGTTAATATTCGTGGGCCTGGTGGTGTGTGACGGATCATGTGTATTGTCACTCCTTAACGGATTGGAGTGGCTTTGAAATGGTTCCAGGAAATAGCCCCACCGTATAGACCGTACCCGAAACCGACACAGGTGGTCTGGTAGAGTATACCAAGGCGCTTGAGAGAAGTATCCTGAAGGAACTCGGCAAATTGCCTCCGTACCTTCGGAAGAAGGAGGCCCCACATATGCGCAAGCACTTGTGGGGGGCACAGGCCAGGGGGTAGCGACTGTTTAGCAAAAACACAGGACTCTGCTAAGTCGGCTTCAAGACGACGTATAGGGTCTGACGCCTGCCCGGTGCTCGAAGGTTAAGAGGAGGAGTGCAAGCTCCGAATTGAAGCCCGAGTAAACGGCGGCCGTAACTATAACGGTCCTAAGGTAGCGAAATTCCTTGTCGGGTAAGTTCCGACCTGCACGAATGGCGTAACGACTTCCCCACTGTCTCCAGGATATGCTCAGCGAAATTGAATTCTCCGTGAAGATGCGGAGTACCCGCGGTTAGACGGAAAGACCCCGTGCACCTTTACTGCAGCTTCAGAGTGGCATTAGGAAAGAATTGTGTAGCATAGGTGGGAGGCTTTGAAGCACCGGCGCCAGCTGGTGTGGAGCCATAGGTGAAATACCACCCTGTTGTTTTCTGATGTCTAACCCAGGACCGTGATCCGGTTCGGGGACCCTCTGTGGCGGGTAGTTTGACTGGGGCGGTCGCCTCCTAAAGAGTAACGGAGGCGCGCGATGGTAGGCTCAGGACGGTTGGAAACCGTCTGTTAGAGTGCAATGGCATAAGCCTGCCTGACTGCGAGACTGACGAGTCGAGCAGAGACGAAAGTCGGTCATAGTGATCCGGTGGTCCCTCGTGGAAGGGCCATCGCTCAACGGATAAAAGGTACGCCGGGGATAACAGGCTGATGATTCCCAAGAGCTCATATCGACGGAATCGTTTGGCACCTCGATGTCGGCTCATCACATCCTGGGGCTGGAGCAGGTCCCAAGGGTTTGGCTGTTCGCCAATTAAAGTGGTACGTGAGCTGGGTTCAGAACGTCGCGAGACAGTTTGGTCCCTATCTGCCGTGGGCGTCGATACTTGAGAGGAGTTGCCCCTAGTACGAGAGGACCGGGGTGAACATGCCTCTGGTGTACCTGTCATTCCGCCAGGAGTGCAGCAGGGTAGCTATGCATGGACGGGATAACCGCTGAAAGCATCTAAGCGGGAAGCCTCCCTCAAGATTAGGTATCATCGAGTCGTGGTAGACCACCACGTTGATAGGCCGGGTGTAGAAGTGCGGTAACGTATGGAGCTAACCGGTCCTAATAACTCTGTTCATGCTTGAGAATTCCACCATCAATGACAGCCTTGCTGATCGGGTGGCGGGCGAATTGCTCAGCCGGAACAACGCCAAAACCAGCATCGATTAAAAACCCGATATGCGCCTGCTTCATTGCTTGGTGACCATAGCGTCTGTGACCCACCCGATCCCATCTCGAACTCGGCCGTGAAACCAGACAGCGCCAATGGTACTAACGCTCAAGCGTTGGAAGAGTAGGTCGTCGCCAGGCATTGAAGCCGGCGCATATCGAGGCAAAAACCCATTCACATGTCAAAACAGCCGCTGCCGGAAAACCCGCGCGGCGGCTTTTTTGTCTCCGGCACAAACGCCGCAAGACAACACATCGCGGGGTGGAGCAGTCCGGTAGCTCGTCAGGCTCATAACCTGAAGGTCGTAGGTTCAAATCCTACCCCCGCAACCACACAGCATAACACACACGCCGCTCCACACACGCCCGTGCGCCTTTCTTGTGTCCAACGCAGACGCGGTTA
>NZ_FPEH01000008.1 GCF_900117425.1 Novosphingobium sp. NDB2Meth1
CGGCATTCCTGCTGAACCGCGCCATAATTCAAACTTTTTTTCTGATAAGCTGGTTCTCACTTCTGTTACTCCAGCTTCTTCGGCACCTGTTTTACAGACACCTAAAGCTACATCGTCAACGTTATATTTTGATAGTTTGACGGTTAATGCTGGTAATGGTGGTTTTCTTCATTGCATTCAGATGGATACATCTGTCAACGCCGCTAATCAGGTTGTTTCTGTTGGTGCTGATATTGCTTTTGATGCCGACCCTAAATTTTTTGCCTGTTTGGTTCGCTTTGAGTCTTCTTCGGTTCCGACTACCCTCCCGACTGCCTATGATGTTTATCCTTTGGATGGTCGCCATGATGGTGGTTATTATACCGTCAAGGACTGTGTGACTATTGACGTCCTTCCCCGTACGCCGGGCAATAATGTTTATGTTGGTTTCATGGTTTGGTCTAACTTTACCGCTACTAAATGCCGCGGATTGGTTTCGCTGAATCAGGTTATTAAAGAGATTATTTGTCTCCAGCCACTTAAGTGAGGTGATTTATGTTTGGTGCTATTGCTGGCGGTATTGCTTCTGCTCTTGCTGGTGGCGCCATGTCTAAATTGTTTGGAGGCGGTCAAAAAGCCGCCTCCGGTGGCATTCAAGGTGATGTGCTTGCTACCGATAACAATACTGTAGGCATGGGTGATGCTGGTATTAAATCTGCCATTCAAGGCTCTAATGTTCCTAACCCTGATGAGGCCGTCCCTAGTTTTGTTTCTGGTGCTATGGCTAAAGCTGGTAAAGGACTTCTTGAAGGTACGTTGCAGGCTGGCACTTCTGCCGTTTCTGATAAGTTGCTTGATTTGGTTGGACTTGGTGGCAAGTCTGCCGCTGATAAAGGAAAGGATACTCGTGATTATCTTGCTGCTGCATTTCCTGAGCTTAATGCTTGGGAGCGTGCTGGTGCTGATGCTTCCTCTGCTGGTATGGTTGACGCCGGATTTGAGAATCAAAAAGAGCTTACTAAAATGCAACTGGACAATCAGAAAGAGATTGCCGAGATGCAAAATGAGACTCAAAAAGAGATTGCTGGCATTCAGTCGGCGACTTCACGCCAGAATACGAAAGACCAGGTATATGCACAAAATGAGATGCTTGCTTATCACCCGAAGGAGTCTACTGCTCGCGTTGCGTCTATTATGGAAAACACCAATCTTTCCAAGCAACAGCAGGTTTCCGAGATTATGCGCCAAATGCTTACTCAAGCTCAAACGGCTGGTCAGTATTTTACCAATGACCAAATCAAAGAAATGACTCGCAAGGTTAGTGCTGAGGTTGACTTAGTTCATCAGCAAACGCAGAATCAGCGGTATGGCTCTTCTCATATTGGCGCTACTGCAAAGGATATTTCTAATGTCGTCACTGATGCTGCTTCTGGTGTGGTTGATATTTTTCATGGTATTGATAAAGCTGTTGCCGATACTTGGAACAATTTCTGGAAAGACGGTAAAGCTGATGGTATTGGCTCTAATTTGTCTAGGAAATAACCGTCAGGATTGACACCCTCCCAATTGTATGTTTTCATGCCTCCAAATCTTGGAGGCTTTTTTATGGTTCGTTCTTATTACCCTTCTGAATGTCACGCTGATTATTTTGACTTTGAGCGTATCGAGGCTCTTAAACCTGCTATTGAGGCTTGTGGCATTTCTACTCTTTCTCAATCCCCAATGCTTGGCTTCCATAAGCAGATGGATAACCGCATCAAGCTCTTGGAAGAGATTCTGTCTTTTCGTATGCAGGGCGTTGAGTTCGATAATGGTGATATGTATGTTGACGGCCATAAGGCTGCTTCTGACGTTCGTGATGAGTTTGTATCTGTTACTGAGAAGTTAATGGATGAATTGGCACAATGCTACAATGTGCTCCCCCAACTTGATATTAATAACACTATAGACCACCGCCCCGAAGGGGACGAAAAATGGTTTTTAGAGAACGAGAAGACGGTTACGCAGTTTTGCCGCAAGCTGGCTGCTGAACGCCCTCTTAAGGATATTCGCGATGAGTATAATTACCCCAAAAAGAAAGGTATTAAGGATGAGTGTTCAAGATTGCTGGAGGCCTCCACTATGAAATCGCGTAGAGGCTTTGCTATTCAGCGTTTGATGAATGCAATGCGACAGGCTCATGCTGATGGTTGGTTTATCGTTTTTGACACTCTCACGTTGGCTGACGACCGATTAGAGGCGTTTTATGATAATCCCAATGCTTTGCGTGACTATTTTCGTGATATTGGTCGTATGGTTCTTGCTGCCGAGGGTCGCAAGGCTAATGATTCACACGCCGACTGCTATCAGTATTTTTGTGTGCCTGAGTATGGTACAGCTAATGGCCGTCTTCATTTCCATGCGGTGCACTTTATGCGGACACTTCCTACAGGTAGCGTTGACCCTAATTTTGGTCGTCGGGTACGCAATCGCCGCCAGTTAAATAGCTTGCAAAATACGTGGCCTTATGGTTACAGTATGCCCATCGCAGTTCGCTACACGCAGGACGCTTTTTCACGTTCTGGTTGGTTGTGGCCTGTTGATGCTAAAGGTGAGCCGCTTAAAGCTACCAGTTATATGGCTGTTGGTTTCTATGTGGCTAAATACGTTAACAAAAAGTCAGATATGGACCTTGCTGCTAAAGGTCTAGGAGCTAAAGAATGGAACAACTCACTAAAAACCAAGCTGTCGCTACTTCCCAAGAAGCTGTTCAGAATCAGAATGAGCCGCAACTTCGGGATGAAAATGCTCACAATGACAAATCTGTCCACGGAGTGCTTAATCCAACTTACCAAGCTGGGTTACGACGCGACGCCGTTCAACCAGATATTGAAGCAGAACGCAAAAAGAGAGATGAGATTGAGGCTGGGAAAAGTTACTGTAGCCGACGTTTTGGCGGCGCAACCTGTGACGACAAATCTGCTCAAATTTATGCGCGCTTCGATAAAAATGATTGGCGTATCCAACCTGCAGAGTTTTATCGCTTCCATGACGCAGAAGTTAACACTTTCGGATATTTCTGATGAGTCGAAAAATTATCTTGATAAAGCAGGAATTACTACTGCTTGTTTACGAATTAAATCGAAGTGGACTGCTGGCGGAAAATGAGAAAATTCGACCTATCCTTGCGCAGCTCGAGAAGCTCTTACTTTGCGACCTTTCGCCATCAACTAACGATTCTGTCAAAAACTGACGCGTTGGATGAGGAGAAGTGGCTTAATATGCTTGGCACGTTCGTCAAGGACTGGTTTAGATATGAGTCACATTTTGTTCATGGTAGAGATTCTCTTGTTGACATTTTAAAAGAGCGTGGATTACTATCTGAGTCCGATGCTGTTCAACCACTAATAGGTAAGAAATCATGAGTCAAGTTACTGAACAATCCGTACGTTTCCAGACCGCTTTGGCCTCTATTAAGCTCATTCAGGCTTCTGCCGTTTTGGATTTAACCGAAGATGATTTCGATTTTCTGACGAGTAACAAAGTTTGGATTGCTACTGACCGCTCTCGTGCTCGTCGCTGCGTTGAGGCTTGCGTTTATGGTACGCTGGACTTTGTAGGATACCCTCGCTTTCCTGCTCCTGTTGAGTTTATTGCTGCCGTCATTGCTTATTATGTTCATCCCGTCAACATTCAAACGGCCTGTCTCATCATGGAAGGCGCTGAATTTACGGAAAACATTATTAATGGCGTCGAGCGTCCGGTTAAAGCCGCTGAATTGTTCGCGTTTACCTTGCGTGTACGCGCAGGAAACACTGACGTTCTTACTGACGCAGAAGAAAACGTGCGTCAAAAATTACGTGCAGAAGGAGTGATGTAATGTCTAAAGGTAAAAAACGTTCTGGCGCTCGCCCTGGTCGTCCGCAGCCGTTGCGAGGTACTAAAGGCAAGCGTAAAGGCGCTCGTCTTTGGTATGTAGGTGGTCAACAATTTTAATTGCAGGGGCTTCGGCCCCTTACTTGAGGATAAATTATGTCTAATATTCAAACTGGCGCCGAGCGTATGCCGCATGACCTTTCCCATCTTGGCTTCCTTGCTGGTCAGATTGGTCGTCTTATTACCATTTCAACTACTCCGGTTATCGCTGGCGACTCCTTCGAGATGGACGCCGTTGGCGCTCTCCGTCTTTCTCCATTGCGTCGTGGCCTTGCTATTGACTCTACTGTAGACATTTTTACTTTTTATGTCCCTCATCGTCACGTTTATGGTGAACAGTGGATTAAGTTCATGAAGGATGGTGTTAATGCCACTCCTCTCCCGACTGTTAACACTACTGGTTATATTGACCATGCCGCTTTTCTTGGCACGATTAACCCTGATACCAATAAAATCCCTAAGCATTTGTTTCAGGGTTATTTGAATATCTATAACAACTATTTTAAAGCGCCGTGGATGCCTGACCGTACCGAGGCTAACCCTAATGAGCTTAATCAAGATGATGCTCGTTATGGTTTCCGTTGCTGCCATCTCAAAAACATTTGGACTGCTCCGCTTCCTCCTGAGACTGAGCTTTCTCGCCAAATGACGACTTCTACCACATCTATTGACATTATGGGTCTGCAAGCTGCTTATGCTAATTTGCATACTGACCAAGAACGTGATTACTTCATGCAGCGTTACCATGATGTGATTC
>NZ_FPEH01000003.1 GCF_900117425.1 Novosphingobium sp. NDB2Meth1
TCAGGCCCTTGCTTCCTGCACGCCTGCGCTGTTGTGGCGCAGGGCCTTGAGGACGGTATCGACGATTTGCGGGGCGTTGAGGCCTGCGGTGTCGTACTGCTTGTCGGGGGCGTCGTGGTCCTGGAACACGTCGGGCAGGCGCATCGTGCGGATGCGCAGGCCGGCGTCGGTGAGGCCTTCGTCGCTCGCCATCGTGAGCACATGCGCGCCGAGGCCGCCGATGGCGCCTTCCTCCACCGTCACGATCACCTCGTGCGAGGCCATCAGGCGGCGGATCAGCGCTTCGTCGAGCGGCTTGGCAAAGCGCAGGTCCGCAACCGTGGTCGATAGCCCCTTGGCATCGAGTTGGTCCGCCGCCTTGAGCGCCTCGGCAAGGCGCGTGCCGAGCGAGAGGATCGCCACCTTGCTGCCTTCGCGCACGACGCGGCCCTTGCCGATCTCGAGCCGCACCGGCACCTCGGGCAGGGGCACGCCCACGCCGTTGCCGCGCGGATAGCGGAAGGCGATCGGGCCGCTGTCGTGGAGCGCGGCGGTGTGGACCATGTGGACAAGCTCGGCCTCGTCGGCCGCCGCCATCACCACCATGTTGGGCAAGGTGGCAAGGTAGGTCACGTCGAAGGAGCCTGCATGCGTCGCCCCGTCCGCGCCGACGAGCCCCGCGCGGTCGATGGCGAAGCGCACCGGCAGGTTCTGGATCGCGACATCGTGCACGACCTGGTCGTAGGCGCGCTGCAGGAAAGTCGAGTAGATCGCGCAGAACGGGCGCATGCCCTGCGCGGCCAGCCCCGCCGCGAAGGTGACCGCATGCTGCTCGGCAATGCCGACATCGAAATTGCGTTCCGGATAGGCCTTGGCGAACTTGTCGAGCCCGGTGCCCGAGGGCATCGCGGCGGTGATCGCGCAGACGGTCTCGTCGCGCGCGGCTTCAGCCATGAGCGCCTGGGCGAAGACATTGGTGTAGCTCGGCGGGCCGCCCGCGCTCTTGGCCTGCTCGCCGGTGATCACGTCGAACTTCTGCACGCCGTGATACTTGTCCGCCGCGTTCTCGGCCGGGCCGTAGCCCTTGCCCTTCTGCGTCACGACATGGACGAGGCAGGGGCCTTCCGCCGCATCGCGCACGTTCTCGAGCACCGGGATCAGCTGATCGAGATTGTGCCCATCGATGGGGCCCACGTAGTAGAAGCCGAGTTCCTCGAACAAGGTGCCGCCCATCGCCATGCCGCGGGCGAACTCGTCGGTCTTGCGCGCGGCCTTGTGCAGCGGTTCGGGCAGGCGGCGCGAGATCGCCTTGAACATCTCGCGCAGCTCGAGGAACGGCCGCGAGGAAACGAGCCGCGCCAGGTACGCCGAGAGCCCGCCGACGGGCGGCGCGATCGACATGTCGTTGTCGTTGAGGATGACGACGAGGCGGTTGCCGGCCTCCGCCGCGTTGTTCATCGCCTCGTAGGCCATGCCGGCGCTCATCGCGCCATCGCCGATCACCGCGATGGCCTTGCCCGGCTCGCCCTTCAGCTTGTTGGCAATCGCAAAGCCCAGCGCCGCCGAGATCGAGGTGGAGGAATGCGCGGTGCCGAAGGGATCGTACTCGCTCTCGGAGCGCTTGGTGAAGCCCGAAAGCCCACCGCCCTGCCTAAGCGTGCGCATGCGGCTGCGGCGACCGGTGAGGATCTTGTGCGGATAGGCCTGGTGCCCCACGTCCCAGATCAACCGGTCGCGCGGCGTATCGAACACATAGTGGATCGCCGTCGTCAGCTCGACCACGCCGAGCCCCGAACCCAGATGTCCGCCCGTCTGCCCCACCGAGGCAATCATCTCCGCCCGAAGCTCGTCAGCGAGCTGGCGAAGCTGGGAAGGGGCAAGCTTGCGAAGATCGTCAGGCGTATCAACCTGATCAAGAAGCGGCGTATGCGGAT
>NZ_FPEH01000034.1 GCF_900117425.1 Novosphingobium sp. NDB2Meth1
TAGCTCGTCAGGCTCATAACCTGAAGGTCGTAGGTTCAAATCCTACCCCCGCAACCACACAGCATAACACACACGCCGCTCCACACACGCCCGTGCGCCTTTCTTGTGTCCAACGCAGACGCGGTTAAGTCAGGCGGTCAACCGCGATATTGATGCGGTTCAAGGCCTATCGCACCTGGCGCTTCGATCTCGAATAGCGCCCCCGCCAACGGATCGTCCGGTCGGCCATCTCCGGCGGACGTTGCGAACATCCGCGTCAGGTCCGCGCCAGCGAAGCAGACGTTGGTGATCTGCGGCGTAGGCAGCGCGATCTCGCGGTCCAGCATGCCATCGGGATGGAACCGAGCGATTCTGCCACCGCCATAGAACGCGATCCACAGACCGCCATCCCGGTCGCAGGTCATGCCATCCGGCGAGCCGGTTGTTCCATCGAAATGCAGGTGTGGTTCGCGCGGACCCAGACTGCCCTCGGCATTCAATGCGTACTTCCACACCTGTCCGATGCGGCTGTCGGTGTGGTAGAGAACCGTTCCATCGGGGCTCAGTGCCGGGCCATTGGCGATGGTAATTCCATCATCGTGACGGCTGATCGTGCCATCCGGGTCAAGGCGGTAGAGCGCGCCCGTTGGCGGCCAGTTTGTGGCCGGCTGCTCGAGGAATGGCATCGATCCAGCCCAGATCCGGCCATGCGCATCCGCCTTGGCATCGTTCAAGCGGTTGCCGGGGCGCTCGGGCTGCGGATTGGCGATCAGCTCCAAATGGAACGGATCAAGATCGAGGCGGTAAAAGCCCGACGCGAGACCGACGACAAAGCCACCCGCCGCCCGCTCGATGATCCAGCCGATCGCCTCGGGCATGTCCCAATGGCAGATCGCATTATCGGCAAGGCTCATGCGCCACAACTTGCGGCCGAGAATGTCGGTCCAGAACAGGGCGTTCTCGCGCGCGCTCCAGAGGAGGCCCTCGCCGAGGATATCGCGCGTGTCGCGGGGGATGACGCGGACAGCCGTCATGGCTCAGTGGCTGTCGCGCGGGAGGCCGTGGGTCTGGGCGATCCGCTGGTATTGCACCGCGGACTCGATGACAGCCCCGCCGGGATACTGGCCGGTGATCTGGCGGTGGAGTTCCTGCCAGGGCGTTTGCGGCGCGGGAATGGCGACCCCGCCGCCGCCGAGCACCTCGCGGCGGCGCTGGAGTTCCTCCTCCGGCACGAGCATTTCGGCGGTGCGGCGCTTGAGGTCGATCCGGATGCGGTCGCCGGTTCGGAGCAGGGCAAGTCCGCCGCCGACGGCAGCCTCGGGCGCGGCATTGAGGATCGAGGGGCTGCCGGAGGTGCCGGACTGGCGACCGTCGCCGATGCACGGAAGCGCATCGACACCGGCGCGGATCAAGGCCGCCGGAGCACGCATGTTGACGACTTCGGCACCGCCCGGATAGCCGATCGGGCCGACGCCGCGGATGACCAGCATGCAGGTCTCGTCGATGTCGAGGTCGGGATTGTCGATATTGGCGTGATAGTCTTCCGGCCCTTCGAACACGATCGCCCTGCCTTCGAATGCATCGGGATCGTCAGGGTTGGAAAGATAGCGTGCGCGGAAGGCGTCGGAAATGACGCTTGTCTTCATCACAGCGGCTTCAAAGAGATTACCCGAAAGCACGGTCAGCCCCGCGTTGGGGAGCAATGGCTCCGCGAGCGGCTTGATCACGCGGGTATCCGCAATCTGGGCGTCGGCGTAGTTTTCGGCGAGAGTGCGCCCATTGCAGAACAACGCGCTGCCATCGAGCAGCCCTGCTCGCAGCAGTTCACCGACCACAGCAGGGACCCCTCCGGCGCGGTAGTAATCCTCCCCGAGGTATTCGCCCGCCGGCTGCAGGTTGACCAGCAGCGGAATGCCCGCGCCATGATCCTGCCAATCGTCCAGCGTGAGGTCGACGCCCATGTGGCGCGCGATGGCGTTGAGGTGGATCGGGGCGTTGGTCGAACCGCCGATGGCACTGTTGACGCGGATCGCGTTGAGGAACGCCGTGCGCGTCATGATGTCCGAAGGCTTGCGATCGGCCTTGACCATTTCGACGATGGCAAGGCCGGTCTCGTAAGCGGCCTGCTGGCGATCACGATAGGGGGCAGGGATCGCCGCCGAGCCGGGCAGCGCCATGCCGAGTGCTTCGACGAGCGAATTCATCGTCGTCGCGGTGCCCATCGTGTTGCAAAAGCCGGTCGAAGGCGCGGATGAGGCGATCAGTTCGATAAAGCCGCGGTAGTCGATCTCGCCCGCCGCGAGGAGTTCGCGCGCTTTCCAGATGATCGTGCCCGAACCGGTGCGTTCGCCTTTGAACCAGCCGTTGAGCATGGGGCCGACCGAAAGCGCGATGGCCGGAATATTGACCGTTGCCGCGGCCATCAGGCAGGCGGGCGTCGTCTTGTCGCAGCCGACGGTGAGGACGGTGCCGTCGAGCGGGTAGCCATAGAGCACTTCGACGAGCGAGAGGTAGGAGAGGTTGCGGTCGAGGGCTGCGGTGGGGCGCTTGCCGGTCTCCTGGATGGGGTGGATCGGAAACTCGACGGGAATGCCGCCTGCGTCGCGGATCCCGTCGCGGATGCGTTCGGCCAGCACGAGATGGTGGCGGTTGCAGGGCGCGAGATCGCTGCCGGTCTGGGCAATGCCGATGATCGGCCGATCGGATTGCAGCTCCGCCACGGAGAGCCCGAAGCTGAGATAGCGCTCGAGATAGAGCGCGGTCATATCGGGGTTGCTTGGATTGTCGAACCATGCGCGCGACCGCAGGCGGGGAGCGCTGGATCCGTTGTTCTGTTCTGTCATGCGAAATCTACCCCAACTCGGTTTTGTTCAGCCTGCGAGCTTGGCAAAGGCTCCACCAGCCTCGACCGAGCTCACCTCGGGAATGCCCATGCCCGGCGATCATTCCCATTGTTCCACACCATGCGCCTGCCCAACGGTCCGGCAAAGGGCGGTCTCCTGCCACCATGATCCGGAACCAAGTTTTCGCCGCTTCAGCAATGATGACGCAACATCATCAGCTGTGCGATAGCCAATTTCTTCATTATAGCATATATATCAGATAAAATATTCCCGACAGGAGATACCCATGGGTGAACGCATCAGGCTGGCGCTGGTCGGCATCGGCAAGATCGCTCGCGATCAGCATCTTCCGGCCATTGCCGCCGACGCGGGATTCGAGCTTGCCGCAGCAGTGAGCCGCAATGGGCGCGTCGAGGGCGTGCCGAATTTCACCGATATTGCGGCGCTGATCGAGAGCGGTCTGCCGGTCGACGCGGTCTCGCTGTGCACGCCGCCGGTGGGGCGGCACCGGATTGCGGCGCAGGCGCTGGCGGCGGGCAAGCATGTGATGCTGGAAAAGCCGCCGGGTGCGACTCTGGCGGAAGTGCATCAGTTGCAGGTGCAGGCGCGCGGGGCCGGTCGCAGCCTGTTTGCGACGTGGCATTCGCGCCATGGGGCGGGCGTTGCCGGAGCGGCGGCATGGCTGGCGGACAAGCAGATCCGGCGGGTGGACGTTGTCTGGCACGAGGACATTCGCGTCTGGCACCCGGGGCAGGAATGGATTCTGGCCGCAGGCGGGCTTGGCGTGTTCGATCCCGGTATCAACATGCTGTCGATCCTGACGGCGATCCTTCCCGGTCCTCTGCGGCTGGCGGGCGCGCGGCTCATTTTCCCAACCGGGCGAGATGCGCCGATTGCCGCCAGCCTTGAAATGATTCACGACGAGACCGCACCTGTTATCGCCGATCTCGATTTCCATGCGACCGGGACACCGCGCTGGGACATCGTGATCGAAGCAGACCGCGGCACGCTCCTGCTGAAGGATGGCGGCGCGCGGCTGTGGATCGACGGGGCGGAGCAGGTTGGCGACGCGATGGGCGAATATCCGGCGCTTTATCGGCGCTTTGCCCAGCTGGTTGCCGCTGGGGAAAGCGATTGCGACTTGCGCCCGATGACGCTGGTGGCTGATGCGTTCCTGCTGGGCGAACGGACCGAAACCGATCCGTTCGCCTTCTGAGGTTCAGGCCGAGCGCCAGATCGAGAGGTCTCGCGGGCCGACGGTGCGGGCGCCGAGCAGGAATTCCGCGCCTTCAGGGGCAGGTGCTTCGGTGGGTTCCGCGCCGTAATTGATCGCGAACGTGAGGTCGCCGCGGCGGCGGATGCGCAGCATGCCGGTGAGCGGCGTGGTTTCGAGCCCGGCTTCGGCGGCCATCGCGGTGACCACGGCATCGAGCGCGGCATCTTCGACCAGCGAAGCGAGGTAGTGGACCTTGCCGTGGCGGACCATCGCAGGGCTGCCGTCCTCATAGCGGCCGAGGACGGTGCAGTCGCCGGGATCAATTGATTCGCGCCAGATGCCGCTGACGTAGGACGCATTGCCGATGGCGATCGAGCCGGGGCAATCGGGGCGCAGAGTTTCGACCGCCAGCACGCGGATCGGCACCAGCGGACGCAGGCGGCCGGGAGCGAGGCCTTCCGGGATGGTGACGTCATGGGTCTTCGCACCCGAGCGCGGGCCGATCAGCACGAGGCCGTCTGCGGCCTGCAGGCGCGCAGCGGCTTCCGGGGTCGGCAGGGCGAGCGCGGGGACGAGGACCATGGCGTAACCGCTGAGGTCCGCGCCGGGGGCGACGAAATCGACATCGAGGCCGAGGCGGCGGGTGGCGCCGTACCAGGCGGTGAGGATCTTCTGGTAATCGTAGCCGCGGCCCTGCTGCTCGATCTGGCCGAGCCAATCGGATTCGTGGTCGATCACAATGGCGACCGGCGCCTTGGTGGGAGCGGGCAGTTCGATCCGGCTCAGTTCGGCGTGGAGCTGCTCGACTTCGGGCCAGGCTTCCGCATGCGTGCAATCGGGGCGGAGCAGACCGGCGTGCATCTGTTCCTGCGCATAGGGCGCCTGCCGCCAGCGGAAGAAACTGACCACCGCCGCGCCATGGGCGAAGGCTTCCCACGACCACAGGCGGACCATGCCGGGGGCGGGGCGAGGGTTGTGGTTGGCCCAGTTCACCGGGCCGGGCTGCTGCTCCATGATCCAGAACGGACGGCCGGTGAGGCCGCGCGTCTGATCGAACAGGATACCCTGAAAGTCCGGGTGGCCGGTGCGCATGAGCGGGGCGAAATCGGCAGGCGAGGACTTGGCGAGCGCGAGATCGGCGCGGCCGAGCGGGTAGTTGTCGTAAGCCGCGAAATCGAGATCGGCGGCGAGCGCGTGGTTGTCGACGCCGGTTTCGGGCATCGGGATGAAGTTGTGGGTCACCCAGCGGCCCGGCGAATGGGCGCGGATGATCGCGATCATGTCGGCGTGGAAGCGCACGACCATGTCGGAGGAGTAGCGGCGCCAGGCCATGCGGTGCGCCGGGCTGGTTTCGGTGACGGCACCGACCGGCATCTCGATCTCTTCGAAGCTGCGGTATTCCATCGACCAGAATACGTTGCCCCACGCCGCATTCAGCGCGGCGATGTCGGCGTACTGCTCGCGGCACCACGTGCGGAAACCGGCGTGCGCGGCGGGGGAGGCGCTGATCGCGGTGTTGTGGCAGCACAGCTCGTTGTCGGTCTGCCAGCCGGCGACATAGGGGTTCTCACCATAGCGCTCGGCAACGGCGGTGCTGATGCGCATGGCTTCGCGGTGCCAGACGGGGCTGGAGAAATCGGTGTGGCGGCGCGAGCCGAAGCCGCGGGTGCGGCCGGTTTCGGGATCGACCGGGAGAATCTCGGGATACATGTCGATCAGCCACTTCGGCGGCGTGGCCGTGGGCGTGCACATCACGACCTTCAGCCCGGCATTGCCCAGCGTTTCGATCGCGCGGTCGAGCCAGTCCCATTCGAAGCGACCGGGATCGGGCTCGATCCGGCTCCAGGCGAACTCGGCGATGCGGACATAGGTGAGGCCGAGCGCGGCCATGCGCCGGGCGTCATCCTCCCACCATGCTTCGGGCCAGTGTTCGGGATAGTAGCAGACGCCAAGCATGCTGTTTCCTTCGGGATCGTCAGGGATTCGAATTAAGGGTTGCAGGGCGGCGCTGGTCGGCGGTAACCCGGCACGGCTCAATTATCATATAAATCCATCTTTGCCACCGAAAGGTCGTCCATGGCTGCCCCCCTTTCCGCCGCCTATCGCCTTGATGGCGCAAACGTCTCGCTGGTGGTGGAGATCATCGCCGAGGTTCCGGCGGTGCGCTATTGGGGGCCGCGGCTGCCGGATGACCTTGATCCGGCAGAGCTTTCCGCGCTGGCAGCGCGGGCGGAGGCAAATGCTTCGCCGGCTTATGAGGCGCCGCTCGCGCTGACGCCGCAGGCGGGGCAGGGCTTTCCGGGGAGGCCGGGGCTGACCGCGCATCGTGGCGGGCTGGACTGGGCGAGCTATGCATTGCTGGTGGACGTGGAGCAGGCGGCGGACCGCTTGGTCTTCACAAGCCGTGACGATGCGCATGGGCTGGAGTTGGTGCACGATCTTCAGCTTTCCGGCGATGTGCTCGCGGCAACGACGCGGTTGACGAACATCGGGGCAGAGGCGCTGCAAGTCGATCACCTCGCCGCGCCGGTCATTCCGCTGCCGGGCTTTGTCGGGCAGATCATCGGTTTCGAAGGCCGCTGGTCGGGTGAGTTCCAGCTGCGGCGTCAAGACCTTGGCATGGGCACTTGGCTGCACGAGAATCGGCGCGGGCGGACGAGTCATGATGCGTTTCCCGGGCTGCTGGCGACCGAACGCGACGCAAATGAGACGCGCGGGCTGGCCTTTGGCTTCCACCTTGGTTGGAGCGGGAACCATCGGCTTTCGGTCGAAACGCTGGCTGATGGACGGCGTTCGGTGGCAATGGAAGCGCTTTTCATGCCGGGCGAGATTTCGCTGGCGCCGGGTGAGAGCCTGACTACGCCGGCGATCTTTGCGACGGTTTCGGATGCCGGTTTGGGCGCTGTTTCGCGGCATTATCATGCCTTCTTGCGCGCGCGGCCCGAGCACCAGCGTCTGCGCGCGAAGCCGCGGCCGGTGCACTACAACAGCTGGGAAGCGGTTTACTTCGATCACGATCCGCAGGTCTTGATGGCGCTGGCCGAGAAGGCGGCGGCGGTCGGTGTCGAGCGGTTCGTGCTCGATGATGGCTGGTTTGGCAGCCGCCGGAGCGACCGCGCGGGGCTGGGAGACTGGCAGGTGAGCCCTGATGTCTATCCGCAAGGGCTTGGGCCGCTGATCGACAAGGTGCGCGCGCTCGGTATGGAGTTCGGGCTGTGGGTCGAGCCGGAAATGGTCAATCCGGACAGCGACTTGTTTCGCGCGCATCCCGAATGGGTGCTGGGGACGCCGCCTGCGCCGCAGATCCCGTTCCGGCATCAGCTGGTGCTCGATTTCGGGCGGCCAGAGGTGCGCGAGCGGATGTACGCGGACGTGGCGACGCTGCTGGAGGAATATCCGATCGCCTACCTCAAGTGGGACATGAACCGCGATCTCAGCCAGCCCGGCGGAGCGGACGGGCGCGCGGGGGCAACGGCGCATGTGCTGGGGCTCTATGAAGTACTGGATCGGCTGCGCGCGAGTTATCCGGCTGTCGAGATCGAAAGCTGCGCATCGGGCGGTGGGCGTGCGGACTTCGGCATTCTGGCGCGGACGGACCGGGTGTGGACAAGCGACAGCAACGATGCGCTCGACCGGCTTTCGATCCAGCGCGGGTTTTCGCATTTCTTCCCGGCGGAACTGATGGGCGCGCATGTCGGGCCGACGCGCTGCCATATCACCGGGCGGGTGCTGTCGATGCCGCTGCGGGTGGCGACGGCGCTGTTCGGGCATATGGGGATTGAGGCTGATCTGCGCGCGCTGGATGCCGAGGAAACCGCCGACCTTGCTGCCGGGGTGGCGCTGCACAAGGCGCACCGCGATCTGATCCACACCGGTGCGCTGCACCGGATCGATGCGGCGGAGGGCGTGAATGCCTTTGCCGTGATGGCGGAGGACGGCGGCGAGGCGCTCGTTTCCTACACGATGCTGACCGAGCAGCGCGGCTATTTCGCTGAGCCGCTACGTTTGGCGGGGCTAAATCCCGCGGCGGAATATGACCTCAAGGCGGTCTGGCCGCCGCGCCTGAAAGCGGAATGGCCGCTCAAGCAGGGCGGGCGGTTTCGGGGCGCCGCGCTGATGCAGGCAGGCTTCCAGCCGCCGCGCCTCCATCCGGGCACGGCGCTGATCCTGCATCTGAAGCGCTAGAGCGCCCGATATGCGGCGACAAAGGCGGCGGCGCGTACGGCCAGGTCCTCGGGGGTGACACCTGGGCTGTAGAGCGCGGAGCCGATGCCGAAGCCGGCGGCGCCGGCGGCGTGCCATGGGCCGAGATTCGTGGGCGAGATCCCGCCTACCGGAAGAACGGCGGTGCCCGCAGGCAGCACGGTGCGAACCGCCTTGAGCACGGCGGGGCTCGCGGCTTCGGCGGGGAACAGCTTGAGCGCGCGGGCGCCCGCTTCGAGCGCGGCAAAGGCCTCGCTGGGGGTCTGGAAGCCGGGGACGGCGATCAGACCGCGTGCGGCAGCGGCGGAAATGACCGCGGTGTTGGTGTTGGGCGAGACGATCAGGGTCCCGCCGACCTCCGCAACCGCTTCGACCGCAGCGACATCGAGCACGGTGCCCGCGCCGACCAGCGCGCGGCCTTCAAGGCGCTTCGCGAGGTGCGCGATGCTTTCGAGCGGGCAGGGAGAGTTGAGCGGGACTTCGATCAGGGTGAACCCGGCTTCGACGAGCACATCGCCGATATCGTCCGCCGTTTCGGGCGTCAGGCCGCGCAGGATCGCGACAAGCGGCATCGCGGCAAAGGCGTCGTTGAAGGCATCGGCAGTGGTCATGCAAGCAAGCTCCAGATCTGGGTAATTCCGGCAAGGAAGGCGGCGTGGCTGTCGACCAGCCGGGCCTTGCAGCCGAGTTCATTGAGTGCGGCGAGGTAGAGCGCACCAAGGGCGGGGGAGGCGAGGACGTCGACGCCGTCGGCACGGGCGCCTGCGAAATCGCCGTCCAGGCGGGCTGAGCAGTCGCTGCCGATGAGGAGGCCGCTGACGTAGGAGGCCTGATCGGCCCGGTCGCGCTTGCCGAGCACGAGCGAGGCGCGGGCGCCGAACAGCTTGGCGAGGAGATCGCCGCCGCGTGCAGCCGCGACGCCATTGCGGAATGACGCACCGGGTTCAACCGCGCCATCAAGTCCATCGGCGAGGAGGCCGCCCTTGCCGAGCTGAGCGAAGATCTCGCCGGTCATGGCCGTGGTGAAATCGACGAGCTCTCCGCCTGCCAGCCGTGCCCACTTGGCGTGCGTGCCGGGCTGGCAGAGCCATGAATCGGGGTTTACGAGACCGGCGGCGGCAGCGCCCAGCAACTGCACTTCCTCGCCGCGCATGATGTCGGCGCGGCCGTCGCTAACGCGCGAGACGCCCGGAACGATGGCGGTGCGGCCGCGTTCCACCCAGTGAACTGCATGCGCGATAGCGGCGAGGCTGGCGGGTGCGGGGACGTAGCCGGCATCGACCCAGCCGCGGTTGGAGCCGACCATGCCGGCGCAAAGCATTGGCAGATCGCCCCAGCGCGCGCGCATCGCGGCGGCTTCGGCGGGAAAACTGCTGCTGCCCATGTTCAGGATTCCGCGGTCATCCTGCGCCGTATCCAGTATGGTTCCGTCTGCCGCGAGCACGAAGACGCGGCGGTTGGTCGAGCCCCAATCGACAGCGAGCAGGGTGGCTTGCAAGGGTATCTCCGATCAGGTGTTTACGTAATTATCATATCTATCTGACTTTGATGTCAGGAGGAATTGAATTGTGCGCTCCAAATGCGTAATCGTTAGCAGGCTTGGTGAACAGGAAAGTCAGCGCCATCACGACCGACACCTTCCCTAACGAAATGCGTACCAGCCTCGGCCGGAATCTGACGTATGGTCTGCTCGATGTGATCGGGCGCGGCATCGTGATCGGCGAGTATGATAATGTAGCGTTTCCGACCGAAGCCGAACTGGCCCGCAAGCATGGTGTGAGCCGTGCGGTGACGCGCGAGGCGGTGAAGATGCTGACGGCCAAGGGCCTGCTGAGCGCGCGGCCCCGGCAGGGGACGATCATCCAGCCGCAATCCTCGTGGAACCTGTTCGACAGTGACGTGCTGCACTGGCTGCTCGAGCGCAAATTCTCGGTCGAGCTGCTGCGGCACTTCAACCAGCTGCGTGTGGCAATCGAGCCGGAGGCGGCGGCACTGGCGGCGATGCAGGCGACCGAGCAGGAATGCGCGGCGATGGGCGCCGGGCTGGCGCGCATGGTTGCCGCCGAAGCGGGGGCGGACAATACGCTGGCGGCGGACATTGCGTTCCATGTCGCGGTGCTCGAAGGCTCGGGCAATCCGTTCTACAAGCAGTTTCGCGACATGGTGGCGAGCGCGCTGGCGACGTCGATCCATTTCACCAACCGGATCAAGGGCCGCACCGCCAGCATCGAGGATCACCGCGCGGTCTATGACGCCATCCTGCGCCGTGACAGCGATGGCGCACGCTGCGCGATGCGACGGCTGATCGGCGATGTGCTCGAACTTATCGGCGAGGCCGAGGCGACGGCCAGCGCCTAGATGTAGGTGACGTCGGGCGCCGGGGGGGCCGTGCGCTGCCAGAAGCGGACGAGACTTGCCCGCTTGCCGAAGACCAGCCGGTTCACCGCCAGCGAGAACGCGATCGAGGACCACAGCGTCACGAACATCAGGTGGATGTAGTGCAGGCCGAACGGCGCGTGGACGAAGGTGAAGTAAGCATAAAGCGAGATGCCGAACAGCACCGCGCCGATGGCCGCGCGGGCATCGACATCGCGGAACAGCAGGCCGACGATGAAGGCCGAGAGGATCGGCATCGAGAACAGGCCGTTCAGCTGCTGCAGCAGATTGATGATGCTGACGGCGTTGGAATAGACCGGGATCAGCGCGACGGCGATCAGGATCAGCACGGCTGACGTCACGATGTTTAGCGTGCGGACACTGGCCTTGGGGTTCACGTATTTCTGGTGGATGTCGCAGATGTAGAGCGCGGCCGAGGAGTTGAGGATCGCGACGAAGTGGGTCGCGACGCTGGTGACAAGGATCGCGGCAAAGGTACCCGCCAGCCAGCCGGGGAGGACATTGCCGACGAGCTTGCCGAACGCGGCATCGTGGACATTGCCGTAGAGCTTGTAGGCGACGATGCCGGGCAGGACGACAATGGCCGGGACGATCATCAGGCGGATCACGGCGGCGGCAAGCACGCCCTTCTGCGCTTCGCGTACCGAGGGTGAGGCCATCGCACGCTGGGTGATCGCCTGGTTGGTCGACCAGTAGAAGATCTGGATGAACAGCATGCCGGTCAGCAGCGTGTGCCAGGGGATCGGCGAGTCATTGCCGCCGATCAGCGTGAGGCGTTCGGCCGGGATGCCCGAGAAATCGAAGCCGATCGCCTGCAGCGAAAGGAACACCAGCAGCAGGCAGATGAACAGCAGGCTGGCGCCGCTGAAGGTTTCGGAAATCGCAACGGCGCGCAGGCCCCCGAGTACGCCGTAGCCTGCGCCCAATGCGGCGATGCAGAAGCCGACCAGGACGAGCGGCAGATCGATCCCGAACACGCTGCGCAGGAACAGCGCGCCGGTGTAAAGCGCGCTCGGCATCGAGATGAAAAGGTTGCCGAACAGGAACAGCGTAGAGATCATCGTGCGGATGCGATCGTCGTTGTAGCGCCGCTCGAGCAGCTCGGTCGTCGTGACGCACTGGTAGCGGTAGTAGATCGGCACGAAGACGAAGGCGAGGATAAGCAGGCCGAACACCGCGGCAAGCTCCCACCACGCGAGGAGCAGCATCTGGTTGCCGTTGGCGCCGACGAGCTGTTCGGTGCCGAGGTTGGTGATCGTGATCGAGCCGGCAACGTAGATCCAGGTGAGGCTGCCGCCGGCGAGGAAGAACTCGCGGTCCTCGTTCTGGCTGTGGGCATGGCTGGCGCGCGTGCGCCACCAGGTGAGACCACCGACCAGCAGGATGACAAGTGCGAAGGCGAGCAGCTGGGTGCTGCTGCCGATGGAGACGGCGGCGACCGGGGCGGCGGCGCTCATGCCCGGTGCTTCCGGGAGATCGGCGCGGACGCGGTGGTGGTCTTTACCCGGATCTGTCCTGCCATGGCGTCTCTCGCTGAACGGGATAATATCGCATTTATCATATCACGGCTGCTACGCTTCCGGCGCGGCGAGGGCAAGCCCGGGTGTATCGCAGCCCGAATCACAAATGAAGCTGCACCGCGCTGCGGCTGATCGGGCGCTCGCCGTGGGCGTTGTGGAGCTGTTCGAGCCGGGTGAGCTGGCCGAGGCTGTGCATGACTGCGTGGATCGCACCGAGATGGCCATCGCGGTGGAGCCTTAGCAGTGCCGCATCATCGAGCGTTTCAAGCGCGAGCGGGTCGATGGTGTAGGCACCCTCGATATCCTGCTGGTGCTGGTCGGCATGGTGGAGCGTGATCGTCATCGGCGTGACGAGGCGCGCGGCGGAGATGGCGCTGATGAATTGCGCGGTCTTTTCGGCATCGGCGCGCATGGTCTGGAGGAGTTGGCGGCGGCCGGTGAGGAACGGGGTCTCGGCGCCGCTTGCATCGAACAGCGCATGGCCGGAAGCGGCGCCGATCAGGCTGCTGGTCTCGTCGATGCAGAGTTCCGGTTCGCCGCCTTCGGGCGCGCCGAGGTAGAACGGCAAGCGCAGCACGTTGAGGGGGAGGTAGGTGGCGGCCCAGTTGCCGCCGAGCACGTAGAGGTTGCGGTTGGCGGCAAAGCCGTGCAGCGCGACGAGGCGGAACTGGCCGGTGGCGCCGTCCTTGATGAGGACGATGGGATAGTCGCACAGGGCGAGCGGGATTTCGCTGAAGCCGAGGGGGACATGGCCGAGACCGGAAGCGGCGGCGAGATCGGTGCCTTGCCCGATGGTCAGGCTGGCATGGCGTTCGCGGCGAATCGCGGCGAGGGTGGCGCCGCTCATACCGCCTGGAACCCGTGCACGCGGACCGCATCGAGCAGCGCACGGTGCGAGGGGAGCGCGGCGAGCGCCTGCTCCTGCTGGCGCTGCGTGGCCATGAAGCAGCGCTGCGCGAGCGCGGCTTCGGCGGCGACCTGGCTGCCTTCGGCGAGATTGCATTCGAAACCCATGCCATGGAGCACGTACTGGTAGCTGGGCCAAGAGAACACTTCGGGCTGATGCGGGAAATCCTGCGGGCCGGGCGGCAAGTGGCGCCAGAGTTCGAGTTGCTCAAGCAGGCGGTCCGGCACGGTCGCGGGATCGCGGTTGTCGCGCCAGAACGCGGTGTCCTCGCGCTTGGTGAGGACATAGTGGAGCTTGAGGAAATCGATGATGCGTGCCCAGTGGTGCTCGAACGCGGCGTTGAACTGGCGGGCGAGCGGGGCCATCACGGCGCGGCTTTGGGGCAGGCGCTCGGTGATGAAATCGACCGCTGTCTCGATCAGCATCAGCGCCGAGGCTTCGAGCGGTTCGAGGAAACCGTTGGCAAGGCCGACCGCGACGCAGTTCTTTTCCCAGAAGCGCTGGCGGTGGCCGGAGCGGATCGGGATGCGGCGGGGATTGAGCCCTTCGGCGATGGGGCCGAGGTAGGCGCGCAGGGTCGCCTCGGCCTCGTCATGGCTGGTGTGGCGGCTGGAATAGACATAGCCGGTGCCGCGCCGAGTGGGGAGGCCGATGTCCCAGATCCAGCCCGCGCCTTGCGCGGTGGAGTTGGTCTGGCTGGCGACGGGATCGTCCTCGTGCTCGTAGGGCACTTGCAGCGCGACGGCGTGGTCTGCCAGCAGCACGTCGCCGCAATCGATGAAGGGCACGCCGTAGGTCTGGCCGATCAGGAGGGCGGCGAATCCGGTGCAGTCGACGAAGAAATCGCCGGCGAGGAACCCAGTTTGCTTCGCTTCGACGCCGGTGACGAAGCCCGCGTCATCGACTTTCACACCGGTCACGTCGTCGGTGATGTGGCGCACGCCGAGCTTCTCGACACAGTGCTTCTTGAGCAGCGCAGCGAACTTCACAGCGTCGAGATGGTAAGCGTAGTTGGCGAGGCCGACATATTCGGCGGTGCTGATCGACTTGGGGGCAAGGCCCGCGTCGCACAGCGCGGACTGGAAATCGACCGCGTGCGCGAAATCCGTACCCGCGCCGTCCTGCCGCCTGAGCCAGTGCGCGGAGAGGTTTATCTGAGTCGCGGCCTGCGGCGGGTTGAGCGGGTGATAATACGAATCGCCCGGCTCGCCCGTGACCCAGCCGGTGAAGCGCGCGCCCTGCTTGAAGGCGGCATCGCACGAGCGGAAGAATTCGGTTTCGGAGATCCCGATCTTGCGCAGCGTGTTTCGCATCGTGGGCCAGGTGCCCTCGCCGACGCCGATCGTGCCGATGGTCTCGGATTCGATGAGGGTGACCGAAACCCCGTTCTCGCCTTCCGGGCGGTGTGCTGCGGCGATGCGCGCGGCGGCAATCCAGCCGGCCGAGCCGCCGCCGACGATCACCACCTGCCGAACCCTGTCGTTCATGTCCTGCTCCCTAGACCCTTGTTTCCGCTGCCTTGCGGGTCTTGGCAAGGCGGCGCTCCATCGACCTCAGGTGCAGCAAATAAGCACCACTGCCTAGGCAATCCAGCTGCCCCAAAAACTTTCATTTGATTTATCTGATAAAACATATCAGTCAAACCTGTAACGGCGCGGGCATCCGCGTCGAAGCACTTGGCACGTCTCGACCGGACACGGCGGGCGTCAACAAGGGGAGAGCCAGATTATGTCTCGTTTCAATAGTTTAACCGCTATGGCGCGGATGCGCAGCCAGGCGTTGGCATGCTGCAGCGCGCTGGCCATCGTGGGTGGCGCAGCCCCCGCATTCGCGCAGGACACGCTTGCCGGTGCCTCTTCGGAGCCCGAAGCGATCGTGGTGACCGGCATCCGCAGCTCGCTGCGCAGCGCGGCAGGCATCAAGAAGAACTCGCTCGCCATCGTCGATGCGATCAGCTCGGAAGACCTCGGCAAGTTCCCGGATACCAACGTGGCGGAATCGCTGCAGCGCATCCCGGGCGTCGCGATCGACCGCAGCAACGGTGAAGGCCGCTTCGTAACGGTGCGCGGTTTCGGCCCGGCGTTCAACACCGTGCTCGTCAACGGCCGCACCTTCGCGAGCGACAACCAGGGCCGCGAATTCTCGTTCGACCTTCTGGCGGCTGAACTGATCAGCGGCGCCGAAGTCTACAAGAGCTCGCAGGCCCGCCTGCAGGACGGCGGCATCGGTGCCACGCTCAACGTCAAGACGCCGCGTCCGCTCGACCTCGGCGGTTTCAAGGCGGTCGTTTCGGCCAAGGGCCAGTACGAGCGCAACAGCAAGAGCGCGACGCCGCAGGCCTTTGGCCTCATCAGCGACACCTTCGCTGACGACACGTTCGGCGTGCTCGCGTCGGTCTCCTACCAGAAGCGCGATGCACAAACCCGCTATACCCAGAACCGTGGTTATATCCCTCGCACGACGGTCGGGACCGGCGCGAATGCCATCGCCAACGTGTTCGCGCCCCGTAACCAGGACGTCGGCCAGGACGACCAGCAGCGTGAACGCATCGGCGTGACCGGCACCGCCCAGTACCGTCCGAACGATCAGCTGACTTTCACGGTCGATGGCCTCTACAACCAGTTCAACGTCAACTCGCGCGTGCAGGCGCTGGGCAGCTGGTTCGAGCCTTCGAGCTACACGGCGGCGGCGATCGATTCGAACCGCACGGTCACCTCGCTGACCACCAACGGCAACGCCGACCTGATCCAGACGTCGAACAACCGCTTCGTTAAGACCTACGCGGTCGGCGGCAATGTCGAATGGAAGCCCAACAGCAACCTGACGGTGAAGGCTGACGTTTCGTGGTCGCGCGCGAAGGATTCGGCCGGTGGCCGCAACTACTTCACCGTGATCGGTATCCCGAGCGTCTACAGCTTCCAGCAGGCGACCGGCAACGGGTTCCCCTCGACCACCGGCTACTCGGCGAACCTCACGAATGCCAACCTCGGCCGTTCGCACATCGCGCTGCGCCAGGGCAACAGCGAGGCCGAGCGCGTGCTCGAGTACAAGCTCGACACCGAATGGAAGTCCGACGGCGGCACGCTCGATGCCATCCGCTTCGGTTTCATCAACACCAACCGCAGCAAGAACAGCCAGAGCATCGCCACCGATCCGAACACGCTGTGCCTCTATTGCGGCTACAATGAAGGCGCCGCCGCATCGCTGCTCAGCCCGCTCACGCTCAACGCGCCGGGTGGTTCGGGCAGTGTGCCGACGCGCATTCTGACCTATGATCCGAACGCCTACTTCGCGTTCCTCGAAAGCCCGGCCCAGGCCGCAGCCCGCGACACGGCGCGTGGCCTTGCTCCGGGAACCACGGCGGCCCTGCTGCGTGCGACCAATGGCTTTGCCGCCTCGCCGCAGCCGAGCTCGTTCGCGGTTTCTGAAAAGGTCTTCGCCGGCTACCTTGAAACCGATCTCAAGGGCAACCTTGGCTCGCTGCCGTGGACGGTGAACCTCGGTGCGCGCTACGTGCATACCGAAATCATCGCGAGCGGCCGTCAGCTGGCGCTGACCGACCTGCTTTCGGTGCCGAACGACCCGACGATCTACCAGGCGGTCTATGCCAACGGCGGTGTTCCGGTCGCGACAGCGCAGCGTTCGAGCTACGACTACTTCCTGCCGAACATCAACGTGAAGGTGAACCTCACCGACAAGTTCATCGCCCGCCTGTCCGCATCGCGCACGCTGACCCGTCCGCAGATCCGCGACCTTGCGCCGCGCACGAACTTCGACGTGACCCGTCCGGCGAGCCTCGACGCGAGCGGCGGCAACCCGAACCTGCGGCCCTACACTGCGAACAACTTCGATATCTCGCTGGAATGGTACCCGACCTCGACAACCACCTTGTCGGTGGCGGGCTACTACAAGAGCATCGACAACTTCATCGTGCAGACCCGTTCGGCGGAGCCGTTCACGATCGCCAATGCCAGCAATCTGCCGGTCGGTGGCGGCATCACCGGCCCGAATACCGCAACGTTCAACGTGCGCCGTCCGCGCAACTCGGAGAACGTTTCGGTCCGCGGTGTCGAGCTCAACGTAACGCATACGTTCGACTACCTGCCCGCCCCGCTTGACGGTCTGGGCATCTCGGCCAACGCCACGTTCGTGGACAGCAGCGCTGCCTTCGACGTGACGCGGTTCGACCAGTCGGTCGCGCTGGAAGGTCTCGGCAACAGCTACAACGTGACGGGCTTCTACGAAAAGAACGGCTTCGCCGCCCGTATTGCCTACAACCGCCGCGGCCGGTTCCTTGAATACCTTGTCACCCCCGGTCAGGGCGGTGATCCGGTGTTCCGCCGTCCGTTCGACCAGATCGACGTGCGCGTGAGCTACGACATCAAGAAGTTTGCGCAGGTCTTCGCGGAAGGCACCAACGTGACCAACTCGCGGAACATCACCACCGGCCGCTTCGACAACCAGGTGCTCGACTATGTCGACACCGGTGCGCGCTGGGCTGCCGGTGTTCGCCTGAACTTCTGATCGTCCACCCCCCTCCGGACGAGAAGGCGCGCCCATGCGGGTACTCTGCATGGGCGCGTTTTCGTTTTTGCACTGAACTTGCAGGATGATTTGCAATGAAAGCACTCGCGCGCCTCGTTCTCCCGGCCCTGCTGCTGGCGGGCACGGCTGAGGCCGAACCGATGCGGCAACCTTATGCGGTGCCGCCGCTGGATGCGCCGGAACTCGCGGCGCTGGGGGCCTATGCCATCGGCACGCAAGCGATCACGGTGGATGCGCCGGACAGCGTGGTGCTTTCCGCCACCGGCCTTGCCCGCACCACGCGGACGATCAAGGCGCGGGTGTGGTATCCCGCGGATGCCGCGCCCACGGCGGCGCGGGCCAGCTTTGCGCATGTCCTGCCCAAACCCGATGGCACTGGCGGGCAGTTTGTCATCCCGAGCCTCGCCGTGGACGGAGCCGCGCCGATCAAGGGGAAACGCTTCCCGCTGGTGGTCGTCTCGCACGGCTACAACGGCTGGGACACGTTCATGACCTGGCTGACCGAGAACCTCGCGACCAAGGGCTATGTTGTCGTGGCGATCGATCATGCCGACCAGCGTGTGGTGAACCCGGCGGAGTTCCCGGTCTCGTTCGGCAACGTGCTGGTCCACCGCGCGCGCGATGTGCGCGTGGTAATCGATGACATGACGCGCCGCGCCGGCAAGGCCGGCGATGCGCTGGGCGAGGAAATCGACGCGGGGCAGATCGGTCTTGTCGGCTATTCGATGGGCGGCTTCGGCGTGCTCGGCGCGGCGGGGCTGGACTATGCGCCGACCAGCCCGGTGTTTGCGCAAATGCCCGCTCCGGCGCGGGACCAGTTGCGGGAGAGCCAGACGGCGGGCAAGTCGATCGCGGCGCGGATCAAGGCTGTCGTCGCGCTGGCACCTTTCGGCGGCAGTCCGCCGGTTCGGGTATGGTCAGAAGCCTCGCTTGCCGCCTTTGCCAAGCCGGTGCTGATGATCGACGGCGACCATGACGACATCGTCGATGCGCCGAACGGAGTCAGCTGGATGTTCGACCACATGGCCGCGAACGAGCGGCACTTCCTGCTCTATCAGAATGCGCGCCACAATGTGGGGGGCAATCCGCCCCCGCCCGAGGCGGACGCTGATTTCTCGACGCGCGAATACTTTGCCGAGCCGGTGTGGCGGGCGGAGCGGATCAACGCGATCAACCAGCACTTCATCACAGCGTTCCTCGACCTGCATCTCAAAGGCGAGGAGGCCAAGCGGGCCTATCTGGATGTGACGCCGCCCAATGCAGGCGACGGGCAGTGGCCGTTGGCGCCGTTCCAGAACGTGGGCGGTAAGCCAGCCTCGGCAGAGCAGCCCGGGTTCTGGCGCGGCTTCCAGCGGCGCTGGGCGCTGGGGCTGGAAATGAAGGCCGGAAAGCCCGCCGCGCGCTGATCAGGCGGGGAAGGCGGCCTCGCCGGTCGTTCCTGCGAACAGCGTGGCGGTGGCGCCGCCGACCCAGATCGGGCCGCCGGCTTTATGCTCGATGCGGACGCGGCCCGAGCGGCCGAGGCGGGTGCCCTGTGTGGCCGTGTAGGGCGCCGTCACGTGGCCGAGGCGCAGCATCCATTCGGCGGCGGACGCGTTGAGGCTGCCGGTGACGGGGTCCTCGATGAGGCCGCCATAGGGGTCGCTGAAGATTGCGCGCACTTCATAGGCAAACGGGCTCCCTGCGGGATGCAGGCCGACGAGGCCGATGTCGATGCGGTTGGCATGCGAGCGGGCAGACTCGACCGCGATGACCGAGGCCGCGTCCTTGAGCTGGATACCTAGCCAGCCGGGGCCGTTGTCGATCCATTCGGCCGCAACCACATCGCCGGCGGCGATCCCAAGCACGCCGCATGCCTCGGCCAGCTTGTCCGCGTCGACCGGGCCGGACCGCAGCAGCGGCGGGGCAGCAAAGGCGAGGCCGTTTGCGCCGCGGCGGACGTCGATGAGGCCCGCGCCGCATTCCTGCACGACTTTGCCGTCATGGCGCGGCGTGCCGCCGAGCGCGAGCCAGGCGTGGGCGGACCCCAGCGTGGGGTGGCCGGCGAAGGGCAGTTCGCGGTCGAGCGTGAAGATGCGCACGCGGTAGTCGGCAGTGTCGGTCGTCGGCGGCAGCAGGAAGGCGGTTTCCGAGAGATTGAGCCAGCGGGTGATGGCCTGAAGTTCTGCCGTATCCCGGTCGGCATCGAGGGCGATCACGGCAAGCGGATTGCCCGAGAACGGGGTTTCACCGAACACGTCGACAAGCTGGAAAGGGTACTGCGGCATGTGTCCTGAACCTTGCGCGCCGGGGTTGGCGCGTGGGAATCAAGATCACGGCTTGGCGGGCATTGGCAACAATGAAAAGCCATCGCCTTCGAGAGCAGGTCTATCCCGCAGGGATCAGTCCGGGATGGCGAAGCTGAGGCGCAGGCCGGTGATGAAGGCGCTGCTGGCACGGCGATCCCAGCCGGGGTTGATCACGTATTGGAGATCGGGCTGGATGTTCAACCAGCTTGCGAGCTTGCGCTGCGCCGTCAGTTCGAACACGGTTTCCCCACGAGCCGCACGATCAGGAGCAAGCAGGGTTCGCTGCGCGGCTGCGCCCAGCCGGGCATGCGCAGCGGCCACACCCAGGCGCCAGTTGCCTACCGTCGCAACAATGCCGCCACCCAGATAGGCGGCCACGGGATTGGCGCGGGAATCGGCAATCCCGAAGCGGATCCAGGCATTGAGCCGGCGAGTGACTGCGCCTTCGAGCAGACCATACGCGCCCCGCGAAAGGGCGGGAGTCTCGGCTGGATCGAGCGCCGCGAATCGCGTCGTATGATGCCAGCCGCCTAACTGCAAAAGCCATGTCCCCACGGGCAGGCGCGCTTCGGCGATCAGCAGAGCGCCGGTCGTCCCGGGAAAACGCACCGCGAGCTTGCGCGGATCATGCCGCGCACCGGCCAGTGAATCGAACAGGCCCAAGGTCAGCGCCTTGCGGCCACGCTGCATCCGCATGACAATCGCGGACGAGGTCATCGGGAAGATGGAGGGGCCGGCGAGTCCGCTCTGCGAGATTTCCGGACCGATCCCGAAGGCGCTGTTCACGAAGAGCGAGCCGGTGTTCTGGATATCGAATTCGGCGTTGAGGTCGATAAGCCCGGCCTTGGCGGAGAGGAAGTCGTTTGGCTTCCACTGCGCCCATGCTTCGTAGACATGGGGCAGTGTATCGGCCTCGAGGCTGCTCACTGTCTGGAAGGCCCCCACGCGGCGACCCGAAAAGTCGGGCCCGTGAACCGCCATCACATCGAGGTGTGCAGACCATGCATCGAGACCGATGACCGGGCCCTTGAAATCGAGCCAGACATCGGCGCGTGCGACGACTTCGGTGCCATGATCGAGATCGCCGCTGACCGCCGAGAGAACGTCCGCCGTATAGGACCCGCCCAATTTCACGGCCGATTGCGCCGCCGCCGAGGCGGGCAGCGCCAGAGCGGCGAGGGTAAGGGCAAGGTGACCGGTCCGTATCATCACCATCGTGATAGGACCGAGGCGGATAAGATCGTCCTTTGCCGCGATCAGGTAAATGGCGCAGCATGCCTGCAGCAAACCGGCAGGAATTTGCCGGGTGATGCTGTGGCTGCGCCGCATCACGTTCGGCATCATTCTTTTATGTGCAACGGGGTGTGCGCAATTTCATGATGACTCGGCCTCGCCAATGCGGTAAAACCACACACACAAAACAAGTCGTTCACCCGGCGCGGCCTTGGGAGAGGATGCGTAAAATTGCACCGCGCCGGGTGTCCTGAACTGGTTGATCCTTCACAGCCCTGATTTTTTCGTCGCTTGGTGGGCGCGGTGGATCGTGCCCGAGCGTTGCCTGGTGATCGAAATGTCCGATCATAGTAAGCGGACAAATCAACTGGTCGCGTCGCGGCCCTCTGCGCCACAACGGACCCGTCCGCTGGTTTCGATCAGAAACCTGGGCTAGATTATCCCAACCCAAGCGGTGTCGGGCAGTACGGCACACACGTGCGCCCGATCGCCGCGAGCAGAGAGGAAACCCCCATGCGCGCTTCGCTCGCGACCCTATCCCTTGCGCTTTTGACTGCCGCGCCTGTGGCTGCCCGTGCCGCCGATGCGGCTCCGATGGCGCCTGCCGCCACTGCCGAAAAGCCGACGACCAACAAGGACTGGTGGCCCGATCAGCTTGACCTGACGCCGCTGCGACAGAACGAGAACACGCTGGCGAGCCCCTATGGCGCCGATTTCGACTACAGCAAGGCCTTCCTCAGCCTCGATCTCAAGGCAGTGAAAGCGGACATCGCCAAAGTGCTGACCACCTCGCAAGCCTGGTGGCCCGCGGACTATGGCAATTATGGCCCGTTCTTCATCCGCATGGCCTGGCACAGCACCGGCACCTACCGCACGATCGACGGTCGCGGCGGCGGTGCGGGCGGCGAGCAGCGCTTCGAGCCGCTGAACTCGTGGCCGGACAATGCCAACCTCGACAAGGCGCGCCGGCTGCTCTGGCCGATCAAGCAGAAGTATGGCCGCAAGCTTTCGTGGGGCGATCTCATGGTGCTGACAGGCAACGTCGCGCTCGAGCAGATGGGCTTCAAGACGCTGGGCTTCGGCGGCGGCCGCGCGGATACGTGGCAGCCCGATGCGGTCTATTGGGGTACCGAGAAGAAGTGGCTGGAGGCCAACGGCGACCGCTGGAACGAGAAGCGGCAGCTCAAGGGCCCGCTCGCGGCGGTGCAGATGGGGCTGATCTATGTGAACCCCGAAGGGCCCAACGCGAACGGCGATCCGATCTCGGCGGCGCACGATATCCGGCAGTCGTTCGGCCGCATGGCGATGAACGATGAGGAAATCGTCGCGCTGATCGCGGGCGGCCACACCTTCGGCAAGGCGCATGGCGCGCATGCTGCCACTTGCGTCGGCGCGGCACCGGCGGGCGCGGGGATCGAGGCGCAGGGCACCGGCTGGAAGAACAGCTGCGGCACCGGCAAGGGCAAGGACACGGTGACGAGCGGCCTTGAAGGCGCGTGGTCGGCGAGCCCCGTGCAGTGGACGAGCCAGTACCTCGACAACCTATTCGCGTTCGAGTGGGTCAAAGTGAAGAGCCCGGCGGGCGCGACACAGTGGCAACCGGTCAACGCGGCGCAAGTCCAGATCGTGCCGGACGCGCACGAGGCGGGCAAGACCCACGCGCCGATCATGTTCACCACCGACATGGCAATCAGGCAGGACCCGGCGTTCCGCGCGATCGCGCTGCGCTTCAAGGATAAGCCCGAGCTCTATGCCGATGCCTTCGCCCGCGCGTGGTTCAAGCTGACCCACCGCGATATGGGGCCGAAGGCGCACTACATCGGTGCGGACGTGCCGTCGCAGACCTTCACCTGGCAGGATCCGCTGCCGGTGGACAATCACCCGCTGATTGGCGCGGCGGAGATCGCCACGCTCAAGGGCAAGGTTCTCAGCGCGGGGCTGACCCCGGCGCAGCTGGTGCGCACGGCCTGGGCTTCGGCCTCGACCTACCGCAATTCGGACTTGCGCGGCGGTGCCAATGGCGCGCGCATTCGCCTTGCGCCGCAGAAGGACTGGGCCGTCAACGATCCGGCAGAGCTTGCCAAGGTTCTGGCGGCGCTTGAAAAGGTGCGAGCGGACTACAACCGCACCGCGCCGGGCGGCCGCACGGTGAGCATGGCCGATCTGATCGTGCTGGCTGGCAACGCGGCGGTCGAGCAGGCGGCGGCGAAGGGCGGCGTGTCGCTCGAGCTGCCGTTTACCCCGGGCCGTGTCGATGCCACGCAGGAGCAGACCGATCCCGCCGCCTTCGCGCCGATGGAGCCGAAGTCCGATGGGTTCCGCAACTGGCAGGCGGCGGATGCCTGGCAGTCGCCGACCGACGCGCTGGTCGACAAGGCGAGCCTGCTGGGGCTGACCGTGCCGGAAATGACCGTGCTGGTTGGGGGGCTTCGCGTCCTTGATGCCAATGCGGCTGGATCGAACGCGGGCGAGTTCACCAGCCGCCTTGGTACGCTGTCGAACGACTTCTTCGTCAACCTGCTTGGCATGGACACGGTGTGGAGCAAGTCGGGCGCAGCCTATGAAGGGCGCGACCGGACAAGCGGCGCGGTAAAGTGGACGGCGACGCCCGCAGACCTGATCTTCGGCTCGAACTCGGAGCTTCGCGCGGTGGCCGAAGCCTATGCTAGCGAAGATGCGCGCGAGCATTTCGTGCGCGATTTCGCCAAGGCCTGGACCAAGGTGATGAACGCCGACCGTTCGTAAGGCGTTGAAGCAGAAGAGGGCCGGGGCGCTGGTGCGCTCCGGCCCTTTTTCGTGTCAGGCGTTCGGGCGATTGGCCAGCAGGTTGTCCACCACGGAGGGATCGGCAAGCGTCGACGTATCGCCGAGGTTGGCGGTGTCGTTTTCGCCGATTTTGCGCAGGATGCGTCGCATGATCTTGCCGGAGCGGGTTTTGGGCAGGCCGGGGGCGAACTGGATGACGTCGGGGGTGGCGATGGGGCCGATCTCGTGGCGGACCCACTGGATCAGTTCCTTGCGCAGGGTTTCATCGGGCTCGACGTCGGCGTTGGTCGTCACGAAGGCGTAGATGCCCTGGCCCTTGATCTCGTGCGGCATGCCAACAACGGCTGCTTCGGCGACCTTGGGGTGGGCGACGAGCGCGCTCTCGATCTCGGCGGTGCCCATGCGGTGGCCGCTGACGTTGATCACGTCGTCGATGCGGCCGGTGATCCAGTAGTAGCCGTCCTCGTCGCGGCGGCAGCCGTCGCCGGTGAAGTAATAGCCGGGGAACGTCGTGAAGTAGGTCTGGAAGAAGCGCTCGTGATCGCCCCAGACGGTGCGCATCTGGCCGGGCCAGCTCTGCGTGATGACGAGGCAGCCATCGGCCGCGCCTTCGAGGAACTGGCCCTCGCCGGTGAGGAGCGCGGGCTTCACGCCGAACATGGGCCGCGTGGCCGAGCCGGGCTTGAGCGCGGTGGCGCCGGGGAGCGGGGTGATCATCGCGCCGCCGGTCTCGGTCTGCCACCAGGTGTCGACGATCGGGCAGCGGCCTTCGCCGACGACCTTGTGGTACCACTCCCAGGCCTCGGGATTGATCGGCTCGCCGACCGAGCCGAGGAGGCGCAGCGACTGGCGGCTGGTCTTCTTCACCCACTCGTCACCTTCGCGCATCAGCGCGCGCAGCGCGGTGGGGGCGCCGTAGAAGATCTCGACGCCGAACTTGTCGACGACCTGCCAGAAGCGGCTGGGATCGGGGAAGTTGGGCACGCCTTCGAACATCACGGTGGTCGCGCCGTTGAGGAGGGGCCCGTAGACGACGTAGCTGTGGCCGGTGACCCAGCCCACATCGGCGGCGCACCAGTAGATCTGCCCCGGACGATAATCGAAGACGTACTGGTGCGTCATCGAGGCCCAGACCGAGTAGCCGCCGGTGGTGTGGAGCACGCCCTTGGGCTTGCCGGTGGAGCCCGAGGTGTAGAGGATGAACAGCGGGTCCTCGGCGCCCATCTCTTCGGGCGGGCACTCGGCGGACTGCGAAGCAACGCCGCTCGCCCAATCGACGTCGCGGCCTTCCACATGCGCCACATCCGCGCCGGTGTGCCGAAGCACGATGACGGTATCGACGCCGGGGCACTGGGTGAGCGCCTCGTCGACATTGGCCTTCAGCGGCACCTTCTTGCCGCCGCGCAGGCCTTCGTCGGCGGTGATGACGACGCGGCTGTCGCAATCGGTGATGCGGCCTGCGAGGGCATCGGGCGAGAAGCCGGCGAAGACGATCGAATGGATCGCGCCGATGCGGGCGCAGGCGAGCATGGCGACGGCGGCCTCGGGCACCATCGGCAGGTAGATGGTGACGCGCGCGCCGCGCGTGACGCCGCGCGCCTTGAGGAGGTTGGCGAAGCGGCAGACCATGCCATGCAGCTCGCGGTAGGTGATGCGGCGGTCGGGGGTGTCCGGCGAATCCGGTTCCCACAGGATGGCGATTCTGTCGCCGTGCTCCGCCAGGTGCCGGTCGAGGCAATTGGCGGCAAGGTTGAGCGTGCCGTCCTCGAACCAGCGGATGCCGAAATCGGCCTCGTGGAAGCTCGCCGTGCTCACCTTGGTGAAGGGCCTGATCCAGTCGATCCGCTGCGCCTCGCCGCGCCAGAAGGTGTCCGGATCAGCAAGCGAGGCCGCATACATCGCCTGATAGCGCGCCTCGTCGATCAGCGCGCCCTCGGACCAGTTCTGGGGGACCGGGTAGATGGTCTGGCTCATCGGGGCGTCCTCTCGGCATGTGTTGGATTTTGGCCGCTATAAGACGCAATGGGCCGGGTTTGCCAAGCCCAGAAATTGGTTGGGGTCAGTCTCTTGGCGTCGCCTTCCACGCAAGGAGGAAGCCCAATCCGAGCAGGAGGTCGATGGTGGCGAAGACGGCGATCACGGTACCGACGCGGCCCTGCGCGAAGAGCAGCAGTCCCGGCGCGCCGAACGAGAGTTTCTCGAGAACCGCGATTGGCATCAGCGCGCGGTAGCGCGAGGGATCGGAGGCGATCATCCAGAACACCAGCTGGAACGTGGTGGCGATGCCGATGAAGCCGAGGAAGGCTTCGGGATGCTCGGCCGGCCAGGGCTGGAAATAGGCCGGCGGAAGGACGAGCAGGCCGTAGATCGCGGCGGCGCGGAAGAAGCGGGGGATCCAGTTGGGCATGTAGGCGGTTCTAGGCCGTGAAAACCCCTCCGTCAGCCCTTCGGGCTGCCACCTCCCCATTTGTGCCTGCGGCAAAAATGGGGAGGACCTTCCGATCAGTGCGCTTCGGCCATGGCGCCGAGGAACATCATCACGACCGGGTGCGGCTCGAGGCTGGCTTGCTGCGCCTTGATCGATGCGAAGGCATCGTCGGCAGCGGCGAGGGCGAACTCGATATCGGCCTCGGTCATCGCGGCGCAGAAGAACATGTTGTGCCAGGGGTGGACGTAGACTCCGCGCTTCAGCATCGCTTCGCCCCAGGCGAAGCCGGTGCGGTAGTCGGGATCGTTGTCGAACAGGATCTGCGGCATCTGGACCGGGCCTGTCTGGCGCAGGGTGAAGCCGTGCTTGGCGGCGAGCGCGTCGAGGCCTTGGCGCCACAGGGTGCCGAGGCGGATCGAGTTTTCGAGGTAGTCGCTTTCCCGCAGGATGCGCAGCGTCTCGACGCCAGCGGCCATGGGAACGGCGGCGAACCAGAACGAGCCGGTGACGTAGATGTGGCTCGCACCTTCGCGGCAGCGGTCGTTGCCGAGGAGCGCGGAGATCGGGTGGCCGTTGGCGAAGGACTTGCCCCAGCAGCTCATGTCGGGACGGACGCCGACGAGTTCCCAGCTGCAATCACGGATGAGGCGGAAGCCGGCGCGGACGTCGTCGACGATGAGCATGGCGCCAGTCTCGTCGCAGAGTTCGCGGGCGCGCTTGGCATAGGCGGGATCGGGGAGCGCCTGATCGATGAAGGCATCGTGCTTGAAGGGCGAGGCGAAAATGGCGGCGAGATCGTCACCGGCTTCGGCAACGGCGGCTTCGAGGCTGGCCACGTCGTTGTACTGGTACTTGGAGATGAACGCGCGTTCTTCGGGGACGATCCCGGCGGGCATCGGCGTGCACCACGGCGCGGCACCGTGATAGGCGCCGTCCGCCACGAGGATGCGGCGCTTGCCGGTCTGGGCGCGGGCGGTGGTCATCGCCATGGTCGTGGCGTCGGTGCCGTTCTTGCAGAACATGGCCCAATCGGCATGGCTGACCATGGAGGTGAGCGCCTCGGCGAGTTCGACGAAGTGGGCACTGGGGCCGGTCAGCGTATCGCCCTTGGCGAGCTGCGCGACAGCCACATCGTTCACGCGCCGGTCGTTGTAGCCCAGGAGGTTGGGGCCATAAGCGCACATGAAATCGAGGTAGCGGTTGCCGTCGACGTCCCAGATGTAGGCGCCTTCGCCGCGCTCGAAGAACTGGGGGTAGCTGGCGGGGAGCAGCGTTGTCGCCTCATGGCCATACATGCCGCCGGGCACGACTTTCAGGGCGCGGGCGCGCAGGGCTTGGTCGGCGGCGTTTGTGGTCATGGTGCTCTCCCCTCAGGTTTCAGGCGGCTTGTTCGGTAGCTGCACGCAGCGGCAGGTATTCGGGCAGGAAGGTGCGGCAATAGGCCTCGCGCGCACGGCGGGCCTGCTCCTCGTAGGCGTCGGTGATCACGCCGTGGCGGTGGACCGAAAGCGTCCAGATCGCATCGTTGATCACGACCAGTTCGATCAGCCGCTCGATCAGGTCCGCGCTGGGGGCGATGTCGAAGAGCTGGCAGAGCTCATTCATGCTGCGCTGGGCGAGCACACTGTCGTTCTCGAGATCGCGCGCGCGGATCGTGGCGGAAAGACCCGAGCCGAGCAGCAGGCGGCGGGCGGCGCCGTGGGCGTTGTAGTGTTCGCGCCCATGGCCATAGCGGGCGGCGACATATTGCTGCCATGAGGTGATGCCCGGCGGCAGCGGCTTGTCGAGCAGATCGACGAACTGGCGTGTGTAGCGTTCGGCAAGCGCGACGAAGACCTGACCCGCATCGGGGAAGAAGTGGTAGATCGAGGGGGCGGAGAGCCCGGCCTCCTCCGCCAGTGTATAGATGCTGATCTGTTCCGGTTCGAGCGTTTCCAGCAGGCGGTCGGCGGAATCGAGGATCGCCTCGAACCGCTGCTGGCTGCGCTTCTGGCGCGGACGGCGGATCGCGTCAGCGGGGCGGGGCAGGATGGTGACCATGCGCCAAGACTAACACGCCGCGCCAATGGTTCAACCCAGTTTCAGATAAAAATCCGAATTTATGTCAGATTCAGCTTGACGCCTGCCGGTCCTGCACGGCAGCTTCCTGTTCAAGGGGGATGTGGCGCCGCGTGCCTGAGCCGCAGCGCCGAAGCGGGGAGATCACCATGCAGCAAGCCAATCGGAAGCGGTACCTTGGACTTTTCCTGGCAGGGAGCGCGCTTGCCCTCGCGGCGCCGGCGTGGGCCGAGGAAGCGGCGCCACCGGCAAAGGGCGACGGGATTGCCGAAATCGTCGTCACAGCGCAGCGCCGCGCGCAGAACGTACAGGACGTGCCCATCGCCATTGCCGCGATTAGCGGGGATGCGCTGACCGAGACCGGCATCCGCGACCCGCGCGACCTGACGCTGCTGGTGCCGAGCCTTTCGATGCAGGCGGGGACGGCCGCCTCGACCACATCGCTGTTCATCCGCGGCGTGGGCATCGGCGATTTCAACTCGAACACCACGGGCGCTGTCGGCGTCTATGTCGACGATGTGTTCATCGGCGCGAACGCGGGCAAGCTCTTCAATGTGTTTGATTCCGATGGGATTGAAGTGCTGAAGGGGCCGCAGGGGACGCTCTATGGCCGCAACACGACGGCGGGCGCGATCCGCTTTTCGAGCCGCAAGCCGACCGACGAACTGAGCGGCGATTTCTCCGCGCTCTATGGCCGGTTCAACGAAGTGCAGCTCGAAGGCGGTATCGGCGGGCCGATTGCCAAGGACCTGCTCAAGGTCCGCATTGCGGGCTTCTACAACCGGCGCGACGGGACGACCTACAACCGCGTGACCGGCAACCGCGTCAACAACATCAACCTCTGGGCACTGCGCGGGATTGCGGACTTCACGCCCGCGCCGAACGTGCTGCTGCGGCTTTCGGTGCACGGGGGCAACAACACCGGCGGGGCGCGGCAATTCCAGCACCGCGGGCAGGGAGTGGGGTTCGGCGGCGAGACGCTGCCGTTGCTCAATGGCTTTCCGACAGACGCCTTCGGCTACGCCGATACCGACAACAACGTCTATGCCGGCGACTACAACGTCGAGGGCAAGGAGCGCATCGGCGTGTTCGGCGCCTCGCTGCTCGGCCAGATCGACTTTGGCGGCGTGCAGCTGACGTCGATCACTGCCTACGAGCAGGTCAACCGCGCAACGCTCGAAGATACCGACGCCAGCCCGAATGACTTCGTGGTGGCCTATTATCAGGACCGACCGCGCCAGTGGAGCCAGGAACTGCGGTTGCAATCGACCGGCGATCGCAAGCTGAACTGGATTATCGGCGGGTACTATTTCCACGACACGCTGGCGACCGACAGCAGCTTCGACCTGCTGCGCAGCTTGCGCGATCCCAATGACTTGCTCGGGACCTTTGATCCGGTCAATTCGCTCGGCCTGCTGCGCTATCCCTATACCCAGCGCACCCGCAGCGTCGCGGTGTTCGGGCAGGCGGATTACAAGCTGACCGACAAGCTGACAGCGACGGTGGGGCTGCGCTGGTCGAACGACCGGATCAGCATGGACTACCACAGCCTGTTCGATGCCGTCGGCGGCGTGGTTCCGGTGAAGGCCTATTCCGACATCACCCTGCCGCTGCTCGATTTCAACGGGCGCAAGACCTTCCGCGATCTCTCGTGGCGCGCGGCGCTCAATTACAAGTCGGGCGACACGCTGGTCTATGCCTCGTTCTCCAAGGGCTACAACAGCGGTGGCTTCGCCGGGGGCGCCTCGACCGACCCGCTGCAGCTGGTGCCGTTCAATTCGGAAAAGCTCTATGCCTATGAAGTGGGGCTGAAGACCGAGTTCCTTGATCGTAAGGTGCGGTTCAACACCTCGGCGTTCTACTACGACTACCGCGACCTGCAGGTCTTCGTGTTCGATCTGACCGGGCCGATCCCGGTGCAGCGCAAATTGAACGCGGGCAATGCCGAGATCTACGGCCTCGAGGCGGAGCTGACAGTGCGCCCCACCCGCAATCTCGACCTGTTCGGCGCGGCGACCTTCATGCACAGCGAATACAAGAAGTTCGCGGCGCTGGGCGGGGTGAGCTATTCGGGCAACCGGCTCGTCAATGCTCCGAAGTTCGCATTCTCGGGCGGGATCAACTGGACGGTGCCGCTGGCGAGCGGGGCGGCGATCAAGGCGCGGGTGGACGGCACCTACGTCTCCTCCATCGCGCTGTTCCCGGACAATGCGCCGAGCACCGAGGTCAGGGCCAACGGGCGGATCAATGCGCGGCTAGCCTATCAGGCGCCGTCGAAAGTGTGGGAAGCCGCGCTGTGGGTGAAGAACCTCAACTCGTCGCGCTACATATCCTCAATTGCGCCAGTCATCACGCAGGATCAGATCAACTACAACGATCCGCGTACCTTCGGGGTCCAGTTGGTCGCGCATTTCTGAGCGGCGTGGTCATTAAAGAAAAGGCAGAAATTCCGGATGCTTGACGTACATGGCTGGCTCGAGAAGTTCGGTGCGGCGCTGAAGACAGGGGACGGCGCGGCGGTGGCGGCGCTGTTCGTGCCGGACGGTCTGTGGCGCGACTATCTGGCGCTGGGCTGGACCTTGGCGACGCATGAGGGGACGGAGGCGATCGCTGCCTTTGCGGGTGCGCGCGCGGCAGAGTCGGGCATCGGTGGCTTCGCCAGCGACGTGCCGGAAGGCGCGACCGAGGGCTTCATCACCTTCGAGACCGCGCTTGGCCGTGGCGAAGGCTATGTGCGGTTGATGGGCGAACAGTGCTTTACGCTGCTCACCGCGCTCAAGGAACTCAAGGGGTTCGAGGAACCGCTGCGCGGCCGCCGGAACTCCGGCGTGGTCGACGAGACCGGCAAGCGCACCTGGGAAGACGTGCGGCATGATGATGTCGAGCAGTGGAGCGAGAGCAATCCGCCCTACGTACTGGTCATCGGCGCGGGGCAGGGCGGCCTCGCGCTCGGCGCGCGGCTCAAGATGCTGGGCGTGCCGTGCCTGCTCATCGACAAGTACCCGCGCGTGGGTGACCAGTGGCGCTCGCGCTACAAGTCTCTGCTGCTGCACGATCCGGTGTGGTACGACCACATGCCCTATGTGCCGTTCCCAGATCACTGGCCGGTCTACACCCCCAAGCAGAAGATGGGCGATTGGCTGGAATACTATGCCGCGATCATGGAACTGGGGATCTGGACCAGCACCGAATGCAAAGGCATCTCGCGCGATCCCGCCACCGGAAGATGGCAGGTTTCGCTTGTGCGCGATGGCAAGCCGTTAACGCTTTCGCCCGAACACGTAGTGATGGCGGTCGGCAATGCCGGCTTCCCGATCACGCCGACGTTCCCGGGGCAGGAGACCTTCAAGGGCCACCAGTGCCATTCGAGCGCGCATCCGGGCGGCGAGGGGCTGGCAGGCCAGCGCGTGATCGTGGTCGGCGCGAACAATTCGGCGCATGACATCTGCGCCGATCTCGTCAGCCATGGGGCCGAGCCGGTGATGATCCAGCGCTCCTCGACGCTGATCGTGCGCCAATCGAACATGGAGACGCTGCTGGCGGGAGCCTACTCGCAGCAGGCGTACGATTCCGGGCTCACGACGGACAAGGCCGACCTGCTCAGTGCCTCGGTGCCGATGCGGCTGGCCGAGAAGGTCAACAAGGCGACGTGGGATGCGCTGCGGGTTTCGGAAGCGCCGTTCTACCAGCGGCTGACGGATGCGGGGTTCCAGGTCGATTTCGGGCCGGACGGCACCGGCATCGCGATGAAGTTCCAGCGCACGTCCTCGGGTTATTATGTCGATGTCGGCGCTTCGGAAATGGTCGCGGATGGACGGATCAAAGTGCGGTCGGGCGTGACGATCGAGCGGATCGACGAGGATGGGATGGTGCTTTCCGACGGCAGCCACGAGCGGGCAGACCGAATCATCTACGCAACCGGCTTCGGCGACATGAAGCAGTGGGTGGCGCGGCTGATCAACCCGGACGTGGCGGAGCGTATCGGCAAGACCTGGGGCTATGGCTCGGGCTTCGCCGGCGATCCCGGTCCGTGGGAAGGCGAAATGAAGAACCTGTGGAAGCCGACCGCCGAGCCGGGGCTGTGGTTCATGGCCGGAAATCTCGCGATGGCACGCAGTTACTCGCAGTACCTCGGGCTTCAGCTCAAGGCGCGGTACGAGGGCCTGCCGGTCGAGCCTTACGTCCCCGCGTAAGCGCGCGGCCTGAGCGCGAGTGCCGCGCCGATCATGGCGAGGCCAAGGATGACCGCGGCGGCGCAGGCGAGCAGCACGGTGTCGAGGCCCCCATATTCCTTGGGCAACTCGATCAGCATCCCGGCGGCGGTGGGCAGGATCGCTGCTCCGAGGAGCTGCGCTGTCGCCGCGTAGGGCAGGCTCCGGCGTGTCGGGTCCGCTTCCAGCAGGAAGCCGGTGAGCGCGGGGGTGACGACCATCCAGACGAAGCCGTAGCCGACGACGAGGCCCCAGCCCACGAGGCCTTCCGCGCCGCGCAGGAACAGCAGCGCGACGATGATCATGAGCCCCAAGCAGGTCACGATCGCGCGCAACCCGGCATGCCCGCGCTCGCCAATCGAGATGGCGACCAGCGCGCCGGCCATCTGGCCGACCATCGAGGCGGTCAGCATCGGCGTCACGCGTTCAGGGGCGATGCCGCGCGCCTCGAGCCAGAGGCCCATGTAGGCCCAGATTCCGACGATCGCGCCGACGAGCAAGGCAGAGGCGGCGAGGCCGGTCCAGCCCGACAGGGGAATGGTACCCTTGCTTGCCGGGTCTTCAGGGTGGGCGCCTGAAGCGAGGCTTTTCGGCACGAGCGGCAAGGTCAGCGCGGTGAGCGCGGCAACCACGGCAAGGGCATGCTGGACATCGGCCGCGGCGCCCGGCGCGGCCGCGCTCGCGAACCACTGCAGGATGGCATACTGGCTGGCGGCTTGCAGGAAGAGGAACGCGGCTGCAGCGGCATTGAGGCCCTTCGACCGCGCAATGGCACCAGCCGCGACCCCGACCAGCAGGCCGCCGCCTGCGCCGGAGACCGCACGGGCGAGGAGCAGCGGAACCGCCGCCGGAAAGAGGTTCGCCGCGATGGTGACAGCGATCCCGACGAATGCCACCAGCCGTGCCGGCACGCGGCTGAGCAGCGCGATCCCGCCTGCACTCCCGAGCGCGATGGCGGCAATCTCGATGGCGGCGAGGAGTCCAAGGCTGGCCTCGCCGATCCGGCCTTCGTGGACGTAGCTGCCGTAGAGCAGCGGTTGTACCCCCAATACAAGCAGGCCAGCGGCACCGATCAGCAGGCACGCGCCGAGCGCGCGGCCCGTGGGCGAGGGGCCGGTTGGTTCCTGCTGCGCCGCCATGCCAACTCCTCGTTGTTTCCGATAATTATCGGGTTTATTGGGCAGGCCGGGAGTCAAGTCAAGCGCGCGCCGATGCACGGCTCGACCGGCTGGGACTTGTGCTGGCGATGTGCAGAAAGTTGGTCGGGGAGACAGGATTCGAACCTGCGACCCTCTGCTCCCAAAGCAGATGCGCTACCAGGCTGCGCTACTCCCCGACTGGGTTCGCCCTAGAGCATGCGGTGCCGGTGCGGCAAGGCGCAATCGTGACACGACGGGTCGTCCCGTGCGGTCATGCGCCCTATTGGTATTGTTACGGGGAGATGGCATGAAAGCCGGGCGATCCGTCCGGGCAGGGGCGGCGGGGTGGGAGCACTGCAAAGGATGTCGCAATTCTTCAAGCGACTGCGCTGTCTGCTGGGGCGGCATTCGCCCGCCCGGCGGCTGGTGCGCTATGACGGACATCTCAAGATCGGACCCTGCAAGTATTGCGGTGTGCAGCTCGAGAAGCGCGCTGACGGCCGGTGGGTGATCCGTCCGCAGCAGGGTGCGGGCAAACGGGACACGGTGGTTCAGGAGGACTGAACCCGGGTGGTTGACCTTCGAGTGGCGCGCGCCCAATTGGCTAGCGGGTAATACCGACCCGCAAAGCCAAGAGGAGCGAGCATGACCACCTGGACTTCCACCGACCCCATGACCGGCGACGTGCTGTGGCAGGGCGAGGACGCGGATGTCGATGCGGCAGTCATGGCGGCCCGTGCGGCGCAAAGGGATTGGGCGCCGCGTCCGCTGGCGGAGCGCATTGCCATTGCCGAGCGCTATGCCGAGGTGGTGAAAGCCCATGCCGAAGAGTTCGCCTGCACGATCGCGCGCGAGACGGGGAAGCCCTTGTGGGAAGCGCGCACCGAAGTCGGCACCGTTGCCGCCAAGGTCGCAATATCGATCACCGCGCAGGCCGAGCGCGCCGGGGAGCGCCATGGCGAGGCGGCGGGCGTGCCCCAGGCGCTGCGCCATAAGCCGCATGGCGTGCTGGCCGTGCTGGGCCCGTACAATTTTCCGGCGCACCTGCCCAACGGCCACATCGTGCCGGCGCTGCTGGCGGGTAATGCGGTGGTGTTCAAGCCGTCCGAACTGACCCCGGCCTCGGGCGCCTTCATGGCCGGTCTATGGGCCGAAGCCGGGCTGCCCGAAGGCGTTCTGGTGGTGACGCAGGGCCGCGCCGATACGGGCCGCGCGCTGGCGGCGCATCCGGAGCTGGACGGGTTGCTGTTCACCGGCTCCTCCAACACCGGCCTTGCGCTGCATCAGGCGTTCGCTGCGCGGCCTGACCGAATTCTGGCGATCGAGACGGGTGGCAACAACCCGCTGGTTGCATGGGATATTGCCGAGACCGACATCGCGGCGGCGGCTTCGCTGGTGCTGCAATCGGCGTTCCTATCGGCAGGCCAGCGCTGCACTTGCGCGCGGCGGCTGATCGTGGGGCCGGACGGCGATGCGCTGATCGATGCCGTCGCGGCGATGGCGGACCGGATCATCGCCGGCGGGCCGTTCGACGAGCCTGCGCCGTTCATGGGGCCGGTGGTCGACATGAACGCGGCGGCGCGGGTCGAGAAGGCCTGGGACGCGCTGGTGGCAATGGGAGGCAAGGTGATCCGCCCGCTGCGGCGCCTGCGCGAAGGGACGCCGCTTCTCTCGCCCGCGATCATCGACGTGACGGGCCTTGCCGTGCCGGACGAGGAAATCTTCGGACCCGTGCTGCAGGTGATGCGCGTCGCCGATTTCGATGCGGCGATGTCCGCGGCGAACGCCACGCGCTACGGTCTGGCGGCGAGCCTGATCGGCGGAGACGAGGCGCTCTATCGCCGCTTCTGGGCAGCCAGCCGCGCGGGCGTGGTCAACTGGAACCGGCCGACCAACGGCGCGGCGTCCTCCGCGCCCTTCGGCGGCGTGGGGATTTCGGGCAACCACCGCCCGAGCGCCTACTACGCGGCGGATTATTGCGCCTGGCCGGTGGCCAGCCTTGAAAGCCCGGCTATTGCCGCCGCTGCGCTGACCGGGTTGCGAGACTAGTTGGTGGGCCCGGCAGGATTCGAACCCGCGACCTAGCCGTTATGAGCGGCCAGCTCTAACCGCTGAGCTACAGGCCCACCTTGGTCGCGACGGTTAGTGCGGCGCCGGCCGAATGGCAAGCAGGGCGAGGGCTCAGAGCACCACGGCGGCCATGATCTCGGCGACGCTGGCCGGACGGATGTCGCGCCGTTTGAGGTAGGAGAAGACGGCGCGCCACCAGTCGTAAAGCCGATCCAGCTCGTCCGCGTCGCGCACATAGGGCGTGAGGCCGGGGCGCAGCGAGGGGCTGTGGAACGAGAAGACGAGGATCGGCAGCCCGTCGTCGAGCGCGATGTCGATGCCTTTGACCGCCTCGTCGATGCTCACGCCTTCCGGGGTCAGCGGAATGCGTTCGAGCATGGCCATGCGGGCGAGCAGGCCGCGCAGCTTGGGCGTGCGCCAGAGTGCGGGATAGAGCAGCGGACCCTGCTGGCGCAGCATGCCCCAGAACACGGTGGTGAGCGGCAGTTCCATCAGGCCGCCGGGCTGGTCTACCCACCATGGCACGACCGGATGTTCGCGGAAATTGGGGCCGCCGGTGGAGCTGTAGTCGAAGCGGGAACGCACCGAGGTGTCGATCGCGATCCCGGCTGCGGAAAGAATGCCTGCGCTGGCCGGGCCGATGCCATAGCGACCGGCGCGGTAGATCAGCGGGGCCTTGCCGAACGCGTTCTCGATGGCGTCCTTCAGCGTGTTGAACTTGGCTGCTTCGAGCTCCGGCGGTAGATTGCCGGCGAAACTGTTGTAGACATTGACTTCCTCGTCATGTGGCGGGCTGACCCAGGGGTGCAGCTGAATGCCGATTTCGGCGCGTCCGGCGGCGACCGCCTCACCCAGCGCTTCGACCGCTGCGGGATCGGTCGCGATCGGATAGTCGAGCAGATAGACCGGCGCGACGCCCATGCCTTCGCAGAACTGCTGGAACCGCGCGAGCCATGGAACGTGGCTGAGACCGTGCCCAGTGCGGCCAAGCGGCTGGGTCCAATCGAATTCTTCTTCGGTATCGACAGTAACGACGAAGCGCTGGCCGAAGCCCGCCGCGAAGCGCACGTGCTGCCTCGCACCCGGTACTTCGAGAATGTTGGGCTGCGACACGCCTTGGATTGTCCCCTCAGCCGGTATGACTGCCGACTATGCCCCTTTGGCTAGGTGCATCACGCGCACTGGTCAAGAGAGGGAGGTTGACGACTACCCGGCCGTCTTCGCGCAGCATGAGCCCGCCCGCAGCACGCACCTCTGCGGTACACAGGCGCAGTGCGAAGCCGCTGCCGAGCATGCCGCCCGGGCTGGCGAGACTGTCGGTAACCAGTAGCGACGCGCTGTCATCACGCGCTGCAAGTGTGGTGGGCAGCGGCAGGATAAGGCGGACGGCATAACCGCTGGGGCCAGCCCCGACACTGAGCGAAAGGGCAAGGCGCTCTCCCGGAGCGGCGGCACTGGCGACGAGCGAGAGCAGGCGCCACAGGGTGCGCTCAAGCTCTTCGTACGGGACGGCGACGGGCAGCGGACCATCAGGCAAGTCATGCGTGAACGCCACTTCGCGCGGGGCGAGGAGCGGATCGAGCTGGTCGATCAGCCGGGTCAGCAGCGCGGTGAGATCGGTCTCGCCACCTGCACGGACGTCGGCGTCGGGGGCGGCGGTTTCGAGCATGGCGAGCCGCTCGACATCCTCGAAGCCCGCCAGCATGCGCGCGGCGTCGGAAGCGATCCCGGCGGCAAGGCTGCGATACTGGTGCGGCGTGGGGCCGAGCAGCTGCTGCTGGATCAACTCGGCAAAGCCCTGGATCGCGTTGATCGGCGTGCGCAGCTCGTGCAGCATTTGCCGCAGGCGGTCGGTGCTGCGCCGTGCCGCATCCTCGGAAGCGGCTGCGAGGTCGGCTGCAGGCGGGACGGGCGGACGGCGCAGGCGTGCATGCCAGCCGAGGAAGTGGCCGGTGTCGGGCACGAAATCGGGTACTGCATCGATACGCCAGGCGCCTTCAAGCGGGCCGGGGCCTTCCAGTTCCAGCTTTCCGCCGATGACCGGCAGGCGCGCGCGCGCGGCGCCGAGCGTGGCCGGATCGCACGTCACCGGTGCATCGGGATCGGTGGCGAAGGGGCGCAGGCCGACGAGCGCGGCAGCATGGCCGGTACCGGCGGCGATGACCGTACCTTCGGCATCGAGCGCAATATCGACCGCTGTTATGGCGGGCTGGGCCGCGGCCACTTCATCGGCGAAGGGCAGGCGGGTCTGGCCGGAAGGGAGTGCGGCGCCGGTGCCGGCAGCGGCGGGTTCCCGCGCCCGGCGGAAGGCTTCGATGCGGGCAATGATCGCGCCGATGCCTTCGCCCGCAGGAATGGCAGTGCCATCGCTGGTGGGTGCCGCCGTGCCGATCTGCGGCAGCGGTACGATCCGGCTCTCCGGCTCTGCCTGCTGTTCGAATCCGGGGGGAAGCGGCAGCGCGAAATCGGTGATGCCGAGCCGGGCCAGTAACCCTTCCACGTCTGGTCCCAGATCGCGGCGGTGGCGCAGGAAACCACGCGCCTGCACCGGCAGGTCCGGAATGAGCTGGAGCCATTCGCGGTCCTGCAACCGGGCCGCAGTCATCGCCGCCAGTGCCACTTTGGGACCGGCTTCGGCAAAATGCTCGACAAGTATTGGTGAACGCAGCGCTGAAGCGGCGATAAGGGATGCACTCGATTGCTCGCCCAGCATCTGGATAAGCGAATCAAGCCGGGTCAGCGCGGCCATGTGCCGCTCCGTCCAGCGCTTGGCTGGCGTGCGGCCGAGCAGGTCCAGCAACTGGCGCATTTGCGTGGCGAGCGCACCCGGTCCGGCCGCGACGGTGCGCAGCACGGTTTCGAGGCGATCGTCGACAATCATGCGTTCTCCAAGTGGCACGAGGCGCGCGCAAAGGCGCCCGTGTTGGTTACCGGGACCCTAACAAAATGCGGGTGGGCGGGAAGGGGCCTGTTGATTGCGTTGCATTGTGGGACGATTGCGATATTAAACAACAAAATTATCGATGGCAGCCGCACAAGGTGTGGAAAGTTACCAAGATTGGCCGGACAGCCCCCTCCATGCCGCCTATTCCATGGGCATGACAAGGGGCGGCGTTAACCAATCGATCCGACCACGAGCCATCCCAGCGCGCGCAGGATAGACGAAAGCACATGGCAACTCTCGACGGGATCGATCGGCGTCTACTCGCCGAACTGCAGGATGAAGGGCGGGTCACCAATGTCGAGCTGGCGCAGCGCGTCGGCCTGACCGCGCCGCCCTGCCTGCGCCGGGTCCGCGCGCTCGAGGAAGCGGGCGTGATCCGCGGCTATCACGCCGAGCTTGACCCTTCGAAGCTGGGCTTCGCGATCACCGTGTTCGCGCTGGTCAGCCTGAAGAGCCAGGCGGAGGAGTCGCTGCGTCAGTTCGAGGAGCACATGCGCACCCTGCCCGAAGTGCGCGAGTGCCACATGCTAAACGGCGAGATCGATTTCATCCTCAAGATCGTCAGCCGTGATCTGCAGAGCTTCCAGGAATTCCTCACCAGCAAGCTGACGCCTGCGCCCAACGTGGCGAGCGTCAAGACCTCGCTCACCATTCGCACGGCCAAGCAATTGCCGGGCGTGCCGCTGGACGATTGAGCCGGCGCCGGAGCAGCGGCGGTCGCGCCGGATCGGTTCAGATTTAGCGCGCGGAGGATTAGGCAAAGTCCTGCGGCGGCGTTAAACTCGTGGGCGCGCGACATCGTGACCGGAGGACTTTGCCTATGCGCCGTGCCCTGCTTGCAACAACGGCGCTCATCGCCGCCATCACCGGCATATCAGGTGGCGCCGCAGCGGCCGAAGGACGCGAGCCGCCGCGTCTGCTGCAGCATCCCAGCCTTTCCGCTACCGAGATCGCCTTCGACTACGCCGGCGCGATCTGGACTGTTCCGCGCGGCGGCGGCGCGGCGCGGGTCATCGCCACCGGGCAAGGAGACAACAGCGGGCCGGTATTTTCGCCCGACGGCACGATGATCGCCTTCACCGGCCGCTATGATGGCAACCGGGATGTCTATGTCGTGCCGGCCAGCGGCGGCGTGCCGCGACGGCTGACCTGGCACCCCGGACCCGACGTCGTGCTCGGCTGGTCGCCGGACGGCAAGAGCGTGCTTTTCCGCTCCTCGCGTGAGACGGTGCGCGATCTAATGCGCTTCTATCTCGTGCCGGTGGAAGGCGGTGATCCCCGCCCGGTGCCGCTGCCCTCGGGCGATACGGGTGCACTGAGCGGGGACGGCAGCCATATCGCCTATACCCCGTTCAACCAGTGGCAGCCGGCGTGGAAGCAGTATCGCGGCGGGCAGACGGACCGGATCTGGATCGCTGATCTCAAAGACAGTTCGGTCGTCAAGATCCCGCGCGGGAATTCGAACGATCGCAATCCGATGTTCGTGGGCAGCGATGTCTACTTCCTCTCGGATCGTGACGGGCCGCGCACGCTCTATCGCTACAGCGCGAAGGAGGGGACGGTCAGCCAGGTCATCCGCAACGATCGCGGGTTTGACATGGCTTCCGCATCGGCCGGGCCGGGCGGGATCGTGATCGACCATTTCGGCAAGATCGAGGTCTATGACCTTGCCAGCGGCACGGTTTCGCGCCCCGCCATCACCATCGGTGCCGAGGCGCCTTCGGTGCGGCCGCATATCAAGGACCTCGAAGCGGGCGATATCGCGGCCGCCGTGCTCACGCCGTCGGGCAAGCGCATGCTGGTGGAGGCACACGGGGAGATCCTCTCCGTCCCGGCCGAGAAGGGCGATACGCGCAACCTGACGCAGACGACCGGTGTGGCCGAGCGCGATCCCGCCGCCTCGCCCGATGGCAAGTCGGTGGCCTACTTCAGCGACGAGAGCGGTGAGTATGCGCTGCATATCCGTGCGGCGGACGGAACGGGGGCCGTGCGCAAGATCGATCTCGGCACGCCGGGTTCCTACTTCTATACGCCGCTGTGGTCGCCGGATTCAAAGCGCATCGTGTTCCATGACAAGCGGCTCAATCTGTGGCTGGTGGATGTGACGGCGGCGGCGCCCAAGCCGGTGAAGATCGCCACAGATCGCTATGACAGTCCGGACTTCAATTTCGATCCGGCCTGGTCGCCCGACAGCCGCTATCTTGCCTATGCGGTGCAGGGGGCCAATCACCTCCACACGATCATGATCCACACGGTCGCGACCGGAATGTCGCAAGCGCTCACCGACGGAATGAGCGATGCCGTCTCGCCCCGCTTCGATGCGGGCGGCGAGGTGCTCTATTTCATCGCGAACACGAGCCGGGGTCTGGGTGCAGGCTGGCTGGACATGTCGAGCCTCGGCCGGGCCACCGAAGGCGCGGTCTACGCCGCCGTGCTGCGCAAGGACGGCGCTGCGCCGACCGCACCGCAGAGCGACGAGGAGGGCGCGGGCGATTCCAAGGATGGGGCCAAGGACAGCGCCAAGGCCGACGCCGGCATGGGCAAGGGCAAGAGCAAGGACGATGCGAAGGCTGCCAAGGCGCCGAAGCCGGTTCAGATCGATTTTGCCGGGCTCGACCAGCGCATCGTCGCGCTTGGCTTGCCGGTGGCGCCTTATGTCGGGCTCCTTGCGGGCGAGGCGGGAGCCGTGCTCGCGGTTACCGCACCGGTCGTGTTCACCGATCGCGATCTGACCGACGAAAGCGGTGCGCCGGTGCCGGTGTCAGTGGTGCGCTACGACGCCAAGGCGCGCAAGCCCGCCACACTGATTGAGGGAGCTGACGCCGGCTCGGTGTCGGTTTCGGCGGACGGCAAGAAGATCCTTTTCGCGAAACGGGGCGAGCGGTTCCTCGTCTCGTCCGAAGCCCCGGCGGATGCCTCGGCCAAACCCGCGCCAGCCGCGGTGAAGTTCGCTGCGGCCATCCCGGTCGATCCGATGGCCGAATGGCGGCAGATGTACCGAGAGGTCTGGCGTGTCCAGCGGGACTTCCTCTACGATCCCAAGGCGCACGGGCTTGATCTTGCCAAGGCGGCGAAGCTCTATGAGCCGTTCCTCGCCGGCCTTGGCAGCCGGGGCGAGCTTAACGCGCTGTTCGAGGAAATGACCGGGCATATCGGGCTTGGCCACACCTTCGTGAACGGCGGCGAGGGACCGAAGCAGAGCACGGTGAGCACGGGCTTGCTCGGCGCCGATTTCGAGCTGGCCAACGGGCATTACCGCTTCCGCAATGTGCTCAAGGGCGAGAGCTGGAACCCGCAGCTGCAGGCTCCGCTGGCCCAGCCCGGCGCCGAGGTGAAGGCCGGCGAGTATCTGCTTGCGATCAATGGCCGCCCGGTCGACACCGGTTTCGAGGTCTACAAGGGCTTTGAAGGGCTCGCCGGCAAGCAGACCGTGCTGACCGTGGGGCCCACGCCCGATGGCAAGGGCTCGCGCGACGTCAAGGTCGTGCCGATTGCGCGCGACATTCCGCTGCGGCTGCACAGCTGGATGGAGGCCAACCGGCGGCAGGTCGATCAGCTTTCGGGTGGCAAGCTGGGTTATGTCTATCTGCCTGACACCGCCGGCGGCGGCTTTGCCAACTTCAACCGCTATTACTTCGCGCAGGTCGGCAAGCAGGGGATGATCATCGACGAGCGGTTCAACCATGGCGGCGATATTGCCGACTTCATCGTCGACCAGCTCAAACGCACGCCGCAAATGGTCAATTCCACCCGCGAAGGCGAACCGATGGTGGAGCCGGCGCAGGCGATCTTCGGCCCCAAGGTCATGCTGATCAACCAGATGTCAGGCTCCGGCGGTGATGCGTTGCCCTGGCTTTTCCGGAAAGCCGGTGTGGGGACGCTGGTCGGCACGCGCACCTGGGGCGGTCTGGTCGGCATCGGCCTTTACCCTACGCTGATGGATGGCGGCGTGGTCACCGCGCCGCGCTGGGCGATCTACGGCACCGCAGGGCAGTGGGAGGTCGAGAACATCGGCATTCCGCCCGATGTGGAAGTCGAGCAGGATCCGGCGCAGGTCAGGCTGGGGCATGACCCGCAGCTCGAAGCGGGCGTACGCATCGCGCTTGATGCCCTCGCCAAATCGCCGCCGCCGACTTTCGTCCAGCCGCCCGCGCCGGACAAGAAGCCGGTCCTGCCTGACACAATCGACTAGGTAAAACTTCGCAGGCGATGCGAAAGCATACCGCCGAGGCTGCGATGCTGCCTCAGCGAGGCCGGAATGGCGCAATTCTGCGCACCGAACCCGGTCTCGCTGGCCGCGCATCGGTAATCCGGCTGGGGAGAAAATTAACCCTTATCGGTTAACCCGTCCCGCAACGGATTGGACTGCATCCGCCGGGCCCGAGCGCAGCGCTGCCGCTGCGCCTGGCCCGGCGCGGTGCATGCGGGGACCAGAATGGTTGAAATCGTCAAAACGGGCGGCGAGTTTCTCGTCAACACGCAGACCGCCGGCTTTCAGGAACTACCCTCGATCGCAGGGCTGACGGGCGGCGGCTTTGTTGCGACCTGGACGGACTATTCGGCCGCCAGCGGCATCGGTATCGCCAAAGCGCAGCTTTACAGTGCGGCGGGTGCCAAGGTGGGCGGCGAGTTCGCGGTGGCAAGCGGCGCGGCGACCGACCAGTCGTTCCCGACCGTCACCAATCTCGCGAACGGCGGGTTCGTGGTGACGTGGACCGAGGCGGGCGTCCAATCGGACTACAAGATCCGGGCGCAGGTCTACAACGCGAGCGGCGCGGTGGTGACTCCGGCGTTCCTCGTCAACACCACGACCTGGACGCAGCAGGGCGGCAACAACCTGCCGGGCAACCATAACCCGACGATAACCGGTCTTTCCGGCGGCGGTTTCGTGGTGACATGGCAGGACTATGCCGGGACGGCGGGCGACGCGAGCGGGGCAGGGATCCTCTCGCAGCTCTACAGCGCGGCGGGGGCGCCGCTTGGCGGGATCGTGCGGGTCAACACCCAGACGACCGGCGACCAGACCCAGCCGACCGTGACCAGCCTTGCGAACGGCGGCTATGTCGTGACGTGGATGGACACGGCTTCGACCGACACGGTGATGAAGGCGCAGATATTCAGCGCGGCCGGCGTGCGGGTCGGCGGCGAGATTGCGGTCGATGCCAAGGTTCTCAACGATCAGGCGCTGCCGGTGGTGACGGGGCTCGCGACCGGCGGGTTCGTGGTGGCGTGGCAGGATTCCAATCCGGCCAGCGGCGATCCCGATACGCTGATCCGCGCGCAGGTGTTCAGCGCCGCGGGCGCCAAGGTGGGCGCATCGCTGGTGGTAAGCGACACCACTGCGGGCGAGCGTGACTTCCCCTCGATCGCCGGGCTGCCCAATGGCGGATTCGTGGTGACGTGGCAGTACTTCGTCAGTCCGACGGACAGCGACATCAAGGCGCAGGTCTTCGATGGCGACGGCACCAAGCTGGGCAGCGAGATGCTGATCAACTCGGTGACCGCAGGCTATCAGGAGCGCCCGGTGATCGCGAGCGTGACCGGCGACGGCTTCGTCATCGCGTGGGGCGATGGCAGCGGCCTTGGCGGTGATGCGGACGGGACGAGCATCAAGGCGCAGCTCTTCAACTACGGCGCCTACAACGTGATCACTGGTACCGACGGGGTCGATGCGCTGACCGGTACGAGCCGCGATGACCACCTGATCGGCCTCGCAAGCAACGACACGCTGACCGGGCTTGGCGGCAATGACCTGCTAGATGGCGGCACTGACAACGACACGATGATCGGCGGGCTGGGCAACGACACGTATGTGGTCGATGCGGCGGGCGATGTGGTGACCGAGCTTGCCGGCGAAGGCACCGACACGGTTCAGACGACGCTGGCCAGCTATACGCTGGGCAACAACGTCGAGAACCTGACGTTCACCAACAATGCCGCGCATACCGGCATCGGCAATGCGCTGAACAACGTGCTCACCGGCGGCGGCGGGGCAGATATCCTCAATGGCAATGCCGGTGCGGACCGCATGGTCGGCGGGCTGGGCAACGACACGTATTACGTCGACAACGCAGGCGACACGACGGTCGAGGCGGCGGGCGGGGGGACCGATACGGTGCTCGCCTCGATCAGCTGGACACTGGCAGCGAATGTCGAGAACCTGACGTTGGGTGGCACAGCGGCGATCAACGGCACCGGCAACGGCGATGCGAACGTGATCACCGGCAACGGCGCGAACAATGTGCTGACGGGGGGCGGCGGCAACGACACGCTGAACGGCGCTGCCGGGGCCGACACGATGATCGGGGGCCTTGGCAATGACAGCTATGCTGTCGACAACCTGGGCGACGTGACGACCGAAGCCGCGGGCGAGGGGACGGACACGGTCGCGGCCGCGATCACGTGGACTCTGGCGGCCAATCTCGAGAACCTGACGCTGTCCGGTTCGGCGGCGATCAATGGCACCGGCAATGACGATGCCAACGTGATCCTCGGCAATACAGCGGGCAACGTGCTGACCGGCAATGGCGGCAACGACACGCTGAACGGCGGCGCGGGCGCGGACACGATGGCCGGCGGACTGGGAGACGACAGCTACGTCGTCGACAACGTTGGCGATGTGGTGACCGAGCTCGCCGGGCAGGGCACCGACCTGGTGACCTCGTCGATTGCATGGACGCTGGGCGCGAACTTCGAAAACCTGACGCTGACCGGCAGCGCGACGATAAACGGCACCGGCAACAGCGCGGACAATGTGATCATCGGCAACTCGGCCAACAACGTGCTCACGGGCTTCGGCGGCAATGACACGCTGAACGGCGGTTCGGGCAGCGACACCATGATCGGCGGGGAGGGCGACGATACCTATGTCGTCGATTCGACCGGCGATGTCGTCACGGAACTGGCGGGCGCGGGCACTGATGTCGTTCAGACGACGCTTTCAAGCTACACGCTGGCGGCGAATGTCGAAACCCTGATCTTCACCAACTCTTCGGCGCACACCGGCATCGGGAATGCGCTGAACAACGTGATCAGCGGCAATGCCGGGAACGATACGCTGAACGGCGGCGCGGGTGCGGACACGATGCTCGGCGGCTTCGGCAACGACAGCTATATGGTGGATGACGCCGGCGACCTGGTGACCGAGTTTGCCGGGCAGGGCACCGATCTGGTGACGGCGTCGGTAAGCTATGCGCTTTCCGCCAATGTCGAGAACCTGACGCTTTCGGGCACCGCGGCGATCAGCGGCACCGGCAACAACGATGCCAACGTGATCACCGGCAATTCGGGCGCAAACGTCCTGACTGGCCTTGGCGGCAACGATACGCTGAATGGCGGGTCGGGCAATGACACGCTGATCGGCGGGCTGGGCGATGACATCTATGTCGTCGATGCGGCGGGCGATGTGGTGACCGAACTTGCGGGCGAGGGCACGGATACCGTGCAGACGACGCTCGCGAGCTATACACTGGCGGCCAATGTCGAGCGGCTGACCTTCACCAACAGCGCGACGCACAGCGGCATCGGCAATGCGCTGAACAATGTGCTGACGGGCAACACCGGAAGTGACACGCTCGATGGTGGCGCAGGGGCCGACACGCTCATCGGCGGCGCGGGCAACGACAGCTATGTGGTCGACAACGTCGGCGACGTGACTACCGAACTGGCGGCGCAGGGCACCGACCTTGTGACGGCCTCGATCAGCTGGACGCTGGCGGCCAATATCGAGAACCTGACGCTTTCGGGCACGGCGGCGATCAATGGCACCGGCACGAACGATGCCAATGTGATCACCGGCAACAGCGCGAGCAATGTGCTGACCGGCCTCGGCGGCAATGACACGCTCAACGGGGGCGGCGGGAACGACACCCTGATCGGCGGCATGGGCGATGACATCTACGTCGTCGACGCGGCCGGCGACGTGGTGACCGAGCTCGCCGGCGAGGGCACCGACACCGTGCAGACGACCCTTGCCAGCTACACGCTTGGCGCCAATGTCGAGCGGCTGACTTTCACCAACAACGTCACCCACAGCGGTATCGGCAATGCGCTCGACAACGTGCTGACGGGCAACTCCGGCAGCGACACGCTGGACGGCGGCCTCGGGGCGGATACGCTGATCGGCGGCAGCGGCAACGACAGCTATCTGGTCGACAATGTGGGTGACGTCACGACAGAGGCCGCGGGCGGCGGGACTGATCTCGTTACCGCCTCGCTCAGCTGGACGCTGGCGCTCAATGTCGAGAACCTGACGCTTGCGGGCAGTTCGGCGATCGACGGGACGGGCAATACGCTCGACAACGTGCTGACGGGCAACAGCGCCAACAACCTGCTCTCGGGCCTTGATGGCAACGATACGCTGACCGGCGGGTTGGGCAACGACAGCTTGCAGGGCGGTATCGGCAACGACCGGCTTGTCGGCGGGGCGGGGAATGACCTGCTGAACGGCGGCGCGGGGACGGATACCTTCGTTTTCGATACCGCGCCGAATGCGGCGACCAACCTTGATACCGTGCAGGACTTCACTTCCGGCACGGACAAGCTCTCGTTCAGCCGTGCGGTCTTCACAGCCTTCTCGTCGACGGGCGCTATCAGCACCGATGCGTTCTGGTCCGGTGCGGGGGTGAACGCCGCGCACGATGCGACCGACCGGTTCATCTACAACACCACGACCGGGGCGCTATGGTATGACGCGGACGGGACAGGTGCGACTGCGGCGGTGCAGGTGGCTGTGCTGACGGGCGCGCCGGCGTTGGCGTTCACGGATTTCCTGATTGCGGTCTGAGGCTACCCGGCGATCAGCTCCTGCAATCCTGCTTCGGCCGCTTCGGCTTCGGCGATCAGGCGGTGGAGCGCTGCGGCCACATCGGTCAGCAAGCCCGGGCTGAGCGGTCGTTCGCCATTGATGAACCGGCGGATGGCGCGCTCGTCGATATGCAGCCGGCGCGAGGCAGCGGTGACCCCGCCGAGCACCTGGATGCAGTGCGCGAAGTGGTCGCGCACAGCGGCATCCGGGGCGGGGCCGCTCATGGCGCTACACCGCCGGCCGCCTGCTCGTGGTGGCGGATCACTTCCTGGATGATGAAGCGCAGGAACTTCTCGCTGAATTCGGGATCGAGCTTGGCATCGACCGCGAGCGCGCGCAGGCGGGCGATCTGGCGCTCCTCGCGGCCGGGGTCGCTGGCGGGGAGCTGGTGCGCGGCCTTGTAGGCCCCGACCGCCTGAGTGATGCGGAATCGCTCGGCCAGAATGTGGATCATCGCCGCGTCGATATTGTCGATGGACTGGCGGTAACCTGCCAGCACCGGGTCTTCGCTCATCCCAAATCTCCGTCCATCCGCCCCACCGCGTGGCGCCCCAAGCCCACTCTGGCACAACTTGCATCTTGCCAAGCGGCGGTGGGCAGGCCAAGCGAGCGGCAAATGACAGCAACCATCCACTCGATCCCCCGCCGCGCCGAGCCGTCGCTGCAGCCGCTCATGGCGCTCGTGGCCGATGGCATGAACAGTGTCAACGAAGTGATCCTCGGCCGGATGCAATCGCGCATCCCGCTGATCCCGGCACTCGCTGGCCATCTCATCGCTGGCGGCGGCAAGCGCATGCGCCCGATGCTCACGCTCGCGAGCGCTTCACTGCTGGGATACGGCGGCAGCCGCCACTACAAGCTGGCGGCGACGGTCGAGTTCATTCACACCGCCACGTTGCTGCACGACGACGTGGTCGATGGCTCTGGCATGCGGCGCGGCAAGCAGGCGGCCAACATCATCTATGGCAATCCGGCGACGGTGCTGGTGGGCGATTTCCTGTTCAGCCGCAGCTTCGAACTGATGGTCGAGGATGGCAGCCTCAAGGTGCTCAAGATCCTGTCGGGCGCTTCGGCGGTGATCGCCGAAGGCGAGGTCGACCAGCTCGTCGCGCAGCGGCAGGTGGAGACGAGCGAGGAACGCTACCTCGCGATCATCAACGCCAAGACCGCCGCGCTGTTTGCCGCCGCCTGCCGCATCGCCGCCGTGGTGGCGGAGCGCAGCGAGGCGGATGAACTGGCGCTCGACAGCTATGGCCGCAACCTCGGCATCGCGTTCCAGCTTGCGGACGATGCGATCGACTACGATTCGGACGCCTCTGAAATGGGCAAGGATCAGGGCGACGACTTCCGCGAGGGCAAGATGACCCTGCCGGTGATCCTCGCCTATGCGCGCGGCACGGCCGAGGAGCGCACGTTCTGGCAGGAAGCGATTGCGGGCGACCGCAACAGCGATGCCGACTTGGCACAGGCGGTTGCGCTGATCCACAAGCATGAGGCGGTCAACGCCACGCGGGAGCGTGCGCGCTACTATGCCCAGCGGGCGATCGATGCGATTGCCGCCTTCCCGCCAAGCGCGGCCAAGTCGGCGATGACCGAGGCGGCGGAATTCGCGGTGGCGCGGCGCTATTGATCGGTTTTCGGCGGGCGGGGGCCACTGCCCGCCGGTGCCGGATCACCCCATCGGATACATGATTTCCCGGCTCACGGCGTTGACTGCCTTCATCGCCTGGTCCGGCAGGACCAGATCGGCGGCGGCGAAGATCGGGGCGCATTGTTCTTCGGTGGTCACGCCGACGATGGTCGAGGCGACGAAATCGTGTTGCTTCGACCACGCGACCGCGAAAGTCACCGGATCGAGGCCATGTTCCCGCGCGATGGCAGCAAAGCGTTCGGCTGAGGCGATCGACTTCTCGTTGACGAAGCGGCGGGCCATGCTCGCCTGGCGGCCGCCCATTTCGAGGTATTTCGAGAAGCGCGCGCCTTCGGGTTTGGCGCCGCCGCTGTACTTGCAGGCCAGCACGCCGCCGCCGATGGGCGAGTAGGGAATGAGGCTCACGCCTTCCTTGCGGCAGACTTGCGCCAGTTCGTCCTCGAAGCGGCGGTTGTTGAGGCTGAAGTTGTTCTGGATCGTCTGGTAGCGCGCGGCGCCGACCGCCTTGGATGCCTCGATGGATTTCATCAGGCCCCATGAAGTCTCGTTCGAGCAGCCCAGAATACGCACCTTGCCGGCGCGGACCAGTTCATCGAGCGTTTCCATCGTCTCTTCGTAGGCGGTGTCGTGATCGGGCCAGTGGGTCTGGTAGAGATCGATGTAGTCGGTGCCGAGCTTCTTGAGGCTGTCTTCCACCGCGCGGGTGATGTTGTGCCGGTCAAGCGCGGTCATGCCGTTGCGCTTGGGGCTCTTGAACCAGATGTGGCTGGGGCCGGAGACCTTGGTGGCAAGGATGATCGCATCGCGCGGCTTGGTTTTCAGCCACTTGCCGACGATTTCTTCGGTGCGGCCGACCCACTTTACGTCGGGCGGCACGGGGTAGCCCTCGGCAGTGTCGTAGAAATTGATGCCGGCGTCATAGCTCATGTCGAGGATGCGCAGCGAGGTCGCTTCATCGGCCTGGCTGCCGAAGGTCATCGTCCCCATGCAGATATCGGAGACGACGATGGGGGACGTGCCGAGGCGGCGGTGTTGCATGTGCGATGGGCTCCCAGAGGTTTTCGGGAAGGTGGCGCGGGCACGTGGGCCGGTCAAGCGGCGGCTGGGCTAGCGAAAGTGGGAAGACACCTCTCCCAACCCTCTCCCTTGAAGGTGAGAGGGCTATCGGTGCGGGCGCTTGCCGATCAGCCACCACAGCGCAGTTGCAGCGAGCAGGGCGGCTGTCGCGATCAGCGCGGCGATCACGGCGCCGCCGGTGAGCAGGCTGGTGAGGAGCGCGATGAGGATTTCGAGGCTGGTCCTCATGGTGGTGGCCCTAGCATGGATTGCAGCAGGCTTAGAGGGTGCTTAGGGCAACGCGTGTGAGTGACCTTCCGATCCATGCTATTTTGCCACAGTTGCTGGAGGCGCTGCGTGCCGGCCCCGCTGCGGTGCTGATCGCGCCACCCGGGGCGGGCAAGACGACCGCAGTGGCACCAGTGCTGATCCGTGAGCCCTGGTGCACGGGGCAGGTGATCGTGCTCTCGCCCCGGCGCGTGGCGGCGCGGGCGGCGGCGGAGCGGATGGCGGAATTGCTGGGCGAAGCGGCCGGCGAGACGGTGGGCTATGTCACCCGGCTCGATGCCAAGCGCGGCCCTCGTACGCGGATCGTGGTGATGACAGAGGCGATTTTCGTCTCCCAGCTGCTCGCCGATCCGGAGCTCGACGGCGTTTCGGCGGTGCTGTTCGACGAGGCGCACGAGCGCGGGCTGGGGAGCGATCTGGCGCTGGCCTTGGCGATCGAGGCGCAGGGCGTGCTGCGCGATGATCTGCGGCTGCTGGTGATGTCCGCGACGCTCGATGGCGCGCGGTTTGCGCGGCTGCTGAATGATTGCCCGGTGGTGGAGAGCGAAGGCAAGGCGCATCCCTTGGCGATCCGCTGGCTGGGTTCGCGGCCCGACTTGAAGCCCGAACAGGCCGTGGCCAGTGCGGTTGTGCAGGCGTGGGGCGAGGAGCAGGGCGATATCCTCGCCTTCCTGCCGGGCGTCGCGCAAATCGAGCGCTGTGCGGACCTGCTGGCGGAGCGCCTGCCAAAAGCTCTGGTGCTGCCGCTCCACGGGCAAGTGGAACCCGCCGGGCAGCGCGCGGCGATCCGGCGTGACCCGCAAGGGCGACGGCGGGTGGTGCTGGCGACGAGCATTGCCGAGACCTCGCTGACGCTGGACGGCGTGCGGATCGTGATCGATGCGGGGCTTTCGCGGCGGTCGGAGTTCGACAAGGCGGCGGGCGTCTCGCGGCTGGTGACGGTGCGGGCAAGCCAGGCCTCGGCGGCACAGCGCGCGGGCCGTGCGGCGCGACAGGGGCCGGGCGTGGCCTACCGGCTGTGGGAAGAGGCGGCCCACGCGGGGCGCGAGGCGTTCGATCCGCCGGAAATCCTGACGAGTGACCTCACTCCGCTGGCGCTGACTTTGGCGCAGTGGGGGGCTGGCGATCCGGCAGCGATGGCGTGGATCGATCCGCCGCCTGCGGCTGCAATGGCGGCGGCGTGGGGAGCTTTGGCGGCGCTTGGTGCGCTCGATGCTGGCGGGCAGATTACGCCGCATGGGCGGGCGATGGCAGCACTGCCGATGGAACCGGCCTTGGCGCATATGCTGCTGTACGCGGCGGCGCGAGGGCAGGCGGAGGATGCGGCGCGGCTCGCGCTGCTGCTGCAGGAGCGAGGGCTGGGCGGGCGCGGCGAGGATCTGGCGCAGCGGCTGGAGCGCTGGGGGCGCGAGCGTGGCGGACAGGCGGACGCATCGCGCAAGCTGGCGGAGCGCTGGGCGGCAAGTGCGGCGAAGGTGCTTCGACAGGCTCAGCACGAGCGGTCTCAGTCCGGTAAGAGCACCAAGCCCGCTCATGCTGAGCTTGTCGAAGCATCAGGCGCGGCCTTGCCGCTCGGCGTGCTGCTCGCTGAGGCCTTTCCGGACCGGATCGCGCGGGCGAGGGGTGCGAGCGGGGAGGAATGGCTTGCCTCGGGCGGGCGGGGCTATCGGCTCGATCCGGCGAGTTCGCTGGTCCGCGCGCCGTGGCTGGTGATCGGCGATGCGCAGGGCGAGGCCAAGGGTGCGCGGATCACGGCGGCGCTGGCGCTGGATGAGGCCGAAGTCACGCGGCACCTCGCGCACCGGATCGAGGCGCGCCATGCGTTGACGTGGAATGGGTCCGAGGGACGCATCGAGGCGCGGCTGGAGCGGCGGCTGGGCGCGATCGTGCTGGCGCGGGTGCCTGATCCGGCGCCGCCTGCAGAGGCGGTCGAGGCGCTGCTGCTGGAGCAGCTCAGGGCCGACGGGCTGGGGCTGCTGCCGCTGAGCGACAAGGCCTTGGCGCTGATCGAACGCGCGCGGTACGCGGGGCTTGCGGCGCTCTCCGAGGAGGCCTTGCTGGCTGAGGCGGAGCAATGGCTGGGGCCGCTACTCGCAGGTCGGCGCGATTTCCAGATCGGCGCGGGAAAACTGCATGACGCGCTGCTGGGGCGGCTCGACTGGAATGCGCGGAGCACGCTCGACCGGCTGGCACCGGCGGAGTTCACGTCTCCTGCTGGAACCAGCCATGCGATCGACTACGCGCATGAAGGCGGGCCCGCGGTGGAGCTCAGGGTGCAGGCGCTGTTCGGGCTGGACCGGCATCCCACGGTGGGTGATCCGCCGCGTCCGCTGCTGCTTTCGCTGACCTCGCCGGGGCAGAAGCCGATCCAGACGACGGCTGACTTGCCGGGCTTCTGGCGCGGATCGTGGCGCGATGTGGTGAAGGACATGAAGGGCCGCTACCCCAAGCACCGCTGGCCTGACGCGCCGTGGGAGGAAGAGGCGAGTCTCAGGACCAAGAACGCGTTCGCGGCGGGGAAGCGCTAGCTCTCCCCTCCTCCCGTTCGTGTCGATCGAAGTCGAGACACCAGGCGCCGGGTATGGTGTCTCGACTTCGCTCGACAGGAACGGCTTCAGGTGTCGTTTCGGGTCTGTCCCGGCTTGATTTCAAAGCCGATTCGTGAGCATGGGGCGCTCATGTCTGCACGCATCTACCAGCGCCCGAAGAATGCCATGCAATCGGGCAAGTCGCGCACCGATCAGTGGGTGCTTGAGTTCGCTCCGGCAGAGGCGCGCAAGCCTGATCCGCTGATGGGCTGGGCCGGTTCGGGCGATACGCAAGTGCAAGTGGTGCTGACGTTCGCTTCGGCGGAGGAAGCCAAGGCCTATGCCGACAAGTATGGCATTGCCGCCCATGTCAGCCCGGTGCCGCCGAAGCGCCTCAAACTGCAGAGCTACGCGGACAATTTCCGGTAAGGGGAATTACCCCTCCGTCTGCCCTGCGGGCTGCCACTTCCCCATTTGTCCCTTCGACACACTCAGGGAAAAATGGGGAGGGCTCGGACAGCATTGCTTTTTTCATCGACCGTCGCCATATGCGGCGCGGGAGTCGGGCGGACGTTAGCTGTCGCCAACCTGGTCAGGTCCGGAAGGAAGCAGCCACAACGATGTGCGGCGGGTCGCCCGGCTCCTTCAATCCCCTCCCGCAATACCCTTCATGCGTGAGCGCGCTTCATTGCGTGATCCGGTCGCGGGCACCGTGCCGCTGACTTTGCCGAGGCCGAAGGGTACCATGTTGCCGTAGATCGTCTCGCTGCCATGTTCGGGCACGACGTAGGTCTCGTGGAAGATGCCGACCGTGCCGTCATTGCCGATGGCTTTGTTGAACGCGGTCCAGGCAGGCCAGTGCTTTTTTTCGCGGGCGCGGGCGTAGGCCTCAAGGGCATCGAAATCGCGCCAGTATTGCAGCAGGACGACCGTGCGGGCGCTGCGCAGCAGGAACTCATAGCCGAGGAATCCGCTTGCGGGATCGCGCGAGACTTCGGCGAGCATCGGGCCCATCGCCTGAAACACCGGCCACCATTTGCGCACTTTGTGGAAGTGGTTGATCCGCATGCCGATCACGAAGACGACGAGGGGGCCCTGATGGGCGGCGGTCATCCGGCCGGGAGTGATGGTGCTCATGAGGGGAGGGTTCTCCGTTGACGGCTGCGAGTCAATCCCCGACCAGTTGGGGCAGGGGGCTTCGACAATTGGCGAGAGGTGGCCTAATCAGGGGACATGGTCGATTCCACCGACATGTTTGGCGATCCGATTGCGGACGAGCCCGAAGACGACGCGCCCTCGGCTGCGGAACTGGAGGCGGCCGGGCAGGGTTCGATGTTCGGCGATCCTGCACCCGGGCCTGCACCCGCTGTGCGCGAGGAGCACGCTCCGCCGCCGGTGGCCGCGCCCGCGCCGTCCGGCCAGCCCTACCGCGTGCTCGCGCGCAAGTATCGTCCGCAGACCTTTGCCGAACTAATCGGGCAGGACGCGATGGTCCAGACGCTGGGCAATGCGATCCGGCGCGGGCGGCTGGCGCATGCCTTCCTGATGACCGGCGTGCGCGGGGTGGGCAAGACCTCGACCGCGCGCCTGATCGCCAAGGCTCTTAATTGCATCGGGCCGGACGGGCAGGGCGGCCCGACGATCGATCCCTGCGGCCGGTGCGAGCCTTGTGTCGCGATTGCCGAGGGGCGGCATATCGACGTGATCGAGATGGACGCCGCGAGCCATACCGGCGTCGACGACGTGCGCGAGATCATCGAGGCGGTACGCTATGCGGCGGTTTCGGCGCGCTACAAGATCTACATCATCGACGAAGTTCACATGCTTAGCCGCAACGCGTTCAACGCTTTGCTGAAGACGCTGGAAGAGCCGCCCGCGCATGTGAAGTTCCTCTTCGCGACGACTGAAGTCGACAAGCTGCCGGTGACGGTGCTCTCCCGCTGCCAGCGCTTCGACTTGCGGCGCATCCAGACGCCCGTGCTGGCCGCGCATTTCGGCAAGGTCTGTGATGCCGAGCAGGTCCAGGCCGAGGACGAAGCGCTGGCGATGATCGCGGCGGCGGCGGAAGGCTCTGTGCGCGACGGGCTGTCGATCCTCGATCAGGCGATCAGCCATGCGGACATGGCAGGCGGCGGGGCCGTGACGGCGGAGCAGGTCCGCGAAATGCTGGGCCTCGCCGACAAGACCATGCAGCGCCGCCTGTTCGCTGCGGTGATTGGCGGCAAGGGCGATGCAGTGCTCGACGAAGTGGCGAGCCAGTTCGCGCTGGGGATCGAACCCACCGCGATGATGCGTGCCCAGCTTGATCTCGTGCACAAGGTGACGGTGGCGCAGATTTCCGGCGCGGCAGATGCGCGTTCCGCCGAAGAGCGCGAGGCGCTGGAAGGCTGGGCGAAGAAGCTCGGCGCGGGCGCGCTCCACCGGCTGTGGCAGCTGCTGCTCAAAGGCTACGAGGAAGTGCGCGGCGCGCCCGACCCGCTGGTAGCGGCGCAGATGGCGTTGCTGCGGGTGATGCACGCCGCTGACCTTCCCGATCCGGGCGGGCTGATCAAACAGCTCGAAGCCTTTGCAGCCAATCCGCCGGCGGTGCAGATGGCTGCGCCTGCGGGGACGGCAGCGCCTGTAGCTGCGGCACCGGCGAGTGCAGAGATGATGCTGGCGCAGTGGGAACAGCTCGTCGAACAGGTCGAGCAGATTTCGCCGCTGATCGGTTCTTCGATGCGGCTTTCGGTGCGGGTAGTTTCGTTGAAGCCGGGGCATCTGGTCTACGCACTGGCGGCGGGCATTCCGGGCGATCCGACGCAGGACATGCGGCGCGGGCTCGAAGGCGCGACGGGCGGGCACTGGCAGGTCGAGCGCAGCATGGACCTCGCCAGCGCTGCTCCCAGCCTTGAGGAAGCCCGCGCCGAAGCAGCAGCACGGGCGGAGGCGGCGCTGCGTGAAGACCCCCTGGTGCGCGCGGCCTATGCCGCGTTTCCGGGGGCTGAAATGATCGACGAGAGCGCTATATCGGCGCCCGAACGAAAATCCTGGAGTAAACGCGCATGAAGTCGATGGAAGAGATGATCCAGGCCGCGCAGGCCGCTGCCCAGACCATCCAGAAGCAGATGGAGGACGCGCAGGGCAAGCTCGACCAGATCGAGGTGGAAGGCGTTGCCGGCGGCGGGCTCGTGAAGATTCGCGCGTCCGCCAAGGGCCGCGTGATCGGCGTGGCGATCGACGACAGCCTGATGGACAAGGCGGAGAAGGGCATTCTCGAAGACCTGATCGCGGCTGCCTTCAACGATTGCCGTCAGCGCGCCGATGCTGCGGCGGCAGAAGAAATGCAGAAGGTGCAGATGGCGGCCGGCATTCCGCCTGGCTTCAAGCTGCCGTTCTGAGCGGGCACTTCGGCGCTACCCGTTGCAAGCACGGGCTGGCGCAGAGGTGTCACACCCGCTATACAAATGTGTAACAATATCTGGACGGGTGACTGGCGCATGCCCGTTCGCCGCATGAAGGTCGTTTCCCCCTGAGCGCACTCTCCCTGCTTGCTGCGGCCGCTCTGGCCAGTGCCCCGCCTGCCGATGGTTCGGTCCCGACCATGCCTGCCGCGCAGGCTGCCGAACCGGCGGCGCCGGTATCTGGCAAGACCTCAACGCAGGAGCCGCTTCCTCCGCTGCCGGGCGAGATCGTCGTGTCGGGGTCGGTCAAGGCACCGCCCGAGGACCCGCTCGCGAAGGCGAACGAGACCAGCTACGAAGTCCTGCAGAAGGCTGACGATCTGGTCGTCGGGCCGGTCGCGAACGGTTATCAGAAGACGGTGCCGCGCCCGCTACGCATGGCCTTGCGCAACTTCATCCGCAACGTGCGCGAACCGGTGGTGGCAGCAGCTTTCCTGCTGGAACTCAAGCCCGGCAAGATGTTCGAGACGGTGGGCCGGTTCGGCATCAATTCTACCATCGGCCTCGGCGGCACCATCGACTTGGCGCGCAGCAAGCCGTTCAACCTGCCTTACCGCCAGAACGGCCTTGCCAACGTGCTTGGCTATTACGGCGTCGGGCCGGGACCCTACCTGTTTCTGCCGCTCGTCGGCCCGACGACGGTGCGTGACCTGTTCGGCCTCGTTGCGGACAGGCTGGCGGTGCCGCTGGCCGTGGGCACGCCGTTTGACAAGCCGTGGTATGCGCTCCCGATGGGCGTCATCGACGCGCTCGACTATCGCAACGAGGCGGATGAGGATTTCCGCCGCCTGCGCAATGCGGCCGATCCCTATTCGACCTACCGGCGTGTCTATCTGCAATCGCGCATCGACCAGATCGAGGCGCTGCACGGGCGTGGGCCGCTGGCGAAGGGCCAGACCCGCTATGGCCCGTTCGCGCGGCCTATCGGGGCTGCGGCGGATCCGGTTTCGGCGGCCGAGAAGCGGGTGATCGAGAAGGAGGACGCCGCAGCCGGTGCGGACGCGACGCCGACGCAGCCAGCGGCGCCTGTCGTGGCACCTGAACCGCCTGCGCCTCCTGCGCCGCCGCCGCCACCTCAGCCTCCGGTGTTCATTTCGCAGCCGGTGGTGCAGCCGATCCCCTGAGCAGGGCTATATCGGGCCCTCGTCCGCGCGTTCTTGGGATTGGGCCGGTTTACTCCACAATCCCGGCACAAGGGGCCATTGCGGGCGGGCAAGCGGGCACCCATATTCGAGAGCAAGACGCCGCAGACCGGCTTTCGGCGCGGCGGGAATGGAATAGAAGAATATGGCTCAATATCCCCTGCTTCCGCTGCGCGACATCGTCGTGTTTCCCGGCATGGTCGTGCCGCTCTTTGTCGGCCGCGAGAAGTCGGTCTCGGCGCTCGAAGTCGCGATGGCGGGTTCCAAGGAAATCTTCCTGCTCGCCCAGCTTGATCCGGGTTGCGACGATCCGGACCGCGATGACCTCTATGATACCGGCGTGGTTGCCACCGTGCTCCAGCTGCTGAAGCTGCCTGACGGCACCGTGCGCGTGCTCGTCGAAGGCCAGCAGCGCGCCGAACTCAAGGCACTGACGACCGAGACGGCGAACGAAGGCGAACTGGTGCTCGCCGAGGTCGAAGTGGTCGAACCGGCCGAGGTTTCCGGTGCCGAGATCGCGGGCATGATGCGCTCGGTGGTCGATCAGTTCGCCGAATACGCGAAGCTGTCCAAGAAGCTGCCGCAGGACGCGGGCTCGCAGCTGGGTGATATCGACGATGCCGGCAAGCTGGCGGATGCGGTCGCGGCGAACCTTGCGGCGCGCGTTGCGGAAAAGCAGGCCGTGCTCGCCGAGGCTGATCCGCTCAAGCGGCTCGAGATGGTGCTCTCCTTCATGGAGGGCGAGCTTGGCGTGCTGCAGGTGGAGCGCAAGATCCGCGGCCGCGTGAAGCGCCAGATGGAGAAGACGCAGCGCGAATACTACCTCAACGAGCAGCTCAAGGCGATCCAGTCTGAGCTGGGCGGCGGCGATGACGGCGAAGGCAACGAGATTGCCGAGCTGCAGGAAAAGATCGACACGCTGAAGCTTTCCAAGGAAGCGCGTGCGAAGGCGACCGCCGAGCTCAAGAAGCTGCGCACGATGCAGCCGATGAGCGCCGAGGCGACTGTCATCCGCAACTACCTCGATGTGCTGCTCGGCCTGCCCTGGGGCAAGAAGTCGAAGCTGAAGAAGGACATCGCAGCGGCGCAGGCCATTCTCGATGCCGATCACTATGCGCTCGACAAGGTCAAGGACCGCATCATCGAGTATCTCGCGGTGCAGGCGCGCACCAACAAGCTGAAGGGGCCGATCCTATGCCTTGTCGGCCCGCCGGGCGTGGGCAAGACCTCGCTGGGCAAGTCGATCGCCAAGGCGACCGGCCGCCAGTTCGTGCGCCAGTCGCTGGGCGGCGTGCGCGACGAAGCGGAAATCCGCGGCCACCGGCGTACCTATATCGGCTCGCTTCCGGGCAAGATCGTGACGAATCTGAAGAAGACCGGCACGTCCAACCCGCTGTTCCTGCTCGACGAGATCGACAAGCTTGGTCAGGACTTCCGCGGCGATCCCGCTTCGGCGCTGCTTGAAGTGCTCGATCCGGAGCAGAACGCGAAGTTCCAGGATCATTACCTCGAGCTCGACATCGACCTCTCGGACGTGATGTTCGTGTGCACCGCAAACAGCCTCAACCTGCCGCAGGCCCTGCTAGACCGCATGGAAATCATCCGGCTCGAGGGCTATACCGAGGATGAGAAGGTCGAGATCGCCGAGCGCCACCTGATCGCCAAGCAGATCGAGGCGCACGGGCTCAAGACGGGCGAGTTCACGCTGGAGCAGGCCGCTTTGCGCGATCTGATCCGTTATTACACCCGCGAGGCGGGCGTCCGCACGCTGGAGCGCGAGATCGCGCGGCTGGCGAGGAAGGCACTGCGGCGGATCCTCGAAAAGAAGGATGCCGAGGTCGTCATCACGCCCGAAAACCTTGCCGACTTCGCAGGCGTGCGCAAGTTCCGCCACGGCGTTTCGGACGAGGAGAACCAGGTCGGCGCGGTGACGGGCCTGGCCTGGACCGAAGTCGGCGGCGAACTGCTGACGATCGAAAGCGTGACGGTGCCCGGCAAGGGCGCGGTGAAGACCACTGGCAAGCTCGGGGAAGTGATGAGCGAGAGCGTCCAGATGGCGTTCAGCTTCGTCAAGGCGCGGGGACCGCAGTACGGGATCAAGCCTTCGGTGTTCAACCGCAAGGACCTGCACATCCACCTGCCTGAAGGCGCCGTGCCCAAGGACGGGCCGAGCGCGGGCGTGGGCATGGTGACCGCGATGGTCTCAACGCTGACTGGCATCCCGGTGCGTGCCGACGTGGCGATGACCGGCGAGGTTACCTTGCGCGGGCGCGTGCTGGCGATCGGCGGGCTCAAGGAGAAACTGCTCGCGGCGCTGCGCGGCGGCATCAAGACGGTGCTCATCCCCGAGGAGAACCGCAAGGATCTGGCCGAGATCCCCGCGAACATCCGCGAGGGGCTGGAGATCGTGCCGGTGAGCCATGTCGACGAAGTGCTGGCGCGTGCGCTCGCGGCGCCGACCGAGGCGATTGAATGGACCGAAGCGGATGAAATGGCAGCTGGACCGGCGCCCGCTCTGACCAGCGGAACGACAGCGCCTACTGCGCACTGATCGCGAGTTCGTTGCGGTGCAGCATGAAATGTTATGCTGCACCCTCGCGGTGCAGCATTAACCTTCGTGGAGTGGCCGCTTACCGTAGGGCGGTAGGGGCGTCCTGAAATCTTCGCGGACTGGCCAGATTCCGGCGTTTTTTCGGCGATTCCGGGCGTTTTTCGCTTTGACAGCGGATTCTTTCTCGGCTCTCTTCCGGCAACCCGAATTTCGATTCAGGCAACCGGTTGTTTGCATAAAAGCCAATGGGGGTTCCGCAATGAACAAGAACGATCTGATCAGCGCAGTGGCCGACGCGAGCGGTCTCTCGAAGGGTGATGCGACGAAGGCGGTCGAAGCCGTTTTCGATAGCGTGACCTCGGCGCTGGCCAAGGGTGATGAAGTGCGTCTCGTCGGGTTTGGTACGTTCTCGGTTGCCAAGCGCAAGGCCTCGACCGGTCGCAATCCGCGCACTGGCGAGCCGATGTCGATCAAGGCTTCCGCCCAGCCCAAGTTCAAGGCTGGCAAGGGCCTGAAGGACGCTGTCAACTAAAGCAGGAAACGGCATCGGCGCGGGGGCCGGACCGACCACGCGCTATCCGCACCAAAAACGCCGCGCCGGGATGCCGGGGCGGCGTTTTTGGTTGGTTGCTACTTTGCCAGCTTGATCAGCGCGGTAGGGGCTGTTGCAGTCCGCGCATCGACCTTCCAGTCGAGCCGTGAAAGACCGGCGCCTTCCGCCTGCGGGCCCTCGTCGGTGTTGTTGGCAAGGATCTGGCCATCGGTGCGCAGGGTAAAGGTGCCCTCGGCAATCGGCGGGCCGTCACTGCTAGGCTTCGCGCCTGCCTTGCCACTTTCCTTCATGCCGCTCATCGCCCCGGCCATGGCGCCGAGCCCCGGCATCACCGGATTGGCCGCCGCCGTGCTGAACGCAGGCGCATCGACCCGCACCGAGCCATCGGCACGGCGGATCAGCGAGACAAACGGCATGACCATCGGCAGACGCTCGATCGTCGGGAAGGTGAAATCGTGGTCGAGCCGGCCGCTTGCCGAATAATCCACCTCGAATTTCCCGCCGCCCTTGCTGACGACTGAGGCATACCCCTCCTGCCGCGCGAGGCGCTGGGCGAAGGCGGCGGCGGCCTTGGGATCGTCCGGATCGATGCCGCCCATAAAGGCCTGCATCATCTTGCGGTTCTGCACGTCCTCATTGGCCTTGGCAGCCTTCTTCGCCTTCTGCTCGTGATTCCACTTGGCGCGCTGCTGGGCGATTTCCGCCGGAGAGCAATCATGCGCCTCGTCGGTCTGCGGATCGGTGCAGGGTTGCTGCTCGAAGGGCTCGGGCGGGATTGCGTCCGCTTTGGTGCTTTTGCTGCCCTGCGCCAGTGCGGCGAGAATGATCTCGCCCTTGTAGTGGAACGTGAACGTCCCGTCCCGTCGCAGCGCGAGATCACTCGTGAACTTGCCGGGCATCACCATGCAGCCGGCGAGCACGAGAAGCATGGCAGCCGCACCCAGAGCGGCGGCGAACTTGCGGCTGGTTTTCATGGCCCATCCCCCTTTGCCCGCGGGGGCGGGCCTGCCTTGTCAGCCCGCTGCGCCCCGAGTCGCGACAGCATAGAGCGCAATTGCTGCCGCATTGGAAACGTTCAGGCTTTCCACCGCAGAAGCAATCGGGAGGCGCGCGATGGAATCGCAATGCTGCGCGACATTGTGCCGCAGCCCTTCACCTTCTGCACCCAGCACCAGTGCAACCGGGCCAGCGGGCACAGCGGACGGAAATACTGCGCTGCCTTCGCCATCGAGCCCGATGCGCCAGTAGCCGGCCTCGGCAATCTGCTCCAGTGCGCGGGCAAGATTGACGACACGTACCCAAGGCACGACTTCGAGCGCGCCGGAAGCGGACTTTGCCAGCGTGCCGGATTCGGGCGGAGCGTGGCGATCCTGCGTGATCAGCGCGGCGACATCGAACGCGGCACAGCTGCGCAGGATGGCGCCGACATTGTGCGGATCGGTGACCGAATCAAGGATCACCAGCGTGCGTCCGTCTGCCTCATCAAGAATGTCGGGCAGGGCAACGTCATCCAGCGCGAGGCAATCAAGCACGAGGCCCTGATGCGGCGCATCGCGTGCCACCAACCGCGCCAGATCGGCAGCTTGCGCATACTCGACCGGGAGCGAGGAGGGCAGTTCGGCATCATGATCGTCGAGCATCGCCTGGATCGCCTCACGCGTGCCCCACAGCTTCTTCGCCGTCCGCAGGGGGTTCGTCAGCGCCGCCTCGACCGCATGGCGTCCCCACAGCCGCACGGCGCCCGTCGAGGCCCGCCCGGAGCCGCGCCCACCCTGCATGCGCCCCGCGCGCCCGCGCATCGGCTTGGCCCGTCCACCATTTTCATCTCGCTTGGCCATCGCCCTGCTTTCCATGCTTCGCAAAAAAATAACCCGCGCCCCATGCCAGCCGCCCCATTGACAGGCAAGCAGCGCTTCGCCAAAGGGGCGCCTCACTCGGCCGGAGCCGCGCTTTTTCAACGAGGCGCGGCGCACAATCGGGAGCCCGCTCTCGGACCGGCAAATCTGGTGTGGACAGGTGGCCGAGTGGTTAAAGGCAGCAGACTGTAAATCTGCCCGCGCAAGCGTACGCTAGTTCGAATCTAGCCCTGTCCACCACCAGCCTCTCCACAGAGATCCCCAAAGAGCCCTAGAAGTCCAGTGATTCCGGGCATATCCTCGCATCTACCGTCCGCAAGACGCCACACTGATTTGCGTGCAGCCAAGCCCAAGTGTGGGGGTAACGTGGGGGTGAATGACTTACCCCCACACTTTTGCTTCCCCGATGTGTGGGGAGAGAATGTGGGGGGAGATTGAGGGCAATCTCACAGATCTTGCGGTCAAGGCAGCCATGTCGACTCCAGGAACCTACCAGGACGGTGACGGGCTCTTCCTGAAGATCGACAAGCGAGGCGGTGCCTATTGGCTTCTGCGTATACAGCGCGACGGCAAGCGTCATGACGTGCTCCCCTGAAATGTGACCGCCCGATGGTAGAATCCGACCTTGAAGGAGTCGGACGACATGAAACGGAGCAGGTTCAGCGAAGAGCAGATCATCGCGATCTTGAAGGAGCAGGAGTCTGGGATGGCGACGGCGGAGGTATGCCGGCGCCATGGGATCAGCTCGGCGACGTTCTACAAGTGGAAGTCGAAGTTCGGTGGCCTGGAAGTGTCGGAGGCGCGGCGGCTGCGATCGCTTGAGGAGGAGAACGCGAGGCTGAAGAAGCTGCTGGCCGAAGCCATGCTCGACAATGCGGTGCTGAAGGATCTGGCCTCAAAGGAATGGTGACGCCCGGCGCCAAGCGGGAAGCCGGCGCGCATGCCTGTGAGCATCACGGGCCGAGCGAGCGTCGGGCGTGTGCACTGGTCGGCGTGAGCCGCAGGGTGGTCCGGTATCGATCGAGCCGCCCTGTTGACGGCCCGCTGCGGCAAAGGCAGCGCGAGTTGGCAGGAGAGCGCCGGCGGTTCGGCTATCGCCGTCTCGGTTACCTGCTGGCGCAAGAAGGCATGGCGCCCAATCACAAGAAGCTGCTGCGGATTTACCGCGAGGAAGGGCCGCGGGTGCGCCGTCGCCGTGGGCGCAAGCGGGCGTTGGGTACTCGGGCGCCGATGGTCTTGCCTGAAGGTCCGAACCAGCGCTGGTCGCTCGACTTCGTCTCGGACAGCCTGGTCTGCGGTCGGCGTTTCCGCATCCTGAGCGTAGTCGATGACTTCACGCGTGAGTACCTCTCGCTGGTGGCCGGCACTTCGCTGTCGGGTGCACGGGTGGCGAGGGAACTGACCAGCCTGATCGGCCGGCGCGGCAAGCCACACACCGTGGTCAGCGACAACGGGACAGAACTGACCTCGTCAGCCATCCTGCGCTGGTCGCAGGAGCGCCGGGTCGAGTGGCACTACATCGCCCCGGGCAAGCCGATGCAGAAGGGCTTCGTCGAGAGCTTCAACGGCCGCCTGCGCGACGAATGCCTCAACGAGACCCTGTTCACCTCGCTGGCTCACGCCCGGTTCGTGCTCGCCGCCTGGCAGCACGACTACAACACCGTCAGGCCACACTCGAAACTGGGCGGGAAGACCTCCGCCGAGATCGCCGGCCAACGTGTCTGGGGGCATGCCCCCAGACACGTTGCCATCCCATCAAACCAACATAATGAAGGAGCGATACTCTACCGCTGACCGGTAACAATCAGGGGAGCACGTCACTTTCGGCAGGCAAATCCGCCCCGCTAAGGCTATCGCCTTCTGGTAGCTAGTTTCTGATTTTTCTAGGGAAAGTGCTTTGGAGAGGTGGTGCCGCTTAGGTGATTCGAACACCTGACCCCATCATTACGAAAGTAATTATCATTAGCAGTAAGATCGTTGATTTTCGGGCGTTTTGCATGCTTCTGTCGCCCCGTTTTCCAGTTGCCCCAGTCCAGACCCAAGTTGCTCTATGCCGATGGTTGGCAGCGTCACTACGCAAAGTGCGTTGGTAGTATCGCTTGGCTGAAAGTGACCCGTGCCAGCCCCGTTTCGTCGCGCACAGGGTCGAAGGCGGAGAGCGAAAAAATATTGATGGTATGCCCCACACGCAGCGCGAGGCTACATGTGGGGCGATACAGGTTACAGTGTCACGGGCGGCTGTTCAGGGGCGAAATAAACTCCGTCAGTACCCTTGCCCCATTCCGGCCATTCCGGTTTTCGGCGGATGCCCTTGGCGAGCACGGTCCTAACGTGGACTTCGTTGAAGCCCAATTTGGCGAGCACGCCGACGATGCGCCTGCCGGTATTCACGCCTTGGCTGATGCAAGCGTTGATAAGCATCTGCACGCGGTCTGGCTTCTTCAGCTTCTGCGCAACGAAGGTCTCGTCCAGCGCGCGCAGTTCGCGGAAGAAGGTGGTGACGTCGAAGTCTGCCTCTTGTGTCATGCCACGGTCTCCATCAGCTTGAGGTTGCTCGCTCCGGCCTCCACGGCAGCCGCCAAGGTTCGATCCGCAATGGAAGCGTATCTGGCCGTGCTCTCAGGCCTCAGATGACCGGCGACCTTACCGGCGACGAGCAGACTCACACCATTGTTCACCATCGCGCCGATCGCGGCGTGTCGGGTGTCGTGGAAGTGCATTCCGGGCAGGCCAGCTTCTTCGGTTGCGGTTTTCCAGGCCCTCTTGATTGTGACGTAAGGCTTGCCCGTGGCCTCGTTCGCAAACAGCCATTTGCACTCCTCCTTCTGCGGCAACGCCTTCACCACGGCCATCGCCGCACCGCTTAATGGCACCACGCGGGGATGGCCGTTTTTCGTGACGGGAATCAGCCATTCCGCGCGGTCGATGTTGATGTGCTCCCAGCGTGCATCTAGGATCTCGCGCAGCCTGGCCGCTGTGGCGAGCGCAAACTGCACAATAGGCTTGAGCATCGGATTGTCCGACCTTCCGCACGCTGCCAGCAGGCGCTCCACCTCCTTAGGCGTGAGCAGGCAGGTTCGCTTGTTGTCGTACTTCGGCCTTGCAACTGCAGCTACAGGATTACGGTCAGAGCCCGCAAGGTTCCAGCCCTGCGCCAAACGATAGCTGCGGTTCAGGACGAGACGCAGACGATCGACTGAGGCCGGTGACAGACGCTCGCGCAGCTTGGCGAGGTATGTCTCAATTGCTTGCGGCGTTATCTCGTCGATACGCAGTTTTCCGAATTGAGGCACCCAGTACAGGCGGTGCGACATCTCGACGCATTGATGTGAGCGCAGATGCCCCTTGGCGTGCTCCACGTGCAAGCGCGCCAATTCCTTGAAGGTGATAGTCGCCTTACGTTCAGCCTTGTCCGCAGCGGGGTTGCCGCCGAGGACGATCTGCGAGCGCAATTCCTTGGCCTTTCGCTTGGCAGCCTCGAAAGACAGGTCTTTGTAGCCGCCGATCTTGATCTGCCCGGGCGTGCCGTCCGGTTTGGTGTAATGGAGCCAGTAGGTTTTGCCCGACGGACGGACTTCAAGGCCGAAGCCAGTTACTTCGGTGCAACGGAATCTTAAGTTCTTTTCATCCTTTGGGCAGGTAACATCTCGGCAGAACGCCGAAGTCATTTTCACTTTGGCCATGAGCCAATTCCTTTCTTGAGTACGATAGTTCATTGCCGCAGAGCGCCGATCCGACCCGCGAAGGGGGCTGGTACCGGAAGCGCCGAAACGACGCCCGGTGGGGCTACAGCGGCAGATTTTGGGCAGTTTAGGGTAAGGGGCGAGGGGCAACCGGGCCGGAGCACCAGCTTTCCGTCCGTTCCAGGATTTCAGCATTCGAGCGCGCCACCCCCGGAACGTGAAAGTGGTGAGCGCGACGAAATCGTGAAATCCTGAAGCGGGCGAAAAACTGAAAACCGGACCAGTCCGCCCCCGCCGAGGTTGATCAAGTAGAGGAGGTCGTGCCTTCGCCCTTTTCGAGCAGAACAAAGGTCATCGCACCGCGCGCCTTGCGGACGAAGTGCCAATGGTGCTGCACCGGGTCATCACCTGTGTACTGTTCGATGACGCGGGTGGCAGCGCGGCGACTGACACTTGCTTTTTCAGAAACCGCATTTCGCAATGCGATCTTCGTATTGGTGCCTGCAGCGATGCACTCGGCGACCGTGGCGATCAATTCGGCATCCGAGCGTTCGGCTTCCACTCGCTTGATGCCGTCAAGATCGTCCTGATCAACCAAGCGCACCGAAGCTAGGCGCTGGGCGTAGGACACATGATCCTCAGCGGCGTAGGTATAGGCGACTGACTGCACCCCTCCACCACGAGCCTTCAGGCGCTGGAACTCCACGAACTTCTGACCGGGGTGCCCGGTCAGGCTAAGCTCGTCGATGATGTAACCAGCATCGAAGTCGTCGAGGATGTCGGTCGTCCCAGCATGAACCGCCCTGCCGTCCTCACTCTTGCGTTTGTTGACATGAGCGAGACCGAGAAGGGTGCCACCTGCTGCGACGTACTGGCGACAAACATTTGCAAAATCGCTGGCCTGCCTCTTGTTCATCAGGTCAACGAACTTTTTCAATGTGTCGATCACCACCAGCGTTCCGCGTGCGGCGTCGTTCTTCACCGCCTGCAAAAGCAGCGCTTCAAGATTTTCGGCCTTGAAACCGCCTTGTCCCGGCACAAGCGTATGCGCGCCAAGTTCATCGAGAATCGCAAGCTTCACCGCGATGCCCGAGCTGCTGTCATCGGCGTTGATGAAAAACAGGTCTGATGCCGCCAAGCGGCCCTGCTCCACCGCCTCGACCGCCATATGGAGGAAGAGCAGCGTCTTTCCCGTATTGTGCTTGGCGTACCACACCGTTGCCTCGCCGCGATGACAAGTGTCACCGAGAAGAGGGGTGGCGGCCTGAGCTAGCGCCTCGTACTTTGCCGACTGTCCGATCAGGCTGTATCGCGCCAGCGGACTGACCTTTCCCGCTGGGGCCGGAGCCAGTTCGGCCTGAACCTTTTCCGATTCCGAATGGACCACCGTGGTTTTGCATGGCTGAAAATCATCCTGCAGGATCGCGGGGGTATTGGCACCGGCATCACGCGCGCGGGCAATCAGAGTTGCGATGGTGATCGGGTTGGTAACGTCACCCCTGAAAGACCGCCATTTTACCTCGATGTCCTTGCGCCCTTGGTAGGACTTGCCCTTGCTGCTCCAAGAGTTTGCAAGTGCGAACCCTTCCTCGCTGCCGCCGGTCTCATGGTAGATCGCCATCAAGACATTCAGCCAATCCTGATAACCGCAGTCCGGGTCGATATGGGCCAGCAAAGCGGTAATCGTGGCAATATCGGTTGCCGGAACGGAGACTTCACTTCGCTCTTCCGGCTCGTCCCTTGCCGGTCGAGGCGCAGGGCGTCCGTTGTGCTGAAAAACTGCATCGATGAAATCCTGACCGACTTGGCTGAGTTCGTCGCGATGGCGCGCTGTCAGCGTCATCAACGACTTGCCCTCGCTGGGCGTCAGCAGTGCAGAATTCCTGTGCGCCCTGACATCCAGGCGGTCGGGGAATTCGAGTGTGCTGTGAGAATCGGGCTTGGCAAAAGCCCCCTTCTCAAGGCGATAGTGATGGTGAAAACCACGGCGCGTCTTGATAACGAGCGCTGGAACGATACCGAATTGCTGTTCCAAACGGCGCAGCGCTTCGATCGCTTCCGGGCTGTCTGCATCCAGCAGCAGTTGAGTTTCATCGAGAACAGCTCCTACCTCGTGGGTCGGATGCTGCCCCCAATGCTGCCTGATGGTCGCTTCCGAGAGCTCGTCGAGCCAAGGAAAGTAGTGAACCACCGGGCGTTTGGCCGCCGGAACGAGCGGAATGACTCGATAGCCGAAGGCAAACCAGAAAAGCGCGCCGTCCAGATTGGTTTTGAACGTGAACGGTTCGCGCAAATCGGGTTGCAAAAGACCGCTTAAGTCCAGACCCCTGAGATCGATCTTGCGGCTTTTCTTCTTAGCCTCAGGGGTGACCGGGTCACTCATACGAAGCCCTCTTGGCAAACATCAGGTAGCCAAAATGACGTGAAGTATCGGGTGCGAGACGCAATAGTTGCGTATGCATTGTATTCTCCTATTAACGATGTCAAAGAGCCATCCCACTGGTGGGACAGCGGTTACTTGGCCTAAACCGGTGCAGCCGAGGCCTTCGTGGCAGAGATTTTTTGGGTGTCAACACGTCGTAATCGACGAAATCAGGCACTTCTGAAGTTACGATACTCTGGCCTGATAAAATTTATTTTCTGAGGCTATCGGTCTTTCAGCACAGTCTTTCTGGCCACTGAGGTTTATGTGCCTTTCACAAGCTTCTTGGCGAGCGCGCTCATCATTTCCACCGCTCTCGGTCGATCCGATTTTGCAGCCCAATCACCGAATCACGAATCGGTTCGCCATGAAATCTGCCAGCCATGAGTCGCATGGATTGGCGCAAGCGAGATCATCGCCGGGAGGATCATCCGCTTTCTGCATCCACCGCTACGGCTGGCACCGCGTGGGCATAACACAGGTGCAGCAAGTCCGTGTCGGTCGTTGGCTCGTTTGGAATGAGGACTGCATGGCCTGCCCCGTCCTGGCTGAGCACGAAGACGCATTCGAACCAGCCGGTCGTGTGGTGGAGGATGAATTCCCAGTGCTCGAAAGGCCAGCCGCGCGCTTGGTGCAGGGTGTCCAGGGTATCGCCCGGCTGGACGATGAAGATAACGGCAAGGTCCATAGTCTCGCGGTAGGGTGCGAGCATCGGGCGCAGGGCATCGTCCGTCACCGCGTCCAGCGCGGCAACGCTTATGATGATGTGCATGTGGGTAGCTCCATAGAAAACGCCGCCGATCACGAGGACCGACGGCGTCAGGTTTGTTGGTGATGTGGGTATGGGTCAGTCGGCCTGCGCAGGCCCCTCAGGCGGCTCGCCAGCGCTGCGATACAAGGCAATAGCCCCGATCGCGGCAATGATGGCAAACCCGATACCGGGATGCGCCCTGAACCCGGCGACGATGGCCAGGATCATGATGAGGCCGACTGTTTCGTTGGTCCGGAATATAAGTCCGGCGAGGAATAAAAACACGAGCGCAATTTTCAGCGCGACCGTCAGAAGTGCTACCAAGAGAATGACTGTTATGAATTCCCGCATGGGCGTTGCTCACAAAAAAAAGGCCCCCGGAGATCATCCGAGGGCGTCAGGTTCTGGTTTCCGCTGCGCGGTGTGTGGCTAGATCCCGTGTGGGAAGGACATGTTCAGTAGAGTCCGTCCTTGAGGCGTCGTTTCGACACTGAAGTTGATGGTGGCCTTGCCCTTGTCGGTTATCGCATCGCCTTCACAGATCTTGCCGGTCGAACTGAAGCCCGAACGAACGTCGTTGATTTCGATGATTTCGACCTGGCCCTTCTCCTTGGCCAAAGCGAGGACCTCAGGAACGAGTGCCTGACATGCCTGCGCTTCCGCACTGACCGGCTCCTCGGCCTTTGGCTTCGAGAGTTCTGCGTTAATGGCATCGACCTTGGCCTGCGCCTCACGGGCCATCGCATCCATCTTCGCAATGGCAGCTTCGGTCTCCGCCTTAGCCTTTGCTTCTGCGGCTCCGGCTGGTGTGCGCTCATAGGCAGCCTTCATCTGTTGAACATGAACGCCAAGCAGCATGAACGCTGCAAACCCACCAATGTACGCCCCGACCGGTCGTGTCCCACGGGGTGGTGTAGGAAGGTTTCTCTGAGAGGGTGGCCACCGTCGATCTTCTGGTAGGGTTCGGATGCGAACTCGAACCTGGAGAAGAAGACGATGACCGACGACAGAATGGCCCT
>NZ_FPEH01000027.1 GCF_900117425.1 Novosphingobium sp. NDB2Meth1
TTCGTGGTAGGTCCCATCCATAACGTGTCCTTTCTGTCCTCTTCTGCCAATCAAGCAGGACACATGATCCGAGCCCCCTCTTCTCTGCCGGACAGGGAGGGCCCGAGGGCCCTTCCTGTCCGGTTGCAATCTTGGGAGTGGGTATGGCGCAGCTGTTGTTCTCGACGCCTGCATTCCGGCCCGACGGATCATCGGTGGAGAATGTCCCGATGCTGCTCGACGCCCGGATGCGGCTCGTCGAACCGGCCTGCGCATGGCTGATGCACGTTGCTTTGGTGCGCGGCAGGACCCGCAGCCCGCAGACCTGGCGAACCTACGCTGAAGCTCTCTACGACTGGTGGCAGACGCTAGAGGCCAATGGCTGGGCCTGGGACGAGGTCGGTCCTGGCGAACTGGCCGCCTATCGCGATCAGATGCTCCGGCCCGGTGGCGACAGCGGCAGACCGCTGGCACGCAGTACAATCAACGGGCGGCTCAGGACCATAGGGCGTTTCTACCGCTGGAGCGTGGCGACCGGACTGATGAAGCAGGTCCCGTTCGTAAGCCAGGAAATCGCGTTATCGCGCAGTCGCCCGCAGGCGTTCCTGGCCCATGTCGATGCCACCGGCGGTCGAATCCTGGCCAACGAGCTTACCGTGCGGCATATGCCGATGTTGCCGCGCCCGCTCGCGCCGGAAGCGATTCGGCGCATCATGGCCGCAATGTCGGCACGCGACAGGCTGATCGTTGAATGGGCAGTGACTACGGGAATCCGTCGGATGGAAGTGGCGGGCCTGACCGTGCGTCATCTGAAAGGGGCCGGCAGTGAACCGATGGTGCCGGTGCAGATCGACGAAACCAAGGGTGGACGGTCGCGAATAATATATCCTCCGGTCCCTTTGGTTGATCGAACCCGTGCCTATGTGCGGGAAGAGCGGGCGGTCCTCGTCCGTCGTGCGGCGACAAAACGGGCAGATCGCGATCCCGAGGCTCTGTTCCTGACTTGTCGGGGGCAGCCCATGAAACCGCGCAGGGTTGGCGCGATGTTCACGGCTGCCGCCGAGGCAGCGGGTGTGACGGCGACGTTCCATGCGCTGCGACATACCTTCGCCGCCGCCATGCTGCGGTTCCTGCAACGCGAAGCCCGGGCCAATCCCGAACTCAATCCCTTGCTCGCGTTGCAAGTGTTGCTCGGCCACGCCGATCTGGCAACCACCGCGGTATACCTGCGCGTTGTCGAAACCGACCTCTCGGCAATCGAGGCTTCGGTCGACGATCTCTATGCGGCGCTGCTGTAATGCCGCGTGGGCAAAAGGACTACCGGGTCGAGCCATCGCCGAAGCCGCTGATCGGCAATCCGGGCGCATTGCTGGTCAATGTCGTAGCTGCCGACGGCCAGCTCGAATGCGCGTTCGACTTCTCGATCTTCGATCGGCCGACCATGGCTGCCGAGTGGGCGCTCGCGTTCCGGCATCACTATGCTGCCAAACAACCGGCCAACAGAGGCTCAGCGTTCCGTACTTTGAAGTTCTGGTTTGCGTTCCTTGCCGAATACGATTCCGCCATCTTAGCCACGCGCGACGTCGATAGCGGCATTCTCAATGCGTTTATCGTTTGGCTCGGCACGAGGCCCTGGAGCAAGGGGTCACGGTATACTGTCTGGTCGATCATCAAGCAGCACATGGCCTGGCTCAAGCGCAACCGGCCCGACCTGGTTCACCCCGAACTCGAAATCCCGTTCAATCCGTTCCCCCGCAAGAATGCGGAAGCGCGCCAGCGTGAGGCACTGAGCCGCGATGAAATGGAACGCGTGCTCACGGCGGCCCATCGGGACATCGAAACAGCCTGGGCACTGTTCGAGGAAGGCCGCGCTGCGCTGGCTCGGGTCGATCGCAAGGCCATTGTCTCCGAACCCGACCTCGCCAAGCTCGATCTCGACGATATCGGGGTCATGCTCGCGGTGATCGACGGTCGGTTCGGCGGCGTGCCACCCAAAGTCGGCGACATGTTGAGAAAGGGCGCGGGCCTCTGGCATCTCCACTTCGCCATGATCCGCCACGGTGGCATGGGCGAAATCGCGGGGCGGCTGTTTGCGCTGCCGGATACGATCGTTGCCTATATGATCGCCATCGGCGCGCAAACCTTTGCAAATGCCGAGGCCCTCAGGCTGATGCGGCGCGACTGCCTGAGCGAGCATCTGCTGCTCGAAGGCCGGGTTCTCGTCAGTTGGCGCAAGGGGCGCGCCGGACGCGAACAGCGCCGCAGCTTCCTGCGCGACAAAGGCTCCTCGGTGCCCGTGCTGATCGATCAGGTTCTGGCTATGACCGAAAGGCTGGTGCCGCATACGCCACGCCGCGACCAGAATTATCTCTTCCTCACCGGGAGAATACACGGGTCTCGCAGAGTCGGTGTGATCCCCGGCTATCTGGCCACGAAACTTACCCGGCGGTTTGTGGAGCGCCATGGCCTGCTGGGCGACGATGGCAAGCCGCTCAAACTGACGCTGGCGGCGCTGCGCGCATCGGGGCTCACACTAGCGCACGAGCGGCTCGGGCATGACATCCTGAAGACGCAGGTGCTGGCCAACCATGCTACTCCAGACACGACACAGCGCTATGTGGACCGGCCCCGCGTCCGAAAGGCGCAAGCGCTGGCAATCGGCAGGTTGCAAGCCCGGTTTGTGGAAATGGTCCGGGGCGATGCCGAATCCCCGCCCGGGATGGAGGTGCTTCCCGATCTGCGCCACGCGACCGCAGCCGGATTTATCTGTAGCGATCCCCTTGCCGGCGTTGCCGAGGGACAGCGCAAGGGCGAGCTGTGTACGGCCTGGCTCGGATGCTTCACCTGCCCCAATGCCGTGATCCCGCTCAACGAGGACGTGCTGGTTCGCCTGCTGGCGACGCGGGCCGCACTTACAGATGGGCGTGCCGCCATGGCTCCCGAACGCTGGCGGCTGCTTTATGCACCCAAGCTGGAAATCCTCGAGCGCGATATCCTGCCCCGGTTCTGCGAGGCGATGCTCGAAGCAGTTGCAAAGATGTTACTGCCACAGCTGCCGCCAGTCGAATGAACCAGCACCCCCACCCACTCACGCAGTCGTCGCCATCCTGGGAGGATGCGCGGCTTTCCCCGTGGAGCCGGTTCGGCGACGATGAATGGCGGCTCGATATCCGCACTGCGGGTCGCCGCGCGGATCAGAAGCGGTTCAGTTGGTCGTTCGCCATGCCGGAGCACACGCGCATCGGGAACAGTGATCATGTTCAGCTTGTCCGCGCCGCCAAGCACTTCCTCTGGTCGATGCACTATCATCCTCCATCAGGGCGCAAACGCTCGTCTCCGGCGTCGATCCATCACAAAGCAATGTTGCTGCGCGCGCTGCTGGAATGGATGGCATGCGAAGGACACTCGCGCTTTGTCGGGATCGATCCAGCTTCGGTCGAACAACTCTGCAAATGGTTGCGCTGTCGTCCTGCACGCGCCGGCGGAGGCAAAGGCAATATCTCAACTGCCACAATCACGAACTATCTGCTCGTGATCAAAGACCTTTATCGTCAGCGAGAAAAGCTGAACGATGCGCCACTGGTCGATCCGCTGCCGCTGGAAACGACCTATGAGGCCGCCGGCCACACCAGGGCGACCAAGGGCGTCATACCGTTCATCCCCGAAGACGTGGCCGTTGCAATCCTGAGCGAAGCCCTGCGGTGGGTCGAGGAGCATGGCGATACGATCGTCGCAGCCGAAGCGATCCGCCGCGAAGCGCGAGCGCAGGGTCTGCGGCGCGGCAAGCGCCAGGCATCTGATCATGTTAGAGCGGCGCTGAGGCTCGCATCGCTGGCCGGACCATCGGGCGAGCGGCTCGATGGCGCCTATGCAGTTCGGCACGCCGCCGTCCACCTCGTCGAGGCGTGCTATATCTTGATCGCGGGCTTCGTCGGGATGCGGTCCAGCGAAATCCTGTCAATGAAAACAGGGGCAATCGAGCATCACCCGATCGGCGGAACCGGCGTTAATCAGGCATATGTCGTGTCCCGGCTGTTCAAGACTGTCGACGATCTCGATGGCCGTAGGGAGCGCTGGGTTGCCCCGGCACCGGTCGTGCGCGCGGTGGAGCTGCTCGAACAGCTGAGCGCGCCGCTGCGCGAAGCCTCGGGCCGCGACGATCTGTTCCTGGTGAAGAACACGCAGTATGGCCAAATCGTGCCGGTGACGCACATGCATATCGCCTGGCGCATCAATGACTTTGCGCGGCATGTCGGCATCCCCGATCTTGATGGGAAACCCTGGAGGTTCAGCACGCACCAGTTCCGCAAGACCTTTGCCCGGTTTATTGCCAGGCGCGACCGTACCCAGCTTCTGGGCCTGGCCGAGCACTTCAAGCATGCTTCCGTTGCCATGACCGCGCGGGGCTACGTCGGCAACGACTTCGACCTGCATGGCCTCATCGACCACGAAGCCCGCGCCGAAACCGCAGCCGCCCTCGACCGCCTGCTCGCCGCGAAACGGCTCGGCGGCAAGATGGGCGAACGTATCGTCGCCGGAAACGCCCGGTTCCGCGGCCGCGCGGGCGAACAGGTACGCCGAGACTATGTTGCGTTCATCCTCAAGGAGACGGATCTTCGCATCCATGCCTGCGACTATGGCTGGTGCGTGTTCCAGCAGGAGACCTCCCGCTGCGGCGGCGAACTGCAACCGAATGAGGCCGGACGAGCGCCGGCGGTCTGCCTCTCATGCGCCAACATGGTGATCGAAGCGAAGCACGGAGCCTACTGGCGGGATCGCCGGAGACGCAATGCTGCGCTGTTGCCGGAGGCCAATCCGATGACGGCGGCCGTGCTCAATGAGGCGATCGGACAATGCGAGCGGGTGCTCACGCAAATCGGAGATGACGATGGGCAAGGATGATCAGGGGCAGCGCTGGCAATCCGCGGCAAGGAGCTACCGGGCGGCGCTGGCGAGGCTGGTGCGCGGCGAAGGGCGCCACGCCGACCATGCGGGACGCGTGGTGAAGATCACGCCGACTTCGGTCGCGCGCGAAGCGGGACGCAGTCGCAATCCGCTCTATACGAGCCATCGGGACATCCTCGACGAGATCGAAGCTGCGGCAGGACCAGGCACGCCCGCACGCGACCTGGCAGCGCGCATCGCCACGCTCGAGACCGAGCTGACGCACCTCAGGGCCGATGCCCGGCGTCACGCCGAGGAGCGGCGCGAACTCGCCAGCGAGAACCTGACGCTGTTGCACCGCGCCAGAAGCGCAGAGGATCGGCTCACGGCGCTCCTGCGGCGAATGCCTGAGGCATCCACCGCAGGTGCCATCATGCAGCCACGCTGAGTTGTTCGGGCTGCTGCGTATGCATCCAGTCAGCTGCCGCCTGCGCTTTGCTCGCCAGCGTGAAAATCGCGCGAGCGTCGGCCTTGAGCACGCGTAGCCAGGACGCGATGTACGCCGCATGGTCCGGTCGTGGATGGTGCGCGATACCGAGATCTGCCATGACCAAGGCGGCTCCCAGATCTGCGATGGCCTCCTCCGCTGCATATCTGTCCGATCCGAACCTGCCGGACAAATCACGGTCGCAGCGGGACGCCGCTCCTGTGGCATGCAGACCTTCATGGAAAAGCGTACCATAATAAGCGGCAGGCTCCCTGAACTGTGCGAAGGGTGGCATTTGCACGCGATCTTCCGAAGGAATATAGTACGCCTCGTTGCCGCCATGCCGGCACTCAATGCCAAGGTTGCCCCAAAAGATATCGGCGTTCCGCATCCGCGCATCGTCGGACAGGAGATCGATGGTTGGTGGAGCATAACCCTCGACCTGCGCCTCGTTGAAAACGCTGTACCCCCGCGCAAACATGCGAGCGCGGCCACGCCCCTCCTGCTCGGAATCCCGGTCATCGGCATCCTCGCCGCGATCGTTGACCTTCCAGAAGACAATCGTGGTGGCCTGCTCGCCCTTGCGAACCTGGGCTCCCAGCGCTTGCCACTGACGATAGCTGGCCCAGCGTCCGGCACTGTAGCCTGCAGCCTGCGCCGCGATCCACAAGCTGAGAATGTTGGATCCCCGGTAAGCCTTGCCGGTGGCGGCGTTGATGGGGCGCGAGGTCGCTGATCCATCGTGATGCCACGGCATTGTCCACGAGCCCGCCCCTGCCTCGATGGCGGCAACGATCTCGTTGGTGACGCGCGTGTATATATCGGTGCGTTCTTTGCTACGCATGATCAGGACTCCCGTCCTGAAATCGCACAGCAGGCCGTACGATGGTTGGGAAACAGCAGCGCGCAAAGGCCATCGACTGTCCTCGAAATGAGGACACTTGCGATGTTACATACTTCGTGCGC
>NZ_FPEH01000006.1 GCF_900117425.1 Novosphingobium sp. NDB2Meth1
GGTCGTGTCCCACGGGGTGGTGTAGGAACCGTCGATCCGCAGTAGGATCAGGTTCGGGTCAGGCAGCCAGAGCTGGCAGGCTGACAATGGGGTTATGGCTCACCGAGCCGAGGGTTTCCAGCGTCATGTAACGGCGTGACACCGCCCACTCATCATTCTGTTCCAGCATGAGTGCTCCGACGAGGCGGACGACGGCGGCGTCATTCGGAAAGATGCCGATGACATCGGCCCTTCGCTTGATCTCCTTGTTCACCCTTTCCAGCGGGTTGGTCGACGCGATCTGCGCCCAGTGCTCCTTCGGGAAGGTCATGTAGGCAAGCACGTCCTCGCGCGATCCGGCCATCATGTCGGCCAGCTTCGGGAACTTCTCGCGCAGGGCATCGGCGACCTGTTCCCATTGCTGGTGAGCCGCTTCAGCCGTTTCCTGCGCAAAGATCGTCTTGATCATGGCGATGACTGCCGGTCGCTGCTTGGGCGCGGCATGTGCCAGCGCATTGCGCATCCAGTGGACCCGGCAGCGTTGCTGGCTCGCGGCGAACACCTTGCTGGCGGCGGCGCGCAACCCCTTGTGGTCGTCCGCGATGACCAGCTTTACCCCGCGAAGTCCCCGGTCGGCGAGCGAGCGCAGGAAGGCTTTCCAGAAGGGTTCCGCTTCTGAAGGGCCGGTGGCAACGCCCAGAACCTCGCGCCGACCATCGGTGTTGACGCCGACGGCGATTATCGCCGCCGTCGAGACGATCCGCCCGCCCTCGCGGACCTTGAGGTAGGTGGCGTCGATCCACAGGTAGGGCCACTCGCCCTCGATCGGCCGCTGCAGGAAGGCGTTCACCCGTTCGTCGATCTCGGCCACCAGACGGCTCACCTGGCTCTTCGAGACGCCGCTGGCGCCCATCGCCTTGACCAGATCGTCGACCGAGCGAGTCGAGACACCGTGGACGTAGGCTTCCTGGATCACCGCCGCCAACGCCTTCTCAGCCGTGCGGCGTGGCTCAAGGAAGCTCGGGAAGTAACTGCCCTTCCTGAGCTTGGGGATCGCCAGCTCGATCCGGCCGGCCCGAGTGTCCCAGCCCCGTTCGCGATAGCCGTTGCGGTGGTTGAGCCGCGCCGGGCTGCGACTGCCCGCAGCCGCACCCGTTCTGGCCTCAATCTCCAGATCCATCATGCGCTCGGCGGCAAATGCCAGCATATCGCGCACCAAATCGCTGTCTGCCCCTTGCTCAATCAGCTCAACAAGGGCCATTCTGTCGTCGGTCATCGTCTTCTTCTCCAGGTTCGAGTTCGCATCCGAACCCTACCAGAAGATCGACGGTGGCCACCCTCTCAGAGAAACCTTCCTACACCACCCCGTGGGACACGACC
>NZ_FPEH01000002.1 GCF_900117425.1 Novosphingobium sp. NDB2Meth1
ATCCACTCTGCGCCGAGGTTGCCGAGGTTTCCGCCGCCGATGATGGCGGTGTCGTTGATCAGCCATGAGGCGTATGTGCCGGCCGCGTCGCGGAACAGCAGGTCGCTTCGTCCGTCGCTGTTGAGGTCGGTGATGTCCGCCAGCTGGAAGCTGCCGCCGGGGTTGCCGAGGTTTCCGCCGCCGACGATGCTGGTGCCATCGAGATCCCAGCTGGCATAGGTGCCGGCGGTGTTCTGGAACAGCATGTCGGACTTGCCGTCGCCGTTGAAGTCGCCGAGGCCCCTGAAGGTCCAGTCCGCGCCGGGGTTGCCGATGTTGCCGCCGCCGGTGATCGCGGTATCGTTGACCAGCCAGGCGGCATAAGTGCCCGCCGCGTTGCGGAACAGCAGGTCGGCCTTGCCGTCGCCGTCGAGATCGCCCGCCGCCACGAAGCTGAACCCCGCTGCCGTGCCGATGTTGCCGCCGCCGATGATGGCGGTGCCGGCAAGGTTCCAGGTGGCATAGACCCCGCTCGCGCTGTTCTGGAAGAGGATGTCCGCGCGCCCGTCGCCGTTGAAATCGGCCGCGGCCCTGAAGGTCCAGCCTGCGCCCGGATTGCCGATGTTGCCGCCGCCGATGAAGCTGCTGCCATCGCTTCGGAACGTCGCCAGCCGGCCGTCGGTGTGCTGGAACAGCACATCGCTCTCGCCCGTGCCCGAGAAGTCCGCGACCGCCCGTGCGCTCCAGCCGCTGCCGGGATTGCCCAGCGTGCCGCCGCCGACAATGCGGCCGCTGCCCACCAGCCATGTCGCCACGGTGCCGCCGGTCTGCTGGAAGGCCAGAGTGGCAAAGCCGCGCGCCTCGGGTGCATCGATCGCCGCAAAGGCTGGGCCCGGGTTGCCGACGTTCCCGCCGCCGATGATCGCGGTATCGTTCAGCGTCCACGTGGCGAGAGTGCCGTTCACGTTGCGGAAGATGAGGTCCGACCGGCCGTCGCCGTTGTAGTCGTCGATCCCGGCGAGGGTGAAGGCGGTGCCGGGATTGCCGATATTGCCGCCGCCGACAATGGCGCTGCCATTGAGGTTCCAGGTGGCATAGCTGCCATCGGCGTTCTGGAACAGGATGTCGCTCCTGCCGTCGCCGTTGAAGTCGCCGGTGCCCTTGAAGAACCACGAAGGGCCCGGGTTGCCCAGATTGCCGCCGCCGGTGATCGCGGTGCCATTGATGGTCCAGATCGCATAAGTGCCATTGGCGTTCTGGAACAGGATGTCGCTCTTGCCATCGCCGTTGAAATCACCGGTCGCCTTGTAGACGAAGCTGGCCCCCGGCGCGCCGATATTGCCGCCGCCGGTGATCGCCGTGCCGTTCAGCTGCCAGCTGGCATAGACTCCGGTGAGGGCATTGAGGAACAGCAGATCGGCATTGCCATCGCCGTTGAAATCGCCGGTGCCGACCAATGCGAACGCCGCTCCGGGATTGCCGATGTTGCCGCCGCCGGTGATCGCGGTGCCGGAAAGCTGCCACGAGGCGAAGAGGCCGCTGCGGCTGCGGAAGAGGACATCGGTGCTGCCGTCGCCGTTGAAATCGGCGAGCGCCGCGACCGAGAAGGCCGAACCCGGATTGCCCAGATTGCCGCCGCCGCCGATCGCCGTGCCATTGAGCTGCCACGAGGCGATCGTGCCGTTCTGGCTGCGGAACAGCACGTCCCCGCGCCCGTCGCCGTTGAAATCACTGCGCAGGCCGCCGCGCTGCAACACGAGATCGACGTTACCCGGCGATGCGCCGGCCGCCGCCGTGACGATAGTGCCCGGGCGCAGGTTCTGCAGGGTCAGCGAACCACCGGTGAAGGTCAGCGTATTGCCGC
>NZ_FPEH01000012.1 GCF_900117425.1 Novosphingobium sp. NDB2Meth1
ATGACGCTGGAAACCCTCGGCTCGGTGAGCCATAACCCCATTGTCAGCCTGCCAGCTCTGGCTGCCTGACCCGAACCTGATCCTACTGCGGATCGACGGTTCCTACACCACCCCGTGGGACACGACCCTGGACGATGAGAGTTCGTCGCTGCCAGACTGCATGATGAGCATCCGTTCGCGGCAAAACCTGCCGTTTAAAACGGCACAAGCGAATGACCGGGAAGTGCCAACGTCGATCGGTCCCTGCAACTCATCCGGCCAATCTTACGCTTCCATAAATAACAGACGCGTCTGTTATTTATATTGCGCTGTCCTACAGCCATCCGACTGCGGCATAACCGCCTCATGCCCTGCGAATCCCAACAATTCCGCTGCTTTGCGTCCCGCGCCGGTGGGGTTGGAGGGGGTGCGGCGGGGCTGACAGTTTTTGCTCTAGACTATGTCAACCCTGTCAACCTTGCGCCTTGGCAGGCGGTCAGCAGGCAGGGGCGGGGCGGGGCGAATCGGGTGCCCCGAACGCAAATGAGGGCCGGCATTGCTGCCGGCCCCCACTGTCGCCGCTGCTGGCACTCTGGCATTCCAGCGCCTGAGCTCACCGCGTCCTTCCGCCGTTCCCTGCCCTTCGGTTCCCACCCTTCGGGCGGTACTCCTCCAGTCCGCTCAGCCTTCCGGTCCTTCCTGCAAGGCAGGCGCTTCCTTCTTGCTCAGCCTTCAGTCCTGCGGCGTCCGCAGTTCCTGACCACATGGGCCTGGCAGTCGCTGGTGCCCGTACCACAGTCCGCACGTTGCCGCGCCTCCTGTCGCTGCGAGCGTGTTTCCTTGTCCCGTCCTTCCGGCGACGCTCCCTCCGGTCCGGCCTTGCGACCTCGCCTTCGGACGTACTCCCTCAGGGGAGGCAAGGGCCCTTCCGCACTGGTCTGGCGTGCTGCCCCTCGCTCTGCTTCCGCCGGTCGGTGCCCCCGGTCTTCCGACCATCGGCCTTGCCGCTTCCGCTTCACGTCGGGACGCCATTCCGGCATCCGGAACCGGTCTTTCCGGCCTGCAATCCGCCCTTTCCAGAGCGCGCCTCAGCACGCTGGAACTGGTTTCAATGCATACGTTCCAGTCCGGCCCGATTGGTCAGCTTCAGCTTGTTAATCAGTGCCTTGCGGCGCTTTTCTCAGGCTTCGTTTCCCTCTCGACAAGACAGATGCTGCGCTTCGGAGCTGAGTCGCACAAGCAGCAAAATGCAAAGTTATCCACAGGCAACCCAATGGCTGGTGGACAACTCCGCAAGCTGCGGAATCTGCTTTGTTTTAGTTTTGTGACGATTCGTGGCGGGTCAGTGCCCGCGCTGTGCCAGCAGCCGGAGGCGCAGGGCATTGAGCTTGATGAAGCCCGCCGCATCTTTCTGGTCGTAGGCGCCGGCATCGTCCTCGAACGTCACGTGGCGTTCGGAGTAGAGGCTGTCCGGCGACTTGCGACCGACGACGCTGGCGTTGCCTTTGTAGAGCTTGAGGCGGACGGTACCGTTCACCCGCGCCTGGCTGTGGTCGATGGCGGCCTGCAGCATCTCGCGCTCCGGGCTGAACCAGAAGCCGTTGTAGATGAGCTCGGCATATTTGGGCATGAGCTCGTCCTTGAGGTGCGCCGCGCCGCGGTCGAGCGTGATGCTTTCGATGCCGCGGTGGGCGCGGGCATAGATTTCGCCGCCCGGGGTCTCGTACATCCCGCGGCTCTTCATGCCGACGAAGCGGTTCTCGACGAGATCGAGCCGGCCGATGCCATGCTTGCGGCCAAGGTCATTGAGCGCGGCAAGCAGGGTGGCGGGCGACATGGCCTCGCCGTTGAGCGCGACGCCATCGCCCTTCGCGAAGTCGATGGTGATGTATTCCGGCGTGTCCGGCGCGTCCTCGGGATTGACGGTGCGGCTGTAGACGTAGTCCGGCGTCTCCTGCCACGGATCCTCGAGCACCTTGCCCTCGGACGACGTGTGGAGGAGGTTCGCGTCGGTCGAGAACGGGCTTTCGCCGCGCTTGTCCTTGGGCACCGGGATCTGGTGCGCCTCGGCCCAGGCGATGAGCGCGGTGCGGGAGGTCAAGTCCCATTCGCGCCACGGGGCGATGACCTTGATGCCGGGTTCCAGCGCATAGGCGGAGAGTTCGAAGCGGACCTGGTCGTTGCCCTTGCCGGTGGCGCCGTGGGCGACCGCATCGGCGCCGGTCTCGCGGGCGATCTCGATCAGGCGCTTGGAAATGAGCGGGCGGGCAATCGAGGTGCCGAGAAGATAATCCCCTTCGTAACGGGCATTGGCGCGCATCATCGGGAAGACGAAATCGCGCACGAATTCCTCGCGCAGGTCGTCGATGTAGATGTGCTCGGGCTTCACGCCCATGAGCTCGGCCTTTGCACGGGCCGGCGCGAGTTCCTCACCCTGGCCGAGATCGGCGGTGAAAGTCACCACTTCGCAGCCGTAGGTCACCTGCAGCCACTTGAGGATGACGCTGGTATCGAGGCCGCCGGAGTAGGCGAGGACGACGCGCTTGATATCGGACATGGCAGCCAGCTTCCTGTGGACAGGTAACGAATGGCGGGGCGGCTAGCAGGGCCGCGCGCGTGGTGCAACCGGTTGGGGGAAACCTTCAGCCTTTCCGCGCGGCGCGATAGGCCAGTTCGGTCTCGTTGATATAGTTCCGGGTCAGCGGCAGGGCATCGCGGTTGCGGACGATCTGGAGCTGGAAATTGACCAGATCGGCATGCTCGAACCCGGTCGCGGCGCCGGCGAGGTAGAACTGCCACATGCGGAAGAAGCGGCCGTCGTAGATGCGGGTGATCGTCTCTTCCTGCTCGGCACAGCGCTTGTACCATTCGCGCAAGGTGAGCGCGTAGTGGCGGCGCAGGATCTCGCAATCGGTGAGCATGAGCTTGCACGGCTCGATTGCCCTGACCGTCTCGCTCAGCGAAGGGATGTAGCCGCCGGGGAAGATGTACTTGCGCGTGAAATCGTCGGTGATGTTGGGTGGCCCGGCGCGGCCGATGGTGTGGAGCAAGGTGACGCCGTCCACCGCCATGAGGTCGTGGCACTTGCGGAAAAAGGTTTCGTAGTTGGGCACGCCGACGTGCTCGAACATGCCGACCGAGACGATGCGGTCGAACGGGCCTGGCTGGTCGCGGTAGTCGGTGAGGCTGAAGGTGACCTTGTCGGCCACGCCCTCGCGCTCCGCCCATGCCTTGGCATAGCCGATCTGCTCGACGCTGAGCGAGATGCCGTGGACGGTGGCGCCGGTGGTCTTGTGGAGATGGAGTGCAAGACCGCCCCAGCCACAGCCGATATCTAGCACCCGCATGCCCGGCTTGAGGTTCAACTTGGCCGCGATGTGGTCCATCTTGGCAAGCTGCGCTTCCTCGAGCGTCGTGACGCCTTCGTCCCAGTAGGCGCAGGAATACTGGCGCGCGGGATCGAGGAAGAGATCGTAGAGCCGGTCGTCGAGATCGTAGTGGTGGGCGACGTTGCGCTTCGACGAGCGGCGCTGGTTGATCTGGTCGAGCCGGCTCATCACGCGGACGCGGGCCTTGTCGAACAGATTGAGGTTGTCGAGATCGCCGCCCTTGTCCCACGGATTGTTGCGGCGGATGAAGCCGACGAAATCCATGATATCGCCGCCTTCGATGGTGACGCGGCCATCCATGAAGCATTCCGCCATGCCGAGGCTGGGGTTGCGGGCGATGGCGCCGGGGACGCGGGCATCATGGAGCTTGAGACCGAGATCGGGCCAATCGGGCGCGGCGGTGCCATAGCGGCGCTGGCGGCCCGATGCTTCGGTCAGCGTCAGGGTGCCGTACTTCACCAGACGGCGCAGCGCAACATCGAGCAGGATCATGGACATCGGCGCGACCTCTTGGACCGGTTTCAAGTCTGCTTGCGGCCTATGACGCGCGAGCGCTGCGCGGGCAAGCCGCGCAGCGCATAAAAGCGATGCATCAACGGCAACGCGAGCCGCTGCGTTCGATCTCGCGGCCAAGGAGGGCACCGCCAGCGGCCCCCAGCAGGGTGCCCAGCGTGCGGTCGCCGCGGGTATCGATCGCGCGCCCGACAAGCGCGCCCCCGACAGCGCCGATGACCAGGCCGGTCGTGCCGTTGCTGCGCTTGCAGTAATAGCGGCCATCGCGCCCGCGCCAGATCTGATCCCGGCTGGAGAGGGGGCGCGGTTCGACATAGCGACCGTACTGATCATACTCGCCGCTTTGCGCACGGCGGCCATGAGCCGGAGCCCACGGCGGCGGATCGGCCAGCGCGGGAGCGGCGCCAAGCGTGGTGGCGGCAAGAACTGCAGCGGTGAGGAACCTGTTCATGGGTGACATCCTTTTCGGGTGTTCGTGGACGTGACGGGATCTGTTCGCTCGAACCTGCGGACATGATGCCCAACCAAAGATGAACGGGGCTGCAAAGGCGACAAAGCGAGGGCTTGGCGCGGCCAAGCGTTATGATGGTTCAAATCACTTTCCTACAAGTACCAAATAGGTTATTTTTGAACCTTCCCTGCCTGCCTGGAGAACATTCATGCCCAATCCGCCGGTCACTTTCCCAGCGATGTTTACACCTGCCAACGCCGTTGCCTTCACCAATGCCGATGGTACCGCGCAGACGGTAAGCGCCGATGCGCCGCTGCCGGTCGCTTTCTCCGGAAGTGCGGGTACGCAGGCGATCAGCGCAGTCAGCCTGCCGCTGCCGACCGGCGCGGCAACAGCGGCAAGTCAGGCGGCGACGAACGCCGCGCTGGGCACCCTCTCGGCGCAGCTTCCGGCGACGCTGGGCCAGAAGCCGATGGCGCAGAGCCTGCCGGTGGCGCTCGCGAGCGACAGTGCCGTGCTCGGCGTGACGGTAAGCAACTTTCCGACGACGCAAGCAGTGACAGCGGCGAGCCTGCCCCTGCCGGCCGGCGCTGCGACCGCTGCCAATCAGGCATCAACCAACACGGTACTGACGGCCATTTCAGGCCAGCTCCCCGCCAGTCTCGGCCTCAAGCCGTCCGGCGCAAGCCTCTCTGTCGGACCGGCGAGCGATCTTGCCAACATCGAACCGGCGGCAACCCCGATCTCCGGAACCGCCATGCCCAGCGGCGGTTCGGGCATTACCGGCTGGCTTTCGGCGATCTATCGCTCCACCAGCGAGGGGGCGACGATTGCGGGCAGCGTCACATCGGCGGCGACCGTCGTTTCCGCCAGCAACAACGCCTATATGGGCGGCGCGTTCCAGGTGACCAACGCAGGCACGACATGCACGATCACCTATGAGCAATCGAATGATGGCACCACCTGGGTGACGCTGCCGGTCATTTCTGCGGCTTTGCCTACAGCCGCACCGACCACCACGTCCACGGCGGCGGGCATTTACTCCTATGTCTCGTCGGCGGCCTTCGTGCGCGCTCGCGTGAGCACGTACACCAGCGGGACGGTGGCGGTTGTGCTGAGCCAGAAGCAGCAGGTCGCGCCGTCAAGCGGCGTCTCGCTGGCGGCGGGCGGTTCGGGTATCGGCAGCGTCAGCGTGAGCGGCACGGCGACGATCACAGGCAATGTCAATGTCGGCATCGGGTTTACCGAAAGCCTCGCGGCACTCGCAGCCTCGGCAACGTTCACCGGGATTGGGCGCACGAACAGTTCGAACCAGTACGCCTACTACAACATTACGGCGTTTGCCGATCAGGTTGGCACGCTGTTCATCGACCAGTCGCTCGACAGCGGCGTGACATATCAGCCGGTCGCCAGCCAGACGGTTGCGGCGGGCAGCGCAGCCAATCTTTCGGTGCGGCTGTGCGGTGCGGTGGGTACGGCGACACTGTACCGGCCGCGTTACGTCAACGGCGCCACGGCACAGTCGACCTTCCGCCTTTCCGGCAGCTTCTCGGCGAATTGATGCGCCTCAGCCGAGCGCGGCCTGCTTCTCTTCGAGGAGCCGGTCGAGCTCGGCGCGGCTCTTGCGTTCGGCCGCGGTCTTGAGCTGCCCGCAGGCAGCATCGATATCGCGGCCGCGCGGGGTGCGCACAGGGGCCGAAATGCCGGCATCGAACACGATCTTGGCGAAGCTCCTGATGCGTTCAGGCGTCGAGCATTCGTAAGGCGCGCCGGGCCAGGGATTGAACGGGATGAGGTTCACCTTGGCGGGCAGGCCATACTGCTTGATCAGGCGGACGAGCTCGTGTGCGTCGCTGTCGCGGTCGTTCTTGTCCTTGAGCATCACATATTCGAACGTGATGCGGCGGGCGTTGGAAGCGCCTGGGTAATCGGCGCAGGCCTGCAGCAGTTCCTCGATCCCGTACTTGCGGTTGATCGGCACGATCTCGTCGCGCACGTCCTTGGTGACGGCATGGAGCGAGACGGCGAGGTTGACGCCGATTTCCTCGCCGGCGCGGGCCATCATCGGCACAACACCACTGGTCGAGAGCGTGATGCGGCGCTTGGAGAGGGCGAGGCCATCGCCATCCATGACGACCTTGAGCGCATCGCGGACGTGGTCGAAATTGTAGAGCGGCTCGCCCATGCCCATCATCACGATGTTGGTCAGCAGGCGGCCGTCGGGGGTGTAGTCCGAGGCTTCGTCGTCATCCGCATCGTCGAAATCATCATCGGTTTCTGGCCCGGCCATCGATCCGCGCGGCCATTCGCCCAGAACGTCGCGCGCCAGCATGACCTGGCCGACGATCTCGCCCGGCGTGAGATTGCGGACGAGGCGCATCGTGCCGGTGTGGCAGAAGCGGCAGTTGAGCGTGCAGCCGACCTGGCTTGAGACGCAGAGCGTGCCGCGCGTGGCATCGGGGATGAACACCATCTCGAAATCGTGGTTGTCCGCCGTGCGCAGCAGCCACTTGCGGGTGCCATCATTGGAGACTTGCGCCTCGACCACTTCTGGACGACCGATGACGAAGCGCTCGGCCAGCCACGGGCGCATGGTCTTGGCGATATCGGTCATCGCCTCGAAATCGGTGACGCCGCGATGGTAGAGCCAGTGGAACACCTGCTTGGCGCGCAGCTTGGCGGCCTTCACATCGAGCCCTGCAGCCTCGAACACGGCAGTGATCTGCTTGCGGTTGAGGCCGATGAGGTCAACGCGTCCATCGGCGCGCGGGGTTACCTCGCGCGGGACGGGGACGGGATCGATCAGTCCCGGGATCGGCATCGGTTCTATCTGCATCGTGTGCATATAGGGCCAAGGGCGCGTTCGCGCAAACCAGCCCTTAGTTCTGGGCGCAGCCGAGCAAAGCGGCGTCCATCGCGGAAGCGGCGCCGGCAAGCGTGTAGGTATCGGTGAAACTGCGCCCCGAGCCGCGCGCGGTGACGCTCATGCTTGAAGCGGAACGCATCGCGGCAACAACGGCGGCATCCATGCGGCGATCTGCGGCCCATGCGTCGGCAGCGCCGGCGACAAGCTGGAAGCGCTGGCCGCCAACCGAGAGCGTGACTGTGCTGCCCGGCCCGATCCTGCGCGAGAGGCGAACGTGGATTTCCCCGCGCGCGGCCCGGCGGGGCCAGTTGCCGACGGTGAAGTAGGGCTGGAACTCGTTGACGCGGCCCTCCACCTTGTCGGCCATGGCGATGGCATAGCAGCGCGGCACGCCGGCATCGGCAAAGGCGCCCCAGTTGTTCCAGATGCCGAGGCTGTCGCGCGCCACCGCGGGCGTGGCGCAGAGCAGGGCGGCGGCGAGCAGTGCCCGTCTCATGGATCGACCAGATCGAGATAGGCGACGACATCATTGTCGGTCGCGATGAACAGGTCGGCCTGGATGTCTTCGGGCTGCTGCGCGGCGAGGGCGAGCGCTTCAGCGAGCGTGCCGTAGAGCAGCGTCTGCGCCGCGCCGCCTTCGGGGCCGTCGCCGAGGTGATAGAGGCGGACGCTGGCGCTGTCGTGCGTGGTGCGCATCAATCCCGGCCTTCCCGTTTCGCGCCATCCAGCAGGCGGGCGGTGCGCTCTACCTCCGCCTTGCTTGCGGCGCGTTCGGCGCGGGTGCGGCCGTGGGCGGCCCTGTTGGCGGCGGCTTGGGCTTCCTTGTCCTTGCGCGCGGCGGCCTTGCGGGCGAGGCGGAGGTTGACGACTTCGCCCATCAGGCGTGCTCGCTGCCCCGCTCTGAGCCGAACAGCACTGTTTCGCGGCCATGTTCCACCAGCGCGATCGAGCCTTGCACCAGCGACGGCGCGATGGGCGCGCCCAGTTCGGGGTGGACCGGATAGCCTGCCATCATCCCGCGCAGCACGCGGCTGGAAATGCCGTGCATCACGACGATGTGATCGCCCGGCGCATCGCCCACTTCTGCCAGCCACTTGGTGAGGCGGGCAGCGATCATCGGGTAATCCTCGCCTTGCGGGGCGGGGCGCAGGAGATGGTCGGCGATGACGATGGGGCCGACTTCGGCCTCGACATCATCGTAGAGCCGCCCGCACCATGCGCCCATGTCGATCTCCTTGAGATGATGGGTGCGCCTGGCGGCGAACCAGTCAAGCCCGAGTTCCTGCGCGATGAGCGCGGCGGTCTGCAAGGCGCGGCCGGTTTCGGAGACGTGCAGCGTGGCGGCGGGCGAGGGGCCAAGCGTAGCGCGCAGCGCCGCCCCCATCGCCAGCGCCTGCTCCGTGCCGAGGCGGGTGAGGGGCGTGTGGATGTGGTTCGCCTGAAGGCGGCGGGCGGCGTTATAGACCGTCTCGCCATGGCGCATGATGAAGAAACGGGGGCTGGCCATAGCGCGCGTGATAGCGGGAAGGCGGGCGGAAGGCGAGGGGGGAGGGGCGGCGGGTCTGGGGCGGAGTGAGAGGCATAAGCAATGATGCTTATGCCTTCTTGCGGAGCGCAGCGGCTTGTCGCAATTTGTGGCGGTTGGGGTTTTTGGGGATTTAGTAAAGTGTCACCGTAATCCAGGGCTGGCGCTGGTGATCCGCAAGGCGGCGGTGCGTCCGGGGGAAGAAGAACCAGAGGCGCTCGCGGCCTGAGCGGCTGACACGCAAAGCTCTGTCCTTCGCCGGCGATATCTGCCACGCTTTGCCTACGCACTCCTTTCCGATCGGCGAACTCCCCATGATCTCCACTCCTCTTCTCGTCGCCGCCGGCGGAGCGATCGCGCTTGGCGTCGTGGGCGGGCTGATGACGCCCATCGGGCCTTGGTACGCGAACCTCAGGAAGCCCCGCCTGCAGCCGCCCAACTGGCTGTTCGGCCCGGCGTGGACGGTGATCCTCGGCCTTGCCGCGTGGTCTGCGGCGGGCGCGTGGGACGCGGCGGCGAGTGATGCGCAGCGCATGCAGGTGGTGATCCTGTTTGCCACCAACGCGCTGTTCCACCTCCTGTGGAGCCCGCTGTTCTTCAAGCTGCGGCGGCCGGACTGGGCGCTGATCGAGGTGGTGTTCCTGTGGGCCTCGCTGGTGGCGCTGGTCGTGGGCCTGTGGCCGATCTCGCCGTTCGCGGCGGGGCTGATCCTGCCTTATCTGGCCTGGGTGAGCTTTGCGGCATGGCTCAACTGGGCGATCGTGCGGCTGAACGCGCCGTTTGCCTGAGTTTTGCCCCGTCAGAGGCGTAACGGCTGTGCTACCCTGATGCCGACTGGTTAGTCCAAAGCGCTTGGATCGCCGAATATGGCGCTGGCCTCCTCGCGCAGCCGGGCCTTGGCCACTTCGAGGGCGTCGATTGCCTGCGAAAGCCGTTCAAGATCATTAGCCCGCAGTTTCAGGCCTTCGCCGATGAACAGCGCTGCAGCCTCGGATCGGCTCTTGGCGACCCCCGCTGCAACCCACCGGTCAAGCTGGGCGGCGGTCGCCTGATCGACCCGGGCCATCACGACATGATCGCGGTTGTGCTCCCGGAGCGCGCGACGCGCCTCGTCAAGGCCCGCGTGGACAACCACCACGCGCGGGCGCTCACCATCGCACTGTAGCGAGGCTGGATCGACCCCGAGCATCTCCAGCGCTTCGCTGACAGCATCCGGCAATGGGGAGGGCTTCTCGTCCATCTTGAAATCTCTCCGTATCAAAATTACAGATTACACGACTCGTGAGGGAGTGTAAGCTTATGGATGCATTACCGCCACCTGCCGTTCAAGTTTCGGTTCAAGTGCCGCAGCCCGCTGCAGCTGCGCCGTCCGTCACGGGCTTTCGCCCGGTTGCATTGAAGGCTTCAGCAGTCGGCCATTTCCACGTGCAGGGACGGCTCAATGGCCAGCCGGTCGAGATCATCATCGACACGGGAGCTTCCGGCACCGTTGTCGACCGGCAATGGGCCGAAGCACAGAAGCTGTCGCTTGTGCTTATGGGTGAGACTGGCGGCGGCGTGGGTGGGGCGGCGATGGCGCTAGCCCGTGTCGATGGTGCTCAGCTTGAGCTTGCTGGCGTACCGCTGCCCGGTACCCAGGTGATCGCCATTGATCTTACTGCAGTTGCGGGGCAACTGCGCGCGCGAGGTGTGGTGCCACCACAGGTGGTGATCGGTGTCGACGTGCTGAAGAGATGGCGCGCGGTCATCGACTATGCGACCGCGATCATGTGGCTTGCTCCCGCCTGACCTGCTTCGAGCCGCGTGCGCCAGACGCTGTTGCTAATCGCCGGCCGGATAGCTGATCGCCATGACTTCCCATTCCTTCTCGCCGCCGGGAAGCCTGACCTTGCGCAAGTCTCCCACTTTTGCGCCACGCAGGGCGCGGGCGAGGGGGGCGCTCCAGCCGATGCGGCGGGCGGTGGCGTCCTGCTCGTCGTCGCCGACGAGGGTGAGGACCAGCCGCGCGTCGTCCTCGTCGGCGATTTCGACAGTGGCGCCGAAGAGGACGCGGGTCTTGTCCGGCTGGCGGGCGGGATCGATGACGCGCGCGGCTTTCATGCGTTTGGCGAGGAAGTTCAGCTCGCGGTCGATCTCGCGCATGCGCTTGCGGCCATAGAGGTAGTCGCCGTTCTCGCTGCGGTCGCCATTGCCGGCGGCCCAGCTGACGATCTCGACGATGGCGGGGCGTTCGGTGCCGAGCAAGTGGTCGTAGCGGGCGCGCAGGGCGGCCATGCCGGCGGGGGTGATCGGATTGCCATCAGGTTGCATTGTTAGGGGTTTAGCGGGGGATGCCGACGCTTGGAAGGTTGCCCTGCTGCGGGGGGGCGCCTAGGGCGGGGACATCATACTGCCGACGAGGAATTTATGGCCAAGACCATCGCGCTCACGCTGACCGAAGACGAACTCGAGATCCTGGTGGACGCGCTGGAAGCGGACCTTGAAGGCTATGCCGAGGCCATCGAGGAAGCCAAGGCCGACAACAACAAGGAAGACGTCGAGACGTTCAAGCTGGCGGCGCTGAATATCCAGAAGCTGCTGGCGCGGTTGCAGGACATGCTGCCGGATTGATTGGCGGCCCGGCCGTAACAGGCCCACCCCCGACCCCTCCCGCACGCGGGAGGGGAGTCAGCCCGGCGTGGGCTTGCCGAGGAAGTGGCTGAGCGGATTGGGGCCGGTGTAGCTGGCCTTGTCCGGATACATCGCTTCGTAGACTACCGCGTTTTCCATCACGCGCTGGACATAGTTGCGTGTCTCCGACAGCGGAATGCGCTCGATCCAGTCGATCCATCCGGGCCCTCCTGCTCGGGGATCGCCATTGGCGCGCAGCCACTTGTTCACATTGCCGGCCCCGGCGTTGTAGGCGGCGACGGCGAGCGGATAGCTGCCGTTGTAGTAGGTCAGCAGGCGCTGGAAATAGGCGCCGCCGACTTGCAGGTTGTATCCGGCATCGTCGATGAGGGCGGACGTCGAATAGGACAGGCCGAGCTTGCCTGCCTGCTCGTTGGCGGTGGCGGGCATCAGCTGCATCAGGCCGCGCGCGCCGGCATGGCTTACCGCATTCTGCGAGAACTGGCTTTCCTGCCGGGCAATCGCATGGATCATCGTCCAGGCATGTTCGTAGCCGGGCGGGACCGGGATCACCGGAAAGGCGATGTGCTGGAAATCGAGGTAGCCGCGCGCCGCCGCCGCTTGTCCGACGATGACGCCGAGATCGCGGCGGCCCAGTTCGCGCGCGAGCTGCGCGACGAGGACGTGCTGGCTCTTGGTCTGCTGCTGATCGCTGATCTCGCGGAAGAAGCGGACCGTCGTGCGCCAGTCCGCATCGCGCGCGGCTTCGCGCACGGCCTGCGTGAGGAACGAGGCGTCGAAGGCCGCGCGTTCCTGCGGGGTGGGCTGGACATCTGCGTCGGCGGCGAAGCGCGGGACCGCGCGGCCGAGCCGTTCGAGCGCAAGCAGGCCGTAGAACTGGTCGCCATAAGCCGCGGCCATCTCGAAATAGCGCTGTGCATCGTTGGCCCGACCGCCTTGCGCGGCGGCGAGACCAGCCCAGTAGAAGCCCTTGGAGCGCGTGCCAGGCGTGCGCGCGGCCGAGCCGTAGCGCCAGAACAGGGGTGCGGCATCGGCGCCGTTGTTCAATAGGCGCAGCGCCTGCTGGCCGCCGAGCCACATCAGCGAGGTGTAGTCGTCGCGCAGGTCGTAGGCGGCCTGGCTGACATCCTCGCCGCGCGCGAAAGCATCGTCGATGCCGGCGGCGATGCGATAGGCGGTGCGGGCATCACCTGCCGCCGCGGCGCGCCGTGCATTCGCGAGAAGCTCGTCGACCCACTTCTCGCGGTTGAGCGGCGGGCGGGCGAGCAGTGGGCGATTGGCGATCAGCGCCTGCGCGGCGGCGCCATTACCCTGGCGGCGCAGCTGGCGCGCGCGGGACCAGATGAAGCCTGGGTCCGCATTCAGCACGTCGATACTCGTGCCCTCGGCGGCGGAGTAGGGATCGAGGCCGATCAAGGTTGCCTGCCGCGCGGCGAAGAGGCCGCGCCGGGCAGCGCTGACCCGTGCGGTCTGGCGGGCGGCGGGGGAGGGATTGCCGGCCCAGAGCAGCGCGTCCATCCGCGCGTCGTCGTCATCGGGCGTGAAGGTGGCGCCCCAACCGGCGAGAATGGCCGCTTCCGCCGCTTCGCTCATTGCGCCGCCGCGCCATGCCGCGCGCGCCATCGTATCGGCTTCGGGGCGGCCGAGTGCCTTGAGGGCGAGGGCATATTGCGCGCGGGCCGGGTTGGTCAGCGGCGGTACGCGGTCGAAGAAGGCGACCACGCTGCCGGCATCGGCGCTCTGCCGATCGAGTGCGGCCTCGGCGGCGCGGCGCAGCTTCTCCTCTTCGGGAAAACCGCGGTAGCTGAGGATGAAGCTGGAATAGTCGGTGAAGTTGTAGACGTTGGAGTCGGCGAGCATCTGCCAGCGGCTGACGGCTTGCGCCAGCGGGCCTTGTCCTTGCGCGATCAGGCGGGCGCGCGCGGCATCCCACGCGGTGGCGCCGGTATCCACATCGTTGGCGTGGCAGGCAGCCGAAGCGGCTAGCATGGGGATCAACGAACTGCCCAGCAGCAGCTTTCGCAGCTTCACACTCATCTCCATGCTGGACATTCCGGCTTTCGTCTTCCTATCAGGCGCGTGTTACGGCGTCGAAGCGAAGCGCCGCTCAGACGCCTTGTGGCGCAGATCGAAGGGTAAAGTCCATGTTTTCCGGCTCCATTCCGGCTTTGGTGACGCCTTTTCGCGGCGGGGTGTTCGACGAGAAAGCGTTCCGCAAGCTGGTCGACTGGCAGATCGAAAATGGCTCTTCGGCGCTGGTGCCCTGCGGGACGACGGGTGAGGCCTCGACCCTGTCGAACGCCGAGCACCACCGTGTGATCGAGGTCTGCGTGGAGCAGGCAGCGGGGCGGGTTCCGGTCATTGCCGGCTGCGGTAGCAATGACACGATGAACGCGCACTTGCACATGACCTTCAGCCGCAAGAGCGGCGCCAAGGCTGCGCTCTGCGTTGCGCCCTACTATAACCGGCCGAGCCAGGCGGGCCTCCTCGCACATTTCGGCTACCTTGCCGAAAACAACGATCTGCCGATCATTCTTTACAACGTGCCGGGCCGCACCGTCACCGACATCCTGCCTGAGACGGTGTGCGAACTCGCGCGCCGATATCCGGACAAGATCGTCGGCATCAAGGACGCGAGCGGTGACCTCAGCCGCGTCACCGATCACCGCATGGGCATCGGCAAGCATTTCTGCCAGCTGTCCGGTGACGACGAACTCGCGCTCCCCGCCAATGCGGCGGGCGCGGTGGGCTGTATCTCGGTGACGGCGAACGTCGCCCCGCGCCTCTGCGCCGATTTCCAGGCGGCCTGCGCGGCGGGTGACTACGAAAAGGCGCGCGAGATCAACGACCTGCTCTATCCGCTGCACTACGCGATGTTCGACGATGCCTCACCGGGCCCGGTCAAGTACGCGCTGAGCCGGGTGCATGACTACATCACCGACGAGCTGCGCCTGCCGCTGGTGCCTTGCAGCGACAAGGCCCGTGCCGAAGTGGACGCGGCCTTGAAGCATGCGGGGCTGATCTAGGGCAGTCAAAAACACTCCGCTCATGCTGAGCTTGTCGAAGCAACAGGCACAACCGCTGTGCCAGCGCCCTTCGACAGGCTCAGGGTGAGCGGAGGTGGGGAATTGAGTATGGGTCTGTTGGGTTGACCCCCACCCTCACATGTGCCGGTAGATCGCGCGTTCGTGGCTGAAGGCCTTGAAGCCGAAGTAGCCGTGATAGCTGCCGGTGCCGCTGGCGTTCACGCCGCCGAAGGGCAGGTGGTTTTCGAGGTAGTGCGAGAAGACGCCGCCCACCGTCATACCGCCCGATGAGGTGCGGCTGATCACCTTCTCGATGTTCGCCTCGTCGTCCGAGTAGATGTAGAGCGCCAGCGGCTTGTCGCGTTCGGCAATGTAGTCGATCGCCTGGTCCAGGCTCTCGTAGTTCATCACCGGCAGCACGGGCGCGAAGATTTCCTCCTGCAGGATCTTCATCTGCGGGGTCACGCCGGTCAGCAGCGTGGGGTGGATGGTGAGGTCGCTCTCGTCCATCGTGCCGCCGACGGCGACGGTCGCGCCTTGCGCCACGGCATCGTCGAACAGCGCCTTCACGCGGTTGAAATTCGCCCGGTTGACGATCTGGGCGATGCTTTCCTTCCGGATCGCGCCGTTCTCGTCATAGAGGTTGCGCTGCACGTTGGCCTTGAAGCCCTCCACCAGCCGGGCCTGATGTTCCTCGCGCACGAAGACGTAGTCCGGGCTGATGCAGGCCTGCCCGCCGTTGAACTGCTTGGCCGAGGCAAGCTGGGCGGCGACCTTGTCGATGTCTGCGCCAGAATCGAGGATGACGGGCGACTTGCCGCCGAGTTCGAGCGTGACGCTGGCAAGGTGCTTCGCTGCAGCGGCCATGACGATCTTGCCGACGCGGGTGCTGCCGGTGAAGAAGATGTGGTTGAACGGCAGTTCGAGCAGCGCGGTGGCGACGCTGACATCGCCTTCGACGAGCGCGACTTCGTTTTCATCGAAGGCCTCGGCGATGATGCTGGCGGCCACGCGCGCGGTGGCGGGGCAGAGGTCCGTCAGCTTCACGATCGCGGTGTTGCCCGCCGCGACGGCGGCGGCGAGCGGCCCGAGCGCGAGGCCGAGCGGGAAGTTCCATGGGCCAAGGATCAGGCAGACGCCGCGCGCTTCATAGCGGATCTGCGCGCGGTCTGCGGGATTGAGCGAAGGCGCGACTTCGGTGGGGGCCATCCACGCATCGAGATTGTCGATATTGCGCTGTATGTTGGCGGTGACGTTCATCACCTCGGTAACGCGGATCTCGCCCTCGGGCTTGCGCGTATCTTCGAGCACGGCGGCGACGATGGCATCGGCATGGGCCTCGACCGCGGCCTTGAGCCCGGCGAGCTTGGCCTTGCGCACTTCGGCGCTGGAGGCCTTCACGTTCCACTGGTTCGCCTGCTGGAGTTCGAAGATGCGGAGGAGGTCGGAAGCGGTGGGGTTGGTCATGGGGTGGTCTTGCCTCAATTGACGGGGCCGGGTCTGGCCTGCGCAGTGGTGTAGCCAAGCCCGGCCGTCAATGTAAGGTGACCTAACGGATCATTGGGTGCAACGCGAGGCGAGCTTACCCCATCGACCAGCCGTGGCTTGCCACCAGCGATTGGCCCGTCAGCGCGTTGCTGGGGAACGCGGCAAAGAACAGCGCCAGTTCGGCGATGTCGTCCACCGTCGTGAACTCGCCATCGACGGTCTGGCCGAGCATGACCTTCTTGACGACCTCGTCTTCGCTGATGCCCAATTCCCTAGCCTGTTCAGGGATCTGCTTGTCCACCAGCGGCGTGCGGACAAAGCCGGGGCAGATCACGTTGGTGCGCACGCCGTGGGGGCCGCCTTCCTTGGCGACCGTGCGGCAGAGGCCGAGGAGGCCGTGCTTGGCGGTGACATAGGCGCTCTTGAGCGGGCTCGCTTCCTTGGAATGGACCGAGCCCATATAAAGGATCGCGCCCGACTTCTGCGCGTACATGTGCGGGATCACCGCCTTGGTGGTGAGGAAGGCGCCATCGAGGTGGATGGCGAGCATTGTCTTCCAGTCGGCAAAGGCGAAGTCCTGGATCGGGTTGACGATCTGGATGCCGGCATTGGAGACGAGGATATCGACCGTGCCCCACGCGGCGACCACGGCGGCGACGCCCGCGTTCACCTGATCCTCGTCCGTCACGTTCATGGCGACGGCCATCGCCGCGCCGGGATGGTCGGCATTGATACCGGCAGCGGCAGCTTCGGCGGCTTCGAGCTTCAGGTCCGCAATGGCGACCTTTGCCCCGGCCTCGGCATAGCGCCTGGCGATGGCGAGGCCGATGCCGCTGGCGGCGCCGGTGACAATGGCGATCTTGTTGCTGAGGTCCATGGGAAGGCTCCTGTTAGGCGAGATCGAGGGTGACGATGCCGCAATCGTGGATCTGGCGCTCTTTCCAGCGCGGGCTGGCGAGCGAGCGTTCGACATCAGCGCGGCCCGAGGCCCAGTGGCCTTCAACCGTGCCGCGCGAGAATTCGTAGTCCTTGCTGTGCGATTCGTAGCTCTCGCTGCGATTGATCAGGTGGAGGATCGTCACCGGCCAATCGCAGGCGTGGCTGGTCAGCTCCATCAGATCAGGATCGCAGCGCAGCTCCTCCGGCAGGCGCGCGGCGAGGCGGGCCGCGGCCGAGGTCATGGCCTCGAGCCGCATCTGCAGATCGGTGTTGAGACGGGTGCGGCTCGAGAAGCGGATGTCCTTCTCGCGCTGCATCGCCTCTGACAGCGAACGCGGCATCATCCCGCGTGCGCTGAACAGATCGACCTGGAAGACGAGCAGCGGCGAAGTGCCCGCGCGGGTATCGAGCACATATTGCAGCGGGGTGTTGGATACGATTCCGCCGTCCCAGTAAGGCTCGCCGTCGATCATCACGGCGGGGAACCCCGGCGGCAGCGCTCCGCTGGCCATGATGTGTTCGGGGCCGATCAGGCGCTCGCGGTTGTCGAAATAGGTGAAGTTGCCGGTCAGCACGTTCACTGCGCCGACGCTGAAGCGCATCGGGCCGTTGTTGAGCAGGTCGAAATCGACGAGCTCGAGCAGCGTCTCGCGCAAGGGGGTCGTGTCGTAGAGGCTTGTGGACTCGGCCGAGCCGGGCAGGGCGAACCAGGTCGGCATCAGGCGCGGGGTGAAGAAACCCGGAATGCCGGACATCGCGACCATTCCGGCGGCGGCTTCGTTGAAGAGGCGGCGGCCCCAGCCATTGTCGAAGGGGGAGGTGAACGGAACGCTCGACGAGGCGCGTTCCCAGAAAGCGCGCAGAGCCCGGAGGCGATGCACCGGCGGGTTGCCGGCGATCAGCGCGGCATTGATCGCGCCGATCGAGATACCTGCGACCCATGACGGCTCATGCCCCGCGGCCGCAAGCGCTTCGAACACGCCGGCCTGATAGGCGCCCAGCGCGCCGCCGCCTTGTAACACGAGAACGGCTGCTTCGGCGGGGGCGGGAGCGGGTGCGGGCTTTGTCTTGCTGGCCATCTTGCGCCGAATCCTTGCGTTGCGCCTGCCCGGCGCGCGGCCCTCCACGCGCCTTTTGTGCGCTGCAGCGCGGGCTTGGCAAGTGCTGTTCGTACCGGATCGGCAAAAGGTTATGCCGGGCGCTCCCTTTTCTTTCCGTGTGCAGCGGCCTACATGGCCATGACCATGGCCCGTCCCACTCCGCCTGCCTTCGACAAGAAGAAGATCGTCGCCGAAAACCGCCGCGCGCGCTTCGAGTATTTCATCGAGGACGTCTACGAGGCGGGCATCGCGCTGACCGGCACCGAGGTGAAGTCGCTGCGCTTCGGCGAGGGCTCGATTGCCGAGAGCTACGCCGAAGTGAAGGACGGCGAGGTCTGGCTGGTCAATTCCAACGTGCCCGAATTCAGCCACGGCAACCGTTACAACCACGAGCCCAAGCGCCCGCGCAAGCTGCTGCTGAAGGAACGCGAGATTGCCCGCTTCCACGGGGCGGTCGAGCGCAAGGGCATGACGCTGGTGCCGCTCTCGGTCTATTTCAACGGGCGCGGCCGGGCGAAAGTCGAACTCGCGCTCGCCAAGGGCAAGAACAACGCCGACAAGCGCATGGCGATCAAGGACCGCGACTGGCAGCGTGACAAAGCGCGCATCATGCGCGAGCATGGCTGATGGAGGATAGCGGTTCGGGCATGAAGCAGGGCATTTCCAGCAAAGTGCAGCGGCTGATCCCAACGCGCGAGACGCTGGTGAAGAGCCGCTTCGTCCGTCCGCTGGCGGCCCGGCCCGAACTGTGGCGCTACAACCGGCGCTCGGTGCCGCGCGGGATCGCGGTTGGGCTGTTCGTCGGCATCTTTGCGATGATTCCGGGGGTGCAGATTGTCGGTGCGGCGCTGATGTGCGTCCCGTTTCGTGGCAATGTGCCGCTGGCCGCTGCGGCAACCTTGCTCTCGAACCCGGCGACGACCCCGATGATCCTGCTCGCCGCGTTGTGGGTGGGCAGTTTTCTTGGCCTCAATGCGGATCTCGCGACGTTCCAGTTGCTGATCGACCGCGGCGCGGGGCTGGGTGAGTGGGCCAACTGGCTGGTCTCTTCCGCCGCACCCGCGATGGTGCTGGGGCTTCTGGTCATTTCCGTGGTCTCGGCCGTCATCGGCTATTTCGCCTCGATCGTGATCTGGCGCTGGTGGACCGGGCGGCGGCGGCGTCAGCGATTGAGCCGGAGTCTCGCCGGAGCTCAGCGAGCATGAGTGTGAGCACGCTGACCTCGGACGCCGCGACCGCCAACCCATCCCGCTGGCGCGAGCGGCTGACGGTGGCCTTTGCCGTGGTGGCGAGCGCGCTGCTGTTGTGGCTGGCTTCGGGCCAGATCGTGAGTGCGCTGGCCTATGCGCTCGGGGTGAGCTGCCTCGCTGTTGCGCTGGCCTTTACGACGCGCCCGCGCGAGGCGGCGGAGGTGACCGACTTTGCGCCGCCGGACTGGTCCGTCACCCATGCCGCCATCGAGCGGGGCGAGGAAGCGACCGCCATCATCGACCGCGCCGGGCGGCTGACCTGTGCCAACGCCCGGTTTGCCGCATGCTTCGGGATCGGCTCGGCGCCGCCGCGGCTGGGGCTGGATGGCGTTGACAACGAGGCGCTGGAGGGGGCCGCGCGTGCTGCCTGGCGCGATGGCCGGGCCGAGTATGAACCGATTGCCGCCGGTGGACGCGAATGGCGGCTGGAGATCGAGCGGGCAGGGCGCGGGCAGGACTTCCTGATCTGGCGCTTTGCGCCGGTGGTGCGCCGCGATCCGCTGCAGGAGGTCATCGGCCATGTGCGCGGCAAAGTCGGGCAGGCGCTTGGGCGGGAGGGCATCCAGATTGCCGCCGTCGCGCCGGACGGACTGATCCATGCAGCCAACGCCCTCTTTGCCGCGCGCGCCGTGGGCGAAGCGGACGCCGACGTCGCTGACACTGATTTCGTCGGCTATTTCAGCGCCGACGAGCAGGAGCGCATTTTCTACGCGCGCGAAGGCAATCGCGGTGCGTCGGTGCGCATGCTTCATGTGCCGATTGCCGATCCCGATGCTGTGGCGCTCGGCTCGGCCGCAGCAGACCCGGCGCAGACCGCCTCGCTGTTCCTGCTCATCGACAACCAGGGCGGCGTGGGCGACACCCGCACCGGTATCCCGCAGATCGAGGCGCTGCTGGCGCGCCTGCCGCTTGGCCTTGCCATGACCGACCGCGACGGGCGGTTTCTCTTCGCGAACAAGGCCTTCCTGCGCGCTGCCGGACATGACGACAGCAGCCCGCCGCCGTACCCCTCCGACCTCGTGATCCGCGAGGATAAGGGCGCGCTTGCCGATGCCGTTCGGCGCTTTGCCCAAGGCAGCGGCGGGGCAGGCGACGTCGCGGTGCGGCTGCGTTCGGCGCCCGAGGACCCCGTCTCGCTCAGCCTTGCCGGGGTGCGCGGGCTGGGCGAGGGGGCGGTGATCCTCAGCCTCAAGGATTCGTCCGAAGAAACCCGCCTCAAGCGCGAGATCGCGCAGGCGACCAAGATGCAGGCGGTGGGCCAGCTGGCGGGCGGCGTCGCGCACGATTTCAACAACGTGCTGACCGCGATCATCGGCTACTGCGACCTCATGCTGATGCGCCATACGCCGGGTGACAGTGACTACGACGACATCCAGCAGATCCGCGCCAATTCCAACCGCGCGGCCAGCCTGACGCGACAATTGCTCGCCTTCTCGCGCCAGCAGACCCTGCGTCCCGAAGTGCTGCAGCTGCCCGATGTCGTGGCCGAAATCTCCACCCTGCTGAAGCGCCTGCTGGGCGAAAAGATCTTGCTCGAGGTGACGCACGACCGCGGCCTCGGCCTCGTCCGCGCGGACCCGGTGCAGCTCGAGCAGGTGCTGCTCAATCTCGCCGTCAATGCACGCGATGCCATGACCGGCAATGGCGGTTCGGGCGGCATTCCGGCGACCAAGGGCGGCGGCGTGCTGCGGCTCAAGACCAGGCGGATCACCGCCGCCGACGTGCGCGCGATGAAGAGCGAGATCCTCCCCATCGGCGACTACACGGCGCTGATCGTGGAGGATACCGGGCACGGCATTCCTCCGGCGCAGATCGGCAAGATCTTCGAGCCGTTCTTCACCACCAAGGAGAAGGGCAAGGGCACCGGACTTGGCCTCTCGACCGTCTACGGCATCGTCAAGCAATCGGGCGGGTTCATCTTTGCCGAAAGCGAAGTGGGCAAGGGCACGCGGTTCTCGATCTACTTTCCCGTCCACGTTCCCGATGCTGCAGATGCCGAAGAAGCGGCGCAGGCGGCGAGCGCGGCCAGGCTGCCCCCCAAGCGCAAGCAGTGGTCGGGCGGCGGGCGCGTGCTGCTGGTCGAGGACGAGGACACTGTTCGCGCAGTCGCCGAGCGCGCGCTGGTGCGGCAGGGCTATGAAGTCACCACCGCCAGCGACGGCGAGGATGGGTTGGAAGCGCTTGGAAAGGCCATCTCGGCCGGCGAGGAGTTCGACCTTGTCGTCTCGGATGTCGTCATGCCCAGCATGGACGGCCCGGCCATGGCGCGCGAGATTCGCAACCTGCGGCCGGAACTGCCGGTGCTGTTCATGTCGGGCTATGCCGAGGAACAGCTGCGCCGGGAGATCGACATTCCGAACATGTACTTCCTCGCCAAGCCCTTCAGCGTGGCGCAGATCTGCACGGCGGTGGAAGACGTCCTGAAGGCGCGTTGAGCCGGGTCAGGGTGCGGCGTCGAAGCGCGGAATCGGCTTGTCCTTCCACGCTTTCGCCACCGCAGCCAGATTGTTGGCATGGGCATCGCGGTAGGACCACCAGAGGCTGACATCCCCGCGCTTTACGGCTGCGCTGACGAAGTTTTCGAGCGGCTGCTTCTGGAAATCCGCGTCGTGCGAATGTTCAACCAGCGCCCGAATGTAGTCGCGCGTCGCGTCGAGGAAGCCGAGGCCATAACCGCCCGCCGTGATGACCGCCGGATTGCCGTGGTTGGGCAGGATTTTCGTGAAACCCCAGCCACGCATCGTGCCCAGCGCCTTGTATTGCTGCGGTAGAGATTCCGGCTCTGCCACGAATGTCGCCGTATCCTCCAGCGTATCGCCCGCGAGCAGCAGCTTGTCGTCCGGCAGTTCGATGACGAGGCCATCGGCTGAATGGATCGCAACGGGATGCAACACGGCCTTCACCGCGCCGATCATCAGCGTCACCTCGCTGTCCGGCGCAATCCCGACATCGGGCAGGATCAACGGGCGGATCGCGGGAGGGCCTTCTTCGGTCCCGGCCTCGATGGCGGTGCGCTTGGCGGTGAGCTTCACCCGGGTCGCTTCGGTCGCGATGCGCATGCTGTCGGCATAGACGGTGTTGCCGCCGATGTGATCGAGGTGCCAGTGGCTGGTGGCAAGGATGAAGCGCTTGACGCCCGCCTTGGTCAGCCAGTCGCGCACCCACTGCGCGGAGGCGGTATCGGTGAATGTATCGTAGACCAGCGCGGTATCGCCGTCATGGATCGCATAAGTCGCGACGCCGACGTTGATCGCTCCATAGTCCGGCCAGCGATAGGGTCCCGGCGGAACCGAGGCCTGGTGCGGGCGGCCTTGGTAAAAGGCAGTGAGGTGATCGTTGATCGCGATGGCGCGGACGGCGTGTGCTGCATCCTGCGCGGCAGCGGGGGCAGCAAGCGCAAGGCTCGATGCGGCGAATGCGAAAGATGCCATGGGTTTCATCAAAAGTTTTCCGCCTGCGCTGGTGCTATAGTCATTGTGCGATGCAGCGAAACCTAGTGGTGGGCAAAGCCCTGTCAATCTTGCCGGGCGGTTTACCACCAATGTGTTCGCTTGTTGTCATGTGATCATGGTAATTCCAAGTCGGCGCGATTCGAAAAAGATTGGTAAAACATGCGTTTATCATCCGTTTTTGCCCTGCTTTTTGCAGGGTGTGCCGCCGTGTCTGTTGCTCCGGTTGCAGCCGCCGAAGTGCCCAAGCGCATCTACATCGCGCCCGACGATCATACCGACTACATGTGGTCGGCGAGCGCCGAAGCTTATGCGGACTACTTCCCCCGCGCGCTCGATGCCTATCTTGACCAGATCGACGCGACCGAGACGCTTCCGGCGGACCAGCAGGCCCGCTGGAACACCGACGGCTCGCTGTGGATGTGGGAATACGAACGCCAGCGTACCCCGGCGCAAATGCAGCGCCTGATGAACCGGGTGCGCGACGGGCATATCTCGATGCCGCTCAACACGCTGGTCGAAGTGCGTGGATCGATGCCGCTTGAGGCGCAGCTGCGCGACATGTACTACGCCGGCCGCCTGGAGCGCCGGTTCGGGGTGCGCTTCACCCTCGGCATTGCGATGGAGAACCAGACCCAGCCGCTGGGTCTGGGCTCTGTCTTTGCAGGTGCCGGTGCGCGCTACAGCTGGAAGGGGGTCTGCGCCTGCGCGACGCAAGTGACCGCCTCGGGCGAGCGGCTCAACCCCGCCTATTGGTGGACCGGCCCCGATGGTTCACGCCTGCTGACGAAGTGGATGTCGCTGGAACACCGGCTGCCATCCGCCGTCGACGGAAACGGCAACCAGGGCCCGGGCGGTTATGCCGAGGCTCGCTATCCGCGCGAAGTGGTGCCGTTTGTAACCAGCGATGCCACGTTCCGCAGCCATTGGCCCTATGACGTCATCGGGTTGATCGGGCAGGGCTGGGACGATGCCGAACTGATCATACCGCTGAGCGACCGGGTCAACAGCTTCCCGGCCGTTGCGCAGGATCTTTCGGACGCCGGCCGCCGCGTGATCGTCTCGAACACCGAGGACTTTTTCCGCGATTTCGAGAGAACCTACGGCACCTCGCTGCCCTCCGAGCAGGTCAGCTATGGCAATGAATGGGAACTGGCACTCGCCTCGATCGCCGAGAAATCGGCGCGCGTGCGGCGAGCGGTCGAAAAACTGCGCAGCGCCGAGGCTCTGGCCACCATCGTCGCGTTGCAGGATCCCGCTTTCCTCAATGGGCGAGAGTCGGACCGCGACGCCGCGTGGCGTGCGGTGGGGCTGTTTTTCGAGCACGATATCGTCGGCGGCGGCGTGATCGGCGATGGCGCGCGGATAGTCTTCCAGGAAGCGCAAGTCGCCACGATCGAACGCTATGTCGATAGGTTGCTTGCCGATGCACGCGCGCGGATGAGCCAGCTTGTGCCGACAGTCACCGTGGGCAAGCGCTTCTTCGTGTTCAATGCGCTGGGCTATTCGCGCACCGCGCCGGCCGAAGTGCCCTATCCCGGCACCGGGCCATTCAGTGTCGTGGTGGCGGGGACGACCACGCCCTTGCCGGCAGAAGCGATCGGCTCGGGCTCGGAGCGGCGCATCCGTTTCCTCGCCACCTCGGTGCCGTCGATCGGTTATCGGCTCTACGACATCCGCGATGTGGCGCCCGCGTCGGCGCTCGCGGATACCGCGCGCTTCGAAGGCGGCGTGCTGATCACCTCGCGCTACCGGATCGTCATGGACGGGCGCGGCGCGATCCAGTCGCTGATCGAACCGGGCCGCAGCGGGCGCGAATGGGTGCGTGCCGATGGCGGCCGGGCGCTCAACGATCTGGGCGAGGGGACGGGGACGGTCGTGCTCGAATCGAACGGTCCGGTCTCTGCCACGCTGCGCGCCGATATCGATGGCCCACAGCCGCGTACCGTGCGCCTGACAGTCTATGCCGGCTCGGGCCAGATCGATCTCGAGAACCGGATTTCCGCCGGATTCGACGATCTCAAGACCTACAGTTTCCCTTTCGCAATCGACAAGCCGCTGGTGCGGCACGAGGAAGTGGGCGCGGTGATTCCTGCGCGGCAGGCTGCCTCGGGCGGGATCAGCACGCGCACGCAGAATTCGCTCTACGAGTGGCTCACGCTGGGCCACTTTGCCGACATGACATCGGGCAACGGGCGGGACGGCGTGACTCTTTCCAACAGCGACGCCTATTTCATGCGACTCGGTAGGTCCGATCCGCACCGGCTCGATATCACCACGCCGCGCATCGATGTACTGGCCGGCGGGCGGATCAATGGGCTCGGCCTGCCGGGGCAGGGCGGCGATACGCAGTTCCTCCACCGCTTTTCGCTGCTGCCGCACGCGGCCTACAACCAGAATACCGCGATGCGTTTTGCGCTGGAGGCGCAGAATCCGCTGGTGACGGGGCCGGCGACCGGTCCGGTCAAGGGCGCGCTGCTCGCATCGAAGGCGTGGAGCCTGTTTTCGCCAAGCTCCTCGCAGGCGCTGGTCTGGGCGGTGAAGCCCGCCGAGGAAGGGATCGCTGCGGGGGTGATCGTGCGGATGTGGAACCAGAACCGGCTGCCGGTGACGGCCGGGCTGCGTCTGCAGCAGCGCTATACCGCCGCCACGATCCAGCGCACGACCAGCATCGAGACCGATGTTGCGGCCGACGATCCGGTGGCGGTGCCCGATCCGACCGCGCTGCGCGGCAACCAGATCGGGACGTTCCGAATCAAGATTCCCTGACAATTCTCTGGGTAACTTTTTGCACCATTCCTGAAGGAACTTCTGCATGGGCCGGGTGGAACCCTTGGTGCATGTGGAAATTCCTGTGGAATATCCGTAGTATGCGGCAGCGTTCAGACAATCGGGACCGTCTTTTTGTTCCCCCCTTGTTCCAATAGAACAAAGTGGGTACAAGGCTGGTGTTGACGGTTCATGTCAGCCATCTCTAGCAAGGGGAAGCAAGCCATGGCGGCGCAGTTGAAGCTTATCCAGGAAGGCAAAGACAAGGACATGGATCGTCAGAAAGCGCTCGATGCAGCGCTCGCACAGATCGACAAGGCGTTCGGCAAGGGTTCGGCCATGCGGCTGGGCTCGAAGGAGACCATGCAGGTCGAGGCGATCTCGACCGGTTCGCTCGGGCTCGACATCGCGCTCGGCGTCGGCGGCTTGCCGCGCGGCCGCGTTATCGAGGTCTACGGGCCGGAAAGCTCGGGCAAGACCACGCTCGCGCTCCACGTGATTGCCGAGGCGCAGAAGACCGGTGGGACCGCCGCGTTCGTCGATGCGGAACACGCGCTCGATCCGGTCTATGCCAAGAAGCTCGGCGTCAACATCGATGAGCTGATTGTTTCGCAGCCTGATACCGGCGAGCAGGCGCTCGAGATCGTCGACACGCTGGTGCGTTCGAATGCGATCGACGTGCTTGTGGTCGACTCGGTCGCGGCGCTTGTTCCCCGCGCTGAGATCGAGGGCGAGATGGGCGACAGCCACGTCGGCCTCCAGGCGCGCCTGATGTCGCAGTCGCTGCGCAAGCTGACCGGTTCGATCAGCCGTTCGCGCTGCATGGTGATCTTCATCAACCAGCTGCGCATGAAGATCGGCGTGATGTACGGCAACCCTGAGACGACGACGGGCGGCAACGCGCTCAAGTTCTATGCCTCGGTCCGCCTCGACATCCGCCGCACCGGCCAGATCAAGGACCGCGACGATATCGTCGGCAACGCCACCCGCGTGAAGGTCGTCAAGAACAAGGTCGCGCCGCCGTTCAAGCAGGTCGAGTTCGACATCATGTACGGCGAGGGTATCTCGAAGATCGGCGAGATCCTCGACCTCGGCGTCAAGGCCGGGATCGTCGAGAAGTCGGGTGCCTGGTTCAGCTACGACTCCATCCGGATCGGGCAGGGCCGCGAGAACGCCAAGAATTATCTGCGCGAGAATCGTGAAGTTTGCGACCGGTTGGAAGCCGCGATCCGCGGCCAGACCGACAAGGTCGCCGAAGGGCTGATGGTGGGTCCGGACGCGGACGACGACATCTGATCCTTCAGGCGGCGGGGGCACCCCCCTATCCCCCCGCAACCCGCCGCCGGTCCAAAGGCCGCCGCGCTCCCCGGAACGAGCGCGGCGGTTCTGGTTTGAAGGGGCGGGGGGATGAGAGGGCATCTGACATTCTCACGTCGCCCTTTCTTCGTCTTCCCTGTCTAACCGAAAACACATAGCCTCGCGCCGAGACCAAGCACGGGAAGGAAGCCGGATGTCGATCGTTCTCCACCACCTCAACAACAGCCGCTCGCAGCGCATCCTCTGGTTGCTGGAGGAGCTCGGCGTTCCCTATGAACTGAAGATCTACCAGCGCGATGCCGAGACCAATCTCGCGCCGCAGGAACTCAAGGCCGTCCATCCGCTCGGCAAGTCACCGCTGCTCGAGGTCGATGGCCGGGTGATCGAGGAATCCGGCGCGATCGTGCAGTATCTTTGCGACCACTTTGGCAGCGGAAAATGGCAGCCCGCTCCCGGCACGGATGATGCGCTGCGCCACAACGAACTGATGCACTTCGCCGAGGGCTCGGCGATGACGCCGATCCTGCTCAATCTCTATATCTCGCGGCTCGGCGAGGCCGGCGCGCCGCTGCGGCCGCGCATCGACGAGCAGCTTGCGGCGCATTTCGGCTATCTAGAGGCGATCCTGCGGCCTTCGGGCCACTTCATCGGCGACGACTGGACCGGCGCAGATGTGATGCTGAGTTTCCTCGCCGAAGTTGTCGTGATGCAAGGCCTGAGCGAGGCCTACCCGAAGCTCGCCGCATTTGTCGCCGCGATTCATGCGCGGCCGGCGTGGCAGGCGGCACGCGCCAAGGGCGGGCCCTATTTCGCGACGTGATCGATCTTGCCGCATTAACGCTTGCCGGGTGGGGCAGCGGCGCATAGCCTGCTCTGCATGACAGGCGCGCAAGAATGGCAGGGCCGGGTCGGCCAGAACTGGGCGGCGGAGTGGGAGCGGACCGACCGCAGCTTCGCCGCGCTCACGCCCCACCTTCTCGCCGCCATCGCAAAGGAGCCCGGGCGCCGGGTGATCGACGTGGGCTGCGGTGCGGGCGAACTGTCCCTCGCAGTTGCCTCGGCAAGGCCCGAAGCAACGGTGACCGGAATCGATATCTCCGGCGAACTGGTCGAGGCAGCGAAGAGCCGTGCGGCTGGACATGCCAATCTTTCGTTCACCGTGGCCGATGCTTCCGCTTGGCAGGGGGACGGCGCGGCGCCTGATCTCTACATTTCGCGCCACGGGGTGATGTTCTTCAGCGATCCGCCCGCAGCGTTTGCGCATCTGTCGGCCAAGGCCGCGCCCGGAGCGCGCTTCGTGTTCTCGTGCTTCCGGCCTGCCTCGGAAAATCCCTGGGCCATGGATATCGCCCGTCTGCTTCCGCCGGCCAAGCCAGTGCCTGCGGTCGATTTCCCGCCCGGTCCGTTCGCATTCGCTGATCCCGATCACGTCCGGCGCTGCCTGAAAGGCTGGCGCGATATCCAGTTTCAGCCGCTCGACTTTGCCTATGTGGCCGGATCGGGCAGCAACCCGGTAGCCGATGCGCTCTCGTTCTTCAGCCGCATCGGTCCGGCGGCTGCGGCGATCCGCACATTGCCCGATCAGCCCCGCGCAGCGTTCGAGCGTGGCCTGCTGGAACTCGTCCAGTCGCGCTGCGTGGGAGGGCGGGTGTGTTTTCCGGCGGCGGCGTGGCTGGTGACGGCGACCGCGGACAACGCCTGAACCTATCCGTGATGGGGACAAGCGTACCGGAAGGGCCGAAACGTGCTTGTTCCGCGCCGAACGCTCGCCTAATCGGCATGGCATGACTTCGACGAACGAAATCCGCCGGTCCTTCCTCGACTACTTCGGCTCCGCCGGGCACGAGATCGTGCCTTCGGCGCCGCTCGTGCCGTTCAACGACCCGACGCTGATGTTCACCAACGCGGGCATGGTCCCGTTCAAGAACGTGTTCACCGGGCTCGAGACGCGCGCGACGAAGCGGGCGACGTCGTCGCAGAAGTGTGTGCGCGCGGGCGGCAAGCACAACGATCTCGACAACGTGGGCTACACGGCGCGGCACCACACGTTCTTCGAGATGCTCGGCAATTTCTCGTTCGGCGATTATTTCAAGGAACAGGCGATCACCCATGCCTGGACCTTGCTGACGCGCGAGTGGGGACTGCCCAAGGACAAGCTGCTCGTCACCGTCTACCACACCGACGATGAGGCGTTCGCCCTGTGGCGGAGGATCGCCGGGCTTTCGGACGACCGCATCATCCGCATCCCGACTTCGGACAACTTCTGGTCGATGGGCGATACGGGGCCGTGCGGACCGTGTTCGGAAATCTTCTATGATCACGGCGAGCACATTTTCGGCGGGCCTCCGGGATCGCCCGACGAGGACGGGGATCGCTTCATCGAGATCTGGAACCTCGTGTTCATGCAGTTCGAGCAGTCGGCTGACGGCACGCGCACCAGCCTGCCGAGCCCGAGCATCGACACCGGCATGGGGCTGGAGCGCATCGCGGCAGTGCTGCAAGGCAAGCACGACAACTACGATACGGACACGTTCCGGGCGCTGATTGCAGCTTCGGAGAGCCTGACCGGCACCAAGGCCGAGGGCGACAGCCGGGCCAGCCACCGCGTGATCGCGGACCACCTGCGCTCGTCAAGCTTCCTGCTGGCGGACGGCGTGCTGCCAAGCAATGAAGGCCGCGGCTATGTGCTGCGCCGCATCATGCGCCGCGCGATGCGCCATGCGCACCTGCTGGGCGCGAAGGAGCCCTTGATGCACCGGTTGGTGGGTTCACTGGTCACCGAAATGGGTCAGGCGTTCCCCGAGCTTGGCCGCGCGCAGCCGCTGGTCGAGGAAACGCTGCTGCGCGAGGAAGTGCAGTTCCGCCGTACGCTGGCAAACGGCCTCAAGCTGCTGGACGAGGAAGCGGGTGATCTGGGCGAGGGCGACAGCCTGCCGGGCGCGACCGCGTTCAAGCTTTATGATACCTACGGCTTCCCCTACGATCTCACCGAGGACGCGCTGCGGGCGCGCGGGGTGAGCGTCGACCGTGCCGGGTTTGAGGCGGCGATGGCGCAGCAGAAGGCAGCGGCGCGTGCGGCGTGGAAGGGTTCCGGCCAGACTGCCGACAGCGAAGTGTGGTTCGACATCGCCGAACGCGAAGGCGCGACCGAGTTCACCGGCTACACCGCCAACATTGGCGAAGGCGTCGTCGTCGCGCTGGTCAAGGACGGCAAGGAAGTGGCCGAGGCCGGGGCGGGCGAGACCATCACGATCATCACCAACCAGACCCCGTTCTACGCCGAAAGCGGCGGCCAGATGGGCGATGCGGGTACGATATCGACCAACGAGGGCCTGCGCATTGCGGTGAACGACACCGCTAAGCCGCTGGGCCGCCTGCACGCGCACCTGGGCACGGTCGAGGCGGGTTCGGTCAGGGTCGGCGACGCGGTGCAACTGGCGATCGACGTCGCGCGGCGCGATGCGACGCGGGCGAACCATTCGGCCACGCACTTGCTGCACGAGGCGCTGCGCCGCCGGCTGGGGGCGCACGTCACGCAGAAAGGCTCGATGGTCTCCGCCGAGCGGCTGCGCTTCGACTTCTCGCACCCGGCGGCGCTGACGGCGGACGACATTGCGGCGATCGAGGACGAAGTGAACGCCGAAATCCTCGGCAACGCGCCGGTGACGACGCGCCTGATGAGCCCGGAAGACGCGATTGCCGCGGGTGCGATGGCGCTGTTCGGCGAGAAGTACGGCGATGAAGTCCGCGTGCTCAGCATGGGGGCAGGGGCCAAGCCCTATTCGGTCGAGCTGTGCGGCGGCACGCATGTGCGTGCGCTGGGTGATATCGGCCTGCTGCGCGTGGTGAGCGAAAGCGCGGTGTCTTCGGGCGTGCGGCGTATCGAGGCGCTGACCGGGGCGGGCGCGCGGGCCTATCTGGTCGGCCGCGAGGAAGCGCTTCGACGCACGGCGGGCCTGCTGCGATCCTCGCCCGATGAAGTGGAGGCCCGCGTGGCGGCGCTGGTCGACGAGCGGCGCAAGCTGGAGCGCGAACTGGCCGAGGCGAAGAAGGCGCTGGCGCTGGCGGGTGCTTCTGGTGGTGGCGCAGCGGCGGCACCCGCGGACGAACAGGTCGGCGGGATAACGTTCTCGGGTCAGGTGCTGGAGGGCATGGATCCGAAGGAACTGCGCGGGCTGCTCGATCAGGCCAAGCAGCGCATGGGCTCGGGCGTGGCGGTGATCGTTGCGGTCAACGAAGGCAAGGCGAGCATCGCGGCGGCTGTGACTGAAGACCTCGTCGGCAAAGTCAGCGCGGTTGATCTGGTGCGCGCGGGCGTCGAGGCGCTGGGCGGCAAGGGCGGCGGTGGCCGGCCTGACATGGCACAGGGCGGCGGCCCGGACGGCAGCAAGGCCGCCGAGGCGATTGCGGCGGCGAAAGGCGTGCTGGCGGCCTAGCGATCGCGCAGTCCGGCGGCTTTCAGGCGCGGCTTCTGGCCCAGTCCACCGTCGCGCATGATCGTCTCGCGCAGTTCATCGCGCATTTCGTGGATCGAGGCGATCACCGGGCCCATCGCGACTCCCATGTCGACGAGCACGGCTTCCGAGAGCTGGAGCGAGCTCTCGAGCGCTTCGGGGACGGCATCGCTTGCACCGACCCGGTAGAGCTCGGCGGCGTGGGCGGCGTCGCGGGCGCGGACGATGATCGGGAGGTCCGGGTGCGCGGCGCGGATGCGGCGCACGGTGCGGCTGACGAGGACGGGCTCGTCCATGGTGACGATGACGGCGCGGGCCTCATCCAGATGCAGCTTGGCGAGCAGTTCGGCATTGGCGACGTTGCCGTAGATCACCGGATCGCCGCTGCCGCGCACCTGCGTGACAAGCGCCGGGTCGGCATCGAGCGCGAGCCAGGGCACATCGTGGCGTGACAGCATGGCGCCGACGAGGCGGCCGACGCGGCCGTAGCCGAGGATGAGGGCCTGGCCCGTGGCGTCGCTGGGGGCGGCATTCACCGGGACATCCTGCGGGCGGTCCACGGCAGTCGCGAGGCGGCGGCCGATCATGGCGAGGACCGGCGTGAGCGTGAGGCCGAGCGCGGTGACGATCTGCCAGAACTGGGCATTGGCGTGGCTGACGAGCCCGGCTGCGGCGGCGGCGGACAGGACGATAAGGGTGGTTTCCGAGGGCGCGGCGAGCAGCAGGCCGGTCTCGACGGCAATGCCCCGGCTCGCGCCGCCGACGCGGAGCAGCAATGCGGTGACGACGGCCTTGGCGGCCAGCACCGAAGCGACGCCAAGCGCGATGGCGCCGAACTGCCGCCAGACTTCGGTTACGTCGATTCCCATGCCGACCGTGATCAGGAACACGCCGAGCGCGAGGCCCTTGAAGGGGGCGGTCAGCGCTTCGACTTCGCGCGAGTAGTCCGTCTCGGCAATCAGCAGGCCGGCGAGGAGGGCGCCCATGATCGGGGAGAGGCCTGCTCCCGCCGTGGCAAGCGCGGCGGCAATGACCACGAGCAGGCTGAAGGCGAGGAACAGTTCGGGGCTCTTGGTGCGGGCAGCCGAGGCGAACAGGCGCGGCAGCAGGAAGCGGCCCAAGGTAAGCATGACAAGGATGATTACCGCGCCGCGCAGGAGCGTGTCGAACAGGGCTGCGCCGCTCTCGCCGCCGGGACCGAAGGCGCCGAGGACGAAGATGATCGGCACGAGGGCGATGTCTTCGAGCAGCAGCATCGCAAGCGCCTTGCGGCCGACCGGGCTTTGCGTGCCGGCAATCGGGAGGACCAGCGCGGTGGAGGACAGCGCCAGGGCGATACCCAGCCCGGCGGAGGCCGGAACGTTATGGCGCATCGCGATCAGCACGATGGTCAGCAGCGCGGCGCAGAGCAGCAGCTTGGCCGCGCCGAGGCCGAAGACTTGCGCGCGCATGTCCCACAAACGGCCGAACGAGAGTTCGAGACCGATCTCGAACAGCAGCAGGATCACGCCAAGTTCGGCAAAGGGCGCAATGGCTTCGGGACGGCTGATCGTGACGTAGTAGAGCTGCGGAAACTGCCCGACGAGCCGACCAAGGCCGAACGGGCCGACGAGCACGCCGACCAGGATGAAGCCGATCACCGGCGTGATCCGTGCGCGGGCAAAGGCGGGAATGACGATACCCGCCGCCCCCAGAACGACGAGGGCGTCGCTCATCGACGTATTGAATTCGAGATGGCCAGCCATTGTAACATCCTAGCCGGATGGCCCGTAAAGTCATGGGAATAAGCTGCCGATTGCCTGCGCTGCGGCGGTGTGTTTAGTCTTGACGCTTGTCCGGTTTCTTGGGGGAACAGCAATGGCGGTAAAGGCGTGGCGCAAGGGTCTTGGCTGGGGAATGGCAGCGTGCACGCTTGTGGCGGCGCTGCCGGCGATGGCGGAGGGCGAAGCAGCCCCAGCCCGCCACCCGGTGACCATCGACGACATCATGGCGCTGCGTTCACTCTCGGGTCTCGATTGCGCGCATGATGGCAAGCAGGCGGTTTATGTGGTCGGCGAGGCCGATCTCAAGACGGACAAGCGGCGCAATGCGCTGTGGCTGGCGGATCTCGCGGGTGGCGCGCCGCTGCAACTGACCACCGGGGAGGACAGCGCGAGTGCGCCTTCCTTCAGCCCGGATGGCAAGTCCATCGCGTTTCTCTCCAAGCGCGGGAAGGACAAGCGGGCGCAGATCTGGCTGCTCGACCGGCGCGGGGGCGAGGCGAAGAACCTGACCGATGGGAAGGGCCATATCGCCGGGTTCCGCTGGTCCCCGGATTCGAAGACGCTGCTGCTGATGATCAGTGATCCGGCGCCCGAGCCGCCCAAGGATGATGAAGACCGCCCGCTGCCAGTGGTGGTGGACGATGTGAAGTTCAAGCAGGACGGCGTGGGCTTCATCACGGCGGAGACGCACACGCACCTCGCGCTGTTCGATGTGGCGGCGAAGACCGAGACTCGGCTGACAGCTTCGGATGCGTTCGATGTGATAACCGCCGAGTGGGCACCGGATGGCAAGTCCATCGCCTATGTCGCTGACCACTCGGTGGATTTTACGGATCTGGGTGGCCATTGGCTGACAGTGGTCGAAGCGAAGGCCGGCGCTGCGCCCAAGCTGGTTGCCAAACTCCACGGCGCGCCGGGGCAGACGCTGATCTGGTCCGCCGATGGCAAGAAGATCACGCATCTGGTGGGGCCGGGCGGCAAGGCAGACCAATATGGCCAGCCGCATCTCGCCGAGACAGCGGTGGATACCGGGGCGACGCGGATTCTGCCCGCAACCTCAGGCGCTTTCGTAAGTTCGCCGGTCGATCTGGGTGCCGGGCAAGTCGGCGTGGTGCTGGCGGAGGACCGGCATGAAGTGCCTGCCGTGGTGGATGCCAAGGGGACGCTGCGAAGGCTGAATGACGGCACGGTCTCGGTGCTGGCGCAGTGTGGTTCGCCTGCGCCTGGTGCACCGCGCGCGGTGATCGCAAGCGGCGATGGCAAGCCGTCTGAAATCTATGCGCTGGATGCAAAAGGCGGCCTCAAGTTGCTGACATCCCACAACAAGGCAGTGGCGGACCGGGTCGCTTGGGGCAAAGTCGAGGACTATGCGGCCATCGCCAAGGACGGCAACGAAGTCCATGGCCTGCTGCTGCGTCCGACGGGTGTGGCGGCGGGCACCAAGGTGCCGACCCTGCTTTGGATTCATGGCGGGCCCAATGCGCAGGATATCCATGCGGTCGACGGGTACAGCATGATTGCCGACCTGCTCGCCGCGCAGGGCTATGCGGTGCTGATGCCGAATTATCGCGGCTCCTCGGGACGGGGTGATGCCTATGCCGCGGCGATTGCGGCGGATTGGGGCCAGAAAGAAGTGGCCGATCTCCATGCCTCGCTCGATTGGGCGGTGGCGCAGGGTTTCGCCGATCCGGCGCGGCTGGGCGCGGGCGGGTGGAGCTATGGCGGCATCCTCACCGATTTCCTGATCGTGCGCGACAACCGGCTGAAGGCGGCGTTCAGCGGCGCGGGCGAGGGCAACATCTTCGCGCTGTTCGGGGTGGACCAATATGTCCAGCAATACACGCAGGAGCTTGGCGCACCCTGGAAGGAGCCGGAGCTTTGGATGCGCCTGTCCGAACCGTTGCTGCATGCGGACCGGATCAAGACGCCGACCTTGTTCATGGGCGGGATCGCCGATGACAATGTGCCGCTTATCGGCGGACAGCAGCTCTATCAGGCGCTCAAGATCACCGGCGTGCCGACGCGGCTGGTCGGCTATCCCGATGAGAACCATGGCATCGCGCGGCCGAGCTTTCAGCGCGACCGGCTCGAGCGGATTGTCGACTGGTTCAAGAACCATCTGAACTGAGGACCACAAGGCATTGACCGACATAGCTGCCATCGTTGCTGAAATCGCCGGGGAGATGCGCGGTGCAACCGATCGCGGGCGCGTGGCGGACTATATTCCGCCGCTCGCCTGCGTCTCGCCCGACCGGTTCGGCATCGCGGTGGTCATGGCTGATGGATCGGCGCATCTGGGTGGTGACGCGGAAGAGCCGTTCTCGATCCAGTCGGTCTCCAAGGTGTTCTCGCTGACCCTGGCGCTGGGCATGGTGGGGGATGCGCTGTGGAGCCGCGTTGGGCGCGAGCCTTCGGGCAGTGCGTTCAATTCGATCATCCAGCTGGAAACCGAGCACGGCATTCCGCGCAATCCCTTCATCAATGCGGGCGCGATCGTGGTTGCCGATGTGCTGCTGGCCAGCGGGACACCTGCGGAAGCGATCGCGGGCGTGCTGCGCTTCGTGCGCGGGCTGGCGCGGGATGAGACGATCACTATCGACGCGAGCGTGGCGGCGGCGGAACTCGCGACTGGCTATCGCAACATGGCGCTCGCGAATTATATGCGCTCGTTCGCCAATCTCCAGCATCCGGTCGAACAGGCGCTCGGCGTCTATTTTCACCAGTGCGCGCTGGCGATGAGCTGCCGTCAGCTGGCCATGGCGGGGCGGTTCCTAGCGCACGACGGGCGCGATCCGGCGACAGGGCGCTGCATCGTGACGCCGCAACGTGCGCGGCGGATCAACGCGCTGATGATGCTGTGCGGGCATTACGACAATTCTGGCGAGTTCGCCTTCCGGGTGGGCCTGCCGGGCAAATCGGGCGTGGGCGGCGGCATTCTCGCGGTGGTGCCGGGGACGGCGAGCATCGCGGTGTGGTCGCCCGGCCTCAATGCCAAGGGTAATTCGCAGCTCGGCGCGCTGGCGCTGGAGCGGCTCGCGGCGCGCACAGGCTGGTCGGTGTTCGAAGCATGCGGCGGCTGATCCCGCGACCAAACCGGGGAATAGCCCGGCAGGCCTCTCGTTTTCAGGGGCGGGGCATCCTATCTCCCCGCCGCAACGGAGATTCACGGATATGACGACCCACAAGACCCGCATGCTGATCATTGGTTCCGGCCCGGCCGGGCTTTCCGCCGCCATCTACGGTGCGCGTGCGGGGATGGAGCCGATCGTGGTACAGGGCCTGCAGCCCGGCGGGCAGCTGACGATCACCACCGATGTCGAGAACTACCCCGGCTTTCGCGATGTGATCCAGGGCCCGTGGCTGATGCAGGAAATGCAGGCGCAGGCAGAGCATGTCGGCACGCGGATGATGTGGGATACGATCACCGAAGTGAGCATGGATGGCCCCCCGTTCCGCGCCCACGGCGACAGCGGTGATATCTATGAAGGCGATGTGCTGGTGATCGCGACCGGCGCGCAGGCGCGCTGGCTGGGCGTGGAAGGCGAGCAGGAATTCGGCGGCAAGGGCGTCTCCGCCTGCGCGACCTGCGACGGGTTCTTCTATCGCGGCAAGAAGGTCGTGGTGATCGGCGGCGGCAACACGGCAGTCGAGGAAGCGCTATACCTTACCAACCATTCGCCCGATGTGACGCTGATCCACCGGCGTGACAGCCTGCGGGCTGAAAAGATCCTGCAGGACCGCCTGATGAGCAATCCGCGCATCAAGGTGCTGTGGAACAAGGCCGTGACGCGCTTTACCGGCGCGGCAGGCGGCGTGCTCGAAGCGGTGGAACTGGTCGATACGGTGACGGGCGAGACCTCTTCGCTGGCGACCGACGGCGCGTTCGTGGCGATCGGCCATGCCCCGGCGACCGAGCTATTCAAGGGCAAGCTGGAGCTCGATGCGAGCGGCTATATCGTGGTGCAGCCGGGCACGCCGAAGACGGCGATCCCGGGCGTGTTCGCCTGCGGTGATGTGATGGACCACACCTATCGGCAGGCGGTGACGGCGGCGGGCACGGGCTGCATGGCCGCGCTCGATGCCGAGCGGTTCCTTGCCGAGCATGCCTTCGCTGCGGCACGGGCAGTGGCGGCGGAGTAGGCGCTAGCGCGCGGCTTCGAGCAGGCGCTCCAGCAGCCAGCTTTGCGCATCTTCGCCAGCGAAGCTGTGGCCGCTGCTGGCGTGGCGCTGGACACGCGGATCGCCGGAGGGCCATACGGCTTCGAACATTTGCGCGGTGCGGTCTCCGGTGGCGAGCAGGATCGTGACCGGGCCAGAGAACCGCGCGAGGCTGGCCGCCATGCGATCAACGAGCGCTGATCTAGGCGCGGGCTTGGTAGCGGCGCGCAGGCCTCGGGCCAGCTTGGCGAGGTTCACGCCGCCGGTAAGGAGGCGGAGCACCTCGCGCGGGTTGGCGAGCTTGGCTAGGTAGCGCTGGCGGATTGCAGCGGGCGCTCCTGTTCCTTGCTCGCCATCGGCCTCGTCCGTTTCCAGCGTCCACGGATTGGCGAGGACGAGACCATCGAGGCCAATGTCTGCGCCGTGGAGCATCAGCGCGGCGGCGGCATCGCAATTGCCGAAGCCGATCACTCGGCGCAGTGAGGGTACGGCTGCGCGGAAGGCGGCGAGTGCGGCGGCGATGTCATGGCGGGTGTGCAAGAATCCGGGATCGGTGCCTTCGCTTTCACCGACGCCGCGGCGATCATAACGGAAAACGGGGATACCAGCGGCAGCGAGGCGCGCAGCCAATTGCGCCTGTCCGCCCCAGCTTCCGGCACGGATTTCGCGTCCGCCCGAGACGAGCAGGATGCCGGTGGAGCCGGTTGCGGCCTCCATGTCGAGGGTGCCGATGAGTGTGTCTGGTCCGCAGGGGAAGGTGAGGTGGCGGCGCATCAGGCGGCCGCCTCGCTGGCGATGATCTGCGCGAGTGCGGCGGACTGCGCCGGGTCTTCCCCCGGCTCGCTGCGCAACCAGAGCGCGCTGACGCCGAGTTCGGCCTGGCGGATCACGCGCTGGCCTTCGTCTTCAGGCACGGCTGAATCCAGCCCGGCGACGAGCGCGGCCGAGAGGCGATAACCGGCGAGTTCAAGGCCGATGTTGCGGCCTTCCTCCAGCAGATCGGCGCTATTTTCTTCGCGCCCGGATTCCTTGGCCGAGAGCACCCGCGCGCGGAGCAACTGGCGCAGGATCGAGGCGCCCTTGACCGGCTCGAGCACCCAGCCGGGAAGCCGCGTCGGGAACACAAGCGCGCCGCCGCGCACGGCCAGCACGTGGGTGGCGGCGAAGTGTCGCGCTGCAGTTTCCATGGCCGCGCGCCAGCTGCCGAGGCTTTGTGCGGAGAAGGACTGCAGGCTTTCGTTGCAGCCGGGGAGATCGGGCAGCATCGAGTCGAGCTCCAGTGCATCAAGGCAGCGCTGCGTTTCGATCAGCATCCGCCGCGAGCGGTTCATTTCCTCGAACAGCGGGGGGACGATCAGCAGGCGGACGGCGCGTGCGCGGTCGAAAACCACCGCGTGCTCATCGGCAATGCCGGCGGGTCCAGGGCAGGGCCAGCTTGCCGGCATGGCGAGAATCAGGCCTCGCCGCGCTTGGCGCGGATGAAGGCGAGGAGGTCGCCGAAGGTGCCGAGCATGTCGCCATCGACTTCGTCATCTTCGATCACGACGTCGAAGCGGTCCTCGATCTCGGTCAGGAGGCCGGCGACGGCCATGGAGTCGAGCTCGGGCAGTGCGCCGAACAGGCCGCTGTCTGGCATGAGCGCGGCGGCACGTGTGGGGCCGAGGCCGAGCACATCGTTCAGCAGGCTGCGCAGGTCGGTGTCGGTCTGGTCGGTCACGGGGTAAGGCCTTGTGATGAAAGGAGAGGTGGGCGCTTTAGCCAGCGGCCTCCGGTGAAACAAGCGCGGGCTGGGAACTCGGGCGCAGCATGCGGCGGGCAGCAAGGCGGGCGAGCGCTGGCCAGTGACCTACGGCGGCGGGGCGGTAGAACTGCAGGGCGTAGCGGGGGCGCTGCACCTCCATCCAGTCGCGCTTGTAGGGATCGTTGCCTGTGCCGAAATCGACGGTGTGCACGTGGTCCTCGTCGATCACGTGGCGAAACAGTGCGGCGGTGAGCAGGGTGCCGGGCGAATGGGCGCGGTGGGCCTCGTCGTGGGCGAGCTTGTGGATCCACGCGGTGCCGCCCTCGACCGTCCAGAACTGGGCGGCAACGGGCTGACCTTCGATTTCGGCGATCCCCATGCGCAGCGCGCCTGCCGCCGCTTCGGCCTGAGCGAAGGCGCACAGGAAGGCGGGGTTTCCTTCCTCTGGCTTCCAGCTCCTGGCGTAGATCGCTTCATAGGCGGCCCAGTCGGCGTCGATGAACGTGGTTTCGATGCGCAGGGTGACTTTGCCGCGTGCGGTCTTGCGGCGGACGGTTTCGCGCAGCGCGCCGGGGCGGGCGGACCAGTATTGGGCGAAGTTGCGGCCTTTGAGTTCGAGGATGTGGTTGGTGTCGCAGGGTTCGGCGACGCCGATCCAGCAGGCGGTGCGGAAGGCGGCGGCGAGGGTCAGCGCTTCGGCTTCGGGCATCGGTGCGAGGCGGGCGGCGCCTGCCGGTGCAAGGCTGCGGGCCAGGGCGGCGAAGAGTTCCGGTGCGCGCTGCGGAGCGTTTGTGAGCGGGCGGACGAAGAAGCTGTACCACGTGCCGAGGGGGCCAGTGCCGTCGGGGTTCTTCTGAAAGGGAAGGACCGCAAGCGCATCACCATCGCGGGCGACGGCGATTTTGCAGGTATCTGCGAGAAGGCAATGCTCTGCCAGCAGGGAAAGCCAGTCCAGCCGATCGAACGGCGCGCTCGTGGGCGAGCGGCCGAGCAGCGCGGCGAGCGCCGGGTCGGCTTGCGCTTCCCGCAAATCAGCGTGATAGACCGTCACACCCAAGTCTTTGTCCTTGCCCTTGCACCCGAGAGAGCCGCGTGCCCGCAGCGCCCGATCCGACCGTCTTTCCGCTTGATCACCTCGCGCTGAAGGGGCAGCCGGATGCCCCTGCGCTGGTCTTCAAGACGCATCTGCTTAGCTACGAGGCGTTAAATCGGCGTTTAGGACAATTGGCGGCATGGCTTGCGGTGAAGGTGCCGGAGCCGGGCGCGCGGGTGGCGACATGGCTGCCGAAAAGCGAGCTGGCCTGCCTGATGCCGCTGGCGGCGGTGCGGGCGGGGCTGGTGCATGTGCCGGTGAACCCGCTGCTGAAGCGCGCGCAAGTCGCGCATATCCTGAGCGATAGCGGGGCACGACTGCTGATCTCGAATGCCGGGCGGCTGTCGACACTGGAAGAGGGCGATCTCGCTCAAGCGGTTTCGCGTGAGGAAGGGGCGGTTTGGGCCGAGGCGGAGCGCCTCGAGCCGTTGGGTCCTTCCAACGCTGCATCCGATGATCTGGCGGCGATTCTTTATACCAGCGGTTCGACCGGGCGGCCCAAGGGCGTGATGCTCAGCCATGCCAACTTGTGGCTCGGCGCCGTGAGCGTGGCGCATTATCTGGGGCTGACGGCGGAGGACCGGACGCTGGCTGTGCTGCCGCTGGCGTTCGATTATGGTCAGAACCAGCTGCTCTCGACATGGTTTGCCGGTGGCTGCGTGGTGCCGCTCGATTATCTGATGGCGCGCGATGTGGCGAAGGCGGTGGAGCGGCATGACGTCACCACTTTGGCCGCCGTTCCGCCGCTGTGGGTGCAACTGGTGGAACTCGACTGGCCCGAGGCTGCGGCGCGAAAGCTCAGGCGGCTGACCAACAGCGGCGGTGCGCTCACCGAGCCGTTGGTGCGGGCGCTGCGTGCACGGTTCCCGGAGGCGCGACTGTTTCCGATGTACGGGCTCACCGAGGCGTTTCGTTCGACCTATCTCGACCCGGCGCTGGTCGACGCGCACCCGACCTCGATGGGCAAGGCGATCCCGTTTGCCGAGGTGATGGTCGTGGCGGACGACGGGCGCGAGGCGGCGGCGGACGAGGAGGGCGAGCTGGTCCATGCCGGGCCGCTGGTGGCGCAAGGCTACTGGCAGGATGCAGCGCGGACGGCAGAGCGGTTCAAGCCGGCGCCGGTGTTCTCGCGGATGGGCGGCATGGCGGTCTGGTCGGGTGACCGGGTGAGGCGCGATGCGGAAGGGCTGCTGCATTTCGCCGGACGGCGCGATGCCATGATCAAGACCAGCGGCAACCGCGTCAGCCCGCAGGAAGTGGAAGACGCGGCGATTGCCACCGGGCTGGTGGCGGAGGCGGTGGCACTGGGCCTGCCCGATCCGGCGCTGGGTCAGGCGATCCATCTGGTGGTGCGCGCGAAGGGTGATGCGGCGGAGGCAGAGGCGGCGCTGCCTGCCGCTCTGGCGCGTGATCTGCCCGGTTTCATGGTGCCGCGGGTCATCCACTGGCGGGAGGACATGCCGCTGAGCCCGAATGGCAAGCTCGACCGAACCGGTCTTTACCAGGAATTATCGGCCGCCGTGGCAAAGGGCTGACGATGAAGCCGCTTGGCCCGATTCCCCCCGGATATGCTGCGATCGATGGCGAACTGGCCATCGGCGGGCGCAAGGCGTCCGAATTGGTGGCCGAGGCGGGTACACCGCTGTTCGTCTATGACGGCGCGCTGATCGAAGCGCGCGTGGCGGCGCTGCGGTCGGCGCTGCCGCAGCGGCTGGGCCTGCACTATGCGATGAAGGCCAACCCGTTTGCCCCGCTGCTGCGCCATATCGCGGGGCTCGTCGACGGGTTTGACATTGCCTCGGGCGGCGAACTGCTGATGGCGGAGGCGGCGGGGGTTCAGGCGGAGCGGATCAGCTTTGCCGGGCCGGGCAAGCGGGACGCCGATCTTGAAGCGGCGATCAGCCGGGGCGTGACGCTCAACCTCGAATCCGCGCGCGAGGCCGAGCGGGCATTGGTGATCGCGGAGCGCGTGGGACGAGCGCCGAAGCTGGCGATCCGGGTCAATCCCGATTTCGATCTCAAGGGATCGGGCATGAAGATGGGCGGCGGTGCCAAGCCCTTTGGTGTCGATACAGACGGTGTACCGGCGCTGGCCCGCACAATCATCGCGTCCGGTGCCGAGTGGCGCGGCTTCCACATCTATGCCGGCAGCCAGACGCTGGACGCCGCCGCGATTGTCGAGATGCAGGCGGCTACCTTGACGCTGGCGGCGCGCCTTGCGGAGGAGAGCGGGGCGGTGCTTCCGGTCTGCAATCTCGGCGGCGGCTTTGGTATTCCCTACTTTCCCGGCGATCTGCCGCTCGATCTCGCGGCAGTGGGAGCTGCGCTCGCAAAGCGGTTCGCGGCACTCCCCGAAGTGTTGCAGGAGACGGCGTTCTGCATTGAACTCGGCCGCTATCTCGTTGGCGAAGCTGGTGTATATCTCACCCGGATCATCGACCGGAAGGAGAGCCACGGCGAGGTGTTCCTCGTCACCGACGGCGGGCTGCACCACCAGCTCGCGGCGAGCGGCAACTTCGGGACCGTGGTGCGGCGCAACTATCCCAGTGCCATCGCGACCAGATTCGGCGCGTCGGTGGAAGAAGAAGCCAGCGTCGTCGGCTGCTTGTGCACCCCGCTTGACCGGCTGGCCGACAAGGGGGGCTTTCCGCGTGCCGAGGAAGGCGATCTGGTCGCGGTGTTCTGCGCCGGTGCCTATGGGGCCAGCGCAAGTCCGGTGCACTTTCTCGGGCATGGTCCGGCGGCTGAACGGCTGGTTAACGCAAGGTCCTGATTTTTAGGTATTAACGATTAGCCGGAGCGCCGTCCCGTTACGGGACTTTGGCGGAAATGCGCTTGTGCGGACCCCGCCTTGCGCATCAGGACTAACGGTATCTTCACCCTTTTTGGCGATAGCCGGGAAGTCATGGGAGGTCCCCATGGTCCCGCCACGGGACGAATGGGACAGCCTGCCCGGTGCGCGCAAAGGACGTTCGATGCCCAAAACTACGCGTTTCACCCGCTTGCTGGCATCAGCGGTTACGCTGAGCCTGCTGCTCGGCGGCTGCGCGGGCGGCGGTGGCAGCGCGCAATTGCCGCCGGCCTCGTTCGTGGCGCTGCAGGAAGGGCCGGGCGAGGAATACGTGATCGGGCCGCTGGACGACCTCACTATATTCGTCTGGCGCAATCCCGAACTCGGCGCCTCGGTGCAGGTGCGGCCGGACGGGCGCATCACCACGCCGTTGATCACCGACATGCCGGCGGTGGGCAAGACGCCCTCGATGCTGGCGGAAGACATCAAGCTCCAGCTTTCGCAGTACATTCAGGAGCCGATTGTCTCGGTCATCGTCAACAAGTTTTCGGGCACGTTCAGCCAGCAGGTGCGCATCGTCGGCGCCACCGGCAAGCCGGCCTCGATCCCCTACCGCGCCAACATGACCCTGCTCGATGCGATGATCGCGGTGGGTGGCCTGTCCGAGTACGCGGCGGGCAACAAGGCGCGGCTGGTGCGCTTCGACAAACAGACCGGCCAGCAGAGGGAATACGGCGTGCGGATCGGCGATCTGCTGCGCAAGGGCGATACGCGCGCGAATGTCATGCTGATGCCGGGGGATGTGATCATCATTCCCGAAAGCACGTTCTGAGGATGCTGACCGCATGACGAGCATCTACGAAGAAGTGCGCATCGCGCTCTACGGCATCTGGCACCGGCGTTGGCTTGCGCTGGGCGCGGCCTGGCTGGTGTGCCTGCTCGGCTGGCTGATCGTGGCCACCGTGCCCAATACCTACGAGTCGAAGGCACGCATCTTCGTCCAGATCGACGACGTGCTTTCGGACCAGATCGGCATCGGCGGCGATCGCAAGCGCGATATCGAGCGCGTACGCCAGACGCTGACGAGCTCGGTCAACCTCTCCAAGGTCGTCCGTGCGACGCGGCTGGGCGACAAGGTGACCTCCGACAAGGAGATGGAAACAGCTGTCGCGGCGCTGGGCAAGAACATCAAGGTGGTGAGCCAGCAGGACAACCTGTTCGAGATCACCGCCTATTCCGGCAGCAAGGCCTATTCGGATGTCCAGAACGCCAAGCTGGCGCAGGACATCGTGCAGAAGATGATCGACATCTTCCGCGAGGAGAACCTTGCCGGCGGTCGCGGCGAGATGAGCGACACGCTGGCCTTCATGGACCAGCAACTGGCTGACCGGCAGAAGGACCTCGAAGCCGCCGAGCAGAAGCGTCAGGCCTTCGAGGCCAAGAACGCCGAGATGATGCCGGGCAACGGCTCGCTTTCGAGCAAGATCGAAGGTGCGCGCGCCGAGCTGCGCGGCGTCGAGTCGGATCTGCTGGCCGCCCAGAGCGCGCTTGCATCGGTGCGCGGGCAGCTTTCGGGCACACCGCCGACGATCATGATGCCGGGCGTGAGCGGCGGCGCCAAGGGATCACTCGCGCAGGCACAGGCCGATCTCAGTGCGATGCGCGCGCGCGGCCTGACCGATAGCCATCCCGATGTGATCGCGCTCAAGGCGCAAGTCGCGGCGCTCCAGCGCGCTTCGGCGGGCGAGGCCGGCCCAGGCGGCATGCCCAACCCGGCCTATTCCTCGCTGCAATCGATCAAGGCTGACCGCGAAGCGAGCATCGTGGCGCTGCAATCGCGCCGGGCCTCGCTTTCGCAGGAATTGGCTCAGCTGACCGGCCGCCAGTTCAGCGAACCCGGCCTTGCCGCCGAAGCAGCACGCATCAACCGCGACTACGACGTGCTCAAGGAGCAGTATGACAAGTTGCTGCGCGACCGCGAGCAGCTGCGCCTGCGCGGTCAAGTCGAGACCGAGCGCAACGCGGTCAAGTTCGAGGTGATCGATCCGCCGACGACCCCGCGCAAGCCTTCCGCGCCGGACCGGCCGATGCTGCTGTTCATCGTCCTCATCGTCGGCATCGCGGCCGGCTGCGGCAGCGCCTTCGGCATCGGCCAGCTGCGCTCGACGTATTCGACGACAGGGCAGCTCGAACGCGCGACGGGGATGCAGGTGGTCGGCTCGGTGACGCTGACGCTCAGCCGCCGCGCGCGGGCGCAATACTGGCGGCAGCTCAAATGGTTTGCCGGCGGGGTCGCCAGCCTCGCCTTCGTGCTCGTCGTGCTGCTGGCGGTCGAGTTCATGAAACGCGGCATGGTCGCCTGAAGGAACGGATGAGATCATGACCGAACAGAGCAAGATCCCGGTTCCCAAGGACACGACCGAAGCGCGCTCGCTGATCGAGCGGGCGGCGGGGACGTTCGACCTGCGTGCTTTCCAGGCGCCGATTGCCCCCAGGCTGCCCGACCCGCGCGAGCCGGCTCCGGCAAGCGCGGATGCGGGCGAACCGGCACAGCCTGTCCAGCGTGTCGCGCCGCCTGCGCGTCAGGCACCGCCACCGCCCGCTTTTGATGGCATTCCGGCGCGGCAGACTTTCCGCGGCGCCTTCCATCCGATCGACCGCAAACACCTGCGCGAGCAGTGCCTGATCGAGCCCGAGGGGCCGGTGACCGGGCTGCTCGAGGAATTCCGTATCGTGAAGCGCCAGCTGCTGATGACAGCGGCAGAATCGCGCGCTGGGCGGGGCGCGCCGCATGGCGAGCGCATCCTCGTGTGCTCGTCGCATCCGGGCGAGGGCAAGACGTTCTGTGCGGTCAATCTCGCGCTGTCGATGGCGGCGGAGAAGGACACCGAAGTTCTCCTCGTCGATGCCGATTTCGCCAAGCCCAGCGTGCTTTCGGCGCTCGGACTGCCGGGCGGACGCGGGCTGATGGACGCGCTGGCCGATCCGGACATCGCCGTCGAGGACTGCATCATCGGCACCGACATTGCCGGGCTCTTCGTGCTGCCCGCAGGCAATTCGACCGGGCATGATACCGAGCATCTGGCTTCGTCGTACACCGCAGAAGTGCTGGCGCGGCTTACGGCGCAGGCGCCCAATCGCATTGTCATCTTCGACAGCCCGCCGGTGCTTGCCGCTTCCCCGGCGTCGGAGCTCGCGCACCATGTCGGCCAGGCGCTGATGGTCGTGCGGGCGGACCAGACCGGCGAGGCCGCGCTGCGCGACGCAGTCAGCATCCTCTCGGGCTGCGAGGACATCAAGCTACTGCTCAACTGCACCCGCTTCTCGCCCACCGGCCGCCGTTTCGGCACCTATTACGGGTACAAGGAATGACCATGGCGAGCACAACGACCCATGCATTCGTGGCCAGTGCGCTCGCGATCACGCTGCTTTCCGGCGCGGCGCAGGCGCAGTCGCTGCCTTATGGCGATCCCGGCGACAGCGAGGCGATCTCGGGTGGGGACGGCGCGCCTTCGGGCGGCGGTGATACGGGGCGCAGCGGCGGCAAGCAGCGCGGTGGGCGCAGCATGGGTAGCGCGGGCGGCGCCGGTCGCGTGAAGATTCAGCCCTATATTGAACTCAGTCAGAGCGTACTGGCCCGGCTCAAGCCGGTTAGCGAGACCCTCACTTACACCAGCGTCGCGGTCGGCGTCGATGCCTCGCTGCAGGGGCGCCGGACCGAAGGCGCAGTCTCGGTGCGCTATGAACGGCGCTTTGCCGAGAGCGGCAATATCGTCAGCAACGACACGATTTCGGGCCTCGCCCGCGTGCGCCACGATCTGATCCCGCGCCAGTTGACGCTGGAAGCCGGCGGCCTTGCGACGCGCACGCGGTTCGATGAAAGCGGGGCCTCGCGGCTCGGGTCGGTGCAGACCGGCGACCGGGTGGCGCAGGTCTATTCGCTTTATGCCGGGCCTGCAGTCTCGACCCATGTCGGCGAAGTCGCCGTCAAGGGATCCTACCTCGTCGGCTATACCAAGGTGAACACGCCGCGCCTGCCGGTAACCGGTCTCGCGCCAGGCCAGCCGCAGCCGCAAGGCGATATCTTCAATCACTCGGTCGCGCAGTCCGCGCAAGCCTCGGTCGGGGTCGCGCCGCACACGGTGCTGCCGATCGGATTGACCGCGAGCGCAGGGTACAATCAGGAAGACATCGCTAACCTCGACCAGCGTGTCCGCGAACTGCGGGCCGGCGTGCAGGCGACGCTGCCGATCAACCAGGAACTGGCGCTGATCGGTGATGTGGGCTGGCAGGATGTCAAGGTTTCCTCGCGCGATGCGGTGCGCGGGCCGGGCGGCATTCCGGTGGTCGGCAGCGATGGCCGCTATGTGACCGACAAGTCAAAGCCGCGCCAAATCGCTTATGACGTGACCGGGATCACCTGGGATGTGGGCGTGATGTGGCGCCCGAGCCGTCGTACGTCGCTCAGCGCTTTCGTCGGTCGCCGCTATGACAGCATGACCTACTACGGCTCGTTCTCGTATACGCCCAATGCGCGCAATGCAGTGCAGGTCGAGGTATTCGATGCGGTCAGCGGGTTCGGCTCCACAGTCGGGAATGCGGTGCGCGGGCTTCCGACAGATTTCACCGCCAATCGCAATCCGTTCAGCGGCGATATCTCGGGCTGCGCAACGGGCGCGCAAAGCGGGGGCTGCGTCAACGGCGCGCTCGGGTCTATCGCTTCGGCGGCCTTCCGCACGCGCGGCGTCTCGGCGTCGTACAGCCACAAGGCGGGCAGGCTGCAAATGGGTCTGGGCGCTGGCTATCTGCGCCGCAAGTTCATCGGCGCGCAGGGCACCGTGCTCGAAGCCGCCAATGGCCGCACCGACCAGACATTCTATGTCAACGGCCAGATTTCCGGGCCGATCGACCGCACAACCGCTTTCACTGTCGCCGTCTACGACAGCTGGTACAAGTCCGGCGTCTCGAGCCTCGCCGACGTCAACGCGATCGGCGCCAATGCCGGCATCACGCACCAGTTCACGCGCCATCTGGTCGGCAACGTGGCGGCCGGGATCGACTATCTCGACCGCAAGGCCTTTGCCGATGACTTGATCGCGACCGGTCAGATCGGCCTGCGCTACAATTTCTGAAGGAAGGGCGTCCCCCACCGATGTACGACACATTCTACCAGCTGACCGGGCGGCCCTTCCAGCTCACGCCGGATCCGGAGTTCTATTTCGAGAGCGGAACGCACCGCAAAGCGCTGTCCTACCTCGGCTATGGCCTCGCGCAGGGTGAAGGCTTCATCGTCATCACCGGCAAGGTCGGCGCGGGCAAGTCGACGCTGGCAGCGCACCTTCTCGCAACCATCGACCGCCAGCGGCTGACGGCGGCGCAGATCGTGACGAGCCGGCTCGACGGCGGCGAGATGGTGCATATGGCGGCGCGCGCCTTCGGGCTCTCCGTCGCCGGCCATGACAAGGCCAGCGCGCTCGCGGTGATCGAAGCGTTTCTCCATGAGGAAGCCCGCGCCGGGCGCCGCTGCTTGCTGGTGGTGGACGAGACGCAGAACCTCTCCATCGAGGCGCTCGAAGAGCTGCGGATGCTTTCCAACTTCCAGCTCGGCTCGCATCCGCTGCTGCAGATCCTGCTGCTGGGCCAGCCCGAGTTCCGCGACCTGCTGCAAGGCTCGCCGCGCCTCGAACAGCTGCGCCAGCGCGTGATCGCGACGCATCATCTCGAGGCGATGGAGCCGTCCGAAGTCGGCCCCTATGTCATGCACCGCCTTGCCTGCGTGGGCTGGAGCGGCAATCCGGCGTTCGACGAGCGGCTGTTTGCCGACCTCGCGGTCGTAACCGGGTGCCTGCCGCGCCGGATCAATCAGGTCTTCGGCCGCTTGCTGTTGATGGGTGCAGTCGAGCAGAAATCACGGATCGACAGCGCGATGCTCGCCGAAGTGATCGCCGATCTGGAGCGCGATGGTACGCTGGCCGATCCCGCTGCGCCCGTGCCGGCTCCTGCGCCGTTGATTGCGCCCGAAGCGTCCGCGCCTGCGGATAAGGAGCTTCCCGCTGCTGCAGTCAGCGGTCTGGCCGGGCTGCAGAAGGCGATTTCGGCGCACAATGAGCAGATCATCGAGCTGCAGAAGGCCGTGCTTGAGCTTGCCGACATGCCCGCTCCCCCGGCTACGGTCCCGGCGACCGAGGCACGGATCGAGGCGCTTGAAGCAACGCTGGGCGCGCTGCAGCAGCGCATCGTGGCGCTTGAGGCGCGCGGGGCCGAGCAGGAGCAGGCGATCCGCCATGTGCTGACGATGCTTATCGAATGGCTCGAGAGCGAAACGCCCCGCCGGGCGGCTTGAACCTGAAAGGACCGACGCCGCCATGTCCGGCCCCGATCTTGGTCACCTGCTGCCCTCTGGTGCCGTGCTCAACGGCATGTCGGTCGATGTCGAGGACTGGTTCCAGGTCGGCGCATTCGAGAAGGTGATCGCGCGCGGCGAGTGGGACGGGCTGGAGCGCCGGGTCGAGGCGAACTGCGACCGCGTGCTGGCGCTGTTTGACGAGGCCGGGATCAAGGCGACGTTCTTCACGCTGGGCTGGGTGGCCGAGCGGCACCCCCGGATGATGCGCAGGATCGCCGCTCAGGGTCACGAGATCGCCAGCCACGGCTGGGACCACAAACGCGTGTTCACAATGGGCGAGGCCGCCTTTGCGGAGGATATCGCGCGGGCGCGGGCGGTGCTGGAGGATACCAGCGGGAGCGCGGTGACCGGTTACCGCGCACCGAGCTTCTCGATCGATGCGCGCACACGCTGGGCGCATGAAGTGCTGGCCCAGCATGGCTATGCCTATTCCTCCAGCGTCGCGCCTATCGTCCACGATCACTATGGCTGGCGCGAGGCGCCCCGATTTGCGTTCCGCCCGATAGCAGGCTCGCCGCTGGTCGAGGTGCCGGTTACGACGGTCGAACTGGCCGGAAGGCGCATGGCGGCGGGGGGCGGCGGATTCTTTCGCTTGTTGCCCTACGCTGTCTCGCATTGGGCGGTAACCCGCGTGAACCGGCACGATGGCCGGCCGGCGGCGTTCTATTTCCATCCGTGGGAAGTCGATCCCGGCCAGCCCCGCCGCACCGACGCGCCGCTGCGTTCGCGGTTCCGGCACTATACCAACCTTTCGGCCATGGCGGGCAAGCTGCAGCGGTTGCTCGGCGCCTTCGCCTGGGGGCGGATGGATGCGGTGGTCGCGGCCGAAGCGGCGCGGCTCGATGCCGAACAGGTTGCGGCATGAATGCGCCGTTCCGCCCGTCGCTCACCAAGGTTCGCCTTGCCGATCCGGGTGATCGCGGGGCCATCGCGCGCTTTGTCGCGGAGGCTGATGGCGCAACCCCGTTCCATCGCCCCGAATGGCTCGAAGCGATAACGCGGTCTACCGGTCATCCGGCCCACATGCTGCTCGCCGAGCGCGAAGGCGCGATTGCCGCGCTGCTGCCCTGCCACGCCGCGCATTCGCCGCTGTTTGGCCGGGCACTGGTATCCACCGGCTTTGCCGTCGGTGGCGGCGTGCTGGGCGATGCAGATACCGCACCGGACCTCTTTGCCGCTGCGACGGAATTGGCGCGGCGGCTGACCTGCCCGACTGTCGAGGTACGCGGCGGTGTGATGCCGGAGGACCCCACCTGGCACATCAAGCAGGACAGCCACGCCGGCTTCGTGGCGCCGCTGGCCGCGGATGATGACGCGCAGCTCACCTGGATCCCCCGCAAGCAGCGCGCTGAGGTCCGCAAGGGGCTGGCGAACGCGATGGAAGTCCGCGCCGGCCGCGAGCGGCAGGACCGCGATTGGCACTATGCTGTCTATGCCGAATCCGTGCGCAATCTCGGCACGCCGGTGTTCCCGCGCGCGCTGTTCGAGGCGGTGATTGATGCGTTCGGCGAGGACGCGGACATCCTCACCGTGCTCCATGAAGGCCGCGCCGTGGCCTCGGTGTTCAGCCTCTATCATCGCGGTGCCGTCATGCCCTACTGGGGCGGCGGCGTGCATGCGGCGCGGAGCCTGCGTGCCAACGACGTGATGTATTACGCGCTGATGTGCCACGCCCGCGCTCGGGGCTGCGACCGCTTCGATTTCGGCCGTTCCAAGACCAATACCGGGGCCTATCACTTCAAGCGCAACTGGGGCTTTGAGCCGCAGCCGCTGAGCTATGCCGTGTGGAGCGCGGATGGCGGGCCTCCGCGCGACGTCAATCCGCTGAGTCCGCGCTACAAGGCCAAGATCGCGCTGTGGCAGAAGCTGCCCTTGAGCGTCGCCAACCGCGTCGGGCCGTTCATCGCGCGAGGGCTGGCGTGAGCGAAGTCCTGTTCCTCGCGCACCGCGTGCCATTCCCGCCGGACCGGGGGGACAAGATCCGCTCGAACCACTTGCTGCGCCGGATTGCGGAACTGGCGCCGGTGCATGTCGGCGCGCTGGCGGACGATGCGGCAGATCTTGCGCAGGAAAGCGCGGTCGCAGCGATTTCGCAGAGCCACTGCATTGTACGCCGGAACGCACCGCTGCCGCTTGCGGCCTTGTCGGCGCTGGGGCAGGGGCTGCCGGTCAGCCTCGCTGCCTTCTCGTCTGCGAAACTGCAGCGCTGGGTTCATGCGGTGCTGGAAGCACGACCGATTTCGGCGATCTTCGTCTTTTCGGGCCAGATGGCGCAATATGTGCCGCCGGAATTCCGGGGCCGCGTGGTGATGGACTTTGTCGACGTCGATTCGGCAAAATTCGAGGCCTACGCCCAGACCGGCGCCCTTGCGCGCCGGCTGCTCTATGCCCGAGAGGCGCGGCTCCTGCGCCGGTTCGAGGAAGCGACCGCGCGCCGGGCGACGACCAGCCTCTTTGTCAGCCGCGAGGAGCGCGCGCTGTTCGAAAGCCGCCTTTCTGGCGCCGCGCGGCCAGACGTGCGCGCTCTGGGCAACGGCATCGATACCGAGCTGTTCGATCCGGGTGTGGTTCAGCCCGCACCGGAACTGGCGGGCGAGGGGCCAGCGATCGTGTTCACCGGGCAGATGGACTATCCGCCCAATATCACCGCAGTCGAACTCTTCGCGCATCAGGTAATGCCGCTGATCCGGCAGGCGCACCCGCAAGCCCGTTTCGCCATTGTCGGCCGGGCCCCGACACCGGCGGTCCGCGCGCTGGAGGGCGTGGGCGGCACGATGGTGACCGGCGCGGTGCCCGATGTGCGGCCCTGGCTGGCCGGCGCGGATATTGTCACAGCACCGCTCCTCATCGCGCGCGGTATCCAGAACAAGGTGCTCGAAGCGATGGCCATGGCGCGGCCGGTGCTGCTGACACCAGCGGCTGCAACAGGCATCGGCGGCGTGGACGGCGAGCACTTTGCCCTTGCCGAAGCCCCGCTGGCACTCGCCGGACGCGCGCTCGCATTGCTGTCGGATCGCGCGGCGGCTGAAGCCCTGGGCGCATCGGCGCGGCGCTTCGTGATTGCGGAATGCGGCTGGGACCGCATGCTGGCACCGCTGCAGGCGCTGATCGGTGCGCAGACCGATGTCGCCTGAAGGTGCGCTTCCGGCCAGGCCGCTCGGCCTGATGGCGCGTGTGCCGGATCACTGGCGCTCGCCGCTGATCCAGCTGGCAGCCACGTGGCTCGTCCTGATCGCATTGTTCTTCGGCGACTGGCGCGAGATGGCGCAGCAGTGGTGGGACAGCTCGACTTACAACCATATCCTGCTCATTCCGCCGATCCTCGGCTGGCTGGCGATGCAGCGCGCCAGCGAGACCGCGCAGCTTGGCCCACGCCCATGGTGGCCGGGGCTGGTGGTGATGGGCGGCGCCGTGTTCCTCTGGGTCCTAGGCGATTTCTCTGGCCTCAGCCTTGCGCGGCAGCTGGCGGTGGTCGTGATGCTGCAAGCTGCGGCACTGGCGCTGCTTGGCCCGCGCGTGGCGGCCGCACAGCTGTTTCCGCTGGGCTACATGCTGGCGCTGGTGCCGTTCGGGGACGAGCTCATCCCGTTTCTCCAGACGATCACGGCCAAGCTGACCATGGTGCTGCTGGCGCTCACGCAGATCCCGGCCTCTATCGACGGCGTCTTCATCACCACGCGCTCCGGCTATTTCGAAGTGGCGGAGGCATGCTCGGGGGTGAAATTCCTGGTCGCGATGATCGCCTATGGCGCGCTTGTCTCGAACGTATGCTTTGCCAGCTGGGGACGCCGCGCTGGGTTCATGGCGCTGTCGCTTGTCGTGCCGGTGCTGGCGAACGGTGTGCGCGCCTGGGGCACGATCTACATCGCCAGCTGGCGCGGGATCGAGTTTGCCGCGAGCTTCGACCACATTTTCTACGGCTGGGTGTTCTTCGCGCTGGTGATGGGCCTTGTCATGGCGGTCGGCTGGCGCCTTTTTGATCGCAAGGTCGATGCGCCGCTGGTCGACGCGGAGGTCATCGCCGCATCGCCACTGCTCGGGCGGCTGGAGCGAATGACATTGCCGCTTCCTGCGGCACTCGGAGGGATCGCAGCTCTCGCGCTCGCAGGCCTTGCATGGAGCTTGGCAGCAAGCCGGATCGTGGCGCCCATGCCGGACTATATCGCCCTGCCCGAGGTGCCGGGCTGGCATTTCGACGATCGCAGCCCGCGCTTCGAATGGCATCCGCTGCACACCGGCGCCGATCACCGGCTGGTGGCGCGATATAGCGATGGCAAAGGCCATGTCGTCGACCTCTCGTTTGCGCTCTATGCCGCGCAAGGTGACGGGAAGGAGGCGGGCGGCTTCGGTCAAGGCGCCTTGCCGATGGGCAGCCGCTGGGCTTGGGAAGCGCCGGGAATCGGCTTTCCGGAGGCCAAGAGCGACGTGATCCAGGCGCCGGGGCCGATCCACCGCCTCGCCGTGACATGGCTGCGTACCGGTGACCTGCTGACCGGCAGCAATACTCGCCTCAAACTCGCCAACATGGCAGACCGGCTGCTGCTGCGCCCGCGTCCGACGATGACATTGATCCTCTCCGCCGAAGCGGATGAGGCTACGCCGCCCGAGGATGCGATCCGTTCGTTCCTAGCCGCCACCGGTCCCATCGCACCGTGGATGGACCGCATGGCGCGCGTCCGGTAAGCGCGGCTCCACCATGTGCGGCATCGCCGGAATCTTTCACACCGAGGGCCTGAAGCCCGTCGACCCGGACCGCATCGCGCGGATGTGCGCGGTCGCGTCGCATCGCGGGCCGGACGGGCAGGGCGTCTGGACCGCCCCGGGTGTCGGCCTCGGCCACTTGCGCCTCGCCATCATCGACCTTGCCGGATCGCCGCAACCGATGGCCTCATCCGATGGCGCGGCAATGCTGGTGTTCAACGGCGAAATCTACAACTTCCGCGAACTGCGCCGGGAGCTGCAGGCGGAGGGCGCGACGTTCCGCACGGACGGCGACAGCGAAGTCATCCTCGCCGCGTGGCAGAAGTGGGGCGTGAACTGCCTGCCGCGCCTCCACGGCATGTTCGCTTTCGCGCTCTATGATCTGAGGCAGCGCACCCTGCTGCTGGCGCGCGACCGGCTGGGGGTGAAACCGCTGCATATGGCGACGCTCGCCGATGGCAGTGTGATCTTCGGCTCAGAGCTCAAGCAACTGCTGGCGCATCCCTCGCTGCGGCGCGAGATCGATCCGCTGGCGGTGGAGGACTACCTCACCTGGGGCTTCGTACCCGATGCGCGCGCGATCCTGAAGGGCGTGGAAAAGCTGCCGGCAGGCCACTACCGTCTGTTGCGTCATGATGCGCCGCCGCCGCCGCCGGTGCAGTGGTGGGACGTCTCGTTCGAACGGCGAGAGCGCGGCAGCGAGGCCGATCTCGGCGCGCGCCTGCTGCATCACATGCGCGAGGCGGTGACCTCGCGCATGGTCGCCGATGTGCCGCTGGGGGCGTTCCTGTCGGGCGGGGTGGACAGCTCCAGCGTCGTCGCGCTGATGGCCGAGGCGAGCCGCGAGCCGGTCAAGACCTGCACGATCGGGTTCGATGTGAAGGCGCTGGATGAGACGGAATATGCCGGGCGGATCGCCGCGCAATACGGCACCGAGCATCATCAGCGCAGCGTCGGCGCCGATGACTTCGCGCAGGTCGATACGCTCGCTGCCATGTTCGACGAGCCGTTCGCGGATGCATCAGCCTTGCCGACCTGGCGAGTCTCGCAATTGGCGCGCGAACATGTGACCGTTGCGCTTTCGGGTGACGGTGCGGACGAGGCCTTTGCAGGATATCGCCGCCAGACCTTCCAGCACCGCGAGGAACAAGTGCGCGCTTTCCTGCCCGGCGTGCTCAGAAAGCCGCTGCTCGGCGGGCTGGGGGCTGTCTATCCCAAGCTCGATTGGGCACCGCGCCCGTTGCGGGCCAAGACGACGCTGCTCAGCCTCGCCGGAAGCGGCGAGGAGGGCTATGCGCGCGCCTTGGCGGTAATTGGTCCTGAACTGCGCAGCGCGCTTTATTCCGACGAATTCCGGCGGTTGCGCGGGGAGTATCGCGCCGAACAGCCGTTCGTTGAGCTGATGCGCGGTGCTCCGGCCCGCAGCGGGCTCGACCGCGCGCAGTACGCCGACCTCAAGTTCTACTTGCCGGGTGATATCCTGACCAAGGTCGACCGCACCAGCATGGCCGTCAGCCTGGAGGCACGCGAGCCGCTGCTCGATCACCGCCTGATCGAATTCGGCGCGCGCCTGCCGGAGCGGCTGCGCGTGCGCGGGACGACCGGCAAGTGGCTGATCAAGCAGACAATGCGCCGCTATCTGCCTGAGGACATCCTGTTCCGCCCGAAAATGGGCTTCGTGACGCCGATCGCAGCCTGGCTGCGCGGACCGCTGGCAGGGGAGGCCCGGCAGGTGGCTCATGGCGGCACTCTTGCACGCACCGGCTGGTTCGACACGGCCCGCCTTGCCGCGCTGGCCGAGGCGCATATCGCTGGAACAAGCGACCACAGCCGTTTGATCTGGCAATTGCTGATGCTGGACCGAAGTTTGAGGATAATTATTTAAATTCAATATCTTGAAAACATTCATAGCTGAATCTGGCTGGTGAACCTTAAACCAAAATCAACCATTGTGGATTAAGCCCGGGTGTCACCACCCCGTTTTGGGCAGTCCATGCGTCAGTTTTTGCGATCAACATTGGGCTTGTCCCTCCTGGCGACATTGCTTCTGGCAATGCTCTCGGCCGGGGATCCGCTCGCGCATGTTTACTGGAATGTGGTTTTCAAGAATATGCGGCGCGATGCGTCGCCATCGACCATTCTTGTGACGGTCGATGATCGCAAGGAATGGACTACTGCCGATCAGGCTGAGTTGCTTGAAAAGTTGCGCCGCCAGATGCCGCGGCGGGTATTCTTTGATCTCGACATTCCGGCGGGCAAGGACCGCGCGGGCGACGCTGCCCTCAGGCAGGCGTTGCAGAGTTTCGGGGACGATCTCGCCGTGGTCGCGCGCGCCGGGAAGGTCGATGATTTTGACCAGCGCTCGTTTGCCATGCCTTCGCCCGACGCCATCGGACGAACCAATGTCGTGGTCGCGGCTTGGCATTCCAACTTCGTCTATTTTGCGATCTCAGCGCCCTACGTAGTCAAGATAAAGTCGCGCGACTATCCTACGCTTAGCGCGGTCCTCGCTGGCTATAGGAACGGCGTTGAGTCGGAATACTATCCCGACTTTTCTGTCGACCCTCAGTCTATACCCAAAGTCCGATCTGCGGATATCCTGAACGGTGCAGCCGTTCCGACTGGTCTTGCCGGACGTACCGTTATCTTGACGTCGCTGGAGCGTGTGCCGCCAATCCTTTACTTCGGTCACCGCCTCGTGCCCGCGGTTGCGCTCGACATTGCGGGTGCTGAAGGTCTTGGTCTTCCTTTCTCCGTGTCATTTGGCGCATTCGGTGCGATCCCGATCCTGCTCCTCGCCGCGTTGATGATTGCCAGCGGTGCACGCAAGCAAGGTACACTCAAGCTCGCGTGGTACGCGGGCACTGTCGCTACGGTCATCGTTCTGCCGATCGCCCTGCGCAAGCAGGGCATCGTGTTTTCGCCTGACGGCGCGCTCATATTCTTGGTTATCTATGGCTCGGTCCGTTTGTGGCAAAAGCGCGCGCGCCGAATCCAGCTGACCAGTGCAGCCGGCCTCCCAAATCTGCTTGCGCTGACCAATGGAACGATGCCGGTAGGATCGGACATGGTCGTTGCGGTCGTCGCTCGCTACGAAGAGATGCTGGCCACCCTGCCTCGCGATCTGCACGGTGATTTTGCCCGCGCTATCGCGCGGCGGATCACAGCCGGTTCCGGGACCGAAACTATCTATCACGGTGAGAGTGGCCAGTTTGCATGGGCTGAAGAAGCCCGTCCGCTGGAGACCCAGCTCGATCACCTTGAAGGGATGCGGGCTCTGTTCGCCTCGCCTCTTCAGATCGGCGCGTACACGTTCGATACCAATATCCATTTCGGCCTTGATCGCAATGAGGGCCTCGATGTCCCCACCCGGCTCAATTCAGCGCTGGCTAGTGCGAACGAGGCCATGGCGAGTGGCCGGTCGATCGAGCTTTTCGAGGCCAGCCGCCTTGCAGAAGCACCATGGGAGCTTTCGCTGCATGCCCGGATCGAGGAAGGCTTGCGCAATGGCGAGATCTGGCTTGCGTTCCAGCCGCAGTGGGATCTGACAGAGAACCGCATCTGCGGCGGCGAGGCGCTCATTCGCTGGAACCACCCTACGCGCGGGGCCATCGCGCCCGATGCTTTCATCCTCCAGGCCGAGCGGGCCGGACGCATCGACGCCCTGACCTATTGGGTGCTCGATCTTGCCATCTCTGCGACCCTTGCACTGAATGCGCGCGGACCGCGGTTCCAGATGAGCATAAACCTCTCGGCGCAGATGGTCGACAAGGCCGATCTGGTGCGGAACTTCGCCGAGATTACCCGCCGACGCGGTATCGATCCCTCGTTGCTGACGGTGGAGATCACCGAAACCTCCAGCGTGCGCAACCGCCCGGCAGCCTGCCGGAATCTGACGCGGCTGCGCGAGTTGGGCTTCCGCCTTTCCATCGACGATTTCGGAACCGGCGAGGCTAGCTTGGCCTATCTTGCCGACCTGCCGAGCGACGAACTCAAGATCGACCGGCGTTTTGTTGCCAGGATGAGTACGAGCCCGCGTGATCGGATCATCGTCGCCAATACCATCAGCCTGGCCCATGCGCTTGGTCAGAGTGTCGTGGCGGAAGGCATTGAAGATGCGTCCACTTTGCAGATGCTGCGCGAGATGGGGTGTGATTGCGCGCAGGGCTACCATTTGGGCAAGCCGATTGCCTTTGCTGAGTTTGAACGGGACTATGACGTCAGCCTGCAGGAGCGACGCTGGACCGTTTAGACCTTGTTAACCAAGGACGTTAGTGATAACGCGATGCCATTCCAATTCTTGGGAGGCTCGCATGTTTAAGATCTGGGACTACCTGTTTAAGTGATTGGCCCAAGACTCCCGGGTTTCCGGCGGTCTTGTTGGCTCGATGGCGCGAATCGCAAACCATGAGCACCCAAGGTAAGGGCACCTTGGGTGCTCGTTTTTTTTTCTGATCCGGGGTGATTTGGCGGCCCGCGACGGCCAGCGTGGTTAAGACAATCGCTTCGAAAATGGCGCGATCAGGTCCCCATCTGGATCGGCGTTAACCGACTTTCAGGCCTCGCCGTGGCCCAGCGCGAGATACTCGCGGCTTTGCATCTCGATAAGGCGGCTGACCGTGCGTTCGAACTCGAAGCGGCCATCGCCGGCCGGATAGAGCTCCGCAGGCTCGGCATCGGCGGTCGCGATCAGATTGACCTTGTGCTCGTAGAGCGCGTCGATCAGCGTTACGAACCTTGCGGCCTCGTTGCGCTGGTCCGGCCCCAGTTTCGGGATGCCGACGAGGATCACCGTGTGGTAGTTGCGCGCAATCGCGAGGTAGTCCGCAGCACCGCGTGCCTCGCCGCACAGGCGCTTGAAGCTGAACACGGCAACGCCCTTCAGGCTCTTGGGCACATGCAATACGCGTCCGCCGCCCAGATCAAGTGACCCCGCCGGGACATGCACGCTGTCTTCCGGCGGATAGTCGGTCATGCGGAAGAACGCCTCGCGCACGTCTGCCGTCGCCTCCGGACCATTGGGCACGTGCCAGGTGCCGACACCCTGCATGCGCACCATCCGGTAGTCGGTAGGGCCGTTGAGTGCGACCACATCCAGCCGGTTCTCGATCAGCGCGATGAAGGGGAGGAAGTGCTCCCGGTTCAGCCCGTCCTTGTAGAGTTCGCCCGGTGCCCGGTTCGAGGTGGTCACCACGGTGACGCCGAGATCGGCGATAAGCGCGGTGAACAGGCGCCCCATGATCATCGCGTCGGCGCTGTTGTTCACCACCATTTCATCGAACGCCAGCACGCGCGCCTCGGCGGCAATCGCGGCGGCGACGGGGGGGATGGGGTCGCCGCGCTCCTTCTGCCGTTCCACCCGCAACCGTGCATGAACGTCGAGCATGAACTCGTGGAAGTGCGCGCGGCGCTTGGGGCCGGCTTCCAGCGTATCGTGGAACAAGTCCATCAGCATCGACTTGCCGCGCCCGACACCGCCCCACATGTAGAGCCCGCGCGCAGGGGCAGGGGGCTTGCTGCCGAGCAGGCGGCCGACGAGGCCGGGTTTCGGGACGGGGCGCTCCAGATCGCGCTGGAGGGCGTCGAGGCGGGCGGCGGCAGCAGCCTGTTCAGGATCAGGCTTCAGCTCGCCTGCCGTCACAAGTGCCGCGTAGCGCTGCGCGAGACCGCTCATCGCGACGAGGGCTTGCGCACGGTTCCGTTGAAAGCCGCGACGAGGTGGTCTCCCTGCACCACCGTGCCGCGCAGGAACAGCAGCCGCCGGGTTTCGCGCAAGGCTTCGACCACCGCATCAAGCGGCTGACCGACGCGGCCGGCGCCGATGAACTGGGTCGAGAGGTCAAGCGTCACCGAACCCGCCGCATCACCATCCAGCACATGGCGCATGCACGCGAACAGCGAGATGTCGATCAACGCCAATGTAATCGCGCCGTGCACCGCATCGAGCAGGTTGCTGTGGCGCCGCTCCGGAAACATGCGCAGGCGGACAGCTGGCCCTCCTCCCGGCAGTTCCTCGCGGCGCACGAGCAGGCGGCCCATCGTGACCGAGTTGAAACGCTCGGGATCGGCCATGTCCCAGGTATGCCAGCCGGGATGCTCGGCCGATGGGCCGTAGATGAAGGCGGAATTGTCGGCCGTCATGAGAAGATGTCGGGAGCGCGCGCCTTACAGCGAGCGTTCGACCTGCAGCTTCTTGATTTCCGCGATCGCACGCGCCGGCGAGAGGCCCTTGGGGCAGACGTTCGCGCAATTCATGATCGTGTGGCAGCGATAGAGACGGAAGGGATCTTCGAGCTCGTCAAGCCGCTCGCCGGTCATCTCGTCGCGGCTGTCGGCCAGCCAGCGGTAGGCCTGGAGCAGGATGGCGGGGCCGAGGAACTTGTCGGAATTCCACCAGTAGCTGGGGCACGAAGTGCTGCAGCAGGCGCACAGGATGCATTCGTAGAGGCCGTCGAGCTTTTCACGCTGTTCGGGGCTCTGCAGGCGCTCCTTGCCCGAAGGCGTGGGCGAGACAGTCTGCAGCCAGGGCCGAATCGAGGCGTACTGCGCATAGAAGTGGGTGAAGTCGGGAACGAGGTCCTTGATCACTTCCATATGCGGCAGCGGCGTGATGCGAATCTCGCCCTTGAGGTCCGCAATCGCCGTCGTGCAGGCGAGGCCATTGCGGCCGTTGAGGTTCATCGCGCAGGAACCGCAGATGCCTTCGCGGCAGGAGCGGCGGAAGGTAAGCGTCGGGTCCTGCTCGCCCTTCATCTTGATCAGCGCATCAAGCACCATCGGGCCGCACTGGTCGAGATCGATCTCGAACGTGTCGTAGCGGGGATTCTCGCCGGAGTCGGGATCGTAGCGATAGACCTTGAACTTCTGAATGCGTCCCTGGGTGGCCGCCGGGAAATGCCGCGCCTTGCCGTTGACCTTGGAATTCTTCGGAAGCGTGAAGGTCGCCATCGAGCCGTCCTTGCTGATCTCGTTCAAGAAAATGGATGCACAGTCCTTAGCGAAACCGCGGCGCCTAGCAAGGGGGGAGGGCACCAAACCGGCCTACCCAAGGTGACAGGTCGTGCTCGTGCTTCGTCAGCACAAACGAAAGGGGCGGGGAACCGAAGTTCCCCGCCCCCCGAACGTTGCGCCCAGCGCGAAGCTCTTAGAGCTTGCCGTCCGAAGCGTTGTTCATCTGGGTCGAAACCAGGTTGAACGTGTTCGACAGCGAGTTGCCCAGCGCGCCCATGGCGGTGATGGCGGCAACAGCGATCAGAGCGGCGATCAGACCGTATTCGATAGCGGTCGCGCCTTCTTCGTTAGCGAGCAGGTTCTTGAAAAGCGTCATGTTCGATCTCCTGAGTTGGCGCCCCACGCGCCACCCACCCCTCGTGTCTTCGTGGTGAGCAGGGACCTATCTACGCACAATTTTCTAACAATCCCCTAACGTGACAAGCGCGGCACCGCCGGAAATGGAGAAAATTCTGCAGCCTAAACAAAGGCATGTCTCTCGCAGTCCGATCTTTTTAGATGCTTGGAGAAACATTGCGGCAAAGTTTCGACTCATGAAGTCGTGAACGCCGGGCGCTTGTGACGCAACGCTTGGCCGTGCAACAACAGCGATGGCTGGAGAGGAGAGGGCGCAAGCGATGGGTTTGAGGGCATTCTGGGATCGGCACATGGTGCCACGGTTGATACGCACATGCTGCGGTGCGCCCGGTATCATGGACCTGCGCGCGGAAGTGGTGCCCAAGGCGCGCGGAGCAGTGTTCGAGATCGGCTGCGGCGGCGGTTACAACCAGCAGTTCTATGATACTGCTGCAGTCACCTCTTTTGCCGGGATCGATCCCTCTGAAAAGCTGCTCGATTTCGCGCGGGCAGAGGCTGCAAGGAAGGGCTGGACTGCGGACATTCGCCATGGCGTAGGCGAGGCGATTCCCTTCGCCAGCGAGAGTTTCGATACAGTGGTGTGCACCTACACCTTGTGTTCGGTCAGCGATCCGCAGCGCGTGCTTTCGGAAATGAAGCGCATCCTGAAGCCCGGCGGACAGTTCCTGTTTCTCGAGCACGGCAGCGCGCCCGATGCGGACGTGCAGCGCTGGCAGCAGCGGATCGAACCGTTCTGGAAGCCGATTGCCGGTGGTTGCCATCTGACCCGGCCGATTACCGGGGCCGTGCGCCATGCCGGGTTTGATGTCTCGCCGATCGGGCAGGGCTATCTCGATGGCACTCCGCGCTGGGCGGCGTGGATGGAGTGGGGGGCCGCGACGCGGGTGGCCTGAGCCCAATTGCCGGTTGAAGCGGAAAGGGCCTCCCCGGCTGGCGTGCCGGGGAGGCCCTTTCTTCGTGGGGCGTTCTTCGGGCCTGATCAGGCGCCGAAGGTGCGCTGCCACCAGCCGCGGCGCGGTTCGCCCGGCTTCTCGTCTGCCGGAGCCGGTGCGGCCGGAGCCTCGGCCGCAGTTTCCGACGCAGCATCTTGCGCCGGAGCTTCGGCAACTGGCGCATCCGGCTGAGGCGCTTCGACTTCAGCCGATTCGCTCTTCTTGCGGCGTGTGCGCTTCGGCTTGGCCGGTGCTTCCGCTCCCGCTTCCGCTTCCGGCTCCACCGCGGGCGCTTCGACGGCGTCCTCCGCGACAGGCGCCTCGGCCTCGGCCGTGTCGGCCTTCTTGCGCCGCGTTCGCTTGGGCTTGGCGGGCGCTTCCACCTCGATTGCCGCCGCTAAGGGCTCCGCTGCAGCATCAGGCGCTGCCGCTTCGGCCTCGACAACTTCGGCATCGGCCTTCTTGCGGCGGCTGCGGCGCGGCTTGGCAGGCGCTTCCTCGACAACAGCTTCAGGGGCAGGGGCCTCGACAGCAGCTTCCGCAGCCTCGACGGTTTCGGCCGATTCGCCAGCCTCGGCTTCCGACTCGGTCGCATCGGCGTCGCTGCTCTGCGTCTCGCCATCGCCGCGACCACCGCGCCGACGACGACCGCGGCGGCGGCGCTTGCGCGGTCCGCGCTCGTCGCCACGTTCACCGCCTTCGCTGTGCTCGCTGTCTTCGCCTTCCTCGTCTTCGCTTTCGGATTCGCCTTCAACGGACGCGGGTTGGGTGTTCTCGCCGCCTTCACGATCGCGGCCACGGCCCCGCCGGCGCTTGCGGCGCTTGCGGCGACCATCACCATCATCGCGCTCGCCGCGTTCACGGCGCTCGCCGCGCGGCTCGTCGTCGCCCTCGGCTTCTTCCTCGTCGGCGTAATCTTCCTCTTCGATCACGTCCTCTTCGGGCTCGATGATCGGTTCGAAGCGCGGCACGAACGAGGGCTTGGGCCCGCGCGAGGCGACGCGCATCTTGGCGCCTTCGTTCTCGCCTTCGGGGATCACCTCGACCGAGACGCCATAGCGGTGTTCGATCTCTGCAAGATCGGCGCGCTTGGCGTTGAGCACGTAGATCGCTGCTTCCTGGCTGGCATAGAGCGAGATGATCGTGCCTTTGCCCTTGGCCGCTTCGTCCTCGATCATGCGCAGCGCCGAAAGACCTGCCGACGAGGCGGTCCGCACGAGGCCCGAGCCATCGCAGTGCGGGCAGGCACGGGTCGTCGCTTCGAGAACGCCGGTGCGCAGGCGCTGGCGGCTCATTTCCATGAGGCCGAAGCCCGAGATACGGCCGACCTGGATGCGCGCGCGATCATTGCGCAGCGCGTCCTTCATCGCCTTCTCGACCTTGCGGACGTTGGAGCCATATTCCATGTCGATGAAGTCGATCACGACAAGGCCGGCCATGTCGCGCAGGCGCAGCTGGCGGGCGATTTCACGCGCGGCTTCAAGGTTGGTGCTGACGGCCGTCGCCTCGATGCCATGCTCCTTGGTCGAGCGGCCCGAGTTGATGTCGATCGAGACGAGCGCCTCGGTCGGGTTGATCACGAGGTAGCCGCCGCTCTTCAGCTGAACGACCGGATCGTACATCGCGGTGAGCTGGTCCTCGGCGCCGTAGCGCTGGAACAGCGGCACCGGATCGGCGTACTGCTTCACCCGCTTGGCGTGGCTGGGCATGAGCAGCTTCATGAAGTCCTTGGCGGCGCGGTAGCCCTGCTCGCCTTCGACCACCACTTCCTCGATGTCGCGATTGTAGATGTCGCGGATCGCGCGCTTGATGAGGTCGCTGTCCGAATGGATCAGCGCGGGCGCGGAGGACTTCAGGGTGCGTTCGCGGATCTCGTCCCACAGGCGGGCGAGATAGTCGAAGTCGCGCTTGATCTCGGGCTTGGTGCGCTGGAGGCCGGCGGTGCGGACGATGCAGCTCATCGTGCGGGGCAGCTCAAGCTCCGCCATGATCGACTTGAGGCGCTTGCGGTCTGCCGCCGAGTTGATCTTGCGGCTGATGCCGCCGCCATGGCTCGAGTTCGGCATCAGCACGCAGTAGCGGCCAGCGAGGCTGAGGTAGGTGGTGAGGGCGGCGCCCTTGTTGCCGCGCTCTTCCTTGACGACCTGGACGAGCAGCACCTGGCGGCGCTGGATCACGTCCTGGATCTTGTAGCGGCGGCGCAGCGCCATGCGGCGGGCGCGCAGATCATCGGCCTCGCGCGCCTGGGCACGCGGTGCGCGCTGGCGGCGGGGACGGCGCGAGCGGCTTTCACCGTCGTCGTCCGAAGCTTCTTCGCCCTGCTCGTCGCCTGCATCGTCCGAGAAGCCGTTCTCGACCACACCGCCTTCGATCGTGGCGACTTCGTCTTTCTCCGAGGTGTCGACCTCGGTGACGCCTTCGTCGCCCTCGTAATCGTAGCCGCCGTCCTCGTCGTCGAGGTCGCCTTCCTCTGCCTCATCGGCAGCGCGCAGCGCGGCTTCCTCCTCGGCGTGGGCGGCTTCTTCCGCCAGCAGGGCCTCGCGGTCCTCCTTGGGAATCTGGTAGTAATCCGGGTGGATTTCGCTGAAGGCGAGGAAGCCGTGGCGATTGCCGCCGAAATCGACGAACGCCGCCTGCAGCGACGGTTCGACGCGGGTTACTTTGGCGAGATAGATGTTGCCCTTGATCTGCTTGTGATCGGCAGATTCAAAATCGAACTCTTCAATCCTGTTGCCATTGAGCACCGCCACCCGGGTTTCTTCCTGGTGGCGCGCATCGATCAGCATGCGCGTGGTCATTATAAAGTCTCCAGCCGCGCGGCCTCGGGCGTGAACCCGGGTTCTGGGCGCGGTTCAATGTGAAAGCGCGATAGCCGTCAGCGCCGGGCCCGGTTGCGACCGGGACGGCTTGGAGGCGTTTCGCGAATGCGGATGTGCCGGTTCGGAGCGCGGGGATGGCCGCTTTTGCGTGTCCATGGCGCTCGCCGCCCGGCGGCGGTTCTTGCGTGTCTGCCCCGTGGATGGTCCGTGGCGACAGGCACGGACCGGTGCACGCCAAGCCGGTGCGGGCCCCTGAAGGGCTCCTCGGCTCGAACGTTGCACGGCTTTCCATCAAGACATCAACCTCAGGTGCGAAAGGGGCGGACACAGCCGGGTTCCCGCTTCGCAAGTACTTCAGGTTCGGGCTGAAAATCGTTCCGCAGCAGCGCCTTGTCCCGATGCTCTGCGATATGCACGAAGGCCTTGCAGCGTAAGTTCGGGGGCGGAGCCGAGGCCGATCCGGGCTCGTTCCAGATTGGCACTGCTAGCACCGGATTTCCCAACCAGCAATTAAAACCATGACAGCGAGTCACACTTGGGGAGGACGCGGCCTCGCTGCGGTCGGATTGACTCGCCACAATTCCTGCTGGACCGTTTGGCGTCAAGCAAGGCATAGCCGCGCGCCATGAGAGGGCGTGTGCTGATTGCAGTAGTGCTGGGCGTGCCGCTGGCCGTGGTGACGGCAGCCGCGATCCTGTTCGCCATGGCCTATGCGGCGCCAGCGCACGCGCCGTCCTCGGTGATCCGTGTTGCGCTGCCCTCCACGCGCGGCGAGGTCGGGCTGCCCAAGATCCAAGGGCCCGCCGATGCCAGCCGTCCGCTGGTGGTGATCGATGCCGGGCACGGCGGCCACGATCCCGGCGCCAGCGGGCAGCGCGGCGAGAAGGAAAAGGCGCTCACGCTGGCGCTCGCGCTCTCGCTGCGCGAGGCGCTGCTGGCCGACGGACGCGTGCGCGTGGCGCTGACGCGCGACGAAGACCGCTTCCTCGCGCTGGAAGAACGCTCGGGCATCGCGCGGCGGCTGAAGGCGGACCTGTTCGTCTCGATCCACGCCGACGCCTCGGAATCGCCCGACGCGACCGGGGCGACGGTCTACACCCTGTCCGACCGCGGCTCGGATGCGGTGGCCGATGCGGTGGCGAAGCGCGAGAACAAGGCCGATACGGTGAACGGCGTGGAGCTCGGCGGCAAATCCGATGCGGTGACCGCCATTCTCGTCAGCCTCTCGCAGCGCGAGATGCGCGAGCGCTCCAAGGCCTTCGGCGCGCTGGTGCTGCGCGAGGGGCAGGCCGCGGTGCGCTTCCACAAGGACCCCGAGCGCGAGGCGGCCTTCGTGGTGCTCAAGTCGCTCGACCTGCCCTCGGCGCTGATCGAGGCGGGCTATATCAGCAGCCCGGACGACGCGCGGGCGCTGAGCAGCCCCGAATGGCGGCGGGGGTTTGCCAAGGCCGTGGCATCGGCGATCGAGATTTATCTTGCGCGGACGAATTTGGTGGCGGCGGCTCCCTGATTTCGGGGAGGGGCGCGGCACTTGCTGCAAAGCGGGACCCCGGATCAAGTCCGGGGTGACGGGTAAGGGGGGAAGCTGGGCTCTGTGTCAAGTACGGGTGTCGAATGAGGGGCCAACTTTCGCAGCCACTGGCATTCCCGCAAAGGGCCATGCTAAGGCGCGCGGCAGATGGCGAATGATCCTGACCTTCCTGGTTCCGACGGTACTTCGGTGCGCTGGCGTATCCAGCGCGATGCGGCGGGGCTGCTGGGCCGGGCGCGCGAGCTGTGGCGCGGGCAGGTGTGGGTGCGGCGCGCGGGCTATGCGCTGGGCGTGCTGGCGGTGCTCTACCTGATCCTGTGGGTCACGGTGATCCGCACGCTGCCCTCGGCCGACAAGCTGCTGACCTATCAGCCGCCGCTGCCGACGATGGTGCGCGGCAATGATGGCGAGATCGTCTCCAGCTATGCGCGCGAACGGCGGGTGCAGCTGCGCTATGTCGATTTTCCCGAGCCGCTGATCCATGCGTTTCTGGCCGCCGAGGACAAGTCGTTTTTCAGCCATGGCGGGGTCGATATCACCGGCCTGATCGGCGCGATGGTCGATTACACGATGAAGTTCGGATCGGGCGAGCGTGCGCGCGGCGGTTCGACGATCACGCAGCAAGTCGCCAAGAACATCCTTATCGGCAACGAATACTCGGTCACGCGCAAGCTCAAGGAAATGATCCTCGCGCGGCGCATCGAGAGCGTGCTGACAAAGCAGCAGATCCTTGAGCTCTATCTCAACGAGATTCCGCTGGGGCGGCAGAGCTTTGGCGTGCAGGCGGCGGCGCGGGCCTATTTCGACAAGGACGTGGGCGATCTCAAGCTGCATGAGGTGGCGTTCCTCGCTATCCTGCCCAAGGCGCCGGAGACGTATGGCCGCGCCAAGTTTGCCGAGAAGGCGCTGGAGCGGCGGGCCTATGTGCTCGATCAGATGGTCAAGAACGGCTGGGCGACCGCCGCCGAAGCAGCCGAGGCCAAAGCGCAGCCGCTGGGCCTCGTACCGCGGCGGGCGGAGAACTTCACGGCGGATGCGGGCTATTTCCTCGAGGAAGTGCGCCGCCAGTTGATCGACAAGTTCGGCGAGAATGCCGAGAACGGGCCGAACAGCGTGTATGCGGGCGGGCTGTGGGTGCGCACTTCGCTCGATACCGAGCTGCAGACGGCGGCACAAAACGCGCTGCGGACGGGCCTCGTGCGGTTCAGCGGCGGACGCGCGTGGAGCGGGCCGATCGCCAGGCTGGACGTTTCCGGCAATTGGCAGTCTGAACTGATCACCAGCAATCTTTCGATCCGCTATCAGGACTGGCGCATCGGCGTGGTGCTCTCGCGGCGCGGGAATGACGGGCGCATCGGGTTTGCCGATGGCAGCACCGGGCCGCTCTGGGCGATGCCGCAGGCGATGAAGGCAGGTGACGTGATCGCGGCGGCGCCTTCGGGCGGGGGCTGGTCGGTGCGGGTGATCCCGGAAGTTTCGGGCGGCATGGTGGTCGAAGACCCGCAGAACGGCCGCGTGCTCGCGATGCAGGGCGGGTTCGACGCGCGGCTGGGCTCGTTCAACCGGGCGACGCAGGCGGTGCGCCAGCCGGGATCGACGATCAAGCCGTTCGTCTATGCCACCGCGCTGGATAACGGGATGACCCCGGCCTCGATGGTGCTCGATGGCACGTTCTGCGTCTATCAGGGCGCGGCGCTGGGGCAGAAGTGCTTCAGGAACTTCGGCAACGAAGGCGGATCGGGCAGCCACACGATGCGCTGGGGCCTCGAGCAATCGCGCAACCTGATGACCGTGCGCATCGCCAATGATGTCGGCATGGACAAGGTGGTCCGCACGATCAAGGGGATGGGGATCGGCGATTATCAGCCCTACCTCTCGATGGCGCTGGGCGCGGGCGACACGACGGCGGCGCGGATGGCCAATGCCTATGCCGCGCTCGCCAACCATGGCCGCCAGCATGAGCAGACGCTGATCGACTACGTCCAGGACCGCAATGGCAAGGTGATCTGGAAGGCGGACAACCGCGATTGCGGCGCTTGCAACATGGCGCAATGGGACGGCAAGGCGATGCCTCGGATGAAGCCGACCGGCAAGCAGGTGCTCGATCCGCGCACCGCCTATCAGGTAGTGCATATGCTCGAAGGCGTGGTCGTGCGCGGCACCGCGCTGACGCTGGCCGACCTGCATTTGCCCCTGTTCGGCAAGACGGGCACGACATCAGGCCCGACCAACGTGTGGTTCGCCGGAGGCTCGCCCGATATCGTGAGCGCGCTGTATCTCGGCTATGATCAGCCGAGGAGCCTGGGCGGCTATGCACAGGGTGGGCGGATCGCGGCGCCGATTTTCAAGGACTTCGTGATCGCGACCCGCAAGCGCTGGAGCGATACGCCCTTCACCGTGCCCGAAGGCATCCGGATGGTGAAGATCGACCGGGTGAGCGGGCGGCAGGTGTTCGGCGGGACACCGGAGGACTACGTGCGGCAGGCCTCGGTGATCTGGGAAGCGTTCAAGCCCAACAGCGAGCCGACGCGCACGTTCCGGCCCGAGGACCAGACGCTGAAGGACGCGGTGCTCGAGGCGATCCGCAAGGCGCGCGCGGCGAAGGGTGATGCGGGCGGCGATGACGTTCCGGTCGAGGAGGGCGATTTCGTCGAGGACAAAGGCGGGATTTACTAGGGGCGGGATCTACTGAGCTCACTGCACCATTTGCCGGTTCCGGCTCGGCATTGTTGCTGATAGGCTGCGCGGCATGATCAAGCATGTTCTGGCCGCTGCTGCGGCGCTCGCCCTTCTTGTCCCCGCCGCTGCCAATGCGGAACTCGCGCAAGGCGCCGTCGCGCCGGACTTCACCACGATGGGCGCGCTGGCTGGCAAGCCGATGAAGGTGAACCTCAAGGCCATGCTCGCGAAGGGCCCGGTCGTGCTCTATTTCTATCCGAAGGCCTTTACCTCGGGCTGCACGATGGAAGCGCATGCCTTTGCCGAGGCGACGGCGGATTTCGCCAAGGCCGGGGCGACCGTGCTCGGCATGTCGAACGATGATCTGCCCACGCTGCAGAAGTTTTCAACCGCCGAATGCCGCGACAAGTTCGCTGTCGCCGCCGCGACCAAGGACGTGATCAAGGCCTATGACGTCTCGCTGAAGGTGGCGGGCATTGCGAGCGGCCTCACCAAGCGCACCAGCTATGTGATCGCCAAGAACGGCAAGATCGTGATGGTCCACTCGGACATGGACTACAAGGACCACGTGAAGCTGACGCTGGAAGCCGTGCAGAAGCTCAAGAAGGGCTGAACGCGGGAGAGGCGGAGCCCCTACGCTCTTTACAAGGCGCGCGGCTTCGCTAAGCGGCTTCGGTTCAAAAGCCGCCCCGCTGCATGCAGCGGCAAGGCTCCCGCTATCTGGAGTGAGAAGCGTCATGCGTGCCGAAGGGCAGGCCCATATCGACCGCATCGAGGCTGCGCTGCGGCTGGTGCGCAAGTTCCTTGACTGGGACCGCGCTGTCCGCCGTCTTGATGAACTGAACGCGCGGGTCGAGGATCCGAAGCTGTGGGACGATCCCAAGCAGGCCGAAGCGGTGATGCGCGAGCGGCGGCGGCTTGAGGCGTCGATCGGTGCGGTCAACGAGATCAGCGCGGAAATGGCCGATGCCATCGAATTCGTCGAACTTGGCGAGATGGAAGGCGATGACGCGACGGTAGCGGAAGGGCTCGCCACACTGGCCGCGCTGGCCGAGCGGGCGGATGCGGACAAGGTCCAGGCGCTGCTTGCGGGCGAGGCGGACGGGTACAACGCGTTCCTCGAAGTTCACGCGGGCGCCGGCGGTACCGAGAGCCAGGACTGGGCCGAAATGCTCCAGCGCATGTATACGCGCTGGGCGGAGCGGCACGGGTTCAAGGTCGACCTGCTCGATTATCACGCGGGGGAAGCGGCCGGGATCAAGTCTGCCACGCTGCTGATCAAGGGCGAGAACGCCTACGGCTATGCCAAGACCGAGAGCGGCGTGCACCGGCTGGTGCGCATCAGTCCCTATGACAGCTCGGCGCGGCGGCACACCTCGTTCAGCTCGGTCTGGGTCTATCCCGAGATCGACGACAACATCGAGATCGAGATCAATCCGGCCGACCTCAGGATCGATACCTACCGTGCCTCCGGCGCCGGCGGTCAGCACGTGAACACGACCGACTCGGCGGTGCGCATCACGCACGTGCCCTCGGGCATCATTGTGGCGAGCCAGATCGACCGCAGCCAGCACAAGAACCGCGCGACCGCGATGGGGATGCTCAAGGCGCGGCTCTATGAGGCGGAACTCGCCAAGCGCGAAGCGGCGGCGAGCGGCGAATATGCCGCCAAGACCGAGATCGGCTGGGGCCACCAGATCCGCTCCTACGTGCTGCAGCCCTATCAGCAGGTGAAGGACCTGCGGACGGGCGTGGTCAGCACCAACCCGACCGACGTGCTCGACGGCGCGCTCGATCCGTTCATGGCCGCCGCACTGGCGCAGCGGGTGACGGGCGAGAAGGTGACCGTGGAAGACGACGATTGAGCACGCGCTTCGTCGTCGTGGCGGGGCTGCTGGCATTGGCGGCCTGCCGCGCCGATGCCGTAGATACCGACCGCGCGCCGCAGAACCGCGCGTTTCCGCGCGCGGACCGGCCGGTCGCGAGGGTTGTCTCGACGCAGTGGTCGAACGAGGAACTGCGCGACCGGCAGGGCGAAGCGCAGAGCGTGATGGACGAAGCCGAAGTCGCGCCAGGCATGACGGTCGCCGATATCGGTGCGGGCGAGGGCTACTACACCGTGCGCCTTGCCGCGCGGGTGGGCGATAAGGGCCGCGTGCTGGCACAGGATATCGACGAAGGCGCCCTCGGGCGTCTGGGCTCGCGCATCGAGCGGGAACAATTGACTTCGGTATCGATAAAGCAGGGCGCGCCCGATGATCCGCGCCTGCCGCCCAAAAGCTTCGACCGGGTGTTCATGATCCACATGTACCACGAGATCGCCGAGCCCTATCCGTTCCTGTGGCGGATGTGGCCTGCCTTGAAGCCGGGCGGGTCGATCATCGTGGTCGATGCGGACCGGCCGACTGCTGATCACGGCACGCCGCCCGCGCTCCTTTTTTGCGAATTCGAGACAGCGGGCTTTCGCTTGTCTGCGTTTCGCCGTAAGCCGAATGTATCGGGCTATCTTGCTCAGTTCGTACCCGTGGGCAGCGGGCCACCTGAGCCGAGCCGGATGCGATCATGCCATGTTGGCGCGACGGCCAGCGGCGGCAAGGTTGGGGGTCTCTGAGGGAAGACGATGTCTGCGTTCAAAGGTTTGAATCCGATCCGGTATGGCGGCCGCGAAGTGTGGCCGCTTGTCGAGGGTGGGAAGGGTGTTGCCGCGACCAATCACATGAGCTCGGGCGCATGGGCTGCGGCGGGTGGCATCGGCACAGTGAGTGCGGTTAACGCGGATAGTTATGATCCGACCGGCAAGATCATCCCGCAGGTCTATACCCAGCTGACGCGGCGCGAGCGGCATGAACAGCTGATCCGCTATGGCATCGACGGCGCGGTCGAGCAGGTAAAGCGCGCCTATGAGCTCGCCAGCGGCAAGGGCGCGATCAACATCAACGTCCTGTGGGAAATGGGCGGCGCGCAGCCGATCCTCGAAGGCGTGCTGGCAAAGACGCGCGGCCTCGTTGCAGGCGTGACCTGCGGCGCGGGCATGCCCTACAAGCTGGCCGAGATCGCGGCGCGCCATGCGGTGAACTACCTGCCGATCGTTTCCTCGGGCCGCGCCTTCCGCGCTCTCTGGAAGCGGGCTTATCACAAGGTTCCCGAATTGCTGGGCGCGGTGGTCTATGAAGATCCGTGGCTGGCGGGCGGGCACAATGGCCTGTCCAACGCCGAGGACCCGAAGAAGCCTGAAGATCCCTATCCGCGCGTGAAAGTGCTGCGCGATGTGATGCGCGCGGAGGGCGTGCCCGACAGCGTGCCGATCGTGATGGCAGGCGGCGTGTGGTTCCTGCGCGAGTGGGACAACTGGATCGACAATGAGGAGCTGGGCAGCATTGCCTTCCAGTTCGGCACGCGTCCGCTGCTGACGCAGGAGAGCCCGATTCCGCAGGGGTGGAAAGACCACCTGCGCACCCTCGATCAGGGCGACGTGCTGCTGCACCGGTTCTCGCCGACGGGGTTCTATTCCTCCGCCGTGATCAACCCGTTCCTCAAGGCGCTGGTTGCCCGTTCCGAGCGCCAGATTCCCTATTCCAAGGTTTCTGCTGGTGAGCACACGGTGCAGCTCGATGTCGGCGTGAAGGGCAAGAACTTCTGGGTGACGCCAGCTGACCGCGACCGTGCCCGCACATGGTTCGGCGCAGGCTTCACCCATGCGTTGCGGACGCCCGATGATACGATCGTGTTCGTGACGACGGCGGAGCGCGAGGAAATCCAGCAGGACCAGAAGGACTGCATGGGCTGCCTTTCGCACTGCGGGTTCTCCTCGTGGAAGGACCACGATGACTATACGACCGGACGGCTCGCCGATCCGCGCAGCTTTTGCATCCAGAAGACGCTGCAGGACATCGCGCATGGCGGCCCTGTCGACCAGAACCTGATGTTTGCCGGGCACTCGGCCTACCGGTTCAAGCAGGACCCGTTCTATTCCAACAACTTCACGCCCACTGTGAAGCAATTGGTGGACCGCATTCTGACGGGCGACTGAGCGCATGGCGGCGGATCCGGCAAAAGCTCCACCACGCTGGCGCTGGGCGCTCGAGTTTCTGGCGCTGCCCAAGATTCACACCGCGCCGCTGCGCCCGCCGGTGGTGGTGCCGCCGTTCGGCCGGGGGCAGCCGGTCATTGTGATCCCTGGCCTGCTGTCGTCAGACCGGGCGACAGCGCTATTGCGGCGGTCGCTGGAAAAGGCCGGGTTCGTGACCGAGGGCTGGGGGCAGGGCATGAACACCGGTGCCCGCCCGGCGCAGATCGCGCGGCTCGAGCAGCGCCTGCAGGATATGGCAGCGCGGACGGGGCAGCCGGTCGTGCTGATCGGCTGGAGCCTCGGCGGACTTTATGCGCGCGTCCTCGCCTTGCGCCATCCTGATGCGTGCCGTCTCGTGGTGACGCTCGGATCGCCGTTCTCGGGCAATCGCCGCGCGAACAATGCCTGGCGTGCCTATGAAGCGCTCAATGACCACAAGGTGGATGCGGCGCCCTTTGACGAGGACCCGTCCTTGAAGCCGCCGCTGCGCACGATCGCGGTGTGGTCGAGGCGCGACGGGATCGTGGCGCCGCGCTCGGCGGAAGGCGAGGCGTGGCAATCGGACCGGCAGGTCGAGGTGCCGTTCAAGCACTTCGAAATGGCGAGCGCGAGCGGCGCGGTGCGGATGGTACTGGGGCTCCTGAAGGAGGAGCTTGGGTAGGCTGTCGCTTACTCGAACTCCCACGCGCGTTCGCCGTGGCTGGTAAGGTCGAGGCCTTCGCGTTCCTCGTCCTCGGTCACGCGCATCGGGATGACCATGGCGACGGCGAGGGCGCAGATCACCGTGCCGAGTGCGCTCCAGGCGGCGACGGCGCCGACACCGGCGGCCTGTGCGAAGAGTTGGCGGACGAGGCCCATGCCTTCAGCGTAACCGGTGCCGCCGAGCGAGGGTTCGAGGAACACCGCGAGGAGGATTGAGCCGACAATGCCGCCGATGCCGTGAACCGCGAAGACATCAAGCGAGTCGTCGATCTCGAGGCGGCGCTTCACCAGCAGGATCATCGGGTAGCAGACAGCCGCTGCGGCAAGACCGAACAGGATGGCAGCGCCCGGAGCAATGAAGCCCGCGGCGGGCGTAACGGTGGCGAGGCCTGCGACGGCGCCGGTGGCAAAGCCCACAGAAGTCGGCTTGCCGATGCTGATCTTCTCGATGGCGAGCCATGCGAGGGCGGCGGTGCAGGCCGCGGCATGGGTGTTGATGATGGCGGAGGCCGCGTCGTCGGTGGCGGCGAGCGAGGAGCCGCCGTTGAAGCCGAACCAGCCCACCCACAACATGGCCGCGCCGATCATCGTGAGCGATGGCGAATGCGGCAGCATCTGGGTGCGCGGGAAGCCGGTCCGCTTGCCCAGCAGCAGCGCCGCGACCAGCGCGGAAACGCCCGCGGTGGTGTGGACGACAATGCCGCCCGCAAAGTCCATCGTGCCGAGCCGGCTCGCCAGCCAGCCGCCGCCCCAGACCCAGTGCGCGGCGGGGGCGTAGACGATGAGGCTCCACAGTGCCGCGAAGGCGACAACCCAGCCGAACCGGGCGCGGTCGACCCAGGCGCCGACCATAAGCGCGGGCGTGATCGCGGCGAACATCATCTGGAACAGCGCATAGGCGCTTTCGGGCACGAGCGTGCCTTCGCGCACATTGCCGAGCTGGCCGAGCATCCATGCCGAACCGCCGCCGAGCCAGCCGCTCGAGACAGGACCGAAGGCGAGCGTGTAGCCGACAACGATCCACAGCAGCGATGTGATCGCGGCAATCGCGCCGATCTGGATGGCAACCGCGAGGAAGCCCTTGGCGCGGACGAGGCCGCCATAGAACAGGGTGAGGCCGGGCAGCGTCATCAGCAGGACGAGTGCGGAGGAGGCGAGCAGCCATGCGGTATCGCCGCTGTCGGCCGCGTCCACGGCTTCCACGCCTTGCGCATGGCCAAGCGCGGGCAGCGCGAGCGCGGCGGCGGCAAGGGCCACCGCGAAAACCTTTTTCATCGACATATTCCCCCCGCGCGACTCGCTTGCTTGTTCTAGGCCCACCCTTCCAGAACCTGATCGGGCGGGCGATGCCCATCGGCCCAGAAACGGATATTGGCAATAACCTTGTCGCCCGATGCTGTACGCCCTTCGAACGTTGCGCTGCCCATGTGCGGCAGGAGCGAAACATTGCCGAGTGCGAGCAGGCGCGGGTCGATCTTCGGCTCGTGCGCGAAGACATCGAGTCCCGCGCCGCCGATGCGGCCTTCCTGCAGCGCCTCGATCAGCGCGTTCTCGTCGACCACGTCGCCGCGGGCGGTGTTCACCAGATAGGCCTCGGGCTTCATCAGCGCGATGCGGCGCGCGTCCATGATGAAGTGCGTTTCGGGCGTGGAGGGGCAATGCAGCGTGACGATATCGGACTCGCGCACCAGCGTGTCGATATCCGCCTCATAGCGCGCGCCGACCATGCGTTCGAACGCTTCGGGGAGGCGCTGGCGGTTGTGGTAGACGATCTCCAGCCCGAAGGCGCGGGCGCGGTGGGCAACGGCCTGGCCGATGCGGCCCATGCCGATGATGCCAAGGCGTTTGCCGCTGATGCGGTGGCCGAGCAGAGTGGAAGGCGCCCAGCCGGCCCAGTCGCCCGAACGGATCACTCGCCCGCCTTCGGCAAGGCGGCGCGAGACGGCGATGATGAGCGACATCGTCATGTCCGCCGTATCATCGGTGAACACGCCGGGCGTGTTGGTGACGAGGATTTTCCGCGCACGCGCTGCAGCGAGGTCGATGTGATCGGTGCCAGCGCCGAAGCTGGCGATCAGGCCGAGCTGCGGGCCCGCGGCGGCGATGAGTTCGGCGTCGATACGATCGGTCACCGTCGGGACGAGGACATGCGCTTCCTGCATCGCGGCGCGGATTTCGTCCTGCGACAGGGGGCGGTCGTCCGGATTGAGCGTGACGTCGAACAGCTCGGCCATGCGCGCCTCGGTCTCGGGCAGCAGGCGGCGCGTGACGAAGACGCGGGGGCGGCCTTCGATCCGGCGGGTGGTCCGGTAGTCGGTGCTGGGCGGGTTGGCAGGCATGGCCTATCGCTATGCCGCATGCGCGCGCGCGGTCAAGCACCCGGTTGCCCGGTGCGACGAATGCTGTATCGCAGATCTTGCAGCGCCAAGGGAGGAAGGTCGAGCGTGTCTCTGTCCGGAAAGCGATTTGCGATCATGATCCTGCTGTCGCTGCTGACGGCAGCGCCCGCGCGCGCGGCGGATGACGAGAATGGCCCCTACTGGGCCTCGCTTCGCGGTCAGCCTGCCAACCTGCGCGTGGGGCCGGGGCGCGAATACCGCATCAGCTGGGTCTACGTCCGTGCCGGGCTGCCGATGAAAGTGCTGCGCACCATCGGCGGCTGGCGCCTGATCGAGGATATCGACGGCGCGCGCGGGTGGATGCTCGCCCAGTTCCTGACGCGCACCCGCACCGCGACCGTGAAGGGCGGGATTGCGGAGATTCGCGAGAATTCTGATGGTTCGGGCCGTCTGCTGTGGCGTGCCGAGCCCGGAGTGACCGGCAGGCTGGGCGATTGCGGCCCGGCTTGGTGCAAGTTCGATATCGACGGACGCAAGGGCTTTGTCGCCAGGGCGTCCGTGTGGGGTGCGGACTGAGTTTTCCCTCCGACCCGCCTTGCGGCGGGCCACCTCCCCATTTGCCCCTTCGACAAGCTGAGGGGAAAATGGGGAGGACCCGAAAGACTTAGACCAGTTCGATGGCGACAGCGGTCGCTTCGCCGCCGCCGATGCAGAGGCTGGCGACGCCGCGCTTCTTGCCGTGGCGCTGGAGCGCGCCGATCAGCGTGGTGACGATGCGCGCCCCCGAAGCGCCGATGGGGTGGCCAAGCGCGGTCGCGCCGCCGTGAACATTGATCTTCTCGTGCGGGATGCCGAGATCGTGCATCGCGAACATCGCGACGCAGGCGAAGGCTTCGTTGACTTCGAACAGATCGACATCGGCAACGCTCCACCCGGCACGGTCGAGCAGCTTGGTGATGGCGCCGACCGGAGCGGTGGTGAAGTCCTTGGGCGCCTGCGCATGGGCGGCCATCGCAACGACGCGGGCGACGGGAGTCAGGCCATCGGCAGCGGCAACGCTTTCGCGCGTCAGCACCAGCGCGGCGGCACCGTCCGAGATCGAAGAGGAGGTGGCGGCGGTGATCGTGCCGTCCTTGGCGAAGGCGGGCTTGAGCGCAGGGATCTTGTCCGGCTTGCCCTTGCCGGGGGCCTCGTCGGTATCGATCACGGTCTCGCCGCTGCGGCTGACGACCTTCACCGGCGCGATTTCAGCAGTGAAGGCACCCTCGGCAATCGCGGTCTGCGCGCGGCGGAGCGATTCGATGGCGTAGGCGTCCTGCTGCTCGCGGGTCAGCTGGTATTCGTTGGCGGTGTCTTGCGCGAAGGTGCCCATGGCGCGGCCCGCTTCGTAGGCATCCTCGAGGCCATCGAGGAACATGTGGTCATAGGCCGTATCGTGGCCGATGCGCGCGCCGGAGCGGTGCTTCTTGAGGAGGTAGGGCGCGTTGGTCATGCTTTCCATGCCGCCCGCGACGACCATGTCGATCGTGCCCGAAGCGAGCGCTTCGGCGCCCATGATCATGGCCTGCATGCCCGAGCCGCAGACCTTGTTGACCGTCGTCGCCTGGACCGAAGTCGGCAGGCCCGCGTGGATCGCGGCCTGGCGCGCAGGCGCCTGGCCGAGGCCGGCGGGGAGCACGCAGCCCATGTAGACGCGGTCGACCTTCTCGCCCGCGATGCCGGCGCGCTCGACCGCGGCCTTGACGGCGGTTGCGCCGAGCTGGGTGGCGGGGACATCCGAAAGCGCGCCCTGCATGGCGCCCATCGGGGTGCGGGCGAAAGAAAGGATCACAACCGGATCGGCAGCGGAGAATTGGGCCATTGGAAACACTTCCTGTGCTATGGGACCGCGCCAGGCCCCGGTTAGTCCGGCTCATGTAGTCCCCGGGGGTGACGATTTCAATTCGCGTCGAGGAACGCAGAGCTATGCGAGAAGGGACTGCATGCTGATCGTGTTCATCCTGTTCGGGATGGTTGTGGGCGCGGTTGTCGGCAGCTTCATCGGGCTGGTGCTGATCCGCCTGCCGGACGGGCGGCCGATGGTGATGGACCGTTCATCCTGCGACACCTGCGACAAGGAACTGCAGCCGATCGAGCTCGTCCCCGTTCTTTCATGGGTGATCCAGGGCGGCAAGTGCCGGGAATGCGGCTCTGCCATCGATCGCTGGCAATTGGGGGCGGAACTCGGCGGAGCGCTGATCGGTGGCGTGTCTGTCTGGCTGAGCTGGTTTCCGGTCTGGGCGATGATGCTCGGCTGGCAACTGCTGCTGCTGGCGATGCTGGACTTGCGCCACATGTGGCTGCCGCGCCAGCTCTCGGCGCTGCTGGGGGCGAGCGGCGCGCTGTTTGCGCTGGTGATGGGATACTGGGCGAACGACCCGATGGTGCTGGTCCAGTCGATGGTCGGCGGCGTGTTCGGCTTCACGGCGCTGTGGATGCTGGGGCAGGGCTATCTGATGTGGCGCGGACAGGAGGGGCTGGGCGGCGGAGATCCCCCGCTGATGGGCGCCATCGGGCTGTGGCTGGGCCCGCTCGGGGTGATCCACACGCTGCTGGTGGCGAGCCTTGGCGGACTGGCAGTGGCCGCAGTGCTGTGGCGCGCGGGGCGGGAGATCAGGCCTGACACGATGCTGCCGCTGGGGACCTTGCTGGCGCTGGCGGCGTGGCCGGTGTTTCTGTGGCAGGGGGTTTGATACTGCAAGTCGTTATCACCTGGCAATCATTCGTATGCAGTGCCAAAGGGCGCAGAAAACCGCCAAAACAGCGGTCTTCCACAGACAAAAGCTTGGATTTTGAGCCTCATCGGGTCATGCCGCACTTGCACTGAGGGGTTACCGGGACTAGTGCGCGCTCGACATAGAAACAGGCGAGTCAATCCTTTGGCCGATCAACTGCCCTATCTCGCGCAATATCTGCCGATCCTCATCTTCCTCGGCATCGCGCTCGCGCTCTCGTGCGTGTTCGTGTTCCTTCCGATGGGTGTTTCGCGGCTTACGGGCGCGCACAACCCCAATGCCGAGAAGCTCAGCGAGTATGAGTGCGGCTTCCCCGCGTTCGAGGACCCGCGCAGCCAGTTCGACGTGCGTTTCTATCTCGTCGCGATCCTGTTCATCATCTTCGACCTTGAAGCGGCGTTCCTGTTTCCCTGGGCCGTGAGCCTCAAGCAAAGCGGCTGGGCCGGCTGGGTAACCATGATGGTCTTCCTGTTCGAACTGGTTATCGGCTTTATCTACGCGTGGAAGAAAGGGGCGTTGGACTGGGAATGAGCACCGTGCCTACCTCCTCGATCATCCCGGCCACCGCGGCGGACATGCCGACCGCGCCTGATGCCGCCTTCTTTGACAGCCTGAACGCCGAAGTTTCGGACAAGGGCTTCCTCGTCACCTCGACCGAGGAGCTGTTCCAGTGGGCCCGCACCGGCTCGCTGTGGTGGATGACCTTCGGTCTGGCGTGCTGCGCGGTCGAGATGATCCATGTGAACATGCCGCGCTATGACATGGAGCGCTTCGGTGTCGCCCCCCGCGCTTCCCCGCGCCAGTCGGACGTGATGATCGTGGCCGGCACGCTGTGCAACAAGATGGCCCCGGCGCTGCGCAAGGTCTACGACCAGATGTCGGACCCCAAGTATGTGATCTCGATGGGCAGCTGCGCCAATGGCGGCGGCTATTATCACTACAGCTATTCGGTGGTACGCGGCTGCGATCGCATCGTGCCGGTCGATATCTATGTGCCCGGCTGCCCGCCGACCGCCGAAGCGCTGCTCTACGGCGTGATGCAGTTGCAGCGGAAGATCCGCCGCGTCGGGACGATCGAGCGGTGAGTGCTGTGATCCTTCGACAAGCTCAGGATGAGCGGACCTTGGTTATGATCCCGACTCCGACCCCGCTCGTGCTGAGCTTGTCGAAGCACGTTCGCGCTGCGCTTTCGGAAGGAACTCGAGCATGACCGTGCTTCATTCCGCCCCCCGCTATTCGCCCTTTGACGGCGTGCTGGAAACGCTGTCCGCCGCGCTGGGCGACATGATCGTCTCCGCGCGCGAGCAGCATGGCGAGATCGTGATCCATGTCGTGCGCGAGCGTGTGGTCGAGGCGCTGCAGGCGCTGCGCGACACGCACGAATACCAGCAGCTGATGGACATCGCGGGCGCCGACTATCCCGCGCGTCCCGAGCGCTTCGAGGTGGTCTATTGCCTGCTTTCACTCACGAAGAACCACCGCCTGATCGTGAAGGTCTCGACCGACGAGGCGACTCCGGTGCCGACGGTGACCGGGCTGTGGCCGAATGCGAGCTGGTACGAGCGCGAGGTCTATGACCTCTACGGCGTGCTTTTCGCTGGCCACCCGGACCTGCGCCGCATCCTCACCGACTACGGCTTCCAGGGCCACCCGTTCCGCAAGGACTTCCCGCTTACCGGCTATGTCGAGCTGCGCTATTCGGAAGAGGACAAGCGCGTCGTCTACGAGAAGGTCGAGCTGGCGCAGGACTTGCGGCAATTCGATTTCATGAGCCCGTGGGAAGGCGCGCACTATGTGCTTCCGGGCGATGAGAAGGCTGAAGGGAACAAGGCATGAGCCTGAGCCTTGAACAGTCGCCCACCACCGGCGACGAGGTCATCACCAACTACACGATCAACTTCGGCCCCCAGCACCCGGCGGCGCACGGCGTGCTGCGCATGGTGATGGAACTGGACGGCGAGATCGTCGAGCGCGTCGATCCGCATGTGGGCCTGCTGCATCGCGGCACCGAGAAGTTGATCGAACACAAGACCTACCTGCAGGCGCTGCCCTATTTCGACCGGCTGGACTATTGCTCGCCGCTCGCGATGGAGCACTCCTACGTGCTCGCGGTCGAGAAGCTGCTCAACCTCGAGGTGCCGCTCAGGGCGCAGTATCTGCGCGTGCTGTTTGCCGAGCTGACGCGCATCTGCAACCACATGCTGAACCTCGGATCGCACGTGATGGACGTCGGCGCGATGACGCCGAACCTGTGGCTGTTCGAGATCCGCGAGGACTGCCTCAACTTCTTCGAACGCGCTTCGGGCGCGCGCATGCATGCGGCGTGGTATCGCCCTGGCGGCGTGCACCAGGATGTACCGCTCAAGCTGCTGACCGACATAGCCGACTGGCTCGACACGCGCCTGCCGCAGCTGTTCGACGACGCGATGAGCCTCGTCGTCGACAATCGCATCTTCAAGCAGCGCAATGTCGATATCGCCATTGTCAGCCGCGATGATGCGATTGCCTGGGGCTTCTCGGGCCCGATGATCCGTGGTTCGGGCATTCCGTGGGATCTGCGCAAGAGCCAGCCCTACGACGTCTATGACCGCATGGACTTCGAGGTACCGGTGGGCACGCGCGGCGATTGCTATGACCGGTTCATGGTGCGCGTCGAGGAAGTGCGCCAGTCCGCCCGGATCATGAAGCAGTGCCTTGCCGAAATGCCGGAAGGCCCGATTTCGAGCACCGACCGCAAGGTCGTCCCGCCAAAGCGCGGCGAGATGAAGCAATCGATGGAAGCGCTGATCCATCACTTCAAGCTCTACACCGAAGGCTTCCACGTGCCGGCGGGCGAAGTCTATGTCGCGACGGAAAGCCCCAAGGGCGAGTTCGGCGTCTATCTGGTCTCGGACGGCACCAACAAGCCCTACCGCTGCAAGATCCGCCCGACTGCATTCAGCCACCTGCAGGCGATGGACTTCATGACCAAGGGCCACATGCTGCCTGACGTCACCGCGATCATCGGCGCGATCGACGTGGTGTTCGGGGAGTGCGACCGGTGAGTTTGCTGTCGCGCTACGAGGCGTACCTTTATGAGCAGTGCCGGCGGGGCGGTACACAGATCGGGACGCAACTGCTTCCCTGGTTTGTGCTGGCGATTGCCGTCGGCGCTCTGCTTCCGCGGGTTCCAACCTTAAAAGATAGCCTGTCGGAGTTGCTGGTCGTCGGCCTCGCAGCCTCGCCGATCCTGATCGGTGCGGTGCTGGTGACGCGGGCACGCTGGCGCGCCTATTGCGCGCGGATCGACGAGGATGGCCGAAATGGCTGACAACCTCGCCACCGCCAAGGCCATGATTGCCGCCTACAACGCGCAGGACGTGGATACCTACGTCTCCTACATGACCGACGATGCCTGCGAGGCGAACTATCGCGGCGATGTCGTGCGCGAGGGGCGCGAAGGCACGCGCTCTGGCCTTGCCGCCGCGTTCGCGCGCTGGCCGCAGAACCATGCCGAGATCACGCACGCGCAGGCCATCGGCACCTACGTGCTGATGCGCGAACACGTGACGCGCGGGCCCGCAACCGACGGGTCGGCGCTGGTCGAGCCGTTCGACGTTGTCGCGGTCTATTCTTTCGAAGGCGAGAAGTGCTCTCGCGTGGAGTTCATTCGCTGATGGCTGACCGTCATATCGAACCTGATACCCCGACCTTGCGCGCCCGCTGGGGCTCTTTCGCGTGGACGGCGGAGAATGCCGAGAAGGCGAAGACGATCATCGCGCGCTATCCGGCGGGCCGCCAGCGCTCGGCGGTGATGCCGCTGCTCGATCTCGCGCAACGCCAGGTCGGCGCGGAAGAGAACACGCAAGGCTGGCTGCCGATTCCGGTGATGGAATATGTCGCGAAGCAGCTCGACATGCCGATCATCCGCGTGGTCGAGGTGGCGACGTTCTACACGATGTACAACATCGCGCCGATCGGTCGGTTCCACGTGCAGGTCTGCGGGACGACGCCGTGCATGCTGCGCGGCTCGGACGACATCATCGCGGCATGCAAGGCCAAGGGGCTGAAGAAGGGCCACACCACCGAGGACGGCCTGTTCAGCTTCACTGAAGTGGAATGCATGGGCAACTGCGCGTCCGCGCCGATGGTCCAGATCAACGACGACAACTACGAGGATCTGACCGCGGCGGACATGACGCGCATCCTCGATGAGCTGGCGGCGGGCAAGCAGCCCAAGACCGGCACGCAGGCGCCGGGCCGCCACACTGTCGAGCCGCTCGGCGGGCCGACAACGCTGACCGCGATGGTTTCAGCCAATCACGATTACCGGAGTGAGTGGTAACATGGCGCTCGCTGACAAGGACCGCATTTTCACCAACCTCTACGGCTACCAGCCGTGGAACCTGAAGGCCGCGCAGGCGCGCGGGGATTGGGACAACACCAAGGCCCTGATGGAGCGCGGGCAGGACGCGATCATCGAGGAAATCAAGGCGAGCGGCCTGCGCGGGCGCGGCGGTGCGGGCTTCCCGACCGGCATGAAGTGGTCGTTCATGCCCAAGGAGAGCAAGGACGGCCGTCCGAGCTTCCTGGTCATCAATGCCGACGAGAGCGAGCCGGGTTCGTGCAAGGACCGCGAGATCATCCGCCACGATCCGCACAAGCTGATCGAAGGCGCGCTGGTCGCAGGCTATGCGATGCGGGCGCGGGCGGCCTATATCTACATTCGCGGCGAATATATCCGCGAGGCCGAGACGCTGTTTGCCGCCGTGGCCGAAGCCTATGAAGCGGGGCTGCTGGGCAAGAACGCCTGCGGTTCGGGCTATGATTTCGATGTCTTCGTCCACCGCGGCGCGGGCGCCTACATCTGCGGCGAAGAGACCGCGATGATCGAGAGCCTCGAGGGCAAGAAAGGCCAGCCGCGCCTCAAGCCGCCGTTCCCGGCAGGCGCGGGGCTCTATGGCTGCCCGACGACGGTGAACAACGTCGAGAGCATCGCGGTTGCGCCGACGATCCTGCGGCGCGGGGCGGCGTGGTTTTCGAGCTTCGGGCGCGACAACAACAAGGGCACCAAGCTGTTCCAGATCAGCGGGCATGTCGAAAAGCCCTGCGTGGTCGAGGAAGCGATGAGCATTCCGTTCAGCGAGCTGATCGAGAAGCATTGCGGCGGCATTCGCGGTGGGCGCGACAACCTGCTCGCGGTGATCCCCGGCGGTTCCTCGGTGCCGCTGGTGCCGGCGGCGGAGATCTGGGACGCGCCGATGGACTTCGACGGCCTGCGCGCGGTCGGTTCGGGCCTCGGCACGGCGGCGGTGATCGTGATGGACAAGTCCACCGATATCGTCCGCGCGATCAGCCGGCTTTCGTACTTCTACAAGCACGAGAGCTGTGGCCAGTGCACCCCGTGCCGCGAAGGCACCGGCTGGATGTGGCGCGTGATGGAACGCCTGCGCACCGGCGACGCGGCGGTCGAGGAAATCGACATGCTGCAGCAGGTGACCAAGCAGGTCGAAGGCCACACGATCTGCGCGCTGGGCGATGCGGCGGCATGGCCGATCCAGGGCCTGATCCGCCACTTCCGGCCCGAGATCGAGCGCCGGATTGCGGAAAATCAGCGGGAGGCGGCGGAGTGAGCATTACGCCTACTCACGCAGTGGTCCGAGTGATCTTGGGCTTCGCCGCCCTTGCGTATTGGGTCTTCCGCCCCCGCCGCGAATCCGACCAACCCGGACCCCATAACAATTGGAGGAGGCCGCAGCGCGGCGTCGAATCCGGTTTCCATGAAGGCATTTCCGACGCTAGCGGCGGCGATGGAGGTCATTTCTAATGCCCAAGCTCAAAGTCGACGGCGTAGAGCTCGAAGTTCCCGCAGGCGCGACGGTGCTGCAGGCGTGCGAGCTCGCCGGCAAGGAAATTCCCCGGTTCTGCTATCACGAGCGGCTCAGCATCGCGGGCAACTGCCGCATGTGTCTGGTCGAAGTGAAGCCCGGGCCGCCCAAGCCGCAGGCTTCGTGTGCGCTGCCGGCCAGCGAGGGCCAAGAAATCCGCACCGACAGCGAGATGGTCAAGAAGGCGCGCGAGGGGGTGATGGAGTTTCTCCTCATCAACCACCCGCTCGATTGCCCGATCTGCGATCAGGGCGGCGAATGCGACCTGCAGGACCAGTCGGTCGCCTATGGCCGCGGCAAGTCGCGCTACGACGAGAACAAGCGCGCGGTGACCGACAAGTACATGGGCCCGCTGATCAAGACGACGATGACGCGGTGCATCCACTGCACGCGCTGCGTGCGTTTCTCGGAAGAGATCGCGGGCGTGGACGAGATCGGCGCGCTTTATCGCGGCGAGGGGATGCAGATTTCGACGTACCTTGAAGGCGCGGCGAAGCATGAGCTTTCGGCCAATGTGATCGACCTCTGCCCGGTCGGCGCGCTGACTTCGAAGCCTTATGCGTTCGAGGCGCGGCCGTGGGAATTGAAGAAGACGCTGGGCATCGACGTTTCGGACGCGGTCGGCTCGAACATCCGCATCGACAGCCGGGGCCGCGAGGTGCTGCGCATCCTGCCGCGCGTGAACGATGACGTGAACGAGGAATGGCTGTCGGACCGCGCGCGCTATGTCGTCGATGGCCTGACGCGCCGCCGGCTCGACAAGCCGTGGCTGCGCAAGGATGGCAAGCTGACGGCGGCTTCGTGGGCCGAAGCGTTTGACGCGGTCGCCAAGATCAATCCGGGCGCTTCGGTGGCCGTGATCTCGGGCGATCAGGTCGATTGCGAGACGCTGTTTGCGGCCAAGGCTCTGGCGCGCGCGCTGGGTTCTAGCTTGCTCGAAGGCCGCCAGACGGGTCTGGCCTATACCGCGAGCAACCTGGCGGCGGTGGCGTTCAATTCCACTTTCGCAGGTATCGAAGAGGCAGACGCGATCCTCATCGTGGGCAGCCACGTGCGCGATGAAGCGCCGCTGGTGAACACGCGGCTGCGCAAGGCGGCGAAGCGGGGCGCGAAGGTTTTCGTGATCGGCGCGGCCTGGGACCCGACCTATCCGGCGACGTTCCTTGGCGAAGATGCGGGGCTTCTCAATGATGTGCCGGCCGAAGTTGTGGCGGCATTCGAGGGTTCCAAGAAGCCGGCGATCATCATCGGCGGGGCTGGCCTTGCCAAGGGTGCGCTGGAAGCGGGTCTGGCCTTTGCCGAGCGCTTCAAGCTGGTCACCGACGAGTGGAACGGCTTCAACGTGCTGCACATGGCCGCGAGCCGCATGGGCGGACTGATGCTGGGCTATGCGCAGCCGGGCGGCCTCGCGGATCTGGTGGCTGCCAAGCCCAAGATGGTGATTTCGCTCGGTGCGGACGAGGTGGACTACACCAAGTTTGCCGGTTCGATGATCGTGCATATCGGCCACCATGGTGACAAGGCGGCGCATGCGGCGGACGTGATCCTGCCCGCCGCGGCCTTCACCGAGAAGGACGGCACTTACGTCAATACCGAAGGCCGCGTGCAGTATTCAGAACGCGCGGTCTACGCGCCGGGCGATGCGCGCGAGGACTGGACGATCCTGCGTGCCATGGCCGATGCGCTTGGCGTTTCGGTCGGTTTCGACAGCTTCGAGCAGCTGCGCGCGGCGATGATCGCCGAAGTGCCGGCGCTGGGCGTGGAAGGGCTGGCCGATTACGGCGCTCTGCCGGCGGCTCCGAAGGGCGCGAAGGCGGAAGGCGTGATCGCTGCCTACCCGATCAAGGACCACTACCTCACCAACGCCATCGCGCGGTCTAGCCCGACGCTGCAGCGCTGCTCGGCGGAACTGGTGCACGGTGAAACATTTGCGGAGGCCGCGGAATGATCCCGTTTTTCCAATGGACGGGCCTCTCGTTCGAGGCATCGTGGATTGTCGCGACGGTGGCGGAAATCCTGCTGATCGCGCTGCCGGTCATGCTGGCCGTCGCGCTGGTGATCTATGCCGACCGCAAGATCTGGGCGGCGATGGCGCTGCGCAAGGGGCCGAACGTGGTGGGGCCGATCGGCATCCTCCAGTCATTCGCGGACGGCCTCAAGGTCTTCCTGCAGGAAACGATCATCCCTTCGGCGGCGAACAAGGGCCTGTTCCTGATCGCGCCGATCATCACCTTCACCGTGGCGCTGATGGCCTGGGCGGTGATCCCGTTCAATTCGGGCGCGGTCTTGGCGGATATCAATGTCGGTCTGCTCTACGTCCTCGCGATCTCGTCGCTGGGGGTTTACGGGGTGGTGATCGCAGGCTGGTCGTCGAACTCGAAGTACCCGTTTTTCAGCGCGATGCGCGCTTCGGCGCAGATGATTTCCTATGAAGTCTCGATCGGCTTCATCCTCATCTGCGTGGTGCTTTGGGCGGGTTCGTTCAACCTCAACGAGATCGTCAAGGCGCAGAAGGACCACGTCTGGATCATCAACGGTTTCGTGGCGAACCCGCTGCTGTTCCCGGTCTGGGTGATGTTCCTCATCTCCGGCATGGCCGAAACCGCGCGCGCGCCGTTCGACCTGACCGAGGCGGAAAGCGAGCTCGTCGCAGGGTATCAGACCGAATACTCCTCGATGGCCTTCGCGCTCTACTGGCTGGGCGAATATGCCAACGTGCTCCTGATGTGCGCGCTGAACGCCACGCTGTTCTGGGGCGGCTGGCTGCCGCCGCTCGACATTCCGGTGCTCTATCTGGTGCCGGGGCTGGTGTGGCTGCTGCTCAAGATCCTGTTCTTCTTCTTCATCTTCAGCTGGGTCAAGGCGACCGTGCCGCGCTACCGCTATGACCAGCTGATGCGCCTTGGCTGGAAGATCTTCCTGCCCCTCTCGCTGTTCTTCGTGTTCGCGATCAGCGGATACCTCATGGCCACCGGACATTTTGCATGACCGTCTCGCAGATCATCAAGAGCTTCACGCTGTGGGAGTTCGTGAAGGCGCATTGGCTGACCTTGAAGTACCTCTTCAAGCCCAAGGCGACGATCAACTACCCGTTCGAGAAGAACCCGCTTTCCCCGCGCTTCCGCGGTGAACATGCGCTGCGCCGTTATCCCAATGGCGAGGAGCGCTGCATCGCGTGCAAGCTGTGCGAGGCGGTGTGCCCGGCGCAGGCGATCACCATCGAGGCGGAGCCCCGTGAGGACGGCAGCCGCCGCACCACGCGCTATGACATCGACATGACCAAGTGCATCTTCTGCGGCTTCTGCCAGGAAGCCTGCCCGGTCGATGCCATCGTCGAAGGTCCGAACTTCGAATACGCGACCGAAACGCGCGAGGAGCTCTTGTACGACAAGGCCAAGCTGCTCGCCAACGGGGACAAGTGGGAGCGGGCGCTGGCCGCGAACCTTGAAGCCGATGCACCGTACCGCTAGGGGCCACGCGTCATGATCCAGGCCTTTGCCTTTTACCTGTTCACCGCGATCATGCTGTTCAGCGCGGTTTCCGTGATCTTCGCCCGCAATCCGGTTCATTCGGTGCTCTGGCTGATCCTCGCGTTCTTCAACGCGGCGGGGCTGATGGTGCTGATCGGCGCGGAATTCATCGCGATGCTGCTGGTCATCGTCTACGTCGGCGCGGTCGCGGTGCTGTTCCTGTTCGTCGTGATGATGCTCGACATCGACTTTTCGGAGATGCGCGCCGGCTTCATCAAGAACGCGCCACTAGGTCTGCTGATCGCGGCGGTGCTGCTCGCCGAGCTGGGGCTGGGCCTTGGCGTGTGGCACTCGGGCGCGCTGCAACTGGGTGTGGCGAGCGGGGCTGCAGCAACGCCGGAGGGCCTCTCCAACACGGCGGCCATCGGCGCGCTGCTCTACACGCGCTACCTGTTCCTGTTCGAGGCGGCGGGGATCATCCTGCTCGTCGCCATGATCGGCGCTATCGTGCTGACGCACCGCCAGCGCAGCGATACGCGCGGGCAGAATGTCGGCCGCCAGATCGCGCGCCGTCCGGAAGAGGCGACCATCAACGTCAAGCCCGCCGTGGGCCAGGGGGTGACGCTGTGATGCAGTTTAACCACCTACATCCGCTCACCCTGAGCCTGTCGAAGGGTGCTTGCGCAGCGGTTGGGTGCGGGCTTCGACAAGCTCAGCCTGAGCGGTTTTTGGGTTTGGTTCAGGATCAGGGGGCCGGGCTGTGATTGGTATCGAACATTATGTTGCCGTCAGCTCGATCCTGTTCGTGCTCGGCGTGCTGGGCATCTTCCTCAACCGCAAGAACGTGATCGTGATCCTGATGGCGATCGAGCTGATCCTGCTCGCGGTGAACCTCAATCTCGTGGCGTTCAGCGCGTTCCTGCATGACCTCACGGGTCAGATCTTCGCGATGTTCGTGCTGACCGTGGCGGCGGGCGAGGCGGCGATCGGTCTTGCCATTCTGGTCATCTACTTCCGCGGCCGCGGCACGATCGCGGTGGACGACGTCAATCGGATGAAGGGGTAAGCGGACCGTGCATCCGATCCAACTTATCGTTTTCCTGCCGCTGCTGGCAGCGCTGGTCGCAGGACTGGGCGCCCGGCTGATCGGCAAGGTGCCGGCCAAGATCGTGACGACGGGGGCGCTTTTCGTATCGTGCGCGCTGTCCTGGCCGATCTTCCTTTCGTTCCTGTCAGGCAGCGCCGAAGCCACGGTGGTACCGGTGCTGCAGTGGGTGCGCTCGGGCGATCTCGACTTCCAGTGGGCGCTCAGGGTCGACACGCTGACTGCGGTTATGCTGGTGGTTGTGACCAGCGTCTCGGCGCTCGTCCACCTGTACTCATGGGGCTACATGGACGAGGAGCCCGATCAGGCGCGGTTCTTCGCCTATCTGTCGCTGTTCACCTTCGCGATGCTGATGCTGGTGACGGCTGACAACCTCGTCCAGATGTTCTTCGGCTGGGAAGGGGTGGGCCTTGCCTCTTATCTGCTGATCGGATTCTGGTTCCGCAAGCCCTCGGCCAACGCTGCCGCGATGAAGGCATTCGTGGTCAACCGCGTCGGTGACCTCGGTTTCATGCTGGGCATTTTCGGGACGTTCCTGGTGTTCGGCACCGTCTCGATCCCGGCGATCCTGGCGGCGGCGCCGGGCATGGCGGGCTCGACCATCGGCTTCCTTGGCCACCGCTTCGATACGATGACGGTGCTGTGCATTCTCCTGTTCATCGGCGCGATGGGCAAGTCGGCGCAGCTTGGCCTGCACACCTGGCTGCCGGACGCGATGGAAGGCCCGACGCCGGTTTCGGCGCTGATCCACGCCGCGACCATGGTGACCGCAGGCGTGTTCATGGTCTGCCGCCTTTCGCCGATGTTCCAGACCAGCGAAACCGCGATGACCGTGGTGACCTACGTGGGCGCGGCAACACTGTTCTTCGCCGCGACGATCGGCACGACGCAGTGGGACATCAAGCGGGTGATCGCTTATTCGACCTGCTCGCAGCTTGGCTACATGTTCGTGGCGGCGGGCGTCGGCGCGCCGGGTGCGGCGATGTTCCACTTGTTCACCCACGCCTTCTTCAAGGCGCTGCTGTTCCTCGGCGCGGGCTCGGTCATCCATGCGATGCACCATGAGCAGGACATGCGCTATTACGGCGGCCTGAGGAAGCACATCCCGGTCACGTTCTGGGCGATGATGGCGGGCACGCTTGCGATCACCGGCGTCGGTATCGTCGACGTGTTTGGCTTCGCGGGCTTCTATTCGAAGGACTCGATCCTCGAGGCGGCTTATGCCAGCGGGACCGGCCCCGGCCACTTCGGCTTCTGGATGGGGATCACCGCCGCGCTGCTGACGAGCTTCTACTCGTGGCGCCTGATGTTCCTGACCTTCTGGGGCAAGCCGCGCTGGGAGCTCTCCGAGCATATCCAGCACGCGGTTCATGACGCACACGGCCATGGTGATCACGCACACGGGCATGATGATCACCACGCGCATGCCTCGCACGACGGCACCGCCGGCTATCATCCGCATGAAAGCCCGTGGGTCATGCTGCTGCCACTGGTGCTGCTGTCGATCGGCGCGGTCATTGCGGGCTATGTCTTCCACCATGCCTTCATCAGCGAAGGCGAGGGCGAGTTCTGGAAGAACAGTGTCGCCTTCAGCGAACACTTCATCCATGCGATGCACGAGGTGCCGGAATGGGTGAAGTGGGCGCCGTTCGCGGTGATGGTCACCGGCCTTGCCGGTGCCTACGTCGCCTATATCGCGAGCCCAGGCCTGCCGGCGGCGTTCAACAGCGCCATCGGGCCGCTGTACCGCTTCGTCTACAACAAGTGGTACTTCGACGAGCTCTACAACGTGCTCTTCGTGAAGCCTGCGATGGCGCTCGGCCGCCTGTTCTGGAAGCAGGGTGACATCGGGATCATCGACCGCTTCGGCCCCAACGGCGCGGCCTGGGTGGTCGCCCGTTCGAGCCGGATCGCGGTGCGGCTGCAGTCCGGATACCTCAACAGCTATGCGCTGGTCATGCTCGTCGGCCTTGTCGGCGCGGTCAGCTGGGTGATTGCACGATGATCGGGTTTCCTATTCTCAGCTTGATGCTCCTCGTGCCGCTGGTCGGCGCGGTGGCCTGCCTCATGGCGGGGCGCGAGCAGGCGCGCATGATCGCGCTGGTGGCGACGCTGGTCGATCTCGTGCTGGGCGCGGTGCTGTGGTCGCATTACCAGATCGGCGGGCCGCAGTGGCAGTTCCAGGAGCATGCCTCGATCTTCGCGGGCTTCGAATGGAAGCTCGGCATCGACGGGATCGCGCTGCTGCTGATTGCACTGACGGTGTTCCTCATGCCGATCTGCATCGGCGCGAGCTGGAACGCGATCGAGAAGCGCGCGGGCGAGTACTACGCCAACTTCCTGATCATGGAGACGCTGATGATCGGCGTCTTCACCGCGCAGGACCTATTCCTGTTCTACATCATGTTCGAGGCCGGCCTGATCCCGATGTACCTGATCATCGGCATCTGGGGCGGGGCGGACCGCATCTACGCCAGCTACAAGTTCTTCCTCTACACGCTGCTCGGATCGGTGCTGATGCTGATCGCGATGATGTGGATGGTGAACGAGGCAGGCTCCAGCGACATCCCGACGCTGATGGCCTACAGCTTCCCGGTCAAGGCGCAGACCTGGCTGTGGCTGGCGTTCTTCGCGAGCTTTGCAGTGAAGATGCCGATGTGGCCGACGCACACCTGGCTGCCCGACGCGCACGTGCAGGCGCCGACCGCGGGATCGGTGATCCTTGCCGGCGTGCTGCTCAAGATGGGCGGCTACGGCTTCATCCGCTTCTCGCTGCCGATGTTCCCCGAGGCATCCGCGCAGTTCGCGCCGCTGATCTACGCGCTGTCGATGGCGGCGGTGGTGATCACCTCGCTGATCGCGCTGGTGCAGCACGACATGAAGAAGCTTATCGCCTATTCCTCGGTCGCGCACATGGCGATCGTGACGGTGGGCCTGTTCGCGTTCAACCGGCAGGGCCTTGAAGGCTCGATGATCGTGATGCTGAGCCACGGCATCGTCTCGGGCGCGCTGTTCCTGGCCGTCGGCGTGATCTACGACCGGCTGCACACGCGCGAGATCGACCGCTACGGCGGCCTTGCCATCAACATGCCGGCCTATGCGCTGTTCTTCATGCTGTTCACGATGGCCTCGGTCGGCCTGCCCGGCACGAGCGGCTTCGTCGGCGAGTTCCTCTCGCTCATGGGCATCTACGCGCAGTCGAGCTGGGTTGCGCTGATCTGCACAACCGGCATCATCCTTGGCGCGGCCTACATGCTTTACCTCTATCGCCGCGTGGTGTTCGGCGTGCAGAAGAACGAGGACGCGGCGGCGATGCCCGATCTCGATGCGCGCGAATGGGCGATGATGATCCCGCTGGCGGCCGCGGTGATGTGGATGGGCGTGTATCCGGAAACCTTCCTTGCGCCGATGCGCAAGGATATCGCGAGCCTCGAGGCGCGGCTGGCGCAGGCGCGGCCCAAGGGCGATGCCGATGTGCAGCTGGCAGCGATCCGGCCGGCTGCAACTGAACACGAACATGGGGAAAGCATGGAACACGGTGCCGAAGCGGCTCATGTGGAGGCACGCTGATGGAACTGCTGCGCTCTTTGGCGATTACCGGGACTGAGGAAGTCCTCAGCGTTTCCGGCCTGATCCTGCTGCTCGCCGCCGCCTGGGGTGGTGACAAGGCCTCGCGCGTCATCTCGATTGCTGCCGTCGCTGCGCTCACGGTTTGCGCTGTCCTGACCGCACCGGCGCTCAGCCAGGCCGCGATGGGCGAGGCGGCAAGCGCGTGGAACGGCCAGTTCTCGGGCGACGCCTTTGCCGCGTTCGGCAAGCTCCTGATCTACATCGGCGCCGCCGTCACGCTGATCGTCGCCCCGGCGTTCTTCGAGCGCGAGAAGGCGATGCGCGCGGAATTTCCGCTGCTGGTGCTGCTGGCGGCGATGGGCATGGGCATGATGGTCTCGGCGACCGACATGCTGGCGCTCTACATCGGGCTCGAGCTCAACAGCCTCGCCGCCTACGTCATGGCCTCGTTCCTGCGCAGCGACGAGCGTTCGGCGGAAGCGGGGCTCAAGTACTTCGTGCTGGGTTCGCTCGCTTCGGGCATTCTGCTTTATGGCATCAGCCTGACGTATGGTTTTACCGGCAGCACCAGCTTCGCCGGGATCCACGGCGCGCTGGCCGGCACGCTCTCGACGGGCGCGGTGTTCGGCGTTGTCTTCGTGCTGGCGGGCCTTGCCTTCAAGGTCAGCGCGGCGCCGTTCCACATGTGGACGCCGGACGTCTACGAAGGCGCACCGACCCCGGTGACGACTTTCTTCGCGACGGCACCCAAAGTTGCGGCGCTAGCCCTCCTGATGCGTGTTAGCCTCTTCGCGTTCGGCTCGCAGCCGGGCGTGTGGCAGCAGATCGTGATCTTCGTCGCGCTGCTGTCGATCGTGATCGGCGCGCTCGGCGCGATCGGGCAGGACAACATCAAGCGCCTGCTCGCCTATTCCTCGATCAACAACGTCGGCTTCATGCTGATCGGTCTCGCCTGCGCCAATCAGGCCGGCGCTGCGGCGATGCTGGTCTACCTTGCGATCTATGTCGCGATGACCGTTGCGGGCTTCGTCGCGGTGCTGATGCTGCGCGATGCGGACGGGGCGCCGGTCGAATCGATCACCGCGATGGCGGGCCTTTCGAAGACCCGTCCGGCGCTCGCCTGGGCGACTGCCGCGGTCATGTTCAGCCTTGCCGGCATTCCGCCGCTGTTCGGGTTCTGGGGCAAGTTCGTGGTGTTCCAGGCCGCCGTGCAGGCGGGGCTGCTGACGCTGGCGGCCATCGGTATCGCGGCTTCGGTGATCGGCGCTTTCTATTACCTCAAGGTCGTCAAGGTGATGTTCTTCGACGAGGCGACCGACGTGGTGACGGGTCAGAGCGACATGGCGCAGCGCGTGCTGCTGTTCGTATCGACGGTGGTGATCTCGCCGCTGGGTTGGCTGGTGACGAAGCCGCTCGGTGTCCTCGCTGGCAACGCGGCTGCCGCGCTGTTCCACATCGCGTGATCGGCTGAGCCTCCGGTGCCGGACCCCATGATTAGGGTCGTGGCGGAGATCGCCTCGACCAATTCGGCGCTGCTGGAGCGGCTGTTGCAGGGCGAGGCGCCGGTGGATGGGCAGTGGCTGGTCGCGGACCGCCAGGTCGCCGGACGCGGGCGTGCAGGGCGGGTGTGGACCGGTGGGTTCGGCAACTTCATGGGATCGACGGCGGTTGCGTTGCGCGATCATGAGGCTTTGCCGCAGACCCTGGCGCTGGTGGCAGGGTTGAGTGTGCACCGGGCGCTGATGGCTGTGGCGCCCGAACTTTCCGGGCTCGCGCTGAAGTGGCCGAACGATCTCTTGGTGGGCGAAGCCAAGCTGGGCGGCATCCTGCTTGAGCGGCAGCGCGATGCGGTGGTTGTCGGCATCGGGGTGAATCTGGCGGAGGCGCCGGATGTGCCGGGGCGCAAGACGGCGTCGCTGGCGGGCCTGGGCTATAGCGTGAGCCGCGATGCCTTCGCTTCCGCATTGGCCGAGACCTGGGCCGAGGATCTCACCGCATGGCACGCTGGCGGCTGGCCGATGCTGCGTGAAGCCTGGCTCGTGCGTTCGCTGCCCAAAGGCACCCTGCTGGGGGTGAACCTCAGCGAGGAAGGCCATCTGATCGGTGGATTTGCGGGGCTCGAGCCCGATGGGGCGGTCCTTCTGCGCTTGGCGGACGGCGCGGTCCGTGCCATCCACGCCGGAGACGTCGAGCTTATCGGCGCAGGAGGAATAGGCGATGCTTCTGGCGGTTGACGTTGGGAACACCAACGTCGTGTTCGCGCTGTTCGACGGGCGGGAAATCCGCTCGCGCTGGCGGGTGGCGACCGATCCGCGGCGCACGGCGGACGAATATGCGGTGTGGCTGCTGCAGCTGATGAAGCTGCAGGGGTTTGACCCGGAGCGGGTGCGGCAGATCCTGATTTCGACCGTGGTGCCGCGCGCGCTGCACAACCTGCAGGTGCTTGGGCAGAAGTATTTCGGGATCGATCCACTGATCGCCGGTCAGCCGCCGGTGGAGTGGGGCTTCGTCGCGGACGTCGAGCAGCCGCGCTCGCTGGGGGCGGACCGTGCGGTGAACACCGTGGCGGCGCATGCGAAGTACGAAGGCGACCTGATCGTGGTCGACTTCGGCACGGCGACCACCTTCGACGTGGTCGACGCAAGCGGCGCCTACAAGGGCGGGATCATCGCGCCGGGTATCAACCTTTCGCTCGATGCGCTGGTGACGGCGGCGGCCAAACTGCCGCGCATCGCCATCGCGCCGCCGCAAGGCAACAATCGCAGCGTGATCGGCCGTAACACTGAAGACCAGATGCAGATCGGCGTGTTCTGGGGCTATGTGGCGATGATGGAAGGCCTGATATCGCGTCTGCGCGAAGAAATCGGACGCCCTGCCAAGGTGGTTGCCACCGGCGGACTGGCAGTGCTGTTTGACCAGCACACCGCGATCTTCGACCATGTCGATACGGACCTGACGCTGGATGGCATTGCCATCCTGGCGGAACGCGTGGCCGCGCGCTGACCATCGGGCGTGCTGCGAACCTTTGGCCAGATTGGCCGCTAGTGAACTGGAATTGTTGTGAAACCCGGTAAGGAATTGCTGTTCCTCGCGCTCGGCGGATCGGGCGAGATCGGCATGAACGTCAATCTCTACGGCTGCGACGGCAAGTGGCTGATGGTCGACCTCGGCATGACCTTTGCCGACCCGTACTATCCGGGGGTCGATCTCGTGTTCGCGGACCTAACCTTCATCGAGGAGCGCCTCGACGATCTCGTCGGGGTGGTGCTGACTCATGCGCACGAGGACCATATCGGCGCGGTGCCCTATTTCGCGCTCGATCTCGGCGTGCCGCTCTATGCGACACCCTTCACCGCGCGGCTTGTCGCGGAGAAGCTGGCCGAGGCAGGAATTTCCAAGGATGTGCAGCTGAACGTCGTGCCGAACGAGGCCTCACTGAGCCTCGGGCCGTTCGACATCCGCTACGTGCCGCTCGCGCACTCGATTGCCGAAGGCAACGCGCTGGTGATCGAGACGCCTCATGGCCGCGTGTTCCACACCGGCGACTGGAAGCTCGATGACGAGCCGCTGATCGGCGTGCCGGCGACCGAGGGCGACCTTACCGCGCTGGGCGACGAGGGTGTGCTGGCGCTGGTCTGCGATTCGACCAACGTGTTCAATCCCAAGCCCTCCGGCTCCGAAGGCGCGGTGCGCGACGGGCTGATGGAGATGGTGAAGGGTCTCAAGGGCAAGCGCGTCGTTGTCACCACGTTCGCCTCGAACGTGGCGCGGCTGCAGACGCTGGCCGAAGTGGCCGAGGCGACCGGGCGGCAGCTCTGCGTGGCGGGGCGCTCGCTCGACCGGATCATCGGAGTCTCGCAGGCGAGCGGGTACCTCAAGGCCTTTCCCGACGTGGTGCGGATGGAAGACGCGATGGACTTGCCGCGCGGCGAAGTGCTCGTGCTGGCGACCGGCGGACAGGGCGAACCGCGTGCGGCGCTCGCGCGGATTGCTTCGGATACGCATCCCATCCGGCTCGAGAAGGGCGATGCGGTGATCTTCTCGAGCCGCCAGATACCGGGCAACGAACTGGCTATCGGGCGAGTGCAAAACCAGCTGGCGGCCAAGGGCGTGGAGATCCTGACCGACCGGCAGGGCATGATCCACGTCTCGGGTCATCCGGGGCGACCTGAACTGGAAGCGCTCTACAGCTGGCTGCGACCGGAAATCCTGGTGCCCGTGCACGGCGAGATGCGCCACATGGCCGAGCAGGCGCGGCTGGGGAAGGCGAGCGGGATCAAGCGCACGATCGTCCAGAAGAACGGCGATCTGGTGCGCCTCGCGCCCGATGGCCCGACCAAGCTGAGCGAAGTGCGCGCAGGGCGGCTCGTGCTCGATGGTGACATCATCGCGCCCGCAGACGGCAGTGCGATGGGCCAGCGGCGCAAGCTGGCGGAGAGTGGCGTGGTGGTGGCCGCGCTCGCGGTCTCGCCGGTCGGCAAGCTGAAGTCGGCCATCGAGATCGCGGCGGTCGGGCTGCCGCTTGAAGAGGGCATGGGCGAGTTCATCGCCGAAGCGCAAGGCGATGTCGCCAAGGCGCTGGGCACGCTCAAGGGCGAGAAGGCGCGCGACAGGGCGGCGATTTCCGAAACGGTGCGGCTGACCGTGCGGCGCGCGGCGCAGCGCTGGTCGGGCAAGAAGCCGGTCGTCCAGGTCATGCTGCGGGAAGGCTGAAGCCGATGAAGTGGACATCCATCCTCGCGATCTGGACGCTGTTCTGGGTGCTTTCGGCCTTCCTCGTGATGCCGTTCGGGGTACGTACGGCGGATGAGATGGGTGTCGAGAAAGTGCCCGGTCAGGCGCCGAGTGCGCCGGCGAACTTCAACCCGCGCAAGCTCCTGCTGCGCGCCTCGGTGCTCTCGACCGTGCTGTTCTGGCTCTACTACGCGAACTACGTGAACCACTGGATCACGATCCAGGACCTCGACATCGCGCCCCTGCTGGGGATTTAGACACCTTCGAGCGCGTAGCCCGCCGAGCGCACCGTGCGCACGGGATCGGGCGCGCCGGGGATGGCGATGGCTTGGCGCAGGCGGCGGATGTGGACGTCGACCGTGCGAAGTTCGATGTCGCTGCCGCTGCCCCAGACCGCATCGAGCAATTGCCCGCGCGAGAAGACGCGGCCCGGGTGCTCCATGAAATGGCGCAGAAGGCGAAACTCGGTCGGCCCGATCTTGATGGCCTGACCGCTGCGGGTGACGCGGTGTGCGGTGGGATCGAGTGCGAGATCGCCGACGGTGATCGTCTCACCCGCCAGCGCGGGGCGCACGCGGCGCAGCACGGCACCAACGCGGGCGATGAGCTCGCGCGGGGAGAAGGGCTTCGTTACATAGTCGTCCGCGCCGGTTTCGAGGCCGCGCACACGGTCGTCCTCGTCGCTGCGCGCGGTGAGGATGATGATGGGCACGTGGGCGGTCGACTTGTTGCGGCGCAGGCGGCGGCAGACTTCGATGCCGCTGGTGCCGCCGATCATCCAGTCGAGCAGGACGAGATCCGGAGTATCCTCGGCAGCGAGGAGCAGGGCCTCGTCGCCGTCGTCGGTGGTGCGCACGTCGTAGCCTTCGCCGCGGAACCGGTATTCGACCAGTTCGGCAAGCGCTGTGTCATCCTCAACCAGAAGCAGCTTCGGCGCGGACATCGATAACCCCCGGATGCAATCCACGAACGCCGTTCAAGGCGGTCCCCTTGCGCAAACACGCGATTTGTTACGCAGTCGTGACGTGCGTACGACCGCTCAGACCGGCGGGATGACTTCGTCCCGTTCCGGAAGGTAGGTGCCAGTGGCGGCGTAGTGTACCATCTCGGCGATATTGGTAGCGTGATCGCCGATCCGCTCGATGTTTCGGGCGACGAACATCAACTGCGCGACCGAGCTGATCGTGGCCGGATTTTCAACCATATACGAGACGAAATTGCGGAACACGCTTTCATAGAAGGCATCGACCTTGGCGTCGCGCTTGACAATCTCGGCCGCCGCGACCGGATCGCGCGCGGCATAGGCAGTGAGCACATCGTGCACCATGTCGCCGGCGAGCTCGTTCATCACCGGCAGCAAGGTGAGTGGCTCGAAGCGCTTGCGGCCCTCGATATGGCCGACGCGCTTGGCGATGTTCTTGGCATAGTCGCCGATGCGCTCGATCACGCCAGCGATCTTCAAGGCGGCGATCACCTCGCGCAGGTCGTCCGCCATCGGTGCGCGCAAGGCCAGCACGCGGACGGATAGGCGGTCCACTTCGCCTTCCAGCTGATCGATCCGTTTGTCACGCGCGATCACGCCCAGGGCGAGGTCCTGGTTTCCGTTGACCAGCGCATCCATGGCCTCGGCCACGGAAAGTTCGGCCAGACCGCCCATTTCCGCGACGAGGCCGCGCAGACGGGTGATGTCCTCATCGAACGCCTTGACGGTATGCTCGGCCATCATTGCTCCTCATCCCCTAGCCGTAACGACCAGTGATGTAGTCCTTGGTCTTTTCCTCACGGGGATTCGTGAATATATCGGAAGTTGTACCGTATTCGACGATCTTGCCGAGATGGAAAAATGCGGTCCGCTGCGAGACGCGTGCGGCCTGCTGCATCGAGTGGGTAACGATCACAATGGCGTAGCGGCCGCGCAGTTCGTCGATCAGTTCCTCGATGCGCGCGGTGGCGATCGGGTCGAGCGCGGAACAGGGCTCGTCCATCAGGATCACTTCGGGATCGACCGCGATGGCGCGCGCGATGCACAGGCGCTGCTGCTGGCCGCCCGAGAGCGCTGTGCCGCTGTCGCTGAGCCGGTCCTTCACTTCATCCCATAGGCCTGCGCGCTGGAGCGATTGCTCGACGATGCCGTCCAGCTCGCTCTTGCTGCCGGTGATGCCGTGGATGCGCGGCCCGTAGGCGATGTTCTCGTAGATCGACTTGGGGAAGGGGTTCGGCTTCTGGAATACCATCCCGACCCGCGCGCGCAGCTGCACCACGTCCATGCCTGAGCGGTAGATGTCGGTGCCGTCCAGCAGGATCTCGCCTTCGACGCGGGCATTGGTGATCGTGTCGTTCATGCGGTTGAGGCTGCGCAGGAACGTCGACTTGCCGCAGCCCGAAGGGCCGATGAACGCAGTGACATAGCTCTTGGGGATCTCGATCGAGACATCGTCGATCGCGCGCTTCTGGCCATAGTAGACCGAAACGCCACGGGCGCTGATCTTCGATGGGCCGACCGGTTCCGGGAACACGGGTGATGCGGGCTGGGTTGCCGCTTCGGAGGTTGGGACAGACGAATTCATGTTACCACCGTTTCTCGAAGCGGTTGCGCAAGTATATCGCGATGCCGTTCATCACGAGGAGGAAGATCAGGAGCACGACAATCGCCGCGCTGGTGCGTTCGATGAAGCCGCGGTCGATCTCGTCCGACCATAGGAATATCTGCACCGGCAGCACCGTTGCGGGCGAGGTGAAGTCGCTCGGCGGGCTGGCGACGAAGGCGCGCATGCCGATCATCAGCAGCGGCGCGGTCTCGCCCAGCGCGCGGGCCATGCCGATGATCGTGCCGGTAAGGATGCCTGGCAGTGCCAGCGGCAAGACGTGATGGAACACGACCTGCACCGGGCTCGCGCCCATCGCCAGCGCGGCATCGCGGATCGAGGGCGGCACGGCCTTGATCGCGTTCCGGCCCGAGATCACGATGACGGGCATCGTCATCAGCGCCAGCGTCATGCCCCCGATCAGCGGGGCCGAGCGGTAGTTGGGGAAGGCGGCGAGGAAGACCGCAAGGCCAAGCAGGCCGAAGATGATCGAGGGCACCGCCGCGAGATTGTTGATCGAGATCTCGATCAGGTCGGTCCAGCGGTTTCGCGTTGCATATTCCTCAAGATAGAGCGCGGAGAGCACGCCGACCGGAAAGGCGAGGATCAGCGTGATGAACATTGTCATCATCGAGCCCTTAAGCGCGCCCCAGATGCCGACGCTCTGCGGATTGGTCGCATCGGCGCGGACGAGGAAGCCGGTGTCGAAGGCGCGGACGAGCTTGCCCTGGCTGGCGAGATCGCGGGCGACCTTCTGCTCCGCCGCATCGCCGCCGCCGCGCTGGGCATTGGCGAGATCGTCACTGGCCGGGACCGAGACTGAGATTTCATTGCTCATCAGTTGCGAAGGATCTGCCACGAGCGTGTTGCCGACTTCGCGCCAGGCACCATCGGCAATCAGCGCATCGCCACCTGGGCCAAAGGCGGTGACAGCGGCAGTGTTGACGAGGGCAGGGAGACCGGCGACCTCGAGACCGCCGAGGGGATCGGGCTGGGCAAGGCGAGCCGGGTCGATCTGGATGTGCCCGCGCATCGGTACGGTCATGCGCAGCTCGCTGCGGTGAAAGCCGGCCCAGCCGCTCGACGCCATCGACACGAGCAGCAGAACGAGGATCAGCGCCGAGAACGTTACCGCGCTGAAGCCAGCCCAGCGAAACAGGGAGTCCGCGCGGTAGCGGCGCGCGAGGCCAGCCTGCATGCGGGCCTGGCGCGCGGCGCGCACAGCTTCGATCGCGGCGGGTTCTCTGGGCGTGTTCATGGCGCCTTACTCATACGCTTCGCGGTAACGCTTGACCACGCGCAGCGCGATGAAGTTGAGCGTCAGCGTCACAAGGAACAGCACCATGCCGAGCGCGAAGGCCGACAGCGTGGCGGGGTGATCGAAGCTGCCTTCGCCGGTCAGCATGGCGACGATCTGGAAGGTGACCGTCGTCATCGATTCGAACGGATTGGCGGTGAGATTGGCCGATGCGCCGGCTGCCATGACGACGATCATGGTCTCGCCGATGGCGCGGCTGATCGCGAGCATGATGCCCGCGACGATACCGGGGAGCGCTGCGGGGATCAGCACCTTGCGGATCGTCTCGGCGCGGGTGGCGCCCATCGCAAGGCTGCCGTCGCGCATGGCCTGGGGGACAGCGGCGATGCTGTCGTCGGCCATCGAGGAGACGAAGGGAATGATCATCACGCCCATGACGAGGCCGGCGGCCATCGCGCTTTCGGTCGAGGCGTTCGCAATGCCGATGGCCTGCGCCGCGTCACGCACGGCAGGCGCGACGGTCAGCGCCGCGAAATAGCCGTAGACCACGGTCGGCACACCGGCGAGGATCTCGAGGAGCGGCTTGACGATCTGGCGGACAGAATTGCTGGCATACTGGGTGAGGTAGACCGCGCTCATCAGCCCGAGCGGGATCGCCACGGCCATCGCGATGATCGCGCCGATGAAGATCGTGCCCCAGAACAGCGGGATCGCGCCGAACGCGCTGCCATCTGGCGCGCCGCTGCTCATCGGATCGGGCGCCCAGTGCGTACCCAGCAGGAAATCGATGGGCGAGACCATGCCAAAGAAGCGGATGGTCTCGAACACGAGGCTGGCGACGATGCCGATCGTGGTGAGGATGGCAACCAGCGAGGCAAGCAGCAGCACGCTCATCACGGCGCGCTCGACCCGGGTGCGGGCCGAGAAATCAGGGCGCAGGCGCAGGAACGAGAATGCACCGCCGGCAAAGGCGATCACCAGCGTGACGGCGAGGCCGATCATATTGTAGTGCGTGAGCGCGGCGCGGTAGGGCTCGACAAGGCCCTCTGCCTCGGGGTTGAACACGGCGCGTGCAGCACCGGTCGCAACGGCGCGGGCTTCGCCCATGATCGCCTCGCGCTCGAAGCCGAACGCGGGCAGCGCGGCGGCGGCAGGATCGGCCAGCACATGCTGGAGGACGAGGGCAGGGCTGATCGCATCCCACAGGAGACCGAACAGCGCGGCAGGTACCGCAACCCAGAGGCCGACATACCAGGCATGGAAATCGGGCAGCGAATTGATCCGGCCATCCGGCGCGGCCCGGCGGAAAACCCATGCGCGCGAGCGTCCGGCCAGCCAGCCGACGAGACCCAGCCCGAAGGCCAGCAGGAACAGGATGCCTGGCGTCATGACCGCTTGCCCGGTCCTTATTTCAGCTGCGCGCCATCGAGCACAGTCAGCTCGCTGGCGGCCTTGGCGCTGGCGGCAAGCACCGCGTCAGGCGCGACCACCATGCCGGCCTTGGCCAGCACCCCGCCCTTGCTCCACAGTTTGGCCCATTCGTTGACATAGGCCTGCAAGCCCGGGATCGCCTTGAGGTGCGCCTTCTTCACATAGATGTAGAGCGGGCGGGCGCCGGGATAGGAGAAATCGCTGATGGTCTCGTAAGTCGGCATCACGCCGGACATGGTCAGGCCCTTCAGGCGGTCGCGGTTCTCTTCGAGATAGGAGAAGCCGAAAACGCCGATGGCCTTGGGGTTCGCCTCGATCTTCTGGACGATCAGGTTGTCGTTTTCGCCCGCATCGACATAGGCGCCGTCCTCGCGGACCTCGCCGCAGATGGCGTCATGCTTGGCCTTGTCGCTGTCCTTGAGCGCCTTCATCGCGGGATCGCTTTCGCAGCCGCGCGTCAGGATCAGTTCCTTGAGCGCATCACGCGTGCCCGAAGTGGAGGGCGGACCGTAGACCAGGATCGGCTCGTCGGGGAGGGCCGGGTTGACGTCCTTCCAGCTCTTGGCCGTGTTGGGTTTGCCAAACGGGGTCTTGGCGAGTGCCTTGTAGACGTCCTCGGGCGTCAGCGCGACGCCGGGACCCTGGCTGCCCTCGGCAAAGGCGACGCCGTCGAGACCGACCTGGATTTCGACAATCTCCTTTACACCGTTTTTCACGCAGTCATCGAACTCGGACTTCTTCATCCGGCGCGAGGCGTCTTCGATATCGGGGTGCTGCGGGCCGATGCCGGCGCAGAACAGCTTCATGCCCGCGCCCGTGCCGGTGGATTCGATGATCGGCGCCTTGATGGTGGCATCGGACTTGGCGAGCGATTCCGCGACTGCCTTGGCGAAAGGGTAAACGGTCGAGGACCCGACGGCGCGAACCTGATCGCGTGTAGCACTCTGCTGGCCGCCGCAGGCCGAGAGGCCGAGGGTGACGGCAAGCAGCACCGATCCGGCAACGACACGATTCGCAATCATCGTAAGCTTCCCTTCGGGTCCCAGCGCTGTGGGGTCATGCGGCCACGGAATGACAGGTCTATGACAATGCTTTCTGCGGGATCACAACCAGCGCAAGGCGGACGGTGACGGTCGTCCCTTCGCCCAGCCGGCTCGTGATATCCAGTTTGCCGCGGTGTCTTTCGACGATGTGCTTGACGATGGCAAGGCCGAGTCCGGTGCCGCCCGCCGCGCGGCTGCGGCCGGGATCGGTGCGGTAGAAACGGCGGGTGAGATAGGGGATGTGATCGGGGTGGATCCCTTCGCCGCGGTCGGTCACCGAAAACACGGCTTCGTTGCCGTCGCGCTCTACCGCAATGCTGATCGGCTCGCCGGGATCGCCGTACTTGAGCGCATTGTCGATGAGGTTGCGGATAACCTGATCGAGTTGCTGGCGGTCTCCGGTCACCACCGCATCGGTCACCTTGACGAGGATGCGGTCTTCGCCGGCGGTGCAGGCCACTTCCGACCCGATGCTGGCGGCCAGCAGGCCAAGGTCGATCTGTTCGCGCGGCAGATCGTGCTTCTCCGCCTCGATGCGCGAGAGCGACATGAGATCCTCGACCAGGCTCTGCAACCGCCGCGATTCGCGCAGCACGGTGTTGTGAAACCGCGCGGCCGTGGCGGCATCGACCTTGGCGTCGGGATCGGCGAGCGTTTCGATATAGCCGATGATCGACGCCAGCGGCGTGCGCAGTTCGTGACTGGCATTGGCGACAAAATCGGTGTGCGAGCGGCTTATATCGGCTTCGGCCGTGCGGTTGACCAACTCGATCAGCGAGTAGCGCTGGTCGATCGCGACGCGGCGGACCTGCCAGATGCTCCGCGCGCCGGTCAGTCCGCGGACCATGACAGTGCCCTGCGGCTTGTCGAGCAAGGTGATCGCCTCGGGATGGCGCAGGGCGACGCGGGCATCCTGTCCGACGATGTGCGGCCCCAGTGCTTCGCGCGCTGCGGCATTGGCGGCCGCGATGCGCTGGTTGTCGAGCATCAGAACGGGGACGCTGAACGGTTCGACCAACTCGACCATGGCCTGCCGCGAGACCGAGCCTTCATCGGGCACGCGGACTTCGATCACGGGTTCGGGGCGAGACAGCAGCAGCGTTCCCAGCCACACGATCAGCACCGAGATGGCAAGGACCGGATAGACTCCGATCACCAGCATCACGACGCAAGTACCGACAGCAACGATGACACTCGGCCAAGGGAAGGGCGAACCCATCATGTCACTCTTGTTTCCGTTCCTGAAGAAGCCGTCGGCGAGGACCTCGGTGCGTGACGTATCTCAACCAGACCGATCCGGTCCGGCGCGCGGTTGGGCCCGATATCCGATCTGGCGCATTCGGTCCGCTTTGTTCGCCGGGGTTGATCCGGTGAACGATTGGCCGAGTGCCCTGCAGCAGGAAACGCGGCTTATACTCCGATCTATGAAGCACTATGTCTTTCGCGAACAGACCCCTGCAAGCGCTGTCAGATTGTTGCCAAATTCAGCAACGTTTCTGTCACATAATCGGTTTGTGCAAGCGCAAGGTCAATGGTTCGCGGGCGCCGTGGTCAGCTGACCGGTGTGAAGTAGAACTTTGCGGCCGTTGCCAGGAGAATGACGGCCAGCATCGAAAACACCGCCGAAAGGAACTGCCAGGGGACGAGGCTGACCTGATCGAGATCGGCTCGGCGCTGGTGGCGACGTTCGCGAAAACCGGTCAGAACTGCGGCAACCAGCGCGAGGCTGCCGGCGGCTGCAAACCCGCTGAAGGTGGTCAATGCGTCAGGATCCATCGGCCGTCCCAACCATCCTGCAGCCGGTTCGGCAAGACCGGATCGCACCGCTCTTGCCCGGATATCACCGTCACCGAGCCGCTGCGCGAGCGTGATCGCCCTGCCGCCACGTGCAGTCCAAAGTGACATCAAATTGACAAACTTGCCCGATACCGGCGGTGCGACGAGGGGTTGAGATGGCATCGCGCGGGACAGGCGAAGACAACGACGCGATTGCGCAGGGCCCTCGCGGCCAAGGTGACAGCGCCGAGGGTTTTGGCGAACACATCATTTCCGATATCGAGCGGTATCTGTGCGGACCAGCGGCGCAAGGCCGGATCGACGGTCTGCAAACGCGTCATCCCGATGCGTGGCACTTGCGCCTGCCGGGGCTCGACAGCCTGCTCGATGGTGACACCGCACAACCCGAAGCCGCACAGTCAGAGCCCGGGCAAACCGATGCCGGTCAACCGCTCCGTATCTGTATCGCGACCGAGCAGATCACCGGCCCGGTCCGCAATGGCGGGATCGGCAGCACTTATGCCAATCTTGCCTTGATGCTGGCCGAGCAGGGTTTCGACGTCACCGTGCTCTATCTCCGCGGCGAGCAGGTCGAAACCGAAACGATCGGGCACTGGGTGAACCATTACGCGAAGAAAGGGGTGAGGCTGGTGCCCGCGCCCGACTACGCAAGCACCGAGCGCTTCGTCTCCAATTCCGACCGCTGGCTGCGGGTGCCGTACAACATGATGCGCTGGCTGATCGACAATCCGATGGATGTCGTTCACGTTTCGGAATGGCGGGGCACCGGGTACTTGTGCCTGCTGGCCAAGCGGCAGGGCTGGGCCTTTGCACAGACGTTGTTCGTGGTGAAGACGTCGAGCCCGTGGATGTGGAACCGCCTCTACGGCGGCCACATGCTCGATCGCGCCGACGATCTCGTCAAGACGTACGCCGAGCGCCGCAGTGTCGAACTGGGCGATATCGTGGTGGGCGGCAGCCTACACCTGCTGCGCTGGATGGCCAGCCAGGGGTACGCACTGCCCGAGGGGCGCTCGTTCGTGCAGCCCAATGTCGCGACGTTCACGTCGCTCGAACCCTTGATGCGCGCGCGCACGCTGACCCCCGGCACCCGCACGCCGATCGACGAGCTGGTGTTCTTCGGGCGGCTGGAGGTGCGCAAGGGGCTGTTCATTTTCTGCCAGGCGATCCGCCGCCTGGTGCGCAAGGGCGTGCCGCTGCCGCGCCGCATCACCTTCATGGGCAAGCCGGGTGGACGCCTGCCCAGCCATCCCGAACTCGATACGCCCGACTATATCCGGGAAGTGTCGGAAGGTTGGCCGTGCGAGGTGCAGATCCTGTCCGGCTTCCAGCAATACGAAGCGATCGAATATCTGCTGGGCGGCAAGCGGCTGGCGATCATGCCTTCCGTCATCGAAAATAGCTCGATGGCGGTCTACGAAGCGGCGATCTGCGCGATTCCGACGCTTGCGACCGACGTCGGTGGCAATGCCGAGCTGATCGATCCGCGTGACCATGCAGCGGTCCTGTGCCTCCCGCACCCGGTGTCGCTGGCGGACAAGCTGGAAGAGGTCCTGACGCTCGGCGGAATGGTGCCGCGCCCCAGTTTCAGCAATGATGCCAATCTGGAGATCTGGAGCACGTTCCACCGGCAGCTCAAGGGGCCGCTGCACCAACAGCTGCTGGACCGGGCGCGGGGCCAACAGGCGCCTGCTCCCGATCAACCCGCAACAGCGGTTTGCATCTACTTCCTCGGCCATGCCGCTGCGCTGGAGGCGACACTCGCCAGTCTTGCCGCGCAGACCGTGCCTCCGCGTGAAGTGCTGGTGGGCGTCGATGGCGACAGTGATGAGGATTGCGGCGTTGCTGCGGCGGCATTGGCACGCCATGGCTTTGAACCGCGCGCGGTCGAATGTTTCGATCTTGATGCCGGCGCCACGTTCAATCGCCTGGCGGAAGCCGCGACCAGCGATTTTGCCCTGTTCGTGTGGGAAGGGGCAACGCTGGTGCAAGGTGCGCTGGGCGAACTCGAACGTATCGCCCGGCGCACCGATGCCCAGGTGATGAACTTCCTTGTCGAAGTGCGCGAACTCGGCGCGGACGGCCCGCCCGATCTCAAGGCGCCGTTCATCGTCGGCGTGTCCGACGCGTTCTTCCGCGACGACGAGACCGAAAATCCGCTCTTCGTGCGCCGCGACACCTTCCTGAAACTGGACGGGTTCACCACCGACTACCGGCTGCTGGGCCATGACCACGAGTTTGTCGCGCGCGCGCAGCTGGCCGGATACGCCTGCGAGACCGTGCCCATGCGGCTCGGCAGCACTGTTGCGCAGCCGGCGGAGTGGCTGCGCGCACGCGGCTATGATCTGTCTGCCACGGGCTTTCGGGTGCTGCGTCCGATGCTGGCGGCGGCACCACTGGCGATGCGCGATACGTTGCTTCTTGCGCGCGGGATGGCGGCGCGTGGCGGCGGCAAGGGCAAGCTTGCTGCGGTTGCCAATCCCGAAGGCGTGCTGATGCGCATCATGGCCGGACTGAAGCCCGATCGCAGCCAGCCGGCGCCTGCCGCCCTGTCTGTTCCTGCGGTCGCCAGCGCCAAGCCGGCCGCCCGCACGAGGCAAGGCAAGCCTCGTGCGAACGGCGTCGGCACCGGCGGGCTCGGCAATTACATTGCGCTGCTCAACATGGTTGCTGGTGAAGATCTCGCCATGCCGGTCGCCAGGCCCCGCGTCCCTCGCGCCCGGACACTGTCACCGCTGCTCAAGACGCTGGTGGCGCGCGGCGATGTGGCCCGGGAGGGCGAAGTCGTCGGTCAGTTGCTCGGCGTTCATCTCAACCGCATCCACGGCTGGGTCGGACAGCTGCGCAAGGACGCTCCGCCGCTGGGCGTGGAGGTCGTGATCGATGGCATTGTCTTGCGGGCGGTCGCTGACAGCCCCTTCGTCCCGTTTGCGGACGTTCCGGATGAGGCACGGCGGGCCGGCTTCGTGATCGACCTGCCAGCGCAGAAAACCCGGCGCAAGGCGGGCCTCGCCTTTCGGATCGCGGTCACCGGCAGCGAGATCGTCTTGAACGACGGGTTGATCATGCCGCGCAGTGTAACATTTGGCAGCATGGGATATGACGGAATGGTGGAAGTGGACAGCTCCGGAGCCATCAGCGGGAGCGTTCGCCATCGGCACGACCGCGCCCGTCGCTGCGATGTTGCCTTGTTCGCCGACGGCACCTTCTTCGCGCGGGTCCCCATCGATGGTTCGGGCGACGGGCGCTTGACGGTGCCTGTCCCGGATATCGTCCGCAACGGGGGAGCGCATGAAATCGCGGTTGTGCTGGCCGATAGCGGAGTCATCCTGCCGGGCGGGCTGCTGACGGTGATGGAAGGGCAGATTGTCCGCCAGCGTTCCACCATCATGTCGATGTTCGGCCGATGAGGGTTCTCGTTACCGGCGGTTGCGGCTTCATCGGCGCAAATCTGGTTCCGCGGCTGGCCGCAGCGGGCTGGCAAGTGCGGGTGCTCGACAATGAAATCCTTGGGCACCGCGACCATCTCGACGGCTTTGCCGGTGAATTCGTCCACGGTGACATCCGCGATCCGGCCGCGCTCGACCTCGCGCTCGACGGGGTCGATGCGGTGGTCCACCTGGCGGCGGACACCCGCGTCATCGAATCGATTGCCGATCCGGCTTTCAATTTCGACGTCAACGTGGTTGGCAGTTTCCGCCTGATCGAGGCGATGCGGGCGCGCGGTATCCGGCGTCTGGTCAATGCGTCCACCGGCGGCGCGATCATCGGCGATGCCACGCCGCCTGTCCACGAGGGCATGGTGCCCAACCCGATCGCTCCCTATGGCGCGACCAAACTGGCCGTCGAAGGGCTGTGCTCCGCATGGTCGGGCAGCTACGGTTTTTCCGCGCTCTCGCTGCGGTTTGCCAATGTCTATGGCCCGCGTTCCTACCACAAGGGCAGCGTTGTCGCCGCGTTCTTCCGGCGCATTGCCGAGGGGCAGCCGCTGATCGTCCACGGGGACGGCGAACAGGTACGCGATTTCGTGTTCGTCGACGACTTGTGCGACGGCATCATGAGCGGCATCGCGCATGAACAATCCGGTGTGCTGCAACTGGGTTCCGGGGTGCCGGTCTCGGTCAATGCGCTGATCGACGCGATGCGGCAGGTGGTTGCGCCGGAGCGGATCGACGTCGAATATCGTCCGGCGCGGACGGGTGAGATCGAGCGTACCTGGTGCGATGTCTCGCGGGCGAGAGCCGTCTTGGGCTATGCTCCGGACACCTCGCTGGCCGATGGCCTTGCCCGGACCTGGGCGTGGTTTCGCGCGCGCCGCGACGGGTGACGGACAGGTGCGACAGCCTGCCTGAAGGGGCTTCGTGAGCCGCTGCGCGCTCGCCCCATTTTAAAACAGCCCGCGCCAAACCGTGTCGCAACCGTGTCACATTGAGCAATTAGCGGCCCGGTATAGACCTACCGCTTTTGGAGGGCAGTACATGCTTCTTTTCATCGACGAGCCGCGCAATATCAAGATCGTCCGCCAGCCTCCCGAAGGCGGGATCCGGGAACCGCTGTGCAAGGTGAAGAAGCAGCAACTTGCTATCTCGGATGACGTTGTCGCTCTGCTTAAGGAAGACGAAGTCGTTGAAATCGAAGCGGCTTTCAATCTCCTTGCCGAAGGTGAATCGGCGCGGATCAAGGCTGCCATCGCGGCTTTCCCGGCAACCATCCGCGAAGTTCTCGGCTACTACAAGGATGGCGCCACGCCGATGGAGCAGCGCTGGATTCTGGGGGCATTGCTCGAGGGCCTGCGCCTGATCAGGCGTCACGATCGCGAAACCGGGATCTGATCCGGCTGTTGCTGGGCGGGCCGATCCGTTTGGATTTGGCTCGCCGCCAGACACGATTTGGGGGGTAAGAACTTGGAAACAGTCATCGTGCTTGGCGGCGACGGATTCTGTGGCTGGCCGACGGCGTTGCACCTGTCGAAGCTTGGCTATGACGTCGTGATCGTCGACAACCTTTCGCGCCGGAAGATCGACATCGATCTCGCTGCCGATTCGCTGACCCCGATCAGCACCATCGGCGTCCGGCTTGCCGCGTGGCGCGAAGTCACCGGGCGAAGCATCCGCTTTGTCCAGCTCACCGTGGGCGAAGATTACGACCAGCTTCTTGATCTCATCCAGCGCGAGCGACCTCGCGCGATCGTCCACTTCGCCGAACAGCGCGCCGCGCCGTACTCGATGAAGGGGACCCGCGAACGGCGCTACACCGTCAACAACAACCTCAATGCGACGCATGATGTGTTGTCGGCGATCGTCGACAGCGGGCTCGACATCCATCTCGTGCATCTCGGCACGATGGGGGTCTATGGCTACGGCACGGCCGGCATGCAGATCCCCGAGGGGTACCTGCCGGTCACGGTCAACACGCCGGAAGGTGCCAAGGAAATCGAGATCCTGTATCCGGCGCACCCGGGCAGCATCTATCACATGACGAAGTCGCAGGACGCGCTGTTCTTCTGGTATTACAACCGCAACTACAAGACGCGCATCACCGATCTGCACCAGGGCATCGTGTGGGGTACGCAGACCGACGAGACCAGCCTCGACGAGCGGCTGATCAACCGGTTCGATTACGATGGCGACTACGGCACGGTGCTCAACCGGTTCCTGATGCAGGCTGCGATCGGTCATCCCATGACCGTACATGGCACTGGCGGGCAGACGCGTGCGTTCATCCACATCCGTGACACCGTGCGGTGCATCGAGCTGGCGATTGCCAATCCGCCGCAGCGCGGCGAGCGCGTCGCGATCATGAACCAGATGACCGAAACGCACCGGCTGATCGATCTGGCCCGGATGATCGAGCAGATGACCGGCGCGCCCTATCAGCTGGTGCCCAATCCGCGCGTCGAGGCTGCGGAGAACGAGCTGGCGGTTTGCAACGAGCGGTTTCTGAAGCTGGGCTTGCGGCCGACACGGCTTCATGAGGGGCTCGCGGAGGAAGTGACCGACATCGCGCGGCGCTATGCCGACCGTTGCGACCGCGAGAAGATTCCTTGCGTGTCGCAGTGGACCGGACCCCATCCCGAAAGCCCTGCCGAAGCGCGTCAGGAGAATTCGAGCCTTGTCCGCTGCGATCCGCCAGTGCCGGCAGTCGCCCTCAAGCTGGTCGGCAATGACTTGTACGAGCGGCTGCCGACGGCGATGTGACTGAGTTCGGCCATTTTGGCCGCAATTGGAATGGATGCGGGATCGGTTAGCAACCGGGTCGGGACATAACAGGGGGTAAAGACATGGTGGTTGGCGGCAAGACAGGCGATGGGCAAAAGCCCATGGATGGGCAGGAGCAGGCTGGCGACGGTGCGTCGCAGGCCGCTTCGCGCTCGTTGCGCGACCTGATGTCCCGCCTGCCCAGCTCGCGCGCGGAGGGCCGGACGGGCAGCCGCGAGGCGGAGCTGGTCGAGGCGCCGCTGCGCACCAACCGCGAGTATAAAGGGCTCGATATGGTCGAACCGGCAGCGGCGGTCACCACGGCGGCCGGGACCCAGACCGAAACGCCGACCGCGCCGCAATCCGATGGTCCCTTCATGCTGCGCTCTTCATCGGACTCGAAGGCTGAAGGTGATACCTCCGGACCGTCGCTGCCCGGTCGCACCAGGCTGATGTCGAAGGGCAGCCTGATTTGGCTGCTGCTCTCGTTCATCGCGCCGATTGTGCTGGGGGCGATGTACATCTTTTTCGTGTTGCCTGACCAATATGTCACCGAGTTCCGTTTTTCGGTCCGCGTGCCGGTGGGCAACCCTGCCGCGCTGCCGAAATCGAACGGCGGTGCGGCCCTTTCGGCGCTGTTCGGTGGCAATCCGACACCCGGCAGCGATCTGCTCGATAACTTCACTGTCGCCGATTACGCCCGCAGCCCGCAGGCGGCCAAGGATGTTCACGCCAAGGTCAACCTCAAGGCGATGTACAGCAAACCGTCCGATCCGTTTTCGCGGCTTGCCGACACTGCCAGCCAGGAAGATCTGGGTCGTTACTGGAAGAGCATGGTCTCGTCGGACTACGATGTCACGACCGGCCTCGCGCTGGTTCGCGTCAAGGCTTACGCGGCGCAGGACAGCCTCAACATTGCCAATGCACTGCTCACGCAGTCGAACCAGTTGGTCAATGACATTGGTAACCAGTCGCAGACGGACACCGTGCGCTTTGCCAAGGAGCAGTTCGATCGTGCCACGGCGCAGGTGGCCGATCTTCAGCGGCAGATAGCGGGTCTTGCACGTGGTGGTGCTGACAGTGCATCGGTCGGCGTCATCCAGGCCAACACGCAAGTGGCCACGACGACGCGGGCGAATATCGCGCTGATCCGGTCGCAGATCGAAGTGCTCGAAGGGCAGCTGCACAATCCCAAGGCGCCTCAGATCGTGCTTCTTCGCCAGCAGCTCGCAGCCAACGAGCGCGCTCTGGCCGATGCTGTGAGCACGGCTAACACTGTCTCGACCAACAACTTCCAGGTTCTGACCGCGCAGCTTGCCAATGCCAACAGCGAGCTCTCGGCAGCGCAGGCTGCCTTGGGCCAGGCCAAGTCTGCCGCTGCTGCACAGCGGCTCTATCTGACCACCTACGTGCGTCCGACGTTGCCGGAGAGCCCGGTCGGGCCCGACCGCTGGATGGCGTTCCTGCTGCTGATTGCCGGGGCGGGCATGGTCTGGGTGGTCGGTTTGCTGGTGCGCAATTCGATCCTGGAGCATCGGCTTTGACCCAGACCTATCCGAGCGGCCGGATCTATGCGGCAGGGCCGCGTCGGCTGGCGCTGCGCAATCAGTTCAACGTGCTTTCCGCGCTGCTGTTTCGCGAAGCGGGGATGCGGCATGGGCAGAATTTCACGCTGGGCTATCTGGCTTCGGGGATCGAGCCGCTGGTGATTGTCGCCACCATCGGTTTGCTGTTCTCCGCCCTGTCGCGGACACCGCCTTATGGATCGAGCCTGTTGCTGTTTATCGGCACGGGTGTGTTTCCGATCTATCTCTTCATCCACACTTCGCTGCGTCTGCGCCAGCCGCTCAACGCGGTGGCGCAGCGCCAGCGGTTTCCGATCGAACGGCCTTACGACCACATCCTGGTCCATGCGGTGCTTCACCTCGTGAGCAGCGCCTTGGTGGCATTCGTGTTCTTCGGCGGACTGTACCTGTTTCTGGGCGTCAACGCGGCCATTCCCGGCGATCCGATCACTGCGGTTGTCTCGCTTCTGGTGATCCTGCTGCTTGGGATCGCGACCGGCGTCTGCAACTCGGTCATCGCGCGGATCCTCCCGGCGTGGGACTTGCTGTGGCCCGCGATTGCGCGCGCATCATTGCACTTTTCGGGCCCGTACTTCGTCGCCGCCTATCTGCCGCCGACCAGCCGCGACTACTTTGCGCTGAATCCGGTCATCCACGGCGTCAATTGGTTCCGCCACGCCTTCTATCCGTTCTATCCCAATCAGTTGACTGATCACAGCTACATCATGGCAGTGACGTTGGTGTTGCTGTTCTTCGGCCTGTTGCTCGAGGCTGGCACGCGCCGCTATCTTGAAGAAAAGGACTGAGCGATGATCAGGCTCGACAACGTCAGCTATGCCTATCAGCGCGGCAGGAACGAGATCGACGGCTGGACGATCGATTTGCCCTCGCATCGCCGGATGGCGATTCTGGGCGGCCCCGAAAGTGGCAAGACCACCCTGGTCGGGCTGCTGGCCGGGGTCATCGATCCCACCGGTGGCCGCATCGAACGGCTTGCGCACCTGTCGTTTCCGGCGGGCTACAACCGGGCCTTCCGGTTCGCGAGTTCGGTCAGACAGAACATTGTTTTTGCCGCCCGTATCTATGATGCCGATCCCGCCGAAGTGGTCGCCTTCATCTGCGATATCATCGATCTGAACGACTGGATTGATCGCCCCATGCGCGATCTCCCGGTCCGGATGCGCCTCTCCGTTGCCTACGCGCTGACCTATGCGCTGCCGTTCGACACCTATCTGTTCGACAACATCATTGGCCCCGGTGATCCTGCAACGCGCGATCTCTGGCGTCAGCTGTACGAAGCGCGGACGGCGACAGCAGGAGCGGTGGTGGCCACGCGGCAACCGCGCGTGGCGGAGGCCTATTGCGATTGCGCGCTGGTTCTGCGGCGCAATGCCGCCCCGGTCTTTTTCGAGAATCTGCGAGAGGCGATCGCCTTGTTCGAGGCGGATGCGGCTGCCGAACGACAAGCTAGCATCGTCGGCCAGGATACTCCGGCGGTCGCATCGCCAGTATTGGATGAAAGCGGTGCCGGAAATCAAGCCATGGCCAAAGTCGCCGAATGATTCGATTTCTTCCATCTTTTCCATCACCGGCAATGAAGCAGGGGCACGCCGTGACTGATCATGAACTCAAGCCGTCCTTCGCTGTTATGAGCAGACTCTCGCGTGCAGGTGTTGCACGCTGCGTGCTGCCCGGCGTTCTGATGTTTTCGCTTGCCGCCTGCGCGACGCAGCCGATTGCCGGCCCGCTTTCGAAGCAGATCTCGACGGAGGGTGCGAGCGAGGCGCCGCCATTCCTGCTGGTTCCGGTTGACCGGATCACGCTCACGGCGCTGTCACGCGCCGCACCCGACGGGTTCAGTCCGCTTGCCACTCCGGCGCCGCCGCCAGTCGTCACGATCCATGTCGGTGATGCGGTTTCGGTCACGCTCTGGGAGTTCGGCTCGGGCCTGCTCGGCCCCGTCAATGCGGCTACCGCATCGCAGCCGGGGCTCGTCGGCGCGCAGAGCGCAACCGTGCCGGTCCAGACGGTCGATCAGTCGGGTACCATCATGGTGCCGTTCGCCGGCGAGATCCGCGCAGCCGGCCTGACCACCCGCCAGGTGCAGCAGGCGATCATCGCCGCGCTGCGCGGGAAGGCCAGCCAGACGCAGGCGCTTGTTCAGGTGGTGCAGACGACCGACAATGCGGTGACGATCAGCGGCGATGTCAACCGTCCCGGCCGCGTTGCGCTCATGGGTGCAGGTACGCGCCTGCTTGACGCGCTCTCGCAAGCGGGGGGAACGACCGGCAAGGCGCGCGACATGCTCGTGCAGCTGACGCGGGGCGGCGTTGTCCGTTCGGTGCGGCTTGTCGATCTGCAGGCAAACCCGAGCGAGAACATCTATCTGGTTCCGGGCGATCTGGTGACCTTGTCGCAGGAGCCCCAGACTCTGGTCGTGCTGGGCGCGACCAACAAGAATCAGGAAATGACGTTTGCCAAGTCGAAGGTGAATCTCGCCGAGGCGCTCGGCAATGGCGGTGGGCTCAACGACAGTCAGGCCGATCCGTTCGGCGTATATGTCCTGCGGTATGAACCGCTGGATGTTGCCAAGTCGCTGCGGACCGAACCCCTGCCGGACTATCTGGCGGCCAACGCGACGGTGCCGGTAGTCTACCAGGTCAACCTCAAGTCTGCCGATGGTCTGCTGCTTGCACAGAACTTCTCGATGCGGGACCGTGACGTTGTCTATGTCGCGACGTCGGAGTCGGTGCAGGTTGGCAAGATCGCGCGGCTCTTGAACGAGATCACCAGCATCGGCAAGAGCCGGACAACGCAGCGCTTTACTTACTGACCATTATCCCGATGGCAGCATGCCGATTGTTAAGAGCGTCGCAGGTCCAACCGGGCCGGTGTCAGGATGAATTTGACGCCTAAGGTAGAGAGAAGCACCCGGTGCAAGTGCACCGAGTGCACATTGGGCGCTTGTGGCGGTCGATTGGTCCCGTCATTCGCTGCTGGTAGGATATGGCAAGAAAAATGCATGATATCGTGAAAAGGAATTCGGTGATGGTCAAGCAAGGTCCGGCGGCGAAGGCGCTGACTGTGCCGGGGCTGGCCACGGCGGTGCCGCTGCCCGACCCGGAACCGATGCGCATGGTCCGGTTCAATCCGGCCTTCTCGCGTTTGCTCGGGACCATCGGCCAGTCGGCGGTCAAGGTTCCTTCAATGATGTCGATGCTTGAAAAGCGAGTGCTGTTCACGCTCGCGCGTGAACGCTACTCGGGGAATGGCCTGATCATCGACGCCGGTATCTTCCTGGGCGCATCCACGGTGTGCTTCGGCGAAGGCCTGCGGCAGAACAAGGTTTTCAAGAAGACCACGAAGCGCTGGGCCAAGCCGATCATCTCGTTCGAACGCGCCATCATCAACCCCGGCATGCCGGCGTTCTTCAAGCGCAACAACGTCGAAGGTATGGCCGAGCCGGGCGAGTCCTTTGCCGCCGCGGTCGAGGCCAATATCGAGCCGGTGGCCGATCTGGTCGATCTTCGGCTGGGCGATATCCTCGAGACCGGTCAAGGCATTACCAGCCCGATCGAAATCCTCTTTCTCGACGTGCTGAAGCTTCCGGAGATCAGCCGCTTTGTGATGCGGAATTTCTTTCCGAAGCTGATCCCCGGTGTCTCGATCGTCGTGCAGCAGGATTATTTCTACGAGCGGCTGCCCTTCATCAAGACCGATCAGGAATTCTTCTCCGAGTACTTCACCTTCATCGGCGAAGTGTGCTCGACGGCGCTGTTCCTGTGCACCAAGGCGATCCCGGAATCGGCAATCGATCAACTGGAGCAGGGCTTGCCCCCGCGCGAGCAGGAACGTCTGGCCAGCATCGCCATGCAGCGTTCATGCGATCCTGCACGGCGGTATATGATGGCGCTTTCCAAGGTCCGGCTCATCAAGCAGCTCTATGGAACTGAAAGCGCGCAAGACTATCTGCGCTTCGTCAAGAACGAGTTCCCCGAACAGGTGGCATCGCACTTGCCGCGCCTGAAGGATGCGCTGGTCGCGATCGAGCGCGTCTGTGCCGATGGCGATGATTGATCGGGGACGTGAGGCGCGGCGCGTGACGCGAGCCGCGTGGCCGACGCGGACCTGATTTGGGGGCGGGGCCGATGCCACTGTTTACGGTCAGCACCGAAGAGGCGCTGCTCAACATCAAGGACAACACCGTCGGTCGCTGGCCTCGGCGGGGGGAACCGGGGCGCCTGTCGCCGATTGCCAAACCGCAGTTCAAACCGACCTTTCACTTCGCGCCCGGCGAAACCATCTTCACGATCGGTTCGTGTTTTGCCCGCCACGTCGAGCGTGAGCTGGCGTTTCGCGGGTTTGCCTTGCCGACCAGACATCTGTTTGAAAGCGATGAAGACTTCGGCGCGGTCGGTCTGGATGTGCTGAACAATTACGGCACACCCTCGATCTGGAATGAATTGTCGTGGGCGTTCGACGACAGTTTCGACCCCATGAAGTGCTTCGAGCCGGTGCGGGACAACTGGGTCGACATGCATCTCCATGCCAGCATCCGCCCCACTTCGCTTGACGTGCTGCGCACACGTCGGCGCGCGATTGCGGCTGCATACCGTTCGATCAGCCACTGCCGTGCCGTGATCATCACGCTCGGTCTGGCCGAGGTCTGGTTCGACAACCAGCATGGCCACTACCTCAATGTGGCCCCGCGCCGTTCCATCTTGCGCGACAACCCTGACCGGTTCGATCTGCACGTGCTCTCGCCGGACGAGTCCTACGACTATCTGCGCCGGGCGTTGCTCCTGATCCGGGAACGCGGAACGCCGGGGATCAAGGTCGTGCTGACGGTATCACCCGTGCCGCTGTCGGCGACCTACCGTCCGGTCGATGTGATGGTTGCCAACTGCTATTCGAAGTCGGTGCTGCGCGTCGCTGCCGAGCAGGCCGCAGCCGAGTTCGATTTTGTCGACTACTTCCCGAGCTACGAGAGCATAACGCTGTCCGAGCGCGAACACGCCTGGACCGAAGACAACGTCCATGTGACGCCGCGCGCGGTCGAGACCAACGTCGGCCGGATGGTTGCTGCCTATACCGGGGCCGCGACCGCAGGCCTCGATCGGGACAGCATACGCGACGCCTTGCGCGAACTGCGCGGCAACCGCACCGGGATCCTGTCGCTGCTCGAAGGCCGGCAGGATCTGCTGGACGATCCTGAAATCGCCAATGCCTATGCCGATGCGGCGCTGCTGGTCGGGCGGCTGGATGATGCCGAGCAGGCGATGGAGGGCGGGTTGCTCGAGCCGGTGTTGGCGGCGCGCATCTGCCTCGCGCGCGGCGATGCCGCAGCGGCGCTGGCTTTGCTGGGCGACGTCCCGCCGCGTGCGACCGCACGGTCGCATTTTTACGGGACTAAGCTCCGCGCGTTTCTGGCGCTTTCCCAGATGGACGCGGCGATGGCGGCTGCCAACGACTGGATCGCCGCCGATCGCAGTACGCCGCAGCCTTACCTGCTGCTCGCGCGGGCGCTGGCCGATAGCGATCCTGCCGCGGCCGAAGGCTATTACGAGCAGGCCTTGCTGCGCGGCGACGATCAGGCGCCGGTGGTTATCGAATGTGCCGATCATCTTGCCCGCACCGGCCGCGTGGCGGCGGCGCAGGATCTGGTGCGGGGCATCGAGCCGACCCAGCCCTATTTCCGGCGGCGGCGCGACCATATCCTGTCGCTGATCGCGACGACCTGACGCTGCAGCCGCTCAGCGCTGCTCGTCGGCTGCCTCGCCAAACGCGATGGCCGCGATCCGCTGGTTGACCGGCGCTGCGCATGCGCCGCCCTGGCTGGCATAGTTGCGCCAGAACAAGACACCGGCCAGTCCGTCGCGGATGATCGCCTGACGCACGAAGCGTGCGTCGTCGAGCGTTGTGCCGGCCAGTTCGAAATCGATCAGCAGGCGCTTCGGGTCCACCGGCCCGCCGGCTTTGACGATCGCCATCTGGGCGGCGTAGCTTGCGGGAAGCGACTTTTGCACATTGCCGCTCCAAAGCACCAGCGTCGTCCGGTCGAACCGCGCCACGATCCGGTGGGCATTCTCGGCAGTGACGCCGGTAAAGCGTTGCTGGCCCGGAGAATCGAGCGGATTGACCAGCAAGATCACCCGTTTGCCCGCAGCATGAACCAGCTTTGCATAGGCCGTGAGGAACGTTTCAGTCGTCTGCGGGTCGCGGCCGTCCTGCACTTCATAATCGAGCATGATCCCGCTCGCACGCGGGGGCAGCTTGCCCGATGCCAGCACACAGGTATCGGCGGGCGAGGGCGGGGCCTCATCGGGCAGCGCGCGTTCGTTGATGAGCGTGACCCCCGCGTCTCGGGCATAGCGTCGTGCCCGTGCATCCTGTCCCAGCAGGCTGGCGGCCTGCGCCATTGTGCAGGCGTTGGCCCGGTCGATCGAGCTGAAGGCCGAGCGGTGCCGCCGGTTGCCCGTCCGCGACGGTTCGAGGTTCAGCTTGCGGACGATCTGTCGCCCGCCGGCGCCGACGAGCGGTGTCGCGGCGCGGTTGGCCCAGTGGTAGTACCACGTCTGAATGCCTTTGGGCGCGGAGGCAAGGCGGCCCAGTTGCCCGGAGACCGCGGCAGAGAGCGGGTAATGGGGATACCGCGCGCCGTCACGCGGGGGCGGTGCCTGCTGAAAGGCTTCGAACCGCAACCGGGCATTGTCGGCGGCCGAGAAGCAATCGGCGCCGGGTGCAGTGGCAGCGGCTAGCGGCACCATCGCGCAGACCAGCCCGGCACCGGCAAGCGCGGCCAAGCCGATCGTGCGGGGCCCTCGCAGGCGAGAGCCGGCGGTGCGGCGGTTACGCAATCGGCTTTCCGCTGGTCGATGCCTTGAGCCGGACCTGACATTCGCCCTGGTAGACATGATTCTGCTGATAGCGGGAAAGTTCGGTCGCACGGGTCATGAAGAAGTTGGCGGTCTGCTTCACCGGATCATACTGGTTGATCACGATGACGTTGAGCAGATCGCCGGAAATCACCGCCGAGAGCTCGGTCCGCTCGGGCCAGTAATCGATCACCCGGTCGAAGGTCCCGTTCTTCGTGGGAGCAATGTTGCCGGGGTCTGCGATGATCCGGGTGCGCGGATCGACGGGTTCTGGATCGTCCTGCGGCTCGGGCGGCGGACTCGTCCGAACCGGGATGCCGGGGAGCACCAGCGTCAGCGGGTGGACGGCATCGTACTTGAGTTCGGCCGCGGTCTGCAGCTTTTCCGGATCGAAGTTGGTGATGTGGCGGATCGAACAGGTGAGCTGCCGCTCGGGCAGGCGCGCTGCCGCCGCGGGCTGGTTCGCGCTAGCGCGCTTCGCCTTTGCGGCTTGCACCGGCGAAAGCCCCGTGGCGCAGCCGAGTATGGCCGCGAGGATCACTGTCTTGATCAGCGGTGATGGTGCGTGCGTCATGATGGAGCTGCAACGATTCCTGCCATAAACGGGACGGCCTCTCCTTCGATGGAAATTGTGTCAATCAAATGAAACAAAACCCGTTCAGGGCAGTTAATAATGGCTTGTTTGAACCCCTCGGTTATCCCCGGGTCCGCCGCGCTACGCGGATCGGCGGCAATGGCGCTGCTCGTGGCGGTTGCGGTACCGCAAGCAGCTTTTGCCGAAGACGCGACGGGGCAGGCCGGGCTGATGGTGCTCGGCGCTGCTGCTCCGGCACGGATCGGACCGGCGAGCACGCCGCTCTTCGTGCGCAGCGCTCCCGTTCCGGAGAGCGCGCCCACCTACAATCCGCTCACGGCTTATGCGCCCGCAGTCTCACCTGATGTTGACAGTCTTTCCGCTGCGGCAACGTCGCATGACCGCGCGCTCGATTGCCTGACCATGGCCATCGCCTACGAAGCCGGCCAGGAACCGATTGCCGGCCAGCAGGCCGTGGCGCAAGTGATCCTCAACCGCACCCGCGTCGCCCGGTTTCCGAGCTCTGTCTGCGGAGTTGTGTTCGAAGGATCCCAGCGTTCCACCGGCTGCCAGTTCACGTTCACGTGCGACGGCTCGATCCGTCGCCGCTTGCGTGATACCACGCTGGCGACCGCCCGGATGGCAGCTTTGTCTGTGCTCACTGGCCAGGCGCCTGACCGCGTGAGCGGGGCGACGCACTATCACGCCAACTACGTGAACCCTTATTGGGCCTACACCGGCACCCGCGTGGCGCAGATCGGTGCGCATATCTTCTACCGCATGCCGGGCGATGCGAACGGGTCTGCGGCCGCCACACCGACCAGCGAGGAGCCGGGGCTTGCCGCGCTCGCAGCGTCGCGTGTGCAGGCGCGTACCATGCCGCGCGCGCGCCAGCGGGTGGCACCGGGGGCGACGCGGCAACTGTTTGCACCGTGGGGTGTGCCGATGGCAGCCGCAAGTGATGCCACCGCGATGTTGCTCGGACAAAACTAGGCCGCTGCCAGATCCGGGTGCGGCCCGGTCTGCCGCTAGACGATCCGCCGCATGACGTAGGGATGGTCCGGCTTTCCGGTTAGTTCGACAATTGCCTGCAGGCGGTATCGCCCCCGACCGGGCGCGGTCGCTTGAACGGAAATGGTGATCGGCCGACCGGTCCATGACACCGTATCGGAAAAGGCGATCGCCGTGCGCTGGCCGTTCAGTTCGCGCTGGCGTTCGATACCGGCAATGGCGCCGCGGCTGTCGCCAACCGCGGCAAGCGCCTCAGGGCCGGCGTAGCGCGGATTGAACGGCACGGCGTTGCGCTCGACGGTGATGTAAGGGCGGAGGCGGTCGACGAGCGCGGGCGTGAAGCCCCGGATCAGGCCAAGTTCGTCGATGCTCTGCACCCCGCCGTTGCGCGGCGTGATCCGGCGGCTTTCGTAATAGGGCGCTTCGGCACCGTCGGTGCGGGCCTCGTCGTCATCGTCCTGCCAATCCAGCAGCGAATCGCGCGCGACCATCATCGCATGGCCTTCGAGACCGGCCTGGCTCAGCAGACGCTCGATCACTGGTTCTTCGAAAGCGTTGATGTTCACCTTGCCGCGCTCGTCGATCAAGGCGATGGAGAGGTGCGTCCCGGCGAAGTCGAGTTCCTGCGTGCGGCCATCGAGCAGCGCGATTGTGGCGGCGTCGCGCTCGATCAGCCCGTGCAGGGCGATCGCCAGCCCGGCCTCTGCCGCCAGCCGCGTCTGCGCGCTCGTCAGTTCGCCTTGCCCCTTGGCGAAATCGATGCGGGTCGCGGTGATCACGACAAGCGCGATTGCGGCGAACACGGCCAGACTGGCCACAGCGGCGACGAGGGCAAAACCGCGTTCCCGCGGGTTTTGCGGCATGACGGTCATGGCTGCTTGGCGGAGCCCTGGAAGGGTTCGAGCTGGCGAATCTTCTGCTTCAGGGACTCGGTTGCAGCCCGCGCATCGTCGGCGTTGGCGATGATCTTGAGCTTGAGCAGCACGATCAGTTCGGTGCGCCGTTCGGTGTTGCGCTGGGTGCCGAACAGGCCGCCCACAATCGGGATCTGCGAGACCAGCGGGATGCCGTTCTTGCCGAAGCTTCTGGTGTCGCTGAACAGGCCGCCGAGCGCGATAACTTCGCCGTCGCGCACGGATACGGTCGAAGCGATGCGGCGGGTCGAGATTGTCGGGGATTGGCGCTGCGTCGCAGAGGTGCCGGACGCGGACGTGCTGATCTGGCTGACTTCCTGCGAAACATCGAGCTGGACCAGCCCGCTGGCATTGATGCGCGGGGTGATCTTCAGGATAACGCCGGTATCCTTGTACTCGATCGTGTTGATCACCGCATTGGTATTGCCGACCAGATTGGTGGCCGAACCGGTCGAGATCGGCACCTGATCGCCCACCTGCAGCGCCGCGCTCTGGTTGTTGAGCACGAGCAGCTTGGGTGCGGAGACGACCTTGACGTTGGTGCGTTCCTGCAGTGCGTTCAGCGTGGCGGTGATGCTGTTGCCGCCATAGAAGTAGGAGAAGCCGGGATAGATTTGTGTCGGCACAGATGTCGTGCCTTCGGAATAGCCGACCTGGTTCGAGCCGCTGAGGTAGTTCCACTGCACGCCGTAGCGCAGATCGTCGTTGAGGCTGACTTCGGTGATCGCCGCTTCGATCAGCACCTGGCGCGGAGCGACATCGATCTTGCGCAAGGCGGCCTCGATCGAGGCATATTCGCGCTGGGTGCCGAACACGATGATCGCGCTGTTGGTCTCGTCGGCGGTGATCCGGATTGTCGTTGCGGCGCCGCCGTTGCCGTTGCCCTGTGCCGTGCCGTCAGCAGCCGGCGCTTGCCCGAAGGCGGGGCGGGGGAGGTTCGCGCCCACTGTCGTCCCGTTCTGGACTGCGCCGAGCCCGTTGCCGCGCGCGCCGCCGGTCTGGTTCGGATCGCCTTGATCGGCGAAGGCATTGTTGCCGGAGTTGCCTTGCCCGCCGCTATCGTTGTTGGCCGTCCCGAAGGCCAGGTTGAGCGTACGCACCAGATCGCGGGTGCGCCCGTTCTGGACCTGATAGACGAACAGCCGGCGCTCGTTGCTGTCGCCTTCGCGGTCGAGGATCTCGATCCAGCGCTTCACATCGGCAAGATATTGCGGCTGCATGCTGATCGCGAGGATGCCGTTGAGCTCCTCCATGCTGATCAGGCGCACCAGCCCGCGGGTGGGCGAATCCGGCGCATTGATGAGCTTGTCGATCGACGGGACGATCAGCCGCGCATCGGTGCGATCGGGCACGAACAGCGCGAAGCTGGTGTTGCGCAGCCAATCGACATCGAACTGCTTGAGCAGATCGCGCGCGCTGGCGCGCTGGCCGGTGGTGCCGGCAATCGTGATGGCGCCCGTCTGCGGGTCGGTCGCGGTCACCACGCCGGGCAGGACGGAGTCGAGCACCTTGCGCACCTCATCGGCATTGATGAAGCGCAGCGTGTAGATCTCGCTGCCGAAGCCGGTCGCGTTCGCGGCAATGACGGCGCGTGCGGCGGCGGAGTTCTGGATTTCGAAGCCGCCGGCCACCGGCACCATCGCAAGATTGCTCTGGCGCAGGGCCTTCTCGAACAGATCGAGCAGCGACGACTTGGAAACCGGACCCGGCGTGACGAGGTTGACCCGGCCGGTCACGCCGCGCGCGATCGTGTAGTTCTTGCCGAGGATGTCGCGCAGCACGGCCTGTGCCACCACGGCGATATCGGCATCCGGGAAATTGACCGCAATGTCGCCCGGTTTCGTCTTCACATCGGCCGTCTTCGGAATGACCGGCTGCGGCTCGGTGCCCGGAACGACGGTCGTGCGGACCTTGTAATCGGTGTTGGCAGGCGGGGCCGACTGCGCCGGGGCGGGGCCGCTCTGGACGGCACCCGGATCGTCGATCTGCGCCAGTTCCGGGGTTGCCGGGATCGGCAGCTGCGGCGGCGCCGCGGCAAAGGCCGTGGTGCTGGTCAGGGCGATGACAAGGCTGGGCTTGAGGCGCATGGGGCGAGAGGTCATTGGCCGTCTTCCGAATCTTCAGGGGCGGGTGCGGCGGGCCCCGTGGGGATGGCGCCATAGGCTACGTTGAACTGTTCCGAGCCGCGCGACAGGCGGACGCCGGTGGGGGTCAGCGCGGAGATGCGCCATCCGGCCACAGTGCCGCCGGGCGCGACCTGGCGGATCCGGCCGCCGCGCTCCTGCACCACGGCGTAGAGCAGGCGTCCGTGCTTGATCGTCCCGGCAATCACCGCGCCGCCAAGGACATCGGTGGGTGCGGGGGCACCGCCAGCCGCCGCGGCGACGGGTGAGAACACGCTGCGATCGGCAAGCGCGGCCGGAACCAGCACGCGCGGCACTGCGGGCGGCGGTGCGACCTGCTTGCCGCGCGCAGGCACGCCGGCAGTCGGCAGCTCCTCGCCATAAGGCAGCAGCAGCTGCAGCAGCGCGGCAGCCGCCAGCACCGGCAGGAGCAGCGCGGGCAGGCGCGCGCTGCTACCGCTTGGCGGCAGGGCGATAGGGGATCGAAGCTTCAATCTGAACATCCAATGCGGAAGCCTGTCCGGTCACCAGTGCTTCATCGGCGCCGATGACCAGGGTCGTCAGGGTGAGATAGGGTTTGGCATTCTGCGCGTTTGCGAGAAGCTGCTTGAGCTGGCCCTCCGAGAGCCGCGCGGTGACACGCACGGCGGCCTTGCCAGCATCTGCCGAGGCGATGTCCTCGCCGCCGCGAAACTCGCCGCCAAGCGCGATGATGGCGGTTTGCAACCGCTGGCGCAGCGCTTCGCCGGCCGTGGCTGCATCGGGCGCATCGAGCAGGAAATCGCCGAGCAGCTGCTCATGGGCTTCTGCCATCCGGCGCAGCCGCGGGATGGCGGCAATGTTGCGCGCGTTGGCGCTGTACTGGAGGGCATATTGCTCGCGCTGGGCTGCGCGTTCCTGGAATCCCGCGATCAGCGGCGCGATGATCACGAAGACCAGAAACGCCAGCACCGCTAGCAGGATGAGCAGCGCGACCGCTTGCGCTTGCCGGGGGGAGAGGCTGCGCGTGCTCATGGCTTTGTCATCCGCAAGGTGACTTCGAAGGGTTGGCCCAGCGGGTTTTGCGCGGCGGTCGACGCATCGCTGTAGCGCTGCACGCTGAGCCCGGCACGGCGCAGTCCGCCAGCCACGTCGGCCTGCTGCGGTCGGTAGCCGGTGATGCGCAGGTCATTCGCCTGCCCGTCGGCCTGCCCATTGGCGACCCACGTGTAGCGCTGCACCCAGGCGCCCGGCGGCAAGGCTGCGGCGACGCGCGAAAGCATTGCCAGTGGCTCGCCTTCGCTACGCGCCTTCACAGTGGCGGCGGCAAACTGATCCGCCTTCGCGATCCGCGCATTGATCCGGCGCACCGCGTTCACCGCCGGCTGCTGCTCGGCGATGCGCGCTTCGAACATGGCGGTGGCGGCCGTGTCACGCCAGACGAGCAAGCCGAGGTTGAGCGCAAACAGTACGCCGACCGCAATCCACAGCGGCAGGGCGCCACGATCGGCGTCGCGCACCAGCCCGGCCTTGCGGAATGCGGGGAGAAAGTCGATTGCATGGCCGGACTGCGGCTCCGGCGCTGCGATCAGGATGGCGTGGCAGGGCTGTTCGAGCCGCGCTATCGCCACGCCGAGCGCCTCGGCCGAAGCACGCGGCATCGCGGCAACTTCGATCTGCATCCGGGCGTGGCCTTCGGCGCGCGCCGCGATCCGGGCGGCAAGGATCATGCCTTCGGTGCCCAGCGGCATGATCCTCGCCGCATCGAGCTGGATCATGCTTTCCATGTCGCGCGAGCTCATGGTCGGCCGCTCGATCGTGCGGCTCAGGCAGTACGCGGGGGGCAGGATAATCGTGACCGGGCCGGAGCGGCGGGGAGCAGCACCGGAGGGATCGGGCCGGGCGAGCAAGGCACCGGTGTCCGGCTCATAGTCCGCAAAGATCCTGCGGGACTCCTGCCATTCACGCAGACGCCCGGGTACCATGGCGGCGAGCTGGTCCAGCCACCAGCGCATGCCGTCTGCAATCCATTGCCCGACGGTGTGCATGTCTGCCTGGAGGATGCTGCGTCCGCTCATTCGGTGCCCCCGCACGTGCCTGTGCGCAGATCGCGTGCGCAAGTGTCGCCATTGGCGGCGCGCAGCCGCACTACCAGATCGGGCCAGGACCGCCTGTCGCCCGCAGGGAACTCGATCCGCACGCCGACGAGCGAAGGGAGCGTGGCCCGGTTCGACCACTGCAGCTGCCATGCCGGCAGCGTACCCGTGCCGGCGAGGGGACCGGTTCCGGGACCTAGATAGCGGACGGACATGCTGGACACGCCCGTCAGCAGGCGCTGCGCGGTCCACCCGGTCACTTCGCGCTGACGGCGGTCGACCGTCTCGTCGAGCGTGCTGATGCGGTAGAGCATCAGATCCCCGTTGCGTTCGAGCCGGACCCGGTAGCGCTGAAAGGCGTCGGGCGCGGCATTGTCCGGCGGCTGGCCATCGAACTCGAGGCCGAACTGGTTGCCGAAGAAATCCACGGCGCTGTTGTTCTGCGGGTTTACCGAGGGGTGAATGTCGCCCAGAAGATGGCGCAAGGTGAACTGCGCCTGCGCGATCTCGTCGATCTGCGCATCCTTCTGGCCGATAAACCGCTGGCGCAGGTCCATCCGGCCGATCCCGGTGACAAGCACGACCGACACCGAAGCGAGGATCGCGAGGCAGACGAGCATTTCCACGAGGGTAAAGCCGGCGGCGGCATGTGGGCGCGTCATGGCTTGATCCGCACCGTGGTGAGCCGCACGATCTCGCCGCGCCTCGCTCCGGCTACGCCGACCGCGACCGAGATCTGTTCAAGCGGATGGCGATCAAGCGGATCGGCCAGCTGCTGGTAGGGTTGACGCACGACACGCCAGCCGTAGGCGCCCCACTGGCCCTGAAGCGGCGCAGTAGGGTCCGCCGTCTGATCGAGCACCGATTGCGCGATCATCAGGCCTTCGCGGCGCTGCTGCACGGCGAGGCGCGTGCGGGCATCCTGACCCACGGTGCCCACCAAAGCGGCAGTCATCGCGGCCACGATGGCGAGCGCGATCAGCAGTTCGATCAGTGTGAAACCCAGTTCCCGGGCCTCTCGCGGGGTGGAAGCGGCGGAACTCACGGCAGGAACACGAGGCGCGAGGTGGCGGGGTCGACGCGGAAACGGCTGCCGCGGCCTGCAGCAGCAATGGCACCATCGCCGCCATTTGCGGTGCCATCGGGAAAGAAAGCAAATCCCTGCGTGGGCCATTCGAGCTGGACGGACTCCGGCAGGCTGCGGGCGGGGCGACCTGAGGATGACAGCAGCATCCGGCGCGGCGCCGACCATGACACGCGCACCGGCGCTGCGCCGGCAATGGCATCGGCGCGCGCCTGCGTGAGCACGAGCGCCGTCGTCATCCGCGCCTCGGCTGCGGCACTTTGCCCGAGGCGGTGCTGCAAGGCCGGAAACGCGATCCCGGCCAGCAAGGCCGCGATGGCCAGCGCCACCAGCAGTTCGATCAAGGTAAATCCGTCGTCGCGGGGGCAGCCGCGCCGACGCTCACCAGTTGCCGACATCTTTCGCCTCACCGCTGCCGCCGGCGGCACCATCCGAGCCGTAGCTGTAGACATCGACTTCGCCGTGATCGCCCGGCGACTTGAACAGGTAGGGCTTGCCCCAGGGATCGTTGAGCGCGGCCGCATCGGCGATATAGGGCCCGTTCCAGTTTGTATCGCTGGGCGGCGCCTTCACCAGCGCGCCGAGGCCTTCCGCGCTGGTGGGGTAGCGTCCGGCGTCGAGCTTGTAGAGTTCAAGCGCGGCGGCGATGTTCTTGGTCTGGATCTGGGCGGTCTGCGTGCGCGAGCTGCCAAGATACTTGATCACTTGCGGCCCGACGATAGCTGCCAGCAGGCCGAGGATGGCGAGCACCACCAGCAGTTCGATCAGCGTGAAGCCCCGCTCGTTCCGGTTGTTCTTGTTCATCAGGATACTGCCAGTTCATTGAAGCCGAGAATTGCGGACATGACCGCGGCGATGATCGCTGCAACAGCCGTGCCCAGCACGATGGTGATGGCCGGCGTCAGAATGGCGACAAGCCGCTCCAGCCGGGTGCGCACATCGCGGTCGAGCACCACTGCCAGCCGCGAGAGCATGAGGGCCAGCTGCGATGTTTCCTCGCCGGTGCGGATGAAGCCGATGGCAAGGTGCGGCAACATGCCGGTCGCGGCAAGCGGCGCCGAAAGACCGCCGCCTTCGCGCACCCCCTCGGCAATCGTGGCGATCGCGGTGGAAATCGCGGTGTTGCCGATAGTGCGCTGCGACAGCGCCAGCGCATTGGGCAGTGGAACTCCGCCCTCGAGCAAGGCGCCGAGCGTGTGCGAGAACCGCGCGATCTCGATGCGCTTCACCAGGTCTCCGACCAGCGGGAGGCCCAGCATGAGCTGGTCGAAGCGGATGCGGCTGGCGGGCCGGGCCAGCAGGTTGCGCAGCGCGAGGCCCAGCGCGACCAGTCCCGCGAGGAGCCAGAGCCCGTAGGCGCGCAGGAACTGGCTGGCCGCGATGACCGCCATCGAAGCGAACGGCAGCTCGACCTTGTTGGTATCAAGCAGCCGTTCGAACTGCGGCACGACGAACAGCAACATCATCAGTATCACCCCGACCGCGATCACCGACAGCGCGATGGGATAGATCATCGAGGTGATCACCAGCCGCCGCAGTTCGGCAGCCTGTTCCAGCATCTGCGAAAGGCGCTCCATCGCCTCGCCCAGCTTGCCGTTGGCCTCGCCCGCTTCCGCCATCGCGGCCTCGCCGGGGCTGAACAGCGCCGGATTGTCGAGCATGGCGCGCGAGATCGGCGCGCCTTCGCGCACCGCGCTGAGCAGCATGCCCATAGCTTCGGCCGCTGCGGGATCGTCGATATTGCCGACCGCCAGCGCGAGCGCCCGGTCCAGCGGCAGGCCCGCCTTGAGCAGCACGGCCAGTTCGGCGATCACGGCGCGGCTGATCGCGCTGTTGCGCCGGGATATCGGCTCGCCGGACGGGGTTGCTGCCGAACCTGCCGGGATCAGGCGCAGCTCGACCGGCGTGTTGCCGCTGCGCCGGATCTGGGCCAGCGCCTCGCTTTCATTGGCCGCATCAAGCTGCCCGGCCACAATCCGGCCGTCTGCGCGCATAGCTCGGTAGCGAAAGGCGGGCGCCGCGTTCATTCGCCGCTCGCGACCCGCAGCACTTCCTCGATCGTCGTCAGCCCTTGCGCGGCCTTGGCGAAGCCTTCCTGCAGCAGCGAGCGATGTCCCGCCGCACTGGCGCATTCCTCGATCTGGCGCGCATCGGCGCGTTTCAGGATCAGGCGCGCGATCGCATCGTCGACCGGCAGGAAATCGAACACCGCGATCCGTCCGCTGTAGCCGGTGCCGTGGCAGGCGGTGCAGCCGGCCGCGCGGTGGAAGTGGCCGGCCAGCGCGGCCGCAGTGTCGAGGCCTAGCGTGGCCAGCAGTGCCTCGTCCGGCACGAACGGAACGCGGCACTGGAGGCACAGGCGGCGGACCAGTCGCTGCGCCAGCACGCCCGCCAGCACCGAGCTCAGGAGGAACGGCTCCACGTCCATATCGATCAGGCGCGTGATCGCGCCCGCCGCCGTATTGGTGTGGAGCGTCGAGAGGATCATATGGCCGGTGAGCGCGGCCTGCACGGCGATCTGCGCCGTCTCGGTATCGCGGATTTCGCCGACCATGATCGCATCGGGATCCTGCCGCAGGAACGAGCGGAGCGCCGTGGCGAACGAGAAGCCGATGCCCGGTTGCACCTGGGTCTGGACAATGCCCGGCAGGCGGTACTCGATGGGATCTTCCACCGTCAGCAGCTTGCGCTCGACCTGGTTGAGTTCGGCCAGCGCGGCATAGAGCGTGGTGGTCTTGCCGCTGCCGGTCGGCCCGGTCACCAGCACGATCCCGTAAGGCCGGTGGATCGCCTCGCGGAACTGCTCGACCAGCCGGTTGTCGAGGCCGAGTGCGGCGAACTCGAGCTTCAGATTGGACCTGTCGAGAATGCGCAGGACCGCGCTTTCGCCGTGGATCGAGGGCGCGGTGGCGACGCGCAGATCGATCTCGTGCCCGCGCACCGCCAGCCGGAGACGGCCATCCTGCGGAATGCGGCGCTCGGCGATATCGAGCCCGGCCATGACCTTGATGCGCGCCACCACCGATGCGCGCATCGCCTGCGGCAGCCGGGTGACAAGCCGCAGCATGCCGTCGATGCGGAAGCGCACGACCAGGCTGTCATCGGTCGGCTCAAGGTGAATGTCCGAGGCGTTTGCATCGACCGCTTCGGCAATCAGGCGGTTGACCGCGCGGATGGCCGGGGCGTCGCTGGTGAGGTCGCGCATCCGGTCGATGTCGCCGGTTTCGACCGTATCCTCGATCGCTGCCCTATCCGTGCCGTCCTGGCACAGACGTTCGATCGCCGCTTCGATATCGCTGGCGCGCGCAATCATGCGATCGACACGGCGCTTGAACAGGAAGTGGAACGCGCTCTCGACAAACGGGTCGTAGGGATCGACCACTGCGACGCAGACCCGCGCATCGTCGATCGCAATCGGAACAGCGCGGATATCGCGCAGAAATTCGGCTTCGATCGGCTGCTCCAGTGCGACCTGACCACGCAGCCGGTCGGCCGGTGCCATCGGCATCCCGCTGGCGTCGGAGAGCTGCTCGCACAGCGACTGCTCCGACATCAGGCCAAGGCGCGTGACCACCGAGTCGATGCGCTCGCCGCTTTCCTGCTGCACCAATCGCGCACGGGAGAGCGCCTCGCGCGAAAGGAGCGCGCGCGCTTCCAAAACGGCGGCAATCGAGTTTTCGCTGTGCTGCGTGGTCCCGGCGTCGGACGTGGCCGACAGGGTATGGGCTTGATCTTGTTCGGAATCGGTTCCGGCGCCGGGGCGGAGCGATTGTCCGGGCGAAGCGCCAGCGACTGCCAGGATCTTTGCTTTACCGAGCACATTAACCCTCGCGGTCAGACCGGAAGCGGCATGGCCTTCGCTCGTGATGGCCCAAACCAATTGCCATTGCCGGATCAACCACTCCCCGTCGCGCCGCCTTATGGGGCCAATGCGTCATTTGTGTTACGAACGCCGACCCGCGCCTGGGCAGCGCCAAAGCGGTCCGGAATGCGCGCGCCGGGTTGGCGACAGTGCCGCGGAATGGCGATTTTTCGCCTTTTTTCAAGGATCGACAGGGTCAAGCCTGGGCTGTGCGTCCGGACGCCGGCGGGCGCGGCTGATATTCAGAGACTGCAACAAAAGAATCACGTTGCTGTCATTTGCCGAGTCTAATGACCGCTTCGCCAACCGCAGATTGGGTTGGGAATCGGGGGCGCTAAGAACAAATTCCGGGAAGCTGCAGAGCGTATCGATCAAGAACTTGATCGGGCTTGCTCGTGACGAGCCCAGTTTGGACCAGTTCCATATCGCGAATCGGAGAGTTAATTCGAAGTATTGAACTGGATTCAGTATATATTCTGCACATCTTTCGGATTTTGAACGGCCAACTCATTCTGATTCAACGTCAGTATTGGTTACGATATCCTTCAGGAGGAATTATCAAATGGTTAATGTGAAGTCTCTGCTTCTGGCCGCGACTGCTGTCGCCGGTACGGTTGCATCGCCCGCCTTCGCGCAGCAGATCCCGCTGCCTGCCCCTGCGACTGCTGATGGCGCGCTGCACGGCGCCGGTGCTTCGTCGGTCCAGAACGTTGTGGCCCGCAGCTTCAACTGCCTCAGCGCTGTCGACAACCAGCGTGGTACGTCGACGAGCGCAACCTCGCTGACCACCCTGACGCAGGGTCAGTTCAACGGCACCATCCCCATCAACTGCGCGCTCCCGGCGGACGCGGTGCAGACCAACGTCCAGGGCAAGTACATCGCGACCGGTTCGGGCTTCGGCCGCACCGTCTGGGCTGATTTCGCCAACGACTTCCGCGGTGGTACTGGTCCGACCGTGTCGAGCAGCGTGTTCAACCCGTTCGTGACCGCGCCCGACGTGTGGAGCAACGTGCAGTTCGGCTTCTCTGACGCCGGCGTTTCGCCTGCGGACATCACCACCTACAACACGCGTGCGGCGCCGAGCGCCGGTGCGGCGATCTCGTTCCCGCTCTACCTGCTCCCCGTCGCGATCGCCTACAGCTCGACCTACGGCACCAATGCCGCGGGCCAGCCGATGGTGTTCAACGCCCGTGGCCGCGGCATTGCGCCTGCCGGCGGCACCGCCGCTGCGGCGATCAAGCTTTCGAAGGCTGCCTATTGCGGCATCTTCAACGGCACGCTGACCAACTGGAACGATGTCACGTTCACCGTGCTCAACGGCAACACCCCGCTGTTCGACACGGTCAACGACAACGCTTCGCGTTGGGCCGCCGATGGTGCGCCGATCCGTCTCGTCGGCCGTATGGACCGTTCGGGCACGACCGACATCTTCACGCGCCACCTCGCGGCGGTCTGCAACCCCACCAGCGCCCCGGGCATCCCCGAGCGTCGTTCGGCCCCCACGGCGACCTTGCCGAACGGCCGTCTGCTCTCTCCTGCAGTTCCTGCCTTCACCGGCACGAACCGCTTTTTGCAGGCCGCCGAATCGCTGCCCTACAACACGGCAACCGGGATCGACTTCCGCAGCGTGCGTTCGGACACCGGCTATCGTGTGAACAACACCAGCTCGACGGCTTTCGCCGGCACCGTCAACTCGATCTCGGGCGATTACTTCACCGGTACCGCGATCGCAAACATCGGTACGGCGACCTCGCCGACGAGCGCGGCCGGCCCGACCTCGATGCCGACCGGCAGCGTGGGCAGCGGCTACTTCCTGCTGGCAGACGGCAGCTCGCGCGTTGCCGCGGCGATCACGTTCGCTCCGGACTATCCGCTGAACGGCGTTCTGCTCAACGGCAAGGTCGGCTACATCTCGGCCGACTTCGTCAATCCTTCGGTTGACGCGCTTGCGGGTCTCTCGGCCGCCACGCTGCAGGTCGGCGTGTCGACGACGCTTTATGCCAACCCGACCGCCGCAGCCGCCCGTACCGCGCTTGGCACGATCCTGCCGCCGCAGTCGGATACGGCTGGCCTGTTCGTTTCGGCCACGGCTGACAGCCGTCTTGTCCGCCCGCTGACCGGCTCTACTCCGGAACCGGCGACGCGTGCGAACCCGGTCGCCTGGGCTGATGTTCTCTATGCGGACACCAACCAGTCGCTGGCACGGCCGAACCTGGGTTATCCGATGACGGGTACCACCCAGATCCTGCTGTACACCTGCTACAACGGTGCGAACCGCGAAGCCATGGTCTCCTTCCTCGGCTGGACCCTTGGTCAGTACCGTACCAAGGGTGATGGTACTCCGGCGCCCAACGGCCTGCTGAACGGCGTGGTTGCCGCCACTCCGGGCGTGCTCTTCCAGAACAACATCGCCGTTGTTCCTTCGAACTGGACGCGTGCCATCGTGAACACGTTCCTTTCGAACCCGACGGCCGAGACGGCTCTGGGTGCGCAGAACCTGTGGATCCAGAACCGCACGATCCCGGCCTACCAGACGGCAACCGCTGCCATCTTCTACGGCGACCCGGGCGCTCCGGCTCCGACCGCGAGCCGTCCGGCCGGCACCCTGTACCGGGCTGCCAAGCCGAACATCCGCATCCCGACCACTGCGAACCCGACCTGCGCGGGCCGCACGGGCGCCTGATCTTCCGATCACGGCACACGCTGAACGAGAAGGGCTCCGGAGCAATCCGGGGCCCTTTTTGTTTACCTTTTTCCAGCCCGGGAAAGGGCCTGCCAACGCATCACCAGACTGTCACACAGATTAAACACTGTCCCTCCACAGACCCCTTACACAGGGGTTCGGGGAATCAGATTGCGATGGGCGGGCTTAGTGCACATGTTTTACGTGCGAGCTTGCCACTGGCATCGCTGCTGGTGCCCGCATCGTCAGCCTGGGCTGCGCAAGCGGCCGAGCCAGCGGCGCCCGCGGGGCAGGCGGCACCAACGGGTGCGGCGACGCCAGCCGGCGCGGAGCGTGCGCCCGACAAGTTCTTTATCCAGGCCTACGACATTTCCGGCGCGACCGTGCTGCCGGCGAGCGAAATCGAGCGTCTGGTCTATGCCCATTCCGGTCCCGATCGGACCGATGCCGATGTCGAGGCTGCGCGCAAGGCCTTGCAGGACGCCTATGCCGCACGCGGCTATGGCGCGGCGGTGGTGGAAGTGCCCGTGCAGGAGCGCGAGACGTTTGCCCAAGGCGTGATCCGGATCGCGGTCAACGAAGTACCGGTCGGGCAAGTGCGGGTCACCGACAGCCGCTATCATTCCTTGTGGGTGGCGCGCCGTCAGGTGCCGTCGCTGGTCGAGGGCAAGCCGCTCAACATTCCCGCCTTGCAGGCGGACATGACCATGGCCAACCGGTTTCCCGACCGCACGCTCAATCCGATCTTCAAGCCGGGCAGGGCTCCCGGCACGATCGACGTCGATCTCAATGTCGACGACCAGCGGCCGCTGCATGCCAGCGTCAATATCAACAACGACGCCAGCCCGGCAACGACGCAGCTGCGCCTCATCAGCACGGTCCGCTATACCAATCTGTTCCAGACCGGGCAGGCCGCGACGTTCACGTACATCGTCTCGCCGCTCAAGCGCGAAGAGACGGAAGTCTTTTCCGGCTCCTACTCGTTTCCGCTGCTGCGCACGCCGTGGAGCATCGCGATTTCCGGGTACTACTCCAACAGCAACATCTCGGCATTGGGCGGCACCAACGTGCTGGGCAACGGTTATCAGGTCGGCGCGCGTGCGATCTATCACCTTGCCACGTCCCGCACCCAGCAGCAGTTCAGCTTTGGGTTCGATTACAAGAACTTCAAGCAGAATATCCAGGTCGCTGGCGTTCAAACCAGCACCGCGCCGATCCGCTATCTGCCGATTGAACTGGAATACATGCTTTCCGGTGGCAGTGAACGGGTCAACTACTCGGTCTCGCTGGCGACAACAATCGGCCTCCGGGCGATCAGGCCGAAGGTCTGCGCGAGCCTGACCGGGCCTTGCGTGCTGGTCGATGCGTTCCGCAACCGCGAGCAGTTCAGCAACGAGAACTTCGTTCGCGGCGATCTTTCGGTCGATCTGTCCTACGCCTTCAAGAACGATATCGTCGCCGCGTTCCGGTTGAACGCGCAGCTGGCGGATTCGCATCTCATCACCAACGAGCAGTTTTCCGCCGGCGGCCTGCGCAGCGTGCGCGGATACTACTCGTCCGAAGCGGTGGGCGACAACGGGATCGGGCCGAGCCTTGAGGTGCGCTCGCCATCGCTGGCTGGCAGCTTCGGCAAGTGGCTGACCGAAGCGCGGTTCTTCGCGTTTGGCGATGCTTCTTTCCTGCGCGTGCTGAACCCCTTGCCCGAACAGACTTCGAGCTTCGCGCTCGTCGGCATCGGCGGCGGTCTGAGGGTCCGAATTTTTGACCGGATTTCCGGTGAAGTCCTGGGGGCGGTCGCGATGACCGGCGGCCCGGTGACCAAGCGGGGTGCGCCCCGCGTGAGCTTCGATGTGAAGGGGGAATTCTGAGTGTTTCAGGCAACCGTGAAAACAGCGATCCTGCGCCTGTTGCTGGCGCTCGTCCTGTCGCTGGGGCTGGCCTCTCCGGCCGCCGCAGAGGGTGAGTCTGCCGGCTGGTGGAACAAGGAGTGGAGCTATCGCAAGGCGGTGACGGTCGATACTTCGCCGACCGGCGTCAACGTCAGTGGTGCGATCGGCCGTACGGTGGTGCTGGTGCGCCTGCACAGCGGCAATTTCACTTTCACCGATGCGATGGACAACGGTGCGGATGTCCGCTTCGTCGATTCCGACGACAAGACGCCGCTGCCTTACCATATCGAGCAGTACGATGCGGCCACGGGCATCGCCACGGTGTGGGTTTCGGTGCCGAACCTGACCGGCGGAGAAAAGAAGAAGATCTGGCTCTATTTCGGCAACAAGTCGGCGCCGGTCGGCGCGGACGTGCCGGGGACCTTCGATCCCGACTACACCGCCGTCTACCACTTCAGCGAGAAGCCTGGCCAGCCGGCCACTGATTCCACCGCCAATGCGAACTCGTCCAAAGTGGCGCCCCCGGGGGTCGACGAGAGCGGGATTGTCGGCCGCGCAGCCCAGTTCCCCGGGCAGGGCGCGCTGGCGATCGATGGCAGCGGCTCGCTCGCGATGACCGCCGGTGCTCCCTTCACCTTCACGGCCTGGGTCAAGCCGCAGCAGCTGAACGGTCAGCAGGCCATCTTCGCGCGCGGCGGGCTGGTGATCGGGCTGAACGCGGGCGTCCCCTTCGCCTCGGGTCCCGGTGTCTCGGTTTCCGGCAAGACCGCTGTGAAGCAGGGCGAATGGAGCCACATCGCTTTCGTTTCCGACGGCAAGGCCTTCTTCATCTACATCAACGGCACCGAGCAGGGCACGGCGGCAGGCGCGATGCCGGCTCTGGATGGCCCGATCAGCATCGGCGGCGAGACCAGCCAGCCCTACACCGGCGCGCTCGACGAAGTGCGCCTTTCGAAGACCGCACGGCCTGCGGCGATGCTGCTGGCTATGGCACAGGCCGAAGGTCCGGGCGGCAAGCTTGTCTCGGTCTCGGAGACCGCCGAGAAGCAGAGCTCGGGCAGCGGCGTGCTCGGGTTCATCATCAGCAAGCTGGAGCCGATCGACACAGTCATCATCGGGCTGTGCATGCTGCTGCTGGCGGCGGCGATCGCGCTGATGACCGTCAAGGTCCGCTACCTCAACGCGGCGGACAAGGCGAACAAGCGTTTCCTGCGCTATTTCGAGGCCATGCGCGACGATTTCCGTCCGCTGGATCAGGCCGAAGGTGTGACCCCGCAGGAAGCGGCCATGATGAACCGCGCTTCGCCGCTGGCGCGGCTCTATGAAGTGGGCTTCGAGGAGCTCTATGAGCGCGTGGTCGCTGCCGGCAACCGGCCGCTCTCGAGCCAGGCGGTCAACTCGATGCGCGCCGCGGTGGACTCGCAGTTCGTCAAGGAAAACCAGAAGCTCGACCACCTGGTGGTGATTCTCACCATCGCGATTTCGGGTGGTCCGTTCATCGGCCTGCTCGGCACCGTGGTGGGCGTCATGACCGTGTTCGGCGGCGTGGCGATGGCGGGCGACGTCAACGTGAACGCGATCGCGCCGGGTATCGCGGCGGCGCTGCTGGCGACGATCGCGGGCCTTGCCTGCGCCATCCCGTCGCTGTTCGGGTACAACTATCTGAACGGCCGCATCAGCGGGCTGGCGGATCAGATGCGCGTGTTCATCGAGCAGCTCATCACCCGCATGGCCGAAGTGCAGGCCAATGCCGCGCAAGCTTTCAACGATCAGCAGTAAGGAAACCGACCGATGCAGGTAGGTGGCGGCCGCAAGGCCTATGACGACATCAACATCACCCCGATGCTGGACCTGGCCTACGTGCTGCTGGTCATCTTCATCCTGATGGCGACGGCATCGGTGCAGGGCATCAAGGTCGATCTGCCCAAGGCGAGCTCGGCCAAGAGCCTCGTCCAGCCCAAGACCATCGCGATAACGGTGAACAACCAGGGGCAGATCTTCATGGACGCGTTCCCGGTCACGCTGGCCGACCTTGAGACGCGCCTGCGCAATGCCAAGGCCTCGAACCCCGACGTCCCGATCGTGCTGAAGGGCGACCAGACCGCGCAATACGGCAAGATCACCGAAGTGCTCGACTTGTGCCGCCAGCTTGACCTGAACAAGGTCGGTCTCGTCACCGGCAAGCCGACCGCTGCCTGATAACCGGACCGGACCCAGAGCAGACCGCGCCGTGGCCAGACAACCATCCTTTCCGGATCCCGAAGAGCAGGGGTCGCGCCGCGGGCTGCTGATCGCAGTCGGCGCGGTGGTGGTGATCGCCGTGCTGTGGTTTGCCTATTCGGCGCTGACCGCGACCAAGGGCGTGAAGGTCGAAGCGCCGCCGCCCGCGGTGGTTTCGATGCTGCCCCCGCCGCCCCCGCCACCGCCTCCTCCGCCGCCGCAGCCCAAGCCGCCCGAACCGCAGGAAAAGGCCGCGCCCGTGCCCAGCGTCGAGCCGCCCAAGGCCGCGCCCGCGCCGGCTGCGGTTTCGATCAATGGCCCGGCGCAGGCCGGCAGCGATGCCTTCGGTCTGCAATCGGGCAATGGCGGCGGCCTCGGCGGCGGCGGCTCCACCGGCGCCTGCACCGGCCCCGCTTGCGGCGGCACGGGCATGAGCGAGGTGTTCTATCGCCGCTATCTGAGCGCGGTCCTGCAGGAAAAGGTGCAGCGCGACGACCGGGTCAACCGGCTGGTGTTCAGCGCCGACTTTGCGATCACCATTTCGCCTTCGGGCCGCATCAGTTCGGTCAGCCTGCTCAAGACCAGCGGGCGTGACGACCGCGATGCTGCGCTCAAGGCCATTCTGCTTGCCATTTCCAATCTCGATCCGCCGCCCAGCGGGGTCCGGTTTCCGCAGCGGATCACGGTTCGAGGCAGGCGTTCGCTGTGAGCACGCCTGAACGCATTCCAGGGGAAGTTTGATGAGACGGTTGAGGTCTTCTTTAGCATCGGCGCCGCTGCTGGCAGTGTCGCTCTGCGCGGCTCTTGCGGCGACGCCCGCATATGCCGACGAGCAGGCCGGATCGGCGCCTGCTGCAAAACCCGCCCCGTCGAGCAATGCGATGGTCAACCTCGTCCGGCTGCTTGTCGCGCAGGGTACGATCACGCGCGAGAACGGCGAGAAGCTGATCCAGGAAGCGGAGCGCGAGGCGGCTGAGGCGCGTCTGGCGGCCGCAGCGCCTGCAGCAGCACCGGCTGCGGCGGGGAACCCGGCTGCGGTCGCCGGCGGGCAGTATGCGGTCGGCAATCTCCCCCCGCCGCCGCAGGGCACCATCCGCGTCCCCTATATTCCGCAAGTCGTGCGCGATCAGATCCGCGACGAGCTGCGCGACGAGGTGCTCAAGCAGGCCAAGGCGCAGGGCTGGTCCTCGCCGGGCAAGGCTGCGCCGGACTGGGTGCACAATCTCAACATCTACGGCGACATGCGCCTGCGTTCCCAGTCGCACTTCTACAGCAAGGACAATTCGGACTTCGTGCCGAACTTCCAGCAGATCGTGTCGGGCGTAAACGGGCAGGATCCGGTCCCGCTCGATCTGATCAACGATCCGATCCCGCTGCTCAACACGCGGCAGAACCAGTACAACCTGCTGCGCTATCGCCTGCGCGTCGGCGTCGATTTCAATATCGGTGACAGGGTCAAGGTCGGCTTCATGCTGGGCGGCGGCAACGATGTCTCGCCGGTCGGCTCGAACGTGAACCTCGCGGGCAATTTCACCGACCGCAATTTCATGATCCACAAGGCCTTCATCCAGGCCCGGCCGACCGACTGGGCCACGATCACGGCCGGGCGTATCGGCAATCCGTTCTGGTCGAGCGAGGCGCTGTTCGACAACGATCTGAGCTTTGACGGATTTGCGGGTGACTTCCGCTGGTCGAGCCCGAATGGTCTGCTTGACGGCAAGCTTGTGCTGGGTGCGTTCCCGCTGAACTTCGGCGCGCTGAACTTCCCCAACACGTCGAACGTCAAGACCGGTGTGCCGCAGCGCTGGCTGTTCTCCGCCCAGGCCGAGACCGACTTCCATCTCGGCGGGGATGTCTTCGTCCGCTCCGCCGTCAGCTACCATCACTATATCAACATGCAGGGTCGGCCTTCGGCGCCTTGCGCGCTCTACCTCGGCGTCACCGAATGCTCGACCGACGGCACGGCGGCGGGCTTCGTGCAGAAGGGCAATACGCTCTCGTTCATCCGGCGCATCGTTTTCGATCCCACCTTGCCGGCAACCGCGGTGCAGCCGCAGCCGCAGCTGCTCGGTCTCGTCCAGCCCTACCACATCCTCGATGGGATGATCTCGGTGAAGGTGCCGATGGGCGAGAACACCGACGTCACCTTTAGCGGCGAATACATGCGCAACCTCGGCTTCAGCCGCAGCAATGCGTGCCGCTACGGGCTGGCCGGTCAGCCGGTCAACAACGGCGGATCGGGCGGCAACGGCAATATCTGCGATCCGGTCGAGGCCAACCGCACGCCTTATGTGGGCGGCAACCAGGGTTTCGACCTGCAGATCGGCGCAGGCTGGGCGCATCCCAACCGTCCGGGCCAGTGGCGGGCCTACGTGGGTTATCGCTATCTTGAAACCGACGCCGTGGTCGATGCCTTCACCAACGACTACTGGCGCCTCGGCGGCACCAACATGAAGGGTTACGTCATCGGTGGCACGGTCGGCCTCTACAAGAATGTCACCATCGGCGGGCGCTGGCTGAGCGCCAACGAGATCACCGGCGAGCCGCTCGCCATCGATGTCCTGCAAATCGATCTGAACGTGGAGTTCTGATGCGCGCCCTGCCTGTCCTGTTCGCGGCATTTCTGGCGGCTCCGATGGCTATGGCGCAGCCGGCGGTGCCGCCGCCACCGCCTCCTCCGCCGACTGCGCAAGCCGCGCCGGCCGGGCAGGCCGCGCCGACTGCGGCCGATATCGATGCGCTGCAGCAGCGTCTGCTCGCCTCGCAGCAAGTTGTCGCGACGTTGCAGCGCGAATTGGCAGAAGCGCAAAGCAAGAACGGCGCGCTGGAGCAGGCGCGGCTGCGCAACGGCCGGCTTGTTTCGATCACGCGGCAGCTCATCGATGCCTATGCGCGCCGCTTTGGCCAGATCAAGCGCCGCGATCCGTTCCAGTTCAGTCGGCGCAAGTTCGAGTTCGAGCTGCAGGCGCTGTCCGACGCTGTCTACGACAACAAGGTCGATGTTCCGCTGCGCACCCTGCCGGGCGGCACGGCGATTACCGGCGAACCTGCGGAAAAGGCTAACTGACCATGGCGTTTCGGCGATCGGGCGCGCGCGGACTGCTGGGCGGGACCAGCCTTGCCGCGATCATGCTGGGGCTTTCGGCAAGTCCGGCGCAGGCGCAGCTTGCCGCGATGCGTGCGGCGGCCGGGACGGTGGTTCCGCCGGTCGCGGTGCCGGCCGGGCAGGGTACGCCGCAGCGGTCGCAGACGATGCAGGATGCGCTGGCGCGGCAGGTGCGGCTGCAATCGCGCGCGCAGGCGCTTGCTACTTATGTCACTTCGGCCAAGTCCGCCGCGCTCGCCGCGATCAGGGCCAAGCCGGTCGACGGTATTGCCGATGCCGGGCTCAATCCGATCCAGGCGGTGCGCAACGCGACGATCTATGTCGCCGCGGGCGTCGATGCCTCCACCGTCAAGGGCAACAGCGCGCCGCTTTCGGTTGCGGCAGTGAACGATCTGACCGGCCAGAATACCTGGGAAGGCGCGCTGGCGCCGGTTCAAAGCACGGGTAGCAATGGCAAGCTGACTGTCCGGATCGACCAGACGCAGCAGCGCGCGCTGCTGACCTGGCAGAACTTCGATGTCGGCGCGAACACCGAACTGGTATTCAACCAGAAGCAGGGCGGGGTTGCCCAGAAGACCTGGACCGTCGTCAACCGGGTCGCCAATCCGGTTGCGCCAAGCACGATCCTCGGGGCGATCAAGGCCGATGGCACCGTGCTGGTGCTCAACCGCTCGGGCGTGCTGTTCGGCCCGACCGCGCAGGTCAATCTGCACTCGCTGGTGGCCAGCAGCCTCGAACTCGGCAACTTCGCCTCGTCCGTAACGACGGTCGGCGCGACGTCCTTCTTCAATGCCTCGACGGTCAAGGACCGCGTCACCGCCTATCTCCAGAACGGCCTGCTGGTCCAGGGTGCGCCCGGCCTCAAGGGCCAGCTGCTCTCCTCGCTGCTGCCGGCCGGCAGCCGCTACGACGTCAACCAGCCGCTGCCCGTGGACGGGGGTCTCGAAGGCGATGTCCTTGTCTATCAGGGCGCCTCGATCACGTCCGACAGCGGCGGCTTCATCATTCTGGCCGCGCCGACGGTGCAGAATGCCGGCACGCTTACGGCCAGCGAAGGCCAGGTCAGCCTGCAGGGCGGGCGCTTCATCGGCGCGACCACATCGACCGGCGCCAGCGGCAGTGCCGACGAGAACGTGCGCGGCCTGATCCTTTCGAGCCAGATCCCCAACACGCCGGTGCTGCCGCAGACGCCGACGCCCGATCAGGGCGTGGTGACCAATTCCGGCCTGATCGTGTCCCGCCGCGGCTACATCTCGCTGGGCACCTCGATCTATGGCCAGGTCACCAACGACGGCTTGCTGAGCGCCACGACCAGCGTCTCGCGCAATGGCAAGATCGCGCTGACCGGCGGTTCCGTCGTGCTGGCGGGCAATGCAGATGCGGCCAAGGCCAGCGGCATTTCGATTCTGCCCGACGACAACGGCGAAACCATTCCGCAGGGCAGCCCGAACAGTCCGCCAGCGTTCAAGAGCTCGCAGCTCGTCATCGGCAACACGATCAATTCCTATCTCAGTGCAGACGGCAGCGGCGATACCGCGCTGCTCCCGACGATGTTCGAGATGCAGCAGAACGCGTTCGTTCTCGCGCCCAACGCGAAAGTCGTGATCGGTCACGACCTGTCGCAAGGCGTGTTCCAGCCGAACCCGGGCATCGCCGCATCGGTGACGATCGCCGATGGCGCGATCATCGACGTCAGCGGCATGAAGGGCGTGGCGCGCAAGGTTTCGGACAATACCGTCAAGATCAGCCCCGCCAAGCAGAACGAACTGCGCGACACGCCGACATACCGTTCGGTGCGGACCGATGGCGGCTTCACGCTGAATGGCGCGACGCTCTATGTCGATGCGCGCGCATCCGGGGTGCGATCGGACGGAGTGGCCTGGATCGGCTCGCCGCTGCTCGAAGCGGGCAGCGCCGTCAGCCAGATTGCCGTCACCGCCGCCGAACTGATGACCAAGGGCGGCAGCATCAGCATCGATGTCGGCACGGCCATCAGCGCGACCAATCTGACGGCCGCGCAGATCGATGCCTTGGCGAAGGTCAAGATCGCCAAGGGAGCGCTGTTCGATGTTTCGGGCGGCTGGACCACCTATTCTGCCGGCTATGTGCAGACCACCCAGCTGCTGACCAACGATGGCCGGGTCGTCAGCATCGATCAGGCCGATCCGAACGACGTGTTTGTCGACTTCGTCGACGGGTTCACCGCGAGCCAGACCAGGCTGGGCATTTCGGAAACCTTCCGGACCGGCGCGGTGCGGGCACAGCGCTACGAGGATGCCTACGACGAAGGGCGCGATGCCGGCGCCTTGCAGATCGGCGGGAGCCTGATCTCGTTCGATGGCACGGTGCATGGCGATGCTTTCGCCGGATCACGGCAGCTGGCCGGGGCGATCGAGCCGACCGCCAAGTCTTCGATCGCGGGTGATCCGCGCAAGCTGCAGTATTCCAAGAACCAGCTGCCTTCGGGCGGCCTGCTGCGGATCGGCTCGTTCAGCGGTTCGTCGGGGACCGGGTTCGGCCAGGATATCGTCGTCTTCCGCGGCACGAAGACGGGGCCGGCAAACCAGGCCGAGCTGCTGCTCGACGACCGCATGCTCTCGCAGGCGGGCCTTTCGGGCCTGATGCTGCAGACCAGCGGTGCGGTGACGTTCGCTTCGGCTTCGGACCAGCTGCTGACGGACAGCTCGGCGCTGACGCTCACGGGCAATTCGGCGCTCACTCTGGCCGATGGCGGCGTGCTCGAAGTCGACGCCGGGCGGGCAATCCGGTTTGGCGGCAATGTCCGCATTGCCGGCGGGACCATTGCGGCGCGGACGTACCAGCTCACCGACATCAATGCGCCCGGCCTTTCGACGGTCGGTAATCCGTTCCGCGAGGATGATGATATCGCGCTGAGCTATGCCAGCGGCGATGCCCTGCCGCTTGGCCGGTTCGACGTGACGGTGAACGGCACGCTTTCGGTCGCGGGCAAGTGGGTGAACGATTACCGCGGCGTCGCCAATCAGCAGGGCGCGGGCTGGATCAACGGCGGCTCGATCAGTCTGACGGTCGCGCCCAAGGTGTTCGTGCCGGTGGACGGGGACATCTTCACCGCATCGGTGGCGGCCGATCTCAGTGGCAGCGTGCGGATCAAGTCCGGCGCGCTGCTCGATGTTTCTGCCGGTGCCTTCGTGTCGAGCGCGCGCGCGTTCAATCTTTCGGCGCGCGGCGGCAATGTCAGCCTGATCAACGAGACGACCTACGCCGCGGTCGCAGCCGTTCAGGACAACGCCGATCTGATCGGCAACCTGGTGCGCGGCCAGACCGTTGCATTCACGCCCAAGCCCCCGCTGCCCACGACGATCGGGGTGCTCCCTTCGCTTGTGCCGACGCAGCAGAATGCCGAAGTGAGCTTTGCGGCCGAGAACATCCGGGGCTTCGGTTTCTCCGGCGGCGGCACTTTCAAGCTGGTCTCGCCCAATATTGCCTTTGCCGGAGCGAGCACCACCGCGGGCGAGAGTCCGGCCACGGTCGTGCCGCTCGATTTCCTGCAGCGGACCGGCTTTGGCACGCTGGACATGACAAGCTACCGCGCCCGCACGGTGCGCGATCTGTTCGACAACGGCAGCAACCGGCTGTCGAGCTTCTTCGAAACCACGCGGTTTACCATCGGCGCGGGTCAGACGCTCGACCTTACGCAGGTCACATTGCCTGCCATCATCGATGCGGCCACGCAGTCGCGCCTGCTCGGCCTTGCCAGCGGCGGTGATATCGGCACCGTGCTGACGCCGACGGTGCCCGGTGATGTATGGTATCGCAAACCAGCCAGCCTGGTGCTGCGCGGTCTGGCCGAGCTCGATGTCGAGGCGGGCGGCCGGATCATCGGCACGCCCGAAGCGTCGATCGTTGCGCCCAAGCTCTACAATGCGGGGGTGATCGATCTGCCGGGCGGCAGCATCCGGCAGATCGCGACCTTGCCGCAGGCGCTTGATCAGTTCGGTACGGGCCTGTTCGACATCACCGGCGATGCCCGCGACTTCGCGGTCGTGTTCGGTACGCCGGACGCTTCGGGCCGCTATGCCGAAAACGGCCTCAACTCCGGCGGGTTCACCAACGCCGATGGCTCGGTCAAGACCAACAACCAGCTGTTCACCCAGCCGGGGAGCGAGCGGTTCTTCTATTTCCTCGGCCGGGTGGCTGCCGATGACGGAATCGTGCTGGCGGAAGGCAGCACCACCAATCTTGCCGGCACCGCGCTGTTCAATCCGGCAGCGCCGCTGCGCGCCGATGGCACGCGCTATCGCTTCGGGCGGATGATCGGCGGCGGGAGCATCACCACCGCAGCTGCCTATCGGCCGCAGAGCGATGCATCCCAGGCGCTGTTTCCCAATCCGTCCTACGGCTTCGTCAGCTATCCCGATCCGACCAGCATCTCGCCGACACCGCCGCCGCTGCTGGCCCAGACCGCGGGGCGGCGGTTCGTGGCGAAGGCCGGTTCGCTGCTCGACATCAGCGGGGCCAGCGCGACGTTCGATATCCCGGTGCAGGACGGTGTCTATGCGCCAAGCCTGCAGTGGAGCGATGCCGGAACCGTGGCGCTGCGCGCTGGGGGCACGCTGTCCGGCGCGACGATCAAGGCAAGTGGGGGTGCCCCATCGGCGACCGGCGGCACGCTGGAATGGCTGCTCCCCACGCTGCGCGCGGCGGACGACGGCTCCGGCGCGGACAACGTGGCCTTTGCGGATGGCATCACCAAGGCCGGCTTCGACAGCCTGATCGCCTATGGCGGACTGACGCTCGACGGGGTGTTCAACCTGACGCTGGACAAGGGCCTGCTGGTCCGTTCCGCCGTTTCGCTGGACGGGACTCCGGTCGGTCCCAATGCAGACGTCACGATTTCCGCGACGCAAGGGACGAACGCGACCATCAGCGCGCCGTATATCGCCTTTGCCAGCCGTTCCGGCGCCTTGCGCAATTCTGCCGCTGCGACCGGCAACGCCACTGTCACCTTCTCGGCCGGCGCGCTGGGGATGGACTTCTTCGGTACCACCCTGTTCGACCGCTCGATCGGCCAGACCAACCTGTTCAGCCGCGCGGATGTGCGGCTGATCGGGGTGGACGACCGGACGGACCTGACCGCCGCGCCTGCGCTAAACGGAAGCCTGACCGCCGCCGGCAATCTGACGTTCGACGCGGCGCGGGTCTATGCGACGACCGGCACCGGCAACCTGCAGCGCATCCTCGAGATTGCTGCAGGTGCATCGAACACGCGGACGCCATTGCCGTTCCAGATCTCCGCGCTCGGCAATTCGACGATCACGTTCCTCGGCAGCCATATCGACACCCGCACGCCGTTGTCGGCGGGTTCCTTCCTGCAGATCAACGCCAAGAAGGTGGTGCAGAACGGCTATCTTGCCGCGCCGATTGGCCGCATCGCGTTCGGCACGGCCGACAGTCCGGTCGAAACGATCACTTTCGGCGCGGGCAGCGTGACGCAGGTCTCGGGCGCCGGCCTCAACGTGCCCTATGGCACGACCACGGACCTCTCGCAGTACTTCTTCACGCCGGGCTCGGCTTCGCCGCTGACGCAGCTGCCCAGCGGGAACCTGCGGGTGAATGCCGACGAGATCGATTTCGCGGAAGGCGCCAAAGTTCTCGGCAGCGGCGGCGGCGACGTGTTCGCCTACGAATTCGTGTCAGGCACGGGCGGCTCGCGCGATGTGCTGAGCCGGTTCAACACCGATGTCTTCAGCAGCAACGGGTACGATCCCGCAACCGGACAGGGCTACCAGTACGCCGACCGGCGGCAGGTCTATGCGCTGGTGCCGAGTGAAGTCGCGGCCAAGATCGCATTGTACGATCCGGTCTATGCGGCGGACTACGGCATCGGCAGCCCGAGCGAACTCTACGGCACCAGCGCCGGCCTTGCGGTGACGCTGGATGGCGGCGGCGGCATTGCGGCGGGCCAGTATGTGCTGATGCCCGCGCATTACGCGCTGCTCCCGGGCGCGTACCGGGTTGTCGAGAACGTCGGCGCGGTCGCGCCGGCCAGCGGCAGCGCGCAGACCCTGCTTGACGGCAGCATCGTGCTCGGCGGTGTCTATTCGACGGCGGGCACGGGCTTCGTCTCATCGCAGCGGCGGTCGTTCACGGTGCAGTCGCAGGCGAGCTTCCTGCGCTATTCGTCGATCCGGACGACGGGCGGGACCACCACCATCCGCGACGCCGCGGTCAGCAGCGGACGCATTGTTCCGCGTCTGCCGCTCGATGCCGCGCGGGTCGTGCTGGATCCGCTCAAGGCGCTGAATGTGGCGGGTGCGTTCGACCTTGCGCCGGCCAAGGGCGGCCGGGGGTCAACAGTCGATATCCTCGGCAGTTCGATCGTGATCGGCAGCCCGGAGGGAGCGCCTTCGGACCGGCTGTTCCTGACCAACAGCACGATCGCCAATCTCAACGCCAACAGCCTGATGATCGGCGGCGAGCGGATCGAGAACACCGATGGCACGACCCGGCTCGGCATCACCGCCAGCCGAATTCTGGTGACTTCCGGGGCCGAGATCAAGGTGCCGGAACTGATCCTCGCGGTCGCCGGTTCGGGCTCGGCCCTCAACATCAGGGACGGTGCGTCGATCACGGCCACCGGAACCCTCGCGGACGACCGCACGGGCAATTACCAGATCACCTCGAGTTCGGCCGCCGTGCCGGGCGAGCCGTTCGATCAGTCCGGAATCGGTTCCGTGCTGCGCGTTTCCAATGGAGCGCAGCGCACGGTTGCCCGGCTGGGGGCGGTCGCGGCGGGCAATGCCGGGCGCAGTTCGCAGCTGAACGTGGGCAAGGCCGCGCTTGTCGGGAACAGTCTGCTGCTCGACACCAATTTCCGCTTCACGGTCGACGATGCGGCGCAGCTGACGGCGCCGCTCATCGGGATCAGTGCGTCCAACATCGCATTTGGCCCGGGCGGGACCATCAGCGCCGCGCTCGAAAGCCAGCTGGCGCAGGCTTCCGAACTTATCCTGAGCTCGAGCGGGGCGATCGTCTTCGGTGCCAACACAGCCCACACCTTCAAGGGCCTGACGATCGATGCGGCCGGGATCGCGCTCTCCAACCGGACAGCTGGAACCGACACGCTGACGATCAATGCCGCCGATACGCGGATTTCCAACAGCCGGCTCGGCCTCGCCAGCAACAGCTGCGCGCTGACCGGGCTGCTGGCCTGCGGGACGACCGGCAATGTGCTCAACCTCAACGCGGCATCGCTGACGCTGGGCTCCGGAAACTTCAACACGTTCAGCTTCGACGGCGGGGTCAATCTTGCCGCCAGCAAGGGCACTTACATCACCGGCAGCGGCGGCCTCAGGGCCAATGGCGCGGCGCTGACGCTGCAGACGCCGTTCGTGATCGACCGTGCATCCGTGATCGATCTCAACAGCAATACCGGCGCGGCCAGCGACCAGATCACGCCGAAGGGCAACTACACCATCCCGGTCACGCCCGATTACCGGTTCGCGACCACCGGAACGGTGACCGTGACCGCAGCGGGAACGGTGAGCAGCACGCCGACCGGGCTGCGGGCGCCCGGCGCACGGATCAGCTTCGGATCGAGTGCCGCACCTGTCGCCGCAGTGACCATCGACGGAACCGCGCTGACCGCCACCGCCGGGGTGATCGATATCCAGGCCACCGGGTCGGTGACGCTGGCCGGCGCTGCCTCGCTGGCGACGCCCGGCTTCTCGCGCAGCTTCGGAGATACGCAGAGCACGACGACGATCTCGGCCGGGGCCGGGACGATCAACGTGGTCTCGCTCGCCGGCAATATCGTCCTGCCGTCGACGAGCACGCTCTCTGTCGACAACGGCATCGGCAATGCCGGGCGGCTCAACCTGCTGGCAGGGCGCGGATCGATTGTCTTCGACGCCGTGCTGAATCCGCTGGCGAGCGGCGCGCGGACAGCATCGCTGGCGCTTGATGCGGGAACGTCGGCCTTCGATCTTGACCGCTTTGTCAGCGTCTATGGCCAGAAGTTCCAGGGCGATCTTGCGGTCCGTTCGGGCGCGGGCAATCTGGTGCTCGGCTCTGGCCGGACGCTCCGCGCGGCCAGCGCCAGCCTTACGGCCGATGGCGGCTCGATCATCATCGGCGGCAAGATCGATACTTCGGGCGTTTCGGCAACGGGCCTGACGCCCAGCCAGCTTGCGGCGGCGCGGATCAGTGGCGGCGACGTATCGCTATGGGGCCGCGACGGCGTCACCTTGCAGACCGGCTCGCTGATCGACACGCATACCACCGGCTATGCCGATACCGATCTGCGTCAGGCCAGCGCCGGGGATGTCCGCATCGGCATCGGCAATACCGGCGGGGCGATTGCCATCGAAGCCGGCGCGACCATCGATCTCGGCGCGCGCCGCACCCAGGCCGCGCTGGCCGCGAACACGACCGCCAACCGGCTGGTGAGGACGACCGTCAAGGACCCGCTCACGCTGGTCAACAAGGACGTGTTCGAGTTCGTGGCCGCAGACAAGGGCGGCACGCTCTCGCTGCGCGCGCCGATCATCGGCAGCGGCATGGACGAGATCGACGTGCGGCTGAAGGGCACGGTCGTCGGTGCAGGCGCGCAGCAGATCGAAGCCTACCGCCGCTACGATCTCGACCAGCTGGACGGCCTCTACGACGGGGTTTCGCTGTCGGGCAATGGCGCGATCCATTTCCTCGATTTCACCCCGACCGGATCGAACATTTTCAGCGACGTGTTTGTCGATGATCTGACCGGCGTCCAATCGGTCCCCTACTTCGTGCAGAACTTTGCCGTCCGCGCCGCCGATGGCAGCAATCTGGCCGGGATCCGGCTGCGTCCGGGAGTCGATCTGGTCTCGAGCCGTTCGATCACCACGCTTTCGGCATGGAACCTTGCGGCTGGAACGCTGGACGAAGCGGGCGCCCGCGCGGCCGGGCTGATCGTCGATCTGCCCGAACTGGGTCGGCGCGTGACCGATGCGCAGCCCTACTTTGCGCTGAAGCCGGGATCGGAAAGCCGCATTCTGTCCGACTATGTCTCGTTCCTCTACCGCGTCGGCGCAAAGGCCAGCGGCGAGGCGGCCGTGGTCAATTTCAACGCCGCCGGCAATCTCACCATCACCCGCTCGATCAGCGACGGCTTCTTCAATTTCGGCGACAAGTCCGACAGCAACTATGTCAGCTATCAGCTCGGCGGCGGCGACCGGACGTTCAATCTCGGGCTGTTCACCAGTTGCGGCACCGCGTTCGATTGCCGCGATGTGGCGAGCTACTCGGCGGTCGACAGCGGCGCGGTGACGGCGAGCGCGGCCAACACGCTGACGATCAATATCTCGCGTTTCCTGACCGGCAACCAGGTCGGCGCGAAGAACGTTCTGGCACCGTACAATCCGGACGCGAATTCGGCGATTGCGCTGGGCAACAACACCGATGCGGTGACCGGCGACATCGGCGGGGATACGCTGGGCTTTGCCCAGCTCTTCCCAAGACTGACCGACGGCAACGTCATCCGTTCGAGCGACTTGCGGCTCGTCGCGGGTGCTGCCCCCTCGGTCAATCCGCTGCAGGTCGATCGCGCGAATGTCCGAAACCTGACGGTCGAGGGCGAGACCAGCTATCTGCTGACGGCAACGCAAGGGTTCGCCTTCCTCGGCGATTCGATCGACCTCAAGCTGTCGGTGGCCGGGGTCACCAGTGAAGCGCTGCCGGCCTACTCGTTCGCCGATCTGCTGCGGACCACCGATACCAGCGCCAATGTCAATGCGCTCGACGAGGATTCCTACACCTCGATCACGTGGGGTACGCTGGAGATCGGTCAGGCGCAGGACTTCCGCGTGGCGTCGCAGGCGTTCTTCCAGCCCGGCCGGGTCCGGTTCCAGACCAACGCGCGGGGCCTCGTCACAGGGGTTTCAGCACCGCTTCGCGACATGCTGGCGTTCCTCGATTCGATCACGCCGGACTTCCTTGCCAAGCAGCGCAGCGGCACGGCGATCGGATATCCGGTCGGCCGGCCGACCGCGCCGAGGCCGATCAACTTTGGCGACCGCGGGGCCTATGCGCGCACGGTCGTCCGCACGGGCGACGGTGCCATCGCGGTGGCAGCATCGGGCAACATCGATCTGCGCAACGGCGAGACCGCGACCTATCGCAACGAGAACGGCAGGTCCGTCTCGTCCAGCGTGGGCGCGCAGGTGGGCGGCACGGCCATCTACACCGCCGGTGTGCGGGTTGCTCCCACCGCGGTTTCGGCAAGGGTGGTCGATACGGGGGCGATCGCGTCGATCACCCCGGACAGCATCTACATCAAGACACCGGATCAGGATGTCACGTTCCTGCCTTCGCCCAAGGGCCTCGACGATCAGGCAGCCGTGCTGGCCGATCAGGGCGGATCGCTCTCGGTGTTTGCGGGCGGTTCGGTGCTCGGCCGGCGGGATGAATGGTCGGAGCAGTTCCTGGGCACCGGAGCGAATGCACCGGGCAACATCGTCACCAGCTTCAGCAGGACGGCTATCGGTGATGCGGCGCAGCGCTGGCGCCCGGGCCAGGTCGGGCAGGACACCGAGATCGCGATTGCGCCCAAATACTTCACCACCGGCCTCGGCGCGCTCGCGGGCGGTGACGTGAACCTTGCCGTCGGCGGATCGGTCAACGACCTCACCATCGCGCTCGACGCTGCGGTGACGACGACCAAGAATACCGGCGGGATCGGCGATGTCATGCTGACGCTTGGCCATGGCGACCTCAACGCGACGATTGGCGGCAACATCGGCGGCGGGCAGATCGATATTGCCGCAGGCCAGGGCCGGATCAATGTGGCCGGGAGCGTGGTGGGCTTCGGCCGCGAACCCCGCTCGTCGACCGGGGATACCACGCAGTACCTGCGCGTGCGGCTCGCCGCCGCCAATGTGGCGCTCTCCGCTCAAGGCTCGATCGCCATGGCGGGCGTTTCCGCATTGGGCGCGGCACGCAGCGGCGAGAGCCTGGATCGCTACAACGAGGCCGGCTTCTTCGCGCCTTCCGCCTCGTTCAGCGCGATCGCGACGGGCTCGCTGCGCTATGTCAACAACCGCTTCGAACAGACGGTTCCGTTCCAGGTCGGTGCTGGCGGGGCCGGCATCTTCGGCGGGTCGGTGCTGCCCCCCTCTCTGACACTCGGTGCGCTCACCAACACCCTGGCGGCGCCGAGCGTGCCCTTGCTGCTCTATCCTTCGAAGACCGGGAACCTGCAGCTGTTCAGCGCGGGCGACATTTCCTCGCTCGTCATCGCGATGAGCGACAGCGACCGGTCGCTTCTGCCCGGCGCGTTCTCTGCCGCGAGAATCAGCCTGAACTCGATCAACGCAACCGGCGGCGGTATCGTCGCGGCGCCTGTCGGGCTCGGCTTCGGCATCCCCGGTATCCAGCAAACCACCAGCGAATACCTGCTGCGGCTCTATCACAACGAGAATCTGACCCACGCCGGCGATACCGATCCGGTGCGGATCTTTGCCGGCCGGGATATCAGCCGGTCGCTGATCAACCTGCCGAAGGCGGCGCAGATCACCGCCGGCCGGGATATCGTCAATCTCATCTTCACCGGCCAGAATGCCAATGTGCAGGATACCACGCTGATCAGCGCCGGCCGCGATATCACTTCCACCACCGGCACTTCGTCGATCGACAACCTGCCCTACATCGAAGGCAACAACTTCGTGCTGGGCGGGAGGGGCAATCTGGTTGTCCAGGCCGGGCGTGACATCGGCCCGTTCATCAACTCGGCGGTCGTCAACAACGTGAGCTATGCAGGCGGCATCCAGACCGTCGGCAATTTCTTCAATCCCTGGCTCACGGATGGCGGCGCCAATCTGGCCGTGCTGTTCGGCGTGGCCGGCGGCATCGACTATACCGGGTTGCGCGAGACCTATCTCAATCCGGCAAACGCCGCCAATCTCGATCGGGCACTCTTCGTGCTGAATACGGACAATCTGGGCATCCGCCGCCCGGACCGGACGAAGCCGATCTATGCGCCGATCCTCGCGCAGTGGCTCCGGACCAACGACCCGGCCAGCTTCACGGCCATCTTCGGGACGACCGAGTTTCCGGATACGACGGCGGGCCGCCAAGCCCTGGCCAACGCGGCCTATCCGCAGGCAGCCAAGCTCTACGATGCGTTCACGCAGCTCGATCCGCTGCTGCAGAACCAGTTCCTGCGCTCGGAAGTCCTGTTCAACGAGCTGCAGCAACCGGCCATTCCGGACAGTCCTTCCTATCTGCAGTATTACCGGGGTTACCGCGCGATCCAGACGCTGTTCCCGGTCAGCAAGGGCTACACCGACAACCTTGCCATCTATACGACCGATCCGGCGACGGTCTCGGCCGACAGTCCGCAGGGGGTTCCGACACGCAACCTTGTGGACGGCCAGCCCCAGAAGGCCGACCAGAAGTTCACCGGCAATGCCGACTTGCGCCTTGCCACGCTGCAGACGCTGAACGGCGGCGATCTGGCGATCCTTGGTCCGGGCGGCAATTTCATCGCCGGCTCGGTCGTGCGAACCTCGGAGCAAGCGGCTTCGCGCGTCACACGGTTCGGCGTCGATGACGGTGCCAGCCTAGCCTATGGGCAGCTGAGCAGCCAGAACGCGAACCGGATCAGCGCGATCCCGATCGGCTTCGAAGGCGTGCTCACGCTGAACGGCGGTTCGATCAGCTCGTTCACCGACGGCAACTTCCTCGTCAACCAGAGCCGCGTGTTCTCGCAGGCCGGGGGCGACATCACGATGTGGTCGTCGAACGGCGACCTCAACGCGGGCCAGGGTCCGCGCAGTGCCTCGAACTTCCCTCCGGTGACCGTGCGCTTCAATCTCGACGGCTACAGCGAGGTCGACAGCGCGGGGAGCGTCTCGGGCGCGGGTATCGGTGCGTTCCAGCGCCGTCCGACCGATCCGGCCTCGTCGATCATCCTGCTCGCCCCGGTGGGCGAGGTGGACGCGGGCGATGCCGGCGTGCGGGCAACCGGCAACGTGCTGGTGGCGGCAGCGCGCGTCGCCAACTCCGAAGGCTTCAGCGCCGGCGGGTCGATCTCGGGTGTTCCCAGCCTGGCGGCAACGCCGGCAGCGGTGGTTCCCACTTCGGCGGCTTCGGCGGTGACATCGCAAAGCAACAGCTCGAGCAGCGGCCCCGACACGTCGAATCGCCGCTCGATCATCACGGTCGACGTGATCGGCTTTGCCGGCAATGCCGCACCGTGCGAGCCCGGCTCGACCGATCCCAATTGCAAGCCCTGAAGCTTCTTCCGGCCGGTTCGGGCACCAAGCCGCCCCGAACCGGCCGGGGCACGCACAGGCGTCCCGAAGAGGGAGTGGGAGAGCGCGCGAAAAGGGCGGGAATGGCCTGCGCCGGCTGGTGACCCCTACGGGAATCGAACCCGTGTTTCAGCCGTGAGAGGGCCGCGTCCTGACCGCTAGACGAAGGGGCCGTGCCATGAACCGGGTCGGCGGTTTCGCCCCGGCCGTCTGAGCTCTGCCCGGCGCGATGGCGAGGTGCAGAGTTGGTGACCCCTACGGGAATCGAACCCGTGTTTCAGCCGTGAAAGGGCCGCGTCCTGACCGCTAGACGAAGGGGCCACTGGCGTGTTGCCGCGTGGCAGGACCGCGCAACTAGGGCCAGATGCGGGTCAGGTCAACCCCCTCGCTGCGCGAAAGCAAAGCTTGTCCCAAGGGGCACGGATCAGTCCGCAAATGCGGCATCTTCGACATGGAGTTCGGCGGCCGGGCGGCTGCCCCAGTCATCGATCTTCGCGCGCCCGGCGAGCCAGAACTGGCGGCCGCGCGCGCCGTGCAGCAAGGCTTGCCCCAGCTCGGTCTCCGCCGCGCGGAAGGCCATGGCCTTGAACGAGCGGCCGTCGTTGCCGCCCGCGATCATCCGCACGTGATCGGCGCCGACCACGTCGCACTTGATCAGCCGCACCGGGCCGACGGCGACGCGCGGACCGGGCCAGCCCATGCCGAAGGGACCAGCCGCTTCGAGCCGCTCGACAAGATCGGGCGTAAGGCCGCCGGGGGCAAGACTGAGATCGAGCAGCAGCGACTGGCTGAGCCGTGCGGCTGCGACATCGCGGGCAAGGCGCTCGTCAAGCCAGTCAGCCAGACGCTCCGCGCCGCCCGGAGCCACGGTGAGGCCGCAGGCCATGGCGTGGCCGCCGCCGGCGATGAGCAGGCCCGCCGCCTTCGCCGCAATGATCGCAGCACCGAGATCGACCCCCGGGATCGAGCGGCCCGAACCCTTGCCGTTGCCTTCCGAATCGCCGTCTTCGGCAATCACCAGCGTGGGCCGTCCGGTCTTTTCCTTGATGCGGCCAGCGACGATGCCGATGACGCCGGGATGCCAGCCGGGTCCATGCACCACCACGACGCTGCGGTTGTGCTGCGCCTGGACTTGCGCCTCGGCCGCTTCCTGCACCGCCTGCTCGATCGCGCGGCGCTCGTCGTTGAGTTCGGAGAGGCGCGCGGCGATGGAGCGGGCCTCTTCGGCATCGGAGGTGGTCAGCAGCCGCACGCCGAGGCTCGAATCGCCGATGCGCCCCGCCGCGTTGATGCGCGGGCCGAGCGCGAAGCCAAGGTCGCTGCAGGTGGGGGCGCGGCTGAGGCGGCTGGCATCGATCAGCGCGGCGAGGCCGACATTGGCGCGGCGAGCCATGATCTTGAGGCCCTGCGCCACGAACGCACGGTTCACGCCCTTGATCTGCGCGACATCGGCGACGGTGCCGAGCGCGACAAGGTCGAGCAGACCCATGAGGTCCGGCGCAGCGGAGGCGCCGACAAAGCCCCGCGCACGCAGTTCCCGGAGCGTCGCGACGGCGAGGAGGAAAGCGACGCCGACGGCCGCCATATGGCCGTGGCTTGCCGCTTCGTCGCTTTCATCGAGCCGGTTGGGATTGACCAGCGCGGTGGCGGCAGGAAGCTCCGGATTGCACTTGTGGTGGTCGACCACGATCACGTCGACGCCTTCCGCGCGCGCGGCGGACAGCGCGTCGTAGGCCATCGCGCCGCAATCGACGGTGACGATCAGCTGCGCCCCCTCGCGCGCCAGCTTGACGAGACCTTCGGCGGAGGGCCCATAGCCTTCGAGCAGGCGGTCCGGGATATAGGGCCGGGCCTGCACGCCAAGGCTCGCGAGGAAGCGGATGAGGAGCGCTGCGCTGGTGGCGCCGTCGACATCGTAGTCGCCGTAGACCGCGATGGCCTCGCCCTTGGTGATCGCATCGGCAAACCGCTGCGCCGCTGCATCCATGTCGTTGAAGATCGATGGATCGGGCAGGAAATCGCGCAAGGTGGGGCGGCGGTGACGCTCCAGATCGTGGCGTTCCACGCCGCGCGCCATGAGCAGCTGGTCGACGAGGCTGTCGAGCTGGCCGAAGCTCCCCGATGTCAGGTCCATGTTGCCGCCGCGCCAGCGCCAGGCGAGGCCGGACAGCGAACGGGTGATGGCGGTGACGGGGATCATCGGGCGCAGTCTTCGAAGAAGCGGGACCCCGGATCAAGTCCGGGGTCATGGCAAGTATACCAAGCGCCGAGGAGGCGAAAGGGCAGGGCGATTGCTGCCCACAATCCCTTCTACCGCTGTGCGCCAGATCATCGCACCACCGCAGCGTGATTGACACAAGGGCAGTGGATATGGTCGCATCTGCAAAACAGAAATCCGGTCGCGCCATACAAACTGCTGAGAGAGGGGTTTGAGCTGATGACCAGGAACAGCATGCGTCTGATGATGGCCGCCGGTGCAGCGAGCTTGGCTCTCGTCGGGTTTGGTGTGGCGCAGACGGCGGCGCCGATCGCCCGCTACGAAATGCGCGCCGGGACGACATCGGGCCTCATGGGCGGCATGGCCGGCATGAAGGGCGGCGGCATGGGTGCCGCGATGAGCATGGCCTTCGGGGGCGGCAACCGTAACGCGCCGCAGCATGAGTTGTGGCTCGACCTCGGTTCGAGCCGCGCGCCTGCGGGCGGGGCGCCCAAGGCCGACCACTTCATGCCCGCCGGTGCCAAGCTCGGCCTCTCGGTGCCGCTGAAGACGCCGGTGAAGGTGCCCTCGGGTCCGGAGGAACCTGCGGAGAAGCGCGATTTCAAGCGGCCCAAGGGGCGGATCCTGATCTTCTGGGGCTGCGGCGAGCACGCGCCTGCCGGACAGCCGGTCATCATCGATTTCGCCAAGATCGCCGCCGGGCAGATGCCGCCGGGTCTGTGGACCAGCAATGTGCCGATGGAGCGCCGCGTTTCCTATGCCAGCAGCAAGACCTACGGGACGTGGCCGAACGATGAAAGCAAGGCCGCGGTCCGCACCGACAGCTCGCTGATCGGCGCGCACAAAGTGGCGGGCAACTACGCGCCGGAAATGAACTTCACGCTCACCAAGGACTTCATGGGCGCGCTGCGCACGTCCACGTTCGCGCAGCCGAGCGGGGCGACCTTGCTGCGCTGGAGCCCGGTGCCCGATGCGACCGGCTATCATGCCTCGCTGATGGGCGGGAAAATGGAAAAGGGCGGCGAGATGGGCGACATGGTCTGGTGGTCCTCCAGCATAACGCGCGAGTTCGGTGGCGGGCTTTCGGACTGGCTTTCACCCGCGACCGTGGCGAAGCTGGTGGCGGCGAAGACGGTGCTCGCGCCCGCAACGACGACATGCATGGTGCCCGCCGAAGTGAAGGCCGCCGCGCCGCAGTTCCAGATGGTCACGCTCTATGCCTATGGCCCGGAGGAAAGCTTCGTCTATCCGCCGCGCCCGGCCAATCCCAAGACGCCGTGGAAGCCCGAATGGACCGCCGATATCCGCCACCGCTCGATGACCGGCTTCCTGCTGGGGATGCCGGGGATGGATGAGGAAGCGGCAGCAGGTGGCCGCAACCAGGGCCAGCAAGCGCAACAGCAGCAGTGCCCGCAGAAGCCCAAGAAGCGTGGACTGGGCGGGCTGGGCGGCCTCATCGGCGGCGCGCTGGGCGGTGCGGTCGGCAGCGCCGGCGGCAACGGCGGGGGCGGGGGCTGAGCCGCCTATGCTGCTGATCGTCTGGCACAGCCGCACCGGCGCGGCCCGCGCGATGGCCGAGGCCGCCCTGGAGGGGGCGGCCGAGGAGGGGGATGCTGCGATGCTCGCGGCGGACGATGCGACCCCCGAGCGGCTGCTTGCGGCCGGCGGATATCTCTTCGCGTGCCCGGAAAACCTTGGCACGATGAGCGGGGCGATGAAGGAGTTCTTCGATCGCTGCTACTATCCGCTGCTCGAACGGATCGAAGGTCGCCCCTTTGCCACAGCAATCGCTGCGGGATCGGATGGATCGGGGGCCGAGCGCCAGATCGAGCGGATCGTCACCGGCTGGCGGCTGCGCCGAATCGCCGAAGGGCTTGTCGTGAGCCTGAATGCCCAGACACCGCAAGCGATTCTGGCACCCAAGACAGTGTCATCGGCAGACCTGCAAAAGTGCCGCAATTTGGGACAGTCGTTTGGCGCCGGGCTGGCGATGGGCCTGTTCTAGGGTGCCGCGGCGTTGGAACCGACGGATTCCGTGCCAGTTTGACCGCACGGGACTCGACGACCGTCCAGCATTGGTGTCACTGATAGAGCCACAGTGAGGGAGCATAACTGGTGGTGATCGAGCGTGCTGCAGGGCGTGAGCCCCTTGCCGCGCTGTTGTTCGGCGAGGAGGGGCGTCCGGCTGTCGATGCCGTGGCCGGCCTTGCTGTCGGCCCTGAGGGGTTCGAACTGCTCAATCCCGCGCAGGCCGTGCATGGCAATGCGGAACTCTTGCGTGACGGACTGACATTCGATCTGACCGGACTGGCACCCGGGCCGAACTGTCCGGTCCCGCCGGTGATCCACCGCGTGGCATTGCCGAGCGATTTCAGCTGCGACGCTCTGGATGCGGCGTGGTTCATGGTTGGCCCGCATCTGGCCGGGGCGGAAAGCCTGTTGCCGGTGCTGCGCGTGGCGGCGGCAATCCTGCGCCATCTGACCTGTCTGACGGGTCTGCAGGCCGTGGTGTGGCGTCCGGCGCGGATCGCGATGTCGCCGGCATGGTTCGCCGAAGCGGTCGGCGTCTGGCTTGCCGGCGGTCCATTCCCGGCGCTGGCCCTGACAGCCCTGGCGCGCAGCCAGAACGGCATTGAAAGCGAAGGACTGGCCTTCCTGACCGGGCAGGAGTTCATCCTCCACGCCGGCGCGGGTGGGCCAAGCCGGGAGCACAGCCGCATCGCCGTGCGCCTGACCGACTGGCTGGTCGCACATGGCCCGGTGGACAGCCCGCGCGAAGTGGTGCTCAGCGGAGTCGGTGCCGTCTGGATCGAGCCGGAGGGGCAAAACAGGCTTAACGTCCTGCCGCGCTAGGTAAAGCACGCTTGCAAGGTTCCGATAAACGACGCTTGCAAGTGCAGCGTTAAGCCCGCCGCGCGAACATGGCGGCATGGTTCCTGCTGGACACATAGCCCGGGGACGCATCCCCTTCCGCTCGGTGAATGTACCGGGAAAGCCGGGCTATACGCCGGGCTTGCAGCGGCACCATTTGCTGCCGCGCGCCTTGCTTTACCGGCGCGCGTTCAGCCGGTTGATCACCGCGCTGACGCCCGACCGGATCGGCTTTCACGACTTCCGCGCGAACGGCCTGCTGCTCCCTGCGACCGAGAGCGGCGCGCTCAGGATCGGCTTGCCGTTACATCGCGGACCGCATGGAACCTATTCGGAAATGGTTACCGAACGGGTCGGCCAGATCGAACTGGGGTGGAGCCGCACGCGCTGTTACGATCCTGAACTGGCCAGCATGGAGGCGCTGATGCGGCTGGACCTGCTGCAACGCGCGCTGCGCAGACGGCTGCTCAGCCCGCCCAAAGGCGAGGAGATCGTGCTCAACCGGCATGATCCGGCGACCGACTACAGCCATCTCGACCGCATGGCCGAGATGCTGTGGGAAGCGACGGAGAGCCGGCTTTAGAGCGGGTGAAAACCGCTCTAGAGGAAGGGCGCGCTGTCGGTGGATAGACCGGCGGCGGCTTCACGGTACTGCGCGGTGAGTGTGGCGACGCGTTCGGCCACGGTCTCGACCTTGTCGATCGCGCCGATGCCCTGGCCCGAACCCCAGATGTCCTTCCACGCCTTGGCTTCGGTGTTGCCGCCCGAGCCGAAGTTCATCTTGGAGGGATCGCTGACCGGGAGGTTGTCCGGATCGAGCCCGGCCTTGACGATCGAGCCCTTGAGGTAGTTGCCGTGCACGCCGGTGAAGAGGTTCGAATAGACGATGTCCTGCGCGCGGCTGTCGACGATTTCCTGCTTGTAGCCTTCTGCCGCGCGGGCTTCGGCGGTCGCGATCCAGGCCGAGCCGATATAGGCGAAATCGGCGCCGAGGGCCTGCGCGGCGAGGATGGAGCGGCCATGCGCGATGGCGCCGGAGAGCGCGACGAGCCCGTCGAACCACTGGCGGATTTCCTGCATCAAGGCGAAGGGCGAGAGCGCGCCGGCATGGCCGCCCGCACCCGCGGCGACGGGAATGAGGCCGTCCGCGCCCTTTTCGATGGCCTTGCGGGCGAAGCGGTCGTTGATCACGTCGTGCAGCACGATGCCGCCCCAGCGATGCGCGGCCTCGTTGATATCCTCGCGCGCGCCGAGCGAGGTGATCAGCATCGGCACCTGCCACTTCTCGCAGAGCGCCATGTCCTCATCGAGGCGGTTGTTGGTCTTGTGGACGATCTGGTTCACCGCGAAGGGTGCCGCGGGGCTGTCCGGATGATCGCGATTGTGCGCGGCGAGCGTTTCGGTGATCTCGTGGAGCCATTCGTCTAGCTGGCTGATCGGCCGCGCATTGAGGCTGGGAAAACTGCCGACGATGCCCGCCTTGCACTGCGCGATGACGAGTTCGGGGCCGGAGATGATGAACAGCGGCGAGCCGATGACGGGGAGGCGCAGGTTCTTGAACAGCGGGGGAAGCGGCATCCTGAAAGCTCCGGTTTAAGCGGGCGGTTAAACCGGAGCTTTAGCAGGAGACGCGGCGCTGTCAAAGGTCAGCGCCGCTCCCTTAATGACTAGGCCGCGAGCACGTGCTCGATGCCGTAGAAGCGCGCGGCGTTGCCCGCGAAGAGCGCGTGCTTTTCGTCCGCCGAGGCGCCGTGGGCGAGGCGCTTGAAGGCGTTCCACAGGACCGGATAGGTCGCGCCCCAGCGGTCGACCGGGTAGTTGCTTTCGAACATGCCGCGCTGCGGCCCGAAGGCGTCGATGCAGGTCTCGATATAGGGGCGCCACATCGCCGCGAGCGTTTCGGAGCCGACACCGGCGGCGGGCCCCTGCTCGGGCATGGCGCAGAAGGCCATGGCGAGGCCGCCCAATTTGACCGAGACATTGGGGCACCTGGCGAGTTCGCGGATATTGTCCCGCCAGATGTCGAAGCGTTCGTGGAGCTTGCCCTTGTAGCTGGCGACGCCGAGCGGGGTGCCGCAGTGATCGAGCACGATCGGTTGATCGGGGAAGGCGCGGGCGAGGCTGATGACATCGGGCAGCTGCGGCTCGAGCAGCCAGGCATCGAAGGTGAGGCCCATCTTGCCGAGATGCTTGAAGCCGGCGCGGAAGGCGTCGCTGGTGTAGAGCCCGGACGGCGCGTGGAACGGGGGGCCGAGCACTTCGGGATCGGCATCCCATGCGGCCTGGTGGCGGATGCCCTTGAAGCGGCCGTTTCCGGCAGCGATGAGAGCTTCGAGGACGGGCACCGCGCCGTCGCCCAAGGTCATGTCGGCATGGCCGATGATCCCGGCGCAGGGGCGGTAATTGCCGTAGAGCCCGCTCGCGCCCTGCGCCGCGACGCCATTGACGAACTCGACTTCGCCGACCGGTTTCAGTGCCTGCTCGGCGCCATTCCGGTAGAAGGCGCCGCATTCCATGAACACGGTGCCGATCACGTTATGGCCGCTGTGTGTATCGGCGTGGAGCGTGTCGAAATTGTAGTAGGCGGCCGGAACCAGCGTCTCGATGAAGGGATGCAGCGGCTGGGGGAACGAGGCGACGAGCGGGCGCAGGTCCCACAAGTGGTGGTGGGGATCGATGATCGGCAGATCGGGATCGATGATCTCTTCAGACATGGCTCTCTCTCAAAAACGGCCTCGTTGCGGGCTCGCAAATGGGAGTATGGAGATGGTGGGGGGAAAGGGAAAGGGGGCGAAGGCTCTCCGGAAGCGGCCGAGTGCGAAGCCCGCCGCCGCTGCGCAGTTTGCGCAGGCTAGACCAGCACGCGCTCCGGTGCTCCAACCTCGTCCAGCTTCGTCGAGCTGTCGATATCGAGGAGCGGCTTGATCAGCCCGTCGCGCAGGTCATAGACCCATCCATGCAGCTTGAGTGGTCTACCTGATGCGAACGCCGCCTGCACCGTGGCTGTCTTCGCGAGGTGCAGAAGCTGGTCGCGAACGTTGATCTCTACAAGTCGATTGACCCGCTCATCGGGGTCGTGGATGCATTCGACCGCCGCGCGGTGCGCATCGAGGACATCGACGACATGCTCAAGCCAGTGGCCGACCGGGCTGTCGGGGAGCTTGCCGAGCGAAGCTGCAATACCGCCGCATGCGTAATGACCGCAGATCACGATTTCGTTCACGCCAAGCGTCATTACCGCGAAATCGAGCACAGCCATAAGGTTCGCGTCATCGTGGCGCACAAGATTGGCAATGTTGCGATGGACAAACAGCCCGCCCGGTGCTGCCTGCGTGAAGTGATCAGGCTGGACACGGCTGTCGGAACAGCCGATCCACAGAAACGCCGGTTTCTGGCCATCCAGACGACGCTTGAAGAACTCGGGATCCTCCTCAAGCTGTTCGGCTGCCCAGGCTCGATTGTGAAGCAAGAGCTGCGGTATTTCCTGCATGGGTCGAATTCCTGATGTCTGCCCGGCTCAGGTGGCGCGGGCGCGTGTCAGCGGGGCCTTGATGCGGTGGGCGGTTTCTCCACGCGGGTCACCCTTGATGATGACCCGCAGCGAACGATAGGGTGCAGCTTTGGCGAAAGCGTTGATGATATCGACATTGTCGAGATCGACATAATTGGTCGCAGACAGGTCGATGAGAACGGTCTTGCCGTCCGGGATCGCGGCAAGTGCTTCCTGCAATTGCGCCTTGTGAACGAAGTAGAGGTTCCGCCGCGCACGGACCATCACATCGTCCCCATGGTGGATGACGGTCACGGCGTTCTGGATGTTGCGCCAGATCACGAAGCCCAGTCCGATTGCGATGCCGATTGCTATGCCGATCAGCAGATCGGTGAAAAGGATCGCAACCACCGTGGCGACAAAGGGAATGAACTGGGTAAGTCCTTGTCCGTACCGTTCAATGAACAGGCTTGGCTTGGCGAGTTTCCAGCCGGTGGCGATCAGGACCGCCGCCAGGGCCGAAAGCGGAATGAGGTTCAGCACCGATGGGATCAGCAGCACGCTGGCGAGCAGCCAGACGGCATGCAGAATGGTCGAAAGCTGCGACTTTGCGCCGGCATCCACATTGGCGGAGCTGCGCACGATGACCGACGTGACCGGAATGCCTCCAAGGAAGCCCGACACGAAATTGCCACAGCCTTGCGCCAGCAATTCGCGGTTCTTGTCCGTCACCCGGCGCTGGGGATCGAGTTCATCGACGGCCTTGACACTCAGCAGCGATTCCAGGCTGGCGACGATCGCTATGGTTGCTGCCGCAATCCACACTTTACCGTTCACGATAGCGGTGAAGTCCGGCAGGCGCAGGAGCTCTGCATAGGCAGCAGCTGTCGCCGGCACAGGGACTGCGACAAGGTGGGTCTTCGCAATGGCAAGCGCGGGCGCGAAATTCTGGAACAGCAGATTGGCTGTCACGCCGAACGCCACCACGACGAGCGGGCCAGGTACGAAGCGCAAAGGCCCTTCCTTTGGTCGCGCCTTGTCCCACCAGAACAGGAACGCCAGGCTGACCCCTGCCACGATAACGGCGCCCCACTGGATGTCGTCTCGCAACATCGCGACGACTGCGGAAATCGTGTTGCCACCGTCGCGCTGCCCGAAGGCGAAGTCACCGATCGGATCGCCATCGTAGCCGATGGCGTGCGGCAATTGCTTGAGGATAAGGATCAGGCCAATCGCGGCGAGCATGCCGGTGATGACCGACGAAGGCACGAACTCCGCGAGAACGCCAGCGCGCAGAAAGGAAAAGCCGATCTGGATGATCCCGGCGATGCAAACCGCAAGGAGGAACGCCTCATAGCTGGAAAGGCCTTCGATGGCAGCGAGCACGATTGCCGTCAGACCTGCAGCGGGGCCGCTCACCGAGAGTGGCGAACGGCTGAGCAGACCAACAACGATACCGCCGACAATTCCGGCGACGAGACCGGCAAACAATGGCGCTCCCGACGCGAGTGCAACGCCAAGGCACAGCGGCAACGCAACGAGCGAGACCACGATCGAAGCGGGCAAATCCGCGCGCCAGCTGGCAAGGAATGCGCCGCCCTTCGGTGTTTCCGTCATAGCAGATCCATCACCTTGACCGAAATGAACACCTAAATCACCGCGAGCCGCAACACTCGGCAGCAAGAGCCTGTTCTTGCAATGTCGGTGTCACTCTCGGCCCAAACACCTTGTCATTGGATAGTTTTCTTTTGGGATCGACCCGATGACGCGATGGTTACAAGTCCATCCCACAGCAATCAAACGACAAATTGTTTCCGGATCTTGCGAGCCGGTTACCGAATGTTGGCTATGCCAGTGGCACACGCGCCAACCCCCCGGCGCTTGGCGCAGCAGCACTGGTTCAGCGCCCCGAGGGATGGTTGCGATCTGTTCGTGCGGATGGGAGGGGTGGTGGCCCTTGCCCGCCTCAGCCCGCTGCGTTCGCCGCGCTCAGGATCGCGCGCACGCTTGCGGTGGCGACGTCTTCGTCGATGCCGACGCCCCAGATGACTTTGCCATCGGGGCCGGTGCATTCGACGTAGGCGGCGGCGCGGGCGTCGCTGCCGGCCCCAAGGGCGTGTTCGGCGTAGTCGCGCACGTCGATGCTGATGCCGAAGCCGTCCTTCAAGGTGGCGACGACCGAGGAGATCAGGCCGTTGCCGCGGCCGGAGACCGAGCGGACTTCGCCATCGACGGCGATCTTGCCGGCGAAGACACGGGTGCCGTCGGGCGCGCGGGCTTCCTCGTAGTCGACGAGCGTGAAGCGCTGCTCTTCGCCGAGGTGGTAGGTCTTCTGGAACACGGCCCAGATATCCCCGGCGTGGAGTTCGCGGCCGAGGTCATCGGCGAGTTCCTGCACGTGGCGCGAGAAGTGCGCCTGCATCTTCTTGGGCAGCTTGAGGCCCTGATCCTGTTCCAGCACCCAGGCGAAGCCGCCCTTGCCGGACTGCGAATTGACGCGGATGACCGCTTCGTAGCTGCGGCCGAGATCGGCGGGGTCGATGGGGAGGTAGGGGACGGCCCAGAGCTCGTCGTTCTGCGTTTCCCGCGCGGCAAAACCCTTCTTGATCGCGTCCTGGTGGCTGCCGGAAAAGGCGGTGAACACGAGTTCGCCGCCATAGGGGTGACGGGGGTGGACGGGGAGCTGGTTGCAGTATTCGACCGTCTGGATGACTTCGTCGATGTCCGAGAAATCGAGGCCCGGATCGACGCCCTGCGTGTACATGTTGAGCGCGACGGTGACGAGGCAGCAATTGCCGGTGCGCTCGCCATTGCCGAACAGGCAGCCCTCGATGCGGTCGGCACCCGCCATCAGGCCGAGCTCGGCGGCGGCGACGCCGGTGCCGCGGTCGTTGTGGGTGTGCAGCGAGATCACCGCGCGGTCGCGGTTCGGCAGGTTGCGGCAGAAGTATTCGATCTGGTCGGCGTAGATGTTGGGCGTTGCCGCCTCGACCGTGGCGGGGAGGTTGAGGATGATCGGCTTGTCGGTGGTCGGCTGGAGGATTTCCATCACCGCCTCGCAGCATTCGATGCTGAAATCGAGTTCGGCGGTGGAGAAGGTCTCCGGGCTATATTCGAAATGCCAGTCCGTCTGCGGGAAGCGGGCGGCCTGATCGCGCAGGAACGTGGCGCCGGCACGGGCGATGTCCTTGATTTCGGCGGGTTCCATGCCGAACACGACCTTGCGCCACAGCGGCGAGACCGCGTTGTAGACATGGACAATCGCCTGCTTCGCGCCGGCGAGGCTTTCGAACGAGGTCTTGATCAGATCCTCGCGCGATTGGGTGAGGACCTGCACGAAGACGTCGTCCGGGATCTTGCCCTGATCGACGAGGCCGCGGATGAAATCATATTCGGTGGCGCCGGCGCTGGGGAAGCCGACTTCGATTTCCTTGAGGCCGAGGCGGACGAGCAGATCGAAGAAGCGGGCCTTCTTTTCGGCGTCCATCGGATCGATCAGCGACTGGTTGCCATCGCGCATGTCGGTGGAGAGCCAGCGCGGCGCGTGGGTGATCGTGCGGCCGGGCCACTGGCGGTTTTCCAGCGGGACCTGCGGGAAGGGGCGGTACTTGACCGAGGGATTCTTGAACATGGACATGGGATGGCTTTCGGATCTGGAAATTGCGACTTGATGGCAGTGTGACCCTTGGGCGCTAGGGGCGCGCCGCGCGGCCGCCTCCCGTCACGCCCAAGGGCGGATAAGTCGCAGGGTAAGGTCCAGAGCGGCGATCATGACTTTAGCCTATGGTGAAAGCGACCGCGCTTGTCCAGAATGAAAGCAAGGGAGAGCTGTATGTCTGAAGCCGTCGAGCCGTTTGAATACCGCGTGCCGCAGGCAGCGCTGGATGATCTGAACGCAAGGATCGATCTGGCGCGCTGGCCCGAGAAGGAAGCGGTGGACGATTGGACGCAGGGTGTGCCGCTGGCGGCCTTGCAGGACTTCGTGCGCTATTGGCGGCATGAGTACGACTGGAGGAAGTGCGAGGACTGGCTGAATGGGCTGGGCCTGTGGACCACGACGATCGACGGGGTGGCGATCCGGTTCCTGCATCTACGCTCGAAGCATGAGGGCGCGGCGCCGCTGATCATGACGCATGGGTGGCCGGGATCGGTGCTCGAGTTTCGCGGCGTGATCGAGGCGCTGACCGATCCGGAAGCGCATGGGGGCAGCGCGGCGGATGCCTTCCATCTGGTGATCCCGTGCCTGCCGGGGTTCGGCCTTTCGGGCAAGCCGGAGCGCAATGGCTGGGGCGTTGAAAAGATCGCGCAGGCGTGGGGCGTGCTGATGGCGCGGCTGGGCTATGAGAGGTGGTTTGCGCAAGGGGGCGACTGGGGCTCCATCGTGACGACGCATATCGGCATGCAGATGCCGCAGGGCTGCGCCGGCATCCACCTCAACATGCCGATGGCTCGCCCACGCCCCGAAGACCTCGCCAATCCTTCGGCCGACGAACTCAAGGCGCTGGGGGCGCTCAAGCATTACCAGGATTGGGATTCGGGCTATTCCAAGGAGCAATCCACCCGGCCGCAGACGATCGGCTATTCGCTTGTCGATTCGCCCGTGGGGCTGGCGGGGTGGATCTACGAGAAGATGTGGGCGTGGACCGACAACGAAGGCATGCCCGAAAGCGCGCTGAGCCGGGACGCAATGCTCGACAACATCATGCTGTACTGGCTGCCGGCGGCGGGGGCCTCTTCGGCAAGGCTCTATTGGGAGAGCTTTGGCGATGGCGGAATCGAGAAGATCACGCTTCCCGTGGCGGTGAGCGCCTTTCCCAAGGAAATCCTGCCCACGCCGCGATCATGGATGGAGCGGCACTGCGCGAACATCGTCCACTGGGGCGAAATGGAGAAGGGCGGGCACTTCGCGGCGTGGGAGCAGCCCGCAGCTTTCGTGGGAGAGCTGCGGACGGCGTTTGGGCTGATGCGGTAGCTGCCCCCACCCAGCTTCCCCCGCCCCTTCGACAAGCTCAGGGGGGGAGGGGCCTGTCGTGTGCGCGCAGAGGTTACTTCTTTTCGAAGTCGATGGTGATGTCGAGCTTCACTTCATCGGCGACCAGCGGGGCGAAGAAGCCGAGGCCGAATTCGCTGCGCTTGATGGTGGACTGGCCGTGGAAGCCGATGGTCTGCGCCTTGTTGAAGAAATTGACGCCCGCGCCGACGAACTGGGCGGTGAAAGTGGCGGGCTTGGTCACGCCGTTGAGGGTGAGGTTGCCTTCGACCGTGGCGCTCATGCCGTCGGCGCCGGGGATCACCTTGGTCGAGGTGAACACGGCATCGGCGGCGTTGGGGCCGAAGAAGTCGGGCTTGGCGCCGTCTGCACCGGGCTTGAGCAGGTGTCCGGTGAGGGCCTGATTGACGGTGACGACCTTCGAGACGGGGATTGTCGCGATGAGCTTGGTGGCGGCGACATTGGCGGGGTCGAACGTCATCGAGCCGCCGAGTTCACCAAACAGGCCGAAGTAATCGTTGAATCCCAAGTGGTTGACCCGCCAGGCGATCATCGAATGAGTGCCATCGACGGTGTAGTTGCCGGCGGTGACGCGCGACTTGTCGGGCGCGCCGGGGGGCGTGCTGGGCATTTGCGACAGCGACGGCGCGGCGAGCGCGACAAGCGCGAGCGGCAGGGCGATCTTGGCGGCACGGGGGAAGCGGATCATCGAACGGTCTCCGTGGGGAAGAGAGCCAAGGGCTGCCACAGGCGGCGGGCGCATGGCAAGCGCGTCTCGATCAGCCGCAACGCATAACCGCTATCCGCCCGGTCTCGTCGACGATGACGTTGAGCCGCTCTGGGTTCTGATCGAGCGTGATGGCCTGCCCGGGGGCGATCCAGCGCACCGGATGGGGGCGGGCGACCTGATGGACCGTGCCGCGCACCTGGGGCACGGCGCGGGCGCCGACGAAGCGCGCGGTGAGGGTGAGGCTGCAAGTATCGGCAGGGGCGGCGGCCTGGGCCTGCAGCGGCCCCGAGGGCAGGGCGCCCAGCATCAGGGACGCCAGCGCTGCTGCGCAGGGCCGGAACGATGTCATTGTAATTACCCCGATACTTCGAAACTGGAGGTATCGGGACTCCGGTAAATCCACAATGCCGGTCGGCGGTTGCCGTCGGTCGTTCGTCGAAGGGCGGGCGCGGCTTGCACCCGCCCTTCGCGCGAAGGATCAGTTCTTCGACTTGTCGACCAGCTTGTTGGCGCCGATCCACGGCATCATCGCGCGCAGCTGGGCACCGGTCTTCTCGATCGGGTGCGCGGCCGCGGCCTTGCGGCTTGCCTTGAGTTCGGGCTGACCGGCGCGGTTGTCGAGCACGAAGTCCTTGACGAAGCGGCCCGACTGGATGTCGGCGAGGACGCGCTTCATTTCGGCCTTCGTCTCGTCGGTGATGATGCGCGGGCCGGTCTTGATGTCGCCGTATTCGGCGGTGTTCGAGATCGAGTAGCGCATGTTGGCGATGCCGCCTTCATAGAGCAGGTCGACGATCAGCTTGGTCTCGTGGAGGCACTCGAAATAGGCCATTTCCGGCGCGTAGCCCGCTTCGACCAGCGTTTCGAACCCGGCCTGGATCAGGTGGGTGATACCGCCGCAGAGCACGGCCTGCTCGCCGAACAGGTCGGTCTCGCACTCTTCCTTGAAGTTCGTCTCGATGATGCCCGAACGGCCGCCGCCGACGCCGCTCGCATAAGCGAGGCCGACGTCATGCGCGTTGCCGGTCGCGTCCTGATGGACGGCGATGAGGCAGGGCACGCCGCCGCCGCGCACGTATTCGCTGCGGACGGTGTGGCCCGGGCCCTTGGGCGCGACCATGATCACGTCGATATCGGCGCGCGGCTCGATCAGGCCGAAGTGGACGTTGAGGCCGTGGGCGAAGGCAAGCGCGGCGCCGGGCTTGAGGTTGGCGTGGATGTCCTCGGCATAGATCGCGGCCTGGTGCTCGTCGGGCGCGAGGATCATGAGGATGTCGGCCCAGGCGGCGGCTTCGGCGTTGGCAAGCACCTTGAAGCCGGCGGCTTCGGCCTTCTTGGCGGTGGCCGAACCGGCGCGGAGGGCAATGGCGACTTCCTTGACGCCAGAGTCACGCAGGTTCTGCGCATGGGCGTGGCCCTGCGAGCCATAGCCGAGGACGGCGATCTTCTTGTCCTTGATGAGGTTCAGATCGCAATCGGCGTCGTAATAGACCTTCATTCTCAGTTCCGTTCTCTATGTCGTTGAAAGGAAGTATTTTTGAAGTCGTCGCATTTGAATTGTGATCCACCTTCGCTCACCCTGAGCTTGTCGAAGGGTGTTGCCGCACGCGCTGCGCTGTGATGCTTCGACAAGCTCAGCATGAGCGGGGTGATTGGGATGGATCAGAAAGGCATGCTCCCGGTTTACACTCCCGCCCTAGGCAGCTTCCGCACCGCGGATCATGCCGACGATGCCGGTGCGGCCAACCTCGACGAGCCCGAGTTCCTTCATCAGGCTGACGAAGCTGTCGATCTTTTCGGGCGCGCCGGTCAGTTCGAAGACGAAGCTGGCGGTTGTCGTATCGACGACCTTGGCGCGGAACACGTCGGCAAGGCGCAGCGCCTCGACGCGGTTCTCGCCCTTGCCGGCGACCTTGATGAGCGCCAGCTCGCGCTCGACGTAAGGGCCGACTTCGGTGAGATCGACGACCTTGTGGACGGGCACGAGGCGTTCGAGCTGCGCGCGGATCTGGTCGATCACCTCGGGCGGGCCGTGGGTGACGATGGTGATGCGGCTGACATCGTGGCCATCGGTGATGTCGGCCACGGTCAGGCTGTCGATATTGTAGCCGCGCGCGGTGAACAGGCCGGCGATCTTGGCGAGAATGCCCGCCTCGTTGTCGACGGTGATGGTGAGGACGTGGCGCTCGGCGGCGGCGATGAGGGTTTCAGCAGTCATGGGAAACAATCCAAGTCCCGTTCGTGTCGAGCGAAGTCGAGACACCGGGCGCGGCGTTTGGTGTCTCGACTTCGCTCGACACGAACGGGAGGGGGGAAAGGGTAAGCATCGGAAGGGATCACACCAGCGCCTTGGCGGCGTCGTCCATCGTGCCGGCAACGCTGTCGCCGTAGAGGATCATGTCGGTATGCGCGGCGCCTGACGGGATCATCGGGAAGCAGTTCACTTCCTTGGCGACGAGGCAATCGACGAAGACCGGGCCCGGATGGTCGATCATCGCCTGGATGCCGGCGTCGAGCTCGCTCTCGTCGGTGATGCGGATGCCCTTCCAGCCGTAAGCCTCGGCGAGCTTCACGAAATCGGGCAGGCTGTCCGAGTAGGAGTTCGAATAGCGGCTCTCGTAAGTCAGTTCCTGCCACTGGCGGACCATGCCCATCCATTCGTTGTTCAAAACGAAGATCTTGACCGGCAGGCGGTACTGCGTCGCGGTGCCGAGTTCCTGGATGTTCATCTGGATCGAGGCATCGCCCGCGATGTCGATGACGAGCGCGTCGGGGAAGCCGACCTGCGCGCCGATCGCGGCGGGCAGGCCATAGCCCATCGTGCCGAGGCCGCCGGAGGTGAGCCACTTGTTGGGGCCGGCAAAGTGGAAGTACTGCGCCGCCCACATCTGGTGCTGGCCGACTTCGGTGGTGATGATCGGATCGTGCTTGCGGGTCAGCTCGTAAAGCCGCTCCACCGCATATTGCGGCATGATGGCTTCCTTGCGGTGCGGGTAGGCGAGGGACTGGCGGGCGCGCCAGCCATCGATGCGGGCAAACCATTCGCCGAGCTCGGCTGCTTCGTGCTTCGCTTCGTGCCATGCGGCGATCAGCTGGCGCAGGACGTGGGCGCAATCGCCGACGATGGGCAGATCGGCGCGCACGGTCTTGTTGATCGAGGCGCGGTCGATATCGATGTGGATGCGCTTGGAATGCGGCGAGAAAGCATCGAGGCGGCCGGTGACGCGGTCATCGAAGCGGGCGCCGATGGCGACGATCAGGTCGGCGCGGTTCATCGCCATGTTGGCTTCATAGGTGCCGTGCATGCCGAGCATGCCAAGCCACGCCGGATGGTCCGCCGGGAAGGCGCCGAGGCCCATCAGCGTGGAGGTGACGGGCGCGCCGGTGAGGGCCTGAAGCTCGCGCAGCAGCGCGGTCGCCTCGGGGCCGGAGTTGATCACGCCGCCGCCGGTGTAGAAGATCGGCGCCTGCGCGGCGGCGATCATCTGCACGGCCTGCGCGATATCCTCACGCGAACCTTCGATCTGCGGATTGTAGCGCGTGCGGGTGCGGGCGGGCTTGCCGGTCCACGGCGCGAGGCCGATCTGGACGTCCTTGGGAATGTCGATCACGACCGGGCCGGGGCGGCCCTCGGTGGCGATGCGGAAGGCTTCCTCGACGACTTCGCCCAGCTGCGCCGGGTCCTTCACGAGGTAGTTGTGCTTGGTGCAGTGGCGCGTGATGCCGACCGTGTCGCATTCCTGGAACGCGTCCGAGCCGATCAGCGCGGTGGGCACCTGCCCGGTGAGGACGACGAGCGGGATCGAATCCATGAAGGCATCGGCAATGCCGGTGACGGCATTGGTCGCGCCGGGGCCCGAGGTGACGAGCACGACGCCGGGCTTGCCGGTGGCGCGGGCATAGCCTTCGGCGGCGTGGGCCGCGCCGGCTTCGTGGCGCACGAGGATGTGGCGGATGCGTTCATCGCCGAACAGGGCATCGTAAATCGGCAGCACCGCGCCGCCGGGATAGCCGAACACGCATTCGACTCCCTGTGCGACCAGGCTTTCGACCAGGATTTCCGCGCCGCTGCGCTCGTTCTTCACGTGTCGTTCCCTTTCCGGCCCGGTGTATCCTTCTGGACCTTGTCCCGATGCCGCTGCGATGGGGCGCGTTAGCCGCGCCGCCGCGAACCTTCAAACCAAAAACCGCCGAAGAATGGGCGATTCCCGCCCAGCCTTACAAAAAATGCGGCCCGGGGCAGATCCAGACTGCACCGGGCCATAGACGCCGCGGGTGGGACTGGAATCCGTACCCTGCGGTGACGTTGCGGTAGGCGACATAAAATGCCGTGTCAACCGCTAATCGCGTAATAATGCTTCAATCAGACTGTCCGAAGGGGAATTTTCCATCATAATGCGCGGCCAATCGGCGGGCGGCTGGTGGCGCAGCCACGTGTATTGGCGCTTGGCGTAGCGGCGGGTGGCCTGGCTTCCGGCGGTGATGGCTTCGGGTTCGGTGCAGGTGCCGGCAAGGAAATCAGTGACTTCGGCCACGCCGATGGCGCGCATGACGGGGAGATCGGGGTCGAGCCGGCGAGCGAGGAGCGCCTCGACTTCGGCGACCGCGCCGCCGTGCCACATCTGCGCGAAGCGGCGGTCGCAGCGCTCGTAGAGCCATGCGCGCTCGGGCATGAGGACGAGGGGGTGCAAGCTGACAGTGTGGCCGATGCCGCCGGTGCGCTCCTCTTGCCATGCCGCGAGCGGGCGGCCGGTGGAGCGGATCACTTCGAGCGCGCGGGCGACGCGGGTGGTGTCGTTTGGGCCGAGCGCGGCGGCGCGGGCGGGGTCTTCGCGGGTGAGGGCGGCGTAGGCCTCGGCGACGGGGAGCGCGCGGACTTCGGCGCGGATGGCGGGATCGATGGGGGGCACAGGGGCGATGCCCTCGAGCAACGTACGGATATAGAGGCCTGTGCCGCCGACGAGAACGGGAAGCGCGCCTTGCTCATGCGCGGCGGCGATTTCGGCGCGGGCGGCGGCGGCCCAGTCGGCGGCGGAGCAGGCCTCGGCGCCGTCCCATGTGCCGAACAGGCGGTGGGGGACGCCCTGCATGTCCGCCTCGGTGGGGCGGGCGCTGAGGACGGCGAGGTCGGCGTAGACTTGCGCGCTGTCGGCGTTGATCACCACCGCCTTGCCGGCCGCGAGCGCGGTACGGACGGCGAGATCGCTCTTGCCGCTGGCGGTGGGGCCTGCAATGAGCGCGAGCGGCGGCAATTGGCCCGCCTGACTAGGGGAATGATCGGTGCTCATCGCACGGCTGATAGCAGAGCCCGAGACGCTTGGTGACACATTAGGTGATCGGCTTGCGCTCGCCATGGAGCAGATCGAGGACGCGGGATGGGAAGTGGCCGGCGCGGGGATGCTGTCCGAAGTCGATGATGTGCTCGAAATGGAGCTGATCGAGGAAGCGAAAGCGCCTGACGTGGGCGCGGTGCGGCGCATTCTGGACGAGGGCTTTCCGGCGAGCGACATGCTGCTGTCACGCGTGCCGATCGAGGTGCCGCGCCTGTTTGTGTCGGACATGGATTCGACGATGATCGGGCAGGAATGCATCGACGAGCTGGCCGATTTTGCGGGGCTGAAGGAGCGGATCGCGGCGATCACCGAGCGCGCGATGCGCGGCGAGCTCGATTTCGAGGCTGCGCTGCGCGAACGCGTGGGGCTGCTGAAGGGGCTTTCGGAAAGTGCGATCAAGCAGTGTCTGGACGAGCGCATCCGGCCGATGGATGGCGCGCGGACATTGGTGGCGACCTTGAAGGCGCGTGGTGCGAAGACGGTGCTGGTGACGGGCGGTTTCCACGCCTTTGCCGATCCGGTGGCGGAGCAATTGGGCTTCGAGCATGTGGTGGCGAACCGGCTTGGCGTGCACGGCGGTGTGCTGACAGGCGATGTCGTCGGCGGGATCGTCGACAGTTCGGTGAAGCGCAAGGTGCTGATCGAGGAAGCGGCGCGGCTGGGCGAGGGGGCAGGTTCGCTGGCGACCGGCGACGGCGCGAATGATATTCCGATGCTGGAAGCCGCGACCCACGGCATCGCCTATCGCGCCAAGCCCAAGGCGCGCGCGGCGGCGGACGGGTGGATCGAGCGGGGCGACCTGACCGCGATCCTGTCGCTCTATGGCATCGCGCGGGAGCACTGGGTGGCCGCTTGACGCGATATTAACACTGGTGTTAGTACGAGGGCAGGATCTGATTCTGCCGGAGATGCCGTGTGAACGCCCTTAGCGCCACGTTTGAAGCCGATACCTCGCGCGATTTTCTCGGTCTGCCGCTCTACGACGAACGGCGCCCGCAGCTGAAGCTGCGTCCGGCCAAGGCGATGCATCACTTCCGCGAGCTGCTGAAGGACAAGGAAAACACCGAAGAAGTGTTCCGCATCTTCGAAGCTTTGCCGTGGCGCGATCTGCGCAAGGCGGGCGAGCGGTTCCTGACGTCGGAGCGCGGCATGGATGTGCGGGTCAAGGAACCCGATCTGCCGACGATCCTCGATGATCATGCCGCGCTGCGCCGCATGCCGGAAGGGTCGCTGGCGCATGCGTACTGCGACTTCATGGAGAGCGAGGGGCTGACGGCGGCGGGGCTCGTCGAGGAGTTCCAGCGCTTCGCCAAGGACAAGCCGAAGTACAACGACCAGTTCCAGTGGTACATGAACCGCATGCGCGATGTGCATGATATGCTTCATGTTCTCACCGGCTATGGCCGCGACGCGCTGGGCGAGGCCTGCGTGCTGGCGTTCACCTACAGCCAGCAGCCTTCGCCGGCGCACCTGTTCATCGGCTACATGGCCGGGCTCAATATCGGCAAGCAGGTCAAGAGCAGCGCCCCGGTGCTGCGCGCGATCCGCGAAGCGCAGGGGCTGGGCAAGGCCTGCCCGCGGCTGGTCGAGCAGTCGATCACCGAACTCCTGCCGCTGCCGCTGCAGGAAGTGCGCCGCCGCCTGAACATCACGCCTGCGATGCATTACCGCGCGGCGCATGCGGTGTGGCGGTCGATGGATGTCGATCCCTATGATCTGCTGGGGAAGCAGAAGGCGGCTTAGTCTTTACCCCTCCGTCTCGCTTCGCGAGCCACCTCCCCATTTGTGCTGCGCAAAAATGGGGAGGGCCAGAGGGAGACGCTCCGAGTTTGGAGGTTAGCCCTCCATCCAGTCCTTGAAGAAGGCTTCGTTGGCCTTGCGCAGGGCCGCGATTTCAACCGCAAAACCCGGACCGCTGACGGCAGTGCCACCAGTGGTGCCGATCCGCGTCATCGGGATGCCGGCGGCCTGGATCGTGTCCGCCACCGCGCTTGTCACGACATAGCGGCCCTGATCTTCGCCGAATGCAGTGAAGTGGTCGCCGATCTCTTCGAGCTGACAGCCGATGCCGCTCGCCATCGCCATTTCGGCGAGGGCCACGAGGAGGCCGCCGTCCGAGACGTCGTGCACGGCGCTGACCTTGCCTTCTGCGATGAGCTTGCGGATGAATTCGCCGTGCGCGCGTTCGGCGGTGAGATCGACTGGCGGCGGTGCGCCTTCTTCGCGGCCATGCACTTCGCGCAGCCAGAGCGACTGGCCGAGGTGGCCGTTGCTGTGACCGATGACGAAGATCGCCTCGCCTTCGGCCTTGAAGCCGATTTTAGCCATCGTTTCATGGTTTTCCATGAGGCCGACGCCGCCGATGGCGGGGGTGGGGAGAATGGCCGAGCCGCCGCCGGTCGCCTTGCTTTCGTTGTAGAGCGAGACGTTGCCGCTCACGATGGGATAGTCGAGCGCGCGGCAGGCGTCGCCCATGCCGCGCAGGGCTTCGACGATCTGGGCCATGATTTCCGGGCGCTGCGGGTTGGCGAAATTGAGGCAGTTGGTGATGGCGAGGGGCTTGGCGCCGACTGCCGAGATGTTGCGATAGGTCTCCGCTACCGCCTGCTTGCCGCCTTCATAGGGGTCCGCATAGCAGTAGCGCGGGGTGCAATCTGTGCTGATCGCGAGCGCCTTTTGCGTGCCGTGGATGCGGACGACTGCGGCATCGCCGCCCGACTTCTGGAGCGTGTCCGCGCCGACCTGCGAATCATACTGCTCCCAGATCCAGCGGCGGCTGGCGAGATCGGGGCAGGCCATGAGCTTGAGAAGATCGGCGCCGATATCGGTGCTGGCGGGGACATCGCCGAGCGGCTTCACACCGGCCCAGGCCTTGTATTCATCGAGGCTCATCGCCGGGCGGTCATAGAGCGGAGCATCTTCGGCAAGGGGGCCGAGCGGGATGTTGCAGACCGTCTCGCCCTGGAAGGTGAGTACCATGTTGCCGGTATCGGTGACTTCGCCGATGACCGCGAAATCGAGCTCCCACTTCTTGAAGATCGCCTCGGCCATGGCTTCCTTGCCGGGCTTCAGGACCATGAGCATGCGCTCCTGGCTTTCCGAGAGCATCATTTCATAGGGCGTCATGCCGAGTTCGCGGCAGGGCACCTTGTCCATGTCGAGCACGATGCCAGCCTTGCCGTTGGTCGCCATTTCGACCGACGAGGAGGTGAGGCCCGCCGCGCCCATGTCTTGGATCGCGACGATGGCGTCGGTCGCCATGAGTTCGAGGCAGGCTTCGATGAGCAGTTTTTCGGTGAAGGGATCGCCGACCTGCACGGTGGGGCGCTTTTCCTCGCTCTTCTCGTCGAAGTCCGCGCTCGCCATGGTCGCGCCGTGGATGCCATCGCGCCCGGTCTTGGAGCCGACGTAGACGATCGGATTGCCGATGCCGGTCGCCGCCGAATAGAAGATCTTGTCCTGATCGGCGACGCCCACGGTCATCGCGTTGACGAGGATGTTGCCGTCATAGGCCTTGTGGAAATTGGTCTCGCCGCCGACGGTCGGCACGCCGACGCAATTGCCATAGCCGCCGATGCCCGCGACGACGCCTTGGACAAGGTGCTTCATCTTGGGGTGATCGGGGCGGCCGAAGCGCAGCGCGTTCATGTTGGCGACGGGGCGCGCGCCCATGGTGAAGACGTCGCGCAGGATGCCGCCCACGCCGGTGGCCGCGCCCTGGTAAGGCTCGATGTAGGAGGGGTGGTTGTGGCTCTCCATCTTGAAGATGGCGGCGAGCTTCGTGCCGTCCGGACCATCGCCGATATCGATGACGCCCGCGTTCTCGCCGGGGCCGCAGATGACCCAAGGCGCCTGCGTCGGCAGCTTCTTCAGGTGGATGCGGCTCGACTTGTAGGAGCAGTGCTCCGACCACATGACAGAAAAGATGCCGAGCTCGACCAGGTTCGGCTCGCGCCCGAGCGCGTGGAGGACGCGCTCGTATTCTTCGGGGGAAAGCCCGTGGGCGGCGACGGTTTCTGCGGTGATCTCGGCCATGCCAGCGCCCTTAGCCAAGCCGCGCGGGCATGGCGAGTCTCAAGAAATGCGCTTTGCCCCGGAAAGCCTGGAGCGCGACAGTTCGACCGGCAGGACCAGCAGCGCGATCACGGTGAAGGCGAACAGCGCGAGCGCCGGTTGCGCGGGGCTGACGTCGGTCGTGCGCGGGCCGAACCAGTCGATGATCTGGAACAGTGCCAGCACGAGCGCGAGAAGCCAGAGGAACAGGCCTGAACGCGGCCCGGCGGCGCGGGTGCTGCGTGCGTAGTAAGCGAGCGTCCCGAAGGCGAGCACCACTTCGAGCGCGTGTTCGATCATCGGATGGTTCCACAGGCCAAGGCCGAGCTTGGGCGGAGAGCCTGCCAGCGTGAGGTCCGGCGCGTGGACGAGATAGTCCGCCAGCCAGTGCGAGAGAGCGCAGGCAAAGGCGATGGCGGCGGCGGTGCGGCTGCGCGTCGCGGCAAGGACAAGGCCGCCCAGCAGCGCGCCCAGCACCGCCGCGCCGAGCAGGCTGTGGCTGTAGCGCATGTCGTAGAGATCGAGCCAGTTGCTCGCAGTGAAATTCGGCACCATGCGGTAGTGCTCGATGCCGAGGAGCGCGAAGGAGAAGAACGCGAAGTCGAGCAGTTGCACCGCGATGACGAGCACCACCAGCGGCGGGGCCTTGCGCGAGGCGGCGGCGGCGAAAGCGGGGGCGTAGTGGCCGATGAACATGGTTTATGCGGCAAACGCGCGCGCGGCGTATGTGGCGGCGACTGCGGCGGTCATCGTAGCGAACGCGCCCCAGCAGACGTCGATGGCGGTTACATAGCTGGGCCAGCGGGCGAGCGTGGCCTGGTTGGTGAAATCATAGGTTGCGTAGCAAAGCGCGCCGAGCAGTGCGCCGTTGAGCGCGGCGGCGGGGAGGCCGGAAGCAATACCCGGACGGATCGCGAACCAGACCATGCCGCCAAGGTAGGCAAGGTAGAAGATACCCGCCGGGGCGAGCCGGAAGGTGGGGGCGAGCAGGTCTCCCAAGGCGGGGCGATAGAGGTTTGGCCCGGCCCAGCCGAGCCACAGCGCATCGAGCCCGCCGAAGACAATTGCCGCCACAACGTATGCGATTACCATTTGCATACATATCCTCCCCGCCTCGAAGCTTGACCGGCTGCGGCTCCCCCGTCAATGCTGCTCGGCGATGGCACACGATACCGACATCGGCTCTCTGAGTTTCGAGGAAGCCTTGAAAGCGCTGGAGGATATTGTCCGCCGGCTGGAAAGCGGCGAGGCTCCCCTCGACGAATCGATTGATCTCTACGCGCGGGGTGATGCGCTGCGCGCGCATTGCCAGAAGCGGCTCGATGCCGCGCAGGCGCGGATAGAGGCGATCGTTTCGGATGGTGCTTCGGGCGGTGTTGGACGTGCCACCGGAACCCGGCCCTTTGATGACGGAGCCGAGAGGGGATGACGGCAATGGAACGTACCGGTCCCTGGCGGGAGCTGCTGCTCCCGGCCATGAAGCGGATCGCTGCAGATGTGGATGCCAGCTTCGATGCGCTGCTGCCGATGGCGAATGACCCGCGCGATCGGCTGATCGAGGCGATGCGCTATGCGGCGATGGGCGGCGGCAAGCGGCTGCGCCCGCTGCTGGTTTCGGCAACCGCCGCGCTGTTCGGGGCAGACCGGCAGCTGGCGATCCGCGTCGGCACTGCGCTCGAGGCGATCCACGTCTATTCGCTGATCCACGACGATCTGCCGTGCATGGACAACGACGCGCTGCGCCACGGCAAGGCGACAGTGCATGTCGCGTATGACGAGGCGACGGCGGTATTGGCGGGTGACGCCTTGCATGATTTCGCGTTCGAGGTCCTGTCCGATCCCAATCTGACCGGAGATCCTTTCGTGCGCATCGAACTGGTGCGCACGCTGGCGCTGGCGAGCGGCATGAACGGCATGGCCGGCGGGCAGATGATGGACATGGCGGCCGAGACCGCCTCGTTCGACCTGCCGACGGTGACCCGGCTGCAGCAACTGAAGACCGGCGCGCTGCTGAGCGCGGCGGTGGAGATGGGCGCCATCATCGGACGCCTTCCGTCCGAAGGGCGCTCGCACCTGCGCGGTTATGCGCGGGATATCGGCCTCGCCTTCCAGATTGCCGACGACCTGCTCGATGCCGAGGGCGACGAAGCGGCCGCCGGCAAGGCGCTGCGCAAGGACGAGACGGCGGGCAAGGAGACGTTCCTCTCGCTGCTCGGGCCAGAGCGGGCGCGCGAGCAGGCGCAGATCCTCGTCGAACAGGCGGTGCAGTTCCTCTCGTCATATGGTGAGGAAGCGGACCTGCTGCGCGCGCTGGCGTGGTTCATTGTCGAAAGGGATCGGTAGGACATGGGAGAGGCGGGCAAAAGGATCGGGGTATACCCCGGCACATTCGACCCGATCACGCTGGGGCATCTCGACATCATCCGCCGGGGGGCGAAGCTGGTCGACAAGCTGATCATCGGCGTGACGACCAACCCTTCGAAGAACCCGATGTTCACGCCGGAGGAGCGCATGGCCATGGTCACGCGCGAAGTGGCCGCGCAGGGGATCGAGAACGTTTCGGTGATGGGTTTCCATGCGCTGCTGATGAAGTTTGCCGAAAAGCAGGGCGCGAGCGTGATCGTGCGCGGCCTGCGCGCGGTGGCGGACTTCGAATACGAATACCAGATGGCCGGCATGAACCAGCAGCTCAACGACGGGATCGAGACCGTGTTCCTGATGGCCGACGTCAGCCTGCAGCCGATCGCTTCCAAGCTGGTCAAGGAAATCGCCATGTTCGGCGGTGACATCGCCAGGTTCGTGACGCCGCAGGTGCGCGAGGACGTGGTGGAGCGGGTGCGGCGGCAGGGCCAGCTCGGCGATTACTGACAAGATCAGGGCATTTGTTCATTGCGGCGTCATCGCCGGGGGCCTATCCGCCGCCTGTACGGCTGACGGTGTCGGCCCAGGGTTAGGCAGGATTTCGGTTTGATGGCATCGCGTTTGTTCAACAGGATCATGCTCGGCCTCGCGCTCGGAGCGATGGTGGCTCCGATCTCGCCGGCGCTGGCACAGCGGCCGCCCGAGAAGGAAGCGGCAAAGCCGATCAAGATCGATCCGATCCAGCATGCGCAGGGCATGACCTATGCGGTCGATCCGGACATTTCGCACGATCCCGACAATGTGCTGCTGCTCGATCTTTCGAACGGCGGGCGCGTCGCCATCCGGCTGATGCCGGAATGGGCGCCGCATCACGTCGAACGGATCAAGACGCTGACCAAGGAAGGCTTCTACAACGGGGTGATCTTCCACCGCGTGATCGAAGGTTTCATGGCGCAGACGGGCGACCCGACGGGGACCGGGCAGGGCGGTTCGAAGCTGCCCGACCTCAATGCCGAGTTCAACGATATCCCGCACCTTCGCGGCACGGTCTCGATGGCGCGCACGGATGAGCCCAATTCGGCCAACAGCCAGTTCTTCATCGTGTTCTATCCGCGCTTTGCGCTCGACCACAAGTACACGAACTTCGGGCGGGTGATCGCGGGGATGGACGTTGTCGATTCGATCGTGCGCGGTGAGCCGCCCAAGAACCCGACCAAGATCGTGCAGGCGAGCCTCGCTTCGGAGAACAAGGCGCCGCCGCCACCGCCCGCGCCTGCCGCGCCGGCTGCGTTCACGGCGGACATGTTGAGCAATTCGAAGTCGAACTGATCCTGCCGCTTAGGGCAGGCGTGCTTGTCGAACCCGGCACACCGCGCTAGCGGCGCGTGCCATGCGTGTAGACCTTTTCGACTTCGATCTTCCGCCCGAGCGCATTGCGCTGCGTCCTGCTTCGCCGCGCGATTCGGCCAAGCTGCTAGGGGTGCGAGCCGAGGGGCCGTTTGTCGATGCCGTGGTGCGCGATCTGCCGCAGTTGCTGCGCGCGGGCGATGTGCTGGTGTTCAACGATACGCGGGTGATCCCGGCGCAGCTGGAAGGCGAAGTCGGCAACGCGCGGATCGGCGCGACCTTGCACAAACGCATCGATCTGAGGCGCTGGCAGGCTTTCGTACGCAACGGGCGGCGGCTCAAGCCGGGCGTGGTGGTGACCTTCGGCGGGGGCGTGACGGCGACTGCCGAAGAGCGCTTTGCCGATGGCAGCTGGACCTTGGCGTTCGGCGGCGAGGAGCCGGTCGAAGTGCTCCTCGAGCGCGCGGGGACGATGCCGCTGCCGCCCTATATCGCGGGCAAGCGCGCGGTCGACGAGCGTGACCGCGAGGATTACCAGACGATGTTTGCAGCCGAAGACGGCGCAGTGGCCGCGCCGACTGCGGCGCTGCACTTCACGCCCGAACTGATGGCGGCACTGGCGGAGGCAGGCATCGGGCACGAGACGCTGACGCTCCACGTCGGCGCGGGGACGTTCCTGCCGGTCAAGGCGGATGATACCGACGACCACGCGATGCACGCCGAATGGGGCCGGATCGAGCCCGAGACCGCGGCACGGCTCAATGCGGTGCGGGCAGCCGGCGGGCGGATCATCGCGGTGGGCACCACCAGCTTGCGCCTGCTGGAAAGCGCGGCGGACGAGCACCGCGTGATCCATCCGTTTGCGGGCGACACCAGCATCTTCATCACGCCCGGCTACCGCTTCCGCGCGATCGACGGGCTGATGACGAACTTCCACCTGCCCAAATCGACGCTGATGATGCTGGTCAGTGCGCTGATGGGACTGGAGCGGATGCAGGAAGCCTACGCCTACGCCATCGGACACGAGTACCGCTTCTACAGCTATGGCGATTCGAGCCTGCTGATCCCCTAGGCTGCGACCATGTCCGCCACGGCATCGAGCACGGTGAGGCGCTGTTTCTTGAGGTCTTCGAGGTGCTGGTCCGAGGTCGGCTCGATGCCGGTTTCGGCGCGGTGGATCGCCTTGTCGAGCTCGTAGTAGGCGTCGCTCAGCTTGCGGAAATGGGCATCGCTGAGCTTGAGCGCGTGAAGCTTGGCGGCGGCTTGCGGGAAGGCGGCGGCGAGATCGTGGGCGGCATGGCTCATGGTGTGCTCTCCTCTTGTGGTATGGGGGGAGCCTAGCAGCGCTGCCATGAATGCGATTTGCGGCCCGTCAAAATCACGCCCAATTCGCGCATGGTTTCTCCCACCAGAGCGGACCGGGTCGGTGTTGCTGCGCTGGGGCGGATCGGCCTATGCTGCGGGCAAGGCTTTCGGGGGACCGCCTTTTGCCATTCCATACTGGCCGCCGGGCGCAATACATCGGCAACGGGATCGTGCTGGCCCGCGTCTGGCCGCGTAACTACATCTACCTCGATGCAGCGGATACCAGCCTGACGCCTTCGATCCTGCGGCGCGGGGCGTGGGAACGGCGGATCATGCTGATCATCATGCTGAGCCTCAAGCGCGGCGGAACGATGATCGATATCGGTGCGAACTGCGGCTACCACGCACTGGCAGCGATGCGCCGGGTGGGCAAGCGGAGCGGCACGGTGATCGCATTCGAGCCGCAGTCCGCGCTTTGTACGTTGATCCAGCGCAGCATCGAGGCGAATGACTTCCTGCCCGGCATGAAAGTGATGCGCCTTGCCATTGGCGCACGTGAGGAGACTGGCAGCCTCGGCAAGATGGCTCATCTCAAGGGATCTGCATCGTTCTGCTTTGGTGAGGATGTTCCCGACCGGGAGCACGTTCCCGTGGTGCCGTTGCCGGTTGCGCTCGAAGCTGCGGCTAAGGCGCTCGGACGCCCGGTCATACCCGACGTGATCAAGATCGACGTCGAGGGCTTCGAAATGGATGTTTGGGAAGGCATGCGCGAGTGGACTCGCATGCGGGAGCGGCTGACCATCGTGATCGAGTTCTCACCCTTCAGCTATCGCAATGCCGGACGGGACCCGCTCGCCTTCCTGCACGAACTGCGCGCATTCGGCTTCTCGCTCCACGCCCTCGAACGGCTCTGGCTTCGCCGGCTCGACGATGCCGCTTGTGCGCGCATCGCGGCGGGTGACCGGCAAGTCGATCTGGTGCTGCGCAAGCTGCCGCGGCGGTGATTGCCCTACGCAGTTGGCCGACGAGCCAGCTTGCCTGCGGGGACAGGAAGCGTGTTCGGGACACTCCCGCGCGTTTGCGCCCCATGGCGATTGTGCGTAAGGCGCTGGGCCGTTCCCGCACCCGAGATCCCCGATGACCCGCTTTGCCTTCACCGTCCACGCCACCGATGGCCGCGCCCGCACCGGCACGATCCAGATGAAGCGCGGCGCGATCCGCACGCCCGCGTTCATGCCGGTCGGCACCGCGGGCACGGTCAAGGCGATGAAGGTGGAGGATGTCGCGGCGACGGGGGCGGACATCATTCTGGGCAATACCTATCACCTGATGCTGCGGCCGGGCGCGGAGCGCATGGCGCGGCTGGGCGGGCTGCACGCCTTCATGCGCTGGGACAAACCGATCCTGACGGACAGCGGCGGCTATCAGGTGATGAGCCTGAGCGAGCTGCGCAAGATCACCGAGGAAGGCGTGACGTTCGCGAGCCACATCGACGGTTCGCGCCACAACCTGACGCCCGAGCGCAGCATGGAGATCCAGCGGCTTCTGGGCAGCGACATCGTGATGGCCTTCGACGAGTGCCCGAAGATCGACCAGCCGCGCGACGTGATCGCGCGCAGCATGGAGATGTCGATGCGCTGGGCGTGGCGCAGCCGCGACGGGTTCGATGCGGGTGGGCAGCATGCCGAGGATGCCGCGCTGTTCGGCATCCAGCAGGGCGGGCTTGACGAGCAGCTGCGCGCGGAGAGCGCGGGCAAGCTGCAGGACATCGGCTTTGACGGCTATGCCATCGGCGGGCTGGCGGTGGGCGAGGGGCAGGAGGCGATGTTCGCCACGCTCGACTTCGCGCCGGGACAGCTGCCGGCAGACCGCCCGCGCTATCTGATGGGGGTGGGCAAGCCCGACGATCTGGTGGGGGCGGTGGAGCGCGGGGTCGACATGTTCGACTGCGTGCTGCCGACGCGATCAGGACGCAACGGGCAGGGTTTTACCTGGGACGGGCCGATCAACATGCGCAATGCGCGCCATGCCGAGGATATGGGGCCGCTGGATGCCGAGTGCACCTGCGGGACTTGCGCGAAGTACAGCCGCGCTTATCTGCATCACCTGCACAAGGCGGGCGAGATGCTGGGGGCCATGCTGCTGACCGAGCACAACCTTGCGTTCTACCAGCAACTGATGGCGGCGATGCGCAGCGCGATCGCCGAAGGGCGGTTTGCGGCTTTCGCAGCCGGTTTCCGGGCAAGGTATCTGGCGAAGCGCTAGGGATCCGCCCTGCCAGATCGGATGCGAAGTCGCTTGCAAGGCTCCGCTGTTGCCAAGAGTATCGCATTGGAGTTTGGGGGGAAGTTCCATGCGGGCAAGCATCGCGGTCATGGGCATGGTTCTGGCGCTGGGCGCCGTGGCCGCGCGGGGGGAGGATGGCACCGCGATTGCGGCGAAGTTCGGCGCGCTCGAGGATGTGCGCCAGATCAGCCTCTCGCCCTCGGGCAATCAGGTCGCCTATCTCAAGCCCAACGCGGGCCCAGGGGTGATGGTGATTGTCGCCGATTTCTCCACTGGCCAATCGCGCGCCGTGCTGAATGCGGCAAATCCCGGCGAGAACCTGCGCTGGTGTCGCTGGGCGAGCGAGACGCGGCTGATGTGCAAGCTCTATGTCGCCGTCAACCGGGGCGATCTGCTGATGAGCGCCACCCGCTATGTGATCGTGCGCAATGACGGCACCGGACAGGGCTACCTATCGAGTGGGCTCGGGAGCAAGTCGATCGGCGGGCTGCAATTCGTCGGCGATGTGCTCGACTGGGACATCGCGGGCAAACCCGGCCATGTGCTGATGACGCGGCAGTTCGTGCCGGAGGGCGAGATCGGCAGCAATATCGAGCGGCGGCGCGAGGGACTTGGCGTCGAGGACGTCGATCTGGAAAGCGGCAAACGCAGCCTCGTCGAGCCGCCCCGGAAGGGCGCGGTGCGCTACATGACTGACGGGCGCGGCCATGTGCGTTTGATGGCCACGCGCGGCCAGAACGACGACGGCTATGCCAAGGACGAGATGCGCTGGTTCTACCGCGCCAAGGACGACGACAAGTGGCTGCCGTTCACCACCGCCAGGGACGAGGACAGCGACACGCCGCTGGCGGTCGATCCGGACCGCAACATCGCCTATGTTCTGGGCGGCAAAAACGGCGTGGACGTGCTGTACGGTGTCGCGCTCGATGGCACCGGCACGCGGCAGGTCATGATGGAGCAGCAGGGAGTCGATATCGACAATGTGATCAGCATCGGGCGCAATGGCCGCGTGGTGGGCGCGACCTATGCGACAGAAAAGCGGGTCAACGCGTTCTTCGATCCTGAGCTCAAGAAGCTGGGGGCGGCGCTGGGGAAGGCCCTCCCGGGCCAGCCGCTGGTCGAATTCGTCGATTCGAGCGAGGACGAGGGGCTGCTGCTGCTGCTGGCGAGCAGCGATTCGGATCCGGGGATGTTCTATCGCTACGACAAGGCGACGCACCGGCTGGAACAGGTGCTGCCGATGCGCGAGCCGCTGGTCCAGATGGCGCTCGGCAAGATGACCGCAATCACTTATCCGGCGGGCGACGGCAGCATGGTTCCCGCCTATCTCACGCTGCCGCCCGGCGTGGCGGGGATGGCAGCGGCCAAGCGTCTTCCCGCCATCGTCATGCCCCACGGCGGGCCCGGCGCGCGGGACGAATGGGGCTTCGACTGGCTCGTCCAGTATTATGCGGTGCGCGGTTTTGCGGTGCTCCAGCCCAATTACCGCGGCTCCACTGGCTATGGCTCGGCGTGGTACCAGAAGAACGGATTCAAATCGTGGCGGCTGGCGATCGGCGACATTTCGGCGGCTGGCCGCTGGCTCACCGCGCAAGGGATCGCCGATCCCGCGAAGCTTGCAATCGTCGGCTGGTCCTATGGCGGCTATGCGGCGCTGCAATCGGGCGTGACCGATCCCGGGCTGTTCAAGGCGATCGTCGCGGTGGCGCCGGTCACCGATCTCGACAATTTGCGCGAGGAATCCCGCGATTTCGTCAATTTCCGTCAGGTCGATGCCTTTATCGGTCATGGCGATCACATTGCCGATGGTTCGCCCGCGCGCCACGCGGGCGCGATTGTCGCGCCGGTGCTGCTGTTTCACGGCGAGGTCGACCAGAACGTGAACGTGGCGGAATCGCGCCTTATGGCAGATCGCCTGAAGCATGCCGGCAAGGACGTGACCCTCGTGACCTTCCCGGGGCTCGACCACCAGCTGGCCGCAGCAGCCGCGCGGACGCGGCTGCTGGCCGATAGCGATGCCTTCCTGCGCAGGGCGCTGGGGATGTAACCCGCGCCGGGATTACACCGGAAGCAGCATCGCCGCGGTCTCGTCGCGGTGCTTCTTGAGGTATTTCATGAAGGGCGTGCCGCCGGTGCCGACATCGGGATCGTTGCCGGCCGTCTTGCTGCCCTGCTTGTTGATGTAGCTCGCGGCATATTCGAGGTGGCGGCTGCGGAAGGCGGCGACGGCCTGGATCGCGCCGTTGTAGGCATCGGTCAGACCCTTGTTGCCGGCCCCGCTGACGAAGGAGCGGAGCTTGGAGGCGGCGCGCACGTCCTCGATGAAGCGGCGGTGGCCGGTGGGGCGATAGATGTGGAGCTCGTCGAGATAGGCCTTGAGCGGATCGGCGGCGTGGCCGACACCGAGCAGCGCGTCCATCGAGGGGACGATCGAGGACTGCGAGCCGGTCTGGCCGCGATAGGCCTGGGGCTGGCCGTCGAGCCGCTCGACACCCTGGTAGACGACGCCGGCGCCGAGCGCGGGGTTGTCCTTCCAGCCGTGGATGTAGGGGCGGACGCGGCGGAAGTAGATATAGGGATCGCACTGTTCGGGCATGCGGTCGAAGATCGCGTTGATGCCGGCCCAGATGCCGACCATCTGCTCGAGCAGCGTGCGCGCAGTATCGACATCGCCGGCTTCGGCGGCGGCGATGATCGGGGCGAAAAGGGCGAGCGCCTTGCCGGCCTGGGCTTCGATGGCGACGTGGATGAGCACGAACCACGCCTCGTCGGTGCCGGCGGCGAACTTCTGGATCATGTAGATGTTGTCGAGATCGACCGGGGCGGCAGGATCGATCAGGCCCCAGTTGTCGAGCACATAGCCGCTGTATTGCAGGAGCGGCTGCTGATCGAGCTTGTCCGCCAGCGCGACCATCGGGACGGCGAGCACGGCGGGAAGCGTGGTGACGGCCTCGGCCGCGCCCCAGATGTAGGATTGCACGAGGAACGAATAGTGGACCATCGCCATGCGCGCGGCGGGTTCATCGAGCGCGGCGACCATGGTGGGGGTGATGTCGGGAAGCTGCTCTTCGAGGACTTCGCGGACCTTGCCGGTGGGGAGGATTTCGGGGAGTCGCATGGCGACGGCGCGGGCCTCGGCAAAAGCGCCCTCGAGGGTCACGGCACTGGCATCGTAGCCGCAGAGGAAGCCCCGCTCGGGGGTGATGTCGTAGCTTGCGAGGGGGGCGATGGGCATGGCGCTCTCCGTTGTTGAGGTTTGCGCAAGGATATGCGGTTCAACGCGAAAAGAGGTTGCGTATTGACGCGTCTGGATATGCTGATGCACAATTCCTGACGACATGGATGCGATCGACAGCAAGATATTGCGCGAGCTGGAGGCCGAAGGGCGAATCAGCAATCTACAACTGGCGGAGCGGGTGGGCCTGTCACCGTCTGCGTGCCTGCGCCGGGTGCAGGCGCTGGAAGCGAGCGGCGTGATCAAGGGCTATCGTGCGGTGCTGGACCGGACGCGGTTGGGCGCGGGGGTGACGATCTTCGTGATGGTGGGCCTTGGCGGCCAGCTCAAGGCGGATTCGCTCTCGTTCGAGGCGGCGATGGCGGCGGCGCCGGAAGTGCGCGAGTGCCACAACGTGACCGGCTCGGTCGAATATCTGCTGCGCGTGGAAGTGGCGGATCTGGAGGCCTACAAGCGGTTCCATTCGGACACGCTGGGCACACTGCCGCAGGTGCGCAGCATCACCAGCCACGTCTCGCTCGGCACATCGAAGGACCTGCGTGGTTGAAACGAAAAAGGCGGGACTTGCGCCCCGCCTTCTTCGTGTTCGGTCTGAACCGCTGGATCAGCGCGAGTAGAACTCGACGACCAGGTTCGGTTCCATCTTCACCGGGTAGGGCACTTCGTCGAGCGTCGGGATGCGCACGAAAGTGGCCTTGTCGGCCTCGGCGGCGACGTAATCGGGAATGTCACGCTCGGCCAGCGACTGGGCTTCGGCGATCAGCGCCATTTCCTTGGCCTTGGGGCCGAGGGTCAGCACGTCGCCCGGGCGGACGCGGCGGCTGGCGATGTTGCACTTCACGCCGTTGACGCGGATGTGGCCGTGGCTGACGATCTGGCGGGCCGAGAAGATCGTCGGCGCGAACTTGGCGCGGTAGACGATCATGTCGAGGCGCTGCTCGAGCAGGCCGATCAGGTTCTGGCCGGTATCGCCCTTCATCCGCGAGGCTTCCTGGTAGGTCGCCTTGAACTGCTTTTCGGTGACGTCGCCGTAGTAGCCCTTGAGCTTCTGCTTGGCGCGCAGCTGCAGACCGAAGTCCGACACCTTGCTCTTGCGGCGCTGGCCGTGCTGGCCGGGGCCATAGCTGCGGCGGTTGACCGAGCTCTTCGGGCGGCCCCAGATGTTTTCGCCAAGACGGCGGTCAATCTTGTGCTTCGATGCCTTGCGCTTCGACATGGCAAGTCCTTTCAATTTGCTATGGCGGCCAGCGTGAGCCGGCCTATGGGAACCGGCCTTGAGGCCGGCGTTTCGTAGACCCGGAACCGCACCATTGCCCCATGCGGGGAATGCGGCCACTGCTTCACCGGGCGTGCAGGGCCAATTGCGAAGGCGCGCCTAGACACGGCATTTGGGGGAATGTCAAGGCGGGAGTGTGTGTGTGCGGCGTGCACGAACCAAAATGGAAATGGGGACTGTCCCCATTTAACGCGGGGTGCGCATCAGGGCGGTGATGACGCCGCGCATGGTGCGCACTTCGAGATGGTTCCATGCGGGCTTGGTCAGCATGTTGCGCAAGGTGAGGCGCGTGGCATGCGCGCGGCCCTCCGGCTTGAAGTAGTCACGGGGTTCGAGGTGTTCGGTGATCTGGGCGATCAGGCCTTCGAGCTCTTCCTGCGGGGCAGGGGGGAGAAGGTCTTCGGCGGGGGGCTGGGCGAGACCGGAGGCAGCGTGCTTCGACCATTCGTAGGCGCACAGGATCACCGCCTGCGCGAGATTGAGCGAGCCGAATTCCGGGTTGATGGGCACGGTGATGATGCTGCGGGCGAGCGCGACGTCGTCGGTTTCGAGGCCGGAGCGTTCGGGACCGAAGACGAAGGCGGTGCCGCCTTGCGCGACGACAGTTTCCTTGGCGGCCTGCTCGGGCGTGAGGACAGGCTTTGTGACGCCGCGCTTGCGCACTGTGGTGGCGTAGACGTGGGCACAATCGGCAACGGCTTCAGCGAGAGTATCGTAGACTTCGGCCTGCGCCAGCACGATATCGGCGCCCGCGGCGGCGGGGCCTGCGCTGGGGTTGGGCCAGCCGTCGCGCGGGGCGACGAGCCGCATGCGGGTGAGGCCGAAGTTGAGCATGGCGCGCGCGGCCTTGCCGATGTTTTCGCCCAGCTGGGGGCGGACGAGGACGATGATGGGGCTGCTGCCTGGCCGCTCGACTTCGCTCGGGGCGAACGGGGTGGGGGATTTGCCCTCGACTTCGATTAAGTTGGTCGGATTGTCTGATTCCATATCCCCCTTTGCCGTTCGTCCCGAGCGAAGTCGAGGGAAGTGGCCGAGCGAAGCCGAGGCCCTTGCTTCGCGCTCAGCCGGCGGCATGGCGAAGTAGGACAGCTTGTCCCAGTCGCGCGCGATGAGGGCTTCCTTCTTCGCGCGCGACCACGGCTTGATCTTGAGTTCGTTGGCCAAGGCCTCTTCGCGCGTCGCGAACTCCTCTGCCCACACCAGTTCCACCGGACGCCGATCATGTGTGTACCCCTTGCAGGTACCATTGTGATGATGGGCGATCCGGGTTTCGAGATCGTCAGTTTGGCCTGTGTAGTAGCTGCTGTCGGCGCAGCGGAGGATATAGGTCCAGAAGGGCATGTCCGGTGCTTTAGCCTGCCTCGGCTTCGCTCGGCAATTGGTCCCTCGACTTCGCTCGGGACGAACGGGGTGTGAGTTAGGGCTATTTACCCCCCACTTCCCGCACCGAGCTTGCAAATTCCTCGAAATCGCGCGCTTCGGTGAAATCGCGGTAGACGGATGCGAAGCGGATATAGGCGACGCTGTCGAGCTGGCGCAGGCCTTCCATGACCATCTCGCCGATCTGGCGGCTTTCGACTTCGGCATCGCCCAAGGTTTCGAGCTGGCGCTGGATGCCGCTGACAAGGCGTTCGATGCGTTCCGGCGAAACCGGGCGCTTGCGGCAGGCGAGCGAGACGGACTGTTCGATCTTGGCCCGGTCGAACGGTTCACGGCGGGGCTCGCCGCTGCCGCTCTTGAGCACCATGACTTCGCGCAGCTGGACGCGCTCGAAGGTGGTGAAGCGCGCGCCGCACGCTTCACACTGGCGGCGCCGGCGGATCGAGGTGTTGTCCTCGCTCGGCCGGCTGTCCTTTACCTGGCTTTCCTCATGGGCACAGAACGGGCAACGCATCCGGCGCCGTTACTTGATCCGCTGATAGAGCGCAAACCCCGCGCCCGCGACAAGGCCCAGCGGCAGCGAGACGAACGGGAGCAGGGCGCCCGCCACTGCTCCGATGCCCGCGCCGACGAGGACCGGCTTGGTCGAGGGGTGGTCCATGCCCTGCTTGGCCATGCCGCTGATTTCTTCGGTGGCGCGGCCGAGAAGATCGTTGCTGTCTGCCATGTCTTACAACTCCGGATAGATCGGGAACTTCGCACAAAGCGCTTCAACCCGTTCGCGGACGCGTTGTTCCACCTGGCCATCGCCTTCATCGCCATTGCGCGAGAGACCATCGACGACTTCGGCGATCAGCGCGCCGATCTGCCGGAATTCGTCTTCGCGGAAGCCGCGCGTCGTGCCCGCCGGGGTGCCGAGACGGATGCCCGAGGTGACAAAGGGCGAGCGCGTGTCGAAGGGGATGCCGTTCTTGTTGCAGGTGAGCCAGGCGCGGTCGAGGCCCTTTTCAGCGGCCTTGCCGGTCACATCCTTGGGCGTGAGATCGACGAGCATCGAGTGGTTGTCCGTCCCGCCCGAGACAATGCCGAGGCCGGCGTCCTGGAGGCTGGCGGCAAGGGCGCGTGCGTTGGCGACGACCTGATGCGCATAGGCCGCGAACTCGGGCTTGAGCGCCTCGGCGAAGGCGACGGCCTTGGCGGCGATGATGTGGACGAGCGGGCCGCCCTGCATGCCGGGGAACACCGCCGTGTTGATCTTCTTGGCGAGCGCTTCGTCGTTGGTGAGGATCACGCCCGAGCGGGGGCCGCGCAGCGACTTGTGCGTGGTGGTGGTGACGACATGGGCGTGCGGGATCGGCGAGGGGTGCGCGCCGCCCGCGACGAGGCCCGAGATGTGCGACATGTCCACGAGGAGGTAGGCGCCGATCTCGTCAGCAATCGTGCGGAAGGCTTCCCAGTCCCACACGCGCGAATAGGCGGTGCCGCCAGCGATGATCAGCTTGGGCTTGTGCTCGTGGGCAGTGGCGCGCACTGCGTCCATGTCGATCTGGTGATCCTCGCGGCGCACGCCGTAGGCGACCGGCTTGAACCACTTGCCGCTCATGTTGACCGGCGAACCGTGGGTGAGGTGGCCGCCCGAGTTGAGGTCGAGGCCCATGAAGGTGTCGCCCGGCTGGAGCAGCGCGAGGAACACGGCCTGGTTCATCTGGCTGCCCGAATTGGGCTGCACGTTGGCGAATTCGCAGCCGAACAGCTTCTTGGCGCGCTCGATGGCCAGCGTTTCCACGACGTCGGCATATTCGCAGCCGCCATAGTAGCGCTTGCCGGGGTAGCCTTCGGCGTACTTGTTGGTGAACACCGAGCCGGCCGCTTCGAGGCAGGCGAGGCTGGTGATGTTTTCCGAGGCGATCAGCTCGATCTTGGTCTGCTGGCGGTGCAGCTCACCGCGGATCGCGGCATAGACTTCGGGATCGGCGGCTTCGAGGTGCTCGGTGAAGAAGCCGGCTTTGCGGATTTCCTGCGCGCCAAGGTTTTCTGGTGCTGCAATGTTCATCGGCGGGGCTCCTTATGCGAGGGCGGGGGAGGAAAGCTTGGCGACACGGGCCTGGTGGCGGCCACCGAGAAATTCGCCGGCGAGGAAGGCCTCAAGGCAGGCTTTGGCCATTTCGGGGCCGACGAGGCGGGCGCCCATGGCGATGGCATTGGCGTTGTTGTGCGAGCGGCAGAGTGTGGCCGAAAGCGGTTCGCTGACGAGGGCGCAGCGCAGCGCCGGGTGGCGGTTCACCGCGATCGAGATGCCGATGCCCGAGCCGCACAGCGCGACGCCGCGTTCGGCAGCGCCCGAGGCGACGGCTTCGGCGAGCTTGTAGCCATAATCGGGGTAGTCGACGCTTGCGGTGCTGTCCGGCCCGAGATCGAGCACTTCGTGGCCGAGCGCGGCGATGTGGGCGGCGAGTTCGGCCTTGAGATCGAATGCGGCGTGGTCCGAGGCGATGGCGATGCGCATGGGCGGCGGGTGGTCCTGAGCCGGGAGATTCGTTGGAAACAGCGCTTTAGGAGGGTTGGCCCGGCATTGCCAGTGCGCGCGATTGCCTTAAGTTCAACATTAGGAAAAATTATATGAATGAAGATGCCTCCGTCAGCCCTTGCGGGCTGCCACCTCCTCCTTTGCCCCTTCGACAAGCTCAGGGGAAAATGGGGAGGACCTGGGCCATTGCAACGCCGGGGCCGTGCCTGTAGCGGCGCTATCGAACATAACATTCGGGATGCGAGATGGCCCAGAACGAAGTGCTGGTTGCAGGCGGCGGGATCGGCGGGCTGGTACTCGCGCTGACGCTGCACCAGATCGGCGTGCCCTGCGCGGTGCTGGAAAGCGTGCGCGAGCTGAAGCCGCTCGGCGTGGGAATCAACCTGCAGCCCAATGCGGTGCGCGAACTGGAAGACCTTGGCATTGGCGAGGCGGAGCTCGACGCGGTGGGCATTCCGGCGCGCGAGTGGGCGCTGGTGGGGCTCAATGGCAAGGACATCTATGCCGAGCCGCGCGGGAAGCTCGCCGGGTATCGCTGGCACCAGTATGCGGTGCACCGGGGGCACTTCCATATGCTGCTCTATCGCACGGTGCTGGAGCGGCTTGGGCCGGATGCGGTTCGGCTGGGGTGCCGGGTAAGCGGGTATCGCAAGGACACGGACGGCGTGACGGCACTGGTCGAGCGGGCGGATGGCGGGCGCGAGGAGCTTTCGGCCAAGCTGCTGATCGGCGCGGACGGCATCCATTCGGCGATCCGCGCGCAGATGCACCCCGATCAGCCGCCGATCCACTGGGGCGGGACGATCATGTGGCGCGGCACCGCGCGCGGGGTGCCGATCCGCAGCGGTTCCTCGTTCGTGGGGCTGGGGACGAGCCGGCACCGGGTGGTGCTCTATCCGATCTCGCACCCCGATGCGGACGGCATGGCGGACATCAACTGGATTGCCGAACAGACCTTTGACGCAGACCACGACTGGTCGAAATCGGGCTGGTTCCGGCCGGTCGGGCTCTCCGAGTTTGCGCACGAGTTCGAGGGGTTCGTCTACGACTGGCTCGATCTGCCGGCGCTGCTGGCTGGATCGGACGCGGTCTACGAAAACCCGATGATCGACCGCGATCCGCTGCCGACATGGGTGGACGGATCCGTAGCGCTGCTCGGCGATGCGGCGCATCCGATGTATCCGACGGGCTCCAACGGCGCTTCGCAGGCGATCATCGACGCGCGCGTGCTGGGGCGGATCATGACGGAGCGGGGCGTGAATGCGGAGGCGCTGGCGGCGTTCGATGCCGAGCTGTGCGGCCCCATCGGTGCAGTGGCGATGCGCAACCGGGGGGCGGGACCGTTCGGCCTGCTCAACATGGTCGACGAGCGCTGCGGCGGGCAGTTCGATGATATCGACGCGGTGATCCCGGCGGAAGAACGCGCGGCCTTCATGCTGGCCTATCAGAAGGCGGCGGGCTTTGCGAAGGAGCAGCTCAATGCCGCGCCGCCGACGATTCCGGCGGGAGCGAGGGTTTTGGCATGACGATAGCTTTGGAACACGTCTGCGATCTGGTGGTCGAACTTTCGCCTCCGCATGAAATGGGCGCGGCGCTTTCGGGCACGCGGCGGATCATTCCGATCGTCGGCGGCACGGCGCGGGGGCCGCGGATCAACGGGCGCATCCTGAACGTGGGCGCGGACTGGCAGACCGTGCAGGCGGGCGGCGTGGCGCAATTGGATGCGCGCTATGGAATCGAGACCGACGACGGCGCGGTGATCGAGGTGGTGAGCCAGGGCATCCGGCATGCCTCCGCCGAAGTTGCCGCGCGGATCGTGGCGGGGGAGGTGGTGCCCCCTTCTGAATACTACATGCGCACTGCGATCCGGCTGGACAGCGGGCATCCGGACTACGCGTGGGTGGCGCGTTCTATCTATGTCGCGGATGGCGGCAAGGTGGGGAATACAGTGCGGCTCGCGGTTCATCGGGTGGGGTGATCGACGAAAAATAGGGGACAGTCCCTATTTCATGCGGCGCGGGCGGCCTCGCGGTTTTTGCTCCGGCGCAGGACTACCCGCTATCTCGACTCCGCCAAGCGGACGGCCTGATCGCATCGCAGCTTCGAGTTCGTCATCACGCTCGCTGGCCTCGACGCCATCGGCCAGATAGGCGCGCCAGTTGGTGACCGGGAATTCGTGCTCCAGATCGGTCAATCCATCGGGCGCGCCGCTGATGTGGGCTCTGGCGCTGGACCATGGCCATTGCTCCGCATCACCGACGAGCCCGGCCTTGACCGGATTGTTCTCGATGTAGCGGACGGCAATGGCGAGGTGTGCGGCATCCATTGGGTAGCTCGCATAGCGTCCCTGAAAGAGGTGGCCAGAAACGCCCTCGCGCAAGTTTATGCGCTGGGCATAGCTGGTGTGCGTGCGGGACAGCACCGCGCGCAGGTCATCGGCGGAGGGTGGGACGAGCACGAGGTGAACGTGGTTGCTCATGAGGCACCATGCGAGGCAGCGCACCGAATGGTCGGTGCAGTTCTTCGCCAATAGCGTCAGATAGCGCCGCCTGTCGTTGTCGGAGAAGAAGACATGTTGTTGTCGATTGCCGCGTTGAATGACGTGGTGGGGACAATCGGGGACGACGAGTCTCGCGGCACGCGGCATGGCGCAACCTCAAAAATGGGGACAGTCCCCATTTATTCTGGTCCATCGGCACACGCAACATAAATGGGGACTGTCCCCATTTTTGACGCCGTGAGCGGCGCAACCGGGGCAAACGAAAAGGGCCCCGCCGCAGCGGAGCCCTCTCGATAAATGGGGACTGTCCCTATTTATTGATCCAGGAACGACCGCATCTTCCGTGACCGGCTCGGGTGCTTCAGCTTGCGCAGCGCCTTGGCTTCGATCTGGCGGATGCGTTCGCGGGTGACCGAGAACTGCTGGCCGACTTCCTCGAGCGTGTGGTCGGTGTTCATGCCGATGCCGAAGCGCATGCGCAGCACGCGTTCCTCGCGCGGGGTGAGGCTGGCGAGGACGCGGGTGACGGTTTCCTTGAGGTTGGCCTGAATCGCCGCGTCCACCGGGATCACCGCGTTCTTGTCCTCGATGAAATCGCCGAGATGGCTGTCTTCCTCGTCGCCGATCGGCGTTTCGAGGGAGATCGGCTCCTTGGCGATCTTCATCACCTTGCGCACCTTTTCGAGCGGCATCGAAAGCCGCTCGGCCATTTCTTCCGGCGTGGGCTCGCGGCCCTGCTCGTGGAGGAACTGGCGGCTGGTGCGCACCAGCTTGTTGATCGTCTCGATCATGTGGACCGGGATGCGGATCGTGCGCGCCTGATCGGCGATCGAGCGCGTGATCGCCTGACGGATCCACCACGTGGCGTAGGTGCTGAACTTGTAGCCGCGGCGGTACTCGAACTTGTCGACCGCCTTCATCAGGCCGATGTTGCCTTCCTGGATCAGGTCGAGGAACTGCAGGCCGCGGTTCGTGTACTTCTTGGCGATCGAGATCACGAGCCGCAGGTTCGCCTCGACCATTTCCTTCTTGGCAATGCGCGCCTCGCGCTCGCCCTTCTGGACCATGTTGACGATGCGGCGGAACTCGCCGAGCGACATGCCGGTGGCGGCGGCGATATCGGCGATCTCGGCGCGGATGCGCTCGACCGGTTCGGCTTCGTTGGCGGCAAAGGCGGCCCACTTCTTGTCGCGGCTCGCCAAGGTCTGCAGCCAGCCCTCATCGAGCTCGCGACCGACGTAGTGATCGAGGAAGTCCTTGCGCGGCACCTTGTGGCGCTCGGCAAGGCGCAGCATCTGGCCGCCGAGCGTGGTTAAGCGGCGGTTGAAGGCGTAGAGATTGTCGACCAGATATTCGATCTTGGTCGCGTGGAACTGCACGCTTTCGACCTGCGCGGTGAGATCCTCGCGCAGCTGCTGGTACTGCTGTTCCTTCGCGGCCGGGAAATCATTGCCGGCGCCGAGCGCGTTGAGGCGTTCGGCCTGCACTTTCTCGAAAGTGCGGAAGAGGTCGGTGATCTGGGCGAACTTCTCGAGCGCTTCGGGCTTCAGCTGCGCTTCCATCTGGGCGAGGCTGAGGGTGTTGTCCTCTTCCTCTTCCTCGGCAGGGCGCTTGGCGCGGCGCTCGGTGAGCTCGTCGTCCTCGTCTTCGGCGGATTCCTCCTCCTCGACGTCTTCTTCTTCCTTGAAGGAAGGACCGGCGGTGGCTTCGCTGATCTCGCCGTCGCCTTCCTCGCCGTCTTCGGAGAGGTTTTCAGGCTGGGGCTCCTTGGAGAGCATGGCGTCAAGATCGAGGATCTCGCGCAGCTGCATTTCGCCCGCGTTGAGCGCTTCTGACCACTGGATGATCGCGTGGAAGGTGATCGGGCTTTCGCACAGGCCCAGGATCATCGTGTCGCGGCCCGCCTCGATGCGCTTGGCGATGGCGATTTCGCCCTCGCGGCTGAGCAGCTCGACCGCGCCCATTTCGCGCAGGTACATGCGCACCGGATCATCGGTGCGCTCGACGGTTTCCTTGCGCTTGGTGACAAGGTCCGGTCGCTCGTCGACCGGATCGGCATCCTCAACTTCTTCGTCGCTACTCTTGTCCTCAGGATCGACCGCGTCCTCGTCGCTCTCGACGATATTGACGCCCATTTCATTGAGCGCGGACGTGATGTCCTCGATCTGGTCCGAGCTCATGTCGTTGGGCAGAGCTTCGTTGAGCTCGTCCCACGTGATGATCCCGCGGCGCTTCGCGCGGGCGATCAGCTTCCGGATGGAAGCATCGTTGAGATCGATCAGCGGAGCATCGCCGGTGTCAGTCGTGTCGGTGGAAGCCATCTATTCCCGGTACCATCTGTGCTGCGCGCGCGATGTGAATCCCCCTTCACATCCCGGCGCGGGTGCGGCCCATTTGCCCCAACCGGGCCAGCAGCGCCAGCCTTCGTTGCAGCAAACGTTGCTGTTCGGCGAAGGTTTCGTCGGAAAACTCCGCCTCGTGCCGGCGCGTGGCCTCTGCCAGCGCCGCTTCGACGGCCGGAAGTCCGACCAGCAGATCCACCGCTTCGGCGAGTTCGTCCGCCGCACCGGGTGCCTTGCCGTCCAGAAAACCGAATCGCATTCCGGCGTAATCGTCCGCCGAAGGAGCCCGAAGACCCCGTTTCGCCAATATGGGAAGAACGTGCGTGCTTTCAAGCGGCTGGGCCGCGCTGTGGACGAGATCGATGAGGGCATCGAGCAGCGCGGCGAGGGCGGGATCGGGCACCTCGATGCGGGCAAGCGACTCGGCGTGGCGGGCAATCTCGCCGGGCTGCGCGATCAGGCCGGTGAGCACGGCGGCAAGGAGCGGGCGGCGCTCGCCGACGGCCTGCATGCGCGCGGTGACGGCGGCGGGGAGGGGCGGTGGGCCGGGCTGCCATTTGCCGCCGGGGCCGGGGCGGCGCCCTGAGGACTGGAAACTCGGCTGGAAGGGAGGCCGCTCGCGCTGCGGGTAGGCGAGCTCGCCGAAACGGTCGAGCAGGTCGCGGCGGTAGAGGCCCTTGATATCATTGTCGCCGATGCTCTCGACATGCGCCATGAGGCGCGCCTTGAGGCCGGCCTTGTCCTCCGGTGTCGTCACCGGGCCGGCAGCGCGTTCGATATCCCATAGGACTTCGACCATCGGGCGGGCGGCGGCGAGGACATCCTCCATCGCAGCCACACCGCGCTGCTTGATGAGGTCATCGGGATCGAGCTTGTCCGGCAGGACGGCGATCTTGAGCGAATGGCCGGGGCGCAGCAGCGGCAGCGCGCGGACGATGGCGCGGGCGGCGGCGCGCTGGCCGGCGGCGTCGCCGTCGAAGCAGAGCACGGGGCATTCGGTGAGGCGCCAGAGCCGCTCGATCTGGTCTTCGGTGAGCGCCGTGCCCAAAGGGGCAACCGCCTCGCCAATACCCGCCGCCGCCAGCGCGACGACGTCCATATAGCCTTCAACCACCACGACGCGGCCCGACTGGCGCGAGGCAGGGGAGGCGCGGTGCAGGTTGTAGACCGTGCGGCCCTTGTCGAAGAGCGGCGTATCAGGGGAATTCAGGTATTTGGGCGCGTCCGTCTTCGTTTTGTCGAGGATGCGCCCGCCGAACGCGATCACGCGGCCGCGCGGATCGCAGATCGGGAGCATCAGGCGGCCACGGAATCGGTCATAGGGATCGCGGCCTTCGACGACGATCCTGAGGCCTGCCTCGATCAGCATGCCTTCGGGGAACTGGGAGAGCGCCTCCTTCAGCGCCGTGCGGCTGTCAGGTGCGTAGCCGAAGCCGAATTCCTTGACGATGTTTGCCGGAAACCCGCGCGAGGCGAGATAGGCGCGGGCCTGTGCGCCCTGATCCGCGGCAAGGCTCTTCACGAAAAACGCCTGCGCCGCTGCCATCACATCGTGGAGCGACTTCTGTTCTTCCGCCCGCTTTGCCGCGCGGGGATCGGGCGCGGGGACTTCCATCCCTGCGCTGGCGGCAAGTTCCTTCACCGCATCGAGGAACGGCAGGCCCTGATGGTCGGTCATCCAGCGGATCGCGTCGCCATGCGCGCCGCAGCCGAAGCAGTGGTAGAAGCCCTTCTCGTCGTTGATCGTGAAGCTGGGTGTCTTCTCGTTGTGGAACGGGCAACACGCCTTGAACTCGCGCCCCGCCTTCTGCACCCGCACGCTGCGCCCGATCAGCGCGGAGAGCGAGGTCCGTGCGCGCAGTTCATCGAGCCATTGGGGGGTGAGGCTCACCGGCTCCCCTCCCGCTTGCGGGAGGGGCTGGGGGTGGGCCGAGCGAGGGGCAACCTGACAGGCCCACCCCCGACCCCTCCCGCAGGCGGGAGGGGGGAAGATGGGGAAAGTCCTCCCGCAAGCGGGAGGGTAGACGTCACGCCAGCGCCGCCTTCACGAGCCCGGACGCCTTGCCCATGTCGAGCTGGCTGCCATGGCGGGCCTTGAGCGTGGCGACGACGCGCCCCATGTCCTTCATGCCGGTCGCGCCGAGCTCGGCCTTGATCGCCTCGATCGCAGCCCTGGTGTCGTCCTCGCCCATCTGCTGAGGCAAGAATTCCTCGATCACGGCGAGTTCGGCCTGTTCGATATCGGCGAGTTCCTGACGGCCGCCTTCCACGTAGAGCGCAATCGATTCGCGGCGCTGCTTGGCCATCTTCTGAAGGACGTCGACCACGATGACGTCATCGTCGGGCACGCTCGCGGCGGTGCGCAGCTCGATGTCCTTGTCCTTGAGCTTGGCGAGAATGAGGCGCAACGCGGCGAGGCGGGCCTTGTCGCCCGATTTCATGGCGCTGATCTGGGCGGCTTTGATCGTATCGCGGATCATGGGATTCGTATTCCTGTGGATGTGGGCCCCGCGCTGGGGCGAAAGGCTGTGACTTAGGCGAAAGTTTCTGCCTTCGCTAGGTTGACGGGAAGGGGCGAGGGGCCTAGCGACCGAGCCTTAGCGACATCGCCAGACCCCTGCCAACGGAGCGCCCCACATCATGGCCGACCCCGCCACCACTCATGCGCCCAAGCCGGCCGGCGCGACCGGCGTTCTTGTGCTTGCAGACGGCAGTGTGGCGTGGGGACGCGGGTTCGGCGCCGAGGGAAAGGCGGTGGGCGAGGTATGCTTCAATACCGCGATGACGGGCTATCAGGAAGTGATGACCGACCCGTCCTACGCCGGGCAGGTGGTGACCTTCACCTTCCCGCATATCGGCAATGTCGGCACAAACCCTGAGGATATGGAAAGCCATGACGTGCCCGGCGCCGTGGGCTGCGTGGTGCGCGAGGATGTGACGGCGCCGGCAAATTTCCGCGCGGTGGAGCCGCTGCAGGCGTGGCTGGCGGAGCGGGGCAAGATCGGCCTCTCCGGCATCGACACCCGCGCGCTGACGCGGCGCATACGGCTGCTCGGCGCGCCCAATGCGGTGATCGCGCATGATCCCGATGGCCAGTTCGACATCCCGGCGCTGATTGCCGAGGCCAAGGCGTGGCCGGGGCTGGAAGGCATGGACCTCGCCCGAGTGGTGAGCCGCGAAGCGCAGTCCGACTGGGAAGGCGGGATCTGGCGCTTGGGGCAGGGCTATGCCCGCTCGCCACGCGATGAGCGGCCGCATGTCGTTGCGGTCGATTACGGCGCCAAGGACAATATCTTCCGCAATCTGGTGCGTGCGGGCGCGCGGGTGACGGTGGTTCCGGCAGAGACTTCGCTGGAGACGGTGCTGTCGCTGGAGCCGGCGGGCGTGTTTCTTTCCAATGGGCCGGGCGATCCGGCGGCGACGGGTGTCTATGCCGTGCCGCTGATCCAGGGCCTGCTGGAGCGCGACATTCCGGTGTTCGGGATTTGTCTCGGCCACCAGATGCTCGGCCTCGCGGCGGGAGCGAAGACAGTGAAGATGCACCAGGGCCACCGCGGCGCGAACCACCCGGTGAAGCGCCATGCCGATGGCGTGGTCGAGATCACCTCGATGAACCACGGCTTCGCGGTGGACAACGCCGCGCTGCCCGAGGGCGTGGTGGAGACGCATGTCTCGCTGTTCGATGGTTCGAACTGCGGGATCGAGATCGCGGGCAAGAAGGCGTTTGGGGTCCAGTATCACCCTGAGGCGAGCCCAGGACCGCAGGACAGCTTCTACCTGTTCGAGAAGTTTGTGGGGATGCTGGGAGCTTGAAAAATGGCGATTATCCGCAAATTCGAAGAGCTCGATCTCAAAGCCAACGCCCGACACACTGAGACCATCGGCGGATATTCTATCCAAGGGCAGGATGGCGAAAAGTTCATTCAAATCAACACAGTTGGCTCAACCGATCGCATGATCCCTGGTAAGGTGTCTCAGACACTTCGCCTTACCAAGGAAGCAATTGAGCAACTGGCTGAACTCGCAAAGAAGCACCTCTAATGCCCAAACGCACTGACATCTCCTCGATCCTGATCATCGGCGCCGGGCCGATCATCATCGGCCAGGCTTGCGAGTTCGATTATTCGGGCACGCAGGCGGTGAAGGCGCTCAAGGAAGAGGGGTACCGGATCATCCTGGTCAACTCGAACCCCGCGACGATCATGACCGATCCGGACATGGCGCATGCGACCTATGTCGAGCCGATCACGCCCGCGGTCGTCGCCAAGATCATCGAGAAGGAGCGCCCCGATGCGGTGCTGCCGACGATGGGCGGGCAGACCGCGCTAAATACCGCGCTGGCGCTCGCGCGCGACGGCACGCTGGAGAAGTTTGGCTGCGTGATGATCGGCGCGGATGCCGAGGCCATCGACAAGGCCGAGGACCGCATGAAGTTCCGCGATGCGATGGACAAGATCGGGCTCGAATCCGCCCGCTCCGGCATCGCGCATACGGTCGAGGAAGCGCTGGCGGTGCTGGAACGCACCGGGCTGCCCTCGATCATCCGGCCGAGCTTCACGATGGGCGGCACCGGCGGCGGCATCGCCTATAACCGCGAGGAATTCGTCAGCATCGTGCGCGGGGGCCTCGAGGCCTCTCCGACCACCGAAGTGCTGATCGAGGAATCGCTGCTCGGCTGGAAAGAGTACGAGATGGAAGTCGTCCGCGACCGGAACGACAATGCCATCATCATCTGCTCGATCGAGAACGTCGATCCGATGGGCGTCCATACGGGCGACTCCATCACCGTCGCCCCGGCGCTGACGCTGACCGACAAGGAATACCAGATCATGCGCAATGCATCGATCGCGGTCCTGCGAGAAATCGGCGTCGAAACAGGTGGTTCCAACGTGCAGTTCGCAGTCAACCCGAAGGACGGGCGGCTGATCGTGATCGAGATGAACCCGCGTGTTTCGCGCTCCTCGGCGCTGGCATCGAAGGCCACCGGCTTCCCGATCGCCAAGGTCGCGGCCAAGCTCGCCGTGGGCTACACGCTCGACGAGATCATGAATGACATCACCGGGGCGACCCCGGCGGCGTTCGAGCCGACGCTGGACTACGTCGTCACCAAGATCCCGCGCTTTGCCTTCGAGAAGTTCAAGGGCGCCGAACCGCTCTTGGGAACGGCGATGAAGTCCGTCGGCGAGGTCATGGCGATTGGCCGCAATTTCCAGGAATCGATGCAGAAGGCGCTGCGCGGGCTGGAAACCGGGCTCGACGGCTTCAACCGCGTAGTCGAGCTTGAGGGTGCGACGCGCGACCAGATCGTGGCGGCGCTGAGCCGGGCGACGCCGGAGCGGCTGCTGGTGATCGGTCAGGCCTTCCGCGAAGGGCTCACCGTCGACGAGATCCACGCCGTCACCAAGTACGAGCCGTGGTTCTTGCGCCAGATCGAGGCCATCATTGCCGAGGAAAAGCGCATCAACGTGGAAGGGCTGCCGATCGATGCGGCGGGCCTGCGCCGGCTCAAGGCCATGGGCTTTTCGGACAAGCGGCTGGCAACACTGGCGGTGCGCTCGGTGGGCGTGGCGGGCGGCATGGCCGAGACGACGGCGCGTCGGTCCGGGCTGCTGCACGATGTGCTCAATGCCATGGCGGGGGCGACCAGCGAGGAAGAAGTGCGCGCGCTGCGCCACAAGCTGGGTGTGCGCCCGGTGTTCAAGCGGATCGACAGCTGCGCGGCCGAGTTCGAGGCGGTGACGCCCTACATGTACTCGACCTACGAAAGCGGCCTGTTCGGCGAGCCCGAAAGCGAGGCTGCGCCGACGGACCGGAAGAAGGTCGTGATCCTCGGCGGCGGGCCGAACCGGATCGGGCAGGGCATCGAGTTCGACTATTGCTGCTGCCACGCCTGCTTTGCACTGGGGGACACGGACCCGGCAAACGGCGAGGCCGGAGCGGGTTTCGAGACGATCATGATCAACTGCAACCCCGAGACGGTCTCGACCGACTACGACACCTCGGACCGGCTCTACTTCGAGCCGCTGACCGCCGAGGACGTGCTCGAAGTGCTGGAGGCCGAGAAGGCGAACGGCACGCTGGTGGGCGTGATCGTGCAGTTTGGAGGGCAAACGCCCTTGAAGCTCGCGCAGGCGCTGGAGGATGCGGGCATCCCGATCCTCGGCACTTCACCCGATGCGATCGATCTGGCGGAGGATCGCGAGCGTTTCAATCGCCTCGTCGAGAAGCTGGGCCTGCGCCAGCCGGCGGGCGGCACCGCGCGCAGCCGCGACGAGGCGGTCGCAGTGGCGGCGCGCATCGGCTATCCGGTGCTGATCCGGCCGTCCTATGTGCTGGGTGGGCGGGCGATGGAGATCGTCGACAGCCAGGCGCAGCTCGATGACTACATCGCGACGGCGGTGAAGGTTTCGGGCGAGAGCCCGGTGCTGATCGACCAATACCTGCGCGATGCGATCGAGTGCGATGTCGATGCGCTGGCCGATGGCGACGATGTCGTCGTGGCCGGTGTCATGCAGCATATCGAGGAAGCCGGCATCCATTCGGGCGACAGCGCCTGCACGCTGCCGCCCTACAGCCTGCCCGCCGAAATCATCGCCGAGATGGAGCGGCAAGCGGTGGCGCTGGCCAAGGCGCTGGGCGTCAAGGGCCTGATGAACATCCAGTTCGCGGTCAAGGATGGCCTCGTCTACCTGATCGAGGTTAACCCGCGCGCGAGCCGCACGGTGCCGTTCGTGGCCAAGGCCATCGGCCAGCCGATCGCCAAGTATGCGGCGCGGATCATGGCGGGCGAGAAGCTCAAGGACTTGCCGCCGATCAGGCGCGACGTTCCCTATATGGCGGTGAAGGAAGCGGTATTCCCGTTTGCGCGCTTCCCCGGCGTCGATCCGGTGCTGTCGCCCGAGATGAAGTCGACCGGCGAGGTCATGGGGATCGACAGCGGTTTCCCGGTCGCGTTTGCCAAGGCGCAGCTGGGGGCGGGCATGGTGCTGCCGGTGGGCGGCACGGTGTTCGTTTCGGTCAAGGACAGCGACAAGCCGGTGATCCTGCCGGCGGTCCAGAAGCTCGATGCCATGGGCTTCCGTATCGTGGCGACAGGAGGGACGGCGACGTTCCTGACCGCAGCGGGGGTCAAGGTCGAGCGGGTCAACAAGGTGGCGGAAGGGCGGCCGCATATCGTCGACCGGATCATCGACGGCGAGATCGCGCTGATCTTCAACACCACCGAGGGCTGGCAGAGCCACAAGGACTCGCAGTCCATCCGCGCGTCGGCGCTCTATGGCAAGGTGCCCTACTTCACCACAGCGGCAGCCTCGGTCGCAGCTGTGGAGGCTATCGAGGCGCTGCGCAGCACCGACCTTGCGGTAAGGTCACTGCAGGATTATTATCAACCTTCCACGTGATCCCCATCATCGCGGCGACTGGGGCCCGGTTTGGCGCATTGCTGGCCGGGACGGAACGGTTTTCTCTTGGCGATGTTTGGTCAAGGGATTGAAAGGTAAGAAGGACTAAGGATGGCAAGTGTTGAGAAGCTGCCGATGCTGGCCGAGGGCTACGAGAAGCTGACGGCGGAGCTGAAGGCGCTGCGTGAGGAACGTCCGCTGATCGTCGACGCGATCGAGGAAGCCCGCGCGCACGGCGATCTTTCCGAAAATGCCGAATATCATGCCGCCAAGGAGCGTCAGGGCCAGGTCGAAGCGTCGATCAGTGATCTGGAAGACAAGATCAGTCGCGCGCAGATCATCGACCCGACGACGCTTTCGGGCGACCGCATCGTGTTTGGCGCGACCGTGACGCTGCTTGACGATGACGACAAGCCGGTGCGCTACCAGATCGTCGGGCAGGCCGAAGCGGATGCCAAGCGTGGCCGGATCAGCTACAATTCGCCGCTGGGCCGCGCGCTGATCGGCCGGCGCGTTGAAGACGAGATCGAAGTGACGGTGCCTTCGGGCGACCGGTTCTATGTGGTCGAGAAGATCGAGTTCATCTGAGACGGCTGCGTAGTACCGCGGGACCCTTCGACAAGCTCAGGGTGAGCGTTCTTTGAGAAAATGCAAAAAAGGCTGCGGGTCTATTCCCGCAGCCCTTTTTGCATTCACTCTGGCTTGTGCAGCTCGGGCTCGAGCAGGCGGTGGAGGTGGACCACCACGTAGCGCATTTCCGCGTCATCCACCGTGCGCTGGGCGCAGCTGCGCCAGGCTTCTTCGGCGCTGGCGTAATCGGGATAGACGCCGACGAGGTCGATCTTCGTCAGATCGGTAAATTCGAGGTGCTGCGGATCCTTGACCCGCCCGCCCATGACGAGGTGCAGCTTCTGCATGACTGGGTATCCATTCCTTGGGGAGGAAGCCCAGCCACTGGCAAAATGAAGAGGGGCGCGCAAGCCCCTGACCTTACGGAAAAGCCCGTTATTCCGCCTTCCTGCCCGGCAGATGGCGGGTGATGACCGGCGCGAGGGTCCGCAGCGCCTTGTCGGCGAGAGAAGGAAGGCGTGCCTTCTCCGGCTTGGCGGGCGCATCTGCCTCCTCGCTCGCGGCGGCAGCGGCCTTCTCACCGGCAGCGCCCGCGACATAAGCGGCCGCAATTTCCAGGCCCACGGCTGCAAGGTCCGCCGCGCGGCGGGGGAGGGACATGCGGGACAGGGTGCCCTTGCGCGTCGCCTTGTCGCCGGTAACGCCGCTGCCGGCGCGGGACAGCGCTCCGGCGACCAGCGCCCCCAGAACGATCCCGCCCGCGACCATCGCTACCGGATGCTCCTCGACGAAGCCCTTCACCTTGCCGAGCGGATCGGCGGGCTTTTCGGCTGTTGGCGCTTCGGTTTCCGGTGGGGGCGTTTCGTCGGTCATGTCACGTCCTCGTCCGCTTCGGACGGTGCGAAGCGGTTCCTGATGAGATTGATCAGCGGGCGGCGGAAGAACCATGCCGTGAGCAGCGCCAGCGTGCCGCCGATCACCGGGATATTGTCCTTGGCGACCGCCTTGGCCTCGTCGACCGTATCCATCACGCGGTCCATCGCCGCTTCCTTGATCCGCGTGGGGATCGACTTTTCGGCAAGGCCGGTCTGCAGCGCCTTCTTCTGGCCGTTGAAGCGGGCCCAGGCGGCATCGCGGCGGGCGCGGGCTTCCTGCAAGCTCTCGTCGCTCATGCCGCGCGGTCCTGTCCCTTGAGCGCGCGCAGGGTGCCTTTCACGCGGCGCAGGATGCCGAAGACGCTCAGGCCCGTCAGCGCGAGCAGGCCGAGGAACACGACTGCGAGCGCGCCCCACGGCCCGATCAGCGGGGCGAGGGCGAGCAGCAGGCCGACGACCAGCGCCATCAGCGCGAAGAACAGCAGCGCGAGCGCCAGTGCGGCGAGGGCGAGTATCCCTTTGGCGCGGCCTAGCACGAAGCCGGCGCGGGCCTTCTGGAATTCGAGCTCGGCCGCGATCAGCGACTGGCCATCCTCGAGCAGCGCGCGCGCACCGCCGAGCAGGGACTCATCAGCCCCCGTGTCCTGCCCCGCTTCTGTCTTCGTCTCTGTCACGTGCCGGGATCAGGCTTCCGTGGTTTCGGCGCTCTCCGCAGCAGCCGGTGCGGGCTTGCGGCGCAGCATGCGCGAGAGGACGAAGCCGGTGACCGCCGCGATGCCGAGCGCCTTGACCGGGCTCTTCTTGACGAAGGTGACGATATCCTCGCCGATCTCGGGAATGTCCTTGGCCTCGAGGCTGGCGGCGGTGGACTGCAAAGTATGCGCGGCACCGCGGGCATAATCGCCATATTGCACGCCAAGCTTCTCGTCGATTACGCCGGCGTTGCTCTCGATTGTCTCGCCTAGGGTGGACAGCGCGGCAGTTGCCTTGCCCTTGCCCTGGCGGGCGAGATCGAGCGCGACGACCTTGGCTTGCTCGGCGTATTCGCTCGCCTTTTCGGTATATTCGCTGGCGGTCGAGGTCACCGTTTCCGTGAGCGCGGCGGTACGCTCGCGGGCTTCGCCGGTGAGGTTGGCGGCACTGGCCTTGGCGTCCTCGATCGCCTTGCCGAAGCGGGTGGTGACGGCAGTGGCTGTGTCGCTGACCGTCTCTTCGATCTGCGCGATCTCGGCAGGTACGGCTTCGGCCACGGCCTCGACGGCGGTTTCGACAGCCTTGAGCGCGGCCTTCTTGCGGCTCTTGGGTTTGGTATCGGCTTCGGGAGCCGCGTTGTCAGGGGTATCGGCCATGGTGCGGGTCCTTTTTCGGGGCGATTCTGAATTGATTTCCGGTCCTAGCCCAAATGCCGCAAGTGCGAAAGCGTGGCGGGGCCGCATTTGCCTTATGCTTGGGACGGCCTGGCGGTTCCACGCATAGCTAGGCGCACTTGTCACTCTGGCCAACCGCCGATAGGGCGCGCGTCAGGATACGTCACCAAACGAGGAAGCGCTCATGACCGCGATCATCGACATTCACGCCCGCGAGATCCTCGACAGCCGGGGCAACCCGACCGTCGAAGTCGATGTCCTGCTGGAGGACGGCTCGTTCGGCCGTGCTGCCGTGCCTTCGGGCGCTTCGACCGGTGCGCATGAAGCGGTCGAGCTGCGCGATGGCGACAAGGGGCGGTTCCTCGGCAAGGGCGTGCTGCAGGCGGTCGGCGCGGTGAACGGCGAGATCGCCGGTGCGCTTGTCGACATGGATGCCGAAGACCAGCGCGACATCGACATGGCGATGATCGCGCTCGACGGGACCGAGAACAAGGGCCGTCTTGGTGCCAACGCGATCCTCGGCACCAGCATGGCGGTGGCGAAGGCGGCGGCGGATGCGCGCGGCCTGCCGCTTTACAGCTATGTCGGCGGCGTCTCGGCGCACCTCCTGCCGGTGCCGATGATGAACATCATCAACGGCGGCGAGCATGCCGACAACCCGATCGACTTCCAGGAATTCATGATCATGCCGGTCGGCGCGCCGACGCTGGCCGAAGCCGTGCGCTGGGGCGCGGAAGTGTTTCACACGCTGAAGAAGGCGCTGCACCAGAAGGGCCTCGCCACCGGCGTGGGCGACGAGGGCGGCTTTGCCCCCAACATCGCCAGCACGCGCGATGCGCTTGATTTCGTGATGGCCTCGATCGAGCAGGCCGGGTTCAAGCCGGGCACCGATATCGTGCTCGCGCTCGATTGCGCGGCGACCGAGTTCTTCAAGGACGGCAAGTACGAGATCAGCGGCGAGGGGCTCTCGCTTTCGCCGGACGCGATGGCGGATTATCTCGCCGCGCTCACCGATGCTTATCCGATCCGCTCGATCGAGGACGGCATGAGCGAGGACGATTTCGAAGGCTGGGCCGCGCTGACCGCCAAGATCGGCAAGAAGGTGCAGCTGGTGGGCGACGACCTCTTCGTCACCAACCCCAAGCGCCTGACGATGGGCATTGCCAAGGGCCTCGCCAATTCGCTGCTGGTGAAGGTCAACCAGATCGGCACGCTGACCGAGACGCTGGAAGCGGTGAGCATCGCGCAGCGCAATGGCTACACGGCGGTCATGTCGCACCGTTCGGGCGAGACCGAGGATGCGACCATCGCCGACCTCGCGGTTGCCACCAACTGCGGCCAGATCAAGACGGGTTCGCTTGCCCGGTCCGACCGGCTTGCCAAGTACAACCAGCTCATCCGGATCGAGGAAGAGCTGGGCCAGTCGGCGCGCTATGCGGGTGCGGCGGCGTTCGGGCGGCTCGCGTAAGGCCTGTTCAACCGCCGTTCGTCCCGAGCGAAGTCGAGGGACTTGTTCGAGCGTAGCTGAGAACCAGCGCCACGCCAGGTGTCTCGACTGCGCTCGACACGAACGGGTGGGTGGGAGGCGGCAGGATTTAAGCGGCCGCTTAAAGTCTCTTTCCAATGCAGCCGCTCTCTGCCAGTCTTGCTGGCGGAGAGTGATGCATGGGTGAATTTCCAAGCACGGCTGCGGCGGTAACGCCGGGCTGGATCGAAGCGCAACTGGCGCGCGCGGGCCTGCTGGTCGATGCGCGGATAACCGGCCTCGAATGGAAGGCCATCGGCACCGGGCAGGTGGGTGATACTGCCCGCTTCACGATCACCTATGACCGGCCCACTGCCGCCCCTGCGACGCTGGCAGGCAAGTTTGCTTCCGCCGATCCGACCAGCCGCGGCACGGCGGCGGCGATGATGCTCTACGTAAAGGAAGTGGGTTTCTACCGCGAACTGGCGGGGATGCTCGCGGTGCGCACGCCCAAGGTCTACGCCGCTGAAATCAATGCCGAGGGCACGGACTTTGTGCTGCTGTTCGAGGATCTGGCGCCCGAGCGCGGCGGCAACCAGCTCGAAGGCTGCGGGCTGGCCGATGCCGAAGCGGCAATCCGGCAGGCAGCGGCGCTGCATTCCGCGACCATCGGGCATCCCAAGGTCTTGGGCGCGGACTGGCTGCATGGGCGCGAGGGACTGTTGGAGCAGATCGGGCAGCTTTACCATCAGGCCCACGCGATCTTCCGCGAACGCTATGACGGGCAACTGGCGGCGGATGCCCTGGCGCTGTGCGATGAGCTCGACAAGCGGGTGGAGCATTGGCTGGCACGACAGCCTGAGGAGCCCTGCCTGATCCACGGCGATTTCCGGCTCGACAACATGCTGTTCGGGGTCGGGTGCGGGGCGGAGCCCATCGCGATTGTCGACTGGCAGACCTGCGCGATCGGCTGCGCGATGACCGACGTCGGCTATTTCATGGGCTGCGGGATCGGCAGCGAGTTGCGGCGGCCCAACGAGGCGGCGCTGCTGGCGCTCTACGCCGAGGAAATGGCGCGGCATGGGTCTCCGATTGCGCACGACGTGATGATGCGGCGCTACCGGATCGGGGCGCTGCACGGGCTGTTCACCGCGGTGTTCAGCGCAGCCTTCGTGGTGCGCACGGAACGGGGCGACGCCAACTTCCTTTCGATGGCGCGGGGTGCAGCCGAACTCGCGCTCGATCATGACAGCATCGGCGCATTGGACGCCATGATGGAGAACGCACAATGCTGACCAAGGGCGACGATTTTCCGCTGCACCAGACGCCCGAGCCGATTGCCTATTCCGGCACCGACCGGAACTTCTACGACCGCTATTTCTTCAACGGCTACGCGCCGGACGGCAGCGACTTTTTCGCGGCGGCCTTTGGCATCTATCCGCACCTCAACGTGGCGGACGCGCATTTCTGCTTCATCAAGGACGGGGTGCAGCATTCGCTCCATGCCTCGCGCGAGCTCAGGATGGAGCGGCTGGACCTGACCTGCGGGCCCATCGCGATCCGCGTCGAGGAACCGCTGAAGCAGCTGTCGATCAGTGTCGAAGGGGAGGGGATCCGCGCCGAGATCGTGTTCACGGGCCGCGCCTTTCCCATCGAGGAGCCGCGCTTCATCCACCGCATCGGGCCGCGCACCTTCATGGACTACACGCGGCTGACGCAGAACGGGCACTATACCGGCTGGGTCGAAATCGACGGAGTGCGCACGGTGCTGAAGCCCGGAACCGCCGGTACGCGCGATCGCAGCTGGGGCGTGCGGCCTGTCGGCACCAGCGACACGCAGCCGCATGGGCACGGCGTGGTTCCGCAGTTCTTCTGGCAATGGACGCCGATCAACCTGCCCAGCCGCAGCGTGTTTTTCCACATCAACGCCGATGCCAACGGGAGCCCATGGAACACCCGCGCGGTGATCGCGCCAGATGGGGCGGGGCATGACGGGTTTTTCGAGACACCGTCTGCCAAGCTCGATGCGCCGCTACAGCCGGGAACGCTGTGGCCAGCAGGCGGCGAGCTGGTGATCGGCGGGGGTGATCCGCTAACGCTGACGTTTGAGCCGCTGCAGCGCTTCCAGATGCGCGGGCTGGGGTATACCTCGCCCACATGGGGACACGGCCTCTACCATGGCGTGCTGGAAGTGGAGCGCGAGGATATCGTGCTGGCCGACATCGACCCCAAGCGGATGGACAACTTTCACGTCCAGATCGTCAGCCGTGTGACGACGAGCGCGGGCGAGGTCGGCACCGGCGTGTTCGAACAGCTGATTTTCGGCGCCTACAAACCGCTGGGGCTGGGATAACTCTTCCCCAACGCCGTTCGTCCCGAGCGAAGCCGAGTACGAGGCGTACGCAACGGCCTCGGCTGCGCTCGGCCTTTATCCCTCGACTTTGCTCGGGACGAACGGGGTAAGGTGGTGCGGCCTCTACTTCACCCGCCGCACCGGCACCGGAACGTTGCAGATATCCACCCCGCCCGCAGGCCGGACATAGAACGCATCGCGCCGGTTCGCGCGGGCATCGGCATAGGCGGCAAAGCTCTTGCTCTCGGTCGAGAGGTATTCGTAAGCCGGCAGCCCCGGCACATCGCTGCCGATGCGGATCGAGAGGATCAGGGTGCGCTCCTCAGGCGTCTTGTAGAACCCGATATCGCCGGTGCCGCGCGGCAGGCTGGAGAGGTGCTCCATCCCCTCGATCACCCGGCCGACCACCGCGATGTTGCGATCAAGCTGGCGCGGGGCCTGCCCGATGACGCCATAGAGCTCTGCACCCGATCCGGTATCGGGCGGATAATCGCGGCCGACGCCGACTGTGCCGTAGCAGTGGATGGGCCAGGCTCTTGGCGTTTCCTTGTTCCGCATATCCGCGCCCACCGGAAAACCATCAGAAAAGCCGACGATGGGGGCGTAACCATCGCCAAGTCTGGCGCTCATGATGCCTTCAAGTAGCGATCCCATGGCCTGATCCATCATACCAGCCGCTTCATCGACAGTCTTCGGATCGTTATTGCCGGCCTTGCTGGGGGGCTGCTGCGGCTGGGGCCAAGGGTTGAACTCCTGGAATCCCTTTCCGGTCAGATTTAGGAAAGAGGCTTCATACTCCCCTGCCGGCACCACCTTCAGCCCCGCAGGCAGCGGCTTGGCCTTGGCCTTGTCCTCGCCGTCCGGATCGCCCCATTGCACGACATAGCCGTCCTGCACGCGGTTGACGCTCGTGCCGTCCCACCACTTTGCGGCGGCGAGTGCGCGGATATTGCCGACCCACCCTTGCGAGAACGGCGCGGGCAGCAGCTGGATCACCACCCGCCGCGCCGCGCCCTTGGCATCGGGCGCAAGCTCCATCACCAGCAGATCGGACGGCGCAATCGCCGCCCAGTCCGCCGCCGGGGCCGCCGCAACGATTTCGGTCGGCGCCAGCGCTGACGTCTTTGCGGGAGAAGCGGCGGGTGCAGACTCCTTCGTGGGAGCAGGGGCGGGCGCGGCGTTGCAGCTGGCGAGCAGGGCGACGGAGAGCAGAAAGGGATGTTTCATCACAAACGACTTGTGCCAGCCTTCGCAGCCTTGCGGAAGTGGTTGCTTGCCGTTAGGGGCAACGCCTTCCAGTGCATGCGGAGCGGTGGCCGAGTGGTCGAAGGCGCTCGCCTGGAAAGTGAGTATACGCCAAAAGCGTATCGAGGGTTCGAATCCCTCCCGCTCCGCCACGCAGTCCGGCCTGAATTCCGCGCGTCGGCGCTATTCCCCAAAACGGCACTGTCAAAGGGATTGCACCGGTTGGTGCTGGGGTCAGGCCTAGGGTAGGGCAGGGGCATGCCACGCCCTCGAAAGCCAGCTAGTCCGTTCCGGTATTTCCACTCCTCGCCGGAAGTGATCCGACTGGTGGTGATGATGTATGTCCGCTTTCCGCTGAGCCTGCGCAATGTCGAGGACCAGCTCTTCGAACGCGGCATCGACATTTGCCATGAGACGGTGCGGCTGTGGTGGAACCGGTTCGGCCCGGTGTTTGCGGCCGACATCCGCCGGCAACGGGTGAGCCGCATGCGAGGCTTCAGGCATTGGAAGTGGCACCTCGATGAGGTCTATGTGAAGATCGACGGGAAGACGCACTACCTCTGGCGGGCGGTAGATCAGGAAGGCGAGATCCTGGAATCCTATGTTACCAAGACCCGCGACAAGTCAGCTGCTCTGCGGTTCATGAGGAAGGCCCTGAAGCGGCATGGCCGGGTGGAAGCGATCGTTACCGATGGTCTCAGATCCTATCCCGCAGCGATGCGCGTGCTTGGCAATGAGGGGCGCCGCGAAGCCGGTCGGCATCTCAACAACCGGGCGGAAAACTCTCATCTGCCATTCCGACGAAGAGAGCGGGCGATGCTGCGGTTCAGGCAGATGAAGTCGCTACAGAAGTTTGCCTCAGTCCACGCCTCGATCCACAATCATTTCTCGCAGGAACGCCATCTCGTCGACCATGAGACTTACAAGCTTCGCCGCGCGGCCACATCGGCCGAGTGGCAGTCGCTTGCGAGCGGAAGTTTGGCGGGTAAGGGGAACCGCTTTCCGGCAGAGACCGTTTCGCATCCGACTGACAGCTCCCGGTGACGCATTACTTTCCCGACAAGCGCGCCCTGATGCTGCTCACCTATCGCCAAGCAGCCCTGACGTCGCTGGCGCGCACCAATGCCTCCCAGCCCGAGGATCGCGGCGATCTTGCCGCACTCTTTCACGCCCTGCTGCCGATCGACCGCCGGGTGGAGCGCGACTGGCGGGTGTGGTTCTCGTTCTGGGGCCTTGCCATCGCCGATCCGGGGTTCGCCGCCGAACAGCGCGAACGCATGGGCGGTTTCGTGCTGTAGACCAAAGCCGTCAACGCGGCCATCGCGCTCTACGCGGCGCAAGGGAACCCATAGGCTCCACCGGGCCTGCCGGGGCCGACCGGTCAACCGCTCGCAGCACGATGAGGGAAGCCAGGCCCAGACGCTCGCCTCGTCAGGCAGCGGCGATGCCGATTTCGCACTCGAGGACAGCGAACAGGTTGCAGCGACGGGGGCGCAACCGGATGGCATCTCCCTTTGCCCTAGCATTTTGCACAAGTGGACTGGTTCGGGCATCTGGGGGACCTTGGCGGGCAAGGCGCCCGCCGAGCGCCGCTTGAGGAACCCGTGCCATGCCTTACCAGCCTTTCGATCTTGGCGGAAAAGTCGCGCTCGTGACCGGGGGCAACGGCGGCATCGGCCTCGGCATGGCGGAAGCGCTGGCGCAGGCGGGCGCCTCGGTGATCATCTGGGGGATGAACCCCGCCAAGAATGCAGCGGCGAAAGCGCAGCTGGAAGCAACCGGGCAGCGCATCGCCAGCGAGATCGTCGACGTTGCGGACGAAGGCGCCGTGATCGCGGCGATGGACAAGGCGGTCGCCGAGTTTGGCCGCATCGATACGGTGATCGCCAATGCCGGAGTCGGCGGCGGTGCGCCCTTTGCGGAGTTTCCGACCGAGCAGTGGCGCAAGGTCATGGCGGTCAATCTCGACGGCGTGTTCTTCACGCTGCGCGAGGCTTGCAAGCACATGAAGGCGCGGGCCGAAGCGGGCGATCCGGGTGGTTCGCTGGTCGCGATCTCGTCGACATCGGCGATCCACGGCGCGGCCCGCAACCAGGCCTATGGCGCCGCCAAGGGCGCGCTGTGCTCGCTGGTCCGGGCAACCGCCGTCGAGTTCGCCCGCTATGGCGTACGCTGCAATGCGGTGCTGCCGGGCTGGACGGTCAGCGAAATGACGCAAAGCGCGCAGGAGAACGAGAAGTTCAACCGGCAGGTGATCTCGCGCGTGCCGTTCCGGCAGTGGCTGGAGCCCAAGGACTTCGGCGGGATCGCGGTCTACCTCGCCTCCGATGCTGCGCGGTTCCACACCGGCGACAGCATCGTCCTCGATGGCGGTTACACGATCTTCTGAGCCTGCTGGAGCTGCGGTCATGGAACAGGCGTCCCCGTCACTCGTGCTGAGCGACACCCCGCTGGCAGGCATCCGCCGGTTGACGCTGAACCGGCCGGAGAAGCGCAACGCGCTCTCGAACGATCTCAGGCGGCAGCTGTTTGCAGCGCTCGAGGCGGCAGACCGGGACCCGGACGTGCGGGTTATCATCCTGCGCGGGGCCGGGCCCTGCTTTTCTGCGGGCTATGACCTCTCGCCCGAGGCCGGGACGCAGCCGCCCCCCTATTACACCGCGGATGGCCCGGGCTTCTGGCCGCGCCATGTCGTCGAGGGGGTGTTCCGGATCTGGGACCTGGCCAAGCCCGTCATTGCGCAAGTCCACGGCTGGTGCCTGGCCGGGGCGACCGAACTCGCGACCGCCTGCGATCTTGTCTACCTCGCCGACGATGCCCGGATCGGCTATCCGCCGGTGCGCGGGATGAGCCCGCCCGATACCCAGTTCCATCCGTGGCTGTGCGGCTTCCGCTCGGCGATGGAGCAGATGCTGACCGGCGATGCGCTGACGGCGGACGAGGCCGTCCGCGTGGGCTTTGCCAACCGGACGTTCCCGGCGGGCGCACTCGAAAGCGAAGTCCTCGCCATTGCCGAGCGCGTCGCCAAGGTCCCGCCAGAAGTGCAGCAGATCAACAAGCGTTCGGTGCACCGGGCGATGGAAGCGATGGGGCTGCGCTCTGCCATTCGCGCCGGCACGGAAATGCAGGCGCTTGCCATGACGACGGACGCATCGCGGCAGACTTTCGCCGGTTTCCGCGCGGGCGACGTGCGCGGGGCGCTCGATGCGCGGGACGGGGCGTTTGGCGATTATCGCACCTCGGGCAAGGACACCTAGCACCGCGCGCCGCGCATCGGCCGGACGTCAGGTCACGATATCGTCCAGCGAATCCAGCGGCATATAGGTCACAGCCGAGACCGCCTCGTTGCCATGCGCAGCGAGCGGATCAGCGCCGTCAAGCGCGGGCCAGCGCAGCCCGGTTGCCTGCTCGATATGCTTGATGGCCACCTGGAACGTGCGGAACTCGCCAAGCTGGAAGCCCTCGTTGGCGGATTCGTTCGCTGAGCTTTCCGTTTTGCGCTGTTCCAGCAGACTGCGGATCATGTCGCCCTGGCTGAGCAGATAGCCGGTGGCATGGAGCCCGCCGTCGGTGCGCGGCATGACCACGACCTTCCAGAACTCCATCGGTATCTGCACATTCTCGATCCCGAGCGCGGGATCGTTGTCCGTCAGGACAGGGCCGGTGAAGACACAGGCGCGGAAGCCCATCGTGCGGGAGCTGTCGAGAATGTAGTTTTCCAGCCCCTGCCACTGGGTCTTCGCCCGGTTCAGCAGGGCGTGCTGTAGTGCTGCGTTGGTGTAGTGGAACGTATCGTCATTCGCGAGCTGGGCATTCTCGCCCCAGTTCGGGTCCTCGCGCCGGACCATGTGCCCGCGGTCGAGATCGCCGACGTAGTAGTGCTTGCCGAGCTGAAGGCTGCGATCGATGCGCTCGTCGAAGAACCAGATGTCCGGCGAGACGCGCTTGATCCGCTTCGCCCGTTCGCCATCGATGTTGACTGCAGTGAACAACGGGGTCCGCCGCGAGCGGGAGTAATAGACCCCGAAATGCGTGTAGCGCAGCTCGCGCGGCTTGTCGGCTTGCTCGTCCGCCGGCGTCGCGAGGTCGCCGATCACGGCATCAAGGTCCGGGATCGGCACGGGCGGCGCATTGTCGAGGAACGCGGGTTCATAGCCGGCACGGCCGGCAAAGTGATCGGCCGGGTGCGATCCATCGGCGGCCTCGGATTCCGGCGCCACATGCGCTTCACTGGGCGCATTGACAACAAACAGCCGCCCCGTCTGGAGCTGGCGCAGCGTCTCGACGCTGACCGCGCTGTTCGCGACCCCGAAGCTGCCTGAGAAATGCAGGCCGACGACGGCGTCCTGATCGACGCTGAGCAGGCAGGAACCGGAATTGCCGCCAAGCGTCGTGCAATCATGCATCAGCAGCAGCCCTGAACCCGATTGCGTGACGAGCCCGGGCGAGAAGCGCTTCACATTGAAGAGATCGCCGAAATAGTGCCGCATCGCCGATTGCTCGTTGCGATCATCATAGGCGGGATAGCCGACGACACCGATGGTTTCGCCAACTTTGGCTCGGTGCTCTGCCAGCGGCAGCGGTGCAGGCTGGCACGTGGCGGTGACGCTGATCTCCAGCAGCGCGCAGTCGGCCTCTGAATCATCGGCAAGATAGACGATCCGCTCGACCGGGCACTCGCGCTCCCCATTCTGCGGCGCACCCACTTCCTCGCGCGTGTCCAGCTTCATGCCGTAGAGCGGTCCGGCAACCGAGCGCAGGAACACGCCGCTGCCATCCCACTTGCGGCGGGCGACGAGCTTCGCGACATGGCGGTTGGTCACGACCCAGCGGCGATCCCCTTTTTCCTCGATCACCCAGCCGGTGCCGCCCCATTGCATCTGGTGGTTGAGGAACTCGACCCGCCCGATCGAGGGCAGGAACCGGTTCATCCGTGCGATCGCGGCCGCATCGAGGGCTTTGAGATCCGTGTCCGGCGCCAAGGCGATCTCGGCAATCGGGTCGATCACGATGGCATCGTTGCGCACCAGCAGCGGCGGCCTTCCGGTGCGCAGTATGATCGCTTCGAGACCGACCGCGCTGCCGACCATCTCGAGGTTTGGCCTTTGCTCGGTGATGCCGGCGGGATTGACCCCGAAGAAGCCGGGATCGATCAGCCCTGCATCGACAGCCCGCTGGGCGACGGCACGCATTCCTCCTGGCATCTGGTGGACGCGGCCGAGCGCGGCTTCTTCAAACGTGGTGCGCGGTGAAGCGGGCGGCAGTTCAGTTTCGGACATGACAGGCACTCCCGAAGAGGGATTTCAGGAAAGGATCAGGCTCAGATCGTGATGTCGCCGCTATCCAGCAGCGCGCGCAGCATCACCGCCGCACCGCATTGCTTGGATACCGCATTGGGATCGAACACACCGTCGCGGACATACTTGCCCTTGGTGTAATGGTTGGAGAAGCTCCACAGGTAGGGCGAGTTGATGTTCTTCGAATAATAGCCGTAACCGTTGTAGCTTTCGAAACGGTACAGCGCACGTGGCACTTCCCAATCGGTCTTGCCGACGTAGCCTTTCATCTCGAGCGCGTCATAGGCGCTGGAGAGCCAGTCGCTTGGCGGGTTCCACTTCAGCGGCCGGTCCTTGGGGATCTGCACCGTGCGCGCCGTGAGCGGGTCGCCATTGTGGAGATGGCCGCTGAAGCTGAAACCGGCTTCCATGGCGTGGACGATGCCAACGAACCACCATGGAACCTTGGTCTTGGCGGCCACTTCCTCATAGCGCGGGCGGCCGGTGCGGAGCCGTTTGAGGTACCACGCCACTTCGCCCTTGCGTGCGGACGCCACCTTGGCGGAGGCGAACAGCGCTTCGTAGTTGGCCTTGAGCTGATCGTAGGTGAAGGCCGCTTCCTCGGTGGATTCGGCGAGGGGCTGACGCAGCGCGTAAGCAGATATCTGGCCGAGCGCGTCTTGCAGATCGACGATCTGCTCAAGCAAGGGTGTGGTGTCTGATGGTGCAATGCCCAGCGCCGCAAGTGCGGCACGGGCATCTGCCTCGTCATCGGGCATCTCGGCCACGGCTTCCTCGGCCGAGCGGAACGACCAGTCGGCTTCGCTGTCGTACCGCGCCTTGTCGGATTTTACCGAGAGATGCACATGGTGGTCGTGCGGGTTCTTGCCGGTGTAAGTCCGCCATGTCCACGCCGGTACGCTGCCGATCGCCGAGGCGTTGCAGATGCGCTTGTTCCAGATGATGTACTTGATGCGGGCATCGGCGCTGGCGCGCAGGGCTGCCGAGAGCTGGTTGCCGTCGCAGCCGTGTGCGGGATCGTGGGTGATGTCCATGGCGGTGACCACGCCGGTCGCCCCGTCCACCACCCAGGGGTTGTGGTCCGAGGCGCGCGACTGGTGCGCCGCATCGCCGATCGTGCCGTCCCAGCCCTTGGCCCGGTTCGGATAGGCTGCATTCACCTGCGCCAGCAGACGCTTGAGCGACTTGGCCACACGCCACGGGCGTACCGCTTCCTCTCCGGCATCCGCGAACGCGGCGGCTTCGGCGGAGCCTGCATCGCTTTCATCGTTGTGTCCGTCGAGCGGGTCGAGCGAGGTCTGCCACTCCTGCTCTTCGGCGTCACGGCGGGTGGTGGGTGCTTGCGCTGCTTCCTCGGTCATGCTGGCTCTCCTCTCGATGGTCTGAATTGCGGGGTCGTCGGCTGTCCTTGATCACCTAGCGGCAGGTCGGATCGCGCCTTTCGCTGCGCAGCGGCGGATCGAACCAGAACTCGAGCTTGAAGTTGACTGGCGCGGTCGTGGCAGGGGCGATTTTCTGGCACGTGATCGCACCAGCCGCGTGGATGTCGGCGAGCTGCCCGAGCTTGTCTTGCAGCATAACGGCGACTTCGCGGTCCTCCGGGCGCTGGTAGCGCACTTCGGAAAGGCCGCTGAAACCGGTGATCAACTGCGCGGCGGGCGTTTCGAACCCGGCTTCGGCAAGCGAGCGGCGGATCGCATCGACCTGCGCCTTGGGCAGGCTGTGGTACTGCACATAGACCTGCGGAATCACGCGCACGGGTGCCCAGAAGAAGCGGCTGCCCGCAAGCGTGACGATGCGCGGGACGGCTTGCAGCACGATCTGGCCGCCGGTCGGTATGGTCGCCTTTGCGTCAGGCGGATTGTACTTGTTCTTGCCCGCGGGCATTTCGGTGAACAGCGCGCTTGCGCCGCGCATTCGCAAGCGTGAGCCCTCGGCAAGGCCGCCAAGCCCGGGGATCGGGCTGCCCTTGAGGTCGCTGACGAGCATGCCCTTGTCAGTCCCGAGCAGGACAGCCCCGTTCACGATGGCAAGCTTGCCCAGCAGATCATCTTCCGGCTTCGGTGCGTCTGCGGTCGCGGTGGCGATCTGCTTCAGCTCGGCTTCGCTGTTGCCGAGCAAGACCGTGTTAAGATATTCAGCAGTCTGAGTGGTTTCCGCTGCGCGATGCTCGTCGATTGCTGCCTTTGCCGACTGCCTCGCAGCGCGCGCGATTTCTGTTTTTGCCACTTCCAGACGGTCGTTGGCCTTGTCGTACATGAACCAGAGGCCAACCAGCGCGGCGGCCTGGACGACGACTACAGCTAAGGCGATTGTCAGGATATTGCGGCGCTTCTGCCAGAATGTCCGCTCGCTTTCCTTGATATAGGCATCCAGCGTCTCGTCCTCGCCCATGAACCTGAGCGCATCGTGCGCAGCCTGTGGGGTCGACAGCAGCAGGGCCGGTTCTCGTCCGGATTGCCACCAGCCAATGGCGAACTGCACCAGCCGATCGCGCTCGGTGTTGTAGGCCGCAGCATCCTTCAGCCACCTGGCCAGATCGGGCCAGTTCTTCTGATCGGCCACATGAACGTCGGCTACTTCGAAGCGGTCGTCGTCGGGCGTCTCGCCCGCCCGGCGTACGATCGAACCGGTTGCGACGAGCTTGGCGAGCAGCGCATCGAATGCGGCCTTGTCTTCGGCTTGCTCGCCCACGCCGGCGCTTCGGCGCAGGGCTTCCCGGTCCTGCGCGCGTCTGCGTTCGACGGTGCTGTCTTTAAGAACCAGAAGGTTTTCCATCACCTTGCGGGCGATCGGCTTCATCTCCGGCGGGTCGAGCGCTTCGTAGACCTGGCGGATCGACTGCGCCGCGGCGGCAGCCCGGAGGCCGCTGTAATCCGCCACGACCAGAAGCTTGGGATAGACGGCGCCCTTGAGGCCCGAAATGGCCGACGCCCAGTAGTCGATGATCCCCTGCGCCTCGTCGCGCTCGCCCGGGCTTTCGAGGTCTGTGCCGCAGGCGGCGACAGCTTCGCGAAAAGCACCCGCGCGGGCCTCGCGCACCGCGTCGTCGGGCAGTGACCGCCACTGCTGCATGAGCGCGAGGTGCTCGTCGCGGATCATGCCGATCGTCACCGGCCCGGAGCGGGGTTCACGCGGCGCAAGAAGCGGCGGCGCAGGCATATCCTGTGTCATGACAGCAAGGCCTTCAGTGGGTCGTTCAATTGGCGCAGCAAGCCGCAGTCCTCGAGCAGGGCGGTATCGGCGCGCTGGAAGCGGACGCGGGCAAAGCTCGTGAACATGCTGAACGCGAGGCGGAAACTCTCGTCGCGCACTTGGGCGGGATCGATCTGGGCCGCCACATCGATGCCCGATTGCGAAAGGACGCTTGTCACATCCGGTTCAACGGGAAACCGCGCGATATCACCGATTAGCGACTGGATGTTTTGCCAGTGAAACTCGATCTCGATCTCGCGGCCGGAGCCCGCCAGCAGTTCCTCGACATTGAAGATCGTGGCGTCGATCTGCTGCCAGTAGCGGTGCACCGACTGGCGCATGACGAGGCGGTTGGCGACGTCCTGAAACCCGCTTTGGATGTTCGCGATCAGGACCGGGTCTTCCTTCAGATCCTTGTTCACCAGGATTGTCGCCGGCTGCGGAAGCCGGGCGATGGCGGACGCAAACGCACCGAATGGAATCTGTTCGGATGTGGTCACCAGCAGGCTGTCGAACTGCGCCATCTGCTGGCGCAGCAGGCTGCGCAGAACGCTCGCGGCAGTCTCTGCGCTTTTTGGGTTCTCGCGGTCGAGCCTCCCGATCAGGCTGATGATCTTCTCGATCTGATCGATCAGGACATTCCGCGCCTGCGCCGCCGCCGGACTGATACCCGCAAAGCTCATCCTGGCCCGGATCGCATCGCCTGCCGTGCGCAGGTTTTCGAGCTGCAGCAGGATGCTCATCGCGCGCATTGCGGGAGGCGTTGTCCCGGCAGCCACACGCTGGAGTTCGGCAAGCGCCGTCATCTGCAACTGATGCAGCGCGTCGTGCGCGCCCTTGAATCCGTCGAGTTCCTGCAGGCGCTGGATGATATCGCGCGCCACCTGCTTGTCTGCGGCGTCGAGCGTGAGCGCCGTCCCGAACTTCTCGAAGTTGCGCTCGATCGACTGGACTCGCCGCTGCATCCGATCGGCTTCATAAGCCGGCCGCACGGTTTCGAATGTCGCTTGGGGCACCAGTGGCAGCAGATCCGGCACATGCTGCCCTGTCCATGTGCGCAGTTCGCTGTTGCCCGGCAGCTTGACGAACAGCGCCTCAAGCGTCTGGCGCTGCATGCCCTCGCTCGTGATCGTCTCGCGGACTTTGTAGATGACAGTCCGCATCGGCAGATCGTAGGCGCCGATCTCCTCAAAGAGATTGAGCCGGATCGCCTCGAAAATCGTGTTCAGCTCAAGATATCCGCCGAGAATGCCGAACGCGCGCGCGAGAATGGCATCAAGGCCATTGTTGCCGCCATCATCCCATGCGGCGATGGCTGGATCGGGCGGCGCACTGGCCATCGCGCTACATCGCCCCGAAGTCGAATGCGGCATCGATCAGCGCGCGGCGGATGCGGCTGATCGGAATGCCCTGGTTGTACCGGGGGTTTGTGCCCGGGTCCGCCGCGTGATGCAGGCCGACGAGACGGAGCGCAAAGTCGAGGACCGGCGAGCCGGAGCTGCCGGGCTCGGTGGTGACGTCGTAGCGATAGCGCAGCCCTGAGCCCGGGATGTCGACCACCTGACCCACCGCGAGCTGGGCTTCTTCGCCATCGGGGTGCTGGGCGATATAGACAAAGTCGTGGATGCCGATGATCGGCGGGGTGAATGGCAACTCCAGCGCGACGCGGTCCGGCTCGACCGGCTGGTCAAGGTGAATGATCGCGAAATCGAGCTCGTCGGGGCCGGGCACGCCGACCCCCGTCAGGTCGCTCTGCGAATAGTGCTTGTGTGGTCCGAGCCAGCCCGTTCCGCCAAGGCCGAACCGGCGGACGGGCACGCTGTTGCGCTCGAAAAAGTCGAACTCGCAGACAATGTCGGCGCCGGCACGCTGCTCCTCGACAGCTTTCTCCACCACGTGGAAGTTCGTGAGCACGGTCCTCCGCCCGATCAGGAAGCCGGTACCGGCAACCGCAGGCGTGCAGATCCGGCACAAGGCGTGCCGAACGCGGCCGATGCCTCTGAAGAAATCGCCGAGATTGACCGGCTTGGAACTGGCGTTGACCAGCCGCTGCAAGGCCGATCTGGACAGGCCCGGGGCTTCGGTTCCAGCAGCAGGAGCGATCCCTGCTCCCTTGAAGATCTGCGGCGGCGGCGCAGGCGGCGCATAGCGCGCGATCACGCCGGGCTGGTCGGTCAGCCAGGCATCGGCCATCGCCTTCAGCTTCAGGTTGCCCGGCTTGTCGCTCCACGCGAGCCCGAGCAGATCGAGCAGCCGTCCTTCAGAGCGGGCATACTCCACGATGCGGCGGACGATGAGCCGGCCCGGACCATCGGTGCCGACGATATCGTCCGCCACCCGCACGGCCCATTTGTCGGCAAGGCGGATGTAGAGAAAGTCCTTGTCCGGATAGGCCGAGAGCAGCGCGTCGACGAGTTCGGGCACTTGCGCATCGGCGACCTCCGCCTCGCGCGGATAGAGCTCGTCCAGCAATTGTGTCGTGTCCGCCATGCCCCGCCCCCGCGATACCCGGCTCCCTGATCAGATCTCCGCGCCCGCGATCGTGTCGTCGATAATGCTCAGCAGCTTTGTCCTGAGCTTTGGCTCGATCGACGCCAGCAGCCCATTGTCGGCGGTGAGCGTGGTCGATGTGCTGTCGAAACGCGCGCCGGTCTCGGACAGCTTGAAGAAGAGGATCGTGGTCTCGCCGGTTTCGACATGCAGCCGGGCAATGGCATACTGGATCGTGGTATCGACCGCAGAGGCGTTGACGGCGGCGAAGTGCATCTCGCTGACATCGAAGCGGCGGGTCTGCCGGTCGAACAGGGTGATCCAGGGCGATTGCTCGTCCATCTCGTCGAGCGATTTCAGCGCCTGCAGAATGACCGGTCCGACCGCCGCCCCGCCGAATGCGAGGGTCAGCAGGGGCAGGATCGCCTTGTGCACCGAGACGTTCTTCTTCTTGATCTCCGAGTGCACGATATTCATGCCCGAGATGCGGAAGCCGATCCCGGTCAGCGCCTGCGTATACTGCGCCAGCCAATCGTCCTCGTCACCTTCCCCGGGCGTAACGGCCTTGGTCGCCACCCGGCTCGCAAAAAGCAGTGCGAGCGAGATCGACGAGCGCAGGACCACGTCCGGAGTGTTCTTGAAGTCGATCAGGGCAGTGCCCGACACGACGAGGTCCGGCAGCTTGGTGAGATCGAGCTGGCTGCTCTGGAGCTCGACCCCCTCGAGCGTGGCATCGATGCCGACATCGGTCATCTCGATGGATTCAAGCGGATTGATGGCCATTGTGACTGCTCCTCTCCACACAGGTCCCCGTACGGCAGCCGATGAGCCGCGAAGCGGAAGTTGTTCTTGCGCGCACAGCACCATGATCGGCCGAAGCCGGGCTGTGCTGCAAAGTTGGTCGCCAATTGCGAGAAGTTGCTGGTCGCACCGCTGTCCCGAGCAAGCCCAAAGGCCGAAGGTGACATGCAGTTGCGCGAGCGCCGGGCCATTAAGCGTGGCCTTGAGGGCGTTTCGAATCTCAAAATGCATTGATTCTGACGCCGCAGACAAATCATGCCTCAAGCATAATTCGTGTCAAGGACTCAAAATTGCGAGATGCCATCGTAAACAAGGCAGTAAGGAGCGGACAGGATCTTGCCGGAAGCCGTGTCAGCCGGGCAGGTTCTCCGTTGCGATAGCTTGCGCCAGCTCCGCGACCAGGGTTCTGACCAGTTCCGCCGCAGTCATGCTGCGCAGCAGAGGCGCGCCTTGTCCGGCCCAGTGGGCGCCATAGCCCTGTTCGCCGCGTGCCTTGGCGGCGACATGGAGTGCTTTGCCGAGATCGTAGGCGATCGGATAGGCGGGGACCATTGCCTCTTCGCAGCTGCCGTTCATCGCCGCGAAGCGGTTGGGCAGGATTCGCGCCGGGCGACCGGAGACCATGCGTGTCATCACGGTGCCTGCTCCGCCGCCTTGGACCAGCGCGGCACGATATCCAGCGTCGGCCAGGCTTTCGTCGCAGGCGATGAACGCCGTGCCCAATTGTGCGGCCGAGGCCCCCAGCGCGAGCGCGGCGGCAATCCCGCGCCCGTCCATGATGCCACCCGCCGCGATCACCGGGATATCGAGCGCGGCGGATACAAGGCGGACAAGTGCGAACGTGCCGAGCATTTCATCTGGTACATCGGGATCGAAACTGCCGCGATGACCACCCGCTTCCCACCCCTGCGCGACAACTGCATCGATACCCGCGGCTGCAATCGCGCGGGCTTCAGTAAGGTTGGTTGCGCTTGCCAGCAGTACGATACCGGCCTCCTTGAGCGCCGCAACGGTCGCGGCCGGGGGCAGGCCGAAATGAAAGCTCACCACCGCCGGGCGCTCTTCCAGAAGAACGCACAGCATTGCATCATCCCCTTGAAAGCTGCGGTAGATCTCGCGCAGCTCTGCCGGGGGGGTAACGCCATAGTGAGTGAACAGCGGCGCAAATCGCCTGATCCACGCCGCTTCCTTCGCCGGATCGGCCTGTGCGGGGGCATGGCAGAACAGATTGACGTTGAATGGTCGCTCCGTCCGGGCCCGCACCGCCCGGATCATGTCCCGAGCAGCCTCTGCGTTGCCAGCGCCGACCGCGATGGAGCCGAGTGCGCCTGCATCGGATACGGCAGCGGCCATGTCAGGCGAGGAGACGCCTGCCATCGGGGCCTGGATCAACGGCACGCTGATGCCGAGCAGCGAAAGAAGGTGGTTCGCGGGCATTGCCGCATACTCGTAGGCGCCGCCGGGCCAGACAGCAATGACCGGCAGACAGCCCCTTTCACCGCGCTGCCGGACATGGCACATCGCTTGGCGGGAGAGCGTAAACAATGACATGGCAATCCGAGATCGATGAACTGCGCCGCCGTGAGGCGCTCGCCGAGAAGATGGGCGGGCCGGACAAAGTCGCGCGTCAGCATGCGCGTGGCAAACTCGATGCGCGGGCGCGGATTGCCGGACTGGTCGATGCTGGTTCGTTCCGCGAGATCGGCAAGATCGCGGGCAAGGGGCACTATGACGCTGCGGGCGATCTCACGGACCTCAGCGCCTCGAACCTGATCTTCGGCCGCGCCGATATCGAGGGCCGACCGGTCGTGGCCTCCGCCGACGACTTCACCGTGCGGGGCGGTGCGGCCGATGCGGCGATCCACCGCAAGTTCGTCCAGTGCGAGAAGATGGCGCACACTCTGGGCATCCCCATGATCCGCATGATCGACGGCACCGGCGGCGGCGGCTCGGTGCGTACGCTGGAGGACATCGGCGCGACGTATGTGCCGGCCGTTCCCGGCTGGTCGGACGTGATCCGCAATCTCGATACCGTGCCGGTCGTCGCGCTGGCGCTGGGGCCGACGGCGGGCCTGGGCGCCGCAAGGGTGGTGGCGAGCCATTATTCCTTGATGGTGAAGGGCCTCTCGCAACTCTTCGCCGCCGGGCCAGCCGTGGTCGAGGCACTGGGCGAGGCGAGCGACAAGGAAAGCCTCGGCGGCAGCGCGATCCACACCCGCAACGGCGTGGTGGATGACGAAGTCGCCAGCGAAGCCGAAGCCTTCCAGCGCGCGCGCCGGTTCCTCTCCTACCTGCCGTGCCGCGTCGGCCAGCCCGCGCCGCGCACCAGGCCGCGCGACCCGGTTGACCGCCGCGAGGAATTCCTGCTCGCCGCCGTGCCGCGCGATCCCAAGCAGGTCTATTCGATGCGCCGTGTCGCCGAGGCCGTGGCCGACAAGGGCAGCGTGTTCGAAATGGGCCGCCAGTGGGGCCGCGCCGCGATCACCGCATTTGCCCGCTTCGATGGCTGGCCGGTGGCGCTGCTCGCCAGCGATCCGTCATTCCTCGGCGGATCGTGGGAAGCGCGCACCTCGGAAAAGGTCGAGCGCTTCGTCAAGCTCGCGGACCAGTTCCGCCTGCCGATCGTTCACCTTGTCGACAACCCGGGCTTCATGATCGGCCTCGCCGCAGAGACCAGCGGCACGATCCGCTACGGGGTGCAGGCAATGAACGCGATCTACCGCGCCACCGTGCCGCTTGCCTCGGTGATCGTGCGCCGCGCCTATGGCATCGCCGGCAGCGCGATGAGCAACGCTGACGACTTCCAGTACCGCTTCGCCTGGCCTTCGGGCGATTGGGGCAGCCTGCCCATCGAAGGCGGGATCGAGGTGGCCTACAAAAGCGAACTGGAGCAGGCCGAGGACCCGGCAGCGCATCTCGAAATGATCCGCGACCGCCTCAACCGGGTCCGCTCGCCCTTCCGCACGGCCGAGCGCTATGCCGTGGAGGACATCATCGACCCCCGCGATACCCGGCCGCTGCTGTGCGAGTTCGCCGAGCTCGCGTGGCGGAAGCTGGGCGCGGCCTGAAGGTCAGGGCGCGCCGGGCTCGCCGTGCCTACTCACCGTGATCGTCGGCATCGATCCACACGACGTGGGAGTCGATCTCGAGCTTGAGGATCGCGCGCAGCGCCGCCATGCGCGCGGCGATCTCCTCGCGCCGCGCGTCGCCTGCCTGTCGCTGGGCGAGCAGCACGTCGGCCAGATCGATGGCGCCCAGTTTGCCGCCCGCAATGGTGCGCTCGGCGACGGCATTGGCTGCATCGGCTGACTGTGCCAGCGCCTGCCAGCCCGCAAGGCGGGTCTCGGCCAGCGCCTTGTCTGCCGCCGCCATGGCAGCCACGGAGCGCTGCACCCCGGCCAGATCCTGCGCAGCCGCACGGGCATTGGCGGCGGCTTCCTCGGCCTGATAGCGCCGGTATCCACCGCCCAGCGGCATCGTTGCGACGACGCCGAGACCCTTCTCCATCCCGCCGCGCTCGCTGAAGGCGCGCACGCCGAACGAGGGATCGGCGCGGCGTTCGGCGCGGGCGCGGTCGGCGGCAAAGCCTTCGCGGTCGGCCATCGCCTGCGCTGCGCCGATCTCGTGGCTGCGTTCGATGACCAGTTTGGCCAGCATATCAAAGCCGATCACCGGTTCGGCCGGCGCGGTCGGGGCAGGGGGAGCCGGGGGCAGGGGAATACCCGGAAATGTTGCTGCCAACCGCGCGCGGGCCTCTGCGGCGCGGGCCAGTGCATCAGCCCGCTGGCCCTTGGCGCGGGACAGCGCCGCGCGTGCCTGATCGACATCCAGCGCCGCCGCATCGCGCAGCGCGGCCCGCCGCTCGACCGCACCGAGCGCGCGTTCAAGGTAGGCGATATTGGCGGCATCGCTGGCGGCCAATGCGCCAGCCTCGACCCAGTCGAACCACTGCTGGGATAGCGCTAGCGCGGCTTGGTGGCGGGCATCGGCCATTTCGTTCTGCGCGAACCTGATTCCCGCAGCGCCCGTCTTGCGATCGAGCGAAGCCTTGCCGGGGAGGCGGAAGGGCCGCGAGAGGGTGGCGTCGAACTCGGCGAAGTTGCCTTCCCGATCGACTGCTCGGCGCAGCGCAGTCGCCTGGATCGAGATTTCCTGCGGCCCGCGCGCCAGGGCTCCCGCTTGTGCCCGCGCCGCATCGATGCGGGCAGCAGCTGAAAGCACGCCCGGGTAGCTGTCGAGCGCTTCGCTGACGAGGGGCGCGGGCGGCAGATCCGCGCGCTGATCAAGCGCAGGGCCGGGCTGTGCGGCAGCGACGGCGGGGAGGGCCACCGCGAGCCATGCTGCAGCACGCAGCCCGCGCAACGAGTGCAGCACATCAGCCATCGGCACGTTCCTCAGGGCTTTCGCCAAGGCGTTCGAACAGGATCGGCAGCAGCACCAGCGTCAGCAGGGTCGAGCTGACCAGTCCGCCGATCACGACGATGGCGAGCGGCTGTTGGATTTCGGAGCCGGGGCCAGTGGCAAAAAGCAGCGGCACGAGCCCGAAGGCGGTGATGCTCGCGGTCATCAGTACCGGGCGCAGACGGCGCTCGGCACCGAGGCGCACCGCTTCGGCCATCGGCACCCCCTCCGCGCGCAGCTGGCGGAAGTACGAGACGAGGACGAGGCCGTTGAGCACAGCGATGCCGAGCAGAGCAATGAAGCCGACCGACGCGGGCACCGAGAGGTATTGCCCCGCCGCCCAGAGCGCGACGATCCCGCCGACCATAGCGAAGGGAATGTTGACGAGGATCAGCAGCGCCGCACGCAGCGAGCGCAGCGTGGCGAGCAGCACGAAAAAGATCAGCAGCAGCGCCGCCGGAACCACCAGCGAAAGCCGCGCGGCGGCCCGCTGCTGGTTCTCGAACTGGCCGCCCCACACCACGCGGTAGCCCGCTGGCATCGGCACGCGGGCCTGCACCGCCGCCTTGGCCTCCTCGACATAGCCGACGAGATCGCGGCCCGAAACGAAGGCCTGCACCAGTGCATAACGCGAGCCGTTCTCATGATCGATCTTCACCGGGCCGGCCACCGGGCGCACATGCGCGACATCGCTCAACCTGACCGTCTGCCCGCCGGCGCCCCGCAGCAGCGTATCGGCAAACGCGGCGGGATTGGCCTCCACCCCCCCGCGAGCGCGCATCACGATGGGAATGCGCCGGTTGCCTTCCGCCACCACGCCCGCGCGCACGCCTTCCAGCTGGCCGCGCAAGGTGTCCTCGATCATGTCGACCGAGAGCCCCGCGCGCCCGGCCGCAAGGCGGTCGATATCGATCTGGAGATAGTCGACCCGGTCGTTGGCAACGGTCATCACCTCGGTCGCGCCGCGCGTGCCCTTGAGGATCGCCTCGACCTGACCCGCCAGCTTGCCCAGCGTCGCGCCGTCCGGCCCGAAGATCTTGACCGCAAGGTCCCCGCGCGATCCGGTCAGCATTTCGGAGACGCGCATTTCGATCGGCTGGGTGAAGCTGGAACCAATGCCCGGCAGCAGCGTCATCGCGTGGCGCATGTCCTCGATGATCGCTTCCTTGCTGCCGCGCCATTCGCTCTGGGGCTTGAGCGTCACGAACGTGTCCGTCTCGTTGAGGCCCATCGGATCGAGCCCCAGTTCGTCCGCACCGACGCGCGAGATCACACGGTCGACTTCGGGCACCTTGGCCTTGAGGATGCGCTGCGCCGCCATGTCCCCGGCGACCGAATGCGGCAGGCCGATGGAGGGGCTTTTGACCAGCTGGACGATCACGCTGCCCTCGTCCATCTGCGGCATGAAGGTCTTGCCCACCGCGCCATAGGCAACGACGGCGGCGGCAAGGCCCAGGCCCGCAAGGCCATAGACCAGCTTCTGCCGCGCGAACGCCGCACCGAGCAGCGCGCTGTAGCGCGGCGCGAGCTGGCGCATCAGCCACGGCTCACCATGTGCGCCTGACTTGAGGCCGAGCGAGGCCAGCGCTGGAACCAGTGTGAGCGCCAGCAACAGCGCCGCCACCAGCGCGAAGATGATCGTGAGCGCGACGGGCGCGAAGAGCTTGCCTTCAAGGCCCTCGAGCGAAACCAGCGGCAGGAACACCAGCGCGATGATCAGCAGCCCTGCGGAGACCGGCACGATCACGTCGCTGGTGGCGCGGAACACGTGGTGGAGCCGCGGCGATATGTCGTCGTGCGTCTGCGCCAGCCGTTCGACCACGTTCTCGACCACCACGACCGCCCCGTCCACCAGCATGCCGATGGCGATGGCCAGGCCGCCGAGGCTCATCAGATTGGCGGTAAGGCCCCAGCCGCGCATCAGGATGAAGCAGATGAGGGCCGCCATCGGCAGCGTGGCGGCGACAATCGCTGCGGCGCGCCAATCGCCGAGGAACACCACCAGCAGCACGACGACGAGGATCGTCGCCTCGAGCAGCGCTTCCTCCACGGTGCCCACCGCGCGGGCGATCAGGTCCGACCGGTCATAGAAGACGTTGATTTTCATGCCGGGCGGCAGGCTGTGCTGCAGTTCGGCAAGCCGTGCCTTCACGCCGGTCACCACCTTGCGCGCATCTGCCCCGCGCAGCGCAATGACGAGGCCTTCGACGGTCTCGCCATGCCCGTCCGCGCTGACCGCGCCGTAGCGGGTCAGGCTGCCATTGCTGATGGTCGCGACATCACCCAGCCGCAGCACGCGTCCGCCCGGCGCGTGGAGCACCAGCGCGCGCAGGTCATCGAGCGTCCTGATCGCCCCCACCGCGCGCACGATCAGCGCGTTCTCGCCATTGGCAAGCCGGCCCGCACCATCATTGCGGTTGCCGCTTTCGACCGCGGCCTTCACATCCGCCATCGTCAGCCCCGCCGCGCCCAGCGCCAGCGGATCGGGCCGCACTTCGAAGGTGCGCACATAGCCGCCCAGCGCATTGACGTCCGCGACGCCGGGCACGGTGCGTAGGGCCGGGCGGATCGTCCAGTCGAGCGCGGTCCGGCGTTCTTCCAGACTTTGCGGTCCGTCGATGGTGAACATGAAGAGTTCGGAGAGCGGCGTTGAAATCGGCGCGAGGCCGCCGTTCACGCCTGCAGGCAGATCGCCCATCACGCCTGCGAGCCGCTCGCTGACCTGCTGGCGCGCCCAGTAGATGTCGGTGCCGTCGGTGAAGTCGATGGTGACGTCGGCAATCGCATACTTGGCGGTCGCGCGCAGCACAGCCTGCTTGGGCAGGCCCAGCATTTCCTGCTCGATGGGCGCAAGGATGCGCGTCTCGACCTCGTCGGGCGTCATCCCCGGCGCCTTGAGGATGATCTTCACCTGCGTCGGCGCGATATCCGGATAGGCATCGATGGGGAGGTTGGCGAAGGTCCAGCCGCCAATGCCCGCCACGACCAGCGCGGCAGCCAGCACGAGGAGGCGGAACGACAACGCCTTAGCGAGAAGTTCGCGGAGCATGGCAGCAGTGCAATCAGTTGGCGCCGGCGAGCGTCGAGAGTTCGCTCACCCCGCTCGCCGCGACGCGTTCGCCTGCGGTGAGGCCCTGTGTGATGACGGCGCTGTCGCCGGACACTCCAGCCACGGTCACCGGTCGCGCACGGACCCCGCCGCGCACTGCGACGAACACAACTTTGCCGCCGTTCATGTCGCCGAGTGCTGCAAGCGGTATCCGCACGGCGCCTGCCGGCGCGGGGCCTTCGATACCGATCGAGGTCGCGCTGCCTGCCGCCGCGCTGCCTGCCGGTATGGTCGCGGTGACCGTGGCCGAACGGGTCGCAGGATCAAGCGACTGGCCAACCGCCGTAACCGTGCCGGAGACGGTGCCGATGCGTACGGACATGCCGGGCTTCACGGTCGCCAGCAGCCGCTCCGGAAGCTGCGCGGTGACTTGCAGCGGGCCGCCACCGTCGATCACGAAGGGCGCCATGGCCGGGTCGACCGCTTTGCCAGTCTCGGCGCTCATCGCACTGATGCGGCCGCTGATCGGGGCACTCAGCGTATAGCCTGCGCCGCCCGCGCGTCCGCCGGGGACAAGGCCGATGAGCCGCCCCTGTTCGCCCACGTCGATATCCGCCTGACGCGCGAGCGAGGCGGCTTCGTCGGCGCGGGCAGGGGCGATGATGCCCTCGCGCGCCAGTTGGCCTAGCCGCGCAGCCTGCGCGCGTGCGACGCTCTGCCGGGCACGGGCGCGGGCGAGTTCGGCGGTAAGGCTGACCATGTCGCGGCTCGCAACCGTGGCGAGCGGCTGGCCCGCGCTCACATCCTGTCCATTCACCACGAAGATACGGGTGATGACGCCGGGAAACTGCGCAGCAACCGCAACCCGCGCGTTGGGCTGGGGCATGATCTGCGCGGGGAGTTCGGCTACCGGCACCGTCTGCGCCGCCGATGCGACCGCCAGCGTCAGCCCAAGCGCGTGCATCTGTTCAGTGGATAGGGCAATCATGCCGTCCTTCGCGGTACCGGGCGCGGCAGCAGTGACGGGCGCAGCGGTGCTTGCCCCTTGCGAGGTCATCCACCACCAGCCACCGCCCGCGAGCAGTACGGCGGCCACGCCGCCCAGGATCAACGAATTCTGCTTCATGCTGCCCGCCCTAGTTGGTGAAGCTGACGTCAGTCTGACGCGCTGACCGAGGGAAACCGCAGCCGCAGTTCCCGCGCCTCCGCACTCGTTTCCAGCGTCCCGCCATGCGCCCGCATGATCCGCTCGACGATGGCAAGGCCAAGCCCCGCACCATGCTTGCTCGCGTGATCGGCGCGGCGGTGGCGCTGCGTCAGAGTGGCCAATTGGTCCGCCGAAAGCCCGGGGCCTTCATCGCGTACCGCCAGCAAGCCGCCCGCCTCGGTTCGGACGGTCACGCAGCCGCCCGCCGGGCTCGCCCGCAGCGCATTCTCGATCAGGTTGCGCAGCGCCGCGCCAATCGCTTCGCGCCGCCCGGTCACGACAACCGGCGCGTCCGCCTCCAGCGCCAGCCGCAGTCCCCGGTCGAGCGCTATGGGGGCAAGCTGGGCAAGGACATCGCCCGCCACATCACTGAGGTTGACCGGCATCGGAGCGATCTGCGCGGCATGATCGGCGTCGATCTGCGCGAGCAACATCAATTGGTCGATCAGCCGCCCCATCCGCGCGACATCGCCGCGCATGCGTTCGGCATCGGGATGGTCGAGCCGGTCCAGCTCGAGCGACAGGAGCGTCAAGGGCGTGCGCAGTTCATGCGCGATATCGGCCGCAAAGGCCTCATGCAGCGCTGCGGCACCATCGACACGCCCCAGCACGCGGTTGATCGCATCGGCAAACGGGCGCGCCTCGATGGGAAAGTCGGTGGTATCGACACGGACACCCCGCGTCTCTCCGGCCCGCGCATCGATCTGTGCTGCAGCCTCGATCAAGGGGCGCACGCCGCTCTTGATCGCCCAGCGGCCCGCCAGCGCCATCGGCAGGATGAGAACGGCCATCGGCAGCAAAACGTGTTCGCTGAGTTCGTGGATCGCGCGGACGAAGGCATCGTGATCGCCGAGATTGCTGAACGATATGCGGTACTCAATGCCGATCACGATCAGCAGCAACAGCGCCCCCAGCCCGCCGACCCATGCAAGGCTGGCGGTCAGACGGCGAATGATCGACGGCGGCCTGCTCATGCCCCGCGCGCCCTTGCCATGTATCCGACCCCGCGGATCGTGTGCAGTTCCAGCGCGGCGCCTGCCTCTTCCAGCTTGCGGCGCAGGCGCGAGATGTTCGCCTCGACGGCATTGGGCGTGACCGCCTCGTCGAAGGTATAGAGGCTGCTTTCGATCACCGCGCGGCGCACGACTTGTCCGGCGCGGCGCAGCAGGAGTTCGATCAGCGCCGCCTCACGGCGGGTGAGGTCCAGCGGATGGGCATCGACCGTCACCTGCTGGCTCGCCGGATCGAACGCCACATTGCCGAGGCTCAGAATGGCATCCTGCCTTCCGCCGGGCCGCCGCAGCAAAGCCCGCAGCCGCGCGGCAAGCTCGCTCATCGCGAAGGGCTTGGGGAGATAGTCGTCGGCACCCGCATCCAGCCCCTTGATGCGGTCCTCCAGCGCATCGCGCGCGGTCAGGACGAGGATCGGCGGGCGCGGTCCATGCTGCGCGCGCATCCAGTCGACCCCGTCGCCATCGGGCAGGCCCAGATCGAGCACGATCCCGTCGAACGAGGTGGCGGCCAGCGCATCCTCCGCCGACGCCAGCGTATGCACCGCATCGCAGACATGGCCTTGCGCGGCGAGGCCATCGGCGATCAGCCCGGCCAGTCGCTCATTGTCCTCGATGATCAGAACCCGCGCCATTCGACCCCGCTATGGCCAACGGGCGGGCAATAGCAAGCAAGCCTGACGGGAGGCTGACGGGGGTCACGGCTCGGTCGGCTGCGTTGTCCATCCCAAAGCAGGGATCGTTATCGAGCGGCGTCCGGAAAGATCGGTGCGCGCGACGATGATATCGCGCTCTTCCATGTAGCTCAGCACCCGGCGCGCCCGGCCGAGCGAACTCGTTCCGTAGACCAGCGCGAGTTCCTGATCGCTGGGGCAGGGCTGGTTCTCGCTCGCCGCCCGCGCGATCAGCAGGAACGCACCGAGCATATCGTCCGGCACGCGGCGGCCCGCTTCGAGTGCCGGCGCCCATTCGTCTTCCAGGCCCTCGAAGATTCCCGCGCGCGCCGCCGCCAACCGGCGGGTGAAGCCTGCCAGATCGAGTGGCGTCTGCCGCAGCCCGTGCATGCGGCAGCGGACCTGGAAATCCTGAAACAGCACCGCCGTCGTCTTGCCGGTCGCTTCCTCGTCACCGACAATGGCGCGCAGGGCGGCGACCATGACCGGCTCGGGATCGACCGGTTCGGGAAGCTCTTCCGCAACCGGTTCGATCGGCAGGCGGGCGAGTTCCTCCAACACCAGCGTCGCCGGCTGCGGGCGCGGCGTGGGAACCGGGGCGGGGAGGGGCGTGGCATCCTCAAGCCCGGCCAGCAGGAATTCGCGCATGTCTCCGGCGGGCGCATTGGGAAGCGGCACCAGCACCGGGCTGCTGCTGCGTGCCGAAGTCTCGACCGTGCCGATCTTGAGCATCACCGGCCGGCGGGCGATGGCGGGGCCAAGCCCGAGGAATGTCCCGCGCGCCAGATCGCGGATGGATTCGGCCTGCCGCCGTTCCATGCCGAGCAGATCCGCCGCGCGCGCCATGTCGATATCGAGGAAGGTGCGGCCCATCAGGAAGTTGCTCGCCTCGGCCGCGACGTTCTTCGAGAGCTTGGCAAGGCGCTGCGTCGCGATGATCCCGGCGAGACCGCGTTTGCGCCCGCGCGACATCAGATTGGTCATAGCGCCAAGCGACGCGCGGCGCACTTCCTCGCTGACCTCGGCCCCTGCAGCGGGGGCAAAGATCTGCGCCTCGTCCACCACCACCAGCGCCGGGAACCAGTGCTCGCGCGGGGCATCGAACAGGCCCATCAGGAAGGCGGCGGCGCAGCGCATCTGGCCTTCCATCTCCAGCCCTTCGAGGCTGAGGACCACGGAGGTGCGATGCTCGCGGCAACGGCGGGCAAAGTGCGTAATCTCGCTGACGGAGTAGTCGACCGCCTCGATCGAAACGTGGCCATAAGGCCCCGATAGGGTCACGAAATCGCCCTCGGGATCGATGATCACCTGCTGGACTTGCCCGGCGCTTTTCTCGAGCAACCGCCGCAGCAGATGCGATTTGCCCGAGCCGGAATTGCCCTGGACGAGCAGCCGGGTTGCCAGCAACTCCTCCAGATCGACCAGCGCCGCACCCCCGGCACCATCGAATCCCATATCAACCTTGAGCGTCATCGCTCGGCGCATGGCCCGTTTGCGCGGTTCTGGGCAAGACCCGCACACAGCCTTATGCGGTGAAAACCCCGCGCTGCCATATTGAACAGCTCCTGCTGTTGCAGCCAAGCGCGTAGACCGGGGCCAAAACAGGGAGAGTCGCCGCGTGAACAAGTCGGTCAGTCTGGGTCAGGCCTTGCGGCGGGCGGTCCATCTGCGCGGTGATGGCGTGGCCGTGATCGACGGCGACAAAACGTTCACATGGAACGCTTTTGCCGATCGCGTCGCGCGTCTGGCGGGCGCATTCAAGGCGCTAGGGCTGAGCACGAATGGCCGCGTTGTGCTGCTTTCGCTCAACAGCCACCGTTCGCTCGAATGCTTCTTCGCCGCGATGCACGCGGGCGGCGCGATCACGCCGCTGAACCACCGCCTCTCCCGGATCGAACTGCGCGATCAGGTGGCGGACTGCGCGCCGGACGTGATCGTGCTGGGCGATGACTTCTGCGAGATGCGCGGCGAACTGCTGGCAGCGGCGGGCGGCAAGGCGGCGCTGGTCCATGCGGGTGATGGCATGGCACCGGATGGCATGCACGCCTACGAGGCGCTGATCGAAGAAGCGTCCCCGCTCCCCGATCAAGGCCGCTGCGGCGATGATCTGGCCGTCCTGATGTACACCAGCGGCACCACGAGCGCGGCCAAGGGCGTGATGATCAGCCACGCCAATTTTGTCGCCAATACGGCCAACACCTACGGCGAACTCGGCTTCGGGCCGGATATCGTCCACCTCCATCACGGACCGCTGTTTCATGTGGCTGCTGCCGCGCGGGTGTTTTCGGTGACGCACGCTGCTGGCACCCACGTTCTTCTGCCGAGGTTTGTCGCCAGCGAGGTCATCGCGGCCATTGAATGGACCGGCGTCACCCACGCGACCTTCGTGCCGACAATGCTGCGCGCGATGCTCGATGATCCGGCGCTGATCGAGGCGGACCTCTCCTCGCTGCGCGTCCTCTCCTACGGCTCGGCGCCGATGCCGGAACCGTTGCTGCGGGAAATCATGGCCGCGCTGCCCCATGTCGGCTTCCTGCAATCCTACGGCATGACCGAGCTCTCGCCGGTGGTGACGATCCTCAATTGCGACGATCACCTGCCCGAAAACTGGCCCAGCGGCCGCCTGCGTTCAGCAGGGCGGTGCGTGCTCTTTGCCGAAATCGGCGTGGTGGATGCGCAGGACCGCCTGCTTCCTCCGGGCGAGCCGGGCGAGATCGTCGCGCGCGGGCCGAATGTGATGCTGGGATACTGGAACCGACCCGACCTTACCGCCGAGGCGCTTCGCGGCGGCTGGATGCACACCGGCGATATCGGCTACATTGACGCGGACGGCTACCTCTTCGTCATCGACCGCCTGAAGGACATGATCATCTCGGGCGGCGAGAACGTCTACTCGCTCGAAGTCGAGAACGCGCTCGCGGCCCATCCCGCCGTTTCCCAGTGCGCGGTCTTCGGGCGGCCGCACGGGCATTGGGGCGAGGCGGTCCATGCTGTCGTGACGCTCAAGCCCGGCATGGAAGCCGGCGAGCGCGAACTCATCGACCACTGCCGCGCGCTGCTGGCGCACTACAAATGCCCGCGCACGCTGGAGATCCGCGACCAGCCGATGCCGCTGAGCGGTGCCAACAAGATCTCCAAGGCCGCGCTCAAGGAGGAATTGCGCACGCGCGGCGGTTGACGATGCGATTGCCTCAAAATTGCGAGTTGCCCCGCCGCCTGCCCGGCGTCAGCCTCTCTCCCAAGGGATGGGAAGAGGCGCGCCAGAACAATGATCGACCCTTACGTCTACGTCGTGATCGTCAGCGCACTCGCGCTCCTGGCCTATTACTTCACCCTGCTGATGGCCGGCCTCGCGCGCGGGCGGTTCAAGATCCCGGTGCCCTCGCACAGCGGCCCCGAAGAGTACGAGCGCTATGTCCGCGCGCACCAGAACACGCTGGAGCATCTGGTGCTGTTCCTGCCCGGCCTATGGCTGTTTGCCTATGTGGTGAGCCCCTACTGGGCCGCCGGCATCGGCGTGATCTGGCCCCCGATGCGCGTCCTTTATGCGCGCGGCTATCACAAGGCGGCGGAAAAGCGGCTGATCCCGCTCTATATCTCTATGCCGCCTATCTACACTTTCGTGCTCGGCTCGCTGATCGGCGGGATCGTGCGCGTGGTTCAGGGAGCCTGACGCAATGGTGGCTGACTATGATCTGGTGATCCGCGGCGGCACCATCGCCGATGGCAGCGGTGGCGATCTGATCGACGGCGATCTTGCCATCGCGGGCGGACGCATTGCCGCGATCGGTGCCATCAGCGGTCGCGGCACGGAGGAAATCGACGCCAAGGGCCGGGTCGTCACGCCCGGCTTCATCGACGTCCACACCCACTACGACGGCCAATGCATCTGGGCCGAAGAGCTATCGCCCTCGTCCGCGCATGGCGTGACGGCGGCGGTCATGGGCAATTGCGGCGTCGGCTTCGCACCGTGCCGCAAGGCCGATCATGAGATGCTGATCAACGTGATGGAAGGCGTCGAGGACATTCCGGGCGTGGTGATGACCGAGGGCCTGTCATGGGATTGGGAGACCTTCCCCGAGTATCTCGACACCGTTGCCGCCGGAAAGCGCGACATCGATATCGCCGCCTACCTCCCGCACTCGCCCTTGCGCGTCTACGCGATGGGTGAACGCGGCGCGGCCCGCGAACCGGCGACCGAGGCGGACCTTGCCCTGATGCGCCACCTGACGGCAGAGGCCATGCGTGCCGGGGCCATCGGCTTTGCCACCTCGCGCCTCTCGATCCACAAGACCGCCGATGGCGGCGCGATCCCCACCTTCGATGCCGATATTGCCGAACTTGAGGCGATCACGCGCGGCATGGGCGATGTCGGCGCGGGGACGTTTCAGGTCGTGCTCGATGCCTTCGTCGGCTGGGACAAGGAATACCGCGTGATCGAGCGGGTGATCGAGGCTAGCGGGCGGCCCGCGACCTTCACGCTCGCTTCGGGCAACGATGCCCCGCCGCGCTGGCGCCGCGTGCTCGAAAAGCTGGAGGCCACCAATGCGGCAGGCGGCATCGCCCACGCGCAGGTCATGCCGCGCCCCATCGGCCTTATCGCCGGGCTCGAACTGACGGTGCATCCATTTGTCCTCTGCCCCAGCTGGTCGAAGATCGCGCATCTTTCGATCCCCGAGCAAGTCGTCGCCATGCGCGATCCTGCCTTGCGCGAGGCGTTGCTCGGCGAGGACTTTGCCCCCGGCCACCCCTTCAACGCGCTGGCGCGCAACTGGCGCTGGCTGTTCCCGCTCGACAATCCGCCCGACTACGCCCCGCCAGCGCATATGAGCATGGCGGGTCAGGCAGCGGCGCGCGGCTGCACCCCGCAGGAAGTGGCCTACGACCGCATTCTGGAGACCAACGGGTACGGCCTGTTCCTCGCCGCGCTCGGCAACTACGAAAACGCGACGCTCGACAGCGCCCATGAGATGCTGAAGCACCCTTATTGCGTCCCCGGCCTCGGCGATGGCGGCGCGCATTACGGCGCGATCTGCGATGCGAGCTATTCGACCTATCTGCTTACCCAGTTCGTGAAGGGTGACGGACCGCTCAAGCTCGAGCTGGCCGAAGCCGTCCACATGCTCAGCCGCAAAGCCGCCCGGGCCGTCGGCCTCGATGATCGCGGATTGCTGAAGGCGGGCGAACGGGCCGATCTCAACGTGATCGACCTCGATGGCCTCTCGCTGCACCTCCCCGAAGTGGTGCGCGATTTGCCCGCCGGCGGCCGCCGCCTCCACCAGCGCGCAACCGGTTATGAAGCGACCATCGTCGCGGGCGAAGTGATCCGCCGGTTCGATCGGTCGACCGGTGCGCGGCCGGGCAAGCTGATCCGGGGCGCGGGATACCGCCTGAACTAGAAGATCGAGGTTCCCATCCCGCCATCGACAACCAGAGATTGCCCGGTGACGAAACTCGCCTGCGCGCTGCAGAGCATCGCGACCATCGCGCCAAGGTCCTCCGCATCGCCGAAGCGTCCGGCGGGGATGCGCACGGCTTTCACGAACGATGCGACTTCCTCGTCATAAGTTCGGCCGTTCTTCGCCGCGCGCGGGTTCATCATCTCCTCGATGCCCGGGGTGTGGTGCATTCCAGGCAGCACCGAATTGACCGTCACGTTGTAGCGCGCGAGTTCCTTCGAGATCGCGTGGCAGTAGTTGGCCAGCGCGGCGCGGGGCGGACCGGACAGCACGCGCATGGCCGCAGGGTACTTGGCGGCGCCGGTGCTGATATTGACGATGCGGCCCCAGCTTCGCTCCATCATCGGGCCGGAGACAGCCTTGATGTAGTCGATCGGGCTGAGCAGCGCGGTGGCTACCGACTTTTCGAACTCCTCGCGCGAGACCTCCCGGAAATCCCCGGTGAACGGCGGCGGTGCGCAGGTTGCGACGAAGATGTCGGGATCGGGGCATGCGGCCAGGATTGCAGCGCGGCCTTCATCGCTGGCGTGATCGGCTGCAATGGGATGCACCTTGGCACCCGTCTCGGCAGCAATCGCGGCGCAGGCTGCCTCAAGTCGCTCCACACCGCGCGCCGAAATGAATACCTCCGCGCCTTCCCGCGCCAGCGCAAGCGCCGAACCTCGCCCCATGCCTGCGCTTCCGCCGTTGACCAGCGCTTTGCGGCCCTTGATTCCCAAGTCCATAATGCATCCTCACCCGTGCCTGGCTGCGATCATCAGCCTATCTCTGTCCCGGTAAACTGGCGATAGTGGGGACGTATAGGTCAGCGCAACGTTGACAGCGCCGACGCGACGAGCGCCGCAAGGTCCCCGTCATGAACAAAACCCGCGCGGTCGGCAGCGGGTGTCAAAAGCGGAGGCTGCGCGGCAAAGGTGGCTTGCAGGGCGGCATCGGGTGCATAGCGAACCAGATCTGGCGACGTGTCGCACTGGCGCGCAATCTCGGCGACGAGATCCCCGACCGTCACGCGAAGCGCAGGCAGCGTTACCGCCCGGGTCGGCGGCAGCTGTGCGGTATCGAGCTTGGCAGCATGCAGCAGATTGGCGGCGGCGCAGCTGACGGACTGGGCCCAGATCGTGCCTTGCGCCGCTATCGGACAGGTAAAGGCGTTCTCGGCTCGCAGCGCATGGAACAGATCGGAGAGGAAAGCGGACTTGAGCCCCGAAGGCCCCTGTGGCCGGGCCAGCAGACCCGGCAAGCGCACCGATACGCCGTCGATCATGCCGCGCTGCGAAAACAGGGCAACAGCGGCCTCCATCATCGCCTTGTGTCCGCCGTAGATCAGCTTCGGCGCCAGCGGCGTGTGATCGTCGACGAGCGGCGGCAGGGGATCGCCGAAGACGGCAATCGAACTGGCGAACACCACGCGCAGGCCGGGCGAAGCGGCAGCGGCTTCCAGCAGCAGGTCGTACATCGCATCGACATTGATCCGGCGGCTTGCCGCTGGATCGGCCTCTGCTGCACCGCCGGGGACGGTCGCGAGATGGATCAGCACGTCAAGGCCGCCGGCTGTCAGGGCGGCGCGGATCGCCGGATCGCCGAGGTCACCTTCGACCGGTTCGACGTCCGCCGGCAGTCCATCAAGCCTCCTGTCGGTCGCGACGACGCTGCGGCCGGATCCCGCGAGTGCCGCGACGAGGGCCTGTCCGACGAACCCGCCGGCACCGGTTACGCCAATTCTCATCTGCATCTGTCTCCCTTCATGCGCCACGATACGCAAGCCGCGGCGGCAGATCGCCTCCAAAGTATGGATGGTGCAGCATTTGTCCGGCGGATCGGCCGCATTGCCGGGTCAGCGGCGAAGGCCTGTCATAAACGGGCATTTTCTAATCTCAGGCCGCGTTGCATGCCTTGCTCTGTTCGCGCGCAGCAGAGGGAATGCCAGAATGAGCGAAGTGCCGGCTTTCGAGGATATCCGTTACGACAGGCCCGCATCGCGTGTGGCTCGCATTACCCTCGCGAGGCCAGAGAAGCACAACGCGCAAGGCCTGCGCATGCTCTACGAGATCAACGAGGCGCTCGACATCGCGATGGATGACGACGAGGTGAACGTCGTCATCGTCGCGTCGGAGGGCAAGAACTTCTCCTCCGGCCACGATCTCAGCGACCGCGTGAAGATCGGCGAGCTGCGTCCGCCGGTGCTCGGCTTCGGGGGGTATCGCCACAAGGGGCCGCAGGGCCACATGTCGCGCGAGCAGGAGGTCTACCTCGGGTTCTGCTGGCGCTGGCGCAATCTGCCCAAGCCGATCATCGTGGCGGTGCAGGGCAAGGCAATCGCCGGCGGGCTGATGCTGATCTGGCCGTTCGACCTGATCATCGCCTCCGATGATGCCGAGTTCTCCGATCCCGTGGTTGCTTTCGGCATGAACGGCCACGAGTTCTTCGTCCACGCCTTCGAGATCGGCCACCGCCGCGCCAAGCAGATGCTGTTCACCGGCGAGCCCATCGGCGCCGAAGAAGCCAGGACGCTTGGCATGGTCAGCGAAGTCGTCCCGCGCGCCGAGCTCGAAAGCCGCACGCTGGCGATTGCGGAGAAGATCGCCTCGCGCCCCGCGATCGGGCTCAAGACCGCGAAGATGAGCGTCAACCAGTCGATGGACGCGATGGGCCTGTGGAACGCGGTGCAGTCCGCCTTCAACCTCCACCAGTTCGGCCACGCCAACAACTTCGCGCTGCATGGCCAATTGGTCGATCCCGATGGCATGGACATCATCAGGCGTGAGGCGCGGGCGAGCCGTAAGGACTAGGTTTCGAACACCAGCCGTCCGCCCGCCGCCAGCGCGCCGTGGGGCATGCGGGTGGGCGACACGGCATGGCCCCGAAGTCGCAGGGCCTTGAGCCGGTCGCCTGCACCCCGGCGTTCGATCACCAGCGCGTGATGGCCGGGGACCGCGATGGTTGCGCGGTCCACAAGCGGAACGGCGGCGACATAAGTCCCGCTCGACGGATCGACCGGGTAGAACCCGAGCGCGGCAAAGACATACCATGCGCTCATTTGCCCGGCGTCCTCGTTGCCCAGGATCCCGGCGGGACTGGCGCGGTAGAAATCGTGCGCGATCCGCGCGATCAGGCGGTGGCCGACCTCGGGGGTGTCGGTGAAGGCATAGAGCCAGGCGATGTGGTGGCTCGGCTCGTTGCCGTGCGCATACTGCCCGATCATCGCTTCCTGCCCGAGAAACTCGGCGCCCTTGGTGGCGGGGAGGCCGAAGAAGAAGCGATCGAGCATGGCCTTGAGGCCCGCCTTGCCGCCCCATGCCGCGATCAGCCCATAAACATCATGCAGCGCGGGCGTCCACGTGTATTGCCACGCATTGGCTTCGGTATAGTCGCCGGGGTTGTTGAGCGGCGATGTCGGCACCAGCGGATCGAACGGCGCGCGCCACTGGCCCTTGCTGTCACGCCCACGGGCGAGGCGGGTTTCCGGATCGATCAGCATGCGCCAGCCCCCGGCGCGGGTCGCAAAGCGGCGGGCCATGGCGGGCTTGCCCAGCATCGCTGCCATCCGCGCGGTCGCCGCATCGCCGATCCCGGCCTCGAGCGAGCGCGATACGGCCTCGCCTCTGACGAGATCGACGGGATAATAGCCGTAGCGGTCATAGAGCGACCAGACCGATAAGGAATCGTCCCCGGGATAGAGCGGCCCCGCATCGCGCGTCGAGGTCGCGACCATCGCCCCCAGCGCGCGGCGGCCGTCGAACCCGCGAAAACCCTTCGCCCAGGCATCGGCGATCACCGGCAGCGCGGGCTCGCCGATCATCGTGCCGGTCTCACCGCCCCAGATCGGCCATTTCGGCAGCCTGCCCGCCACATCGCAGTGATCGAGCAGCGTGTTGACGAAGTCGTCGACGCGTTCCGGCACCAGCAGCGTGTAGAGCGGATTGGCCGCCCGAAAGCTGTCCCACAGCGACAATGTCGAGTAGCGCAGCCCCTTTGCCGCTTGCCGCACGCTGCCGTCCGGTCCACGCCACCGGCCATCGACATCGCTCACCACGGACGGGTGCAGGAACAGGTGATAGAGCGCGGTCGCAAAGATGTGTTGCTGCTCCTGCGGTGCCTCGATCCGCACCCGGCCCAGCAGCGTGTTCCACTCGCTGCGGCTCTCCGCGGTGACCGCATCGAAATCCCAGCCGCCCCGCTCGTCCCGGTTGCGCCGGGCGCCGTCGCGGTCGGTTGTCGAAAGCCCGATGCGCGCCTTAAGCACGGCATCTGCTCCCAGATCGAAGCCCAACAGATAGCGCGGCGCGGCATCTCCGGCGCGCGGCGGCAGCGTTTCAACCGCTGCAATCGCCTGGTCAAACTGCACCGACCATGCGACGTGCCGGCTCGTCCAGTTCTGCCGCACGGCCTCACCCTCGAAGGCGTTCGCGCTGAAGCTGTTGCCGACCGATTGCACCGGCTGCCGGTCGGTCCGGAAGGTAAGGCCGTGCTGCAGGTCGACCAGCAGCCACACCCGCCCGCCGCGCGCGAAGCGGTAGCGATGGAAGGCGCTGCGCAAGGTCGAGGTCAGTTCCACCCGAACGCCATTGTCCGCCAGCGTGACGGCATAGTACCCCGGCCGCGCAATTTCGCTGGCCTTGGCATATGTGCTGGACAAGTCCTCGCGCCGCTCGATGCCCGGTTGCAGCAGCACATCGCCGAGTTCGGGTATGCCCGTGCCGCTCGCCCGGTTTTGCGAGAAGCCCAGAATGCGCGGCGCGCGATACTGGTAGCCGGAGGTGAAATCCCACCCGGAAGCTGCATTGTCCGGCCCCGGCTGGATCATGCCGAACGGGCGGCTCGGCCCCGGGAACGTGTGCCCGGTGCCGTCGGTGCCGATGAAGGGATCGACCAGGCCCGCGCGGTCCTCCTCCGCTCGGCCGAACAGGGGCGATGCACAGGCAGCGGCAGCCATGGCGAGCAAGGTCCGGCGGTCGATCATGGCTTCATGGTCCAGACAGTGGCGGAGAAGGCGGGAGCCGTTGTCAGCCCGCTGTTGCCACGGCGCGCCGAACCGTATTGGCGAACGGCACCGCGTGCTATCGGGAGTCTTGCACTGGCTGCCAAATCGGCAAAGTTGAACAGTACCAGCGCCTCGTTCCCTGCCGTGCGGCGCTCGATCAGCACCAGACTGCCTTCTTGCCTCACCACCCGCGTCGTACCTTCGCCCAAGGCCGGCCAGCGGGCGCGCAAGGCTGCGAGGGACCGATAGGTGTTCAGCAGGGAGCTGCGCGCCTTGTCCTGCTCAGCCACCGAAACGCCGTCGCCGGGCCCATTGCTGTCGGGCGTATTGTACGCATCCCGAAACTGCCGATACCATGCCGCGTTCCCCGCAGCCAACGGATCAGGCACCCAACGCATAGCCTGCCGCAGCGGAATGTCGCGCGCATCGGCACTGCCCGGATAGGCGTCGGTCTGTCTGCCGGACATGCCGATTTCCTGTCCGTAGTAGATACTTGGCACCCATCCGGTCAGCATGGTGATGGCCGCACCGAGCCGGAGGATCTCTCCCCGCCGTGCGGCGCCATCGGCAAAGCGCGGCGTATCGTGGTTCTCGATGAAAACGAGCTGGCTGCGGCCTGCGGGCACCACGACGTTCGACCAGGTGATGGCGCGGGCAAAGGCGGCAGGGTCAAGCTTTCCCGCCGCGCTCCAGATCGGGAAGGCAAACACCCGGTCCACGCCGCCTTTGGCGAAGAACGCTGCGCCATCGCCCCAATCGGCCTGCTCGGCGGTGACGGTAAGCCGGGGATTCAGCGCATGGAGCTGCGCGATGACAGGCGCCCAGAAATCGGCCAGGAGCGACTTCAGCACGCCCGCATTGTCGAGATCGTCCATCATGTGGTCGATCCGGAAACCGTCCACCCCGTCCGCAGTATCGCCATCGCCGTCGGGATCGGCCCACCGTGAGAGGTAGCGCGCGAACCAGGACTTGACCGCCGGTTCAGCCAGATTGACCGTGAAGATCTGCCGCTTCTGGCCAGGCCATGCGCTGAAGTCGTTGGTCCCGAGCAAGGTCGGCACCGGCGCGCGGTTGGTCGCATCGCGGTAGAGCAGAAACTTGCCATGAGGGCTTTCTGGATGCCCTGCAGATTCCATGCGCCACGCGTGCTTGTCGGAGACGTACTGGATTTCCTCGTCGAGAATGATCTTCATCCCCCGCCGGTGCACATCGCGCACCAGCACCGAAAAATCAGCCATGGTACCGAATTCGGGATCGATCCCGTCAAAGTCGTCGGCGAAATAGTTGTGATAGAACTGCGAGGGGTAGAGCGGGGTAAGCATGACCGTGGTCACGCCGAGCCGCTCAAGATAGCCGAGCCGCTGACGGATGCCGTCGAGATCGCCTTGCCGGTCGCCATTGCTGTCGGCAAAACTGCGCACGAAGATGTGGTAGACCATCTCCGGCCGCGCCTGCGCCGACCCGACCGACCCAAGCAGGGCCGCCAGCGCGATCATCCACCGGATCACAGCAGCAACGGATTGAGCGGCGAGGCAGCAAGATCGCCCGGCTGGAGACCCGGCAGCCACTGCGCCAGATCGGATTGCTGCATCCGGTTCACTGGCTCGGCCACGGTCATATCCGCGTCGATATAGATCATCGTCATCACCGAACGCGGCTTCCGGCTGCGGTTCGGTCCCGCGCGGTGGAAGGTCCATCCGCCATGGAAGCTGACATCGCCCAGCGCATAGGCCGCGCGGTCGATCGGGAAGCCCTGCGCTTCCATGTCAGCCGTGATCCGCGCCTCGCTTTCGTCCGAGATCGGCAGATCACGGCCGATTTCGCTGCGATGGCTCCCGGCATAGAACTCCAGCGGCCCCATCTCCAGCGGCACCGGCTGGAGCGGAATCCAGGCCGTGATCGCGCGGTCGGTCGCAAGTGGCCAGTAGTACTGGTCGGCATGCGCCGGCGTGATTCCGCCAGAGGGTTCCTTGTAGAGCGACTGGTCGTGATAGAGCCGCACTGCCTTCACACCCAGAAGCTGCGCCGCGACGCCGGCCAGCCGCTTGCCAAAGACGAAACGGCGCGCTTCCTCGGAGGAGCGCCACAGGTTCATCACCTGCAGGAAGGCGCGGTCGTAGGTCTCGCGCTCTTCCAGCGGCTTGACCTGCGTGTTGAGTGCCAGCGTCAGCCGGGTGATTTCGGCACCGTAGTGTGCCAGTTCCTCCGCATCGAGCAGGCCAGGCAAGCGCACGAAGCCGTCGTTCCGGTAGTGGGCAATCACATCTTCGGCGATGGTGAAGGGCATATCCAGCATGGCAGCGTTTTCAGTCCGATTGCGAGCGGAGCTGTTTATACCTGTCAGATAAGCGGATATCATGCGGCGAGATTGTGGGCATTCCCGCGATAAGCTATCAATATCTTGTCATGCTGCCTGCTCTGTCCGAACCTGTCGCGCTTCTGCCCGGACGCTCGGTACGCATCGACCGGGTGGTGCAGCGCGCCGCGGATCCCCTGCCGGAACGCTTCCTCCATTTCCACGGACCCGCCGAACTCGTGTTCATGAAGCAAGGCACCGGATGTTTCATCACCGAAGCGGGCGAATGGCCCTTTGCGCCGGGTGCGGTGCTCTATGCGCCCGGCATGGCCATCCACGATTTCGCCTTCGCGCCCGGCGACCGGAGCTGGACCCTGGTGCAGTTCGATCCGCGGGCCATCGACCCTGCGCTCGCCGCACTCCCACTCGCAGCCTGCGCAGCAGCGCCGGAACCGGTGGCCGCACTGCGCATCACGCTGCTGCTGGACTGGCTGGCCGCGAGCCTTGCGGACCAGGCGCCCGAACCGCAGGTGTGCTTGCTGCTCGAAACCTTGCTTCTCGCCCTCCTTGGCGCTTTCGGCCAACAGAGTGGAGACGCCCAGGCAACAGTCTCCGGGCTCGCGCATTTCCGGCCGCTGCTTCAGCACTGGGAGCGGTTTCCCGACAAGCCGCTCACGCTCGCCGAAGCCGCCTCGCGCTGCGCCCTTTCGCCCTCTTATTTCTCCCGGCTGTTTGCGAAGACTTTCGGCAGCGGCTTTGTCGCCTACCAGACTCGCCTTCGCCTCCAGCAGGCCGCGCGCATGCTGGCGACAGGCGACCTTGCGGTCTCGCAGATCGGCTATCGGACCGGCTTTGCCTCGCACGCCTATTTCTCGCAGTGTTACCGCGCGGCCTTTGGCGTCAGTCCCAGCGAGCATCGCAAGATGTTGCTGGTTGGCAAGGGGGCAAGCGGGTAGGATCGCGGCATTGACGGGGCAAGGATGGGCCAAGGATGGGCCAAGGATGGGCCAAGGATGGGCCAAGGATGGGGCGGTGACCGGATCGAAGACCAAGATGCGCGTCCTTGATGCGCTGCAGCCGCCGGGCCCCGATGCAACGCCTGCGCGCTGGCAGCAGCGGAAGAGCGCGCGCACCCGGCTGCGCATCATCGAAGCGGCGATCGATTGCCTCGTCGAGAACGGTTTTGCGGGCCTGACCACGCAGGCAGTGGTCGAACGCACCGGCGTTTCGAGAGGCGCGATGCACCACCATTTTCCAACCCTGATCGCGCTTGTCGGCGCGGTCGTCGAGCACGTGTTCTTTGAACGCATGCGCCTGTTTCTCGAGGACTACCTTGAGAGAATGAAGGACGCCGCAGAATCCGAGCGGCTCGAGATCGCGACCGCTGCGCACTGGCGCAGCGTGCAGACACGCGAATATGCAGCCTATCTGGAACTGGCGGTGGCAGCACGCACCGACCGCGAATTGGATCAGTTTTTCGGCCCCGTCGCGCGCCGTTTTGACGAAGTGTGGATTGCCGAGATGATCGAGGCCTTTCCGCACTGGCGCGACCAGTGGGAGCAGATGAAGCTTGCGAGCGACTTCGTGAACGTGGTCCACATGGGCCTGCTGCTCCAGCAACCGGTGTTCGGCGATGCGCGCACCCGCCGCACCCAGCGCCTTTCGGACGAAGTGCTGCGGCAGGTCTATACCGGCAAGCTGGTGGTCTGAGGCATGTCGGAGCGGTGCTGCTCCACGCGGTAGACGCGCATGCGCGGCCTCTCGAACAGGCGCTCCTCGTCCTCGGTGATCTCGCGCCGCGTATCCGGCTCGGCGAGCGCGGCGAAGCAGGCGGCCATGGCGGCCTCGTCGGCAAACTCGATCTCCATGGCGACATCGAAATCATGGTCGACATCGGTACCGTCCAGCGGATGGAGATGCTTGCGCTCATAGCGGATCGCCCAGGGGCCGAGCACCTTCTCGCCGATCAGGCGGTGATGCGTCTCGTAATAGGCGATGAAGTCGGCCTTGCTCATATCGGCGCGGCGCTTGAGCAGCGTGAGGACAGTCACGGTCATGCGGGTCTCCCCTTTCGCAAGGCAGTTCTATCCCATTCCTGCAGGCCCGGCGGCTGACGAATAGGTTAGGTGGCCGGGATCGCCTCGACCGGAACCTGCAGTCCCGCCAATGCCAGCGGCGCCGGGCGGTGCGAGGCGATCAGCAGCCCGGTGCCCGTCGCATCGAGCCACGTACCGAGCGCGGTGACAAGTGCAGCCTCGGTCGCAGCATCGAGGCCCTCGGTCGGCTCGTCGAGGAGCAGCCAGGGGCGCTCGGCCAGCAGCGCCCGGGCCAGAGCAAGCCGCTTGCGTTCGCCGCCCGAGAGAATGCCGCCGTCCTCGCCGAGCACGCTATCCAGACCCTGCGGCATGCGCATGATCCGGTCCCAGAGCTGTGCCGTGCGCAGGGCCAGCTCCATCGCGGGTGCGTCGATGCCGGGCCGGGCGAGGCGCAAGTTGTCCGCCACCGACCCGGCGATCAGCATCGGCTCCTGCGGCGCGAGCGCGATCTGGGCGCGGATGGCTGTCTCGGAAAGCGCCGCAAGTCCCTGGTCGCCAAGCGAAAGCCCATGTGCAGGCGCGCGCAGACCGGCGAGCGCTTCGATCACGCGTGTCTTGCCCGAACCTGATGGGCCGGTCAGCGCGATGCGGCTTGCTGGCGCGAACAGGGCCTGGCCGAGCCCGATCGGCAAGGCGGCCGCTGCTGCCGGCGTGTCCTTGCCCTGAGGCACCGGCAGCGCCAGCAGCACGCGCAGCCGTTCGGTGCCCTCGGTGACAGCTGCCTCGCGCGCGCTGGAGCGGGCTATGGCGGCAACGGCCTCGATGCTCGCCGTGGCCGCCAGCATGGCCAGTGCGGTGATCGGCGCGGAGGCCGTGCTGACCAGCAGAGTCGCCCCGGCGGCCACTGCGCTGCCGAGGATCAGCAGGCCGCTGCTCGCCGCTTCGATCCGTGCCAGCTGGCGCTGCGCCTCATCCAGCCGGTCCGCCTGCGCCACCAGCTGGGCGGTCACGCGGTCCGCCAAGCCATACGTGATGATCTCGCTGCGGGCTGCGGCATAATCGACCAGCATGCGCCGCAGTCCAGCGGTTGCCGCAGCCGCTTCGGCAGCCGGCGCGGCGCTGAGGCGCACCGGCAAGCGCGCCAGCGCCGCGAGGAGCAGCGCGAGTGCGGCCACATGCAGCAGCGCAGCCAGCCATCCCGCCAGCGCGACGGCAGCGAGCCCGACCAGCATTGTCCCGAAGGCCGCCGGGATACCGGGCCGCCGCACCACAAGGTCTTCGAGCGCGGCAATATCGCCGATCAGCCGCGCGCTGGCATCGCCGCCGGACAGGTCCGGCGCGCTGCGCGCGTCGGCATGGGCAAGCCGGGCAAACAGTATGCCGCGCAAGCCGGCAAGGGCATGGAGCGCAGCCTCATGGCTCCACAGCCGTTCGCCATAACGGGCCGCCGTACGCACGACGGCGAGGCCCCGGATCGCGGCGGCAGGGATCAGGTAGTTGAAGGCGGCAATGGCACCAGCGCCGCTGGCACCTGCCAATGCCGCCGCGGTGAGGAACCAGCCGGAGAGGGCAAGCAGGACCAGTCCGCCCACCCCTGCAGCGAGAGCGGCAGCAAAGCCCAGCGCGATGCGGCCCTTGACGCGCGGCGGCAGCGGCAGCGGAAAGCGCGCCGCGATCACAGCGCGATCACCTGATCGGCGAGGGCGACAAGCCGCTCGTCATGCGTGGCGACGATCACTGCACGCTGCTTGGCATCTGCGACAAGAATCGCGATAATCTGTTCGGCGCTGAAGGCATCGAGATCGGCCGTCGGCTCATCCGCCAGAAGCAGCGGGCGATCCGCGATCAATGCGCGGGCAAGGCCCAGCCGCCGCCGCTCCCCGCCCGAAAGCCATGCGCCGTGGTGATCGATGGGCGTGGCAAGTCCGGCATTGCGGCGCGCAAGCAGGGCATCGAGGCCGACCCGGCGCACCGCCTCGGCCACTTCCACATCCGTAGCCTCGGGGCGGCCCAGCCGAAGGTTGTCATCAAGCGTCGTCGGCAGCAGCAGCGGCACCTGTCCGGCCCACGCGATGGCTTCTGCGGGGCGGGTTTCCAGCGTGCCTTCGCTCGGCATCACTTGCCCGGCAATCGCGGCGAGCAGGCTGGTCTTGCCGCTCCCGGTCGGTCCGGTCACGCAGACAAGGCCGGACGCGCCAAGCTCGAAACTGACCGGCCCGATGCGGTGACCCGGCCACGCGATCACAACATCCCGAAGCGAGACCTTGTCCGCCATGGCTGCCGCATTCACAGGCTCGGGCACCTCGGCCAGCACCTTTTCCGCTGCCTCGCCCAGCTGCTTTTCGTGGTATGCGGCCGCAAGGCGGCGCATCGGGAGGTAGAATTCCGGCGCCATCACCAGCACGAAGAACGCCGCGCGGTAATCGAGCTGCTCCGGCGGGGTGAACGGCAGCAGACCCAGCAGCGCGAACCCGCAATAGACCGCCACCAAGGCAACGCTCAGCGCCGCAAAGAATTCGAGCACGGCGCTTGAAAGGAACGCCGCGCGCAGCACTGCGATCGTGCGCTCGGCAACATCCTGCGCCGCGCCGCCCGCAGCCCGCGCGACGCGGTCCTGCGCGCCGAAGTGGCGGATGATCGGCAAGTGGCGGATCCGATCGACATAGAGCGCCGAAAGCGCGGTGATCGCCGCCATCTGCCGGTCCGCCGCTTGCCGCGCCGCGCCGCCCGCCAGGATCATGCCGAGCACGAACGGGATGAGCGTGAGGAACAGGATCAGCGCGGCTGCCCGGCTCTGCAGCGCGACGATCAGCACAACGAGTATGGGAGCCAGCATTGCCGATTGCCGCACCGGATCAAACCGCGCCGCGCGGGCCTGTTCGGCCGCCACGTGATCGATGCCCAGCGTAGCAGTCGCCCCTAGTGCCGGCGCACCGGGTCCGGCCAGCGAGAGCAGCTGCGGAAACAGCGCCGCGCGCCGCAACCGGGCCAGCGTGCGCCCTTCGTCGAAGCCGATGATCTGCGCCCCATACTGGCTGGCGAGCCGCAGCAGGCCGCCCAGCAGCATCAGCGCGGCGCCGGCGGCGATGCCCGCTGTCCCTTGCAACCGCGCTTCCAGGGCGCCCGCGGCACCCCATGCAAAAAGCGCAGCGCCCACACTATCGGATGTCCAGGCAAGGCCTGCCGCTTTGGCTGTCTTCATGATCTGGATTCGGTTAATGGGCAGGGGACGGCAGTGGCAGACTCGGCTCTGCCTCTACGCGCAGGCCACGAAAGGGCACAAGCGATGGATATGGCAGTGGTGGAACTTTCCCGGCTGCAGTTCGCCTTGACCGCGCTGTACCATTTCCTGTTCGTCCCGCTCACGCTTGGTTTGTCGTTCATTCTGGTCATCATGGAAAGCGTCTATGTGATGACCGACCGCCCGATCTGGCGGGATATCACCCGTTTCTGGGGCAAGCTCTTCGGCATCAACTTCGTGCTGGGGGTCGCGACCGGCCTTACCATGGAGTTCGAGTTCGGCACCAACTGGTCGTACTACTCGCACTACGTGGGCGACATTTTCGGCGCGCCGCTGGCGATCGAGGGGCTGATGGCCTTCTTCCTCGAGGCGACCTTCGTGGGCCTCATGTTCTTCGGCTGGGACAAACTAAGCGCCCGCCAGCACTTGTTCACGACCTTCATGGTGGCAGTCGGCTCGAACTTCTCGGCGCTGTGGATCCTGATCGCGAATGGCTGGATGCAGCATCCTGTCGGCGCGGCGTTCAACCCCGTCACCATGCGCATGGAAGTGACCAGCTTCTACGACGTCGTCTTCAATCCCGTCGCGCAGGCCAAGTTCGTCCATACCGTGAGCGCCGGCTACGTCACCGCCAGCGTGTTCGTGCTCGGCGTCTCCTCGTGGTACCTGCTAAAGGGTCGGCACCTCGAGCTTGCCAAGCGCAGCTTCGCGGTGGCGGCGGCGTTCGGGCTTGCTTCGGCGCTGTCGGTCGTCGTGCTGGGCGACGAGAGCGGCTACACGCTGACCGACAACCAGAAGATGAAGCTCGCTGCGATCGAGGCGGAATGGCACACCGAACCGGCACCGGCCGGGATCGCGGTGTTCGGCCTGCCGTCGAACGCGGGACGCGAGACGCTTTATGAAGTGAAGATCCCCTATGTCCTCGGCATCATCGGTACGCGCAGCCTGACGGGGCAAGTCGAGGGCATCTACCCGCTGGTCGCGCACGCGCGCACCCGCATCGAGCACGGCCTTGTCGCCTATGATGCGGTGGAAAAGCTCAAGGCCAACCCGACGGATCTCGCCGCTCGCGCGCAGTTCGAGAGCGCCAAGGATGATCTCGGCTATGCTATGCTGGTGAAGCGCTATGTCGCCGATCCGCGCAAGGCGGACAGCGCGGCGCTCGACAAGGCGGCATGGTCGACCGTGCCCAGCGTGCCCGCGCTGTTCTGGCTGTTCCGCGGCATGGCAGCGCTGGGTTTCCTGTTCATCGCATTCTTTGCGACGGCGCTGGTGCTGGCCAATACGCGGCGCTTCAACGCCAAGTGGTTCTTGCGCGGCGCCGTGCTGATCATTCCGCTCCCGTGGATTGCAGCAGAACTGGGCTGGCTGGTGGCCGAGATCGGACGGCAGCCGTGGGCGGTCGACGGGGTGCTCCCGACATTCCTCGGCGCATCGAGCCTGACACCTGCGCAAATCTGGACGACGATCGCGGGCTTCACCCTGCTCTACAGCGCGCTCGCGGTGATCGAGGTGCGGCTGATGCTGTCTACGATCCGGCATGGGCCGGAGGGCTATACACCGTGGCAGCCGCGCCGCGATCCGGTACCGCCGCCCGCCACGCCCAATCCGTTCCACAGCGTTCCCGCCGAATGAAGGAGAGCCGCGATGGCGCTGCCGCTTGATTACGAGACGCTGCGGCTGATCTGGTGGGCCTTGATCGGCGTGCTGCTGATCGGTTTTGCGCTCACTGACGGGTTCGACCTCGGCGCGATGGCGCTGCTGCCGTTCGTCGCAAGGAACGACCTTGAACGCCGCATGGTCATCAACACCGTGAGCGCGACGTGGGAAGGCAACCAGGTGTGGTTCATCCTCGGCGGCGGCGCGATCTTCGCGGCCTGGCCTTATGTCTATGCGGTGAGCTTCTCGGGCTTCTATCTCGCGATGTTCCTCGTGCTGGCGGCGCTGATCCTGCGGCCGGTGGGGTTCAAGTATCGCTCCAAACGGCCTGACCCGGCCTGGCGCGCGCGATGGGACCGGGCGCTGTTTGCAGGCGGGCTGGTCCCGGCGCTGGTGTTCGGCGTGGCGGTGGGCAACGTGCTGCTCGGTGCGCCGTTCCGCCTCGATGACGATCTGCGGGCGACCTACGAAGGCTCACTGCTCGGCCTGTTCACCCCGTTTAGCCTGCTCGCCGGCCTGCTCTCGGTGGCGATGCTGGTGCTCCACGGTGCGGGCTGGCTGGCGATGAAGCTGGAGCCGGGGCCGGTCCAGCACCGTGCGCGGCAATACGGTGCGGGTGCGGCGGTGCTGGTACTGGCGCTGTTCGCCGCAGGCGGGGCCTATGTCGCATGGGGCGGCCTTGGCTTCCGCGTCGCCGATATGGTCGATACGGCTGGCCCGTCCAACCCGCACCTTGCCCGTGCGATGGCAGCGCCGGGCGCATGGCTCGACAACTACAGCGCGCATCCGTGGATGATCGCTGCGCCGCTGCTTGGCCTGCTAGGCCCGCTGGTGGCGTTCGCGGGCCTGCGTCGGCGGAGGGATGCACTGGCCTTTGCCGGTTCGTCGATGGCGGCTGCGGGCATCATCGCGACGGTCGGCCTTTCGATGTTCCCCTTCATCCTGCCCAGCGCCATCGACCCCGCGTCCAGTCTGACGGTTTGGAACGCGTCCTCCAGCCACCTCACGCTGTTCATCATGCTGGTGGTGGTGCTGATCTTCCTGCCGATCGTGCTCGCCTACACCACCTGGGCGTACCGGGTGATGTTCGGCCGCGTCGGCGCCGAGGAAGTCCGCCTCAATCCTGACATGTACTGAGAGAAAGCAAGCGCCATGTGGTATTTTTCATGGATCCTCGGCCTTGGCCTTGCGGTTAGCGTCGCCATCCTCAACGGCATCTGGCACGAGTTTCATTCGGACCCCGCCGGTGACAAGACCGTGCAGGACTGACGCATGCAGGGGCGCATTGCGGTCATCTCGGCGGCGGCAAGTGGCATCGGGCTGGCCATTGCCGAAACGCTCTGCGCTGATGGCTGGCGGGTCTACGCCGGCGATCAGGATGCAGCGGCGATTGCAGCATTGAGCGGACGGGAAGACCTCGCCGCCACGGTGTGCGATGTCAGCGATCCGGCTTCTGTCGCGCAGTTCTTCGCCTGGCTGGAAGCCGATCTTGCGGCGCGCGGGACGGAGGGGATCGATCTCCTCGTCAACAACGCCGGAGTTTCCGGCCCGACCGCGCGGCTGGAGGACCAGCCCATCGACGCATGGAACGCCACCATCGACGTCAATCTCAATGGCACGTTCCTGATGACCCGCAGCGCGATCCCATTGCTGCGCCGCCGCGCGCCGGGAAGCGCGATCATCTGCATGAGCTCGACCGCTGGCCTGTTCGGTTGTCCGCTCAGGGGACCCTACGTCGCCAGCAAGTGGGCGTTGATCGGGCTGACCAAGACTTTGGCGATGGAACTTGGTCCCGAAGGCATCCGGGTCAACGCCATCTGCCCCGGCAGCGTGGAGGGCCCGCGCATCGACCGCGTGATCGCGGCGGATGCGGTGGAGCGCGGCCTGACCACCGAAGACGTCGAGCGCGAATACAAGCGCCAGACCTCGCTGCGCACATTCGCGACCAGGGAGGACGTGGCGGCCATGGTGCAATACCTGATGTCACCCGCCGGAGCCCGCATATCCGGGCAGGCACTTGCGATCGACGGCCATACCGAGAGCCTGTCGCTGGATATGGAGGCTTGATGCGCGCGGTCTGGTACGAAACGACGGGGCCCGCGGCGCAAGTGCTGCGGCTGGGGGAGATGGAAACCCCGCAGCCCGGTCCTGGCGAAGTGCGCGTGCGGCTTTCCGCATCGGGCGTGAACCCGTCAGACGTGAAGTCCCGCGACGGCCTGCGCGGACCCATCGCTTTCCCGCGCGTCATCCCCCATTCCGACGGGGCCGGCGAGATCGACGCAGTCGGGGAAGGAGTATCGCCTGCGCGGATCGGAGAGCGGGTCTGGGTGTGGAACGCGGCCTATCGGCGGGCCTTTGGCACCTGCGCCGAATATGTGTGCCTGCCCGAGGCTCAGGCGGTGTCAATGCCCAAGGGGACCAGCTTCGAGGCAGGCGCCTGCCTCGGCATTCCCGCCTCGACGGCCTGCCATGCCGTCTTCGCGGATGGTGACGTAGCCGGACAGACTGTTCTGGTAACGGGTGGTGCCGGCGCCGTGGGCCACTACGCCATCCAGCTCGCCCGCTGGGGCGGCGCCAAGGTCATCGCGACTGTGAGTGGCCCCGAAAAGGCGAAAGCGGCTGAGGCTGCTGGCGCGCATGCGGTGGTGAACTACCGCGAGGGCGATGTCGCGGCGGCCATTCTTGCAGCCAACCATGGCAAGCCGGTCGACCGCGTCGTCGAGGTGGAATTCGGCGGAAACCTGCCGGTGACCTCCGCCGTGATCGGTGAAGGCGGGGTGATCGCCGCTTACGGTTCGATGGCGGATGCGGAGCCGAAGCTTCCATTCTACCCGCTGATGTTCCGCAACGTCACGCTGCGGATGCTGATCGTCTACCTGCTTTCCTCGCCGGAACGCGCGCGCATGCTTGCAAGGCTTGACGCCGCGCTGGAGGAAGGCGCGCTCAGCCATGCGATTGCTGCCACGTTCGATCTGGCGGACAGCGCCAAGGCGCATGAGGCGGTCGAATCCGGCAAGTTGATCGGGAATGCGGTGATCACGATTTCCTGAACAGGCATATGACTTTGGCAATTGACGGATGGGCTGACAATCGCCCATCCCATGCATGACCGCGCGCCTGAACCGATGCGCGCGAGCGGGGGTGAGACAGCATAATGGCGGCGCAGGCGCAGCAGTTCGAACAATTCGCCGGCCATCCCAAGGGGGTCTACTACCTCGCCTTCACCGAGATGTGGGAGCGCTTCTCGTTCTACGGGATGTCGGCGCTGCTCACGCTCTACATGGTGAAGGAGCTGCTGCCGCTCCATGCGGAGAAAGTTCTGGGTCTGGCCGCGCTCCGCCATGGCCTCAGCTTCAACGGTGCGATGAGCGATGTCGCCTTCGCCTCGATCATCTATGGCTGGTATGCGGGCCTCGTCTACTTCACCCCGATCATCGGCGGCTGGGTGGCGGACCGGGTGCTCGGCCCCAAGCGCACCGTGCTGATCGGCGTGCTGCTGATGGCGGCCGGACACGCGGCGATGTCGTTCTACGACAGCTTCGTGATCGCGCTGGCGCTGCTGATCATGGGCTCGGGCTTCCTCAAGGGAAACATTTCCGCGCAAGTCGGCACGCTCTACCCGCGTGAGGATGAATCGCGCCGTTCGCGCGGCTACACGATCTTCGCGACCGGCATCAACATCGGTGCGGCCAGCGGACCGGTGACGACTGGCCTTGTCGCCGCGATCTGGGGCTTCCACGCCGGGTTCGCGGTGGCGGCGGTGCTGATGCTGGTGGCCATGGTCGGCTACATCATGGGCCAGCGCCATCTGCCCGATTTCAAACCCGCGGCCACGGCGCGGGAGAAGGCGCCGCCGCTGACTGCTGCGGAGCGCCGCCGCGTCGCGGTGCTCATCTTCGTCATCGCGCTGACATTCCCCGCCGAAATCACCTACCCGATGGTCTGGAGCATCGGCATCCTGTGGGTCGACCAGTGGGTCAATCTCGCGACGCCGCTCGGCACCGTGCCCTCGAGCTGGTTCGCCGGCATGGACTCGTTCGGCTCGATCCTCGCCGCGCCGATCCTGGTGGCGCTGTGGAGCTGGCAGGCAAAGCGTGGGCAGGAACCGGCCAACGTCACCAAGCAGGGCATCGGCACCGCGGTCGTCTCGTTCGCCGCGCTGCTCTTCGCGTTCAGCAATTACGGCGTGACGCAGGAGCACAGCGTCGGCGCGTTCTGGGCCATCGCGGGCTGGCTGATCATGGGGCTGGGCTGGATGTACTACTGGCCCACCACCATGGCGATCGTGAGCAAAGCCGCACCGCCGCGCGTCGCCTCCACGCTGATGGGCGTCGCGTTCCTCTCGCCGTTTGCCGCGCATGTCACCGCGGGCTGGGTCGGCAGCAACTTCGATGCGATGACCCCCACCGCTTTCTGGATCCTCGACGCGTCCATCGGCGTGGTCGGCGCGGCGGTGATCCTGCTGCTGCGCAAACCGCTGATCCGTGAGCTCGACGGTGCGCCGGAGCCTGCACGCTGATGGACGCGGCCGAGTGGCAGGCGCGGATCGATCTTGCCGCCGCGCACCGGCTGGCGGTTCATTTCGGTTATCACGAGGGGATCGACAACCACTTCACCTTGCTCGTGCCGGGCCATGCCGACCGGTTCCTCCTCGCGCCGTTTGGTCTGCACTGGTCGGAAATCCGCGCCTCCGATTTTCTCGTGGTCGATTTCTCGGGGAACAAGCTGGCGGGCGGGGGTCCGGTCGAGGACACCGCTTTCCACATCCACGCCCCGCTCCATGCCGCCCGGCCCGACGTGACTTGCGTGATGCACACCCACATGCCCTACGCCACCGCGCTCTCCATGCTGGAGGAGCCGGAACTGCTGATGGCGGGCCAGAACGCCATCGGTTTTGCCGGTCTCGTTGCGCTGTGCGATTACGAGGGTCTGGCGCTCGACAGCGGCGAGGGGCGGCGGATGGCGGCGGCGCTGGGCGACAAGTCCGTCCTGCTGCTGCGCAACCACGGTGTGGTGACCACCGGCGCCAGCGTCGCCGAGGCGTTCAACACGCTCTATTTCTTCGAACAGGCCGCAAGGACGCAGATCCTCGCCCAATCGACCGGGCAGAAGCTGCGGCTCGTTGGTGAACCGGCACTCGGGCGGACGGTCGAGCAGTACACCAAGTCCGCGCTGGTCGAAGGGCTGGACCGCATCGAACTGCACTTTGCCGCGCTCAAACGCATGCTCGACCGGCAGGGTTCCGATTATGCGACCTGAGGCTGCCAAGCCCCGCACCACCGCGCCGCTGGTCCTCGTCGGCCTCATGGCGACCAGCCTGTTCATCAACTACATCGACCGCGGCAACCTTGCGACCGGCGCGACCCAGATCCGCGCTGATTTGAACCTCAGCGCCACGGCCTACGGCGCGCTCGCGGCGGGGTTCTACTTTGCTTATGCGTTCTGCCAGCTGCCGGCGGGCGCGCTTTCGGACCGGATCGGCGGCAAGGTGGTGCTGGCCCTCGGCGCCCTGCTGTGGTCGGTCTCCACACTCCTGACGGGGTTCGTGCAGGGCTTTGCCGGGCTGTTCGTGCTGCGGCTGATGCTCGGCATGGGCGAGAGCGTGGCGTTCACCACGACCTCGAAGATCATCGCCAGCAATGTGCCCAAGGCGCAGATGGGCCTTGCGAACGGCGTGATCGGCTTCGGCTATCTGGTTGGCCCGGCGGCGGGGACGCTGATCGGCGGCATGCTGATGGCGCGCTGGGGCTGGCGGCCGACCTTCGTGCTGTTCGGTGCGCTTTCGCTGCTGTGGCTGCTGCCGTGGAGCCGGGTGCGGATCCACGAAGCCAAGCCCGCCACTGGTGACGCGGCGCCGGTGGTGACCCTGCGCCAGATCCTGTCCCGCCGCGCCTTGTGGGGCGCATCGCTGGGGCATTTCGCGGGCAACTGGAACTGGTACTTCATCCTCGGCTACCTGCCGATGTACCTCGAAATGCAGCGCGGCTTTTCCAAGGAGCAGATGGCCGAGGTCGTCTCCAGCGCCTATCTCGTGAACGCGCTGGCCGCGCTTGCCGCAGGCTGGGCGTTCGACAAGCTGATCCAGCGCGGGTGGTCGCCATCTGTCACGCTCAAGGCTCCGCTCGCCTTGGCGCATCTGGCGGGGCTGGGCTGCATGCTGGCGATGCCGTTCATGCCGATCGGCGCCTGCATCGCGCTGCTGTTCGTTTACGAGGTGTTCCTGGGCTTCTCCTCACCGGCCTATTTCATGATCCCGCAGATCATGGGCGGACCTGCGGCCGCCGCGCGCTGGGTGGGCATGCAGAACATGATGGGCAATATGCCCGGCGTGATCGGCGTGTTCTTTGCGGGCGTGCTGATCGACGCCGGGGGCGGCTCCTACGGGACGGCGTTCCTGCTTGCTGGCCTGGTCAATGTGCTGGGGCTGATCGGCTGGCTGGCGATCCTGCCGCGCGTGGCGCCGGTCGCGTGGGAGAGGGCCTAGCGGCGGTGCCGGATTGCTGATCAGGACCGGTCAAAAGCGACAATAGCGACACCGTGTCGCTTTTCATTTCCCGTCCAAGTCTATGACTAAAAAAGGAAAAAACGAAAAAAGCGACAGTAGCACGGTTTTTTGGTGCGACTTTTTCCGCGTGGGCATCGACGATGGGAAAGAGCGCGGAGGCGAAAGACGGCCTTCCCGCATGGCCTTGGCAGAAATCGTCGATGTAGGAAAATCCGCCAGCATGCTGGAAGCCGTCGCTAGCGCCCCTTCCATTCCGGCGCGCGGCCTTCGGCAAAGGCGCGGGGGCCTTCAAGCGCATCATCTGATTGCAGCATGGCTTGATAGGAGGGAACCGCACCGCTGCGCATGTGCCGGTAGCCCGCTTCGATCGCCAGCGCTTCGGTCTCGTGCAGAATATCGCGCGCCGCGGTAATGGCGAGGGGGGCGGACTTGGCGATGCTGGCGGCCAGTTCCAGCGCGGCGTCCAGCAAGGCATCGGGCGCGACCACCCGGTTGACGAGATGGAGTGCCAGTGCTTCCGCCGCATCCATGCGCCGCCCGGTCAGGATCATTTCGCGGGCGAGCCGGGCGGGGATGGCCTTGGGGAGTCGCAGCAGACCGCCGGAATCGGGGAGCATGCCGAGCTGGGCTTCGGGGAGCCAGAACTTCGCGGTATCGCTGGCAACGATGAGGTCGGCCGCCAGCGCCAGCTCGAAACCGCCGCCGACGGCAAGGCCGTTGACGGCAGCGATGACCGGCTTGGTCAGGCTGAAGTATTCGGTGAGGCCGGCAAACCCGCCCGGGCCGTGGTCGGCATCGACCGCCTCGCCATCGTTGGCGGCGCCGAGATCCCATCCGGCGGAGAAGAAGCGCCCGGTGCCGGTGATCACGCCGACGCGCAGGGCGGGATCGTCGTTCAGCGCTTTGAACGCGGCGTAGAGTTCGAGGCTGGTCGCGACATCGATCGCATTGGCCTTGGGCCGGTCAAGCGTGATGATCAGGATGTCGTCGCGGCTTTCAAGCTCTACGGCGCTCATGGCTGGGGCTCCCTGATGCTGATGAGGGCGTCGACTGCCATCGCGCCGTTGGGCAGCGCGAGCAGTGGATTGACGTCCATTTCCTCGAGCCGGTCGGCATGCGCCATGGCCCAATCGGCGATGCGGGCGATGGCATCGAACAGCGCGGGCATGTCGCAGCCCGGCTTGCCGCGATAGCCGGCGAGGATCTTGTGGAACGGCAGACGGGCGAGCGCGGCTTCGATGTCTGCCGGTGTGGCGGGGGGAAGAACCTGTTCGGTCTGGCGCAGCAGTTCGACGAAGATGCCGCCCGCACCGAGCGTGAGGAACAGACCGAACTGCGGATCGCGCCCTACGCCGACGATCAGCTCCGCCACTGCACCGAGAGCCATTTCCTCGATCAGGAACCGGTCTGACAGCGCTGTCATGCCCTCGGCGGCGGCTAGCAGGGCCTCGCGGCTCGCGAGGTTCAGGGCCACGCCGCCGAGTTCGGTCTTGTGGGCAAGATCGGCGCCTACGGCCTTGAGAACCAAGGGAAAGGGGGCTGGCAATGCGGCGTCTGCCAGCTCGGGACGGCTGGCCACGAGGCTGCGCGGAACTGGCACGCCGACGCCGGCAAGCGCGGCCTTGCTGCGGACCTCGTCCCAGACGTGCGCTTCTCCGGAGCAGGGCCGAGGCTGCTCTGGTAGCGCTGAGGGGGCGGGGCGTGCCCAGGCCTCGCCGATGGTGGCGGCGGCGGCGATGGCGCGCAGGACTTCGGCAAGCCCGGCAGCAGGCAGGATGCCATCCGCGATCAATGCTGCGGCGACGGTTTCGGGCATCGTTTCGGCAAGGCTGCTGGCGACGATCCGCACCGTGCCCGGCGGGGCGGGATGCGCCTGCACGGCAGCGCGGAAGGCCTCCAGCGTCACATCCCAATCGGCGGCGGTGCAGCGGTCGGCACGGGGGAAATCGAGGATCAGCAGCGAGGCCTCGAAATCCGCGCCCAGCATCGCGCCGAAGCAGGCCGTCTGCGCTGCGAGATCGCCCCAGATGTAAGTGTGGTAGTCGAGCGGATTGGCGACGTGGACGCGGGGACCGAGCACTTCCTCCAGCGCGGCTTGCGTGGCAGGCGGGAAGTCGGGCGTCTCAAGGCCCGCCGCTTCGGCCAGATCGGCGGTGAGCGAGGCCTCGCCGCCCGAGCAGCTGGCGCTGGTGATCCGGCGCCCGCGCAAGGGCCCGGCGACATGCAGCAGCTTGAGCGTCTCGAGGAACGTCGCGGGATCGTGCGCGCGGGCGACGCCGTAACGGGCGAACAGCGCATCGGTGAGTGCGTCGGCCCCGGTGAGCGAACTGGTGTGCGACATCGTGAGCGCGGCGCCCTTGGCCGAAGCGCCGGTCTTGAGCGCGACAAGCGGGACACCGGCCGCGCGGGCGGCAAGGCAGGCTTCGGAAAAGCGGGAGACCGAGCCGAGGCTTTCGAGGTGGAGGCCGATGGCGCTGACCCGGTCGTCGGCGATCAGCGCCTCGATCAGATCGGCGGGCGTCACATCGGCGCAATTGCCGACCGAAATGACATAGCCGATGGGCAGGCCGCGCGCCTGCATGGTGAGGTTGAGCGCAAGGTTGCCGCTCTGGCTGACGATGGCGACGCCTTTTCCGCTGTCGATGGGAAGGCAGCCGTGTTGATCTGGCCACAATGCTACGCGGTCGAACAGGTTGAGCATGCCGTAGCAATTGGGGCCGATGAGGGGCACGCCTTGGGCAGCTTCAAGGAGCGCGGCCTGCCGCTGCCGGCCTTCCTCTCCGCTTTCGGCGAAATCCGCCGCGTAGCAGATCGCGCCGCCGGTGCCGCCAAGGTCCGACGCCAGCGCGATGGTTGCGGGCGCGGGGGCGGCGATGAACACGGCATCCGGCGCGGAGGGCAGCGAGGCCATATCCGCGAAGCAGGGCAGACCGGCCATCTCGGCGCGCTTCGGGTTCACCGGCCAGATCGGCCCGGCAAAGCCCAGCGCGCGGCACTGGCGCACCGCTTCCTCGGCCGCCTTGCCGCCGACCAGCGCCAGACTGCGGGGGCGCAGCAGGCGGTTCAGGCGATGCGCGCTCATGCCTCCAGCGGACGCAGCAGCGCGCGGCTGATGATGTGGCGCTGGATCTCGCTGGTGCCATCCCAGATGCGCTCGACGCGGGCATCGCGCCAGAAGCGTTCGATGGGGAGTTCGTCCATCAGCCCCATGCCGCCGAAGATTTGGAGCGCGTTGTCGGTCACGCGGGCGAGGGCTTCGGAGGCGAAGAGCTTGGCCATTGCTGCGTCGGTGTCGGTCATCGTGCCCTGATCGTCCTTCCACGCGGCGCGGAAGGTGAGGAGTTCTGCGGCTTCGAGCTCGGTCTTCATGTCCGCGAGCTTGAAGCCGGTGCCCTGGAACTTGCCGATGGCCTGCCCGAACTGCTTGCGCGTGGCGGCCCATTGCGTTGCCATTTCCAGCACGCGCTGGCCGCGCCCGACCGAAGTGGTGGCCACCTGGAGGCGGGTCGAGCCGAGCCACTGGCCCATCAGCTCGAAGCCCTTGTCGAGCTCTCCGAGGAGCGCGGAGGCGGGGACGCGGCAATCCTCGAAGATCAGCTCGCACTGGTGATAGCCGCGGTGCGAGACGCACTTGGGGCCGCGGCGGCGGGTGAGGCCCGGGGTGTCGAAATCGACGAGGAAGCAGCTGATCGTCTTCTTGCCGCCTGCTTCGCCGGTCGCGGCGCAGAGGATCACGAAATCGGCGACGTCGGCGTGGCTGATGAAGTGCTTGGAGCCGTTGATGACGAAATCGTTGCCATCCCTCCGGGCAAAGGTGCGCATCGAGCGGACGTCGGAACCGGCATCGGGTTCGGTCATGGCGAGGCAGTCGTGGCGTTCGCCGCGTATGGTGGGGAGGAGGTATTCGTCGATCTGGCTGCCGGTGCAGCCGCGCAGGATATTGCTGGGGCGCGCGATCATCATCTGCAGGCCGTAGCTGGCGCGGCCCAGTTCGCGCTCCATCAGCGTGGTGTCGAAGGTGCCGAGGCCGCCGCCGCCGAGTTCTGCCGGCATGTTTACGGCATAGAGGCCGAGTTCCTTCGATTTGCGGCGGATCTCGTCGGCGAGGTCGGCGGGGACGTTGTCCGTGTCCTCGACGAGCGTTTCGTGCGGATAGAGTTCGGTCTCGACAAAGCGGCGGACCGTTTCGACCAGCATCTGCTGTTCGGAGGATAGTTCGAAATGCATCACTTCTTGTCCCGTCTGATTCCGATGGAGCGGCCGACCTGCGCCGGGCGTTCAAGCCCTGCGTGGGCGGCGAGCACCGCATGGACCGTTGCGTGAAGTTCCGGCGGCATGGGTGCAGATTTGCCCGCGTTCATGTCGACATGCACCAGCATCTGCTCGCCGGTTGCCAGCAGGTCGCCCGTCTTGCCATGGTGCATGGTGTGGAAGATGTGGAGGCGCTTGTCGTCGGCATCGATGAGCTGGAGCGCAAGGTCGAGCGGATCGCCGAGGTGCGCTTCGGCAAGGTTGAAGATCATCGTCTGCACGGTGAACAGCGAATGGCCGCCCGCGCGATAAGCCTCGTCGATGCCGATCTTGCGGAAGAACGCGTCGGACTGGTCGCCGAAGACGAGGAGATAGCAGCTCTCGCTCATATGCCCGTTGTAATCGACCCATTCGCGCGGGACGGTGGGCCGGATCAGGCGCAATGGGGCTGGGATGACCTCGCCGGGCTGGAACGGGTCTGCGGCGACGCCCTCGAGCGGGGTGGTGAGGCCGTGGGGTTCATTTGGCGGCATGACTGGCCTCCTTGGCTGTCCAGGCGCAGACACCAGCGGTCGTGCCCCTGGGGAGATCGGCGATCTGCACCACGCCCGGCAGCAGCCTTGCACGGCCTTTCTCGCAGACGAGCGTCTGATCGCCATACCCCGCCACATCGAGCAGGACCTGATCCCAGTGCCGGTACTGCACGTCGTGGCCCTCGCCGGGATAGCGGCGGAAGGTGACTTTGCCCGCAACCTTGCTCGCCCAGAACTCGCCTTGGGCCGGGGGGACAATGCTGTCCGCTTCGCCATAGGTGAAATAGGCCGGGGCCGGGAACGCCTTGACCGGTGCAGGCGCGTCGCAGAAGCGGCGGTATTCGCGCACGACGCCGCGCGTATCGCCGTGCTGTCCGGCGATGAAATAGGCATGCGCGCCTTCATCGGCGGCGCGGTCAACGAAGCCGCGCACCTTGGAGGCCATGCCTTCGGGCGGTTTGGCCTGAAAGACGCGAGGGGCGCCGGTCTGTTCGGTGAGGCTTGCCTCCAGTGCCGAGAGCGGCGCCGAGCATATCGCGCTGTCGGCCGGGGCCTGCGCGATGGCCGCAAGCATATGCCACGAGGTGATCCGCTCCGGCATGGCAGCCGCGATGTGTCCGGCATAGGCGCCGCCGCCGGAAATGGCGACCAGCGCGAACGTGCCGATCCCGAGGTGGCCGAGCACCTGCCGCACTTCGCTGGTGTAGTCCGCGAAGGTCCAGCTCGGGTCGTAGGCCGTATCGCCAAGGCCATTGCGTTCGACGGTGATGATGCGGACCTTGAGCTGCCTGCGCAGCGTCTCGAGGAAGGCGACCAGTTCCGCTGCCCGGCCGCTGGTTCCCGCGCCGCCGACGAAAAGCGTGGGCCGCCAGCCGGCCTCGCCGGTATCGGTGTAGTGGACCATGCGCCCTTCGCTTGTCTTGAGGCTGGAGACCGGCGTGCCGATGGGATCGAACCTGTCCGGGAAGACGATCGGCTTTGCCATGGCGGGCGCGGCCATCAGGGACAGCGCCAGCGCCGCAAGGCGCAGGTTCATCGGACGGGCTCCGTTTCCAGATTGCGGTCGAGCGCGGGGATCTGTGCCAGTTCCCTGGCGAGATCGAGGTTGCGGCACAGCAGCAGATAGACCGCCGCGGAGACCGGCAGGCCCACCAGCATCGAGACATCCGCCCGGCCAAGGCTCTGCGCGACCGGGCCGACATAGAGCTCGGTCTTGAAGAAGGGGATCATCGCCGCGAAGCCGACGAAATAGGCGGTGAGGCCGCGCCAGTTCCAGCGGCCATAGATCCCGTCCGCCATGAACATCGCGCGGATCGAATAGTGCCCTTTGCGCACGAAGAAGAAGTCCGCGAGGTTGATCGCGGTCCATGGGGTAAAGAGGTATACGAGCACGCCGAGGAACGCCTCGAACTGGTGCATGACATTGCCGGACGAGCCGAGCGAGAGCGACAGCGAGGCGATCAGGCAGACGATGAGCGAGGCGAGCCGCGCGCGCGCGCCGAGCTGGACCGGGCGCAGGCTGTCAATCACGCTGAGCAAGGTGAGCGAGGAGCCGTAGAGATTGAGCGAGGTGATCGTGATAAGGCCGAAGAAGCTGCTGATCAGCATCAGCCAGCCGAACCCGCCGAACATGGCATCCGCGCTTCGGCGCAAGGCGACGACGATATCGGGATCGGTGTAGGTCGCGCCGGCAAAGGCGCCCACGAGCATCATCCAGGTGCCGCCGATGAAGGCGCCGCAGAAGGTCCACAGGAAGGCGGACCGGATGCCCACTTCGCGCGGAAGGTAGCGCGAATAGTCCGAAACGTAGATCGACCAGCTGAGCTGGTAGCCCGCAGCCGCGAAGAACTGGACTAGAAACAGCGTCAGCTTGAACTCGCCCGGCCTCAGCAGTGCGCCCAGATCGAAGGCGGTGAAGAAGCCCAGCGTGTAGACCGCCAGCGCGGCCAGCATGATATAGGCCAGAACGCGCTGGGTGGCATGGATGACATCATAGCCGATACCTGCCACCAGCGCAGCAACGAGGCCGAACAGGATGATCGCGGGGGCTTCGGGCAGGCCCACCAGTTCGTGCAGCGTGCTCGCCGCCAGCGACTGGTTGAGCGCGTTGAAGCCGATGTAGGTGAACAGCGCCACGATCCACACCAGCAGCGCGCCGATGTAGCCGAACTGCGGGCGCGACTGTATCATCTGCGGCAGGCCGAGGTGCGGCCCCTGCGTGCAGTGGAGCGCCATCAACACCGTGCCGAAAGCGCAGCCGCCGATCACCGCGAGGCTCGACCAGAACAAGTCCAATCCGCCCAGTACGCTGATCGCGCCCGTTGCCAAGGTGGCAAGGTGCGCATCGCCCATGAACCACACCGGCCAGAGATGGTGCACCTTGCCGCGCCGTTCGGCGAGGGGGACGTAGTCGATCGAGCGCGTCTCAACCAAGGCCATGCGGTATGCGATCCCCTCTCTCAGCTGATCCGGCTTGCGGCGGCGAGATCGGAACACGTCCCCGACCCCCGTCCATGCTGAGCTTGTCGAAGCACTGTTCTTTCTTCTTTCGTGCGGCGCAAGGCCTCAAGTGCAAGACGGTCCTTAGACAAGCTCAGGACAGACGGGGGGTAAGCAGGGACTTAGCCCGGCATCCGGATCTGGCGGCCCATTCCCTCCGGCGGCGGCAGGTCGGCTTGTCCGGCCATCAGTGCTTGCGCGGCCTGCCGCATCGTTTCCGGCGCCGGAACCGACTTCTCGGCAGCGGCGTTGACGTGGACAAGCATATGTTCCGCGGTGGCAATCACCACGGCTTCCGGCCCGCGCACCATTTCGTGGAAGAGGTGGAGCCGCTTGCCATCGCAGCCGAGCACGCGGGTGCGCACCGAGACGCTGTCGCCCAGCCGCGCCTGACCGAGGTGGCGGATATGCGTCTCGACCGTGTACCACGAATGGCCCGCCGCCACGTAGTCCGCGCCCGCGCCGATGGCGCCGAGCACCACGTCCGTCGCATCGCCGAAGAGCTTGAGGTAGCAGTATTCGGTGAGGTGCTCGTTGTAGTCGATCCATTCGGGCTGCACCGGGGTCGCGATGGTGAGCATGCGCCCGTCGTCGAGGATGGAGCCGATGCCTGGGCCGCTGTCCTTGCCTGCCGCGACCAGCCGTGCCCGATGCGCGCGGGCGATCTGGCCCGAGGCGAAATCGTTGCGTTCGAGCGCGTGGGTCAGGTCGACAAGGCAATCGTCGCGCAGCCTTTCATAGGTGCGCAGGTCGATCCCGCCCGCCTGCTCGTCGGACTGGCGGGCGATGGTCTCGATCAGCTCGTCGGTCAGCTTGGGGCCGATCAGCTTGGTCCAAGGCCATTCCATCGAGGGGCCGAACTGGTGGAGGAAGTGGCGCATGCCGTCCTCGCCGCCCGCCAGCCGGTAGACGAGGAACGTGCCCATGAACGACCAGCGCATCCCCGCGCCGAAGCGCACCGCGTCGTCGATCTCGGAGGCCGTGGCGATCCCGTCGTTGATCAGCCAAAGGGCCTCGCGCCAGACGGCTTCGAGCAGGCGGTCTGCGATGAAGCCGTCGATCTCCTTGCGGACATGGAGGACCTTCATGCCGATGCGAGTGTAGACAGCGGCGGCGATGTCCTTGGTCTGTTGGCTCGTCTGGTCGCCGCCGCAAATCTCGACGAGCGGGAGAAGGTAGACCGGGTTGAACGGGTGGCCGACCACCAGCCGGTCGGGCCGCGCCATGCCGGACTGCAGCTTCGTCGGCAGGAGGCCCGAGGTGGACGAGCCGATCACCGCGTGGGCGGGCATGGCCGCATCCATTTCGGCGAGCAGGCGGATCTTGAGGTCCTCGCGCTCGGGCAGGCTTTCCTGAATGAAATCAGCGTCTCGGACTGCATCCTGCAGGCTGCTTGCGAAGGTGACGCTGCCTTCTGGCGGCAGGGCATTTCCGAACAGGCGGGTCAGCGCCCTGCGGGCATTGGCGATGACGGCGGCGGTCTTGCGCTCGATCTCGGGATCGGGGTCGTAGATCGCCACGTTGATGCCATTGAGCACGAAACGCGCGGCCCAACCGGCGCCGATCACGCCGCCGCCGACAATGCCGACCTTGCGGATGTTTGAACCAGCCTCGGATGTCATTTCCCAACCTCCACCGCGACTTCGCAAGAAATCCCAGTCAAATTACCCAAAGTCCGCTCATGCTGAGCTTGTCGAAGCATCACACCCGACGGTCGCGCCAACACCCCCTTCGGCTGGCTGCTTGCAGCAGCCGCTCAGGACATGCTTCGACAGGCTCAGGGTGAGCGGGGTTGGGGCGGCTGCATTGGCCATTTGCCTCAGCGCTTCTGCAGCTTGAGCTTGGTGCGCACTTCGGCCGGCGTAAGGATGCGCGCGCCCATGCCAGTGAGGATCTGCACCGCGCGTTCGGTCAGCTGGCCATTGGTGGCAAGCTGGCCGCGGCCAAGATAAAGGTTGTCTTCCAGCCCCACGCGGACGTTGCCGCCAGCCAAAGCCGCCATCGCCACGAAGGGCAGCTGGTTGCGCCCGATGGAAAAGCCGCTGAACACCGCGCCCGGCGGCAGCTGGTGGACCATTGCCATGGTGGTCAGCGGATCGTCCGGCGCGCCATAGGGGATGCCCATGCACAGCTGGATCATCACCGGATCATCGAGCAGCCCGTCGCGGATCATCTCCTTCACGAAGACGAGGTGGCCGGTATCGAACACCTCGAGCTCGGGCCGCACGCCGAGGCGCTGCACCTCGGCGGCCATCGTGCGGAGCATGCCTGGCGTATTGGTCATCACATAGTCGGCTTCGGCGAAGTTCATCGTGCCGCAATCGAGCGTGCAGATCTCGGGCAGCAGTTCCTGCACGTGGAGCAGACGTTCCATCGGGCCGACCATGTCGGTGCCAGCGGGATCGAGCGGGAAGGGGGTCTCACCAGGGCCGAACACGATATCGCCGCCCATGCCGGCAGTGAGGTTGATCACGACGTCGGTGTCCGAGGCGCGGATGCGCTCCACGACTTCGCGGTAGAGCGCGACATCGCGGCTGCCCTTGCCGGTTTCGGGATCGCGCACGTGGATATGGGCGATGGCGGCACCGGCCTTGGCCGCCTCGATCGCGGCATCGGCGATCTGCGCGGGCGTGACGGGGAGGCCGGGGTGCTTGTCGGCGGTATTGCCCGAGCCGGTGACGGCGCAGGTGATGAACGTCTCGAAATTCATGAAGGCTCCCTCCCGACCCTGTTCACCGAGCTTAATTCCGCTGCGCCGGAATGGAATGGCGAATTGCCTCGATGCCGGAAAATGGAGGAGGTCCTGAGTTTTTGTTATGTCGCGGCGTGATCAGATACGCAGCATCCGCGCCATCGCGCCCAGCAAGTCGCGGGTGAAGGCCTTGGCGGTGATGGCTTCGGCAATCGCGTTGAAGGCGTGGATCGCGCCGGGATAGGAGTGCAGCTCGACCGGCACGCCTGCTTTCACGAGGCGCAATGCGTAGTCGAGGTCCTCGTCGAGGAAGAGGTCGAGGCTGCCGGTGCCGATCCAGGTTTGCGGCAGGCCGGAAAGGTCCTCGGCAAGCGCGGGGGAGAACCAGCCCTTGCGCGCGTCGTCGGCGGCGTAGTCTCCCTGCAGGCATTCCCAGCCGAACTGGTTGTGGAGCCGCGTCCACACGAATTCGCCGGTGATCGGATTGCCGTAGGGGCAGTCCGCGCTGCCGGTGCGGTGGTCGAGCATCGGATAGGTGAGGAACTGCGCGGCGAGCGCGGGACCGCCGCAATCGCGGGCCATCAGCGCGGTCGCCGCAGCGAGGCCGCCGCCCGCGCTTTCGCCGGTGATGCCGATGCGCGCAGCATCGACGCCGAGCGCTTCGGCATTGCCCGCCAGCCATTGGAGCGCGGCGTAGCAATCGTTCTGCGGGGCGGGGAAGGGGTGATCGGGCGCGAGGCGGTACTCGACCGAGGCCACCGGAATGCCCAAGGCAGCCGCCATGCCGGAGGGCGCCTGCTGCATCGAGCGCGCCGAGCCGATCACCATGCCGCCGCCATGGATATGAAGCAGCGCGGCGCGGCCCGTCTCGCCGGGCGCGGGATCGTACCAGTAGACTTCGAGCGGTCCGCCTTCGCCCTCGATCACCTTGATCTCCGGCGCGATCGGCGGCGCGCCGACGAAGGCGAAGCGGCCTTCCGATTCCGCGCGGATCGCGGGCAAGGCCTCGCGGGTGAAGGCGTTGTCCGGCAGCAGATCGATCAGCGGCAGGAAATCGGGATCGACGAGATGGCGGGTGGTCATCGGTGGCATCCTCTTTTGCTCTTGGTCCTTTCAATGCGGTCCGGGGTGCCGCTGGGCAAGGGCCTTTTGCCCAAGCGTTTCGCTGGGCGAGCGCGACGCGTGGCTGCGGTTGTCTTTGCCGCGTCCTCGGCGCAGAACCGCAGAGACAAGCCACGGGAGAGACCATGACCACCGTCCGCGAGGCGACGTTCGCCCTGCTCGAAGCGTATGGAATGACGACGGTGTTCGGCAACCCGGGCTCGACCGAACTGCCGATGTTCCGCGATTTTCCCGACCATTTCCGCTACGTGCTGGGGCTGCAGGAATCGGTCGTGCTGGCCATGGCGGATGGTTATGCGCAAGGCACCCGCAATGCCGCGCTGGTCAATCTGCACAGCTCGGCGGGAACGGGCCACGCGCTCGGCAACCTGTTCACCGCCTACAAGAACCAGACGCCGCTGGTGGTGACAGCAGGCCAGCAGGCGCGTTCGATTTTGCCTTATGAGCCGTTCCTGTTCGCGGAAGCGGCGACCGAGTTTCCGCAGCCCTTCGTGAAATGGGCCTGCGAGCCCGCGCGTGCGGAAGATGTGCCAGCCGCCATTGCCCGCGCCTACCACGTGGCGATGGAGCCGCCGTGGGGGCCGACGTTCGTCTCGGTGCCGATCGACGATTGGGACCGGGAGTGTGATCCTATCCCGGCGCGGCGCATGTTCGCGCGCAATCCGGGTGATCCGGCAGCGCTGGCGGAAGTCGCGGCGGCGCTGGCCAAGGCGGAGCGGCCGGTCGTCGTGGTCGGCGCGGGTGTCGGCCGCGATGGTGCGTGGGATCAGGTCATCGCGCTGGCCGAGCGGCATCAGGCCGGTGTCTGGGTCGCGCCGCTCTCCTCGCAGTGCGGCTTCCCGGAGAACCACGCGCTGTTCCGCGGTTTCCTGACCGCCGGGCGCGAGGCGATTGTCGAAAGCCTTGCCGGGCATGACCTGATCCTCGTCCTCGGCGGGCCGATGTCGCTCTACCATGTCGAAGGGTTCGGCCCGCACGTGCCGGACGGCGCGCGGCTATGGTTCATCGGCGACAATCCGGTCCACGCCGCGTGGCTCCCCGAAGGCAATGCCATGGTCGCGAACTGCCGTCTTGCGCTGGAGACGCTGCTCGCCGGGCCTGCCCCCCTGCGCCGTGATCCGCCGCCACCGCTGGCACCCCTGCCGAGGCTGGACGGCAGCGTGATGACAGATGCCTACCTCCTCCAGCAGATCGCCGCGCTGCGCCCCAAGGGCTCGATCATCGTGGAGGAAGCCGCCTCCAGCCGGGGCGCGATGCACGAGCGCCTGCCGATCACCGAGCGCGACACGTTCTACACCACCGCGAGCGGCGGCTTGGGTTACGGCCTCCCCGCCGCCATCGGCACGGCGCTGGCACGCAAGGGCGACAAGGTCATCGCCGTCATAGGCGACGGTGCGAGCATGTACGCGATCCAGGGCCTGCACGCCGCCGCGCAGCTCGGCACGCCCGTCAGCTTCGTGATCATCAAGAATGGCCGCTACGAAGCGCTGCACAGCTTCGGCCGCAAGTTCGGGATGCAGTCGCTGCCCGGAACGCAGCTGCCGCATCTCGATTTCTGCGCGCTGGCCGAGGCGCAGGGCGTTGCCGCGCGGCGGGCAGATACTGCCGCCGCGCTCGACGAAGCGTTGAAGTGGTCGTTCGCGGCAGATGTCCCCAGCCTCGTGGAGGCCGTTGTCGACTAAGGGAGAGCAAAGCCATGGCCATACCGAGCGGCGCGTTCATTCAGGTCTGCCACGTGGTGGACAATCTCGAGGCGGCCTGCGCGCGCTACAACGCGTTGTTCGGCATGGGGCCGTTCATCGGCGGCGGCAACGGGGTGCTCGACAACCACGTCTACCGCGGCCAGCCCGCCGAACCGATCCGCATCCGCGGCGTCTTCGTGCAAAGCGGCGATCTCAATATCGAGCTTGTCGAACTGGTCTCCACTGGCCCCAGCGCCTTCCACGACATGTACCCGGACGGCGGGCAGGGCATCCACCACATGGCGATGTTCTGCGAGGATTACGAGGGTACGCGCGTCCGCTATGTCGCAGCATGCATGCCCGTCGCGAGCGAGTTCACCGTCAGCTTCGGCGCGCAGATCTGCTACATCGATGCGCGTGCCACGATGGGCCACATGATCGAGCTCTACCCCGAAAGCGAGATCATCCGGGGCATGTATGCGCGGGCGCGCCATGAGTCCGAGAACTGGGACGGCAAGCAGCTGATCATCCCCTGGTGAGGATCACGCCTGCCAGCAGCCATGCCTGAGAAACCGCGCCATCCGGGCTTCGTCGGCGCTGACATCGAGCCCCTGTGCTGCCAGCCATTCGTCGCTGTAAAGCGTCGAGGCATAGCGCTCGCCGGAGTCGCAGAGGATGGAAACAATGGCACCGTCTTCTCCGCGCGCGGCCATCTCGGCAGCGATGCGGGCGCAAGCGACGAGGTTGGTGCCGGTCGAGCCGCCGACGCGCCGACCGAGATGAGACGACAACGCGCGCGCGGCGCCGATCGAGGCGCGGTCTTCCACCACTTCCGCGCGGTCGATCACGCTGGGAACGAACGAGGCTTCGACGCGCGGACGGCCGATGCCTTCGATGTGGCACGGCTCGCCAGTGCCGGTGGATTGCGTGCGGTCGTGCCAATGCCGATGAAAGGCAGACGAAGCAGGATCGGCAAGGCAAATGCGCGTCGGGTGCCGATAGTAGCGCACGAAACGACCAATCGTGGCGGACGTGCCGCCGGTGCCTGCGCCGCAGACGATCCATGTCGGCACCGGATGCGGTTCGCGGCGCATCTGCGCGAAGATGCTTTCGGCGATGTTGTTGTTGCCGCGCCAGTCGGTTGCGCGTTCGGCGAAGGTGAACTGGTCCATGTGGTGCCCGCCGCACTCCGCCGCGATGCGCGAGGCGACCGCGTGAACCGTGCCCGGATCGGCGACCGCATGGCAGGTGCCGCCCAGCGCTTCGATCGCCGCAATCTTCTCGCGCGCCGTGCGCTCGGGGATCACCGCGACGAACGGCAGGCCGAGCATCCGCGCGAAGTAGGCCTCGGATACGGCAGTCGACCCGGACGATGCCTCGACCACCGTCGTCTCCGGCCCGATCCAGCCGCTGCACAGGGCATGGAGGAACAGCGAGCGCGCGAGCCGGTGCTTGAGGCTGCCGGTCGGGTGGCTGCTTTCGTCCTTGAGGTAGATCGCGATGCCGGGCAGCGCAGGGAGCGGCACCGGCAGCAAGTGCGTATCGGCCGAGCGCGCATAGTCCGCCTCGATCCGCCCGATTGCCCAGTGGACCCATGCCTGATCCTGCATTCCCATCCTGCTCCCGTGTGCCTCTCGCGAGAGGACCGGGCTTAGGCGAGGGGAGACGGCGGCTCAATGCCCGTTGCGGCCAACCACGCGCTGCACAGCACTTCGGGATTGCCGGTGCCGAAGACGAAGCGGTCCGGCCGGACAAGTACGGCTTCGACCCCATGCTGATCCAGCCAGCCGCCGAGTTTGCGGGCAAAGGGAGCCAGGCTTCGCGCCAGCGCATCGCGGGTGATGAGCAGAGCCTTGTCTCCGACCACATCGTCGAACTTGACGCCAGTCTCGGCAATCGCTTGCGGGAAATAGCTGCCTGCCCCCGCGCTTCCAGCAAGGATCGCCCCGGCAGAAATGGGCGGGTAGCCGGGCGGCCCGGACGGCAGCTTGCCCAGCGCGCGCCCGATCCGCATCTTGGTATCGCGCACGAAAGCCCCCCAGCGGCTGGTGGTGCAAACCATCTTGCCCATCATGATCGCCATCGCGATGGTGGCCCGCAGGTTCGGTTCGCGCTCCGGCTGGTACGTATCCAGCAAGCTCTCCGGCGCGCCTTCGTTGATCACTGCCGCCAGTTTCCACGCAAGGTTCGCCGCGTCGCGCAGGCCCGAGCACATGCCTTGCCCGGCAAACGGCGGAGTCTGGTGCGCGGCATCACCGGCGAGGCAAACGCGGCCCTTGCGCCATTCGCGCGCAATGCGGGCGCGGAAGGTATAGACCGCCTTGCGCTCCAGCCGCACCGCGCCCTCGACATTCCAGGGCTTCATCAGCCTCGCGATAAAGGCATCGTCGCTGACCTGCTCCGCAGTTTCGCCCCGCAGGATCATGAATTCCCAGCGATGCCGCCCTTCGCCCATCAGCACGCACGTCGTCGGCCGCTTGGGATCGCAGATTTGCAAGTTTGCGGTGGGCAGGCGCGAGGGATCGTCGACTAGCACATCGACGACCAGCCACGGTTCCTCGAAATCGAGATCGTCGAATACGATCCCGAGCGCCTTGCGCACCGGCGAGCGTGCGCCGTCCGCTCCGATCAGCCAGCGCGTGCGGATCGTGCGCGGGCCTTCGGGCGTGGCGATTTCTGCCGTTACACCATCGACATCCTCGGAGAACGCGCCGAGTTCCCAATTGCTGTGCAGCGCGGCGTCCGAAAGGGCTGTGAGGCTGTCGCGAAGCGCCTGTTCCACCGAGGGCTGGTGGATCATGTTGGCGCCCGGCCAGCCGCCGGGACCGATCCGGTCCGACCCCTCGAAACAGAGCAGCACCTCGCCCCTCGCATTGCGGAACTCATAGCGCGAGGCGCGGCGGCAGGTGGCCATGACGGCATCGGCGGCGCCCGCTTCCTGCAGGATGCGCATGCCCTCGTGATCGATATGCGCGGCGCGGGGGAGGGGATAGATTGCGCCTTCCTTCTCGGCGACGATTACCTTCACCCCGCGCTTTGCCAGCAGCACCGCCAGCGTGACGCCGGTCGGCCCGCCGCCCGCGATCAGGACGTCGCAGTCGAAGGACACCGCCCGTCAGCCCTCGGCGACCATGGTGGCCTCGATGTGACCCAGTCCGTCGATCTCGCAGCGCACCACATCGCCGGCCTTGAGGAACTGGCGCGGGTCCATCGCCGCGCCGACGCCGCCGGGGGTGCCGGTGAACAGGCAGTCGCCCGGCTCCAGCGTCATCCCGACGGAGAGGTGCTCGATCTGCTGCCACACGTTGAAAACGAGGTGTGAGGTGTTGGAATCCTGACGCTTTTCGTCGTTGACGAAGCAGCGCAGCCCGAGCGCGTGCGGATCGCCCACTTCATCGGCAGTGACGATCCATGGCCCCATCGGTGCGTGGGTGTCGAAGCTCTTGCCCAGCGACCATTGCGGCGAGGCGTGCTGCCATAGGCGTTCGGTCACGTCGTTGCCGACGCAGTAGCCGAAGATGGCACCTGCCGCGTCGCCTGCTGCGATATGCTTGCCGCCCTTGCCGATCACCGCGACGAGTTCGACTTCGTAGTCGGTGGTCATCTGGCCCTTGGCGATCTCGATACCAGCGTAGGGCGCGTTGACCGAAGTCTGGGCCTTGGTGAACCAGACCTGCCGCTCGGGCGTTTTCATATTCGATTCAGCGATATGATCGGCATAATTGAGGCCGATGGCGAAAATCTTGCCGGGGCGCTGGACCGGGGCTTCGAGTGTGACATCGGCCAGCGGACGACCACCGCCCGCCGCCGCCTTGGCGGCCAGTTCGTCCTTCACCTCGTCCCACTGCCGGATCAGGTCGATCATCGTGCCCTCGATGCCGGTGTCGATCACGCGTTCTTCGACGACGATGCCGGTGCGGGTCGTGCCATCGGCGGTGTAGGTGGCGAGCTTCATGCGGGGGTTCCTTCGGGTTTGCGGCGGAAGAAGCGCAGCACGCGCAGGCGCAGCGCCATGAGGAAGGCGACGAGGCCGGCGGGCGGGGCGACCCTGCCAGCAAACATCGGATGCGGGGCGCCCCACTGGACGGCGAGCAGCGCCTGCATCGTCTGCTTGTTGGGCGGATCATCAGCCGTGAACAGATCGCCGTCGGTCCAGTGTTCCAGTTCGTTGCCGAACGGGTCGAGCCAGTAGTCGAAGATCTGGCTGCCCATGATGTGGCGGCCCACGCCCCACGCCGGTTTGCGCCCCGCAGCTTTCAGATGCTGGTGGCCAAGCATCAGGTCATCGAGATTGGCGACTTCGAACGCGGCGTGGAGCAGGCCCGGCGGGCCGGGCAGCTGCGCGAGGAACAGAGTGTGGTGATCGCTGGGTATGTCGCCCCGGTCGCAGCGGAGGAACGCGCCGAGCGGGACGTCCTTCGCCGCCTCGACCTCGTCCGACGTCAGAAAGCCGAAGCGGGCCTTGTACCAGGCTTCGGAGGCGCGGAAGTCCTTCACGCGCAGCACCGCATGGCCGATGCGCTGGATATGCGCAGGGGCGCTCTGCAGCCGGACCGGCGCGCGCTTGCGGGGTTTGTCGGCAGCGGTGTTGCGCGGTGGATCGGTGGGGGGAAGGGCCGCGCAATGCGTTTCCTGACCGGCCACGACTTCCACCTGATAACCGTTCGGATCGACCAGCCGAACCACATGGCCGCCGCCGGGCTCGTGCAGCGGCTCGACCGGCACGCTCTCGGCTGCCGCAAGTTTTGCCAAGTCTTCCATCGAAGCGGCGCGCAGGCCGACAGCGAGGAAGCGCGCCTCTCCGGGCTCTGTGACGTGGACGAAGGGCCGTCCGTCGCGGCCCCGGCCATAAAGCCGTCCGCCTTCTTCGAAGGTTTCGAAACCGAAGTCGGTGAGGAAGCTGCGCATCTCGGCAAAGTCGGGCGCGGCAAAGCGGACATGCGCGATGTCTTCGACCTTGATGACCGGCATGGGGCTCTCTCCCGACTGGCTTGCTGCAAGGGTGGCGAATCGCAGTTGACTATATGGTCAAATATCTTGCTTTTGACCATATAGTCAAGTAGTGGAGGCGCATGGCATCGCTCCCCGCCCTTTCGCCCCGCGCCGCCCGCACCCGCAGCGCGCTGATCTCTGCCGGCTTTGAATTGCTGGCCGAAAAGCCCATCGATGCCATCCCGATCGACGAAGTGGTTGCCCGTGCCGGAGTGGCTAAAGGCAGCTTCTTCAATCACTTTGCCGACAAGTCGGCCTTCGCGTCCGCGATTGCGGACGAGGTTCGGCTTGAGCTGGAAGACCGCATCACGGCAGCCAACGCGGCGGTCGAAGACCCGCTTGCCCGGATCGCGGGCGGCATGTGTGTCAGCGCGGCTTTCGCGCTGGCCGAGCCCAAGCGGACGATTGTGCTCCTGCGCAGCAATGCCAGTTCAACGCTGGCGTCCCATCCGCTCAATCGAGGGCTGGTGGAGGACATGGACGCTGCCGTGACCGCCGGACTCGTGCGACAGGAAGCGCGGAGCAACGGGGTGCTCTACTGGCTCGGCCTGTGTCAGGTTCTGCTGGCGAACCTCGTCGAGGAGCGCCCGGCACCCGAAGCGGCGCGTGACAGGCTTGGTGCCATGCTGCTGCTTGGGCTGACGGGGCTCGGTGCAAGCGAGGAGCGGGCAAGCGCGATAGCGAAGGCCGCCTGCAAGGCGCTTTAGGCGGGGCCGCGCAGAACCACGGTGAGGTGGACCTTGAGCGGCTGCACCGGGTCCGCATTGGCCAGCCCGCGCGCCATGTCGAGCGGAGCATGCCAGTAGTCACCGGCGCCGACCGCGCAGGTCTCATCGCCCAGTGTCGCGATGCCGCGCCCGGAAATGACGTAGTAGAACTCCTCGTAGGCCCCGGTCCCATTGCGATCATCCGCATAGTGGACGTGGCTGCCCTCGGCGGCACCGGGGGGGATTTCGAGGATCAGGAACCGGGCCGGCGCGCCTTTGCCATCGAAGCGGAAGTGACGGACGGAAACGCTGCCGGGCCCGCCGCGCATATTCTCCAGCACTTCGCGGCCTTCACGGTCATTCTCGATTGGACCTGCCGGCATGCCTACATCGAACCGAGCTTCATGAAGAACGACCAGCGTTCGGCGCGCAATTCATCGGCGGTGAGCGGCGCCAGGTCCGCCAGTTCCGCGCGCAGCGCGGTGCCGAGCCGCTTGATCGTCTCGGCATGATTTCGATGTGCGCCGCCGACAGGTTCGTAGATCACGCGGTGGATCACGCCCAGTTGCATGAGATCGGGCGCGGTCATCTTCATCGCTTCGGCTGCATCGGGCGCGCGATCATTGCCGCGCCACAGGATCGAGGCGCAGCCTTCGGGCGAGATGACGGAGTAGACCGAGTGTTCCAGCATCAGCACGCGGTTGGCCGAAGCGAGCGCGACCGCACCGCCCGAGCCGCCTTCACCGACGATCACCGCGACGAGCGGCACGCCGATTTCCAGGCACTTCTCGGTGCTGCGGGCGATGGCTTCGGCCTGCCCGCGTGCTTCGGCATCGACACCGGGGAACGCGCCCGGTGTGTCGACCAGCGTGATGACCGGGAGGCCGAAGCGGTCGGCAATGTCCATCAGGCGGATTGCCTTGCGATAGCCTTCGGGCCGCGCCATGCCGAAATTGTGCTTGAGGCGCGTTGTCGTGTCCTCGCCTTTGGCATGGCCAATGACCATCACCGCACGCCCGCCAAGCCGCGCAAAGCCGCCGATGATCGCCTGATCATTGCCATAGAGCCGGTCCCCGCCCAGCGGCTGGAACTCCTCGAAAAGGCCCTGAATATAGTGGACAAAGTGTGGCCGGGAGGGATGGCGTGCAACTTGCGTGCGCTGCCAGGGCGTGAGGCGCGCATAAAGATCGGCGAGCTGGCGATGCGCCCGCTCGTCGAGCATCAGAGCTTCGGCCTCGCCGCCTCCGCTCTCGCGAAGCGCGGCGGCGCGCTTCGCGAGAGCTTCGATCGGCTTTTCGAACGCAAGGTATTCCATCAAGCCGTCCCGCTATACGGTCATCGACATCCCGCGATAGATGCGCGCACGATAGCGCGAATCCTCGGCATCCGGGAGAGGGGTGCCGACAAGCAGTACGGCGCGGGCAAAGCGCTTCACTTCTTCCAGATGCTCATCAAGATCCCGCGGCTCTTCCGAACGGACGCGGCGGGTGAGGTTGATCTGGTTGACCGGCGCGCCGTGGACAAGCCGCTCGTTCTCCACCGCCAGCGTGGCAGTGAACGAGTGGAGCGTCGTCTTGATGAAGTTGGCGAGCGCGAAGGCCGGGCTCTTGTCGCCCATCGGCACGTCGGGCGAGACGAGAACGAGCTGGCAATCATCGTAGAGCGAAGCCTTGCGGGCGACGCGGAAGTGATTGGTCAGGTTGTCCTTGACGAGACCGCGGAACTCCTCGGGCGTCAGCAGCGCATCGGTCGCGAAGAGGCGGGTGGGGAGCGCCTGCATCGGGGTCGAGACGATCGTGGTAGGATGCCCCCAGCGGCGGATCGCCTCGTCCATCGCGGCTTCGACGCCGCCATCGAGTGCGACGTACTCCACCGGCGGGTTCTCGATATCGTCGAGCTGGTCCTTGACCGCCGAGTAGCCCGCCTCGCTCCCCGTCATCATCACCACGCGCGCGACGTGGCAATCGGCGATGAACTGGCGCGCGGTTTCGGCGAGGTAGTCGGTGAGGTGCTCGCCGATCATCCACACGGTGCGGCCGCGCATCTGGTCGAGCCGCTCCTGCTTGGGGCTGCCGAACAGCTCGCGTTCGGTCGTCGAGCGTTCGACGCTGAGGCCGCCCGAGGGCATGAAGGTCTCGCCCGAGACGGCGCGGTCGGCGAGGAAGAATACGGTTGCCTGCGCCACATCGGTCTCGGTCGGCATCTTGCCGAGGAAGAGCTGCGAAAGCACGCCGGTGCCGACCTTCTTGGCCTCCACCGCGATCTTGTCGGCGGGCAGGAAGGGCTGGTCCTCGGGCGGAGTCTTGAGCAGCCAGTCGCGGTCGGCTTCGGGCGTGGCGGGCCGCGCGCCCCATTCCGGGCTGTCGAGGAAGTAGCCCGCGCCGCGCAGACGGCTGACGAGCTTGGCCGCGATGTCCGGCGTCATCAGGTAACGGTCCCAGGTGCACACGCCGTCACCTTCGCGCGCGCAGGCCAGCGCCAGCTCGCGGATTTCGCGCGGGTTGTTGGTATCGTGCGACATGCGGACGGTGTCGTTGCGCGAAAGGCGGCTGAGCAGCGCCTCGACGCGCACGCCCCGGCGCAGCGACTTGACCGCCGCCGCGTGGATCGCATTGAGCCGCTTGTTGGCAAGGATCAGCTTGCCGCGCCGCTCGAACAGGCCGGGCTTGCCGCCGGTGCCGGAGAGGCGGTCGCCGTCGACCGGGCCGGGGGCAATCGCATTGAACTGCACTTCGGGCCCGAGGTGGCGCGCCATCGATTCCACCATCGCGCGCTGGCCGGACTTGGAAACGGCGTAGTCGGCGCGGTTGGGATAGGCGACCGCGAGGTACTTCTCGCCGCCGAAGTAGGACGAGACGTTGAGCACGTAGCCCGAGCCTTGCGCCTTCATCAGCGGCACGACGTGGTGCATCAGCACGAAGTTCGAGATGAGATTGGCGTCGAGTGTGTAGTTCCACGCGTCGACGCTCATGTCGACGACCATCTCTTCCGCGCCCGCGACGCCGGCGTTGTTGATCAGGTAGTCGATCCGCCCGAAGGCCTTGATCGTGGCGTCGACCGCGGCCTTGAGGCTCTCGAGATTGCTGACGTCCATCCCGGCCATGGTCTGGACGCGGCGCTCCACGCCTGCGAAACCGATGTCTTCGAGCTCGCTGACGATGCGTGCGCGGGCGACGGCGAGTTCGCTTTCGCGCCGCGCGACCATCATGACCTTGCCGCCAGCCAGCGCGAGGAGGCGCGCGACCTGCCCGCCGATGCCCGCCGACCCGCCGGTGATCAGCGCGACCTTGCCGAGGTGGAGGCCGGTGATGTTCTCGCTGAAGCCCGCCATCGCCTTGCGCGCACCGGTCGCCTCGCCGATGCTCTTGGGCACGTAGAGCGTGACTTCCGCGATCTTGCTTTCCTTGATGAGGACGCGCGCGGCGTGCCCGGCGGCAAAGCGCGTGTTCTCGCTTTCCGCATTGGTGAAGCGCACGATCTGGTTGCCCCACTCGCCCTGGCGGCGGCGGCCATGGGCGACGTCGATCTCGCTCTCGTCGCGCCAGATGCGGATCAGCTGCTCGATCGCGGCGCGCAGCACGTTGGCATAGACATTGTCCTTGCCGTCGCTGGCGTTCGACATGAAGATGAAGCGCGGGGCCTGCAGCAGCGAACCGTGGCGCTTCCAGTAGCGGCTGAGCGTGCGGGCGAGCGCCATCGCGCCGACGAGTTCGACATCCATGAAAGTGTCGATCATGTCGTCTTCGGCATCGACCAGACGGCCGCCGAATTCGCCCGGGCCGAATACCGGCAGGAAGATGGCGCCGGTGATCGGCGTCTTGCTTTCGGTGTAGTCGGCGAGCGCGGCTTCGATGCTCGCCGGTTCGGTGCGGTTGAAGCGCACGATGGTGAGCGCCTCACCGATGCCTTCCGCCTTGGCGCGGGCCTGCGCGATGGCGACGTCGGCCTGGCGCGGTACGCCGAGCAGCACGCTGGTGCCGCAGGCGATCTGGATCCTGGCGATCTCGAGCGCTTCTTCCCAGTTCTCGCCCGCGACAATCAGGATCGCGAGCCCGGCGCCGTCCATCGAGCGCATGGTCGGGCGGGCGAGGTAGGTCGCGCGCTCTTCCTTGCGGACGGTCATGCCGTGGGTCACTTCGAAATCGTGGCCGTTGTATGCGGCGGATTCGTCGCTGCCGAGGAAGACGCAGGTGGTCGCGATATCGTCGGGCACCGGGAAGGTCTTGGCCTTGGGCGCGCCGCCGGTGCTGCGTTCGAGCGACATCATGTCGAAGAAGGTATTTGCGGTCGTGCCGTCCTCGTCGCCGCGCGCCTTGTCCATCGCGGCGAACACGGTGCGGATGCGCTCGCTTTCGATGGGGCCGGGGAAGACGAGATTGACGCGAATACCGCGCGGCCCGAGTTCGAGCGACAGCTCGCGCGACCACGCGTTCATCGCCGCCTTGGGGACGACATAGGCCGCGCGCGCATAGTAGGGCGTGCGCGAGAAGATCGTCGATACGTTGATGATCGAGCCGCCCTCCGGCATCGCCGCGGCGACGGTGCGGGCGAGATTCCACGCGACGCCGAAGATGTTGCGCATCGCGGCGGGGACAGTCTCGGTGTCGTTGGCGCCGCGCTTCTGCAGGGCGGCGAGCTCTTCCTCGTCGAAGGGCAGCTGCTCGATCGTCTGCTTCGGGCCTGCCGAGCCTGCATTGTTGACGAGGATATCGATCTGCCCGAAGCGGCGGACGACATCGGCCACGGCATCGCGGACAGACTGGGCATTGCCGCCATCAAGGATGACGGTCGCAAGCCGCGTGGCATCGACACCGCTCGCCTCACGCATGGCCTGCGCCGCGGCTTCGAGGCGGGCCTCGGTGCGCCCGGTCATGACGACCGTAGCACCCTCGGCGAGGTAGTGGCGCACGATATAGCCGCCGAGATTGCCGGCGGCGCCGGTGACGAGGGCGACCTTGCCGGCGAGGCGGCCGGTGGTGGCAGGGGTGGTCTGCGGTGCGGGATCGATGGTCTTTGCCTTGGCCATGTCACTCTCCTGAAGATTGCGCGGCGATTGCGGCGCGGGATTGAGGTGGAATCTGGCCTGGGGAGGGCAGCGGGAGGTGGGGGTGCCGCTAATGCGGACTCTTTGGTCTATGCATCGGCGCCCTCCGCTTCGGTCACGGCCCCAAGGACGGCCCAAGCCTCGAGCAGCGCATCGCGGCTGCGCAGGCCCATGGCGGGGAGGGCGTGGTTGACGACATAGGTCGCGCCCGAATGGCGGTTGTCCCACATCGACTGGTGCGCTTCGGGAAGGCCGTCCCACGAGACGACTTCGGGCTCGGTCACTTCGAGCAGGCCCGCCGCGATCATGTCGTTCATGCGCGCGACTTCGAAGGCGTTGCACAGGTGCGTGCCGAGGATCGAGGCGGTGGGCATCAGGATCTTGCGCTGGCGGGTCCAGACCTGCGGCGCGTAGAAGGTGAAGCGGTGCCCCGCGCAGTCTTCCGCAAAGACGACGCGGCCGGTGAAGGGCTTCACCAGCGAGGTCGAGACGCCGAGCGTGTCCTGACCCGGGCGCTCGAACACCAGATCGGGCGCGCCGCGCGGATTGTCCGCCGAGCGCAGGATCTTGCCGATGGCCGAGCCGAACGGCTTCATCACCCGGTCCTGATAGTCGCGCACCGCCGCCTTGAAGACTTCGATATCGACCTTGGCGTCGGGCAGGCGGGGCATCGTGTCGGGCCAGAGGAAGTTGTCGCCCTCGCGGCGGCGGATGGATTCGAGGCTGACTATGCCTTCGATGGCATCCTCGAGACCGAGCGAGCCGAGGAACTCGCGCTGGCCGTCGGTGGTCGTCGCGACCACGCTGCGGGCGTTGAAGCGGCGGGCGGCCTCGATGATCTCGAGACCCATGTCATCGAGCAGCGCGTCCGAGCCGGGGCCGTAGTAGATCAGCACCGCCTCGCCGCCGCGCAGGGCGGAGCGGCGCAGCATTTCCTCTGGGCTCGCCGTGCCGGGCTTGCCCATAAAGCTGAAGTGATAGCCCGAGGAGGCGCCGTAGAACGCCAGCGTGCCGTTTTCCGCCAGGAGCTGGAAGCTGCGCGGGAACGCCGTTTCGCCGGCGTGGCTCACGACGTAGTCCGCCAGCTTGCCGCCGTTGAGCGCCTTGTATTCCTCGATCAGCGGCTGCCCTGCCGTTTCCCAGCGCTGCGCTTCGGCCTTGTCTTCCGGCACCGTGGTGTAGAGCGCCGCAAAGCGCGGGTCCTTGCGGTTGATCGCACCGACCGCGCCCTGCTGGCCGGTGATGAAGGCGGCGCGGTCCGGGCTGGAGACGAGGCCTGTCACCTGCAGGCCGGTGCGCACCGAGGAGCGCAGCGCATCGAGGCCGGTGCCGGTGGCGGCGCCCTCGACAAACAGCGTGCGGCCCGGCGCGATCTGCAGCGTGGTGAACAGGCAGCGCGAGATCGTGCCGAGGTTGAGCACATAGCTCCCGGCCTGCTCCAGTGTCAGGTTCGGCGGCACCTTGTGCATCTGCGGGGCCTGCACGGTCAGGAACTGCGCGTGGCTGCCGGTCTCGGTCTCGTAGCCCTGGATCGAGAAGTCCGCAAACATCGGATCGTTGCCGACCGCGGGCGAGAGCAGATCGTTGGTGCCCGAATAGACGGTGACGAGATCGCCGACCTTGATGCGGCCCTCGGCGCGCGTCTCGCTGCCCAAGGCGGCGACGAGCGCGATGCCGCCCGAGCCGGTGATCTGGACGTCTTCCTCGTGCGCATCGAAAGGCGAGACGGGAATGCCGGTGAGCGCCCAGATATCGTTGAAGTTGACCTCGCTGGTCAGCATGTAGAGCAGCGCTTCGTTGGGCGCAGGCTCGGGCACCTTGACGATCAGCTCGCGCTCGTGCGTCGCGGGCGGGCCGAAGCGCGGCGCGCCGGTATCGGGATTGCGGGCAATGCCGAACGCGTATTGGTACGGCGGGATCGCGGTGACGCCGGGATAGAACGCCGCGCCGACGGGGAGCAGGTCTCCGTTCGCTTCAAGCTCGGCAGCGCGCGTTTCGTGCTCGCTGTCGATCCACACCCCGTCGCGGCGGACGGGGAGCGGTGGGGCAACCTTGTCCATGAACTGGCGGATGCCGGTCTTGCCGCCTTCGGGGTCGACAATGGCTTCGGCAAACAAGGCGGCTTCGCGGGCGAGGCCGGCGGACATGCCCGAGGTGAGGCCGGTGCGGACGGCATCAAGCGCGCGGGCGCCGGCCATGCCGCGACCGGCCCAATCGAGCTGACGCAGGATGCGCTGGAGGAAATCGTCAGTGAGCACGGCGTCGAGATCGACTGTGGAGGGCTTCTCCCACCCCATCGTCGCTTCCTCGCGCGCGGCGAAGGCCTTGCCGAGCGGGCTGTCTGCGCCGCGCTTCACCCAATCGCGGACCATCGCGTGGGCTTCGGCAAGGGCATCGCGGGGGCCATCGGCGAGCGCATCGACAAGGCCGATGGCCTCAGCCTGCGCCGCATCGATGCTGCGGCCGCCGAGGATCAGATCGAGCGCATCGCGCACGCCCGTCGCGCCGTGCCGGTCGGCCAGCAGGCGGGGGAGGCGCTGCGTGCCGCCATAGCCCGGAAGCAGGCGCAGGCGGATTTCGGGCTGGCCAAAGCGAGCCGTCGTTTCCGCCACGCGGACATGGCAGGCCAGCGCGAATTCCATCCCGCCGCCGAGCGCAACACCTTGCACCGCCGCGATGCATGGCTTGCCCATCAGCTCGATCTTGCGGAAAGCAAGCTGCGCGTTGTTGGGCAGCACCATCGCTTCGTCGTGGCTGTGGATCTCCTCCAGCATCTGCCGGATATCCGCGCCCGCAACGAACGAGCTGGTGCCCTCGCCAGTGAACACCACCGCGACGACATCGTCCTTGCGGCTGAGGTGATCGACGACGATGACCAGTTCGTCGATCGCGCGTTCATTGAGCGCGTTGACCGGCGGGTTGGTGACGGTGACGGTGGCGACGCGCTTGCCGGGGGCGACCGCGTTGTACTGGATCAGGAAGTAGCGGTAGCGCTCGAACAGCGATTGCTCTTCGGACAGGCGCTGCTGGCGCTGCCAGGCGTCGATGGCGGTCTTGAGTTCGACAAGGCTCTCAGGATTGCGCAGCGTCGTGACGTCACCCAGATCGCCGCCCTCGACGAGCGCGCGGACCATGCGGCGCATGTACTTGCCGGAGCGCGTTTCCGGGAACTGGCTGACTTCGATGAAATCGGCCGGAACCGCGACCGCGCCCTTTTCGGTGCGGACAAGGTTGAACAGGCGCTGGCGGTCTTCCTCGGTGAGCTTGCGGCCCGCGACGGGGACGACGAAGGCGAGCGGGGTGAGGCCCTTCTCGCGGTGGGGCGCGCCGACGACGAGGACATTGCCAACCGGCGAATTGGGATCAAGCGCCTTGTCGCGCAGGACCGCGCCTTCGATTTCCTCGGTGCCCATGCGGTGGCCCGAGACGTTGATGACGTCGTCCGAGCGGCCATGGAACGAGAACGAGCCGTCGGGATGCGCAATCGCGAAGTCGCCCTGGGTATAGGCCCAGGCGCCCTGCCAGCGGTTCCAGTAACCACCGGCCCAGCGCCCCGCATCGCCCTTCCAGTCGCCCTGAACGCTGCCGTCCTTGACATGGAAGTGCTCGACATCGCCCCAGATCGTGCGGGCGAGGTAGGGATAGGGGGCGGCAATGACGATCTCGCCCTTTTCGCCCGGTTCGGCGCGGCGCCAGTTGACGCCCTCGCTGCCGGAGCGAGAGAAGGGGGTCTTGCCGGGGACAGCGTTCTCGTCCTCGACCCAGACGTCGCCGACGATCCACGGCAGCGGGAAGGCGTGCGCATCGGCCTTCAGCGGATAGTCCGCGTTGCCGTAGAAATGCGTCCAGGCGATGCCGCCGTGTTCGGTCGCCCAGTAGCTGTTGATGTACTGGCGGGTCACGTGCTCCATGCCGAAAGCCTGCACGCTGGGGCTGGTCGGCTCGGCGCAGAAGGTCGCGACGCGAAGGTGGCTCATGTCATAGCGCTGGACGTCGGCGAGGTTCGACGGGTCCGACATGATCGACTTCAAGAAGGTGACGCCCGCCTTGAAGATCGTCACCTTGTGGCGCTCGATCATCGAGGCAAAGCGGCCCGCGTGCGGGAAGACGGGCGAGCCTTCGGATACGACGGTAGTGACGCGGCTCAATAGCGAGGCCGAAATCTGATAGCTCTGCCCGGTGATCCAGCCTGGATCGGCGACGACGAAGATCGTGTCGCCGGGGCGCGCATCGAAGGCGACCCGCATCGATTCCGCAATTCCGGCGGTATAGCCGCCGTGGACATGGACGATGCCCTTGGGCTTGCCGGTGGAGCCCGAGGTGTAGATGAAGAACAGCGGGTATTCGGAATCGACGGCGAGCGGCTTCGAGCTGGTCCAGATAGCGCGGACGAAGTCTGCGTCTGGTAGAGCGAGCAGAGCCTCCTCGCTGGCAACACCGGCCTTGTGGAGGATTGTTGCCAGCGCCGCATCAGTCAGCTCGTGGCTCCAGCGGTCACGCTCTTCGCGCCAGACGATATCGGGCTGCGCGGTGTGGCGCACCACGATCACGGTATCGACGCGCGGGGGCAGGGTGACGAGGCTGGAAGCAATGGCGAGGCGCACGCGGGCGGCATCGCTGGAACCGATGCGGCCGGTTTCGCCCAGCTTGATAAGGGCACGGCCGACGCCGCGCATGACGTCCGAGCGTTCGACGGTGACTTCGCCCGCCAGCGTTTCGGCGACGGTATCGGTGATGACGGCAGCATCCTCGGCGGGCAGGCCGAAGTCGGTCGCGGCGAGGACCGACAGCGCGGTGGTGACCGGCACATAGTTGTCGAGCGCCGGGTCGGTATAGGCCGTCTTGAACGCGGCGACCTGCGCGTTGCGGTAGCTGCCGTCCGAGGTGACGATGACGCGCGCGCCGGCATCGGCGATGCGGTCGGACAAGGTCTTGTCGCTGAAGCCGCCGAACACGGCGGTGTAGACAATGCCGAGCCGCTTGGCCGCTTCGGTCCAGAAGATCTGCGGCACGATCGACGGCATGTTGAGCGCGATGCGGTCACCCGCCTTGAGGCCGAGGCCTTCAAGCGCGACGGCGCACTTGGCGACTTCGAGCAGCAGGCGCTTGCGGCTGACGGTGAAGGTATCGACCGGCGCGCCGCGCCCGCCGTCCGCCGCCATGTCCCAGCGGTCTCCTTCGAAAATCAGCGCGGGTTCGGCGCCGTGTCCCGAAAGGACATGGCGGTCGATCTCGTTGAAAGCGGCGTTGGTGCGGGCGCCAGTGAACCAGCGCCAGTGCGGCGGGGTGCTGTCGTCGAAGGCCTTGGTCCAGGGGACGAAGCTGGCCGGGAGTTCAGGCGTGACGGGGGCGCCGGTGGCGGCGTCCCAGCCGGTCCAGGCGCCTGCATCATTGCGGGTGAGCCAGGCGCCATCGGGGCCGCAATTGGCGACGAACCAGTGGATGCGCCGGGCGGCGATGTCGCCATGGAAGGCGCCGGGATCGGCGAGCGCGGCAGCGCGCATGGCTTCCCAATCCGCAGCTGTGCGCACCGGATTGATCTCGGCCTGCGGGGCCCTCTCGATGATCTGGGCCTCGGTCATGACCGAATCGCCTCTCCCTTCTTGTGTTACAAAAGGTAGGGAGCCTCATTGCGCGAGGCTTGGCAATATCATCACCCAAAAGGGCTGAAACCCGCAAGAAACTGCGAAAAATCGCGTGGAACAGGAAATATCGTTTGTTTCCCGCAGTATGACCGAAACGGCGCTATTGAGCAGTCTGGTTCGCCGCTGCGCATGAAATAGAACCATATAGGTTCGTATCGCAAATGCCGTGGCAAGTCGTTTTGGTGCGGTTATCCACAGGATAAGTGACGAAATTTTTTCCAGAATGTAATGCTGCGTGAAGCGGTTCGGTGCGGAACTGCAGCAACGGTGAAAGCACCGAAACAGCTACGGGCGGTTAGCAAAGGCGCTTTTCACTGCCCCTTGGGGCATGTGCGACGAACCGAACGAATAACGCTGCCTGTTGCAGCATGGACGCACATTCCGGTTCTATCGGTCTGCCGCAACCCCGAGTTCCGCTTCCATCATCCGCCGCATCTCGAACTTCTGCGCCTTGCCGGTGACTGTCATCGCGAAGCTTTCGACGACGCGGACATGGCGCGGCACCTTGTAGTGCGCGATGCGGCCGCGGCAGTGTTCGAGCACGTGCTCGGCCTCCAGCATGGCCCCGGCGCGGGCGATCACCCAGGCGCAGACTTCCTCGCCGTACTTTGCGTCGCTGACGCCGAAGACTTGCGCATCGGCGATGTGCGGGTGGGTGAGGAGGAACTCCTCGATTTCGCGCGGGTAGATGTTCTCGCCGCCGCGGATGATCATGTCCTTGATGCGGCCGGTGATGCGCACGTAGCCCTTGGCGTCCATCGTCGCGAGATCGCCCGAATGCATCCAGCCCTCGGCGTCGATGGCCTCGGCGGTCTTGGCCGGATCGTCCCAGTAGCCGAGCATGACGGCATAGCCGCGCGAGCAATATTCGCCCTGCTCGCCGATGGGCAGCGTCTGCCCGTCCGGCCCGACGATCTTGGCTTCGGCATGGGGGTGGACGCGCCCGACGGTGCCGACGCGCTCTTCCAGCGGATCGTCGACGGCGGTCTGGGTGGTGAGCGGGCTCGTCTCCGTCATGCCGTAGCCGATGGTCACCTCGCGCATGCCGAGCTTGTCGATGACCTGCCGCATGACGGTGACCGGGCAGGGGGAGCCCGCCATGATCCCGGTGCGCAAGCTCGAGACGTTGGTCGTCTCCAGTTCCGGGCGGCCGAGCACGGCGATGAACATGGTCGGCACGCCGTAGAGCGCGGTGCAGCCTTCGGCCTCGACCGCCTGCAGCACGGTGGCGGGATCGAACGCCTCGCCCGGATAGACCATCGCCGCGCCGCTGGTGAGCGCGGCCATGTTGCCCAGCACCATGCCGAAGCAGTGGTAGAGCGGCACGGGAATGCAGATGCGGTCTGCTTCGGTCAGCGCGATGGTCTGCGCGGTGAAGTAGCCGTTGTTCAGGATATTGCGGTGGGTGAGCGTCGCGCCCTTGGGGAAGCCGGTGGTGCCGCTGGTGAACTGGATGTTGATCGCATCATCTGGCCCGAGCGCGGCGGCGGCGCATTCCAGTGCATCCGGATCAGCGGGCGCAAGAAGCGCTTGCCACGGCAGGAAACCGGGGTGCGTTTCCGCGCCGATGGTGACGATGCTGCGCAGCTGCGGCAGGCGGTCGCGGCCGATCTCGCGCAGCATGGCGAGGTAGTCGCTCGTCTTGAACCGGGTGGCGGTGACGAGCACGCTGCAGCCGACCTTGTTCAGCGCATACTCGACTTCGTTCACCCGGTAGGCCGGATTGATCGTGACAAGGATCGCGCCGATCCGCGCGGTGGCGAACTGGATCAGCGTCCATTCCGCACAGTTGGGCGCCCAGATGCCGACGCGGTCGCCCTTGCTGACGCCCAGTTGCAGCAGACCGGTTGCCACCTGATCGACTGCAACATCGAGCTCGGCCCACGAATAGCGCAAGTCCTGATGGCGCGAGGCCAGTGCCAGACCTTGCGGCCAGCGCGCGGCGGCCTCGCGCAGGGCCTCCCCGATGGTCACGTCGAGCAGGGGCAGATCAGTCCGCCCCCGGGCATAGGACAGGGTGCTCATGGTCCTCTCTTTCAGCGGGGGGACCGTGTCTCCCGGCCCCTCCCGCCACTGCAGCAGATCAGAACTTCACGCCCGCTGTCACACCGTACATCCGCGGATTGCCGATGTGGTTGTAGTCCAGACCGAACCCGGTCAGGTCGATGCGCGAGGTGAAGTAGAACTTGTTGCCGAGATTGCGCGCCCAGGCCGAAACGCTGTAGCGCCCGTCGCTGCTGTTCCAGTCAAGGTGCCCGCCGAAGAGGGCGTACGAGGTCTGGCGCAGGCGCGGGATGTTGATGTTCTCGAAGAACTGGCTCGACTGGTAGGCCACTTCGGGGTGGAACGAGATCGCGCCGAACTTGCCCTGCACCATCGTCCAGTCGAAGCTGGCGTTGAAGGTGAGCGTCGGCGCGTTCGAGAGCCGGTTGCCCGCGACATTGACGCCGCTGACAATGCCTTCCTTGATCCGTGTCGAAAGCAGGCCCAGCCCGCCGTGGAAGGTGAAGGTGTCGCTCGGTCGGACGGTCAGCTCGACTTCACCGCCGTAGAGCCGCGACTTGGGGATGTTGAGCAGCTGTTGCGAAGCATCTGCCGGGTTCACGTTGATGAACTGCTGGTTTTTGTAGTTGTAGTAGAACGCCGCCATGTTGAGCGTGATGCGGCGATCCCAGAACTGGGTCTTGGCGCCGGCTTCGAAGGCGGTGACCTGTTCGGCCTTGGCGACGCCGAGCTCGACCGGCGCGAAGAACGCCTGCGCATTGAAGCTCGGCGCGCGGTAGCCGCGGCTCACGCTGGCGTAGAGCAGGTCGCCGCTCGCCAGCTTGTAGTCGATGCCGATCTTGCCCGAGACGTTGTTCTGCGTGAAGCGCAGGTCCGAGAGCGGGATCAGGTTGGCGACGAAGCTGTCGTCGACGCCGAGCGCGTCGGACTTGAAGCCGGTCTGCGCGCCGGTGTCGTGGGTATAGCGCAGGCCGCCGCGCAGCGTCAGCGCGTCGGTCAGCTTGTACTTGAGGTCGGTGTAGAGCGCGAAGCTCTTCTTCACCTGATCGAACTGGTTGCGGATCTTGCAGGCGACCGGCAGGGCGTCGGCGCAATCCTGTGCGTTGATCACGCCGTCACTGTTGGCGTCGGTGCCGTTGAAGACTTCGAGCGTGGTCTCGTTGAACACCTTCTCGCGGTTGAAATAGGCGCCGACGATGAAGTCGAACGGACCGCCGGTGTCGCTGGTCAGGCGCAAGTCCTGCGCGAACTGGCTGGCGCGATCGAAGTAGGGCACCTCGAGATTCTGCGCGCGGATGCCGTCGGTGTCTTCCTTGAAGAACAGCGTGCCCTTGTCATAGCTGGTGATGCTGGTGATCGCGAGCGTATCGGAGACATCGTAGTTCACCGTGAGCGCGACCGAGGTCGTCACGGCGCGGCGCTTGGTCGGCACGTTGGAGTCGATCTGGAACTGGCTGAGGCCCGGGCGGTTGACCGCTTCGGGCTGCGCGTAGATGCCGTAGTTCTGCGGGTTCTGGAAGCTGTGCGAGGCACGCAGCGTGATCTTGAGGCGGTCGCTGGGCTCGATTCAGCGTGCCGCGGATGCCCCATTCATCGGTGCTGGCGAGATCGGGGAAGCCCGGGTTGACGTTCTTGAACCAGCCATCGGCCTTGGCGAAGGTGCCGGCGACACGCAGCGCGGCCTTCTCGCCCAGCGGCACGTTGACCGCGCCATTGAGATCGACGCGGTTATAGTTGCCGTAGCCGGCGTTGAAATAGCCGCTCGTCTCGCCAAGCTTGGCATCGCGGCTGATCAGGTTGACCGCACCGCCCGAGGTGTTCTTGCCATAGAGCGTACCCTGCGGGCCGCGGAGCACTTCGACGCGCTCGATATCGTAGAGCGCGATGCCAAGGAACGCGAAGTTGCCCTTGTAGACTTCGTCGTAATAGGTCGCGACCGGACTCGACTGGTTGAGGCTGAAGTCCGACATCGAGACGCCGCGCAGCGCGAAGATCGGTGTGTTGTCGCCCACGGTCGAGGTGAGCTGGAGGTTGGCGACCTTGTTGACGAGGCTGTCGACGCTGGTGATGCGCGACTTGGCCAGCGCTTCGCCGCCGATCGCCGACACCGAAATCGGCACCGACTGGAGGTTTTCCGAACGCTTGGCGGCGGTCACGACGATCTCGCCGCTTTCGCCCGCATCGGTGGTGGTTTCGGCCTGCGCGGCCTGCGGAGCCTGCTGGGCAAGCGCGGGCTGCGCCGCAATCAGCGCGGCCAGCGCGGCGCTGGAAAGATAGACGGTCCTCATGGTTGTTCCCTCGCTTCTGTTCAAATTTCCCCGAGTATTCTCATTGTTCGGAATGCGTCTTGGCAAAACCGGCCACCAGACGCGCTCTTGTGGCGGCGCGTTCGAGGCGGAGCGGATTCTGGCGCAGACGTCCGATTTCTTCGGCCGTGTAGGGCCTGAAGTCTTGCGGCACATGGGCCGGATCGAACCGGTAGATGGTCCAGTTTACCAGATTGGCCAAACGGTCATCAGGAAGGTCCACAGTTGCGACACCCGGCACGCGGCCGATGAACTCGCGGCCGCCCGGAACGCCGAGGAAGCGGGCGACAATGCCCTTCATCGGCGGGTTGGAATGATCGTCGCCGCTGCCATCGGGCCGGTGGCAGCCCTGGCACTTGAGCTGATAGTCAGTGCGCGCCTGGTAGGCATCGTGCACGCCCGGGATGGCCGCCTCATCTGCCTTCACGGCCACGCCCGCAACGAGCGGCAGCGCGATCAGCAGGGCAAGGCGGCCGGGCTTCATTGGCCGCCCGCCGCCGCGTGGAGCTTGCCGACATCCTGCGCGGAAAGCGCGGCGCCGCCCGCGCGGATGCCTGCCACCTCGGCTTCGGCGAAGGGCTTGAACGCGGGGCCGGTCTTGGCGATTTCTGTTCCAACATGATTGAGCACTGCCGCGACCGAGGCATCGTCGAGCGTCGCCTGCGCGGGCATCACCCCGGCATAGGGCTTGCCGCCGACCTTGATCGGGCCGCTGACCCCGCGCGTGACGACCAGCGTCAGGTAGCGGCGACCCGCTTCGCTCGAACCCATGACGCGAAAGTCTTCGCCGAGCGGTGGGAAAACGCCGGGGACGCCTGCGCCGGTCTTGGTGTGGCATGCGGCACAGCGGCCATAGATTGCCGCACCATCCGGCGCGGCATGGACCGGCAGCGTCAGGGCGGTGAGCGCCGCTGCGCCAACCCCGAGCGCGAGGGCAGCCGCGCGCATCACTTGGCCGCCGGAAGCGCGACGCCGATGACTGCCGCCACCGAGCAATTGTAGACCGAGCTCTCCGAGCCGAGGCACCAGTTGTAGTCGTTGTTCGACTGCGGGCGGACCTGCGGGCGGTCGCCTTCGTTGCGGTTGCACAGGCACTGGCCGCAGGACGAGACGCCGCAGCAATCGTTGTAGCTGATCACATAGGCGCGGCCGTCGGCCGGGTTGGTGCAGGTGCCGATCCAGGTGATGGGCGACATCTCGGTGCCGGGCGGGCAGGTGTTGACCGAACCGCCGCAGCACGAGCAGAGGAAGCCATCGATCGCGCAGTAGCGCCAGTAGTCGCACGAGGCACGGTCGCCGGGATCCTGTTCGAGGCCGGAGATGATGGCCGGGCGGGCGGCACCGGCGCCATGGGGGCCGTGGGGGGCTTCAGGCGCGGGCGGGGTGGCTGCGCGGGCGACCGGGAGGAGCGGGATCGAGGCGGCGCCCGTCATCCCGGCGCCGAGCCACGCCAGCAGCGAGCGGCGCGACGTGCCCCGGGCGATCCCGCGCGCGAGGTTTTCGGTGATCTTGTCGAAACGCGCCATGGGTCAGGCCTCCTGATGGTTGTGCTGGCGGCGAGCCAGATAGTCCTGGATCGAGGCGACGCCCCGCTCCTTTGCCTCGAAGAGGCTTTCGAGATGTTCACGGCTGTTGACGAGGCCGAGCGACGCGACGCGGCCTTCCTCGTCGAGCAGCACCGCATAAGGCAGCTTGGAGACGCCGAAGGCGCGGCCGAGCGCTTCGGAGAGCACCACCGGCAGGCTTTCGAGGCCGTGATCGCGCACCATGCCGAGGTAGCCCGGCTTGCCGCCGTCACCCGCGACGACGATGTCGAGCCAGCCCGCTTCGGCACGGGCGGCGCTGCGCACGATCGGGAGCAGCGACTTGCACATCGGGCAATCGGGCGAGGCGAAGAACAGCAGCTGGCTGCGGCCCTTGCGCTGTCCGCCGATGGCAATGCCGACGCCGTTCATGTCGGCGAGCGTCATCGGCGTCGCCTTTTCGCCGAGCGCGACCTTCTGGTGCAGGGTCAGCGCGCCGGCGGGAGCGATCCGCTCGTGCAGGATGCCGACCTGCCGCGCGAGTGCAGCAATCAGCAGGGCCTGGACGATCACGGCGGTCCAGAGGAGGATCTGGCTTGTCAGCATCATGCGGCCTTCCCCAATGAGGGTTTCCAATGCGGGGCGGGGATGGCGAGCAGTTCGCTCGCGCCGAGGTAGAGTGCGAGGAGCCCGGCGGCGGCAAAGGGCGCGTCGAGCGTGAAGGGGGCATCGGGCAGGACCGCGACCAATGCTGCGAGCACCGCAAGGCCGGCTGCGCGCAGCACGAGCGCGGTGGTGACCGGCTTGCTGCGCGCGGCAAGGTCGCAGCCGCAGTCGAGCGTCTCACCCCGGCGGCGCAGGAGGGCAAGCGCATAGGCAGCCCAGACCAGCGCGGCGACGACGGCGCCCGCGGTGCGCAGCGGCGGGACGAGCAGGCAGCCTGCGGCTACGAGTTCCAGCGTGCCCGCGTGGATCAGCAGCAGCTGCGCCGGAACCGGACTGACGCCGGTGAGCCGCGCGGTCGCCTCGATCATGCGCGCCCGCGCCAGCACTTTGTGCAGCGCCGAGGCCGCCAGCAATGCCGCGCAGAAAAGGGCCAGAGCGGCCATCACGGCACCTGGATCAGGATCGGATTGGCCGCGACCGTCGCGCCGAGCGAGCGGACGAAAGCGCCGGTCGCCGCGTCATAGATATCGATTGCGCCGCTGGCCTGCGCCGCCACGAGGTGCGGGGTGCTTTCCTTGGTGACGGCGATGGCGAGCGTCTGGCCCTTGAGCGCAATGCGCAAGGTGCGGGCCTTCTTGATGGGGTCGACGACCCAGACTTCGGTGCCGCCGTCCTTGTGGGTGCCTTCCTTGCCGTAGGGGCTCATCAGCACATAGAGCTTGCCGGCGGCATCGCTGTTGATCACCTGCCAGCCGCCCGGACGCCATTCGGGCGAGCCGCCGTCTGCCGTGCCGACGCTGAAGCTGCCGGGGAGAGGCTTGGCGACAGGGCCAGAAAGATCGAAGCCCTGCACCATGCCGTGGAAGCTGACGAACCATGCAGTCGTGCCCACCATCGCTGGTGTGCTGAACAGGGGCTGGTTGTCGATATCCTGCACCTTGGGCACCGACTTCGACGAGGCCGCCGCGCCGTTCGCATCGAGCGTGACGCTGAACAGCGAACCATCGGCGCAGAGGCTGGTGAAGCCGCTGGTCCCGGTGGGGTAGATCTGTGCGCAGCCGGGGAGGTCGATCTCGTTCAGCACCTTGCGCGCGGCAAGATCGACCACCGTGACGGACTGTGCGGGGGTGAAGTTGGCGACGAGCGCCCACTTGCCGCCGTTGGTCAGCTGGAACAAGTGCGGGTAGGTCACCGACTGCTGGCGCTTGCCGCCGGGCAGCACGATCTCACCCTTGGGCTGGAGCGTGGCGGAGTCCCAGATGGTGATCGCGTCGGTGCGTTCGCCGCGGGTGAGGCGGCTGTAGAAAGTCTCGGTGGTATAGAGTTCGCCCCTGTCCTTCGCGATGAGGAAGTTGGCGAACTGCGCCGCACGGACGAGGCCCTTGAGCGGCTGCACCGGATCGGCGGTGTCGACCACGGCGACGCGGCCATCGAGGATCGCGCCGAAGTGAAAATCGTGGATCGTCACCCAGCTCTGCGGCCAGGTGGCGGGGAGCTTGGCGACGCTCGGGAGGCTTTCTTCCGCAAGCGGCTGCGGGAACTTGTCAGCCGCGATGGCCGGCGAAGTCATTGCGGCAAATGCATAGAGCGCCGACGCAAGAACGGGTGCGATGGATCGCATTATCTTTCCCTTTCAAAGCGGATGGACCCCGCTTTCCCGTGGCCAAAGTGGCCCAATCCTAATAAAATTGTCAACTGTCCTATTTTGGACGTTGGACATAATTTGGCTCTGCGGTAGGCAGCGGTTTGCTGCGCGCGGAAATGCGGGAGAAATGTGTGGATGCGATCCCGAAACTGGTGACCGACCTGCTCATGCCGGGGCGTGAGGGCGGCTATGCCAAGGGCTATGAAACGCGCGAACTGATTTTGCGCACCGCGCTGCATATCCTGATCGAGGAAGGCTACCGGGCGATGTCGATGCGGCGAATTGCTGCGGCCTGCGGGATGCGCCTCGGCAATCTTACCTATCACTATCCGACGCGCGAGGATCTGGTGCGCGAGCTGCTCAATGCGGTGATCAGCAGCTACGAAGTCGAATTCGGCGCGATCGTGCAGGCGCCGGGGCTCGAGCCGGAGGAACGCCTGACGCGGCTGTGCAGTCTGATCATCGAGGACATCGGCAGCAAGAAGACGACGCGGCTGTTTCCGGAACTGTGGGCGCTCGCGAACCATGACGCGTTTGTCTACGAGCGGGTGCATGAGCTTTATGACCGGGCGCGGGCGCCGCTGGTGGAGATCATCGCGGAAATGCGGCCCGATCTGCCGGAGCAGGACCGGCTCGATGTGGCGCTGTTCATCTCGGCCTCGATGGAGGGGCTGACGGTCTTCGCCGGGTACGAGATGCCGTTTGCGCAGCGGCTGCCGGCGGTCGAGCACATCGCGATCCGCTCGTTCATCGATATCGTGCGCAGCTTCCAGCCCGCTTAGGCGACACTTCCATCGAGGATCTGCAGCGTCTTGAGATCCGAGTGGAAATCGAGAGCATAGTCGCCGCCCTCGCGCCCGATGCCCGATATGCCGATACCGCCGAACGGTGCGGTGAGATCGCGCACGAGGAAGGTGTTAACCCAGACCGTGCCGCCGCGCACCGCCCGTCCGACACGATTGGCGCGGCTTTCGCTGCCGGTGTAGACGATGCCGGAGAGGCCATAGGCGGTGGAGTTGGCGAGGGCGACGCCTTCGGCTTCATCCTTGAACGTCTGGAACGTGAGAACCGGGCCGAAGACCTCATTCTGGACGACTTCGCTCTGGTTGTCTTTCGGGATGATGAGCGTCGGCTCGACCCAGTTGGCGCCTTCCTTGAAGCGCTTGCCGCCGCGCACGATGGTGTCACCTGCCGCACGGGCCCGGTCGATGAAACCGAGGACGCGCTCCGCGTGGACCGGGTGGATCAGGGCGGACATCGTGGTCGCGGGATCGCGGCTGTCGCCCATGACATGCGCGTCGGTATAGGCGTGGAACTTGGCGAGGAAGGTGTCCTTCACGCTCTCCTCGACGATGATGCGCGTGCCGGCCATGCAGACCTGGCCGCTGTCGTCGAACTGGCCGGCGGCCTTCTTCGCGGCGGCATCGATATCGGCATCGGCAAAGACGAGGAGGGGAGACTTGCCGCCAAGCTCGGCGGTGAAAGGCACGATGTTTTCCGCCGCCGCCTTGCCGATGATGCGGGCGGTCGGGACCGAGCCGGTGAAGCTGATGCGCTTGATGCGCGGATCGGAGGTGAGCGCGTTGCCGAGTTCGGCGCCGAGGCCCTGCACGATATTGAAGACGCCTGTGGGGAAGCCGGCTTCGGCGATCAGATCGGCGAGGACCGAGGCGGAGAGCGGGGACCAGTCGGCGGGCTTGAGGATCACGGTGTTGCCGGCGGCGAGGGCGGGGGCGCATTTCCATGTCGAGAGCATGAAGGGCGCGTTCCACGGCGTGATGATCAGCGCAGGGCCGGCGGGCATGCGGATGACGCGGTTCAGGGTGCCGCGCGAGGACCAGACGCGTTCCTCGTGCTGGGTCGCAAGGTCGGCATAGTTGCGGAAATTGGCCGCGCCGCGCAGGATCACGCGCAGGCGCAGGCTTTCGAGCAGCATGCCCATGTCGAGGCATTCGACCGTGGCCAGCTTTTCGACATTGGACTCGATAAGGTCCGCCAGCCGGTGCAGATAGGCGCCGCGTTTGGCTGCGGTGAGGGCGGCCCATGCCGGAAATGCTGCGGTGGCTGCGGCTGCAGCATGGGCGGCGGTCTCGGCATTGCCGCGCGCGATATCGGCGAGCTTGCGGTCCCAATCGAAGGGGCAGCGGGTCTCGAAGGTTTCGGGCGAAGAAACCCGCTCGCCGCCGATGAAATGGTCGGGCGAGACGGAGACGCCGTCGATATCGATGCGGGTCGGCATGGTGGCTCTCAGATGTAGTGGAGGTAGTAGGCGGTCTGCTCTTCCGCCGACTTGCCGTCGAGAATGCGCACTTCCTCGCGCTTGATCGCGATGAAGTTGTCGACGAGGTCCTGCCCGATGGCGGCGGAGAGCACCGTGTCGGCTTCCAAAGCATCGAGTGCCGCGCCCAGATCGTGCGGGGTGTGGCGATCGGTGCTGATGGTTTCGAGACCGTCGTTCAGCTCTTCGGGCGGAAGTTCGTAGCCGTTCTCGAGGCCGAGCAGGCCGGCCTGCAGCATGGCGGCCATCGCGAAGTAGGGGCTGGCGGCGCAATCGGCCATGCGGTGTTCGATGCGCGCGGCGGAGCCGGTTTCGGCGGAGACGCGGACCGTGACGCTGCGGTGGTCGATGCCCCAGTTGGCCCAGTAGCCCGAGAGGCTGGCGGGCTGGAGGCGGGCGTAGCTCTGGGTGAGCGGCGCCATGATCGCGGACAGCGCTTCGTGGTGGTGCAGCATGCCGGCGATGGCGCCCTGCATGGTGGGGGAGAGCTGGCCGCTGGCGACGTCGTTCGCGAAGACATTGCTGCCGTCGGACTGGGTGAAGCTGAGGTTGAAATGGAGGCCGCTGCCGCTCTTGTCGGCGAAAGGCTTGGGCAGGAAGGAAAGCAGGTAGCCGCGCTTGTAGAGCACCTCGCGCGCCATCTGGCGGAACAGGAAGGCATCGTCCGCCGCCTTCATCGCATCGGCAAAGCGCAAGGTGAGTTCGAACTGCGGGGCATCGAACTCGGCGTTGATCGATTCGATGGGAATGCCGCAAGCTGCTGCCGTGGCCCAGACTTCCTCGATCAGGCCGGCGGGATCGGCGAAGGGCCCGGTGCCGTAGACGAAGCCGCCGGGGGTGTCATAGGGGACCCATTCGCCATTTGCGCCGCGCTGGAAGACATAGGCTTCCATCTCGATGCCGACCATCGGATCGAGGCCTTTGGCGCGCCATGCTTCGATTGCACGGGCAAGGGCGGAGCGACCGCACAGCGCGAAGGGCTCGTTCTTGAAGCGCAGCGAACCGAGCGCGATCTGCGTGTTTGCTTCCCATGAGGGGCGCAGGTCGGCGGGGTCGAAGGTGACTTCCATGTCCGGCAGGCCGGTGAGCAGGCCCCCCCCGGGGGCCGCGACAAGCTGCTTGTCGTAAGTGACGGCGAAGGTGCCGACACACATGCGGGCGTGGCCCTTGTGCGCCTCGCTCATCGGCACGTATTTGCCGCGCGCGAGGTTCAATTGGTCGGCGAAGAGGATGCGGCACCTTTCGAAACCTTTGGGTTCGAAGCCTTCGGCGCGCACCTGACCGGGCTCGATCTTGGACATGCGGTTCATTTCTCTCCCCTTCAACGCGCGCTCACGCGTACCGGCAGATGCTTTATGCCGTGAATGAAGTTGCTGCGCAAAAAGGCGTGGTCGCTGACTTGCTCGATGCCGGTGAGGCGCTTCGCCAGTTCCTGCATGACGATGGCGACTTCGAGCTTGGCGAGCCACATGCCGAGGCAGATATGCGGGCCGCCCTGGCCGAACGAGAGGAACGGATTGCGCTCGCGCCCCAAGTCGATGCGGTAGGGATCGGGTATCGCGGTCTCGTCGCGGTTGCCCGAGATGAACCACAGGAGGACCTTGTCGCCCTCGCGCACCTGCTTGCCGTGGAAAGTGAAATCGCGCGTGGCGGTGCGGCGGAAGTGGGTGGTGGGGGAGGCATAGCGGATCATTTCATCCGCTGCGCCTTCCCAGCTGTGGAAATCGCCGGACTGCAGGCGCTTGAGCAGCGACGGATCGTTGGCGAGCGCGTGGATCGTAGCCGAGATCGAATAGCGCGTGGTGTCGTTGCCGGCGGCGACGAGCAGGCAGAAGAAGTTGCGGAATTCGTCGCGCGACATCTGGGTCCCGCTGTTGGTCTTTTCGCGCACGAGGTTGAGCACGCCGATCTGCTCGCCGGCTTCCATGCGGTCGAGCAGCTTGTTCGCATAGTCGAACAACTCGATCGCGGCGGGGGAACGGAACGGGAGCATGCGGTAGGCATCGCTATCGAGCTGGTCGACAACGAAATCGGTGTAGTCCGGGTCCGCGTTGGAGATCAGCGCATCGCCCTTCTCCACGAGCCAAGGGCCGTCTTCCTGCGGCACGCCCATGATCTGCGCGAGCATCTGCATGGGCAGGCGCCGGGCGATGCGGTCGACTGCGTCGAACTCGCCTTCCTCCAGCGCAACGTCGAGCAGTTCGGTGACGATCTGGCGGATCTGGTCCTCGAACTGGGCCACGGTGCCCTTGGCGAAGGCCTTGGAAACGAGCGCGCGGAAGCCGCGGTGGTGCGGCGCGTCGGTTTCCTGGAAGGTCTTTCGCGCTTCGACTTCCTCGGGGCTCTGGTCTTCCATGCGGATACCGCGCGCGGAGGACAGGAGGTCGGCCTGCCGGTTGAGCTCAAGGAGGTCGGCGTGACGGGTGACTGACCAGAAGCCCTTCTCGCCGCTGGTCATTTCCGACCAGGCCATCGGCTCCTCGCGGCGCATGCGGGCAAAGGTTTCGAACGGCGCGCCTTCGTTGAAGGCATCGAGCGAGGACAGATCGACATGGGGGTCGGTCTGGCGCGAGAATGCAAAGGACATGGAACCTCTCCTGTTCGCTAATCGGGTTAGGCGCGCGCGGGCGGGGGGACTTGGCATAAGCGGACAGAGTGAGGCCGGGGCGCCTTGTACCCCTTCTTGTGCGCGCCCGGGAGGCCTATTGAGGCGGCCTACCGCAAGCAGGAGCCGCAATATGGGTGAGATCATCGGAGCCGGACTGGTCGCGCATGCGCCGACCATCATGATGTCCGAGGAAGATCGCTATGCGCTCAACGAGGGCAAGGAGATCAGCCTTGTGCCGGGGCTGCACCGGCTGAAGCGCGAAGTGCTCGATGTGCTGAAGCCCGATGTGATCGTGCTGTTCGATACGCACTGGTTCACCATCGTGGAGTTCTGCATTGCAGCACAGGCGCGGCGGACGGGGCTTTATACCTCGGACGAGCTGCCGCGCGGGATGAAGCAGATCCCCTATGACATTCCGGGCTGTCCGGAACTGGCCTTCGCGATGGCGCAGCGCGCGACCGAGCACGGCGTGCGCACCAATGCGATCGATGATCCGCACCTGCCGATGCACTACCCCACCGTGAACCTTTCGACCTTCCTGCAGGGCGAAGAGCAGTGGATTTCGGTGAGCCACGCCTATTCGGCCGAGCCGCACAACTTCCTCGGCGTTGGCGCAGGGATCGGGCAGGCGATCCGCGAATCGGACAAGCGCGTGGTGCTGATCGCCAGCGGTTCGATGAGCCACCGGTTCTGGCCGTTCGACCAGATCGCGCAGCATGAGGCTTCGGACCCGATCCACATCTCCAGCCCCGAAGCGCGCGAGGCCGATCTGGAGCGGCTGCGCTGGTTCGCGGAAGGCAACCATGCGGCGGTGATCGACACGATGCCGGACTATCTGCGCCATGCGCCGGAGGCGCGCTTCGGGCATTACCTGATGATGGCGGCGGCCTGCGGGGGGCGCGAGTGGACGGCGAAGGGGCGGCAGTTTTCGGACTACGAGAACGCGACCGGGACCAGCCAGGTGCATGTTTGGTTTGATATGTGAGGCACCGCCACCTCGATCCCTTCGTCATTCCCGCGAAGGCGGGAACCCAGAGCCGCAAACGCCGCGCCTGCCGCTCTGGGTTCCCGCCTTCGCGGGAATGACGAACTTGGTTGATATCCGAAGCTGTTGGATTTGGCGGCGCGGCGCTGCGGTGTTCGGGCATTGGGGAGTGATCGCGCGACCGGTGCGGCGCCTGCACTGGCGCTGCGGGGAGGGCGTCGTGTTCCGCGCAGGTGCGAGTGGCCGGATTGCGGAAGACATCCGGCGCAGCCTTTGCTGAAGATCATGGCCCGGGACCGGGATAGCGGCTCGCATGCGTGCCGGTCTTTGCTCGCACCGGGACGAAGCCGATGGGAGCCATGATCTGCGTGCTGGCGCGGTAGATTGCCTGGCCAAGGACTTGGGGGAGACCGCCCCACCTTGAACCCGCAGCCCGCACCGGTCGCGTTGGCGAGTTACCGCCAAAGGAGCGAGGGCGAGGCCGGCCTAGCCTGCTCCCGATCTGGGCGGGGCGTATAACCTATATGGTTCGTTTTGTCAAGGGTGACGTGTCTCTGTGAGCGCGGCGCGCCCCCACCCGGCCTCCCCCGACCGGGGGAGGGGCAGGTTGCCTCAGCGCGAGAGCACCTTGGCTTCGATCCACGCGAGGATTTCGGCGCGGCGAGTGCGGTTGTCGAGGACGTCTTCGTCCACGCCCAGCTGCCATGCGAGGCCCGCGTTGGCGGGATCGGCGGCGAGGGCTTCGAGCTTTTCGCGGTAGCGGGCGAGTTCGGCCATGTCGGCGAAGAAGCCCTGGGTGACCATGTCCTCGGCATAGAGCGTGTAGAGCTGGACGAGCTGGGCGAGGTCGAATTCGGGGTGGTACTGCACGGCCCAGACTTCGCTGTTCGCCAGCGGGATCACCGCCGCCTGAATCTCGCTGTGCGCGTTGGAGGCGAGCAGGGTGGCGCTTTCGGGGAGGCGGATCACTTCGTCGTAGTGGATGCAGGGCGCGTCGAATACGGGGGCCTTGCCCTTGAACATCGGATGCGCGCGGCCCGCGTCATTGAGCAGGATCTTGCGGGCGAAGCCGACTTCGCGGCCCTTGGGGTTGTAGGCGACTTCGCCGCCTGCCGCGACGGCGGCGATCTGGAGGCCCCAGCATGAGCCGAAGATGGGGAGGCCCGCTTCGGCGGCTTGCTTGAGCAGGTCGATCTGGTTGGTGACGGCGAATTCGGCGTCGTAGGCGTGGAGCGCCGAGCCGGTGACGACGAAGCCCGCGTAGTCGGACCAGGTGCGGCCGCCGGGGATCGTCTCGCCCTCGTCGGCGCCGTTGAGGACGTCGAGCGCGATGTCCGGATAGTGCGCGGCGATGGCTTCGATGTAGATTTCGCTCGAGGTGCGCACGCCGAGTTCGTGGGCGCGGGCGCGCTTGGGGGCGGTGTTGCCTTCGAGCAGCAGCAGTCTGGTCATGAGTGGTCCTGAAGATCAGTGTGCGGTGCCGGCGAGCTGTGCGCGGTAGGCCTGCGGGGATTGGCCGCTCCAGCGGTGGAAGGCGCGCGTGAAATTGCTGTGTTCGGCATAGCCCAGCCTTAGCGCGATCTGCGCGATCGACAAATCGGGGCGGACGCGAAATTCGAACACCGCCTGCCGCATGCGGCATTCATCAAGCACTTGCTGGAACGAGGAGCCCTGCTCGGTGAGCTTGCGGCGCAGGGTGCGGCTCGACATGCCCATTTCGCGGGCGAAACGCTCCTGCTCGATCGCTTGAGTATTGAGATCGCGCAGGACCATCTGGCTGAGGCGATCGACCAGCGGGGTTTCGCGGCGCTTGGTGACGATCGAGCGGGTGAGCTGGCGCACGTCGACCGCACCGGGTTGGGCCGTCGGCAGCGCGAGATCGAGCAGCACGGCGGGGAAGCGGATCTGGTTGGTATCGGCGCCGAACGTGCAGGGCGCGCAGACGACCTTGCCGATATCGCCGCGCATTTCGTGGCTCTCGGCTTCGAACGCGAACTCGATCTTGTCCCAATGCCCACGCGTGCCGCGCTTGAGGATCTGGCTGACGATGCCGAGGGTGAACATCGCATCATGATGGCGCGGCCAGATATCGGGATCGAGAATGCGGTAGCTGACCGAGGCCATGTCGTCCTCGAGGCCAAGGCGGATATCGGTGCAGTCCTGCAGGAGCGAGAAGTAATCGACGAGGCGGCGCAGCGCGGAACCGACGCGGCCGGCGGAGTTGATGGCATCGCCGAGCGGGCCGAGCGCGGCGAGATCGTAGGTGCCGCCGGCGAGCCAGGGAATCGCGACATCGCGGGTGCGGGTGACGACATTCTCGGAAAAGCGGACGAATTCGGCCAGCGGCATCGAGTCCGGCGGCGGGCCGTCACCCAGCATGGGCGCGGCGGCGGTGTCTTCCAGAAAGCTCTCCCAGCCGTTCATTGCGGCGGCGCGTACGGTCGCAGGTGCCATGCTGTCTCCCCGAGGCCTGTAATCTTGTGATGTGTTCTTATGATGCGAGGCTAAGCGATTCGCTGGCTACGAATATTGATCTAAATCATCAAAAGATGATCGAAAATTTCACTGGCGAGGGCATGGACGCCGCGTCCGGAATGTCCGATCCTGCCAAGCGGGGCGGCCCCTGCCATGCAAGGGCGGCGATGACAGTCGGGAGATACCTTGCAGATGGCGACAGCTGGGCCGGTAAGGCGCGATATCGATGTGAACGGCTGGCCGGCGATCCTCTGCGCGGTGATCCTTGGCACGATCGGCGTGCTGTCGTTCATCATCCAGCCGGGCGTGGTGCAGGGCTATGTCACGCAGCTGAAGGTGGATGAGGCGACGGCGGTGAACCTCACCGGTGTCGAGATGCTGGGCGTGGCGCTGGCGACGATTTTCATGGCGGTGCGGGGGACGCAGATCAACTGGCGCTGGGTCGTCGCGGGCGGGCTGCTGATCGCCGCGGCGGGGGACCTCGCCTCGCTTGGCGCGCCGCTGGGCGGGCGGTTCGAGATCGCGCGGTTTGTCGCGGGGCTGGGCGAGGGAACGATCACTTCGATCAGCTTCACCTTCGTGGGCGTGACGGTGCGCGCCGAGCGCAATCTGGCGCTCTATCTCACGCTGTTGCTGACCTATGGCGCGTTCGGGCTGTGGTATCTGCCGGGGTTTCTGGGGAGCCATGGGCTGGATGCGATGTTCATCGGCTTCGCGGTGCTCTCGCTGGCGTCGCTGCTGACGCTGCCGTTTCTGCCGCATGCCTATTCGGCGGAGGAAATGGTCAACCCGGAGGCGCGGCAGCTGGGGACGCCGCTGCTGGTGGTCGCGCTGGCGGGGGTGCTGGCCTACAGTCTGGCGCAGGGGATTGCCTGGGCGGTGCTGTTTCTAGTCGGCGTGGGCGCGGGGCTCGGCGAGCAGGCGGTGGCGGATGCGCTGTTCCTCTCGCAGATTCTGGCCGTGGGCGGCGCGCTCGCCTCTGTTTTCCTCGCGGGGCATGTGAACCGCAACGGCGCGATTGCGTTCGGCATTCTGGCGGGGGCGGCGAGCATTGCGCTGCTGATCGGGAAGCCTAGCCTGACGCTGTTCGTGGTGGGGGTCTGCGGGTTCAACGTGCTGTGGAACTTCGTGCTGCCGTTCATTCTGGGCCGCGTGTGCGATTTCGACGAGAGCGGGCGGATGATGTCGTTCGCGATCATGATGCAGATGATCGGGCTCGGCGGCGGGCCGCTGATTGCGGGACAGCTGCTCGATGGCAGCGGCTATCTTTCGGCGGAGCTGCTGTGCGTGGGGCTGTTTATCGTGAGCTATGCGTTGCTGCTGGTTCCCATCCGCAAGCATCAGGCGCTATCCGCGCTGCCTGCCTGACCTTGTTTCGAGAGGAGTTCGTGCGTGTTTGAAACCGTGCCGGAAGGAACCGGCCTCGCTGTCCATAACCCTGCGACCGGCGCGCTGATCGCGACGGTGCGCGACTATGCGCCTGCCGAGATCAGCGCGATCATCGATTCGGCGGATGCGGCGCGGCCCGCCTGGGCGGCGCGGACCGCCAAGGAGCGTGCGGGCGTGCTGCGGCGCTGGTATGGGCTGATCATGGAGCGGCAGGAGGAGCTTGCCGCGCTGATCACCGCCGAATGCGGCAAGCCGCTGGCCGAGGCGCGGGGCGAAGTGGCTTATGGCGCCTCGTTCATCGAATGGTTCGCCGAGGAAGCCAAGCGCGCCTATGGCGAGACGGTGCCGACCTTTGCGAACGGCAAGCGCGTGCTGACGATCAAGCAGCCGGTGGGTACGTGCGCGGCGATCACGCCGTGGAATTTCCCGATAGCGATGATCACCCGCAAGGTGGGGCCGGCGCTTGCTGCGGGGTGTTCCATCGTGGTCAAGCCTGCCGAGGCGACGCCGCTGTCCGCGCTGGCGCTGGAGACTTTGGCGCGCGAGGCGGGGGTGCCGGAAGATGTATTCCGCGTTATGCCGTCTAACGATCCGGCGGGAGTCGGCAGCTTGTTCTGCCGCCATCCCAAAGTGCGCAAGCTGAGCTTCACCGGATCGACCCGCGTCGGCAAGATCCTGATGGCGCAGGCGGCTGAGAACGTGACGCGGCTGAGCCTCGAGCTGGGCGGGAATGCGCCGTTCATCGTGTTTGACGATGCCGATCTCGACGCGGCGGCGGATGGGCTGATGGCGAGCAAGTTCCGCAATGCCGGGCAGACCTGCGTCTGTGCGAACCGCGTGCTGGTGCAGGACGGGGTCTATGACGCGTTTGTCGAGCGGGTGCGGGCGAAGGTGGCGGCGCTGGTGGTCGGCGATGGCGCCGCGCCGGGGACCACCATCGGCCCGCTGATCAATGCAGCGGCGGTGGAGAAGGTCGACAGCCTGGTGCGCGATGCGCTGGCGGGCGGTGCGAGCGCGCTGATGGGGGGCAGTCGTTCCAACGCAGGTCCGGGGTTCTTCGAGCCGACCGTGCTGACCGATGTGCGCGGCGATATGGGAATCGCGACTTCGGAGATATTCGGGCCGGTGGTGCCGCTGATCCGGTTCAGCGACGAAGCCGAGGCGGTGCGGCTGGCCAACGACACGCCCTACGGCCTTGCCGCCTATTTCTACGCGCGCGATCTGGGGCGCGTGTGGCGGGTGATGGAGGGCCTTGAATACGGGATGGTCGGCGTGAACGACGGCATCCTTTCGACCGAAGTCGCGCCGTTTGGCGGCATCAAGCAATCCGGCCTTGGCCGCGAAGGATCGCGCCACGGCCTCGATGAATATCTCGAACTCAAATACTGCCTGATGGGGGGAATAGGCGCATGACCAGCCCGATGACCAACAATGCCGAGCTTTGGGCCCGCCGCGAAGCCGCCGTGCCGCGCGGGGTCGGATCGATCCACACGCGGTTTTTCGAGCGCGGGGTGAATGCGGAAGCCTTCGACGCGGAAGGCAATCGCTACATCGATTTCGCGACCGGGATTGCGGTGTGCAACACCGGGCATTCGGACCCGCGGATTGTCGAGGCGGTGAAGCGGCAGCTCGATGCGTTTTCGCACTGTTCGTTTCAGGTGACGCCGTATGAGAGTTACATCGCGCTCGCCGAGCAGCTGAATGCGGCGGCGCCCATCGCGGGGCCGGTCAAGACAGTGTTCCTGACGACGGGGGCGGAGGCGCTGGAGAATGCAGTGAAGATCGCGCGCTCGGCGACCGGACGGCGCGGGATCGTGACGTTCCAGGGCGGCTATCACGGGCGCACGCTGCTGACCCTGGCGATGACGGGGAAGGTGCTGCCGTACAAGGCCGGGTTCGGTCCGCTGCCGGGGGATGTGCACCACACGCGGTTTCCGATCCCGTATCACGGGTTTGACGAGAAGCAGGCCGTCGAGGCGCTGCAGGCGCTGTTTGCCTCGACCATCGAGCCGAGTGCCGTCGCCGCCATCGTGCTCGAGCCGGTGCTGGGCGAGGGCGGGTTCTACACCGCGAGCTATGCCTTCTTCCGCGCGCTGCGCGAGATCTGCGACAAGCACGGCATCCTGCTGATCGCCGACGAAGTGCAATCGGGCTTTGCGCGGACGGGCAAGCTCTTCGCGATGGACTGGGTGCGCGAGGCGACCGGGGTGACGCCGGACATCATGACCATTGCCAAGGCCATGGCGGGCGGCTTCCCGATCTCGGGCGTGATGGGCCGGGCGGACCTGATGGACGCGCCGGAGACGGGCGGGCTGGGCGGCACGTATGGCGGCTCGCCGCTGGGCTGCGTGGCGGGGCTTGAAGTGCTCAAGATCATCGAATCCGACGGGCTGTGCGAGCGCGCGGTCCATATCGGCAATACGATCAAGGGCACGCTGCGCGCGCTCCAGCAGGGCGGCATGCGCGTGATCGGCGATGTGCGTGGTCCCGGCGCGATGGTGGCGATGGAACTGGTGCACGATGGCGATCCGGACCGGCCCAATCCGGAGCTGACCAAGGCGGTGGTGACCGAAGGCGCGAAGGACGGGCTGCTGCTGCTGTCGTGCGGGATGCGCGGGAATGTGGTGCGTTTCCTGCCGGCGCTGACGATGCCGGACGAGCTGCTGGGAGAAGCGATGGACCGGCTCACCGGCGTGATGCGGCGGGGAGCGGGCTAGGGCCTGCGGGTATTTGCCCCAGGGAGGGCTGCGAACGGCCGCCTTCCGCGCTTCCGGTGCTCACGTACATGAAGTACGCTGCGCTCCGGGTCGCGGAAGCCAGCCATTCTCGCTCCACCCTGAGCCAAATCCCCACAGGCCCTGAAGTGGCGAAAAAGGGGACTGTCCCTATTTTTCGGTCTTGCGGTAGCGGCCTGGCGATACGCCGAAGTGGCGGGCGAAGGCACGGGTGAAGCTGGCGCTTTCGGCGAAGCCGACGTCGAGCGCGATGGCGCTCACGTTGCGGCGGCTTGTGCGCAGCAGGCGGGCGGCGGCTTCCATGCGCTGGGCATTGACGAGTGCGCGCCAGCCGGTGCCTTCGGCGGCGAGGCGGCGGTTGAGGGTGGGGACCGAGAGGCCCAGCCGTGACGCCACTTCGGCGAGGCTGGGCGGCGCATCGAGGGGGGCGGCTTCGATCAGGGCGCGGACCTGGCCGGTGAGCGAGGCGTCGGAGCCGCGGCCGGCGAGGCGCTGGAGGTGTTCCTCGATGATCGGATGAAGGCTGGGGCTCAGCACGCGGCCGCGGGTTTCGAGGTAGCGTCCGTCCATCGTGATCGCGTTGCAGTCCTGCTCGAAGAACACGTCGCAGCCGAAGAAATCGCGGTAGCGGGCATATTCGCCGACCCGTTCGTGCTCGAAGCGGACTTCGCGGAATTCGATATCGCCGCCGGTGAATTGCCGGGCGAGGCTGAACATCGCGCCGATGGAATATTCCGCGTCCTGCCGGCGCCGGGTGAGCGATTGATCGAGCACGCCGTAGGAGAACGTGGCCCAGCGGCCTTCATCGTCGAACTGGTGGCGGCTCGCCTGCTGCATGGTGGCAAGGTGGCGGGTGAAGCTGGTGAAGGCGGTCCTGAGATCGGGTGCGCTGAGGAACAGGAAACTCAGCGGGCCGAGACTGTCCGAGCCGGACAGGCGGCCGACGTGGAGGCCGAAATGGGGATTGCGCACGAGCTGTGCCGCGTCCTCGAAAAAGGCGATGAAGTTTGCGAGCGGGATCAGGCCGTCAGGGTCTTCCAGCATGGCGCGGGTGACGCCGATGCGCGCGAGCAGGCTGGCGGCGGAATGGCCGGTGAGTTCGACGCAATTGGCCACGTGGCGCAGGAATTGCGCGGCGATCTGAGGTTCGGCCATGGGGCGAACCTATCAGTCGCCGCGCTTGCCGTCACTTCGTCTCGAGCGCGGACTCATAGAACGCAGCGCCCTGGCCGCCGGCGGCGCGCAGCCCTCGGAATTCCCAGTCGCCGCCCATCGCGGTGGAGATCACTTCCTCGGATTCAGTGGGCTGTGCGCCGCAATCGTCGCGGATCGGGGTGGGGCCGTGGACGATGGTGTTGGTGAGCTTGCCGAGGCCTTCGACTTCGACCTCCACGACATCGCCGGGCTGGACCGGGCGGCTGTTCGCAGGGGTGCCGGAGAGGAGCACGTCGCCGGGTTCGAGCGTGATCGTGCGGGCGATATCGGCGACGAGGTAGTGCATGTCCCACTCCATCTCGGCTGTGTTGCCGTCCTGCTTGACCTCGCCGTTGACGATCGTGCGGATCTGCTTGCCCCGGAAATCCCAGCCGGTGACGAGGCCGGGGCCGATGGGGCAGAGCGTGTCAGACCCCTTGACGCGCAGCATCGAGCCCGCGTCGGTGTCGCGGAAATCGTGGAGGCCATAGTCGTTGGCGACCGAGTAGCCGAGGATGTAGTCGGCGGCTTCCTCCGGCGAAATGTTGCGGCAGGAGCGGCCGATGACGATGGCGATTTCGCCTTCGTAGTTGAGGTACTTGCAGCGTTCAGGACGGACGACGGCGCCCTTATGGGTGTTGAGCGCGGTGATCGGCTTGTGGAAGTAGGTCGGCGCGGGCGGGAGCTTGGTGATGAACTCCTTGACGCGGCTTTCGTAGTTCAAATGGACGCAGATGATCTTGCTGGGATTGCACGGCGCGAGGTGCACCGCCTCGTCGATACCGATGCTGCGCCCATCCTTGGTGACGAGCTCGTCGCCGTGACGGGTGGTGAGGATGGGGTAGCCATCGAGCAGGATGCGGCGATATTCGGTGGTCATCAGGAGGCCCTCGTTTCCATTTGTGGTATCCCTTAGCCGCGCCGGACGCCACAGGCATTGGCCGCTGCGGCCAAGCTTGGCGGGGCAGGAGCGCTAGATACGGGTGCGAGACATTCTGACGAGGTATCCATGAGCGACCTGAAGGGCCTGTTCTATCCGCGCACGCCGAGCGGCAAGGCGAGCATCGTGCCGCCGGTGCCATGGCACTATTCGGGCGAACTCATCACGTTGGAGTACCGCACCGACCCGGCCAAGATCGCGGCGCTGCTGCCGGAGGGCTTTTCGCTGGCGGACGAGGATCCGGGCGCGGTCGCGGCGATCTGGGCGGACTGGCAATCGACTTCGGACGATCCGGCGCAGATCCTTGATCCGGTGCGCGTGCAGTACAAGGAGATGTTCATCGTCGTGCGCTGCAAGTTCCAAGGGAAGACCTGGTCGCGCTGCGTCTATATCTGGGTGGACAAGGAATTCGCGATGCTGCGGGGCCAGCATCAGGGCTATCCCAAGAAGCTTGGCTCGATCCAGATGAGCCGCCCGGTCTATGTCGGCAAGGCGGGGCCGCGGCTGCAGCCGGGCGGGACATTCGGCGTGACGCTCGCGGCGTTCGACCGGCGGCTGGCGGAGGGGCGCTTCACGATTACCGGGACGGCGGAGAAGCCGGGCTTCGTCAATGGCCTGCCGATGGTGCACAACCGCTGGATGCCGGCGATCGAGACCGACGGGACGCAGAGCCTCGACGAAGTGGTGACGATGTCGAGCTACGACGTCGATTTCGGGCGCTGCTTCAAGGGCGATTTCGACCTCACGTACTTCGATTCGCCGGTCGAGGAACTGCTGGATATTGCGCCGCAGGAGAAGATCGCGGGCTATTGGCACGAAGTCGGCGTCTCGTGGCGCGCGGGGACCACGCTGGCGCGGAACAATCTGGCATAACGGGGTCGGCGCATTACTCCCTACTTCGTCACCCCCGCGCAGGCGGGGGGCCAGAGCGGCTGGCGTTGCGGTTGCGGCTCTGGATTCCCGCCTGCGCGGGAATGACGAGGCTTACTTTATCAACGAACTACCGCGCCGCCTTTCATCACCAGTCTGATGCGGGTGAGGGCGGTCAGGTCGCGGGTCGGGTCGCCTTCGATGGCGATGAGATCGGCGAGGAGGCCGGTTCGGACTGCGCCGCGATCGGTCAGATGGAACGCCGCAGCATTGCCCGAGGTCGCGGCGATGAGGACTTGCGCGGGGGCCATGCCGGCGGCGGCCATCGCGCGCATTTCGCTCGCGTTGTCGCCGTGGGCGAAGACACCGACATCGCCGCCCATGCAGATCGGCACGCCGGCGGCCATGGCAGCCTTGAAGGCGGTGCGGCTTTCGGCGACGGCGGCGGGCGGGTGTTCGGGATCGGTCCAGCCGCGATAGCGGGAGATCGCCTCGGAGGCGGCGAGCGTGGGGCAGAAGGCGATGTGCCTGGCGGCCATGGCCTTGAAGACGGCGGGGGTTCCTTCGTCGCCGTGCTCGATGGTATCGACCCCGGCGGCGATGGCGCGGCGCATGCCTTCGGCGGTGACCGCGTGGACCGCGACGGTGCGCCCGGCATCGTGGGCGGCGGCGGTGGCGGCGTCCAGTTCGGCCTGGCTGAATGTGGGCAGGCTCGGTTCGCCCGGGCGGTAGTGGTAATCGGCGTAGAGCTTCACGACATCGGCGCCCGCCGCGATCTGACCCCGGACCGCGCGGACAATGCCCTCTACGCCGCTCGCTTCCTCGGCGCCCTGGGGCACGATGACGCCGGGCTCGAAGCCCTTGGGGCCATAGGCGCCTTGCGCGACGATGGCGCGGGTGGCGACGAGGAGGCGCGGGCCGGGGGTCAGGCCGCTGTCGATGGCTTTTTTCAGGCCGACGTCGGCATAACCAGCGCCTTCGGTGCCGAGGTCGCGTGTCGTGGTGAAACCGGCCTTCAGCGTGATCTCGGCGGCCTTGGCGGCGCGGATGGTGCGGACAGCGAGCGGTTCGTGGAGGACCTGATCGTCCCACGGCGTTTCGTTGTAGGGGTGGAGAAACAAGTGGCCGTGGCCCTCGATCATGCCGGGCATGAGCGTCTGGCCGGGCAGATCGATGGTCTGCGTGCCAGCGGGGACGGAGAGGTTCGGGCCGACGGCGGCGATGCGGTCGCCCTCGACCAGCACTTGCCAGCCGGGATGGGGGGCGGGGTCGGTGCCGTCGAAGACTGCTGCGGGGCGGAGCAGGGTGCGCTGCGGCTGGGCGTTCGCGGTTGCCGGGAGCGAGAGGGCTATGGCTAGTGCGATGATGAAAAGGGCCTTCAAGCGCCGCGCTCCCCGGTTGAATGCAGGTCAGGCCTGTACAGGAAGAAAAGCCAAGCCCCGTGTCAAGCACGGGGCGACGGAAACCGGGGTGGTATTCCGGTTGGCGGGAGACATCTGCCTCTGCCAGTTGTGGAGCGTTTGCGAACCGGCGTGACAAATTCGGCGCAGGTTTGTAGCGAGCCACTTGTGACCGTTACAGCACGCAAAGCGCCCGCCCTTTCCGAACCCGAACCAGCCCTGGCCACGCGGATCGATCCGCGGTTGCTGGCGCGAGATTTGCAGGCGTTTCGTGATCCCTCGCCGGTGCGGAGTGCATGGGAACTGGCGATCACGCTGGTGCCGTTTGTGGCCTTGTTCGCGGCTATCGCGGTGGCGGTGAAGGCAGGCTACTGGCTGGCGCTGGCGGCGACGCCGCTGGCGGGGCTGTTTCTGCTGCGGCTGTTCATCATCCAGCATGACTGCGGGCACGGCGCATTTCTGCGCAGCCGCGCGGGGAATGACTGGATCGGGCGCTTGCTGGGGGCGTTCACGCTGACGCCTTACGATTGCTGGCGCTATTCCCACGCGCAGCATCATGCGGGCACCGGCAATCTCGAGGCGCGCGGATATGGCGATGTCGATATGCTGACGGTGCGCGAATATCGCGAACTGTCCTGGCTGAGACGGCTTGGTTACCGGCTCTATCGCCACCCGGCGGTGCTGCTGGGGCTGGGGCCGGCCTATCTGTTCCTGCTGCGCCACCGGTTGCCGATCGGGCTGATGACGGCGGGTTGGGTTTACTGGGTGAGCGCGCTGGGCACCAATCTGGTGACGGCGCTGCTGTTCGCGCTGCCGCTCAACGTCTTCGGTTTCGGCGTGACAGCGCTGGTGTTCCTGCCGGTCGTGCTGAGCGCGGCATCGCTGGGCGTGTGGCTGTTCTATGTGCAGCACCAGTTCCGGGATGCCTACTGGGAGCAGCGCGGGGACTGGTCGTTCTTCGAAGCCGCGCTCGAAGGGAGCTCGTATCTTGAGCTGCCGCGCATTCTCGCGTGGTTTACCGGGCATATCGGGATCCACCATGTCCATCACCTTTCGAGCCAGATCCCGTTCTACCGGCTGCCCGAAGTGCTGGAGCAGCATCCGGTCTTGCGCGAACTGAACCGGTTCAATGTGGTGCAGGCCTGCGGGACGCTGCGCCTCGCGCTGTGGGATGAGCAGCGGCGCGGGATGGTGACGTTCCGTGAGGCGGCAAGGTTGGCTTGAGCCGCTGGCCCACCCCAAACCCCTCCCTCCTTCGACGGGCTCAGGATGAGCGGGAGGGGCTTATGAAGCAGGGGTCAATCGTTGATCTGCGGGCTTGGGATACCCCTCCCCAACCCCTCCCCGAACGGGGAGGGGCTTTTGATTTCTAGGGAAGCGGCCCGTCCGGCAGGCCGAGTGCGGCGCGGTCTGCGGTGGCGCCGGCGAGGTCGATGCCGGCGAGGGCTGCGCGGGCTTGCGCATCGAGGAGGCGGACGCGGGCGTCGGTGGCGGCTTCCTCGCGCATGTTGAGCAGAAAGAAGTCGCTGGCGCCGAGATCGAAGCGGCGGCGTTCGGCGGAGGCGAGGTCGTCGGCGAGGGCGGCTTCGTCGGCGGCGAGGCGGGCGGTCTTGGCGGCGCCGTCGACGGCGATGGCGATGCCCTTGACTTCGACGGCGATCTGTTCGCGCACGAGCTGTTGGCGAGTGCGCAGGCCGTCGATCTCGGCGCGGGCCTCGGCGATCTTGCCCTTGGCGCTGCGGCGCTGGAGCGGGACGGTGAGGCGGATGCCGACAATGGCTTCCTCGCCGTCGCGCGATTTGCCGCCGGGCCCGGTCTTGCCGATGTCGTAGGAAAGCTCGCCGCGCACATCGAGGCGGGGCTTGAGTTCGTTTTCGGCAAGCGCGAGCTTCAATTCGGACTGGGCGAGGCGGGCGCTGAGAGTCTGCACGTCGGGCCGGTCCGCCGCTTGGCCGGGGCGCGAGGGCAGGAAGCCGGGGAGCGAGGCGGGCAGGCGATCGGGCGTGGGCACGAGGCGTTCGCCGTTCTCGTCGCGGTAGAAGAACGAGAGCGCGTTGGCGGCGGCGCCGAATTCCTGCTCGGAGCGGACGACGAGCGCGCGGCGGCGGACGATGTTGGTGTCCGCCTCGGTGAGGAGGATCGCGGGGCGGGCGCCCAATTGGACCTGCCGGGCGATGCCGGCGCGGCGCTGCTCGGCGAGGTCGAGGAGCGCCTGATAGGCCTTGAGGCGCAGGCCGGCGGCGACCCAGTTCTGATAGGTGGCGGCAGCGCGCGCCTGGACGCCGATGGCGACCATCTCGCGCTCGAGGCGGGCGGCATCGATATCGCGCGCGGCGATGGCGATGCGGCCGCGGCGCTCGTCGATGGCCTTGTCGCGAAGCAGGGCGAACAGGCCGCCGATCTTCAACTCGCCGAGGCGGTCGGTATAGGCCTTGTCCTCGTAGATGGGGAAGGTGCCGCTGCTGACGCGGTAGCCGCCGTAGATCGAGCCGCCGTTATTGGTGAGCGGGCGGGTTGCCTTGCTTTCGAGATAGCTGCCCGAATAGTAGCCGAGCACGCGGCTGCCGACATCGACATCGAACACGGTATCGAACGCACCTTCCGCCGAGAGGGCGCGGCCTTCGGCCTGGCGGACGCGGGCCATCGCCTCGACGATCTGCGGCGCCTGCCGGGCCGAGCTGTCGAGCACGTCAGCCAAAGTGAGGGGCGGGGTCTGCGCTGCCGCGGCGACGGGCCACAGCAGCGCGAGAGCCAGCAGAAGGCGGCGGATCATTTCGGCTTGCCCGCTTTCCGCACGGTGGCGTCGTCGTCCTTCGCAACGCCGTAGTCGTCGCCGGCGCTCTTGCCGGCCTTGGCGTTGATCGAATCCTTGATGTCCTTGCTGAATTCAAGCGGGAAGTCGTTGAGCTGGCGCCAGAGTTCGTAGCCGACGCGGACGGTTTCCATCTGGATCCAGCCGCGGACCTTGGCACCGAGCTTGGTGAAGCGCAGGTCGGGCCAGGGGCGCTTGCCGGGGGCGGGTTCGACAAGGACGCGGAACAGGCCGCCCGCGTTCGAAGTGGGGTCGACCGCGCGGACGCGACCATCGAAGATGCCTTGCGCGACCGAGGGCCAGCCGGAGAACTGGATCGCGGGCCAGCCTTCGAATTCGAGGCGGACCTGCTGGCCGGGGCGGACGAGCGCGATGTCGCGGCCATCGATGTAGAGCGCGACGGCGCGTTCGGCAGTTTCGGGCGCGACGGTGGCGAGGACCGAGCCGGGGGAGACGACGCCGCCGGAGAGCGCGGCGTTCACGGTCTGGATGCGGCCATCGCGGGGGGCGCGGACGACCTGGCTCGACTGGCGCGCCAGCTGGACGTCGATGCGCTGGAGCTTGGCGCGCGATTCGGCGAGCTTGGCGCCGCCTTCGGCGACCTTGATCTGCGCGAGTTCGTAGTCGCGGCGGGCGATCAGGCCATCGCGCAGCAGCGCGGAGGCGCGGTTGACATCGAGCATCGCGGTGGCGCGGGACTGGGTGACCGCGGCGATTTCCGCCTCGATCTGCGCGCGTTCGGCAGCGAGGCGGGTGAGGTAGTCAGGGTCGAGGTCGATCACGCGGGCGATGGGCTGGCCGGCCTTCACCTGCTCGCCGTCCTTGACGTACCATTCGCTGATGCGCCCGGAGACGAGGCTGGAGACATCGGCGGCGCGGTCATCGGGATTGAGCGCGACGACGAGGCCATCCCCGTTCGCGGTCTGGACCCAGGGCACGAAGGCCATGACCAGCGCGGCGGCGGTGATGCCGAGCGCGACCAGCCACGCGGTGATGACCACCACGCGCGGGGCCTTCATCTTCGCGAGCGTGGGGAAGTGATCGATATGCTCAAGACGATAGGTCACGGGCTGCCTCCCTGTCTGCTACGTGGGCCGCGAGTTCGGCGGCGGAGGCGAAACGGATCTGCTCCTGACGGCCGAGCCAGAGCCAGCCATCGAGCGCGAAGGAGCCGGGGCGCGAAGTGCACAGGAGCACGGTGGTGCCGGCGGCCTTGAGGCGTTCGAGCACGCCGAACAGCTGCGCGGGCGGCATCACATCGAACACCGGCGCGAGGACGAGGACCTTGGGGCAAGCCAGCAGCGCGTTGGCGAGCTTGAGTTCCATGACTTCGCCCACGGTGAGCGGCCAGCCCGAGGAGGCGAGCGGCGTATCCAGTCCTTCGGGCAGGCTGGCGATGCGTTCGCTGAGGCCCACGGCATTGATGGCGTCGAGGATGCTTTCCGAGGTCGCGTCAGAGATGGCGAGATTGAGGTATTCGCGGATGGTGACTTCGACGATCGTTGGCCGGTCGAGCACGATGATCTCGGAGCGCAGCAGGTACATGTTGAGCCCGCCAAGATCGGAGCCGCCAACGGTGACGAGGCCGTGGTCGGGCGCGACATGGCGCTTGAGCAGCATCGAGAGCGTGCGCTCGACGCCCGGTTCGGGGACAGTGACGAGGCGTTCGCCCGCGGCAAGCGAGAAGTTGAGATGCGTCTCGCCGAGCTTGACGTCGCGCAGCGAAATCGCGCCGTCGCGGGGGCCCTGCGTGCTGGGGATGGGAAGCTTTTCCTGCGCGATGCCGTAGAGGAGCGAGAGTTCTTCGCAACTGGCGACGAGATCGTAGAACGAATCGAGGTACCAGCCGAGCTGGCTGACGCCGTAGAACACGCCGGAGAGGATAAGCTCGGCGCCGACGAGCTGGCCGATGGTGAGCTCGCCCGCGAGGATGAGATTGCCGCCCAGCGCCAGCAGCGCCGCCGAAGCGGTGGCGTAGAGCGTGAAGAACGCCAGCGTCTGGGCGAAGCTGTAGCGGAAATAGCCCTTGTGCTTGGCGATGTAGTTCGCGGTCATCGCCTCGGACCGGTCCATCGCGAAGCCGACATGGCGGCTCGACTTGTAGAAGCCGTTGGAGCTGCCGACGCTTTCGAGCCAGCGCGCGGTATCGTGCTTGGCGTGGCTGAGGGCGACCGCATTGGTCATCGAACCCCGCGACCACAGCAGCCAGATGACCAGCAGCGCGAGCAGCAGCGTGACGTTGAAGGCGAGGAAGAAGGGGTGATAGAAGCTGGTGACGATCAGGCCGACCGCCGATTGCAGCACGATGGTGAAGCCGCCGATGAGGAGGCTGGGCACCGCCTTTTGCACGACGGTCAGGTCGAAGAAGCGGTTGAAAAGATCCGCCCGGCGCGCATCGCCGAAGAACGGATCGCGCGCGTGGACGGCGCGGATGGTGATTTCGGCGACGATGCGGGCGAACAGGCGCCGCTCGAACAGCGTCATCACATAGACGCGCAGCGCCGAGAGCATCGCCACGACGAACAGCAGCGTGAAAAGGAGCGCCGCCAGCGTCCATAGCTGGGCGGGCAGCGCGGTGTAGGCCACACTGTTGATGAGGAGTTGGACTGAAATGGGTGTGGCCAGCGACAGCAGGCCTATGGCAATGCCATAGACCGCCGCCAGGCGCAGATATCCCGCGTCCGGCCCGATGATTTCGGCCATCCAGCGTATTGCATCGCGCAGTTCGACCCGCGTTGGTGCAGCCATGAAGTTCCCTGAGAGCTCTGATTTCCGGTATCGGTGCGGTGCATTTAGGACATTGTGCAGCGCAGCGCCAATTACATCTCTTGTCTGGCCCCTATAGGCTATGGTTATAACCAAAGAATGACCACGATCCGCCAACTCCACTACCTTGTCGCGCTGGCCGATACCGGTTCGTTCGCGGAAGCGGCGCGGATCAGCCATGTCTCGCAGCCGGCGCTGAGCCAGCAGGTCAAGGCGCTGGAGGAGCGGCTCGGGGTGCGGCTGCTGGAGCGCTCGACGACGGGGGCGATCCTGACGCCGATCGGGCGGAGCATCGTATCCAAGGCGCGCGGCATTCTGGGTGAAGTACGCGCCATCGAGGAGCTGGCGCAGTCTGCGGCGACGGGGCTGACCGGGACGCTGCGGATGGGGACGACGCCGACTTTGGGGCCCTATCTGCTTTCGCCGATCATTGCCGATCTGCACCGCGCGGCACCGGGGCTGAGGCTCTATGTGCGCGAGGGCATTCCGGACGAGCAGGCGCTGCAGGTCTCGCGCGGGGAGCTCGACGTGATGCTCGGGCCGCTGCCGATCCGGGGGGATGATCTGGAAATCGAGCCCTTGTTCCGCGAGCCGCTCGATCTGGTGGTGGCGGTGGACAGCCCGCTGGCGGAAGGGCGGGTCGATCCGGGGGCATTGGCGGGGCAGGTGCTGCTCTCGCTCGACACGCGGCATCACCTGCACCGAGAAACGCAGCTTATAGCCGAGGCGCATAACATGGCGCTGAGCCCGGACTATGAGGGTACCAGCCTCGACAGCCTGCACATGATGGCGGCATCAGGTCTGGGGCTGACGGTGCTGCCGCGGCTCTATCTGCAAAGCGATGTCGGCGGGCTTTCGGGTATTGCCGTGGTCAACGTGGCGGGATGGAAGGCGCATCGTTCGGTGGCGCTGGCGTGGCGGCGGGGGACGAGCATGGAAGCGGCGTTCCGCACGATCGCCGAGCACGTGCAGCGCTCGGCGCGGCGGATGCTGGAGAAGGGGTTGGCTTAGGGCTTTGTCGGAGCTTCCCAGCCGCCGCCGAGGGCCTTGAAGACGCTGATCTGGGCGTCGGCGCGGTCGGCTTCGGCCTGGGCGAGGGCGGCGCGGGTCTGGGCGCGCTGGCGTTCGGCGTCAAGCAATTGCAGGAAGCTGTCGGCGCCGTAGTCGAAGCGGATGCGCGAGAGGCGGGCGGCGTCGTTGCTGGCGGTCATCGCGCGGCGCAGCGAGGCTTCGCGCTGGGTGGCGCCGCCGGCGCGGGCGAGTGACTGTTCGGCTTCCTTGAGCGCATTGAGGATGGCGGCGTCGAACTTTGCCAGCGAGCCTTCGGCGACGGCCTTGCTTTCGCGGACGCGCGCGCGGGCGGCGCCGTTGAAGGGGAAGTTCCACTTGATCTGCGGGCCGACCGAGTAGCCGAACGAATTGGCACTGCCGAGATTGCTGAACTGGGTCGCGCCGAGCGAGGTGCTGCCGAGGAGCGAGATCTTTGGATAGAGCGCGGCGGTGGCGATGCCGATGCGCGCGGTATCGGCGGCAAGCGCGCGTTCGGCCTGGCGGACATCGGGGCGGCGCGCGAGGAGCGCTTCGCCGTCGCCGACCGGGAGCGGTTCGGTGGCCATCGGCACGGCGCGGCACTTGGCGGCGGCGCTGTCGAGGATCGTGGCGGGTGCATCGCCGATCAGGACGGCGAGCGCGTAGAGCGCGGAGCGGCGCTGGGCTTCGAACACCGGAACCTGCGCGCGGGCCTGCTCGATAAGGACGGTGGCCTGATCGACTTCGCTTTGCGTGCCGCGCCCGGCGGCGAGGCGGCGCTGTGTGAGATCGAGCGTGCGGGCCTGCAGTTCCTCGGTCTCGCGCGCGACGTCGGCCTGCTGCCCGAAGCCGCAGGCCGAGGCGTAGGCGCGCGCGGTCTCGGCGGCGACCGCAACGCGCGCGGCATCGACGGCGGCTTGTGCCGAGGCGGCATCGGCGCGGGCAGCTTCGAGCGAGCGGCTGACCCCGCCGAAGAGATCGACCTCGTAGGAGGCATCATAGCCCACAGAGAAGAAATCGAACGAGACGGTGCGGCTGAGCGCGGGGACCACCTGCTGGCTGTTGGTGAACTGCGCGGTCGCACCGGAGGTCGGCAGGCGCGCGGCGCCGGCTTCGGAGAGCACGGCGCGGGCGCGCTGGAGATTGGCGGCGGCGACGCGCAGGTCGGAGTTCTTTGTCAGGGCCTGCGTGACGAGCCGGTCGAGCTCGGGGTCCTTGAACAGCTGCCACCACTGCGCCGGGAGCGGCGAAGGGGTGACGGCGCCGTTTTCCAGCGCTTCGGTGAGGCGGACCTGCTCGGGCGGGAGCGCGGCGGGGCGCTTGTAGTCCGGGCCGACGGCGCAGGCCGACAGGAGCAGCGCGGGGAGGAGGGCGGCGAGACGCTTGATGCCCCGGTTCATGCTTCGCCCTCCGCCGCCGGGAGGGCCTTTGGCTTGCGGCGCAGCCATTGGCCGACGCGTTCGCCGAAATTGCGGCTGATGATGTAGAACGAGGGCGTAAAGAGCAGGCCGAAGCCGGTCACGCCGATCATCCCGAAGAACACCGCGATGCCGAGCGCCGAGCGCATTTCCGCGCCGGGGCCGGTGGCGATGACGAGCGGCAGGGTGCCGAGGATGAAGGCGATCGAGGTCATCACGATCGGGCGCAGGCGCTGGTGCGCGGCGCGTTCGGCGGCGGCGCGGGGTTCCAGACCCTCGTCCTCGCCCTGCCGCGCGAACTCGACGATGAGGATCGCGTTCTTGGCGGCGAGGCCGATCAGCACGACGAGACCGATCTGGGTAAGGATATTGTTGTCGCGGCCCATGATGTCGACGCCGACGATGGCGGCGAGGAGACACATCGGGACGATCAGGATCACCGCGAGCGGGAGGACGAGGCTTTCGTATTGCGCCGCGAGGAGCAGGAACACGAAGACCACCGCGAGGCCGAACACGAGGATGCCGGTGTTGCCCGCCTGCTGCTGCTGGTAGGCAAGCTCGGTCCATTCGTAGGTGAAGCCGGCGGGGAGGTTGGCCTTGGCGAGCTGGTCCATCGTGGTCAGCGACTGGCCCGAGGAGAACCCGCGCTTGGTATCGCCCTGCAGTTCGGCGGCGGGATAGAGATTGAAGCGCACGACGCGGTAGGGGCCGCTGTCGTTCTTGAGCGTCATCACCGCGGCGAGCGGGACCATCGCGCCCGAAGCCGAGCGCGTCTTGAGCCGGAGGATATCGCCGATATCGTCGCGGTAGGGCGCGTCGGCCTGCGCGGTCACGCGGAAGGTGCGGCCGAGGAAGTTGAAATCGTTGACGTACGTGCTGCCGAGATAGGTGCCGAGCGTGGCGAATACGCGCTCGACCGGCACGCCGATCTGCTCGGCGCGCTCGCGGTCGATATCGGCCTTGAGGCGCGGGGTCTTGGTGTTGAACGTGGTGAAGACCGAGGTGAGTCCCGGCTGCTGGTTGGCCGCCATCATCATCTTGAACGCGGCGCCTTCGAGCGCCGCGTAACCGGCGCCGGTGCGGTCCTCGATCATCATCTTGAAGCCGCCGCCGGTGCCGATGCCGCGCACGGGCGGCGGCGGCACGACGAGGACGTTGCCGGCGGTGATGCTGCCATAGGACTTGCGCAGTTCGTTGGCGACCTGATCCGCCGAGGCCTTGCGGTGGGCGAAGTCCTTGAGCGTGATGAAAATCGCGCCTGCATTGGGGGCAGTGGTGAAGGTCGCGCCGTCGAACCCGGCGAAGGCGATGGTGGCCTTCACGGCAGGATTTTCGCGCGCGATCTTGGCGGCGGCCTGCACGATCTCGTCGGTGCGCTGGAGCGAGCTGCCCGGCGGAAGCTGGACGACGCCGATCAGGTAGCTCTGGTCCTGCGCGGGGATGAAACCGGTCGGCGTTTCATAGAAGCGCCAGCCGGCGATGACGAGGAGCAGGACATACGCGACGCCGATCATGCCTAGTGAGCGCACCAGCCGCGCGGTGAGGCGGCCATAGCGCTGCGACAGGGTTTCGAAGCGCTGGTTGAAGCCGCGCGCGAAGCGTACTGGGAGGCCGCGCCAGCCAGTGGGGCAGGGCGTCTCCTCGTGGTCGCGCGGCTTCAGGATCAGCGCGGCGAGCGCGGGCGAAAGGGTCAGCGAGACGAAGGCCGAGATCGCGGTGGCGCTGACGATGGTGAGCGCGAACTGCTTGTAGAACGCGCCCGAGATGCCGGGGATGAACGCGGTCGGGATGAACACGCCGCACAGCACCAGCGCGATGGCGATGAGCGCGCCGGAGACTTCGTCCATCGTCTTGTGCGCAGCCTCGCGCGGGGTGAGGCCTTCCTCTTCCATCAGGCGCTCGATGTTCTCGACCACGACGATGGCGTCGTCGACGACGATGCCGATGGCGAGCACGAGGCCGAACAGCGAGAGGTTGTTGAGGCTGAAGCCGAAGGCGGCCATCGCGGCGAAGCTGCCGATCAGCGAGACCGGGATCGCGAGGATCGGGATGATCGAGGCGCGCCAGCTCTGCAGGAACACCAGCACGACGAGCGCGACAAGCACGATCGCCTCAAGCAGGGTGTGCTGGACGGCTTCGATCGAGGCGCTGATGTATTCGGTCGGGTGGAACGGGACCGAATAGACGAGGCCCGGCGGGAACGATTTCGACAGGGCCTCCAGCTCGGCATCGACCGCCGCGGCGGTTTTCAGCGCGTTGGAGCCTGGAAGCTGGGTAACGGCCAGACCGAAGGAGGGGTAGCCGTCGCGATAGGCGTTGGTGCCATAGTCCTGCGCGCCCAGCTCGAGGCGGGCGATATCGCGCAGGCGGGTGAGGCGGCCCTCCTCGTCGCGCTTGATGATGATATCGCCAAACTCGTCGGTCGAGGTGAGGCGCCCCGCGGTCTGGATGCCGAGCTGGAAGGCGGTGCCGCCCTGGTTGAACGGCGGCTGCCCGACCGAGCCGGCGGCGACTTGCGCGTTCTGGGCGCGGATCGCGGCGATGATCTCGTCCACCGTGAGGTTGCGGCTTGCGGCGGCATCCGGATCGATCCAGACGCGCATGTTGTAGTCGCGCCCGCCGATGATGCGCACGCCGCCCACGCCGGGAATGCGGCTCAGCCGGTCGATCACCTGCAGCGTTGCATAGTTGGATATGTACTGCTGGCTGAGCGACTTGTCGGGCGAATAGAGATTGGCGACCATCAGCAGGTCGGGCGAGTTCTTGCGCACCGTCACGCCGATCTGGCGCACTTCCTCGGGCAGGCGCGGTTCCGCCGTGGCGACGCGGTTCTGCACGAGCACCTGCGCCTGATCGACATTGGTGCCCGCCTTGAAGGTGACGGTGATCGCCACGTTGCCGTCGCCGGTGGAGGACGACTGCATGTAGATCATGTTCTCGACGCCGTTGATCGATTCCTCGAGCGGGGCGGCAATGGTTTCAGCCAGCGTTTCAGCGGTCGCGCCGGGGTAGTTCGCCGAGACGACCACCGTGGGCGGGGCGATTTCCGGATACTGGCCGACGGGCAGCGACGGGTAGGCAATCGCCCCGATGATGACGATCAGGATCGACAGCACCGCCGCGAAGATCGGACGGTCGATGAAGAAATGCGGCAGGCGCATTACTTGGCCGTGGCTTCTGCCGCTGCGGGCGCCGCGATGGCGTTCGAGGCAGGGGAATCCGCTGCCGCGCGGGGCTTCATCGTGATGAGCTTGGCATCGACCGGCATGCCGGGCTGGAGCCGCGCGAGGCCATCGAGAATGACCTTTTCGGTCGGCGTGAGGCCGGTCTTGATCACGCGCAGGCCTTCGACGAGCGGGCCGGTCTCGACATTGCGCTGGAGGCTCTTGCCGTCCTTGTCGACGACGTAGACGAAGCGGCGGGTCTGGTCGGTGACAATGGCTTCATCGGGGACAAGCAGTGCGCTGTAGGTGCCCGAGCCGAGCAGGCGGGCGCGGCCGAACATGCCGGGGACGAGGAAGCCATTCGGGTTGCTGACTTCAGCGAAAGCGCGGATCGTGCCGGAATTGCGGTCGATCGCGTTGTCGACGAACTTCATCAGGCCGTGCCAGCGGTAGCTTGTCTCGTCCGCCAGCTTGATGTCGACCGGATTGGGGGCATAGCGCGAGGATTCGCGCTCGCCCGCCTGCGCCTGGCGGACATATTTGAGGTAGAAGGTTTCCGCGCCTTCGAAGGCGAAGCGGATCGGATTGACGGTGACGATGCGGGTGAGCACCGTCTGCCCGGCGGCTACATAAGTGCCGATCGAGACGCGCTTGTCCGAGACGCGCCCGCTGATCGGGGAGCGGACCGTAGTGAAGGAAAGATCGAGCGACTTGGCTTCGAGGTTTGCCCTGGCTGCGTCGGCGGCTGCGACGGCGCTGCGCAAGTTGGCTTCCTTGGTCTCGAACTCCTCGCGGCTGACGGCCTGCGCATCGACAAGCTTCTGCGCGCGGGCCAGCTCGGTACGGGCATTGGTCAGGGCCGCCTGGGCCTTGGCGAGATCGGCGCGGGCCTGTTCGGCGGCGGCGCGATAGGGGCGCGGATCGATGGTGAAGAGGACCTGGCCCTTCGCCACTTCGACGCCTTCGCGGAAGTTCACGCTTTCGACCGTGCCGGAGATGCGCGGGCGAATCTCGACGTCCTGCACGGCTTCGAACCGGCCGACGTAGTCGTCCCAATCGACCACCTGCCGCTTCAGCGGAACGGCGGCGGAGACATGCGGCTTGGGGGGTGGCGGGGGTGCTGACGGGGAGCAAGCGGCGAGGGCCGCTGCGGCGAGGAGGGGGAGAGAAATGATTCGACGCACTTAACTCTCGTAAGTGTCCTAGTTTCAAAGTGCAACGCCTGCTGCGGTGCAGCGAGGTGACCCGACAGGGTGAAGATCATCCCCCCGGACCTTCACCGCGCACTCCCGTCTTGGCAGTGGCGCAGGGCGTGATCAGTTGCTACAAGCAACGCAAATGGATGCCGGTGGGGAGTAAAACGCGTGGCAATCGAGGCAAAGGTGAATGGCAAGCCGGTGAGCTTCGCAGGGGAACCGGATACCCCGCTGCTCTGGGCGATCCGCGAAGAGCTGGGGATGACCGGCACCAAGTTCGGCTGCGGGATCGCGGCCTGCGGGGCCTGCAGCGTGCATATCGACGGCGAGATCACGCGCTCGTGCAGCGTGCCGATCAGCGACGTGGCCGGCAAGTCGATCACCACGATCGAAGGCCTCGCCGCCGCTGATGGAACGTTGACCGCGTTGCAACAAGCATGGATCGCGCATCAGGTGCCGCAGTGCGGCTATTGCCAGTCGGGCCAGATCATGGCCGCGGCGGCCTTGCTGGCGAAGACGCCCAAGCCGACCGACGCCGATATCGACGCGGCGATGACCAATATCTGCCGCTGCGGGACTTATCCGCGCATCCGCGCCGCGATCCATGATGTGGCCGGCACTGCCGCCACTCCCGCCACCAACCCGGCCTGAGGAGAACGCAGATGGGCATGATCCGCAGAACCTTCCTCATCGGCGGCGCGGCACTGGTCGGCGGCGGCATTTTCGCGGTCCAGTATGGCGACAGCTCGGCCAGGTCGCAGGCGGCCAAGCTGACCGACGGCAAGGACGGACACAATTTCGGCACCTGGCTGCGCATCGGCGAGGACGACACCGTCACGCTCTATTCGCCGCACACCGATATCGGGCAGGGTTCGAACACCGGCCTCGCGCAGATGCTGGCCGAAGAGCTGGACGCCGACTGGAGCAAGCTTTCGGTCGTTTCGGCGCCCGCTGAGTCCGCGTTTGCCAACGTGGTGCTGGGCAAGGGCTTCCTTTCGGAAATGAGCGGCTATCCGGGCATCATCGGGGCGATGCCGATGTCGCTGCTGGGAACGATCGCGCGGCAGCTCAACCTGCAGATCACCGGCGGTTCTTCGGCACTTCGCTTCACCGGGCAGCACGGGCTGCGGGTGCTGGGCGCAGGCACGCGTCAGGCGCTGATCGAGACGGCGGCGGGGCGCATGGGCGTTCCGGCGGGCGAACTGGCGACAGCGGACGGCAAGGTTGTCCATGCCAAGTCGGGCAAGTCGCTGCGCTACGGCGAACTCGCGGCGGAAGCGGCGACGCGCAGTCTTTCGACCAAGGTGGCCCTGAAGGAGCCCAAGGACTTCAAGCACATGGGGAAATCCGTTCCCCGCTTCGACATTCCGGCCAAGGTCAACGGCACCGCGCAATACGGCATGGACGTGATGAAACCCGGCATGCGGGTGGCGACGGTGATCGCGGCGCCGGTGCGCGGGGGCAAGCTGGAATCGGTGGATCCCAAGCCCGCGCTGGCCGTGGCGGGCGTCGAGAAGGTGATCAGCCTCGATGCCGCGGTGGTGGTGATCGCCAAGGGCTATTGGCAGGCGCTCAAGGGCGCGCGGGCGTTGGCGCCGAAGTTCACCGATGGTGGGCACAGCCTGCTGTCGACCGCGACGAACTTCGCCGAGCAGGACAAGCTGCGGAGCGAAGGCAAGCCGACCAAGACCATGGGCGAGGGCGATGTCGATGCCGCGCTCAAGGCCAATGGCGTCAAGGTGATCGAGGCGGACTACCGCATGCCGTTCCTCCACCACGCGATGATGGAGCCGTTTGCGCTCACCGCGCATTACAAGGACGGGCACCTCGACGTGTGGGGCGGCATGCAGGACCCGCTCGGCGCCAAGGCCGCGGCGGCGAGCGCGGCGGGCCTTGGCGCGGACAAGGTGACGTTCCACCCGATGCTGATCGGCGGCAGCTTCGGTCGCCGCCTGCCGATGTACATGGAGATCGTCGACCAGGTCGCGCGGGTGGCGATGCAGGTGCCTTATCCGGTCAAGCTGATCTGGTCGCGCGAGGAGGAAGTCTCGCAAGGCGCGTACCGTCCGCAGAGCTCGGCCAAGCTGACGGCGGCGCTCTCGGCGGACGGCAAGATCACCGCGTGGCGCAACGATTTCGCGCAGCCGGAGGATGGCCTGCGCGAAGTGCCGTTCTTCTACGATGTGCCCGCCGTGGCGCGGCGGCATTTCAAGCAGGTCTCGAACCAGACGGTCGGCGCGTGGCGTTCGGTCAATGCGACGCAGCATGGGTTCACGACCGAGAGCTTCATGGACGAGCTCGCGCATACGGCGGGCGTCGATCCGGTCGAGTTCCGCCTCAAGCACCTGAAGCCCGGGCGGCACCGCACGGTGCTGGAGGAGGTGGCGAAGCGCAGCGGGTGGGGCTCGCCGATGGAGCCGGGCCATGCGCGCGGCGTGGCCGTGGTCGAATGCTTCAACACGATCGTCGGGCAGGTGATCGAGGCTTCGCTCGACGAGGCCGGCATGCCCAAGGTGCACAAGGCCTGGGCGGTGGTCGATTGCGGCACGGTGGTGAACCCGACGGCGGCCGAGGGGCAGATCCTCGGCGGGCTGGTGATGGGGCTTTCGTCGGGCATCGGCGAGGCGATCACGCTCGACAAGGGCGCGGTGCAGCAGAGCAATTTCAGCGACTATGAAGTGCTCAAGCTGGCGAACGCGCCGACGGTCGACGTGCACTTCATCAACAGCGGGGCGGAAATGGGCGGGATCGGCGAACCGGGCCTGCCACCGGCGACGCCAGCCTTGGCAAACGCGCTGTTCGCGCTGACGGGCAAGCGGGTGCGCTCGCTGCCGATCAAGGATCAGGCGAAGGCTTGATTTCGAGGGGTTGCGGGACTCCGGATCGAGTCCGGGGTTTCGGACTGCTGCCTTCTCCTTTCGTCATTCCCGCCTTCGCGGGAATGACGAGGGTGGGGAATGATCGGTTACGGAGCCAGACCTGTCGCGCTTTCCGGCACATTCCAGCCGCGGATCGCGATGCTGGCGGGCTTGGCGCTGGGGGGGACACGCACGGTGAGGGTGCGCGCCTCGCCCGGCATCAGTGAGATGTAGTTGTCTTCGTAGAAGACGGGGAGGACGCGGGCGCCTGCCTTGTCGAGGACGGTGAGCTTGATCGCGAGTGCGGGGGTTTTGCCGGTGTTGGCGAGGCTGAGGATGAGCGGGCGGTCGCTGCCCTGCGGCGCCCCGGCCTTGGCTGTGAGGCTGATCGCGGCGGCGGGCATCGTGTTCAGGTCGCGGTAGGCGGCGGTGTCGCGGCCGCGCCAGTAGAAATTGCGGCTGAGCAGCGCGCCCTTGGTATCGACGAGATCGAGCGCGACGAGGACCATCGCGCCATTCGTCATGAGCGGGGCGAGATCGACTGTTCCTGCCGGCGTTGCCGTGTTGGCCGGAGCGTTCAGCGGCATTTCCTGCTGGAGGAGTGTACGTCCCGCCAGATCCGTCACGCGCACCTTGGCCGTCAGCGCCGGGATATCCCCGCGCGTGGTGTTGATCACCATGAGCTGGTTGTCCGGCAGGTTGAGCTGGATGTGCACTGGTTCCGCTCCGGCGCGGGCGCCGTAGTAGGCGGCGTGGGTGTCCATGTCCGAGCTGTAGAGCTGCCAGGCGTTGGAAGGCCACGAGGGGTGGGTCATCCAGAACAGGCGGCCGGAGTTTTTCGTCCACAAGTGGCCGAGGAAGCCTTCCATCATCGCCTTGTGCGTCTCGAGGTTCATCATCTGTGCCTTGCGCTCGAAGTCCGCGAGGCTGGTCGCGGGGCCGAACATGGCGGCCAGCGTGTCCATGAAGGTGCGCGTGTCGCCGTTCCCGCTGAAGTGCCAGTCATGGTAGGCCATGGTATCGCCGAGCGGCCAGCGGTCGGCGGCAGGCACGCTGGCTTCGATGGCTTCGCGGGTGGCGAGGCTGGGGGTGCCGGTTTCGACCGAGAAGCCGCTGGCAAGATCGGTGAAATAGCCTTCTGGCGGGCGGTAATTGTAGGGGCCGCTCCCTTGCAGGTTCACGACGTTGGAGGAGCCAGTGTACCAGCGGGTGCCATCGAGCCGCTGCACGAGCGCATCGAGGCCTTCGTTGAGCGCGGGATAGGGGACGCCTTCGTTGCGGCCGAACCAGACCACGATCGAGGGGTGATTGCGGTAGCGCGCGATGGTGTCTGCCGCATTGGCGAGGAAGAGCTGCGGGTCCTCGGGCTCGATCTGGAAATCCTGCGTGGACTGCCAGAAATCGTTGAGGATCATCATGCCATTCTCGTCGGCAAGGTCGTAGAACGCGGCTTGCGTGTTGTTGCCCATCCAGTTGCGGATGACGTTCATGTGGGCTTCGCGCTCGAGCCGGAAATAGGGTTCGAGCTCGGCGCGGCCGAAGCGCTTCATCGCATCGTCCATGCCCCAGCTGCCGCCGCGCGCGGCGATGCGCACGCCGTTGACGCGCAAGGTGAGGTGGGGGAGCTGGGTCGACGGCGGGACGGGGCGCACGGCGGGGGATTTTTCGCCTGCGGGGGTCAGGCTTTGTGCCCAGCCGAGCGGGGTCTGCTTGATGGCGCTGTGGCGGACGTCGATCAGGGGTAGTTCGCCGGGTCTGGCGTCGGTGGGATCGACTTCGACGCGGTTCAAACGGCCTGCGTGGTCGAACAGCGCGAGCTCGTAGCTGACTTCGCGAATGCCGAAGCGCAAGGATCGGGTGTCGGAGGGCTGGCCATTGGCGGCGGCGGAGAGGGTGAGGGTGTAGAGGGCCGGGTCGCCGTAACCGTTGGGCCACCAGAGGCGGGGGTTGGCGATGTGGAGCGCGGGGTCGGTCGTCGGTGAGAAGGCGACGGTGGTTTCGCCGGGGGCGGCGGTGACGGTGCGGGTAAGGGTGATGTCGCCGATCTTTGCGGTTACGGTGACGGGGATTGGCTGCGCGGCGGGGTTGGTGAGCGGGACCGTGATGGTGATATCGGCGCTGTCGGTTTTCGGGAGCGGCAGGTCGGTGACGACGTGCGGATCGCCAAGGCGGACGGGGCCGGTCGCTTCGAGCGCGACGCCTTGCCAGAGGCCGGTGTTGCGATCGCGGATGCCGGGGATCCAGTCCCAGCCCTCGGTGGCGACGAAGGTGGGCCCGTCGATGGCAAGCTGGCCGCCGTTTTCGCCGACGCCGCCCTTGATCGATTGCTCGTGCGGGATGCCGGGGTGCGGAGGAGGACTGACTTTGACGGCGACCACGTTTTCGCCGGCCAAGGGCGCGAAGGCGAAGCGGCCGCGGGCGAAGGCGCCTTTCATGGTGCCGGCGCGGATGCCGTTGATCCAGACTTCGGCGGCGTAGTTGATCCCGTCGAAGCGCAGGGCGAGGGATTTTCCGGCGGCTTCGGCGGGGAGGGTGAAGCTGGTGCGGTACCAGTAGTCCTGCCGGGCGAGGCTTTCGGGAATCGCGAGGTTGTTGAGGCCGTAGTACGGATCCGGGTAGATGCCGCGGTCGACCATGGTGGCGAGGACCGTGCCGGGGACGCGCGCGGCGAGCCACCTGGCGGTGTCGACGCCGGGGCGGGAGAGGGCGGCGCCATCAGCGGGGCCGAGATCGGGGGCGGGGATCAGCCTCCAGCCATTCATTTGCCACTCGCCCGGAGTGGCGGGGGGGGGCGCGGGCTGGGCCTTGACCGGGATGGCACGGGGGGCGCTGGGCGGGGTGTTGGCGTGCGGGAGGAGCCAGGCGTCCTGCTGTTCGGTGAGGCCTATGTTTGCCTTGCGCTGGAAGGGCCAGCCGACGCCGACATCGCGGAACTGGACGACGGTGAAATCGGGGCGCTGGGCGAAGAGGGTGGCGGGGTCGCGGACGGTGTTGTCGAGCGTGGCTTCGGCGAGGGAACCGGCGAAGTGGGGCTTGCCGGGGAGCGGCGGGGCGATGGCGATGCGGGGTTCGCTTGCCGGGCCGGTTGCGGGCTGCTGCGCGGCGAGCTTGCCATCGATGAACAGGTGGGCCGTTTTGCCGTCGAATGTGGCGGCGAGGTGGGTCCAGCGTCCGGCGGTGAGTGGGGTGGCGGCGGTGATCAGCGTCTGCCCCAGGCGCAGGGCGGGGCGGCCGTCCATGAGGACGAGCGCGCGGCCTTGCTGGATCAGGGTGACTTCGCCGGGCTGGATGCGGTCAGGATTGATCCATGTCGAGAGCGTGAAGGGCGCGTTGGCCGCGGCAGCCGGGATTTCGCGCTCGATCCCGATGCCGCCTTCGAGGATGCGGACGTTGTAGGGGCCGCCGCCGTCGGGCACTTCGGCATGGACCGGCGCGGCGTTGAGCGCGCTGGCGGCAATAGCACCGGCGACAGGGAGGAGCGGCGCCAGATGGCGCGCAATTGTAGGCATTTCCGGTCTCTCCCCTCGCCTCCCGGTGTGTTAGGCCCGGATCGGCTGACAACGCAATCAAGTGGCGTTACCATAGTCAAATAAAAATATAAAATAAATGCATTATTTGTTCGAACACCCTGCGAGGATATCGCCCTTCGTGCCGAGCGTCACGCTGGCAAGGCCGAACGAGAGCGGGCCGCGCGTGGCGAGGACGAGCGGGCTGGAGACGGCGTTGCTGGTGGAGCCGGCGGGCAGCAGGCACTTGAGCGGAACCGCAAGGGTTTTCCATTCGCCGAGGGCCAGGGCGGCAAGCTCGGGCAGCGCGACAGGTGCGCCGCAAGCGCCGCTGCCGCAGCGGGCCGAGATGGTGACGGGGGCGCCGGGTTTGGCATCGAGCTTGAGATTCAGCAGCAGCAGCACATCGCCGTTGGTCTCGCGCGACAGGTCGCGGGGGCTGGCGGCTTCGAGTGCGATGGTGGCGGGTTCGGGTCCCTTGCCGACGACGATGCGGCGCGCGCCTTCCTGCACGTCCTTGTCGATGGCGGTGATGGCGATGCGGCCGCCGGGCGTGGCGGCGGGGACGGGGCCGACGACATGGGGCGCGGCGTAGGGATCGGTAAGGACGAGCGACCAGCCGGTCTGCGCCTGTCCGCGCTGGAGGTAGACGCCGGGGACCGCTTCGGCGGCGACGCCGGGGTCTTCGGGGAGGGCGGTCCACGGCGCCGCGCCCTGCTTCATCGAGAGGCCGTAGCCATAGGCGTAGAGCGGATCATCGCCGTGGCGGGCGGTGCGCGGCCATGCGGTGGGGAGGCGCCCGGTGAAGTCCGCGCCGTCCTTGGCGTAGAGCACGTCGGCGACGCCTGCGCCTTCGGAGCCGGGCAGCCACGCGACCACGAAGGCGTCGGCGGCGTTGAGTTCGGGGTTCACGAACAAGGGGCGGCCGGTGAGCATGACGGCCACGACGGGGATGCCCTTGGCCTTGAGTGCCTTCATCGTGGCGAGCGGGCCGGTGAGATCGTTGCGCAGCTGGAGCGAGCGGATGTCGCCCTGAAACTCGGCATAGGGGGTTTCGCCGAAGACGACCACGGCGGCATCGGGCTTTTGCTGGAACTGGCCGTCGGGTGCATATTCGGCGCTGCCGCCGGAGGCTTCGGCGGCGGACTTGAGGCCCTCCCACAGCGTGGTGGCGCCGGGGAACTGGTCGCGGGTGAGGCCGGTGCCTTGCCAAGTGATCGTCCAGCCGCCGGACTGGCGGGCAACGTCATCCGCGCCGTCACCCGCGACGAGCAGGCGGGCGCCCTGTTTCAGCGGCAGGACGCCGGTGTTCTTGAGCAGGACCAGCGACTTGCGCACGGCTTCGCGGGCGACGGCGCGGTGCTCGGGGCTGCCGAGGAGGTTCCACTGGCCTGACAGTGGACGCGTGGAGGGCGCGCCCATTTCGAACAGGCCGAGGCGGGCCTTGACGCGCAAGATGCGGGTGACGGCATCGTCGAGGCGGGACATCGGGACAGTGCCGTCCTGCACTTGCCCCAGCAGGCTGGTGTAGAGCGGTTTCCAGCTGTCGGGCGCCATGACCATGTCGATCCCGGCGAGGAGGGCCTGCGGACAGCTGGCATTGGTGCAGCCGGCGATCTGGCCGTGGGCGTTCCAGTCGGTGACGACGAGGCCGCCGAAGCCGAGGCGGTCTTTCAGGATGTCGGTGACGAGGCCCTTGTTGCCGGCGATCTTGACGCCGTTCCAGCTGGAGAAGCTGGTCATGACGGTGGCGACGCCGTTCTCGATCGCGGGGAGATAGGGCGCGCCGTGGACGAGGCGCAGCGTGGTCTCGTCGATCTGTGCGTTGCCTTGGTCGTGGCCGTCGGTGGTGCCGCCGTCGGCGAGAAAGTGCTTGGTGCTGGCGATGACGTGCGGGCCGGCGAGGACGCGGTCGGTGGAGGGTGGACCCTGCAAACCGCGCACCATGCGCCCGACATAGCTGGCGACCAGCGCGGGATCGGAGGAATAGCCTTCATAGGCGCGGCCCCAGCGGTAGTCCTGCGGGACAGTGACGGTGGGGGCAAAGGTCCATTCCTGCCCGGTGACGCGGATCTCCACGGCGGTGGCGGCGCCGATCTTCTCGATGAGATCGGGATCGCGCATGGCGCCGAGGCCGACGTTGTGCGGGAACAGGGTGGCACCGATGATGTTGCTGTGGCCGTGGACAGCGTCGGTGCCCCAGATCATCGGAATGCCCGGGCAGCCGGGGCGGCCGCGCATCGAAGCGGCGTAGAACAGGTCGGCGTAGCGCAGCCATTCCCTGGCAGGGGCAAGGTCGTTGCCGCCGGGACCGGAATTGCCGCCGTTGAGGACGGAGCCGAGATTGTACTTCGCGACATCCTCGGGCGTGAGGCTGGCGATATCGCCCTGGATGACCTGTCCGACTTTGCAGGCGGGGTCCATCTGCTTGAGAAGCTGGGCGATTTTGGCCTCGTCGGCGTCCGTCACAACTTTCGGCCAGGCGATTCGCGGCCATTGCTCAGGGTGAACGTTCGCAGCCGACTCGGCCTTAGCGGCGGGCGGTGTGGCCTGGGCCATCGCAGTTGTAAAAGTGCCTGCGAGGACCATCGCGAAGGCCATTGTTCTGAGTGACCCGGTCTGGCGAGAAATCCGCTTCATTCCTTGGTTTTCCTCTCCGGTTCCCGGCTGGCTAAGCGTACCGGGTTCCCCTTTTAATGCATGATGATGATATAAATTGAATGACAACGTTGACAATACGGACAAGATCATCGTATTGCAACCGTGCCACACAGTCCGGTCAACTCCCTTCCAAGGGGCGCCGGACAACCAGAAAGGCGGCATCACCCCGAATAAAACGGAGGGTGTCGCTCAACTTGCAAGGGGAGAGACCATGTCTGATCGCACCGCACGTCCCAGGGCCGTGTATTTGAAAACCGGGCTTTCGAGAAACGGGCTGATGGGCGCCGCGTCGATCATGGCGCTGCTGGTGGCGGGCAATGCCGCCGCGCAGGGCGCACCGCAGCAGGCTGCACAGGCCGATGCCGCCGCGGGCGATGAGGGCAATGCGCCGATCGTCGTCACCGGCTTCCGCCAGTCGCTGGCCGCCGCGCTCGATGCCAAGCGCAATTCGAACCTGATCCTCGAATCGGTCAGCGCCGAGGATATCGGCAAGTTCCCCGACCAGAACATCACGGAATCGCTGCAGCGCCTGCCCGGCATCCAGATCGACCGCGAGAACGGCCAGGGCACCAAGGTGCGCATCCGCGGTCTCGAGCAGAACCTCACCGTGCTGAACAACGAGCTGTTCGTGACCGGCCAGGAAGTGTTCAAGGTGGGCGAGGGCAACTTCACCCGCACCGACAGCCTTGAAAGCGTGCCGTCCGAACTGATCGGCGGCGTCGAAGTCTACAAGTCGCCCAACGCCTCGCTGCTCGAAGGCGGCCTCGGCGGTATCGTCAACCTCAAGACGCGCAATCCGCTCGATCTCAAGAACGGCCTGACCGTGGCGGGCAACGCGCGGCTCAACAAGGCCAACGGCATCGGCGGGTGGAAGCCGACAGGCGCGGTGGTCGCGAGCTACAACTTCAACGACAAGATCGGCATCATCGTTTCGGGCAGCTACAGCAAGACCAACGCCCACTTCGACATTCTGGGCGGCGAGAACCGCGGCAACTGGGCCTTCGGCGCGGGCCGCCGCGACACGGCGACGGTGCCGACCAACTACTACGCGCCCGAATACCGCTACCTCACCGACCGCGACCAGTACCGCACGCGCTGGGGCGTTTCGGCAGGCCTCGCGTTCCGTCCGACGGATACGCTGAGCCTCGACCTGCAGTACTTCCACTCCGACCTCAAGGTGGACACGCGCGAAGGGTCGGTGAAGTTCCCGTTCGGCCAGGGCGAATCCCTGGGCCTGCTGCCCGGCTATCAGATCAACAGCAACGGCGTGCTGACGAGCGGCACGGTCCGCGCACAATCGGCCGAGGCGATCTCGGTGGTGGATGAATCGAGCATCCGTTCGGACAACGTGCAGTTCGGCGCCAAGTACGACAATGGCTCCAACTTCCGCGCCAACGTCGAGGCGACCTACTCGAACGGCAGCCTGTTCCGCGATGTCGCCAACAACGACGTGCGCTTCACCAAGTACACGGTACGGCAGGGCGCTGTCGGCGGGCCGCTGCAGAACGGCGTGGCGCTCAACAGCGCGGCCCCGGCGACGTTCGACTTCACCTACAGCAACGGCGATCTGCCCAGGTTCGGCATCGCGCAGAACAGCCCGCAGGACTTGTTCAGCAATCCGGCCTACGGCTTCTTCAAGTCGCACTGGGCCTTCGGGGACCGTTCGAAGATCAAGGGGCACTCGATCCGCACCGACGTGGCGTGGGATGTCGATCCGTCCGAGAAGGGCAAGATCACGGTGAGCGCCGGCTTCCGCTATGGCCAGCGCACGGTGGACTTCACCTCGGGCCGCTATCTGGCCGACTATTCGGGCAAGGGCGAAATCGACGCGACCAAGATCCCGGCGGCAGAGCGCGTGCCTGGCTTCAACTACAACTACACACCGCTCGGCTACTTCCAGGACGGCGCGATCGGCTACAAGATCTGCGACTTGCCCGAGGCCAACAAGCCGGCGGCGTTCAAAGGCTGCAGCCGCTTCGGCAATTCGCCCGCGCTGATCACGCCTTACGACACGTTCACCAGCAATGCGGGCCGGGTCGAGACGCTGGTCAATCCCAACGTTCCGGGCGGCAAGCTGCTGATCCAGAACCGCGCGCAGATGGTCAATGCGCTGAAATGGATCCAGAACCTCTATCCCTCGACGCCCTTCGGCTTCTACGAGGATCCGCTGCAGACCTTCTTCGTCAAGGAAGAGACCAAGACCGGCTATGTGATGGCCGATATCGGCGGCAAGGATGACAGCTTCCACGTCAACGTGGGCCTGCGCATCGTCAATACCCAGCTGAAGGTGGACCAGAACCAGGGCACGGCGAACCCGACCTACTACGGCACCGACAGCTGGAACGGCGTGGTCAAGGACTTCGACACCACCAGCGTCCAGCGGTCCTACACCGATTTCCTGCCGAGCGTGAACGTGGTCGTCGATGCCACGCAGGAGATCAAGGTGCGTGCCTCGGCCGCCCGCGTGACGTCGCGCCAGCCGCTGTTCGATCTGGGCCGCGGTTTCGCCACCGATTTCACCCGCGATGCGGCGACGGACCGGTTCCTGTTCACCAGCGGCAACCGGGGCAATGCCAGCCTCGATCCGTTCCGCGCCTATCAGTTCGACCTTGGCGTCGAGTACTACTTCGGACGGCAGGGCCTGCTTTCGGCGGGCGTGTTCTGGAAGGAAGTCGACAGCTTCGTCGTGACGCAGACGGTGCCGGTCTTCGTCAACGACCAGGCGGGCGGACGGATCGGTCCGGTCTCGCAGCCGGTCAACGGCAATGGCGGCCGGGTCAAGGGCTTCGAACTGGCGGCGCAATATGCCTTCCCGTTCGGGCTCGGCTTCACCGCGAACTACACGTTCTCCGACACGAGCACCGAGTTCAGGAACGATTTCGAGACGGGCCTGCCGCTGCCGGGTGTGTCGAAGCACTCGTTCAACGGACAGATCTACTTCGAGAAAAGCGGGTTCGCGGCGCGCGCGTCCTACTCGTGGCGTTCGAAGAGCTACCTCGGGAACTTCGGCTTCGGCGATGGCGGGGTGACGCGCACGCTGGGTATCTACCAGAAGCCTTATGGCCAGCTCGACGGGCAGATTTCCTACCAGCTGACGCCGAATTTCAACGTGTTCGTCGAGGGCATCAACCTCAACAAGGAAAACACCAAGACCTACCTGCAATTCCCCGAACTGCCGTTCCGGTTTGAATCGGGTTCGCGCCGGATCTTCGCCGGTGTGAAGTTCAACTTCTGAACGCTTGCTCCACCTCCCTCGGAGCCTCTTCTGGGGGGAGGGCTTAGGCCTTCCCCCCTTTCTTGTGAGGCCTTGTCTTGTAGCCGGATGACGGCCAGCATCGAACCGGACCGATGATGACACCTGATCCCTTGCGCTCGATCCTGATTGTGGGTGGCGGCACGGCCGGTTGGTCGGCGGCGGCGCTGCTTTCGGCTGTGCTGGCGCCGAGCGGTTGCAAGATCACGCTGATTGAATCGAGCGATGTGCCCACCGTCGGCGTGGGCGAGGCGACGATCCCGCCGGTGTTCGAGTTCCTCAGCAACTGCGGCGTCGATGAGATTGATTTCATTCGCCATTGTCAGGCGACCTTCAAACTGGCGATCCGCTTTGACGACTGGCTGGAACGCGGCCATTCCTATTGGCACCCGTTCGGCAATCTGGGCGTCACGATCAACCAGCGGCCGTTTCACCATTATTGGTGGAAGAACAAGGCGGCGGGGCATGACGAGACATTTGCCGATCTGTGCCCGGCGATTGCGCTGGCGCAGGACGGCAAGTTCGCGTTTCCGCCGCCGGATGGCAGCTATCCGGGCGGGGCGCTCAACTATGCGCTGCATTTCGATGCGGGGCTGGTGGCGGAATACCTGAGGAAGCATGCGACGGCGCGCGGCGTGACGCATGTGGATGCGCGGATTGTCGGGGCCGAACTGGCGGATGATGGCGCGATTGCAGCGGTCCGGCTGACCGATGGGCGGCGGATCGAGGCGGATTTCTTTATCGACTGCTCGGGCTTTCGCGGGCTGCTGATCGAGGAAGCGCTGCACGCGGGATATGAGGATTGGACCTCGTGGCTGCCGTGCGACCGGGCGGTGGCGATGCCGACGGCAACAGTGGGGCCGCCCGCGCCTTACACGATTTCCGCCGCGCACGAGGCGGGGTGGCGCTGGCGGATTCCGCTGCAGTCGCGGGTGGGCAATGGCTATGTCTATTCGAGCCGCCATGTGAGCGACGAGCAGGCGGCGGAGACATTGCGCGAGGCGGCGGCAGGAGAGCCGCTGGCAGAGCCGCGCTTCCTGCGCTTCACCGCCGGGCACCGCAAGGCGATGTGGGTGAAGAACTGCCTCGCGGTCGGGCTTTCGAGCGGATTTCTGGAACCGCTGGAATCGACGAGCATTCACCTCATCCACACCGCGCTGAACCGGCTGCTGGACTACTTCCCGGACCGGCACTGCGATCCGGCGTTGGCGGCGGCCTACAACCGCGAGGCGGCGGACGAATATGCGCATATCCGCGATTTCCTGCTGCTCCACTATGTGCCCAACCGGCGGCATGGCGAGCCGTTCTGGGACGAGATCAGGGCGAACCCTCTGCCGGACAGTCTGGCGGCCAAGCTGGAGTTGTTCCGGCGGACGGGACGGATTGTGTCGCGGCGGCGGGAGCTGTTTGCCGATATCAGCTGGTTTTTTGTCGCGGCTGGCATGGGAATCGTGCCCGAGGCGCTTGATCCGCTGGCCGATGCGGCGGATTTCGGCGAAGTGCGGCGGGTGATCGGGCAGATCCGCGAGGTGATGGGCCGCTACCGTGCGGCGGCGCCGACGCATCTGGCGATGCTGGCGCGGCTGCTCGATCCGGCGCTGAAGGGGCGGCCCAACTTCAAACAGACGTGGGGCGGCGCATGATCGCCGGACTAGAGCTTGGCGGGACCAAATGCGTCGCAACGCTCGCCGAGGGGCGCGAGGTGATCGACCAGCGCCGGGTGCCGACGCGCGATGCGCCTGCGACGGTAAGTGATCTGACGGCGATCCTCGATATCTGGTGTGCGGCTTATCCCATCGAAGCCATCGGGGTCGCCGCCTTCGGGCCGATCCAGACCGACCGCAGTGCGGCGGATTTCGGCACGTTCCTCGCGACGCCCAAGCCGGGGTGGCAGGGGTTCGGGCTCGCGGCGCATCTCCAGGAGCGCTATGACCTCCCGGTCGGGCTCGACAGCGATGTGAACGGCGCGGCGCTGGCGGAAGGGCGCTGGGGCGGGGCGCAGGGGATGGCGAACCATGCCTATATCACCGTCGGCACCGGAGTAGGCGTCGGCCTCGTGGTCGGCGGGCGGACTATGGCGGGGCGTGCACACAGTGAAATGGGCCACATATTCGTGGACCGGGCGCCGGGTGACGATGCGCCGGGGATTTGCCCGTTTCACGGGGGCTGTGTGGAAGGACTCATAGCCGGACCCGCGCTGGCTGCCCGAACGGGTCGGAGCGGTGAGGCTCTGGACGAAATGCATCCAGTATGGAATCCGTTTGTCCATGTGCTTGCACGGCTCGTCCATACCATCGTGTTGACCGGAGCATCCGAACGGGTCGCGCTGGGTGGCGGCGTGCTGGCGAACCGGCCCGGGCTGGTGGCGCGGGTCGAGGCGGCGGCGCGCGAAAGTCTGGGCGGCTATGCGCAAGCTTCGTTTACGGTCGGTGCACCGGTGCTGGGCGATCAGGCCGGGCCGATGGGCGCGCTGGCAATCGCACTCGATGTGCTGGAGGGTGCGGAAGCGTGAACCTGGGGCTGACGCGCAGCGGCTATCGCGGCGCGACAATCGAGGATGCGGGGGCGCACAATACGCGCATGGTGCTGCGGGCGATCCGGGCGCAGGGCACGCTGACCAAGGCGGAACTCGCGCGCCAGACGGGCCTTGCTCATCCCACCGTGACCAACATCACGCGGCGCCTGATGGAGCGCGGGTTGCTGCGCACTGCCGGCATGCAGCGCGGCGGGCGCGGGCAGCCGGCGACGCGGCTGGTGATCAATGCGGAAGGCGCGCATGCCATCGGCCTCAATGTCGACCGCGATCATATCACGATGGTGCTGGCGGACTTTGCCGGCACGGTGAAGGCCCGGCTCGATAGCGAGGTGGCGTTCGCGCTGCCCGAGCAGGTGCGCAGCTTCTACCGCCGCAATCTCGACAAGCTGCTGGCGATAGCCGGGGTCGAAGCGGAGGCGATCACCGGGATTGGCCTCGCGCTGCCCGATGGGCTTGGCGAGGTCGATTTGCCGGGCATGCCGGGGGACTATGCGCAGTGGTCGGCGACCAACCTCGAGGCGCTGTTTGCCGAGCCACTTGGGAAGCCGATCTTCATCGAGAACGACGCGGCGGCGGCGGCGATCGGGGAAATGCAGTTCGGGCGGGGGCAGCGCGAGCAGAGCTTTTTCTATGTGCTGATCAGCTATGGCCTCGGCGGCGGGCTGGTCGTCGGCGGGCATTATGATCGCGGCGCGGACGGGCGCAGCGGCGAGATCGGCTTCATGCCTGTGATGGGTGAAGGCGGCGCGCCGGTGCCGCTGCAGTCGATCGTCTCGATTGCGGGGCTGAACCGGCGACTGGCGCAGGCGGGCCGGGCGGCGTTTGCGCAAGGCGAGGCGAGCGGGGCCGACGCGGCGCTGCAGCGCGTGCTCGACGACTGGATCGAGGAATGCGCGAGGGCGCTGGTGCAGCCCTTGGTGGCGGTGAACCTGCTGATCAATCCGGGCGTGGTGCTGGTGGGCGGGCGGCTGCCGATGCCGCTGCTGGAGCGGCTGACGCAGCGGACCAATCTCCTGCTGCGCAGCGGCGGGCGCGATGCTCCGGCGATTGCGCCGGTCATGCCCGCCGCGCTGGCGGAGGATGCCTCGGCGGTGGGGGCGGCGCTGCTGTCGTTCGACGATCTGGCGCTGGCGGATTAGGCGGGCTGTCTCACGCCACCAGCCGCTCATGCTGAGCTTGTCGAAGTATCATACCCGGACGTGGTACCAGCACCCTTCGACAGGCTCAGGGTGAGCGGGGTTTGGAATGGGGTTCTGGCCTATAGTCCCGCTTTCGGCGGGGCGGTGCTGCGGCGGATGAGGAGTTCGTGGCCGAGCTGGACGTCGGCACCTTCGGGTTCGCCCCGCAGCACGTGGAGGAGCATGTCCATCGCGCGGTAGGCCATGTCTTCCACGGGCTGGCGGATCGTGGTGAGCGGGGGCCAGACGACGCGCGAGATATCGGAATCGTCGAAGCCGACGACCGAGAGATCTTCCGGTACGAGCAGCCCGCATTCGCGCGCGGCGGTGATGGCGGCGGCGGCCATGTCGTCGTTCTGGGCGAGGATCGCGGTGGGGGGCGGATCGAGCGCGAGCAGGCGGCGCGCGGCGGCGAGGCCGGAATCGAAGGTGAACAGGCCGGATTCGATGAGTTCGGGGTGCAGCGTGATCCCGGCCTTGGCGAGCGCCTGCATCGTGCCGACGAGACGCGCGTCGGAAGCGGCGTGGCTGGGATCGCCCTTGATCACGCCGATACGCTTGTGGCCGAGATTGACGAGATGTTCGGCCGCTTCCTGCGCGGCGGCGACATCGTCCATCGCGACCGAGGGGCCTTGGCCGAGCAGGCGGGTGGGCGAAATGCGCGCAAACGGCATGCCGACTTCGCGCAATTCCTTCATCAGCCCGGCGTGGTCCGAGGCTGGCGGGGCGAGGAGGACGGCATCGAGTGCGGCGGAGCGCAGGAGGGCGATGATCTCGTCCTCGCGCTCGGTGACGGATTCGACCGGCAGCACGACGAGGCGGAAGCGCTCGCCGTGGAGGCGTTCGAGCGCGCCCTTCTGGAGTTCGACGACGTAGCTGGGGCTGGGCTTTTCGTAGACGAGGCCGATCAGGTAGGAGCGGCTGCGGACGAGGCCTTGCGCGGCGACATTGGGATGATAGCGCAGCGCGCGCATCGCCTCGCGCACGCGGGTTTTCACCGCTTCGGTGACATGGGGCTCGTTGTTGACGACGCGGCTGACGGTCTTGGCGGAGACTTCGGCCATGCGCGCGACGTCGACGATAGTGGCCCGCTTGGGTCTGGTCATGGGTGTGGGGCCGCCTCGTGATGGGGTCGTTTCGGTGATCCTACACCGGGGCGGCCCGCAATTGCTAGGCCCTCACGACCTCCTGATCGATCTGGCCGAACGGCGCGCGGCCTGCGCTGTCCACCGCGGTCATCCGCACGGTATCGCCGAAGGCCATGAACGGCGTCTGCGGCGCGCCGTGGGCGATGGTCTCGATTGCGCGGATTTCCGAGATGCAGCTGGAGCCGACTTCGGCATAGTTGGCGTTCGAGACAGTGCCCGAACCGATCACCGTTCCGGCGACAAGATCGCGGGTGAGCGCGGCGTGGGCGACAAGTTCGTGGAAGCCGAAAGCCATCGGGGCGCCGTTGGCGCGGCCGACCTGCTTGCCGTTCCAGTCGATGATGAGATCAAGGCCGACGCGGCCGTCCTGCCAGGCATTGCCGAGCTCATCGGGCGTGACGGCGAAGGGCGCCATCGAGCAGGCGGGCTTGGCCTGGACCCATCCGAAGCCGGTCTTCATCTCGATGGGGGCGATGGCGCGCAGCGACCAGTCGTTGATCTGGACGATCAGGCGGATTTGCTTGAGCGCTTCTTCGGCGGTCGTGCCCATCGGGACGGCATCGACGACGACGCCGAATTCGCCTTCGAAATCGATGCCGTGCTCCATCGCGGGGAAGGGGACCGGATCGGCGGGGCCGTAGAACCGGTCGGACAGGCCCTGGTACATCAGCGGTCGATCATTGCCGAGCGGATCGTGGTTGAAGGCCACGGCCATCAAATCACCGTGGGTGGTGAAGGCCGAGCCATCGAGCCACTGCCATGTGCGCGGGAGCGGCGCGGCGAAGTCGACGTCGTCGGTGGAGACGCCTTCGCCGGCGGCGAGGGGGGCTTCGGCGGCTTCCAGCCTGGCCTGCGCTGCGGGCCAGTCCTCCATCGCCGAAAGCAGGCTGCCGCCGACGCGCAGGAGGCGCGTCCCGTCGGCCGAGACGAGCGCCAGCGCGCCATCGGGCGTGCCGTCGCGCAGGGTGGCGAGCCTCATGCCCTGAGCTCGGGCGCAAATTCGCCGTCGATCAGGACGAAGACGATGCGGCAGTTCCTGTCGGAGCGGTTGGCCCAGCCGTGGTTGGTGCCGCGCTGGATGACGATGTCGCCGGGGTACACTGTGGTTTCGCCCTCATCCATGATCAGGACGAGTTCGCCTTCGATGACGATGCCGTAGTCGATGGTTTCGGTGCGGTGCATCAGCGCGTGGCGGGCGCCTTCCTTGGCGGCGTTGGAGGCGTGGCCGGCGCCGATCTCGGCGAAGTGGGCGGCGGCTTCCTCTGCCGTCATGTTGCGGATGCCGTCGCCTTCGGGCGGAATGTCGAGCACGCGGATGCGGGTGCCGTTCTTCGGCGGGGCGAGGACGATGCCGGCTTCGTGCGGCTCGCCCGAGGCGGCGTCGATGAAGGCGGGCGTGCCTTGCGTGTTCCACACCTCGTGGAACATCGGGCCGATCGCGCCGCCGACCTGCTGGACGCGGGGCGCGGCGCCGTCTTCCTGGATGATCGCAAGGCCGGACGCATTGTGGCCGGTGACGACGCGGCGGACGGGTTTCACTTCCATATAATCTCCCGCGATGATTATCCATCCATCTGATGGATGGATTTAATTTGATTCCAATCGACAATGCCGATGTATGGGCGCAAGGTCAATCTGCGGCGGGTTTGCGCTCTGCCGCGAACAATGTTGTCGGCAGGCGCGAGACGGCAAGTATGGCGATGGTGAGCAGCGCGGCGATCATCAGCGCGCCGGGAATGAGGCCGGCGAGGCGCGCTGCCGGATCGTGCCCGCCGACCGCGAAATAGGCCGAGCCGACGAGCGCGATCCCGAGCGCGCCGCCGAGTTGCTGGGCGGTGCGCATGGTGGCGCTCGCGGTGCCGGCGTGGGTGCGCGGGACTTCCGAGACGGCGATGGGCCCGAGCGGGCCGGACAGCGTGCCGAAGCCGATGCCGGCGAGCGCGAGCGTGACGATCAGGATCGGGCCGCCGTCGATCCGGCTGTGGATCAGGGCAAGAGTGCTGATGATGCCTGCGGCCATCAGCATGCCACCTGCCATCGGGAGCAGGCGTCCGAGGCGGGGAAGCAGGCGCGGGACGAGGAGGCCGACCGCGATCATCACGCCGAGGCCGAATGGGATGTGGATCAGCGCGGTCTTGAGCGGGGTGAGCGCGAGGCCTTGCTGGAGGGCGACGGCGAAGATCATCAGGAAGCCGACCGAGCTGCTGTTGAAGGCCATGGCTGCAGTGACGCCCCAGCGGAAGGTGGGGAGCGCGAACAATGTCGGCTCGATCATCGCCGGCAGGCCGTTTGCGCGGCGGGCGATGGAGCGGCGGACGCCGAGGATGACTGCGCCGAGGCCTGCCGCAAGGATCGCTGCTGCGGCGACGGGGCCGAGGTTCTCGTGCGCCTGGATCAGCGCGAAGAGGATCAGGCCGAAACCCAAGGCGAAAAGGGCGGCTCCGGTGAGATCGATGGCGAGGCCCTTGTGCTCCTCGCCGGTGCGGGGAAGCGCGATGCGGCCCATGGCGAGGGCGAAGAGGCCGACGGGGAGGTTGATCAGGAAGATCAGCCGCCAGCCGAGGCCAAACAGGTTGAGCTCGATCAGGAAGCCGCCGATGATCGGGCCGACGATGGCGGCAAGGCCGATGATCATGCCAAAGAAGGCGAGCCGCTTCACGCGCTCGAGCGGGGTGTAGAGCAGCTGGACGATGGCCATGGTCTGCGGGCCCATCATCGCGCCTGCCGCGCCTTGCAGCACGCGGGCGAGGACGAGGACGCCCGGCGTGGGGGCGAAGCCGCACAGGGCCGAGGCGGCGACGAAGCTGGCGACGCCGCCGAGGAACAGGCGGTCATGGCCGAAGGTGTCGCCCAGCCGTCCGCCGAGCAGCAGCAGCGAGCCGAGCGTGAGCAGATAGCCCGCGACGATCCATTGCATGGCGGCGGGTGACGCGCCGAGCCCGTCGCGGATCGCAGGCAGCGCGGTGTTGACGATGGTGGTGTCCGCCACTTCGAGGACGACGGCGGTAAGCACGGTGAAGAAGGCGAGCGCGCGCTGACGATCATCGAGTTCGTGCGGCTGCTTGCCGGGCTTCCGGGCTGCCGGGGCTGCGTGCGCTGTCATCGCCTGTTTGTTGTCCCCGTCAGCCGGTGCGCTCGGCCCGGTCAAATTAAAATCATGCTTCTATTATGCCGATGTGTCGCCTATGGTCAAGGCTGGCGCGCAGGGTATCATGGGGATGACAGCCCACCCGGCGCAGAAAAATTGTTTCGGGAGAATACCTTGGCAAGTACACCTATGGACGGGCGCAAGGCCGGCCCTCACGCAGGATTGCCGCAGGGCATGACGGTCATCATCGCGGGCTTCCTGCCGATTCTGGCCATCGTGACGATGTTTCCGGCAATTCCGGCGATCATCGGCCACTTTGCGCCGACCGATCCGACCGCGCCGACCAAGGTACCCTCGATGGTCACCGCGCCGGGACTGACGATCGCGCTGGTGGCGCTGTTTGCCGGGCTGATGGTCGACCGCTTCGGGCGGCGCAAGCTGCTGCTGGTCTCGACCTTCTTCTACGGCCTGATCGGCGCCGCGCCGTTCCTGCTTGAAAACCTGAACGTGATCTATGCTTCGCGCCTGCTGCTGGGGCTGTGCGAGGCGGTGATCCTGACCACGGTCAACACGCTGATCGCGGACTATTGGCCCGACGATGGCCGCCGCAAGTGGCTGGCCTTGCAGGGGCTGGTGGGACCGGCGCTGTCCTCGGTGATGATCTTCTTTGCCGGGACGATGACCGCGTGGCGCTGGAACGGCATTTTCCTGCTCTATCTGCTGGCGGTGCCGATCTGGGCGGCGATGGTGCGCTGGATGTTCGAGCCGGAGAGCGACGCCACCGTGCGCATGATGCTGGGCATGGACGAGAAGGACACCGAAGGCTTCCCGTGGAGCGCGATGCTGGGGATCGCCGGGCTGACGCTGTTCTCCTCGGCGATCTACTATGTGTTCATCGTCAATGGCGCGACTGTCTGGCAGGAACTGGGCGTGACCGATCCCGAAAGCATCGGCCAGATCACCGCGCTGCCGACGCTGTTCATCCTTGTCGGCGCGACGCTGTTCTGGTGGCTGGGTGCGAAGGGTGTCGGCTCGCCCACGCTGATCGCGATTTTTCTCGGCTTCCTCGGTGCGGGCCTCGCCGCGATGGGACTGGCGCTGGACTGGAAGGGCATGATCCTCGGCATGGCGCTGCAGCAGACCGGCGCGGGCATGGCGATCCCGACGCTGATTGCCTGGGCGCAGAGCAAGCTGCCCTTCGCGCATCGCGGGCGCGGCATGGGGATCTGGACGGCGACGTTCTTCTTCGGCCAGTTCTCCTCGCCGCTGCTGGTTTCGCTGCTGCGCGGCCTGACCGGCACGATGCAGGGCGCGTTCCTTGTGGCGGGCATCGTCAGCGCGGCGGGTGCGATCGTGTTGCTGGTGCTGCTTTCGCAGGACGGCGAGAAGGGGGCGGCGACATGAAGCGCCTGCTCGCTGCCGCGCTGCTGGGTTGCGCTGCTTTCGGGACCAATGCGCTGGCGCAGGCAGAGATTGCCCGCACGACGATGCCAGCGCCGCCGCAGCCGGGCGTGATCGCGCTCCCGGTGCAAGGCTGTGACCCCGCGAGCGAGATTTGGCATCCGGATGCCGGCAAGCCGGCGGTGCGCAATGTGACGTGCCCGACCTTGCTGCCATTTCTGCCGAAAGCGGGCGCAACCGGTGCGTCGGTGATTGTGGCGCCGGGCGGCGGGTTCCTTGGGCTTGCCATCGAAAAGGAAGGCTACACAATCGCGCAGTGGCTGGCGGACCACGGTGTTGCCGCGTTCGTGCTGAAGTACCGGACCTTGCCCACGCCGAAGGATCAGGGGGTGTTCGTCGACGAGCTGACGAAGCTGATCCATGGCCAGCCTTCCGCGATGAAGCTGCCGGACGACACGCCAGACCTGGCGCGCGAGGATGGCCTTGCGGCGTTGCGCATGTTGCGGGCGAATGCCGGCAAGTTCGGGATCGATCCGGCGCGGCTTGGCTTCATGGGCTTTTCGGCGGGCGGGTTCCTCAGCCGCACGATGGTGCTGGCGGACAAGGCGGATCGGCCTGCGTTCACGGCGCCGATCTATCCGAACATGGCGCCGTTGGCAGTTCCGGCCGATGCGCCGCCGATGTTCGTGGCGATCGCTGAGGACGATTTCCTGCTGGCGCGCGAGAAGGGCTTCCCGCTGATCGAAAGCTACCGCGCGGCGGGGCGGCCGATCGAGTTCCACTTGTTTCCGAGCGGGGGCCACGGTTTCGGCATCGGCCAGCCGGGGACACCCGAGGAAGGGTGGATCGAACTGCTCTACAAGTGGATGCGGGCTTCGGGGTTTCTGGCGAAGATGCGCTGAGTGCCTAGACGGAGGTCGTTGTATCCTCCGCCTTGCGCATTTGCATCAGCGCGCGGCGGGCGCGGATGGCGCCGGCGTCGGTCTTGAGGATGGCCGGGCGGGCGTCCCAGAAGTCCTGTGTCCCAAGCGCGCGCTGGGCCGCCTCGATCATCGGCTCGTCTTCCTCGATGAAGACGCGGCGGGCCATTTCGGCAGCCTGCTCGTTGTCTTCATGATCGTAGAAGTAATGCGACGAGGTCTCGGTCTCGGGCGTGATGATATGCGGGTTGATCATCGGCGGGACGATCAGATCCGCGCGCTGCGTGCCGGACTTCGCTAGGCCGACGGTAAGCGCCATCGCGGCAGGCGCATGCCAGCGCATGTAGAGCCACTGGTCGATCTTTGCGCCGGGCTCGAGCATGGGCTTGGACCATTCGGGCGGCTCGGCCTCGGTCATGTCCCAGTTGTTCCAGATCGCCCCGCCGCGTGTGTTGTCATCGTCGTGGCGGACGGTCTGTGTCCCGTGGAAGATCGAGCCGTTGACGCCGAAGGTCTCGATGTGGAGGAACTCGGCGTGGGTGAGGTCCATCAGGTTGTCGGTGATGAGCTCGTAGTTGCCCTCGATGCGCAGGACACCGCGGTGCATGCCGCGCTCTTCGTCGAGGAAGCTGAAATCGGGGATCTTCGCCGGGACGGCCAGCGCCGGATCGCCGGGCCAGAACCACAGGCCGCGATGCTTCTCCACGATCGGCATGGCCGGCGCAGTGACATGCGTGGGCGGATCGCCGGGGAAGGGCGAGTGGACGCAAGTGCCCGTGCCGTCGAAGCGGAGACCGTGGTAGCGGCATTGGACGGTGTCGCCCACGCGCGTGCCCATCGAAAGCGGCACGAAGCGGTGCGGGCAGCGGTCGGCGATCATCGCGTAGGAGCCGTCAGCCTTGCGCCAGATCAGCCAGGGTTTGCCGAGCAGGGTACGGGGCAGCATCGCATCGCCGACGATCTCGTCGGCCCAGGCGGCCATGTACCAGACATTCTTGACGTAGGCGGTCATATCGCACTCGACTTGAGGAGGGAGACGGCGTGGGCCGCGGCCCTGGCGGTCAGCGCCATATAGGTGAGCGAGGGGTTCTGGCAGGCGGACGAGCTCATCTGCGCGCCGTCGGTGACGAAGAGATTGGCGACGTCGTGGGCCTGGCTCCACTTGTTGAGCACCGAGGTTGCCGGATCGAAGCCCATGCGTGCGCCGCCCATTTCGTGGATCGCGGTGCCGCCCGCGCCGGGGCGGTCGAACCCGAAGATGACGTGGCCGCCGGCCTTGGTCAGCATCTCGGTCGCATCGGCCTTGGCCTGCGCGAGCGCGGCGTGTTCCTCCGCGCCGAACGCGAAATCGATGTGGAGCTGCGGGATGCCGTTGGCGTCGAACTTCGTGCGGTCGAGCGTGAGGCGGTTGCTGGCGCGCGGGACGCAATCGGCGAAGGCGACGAGGACCATGCGCCACGGGCCGGGCTTTTGCAGGTGGCGCTTGTAGTCGGCGCCGATCCCGGCCTCGCGCTTGCCGGCGGTCCAGGTCGATTGCAGCGCGCCGCCCTGGAACGAGAAGCCGCGCGTGTGGCCGACGCCGTCCATCACGTCCATGTTGCGGTAGCGCGGGATGATCGCGCCGGTCGGGCGGTTGCCGAAGGTGGTCCACGCCTCGAAGCCGGGCATGATCGCGGCGGCGGAGAGCGTGTTGGCGTGGTCCATGATGTGCGTGCCGAGCACGCCGCTGCTGTTCGCAAGGCCGTTCGGATTGGCTTCGCTGGCAGAGTTCAGCAGGAGGTGGACCGAGTTGAAGGCACCCGCATTGAGGAAGACCATCCGTGCGGTGGCCTGACGGCGGGTCTTCGTCTTGCTGTCGATCCAGCGCACGCCGGTGACGCGGCGGGTTTTCGGGTCATAGTCGATCTTCTCGACCGCTGCGTCGGTGATCAGCGTCAGGTTGCCGGTCGCCTGCGCGGCGGGAAGCGTGCTCGACTGGGTCGAGAAATAGGCGCCATACGAGCAGCCGCGCGCGCAGATCGAACGGCTCTGGCAGGGGCCGCGGCCCTCTTTTTCCTGCGTGAGATTGGCGGTGCGGCCGATCGTCAGGCGGCGTTCGGGCCATGCGGCCATGATCTTCTCGCGCGCGGCCTGTTCGACCACGTTGAGCGCGAAGGGGGGCAGGAACTTGCCGTCGGGCAGCTGGGGCAGGCCTTCCGCCGCGCCGGAGACGCCGATGAAGTCCTCGATCCTATCGTACCACGGCGCGAGATCGGCGTAGCGGATCGGCCAGTCGGTGCCGTGCCCGTCGCGCTTGTTGGCGCCGAAGTCGTAGTCCGACCAGCGATAGGACTGGCGGCCCCAGGTGAGCGAGCGGCCGCCGAGCTGATAGCTGCGGAACCACGTGAAATCGGTGCCATCGCCAGTCTGGTAGGGGTTCTGCGCGTCGCTCACGAAATGGTTCTGCGTGAACTCGGTAAAGTGCCGGTTGAGCCGCTGCACCGCATATTCGCTGGCGTAGAGATCGGTATCGCCTTGCCCACGGAAGGGCATTTCCCACGGCGCCTTCATCTCGGTCTCGTAATCGAGCTGGTGCTCGATCTTGCGGCCGCGTTCGAGGAGGAGGACCTTGAGGCCGGCTTCGGTCAGTTCCTTGGCCGCCCAGCCGCCGGTGATGCCGGAGCCGACGACAATTGCGTCGAAAGTGAGATTGTCGTCCATCAGCCGAAGTCCACTGCCGTCCAGTCGCTGGAATAGGCGCGCGTATCAGGCTTGACGGGCACCTTGGGATCGAACCGGCCGGGGACCAGTTCGTAGTTGAGTTCACGCGATCCGCCCACTTCGCTGGTGTAGTAGCCGGTGAGGATCAGCGCCTTGATCGCGCGCCATGGGGCGGCGGTCGTTTCACCCTTGTATGCAGATGCATCGAGCGCGGCGAGCTGTTCGGACTGGCGCGCCGGGGGCAACGTAAGCCAGTCCGGGCCGAGTTTGCCGTCCAGCCAGGCGGCGTGATCAAGGCTGCCATCTGCACGCAGGCAAGGCGTAAACGAGGGATCGGCAGCAGGGGGCTTGCGCGTGCCTTCAAGGCCATGGGCGAGCGCGACGAGCACGAAATCGTCAGCGCCGAGCGCCCCTGCGCCGGGCGTGTCTGTGGTGGGGATCACCAGTTCGGCCACGGTCCGCATCAGCTTGCGCATGTGCGGGGAGGGGACGTCCTTGGGATCGAGCTTGCGCAGGACTTCGGCCCCGCCGGGCGCAGAACTGAGCAACGCGACCAGCGAGGCGGCGCCGAGGAAGCTGCGGCGGCTCCAGCCGGTCATTCGCCGATGCCCATGATGCGGCGGTTGAGCGCGCGGTCGGCACCACCTGCGGCGAAATCGTCGAAAGCGTGCTCGGTGACCTTGATGATGTGCCGATCAATGAAAGGCGCGCCTTCCGCTGCACCGACTTCGGGGTGCTTCAAGGCGCATTCCCATTCGAGCACGGCCCAGCCGGCGAAGTCGTTGGCGGCCATCTTGGAGAAGATGCCGCCGAAATCGACCTGTCCGTCACCCAGCGAGCGGAAGCGGCCGGGGCGGTCGACCCAGCCCTGATAGCCGCCGTAGACGCCCGAGCGGCCACTGGGGCGGAACTCGGCGTCCTTCACGTGGAAGCACTTGATGCGGCTGTGGTAGATGTCGATGAACGCGAGGTAGTCGAGGCACTGCAGCACGAAGTGGCTGGGATCGTAGAGAATATTGGCGCGCGGGTGGTTGCCGACGGCTTCGAGGAAGCGCTCGAAGGTGACGCCGTCGTGGAGGTCTTCGCCGGGGTGGATTTCGTAGGCGGCGTCGACGCCGTTGTCCTCGAACACGTCGAGGATCGGCTTCCAGCGCTTGGCGAGTTCGGCGAAGGCGTCCTCGACGAGGCCTGCGGGGCGAGCGGGCCAGGGGTAGAAGTATGGCCATGCCAGCGCGCCGGAGAACGTGGCGTGCGCGGCAAGGCCGAGGCGGCGGCTTGCCACTGCGGCGTTCTTGACCTGCTGGACGGCCCATTCCTGCCGGGCCTTGGGCTTGCCGTGGAGTTCGGCGGGCGCGAAGCCATCGAACTGCGCGTCGAAGGCGGGATGTACTGCAACGAGCTGGCCTTGCAGGTGCGTTGAAAGCTCGCTGATCTCCAGCCCCTTGTCCGACAGCATGCCCTTGATCTCGTCGCAGTAGGTCTGGCTTTCCGCCGCGAGATCGAGGTTGAACAGGCGCGCGTCCCAGCTGGGGATCTGGAGGCCCTTGTAGCCGAGCCCGGCCATGTAATCGGCGATGGCGGGGAGGCTGTTGAAGGGGGCCGTATCGCCTGCAAACTGGGCGAGGAAGATGCCGGGGCCTAGAATCGTCTTCATGGGGCAAGTCCTCAGATGGAAAGCGGGGTCCAGCCTGCGCGGGCGGCGCTGGCGCGGACGGCGGTGTCGATGAAGGCCATGGAGCGCAGGCCCTGGGCAGCGCCGGGCAGCAGAGGGGCAGAGCCGCCGCGCACCAGTTCGGCGAAGTCGCGGTAGAGGTTGGCGAAGGCTTCGAGATAGCCTTCGGGGTGGCCGCCGGGGGTGCGGGTCCGGCGCGCGGCATCGGGGCCGAGCAGGCCGGTGCCGGCGCGGATCACCTCGCTGCGGCCATCGAGGTGGTGGAGGGTGAGTGTGTTGGGCTCTTCCTGCTTCCACGCGAGTCCGCCGGTTTCGCCATAGACGCGGATGCGCAGGCCATTGAGTTCGCCGACTTCGATCTGACTGGCGAGCATCACGCCGCGCGCGCCGTTGTTGAAGCGGAGGAGGACGGAGCAATCGTCGTCGAGCTGGCGGCCGGGGACGACGGCGCCGAGGTCCGCCAGCAGTTCGGTGACGTGGAGGCCGGTCACGAATTCGGCGAGCTGGAACGCGTGGACGCCGATATCGCCGATGCAGCCGCCCGCCCCGGCGCGCGCGGGATCGACGCGCCATTCGGCCTGCTTGCCCTCGGCGGGACCAGCGAGCCAGCCTTGCGGGTACTCGACGACGACCTTGCGGACTTTGCCGAGTGCTCCGGCGGCGATGCGGGCGCGGGCCTCGCGCACGAGGGGGTAGCCGGAATAGGTGTAGGTGAGGGCGAAGGGGAGGGCGGATGCCTCGACGACGGCGGCGAGTTCGCGGGCTTCGTCCAGCGTGGCGGTCATTGGCTTGTCGCTGATGACCGGGAGGCCGGCAGCAAGTGCGGCCCTGGCAGAGGGCAGGTGATCGTGGTTCGGCGTGACGACGGCGACGAACTGGGCGCCATCCGGGCGCGCCGTTTCAGCGGCCAGCATTTCGGCGAGGCTGCCATAGGCGCGGGCCGGATCGAGGCCATAGGCCTCGCCGCCGGCGCGGCTGCGGGCGGGATCGCTGGAGAAGACCCCGGCGACCAGTTCGATTTCCCGGTCGAGTTCTGCCGCGATGCGGTGGACGGGGCCGATGAAGGCACCCGGGCCGCCGCCGATCATGGCCATACGCAACCGACTCACTGATCCTTCTCCATCCTGCCGTTTCTCGTTCTAGGGCGCCTGACGCTCGAGCGTTTCGACGTCGATGTCCATCGTGCTCCCGGCATCTTCCGCGTGGCGCGCGATGCGCACGGTGTGCGGGGTCGGCAGCAGTTCCCAGCCAGCCTCGGCCCACGTCATGAAGCGGCGCCGGGCAAGCGGGACCGTGACGCGCGCGGCGCGGCCCGGTTCGAGGTGCGCCTTGGCGAAGCCGATCAGCGTCGGCTCCGGGCTGTCGCGATAGACCTGAACGATATCGGAACCGGCGCGTGCGGAGAGGTTGGTGACGGTGATCGCGACGCCTTCTGCTGTCACTTCGGGGTGCGACCATTCGAAGCGGGCGTAGCCTTGTCCGGCGCCGAGCGTGTGGCGCGCGGTCTTACCGGCGGTGATCACGCCGCGATAGCCGATGTGCGTGCCGTCGGTATAGGGCAGCGAGCCATCGGCCTGCGGCTGGAGGTGATAGCCGGGATAATCGGCCTCGGCGCGCGCGATGGTGACGGGCATGCGGCCGCCGGGTTCGCGGTCTCCGGCGAGCACCGAAGCAAGCGCGGCGGCAAAGCCTTCGCCGGGATACCAGGTGGCGAGGTGGGCGGCGGCGCTGTCTTCCCACGCGGCGTCATAGGCGTGGCCGACATTGGTGACCACGGCGACGCGAGGGTTGGCGGCGGTGACGCGGGCGATGAGATCCAGCTGTCCGGCAGCGAGGCGCGTGTCGTGGCGGTCCTTGCTTTCGACCGAGCTGTCCGAGGTTTCGCCGACGATGAGCACCACGGCGTCGGCGGCGCGGGCGGCGGCTTCGGCGGCGGCCAGCAGTTCCTCACCGCTGCCGGGGGCGCGGATGCCGTACCACAGGCCATGGACACGGGCGCCGGCGAAGGTGAACTCGGCGGTTACGGCGACGGTCTGCCCGGCGGTCAGGTCGAACGGGGCGCTCTCGCTGTCACCGGCCTTGAGCACGCCCATCGTATCACCCGGGGGGCATTCGGTGGTGGTGAGCACTTCCTGACCATCGACGAGCAGGCGCGAGACGCCGGTGGCGCCAAGGTGGAAGCGGTGGATGCCGGATTGTGTGGCAGTGAAGCGGCCCGAGGCGCGGATCGAGCCGCCTTTCGCGAAGGGGGCCTGATCGTGCATCCCCGCGAACCAGACGAGCGAATTGGTGTCGCGCGTCTCGCGGGTCAACGGCTCGCCGGTGCAATCGGGGCTGGCGAAGTAGTCGAGCGTCATGCCGCTTGTGCAGCCGTCGCCGATGTCGTGCGCGGGGGCGACCGGCATCAGCGGCAGGCGCGGGGCGGGATCGACACCGGGTTCGAACACCACCTCGCTATGCGCGCCGAAGCGGGCGCGGATGGCGTCGATGGGCGAGGGGAGGTCCGGGCGGACCGAGATCTTGGCGAAGGTGCCGCCCTGGAAGCAGGGAGCGGCGGCGTTGGGGCCGATGACAGCGAGCGTCTTGATGCTGGCGGGATCGAGCGGAAGGAGATCGCCATCGTTCTTGAGGAGGACCATCCCGGCTGCGGCGGCTTCTTCCAGCAGCGCGGTGATATCGGCTTCGGCAAGGGGCTGCGACTTGGGGCCGGTAACGCGCGCTGCGGCGTTGGCCACGCGAGTGGCGGCATCCTGCACGCGGGCTTCTTCGACTTCGCCTGCGGTGACGGCAGCAGCAGACTTGGCGCCGAGGAACCGCGCGGGGCCGGGCATTTCAAGGTCCAGCCCGCCGAGAAGTGTCGGCGCGGTGGAATGCGTGCCGAACCAGTCGGACATGATGACGCCATGATAGCCCCATTCGCCCTTCACGACTTCGGTGAGGATATGGTGCTGTTCGGCGCAGTACTGGCCGTTCACGCGGTTGTAGGCGGCAAGCATTCCCGCGCAGCCCGCCGCCGCAGCGAATTCGAAGGGTAGGAGATAGACTTCGCGCAAGGTGCGCTCGTCCACCTGAACGTTCATTGTGTCGCGCGCGGTTTCGCTGTCGTTGCAGGCGAGGTGCTTGGCGCAGGAGCCGGTGCCGGTCGATTGCAGGCCGCCGATCCACGCCGCGCCGAGAATGCCGGCGAGCAGCGGGTCCTCGGAGAAATACTCGAAGGCGCGGCCGGCGAGTGGACTGCGGGCGAGGTTGATGTTGGGCGCGAGCACCATGTCGATGCCGCGCCCCACCGCTTCCTGCCCGACCAAGGTGCCGATGCGCCGGGCGAGATCGACGTCCCAGCTTGCCCCCAGCGCCGTTGCGCAAGGGGAAAGCCGGGCGACGTCACGCTCGTCGACCAAACCGCTGGCGATGCCCATCGGTCCGTCGCTCATGGCGAACGACGGAATGCCGACGTCCGGCACGGCGGGCGTGGTCCACATGGAGGCTCCCGCCGTGAGGAGAGCGGCCTGGTCGAGAGTCAGTCGGGTCATGGGATTCAGGCGGCCAGCGCGAGAACCTTGGTGTCCTTCGTGGTGGGCACGAAGGGCAGGTAGGACACCCGCATGCGCACCGCGAACTCGATCTTGTGATCGCCGGCGGGGAGGCCGCCGGGCTTCATCGCGATGATCTTGGCTTTCTCGCCGAAGTTCCAGCGGTCGTCGTAGACCGTTTCCATCTGGTCGAGCGTGTAGGTCTTGCCGCGCACGTGGAAGCGGATGTCCTCGCGGGCGACCGGCTCACCGTCGACGGTGACGACGATGTCCTCGACCATCGAGAGGCCGAGGCCGCGGTAGTAGGGCAGGCGGCCGTAGAAGGCGAAGCCCAGCTCGGAGCTCTCGAGGCTGCCCTCGACGATCATCTTGTTGTCCATCATGGGATCGGTTCCTCAGGCAGCAGCGCGGAGTTGGGGGGTGGGTTCGCCAAGCAGGTTGGCGAGCATGACTTGCTGGCGGCGGACCTGCTCGACGCTGTCGGGCTCTTCCTTGTCCTCGATCCAGCGGTTGCCTTCGTATTCGGAGCAGATGTAGCCATCATAGCCGCCCTGCTGGAGCACCGCGACGATCTTGTCGTAGGGGATCGAGGGCTCGACGTAGGAGCCAGTGGAATCCGAGGCCATCTCGTAGAACTTGCCGTGGATGTTGTGGATGCGCGGCATGTAATCGAGCATGCGCTTCGGCTCGAACGCGGCATTGTGGCGCAGCGTTTCGGCCATCGCGATGGCGGGGCCGACGCCGCCCATCTGCTGGACGTTGAGGATGACGTATTCCGAAAGGACGCGGTCCTCGTAAGCCTTCACGATGTAGTCGGCGATGTTCTGCGGCACGCCGATGCGCATGAATTTTTCCTTCCAGACCGGCGGGAAGGCATGGAGGAACATGCCCATGTCCGGCAGGAAGCCGAGCGCATCCGAACCCGACTTCTCGAAGCACTCGGCGTGGCGGATTATCCACGGATGATCGAAGTGCAGCGGGGCGTGGACCTCGATAAGGATCTTGATGCCCTTTTCCTCGGCATAAGGCGCGGCGGCGACGAGCACTTCGGGTGCGATCGAGACAAGCGCGCGGATGTACTTCATGCCGAGGCGGGCGCCGAAGTCGATGTCCTTCTTCACGCTGGCGACCTGCTCGGCGAAGGGCATCTCGCGGCCCTTGTAGCGCTTGTAGTCGAGCATGAAATCGTGGCTGACGGGCACGCAATCGTACTTGGCGATGAGCTGGTGCCAGTTGGCGATTTCCGCGTCGTCGACGCCGACTTCGGGCCAGCCCCAGAAGGTTTGCTCGCCGATGACCTCGATGCCGTTCGCGCCCATCTCGGCGCAGGTGCGGATGCAGTCCTCAAGGGTCATCTTGCCCTGGAAGGTCTCGTTCTGAAAGCTGTACAGGCTTACGCCGCGCTTGATCGGCACTTGCTGTCTCCCCTGAGGCGGCTGCCAAAGCGCCGCTCTGATCGTGAAATGGAATCGCGTGGCTGCCTGCGATTCCTGAAGCATTATTAGAATGCTAATTCTAGAAACTTGTGGTCCGAGTCAAGGGGCCTTTGCGCCGAACCGGGCGCGCCAGTTGCCATCCATCGGCCAGAACCAGACAACGGCGGCCTGCGCCGCAAGCAGGGTGCCAGCGGCGAGGAAATAGGCTTGGCGGATATCGGCGCGGGCGGCATCGGTCAGCGCATCGGGGACGTATCCCGCCCACGACAGGACAAAGGCGCCAAGCGCGCTGCCGATTGCCATGCCGACTTTGGTCGAAGTGCTGATGCCGGAGGACAGGAGGCCTTCGTGGCGCACGCCGAACAGGGCCTGGTGGTAGTCTGCGGTCGCGGCGGCCATCGAGAAGATGCCGGTGATCGTGACCGAAGTGACGATCGAGAAGGCGAAATAGGGGAGCAGCAGCGGAGGCACGGCGAGCGCGCCGATCTGCAGGTCTGCCGCATGATCGAGCCCGGCCATGGCGGCAAGCAGCACCAATGCAGTCGCGATGGCGCCGATGCAGCCCTTGCGGATGCCGGTGCGCGCGAGGATCGGCGGAGCGATGAAGGCAGCGAGGAGCAGGCCGCCCGAGACCATCGGCAGCATGACCGGGATCAGCCACGGCTTCTGGACGACGTCCTTGGCATAGAAGATCGTCAGGCCGAGCATCGCGCCGAAACGCACGAAGTAGAGCAGGCAGAAGCCGAAGCAGACGGCCAAGGCGCGGTTGCGCAGCATCTGGCCGATGGCGGGCAGGGTGCGGAAGGCGGAGGCCGGGGCTTCGTCGGCAATGCGCTCGCGGCAATTGCGGAAGAGCATGGCGAGCGCGAAGAGCGACAGCGCGCCGAACAGCAGCGTGACCATGAGAAAGCCATGCGCTTCGTTGCCGCCGCCGAGCGCGCCGACCAGCGGCATCGTCGCCGCGGTTCCGAGGATGACGCCCACCGACGTGCCGATCGAGCGCCAGCCGCCGAGGCGCAGGCGGTCCGCCGGATCGTCCGTCATCATCGGCATCAGCGCGGTGTAGGGGATCGAGCCGAAGCTCATGATGATGCCCAGCGCCTTGAAAGTGAGGAAGGCGTAGACGAGCTGCGCGCCCTGGCTCCAGTGCGGCACATTGAACGTGGCGATGAAGACAAGGACGTAGGGCACGGCGGTCAACAGGAAGTAGGGCCGGGTGCGGCCCCAGCGGCTGCGCGTCTTGTCGACCGCGATGCCCACCAGCGGATCGATCACCGCATCGAGCAGGCGCGCGACAAGGAAGATCGTGCCGACCGCCGCCGCCGGAAGCCCTACGACGGTGGTGTAGTAATAGAGCAGGAACGCGCCTGCCATGTTGTAGGCAAGGCTGTAGCCGAAATCGCCGAAGCCGTAGCTGGCGCGTTCGGCGAGTGAGAGCCGATCAGACACAGAATGCGGCCCTGTTGGAGCAGGACCGCTTCTGTGGCGTCTCAATCCGCTGGGCAAGCGGCCATTCGATGCAGGCGGACAAGGTCATGTCCGTTCTCCCTTGTTCGATCGGCCGGCTGCCGGATGTCGGGGGCGCGCGCCAGACGCCCCCGCCTGGAAAGTCAGATCAGATCAGAACTTCACGCCGAGACGGATCCCGTAGGTGCGCGGCGTACCGAACTGCCAGTTGAACACGTCGTCCGGACCTGCCGAGATGAAGCTGCCGTAAGTCAGCGGGCGGGTGTTCTCGACATTCTTCACGAAGGCGATCAGCGAGTAGCGCTTGTTGGCGGTCTGGTACTCGAGGCTGAAGTCGCTCTGCGTGAACGCCTGCTGCGTGCCGTCGCGGTAGTTGTAGAAGTCGGTGAAGTAGGACGACTTGAAGGTCGTGTCCGCACGCGCCGTCAGGCTGCCCGCACCGCCCAGCTGGAAGGTGTGGTCGATCCCGGCGGTGATGATGAACTTGGGCGAGAACGGCGGGCGATTGCCGGCAAAGTTCGGCTGCTGCACGCCGGGAGTCGTGGGATCGAGATCGCCGATGCCGTTGAGCGCGCCGCTCAGATCGAGCACGTTGAACTGGGCGAGCAGTTCCTTGTACTCCGCGTTCAGGTAGTTGAACGAGGTGTGGAAGTTCGTCGCGTCATCCAGCTGGATGCTCGCCGAGGCTTCGATGCCCCAGATCTTGGCCTTGCCCGCGTTGAAGGTCTGACCGCCCACCGTGGTGTCGAGCAGGACCGAGACCTGAAGGTCCTTGTAGTCGTAGTAGAACGCGCCGAGGTTGAACTGGTGCTGGCGGTGATCGCCGAAGGTCTGCTTCCAGCCGCCTTCGAAGGCGGTGTTGGTTTCGGGCCGGTAAGTGCCGACCGCGTCGAAGCCACCGCCCTTGAAGCCGGTGGAGGCCTTGAAATAGACCAGCGTATCGGCATTGGGCTTGTAGTTCAGCCCGGCGAGCCAGGTGACCTTGCTGTCGTTGCTGCCCAGCGGCAGGATCTGAGCATTGATGGCGTTCAGATCCTTGCGTCCCGGACCCGCACCGAGCAGCGTGAAGTTGGGGCCACCGACGGGGCAGGACCCGACAGTCGGGCAATCCGGGCGCTGCGGGATGGGCACGGTATTGTAGCGAACAAACGGCGTGCCATTGACGTAGACGGCGTCGCGCGAGTTGTCAGTGTAGCGCAGACCGCCGACCGCGGTCAGCTTGTCGCCCAACGGCACTTCGACCTGACCGAACAGAGACTTGCTGTCGCTGGAGATCTTGCGGCCGAAGTACGAGAGGTAGGTGCCGGCCGGAGGTGCGATCGGGCCGAGGAAGAAGCCGTTCTCGCGGTCGAGCTTCTCCTTGAAGTAGAATCCGCCGATCTGGTAGATCACCCCGCCGATCTTGCCATTGAGGCGCAGTTCGTGGCTCTGCGTCCCGGCATCGTCCTGGAACGAGAACGACTGGTAGATCACCGGCAGGGTCAGGCGGTTCTTGGGATCACCCGAGAAGCTGCGGTAGCCGCCGATGTAGGTGAGCGTTGCCGCATCGCTGAATTCATAGGCGATGCGCCCGCGCACGGCCCAGCTGTCCTGCTTGACCTTGCCGATGCCGTAGAGCGGCGCCACGTATTCGTTGCGGTCGATCTGCGAGACGAGGTTGGTGTTGTTGGGAACGCACAGCACCTGCGTGTAGGCCGGAGCAACGCGGCTGAAGCCGTTGTTGCAACCGCCGCCGGTCGGGCCGTTGCCCGGGCGGTTGAGATCGGCAACGGCAAAGATGCCGGGGCTGAACTTGCGCTGCGAGTACTCGGCGGCAAGATTGATCGACAGCTTGTCGGTCGGATCGAGGCGCAGCGAGATGCGGCCGCCATACGCGTTGTTGTCGTCCGAACGACCCGCGGCATAAGCCGGGAACACGAAGAAGCCGCCGCCGGCGGGGTGCTTGTTGTAGCCGTCGCGGTCTTCATAGAAGCCCGAGACGCGCACCGCGGCAACATCACCGAGCGGCACATCGACCCCGGCATCGGCGCGCACGGCGTTGTAGTTGCCGTAGCTGATCGTGCCTTCGGCGCCGAAGGTGCGGCCGGGCTTCTTCGTGATGAAGTTGATCGCGCCGCCGGTCGAGTTGCGGCCATAGAGCGTACCCTGCGGCCCGCGCAGCACTTCGACGCGGTCCATGTCGAACAGCGCCATCGACATCACGTTCGGGCGGTTGATGTACTCGCCGTCGATATTGATGACGACCGAGGTATCCTGCGCCTCGTCGTTCGAGGTGGTGCCGATGCCGCGGACGGTGACCTTGACGGTGCCCTGATCCTGGTTGAGCTGGACGACCGGAGCGATCTTGTCGATGTCGTTGAGCGTAGAGAAGCCGGCCTTCTTGAGGTCCTCGCCGCTGATCACGTTGATCGCGATCGGCACGTCGTTGACGTTCTGCTTGCGGTTCTGCGCGGTGACGACGATTTCGGCGTTGGCGGCCTCGGCATCTGCCTGTGCGGTTTGCTGGGCATGCGCGGGCGCGGCCATGGCGATGATGGCGCACGATGCAAGCAGACTGGTACCTTGGATGATGTTGCGCATGATCCCTCCCGTTATGCACTCCGCTTGATCCGGAGCGTCTGGTTAGCGATTTTCAATTCAAGCCCGTTTTCGAACCTCGGGCTGCCATTCCGGCGTACCGTTCATGCTGCGCAGCATGGCGGGAAACCGGCCCGGAATGGCGGAACAAAAATGTCCTGCCCGATTGGTTCCATTAAGTGAAATAGTATGTTTTCATCGATAATCATTCATCAGATCGATACATAATCTGATCGGTGCATAGATTAGGCCAATGCGGGCATGACCTCGCGCGCGAGCAGATCGAGCGTCTGGTTGCCGAGGCGAAGGCGCTCTTCCGTCAGCGGACCAGTCGTCGTCCCGCACAGAACGTTGCCGATGCCGAGCTCCTTGTAGGGCGTGAGATGCTCAATCACCGTCTCGGGCGATCCATAGAGACACCAGGTGCCGATCCAGTCTTCGGTGAGCGCGTTGGGGGTCCGGTCCGTCTTGGTATTCTCGGCGTTGCTTTCAGCGCGGGCGTTGAACTCGGCCTCGCGCTCGACCGCCGCCTGATAGGCCCTGAGGATCACTTCGAGCTCTTCGCGCGCCTGATCATCGCTCTCGGCCACATGGACGCACTGGTAGGTGTGTGTCGTCCAGTCGAGCGCGCTCTTCACGACCTCGTCCGAGTGGCCGGCGGCGGTGAGCTTGGCGTGGTAGATGTCGAAGAACTTCTTCACGTGGACGAAGGGCTCGGTGCCGCCGATCCTAGGCGGTGTGAAAGCCGGGATGAACGCGGGCCAGCCGTGGGTCGCGGCGCGCTGGGCGCTGGTTTCCTTCATCGCCACCGGCATGAGGCGCGCATGGCCGGGCGTATAGCTGGCGGGCGCGATGCGCTGGAGCACGCGGCCCTGGTGGGGGCCGTTGTCGATTTCGATGGCGGGGTCGGTCATCGCCTTGGCCCAGAGCGCCTCGGCCAGTTCGAGGTTGCGGTCGGAGATCGCGCCGGCATCCTTGTAGTTGACGCCGAAGCCGATCATTTCCTCCGGCGTCGTGCCGCTGCCGATGCCGACGAGGATTTTGCCCTCGGTCAGCTGGTCAAGGATGTTGATGCGCTCGGCAAAGCGGACCGGATGGTGCAGCGGGACCGAGACGACCGAGAAGCCGAAATGCATCCGCGGCATCTTGGCGGCGAGGTAGGCGGCGAAGATGAAGCTGTCGCTGGCCACCGGCATGTAGCCGTTGAAGTGATGGTCCGGCATGAAGATCGCCGAGAAGCCGAGATCACCTGCACGCAGGGCATGCGATTCCAGATCCTTCATCAGCTTGCGGTCGTCTTCGGGGCACATCGTGCGCGCGTTGAGGAAAACCGAAAAACGCATCTGCTTGTCTTCTCCTCCCGTCTGGGCCGCCTGAACCATGATTCTGGTACGGACTCGACGAATAAAATTAGAATTGACGTTCGTGTTTAAGTAGGGTTTAGCATTCCAATGTCAACTGCCACACGCCACACCGAGGCCCTCGCGCTTCAGGCCCTCAGCCGCAAACCGCGCCAGGGGCGCAGCCTTGCTTCGTTCGAACGCATGCTCGAAGCGACCAAGTCGCTGATGATCGAGACGGGGGGCGACAGCTTCACGCTGCAGGACGTGAGCGAGCGCGGGCAGGTCTCGATCGGCTCGATCTACCTGCGCTTTGAAAGCAAGGACCGGTTGCTGCACGCGGTGATCGCGGAGGAATTGCAGGCGATCATCGCCAAGGAACGCGTGATGATCGATGCCGTACTGGCGGAGACATCTTCGCTGGGCGCGTTCCTCCCGCTCTACATCGCGCGCTACAGCGCATTTCTGGAGGAGCATGCCCCGCTGCTGCGCACGATCATGGCACGCGCCGAAATCGATCCGCTGGTGTCCGAGCCGGGCAAGGAGACGGCGCGGCGTTCAGCTGAAATGTCGATTGCAGCGATCCTGACCTTCCGCGACGAGATCAAGTCGGCCGATCCGGAGGCCAAGGCGCTGGCGGTGTTCCAGATCGTGTTCGCGACGATCGCGCGCCAGTTCGGGCTGGGTTCGACACCGGAATCGAGCGATCCCTACCTGTGGGGCTTCATCAAGGACGAGATCGTCAAGATGGCGCTGGCCTACTTGCGCCACGCGGATTGAGGGCGGCGCGGTTCAAACCGAGTCCTCGGCCATTCCTCAACCCCGCTCACCCTGAGCCTGTCGAAGGGTGGTGGCGCACCACCGTGCCAGATGCTTCGACAAGCTCAGCGTGAGCGGACTTGGGTGTTGTCGGAATTCCTCAGAACGGCCCGGCCAGCCGGTGCAGCGCCGCGCCCATGATGCCGCCGATTTCCTCGCCGGGGCGACCTGCCAGCTGCGCGGCGCCGATGGAGACGCTGGTTTCCACCACATCGCGGCAGCGTTCGTAGCGGCGGTCCTCGTAAGCCATAAGCGCGGCTTCGGCATTGTCTGCCCGCGCCAGTTCCTCACCGAGGACCAGTGCGCTTTCCACTGCGATGCCCGCGCCTGAAGCGAGGTGGGGCGTGGTCGCGTGGACGGCATCGCCCAGCAGCACGATCCGGCCATCCGACCACGGGCGGGGCTGGATCTTCGCGGCGAGCGGGCGGTAGTTCACCCAGTCTTCCGAAGTCATCGTATCGCGCACCCAGCCGGCATTGCCGCCGAAATCGGCGAGGTGGGCCTTCATCTGCGCGACGAGGTTCTCGCCTTCGAGGCGCTCCTCGCCATCGGCGTGCGGGGTGAGCAGCCAGAGGTAGATGCGGTCCTCGCCGCAGCGGGTGATGCCGACCATGAAGCGGTGGCCGAAGAACATCTCGCCGCGCTCCAGTGTCGGCGGCTTCTTCATCGAGACGCGCCAGCAGCCCTGGCCGGTGCGCTCCGCCTCGCCCATGTGCGGGAAGGCGAGCTCACGCACGCGCGAGCGGACGCTGTCGGCGCCGATGACGAGGTCGTAGCGGCCGGTGGTACCATCGGAGAAGGTGACGTCGACACCGCCGTCGCGGTTGGCGAGGGTGTCCACGGTCACGCCCAGGCGGACCGGAATGCCGGCGGCGGCAATGCGCTGCTGCATCAGGTGGTGGAGCACCGGGCGCATGATGCCGCCGGTCGCGGGGAGGCCTTCCTCGATCGGCGGCTCGTCGAGATCGCGCAGGTGCATGCCGTTGAACAGGAACATGCTGGAGCCCGCGACGATGGCGCCTTCGCGCGCAATGTCCTCGACCATGCCGAGCCGCTGGTAGGCGCGCAGGGTCGGGCCGGTGATGGTGATGCCCGCGCCGTAGACGCGCCATTCGGGATCGAGATCGATCAGCGTGACCGCGACGCCGCGCGCGGCAAGATCGATCGCGGCCGCCATTCCGCCGATGCCGCCGCCGACGATCAGGGCGTTGCCGATGGCGGTGATGGGCTGAGGCTCAGTCATGCGGTCTGGTTCCCTTGTTTTCCATGGCCCAGGCAATCCCCTCGGCCAGCAGCGCCGCGGCATGCGGCTCGTCATAGTTTTCCGGCCGGTGGCCGATGGCGGTGTAGAACATGCGGCCGGTTCCGACGGGCTTGCGCCAGGCAATGGGGTGGTAGCCCATCGAGAGGCTCTCGCCGCGATAGCCGATCTGTTGGTAATCCCTCTCGTCGATGGTCGCGACGGCGACCGCGCCGCCGGTGACGGGATTGCGGTCGAAGGAGTACCATTCCTCGAGCAGCGGAAAAGACTTCGCGCCGCCCGCGCCGATGGCATCGTCGGTGATGCCGACGGTGGCCGTCTGGAACTGCGGGCGGCCGGGGTGGCCGATGAAGCGCGCGCCGAGCAGGGTGTCGGCGTACCAGTCCCAGAACCACACGGGATCGCCGCCTGCGCCGTGGATTCCGGCATAGCCGCCGCCATGTTCCAGATAGCCCCGGAACGCGGCACGCTGGGGCAGGGTGAGCGCGTCGCCGCTGGTGTTGTTCCAGACGACGACAGCAAAGCGCGCGAGATCCTCGGCGTTCATCACCCCGCCGCGATCCGTGAAGACGATCTGCCAGCCCCGCTCCGCCGCGATGGCCTTGAGGCGCGCGCGGGCGGCATCGACGGAGGGATTGTCGCGAAAGCCGTTGATCTTCTCGAAGACCAGAACCTGCGGGCGGCCATCTGCCGGGGGCAGGGCGGGGCGGTCATGGTCATAGCGGGCGCAGCGCGCCACGGTGAAGGAGGGGGTGATGGGGAGCTTGGCGAGCTTGGCGGCGAGCGGGGCCTTGAGCGCGGCGCCATCGGCGCGCACTTCAAGCAGCGAGCCGACACTGAGGATATTGGCAAAGCCCGTTGGAAGCCCGCCCCCGCCGAAGTTGCGGGTGAAGCCGGTAACGAGATCGGACGCGACGCTTTCGAGCGCAGCAGGACCGCCGGGGTGCATCAGGACATCGGACAGCGGCGAATCCACGCCGAGCGGCGCCGTGGCGAGCGGGCAATCGCGCACGGGCTCGTGCCCAATCGCCGGTGTCGCGGCAACCAGCGTCAGTGCGGCAGCGATGGCCCGCAGCGCGCTCACTGGACCGCCAGCCAATCGATGTACTGGTCGATCCAGCGATCACTCGTCGTGCCCTTGGGCATCATGCCGAAGCCGTGCTCGCCGCCATAGTAGAGGTGGAATTCGACGGCGTCGCTTTCCTTGAGCCAGCTGTCGACGAGCTTCAGACCGCCCTGCCTGAACAGCGGATCATGCGCGGCGATGGCAAGGAACAAGGGCGGGCGCGGACCTCCCGTGACAGTCTGCGTCATCGGCGGATAAATGAGGCCAACGTGGCGCAGCAGTGCGGCTTCGGGGCGCTGCTCGATCAGGCGGATCAGCGTGCGCGAACCGGCGGAAAAGCCGATGGCGCCGACCTGCTTGGGGTCGAGCTTCCACTCCGAGGCGCGCTTGCTGACGACGGAAACCGCCGCGGCGAGATCATCGACGGCGGGCGGCAGTTCAGCCAGTTCGCCCTTGCCGAGCTGGCCGAACTTGGACGCCATGTCGGCCATGAAGGCTTGCGGTGTCGGCGGCGTCGGGTTCACGCGGTACTTGAGGACAAAGGCGGTGTAGCCCTGCGCCGCGAGCCGGTCGGCGACGCGAAAGCCCTCGCTGTCGATCGAGACGAACATGTAGCCGCCGCCGGGCACCACGATCACCGCCTTGCCATTGGCGCGGCCGTTCAGCGGGCGAACCACAGAGAGCGTCGAGCGCTGGACATTGCGTGCCCAGACCTGGCCGAACACACGGGTCCAGGTTTCACCGCCGGTGGGCACGTCGTTGAGCACGATCTCCTCGCCGCGCACCGGCGCGACGGTGTCTGCAGGCGGCAGAGGCGGCATCTGTGCCTGCGCAGGACTTGCGGCGAATGCGAGCAGCCCGGTGAGAAAGGCAAGGATCTTGCGCATGGGGTCAGGCACCTGCCGTGTGGCTCTTGATGTAGTCGCGGTAAACAAGAGCGCTGGGCTTGGGCGTGCGCACGAACGTCTGGCGGTCAAGCGTGTGCAGCCCGTAATGAAACTTGTAGCCGAAGCCCCATTCGAAATTGTCGATCAGCGACCAGTGGCAATAGCCCTTCACCGGCACGCCTTCGTCCATCGCGGCCTTGAGGTGGGTGAGTGCCTCGGGAATGAGCCAGGCTCGGATCGCGTCGTCATCGGTACCGACGCCGTGTTCGGTCACGATGACCGGAACCTTTGCCACCTCGTAGGCATAACGCACCGCGCCAGCGAGCGAAGGGGGATAGACTTCCGCGCCCATGATATTGCGGCGTGCGTCCGCCGGCGGATCAAGTTTGCCCTTCTTGCCCCAGATCGAGCGCTCGTAATTCTGCACGCCGATGAAGTCATCGGCCTGAGCGAGGCGCAGCCAGGCATTGTAGAACTTCTCGCGCATTGCATCGCGCAGCGAGCCGGGCTCTCCCGCTTGATCGTCGAGCATGGCGAGGCTCACGCCAACTGGCAGATCACCCCGCACCGCCTTGATCGCTGCCTTTCCGGCGGTATGGCCGGCTCGCAGGTTGGACTGCACCATTGCCGGATCGGGATGATGGATCGCGTTGCCGGCAAGGAATACCGGGACCCCCAGCTTGGCTGCGGCGGCAGCGGCCATGGCTCTATCCGCTTCGAGAAGTCCGCCCGGTAGTAGGAACTGGAGCAACCCTGCCAGATTGGGCTCGTTGAGCGTAGTCGCATGATCGATCCCGCCGGCGAGATGGCGCGCGGCTTTGTCGCAGAAGCGCGCGAAGAGTTGCGGTGCCTCGTCGTTGGTCCAGCCACCGCGCGCAGCGAACCATATCGGCGTGGTGAAGTGATTGAAGGTGACGATGGGCCGCAGGCCAACGGCCCGCGCACCTTCGATCATCCGCTTGTAGTGATCGAGCATGGCGATCGAGAACTGGCCAGGTTCGGGTTCGATCCGTGCCCATTCGAGGCTGAAGCGGTAGGCATTGAGCCCGAGGTTCTTCGCGAGCTCGAGATCGGTGCGCCAAAGTTCGAAGCTGTTGGCCGCATCGCCGGAGGGTTCGCTGTAGGCTGTCTGCTTGAGGTTTTCGAGCAGCCAGCAATCGGAATTGATGTTGTTGCCTTCGACCTGATGGCCTGCGGTGGCGGCGCCCCAGATGAAGTTGGCGGGGAAGGGGCCGGGCGCCGCAGCTGCCTTGACCGCCTTGGCTGCCACGCGCGGAGCCGCGCTCAGCGCAAGGCCTGCTGCCGTGGCCGCCACGAATGTGCGCCGGTCGATTGTCATTCCGCCATCTCCCATCTGTTTGGATGCTGATCTGGGCGAAATCATCGATCAAGTAAAATTGTCATGATGCATAAAATCGTATAGCCAGCGTCGATACATACGCCGGAGAGTTTGGACAGGATGCGCTTCAAGGGTCTCGATCTCAACCTTCTCGTCGCGTTCGACGCGCTGATGGCGACACGCAGTGTAAGCCGTTCGGCGGAGCGCCTGAACCTCAGTCAACCCGCGATGAGCGCGGCGCTGGCACGGCTGCGGGAGTATTTCGGCGATGAGTTGCTGCAACTGCAGGGCAAGCGCATGCATCCCACGCCCTTTGCCGATGAACTCATGCCGCAAGTGCGCGAGAGCCTGCTCGGGCTGGAAGTGATGCTGTCGCGCTCGCCCAATTTCGATCCGCGCACCTCGCAGCGCAGTTTCAAGATCGTGACCTCGGACTATGTCTTCGCCTCGCTGATCGTGCCGCTCGTCGCGCAGCTGGCGGAGGATGCGCCGGGTATCCGCATCGATTGCGGGCTCCCGCAGCCGAGCACGGTGCAGGAACTGGAAGAAGGCAAGATCGATATCACGATCACGCCGGAATATGTGATCGGCGGCAATCACCTCTCCTATGTGCTTTATCGCGAACCGCAGGTCGTGGTGGGGTGGAGCGGCAATCCCGCCATTGCCGGCGGCGTTATCACCGAGGAAGCATTCTTCGATGCGGGCCATGTCGTTGTCGTGCTGGGCGGCGGACAGACATTGTCTTACGCGGACCGGACGCTGGAGCTGATGGGGCGAGGCCGCATGATCGAGGCGACGGTGGCGATCTTTACGGCGGTGCCCTGGCTGATCGAAGGAACCAACAGGCTTTCGGTGATGCATTCGCGGCTGGCCGAGCAGCTCAAGGGGCGATTTGCGATCAGTACCGCGCCGGTGCCGTTCGAGATTCCCGCGATGAAGCAGATGCTGAGCTATCATCCGGGGCGCAAGGACGATGCCGGGCTGACCTGGCTGCGCGGGCGGATCGAGGCGATTGCGCAGCGTGGCGAGGCGCTTGACGCATAACGTCAGTCTATATCGAATTATCCAAACAATCATTTTTACAGATTGATTGAGCCCCAGCAGAACAGCGGCGGGAGAAACGCCGGACATGCTGACGCTCGCGCACGGACTGACAATCGCCATGGAGACGCTGGCTGAAGGTCGGCGGCTGGGCCTCGCGCCGCTGGCCTGCGTCGTGCTTGATTGCGGCGGCCATGTGCTGGCGATGCTGCGCGATGAGAATGCCTCGATCTACCGGCCCGAAATTGCGATGGGCAAGGCCGCGGGCTGCCTCGGCATGGGCTTCGGCGGTCGCGAACTCGCCAAGCGCGCGGCGGCGATGCCGATGTTTTTCAATGGCCTGCAAGCCGCGTTCCCGAGTGGCATGTTGCCTGTGCCGGGCGGCGTTCTGGTCCGCGATGGCGAAGGCAACCTGCTCGGCGCGGTGGGCGTGACGGGCGACACCTCGGACAATGACGAACTCTGCGCGCTGGCGGGGATCGCCGCGGCGGGGCTGCAAGCGGATACCGGCGCATGAGCGGCACGCTCTTCACCGATGTGATGATTTTCGACGGCAGCGGCGCGGCGCGGTTTCCGGGCGAGGTGCTGGTGCGCGGCGAGCGGATCGAGGCGGTCGCGCGAGGTGATGAACGCTTGCCGCGTGAAGGCGCCGCGGTTGTGGAAGGCAAGGGCCGCACGCTCATGCCTGGCATGGTCGAGGCACATGGGCACCTGACCTGGCCGACCAATGTCGAGCGCACCATCAACACGATGAAGCCGCTCCCCATCGAACAGCATGTGCTCGTCACGGCGCAGAACGCGCGGATCACGCTCGATCACGGGTTCACCAGCGTCTATTCGGCGGGCTCGCTGGGCGAGCGGATCGAACCGGCCTTGCGCGACATGATCGATGGCGGCTTTCTCCCCGGGCCGCGCCTGCGGGCCTCTGCGCTGGAGAAGGGCGCAGAAGGCGTTCTGGGGGTTCCGGCCGGGCATGATCCCACGCACCAGCGCGACATTCCGCACCTTCGCGAATACATCGCGCAGAAGAAGGCGGATGGCTGCGACACGATCAAGTTCCTGATGTCGAGCGACGATGCTTTCCAGCCCGGCGGATCGCAGACGCTGATGTATTCCGAAGAGGAAGCGCAGGCGATCGGCGAAGCGGCGCGCGAGGCGGGGATCTGGCTTGCCTGCCATGCGCAGGGGGCCGAGGCGGTGAAGCGGGCACTGCGGGCCGGTTTCCGGGCGATCTATCACTGCACTTATGCCGATGAGGAGGCGCTTGATCTGTTCGAGGCGAAGAAGGACCAGACCTTCACCGCGCCCGCAGTCGGCCTCCTTTGGGCGCGGGCCTACGAGGCGCAGGACTTTGGGATCGGGCCCAAGGAAGCGGCGGAACTCGGCGCGCTGCGCGGGATCGAGCTGGGCCAGCAGGTGATTCCTGAAATGCGCAAGCGCGGCATCCGCGTGCTGCCGGGCGGGGACTACGGCTTCCCCTATAACCCGCATGGCCGCAATGCGCGCGATCTGGAGCACTTCGTGAACTTGTTCGGCTTTTCACCGACTGAGGCGCTGGTTGCCGCGACGAAGCAGGGCGGCGAACTGGTGGGCTGGGATGTCGGGCAGGTGTGCGCCGGCTATCTCGCCGATCTGCTGCTGGTCGAGGGCGATCCGACTTCCGATGTCCGTTTGCTGCAGGACAAGGACAACCTTGCCGCCATCATGAAGGGCGGTCAGTTTTTCAAACAACCTTGCGACACTGGAAAGGCCCTCGCATGAGCCGCGTTACCGAAATCCGCTATGTCGGCTATGCCGTCACCGATCTTGCCGCCGAGCGGGCGTTCTACACCGACAACTGGAAGCTCAAGGAAGTCCACGAGGCTGATGGCCTCGTCTATTTCGCTGCCGAGGGGCATGACGAGCTCTATGTCGTCCGCCTGCGGCAGGATGCGGTGCAGCGGGTCGACGTGATCGCGCTGGCGGCGGATACCCATGCTGACGTCGATGCGCTGTTCGCGAAGGTTCGCGATTACGGCTGCCAGATCGTGTTCGAACCCAAGCAGCTCGATCATTTCGGCGGCGGCTACGGCTTCCGCTTCTTCTCGAAGGACGGCCTGCCCTACGAGATTTCCGCCGGTGTCGCGCGCGGCACGGCCCGCGCGCTCGCCCCGCGCGAGGCGATCCCCGAGCGGATCAGCCATATCGTCATGCATTCGCCGCGCCACCACGAGGAACTGGCGTTCTTCATCGACGTGCTGGGCTTCAAGCTGAGCGACTGGCTGGGCGACTTCATGTGCTTCCTGCGCTGCAACGAGGCGCACCACCGCATTGCCTTCCTGCCCGGGCCGCCGTGCCTCAATCACGTGGCCTACGACATGCCCAATGTCGACGAGATGATGCGCGGCATCGCGCGGCTGAAGCGGCAGAAGATCGACATCCGCTGGGGCCCCGGTCGGCACACGGCGGGCAACAACACCTTCAGCTATTTCACCACGCCCGCCGGTTTTGCGATCGAATACACGTCCGAACTGGAGAAGGTCGATTTCGAGAACCATGTCGCGCAAGTGATCGCGCCCGCGCCCGAGATCATGGATCAGTGGGGCGTCGGCGTCGGCGGCCCGCAGACCATGCCGCACCCTGCGCCCGACGCGGCGCTGTTCCAGCCGGCGGGGGTTTGATCCGATGGCGCTGTTCGAACCCTTTCCCAACTACATCTGGAACCTCTCCGTCGCGATCGCGATGGAGAACGGCGGGCGGATCGGCGAGATCGTCGACATGATCAAGCCGCTGCTCGACAAGGCGCAGAGCGGCGCCGATGCTGGCACGGCCGAGTTCATGGCCGAATGGGTCAAGATGGCGGACAAGCTGGTCGGCCTCGCCGAGGAAGACCTCGCGCTGGGCCGCGAGTTGTCCGCCGGGGCCAAGCTCAAGCGCGCGACGATCTACTACCTGACGGGCGAGCGCATGCAGGCGCATGGATCGGCGGGGCGCGAGCAGACTTATGCCAAGGCGCTCGACAGCTTCCAGCGCGGGACACAGTTCGCGGGCGATCCGGTGCAGCGGGTGGAAATCCCCTATGACGGCAAGACGATTGCCGCCTACTTCCACCGTGCGAACGTGGAAGGTCCGGCGCCTTGCGTGGTCTATTGCAACGGGCTCGACAGCATGAAGGAAATGCTGTGGCTGGGCGGCTTTCCGGCTTCGCTGGCGCAGCGTGGTATTCATACGCTGTGTGTCGATCAGCCGGGGACGGGCGAGGCGCTGCGGCTGCAGGGGCTGAATGCGACGCCCTACTCCGAGCGGTGGGCCTCGAAGTGGGTCGATTGGCTCGAGACGCAGGCTGGCGTTGTCGATCCCAAGCGGATCGGCATGACCGGCATTTCGCTCGGCGGCCACTTCGCGCCGCGCGCGGTGGCCTATGAGCCGCGTTTTGCCAGCGGGGCAGCCTGGGGCGCGAACCACAACTGGCGCGAGGTGCAGGACAAGCGCATGGCGCGCGAGGGCGAGAACCCGGTGCCGCACTACTGGGGGCACGTCTACTGGGTGTTTGGCGCGAAGGACCATGAGGACTTCCTCGCCAAGAGCAACGACATGAACCTCAATGGCCATTTGGACCGGATCAAGGTGCCGTTCCTGGTGACGCACGGCGCGACCGACCGGCAGATCAGCGTCGACTACGCGCACCAGAGCTATGCGCAGCTGGTCAATTCGCCGCGCCGCGAGCTGAAGATCTTCACTGCGCGCGAAGGCGGGGTGGAGCACGTGGGGGCAGACAACATGAGTTTTGGCAATGATTACATTGCCGACTGGTTCGCCGACACGCTGGGGGGCCGCACCAAGGCCTGAAAACCCGCTTTCCCCTACGGACAGGCTACTATTTCCGGTCTGTTTCTGGCATTGATCCCCTCGCGCCAATTCGCGTGCGCGGGGGGAAATGCGCGTGCCGGATCAGAAGACGCAGATCGTTGTCGTGGGCGGCGGCGCGGGCGGGTTGGAACTCGTCCGCAAGCTGGGTGCAAAATACGGGCGCAAGAAGCACGACATCATCCTGATCGACCGCAACCTGACGCATATCTGGAAGCCGCTGCTGCACGAAGTCGCGGCGGGCTCGCTCGACGCCAATCTCGACGAAGTGGGCTATGGCGGGCACGCGGTGCGCTGGGGTTACCGCTTCTTTCAGGGCAGCATCGAGAGCATCGACCGCGAGCACCGGACGATCACCACCGCGCCGCTGCTCGATGAACGCGGCGAGGAAGTGATAGGGCGGCATACCGTGCGCTACGATTACCTGGTGCTCGCGATCGGCGGCATCTCCAACGACTTCGGCGTGCCCGGTGTACGCGAACATGCGATGTTCCTCGAGGATCGGCCGCAGGCGGACAAGTTCCGCCAGAAGCTGCTCAATGCCTGCCTGAGGGCGAACCATTTGCATCACACCGGCAATCCCGACGCGAAGGTGCGGGTCAGCATCGTCGGCGGCGGTGCGACGGGCGTGGAACTGGCAGCGGAACTCTACAACGCGGCGGGATCGCTGCGGCATTACGGGCTCGAGGTGTTCGACGAGACCAAGCTCGAAGTCTCGCTGCTGGAAGCCGGGCCGCGCATCCTGCCCGCGCTGGACGAGGCGCTGGCGACGACGGCGCGCGAGGAACTGCAGCGGCTCGGCGTGAAAGTGCTGGAGCGCACGCAAGTTGTGAAGCTGGAGGACCGCGCGGTGCATACTGGCGACGGCGGCGTGATCGACGCGGATCTGATTGTCTGGGCGGCGGGCGTCAAGGGCGCCGAGGAAATCAAGACGATGAGCGATCTGGAGCTGACGCGCGGCAATCAGATCGTGGTGCGGCCAACGCTGCAGACCAAGACCGATGACCGGATCTATGCGCTGGGGGATTGCGCATCGTGCCTGCTCCCCGGCAAGGAACGCCCGGTGCCGCCGCGCGCGCAGTCTGCGCACCAGATGGCGAGCCTTGTCTTCACCAATCTGGTGCGGGCGCAGGCGGGACAGCCGCTCAAGGACTTCGCCTATAGCGACCATGGCTCGCTGGTGTCGCTCAGCCGGTTCTCGACCGTGGGGAGCCTGATGGGCAACCTCGTCGGCGGGCGCATGTTCGTCGAGGGGCGGATCGCGCGGATGGTCTACATGTCGCTCTACCGCATGCACCTCATCGCCATCCATGGCTGGTGGCGGGGTGTCACGCTGATCGTGATCGGGCATGTGAACCAGATCGTGCGGCCGCGGCTGAAGCTGCACTGAGCCTCGATCTACACATCATCCCTACAAGAAACGTCACGTCCGCTCATGCTGAGCTTGTCGAAGCATCACGCGCAACCGTGGTGCTCGCACCCTTCGACAAGCTCAGGGTGAGCGGGGCTGGGGAAGTGGGGGCTAATTCTCCACGTTCAGCGTCACCGGCCCGAGCAGACCCGAGGGCCGCAAGGGCGCATCGGCGCGGTAGGTCTTGAGCGTGGTGAAGGTGATCGGCTTGGCCCCCGGCTGCGCGTCGCCGATGAGGCGGTTGACCCACAGGTTGGTGACGCGGATTTCGATGGAATTGGTGCCGGGCTTGGCGAGGCCGGTCAGGTCGGCCTCGTACGGCGGCTGCCAGAGGATGCCGGCGGACTTGCCGTTGACCATTACCTCGGCCAGATCGCGCACCTCTCCGAGATCGAGGATCAGGCGCTGGCCGGGTTTGGTGGCAGGGACCTTCAGCGTCTGGCGATAGGTGGCGGTGCCTGAGAAGTAGCGCACGCCCGGGTCGCTGCTCTTGGTCCAGTCGGCGAGGGCGGGCAAGGACACGCTGGCGGGTGCGCCGCGTCCGGGCTGGAAAGTCAGCGCCCATGGGCCGGACAGCGCTGCGAGCTGCGTGCGCGTCGATGCCGGAAGGCTAAGGCTTGCGGGACCGGCCTTGCGGAACACGACAAAGCCGGATTGCCAAGGCTTCAGTGTCATCGCGATGTCGGTCCGGCCATCTCTGTCGGTGTAGCCGAGCGGCGCAGCCCTGCCGGTCTGCGCGTCCCACCATTCGGGCGCCTTGCCTGTGACTGCGAAGCTGAGTGTCGTCGGCTCGGCGCGGTTTTTGCGGTTGGTGACGAAGTAGATCTCGGCGTCTGCCGTCTTGCGATGGACGAAGCGGAGTGCGGTGTCGGGCCGGGCCTTGGTGTAGGTGAAGTCCGGCGCGATGCCGAGCTTGGCCAGCGCACCATCGGGATCGTGGCTCGCGAGGACGCGGCCTTTGCCGGTATCGCCGCTCCAAAGCGCGTCGGCGATGCGTGTGAATTCAGCAGGATCGTCTTGCAGGGTGGGCGAGCCAAGCGGCTTCTCACCGACCAGAGTCGCTCCGCTGCGCACCAGCTTGTCGATCCGCTTCAGCACCGCGAGGCTCATCCGCGCCGAACTGCCGCCGAGATAGAGCGCCTTGTACCGCGCGCCGCTCTTGGCGACGAGGTCCGGGCCGTCATTCGATAGCTGGTTCAGGAGCACGTCGGGATTGACGAAATCGAAGGCGTTGTTTGTCGGCAGGTCGCCCGGAACAGCATTGGCGAAGAGGCCCGTGAGCGGCGCTTCCTCGCCGTAGAACCAGGCGACATCGGCCACGTTGCGGCCCCGCTGGAGCATGTAGCTGCTGCGCGCGATGTAATCGACCCAAGGCTTTGCCTGCTCGCTCCATGTCTCCAGTCGGTTGAAATACTGTCCGAAGATGAACAGCGAGAAGCCGGGTGCCTTGTCGGTCAGTGGCTGGTGGACCGAGGTATGGATCACTGGGCGATTGACGCCGAGCGCGAATTCCATGTCGATCATCGGCTTGAGGTCGCGCGGGGCGAAGGCCCATGGCTGCAGCGCGGCGGTGAGCGATTCCGCCGCGACGAGGTTTTTGCCATAGACATGGGCGACCGAAGCCGCGCCGCGCATGTCGCCTTCGTAGCTGGGCTGCGGGGCGCCGCGCTCGGTGTCGTAGGACCACATCGCGGCCATCGGCACATCGGCATGGCGGCGCATCGCCATGTCGTCGCCGAGCGAGGGGCGCTTGTCCTCGAGCGCTTCGGAATAGTGGATGAGGCCGCGCTTGTGGGCTTCCTCGGCGATGGTCTTGTAGTGCCCGTCCGCCATCAGGTCGGCGAGGGTCTGCCGGTAATCGTGGAGGAACGCGTCGGTGCGCGCCGGGGTGCCGAGGATCACGCCGGTGAGCGTCGGGAGCCACGGCACCGGATCATAACCGCGCCGCGCCTTGAACTCGGCCACGATCTGCGGCGTCCAGTTGCTCGCGCCAACCTCGATGCTGTCGTTGAGGAGGGCGCGGACGCCGTGCTGGCCGATCATGTCGGGGCCCGCAGCGGCGATATATGTGTCGAGGTACGTGTTGATGTAGCGGCGGACGGCGGCGGCATCGAACTTGTCGACTTCGAGGCCGGTAGCTTCGGGCGGCGCGGGGTGGTTCTCGGTGCCGGTAAGCGAATAGCCCATACGCAGCACGCGCCACTGGCCCTTGGGCGGGGTCCAGTCGAGCGAGCCGTCCGGCTTCAGGCGCGAGGTGAGGTCGATGACCGCGCCTTCCGGCACGGCGGGAGCTTCGCCCGTCGGGATCGTGTCGTAATTCAGCGTGGTGGCAAAACCCGCCTTTTCCTCGAAGCGGTGGGTGAGCGCGGCGGCGGAGAAGCGCAGTTCGTTGACGGTGGCATGCGCGCCCGCACCGCTCATGAAGCCGGGGAACGAGGGGAATTCGGCACCGGGGGCGGGCGGGGTCGGCAGGTTGAAGCCGGTCTGCTCCGCTATGAAGCGCACGCGCAGCGCCTTGGCGGTGACGGCGGGGAAGGTGATTGTGTATTCGGCGGATGTGCCGGTTGGGAAGCGGACGACTTCGCTGAAGCTGGTGCCGTCCTTGCTGGCCTCGAGGACAGACGCGAACTTGGCTGCGCTGAACAGCGAGACGGGTGGCATCGCCAGCGTGGCCGAGCGGACCTGCTGGGGTGCGGCAAAGTCCGCGCGGATCCATGCGGGTGCATCGGCTTGGCCGACAGGGACTTCGACGGCAGTGGCCAGCTTGCCATCGGTCAGCGCGGCGGTGTCGATCTTGCCGGATGATGCCGTCCAGACGGGGACGATTGGTGCGGCCGTCTCCGGCACGGCGAAGACGTAGGAGTCGCGGTAGAGCTGCGGCAGGTCGGTCTTGGGATGCTCGACCCCGATCTCGGGCTGCATGCCCAGGTCCTGGAACGGGCCGGTGATCGTGGGCGGGAGCGCGAGCTTGCCCTTGAAGGGTTTGCCGCCGGTCACTCGCGTTTCGGACCAGACGAGCTTCTTCATGCCGTCTTCGGGCTTGACCCAGGGACCGCCGGTTTCGCTCCAGCCCGGCGAGGCGGCGATGGCGAGTTCGAGGCCGAGCTGGTCGGCGGTCTCGGCAGCGGTGCGGAAGGCGTGCTTCCATTCCGGCGCCATGTAGACGAGCCGCTTCTCGATCACTTGCGGCGTATTGAGCTGCGCATCGAACGTCTGCGCGCCGCCGATGCCGATGCGCTTCATCCATTCGAGATCGAGGCGGATGCCTTCCTCGGTGACGTTGCCGTTCATCCAGTGCCACCACACGCGCGGGCGGGCGGAAGCGGGCGGATCGCGGAAGCCGTCGGCGAGCGGATCCGCTGTTGGCTCGGCGTGGAGCGGAGCAAGGGCGCTACCGGCGAGCAGAAGCGCTCCGAAGAGGCGGATGGGGGCCTTGTGCAACGCGCGTCTCCCGAACGGACCATGATTGTTTATGATTGCTTTGATCAAAAACGCGCATCGGATGCAAGCGAAATCGGGGGGCGAATGCAGCCAACGGGGATACCCTGTGGTCGGTAATACGATCTGGGGAGTTGTTGGCATTCGGACTTGGTGTTAGCCTTCAAGCCACAGAAATGCCGTGGGGGTTCGCAGTATCATGGCTGGTATTAAACCGCTGATATTCAAGTATTACCAGCCGGCGACGCTGCTGGCGATTTTCGTGTTCTGGTCGGTTCTGCCGCCGGAACTGGCGACGAATGGCTGGACCATCGTGATCGCGGCGGTCTGCACCAAGTTCATGATCCTGGGACTCGAGCAGATCAACGAACGGCACGCCGGGTGGCGGCTGACGCGCGCTGAATTCTTTTCGGACCTGTTCTACTTCGTGATGTTCTACACGGTTGTGCGCTATGCCGGAAAGCACTGGGCCGATGCGCCGCTGATCGGGGTGAAGGACGCGCTGGGCATCCATACCCCGTGGCTGGAGCATGCGCCGCTGATCTTGCAGGTGGCGCTGATCATGCTGCTGATCGAGTGGGGGCACTACTGGCTGCACCGGGCGATGCACAACTGGTTTCCGCTGTGGGTGGTCCACGCGCCGCACCACTTTGTGCGGCAACTGAACGCGCTGAAGGGGGCGGTGGGCAATCCCTTCGAGCTGTTCCTGATCGGGCTTAGCCTGACGGTATTCCTCGATTTCTCGCTGCCGGCCCTGTTCTGCGCCGGGCATATGCTGGGAACCATCGCGGCGTTCAGCCACGCCAACGTGCGCTTCGATCCGCCGCGCTGGTATTCCGCCGTGTTCACCACGATCGAGGCGCACAGCCTGCACCATTCGGTGGAGTACGAGGATACGCGCTGCAACTATGCCTGCGCGCTGATCCTGTTTGACCGGCTGCACGGCACGTTCAAGGGGGGCGAGGCGGTGGAAGTCGGGCAGGAAGGCCGGCGGCACATGGGCATCGGCGAGACGCTGATCTATCCGCTCATGCCGATCATCGACTGGGTAAAGGGGCGCAAGGCCGCGGCTTAGAAAAAGGGACTGTCCCCTTTATTTTCGTTTCTTTCGAGTATCTTGATCGGAAAGAGGAGGCGAGTGAAAAAAAGGGGACTGTCCCTATTTGTTGGGCCACCATGTCAGCGTGCGGATATCGTGCGCCGAGGTCCATACGCCCTTGGGCGTCCAACGCAGCGCGCCGCTGCCGGAGGGCTTGCCGACGCGGTCGAGGATCGCGTTGGTGGCGGCATCGATCACCACGTATTCCTGATCATCGGTGGTGCGCAGCCAGACCTTCCCGCCGCCGGTATCGATATCGCCCCACTTGAGGTTGTCGCCCACCTTGATCCGCGCGGTGACCGTCATCGTGGCTGGGTCGATCTTCGCGACGGTGCCATCGCCCTGTTCCTGCACCCAGACCGCGCCTTCGCCCGCGACGAGGAAGCCCGGCATCTTGCCGAGCGCGACGGTGCCAGTGACGGTGTTGGTGGCGGGATCGATGCGGCTGAGCACCTGTTCCTTGCCGCTCACCGCCCAGAGCGCGCCGAGGCCGAAGCTGAGGTACCACGAGCCGGGTGCGACCGGGATCGAGGCGACGACCTTGTTGGTGGCGGGGTCGATGCGGGCGATCTTCCCGCTGGCCTCGCTGCCGATCCAGACGGAGCCCGCGCCGGTAACGGTGTTGAGCTCGCCCTCCATATTGTTGGCGATGCCGCTGGAAATCGTGGCGAGGAGCCGCCCGGTCTTCACGTCGATGCGCTTGACGGCGTTCTCCGGGCAATCGGCGACCCAGAGCGAGCCATAGTCCACGCTCATGCCGCCGCAGGGCCGCCCCATCGGGTATTCGGTCTTCTTGCCCTTCACCGACCACTGCTCGACGCGGCCCTTGTTGGTCGCCCAGACGGTGTCGCCGTCGATGGCAAGGAAGTCGGCAAAACCGGGGACGACCTGCACGACGGGCTTCGCGGCTTCGGCATGGGCAGCAGCGGGGATCAGCGCGGCGGCGAGAAGCAGGGACTTGGGGCTTCGCATGGGCTGCTCCTTCAATTCTTCTGCGCGATATAGGCGCGCCAGCCGCCGAGGTGGGTGATGTCCTCCGCGCCGATCAGCGCACGCGGTTCGGCGACGAAGCCCTTGACGCTGGTCCCGTCTGCCAGCGTGACGGTGCCGATGGCAAGCGGGGCGGGGACTTCGACGGTGAAGCTGCCGAATTCGGCGACGCCCAGCTCATAGACTTCGACCGCGATGGAAGCGCCGTCATCGCCGCTGTGGACCAACGCCGGCTTGGGCGGCACGCTGTCGGCCATGGCATAGAGCCGGTAGCTGGGCGCGGTATGGGTTGCCTCCACGAAGGTCGCCTCGCGCGAGGTGAGCTGCCAGTGGAGCGGCATGTCCTTGAGGTGGGCGCCGACGACGGCGAGCTTGACGGTCTGCATATGGCCCTCGAGGTCAAGAGGTGGCGGGGGGGCGAGGTGGGCCCTGGCGAGATAGGTGTCGGCAAGATCGAGCAGCGTGCGGTCGGTGTCGGCGGGGCCGATGAAGGTGATCCCGAAGCCGGTGCGGTTGTGGCGCGTGCCTGCGGGGACCGCGAGCGCGGCCATGTCGAGCAGGTTCACGAAGTTCGTGTAGGCGCCGAGATTGCTGTTGAGCGCGATGGGTGCCTTGGCGAGTTCCGCCACACGGTAGGTGGTGCCGGTGGTCGGGAAGGCGAGCGCGTCGATCTCGCCCCACAGAAGGTCGGCGTGACGCTTGATCTCGGCGAGGCGGTAGATGCCCTGGAAGGTCTCGACCGCGGTCTTGTCCCACCCGGCTTCGACCACGGCGCGGACGGTGGGATCGACGGCATTGGGGTTGGCCTTGAGGATCTGCGCCATCGCGGCGGTGCGTTCGGCCACCCAAGGGCCGTCATAGAGCAGCTGCGCGGCTTCCTGCAGCGGGGCGATGTCGATCTCGACCAGTTCGGCGAAGCTGGCGAGGTGATCGAGCGCGCGGTCGTAGAAGTATTCGGATTCTGCATCGCCGAACCACTGGCGCTGGTGGCGCATCGGGACGCCGATGCGGGTCGGCGTGATGGCGCGGTCAGCCAGCGGCTTGGACCACGGATCGGCGGGATCGAAGCGGGCGAGGACCTTGTCGACCAATGCGGCGTCGGCGGTGGTGTGCGCGAAGACGGTGACGCAATCGATCGAGCGGCAGGCGGGGACAACGCCGTTCGTGCTCCAGCGGCCCTTGGTTGGCTTGAAGCCGATCAGGTGGTTGAACGCGGCAGGGACACGTCCGGATCCGGCCGTATCGGTCCCGAGCGCGACGGGGACAAGGCCGGCGGCGACGGCGATGGCCGAGCCGGAACTGGAGCCGCCGCTGACATAGGCGCGGTTGAAGGCATTGCGCGGGATGCCATAGGGGCTGCGCACGCCGACGAGGCCGGTGGCGAACTGATCGAGATTGGTCTTGCCCATGCAGATCGCGCCTGCCGCCGCGAGGCGCGCGGTGACGGTGGCGCTTTGCTCTGGCGTATAGGCGAAGGCGGGGCAGGCGGCGGTGGTCTCGAAGCCGGCGACGTCGATGTTGTCCTTCGCGGCGTAGGGAACGCCGGCGAGGGGGAGCTTCTCGCCAGCCGCGATGCGGGCATCCACGTCGCGCGCGGCGGCGAGGACCTGTTCGGCACTGGCGCGGCTGATCCAAATCTGGGGTTGAACCGCGTCGTAGGCGGCGATCCGGGCGAGTGCGGCTTCGGCCTGCTCGACGGCGGTTGTTGCGCCGGACTGGACGGCGGCGGCGATTTCGGCGGCAGTGCTGACAGACGTCAAAGCCCAATCTCCGTTCGTGTCGAGCCCCTCGACTGGCTCGGGATAAACTTCGGGTCGAAGACCCGAAGTCGAGACACCTTACGCAGCGCCCGGTGTCTCGACTTCGCTCGACACGAACGGGAGTGGGAGGGGCAGTGGAGCGAGGTCTGGGTCATGCCGTCCTCCTTAGCGCGAGCATCGGCGAGCCTGGCTGGAGGGACTGCTTCTCCTTGATGTAGAGCGCCTCGATCGTGCCGGTGCCAGGGCTTTCGACCGGGCATTCCATCTTCATCGCCTCGATCACCGCGATGGTGTCGCCGGCCTTCACCGCGTCTCCGGCCGAGACGAGGAGCTTCCACACGCTGCCGCCGAAGGGGGCTTCGACGAGGTCGGTGCCGTCGGGCACTTCGGCAAGCGCTTGGGCGGGGGCTTCGGCCTCGGTGAGGCTGCTGACGCGGTCGAACTCGCCGCGGCGCTCCCAGTCGGCGCGCTCGGCGTCGAAGGCGGCCTGGCGATTGGCTTCGAAGGCGGCAATGGTCTCCGCGTTGCCCGCCAGGAATGCGCGGTAATCGGCGAGGCGGAATTCGCTCGGCTCGATCTTCAGCGCGCGGCGGCCGGCGGGGAAATCGCGGCGCCATGCGGTGAGCTCTTCGGCGCTGACCGGATAGAAACGGATCTGGTCGAAGAAGCGCAGCAGCCAGGGCTTGCCTTCGGTGAAGGCATCCGTCTGCTTGTAGGTGTTCCACACCTGCACGGTGCGGCCGAACAGCTGGTAGCCGCCGGGGCCTTCCATCCCGTAGATGCACATATAGGCGCCGCCGATGCCGACGACATTGGGCGGGGTCCAGGTGCGCGCAGGGTTGTACTTGGTGGTGACGAGGCGGTGGCGCGGATCGACCGGGGTCGCGACAGGCGCGCCGAGATAGACGTCGCCGAGGCCCATGACGAGGTAGTTGGCCTCGAATATCAGGTTCTCGACCGCGGCGACATCGGGAAGGCCGTTGATGCGGCGGATGAATTCGATGTTGTCCGGGCACCATGGCGCATCGTCGCGGACGGCGCCCATGTACTTCTGGATGGTCTCCAGCGTGGCGGGATCGCGCCATGACAGCGGCAGGTGGACAACGCGGCTCGGGATGGTGAAGTCCCCGAGGTCTCCGAGGCGTTCTTCCGCGTCGATCAGCATGGCGAGCGCGGTGGCCTGATCCAGCGCCTTCCCATCAAAATGCAGCTGGAGCGAACGGATACCCGGGACCACGTCGATGACGCCGGGGTGGGCCATTCGCTCCATCTCGACCATCAGCGCGTGGACGCGGATCCTGAGCTCGATGTCGAGGACGATCGGGCCATATTCGACGAGGATGTTTCGATCACCCTGCTGGCGGTAGATCGTGCGGGGGCGGCCTTGTGCTTCGGGCAGTTCGACGAGGATCGGGGAAAGATGGGCGACAGGGCGGTCGGGCACCGGGCCGGGGAGCGTGCCGTCGCTGAGCAGGCGCTGCTGGTCGGCATCGGCTGTGGCGGCATCGGCGATGGTGACCGGGGCAAAGCGCAGCCGGTCGCCGGGGACGAGCTGGCCAAGCTTCCAACGGTCGGCCGCGATGACCACGAAGGGGCAGACAAACCCCCCCAAGGAGGGGCCATCCGGGCCAAGGATGATCGGCATGTCACCGGTGAAATCGACCGCGCCGATGGCGTAGGGGTTGTCGTGGATGTTGGAGGGGTGGAGCCCCGCTTCGCCGCCGTCCTTCCGCGCCCAGTGCGGCTTGGGGCCGATGAGGCGCACGCCGGTGCGGTTGGAATTGTAGTGCACCTGCCATTCGGCGGCGACGATCATGGCAATATCGTCGGGCGTGAAGAAATCGGGCGCGCCGTGCGGGCCGTAGAGGACGCGCAGGGTCCATTCGTTGCTGAGCGGCGGCAGTGCCGTCGCGGCAAGCGGCGCCTCGGCGGGTTGATTGCCCAAGTGGAGCACATCGCCCGCAACAAGGCGGCGCGCGGCGTGGCCGCCGAACTGGCCGAGTTCGAACGTGGCGCGGCTGCCAAGATAGGGCGCGATATCAAGGCCGCCTGCAAAGAGCAGATAGCCGCGCATGCCGCCGCCCCGCGCGCGGCCGAGTGCCAGCGTTTGCCCGGCGGCAATCGGGATCACCTGCCCGCGCGGGACGGGCATGCCATCGAGCGTCGCGCCGAAATCTGCACCGGTGAGCGCGACGCGCGCGGGCGCGGTGAAGGCGAGGGTCGGGCCGGAGTGAGTGAGTTCGAGGCCGGCGGTGCCTTCGGGATTGCCGAGCAGGCGGTTGCCAAGCCGGAACGATTGATCGTCCATCGGGCCTGAAGGCGGCACGCCGACCGCCCAGAGGCGCTGGCGGCCGGGCCAATCCTGCACCGTGGTGGCGGTGCCGCCGCTGACGACGCGGACGCTGCGGGGGGTATAGGCGATGGTATCAAGGACGCGGGTCGAGACTTCGCCGCTGGTGAAGGCGGGGGTGCGGACCACATCGCGCAGCCAGCGCAAATTGGTTTCGATGCCATCGACGCGGGTTTCGCCGAGCGCCGTTTGTATCGCGGTGACGGCAAGGCCGCGCGTCGGGGCATGGACGATCAGCTTGGCGAGCATGGGATCGTACCACGAGGTGACCTCGCTGCCGGCCATGACCCAGGTTTCGGTGCGGATATCGGCCGGGAATTCGACTGCCGTGAGCGTGCCGGAGGTGGGGCGATAATCGAGCGCCGGGTCTTCGGCGTAGAGGCGGACCTGTACCGAATGGCCCTGCGGCACAGTGGGCGCGCTATCTAGGAAGCTGAAATCGCCCGCGCCGCCGCGCACCATCCATTCGACGAGATCGATGCCCATGACCATTTCGGTCACGCCGTGCTCGACCTGCAGGCGGGTGTTCATTTCGAGGAAGTAGAACTGCTCGCGCTCGGCATCATAGAGGAATTCGACAGTGCCGGCGTTGCGATAGCGCGCGGCTTCGCCGAGGCGGATCGCGGCGGTATACAGGTCCTGCCGGATATGCTCGGGAAGCAGAGGGGCGGGGGATTCCTCGACCACTTTCTGGTTGCGGCGCTGGAGCGAGCAATCGCGTTCGCCGAGCGCGACGACACGGCCCTCGCCGTCGCCGAAGATCTGCACTTCGACATGGCGGGCGCGGCGCACATAGCGTTCGAGGAAAACGCCGGCATCGCCGAAGTTGCTCTGGCCAAGGCGGGCGACAGTGGCGAAGCCTTCGCGGACATCGGCCTGGCTTTCGCAAACGCGCATGCCGATGCCGCCGCCGCCGGCGGTCGCCTTGAGCATGACGGGAAAGCCGATTTCGTTCGCCGCGGCGAGCGCTTCCTTTTCGCTCGTCAGCAGTTCGGAGCCGGGCGCGAGCGGCACGCCGTGCGCCTTGGCGAGCGCGCGGGCGCTGTGCTTGAGGCCGAACATGCGGATATTGTCGGGCGTCGGGCCGATGAAGACGATCCCGGCCGCCGCACAGGCTTCGGCGAAATCGGTGTTCTCGGCCAGGAATCCGTATCCGGGATGGATCGCACCTGCGCCCGTCTGCTTTGCGGCAGCGAGGATCGCCTCGATGTTGAGATAGCTTTCAGAGGGACGCGCGCCGCCGATGCAGACGGCCTCGTCTGCCTCCGAGACATGGAGCGAGCCAGCATCGGCTTCCGAATAGACCGCAACCGAGCGCAGCCCCATGCGGCGCAAGGTGCGGATGATCCGGGTGGCGATGGCCCCGCGGTTGGCAATGAGGACGGTGTCGAAGCTCATGTTCTCGCTATGACTCACTGCTCCCCTCCCCGTGGGGAGGGGTTGGGGGAGGGGGTACGGCATGTCCGGTGAGTGCTGGATACCCCCACCCGGCCTCCCCCGGACGGGGGAGGGGAAGAAGAAGGATTTGGGAACGCCGCGCTCATGCGGCGACGATCATGCGCACGGGAGTCGGGTTGAAGCCGTTGCAGGGATTGTTGATCTGCGGGCAGTTGGACACGACGACGATGACGTCCATCTCGGCCTTGAGATCGACCGTGAGGCCCGGCGCGGAAATGCCGTCGACGATGCCGAGCGCGCCGTCTGCTTCCACCGGCACGTTCATGAAGAAGTTGATGTTGGCGACAATATCGCGCTTGCCGCGCCCTTCGGTGAGGTTGGCTTCGAGGAAGTTCTCGACGCAGGCATGCTGGGCCTTGGTGTGGTGGCCATAGCGCAAAGTGTTGCTCTCGCAGGAGCAGGCGCCGCCGATGGTGTCGTGGTATTCGACCGTGGTGGCGGCGATGGTCATCATCGGGCGGCCCTCGTTCGAGCGCAGCACGGTGCCGGTGCGCAGGAACAGGTTGCCTTGCGCGGCAACGGTGTCCTGCGCGGAATAGCGCTCGGTATCGTCGGCCTCGCTGTAGAGCAGGAAGTCGACCGCCTGGTTGCCTTCGAGGTCGACGATGCGCAGCGTCTGGCCCTTCTTGATGTGATGGATCCAGGGCGCGCGGGCGGGGACGACCTCGTCGTGGACGATGGTATCAGGGAGGCCGTCATGGTGCGGATCGCGGTTCTGCATGGGGCTGCCTCCTTACCGGCGGTAGTAGTCTTCGACGTTGAGGAAAGCCCGAAGACCCTCCGGCGTCGCGGTGCGGATGGGATCGTCTTCGGCCGCGACGGGTCCGCGCCAGGCGGTGAGGCGCAGCGGCGTGACGGTGTAGTCCGGCCGGGGATCAAGCACGTGGGGCACGTTGGCGATCACCACGATGACGTCCATTTCGGCGCGCAGGATCACCTCGCGACCAGGCTCGAACGGGCCGATCTGCGGTTCGATCGTGCCGTCATCCCCAATCTTCGCGCCCTTGAACAGGGTGATCGCGGCGTGGATGTCGCGGCGCTGGAGGCCGTGCTTGGCGGCGCCGAGCAGGAAACGGTCACGCCCGTTGGGGAACTGGCCGGAGTTGCGCCCGTCGCCATACTTCGCCGCGTTGGTGTAGGCGTTGGAAGTGCCGGAGAACGTATCGTGCGTGCCGCGCGTCGTGTCCTTGAAGATGCTCATCAGGACACGGCCCATGTCGGAGAGCAGGAACTTGCCCTCGGCGAGATAGGCGTTCCACTGGATCTTCACGGTGTCTGCAAAGCTGTAACGCTCGGTCGGCATCTCGGCGTTGAAGATCTGCAGGCTGGCGCAGGCATCGCCTTTGGTGTCGATCAGCCGCAGTCGGCTCCCGCGCGGCAGCCGGCGGGTGGCATAGCCGCCGGGGGCGACGGTTTCTTCCCAGAGCAGGTCGGACGCGTCGACGTCTTCGGGCAGGTCCGGCGCGGCGGGGGGGAGGATCGGCATCGCCTCGACCACGGTGCCGCCCTGGGCGCGGGCGTGATCGCGGGCGGCGTTGGGGTTTGCGAGCGCAGTAGTCATGCGGCGGCTCCCTGCGGCGCATCGGCTTCCGGCTCGTAGAGCTGGGGGAGGAGCGCGGTGGTGGTGACGAGTTCGAGCTGCTGGACCCCGCGCACGCGGCGCAGCGCATCGGAGAGGTCCTTGAGGCGGGCGGCGGGGCCCTGCACGAGCAGCACTTCGAGCGACTGATCATCCTCGAGGAAGACATGCTGCGAGGAGATCACTTCCTTGAGGTAGTGCGCCTGCGTCTGCGCGAGCTGGTGGCGGACGCGGCCGCGCTCGCCGCGGTAGACGAGGGTGATCGTGCCGGCGAGCATCTCGTCGGGCCGGGTGAACGCCTCGTGCGCGGCGAGCGCGTGGCGGATCAGCTCGGCCATGAGCTGCGAGCGCGAGGGGAGCTGGCGCTCGGTCACCATCATGTCGAGCTTGCGGAACAGTTCGGCGGGGAGGCTCATGCTGAGCCGGGCGAGGCCGGGGGTTGAGCCGAATGTTGTGGGCGTCATTGCCATTCCTCTCAATTCGTGGCCGCGACAGGTGTTGGCTGGGTTTCGGGTTCCGGCGCCGGGACCGGAGGACCGCGCAAGGGCAGGTCGTAGACCGCCGTCGCGCCGTAGCGGTGCGGCGCGTGCGGATCGTGGCGGCGCTTGTCGAGCGCGAGGACGCGCGTGCCGAGCGTGAAGGCTTCCTTGATATCGTGCGTGACCATCACGACAGTGAGCGAATAGTCGCGCCACAAGCGGGTGATCAGGCCATGCATGTCCGCCCGGATGCCGGGGTCGAGCGCGCCGAAGGGTTCATCGAGAAGCAGGATGCGCGGGCGCTTGATCAGCGCCTGCGCGATGGCGAGGCGCTGCTGCATGCCCCCCGACATTTGCGCCGGGTAGAGGTGGAGGCTGTCGCCAAGGCCAACGGCTTCGAGCATCTGCGTCGCTTCGGCTTCCGCCTTCCGGCGGGCGCCGCCGAACAGGCGCGCGGCGAGGGGCGCGGCGGGGCATTCGAGGCCGAAGGTGACGTTGCCGAGCACCGTCATATGCGGGAAGACCGAATAGCGCTGGAACACGACGCCGCGATCGGGACCGCATTCGGGGCGGAGCGGCTGCCCGTCGAGCAAGACCTGCCCGCGCGTTGGCGCTTCCTGCCCGAGGATCAGGCGCAGCAGGCTCGACTTGCCCGCGCCGGAAGGGCCGATGATCGAGAGGAACGCCCCTTCGGCGACCTCGAGGTTGACCTTTTCGAGCACGACCTTGTCGCCGTATTCGACCCAGACATTGCGTAGCGAGAGCAGCGCGTTCACCGGGCGTCTCCATGGGCCCAGGGGAAGGCGCGGCGGCTCAGCGCATTCAGCGCGACGTCCATCACGATGGCGAGCAGCGCGATCCACGCGACGTAGGGTATGATCACGTCCATCGAGAGATAGCGGCGGACGAGGAAGATGCGGTAGCCAAGGCCGATGTCGGAAGCGACAGCTTCGGCGGAGATGAGGAATACCCACGCCGGGCCGAGTGCAAGGCGGATCGCCTGCAGCAGCCGCGGCATCGCTTGGGGGAGCGCGACGCGGGCGATGATCTGCCATGAATTGGCGCCAAGCGTCTCGGCCTTGATGATCTGCTCGCGCGGGAGGCTGCCGACATGGGCGGCGATGTCGCGGATCATCACCGGCGCGACGCCGATGGCGATGAGGACGACCTTCGAGGTCTCACCCAGCCCCAGCGCGATGAACAGGATTGGGAGCAGCGCGATCGGCGGGATGACCGCAATGCCGGTCACCAGCGGGCTCAGCGTTGCACGGACCGGCGGGATTGCCCCGATGAGAAGGCCGAGGACGAGCGCGAAAAGTGTCGCGATGCCAAGGCCGAGGCCGAGGCGCTGGAGGCTGGCGAGCGTATCGGCCCAGAACACGAGATGGCCGGAAAGCGGATCGGGCGTGGTGAGGAGGCCGGCCATCGCCGTGAACATGCCGCCGGGGAGGGGGAGGATCTTGTCCGACGGGTTCGCCGCGTGCCGCGCTGCCGCCATGATCAGGTAGATCACGAGGAGCAGCACGATCGGTGCGCCGCCTGCGATCAGGCGGTCCCGTTTGGAGAAGTGGCGGTTGATCAGCCGCATCGGCTCAGATCTTCCCGTCGGCGGCGAGCTTCATGAAGCTGTCGTCGAAGCGCAGGGTGACGTGGTTCTTGTCGCCGAGTGTCTTGCCGCCGGGGAAGGCGATGCCCACAGCGTCCGCCGTTGCCGCGCCCTTGAACAGCCCGCGCGCGAAGCTGAAATCGCGCACGCGGGTCATCGTGGTGACGAGCGCAGGTGATTGTGCGGCGGCGACCGCGGCCTTCGGGTCGGTGTAGAGGAAGGTCGTCTTGAGCTGGCTGTCGAAGGTTTCGGGCGCGGCCCCTGCCAGCTTGGCCATCGCGGCGCGCGCGGCCTTGCCGTCCGCATCCTGCTTCATCATCAGCTGGACGGTATCGTACCAGATGCCCGCGAGCGCCTTGCCGAGATCGGGATTGGCCTTGAGCGTGGCGGTATCGACAACGAGCAGGTCGAGGATTTCGCCCGGAATATCGGCCGAGGAAAAGACCTGCGTGACGCCGGGCTGCGCGCGCATCACCGAAAGCTGCGGGTTCCAGGCAACGGCGGCGGTGACATCGGGGCTGGCGAAGGCGCCGACGATGTCCGCATCGGCCGTGTTGACCGTCTTCACGTCGGTCATGCCCATGCCTGCCTTTTCGAGGGCGCGCGCCAGAAGGTAGTGCGAGACCGAGAGCTCGACCAGATTGACCGAGCGGCCCTTGAGTGCGGAAAGGTCCGCGGCGCCCTTTAGCAGCACGCCGTCGTTGCCGTTGGAATAGTCGCCGAGAATGACCGCCGTGGTGTCCTTGCCGCCCGCGGCCGGGATCGTCAGCGCGTCCATGTTGGCGAGGGTGACGCCGTCGAGCTTGCCGGCGGTGTACTGGTTGATCGATTCGACGTAGTCGTTGACCTGCACGATCGTGATCTTGAGGTGGTACTTGTCTTCCCACTTCTTCACGATGCCGGCTTGCTGGGCATAAGGCCACGGCATCCAGCCGGCATAGATCGACCAGCCGATGCTGAATTCGGATTTCTTTTCAGTGGGAGCGCCGCCTCCGCCGGAACACCCCGTGAGGGCGAGCGTGGCGACAAGGGCCGCAGCGAGGAGCGAACCGGTGATCCCTCGGGTTTTCCTGGTGGGAGAGGTGGCTGACACGATTCTGTCTCCTTTCGCAGTGCAGCATTGCGAGAAACAATCTGCTTGTCCACGGCAAAATGTTACGTTCCGGAAAAAACGTAATACCACCTTGGGCCGATGCCCTGTGGAGGCTGCGAATCGGGCCCCATAAACCGTGGCTTTCTGTTGATTCGATGCAACGCTGCAGCGAACCGGGTGTGCGATCTCGCGGCTGTTTGGTGAGCCATCCGGTCCGGAAAAATCAAGGATTTCCGCACTGCAGCGAGGATCGAATAATACCGGAGTTGCCGGGAATTATTACGCTTGACCTGTTATGTAATATCGATAGCGTAACTGAAATGTCGCAAAGGAGCTGGTCCATTGCGGCGCCAACAATAACACTTTGAGTCAGGCAATAGTATTGCTTGACCACGTTAAGCTGCATGAATGGTATTCGTGCAGAATGGTGTCGTGCGAATTCGGCAGGTGGTTCTGAAATCGCCTGGCGCCGGTTTGTCATGATTTGCTGGATGATCGGCGGTTCGGGTGGAATTGCCTCTTTGGTCATCTGGTGAAGCTGCGAGTTGGGGCGCCTCTTCGGAGGCAGATTGAGGGATTGACATGGCGCCAGTTCCACAAGGGGCGGCGCTCCCCGGCAACAAGGGGGAAATCAGGGACTGGATGTCACTTCGAAAAGGCTTTCACGCAGTCAACGCGGGGGCTCGAGTGACCAAGAAAACCTATAAGACAACGCTGGCCAAAAAGGCTCTGTATGGTGCGACGATCCTCATGGGCAGCACCGCATTTCCCGCTTTCGCGCAGACGGACCCGGCTCCGGCCCCGGTGAGCGACGCGCCTCAGGCCGCGGCAGTCGAAGACAACAGTGCCATCGTGGTGACAGCGACGCGGCGCGCGACTTCGCTGCAGGACGTGCCGATCAACATCACCGCTCTGGGTTCCGAACAACTGTCGCGCCAGCGCATCGACGACATCCGCGACATTGCCGATTTCACCCCGGGCGTGACGATTGCCGACACTGGCCCGGGCTCGACCGGCACGATCGTGCTGCGCGGCCTGAATGCCTCGGATACCGACGCGACCGGCAACAACTATGACAACGCGTTGGGCGTCTACCTCGGCGAAGTCCCGATCTACTATGACTTCAAGATGCTCGACATCGCCCGCGTCGAGACTCTGCTCGGCCCGCAGGGCACGCTCTACGGCCTGGGCACGCTGGCCGGTGCGATCCGCAACATCCCCAACCGGCCTGACACGAACAAGTGGTCGGCGGAGTGGCACGGACGCGTCTACGGCAAGAACGAGGCCTCGAAAGTCGGCTATCAGGTCGACGGAGTGATCAACATTCCGATTGTCAAGGACCGCATCGCGTTCCGTTCGGTGACGGGATACTACTACGATCCCGGCTTCATCGATTACACGCGCATAGTGAAGACACCGGGCGTCTCACTCCCGCAGGAGCCGGGTTCTCCGCCGATCACGCAGGCGTTTGCTGACGCCAATCTAACTACCCGCAAAGATCTCAACTTCGAGAAGACCTTCACGACCCGCAACCAACTGTTGTTCCAGATCACGCCGGATCTGTCGGTTGACTTCACCTACGCCTTCCAGCGTACGAAGACCGGCGGCGGGCAGTACAACAGCGATTTCGTGTTCGGCACCGGCAAGTATGAAAGCGCGGCGCGTTATGCCGAGCCCGTGAACCGCAATGCGCACCTCGCCAGCATGGAAATCAATGCCAATGTCGCCGATATCTTCGATCTCGTAGCGACGACGGCCTATACGAAGGTCAACAACAAGCGGGTCGGCGACAACACCGACCTGCTGCTTGATCTGGACTATGATTACGAGTTGTTCCCAGCGTTCACCAGCTTCAACGAGAGCGAAAACACACGCAAACAGTTCAATCAGGAAATCCGCTTCGTCTCGACCCACGGCGGGCCGTTCAGCTGGGTGCTCGGCGGCTTCTTCAACCAGCAGAAGCTGCAGGCGGATTACCGTGAGCGCGTGCCCGGATTGCCGGGCGTCGACCTGGCGACCAATCCTCTGGAGCTCGAATATGTCTCCTACAACCGCGCCAAGGTGATCGAGAAGGCAGTGTTTGGCGAGGGCACGTTCAAGATCACGCCGGAATGGCAAGTCACGGCTGGCGGCCGCTATTTCAGCTACACTTCACAGGTTTCCGGACGTGCGGTCGTACCGCTTCTCGGCGATCCGCTCAGCCCCTATGATGCAGACCCCGCGGGCGGTCAGGCTGGCCAAAGCGGTGGGGTGTGGAAGTTCAACACCTCGTACAAGTTCACGCCGGATGTCATGCTCTATGTGACTTACAGCAAGGGCTATCGTATCGGCGGACCGAACACGGTTGCGCCTTGCATCTTCCCGCTCAAGCCGCCGCCGTTCCAGAACGTTTGCGCGCTGCCGAACGAGCAGCAGTATGGCCCGGACAGCACCAAGAACCTCGAAGTCGGTATTCGCGCCGAACTTTTCGACCGGAAGCTGACCTTCAACCTGAACGCGTTCACGATCAGTTGGGACGGCATCCAGCTGGCCTCGGCAACGGTCAACGGCATCGTCGGCATCACCGTCAATGGCGGCAAGGGCAAGTCGGACGGCTTCGACGCGTCGTTCCAGCTGCGGCCGATCGATGGGCTGTCGATCCAGGGGACGTATTCCTACACCAACGCACGCCTTACCGAAGATGTTGTCGGTCTGATCCCGGTCAACGATCCGGCAGGCGTCTATCCGAGTTCGCCGGCCCGGATCAATGCGCTCAAGGGCGACCGTTTGCCCGGATCGACCCGCAACAGCGGCAGCCTCGGTATCAACTATACCAAGCCCGCGTTCGGCGGCGATCTGACGGCGGACTGGACCGCGACCTACCGCGGCGATGTGGTGACGCGCCTTGGTTGGGACCGCGCCTTTGGCGACAAGCTGCCGGGCTTCGTGCTGCACCGCGCCTCGCTCAGCTGGCAGAACGATACGTTCACGGTGGGGCTGTTCGCGAACAACATCTTCAACAAGTACGCGGTGACGGCGGTCTCCAACGACCGTTCACGCGTCGGGCTGAATGATGGCGTCCGCCTGCGCTACTTGCGCAACACGGTGATCACGCCGCGCACCTTCGGGCTGGAGATGCGCGTCAAGTACTGAGCTTGGGAAGAGGGTGACTGCACAAAAGGGGGCGGGGTTGATCCTCGCCCCCGATTGCGCAATTCTGCAGCAATAAGACAAGTTGCAGGGCAGGAACGTGAAAAACCACAGGTGAGGAGTGGTGCGTCATGAGTTCGGGCATCAAGAGGCTGGCGGTCGATTGCATCCCGCCCGCGACAGTGGCGGCAGTGGTGGCATTCTGGGCGTGGGCGCCGGAAAGCCTCGTCGCGAACCCGTGGACCCTGCTTGTGGTCAACAGCGTGGTGACGGCCTTCGTGCTGGGGCTGGAGCTGGTGTTCGAGCGGCATGAGGGCTGGCGGATCAACCGGCAGGAGTTCTTCACCGATCTGTTCTACTTCGTGCTGATCAACACGGTCATCTCGCGCATGGCCTATATCCTGTCCGAGGCGCCGCTTCATGCGCTGAAGGAAGCCTGGGGCATCACCACGCCGTGGGTGACGGCAATGCCGTTCCTCGCGCAAGTGGCGCTCGTCGTGTTCCTGTGGGAGTTCGGCCAGTACTGGATGCACCGGCTGATGCACAACTGGGAGCCGTTCTGGCTGACCCACGCGCCGCATCACCACATCACCCAGCTCAACGCGATGAAAGGCGCGGTCGGCAATCCGATCGAGCTGTTCCTGATCAGCCTCGGGATTGTCGCGCTGCTCGATGTTTCGCCCGCAGCCTATCTCTGCGCCTTTGCGGTGACCAATGCTGTGGCGACGTACGCCCATGCCAACGTGAAGAGCGACCCGCCGCTGTTCTACAGCTTCTTCTTCACGACGATCCGCCACCACAGCTTCCACCACTCGGTGGGCTATGAGAACACGCGCTGCAATTATGGCAATTCGCTGATCCTGATCGACCGGATGTTCGGCACCTACAAGGAAGGCGAAGGCATTCTGGTGGGGCAGGACGACCGGCGCCGGCTGACGATCTGGGAGCAGTTCGTGTTTCCGTTCAAGCCGCTGATCGCGATGGTGGAGAAGCGCAAGGGCGCGTCCACCGCCCAGTGAAGATCCAGGCGTGAAGACCAAAACGTGAGCGCTGAGCCGGCCCGGATTGCAGCCATCCGCCGGGCGCTGAACCGGGGCGATCTGGGAGCCGCGGAGCAGCTTGCGGCGAGCGCGGTCGCGGCCTTTCCCGATGATGCGGAAGCGCGCTTCCTGCTCGGCATGACGCGGGCGGAAGCGGGGCGGGTGAGTGCCGGGATTGCCGATGTTGCGCAGGCCGTGGAGCTTGAGCCGCGCGGCAGTTTCCGGGCGCAACTGGCGCGGCTGCAGATCATGTTGCGGCAGGATGGCGCGGCGGCGGCGACATTGGCGGCAGCCGAGCAGGCGCTGCCGGAAGATGCGCTGGGCCGCGACACGATGGGCTGCGTCTACGCCCGGCTTGGCGAGCATGCCGCTTCGGTGCCGCATTTCCGCGAGGCGGTGCGGCTCGCCCCGGGCAATGTTTCGTTCCACTACAATCTGGCCGCGGCGCTCAATTTCATCGGCGACATTGCCGGAGCGGAGGTTGCGGTAGAGGCTTTGCTGGCCATCGATCCCGATTACGCGCGCGGGCATCACCTGCTCGCGGGCCTCAGGAAGCAGACGCCTGAGAGCAACCATGTCGCGAGGCTCGAAGTGGCACTTGCCCGAGCCGCTGCGGGTGATGCGCGGCTGCTGATCGGTTATGCGCTGGCGAAGGAACTAGAGGATCTGGGCGAGCAGCAGGCCGCCTTCGCCCGTCATTCTGCCGCCAATGCCGAGCACCGGGCGCGCCTGCCCTATACGTTCGCGCGCGATGCGGCGAATTTCGATGCCATCGAGCGGGTCTGGCCGCGCGTGGCTGCCGCCCCGGTGCAAGGAGCGCCGCAGGATGCACCGATTTTCGTGATCGGCATGCCGCGTACCGGGACGACGCTGGTCGACCGCATCCTGTCCTCGCACCCCGAGGTGTGGAGCGCGGGCGAATTGCAGGCAATGCCGCTCGCGGTGAAGATGGCCTCGGGAACGCGCAGCCGGAAGGTGCTGGATGTGGAGACCATCGAAGCGGCCGCCGGGGCCGATCTCGGCGCGATCGGGCGCGACTACATGGCGCGGGCGCGCACCCATGCCGGGGCGCGCGAGGGGCGGTTTACCGACAAGTTTCCGGGCAATTTCCAGTACGCCGGGTTCATCGCGCGGGCGCTGCCGGAGGCGCGGATCGTGTGCCTCAGGCGCCATCCGCTCGATACGGTGCTGGCGAATTTCCGCAATCTCTTCGCGATCTCCTCGCGCTATTACGACTACAGCTACGACCTGATGGACATCGCGCGCTACTATGTGCGGTTTGACCGTCTGATGGCCTTCTGGCGCGCGGCGCTGCCGGGCCGCATTCTTGAACTGGGCTACGAGGATCTGGTCGCCGATCAGGAGGGCCAGACGCGGCGTCTGCTCGCGCACTGCGGGCTGGCGTGGGACGAAGCCTGCCTCGACTTCCACCGCAACACCGCGCCCGTCTCGACCCCCAGCGCGCAGCAGGTGCGGCGGCCCATGTACAAGGATTCGGTCGCGCGCTGGAAGGCGCACCGGGACGCGCTGGCCCCGGTGATCGCCTACTTTGAAAGCGAAGGCATCGCTATCTAGCCGGGCAGGCGATGGTCTCGCCGACGCCTTCGATGCTGGCACCGCGCAAGGTGAGCACGAGGCCCCTGTCACCGGCGATGCGCAGCGGCGTACCGACCGCCTTGAAGTTCGCTCCTGCCTCGAGGAAGCAGCGCAGCGGGATGCGCACCGTCATCGGACCGGCAGGCGGGGTGATCTTGAGCGTGGCGCCCGCCATGGTTACCGCGATGGGGCCGGCGGCAGCATCGAGCTTGCCTTCCAGCTTCAGCGCGAATTCCTCGTCAAGCTGGCGCATCAGATCGACCGGCGGGCCGTCGATGCCGATGGCGCCTGCTTCGCTCCACACGAACGCTTGCGCATCTTCCTGTGCGCCGAGATCGACCGCGCGGGCGGCAATACCCGGATCGAGGCTGAGGTGCCAGGGGGAGGGGACTTTGCCGAGCGCGAAATAGACGCCTTCGCTGGCCGAGGCGACGAGATCGACCTTGGGGTCTTCGTTGACCGGGCCGACCGCCGCCTTGCTGGCATAGGTCAGACCGTACCCGGCCGCGAACAGCGGGGTCTTGACCGGCGAGACCGCATCGGCCGGCCAGGGGAAGGACAGCTTGCCGGTAAAGCCGCGGGCAGGCTTGCCATCCTTGCGGGCGACGAGGACATCGGCGACGCCTTCGCCTTGGGTGCCGGGAAGCCATGCCGCGACAAACGCATCGGAGGCGTTGATTTCGGGACCGGTGAACAAGGGGCGGCCCGAGAGGAACACCGAGACGACCTTGATCCCTTGCGCCTTGAGCTTGGCGAGCATGGCCGTCTCGCCCGCATGATCGCGGAAGGCGATGTTGGGCATGTCGCCCTGGAATTCGGCGTAGGGCTGCTCGCCATATACGACGACTGCAACGTCGGGCCTGTCGGTGAAGCTGCCGTCTGCCGAGAGGGCTGCGCTGCCGCCCGCGTCCTTCACGGCTGCGGCGATGGCGCGGCCGATGGTGTGGCCCTTGGGAAAATCGGCGGCGGTGGTGTCGGTACCCTGCCACGTGATCGTCCAGCCACCGGCCTGCATCGCCATATTGTCCGCGCCCGGGCCGGTGATCAGCACTTTGGTGCCGGGCTTCAGCGGGAGGACGCCGCCGTTGTTCTTGAGGAGGACGAGCGACTTGGCGGCGGCTTCGCGCGCGACCGCGAGGTGTGCATCGCTGCCGACGACCGAGGGATTGCCGCGATCGACCGGATGCGCGCCGAGCAAGCCGAGCTTGGCCTTGACGCGCAGGATGCGGGCGACCGCATCATCGATGCGCGCCATCGGCAGCGAGCCATCCCTGGCCTCGCGCAAGGTGGCTTCGTAGAGGCCCTTCCAGCTGTTGGGCGCCATCGCGAGGTCGAGACCGGCAGTGAAGGTTTTCGGGCAATCGGTGACAGTGCAGCCGGGGATCTGGCCGTGGCCGTTCCAATCGCCGACGACGAGGCCCTCGAAGCCCATCCGGCCCTTGAGCACGTCGGTGAGCAGGCTCTGGTTGCCGTGGTTCTTGGCGCCGTTCCAGCTGGAAAAGCTGGCCATCACGGTCAATGCACCGGCATTGATCGCGGGCGGATAGCCCTGCGCGTGCTTCGCCACGAGTTCGCGTTCGGAAACCAGCGCGTCGCCCTGGTCCTTGCCGCCATCGGTGCCGCCATCGGCGAGGTAGTGCTTGGCCGTGGCCGCGACGCGGTCGGCGGCGAGCGGCTTGCCGGGCAGAAGCGCGCCTTGCAGGCCGATGGTCATGGCCTTGGCATAGCTTGCTACCAATGCGGGATCGGCCGCGTAGCCTTCATAGCTGCGGCCCCAGCGCAGGTCCTGCGGCACGGCGAGCGTGGGCGCGAACGTCCAGTCGATCCCGCTGGCGGCGACTTCGATGGCCGTCACTTCGCCGATGCGCTGGATCAGCGCGGGATCATGCGCTGCGCCGAGCCCGATGTTGTGCGGGAAGATCGTCGCGCCCGGCACGTTGGAATGGCCGTGGACCGCGTCGATGCCGAAGAGGATCGGAATGCCCGCGCCTGCCTTGACCGAAGCCGCGCGGAACTCGTGGACCAGCTTCGACCACTTGGCCGCATCGCCGCGCTCATCGCCGTAAGGGCCGGAATTGCCGCCCGCGAGGATCGAGCCGAGCGGGTATCGGGCGAGGTCTTCGGGGGTGATCGCGCTGATGTCCGCCTGGATCATCTGGCCGACTTTCTGCTCGAGCGTCATCGCCGCGATCATGCGGGCAATGCGGCGCTCGGTCTCGGCGCTGGTGATCGCGGCGGGGCTGTGCGCGGCGGGCCAGAGCGCGGGATGGGCCGTGCTGGAACGATCGGCGGTCGCAGCTATGGCGCTCCCCGAAGCCAGCAACATGGCAGCCAAAAGCGCGCGCCGAACCATCATTCCCACCCTTCCCTTGTATTCTGTGAACGTTCTCAAGCGCGTTCGTCGCATGAGAAAGCATCAAAATCAAGCGGTGGTTTCAGCTATCGGAGTCCGGATCGGAGCGAAGTTCGGCCAGCAATGCTGCAGCAACAAGCGCAAGTGCAGCAAACATCAGAAACAGCCCCGAAAAGCCGAACCACGGCACCAAAGCTATGGTGAACCACGGCATCACCAGCGAGGGCATCGTGTTGGTGAGATTGAACAGGCCGAGATCGCGCCCACGCCGGTTGCTGTCGGGCAAGGTGCGCAAGGTCTGCGCGGAATGGAGCGCGAGGAAGATCGAGGTCGAGAAGCCGAACACGGCATAACTCGCGATGCCGGCCGGAACACTCGTCGCAAGCGCCATCCCGACAAGGCCGATGGGCGCGACGAGGGTGCAGATCACCAGCGGCAGGAACGGGTGCCGCCGCTTGTCCGCCCACCGCCCGGCAAGCAGCGCGGCGGGAGCCGACAGCACGAGAACCGTGCTGAATACCCGCGCGGTGAGGTGATCCTGCACGCCGGGATCGATCGAGCGCAGCCAGAGGTAGAGGAACGAGAACAAGGCAGCCTCGGCAACTTGGACCAGCAGCCGCGCCGCCCACATGCGGATGGCAGCGTGACGGCGGTTCTGCGGTCCTGTCCGCGGCGTGGCGGGCACTGCCGGGGTGTTGGCTCCGGCACGGTTCCACATCAGGAGCGCCGGGAGCACTGCCGCTGCAACAATGGCTGCGACAACGACTAGCCGGCCATCGGCGGTCGCGAGGCCCGGGATCGTGACCACTGCGCCTGCCAGCGCGCCAAGGCCGGGGGCAAAGGCCAGCAAGCCGCCGAGCAGACCCTTCTGGCCATCGGGCACGCAGTCCGCACCCCATGCCGCCAGCGGCGCCAGCATCATGTTCAGCCCGAGCTGCCACAGCACCACGACCGCGATGATCGCCTGCAGGCTGTGCGCCGCAGGGACGACGAGCAGCAGCACGCACGACAGCACAAGGCCGAGCGCGACCCACGGACGGCGCGCTCCCGTTATGTCGCTCAGCCAGCCGAACAGGATATGGCCGAGGCTTGCCGAGATTGCGCCGCAGAAGGCGATGGCGGAGAGCCACATGATCGCCTGCTCGCCCGGCACCAGCGCGGCGATGCGTACAGGCAGCAGGATGGTGAGGAACGGGACATAGGCAATCGCGCCGCCGGCCCATGCGAGCGCATAGAGCACGAGGAACCACAAGGGCTGGCGCAGCGGGGCCGCGCCGGGCTGATCAGGCACTCACGGTTTGCCTGACATCGGCGATCGAACCGCGCGCGACGAGGCTGGCGGGTATCACGGTGACCGCCTCGGGCAGGCAATCGCCCTTTTGCGCCGCGATGATCAGTTCCACCGCCTTCGAGGCGGTCGCCGCGATGGGTTGGTCGACTGCGGTCAGCGGGGGCTGGGTGAACTGCATCATCGGCGTGTTGTCGAAGCTGATAAGCGAAAGATCGCGGGGCACGGCAAGGCCCGCCTGACGCGCGACTTCGAGTGTTGCCAGCGCCATCTGGTCGCTGCTTGCGATGATGGCAGTGGGCGGGTTCGGCAGGGAGAGAAGGGCACGCGCGGCACATTCGCCCGAGGCGTAGGTGAAGTCGCCTTTCTGCAGCAGATCGTCTGTCGGCAGTCCGGCCTCTGCCATCGCGGCTTTCCAGCCGTCAACGCGCCAGCCGCTCAGGTTGTATTCCGCCGCGCCCGCGATGAAGCCGATGCGGCGGTGGCCGTGATCGACCAGATGGCGCGTGGCGGTGGCGGCCGCGCCTTCGTCGTCCATCAGGATCGGCATCCCGGCATCCCTGGCCTTGGAGCCGATGCGCGCGAACGGGATCTGCTGATCGGCAAGGCAGCGCACGATCTGCGGATTGTCCGAGTGTGGCGGGGTGAGGATGATTCCATCGGGCTGCAGCGCGGCAATCGCGGCGAGGAGTTCGCGCTCGACATGGTCGCTGTGCGTATCGACCAGTTCGACGATCATCCGATAGCCATGTTCGGCACACTTGAGCATGCCGCCGAGCAGCATCTGGTCGACCCAGTCGGTGCCCTGCCGCGCGCGCCAATCGGCGATGGTGCGGTCGCGGTCGTTCAAGGCGAGGATCAGATACGAGCGCGAACCGCTCATGCGCTGGGCAGCGATGGACGGCACATAGCCGAGGCGCGTGATCGCCTCCTGCACGCGTTCCTTGAGTTCGGGGCGGACGTTCGGCTCGTTGTTGATGACGCGGCTGACGGTCTGGAGCGAGACCCCGACATCTGCCGCAACGTGCCTGATCGTGACCGCCTGACGACGCCTCGCCATGCGCTTACTCGCTCCCCGCTGGTCCGCCCGGCGCAGTGCTGGCGGTCATTTCCGGCTTCTGCCAGACGCGCACCCAATCGATCAAGAAGCGCTTGGGAAAATTGGCATTCGAGATGCCCTTAAGCCCCCGAGATTCCGCAAGCCCGCCACCGAAGGCAAGGTTGAGGATGAGGTGAAAGGGCTGGTCGAACGGCGCGCCCGACGCGTTGGAGCCGGAGGTGAACCACTCCTCGCGCTTGCGGACGGCATAAGTCTCGCCGTCGAACTGCCAGACGATCTGGTCCGGTTGCCATTCGATGGTGTAGGTGTGGAAGCCTGAAAGCACGGCAGGGCGGTGGACTTCGTCCCCCTTGTGCGCGTTGCCCGGCCAAGGCTTGCCGAAGTGGAGAGTGCCAAGGATTGTGTCTTCCTTGCCGCCGGGGCATTCCTTGCACGGCACGCCAAGGTTGACGGCTTCGAGGATATCGATCTCGCCAGAGGCCGCCCATGGGCCATAGGTACTGGCTTCGGGGAGCATCCAGATGGCGGGCCAAGTCCCCTGGCCTTTCGGCAGGCTGGCGCGCACCTCGATGCGGCCATAGCGCCATGCGGCCTTTCCGCGCGTGGTGAGGCGGGCGGAGGAAAAGTCGCGCTTCACCAGATCGCCCGGCTTTGACGGATCCCTGCGCTGATTGGCGGGGAGGGCAGGACCAGTCACGTTCTCGCGCAGCGCGGTGATCACGAGCGCGCCGTTTTCGATGCGCGCGTTGTCCGGCCGGTCGGAATAGCACTGGCGTTCGTTGTTGCCGCCGCCCCAGCAGTCGACATCGAAGCTCCATTTCGAAGCATCGATGGCCGGGCCATTGAACTCATCCGACCAGACGAGTTGCCAATCCGATGCAGCCTTCGCTTGCAGCGGCAATGCCAGCGCGACGAGCGTGAGCCAGTGCCGGATCACGCCGCCCGCGCCTCTTGCGCGCCGCAATACTGCGCGACATAGGCGTGGTGATCGGGAAGCCCCGCCACCGTCTTCGCGACGCTGTCGCGCAGACCCGCGAGGAGATGCGCGAGCTCGGCATCCGACAGCTTCGTGGCGACGGGGTGGTAGCTCTTCGGCATGATGCCCTGGCCCATCATCACCTGCACCCAGCTGTTCTCGACGAAGAGCTCCTCGTTCTTGCGGAAGACGCGGCCGGTTTCGCGGAACAGCTCGATCTTGTGAGTGAGGCTGTCCGGGATATCCATGCCCGCGCACTGGCGCCAGAACGGGCTGTCGCGCCGGTCGGTCGCCTTGTAGTGGAGGATAAGGAAGTCGCGGATCTGCTCCATGTCGGTGAGCTGCTGATCGTTGAATTCCGCGACATCACGCGGGCTGATCTCGCCCATCGGCATCATGCGCACGATGCGCAGGATGGCGCGCTGGATGAGGTGGATGGAGGTCGATTCCAGCGGCTCCATGAACCCGCCGGAAAGCCCGATGGCGACGCAATTGCGGTGCCACTGCTTGCGCCGCGCGCCGGTGGTGAAGCGGATCACGTTGGGCTTGGTGAGAACCTCGCCTTCTACCGTGCCCAGCAGCCTTTCGAGTGCGGCGTCCTGCGAAAGATAGCGGCTGCAATAGACGATGCCGTTGCCGCCACGATGCTGCAGCGGAATGCGCCACTGCCAACCCGCATCATGCGCGATGGCGCGGGTGTACGGCACCGGCGGGCGGACGCTGGCGGTCTGCACGGCGATGGCGGAATCGCAGGGCAGCCAGTGCGTCCAGTCGTCATACCCGACGTGGAGTGCGCCTTCCATCAGCAGCGCGCGGAAGCCGGTGCAGTCGAGGAACAGATCGCCCTCGATCCGCTGGCCGGATTCTAGCCGCAGCGCGGCGATGTCGCCGGTCTCGGGATGAAGCTGGACTTCGGCGATCTTGCCCTCGACGCGGCGGCAGCCGTCCGCCTCGGCCAGCTTGCGCAGGAACACGGCGTAGAGGCCGGAATCGAGCTGGTAGGCGTAGTTGATGCGGTTGTCCGGCAGGTGCGCGAACTTGGACTTCATCGCGGCCTGCAGTTCAATGCAATAGTCGTCGTAGCTCGCCTTGTGGCCCTTCGTCAGGCCGTGCATCCAGAAGTGCTGGAAGCCCGCGCTCCAGTGGTCGCGGCCGGTGATCCCGAACGAGTGGAAGTAGTTTTCCCCCTCCACGCGCCAGTTCTCGAAATTGATGCCGAGCTTGAAGGTGGCCTGCGTCGCACGCATGAAATCGGCCTCGCCAATGCCGAGCAGGCGATTGTAGGCAACCAACGGCGGGATCGTGCTTTCACCGACGCCGATCGTGCCGATGGCTTCGGATTCGACCAGCACGAGCTCGATCGCATCGCCCATCGTGCGGGCAAGCGCGGCGGCAGCCATCCATCCGGCGGTGCCGCCGCCCGCGATCACGACACGGCGCTTGGCGTAAGTTCCAGTCATTTGCTGAGTGTCCTTAGCAGAAACGAACGGAGGCGTCCGGCGGCGGCAGGATCGAGCGGATCCAGAATGCCGCGCCCGCCTTCGGAGAGATGGGCGGTGACGTCGGGGCCATTTTCGAAGACGTAGTGGTCGAACAGCGCGCGCCAGATCGCCTTGTCTTCGGCCGGCAAGTCGCGGATCGAGAGGATCGCGTGGTTCAGGGCGTCCTGCGGTTGCCCGAGCCAGCGCGGCGTATCGCGCCACCAGTAGTTCATCAGCACGTTGAACGGAGCGAGCCCCTCGACATGATGCCACCACATCGAAGGGATGAACAGCGCATCGCCCGGCTCCAGCACCGCGACTTGCGCATGCGCGAGCGCCTCGGCAAAGCGCGGGTGCAGATCGAGATCGGGCGCGTGGAAATCGACCATCGAAACGGCGCGCCCCGCGGGGGTATTGTCGATGGGCCCGAGGTGCAGGTTGGCGAACTGGTCCGGCGGAAACAGCGTGAAGCGGCGGCGTCCGGCGGCGCAGCAGGCGAGATTGTCCGGGAAGTCGTTGTGCGCGGCGATGCGGGTGGGGGTGCCGATCCAGAGGCTGACGATCGGCTCCCGCTTGCCGAGGTCGACTGTGTTTTCGGCGGCGACGGTGGTGAAGTGCGTCGGCACGTCGATCGAGCCGAGGTAGATCGCGGGCGCATCGGCGCGGCCTTCGTTGGCGTCCATGCCGCTAAAGATATCCGCCAGCTTGCCGCGCGCCTCGCGGAAATTCATTTCCATGTCGTCGGCGTAGAACAGGCGGCCGTCCTTGCCGGGCTGGCCGAGCGAAACCGAGAACGGGACGGGGCGCGCGCGTTCGACCAGGTAGGCGCGGGCCGCGCGGGCCGACGTCAATCCCGCCTGCACCAGCGGCCAATCTCGCACCAGCCAGCGGATCACGAACGGCGTGCGCGCGCCCTTCAGCATGGCATCGAGCGCGGCGGCATCCTGCACCGTGCGCTCCTCCACCGCAGGCATCGCGGCGAAGATCGAGGCGTCAGCCTCAGCCAATCGCGACCTTGCGGTTCTTGCGTGCGACAAGGCCGCCGAACTGCGCGAGGCTGGCGAGCACCATATAGATGCGCGCAAGGTGTCCCTCCGCCATCAGCGCCGCCAGCGCCTCGCCGTCAAGACCGGCAAGCCGCTCCTCATGGATCGTCTGGAAGCCGACGAGCGTCTGGACCGCGCCGTTGTCGAGCGTGACTTCGAGGCTGAACGGCTCGACGAGGCTGTAGGCTTCGAGCGCGGTGAAGAAGGCCTCGCTCTCATGCCAGGCATAATCGAGATCGCCGAGCATGTTGGCGATGGCTTCGAGATAGGGCGTCGCCGTGCCCGCATCGTCGAACACGCGCATGCCTTCACCGCTGGTGGAAACGCGCGCGTGGCCCATGTCGATATGGACTTGCGGCGGGGCGCCTTCCTCAGCCGCGCGGCCGATGAGGAAGGGTTGTACCGCATGGGCCATCGGGCGGTAGCGGGCTTCCCACATGCTGCCGTTCAGGAACAGGTTCTCGCCCGCCTCGAACCCGAACAGCGCCAGCGCGGCAAGCTTGCCGGTTTCGGCATCGCGGCGGAAAACGATAGGATAGTGCGCCTGAACCTCGCGGAATTCGGCCGGCATGGCAAGGCTGGCCATGACATTGTCGCCATACTCTGCGCCGGCTTCGGTGTGGATGCGAAGCTGGCCGTGGTCGGCGGGGTTGAGGATCTGGTGCTGGCTCATGCGGGTATCCTGGCAGCCGCGGTCTGCGCGGCGAGACGGTCGAGGTAGTCGCGGGTTGTCGGCAGCGCAGCGGCGAGCGCGCGGGCCTTGGCAGCCACATCGGCGAGGCGGGCGGGCGAGGGAGACGCTCCGCTCAGCGGAACCGGCAGGCCCATTCCGTGGAGCACAAATTGCTGGCTGGCGGCGGGGAACATCTCGTCGACACGCGGGAAATCCCATGCCGAGGGTTGCTGCTCGCGCCACAGGGCAAGGCATTCGGCGAGGCGCGGCGGGATCGTCTCGGGCGCGCGCTGGGCCTGCCAATAGGGCTCGGTGCGCTGGCTCGGCACGTAGTGAAGCTTGAGAAATTCGACCACGCGGTCCCAGCGATAGCGGAACAGCTCGTTGAATCGCGCGGCGTGGATATCCATGCTGGCGCGGCTCTGCGGGAAGTTCTCGGCCAGCGCTTTCAGCGAAAGTTCGATCAGCACGATGGCCGAAGCTTCGAGTGGCTCGATGAACCCGGCCGAGAGGCCAACCGCGAGGCAATTGCCGACCCAGAAGCGGTCACGGTGGCCGGTCTTGAAAGCAAGTTTGCGCGGGGTGAGGCTGGCCACGTCGGCGCCGGGCACCTTGGCCGCGACATAGCCGCGCAGGATTTCCTCCGCGCGCTCATCCGAAAGAAACCGCGAGGCATAGACGCAGCCGATGCCCCGGCGGGTGGGCAGGCCGATGTCCCACAGCCAGCCCGCTTCGTGCGCGGTGCCGATGGTTTGCGCGGCGATGGAACTGCCGGGTTCGACCGGGACCTGAACGGCGAGCGCGCGGTCGTTGAACGAGACATCGCTGCGGTCGATCCAATCGGCGCGGCATTCGCCCGCGATGAGGATGCCCGCCTGACCGGAGCAGTCGAGGAACAGGTCCCCCGAGAGCGGCTCGCCATCCCGCAGCATGAGTGCAGCAATGTTACCGTTTGCTGCGCGCGTGACGCCGTTGACATGCGCGGCAATCCGCTTGACGCGCAGGCGCTTGGTGCCGTGCCGCATCAGCAGCGCGGCGAACTTGCCGGCGTCGAGGTGGTAGCCATAGTTCAGTGCGCCGGCGTAGTCCGGCATAGCCCGCTGGCGGGGTGCAAGGTTTGCTGCACAGACAGCATGCTGCGGAGTGATTGCTGCAGCAAACGGACCTTGCTGGCCGCCGGCCTGCCAGCCCGCCGCAAGATCGCGCATGTCGGCGGCCGCTGGCGCGCTAAAGGGGTGGAGGTAGCTGTCGTGCGCCGAACCATCGCGCCAGCCATCAAAGCGCGAGCCTTGCTTGAAGGCGGCGTCGCATTCGGTGAGAAACTCGGCCTCCGGGATGCCGATGGTCGCCAGCGTCTCGCGCATCGTCGGCCAAGTGCCTTCGCCGACGCCGATGGTCGGGATATCGGGCGCTTCGACCAGCGTGATGCGCTTGTCCGGCAGCCGCGCGGCGAGGAGGCACGCGGAGAGCCACCCGGCGGTGCCGCCGCCGACGATCACGATATGCTGGACCGGGTTGCTCATTGAAATGCGACCTTAGCGCACATGGGCCGTGCTTGCCAAAAAGAAGAGCCGCACCGCGCGATGCAGTGCGGCTCTTGCAGGTTGCAGACCTTCTGGAAGGGGAGAACTTGTCAGAAAGTGAAGCGGGCACCACCTGCCCAGCGCGCATAACCGGGAGCCGCGAAGAACACGGTCTGGTCGTTGCGCTGGTGACCCTTGCGGCTCGCGTTGGTGATGTTGATGCCTTCGGCGAACACCGTGACACCCTTCTTGATCTCGTAGCTCGCGCTCATGTCCCACTGGCCATAGGCATTGGTGTAGTAGGGATCGAACCCGTAGCCACCAAGGAAGCCGGCACGCCAGTTGTAGGCGATACGGGCCTGAAGGCCCTTCTTGTCGTAGTAGAGCACCGCGTTCGCGCTGTCGCTGATGCCGGTGACAGCGAACTGCGGGACGGTGTAGCGCAAGGCATTGTTGAACTTGGTGTCGCTCTTGACGATGGTGTAGTTCAGGATCGTGCCGAAACCGGTGTTCCAGAAACTGTGCTGGATGGCGAATTCCCAGCCATAGACGCGTGCCTGCTGATCGCTGTTGGTCGGCTGCGTGATGATGAAGTTCACCAGCGGATCGTCAGCCAGCGACTTCACGCCCGTCACGTTTCCGGCGCCATCCCGGCCGGCGACGGTCTGCGGATACTTGTTGCCGATATAGTTCAGGATCGACTGTGCGGTGGCATCGGCACCCAGTGCAGCACGCGCTTCACGCGCCCGATCGCCGGCAGCGGCGTTGGTCAAGCCGAACGCGGGCTGATTGACCTGCGTCTGGTTGATGTAGTTCTTCACCACCTTGTGGAAGAAGCCGATCGAGATGTAGCTGGTCGGCCCGTAGTACCACTCGCCCGAGATATCGACGCCCTTCGACTTGTAGGGAAGCAGGTCCGGGTTGCCGCTCGCGCCGGTGCTGCCACCGATGCGGATCGGCGAGTCAAGCGTCGTCCCGCCCTGCAGGCTGTTGTAATCCGGACGGGTGATCGTGTGGCTGTACGACACGCGGAACTTGAAGTTCTTGAACGGCGACATGTCGAAATCGACTGCCGGCAGCCAGTTCGAGTATTCGCCCTTGCGGGTGACGAACGAGCTTTCGCTGCCGTAGACGATCGCGGTTTCGTTGCCGCCGGTCCACACGGTGCCGGTGGGCACGGGAACGAGCGCGGTCGAGTCAACCTTGGTCCGCTCGTAGCGCAGACCAAGCCGCAGGTGTGCCGGGTTCTCGCCGAGATCGAAAGTGTGCGTTGTCTGGAGGTAGGGCGCGATGGTGCGCTCGCGCGTCGTCCGGTCGCGGTCGAACCGGGCAAGGCAGGTACCGGGCGTGACCGCCGTGGCGCAGATGCCAATCCGGTCGTTGAGCAACGTGATCAGCCCGCGAGTGTTGATGTCGAAATAGCTCGGGATGATCGCAGGATCGTTCGAACCACTGATCCCCGCAAGGTCCTTGGGCAAGTCACGGATCGTGTAGAGATCATCGGGCGTATCGGCCTTCGAGAGCGTGCCGCCCCAGGTGTCGTTCTGGATCACGCCGAAGGCCGAACGCACCTTGTTTTCGGTGTAGGTCACGCCGAAGTCGAGGCTGTTGATGAACGAGGCGTCGAAATCATAGCCGCCGCGGAAGCTGACTTCGTTGATCTCGTCACGCTGGTAGGCGGTGCGGAAGGCGTTGCCGGCCGGGCGGATATTCGCGGCGGTGATTTCGGCGCCGGGATACATCTCGACCGAGATCACCGGGATGCCCTTGGTGAAATCGACCTTCTGGTTCTTCACGCCATAGATCGCGCTGCCGACAGCGATGCCGGTACCATAGGGCGCGGTGGGCTTGCTCTCGGCGGTCGAATGGTGGCCGTCGAGCTCAAGGCGCAGGCCGCCCGGGCCGTCCCACTTGAGGTTGCCGCCGATCGACTTGTTGCGCGAACGGTTGGCCGCGACCGCGCCGGTGATGGCAAGGTCCTTGCCTTCGTTCGGGCCGAAGCTTTCAGCGTAGAAGTTGGGGCCGGCAGCGGGGCCATCGGTCCAGCTGCTGCTGGTCTGGTTGTGATTGAACCACACGCCGATGCTGTTGGTGCGGGCATCGATGGTGTTCTGCGAGAAGGTGTAGTCGACCGTCGCCACCAGCGTGTCGGTCGGCTTGAACTGCACGACGGCCTGGCCGTTGATGCGCTCGCGGCGGAACGTGGTGAAGTCGTAACCGGCGTTCTGCGTCACCTGATAGACCGTGTTGGGACCCGGACGGTTTTCGGTGCGCGCGAAGTTGCCGCGCCAGTCGTTGGCGTCGACCGGGAGCGAGCCCCAGTTGTTCTCGTTGCCGAGATAACCTTCGCGCCAGCCGGCGTTGAACTGGGCCTGGCTCGCGCGGCGATCCTGATAGGAGCCGCTGATCGAGATGCCGATGCGGTTGTCGGCGAAAGTATCGCTGATGACGCCCGAGAATTCCGGCTTCACCGCCGCGCCCTGGAACACCGAGGTGTCGTAGAGCGCCTTGGCGCCGATGCTGCCATGGAGGCCGGGCCGATCAAGCGGGCGCGGCGTCTTGATGTTGATCACCGAGCCGATACCGCCGGTGGCCAGCGTGGCGCGGCCCGACTTGTAGACCTCGACGCCCGCGATGCCTTCGGAGGCGAGGTTGGCGAAATCGAAGCTGCGCGAAGCCGGTGCGCCGCTCGAACCGCCGAGGCTCGAGGCGGGCATCTGGCGGCCGTTGAGCAGGACGAGGTTGTAATCGGGGCCGAAGCCGCGGACAGTGACGAACTGGCCCTCACCATTGCTGCGGTCGATCGACACGCCGGTGATGCGCTGCAGCGATTCCGCAAGGTTGGTGTCGGGGAACTTGCCGATGTCTTCCGCCGAGATCGCGTCGATCACGCCGATCCCGGTCTTCTTGATGTTCAGCGAGCTCTTCAGCGAGGCACGGATGCCGGTGACAACGATGGCGTCGGGCGCGTCGTTGCTGGCCGCCTGCGGTGCGGGTTGGGCCGCTTCCTGCGCGACGGCTTGCTGCGCGGTGAGAGCGAGTGCGGCTGCCGAGGCCCCGAGCATGAGGTGGGCATAGGCAGGCTTGCGCGATGCTTTCATAGCGATTCTTCCCCCTGAATTCCGGCGCTTTTGTCCGGTTGAGTGCCGATTGTGAACGTTCACCTAGATGAGAACGTTCACTTCGTCAAGCCGCTTGCGGGCGTTTTGCGCAAGGATACTTGCAGTTTTTGCCTAGCGCGCGTGGGCGGGCTGCGACCGCACAAGGAAACGACCGAGCACGATCGCCAGCGCCATGGAAGCTGCGGCAAGTGCAGCATAGGGCTGCAGCAATGGCAGGCCGAGCAGGACCAGTTCGTCGTTCCCTCCGGGTACCAGCAGACTGCCCAGACCCATGAGCGCTCCGCCCGCAAGGCAGCGCAGCGCGTCGGCCAGCGGCGGGAGGCGCAGGCGCAGCGAACCCTCGCTCCACCCGCCGACAATGGCACCGACGAGGAGGACGGCGAACAGCGCCAGCTTGATCACGAGGCCCGAATGGCGCCCTTCAGCGAGCGCAAGCAGCGCCGAGGTATAGGCCCATGGGCCGACGAGGATGAGCAGCAGGCTGAAGGCGATGCCGATGACAGTGGTCGCCTGATGCGGATGCCAGACATGGGCGGCGAGTTCGCCGCGCCGGGCGGCCTGCCATGCACTGCGGGCGCGCCATGCGGCGAAGACCGTCAGCGGCACAATCAGCCAGCCGGCGTCCAGCAGCGGCGCACCGCCGACCATCGGCGGGCGCTGGCCGAAGCGCGCGGAAAACATGGCGCAGGACAGGAAATAGCCCAGCGGCGTGAGCAGGTAGGCCCATTGGCCCGAGCCGATGCGGGCGATGGCGCCGAACATGCAGGCGCCGGACAGCAAGGCTCCCAGACCAAGCAGCACGCCGCCAAGCGCGCTCGCTGCGCTGGGCGGATAGCCGACGGGCAGGGCGGTATGGCCGCCGAGCTGGCGCCAGACGAGGATCGAGCCGGATACCCAAAGCCCGGCTTCGACAAGCGCGAAGAGCCGCTCGGTGCGGCGGCCGTCGAGTATTTCGTCGATGGCAGTGACCATGCAGGTGCCGCTGCGCTGGATGGCATAGCCCATCACGCCTGAGCAGCATGCGGCAAGGACAAACACCGGGCTGAGGAGTGCGATGCCCTCCATCGGTCAGATCGCGCGCTGCGCTGCTGGTCTTGGCAAGTCCCGTCCCTCCCGCTCTGCGGTTATTCGCGCGGCGGCACGGATTGGTTTCAAGGCCTGGCGCCGGCAAGGAAGCGTTGCAGCGGTGGTAGCGCTGCGGCAGGGCTTTCCTCGAACGGCACGTGCCCCATGCCGGGGAGGCGAACGAGCGTGGCGCGGGGCATCAGACGCAGATAGTCCTGCGAATTGCGGACGGGGATCATCTGGTCCTGCTCGCCCCAGAGCAGCAAGGTGGGGGCGGCAATGCTGCGCAGCCGGACGGAGGGATCGGTGAGCACCGTCTGCCGGGTCCGATCAAGGATCGCCTGCCGAACGCCGGGGGCGAGCAGCATGTCGCGGTAGCGTTCGAGCACGGCATCGGGCAACGCTTCCGGATGCGCCCAGGCCGGGGCCAGATTGGCACGGATCAGCGAACGGGGGCCGACCCATGGCATGAGGTTCATGACAAGCGGGACCTCGGGCGCCTTGCCATATTCGAAGCCGGGGCTGGCAAAACCGTCGGGCGAGATCAGCACCAGCTTGTCCACCCGCTGCGGATAGCGCGCGGCGAGCTCCCACGCGAAGCGACCGCCGAGAGAGTTGCCGATGAAAGTCGCGCGCTGGAGGTGGAGCTGGTCCATAAGTCCGGCGAGGATCGTGAGGGTGCGGTCGTCTGAGTAATTGCCGGTCGGGTCAGGCCCGGTCAGGCCGAAGCCGGGCAGGTCGAGCCGGACTACGCGGTACTGTGCGGAAAGCGCCGTGGCCCAAGGCTCCCAGGTATCGAGGCTGGAGCCGAAGCCGTGCAGCAGGATCAGCGCCGGAGCGTCGCGCGGGCCGGTATCGCGGTAGCGCAGGCGCTGACCGAGGACGATGCGGTACTCGCCCGGATAGGCGGCTTCGAGGGCGGCGCGCGACCTGTCCGGCGCATAGAGCCAGATGGCAAGTGCGGCGATGGCGAGAAGCAGGAACACGCAAGCCCACCGCACAATCCGCATCAGCATCAGAACACCGCGTGGTCGCCGCGATCATCGGGCGCAGCTTCGCCGGCGATGATCGCGCGGTAGTGATCGAACAGGGTGTCGCTGCCGGTTTCCGGCGTCATGGCGGCATCATAGCGGCCGGTTGCGGGATCGAGCACGAGCATCGACTCGGTCGCGTAATAATGACCGATCCGTGCGAGTTCCGCCTTGGTCCCAAGCGGGGGGATCAGCCGGGACGCGAAACCCAGTGCACCGGCGATGCTACCGAGGAAGCCGGGCGGAACGGAGCGGAACTTCGGCTCCATGCCCAACATGCCGAACAACGCCTCGCCCTGCTGCCGCGGCGTGATCGCCGGGCCGGGGCCGCCGATGGGGAGCACCTTGTTCCAGCGCTCCGGTTCGATAAGGCAGCCTGCGATGTAGGCGGCCAGATCGCGGTTGCTGATGGGCTTGCAGGCGGTGAGCGTCCCGTCGCCGAACAGCAGGAAGGGCTTGCCGCCGCGGACCCGCTCGATCTGGCCGGAAAGCGACTTGAAGAAGGCCGTTGGGCGCACGATCGAATAGCGCAGGCCCGAAGCGATAAGGTCCGCCTCGAACGCCAGCTTGGCTTGCTGGAAGGCGAGGCGCGGCTTCTGCACGCAGATCGCCGAGAGCAGCACGAAGTGAGCCGCGCCGCAGCGCTCGGCAAGCGCGAGGGCGTGGCAGTGTGCCGTGTGGTCGATCGCCCAGGCATCGCGCGCCACCCCGGTGCGCGAGGCCATGCACGAGACGACCGCGTCGAAGTGCTCGCCTGCAAAGCCGTCATGCATCAGGCTTGCCGGGTCGCCCGCGTCGGCGCGGCGCAGGGTTGCGCCGGGGAGGTGTAGGGCAGGTTCCTTGCGGACCATCGCGACGACATCGTGCCCTGCCGCGACCAGGGCCTGCGCCGTCGCCCGCCCGATGGTCCCGGTGGCGCCGAGCAGGGCGACGCGGCTCATGCGGCGGGTGCTGCCTTCGCCGCCATGACCTGCCGCCCGTCGGCAGCGTGGGCGGCGAGGATGAGGCTGCCGTCTTCCTGCCTGAGGGCAAGGTGCAGCGGCTCGTCGGCCACGGCGGGGGAGACCGCGCGGAAGCTGAACCTCGCGAGTGCCGCCTCGCTCTCCAGCGTGCGGCGGGCAAGATCGAGCAGCAGCGTGGCGATCAGCGGGCCGTGGACGACAAGGCCGCGATAGCCTTCGGTGCCGGTCGCGTAGGGGTGATCATAGTGGATGCGGTGCGTGTTGAACGTAAGCGCGGAATAGCGGAACAGCAGCGCGGGCGAGGGCAGCACGTCGCGGGTCACATCCCATGCCGATGCATCGAAGCGGCTTTCGCCGGGCGGTGGCGGCGCGGGCGGGCTGCCGGGCGGCGGGGCGTCGCGGTAGACGAGGGTCTGCGTCTCACGCACGGCCAGCGCATCGCCCGCGAACGTCTCGTGTGCAAGTTCGGCGAAGACCAGCGGACCGGTGCCTCCCTGCTTCTCCGTAATGGCCAGCACGCGGGTGCGACGCTTGACGGCGGACCCTACGGTGATCGAACCGAGAAACTCGACCGAACCGGCCGCCCACATGCGGCGCTCGAGATGGAGCGGCGGGAGCAGGCTGGCGGGGCTGTCATCGCGCTTAGGGTGGCCGTCCGGACCCAGAGTTCCAGTCGGCGCATCGGGCGTGCAGAGGCACCAGTGGAGGCCTTGGGGCGCTATTTCTTCAGGCACCTCGCGGTCCAGCGTGGCGCACCAGCGAACAAGGAGGCTTTCCGTCAGAACATCGCGCCGGATTTCCTCGCGGCCGATCCATGCGCTGTGATCGCCCATCAGCCTCTTCCTGCCATCAACCCGCGCGCGATCACTTGCGCCTGGATTTCCGCCGCACCTTCAAAGATCGAGAGGATGCGCGCGTCGCACAGTACGCGGCTGATCTCGTATTCGAGCGCATAACCATTGCCGCCGTGAATCTGCAGCGCGGCGTCGGCGGCGGTCCATGCTGCGCGGGCGGCGTGGAGCTTCGCCATGCCAGCCTCGATGTCGCAGCGTCGTCCAGCATCCTTGGCGCGGGCGGCGGCGTAGCTGAGTTCACGCGCGGTGACATATTCGGCGAGCATCACCGCCAGCTTATCAGCGACGCGGGGGAACCGGATCAAGGCCTGCCCGAACTGCTTGCGTTGGAGCGCATAGTCCAGCCCCAGTTCCAGCGCGCGGCGAGTAACGCCAACGGCGCGCGCGGCGGTCTGGATGCGGGCGCCTTCGAAGGTCTGCATCAGTTGCTTGAACCCGGCCCCTTCCTTGCCGCCCAGCAGCGCCTCGGCGGGCGCGCGCATGCCGTCGAACTGGAGCGCATACTCGCGCATGCCTCGATAGCCGAGCACTTCGATTTCGCTGCCGGTCATGCCCTCGGCGGGGAAGGGGTTGTCCTCGCTGCCCCGCGGCTTGGGGACGAGCAACATGGAAAGGCCCGCATAGCCCGGCGTATCGGGCTTCGTGCGCACCAGCAGCGTCATCACGTCCGAGCGGGCGGCGTGGGTGATCCAGGTCTTGGCGCCATGGATCACCCAGTCGCCGCCGGCATCCTGCACGGCGCGCGTGGTGAGCGCGCCGAGATCGGAGCCGACGTCGGGTTCGGTGAAGACCGCAACCGGCAGCGTCTCGCCGCTGGCGATGCGGGGCAGCCAGTGCGCTTTCTGCGCCTCGGTGCCGCCGAGCATGATGAGTTCGCCTGCGATCTCGGAGCGCGTGCCCAGCGATCCCGCACCAATCCAGCCGCGCGACAGTTCTTCGCTGACGAGGCACATCACGAGCTTGCCGAGGCCGAGGCCGCCGTATTCCTCCGGAATGCACACGCCGAAGGTGCCGAGCTGCGCCATGGCTTCCACCGTCCCCTCCGGAATCAGCGCATTGGCGAGATGCCACTTGTGCGCGTGGGGGATGATTTCGGCATCGGTGAAACGGCGGAACTGGGCGCGGATTTCATCGAGTGCTTCGTCGTGGAAGGTTTCGCTCGGCCATTGCCCTTCCGCCAGTGCAGCGGCGAGGGCAGCGCGGGTGTCTGCCATGTCAGCGTCAAGCAGCGGCGCGACGGCTGCTGCCAATGCGCGCGCTTCGGCTGCAAGCCCGAGATCTGCCGGGCGCAGCATTTCGGCGGGGCCCATCAGGAGCGCGCCGGTGAGTTGGCCCAGCGTCTCGGCAAAGGCGAGCTGCGCGACATGGGCGTCGAGCGGATTGCTGCTGCCTTCGGCCCAAGCCGCGACAGCCTCCAGCGCGGCGACGCTCGTCGCGATCCAGGCAAAGCCATGCGCGGCCCGCTGCTCCGCCTCGACCGGACGGTTGGCGAGGCGGCTCGCCAGCGCGCTGCGGGCGGCGTCGCGATAGGTTTCAGCCGCTTCGAGTAATGGGCGCAAGGCCACGGACATAGCGATTACTCAATCAAACTCCCCGTTCGTGTCGAGCGAAGTCGAGACACCATGCGCGGTGCGTGGTGTCTCGACTTCGCTCGACACGAACGGAAGTGGGGAAAGGATCATTGCCCGGTTGCGTCAGGCCGCGCGCTCGAACACCGCTGCGATGCCCTGGCCGCCGCCGATGCACATCGTCTCGAGCCCATAGCGCGCATCGCGGCGCACCAGTTCGCGCGTGAGGTTGGCGAGGATGCGCCCGCCCGTCGCGCCGATGGGGTGGCCGAGCGAGATGCCCGAACCGTTGACGTTGAGCACATCGTGGCGGCTGTCGTCCGCGCTCCAGCCCCAGCCCTTGAGCACGGCGAGGACTTGCGGCGCGAAGGCTTCGTTGAGTTCGACGAGATCGATGTCATTCCAGCCAAGGCCGGTACGCGCGAACAGGCGTTCGACGGCCGGCACGGGGCCGATGCCCATGCGCGCCGGGTCGCAGCCCGCGGCCGCCCACGAATGGAACCAGGCGATGGGTTCGAGGCCCAGTTCCTCGAGCTTGTGCTCGGCAACGACGAGGCACGCCGCCGCCGCATCGTTCTGCTGGCTGGCATTGCCGGCGGTGACAACCGCGCCGGGGATGGTCTTGGCTTCGAGCGCCTTCAAGGCGCCCAGCGACTCCATCGTGGCATCCGCGCGGTAGCCTTCGTCATGCGCGAAGATTCTCGGGTCGCCTTTGCGCTGGGGGATTTCGACGGGGACCAGTTCATCGTCGAACAAGCCGTTCCGCCATGCCGCAGCCGCGCGCTGGTGGCTGCGGACGGCATAGGCGTCGCAGGCCTCCCGGCTGATTTCGTAATCACGGGCGAGGTTTTCGGCAGTCTCGATCATGCCGGTGATGACACCGAACCGCTCGATCGGCTGCGACATCAGGCGTCCGCGCGTGAGGCGGTCATGCAGCATCATGCCGCCCGCGCGCACGCCGCGGCGGCCTTCGGTGGTGTAGTATTCGACGTTGGACATGGATTCGACCCCGCCCGCGACGACGACGTCGGACTGGCCGGTCTGCACCATCATCGCGGCGTTGATCACCGCCTGCAGGCCCGAGCCGCAGCGGCGGTCGAGCTGGTAGCCGGGCACTTCGAGCGGCAGCCCGGCGGCAAGCCACGACCAGTGGCCGATGGCCGGGGCCTCGGCGTTGCCATAGCCCTGCGAGAACACGACGTCGTCGACGCGCGCCGGGTCGATCTTCGTGCGCTCCATCAGCGCTTTCAGGATCACCGCGCCGAGCTGGCCGGCGTTGAGATCGGCCAGTGCGCCGCCGAACTTGCCGACAGCGGTGCGGATGGGGGCGCAAATCGCGGCACGAGTGAGCTTGGTCATGCGGGGGTTCCTGCGATGTCGGCTTCAAGCAGCCGGTCTATGGCTTGGGGATCAAGGGCGAGGTGGCGGGCGAGGACATCACGTGTGTCGGCGCCGAGAACGGGGGCTGGGGCGGGGGGCAGGCGCTCCATCGCGGGAAAAGTCGCGAAGGCGCCAGCCGCCGGATAGGCAAAGCCGCTGGGGTTGTCCGTAGTGTGCTGGAATAGGGGGTTCTCGCCGACAAGGCGCGGGTCCTGCACCGCTTCGGGCATCGTCTTGTAGGGGCCATGGGTCACGCCGTTGGCATCGAGCTTTTCGGCCAGAGCGCTGTATGACAGCGGAGCGATAGCCTGCTCGATCTGGGCATAGATCGCATCGCGGTGACGATAGCGCACACCGTCGTCGCCAGTGAACGAGACGCCGTGCTGCGCCTCCAGCGCGGCCAGCCCTGCCTGCAGGTCCAGCGCGCGGACGAGGCCCTGCCACTGGCGTTCGTTGATCGCGACGATCATGACGCGGACGCCGTCTGCGGTCACGAAATCGCGCCCGATGGTCCCGTAGACGCCGTTGCCAAGCCGCTCGCGGTCCTCGCCCGATTGCAGCACTTCGGCGACGCGGCCGAGATTGGCGGCGGAGCCCATGGCGATATCGGTAAGGGGCAGGCGAACCTCACCGCCGTGGCCGGTTTCATCGCGGCGGCGCAGCGCCGAGACAAGCGCAAAGGCGCCGTAAGCGCCGGTGAGGAGATCCCAGGCGGGAAGCACGTGGTTGACCGGAGCGGGGTCGTTCAGCGGCCCGGTGAGCGCAGGGTAACCGACCGCGGCGTTGGCGGTGTAATCGAGCGCGATGGCGCCGTCCGGCCAGCCCATGACGCGCACGGTGATGAGGTCAGGGCGGCCGGCGGCGAGCTTTTCGTGGGCGAGGAAGCCGCCGACGGGGAGGTTGGTGACGAGGGTGCCGACGCTCTGGATGAGCCGGGTGAGCACATCGCGCCCCTCGCGGCTCGCGAGATCGAGCGCGACGCTCTTCTTGGCGCGGTTGAGGTTCTCCCACGAGAGCGAATGACCCTCGGGCGTCAACGGCCAGCGCTTGAAATCCTGCCCACCGCCGATCTGGTCGACGCGGATCACTTCGGCCCCGAACTGGGCGAGATAGAGCCCGATGGTCGGTGAGGCGACGAACGAGGACACCTCGATCACGGTGATGCCGGAGAGCAGGTTGTACATGGATTGGCGGGCTTTCAGGCGGTGGCTTGCTTCTGCCGCAACCGTGTAATCAATCGAGCGGTTAAGGAAAGGGGGGCGGGCGGGCAGCTGTCGATTTCGAGGGGTAATGTCTCGAATTCACCTGAAACGAACGGGGTGAATGCTGGTCAATATCTCCCATGCCCGCTCACCCTGAGCTTGTCGAAGGGTGCTGGCGCGGCGGTCGCGTATGATGCTTCGACAAGCTCAGCATGAGCGGTTCTGGATGTTTGGGGTCGGGACCCCCGCGGTTCAGTCCGGCACCGGCAAGGCCGTCCGGTTCACAATCGGCCGTAGGGCAAAGCTGGTGGTGACTTGGGCCACGCCCGCGATCCGCGTCAGCCGCTTCCTGAGGAAATCCTCAAACGCGGCGAGCGACGGGACAAGCACGCGCAACTGGTAATCCGCCTCGCCCGTCATCAGGTAGCAGTCCATCACCTCGGGAAACTCGGCGACCGCACTCTCGAACGTCGCCAGGTGGTGGTCGTCCTGCTGATCGAGCCGGATGCGCACGAAGGCATTGACGGGGAGGCCGATCGTCTCGGGTTCGACCAGCGCGACGTAGCCGGAAATCACGCCGCGCTCCTCCAGCGCGCGGACACGGCGCAGGCACGGGCTGGGGCTGAGGCCAACGTCCTCGCACAGCTGCTGGTTGGTCAGGCGACCGTTCTGCTGGAGGCGGCGCAGGATCTTGCGGTCAATCGCGTCTAGATCGGTATCTGGCATTATCTTTTACTCATGGGACCCTGATTGGCAGAATATGCCAATAGCCTGCCCGTTCTGGGCAAACTTCGCAAGACGCTGCGCTGCGCCCCGCGTTATATCTCCATCTTCCATGTCCAAAACGGATTCGAGCCCGCCATGACCGCCGTTCTCGCCGACGACCGCACCGATCTGATCCCCGCGCTCGAAGCGCTCGATGCCCGGTTGCGCTGGCTTTCCGCTTGGACAGTGCACAATGCCAACAACATCCGCACCAAGCGCGACGGGATGAAGGTGGGCGGCCATCAGGCGAGCTGCGCCTCGATGACAACGATCATGGCGGCGCTCTACTTTCATGCGCTGCGCCCGCAGGACAAGGTGGCCGTGAAACCGCATGCCGGGCCGCTGCTCCATGCGATCCACTACCTGCTTGGCAACCAGTCGCTTGACCAGTTGCAGCGCTTTCGCGGGCTGGGCGGCATGCAGAGCTACCCCTCGCGGACCAAGGACCAGATCCCGGTCGATTTTTCCACCGGCTCGGTCGGTCTCGGCGTAGCGATCACCGCCTTTGCCAGCCTCGTGCAGGACTACTGCATCGCGCAGGGGCACATGAGCGAGGCCGATGCGGGCCGGATGATCGCGCTGATGGGCGATGCCGAGCTCGACGAGGGCAACATCTACGAATGCCTGATCGAGGCCTACAAGCACGACATCCGCAATTGCTGGTGGGTGGTCGACTACAACCGCCAGTCGCTCGACGCCACCACGGCGGACCGCATGTTCCGCCGCTTCGACGATATCTTCGAGACTTGCGGATGGCGGGTCATCACCTTGAAGAGCGGCAAGCTGCAGAAGGCGGTTTTCGCGCGGCCCGGCGGGCAGGCGCTGGAGGACTGGATCGACAACTGCCCCAATGCCGAGTTCGCGGCGCTGACTTATCAGGGCGGAGAGGCGTGGCGCGAGCGGCTGCTGAAGGATCTTGGTGACCAGAGCGCCACCCGGGCGCTGATCGAAAGCTTCGACGATGCCGCGCTGGCGCAGCTGATGACCAACCTCGGCGGGCATTGCGCCGAGACGCTGGTCGAGGCCTTTGCGCAGGCCGATGACGACAAGCCGACGCTGTTCATCGCCTACACCGTCAAGGGCTACGGCCTGCCTCTGCAGGGGCACAAGGACAACCACTCGGGCATGATGAACACCGCCCAGATCGAGGGTCTGCGGGCCAGCATGGGCATTGCCGAGGGTTCCGAGTGGGAACCGTGGGGCGGGCTCGGCGACAACGTCGCCGCTGAACTCAAGGCGTTTGTGCAGAAGAGCGCGTTGGCTGCAAAGCCTGCCGAGCACAGCCCGCCCGCGATCCCGGTCCCTGCGCGCCTGCCGGTGCCGGAGGGTGAGGAGCAATCCACCCAGTCGGCCTTCGGGCGCATCCTGATGGATCTCGCGCGGCCCGGCGATGCGCTGGGCGACCGGATCGTGACGACCGCGCCGGACGTCACGCAGACCACCAACCTCGGCGGCTTCGTCAACCGGCGCGGGCTGTTCCGCCGGGGCGAGCTCAAGGACGTGTTCCAGGCCGCGCGCATTCCTTCGGCGCAGAAGTGGGTGGGCAACACGGCGGGGCAGCATGTCGAGCTGGGCATTGCCGAGACCAACTTCTTTCTCGTGCTGGCGGCGTTCGGCCTCTCCGCGCCGCACTTCGGCACGCGGCTGCTGCCGGTGGGGACAGTCTACGATCCGTTCATCGCGCGCGGTCTCGATGCGCTGAACTACGGGTGCTATCAGGATGCCCGGTTCCTGCTGGTGGGCACGCCTTCGGGGCTGACGCTGGGCGCCGAGGGCGGTGCGCACCAATCGATCAACACGCCGCTGATCGGCATGGGCCAGCCCAATCTCGATTACTTCGAACCGGCCTTTGCCGATGAAGTGGCGCTGCTCATGCGCCATGCCTTCGAGCACATGCAGAAGCCGGATGGTGCATCGGTCTATCTCCGCCTCAGCACCCGCTCGATCCAGCAGGTGACGCGCGAGGACGCGAGCTGGGAGGCCGATGCGCTGAAAGGAGCGTACTGGCTCAAGCGCCCGGATGTGGGGGCCGATGCTGCCATTGTATTCACCGGAGCCATCGCGCCGGAAGCGATTGCCGCGTGGGAAACGTTGCGTGAGGATCTGCCCGGGCTGGGCCTGCTCAACGTGACGTCGCCCGATCTGCTCCATAGGGGCTGGGCGGCCCGCCGTGCGGCGCGCTGGACCGGCAGGAAGCCGGAACCGAGCCACATCGATACGCTGCTCGGCGCGCTGGCGCCGGGCGCAGGGCTCGTCACGGTGATCGACGGTTCGCCCTCGGCGCTGTCATGGCTCGGTGCGGTCAAGGGCATGCGTGTGAGCCCGCTCGGGATCGAGCGCTTCGGCCAGACAGGGGACCTGCCAGACCTCTACCGCACCTACCGGCTCGATGCCGATGCGATCATCGATGCGGCCGCGGAGCTGTTTCTGGAGGGGTGATAGGCACAGAAACTGCCCTATTCCAACATCTAATGGATACTATTAGCAAACAAACAAGCGGTTTGGTTGGCATAAGTCCTTGAAATTCCTGTTGCAGCTCTGCACCGCGCGCCGGACTTCGGTTTGGCGCGTGGCAGCCGTGCTTGCGCGTCCTCCGGGCTTGAGGCACCTTTCGCGCATCTGGAGAAGCGGGAGGGACGCTGTCCTCCGGGGAGAAAGAACAATGACCATGAGCAACATGACCATCATCCGCCGCGCCATGCAGGCGGGCACGGGCTTCGCGGCACTTGTCCTCGGCCTGATCGCAGCACCCGCCCTTGCGCAGGACGCACAGGCCAGCGAAACCGCCGCAGCGCCTGCCGAGACCGGCGAGATCGTCGTCACCGCCCAGCGCCGCGAGCAGAAGGCCAACGATGTCGGCATCGCGGTCAGCGTCGTCGGCGCCAAGGACATCAAGGCGCTCAACATCGTCAACGCGACCGATGTCGTGCGCGCGATCCCGAACCTCAAGTTCAACGCCTACGGTTCGAGCCAGGTCGTCTACAACATCCGCGGCGTCTCGCAGAACGACTACGGCGACCAGCAGGAGCCGCCGGTCGCGGTCTATCAGGACGACAGCTATACCTCGTCGATCACCGCCGCGAGCTTCCCGGTGTTCGACCTTGCCCGCGTCGAAGCGCTGCGCGGTCCGCAGGGCACGCTGTTCGGCCGCAATGCCACCGGCGGCGCGGTGCAGTTCATCTCCGCGCAGCCGACCGAAGAGTTCGAAGGCTACGGCGCCATCACGTATGGCCGGTTCAATCAGGTGATCGCGGAAGGCGCGCTCTCGGGCGCCTTGTCCGACACGCTGACGGCGCGTGTTTCGGGCCAGTACACGCGCGATGACGGCTATATCAAGAACATCACTCCCGGCCAGCCGGACCGTGGCGCGGACAACCACTGGGCGCTGCGCGGTATCCTGCTGTGGAAGCCCAGCAGCGACTTCAAGGCCAAGCTGACGCTGCGCTACGCCAAGGCGGACCGCGAGCGGCAGGCGGGCATCTACTCGCTCGAGCCGACTTGTCCCAATGCGCAGTTCCAGGGCGAATTCCTCGGCCCCAACGAGTTCTGCTCGTACTGGGGCGTCACCGGCACGACCGGCAACGGCTATGCCAACCCGGCGATCACGCCGTCGCAGGGCGGCAATCCGTGGCGCACGGCGGGCACCGGCGATGCCTACGTCGACCGCGATGTGTTCGGCGCCTCGCTGCGGCTCGATGCCAAGATCGGCGCGTTCGACGTGACCTCGATCACCGACTACCAGCACCTCAAGAAGTTCTACATCGAGCAGGGCGACAGCGTTCCGGAGTTCCCGTACGTGCCGCAAGGCCCGTTCCGCGATCCCGGTCCGTGCCCCGCACCGGCACAGAGCGTGACCTGCTACACCTCGGGCACCGTGTTCTTCCAGCGCGCGAAGACCAACCAGGTCAGCCAGGAAATCCGCGCCGCCGCCACCTTCGGCAAGAACTACCTGACCGTCGGCGCCTTCGGGATGATCATCGATGGCAAGTTCAATGCGAAGTACGCGGTGCCGTTCATCGGCTATGATCCCGATGTCGCGTTCAGCCAGCGGACCGAGAGCTTTGCCTTCTTCGCGCAGAACGAATTCAAGATCGACGACCAGTGGAAGCTGATCGGCGGCATCCGCTACTGGCAGGACAAGAAGCGCGGCATCTACAATGCCGTCGCGCCGACCGGGCCCTATGCGCTGTCGCTCTATTTCGGTCCGGATGACATCCGCTACAACGACACGACCGGCACGGTGACGCCGGGTTCGTGGAGCTTCAGCAGCGGTGCGCCCTCGGGCGTCACCACGCGTCCCAGTGCGGCCAACCCGACCTTCCGCGGCGTCACGGCTCGCGCGGAAATCGACTACAAGCCGACGCCCGACACGCTGATCTACGCCAGCTACAACCGCGGCTCGAAGTCGGGCGGGTTCACCTTCTCGACCGGTACGCCGTTCCCGACGCAGCTAGTCGACGTGCTGAACAACATTCCGTACCGCCCGGAAACGCTCAACGCCTATGAAGTGGGTCTCAAGGCCAAGCTGCCGGGGAACACGCAGTTCAACCTCGCGGCGTTCTACTACGACTACAAGAACTACCAGGCCTTCGTGCAGGTCTTCGCGGCGCAGGTGGTTCGCAACCTGCCGGCCAAGATCAAGGGCATCGAGGCGGACATCACCAGCCGTCCGATCCCGGGCCTGACCTTGCAGCTTTCGGGCGCCTTGCAGGACAGCGAAGTGAAGGACGTGCTGCTGCCCGACGCGACGACGGTGAAGACCAGCAACCTGCCGCAGGCCCCCGGTTTCGCAGGCAATGCGCTGGTGCGGTATGAGTTCGACACCGGCATCGGCCGCGCCTCCCTGCAGGCGGACGCGCTCTACACGGGCAAGTTCTGCTTCACCGTGCTTTGCGCGCCGGTCGAGCGCGAGCGGGCCTATGCGGTCGCGAACATGCGCGTGGGCCTGAGCCCCAAAGGCACCAATCTCGATCTGGCGTTCTTCGTGAACAACCTGTTCGAGCGCCGGTACCGCGTCTACGCCTTCGATGCCTCGACCTACTGGGGCTATACCACGGGCGTCTATGCCAAGCCGCGCACCTGGGGTGTGAACGCGGTGTGGCACTTCGGGAAGTAAGAGGAAGCAGTACCCCTCCGACCCGCTTCGCGGGCCACCTCCCCATTTTCGTCGGAGACGCAAATGGGGAGGTGGCCTGCCGAAGGCAGGTCGGAGGGGTCCTTCCTTCAATTTGGAACAGCAATGACCGACACCTTCCAGACCATCAATCCCGCCACGGGCGAAGTGCTGGCAACGCTGCCCATCGCCGGGCAGGCCGAAGTCAATGCCGCTGTCGCCAAAGCGGCGGCGGCGCAGAAGGAATGGGCCAAGCGCACCGGCACCGAGCGCGGCCGCATCCTGAGGCGCGCGGCAGAAATCCTGCGTGAGCGCAATGATGAGCTGGCGGCGCTTGAAACGCGCGACACCGGCAAGCCGATCCAGGAAACGCTGGTCGTCGATGTGGTCTCGGGCATCGACTGCCTCGAGTTTTTCGCCGGTGTCGCCCCGACGATTGCGGGCGAGCATATCGATCTCGGACCCTCCGCCTTCGGCTATACCCGGCGCGAGCCGCTGGGGGTCTGCGCAGGGATCGGCGCGTGGAACTATCCGATCCAGATCGCCTGCTGGAAGTCCGCCCCCGCGCTCGCCTGCGGCAATGCGGTCATCTTCAAACCGTCCGAACTGACTCCGCTCACCGCGATCGAGGTGGAGAAGATCTACCTTGAGGCCGGGCTGCCGGAAGGCCTGTTCCAGGTGCTCCATGGTTTCGGTGCGACGGGCGCGATGCTGACCGAGCATCCCGGCATTGCCAAGATCTCGCTCACTGGCAGCGTGCCGACGGGCAAGAAGATCATGGCGGGCGCAGCCTCGACGCTCAAGAACGTCACACTGGAGCTGGGCGGCAAATCCCCGCTGATCATCTTCGCCGATGCGGATATCGAAAACGCGGTTTCGGGGGCGCATCTCGCCAATTTCTACTCGGCGGGCGAAGTCTGCTCGAACGGCACGCGCGTGTTCGTTGAGCGCAGCATCCTTCCCGAGTTCCTCGCCAGCCTGAAGGCGCGCACCGAGCGGATCAAGCTGGGCGATCCGATCGACCCGGCCACGCAGATGGGCTCGCTGATATCCGAAGCCCACCTGAACAAGGTCATGGGCTATATCGAGAAGGGCAAGGCCGAGGGCGCCGAAGTCCTCACCGGCGGCCACCGCGTGACTGAAGGTGTACCAGCCGCCGGTTTTTACGTGGCGCCCACGGTGTTTACCGCATGCACCGACGACATGACCGTGGTGCGGGAGGAAATCTTCGGGCCGGTCATGACCGTGCTGCCGTTCGATACCGAAGAGGAAGTGATCGCGCGGGCCAACGATACCGAGTTCGGGCTGGCGGCGGGTGTGTTCACCAGGGATCTGACCCGCGCACACCGCGTGATCGCCGCACTCGATGCGGGGTCGTGCTGGATCAACACGTTCAATATCTGCCCGGTCGAAATGCCCTTCGGCGGTTTCAAGCAGTCCGGCATCGGCTTCGAGAACAGCCGCGAGGCGATCCACCACTTCACGCGCCTCAAGGGCGTCTATGTCGCGATGGAGCCTATCGATGCCCCTTACTGAGGGTGAGTGGGACTATGTGATCGTCGGCGCCGGGTCGGCGGGCTGCGTGCTGGCGGACCGGCTTTCGGCAGACGGCAAGCACAAGGTGCTGGTGCTCGAGTTCGGCGGGTCGGACCAGTCGATCTACATCCAGATGCCGAGCGCGCTCGCCATTCCGATGAACACCGCGCGGTGGAATTGGCAGTACGAAAGCGAGCCCGAGCCGGGCCTCGATGGCCGCGTGCTGCACACCCCGCGCGGGAAGGGGCTGGGCGGCTCCTCCTCGATCAACGGGCTTGTCTACATTCGCGGCAATCCGCTCGATTTCGAGCGCTGGGAAGAGGAAGGCGCACGCGGGTGGAACTATGCCTCGGTGCTCCCCTACTTCAAGCGGGCCGAGCGGCGCGACGAGGGCGGCAACGAATATCGCGGCGGCGATGGCCCGCTCGATACGCGCTATGGCACCTTGCAGAACCCGCTCAACCAGGCCTGGCTCGATGCGGCGAAGCAGGCGGGCTACAGCCTGACCGATGACGTCAACGGCTTCCGGCAGGAAGGTTTCGGCCGGATGGACATGACCGTCCGTGATGGCGAGCGGTGCAGTGCAGCCAAGGCCTATCTGCGCCCCGCGATGCGGCGGCCGAACCTGACCGTGCTGCAACACACCCTTGCAACGCGGGTGGTGATGGAAGGCAAGCGCGCGGTCGGCGTGGAGATGGAGCGCTATGGCAAGCGGTCTGTCGTGAAGGCGAACCGCGAGGTCATCCTCGCCGGCGGGCCGATCAATTCGCCGCAGCTGCTGAAGCTTTCCGGCATCGGTCCGGCGGAGGAACTGGCGCGGCACGGGATCAAGGTCGTGGCGGACCGCGCGGGTGTGGGCGCGAACCTGCAGGATCATCTCGAGTTCTATTTCCAGATGGCCTGCACCCAGCCGGTCACGCTCTACAGGTATGCCAACCTGCTGGGCAAAGGCTATGTCGGTGCGCGCTGGCTGTTCCTGAAATCGGGGCTGGGGGCGACCAACCATTTCGAGACCTGCGGCTTCATCCGCAGCAAGGCGGGCATCCGCTATCCCGATATCCAGTACCACTTCTTCCCGATGGCGGTAAGCTACGACGGCAATTCGCTGGCGAGCGAGCATGGGTTCCAGGCCCATGTCGGCCCGATGCGCTCGAAGAGTCGTGGCTCGGTCACGCTGCGCAGCGCCGATCCCGCCGACAAACCGGTGATCCGCTTCAACTACCTTTCGCACCCCGACGACATCGAGGAAATGCGCGCCTGCGTGCGGCTGACGCGCGAGATCTTCCAGCAGCCGGCCTTCGCGCCGTGGCGGGGCCGCGAGATCCAGCCGGGCGCGGATGTGACCAGCGACGAGGCGATCGACGCCTTCATCCGGCAGAAGGTGGAAAGCGCCTATCACCCCTCCTGCACCTGCAAGATGGGCGCCGTGGATGATCCCTTTGCGGTGGTCGATCCCGAACTGCGCGTGATCGGCGTGGAAGGCCTGCGCGTGGTGGACAGTTCGGTCATGCCCTCGGTGACGACGGGCAACCTCAACGCGCCGACGATCATGATCGGTGAGAAGGGCGCCGACCACATCCTTGGCAAGGACCTGCTCGCGCCGTCCAACGCGCCCTATTATGTCGCCCCGAACTGGGAGACTTCCCAGCGATGAGCGGAGCCGCCGTAGCCGACGTCGCCGGACTGGAAGAGAACGGCGAGCTGCTGCGCTCGCTCGACTGGAAGGGTGCCTTCTGGGCGTCGTCCGGGGTTCCGGCGGGCGTGCTGATGACCATCGGCGGCGTCGCCACGATGATCGGCCAGCCCAGCTGGGTGATCTTCATCGCCTCGATCATGATGGGGTTCCTGCAGAGCTTCGTCTACGCCGAGATTGCCGGGCTCTATCCGCACAAATCGGGCGGCGCCTCGGTCTATGGCGCGGCGGCGTGGCTGCCCTATTCCAAGTTCGTCGCGCCGATTTCGGTGTGGTGCAACTGGCTGGCGTGGTCACCCGTGCTGACCATGGGCACCAGTCTGGCGGCGGGCTATATCATGGCAAGCCTGTTTGCGCCCGACAGCGCCATCAACACCTGGCATATCACGCTGCTCGATCTGGGCTTCGTTCGTGACAAGCTGACGCTGCGGATCAACGCCGTCTCGATCATCGGGACGGCGTTTCTGCTGCTGACCTTTGCCTTGCAGCATGGCGGCGCGGCCAAGGCGGCCAATGTGCAGAAGATCCTCGGCATCGCCTGCCTCGCTCCGCTGATCCTCGTCGGTCTGGTGCCGCTGATCACGGGTGACCTGCCGACGCAGAACCTGTTTCCGATCCTGCCGCTGGTGCGCGATGCGGCGGGGCATGCGCATTTCGGCACGTGGGACGGCTATGGCCTGACGCTGATGGCCGCCGCAATGTTCGGCGCGGGCTGGTCGACCTACGGGTTCGAGACGGCGGTGTGCTACACGCGCGAGTTCAAGGACCCGGCAAAGGATACCCCGCGCGCGCTGATCGCCTCGGGCATCCTGTGCATCGTCATCTTCGCGCTGGTGCCGCTGGCATTTCAGGCCTCGCTGGGGCTCGAGGCGATGATGGACCCGCGCATCGGCGATGGGTCGGGCGTGGCGCTCGCGCTGGCCACGATCGTGACCAAAGGTTTGGGCGTCACGGCAGGCGGTGCGGTGGTCGTCGCCAACCTCTTTATCGCGATGCTGATCCTCTCCCTGCTGCTGATCGTGATGACCTCGATGATGGGCTCCTCGCGCACGCTCTATCAGGCGGCGGTCGACGGCTGGCTGCCCAAGTACCTGGCCCGCGTGAACAGCCATGGCGCGCCGACGGCGGCGATGTGGACCGACCTCGGCTTCAACCTGATCCTGCTGCTTGCCTCGGACTACTTCGCGGTGCTGATGATCTCGAACGTCTGCTACATGGCGTTCAACTTCCTCAACCTGCAATCGGGCTGGATCCACCGCATGGACCGCAGCCAGTGGGAGCGCCCGTTCCGCTGCCCGACGTGGCTGCTGGGGCTTGGTGCGGTGCTCGGCTTCGTCAACATGGCCTTCATGGGGGCGGGGGCCGACGTCTATGGCGCGGGGACGCTGCGCAATGGCCTCATCGGCGTGCTGCTGATCCTGCCGGTCTTTGCCTTCCGGCATTATGTGCAGGACAAGGGTGTGTTTCCGGCGGCGCTGTCGGAGGATTTTGCGGAAAGCCCGGCGGTGAAGCGGGCGGGGGTGCTGCCGTGGGTGGCGCTTGCTGGGGCGGCGCTGGTGGTGTTCGCGGCGCATAGCCTCGCGAAGCTGCCGGTGCCGGTGGGGTAGAAGAACCCCTCCGTCTCGCTTCGCGAGCCACCTCCCCATTTGTCCCTTCGGGAAAAATGGAGAGGAAAAATTGTCCTCCCCATTTTTGCGAAGCAGAAATGGGGAGGTGGCCTGCCGCAGGCAGGTCGGAGGGGTCCTTTTGCCTAATATGCAGCATTAGTCTTCGCGATAGCCGCAATGAGCGGTTCAGCCGCGCGCGCTTGGCTGGCATACCGGATTCCTGATATAAGAAACGCGAAAGCCGAGGGCGAAATGAAGACGACAGCGCGGGTAGTGGTGATCGGCGGCGGTGTGGTGGGCGTGAGCACCCTTTACCACCTCGCCAAGCTGGGCTGGAGCGACTGCGTCCTCATCGAGCGCAAGGAGCTCACTTCGGGTTCGACCTGGCACGCTGCTGGTCTGCTGCCGCTGTTCAACCTCTCGTACTCGGTCGGCAAGCTGCACCAGTATTCGGTCGATCTCTATCCCTCGCTGGAGGCCGAAACCGAGCTCAACGTCGGCTTCTCCAACGTCTCCAACATCCGCCTCGCCACGACGCGTGACCGCATGGACGAGTACAAGTACTACGCCGGCGTCGCCAGGACGATCGGGGTCGAGGTCAATTTCCTCACGCCCGACGAGGTCAAGGCGATCTGGCCGCTGGCCGAGATGCAGAACGTGATCGGCGCGATACAGCACCCGGCGGACGGCTATATCCAGCCCGCGGACCTGACGCAGGCGCTCGCCAAGGGTGCCCGCCAGCGCGGCGCCACGATCTACCGCAACACGACCGTCACAGGCATCACCCAGAAGGCCAATGGCGAATGGGTGGTCACGACCGATCAGGGCGAGATCACCTGCGAGCACGTCGTCTCCGCCACCGGCAGCTTTGCCCGCCAGACGGGCGCGATGGTCGGGCTCGACATCCCGGTCGTCCCGGTCGAGCACCAGTACATCGTCACCGAGCAGCACCCCGCGATCATGGAGCGCCGCAAGCAGGGCCTCCCCGAAATGGGCGTGCTGCGCGAGTCCGACGCCAGCTGGTATATGCGCGAGGAAGCCGGCGGTCTGCTGCTCGGGCCCTACGAGATCGGCGCGCCCGCGTGCTATGTGAAGGGCCCGGCAGCCAACAGCGAATACGAGCTGTTCCCCGACGCGCTGGAGCGTCTGGAACCCTATATCCTCTCGGCCATCGAACGCGTGCCGGCATTCGGCGAAGTCGGCGTGAAGAAAGTCTACAACGGCGCGATCGCCTATACGCCTGACGGTTCCCCCATCGTCGGCCCGGCGTGGGACAAGAAGAACTTCTGGCTCAACGAAGGCCACTCGTTCGGCATTACAGCGGCCGGCGGTGCGGGCTGGCAGCTGGCGCAGTGGATCGTCGAGGGCGAGCCAAGCATCGACATGATGGGCGTCGATCCGCGCCGCTTCGGCGACTATGCGGGCGAGGGCTACCTCATCGAGAAGAACGAGGAAGCCTACGCCAAAGTCTTCACCGTCCACTACCCCGACGAAGAGCGCGAGGCCGCGCGCCCGCTGCGCCGCACGCCGTGCTACGACCGGATGAAGGCGCTGGGCGCGGTGTTCGGCTCTGTGTTCGGGTGGGAGCGTCCGAACTGGTTTGCGCCCGAAGGTTATGAACTGACCGATGCCGATCTCGACCGGCCCGACGTGATCCTCAATCACAACCACCCCGATGTGCCGGGCGAGCCGATCCGCGAGAAGTGGTCGTTCCGGCGCTCGAACTACTTCGAGCATGTCGGCAACGAATGCCGCCACGTGACGAGCCACGTCGGCATTCAGGACATGTCGGCCTTTGCGAAGTGCATGATCTCCGGCCCCGGCGCGGAAGACTGGCTCAATGGCCTGCTTTCCAACGTGGTCCCGAAGAAGATCGGCCGCGTGACGCTTTCGTACCTGCTGACGGACAGCGGCGGCGTGCGCGCCGAGTTCACCGTCTACAAGAAGGGCCCGCAGCAGTATTACCTCGTCTCGGCGGGTGCGCTGGAGCGGCATGACCAGGACTATCTGCTCAAGGCCCTGCCGACCGATGGTTCGGTGCGCTTCGAGCGGCTGACGACGGCGATGGGTGTGCTGGTGGTCGCGGGTCCGAAGTCGCGCGAGACGCTGCAGAAGCTGACCCACGCCGACCTTTCGAACGAGGCATTCCCCTGGCTGACCGGCCAGTCGGTCTCTCTCGGCTCGGCCAAGGTCGACCTGCTGCGCGTCAACTTCATCGGCGAGCTGGGCTTCGAGATCCACCATCCCATCGAGATGCAGAACTACATATTCGACAAGATCATGGCGGCGGGCGCGGAGTTCCAGATCAAGCCATTCGGCATCCGCGCGATGACCGCGATGGCGATCGAGAAGAGCTACAAGCTGATCCCGCGCGAGCTTTCGATCGAATATGCCGCGCTGGAATCGGGCCTCGAACGTTTCGTCAGCTTCAAGAAGCCCGCGTTCAAGGGCCGCGAGGGGTTGCTGGCGCGCAAGGAAGCGGGCCTAAAGTGGCAGTTCGTCACGCTCGAAGTGCTGGGCGTGACCGATGCCGATGCGCGCGGCTCGGAAGCGATCTTCCGCGATGGCGCGCTGGTGGGCCGCGCGACTTCGGGCGGCTATGGCTGGCGAACGGCCAAGAGCCTCGCGCTCGCGATGGTCGCGCCGGAGCACGCGGCCGTCGGCACGGAACTGGAAATCGTGATCCTGGGTGAACCACACCGGGCGGTCGTGATCCCGGACTCGCCCTTCGACCCGGACAACAACGCATTGCGGAGCTGACGCACATGATGCACTTTGACGCGATCGCCGAAAGCCTGAAGGCGGACAAGCCGGGCTTCACCCTCCCGCAGAAGCTTTACGTGAGCGAGGAGGCCTACCGGTTCGATACCGAGGTCATGCTCAAGCAGGTGTGGCTCTATGCCTGCACCGTCGCGCACGTGAAGAACCCGGGTGATCAGTTCCTGTTCGAGCTGGGCGAAACGTCGGTGATCGTGGTGCGCGACAAGCAGGGCGAAATCCGCGCCTTCCACAACACCTGCACGCATCGCGGCGCCAAGCTGTGCGAGAGCGCGGGCAAGTCTGCGCGTATTACCTGCCCCTATCACCAGTGGACTTTCGCGCTCGATGGCAAGCTGCTGGCCGCGCGCAACATGCCGGAGGACTTCAACAAGGCCGATAACGGCCTGCGCCCTGTTGCGCTCGAAAACATCGGCGGCCTGATCTTCCTGTGCCTTTCGGACAATCCCCCGCCAATCGACCGCGTGAAGGCCGATATCGAAGAGCAGATCGCGATCTTCGACATGACCAAGCTCAAGGTGGCGGTGCAGGACGACCTGATCGAGCCCGCCAACTGGAAGCTCGTGATGGAGAACAACCGCGAGTGCTATCACTGCGACGCGGGCCATCCGGAGCTGATGAAGTCGCTGTCGACCTATGGCTTCGGCAAGGGCCTGCCCGAAGATGGCGAAGCCGATGTGGTCGATGACGCCGCGTTCGATGCCATGCTCGAAGCGCAGCGCCAGCGCTGGAAGGATCTTGGGATCTACTACGATCTGATCGAGTTTCCGGAGGGCTGGTGGCACCGCGTGGCGCGCCTGCCGCTGGCGAACGGCGCCGTTTCGCAGACGCTCGACGGCAAGCCTGCCTCGAAGAAGCTGATCTGGCCGCATGGCGACAAGGAGCAGACCAGCCTTTCGGTCTGGACCCAGCCCAATTCCTGGCACCACTTCTGCTGCGATCACGTGGTGACGTTCTCGCTCACGCCGCTGGGCCCGGACAAGACGCTGCTGCGCACGACCTGGCTCGTGCACGAAGATGCAGTTGAAGGCGTCGACTACGATCCCGAGAACCTCGCTGCCGTGTGGCGCGCGACCAACGCGCAGGACAGCCACTTCTCGGCAATCAACCACGCCGGGATCAAGGGCGATGGCTATCGCCCGGGGATGTATTCGGTCGAGGAGAAGCTGGTGGACGCGTTCAAGGCCTTCTATGTCGAGCGCAGCCGCGCTGCCCTGGGGATCGACTGACGATGAAGCGGTTTTCCGGTTTCAACCTGATCGGCGAGGCGTTTCGCAGCCATCAGGGCTGGCCCGAGCACTGGCCCGACAAGGCCCCGAAGGCGAGCTACGATGCGATCATCGTCGGCGCGGGCGGGCACGGCCTCGGCGCGGCCTATTACCTCGCCAAGAAGTACGGCATCACCAACGTGGCCGTGATCGAGAAGGGCTGGCTGGGCGGCGGGAACACCGGGCGCAACACCACGATCATCCGCTCGAACTACCTCTATGACGAGAGCGCGCATCTCTACGATCACGCGGTGAAGCTGTGGGACGGGCTCAGCCAGGAGCTCAACTACAACATCATGTATTCGAAGCGCGGCGTGCTGATGCTCGCGCACAATGTGCATGATGTGCAGAGCTTCAAGCGGCACATCCACGCCAACCGGCTGAACGGCGTCGACAACGAATGGCTGACGGCAGAAGAGTGCAAGGCCTATTGCCCGCCGCTCGATATCTCGCCGCGTACCCGCCATCCGGTGCTGGGCGGCGCGCTGCAGCGGCGCGGCGGCACGGCGCGGCATGACAGCGTGGCCTGGGGCTACGCGCGCGCCGCTGCGGCGCTGGGCGTGGACATCATCCAGAACTGCGCGGTGACGGGCATCCGGCGCGGCGCGGACGGGGCGGTGGAAGGCGTCGAGACCGAGCGCGGCTTCATCGCGTCGCGCCGGGTCGGCGTTTCGGCGGCGGGCAGCACTTCGCTCGTGATGAAGATGGCCGGGCTCGATTTCCCGCTGGAGAGCTATCCGCTGCAGGCGCTGGTGTCGGAGCCGGTGAAGCCGATCTTCCCTTGCGTGGTCATGTCGAACACGGTCCATGCCTACATGAGCCAGTCCGACAAGGGCGAGCTGGTGATCGGTGCGGGCACGGACCAGTACACCAGCTATTCGCAGCGCGGCGCGTTCCATATCGTCGAGCACACGCTGGCGGCGATCTGCGAGATCTTCCCGATCTTCACGCGGATGCGGATGCTGCGCACCTGGGGCGGCATCGTCGACGTGACGCCGGACCGCTCGCCGATCCTTGGCAAGACGCCGGTCAAGGGGCTCTACGTGAACTGCGGTTGGGGCACCGGCGGCTTCAAGGCGACGCCGGGGGCGGGCGATCTCCTCGCCTATACAATCGCGCACGACGAGCCGCACAAGATCAACGCGCCCTACAATCTCGACCGGTTCCGCAATGGCCGGCTGATCGACGAGGCGGCTGCGGCCGCCGTCGCGCACTGAGGCACAATCCATGCTCTTGATTCATTGCCCCTATTGCGAAGAGGCGCGGCCGGAGGTCGAGTTCGTCTATGGCGGCGAGGCGCATATCGCGCGGCCCCTCGATCCTTCCACCTACTCCGACGAACAGTGGGAGGAATTTCTCTATATCCGCAGCAATCCGCGCGGCCGGCACCATGAGCGCTGGCGGCACACGCACGGCTGCGGGCGCTTCTTCAATGCGGTGCGCGATACGGTGACCGACGTCTTTGAAACAACCTACAAGGCCGGGGAGGCCCGCAAGTGAGCGGCTTCAGACTGGCGGATGGCGGCCGCATCGACCGCAGGACCAAGCGCAATTTCACGTTCGACGGCAAGGCCCGCTGGGGCTATGCGGGCGACAGCCTTGCCTCTGCGCTGCTGGCGCAAGGGCAGATGCTGTTCGGGCGCTCGTTCAAGTACCACCGTCCGCGCGGCATTCTGGGTGCCGGCGTGGAAGAGCCGAATGCGCTGGTGACGGTGGATCGCGGTCCGGGCCGGGTGACCCCCAATCTGCGCGCGCCCTCGGTGGCGCTGCATGACGGGCTCAAGGCGACGAGCCAGAACCGGTTCCCGACTCTCAAGACCGACCTCATCGCCGTCAACAATGTGCTTTCGGCGTTCTTCCCGGCGGGCTTCTACAACAAGACCTTCATGTGGCCGCGCGCGGCTTGGGAGAAGGTCTACGAGCCGATCATCCGCCGTCTCGCGGGTCTGGGCGACAGCCCGACGACGCGCGATCCGGACCACTACGACGCCACTTATGCCCATTGCGAGACGCTGGTCGTCGGCGCGGGGCCGGCGGGCATCGCGGCGGCGCTGGAGGCGGCGGCGAACGGTGGCCGGGTGATCCTGATCGACGAGCAGGAAGAGATCGGCGGCGGTGCGCTGAGCGATCCGGCGCAGTGGGCGTGGCTGGCCGAAGCCAGCGCAAAGCTCGCTGCCATGGACAACGTGACAGTGCTGCCACGTACGACCGCCATCGGCCACTATCACCAGAACTTTGTGGTCGCCGCCGAGCGGCTGACCGATCACCTCTCGCTGGCCGAAGCCGAAGGTGCGCGCGAGAAGCTGTGGCGCATCCGGGCGGGCGAGGTCGTGCTGGCAATGGGCGCGATCGAGCGGCCGCTGGTGTTCGAGGGCAACGACGTGCCCGGCGTGATGCTGGCGAGCGCGGCGAAGACCTTCGCGCTGCGTTATGGTGTCGCGGTGGGCCGCAAGCTCGTCGTCATGGCGGTGCATGACAGCGGTTGGCGCGATGCGCTTGCGCTGCACAAGGCAGGCGTGAATATCGCTGCGATTGTCGATCTGCGGCGCGATGTTGCGTCCGAGCTTACCGAGGCTGCGCGCAATGCGCGGATTGCGTGCTACCAAGGCTATGCGGTGACGAGCGTGTCCGGCGGCCAGGCGGTGAAGGGCGTCACGATCGCGCTGGCCGGGATCGGCAAGGGTCAGCAGCTTGATTGCGACGCCGTGCTGATGGCCGGTGGCTGGACCCCGACTGTGCATCTGTGGAGCCACGCCAAGGGCACGCTGCGCTGGGAAGAGAGATGGGGCGCCTATGTGCCTGACAAGACGCACGAGAATCTGCGCTGCGTCGGGGCCTGCGCGGGCGATTGGGACTTCGGCAAGGGCCTATCGGGCGGGCTGCTGCCGGCACCCAAGCCGCTCCATGAAAGCAAGGCCTTCGTCGATTTCCAGAACGACGTGAAGGCGCGTGATATTGGCCTCGCGGTGCAGGAAGGCTTCCGCTCGATCGAGCATATCAAGCGCTACACCACCAATGGCATGGCGACCGATCAGGGCAAGACCTCGAACCTGAATGGCCTGCAGATCGCCTCGGGCGTGCTGCACCGGCCGGTGACCGAGATTGGTCTCACGACCTTCCGCCCGCCCTATACGCCGCAGAGCTTCGGCGCGATCCTGGGGCATCACAAGGAAGCGCTGTTCCAGCCTTTGCGCAAGACGGTGATCGACGATTGGGCGGCTGCGCAAGGCGCGGTCTACGAGAACGTCGCGCAGTGGCGGCGTGCGCGGTATTTCCCGCAAGGGTCCGAGGACATGGACGCGGCGGTGGCGCGCGAGTGCCGTACCGTTCGTTCGGCGGTGGGCGTGTTCGATGCCTCGACGCTGGGCAAGATCGAGGTCGTGGGTCCGGATGCGGCGGAGTTCCTCAACCGCATGTACACGAACCCGTGGAAGTCCTTGGAGCCGGGGCGGTGCCGCTATGGCCTGCTGCTCGGCGAGCATGGGTTCATCATCGACGACGGCGTTTCGGCGCGGCTTGCGCCGGACCGGTTCCACCTGACGACGACGACCGGCGGCGCGGCGCGCGTGCTGAACCTGATGGAGGACTACCTCCAGACCGAGTGGTCTGACCTCGATGTGTGGCTGACCAGCACGACCGAGCAGTGGGCGGTGATCGCGGTGCAGGGCCCCAAGGCCCGCCGCGTGATCGAGCCGCTGGTGGAAGGCATCGACCTTTCGCCCGAAGCGTTCCCGCATATGTCGGTGCGGGAGGGCATGATCTGCGGCGTCGATACGCGGCTGTTCCGGGTGAGCTTCACCGGCGAGCTGGGCTTCGAAGTCAACGTGCCCGCGCAGCATGGCCGCATGGTGTGGGAAGCGATCTGGGCCGAGGGGCAGAAGCACGGCGCGGCGGCCTATGGCACCGAGACGATGCACGTGCTGCGCGCGGAGAAGGGCTTTATCATTGTCGGTCAGGACACGGATGGCACCGTGACCCCGGACGATGCGGGGCTGGGCTGGGCAGTCGGCAAGAAGAAGCCCGATTTCGTCGGCAAGCGTTCGCTGAGCCGTCCGGACATCGTCGCGCCGGGCCGCAAGCAACTGGTCGGCCTGCTGACGGATGATCCGCAGGCGGTGCTGGAGGAAGGCGCGCAGATTGTCGCCGATCCCAATCAGCCGGTGCCGATGACGATGATCGGGCACGTGACCTCGTCGTACCACAGCGCGACGCTGGGCCGTTCGATCGCGATGGCGTTGGTGGCGGGTGGACGCGACCGGATGGGCGAGACGCTGCATATTCCGATGCCTGACAAGACGATTAGCGCGAAGGTCGTCGCCCCGATGTTCTATGATGCCGAAGGGAGCCGCCTCAATGGTTGAGATCGCAGAAATAGCGGTTTCGGCGGCCGAGCTGAAGCTGGGCACGGAGCCGGTTGCGGGCGCTAGTGTGACGCTGTCGCATGCAGCGCCGCGCGCGCGGTATTCGCTGCGGGCGCGTGATGCCAAAGTGCTATCGGACGTGATCGGCCGTGCGCTGCCAGGCAGGATCGGGGATCAGGCCGATGGCGCAATCTGCCTCGGGCCGGACGAGTGGTATGCCATCTTGCCCGAAGGTACGGCGATGCCGCGCGGTGAGGGGCTGCCGGTGAGCGTGACCGACATCTCGTCGCGCGCATTGGGGCTGGTGCTCGAAGGGCCGGGTGCGCTTGGCGTTCTGTCGAGCGGGTGCCCGCTCGATCTTGGCAAGATGGCGGTGGGCCGCGCGACGCGGACGGTGTTCGAAACGGTCGAGATCATCGTGTGGCGCGAGGCGGAGGATCGTTGGCATGTCGAAGTCTGGCGCAGCTTTGCGACGTGGCTTTGGAATGCGTTCCTTGCCGCGATTCCGGGTGCGCACGGATGAGCGATGCCGCTTTGAAGGATGCGCTTGCCGCGCTGGGGATCGGGTGGTCGATCCTCGAGCATGAGGCGGTCTACACGGTCGAGGAAAGCCTTGCCATCCACGACGCGCTGCCCGGCGCGCATACCAAGAACCTGTTTCTGAAGGATGCGGGCGGGCAGTTCTGGCTGGTGACGGTCGAGCATATGCGCCGGGTGGACCTCAAGGCGCTGGCGGGCGTTATCGGCGCGAAGAAGCTGAGTTTCGGCAAGGCCGAGGACATGGAGCGCCTGCTGGGCGTGACGCCGGGGTCGGTAACGCCGCTGGCTGCGCTGAATGATACCGGCGGCGCGGTGCGCGTGGTGCTCGATTCCGAGCTGGCGGCGGTGGATATCGTGAACGTCCACCCGCTGCGCAATACGGCGACTGTCGGGCTTTCGGGGGCAGATCTTGTTCGCGCGCTGGGCGCCTGGGGGCATGATCCGCTGATCGCAGCCATTCCCGAACGCACATGACCGTCTCGACTTTCGAGCTGTTCAAGATCGGCGTCGGGCCTTCGAGCTCGCACACCGTGGGGCCGATGGTGGCGGCGCGGCGGTTCGGGCTGCTGCTCGAAGAGCGCGGTCTGCTGGAGCCTACCGTCCGCGTCGAAGTCGATCTCTACGGCTCGCTGGCGCTGACGGGGAAGGGGCACGCTTCGGATACCGCTGTGCTGCTGGGCCTGATGGGCGAGACGCCTTCGGAGGTCGATATTGATGCGGCGCCGGGCCGGATCGCGGCGGTGCATGAGACGGGGCAGATTGATCTGCTGGACAGACACCGGGTGCGGTTTGCGCCGGCGGACGATCTCCATTTTCACCAGCGCGAGCGGCAGCCGTTCCACTCCAATGCCATGGCGCTCAATGCCTATGGCGCGGACGACGTGCTGTTGCTGCGGCGGTTCTACTATTCGGTCGGCGGCGGCTTCGTGCTCGACGAGGAAGAAGCCGGACGCAATGCGCCTGCTGGCGATGCGGCGCCGGTGCCCTATCCCTTCACGACCGGCGACGAACTCATCAAGATGGCGGGCGAGGCGGGCCTTTCGATTGCCGAGCTGATGCTGGCGAACGAGACGGCGCTGCGGCCCTTGGAGGACGTGCAGCAGGGTCTCGACCTGATCGCCGATACGATGGCGGCATGCATCGATCGTGGCACTTCGCAGGGCGGCATTCTGCCCGGAGGACTCAGGGTGAAGCGCCGCGCGCAGGGGATCGCGGCGGAACTCGTCTCGCGCCAGCAGGCGGCACTCAGCGATCCGCTGGTGGTGCTCGACTGGATCAACCTCTGGGCCATGGCAGTCAACGAGGAGAACGCCGCCGGGGGCCGCGTGGTGACGGCACCGACCAATGGCGCGGCAGGGATCATCCCGGCGGTTCTGCGCTATTACGAGCGGTGCTATCGCGGCGACGTGGCGGGTCGGCGGACGTTCCTGCTGACAGCGGCGGCGATTGGCGCCTTGTACAAGCGCAATGCTTCGATCTCCGGCGCGGAAGTCGGTTGTCAGGGCGAAGTGGGCGTGGCCTGCTCGATGGCGGCGGCGGGGCTGACGGCGGCACTCGGGGGAACCAATGCACAGATCGAGAATGCCGCCGAGATCGGGATGGAGCACAACCTCGGGCTCACTTGCGATCCGGTCGGGGGCCTCGTGCAAATTCCCTGCATCGAGCGCAATGCGATGGGCGCGGTGAAGGCCATCGACGCCTCGCGCCTCGCGCTGCTGGGCGACGGCGAGCATATGGTCAGCCTCGACAAGGTGATCGAGACGATGCGCCAGACCGGGTTCGACATGCGCGACAAGTACAAGGAAACCTCGCAGGGCGGGCTCGCGGTGAACGTGGTGGAGTGCTGAGGGGGGGCGCTATTCCATAAATAGGGACAGTCCCCATTTATTCGGGTCGCCTTTGCCAATGCGAACACAGATTGCTGAATAAATGGGGACTGTCCCTATTTATGGGTGGTCAGCATGAGTTGGTCGACAGCCCCTCGTCCCCTTGATACGATCTAGGACAACTGTTCAGGTTGGGGGGTAAGGCATGACGGTTTCGCGGCGCATCGGGCTTTTGGGTGGACTGATTGCAGCCGCATGGGCGCTGCCTGCTTCGGCAAAGGAAGCGGTCGATCTCATCCTCCACCACGGCCAGGTCATCACGGTCGACCGCGCGTTCACGCTGAAGACGGCGGTTGCGGTGAAAGGCGAGCGCATCGTGGCGGTCGGCGGCGAGGAATTGCTCGAGGCCTATTCGGCGCCCAAGGTGATCGACCTTGCCGGCAAGACGCTGATGCCGGGCTTCATCGATACGCACCTGCATCCCAAGCCCGTCTTGCCCAATGACATCGCGGTGCAGGACGCCAAGAGCATCGCCGAAGTGCAGGCCATGCTGCGCGCCAAGGCCAAGGAGCTGGGGCCGGGCAAGTGGATCACCGGCTATGGCTGGCAGGAATCGAACTTTGCAGAGAAGCGCAATCTGAGCCGCGCCGATCTCGATACCGCCGCGCCCAACAATCCGGTCATGCTCGTCCGTGCTGGAGGTCACTCATCGACGTCTAACTCGGCGGCTTTGCGCATTGCGGGCGTGGATCGCAACACGCCTGACCCCGTGAACGGGCTCATCGAACACGACCAGACCGGCGAGTTGAACGGCATTATCCGTGAGCGTTTCGATATCGTCGATCAGTTCATCCCTGAACCAAGCTGGCAGGAGATGCGGCCTGCGACGATTGCATGGCTGCGCAAGATTCTCGAACTTGGAATCACAAGCTTTCATGACGCCAGCGGAACGATCGACGATGAGCCGATCGACAAGGGTGGTACCGCAAAACCAATCAAGGCAGGAACTGTTGGCGGCGCTGGCACCATGACGTTTCGCCGCGCCCGTGAACTCTACGCAGCGCTTGGGGACAGTTTGCCGCGCATCACAATGTACATCGTTTACCCGGGTGCGGAGCGGCTGAAGGCATTTCCCTACCATACAGGCTTTGGCGACAACCGAGTGCGCCTTGGCGCGATCGGGGAAAATCAGGTCGACGGGGGCTTTACCGGTCCGACCGCGTGGCTTCTCGCTGACTACAAAGGCCAACCGGGGTTTCGCGGAAAGGGCTCGTTCAGCGATGCCGAATTGCAGGAGATGGTCGATACTTCCGCGAAGCTGGGCTGGCAGATGGGCCTTCACGCCATTGGCGATGCGGCCATCGTGCAGGCGGTCAAGGCCTACCACAACGCGCTGACGACGATCCCCGATTCTGCCCATGCACCCAATGACCGGCGCTGGTTCCTCGATCACTTCACGATCATGCCGCCCGAAGACACGATGGCGACGATGGCGCAGGATCATGTGATGATCTCGCAGCAGCCCAACTTCCTCTACAATCTCGATGACCGCTATTCGGCACTGCTCGATGACTGGCGGCTCGCGCACAACAATTCGATCAGCACGCCGGTCTACAAGTTCGGCTTGTTTATGGCCTTTGCCAGCGACAACCTGCCGATCGGACCGCTGGTCGGGCTCTATGCGGCAACGACGCGCAAGGGGCCTGCGGGCGTGCCACGCGGGCCGGAGGAAGCGGTCAGCCGCGCCGAGGCGATCCGCATGTATACCGCGAACGGCGCGTACCTTTCGTGGGAGGAGAACGAGAAGGGCACGCTGGAGCCGGGCAAGCTGGCCGACATGATCGTGCTGCCGTTCGACCCGCTGACCGCGCCGGAGGAGACCTTCCTCACCGGCAAGGTGGAGATGACCTTCGTCGGCGGGAAGCTGGTCTATCAGCGTGGCAAAAAGGTCGCACTCGGCCGGTAATGGCCTGTGGATAAGCCGGGGGATACCGCCAATATTGCAGTCCTGCGGCAGATTTTGAGAATTGCCACGCAGCTGCCTCTGAACATCGTCACCGGAGCGCCGAAACCCAAGGGCTTCGGAAAGCATTACGACGATGATCGGCAAGCTTCTACGTGGCGGTTTTACAGCCGTATTCGCTCTGGCCTCCAGCATTTCGCTGTCAGCTTCACCCGGAACGTTCGGGCCATCATCACTGGATGGCGAACTGGAGCACGGAAAATACGTAGGGGCGCTGCAGCTGCAAGGCGAAGTGTTCCACGTGCAGGGGCTGGCGCTCGATCCCGCGCATGTGTGGGTGACCTCGGTCGATCATGGCGGACAGCGCGCTTTCCTTCATGTGTTCGACCGGGCGAGCGGGCGCTTCCTGCGGCGGATCGAGCTGACCGACGGGGCGCGCTATCATCCGGGCGGGCTTTCGCTTTCGGGCCGTTCGCTGTGGGTGCCCTTGGCGGAACTCAGGCCGGACAGCTCGGCGGTGCTGATGGAGATCGACGCCGAGACGCTGACCGTGCGCCGACGGATCGCGGTGGCGGACCATATCGGTTGCGTGGCGGCGGATGGCACGAAGCTGGTTGCGGGCAACTGGGACAGCCGGCAGCTTTACCAGTTCGATCTCAAGCGCGGGACCGCACCGGTGCGCGTGGTGGACAACCCTTCGGGCACGCATTTCCAGGACATGAAGTTCGTGGATGGCCTGCTGGTCGCGGGCGGCAATACGAGCTGGCTGGCGGGCACGCTCGACTGGATCGATCCGGCGACGATGCGGGTGACGCGCTCGCTCAAGGCGGGTTCGATCGGCCCGGTGCGGCCGTTCGGACGGGGCGGCCCGGTGACCGGTGAAGGCATGGCGATCGAGGGGCGCGATGTCTATGTGCTGCCTGAGGATGGGCCGAGCCGGGTGTTCCATTTCCGCCTGAACGCCTGAGCCTCCCGGGCGGCTATCGCAATTTTCTATGGAGGGCGAGCAAAGGGTGCTTCCGGTGCGCGCGCGGCTTGGATAGGCAGGAGCCAAAGCCGCAAGCCCACGAGAGGAGAACCATGCAGCCCCCTTATATTCTCGCCATCGACCAGGGCACGACATCGAGCCGCTGCATCGTGTTCGATGCCGCCGCCAAGCCGATCGCGGTGGCGCAGCGCGAGTTTGCGCAGCACTATCCGGCTTCGGGCTGGGTCGAGCATGATCTGGAGGACATCTGGCAGGATGTCGTCACCGTGCTGCGCGAGGCGGTCGGCAAGGCGGGGATCGATGTCGCGGACGTTGCCGCCATCGGCATCACCAACCAGCGCGAGACGGTGGCGGTATGGGACCGCGCGACGGGCAAGCCGATCCACCGCGCCATCGTGTGGCAGGACCGGCGCACGGCGGATACGTGCGCAAGGCTCAAGGCCGACGGGGCGGAACCGCTGTTTGCCGCCAAGACCGGGCTGCTGCTCGATCCCTATTTCTCGGGCACCAAGCTCGCGTGGATCCTCGATGAAGTGGCGGGCGCGCGGGCGGCGGCGGACCGGGGGGAGCTGGCGTTCGGCACGATCGATTGCTTTCTCCTTTCCCGCCTGACGCGGGGGAAGGTGCATGCGACCGATCCGACCAATGCCTCGCGCACCTTGATGTTCGATATCGGCGCGCAGCAATGGGACGAGGAACTGCTGCGGCTGCTGCGCGTGCCCGCTTCGGTGCTGCCCGAAGTGAAGGACAATTCCCACATCTTCGGCGAGTGTGACCCGGCGATCCTTGGCCGCGCGATCCCGATTGCGGGGATGGCGGGGGACCAGCAGGCGGCGCTGTTCGGGCAGGCCTGCTTCCGCACGGGCATGACCAAATCGACCTACGGGACAGGTGCCTTCGCGCTGATGAACATCGGGAACAAGCCGATCCCTTCGAAGAAGCGCATGCTGACCACGGTGGGCTACCGCCTCAACGGCGAGACGACGTATGCGCTGGAGGGCGCGATCTTCGTGGCGGGCGCGGCGGTGAAGTGGCTGCGCGACGGCCTCAAGATCATCACGCATGCTTCCGACACGCACGACATGGCCGTGCGCGTGCCGGACAACCACGGCGTTTACATGGTGCCGGCCTTCGTCGGCCTTGGCGCGCCGCACTGGAACCCCGATGCGCGGGGGCTGATCTGCGGCCTGACGCTGGATGCGGGCGCTGGCCATATCGCTCGCGCGGCGCTGGAGTCGGTGGCGTACCAGACGCTCGACATGATCAACGCGATGCGCGAGGACGCCAATCCGGGCGATGCCGCGCTGCGGATCGATGGCGGCATGGCGGCGAACGACTGGCTGGGGCAGTTCCTGTCCGACGTGCTCGTCGCGCCGGTCGAGCGGCCGGTGAGCGTGGAGACGACGGCACTGGGCGCGGCGTTCCTCGCGGGGCTGGCGACGGGGGTGTGGAGCGACCTCGCCGCGCTGGAGGCGACATGGACGAGCGACCGCCGCTTCGAGCCGAAGATGAGCGCAAGCCTGCGCAGCGAACTCGTCGCCGGGTGGCACAAGGCGGTGGAGCGGGCGCTGCTTTGACGGGCGTGCACGCCCAACGTCTCGTCATTCCCGCGAAGGCGGGAATCCAGGGCCGGAAATGCCGCGTATGCCGCTCTGGGTCCCCGCCTTCGCGGGGGTGACGAGGAAGGGATCAGCGTCCGAAAAGGGCTGCGGCGCGGGCGAGGTCTTCGGGACGGTCTACATCAAGCGCGAGGTGCGGATCGAGCGCGACGGTTGGCGCACCCTTGAGGCGGGCGGCGCCGCCGCGGTCGCCGTCTAGGGCGGTGAGCGCGGCGAAGTGCTGCGCGCCGAAGATCGCGGGCGGCATGGTGATGCCGTCCGCCGAGGTGGCGATGCGGCCGCCGTCAAAGTGCGCGGCGAGGGCGTGGATGTGCGCCTCCGGCACAAGCGGCATATCCGCTAACGCCACCAGTACCGCGCGGGCACCGCCTGCTTGCGCGGCTGCGACGCCCAGTGCGAGCGAGCGGGCCTGAGGCGCTCCCTCTGGCTGCAAGGGAACGCATTGGAAGCCGAGCGCGAACAAGTCGGGCACGTGCGGCCCGACGACGGCGTAGCGGTTTGCAAAGGGCAGCGCGGCCAGCATTTCGGCGGCGTGGAGGGCCAGCGGCTTGCCAGCCAGCGGGGCCAGCAGCTTGGGACCACCAAAGCGTTGCGATTGGCCGCCGGCGAGCAGGACCAGCGCCAGCCTGGTAAAGTGCGCCTCAGTTGCGGGTGGGGACATGCGCGGTGGGATCGTGTCCCATCCGGCCCGGCGCGCGGCCGCTCCAGCCGGGCATGCCGGCGCAGGCCTGATAGTCCTGCACCACTTCGCCGAGGATCGACAGCGCCAGCGTGGCGGGATCGCGCGTCGCCGGGATCAGGCCGATGCCGCCGCGCAGCGTCTCGAGGCTGGCTTGCGGCACGCCGATGGTGCGCAGCCCGGCCATGCGCGCGCGGTGGGTGCGGGCACTGCCGACGGCGCCGTGGTAGAACCCGTCCTGCGCGAGCGCATGGGGGAGGAGTTCCTCTTCCCAGTCGTGATCGTGGAACAGGAAAACGAAGGCCGTCCATGGGTCACCGACCAGGGCGGGCAGCGCGGTGCGGCTGCGGAGCAGGTTGACGCCGGGTTCGACGGCGGCGTGGCGGTCGCTCGCCGGGGCATGGGCCTCGACCGCGATGCCGAAGGCGCGGGCGAGGCGGACGAGCGCGGTGAGGTCCTCGCCGTGGCCGAGCGCGATCAGGCGCAGCGGCGGGGCGTAGGCGCGCTGGAAGCCTTGTGCGCCGGGCGTGTCCGAGAGCGTCGCACCGGCTTCGTTAAGGCGCAGCACGGCGGCCTTGCGCTGGGCGGTGCGGGCAAGGACCTGCGCGAGCACGGCGGGATCGGGGCGCGGGGTGAACAGCAGATCGATGCCGCCGCCGCAGGGCAGGCGGATATCGAGATAGGGCGAGCCGATGCCGTAGCGGACGGTGCGGCCATGCCCCCGCGCCAAGACTTCCTGCGCCTCGGCGATGACGGCGGCTTCGACGCAGCCGCCGGAGAAGGATCCGGCGCTGCGGCCATCGGCAAGGACAGCCATCTGCGCACCGATCCCGCGCGAGGAGCCGCCTTCGATGCCGGTGAGCGTGACGAGGACGCCTTCAATCCCTTCGGCCGCACCTTCGACGAGGAGGCCGAGAATGCTGCGATCGTCGTGCGCGATCACTGCGTCGAGCCCGGGTATTGCAGCCGCAGCGACGCGGGGGCGCGGCATTTGCGGATGGACTCGTTGGCGAGGCGCAGGCGTTCGGCCTTGAGCGACACGCTGGTCAGCGCGAACTGGCGTTCGTGCGCGACTTCAGGGCCAGTGAACGGCTTGGTGCCGGCGGGCACGCTCTTGCCGCCGAGCACGAAGACCACGTAGTTCATCAGGTCCGCCAGCTGCGCGTTGTCGGTGATGCGGCTGTGCGCGACATTGGGGAGGCGCAGCAGGTAGGCGCGCGATTCCGGCGTGCACATGAACCAGCCCACGCGGTCCTTGATCTCGGGCAGATGCGCCGGGACCGTGGTGCCGCGCAGGCCGTGGCAGCCGGCGCAGTTCTCGATGAAGTCGCTTTGCGCGAGTTCGGGATCGACCATCATCGCGCGTGCGGCAGGGGTGATTTCCGGCGAATGGTTGTCCGGTTCAGCCGCGTTCAGCGCGCCGAGCGAGAGTGCGCCCAGCAGCGTGGCGGCGGCAAGAAGGCCTGCACGGATTGTCATACGCCGTATCTTAGCCTCGCTTGCCGCGCCGCGAAAGTCCCGTCAGGCTGTGCCGACGAGAACGGCGGTCGAGCAGTGGTACTCCATGCTCGTGGTGCCGAAGCACCAGATGACGTCATTGTTGAGCTGGGGCACGTAAAGCTGCGTCTCGCGGTCGGTGCCGTCGCAATCGCACTTGTTGCAGTAGGACTTGCCGCAGCAATCGCGGTAGGCGATCAGGTAGGCGCGGCCGTCATCAGGATTGATGCAGGTGCCGACCCACGAGACCGGCGAGTGCTCGGCGCCCGGCGGGCAGCGATTGACCGCGCCGCCGCAGCATGAGCAGAGCGAGCCGTCGATTGCGCAGTAGCGCCAGTAATCGCACTTGGTGTCGTCCTTCGACTGCGCGTTGCGGGCGAAAGTGGTCTTGGCTTCGGGGGAGCGGTCGGGCTTCGCGGCGCTGGCGCGGCTGACGGGCAGGACCGGGAACACCGGCGCGGCGACCAGCGCGAGGCCAAGCCGGGCGAGAATGCCGCGGCGCGAAGTGCCGCCGGCAAAGCGGCGGAGCAGCTTTTCGCCCATGGCGTCGGGATTGAAGGTCTTCATGAGCTTGTCCCCTGTTATGCGCTGGAACCTGAGTGAAGAAGGATGCGGGTGATCAATTGGCGACGGCCTTGAGCTTGCCGATGTAGTCCTGGACCGACTGGATGCCCATTTCGTGGGCGATGATCAGGCTTTCGAGGTGCTCGCGGCTGTTGACGAGGCCCTTGGAGAGGATCGTGCCGTGCTCGTCCATCAGGACGGCATAGGGCAGCTTGGCCACTTCATAGGCCTGGCCGACCTCGGGACCGTTGATGAACTGATAGCCGCCAAGACTGTGCTCGGCGATCATCTGGCGCTGCGCGGCGGCATCGTCGTCGCCGATGAAGACGAGCTGGACGCGTTCATCGCGGGCGAAGGATTTCGCCATCGGGATGAGGTTCTTGCACAGCGGGCACGAAGGCGAGACGAACATCAGCAGGCGCAGCGGCACGCCGTGCTGGTGGCCGCCGACGGTGACCTTCTGGCCATCGAGCGTGGTTGCCGGGATCGCCGCGGCGGCGCTGCCGACCGAGGGGCCGGCGGAGGTGGTCAAGGCTCCGGCGGGGGCGACGCGCATGTGCAGCACGCCGACCTGACGGGCCAGCGCGAGCAGCGCGGTCACCAGCAGGAGGATGACAATCCACGACAGGACCGTCGAGACGAGCAGGGCTTGCAGCATTCGGTTACCTCCGCTGAGCGGCAAGCGGCGATGCCGCCAGCGCCCCGATGGCGTTGAAAAGCAGATAGAGCAGGTAGATGGTGATGCCCCCGGCCATGGCGATTGCACTGTCGACCAGATTGAGCCCGATGTCCGGAACCGTACCGAGATAGGGAAGGAGCAACGCGGCCAGCAGCACGTTGCGAACCACGAGCAGCCAGCTGAGCGGCTGCCGGAGATCGGACCTTCCACACCCGCAGTCAATTTCCCGGCGACCACGCGCGATGTTGATCCCCATGGCAATTGCAAAGAGCAGGAGCAGCGCCATGGCCACTGGCGCGAAATGGCTGGCGTGGTCCAGCATCAGGGCAAGCCCGACCCACAACTCCGCAATAGGCAGCAGCAAGGCGGCCGGTGCGATCAGAAAGCCGGGCAGGAGGCGGTAGTTGGCGAGCACACCGGCGAAGAGCTGCGTGTTGCGAAGCTTCGGAACGGCGGCCTGCATGAACACGAGACCGACACCCAGCGAAGCCGCATAGCCAAGCACGCCGAGCTGCGCTGCGCCCAGTACGGCCAAAGTCGAGGCACCCCCGTCTGCCATCAGGGCTCCAGCGTCCGGATCACGCCGCCGCCCGATTTCTCGAGCTTGAACTTCTCCTCGCCGGTCTTGGCATCGAGAATGTAGAGCGCGCCGCTACCACCCGCACCCGCCGAGCCTGAGACGATCAGCTTGGCATTGGGTTCCTGCGTGACGGCGATTTCCTCCGCCGGATCCTCAAGCGGGATGCGCTTGACGACCTTCTTGGCCGCGACATCGAGTTCCCAGATCTCGGTGCCGGGTTCCTTGTGGGTCCAGTATTCGCCGGTGTGCATCAGCACAAAAGCGTGGCCGGTGCCGGAGTGATACGCAAGACCCTGACGGCCGCCGGGATACCAGTGCACGTCGAGCGGTTTGGTATCGGCAGGCGAGACCCCGGCCGCGGCCTGGATCGAGAAGGGTTCGGAGATGGTCGGCGTGGCGCCGAGCTTCACGGTGTAGACTTGGCCGGTGTAAGTCAGGAACACGGCTTCCTGCTTCACGCCGTCGTAGCCGAAGTTGTCGAAGATCGGATCGTTGGTGGCCGAGAAGAACGGCGCCGAACGCGTGATCTCGGGCTTGGCGGCGGCGACCTTGACCGTGGCGAGCGAGCCGTCCGAGCAGAGTGCCGAAAAGCCGACGCCGGTGACGGGCATCAGGCTGGCGCAGCCGGGCAGCTCGATCTTCTTGACGAACTTGCCCTTGGTGAGATCGACCACGTTGACCGAGGAGGCCGGGTCGAGATTGTAGACGTAGGCCGTCTTGCCCGCATCGGCGATGACGAAGTTGAACTTGCGCCCGCCGATCAGGATGCGGCCGGGGATGGTGATTTCCGACTTCAGCTTGAGCGTGGCGGAATCATAGACCGTGATCATGTCCTGCCGCGTGCCGCGCAAGCCCTTGCTCCAGATGCTTTCGGCGACGTAGTAGGCCTTGCCGTTCGGATCGAGCCCGAGATCGGAGAGGTGCGACGTCTCGACCTGTCCGAGCATCTTGCCCGTATCCGTATCATAGATGGTGGTGCCGGGCGCAACGAAACCACGCTCTACGAAAACCCAGCTGGGCTTGGGCGCCGATAGCGTGACGGCTTCGAGCTCTGGATCCGGCTGCAGCGGATCGGCTGCGTTCGCGGCATTGGCCGAGCCGAGCAGAGCCAGCGCACAGAGGGCTGCAGCGCTGTACCTGGCGCGGGCGGAAAGCGATGATTTGCGCTGAACCTTCATCATTTTCATCTGGCCTGGCCCCTTTTGCCTGAAACCCTGAAACTTGCGATTTTCCCTGTTCCCGCAACCCGTTCGCGCAATGGGAAATGCGTTCGGACAGCGAGCCTGCCGCCATGCCTTGTGCGGCTGCAATAAAGTTTTGACGGGTGTCCAGTTTTAGTCAAGCGCTTTGTCGCGCTTTTTCCGTCCGTTGTGCGAACGACCGCGGCGCGCGTCGATCCGATGGATTGCGCAGCAGGCAACGGGCAAAAGAAAACCATCGACATCACGCAGACTCGCATCGCGGCGTGCTTGGCGCGCCGGCTCCGTTCAATGCTGGCTCCTGCGGTGCTGCGGCGTCGGCCCAGCCTGGACCCCGCGCAGCCTTATGGCTTGCCGGCAATCTGCGCCGGTGTGATCGACTTTGCAAGCATGACCATCGCTTCGGCGGCGATAGCCGTGATCTGCGGCATCTTGGCGGCCCACGGCTTCTCGAAGCCGAGAAACGGCGTGGTGCCTTCCATCGAGGCGCTGACATAGAGCGCGAGCGTGTGGACCTCGTCCGGCGAGAGCGCCGGGTTGAGTTCGACGAGCACCTCGCCGATGAAATCGTGCACGCGCTGGTAAAAGGCGCGGACGCGGTCGGCGACGAAGGCGTTGTGGTTGGCAAGCGCCCACAGCTCGGTGAACAGGCGCGTAGTGCGCTTGCCGGCTATATCGTCGAGGCAGAGCTTGACGATCAGGCGCAGGCGGTCCTCGGGCGAGATATCGGGGCGGCGGACTTCGCTTTCGAGCAGCTTGTCATAGCTCTCCAGCAGATCGTCCAGCATGATCTTGATCAGCAATTCCTTGCGCGGGAAATGGTAGCTGACATTGCCGACCTTCATCCCGCAGGCGCTGGCGATGCGGCGGATGGTGAAGGCGCTGGCGCCTTCCTCGATCAGCACATCGTGCGCGGCCTTGAGAATGGTGCCGACCGTTTCGGTGCCGCGCGCATACGTGCCGGGGCGGGGGCCGGTGGCCATGGCCTCGTCGGCAGCGATACTATCAGCACGGGGCTCCGCGGCCAGGGTATCGGTATTACGCGCCATCCCCTTCGCGTAGCACGCGGCGCGGACCCCCACCAGAGCGCCTTTCCGGGAAATCGCTCTTGACGGAATCCGCAAGTTTGGCCAGACTTTTGGGGTTAATATCAAATATCTGATAGTATTGTGTTATTACTCGGCCATGCGCTGTTCGATACCAAGTTGTCGTCGACAGCAGGACTGGCTCGCATCATTCCCGAATGGGCCGGACGGGCACAGCGCTGCCGCCGGCGTCTCGAAAGGACCGCAATGGCGATCTCGTTGACCGTGAACCGCAAACCGCGCACCGTGGATGTCGAAGCCGACAAGCCGCTGCTGTGGGTGCTGCGCGAGGACCTCAATATGCCGGGCACCAAGTTCGGCTGCGGCGCGGGGCTGTGCGGGGCCTGCACCGTGATCCTGAACGGCGAGGCGGTGCGCTCGTGCCAGACGCCGCTGGCGGACGCCGCGGGCAAGGATATCGTGACGATCGAGGGCGTGACCGCTTCGCCGGTCGGCGCCAAGGTGGTCGAGGCCTGGACCAATCTCGACGTGCCGCAGTGCGGCTATTGCCAGGCCGGGCAGATCATGTCGGCCACCGCGATGCTGACGGCCAACCCCAAGCCCTCCGCCGATGAAGTGACCGCCGGGATGGCGGGCAACATCTGCCGCTGCGCGACCTATCTGCGCATCCAGAAGGCGATTGCCGAAGCGAGCAAGGCCATATCGGGAGCTGCCGCATGAACGCCGTCTCCGTTTCCCGCCGCTCGTTCCTTGCCGCCTCGCTGGCGGGCGGGGCCGCGTTGACCTTCGAGGCCAGGCTGGCGTTCGCCGCCGCGCCGGGTGCTGCGGCGCCGGCGATGCTGGGCGTGTTCGTGAGCATCGCGCCGGACAACACGGTGACGATCCTCGCGAAGAACCCGGAGATCGGGCAGGGCGTGAAGACCATGCTGCCGATGCTGATCGCCGAAGAGCTCGACGTCGCGTGGAGCCAGGTGAAGATCCAGCAGGCCGACGACAATGCGGACAAGTATGGCCCGCAGTTTGCCGGCGGTTCGATGACGACGCCGCTCAACTGGCTGCCCGCGCGGCAGGCCGGGGCGGGGGCGCGGGCGATGCTGGTGGCGGCTGCCGCGCAGCAGTGGGGCGTGCCGGTTGCCAGCCTGACGACGGCGGATGGCAAGGTGATGCATGCGGCGAGCGGGCGTTCGGCGACCTATGCCGCGCTCGCTTCGGCGGCAGCGAAGATGCCGGCGCCGGACCTCGAGAAGGTGGCGCTGAAGGACCCCAAGAGCTTCAAGATCATCGGCAAGTCGCGGCCCGGTGTCGATACGCCGGCGATCGTGCGGGGCGAGCCGCTGTTCGGGATCGATGCCCATCCTGCAGGCATGCTCTATGCCGCGATGGTCAAGTGCCCGGTGATCAGCGGCACCTTGAAGAGCTTCGACGATGCTGCCGTCCGCAAGGAGAAGGGCGTGCTGGCGGTGGTGCCGATCACCGATGGCGAGATCCCGGCGGGCAAGCACAATGCCGTTGCCATCGTGGGCGACAGCTGGTGGCGCGTCCACAAGGCGCGCGAGAAGCTGGCGGCGGTGTGGGATACGGCGGGCTTCGACGGCTACTCGACCGAGGGCTATGCCGCGCAGGCCAAGGCACTGCTGGGCGCTGCTCCGGCCAAGGACCTGTTCAAGGCGGGCAATGCCGATGCCGCGCTGGCCAAGGCGGCCAAGGTGGTGACGGCGGACTATGCCTATCCGTTCCTCGCGCATGCCACGCTCGAGCCGCAGAACTGCACGGCGCTGTGGCATTCGGACGGCAAGCTGGAGTTCTGGGCGCCGACGCAGGATCCCGCGACCGCGCGCGGCGATATCGCCAAGGTGCTGGGGATCGATCCGGCGTCGATGACGATCCACATGACGCGGATCGGCGGCGGCTTCGGGCGGCGCCTGATGAGCGACTTCATGATCCAGACCGCCTGCATCGCTAAGGCGGTGCCGGGCCGTCCGGTCAAGCTGCTCTATGACCGGACCGACGACCTGAGGAACGACTACTTCCGCCCCGGCGGTTGGCACCGGATGACCGCGGGCGTCGATGCGAGCGGCGCGCTGGTGGCGCTCAAGGACCACTTCATCACCTTCGGCGAGAACGGCAAGCCGATGCGCGCGGCGGGGATGCTGGCGAGCGAATTCCCGGGACCGGCGCTGGCGGACGTGCATTATGGCATGTCGCTGCTCAAGACGAACCTGACAACCGGGTGGCTGCGCGCGCCGACGTCGAACGCGGTGGCCTTCGTGTTCCAGGGCTTCCTTGACGAAGTGGCCGAAGCGGCGGGGACGGACCTGCCCTCGCTGATGATCAAGACCTTGGGCGCGCCGCGCTCGTTCCCCTCGTCGGACCCGGATGAGCCTGCCTTCAACACGGGCCGCGCGCGCGGTGTGGTGGAAGCGGTGTGCAAGTTTGCGGGCTGGACGGGCAAGCGTTCGACGACGCCGGGCAAGGGGCGCGGGTTCGGGTTCTACTTCAGCCACCGCGGATACTTTGCCGAAGTGGTCGACCTGACGGTCACCGATGGGCAGATCACCATCGACAAGGTGTGGGTGGCTGGCGACATCGGCAGCCAGGTGATCAACCCGATGGGCGCCGAGCACCAGATGCAAGGCGCGGTGATCGACGGCATCGCGCAGGCGATGGTGTGGCAGCCGACCGAGCAGAAGGCGGGTGCGATCACGACCGAGAACTTCGGCGATTTCCCGCTGATCCGCATCAACCAGACGCCGGGCGAAGTCGCCTTGACCTGGGTGGTGACCGACAATCCGCCGACGGGTCTGGGCGAACCGACCCTGCCGCCGGTGATCCCGGCGATTGCCAATGCGATCAAGGATGCGACGGGCAAGCGGCTGCGAAGCTTGCCGCTGACTTTGGCGTAACTCGCTCTTTTTGCGGGACTTTGCAGACCCCTCCTGCTGTGGCGGGAGGGGTTTCGCGCAGAGACGCGAAAGGGACGCAGAGAGCGCCAGAAGGGTGGTTTTGGGGCACCGCCGCGCAGCGGCTCTTGGCTCGGTGATTTTGGAAGGAGGCCTGCGGCGCAGCGGGATGTCTCTGCCTCTCTGTCTTTGTTTCCTCCGCGTCTCTGCGTGAAACCTGCTCGATTGCTGGCGGGGCGCGTGGGGGGTGTCTCGACTTCGCTCGACACGAACGGTCCCCTCGGCTTCGGTCGGCACGAACGGCCCCTCGACTGCGCTCGGGGCGAACGGGGCTGGGGGAAGTGGTCCTTCCGCCTTGTTGGATTTGCGGGCGCGGCGCTTCGGGCGATGGGCAGTTGGGTTGATCGCGCGACCGGTGCGGCGCCTGCACTGGCGCTGCGGGGAGGGCGTCGTGTTCCGCGCAGGTGCGAGTGGCCGGATGGGCAGAAGAGGTCCGGCGCAGCCATTTGGTCGATCATGGCCCGGGACCGGGGTAGCGGCTCGCGTGCGTGCCGGTCTTTGCTCGCACCGGGACGAAGCCGATGGGAGCCATGATCTGCGTGCTGGCGCGGTAGATTGCCTGGCCAAGGACTTGGGGGAGACCGCCCCACCTTGAACCCGCAGCCCGCACCGGTCGCGTTGGCGTTTTACGGCCAAAGGAGCGAGGGCGAGGCCGGCCTAGCCTGCTCCCGATCTGGGCGGAGCGTATAACCTATATGGTTCGTTTTGTCAAGGGTGGAGGCACATAGCTTCGTCATTCCAGCGCAGGCGGGAATCCAGGGGTGCTGGCGCTGCGTTTGCCGCTCTGGATTCCCGCCTGCGCGGGAATGACGAGGGTGTTGGCAGAGGGGGATTTCGTTGCCACGGAGCCCAGTCCGGGGTGGCGGGGTCATGATGAGATCAGGTGCCTGCACCCCTGATGTCGCTGGCCCACCCCTAACCCCTCCCGCATGCGGGAGGGGAACTGAAGACGTGGCCCTCAAATTGTCGGGGGGTATCTGGTCAGAAAAGAAACCCCTCGCGGCCGGGACCGCGAGGGGCTCACTTTTGCCGAATGGCACGATCCGCGGATCAGTAGCGGTAGCCCAGCTTGAGCCCGAAGAACTGCGGGCGGATCGGGAACGTGCGGGAAGAGCCCGCGCAGACCGCGATCGAGCAGAACGTGTTGCGCGTCAGCTCGCCGCGCCGGTCGAACGCATTCTGGATGAAGATATCCGCCGTCCAGTTGTCCTTGCGGAGACCGGCGCCGAAATCGAAGCTGACGAAGCCGGCCGTGTTGCCCAGCGCCGCATTGTTGGCCTCGTTCAGATCCTGCGTCGCACCGGTCTGGTAAAGCGCCGCGCCCTGCAGGTAGGCCTTCATCGATCCGAAGTCGGTATCGTAGCGGATCGTGGTCGTCCCCTTGAACTTGGGCTGGCGCGGCAACCGGGTGCCATTCTTCGCCGCCAGGGTCGGCGTCAGGATGTTGCTGCTGGCATCGGGATTGTCGAACAGGTCGCCATTGACGTCGATGTAGCTGCCCGCTTCGCCTGCAGGGGCGCATGACGACAGCTGCGAGATCGTGCCCTTGATGCGATCGGCGAAGAAGTTGCAGAAGTTGCCCTTCAGCTTGCCATCGTTGAACGCACCGCTAGAGCTGATAGTCATCTTGCCGAGCTTGAGTTCGGCGTCGTACTCGATGCCCTTGACTTCGGCCTTGCCCGCATTGCCGGTGTAGCCGGCGCCCTGCGCGCCGGGGATGACGAGGCCGTACTGGATGTTGTTCCACTTCTCGAGATAGATCGCGGCGTTCAAGCGGAACACGTTGTTGAACGTGCCCTTGAAGCCGATCTCGAAGTTGGTCAGCGTCTCGGACTTGAACGGCGGCGCGGCGACCACGGCCTGCGGCAGGGTATCGGTGGCGCGCAGGCGCAGCGGGCGGCTGTAGCCACCAGGACGGAAGCCGGTCGAGTAGTTGAAATAGAGCAGCTTCTGATCGGCGAACTGCCAATCGACCACGACCTTGTGCGTCTGGCCCTGTTCGCTGTAGCGGCCGATGCTTTCGGGATCGAGCGCGTTGGTGTTGCGGCACTGCAGGCGCGGGCCGGTGAGCGGCAGCGGGCAGCCGACCGCGCCGGTTGGCAGGAAGATCGACGGTGCGATGGCCGCCGATGCGCCGACCCCCTGGAAGCCGACCACCTGGTAGTCGGTCCAGAAGTAGCGGATGCCGCCGGTGATCTTCACCTTGGGCAGGATGTTGTAGTGCGCTTCGGCGAAGACCGCCGTGTCGTGGTACAGCGTATCGAATTCTTCGAGGTAATAGGCATCGCCGCGCACCGCAGGCGTGCCGAGGATCATCGTGCCGCCCTGAGCCTGCGGAATGCCGAAACCGGCGGGATTGTTGTCGCCGCCGCCCGATTCCGTATAGCCGACGATCTGATCGAGGCCGCGGATGGCGTAGTTGTTGTCGGTCTGGTTCTTCTGGCGCTGGTAGAACGCGCCGACGGTCACGTCGAACGGCCAGGTCTTGGGCGTGGTGAGACGCACTTCCTGGGTGAACTTCTTGTTCTGCTGGACCGTGTGGTAATACTGGTTCGGATTGAGCAGCGTGGTGCAGCGCAGGGATGCGCCCGATCCGGTGCAGCCGGACTTGTCGAAGAACTGCAGGTAGTTCTCGTAGCCCGCGCCGAAGCTGTCATAGGTGACAGTGTAGTAGGTGTAGTCGTTGTTGATCTTGCGGTTGCGGTAGTAATAGCCGGTCGCCGAGACGAGATCGAAATCGCCGATGTGGCCATGCACGGTGAGCGCGGCCTGCACCCACTTGTCGTCATTGCGCGTCAGGTCATAATCGTGGACCTGAAGATCGCCGACGCGCGGGTCAAAGCCGAAATAGCCGTAGGAAATCTGGCGCTGTGCGGTGGCAGACGGCGTGACTTCCCAGCCGTCCGCAACGTCCCAGAGCATCGAGAGGCGGCCGCCGTATTCGTAGACGGGGTTGTAGTCCTTCTTGGCGATCGCCGCGTTGCTGAGGTTGAAGAACGTGGCCGGGTTGTCGTCGCCGAGATTGAGCACGGCAGGGCGCGGATCCGGCTGAAGCGGGTTGTCGCTCGTGCCGCTGATGAACTGGCCCTTGTTGTCGGTATTGTCGATGTAGCCGCCTTCCTTGCGGTAGTAGCCCATCGCACGGATCGCGAGGCGGTCGCTCACCGGAATGTTGATGTACGACTTGATCGTGCCGCCGTAGCCGCCCTTGCCAAACTTGTTGACTTCGCTGTCGGCCCCGAATTCGAACTTGCCGATCTTGGGCTTGGCGGTGATGAAGCGCAGCACGCCCGCGAGTGAACCGGCGCCGAACAGGGTGCCTTGCGGACCGGAAAGCGCCTCGAGCCGCTCCATGTCATAGACCTGGATATCGGGCACTTCCTGGCCGGTGATCGGGATTTCGTCGAGATAGTAGCCGACCGAGGCATAGGCGCCGCCGGCGGGCACGATGCCGCGGAAATAGACTTCGTTGCGGCCCGGCCCGATGCCGGCGAACGAGACCGACGGGAGCAAGGCGGCATAATCCTGCAAGCCCTTGACCTGGCGCTGGGCGAGGAAATCGGACGAGAGGGCCTGGATCGCGATCGGAACCTTCTGGACGCTTTCGGCCTTGCGCGTGGCGGTGACGATGATCTCGTCGAAGCCGCCGGTGGAATTGGTGGTGGCCGTGTCATCTGCCGGAGTGGCCTGCGGCGCGGGGGCTTCCTGCGCGAACGCGGCGTAGGGTGCGGCGATGCCGGTGAGAATCGTGGAAAGGCACAGCGCCCTCAGCGCTTGCGACCGGCGACCGGATTTATCTGTCATGACCTGTAAGGCTCCCTGTTCTGGGTACTCGGTATTCGCAAAAGGCTCCTTCGTGTCCGTTCCTGCAAACCGGCCTTAGGCCGCACGAGTCGCTGCGTGGGCAGCGACACCACCAGAGCGTTCCCCCTGCAGATTTGCAGTGACGGAAAACCCATGAGCCATGGCCGCTTAGCGACCTCTGGCCGACCGCGCGGGAAGCGCGGCGTGATCGTTTCAAATGTAACCCCTGTCCGGCGCCATACCTTGACGCGTGTCCAAAGCGGAAGATGATAGATTGCAGTTGAGAGTCAACAGCCATTTTCGCAATTGCAGCATGCTGCGCATTGGACCGTTGCACCTGTGACAAAAGCTGCACATGATGGGGCATGGCGAGGTCGCGGCACTAACTATGGATATAGGAGATCCTGGCGTTTCGAGAGGGTCGCGGTCCGCGCAGGCGGACTTGCGCGCGGCGCTGGATGTGGCGGCGGAACGTGTTGAAACCGAACCCGAATTTGCACTTGCAGAAGCCGAACGCGCCTTGCGGGCGGTGCCGGGTTTGCCGCCCGCGCTGTTCGTTGCGGCGCAGGCGCTGCGGCGGCTTGGGCGGCCGGCGGAGGCCTCGGCGCGGCTTGCGCTGATCCCCGGCGGGGCGCGCCGACCGGCGATGGTGCTGTGGGAACAGGCGCAGGCGGCGAGCGCGGCAGGGCTCGCCGAGGCCGCGATCGACGCGCTGGAGGCGCTGACGCGGGTGCAGCCGGGCGTGGCGAGCGGGTGGTTCCTGCTGGCGAGCGAACTGCGCAAGGCAGGGCGCGCGGAGGATGCGTGGCGTGCGGACCTTTCCGCCGTCCATGCCGCCTCGCGCGATCCGGAATTGCTGCAGGCGGCGGCGGCGATCCATGACGGCAAGTTGGACGAGGCCGAAGCCTTGCTCCGCGCGCGCGCGAAGCGGCTGCCGGATGATCCTGTCGGCACGCGGATGCTGGGCGAAGTCCACTGGCGGCGCGGCGACATGGCCGAGGCGCTGCGGCTTGTGGAGCGGGCGGTGGCGCTGGCGCCGGGCTTTGATCTGGCGCGGGATTTTTTGGTGCGACTGCTGCTGCAGGTGAACCGTTTGCCCGAGGCGCTGGGCCATGCCGAGATGCTGGCGCGCAGCCCGGTGGGTGGTTCGGCGGCGAAGCTGGTGCTGGCCTCGGTGCTCGTCCGGCTCGGCGATCAGGAGCGGGCGCGGGGCATCTATGAGGACTTGTTGAAAGAACAGCCCGACCAGCCGCTGCTGTGGCAGAACCTGGGCCATGTGCTCAAGACGCTGGGCGAGCAGGGCGAGGCAATCGCGGCCTACCGCGCGGCGGTGGAGCGCCGGCCGACGCTGGGGGAGGCGTGGTGGAGCCTTGCCAATCTCAAGACAGTGAAGCTGGGCGCCGAGGACGTGGCCGCTATGGAAGCGGCGCTGGCGGCGCTAGCGGGGGAGGCGGGGCGTGACGAGGATGTGTTCCATCTGCATTTCTCGCTCGGCAAGGCTTACGAGGATGCGGGCGATGCCGCGCGGGCCTTTGCGCATTACGACAAGGGCAACCGGCTGCGGCGGACGCTGATCCGCTATGATGCGGACCTCTTGAGCGCCGAGGCGGGGGCGGCGGCGGCGACGTTTTCCGCGCCGTTCATCGCGGCGATGGGGGAGGGCGGGTGCACGGCGCCGGACCCCATTTTCATCGTCGGCCTGCCGCGCTCGGGCTCCACGCTGGTCGAGCAGATCCTTTCGAGCCACAGCGCCATCGAAGGGACGATGGAGCTATCGGAAATGATGACCATCGCCGCGCGCTTGCAATCGCGGGTGGACGAGGGCGAATTTGCCGATTTCGCGGCGATGGTGCGCTCGCTGACGGCGGGCGACCGGCTGCGGCTCGGCGAGGAATACATCGAGAAGACGCGGGTCCATCGCAAGACGGGGCGCCCGCGCTTTACCGACAAGATGCCCAACAACTGGCAGCATGTCGGGCTGATCAAGCTGATCCTGCCGAATGCGAAGATCGTCGACGCGCGGCGGCATCCGATGTCGTGCTGCTTTTCGGGCTGGAAACAGCATTTCGCGCGGGGGCAGACGTTTACCTACGATCTGACCGAGATCGGGCGGTACTACCGCGATTATGTGCGGCTGATGGCGCATTACGACGCGGCGGCGCCGGGGGCGGTGCACCGGGTGATCTACGAGCGGATGGTGGCGGATCAGGAGGCGGAGACGCGGGCGCTGCTCGCTTATCTGGGGCTGCCGTTCGAGGAGAGTTGCCTAGAGTTCCACCGCAACACCCGCGCGGTGCGCACCGCGAGTTCGGAGCAGGTGCGGCGGCCGATCTACACCGATGCAGTGGAGCACTGGAAGGCCTTCGCGCCGTGGCTCGGCCCTCTGGAGGAAGCGCTGGGGGATGTGGCGGTGTGTTATCCGGAGGTGCCGATGGGGTGGTGAGGGGGGGTGGGACAATTCCGCCGATTGACGCTGCGATTGGGAACGTCCGGTTACGCTGACACCGGCCATTAGTAGATCTCCCTGTCGGCCGCGCCAGCCAGATGCAACAATGGTGATTAGCGGTGCGAACGATGAATGACGCGGGCGCGATCTCATGGCAGAAAGATGCCTTCCCGCCGAGCGCGGACGGTTAGGGTAAAGGAATGGCATGGCCGCGGGACCAAGCAACGACGAAATCATGGCTGCGATCAATGATTCGGGCTATCTCTTAGAGCAGGAGGTCGCTACCCAGCTTGAGCAGCGCGGACTCTACGTGCGCACCAATGTCGCCTTCGAGGACCCTGAGGAGAGCAAGTCGCGCGAAATCGACGTCGTCGCGGTGAAGCGCACCTCGTTCGACGAGGTGGCCAAGCTTGCCGCTTTTGTCGAGCTTCTGGTTGAGTGCAAGAACAGCGCGAACCCATTCGTGTTCATCGCCCGGCCAAAGAACGCAGCGGACCGCCACCATTCCCCTGAGGAGTTCCTATTTCCCTACCGTTACGAGATGAAGAAAGAACTCGGGCCCGGCAAAGGCATGACCCGCCAGGTCAGTGCATTCCACCATCTCGGCTTCGACCAAGTGTTCGAAGCGCACGTGCGCCCATGGAAGGCGGTGCAGTTCTGCCGGATCGACCGCAAGGGTAGTGGCTGGCATGCCAATCACGGCGGTCTATACGATGCAATCTTCTATCCGATGGCAAAGGCGCTAAATGCGCGGCGTAAGGCGGTGCCGCAGTCTTCGCGCCCGGATGAGTGGCGCTACACTTGGCTATTCTTCCCGCTGGTCGTGACCTCGGGCGATCTGTTCCTCATCGATGCCACGGCCGAACAGCCCTCCCCGATCTCTGTCGACCACGTCTCGTTCCAGCGCGAGCTCAAATCCGGCAAACTGTCAGGATCGTTCATGGTGACGTTCGTGCGGCAGCAGGCCTTAGAAAGCTTCCTCGCGGATGTGGTCGATCCCCTCGCGGCCTTGTCCGCAGACCTAATCGAGCAGCGCCAGGACTTCCTGAAGACAACCACGCTGCCTTGGGCCGATTGACTTGACATGAATTTGATCTCGCTCATCCGCTTCAACGTGATCGCCGCCTATGCTCCCCAGTGTGTAGGTGGATCTTAGCCAAGCGCTTTGATGAATCGATCACTGCTGACAGCGGTGCGCCGAACGGCCCCTGTGCAAAAAACACCTCCAATTTAAGCGGCGGGGTGTCAGCAGCATTAGATTTGGTTGACGTATTTAGCCTAGCAAACCCTCGCGCTCTAAGACCGACCTAACTTCCTCGAAACAGGCGCCAATGTTCCCAGCCGGAAAGCGAATTTGCCCCAACCCCTGAATGTTGCTGAATTCATTGCAGCCTTCTTCCAGTACCACAATCGCTTTAGTAAACCCGAGGCGTCCCTGAAATAGGCCGACCTCGTGAATAACATTCATCCGGGCCTGCATGCCGCCCTCCGCAGTTTCGTCCTCCGCCGTCATAATCATGAACGCAACGGCGGCGGATTCCAGCATCTCCACCAACCGGGCCTGATTGGTGACGCCAGCCACCGGTACCCGGTTGAATTCGTCCCACGGGAGTTGCAAGCGATCCTGGATGAAGTCTTTGAGCTCTCGCCATAGCGGTGATCTACCGTGTCCAATGAAGACGCTCGTTCCTATACGAGCGTCGCGCACTTCTTGGCGTGACTTTCGCTGTACGTGAGACGCAGCTTGTCGGGCTATTTTGGCAGCAGCCGCACATACAACGAATGACTGGCGAATAGATTGGCTTTCGGCCTTTATTATCATGTGTGGCGGAACTTGCATCCCTTGGCCGAGCACTATGGTATCTCGGGTCATTTTCTGGCCCTTAGGACACCAATGATCCAAAATTTCACTTGGAGTAAGCAGTTGCAAATCCTCAAGGTCGGTGAGGAGCTTGGACAAGTACGTGTCGTGACCACCGGTGTTTTCCGTCAGCAGTATTGACCGCATTTCAGAGGTGCATTCCTGAAAAAGTTCCCCAGCGAGCTCAGAGCGTGCCGCAACGGCAGCCAAGTCTGGGTTTCCGGCCTGGGTTCGTATGTGATCTAGGATGGCTTCGCTCTGAAATTCGCGCCACTCGCCAACGCTGCCCAGAGAGGTAAATGACATGTCCATGAGGCCCCATTCCTGGCTGAAATGCGCACCGGGCGGGGGAGCCTTTAAGCCAGCGTAGTAGACCCTCGCATGATATCCCAGCCAAGAGCCTGAGAATGCCCGCCCAACAGCAACAGCGCATTCATCCAGCCGCTCAAGCGCTGGCCCTGCCGCCTCAAGATCAGGAGAGCGGCTGGCCTCATCCAATCGATCAGAAAGGGCGAAAAGCTCCTGGGCCGCCGTCATGCTTGCACTCCAATCCACGTTCGAACAAATGCAGTCAGTTCAATGGGCCAAATACGTACCCCTTGTCGTTGAATAATCTGCGAAGTGAAAAGCGCCAAGGCAGTCTTCTAAAATCACCGCTTCACCACTAGGCGATCGAAGGAAATGACAAGCAAAGTCGCAGGCGATCGGCCAGGCCGATGAACCGACAGAGTGATGATTCGAAGGCAGCTTTCGAAAAATATATCAGGTGATAGTAAGGGCAACAATTCAGCAACCCGCCAGACAGCCTGATGCAGGCTGAAAGACCGCTCTTGTCAGATTGCGACGTTGGGGCCGCCACCGGCGAACGACGCATTCTGGTCGACAGCGGCCGCCCCCCCAATCCCCCTACCGAAACGCCACCTTCACCCCGCCCCAGATCGTGCGTGGGGTGCCGAGGTCGATCGAGCCGCCGGAATTGCGGGTCACCACCAGTTCGCCCGACAGGTTCTCGCCGCGCAGGACGAGGCTGAAGGGGCCGATGATGTGCATTTCGGCGTAGGCGTCGAGCGTGGTGGCGGGGGGGAGGATGTCGGTTTCGAGGTCGTCCTCATATTGCGCGCCGGTGTGGCGCAGGGTGAGGGCGAGGGTGGTGCGGGGCGTGGGGCGCCAGGCGGCGGTGGCGCTGGCGGCGTAACGCGGGGTCTGGGCGGGGCGCTTGCCGTCTAGCGCGGTGCCGGGGGCTTCGACCTTGGCGTCGGTATAGGCGAAGGAGCCGCTGAGCGAGAAGGCGCCCAGCTTGGCTTCGGCGCCGAGTTCGATGCCCCTGGCGTGGACGGCATCGACATTCTGCCGCTGGCGCAGGTTGGGCGCGATGGTGACGTTGGCGATGGCGTGGCGCACCTTGTTGTCGAAGGCGGTGGCCGAGACGCTGAGGCCCGGCGCGGGGCGCCAGTCGATCCCGCCTTCGAAGCCGCGCAGGCGTTCGTTCTCCAGCGCGGGATTGGCGCGGGTTACGATGGGGAAGACGGTGAACGAGCGGTAGAGTTCGTTGAGCGTGGGCTGGCGGAGGCCGGAATAGGCCGATCCGCGCAGCGAGACGCCGCCGCCGAGCGCCACCACCGCGCCGCCGCGGAAGCTGCCGGTCCAGCCTGCGCGGTCGGGATAGAGCGTGGTCGTGGTCGTGCCGCCGCGGGGCGTCTGTTCGAACAGGCCGCTGCGGTTGGACCAGCGGTCGGCGCGGGCGCCGGCGGTGAGGATCACCGGGCCGAGCGTCCAGTCGTCCTCGATGAACAGGCCGAGATCGCGGTTGGTGCCGCCGGCGCGGCGCTGGCCCGAGATGCGGCCGGCGGTGTAGACGTCTTCCTGCGTTTGCCCTTCGGCATAGCGCCAGTCGGCGCCGAAGCGCAGGACGTGGGCCTTGCCGAGGGGCGGGCGCAGTTCGAGCTTGCCGCCGATGCCGGTGGAGGGCGTGGCGCGCTGGTCGAGCGTGGGGAGAAAGGTGCGCGCGCTGATCACGACGTTGTTGAAATCGCGGCTCTGGACATAGGCCAGTGCATCGAACTGCCACGCGCCGCGGCCGACGAGGCGGAGGCTGGCGTCCTGCCCGCTGGCGGCGGTCTCGGCACCGGCAAAGCGCAAGGTGCGGGCATCGTTGAAGGCGGCGACGCGGGCCTGCAGTTCGATGTCGCTGGTGAGCGGGGCGACGGCGCGCAACGACGCGGACCAGCTTTCATAGCGGGCGCGGACGCTGGCGGGGACGCGCTGGTCGGCGGGGGTGGTCCAGAAGCCCTGTCCGCGGTCCCAGCGGCCAGAGGCGACGAGATAGCCCGCGCCGAGCCTGGGGGCGAGGGTGGCGGAGAGTTCGGTCTCGCCGCGATCATCGACGAGGGCGCGGCCGTTCAGCAAGCCGAGCTGATCGGGGCCGGCGCTGGTGAGGTCGATCGTGCCCGCGACCGCGCCCGCTCCGAACGCGCCCGAGCCGCCGCCGCGCGTGACGCGGGCGGATGCGAGGCGTTCGGGCGCGAGGGCGGAGAGCGGGACATAGCCGAAGAAGGGATCGGCCATCGGCACGCCGTCGAGCAGCAGCACGGTGCGGCTCGTGGCATTGCCCCCGAGCGAGCGCAGGGTGATGCCTTGGGCGGAGGGGTTGGAGGCGCGGCTGTCCGAGCGGCGGAACTGCTGGAAGCCGGCGGCGGCGGAGAGCGCATCTTCGAGGCGGCCCGAGGCGGCGACGGCGAGGCGGTCCGCGTCGATATCCTGCACGTCGTAAGCCACGGCAGCGGGGGCGGCATCGAGGCCGCGTCCGGTGACGACGATCTGGTCCGGCGCGGCTTCGTCGGCGCGGGCGAGCGAAGGCAGGGAAGCACCGGCGAGCAAGGCGATCAGGGCGGTTTGGCGAAGACGGCGGTGCACGGTGCGATTGGCTTTCGTTCGGATAGGGCGGGGCTGGCCGTTGCCGCGGCGTGCCCCCCTGTCAAGGGGGCGGCCGGGCAGGCGTTGTAACCGGTGAAAGGCGGCGCGCGAACTGGCTGGCGTACCAAAGCACCAAGAAAGCCCTTCGATGTCGCGCTCGCCTTCTTCCCTCCGCCGCCTTGCGGCGATTGCCCTGCCGCTGGGCCTTGCCGGTTCGGCGCTGCTGGCCGGCCAATTCATGACCATTGACGCCCAGGCCAATGCCGCGGCGGCGCCGCGCGCGGTTGCCGCCGCGACGCCCGCCGCGCCGGTGCTGGTCGAGCTGTACCAGAGCGAGGGCTGCTCCAGCTGCCCGCCCGCCGAGGCCTATCTCAACGGCATTGCGGGGCGCGCCAATGTGATCCCGCTCGCGTTCGAGGTGACTTACTGGGATTACCTGGGCTGGAAGGACAAGTTCGCCAGCCCCGCCTATACCCAGCGCCAGCGCGATTTCGCGGCGCGTTCGGCAAGCCACGAAGTCGCCACGCCGCAGTTCTGGATCAATGGTTCGCAAACTGTTGTCGGCGCCAATCCGCGCGGGGTGGAAGCGGCGATTGCTGCGGCGCGTTCGTCGGCGCCGGTGCCGAGCGTGGGTGCGGACAGCGTTTCGATCGGCAAGGGCGCGGCGCCTGCCCGCCCGGCCGATGTGTGGCTGGTCCGCTATGATCCGCGCACGATCGATGTGCCGATCAAGGCGGGCGAGAACGGCGGGCGCACCTTGCCGCACAAGAATCTGGTGCGCGAGCTGACCAAGCTCGGCACGTGGAACGGCGGCGCGGCGCGCTTCGCCTATGCGCCCGCGAGCGGGGGCTTGCGCAATGCGGTGTTCCTGCAGGACGGCCGCGGCGGCGCGGTGCTGAGCGCGGGGACCGACGCGCGGTAGGGTCGCCAAGCCTCGCTACTGATAGGCCAAGGAATTGTGCCTGCCCGAGGCCGGGCGGCTGAGGCAGGTTCATGCCTTGACCGCAGCGAGGCAGGCCATGATCGATCTTCCCCAGACCCTTCCGCCAATCGGGATCGGCGAGGAGGCGGCCCTTGCGCTGCTTGGCGGGGCAGCGATGGACCGCCGTGCCGATCTTGCCGCGCCCGATGTGCTGGCGCATATGGATCCGCCCTCGGCGGAGGTCGCGGCGCGGATGGCCTACCTCGTCGCGCAGGCGAACCAGAACCTGCTGCACCCGGCGACAAGCCCGTTCGCGACGCAGGCCGAAGCGCTGGTGCTGGGCTGGATCGTGCCGACCTACGGCATGGCGTGGGGCCAGTTCTGCAGCGGATCGACGCTGGCCAATCTCACCGCGCTGTGGGCGGCGCGCGAGGCCGGTGCGCGAAAGGTCGTCGCGTCGGCGGAAGCGCATATCTCGGTGCCCAAGGCGGCGCGCATTCTGGGCATGGACTACCACGCGGTGCCGGTGGGCGAAGAGGGCAAGCTGATCCGGGACGCGCTGCCGGATCTCGCGGATGCCGCGCTTGTGCTCACCGCCGGAACCACGGGGCGCGGCGCGATCGACGAGCTCTCGCCGCTGCCGGCCAAATGGCTGCATGTCGATGCCGCGTGGGCGGGTCCCTTGCAGTTCACAAAGTACCGCGACCGGCTCGCCGGGATCGCGGCGGCGGACAGCATCGCGATCTCCGCGCACAAGTGGTTCTTCCAGCCCAAGGGCGCGGCGCTGGCGCTGTTTCGCAATGTCGATGCAAAGGCATTGATCACGTTCACTTCGTCCTACCTCGCCCGGCCGAACAGCGGGGTGGAGGGGACGCGCAGCGCGGCGGCGCTGCCACTGCTGGCGACGCTGCTCGCGTGGGGGCAGGCGGGGCTTGCCGAGCGGATCGAGCGCTGCATGGCAATCGCGGAGGACCTGGCGCAGCGTCTGGACGCCGATCCGCGCACCGAAGTGAAGCAGGCGCCGGAGAGCGGCGTGCTCAACTGGCGGCCTGTTCAGGCGGATCCGGCGGCCGTCATCGCCGCGCTGGAGGGCACGAGTTCGGCCTTCACGATCGGCGAAGGCCTCTGGGTGCGGCAGGTCGCGGCCAATCCCCACGCCGAGGTCGATGCGATCTGGTCGCGCATCGACGCGGCGCTGGCTATGGGGACTGCGCCATGACCCTGCTTCCCGGCACCGACCATATCGAGACCGAACGGCTGCTGCTGCGCCGGATGGACGAGCGCGACCTTGCGTTCATGATCGGGGTGCATGCCGATCCGGTGGTGGCGCGCTATCTCGGGACGGGGAATGCGCGCACGCCCGCCGAGACCGAGCAGTGGTTTGCCGATGTGCTGGAGAGCTATGCCATCGCCAGCCTCGGGCCGCTGATCGTGACGCGCAAGGCCGATGGCAAGCGGCTCGGGCGTTCTGGGCTCAGCGACGGGGTGCTGGAGCTGCAACCGGAGCCGGGGCGCTTGCGGCGCATGTGGTTCTTCCGCAAGCAGGTGCCGGAGGGCGTCGCTTTTGAGATGCAGCCCGAGCTGGGCTATACGTTCGCGCGGGAGAACTGGGGGCAGGGCTATGCCAGTGAAGCGGCGCGGGCGGTTTCGAACTATGCGCGCAGCCAGCTTGATCATCCTGCGATCATGTCGGTGATCCACCCGGATAACGTGGCCTCGCGTTCGGTCGCGCTCAAGTTCGGCGTGCGCCATGCCGATGATGTCGAGATGGCTGGGCGGACCTATCAGCGGTTTCTCTGGCCCGGCATCGGTGCTGATTAGGCGCTGGCGGGTTCGGCCAGCGGCGCAAGCAGCCGGGCCAGCGCGGCGCGGTCTTCCTCTCCGACGCGGGCGCCGAACGCTTCCTCGATCGCTTCGGCATAGACCGGCCACATGGCGGCGCGCATGGCGAGGCCTTCGATCGTCAGCTTGAGGGTGTGGCCGCGGGCGTCATCGGGGCAGGGGGTGCGTTCGAGGAGGCCCGCCTTCACCATGCGGTCGAGCAGGCGCGACAGGGCATATTGCTCGAGCCCGAGGGCTGCCTGCAGATCCCGCGGACGCCGGGCACCGCCGCGCTCGAGCGCGAGCAAGACATCATACCACTCGGGCGGCGGCAGGCCGAGCTTGCGCAAGGTATCGGCGCAGTGCCGGCTGGCGAGGTCAGCGGCGCGGAGCAGGCGGGTCCACGCGAGGAGTGTGGTGGCGGCGGGCATGACCATGGCGGGCGGCGCTTTCCATGCAATTGCATGGGGAAGTTGATGCACTCGCATGGAAAAGTCCATGCAAGTGCAACTACTTACGGTCCGCTCCCCGCCGGTCTCCTGCGGCTCGGGGCCGGTAAGCATCTGCTCGCGCGCGGCGCGCGGGTCGCCGGTTTCGAGCTGGCGGTCGAGCCGGGTGGTGTCGCGCAGGCGGAACAAGGCTTCGGCGCGGGTGATCGCCTCGTTGCTGAGCCCGGCATTGTCGAGCGCGGCAGAGGCCATGGCGATGGCGGATTCGAGCGTTTCGCGCACCACCAGCGTGACCGGGGCATCGCGCAGCTTGATGACGGCGCGGCGATCGAAGGCGCGGACATAGACGGCGGCGCGCGGGAAGGCTTCGTGGACGGCGGCAAGCATCGGCGTGTCGAGCTGGTCGCCGTCGATGCAGAACAGGATCATCTCGGCGTCTGCCGCGCCGGCCTGCCGGAGCATGTCGATCCTTGTGCCGTCGCCGAAATAGACCTTGGCGCCGAACGTGCCCGCGACGTCGATCATCTCGACATCGGTGTCGATCAGGGTGACGCTGATGCCGGCGGCCTGCAGGACTTGGCCGACGGCCTGCCCGAAGCGGCCATAGCCGACGATGAGGGCATTGGCGCCGTCGTTGCTCGGCCCTTCGCGCGTCCCCTGCGGGGCGGCCTTGGGATCGGCGCGGAAGCGGCGGGTGGCCATCATCAGGAACGGGGTGGTCGCCATCGAGAGCGTGACCACTGCGCCGAACAGGCTGGCGGCCTCGGGTGCAATGAGGAGGGCGTGGCTCGCCTGCGCGAACAGCACGAAGCCGAACTCACCGCCCTGGCTGAGCAGCAGGCCGAGCGCCAGCGCGCCGCGCCATGGCACGCCGAACAGCCGCGCGAGGGCGAACATGACCGCGGCCTTCACCGTGATCAGCATGAGCGCCATCGAGATGACGAAAACCGGATCGCGGGCGATCGCGCCTAGATCGAGCAGCATGCCGACCGAGAGGAAGAAGAGGCCGAGCAGGATCGAGCGGAACGGTTCGACATCGGCTTCGAGTTCGTGGCGGTAGGGGCTGTCGGCCAGCATGACGCCCGCGATGAAGGCGCCGAGGGCAGTCGAGAGGCCGAGGAATTCCATCACGGCTCCTGCGGCCATGACAGTGAACAGCGCGGCGACGATGAACATCTCGCGCTCGCCGAGATTGCCGATCAGGCGGAACAGCGGGCGGATGAGGAAACGCCCGGCAGCAACCAGCCCGGCAATCGCCCCGACCGTTTCCAGCGCGAGCAGCCAGCCCGGCGGGCCGCCGACGTCCGCCGGATTGCGGCTGAGCGCGGCGATGATCGTGATCAGCGGGATGATCGAGAGATCCTGAAACAGCAGGATCGAGAACGCACGCTCACCGAAGCGGGTCTTGAGGCGGCCGGAGGACTGCAGCATCGGCAGCACCTGCGCGGTGGAGGACAGCGCGAGCGGCAGGCCCAGTGCCAGCGCGGCGGCGGGCGAGAAGTTCGTCGTCAGCAAGATCGCGCCCGCGAGGGCGAGGCCGGAGATCGTGACCTGCAGCAGGCCGAAGCCGAGAATGTCGCGCTTCATCTTCCACAGCTTGCTGGGATCGAGTTCCAGCCCGACAAGGAACAGCAGCAGCGTGATGCCGAGTTCGGCAAAGCCTAGCTTCTGCTCCGCATCGCCGACCATGCCGAGCACGAAGGGGCCGAGCACGGCGCCGGCAATGAGATAACCCAGGGTCGCGCCGAGGCCGAGGCGGCGGAACAGCAGCACGAAGGCCAGCGCGAAGCCGAGCAGCAGGAAGCCGTCGTGCATGATGGAGGCGGGATGGGGGCCAGATACTTGGGGGGTCACGTCACGGTTGTCGGGCCTCGCGCCGCCGAGGTCAACCGTGCTCGGTAACCGCCAAGGCGGATCAATCCTATTGACACCAGTGTAGACAGCATGGTTCCTTCCCGCTCGAACCACAAAGGGAGAGTTCCATGTCCGTTGCCGGCAAGTATGAATGCGTGACCCGTTCGCCGATGGGTGATCAGACCTCGATCCTGACTGTCGAGGTGGATGGCGCCAGCTTCAGCGGCAGCAATTCGGGGCCGATGGGCAACATGGAAATCACCGGCGGGACGGTCGATGGAAACACGATCAGCTGGTCGAGCAATATCACCGTGCCGATGCCGATGAAGCTCGATTGCACCGCGACGATTGATGGGGATTCGCTGAACGGCACGGTGACGGCCGGCATGTTCGGCAGCTTCCCGATGACGGGCAAGCGCATCTGAATTGCGTGCGGGGGAGGGCGTTCCTCCCCCAAGCCTCAAGCCCGCGTGCGAACGCGCTTGAACGTGCCGGAGAAGGCCATCGCCGGCTCGCCGTCAGCCGTGATCAGGCCGCGCGCGAAGACGAGGCTGTAGCCGGCGCGGATCACTTCCCCGCGCGCTTCGAGCAATTGCCCGGCGCGGGCTGGGCCGACAAACTCCGAATTGAACGTGACGGTGACGCCGCTCATTTCTTCGCCGGTGGCGCTTGCGATCATGAACAACGAAAAATCGCCGAAGGTCATCAGGCAGCCGCCGTGGATGCTGCCGTGTGCGTTGCAGTTCTTCGCGCGCGGGCGGAACCCGGTGACCAGACCCTGTTCGTCGCGGCGCACGTAGAACGGGCCGACATCGTCCTCGAACGGATCGGCGCCCGACCAGTGATACCAGCCCGCCCACTCCGGATCGGCAGCAGGTTCGAGTTTGCCGGTGAAGGGCGGCGTGTCGGTCGTCATGCTTTTGGCTCGTCTCTCTCGCGTTTGCGGATGCCCTAGAACAGGATGCGGGCCGCGGGAAGGCACCCGCGTCAAGCCTGCGGAACAGCGCACCTCGTAAACATCCTGTACCAAAATTGCACTTTTCCGGTTGTATCGGCGGGGCAAGTGTGATTCTGTCGTTTTGATGAAACGCCGCCGGTCATCCCTCAAGCTGCCTCGCGAGAGCATGGCGCAGAGCTTTGCGCTCGTTGCGTTGCTGCTGCTTGGCGCAGTGGCGCTGGCGGGGCCGAGCGGCGTGCTCGCCTGGACCGAGAATGCGCGGCTGCTCGAGCAGCGGCAGGCAGAGGTGAAACAGCTTCTGGCCGAGCGCGACCGGCTGCGCAACCGTGTCGCGCTGCTTGATCCGCACCATGCCGATCCCGATCTGGTCGGCGAACTGCTGCGGTCCGATCTCAATGTGGCGCATCCGGACGAGATCGTCATCCAGCGCAAGTGATGCCGCGCGGCATCGGACACGCGATCCTTACGGAGCTCCGCTTACCATGACCGTCCACCACGGGCACGATGACGACGACTTCGGCGAAGACGAACTTGGCGGGGACGGCAAGATCATCGTTCCCGAGCATGTGCAGGACGCGATCCGCACGCTGATCCGCTGGTCGGGCGATGATCCGGAGCGCGAGGGCCTGCTCGATACGCCGCGCCGCGTGGCGCGGGCGTGGAAGGAATATTGCCAGGGCTATGGCGAGGACCCCGCTTCGCACCTCGCGCGCCAGTTCGAGGAAGTCGGCGGCTACAACGAGCTTGTGCTGCTGAAGGACATCCCGTTCCAGTCGCACTGCGAGCACCACATGGCGCCGATCATCGGCAAAGCGGCGATCGCCTATCTGCCGCGGCACAAGGTGGTGGGGATTTCCAAGCTCGCGCGCGTGCTCAACGCCTATGCGCGGCGGCTGCAGATCCAGGAGCGGCTGACCGCGGAAGTCGCCACCTGCATCTGGGACAACCTCAAGCCGCACGGCGTGGCGGTGGTGATCGAGGCACAGCACGGCTGCATGACCGGGCGCGGGGTGCGCACGCCGGGCGTCGGCATGGTGACGAGCCGGCTGATGGGCACGTTCCTCGAGGACAATCGCAGCCGCAAGGAAGTGCTCAGCCTGATGGGCTATTGATGGGGAGAGGATCTGTGCGGACCATGCGGGAATTTCCGAAGCTGGCCGCAGCGTCGCTTGCTCTTGCGGCGCCGATGGCTTCGGCGGCACCTGCCATCCCGCCCGCGATCTACACCGATCCTCCGGCCGATGTCGCGCATCCGGCGCGGATGGAGGTGTTCCATGTTCCGAGCGGCGGAGTGGAGATCAACGGGGTCGGTTATCTGGCGGCAGGAGCAGGGCCGCATCCAACGGTGGTGATCTGCCATGGCTTGCCGGGTAATGAGAAGAACCTCGATCTGGCGCAGGCGCTGCGGCGGCGGGGCTGGAACGCGATCACCTTCAACTATCGCGGCTCGTGGGGCAGCCCCGGCACGTACCGGTTCGGGCAGAACCCGGAGGATGCGCGGGCGGTGCTGGCCTTTCTGCGCGCCAATGCCACACGCTATGGCATCGACACCCAGCGCATGGCGATGGTGGGGCACTCGATGGGCGGGTGGGTGACGGCGATGGCGGGCGCGGAGGAGCCGGACTTGCGCGCCCTCGTCCTCTATTCGGCAGCCAACATGGGCAAGAAGGGCCAGCTTTCGCAAGGCGACCGGGCCAAGCTGATCGCCGAGAACAGCGAGACGCTGAACAGTCCGGCGCAGGCGCTGGTCGACGAACTTGGCGCCCATGCGGCCGAGTGGGATTTCGTGAGGCGGGCGTCCGCACTCAGCGCCACACCGCTGCTTGTGTTGACCTCCAATGACGGACTTGCCGCCGACGGTGACGAACTTGTCGCGGCGGTACGCAAGGTGGGCGGGACCAGGGTCCGGACGGCGCATGTCGCAACCGATCATGGCTGGTCCGATCACCGCATCGATCTGGAAGCGCGGGTGATCCGCTTCCTCGAACCGCTGCTGGCGAAGTGACGGTGCTGGTCAAGCGAGGCCGCGCGCTGATCATGCTGGCGGGAGCTTTGCTGCTCCTGCCGACCGAGAGGGCGTGGGCGCAGTCGGTCGATGGAGGCGTTGAAGCGGCCAGCGACGAGGTGCGCGCCGGGATCAGCTGGAGCGGGGCGCGGGCTTCGGTTTCGGCTGACGGGCGGCTCGATCTTGGCCCGCTTGATGCGTCAGTGCGCGTGGCGGCGCTGCGGGGGGCTGCGCGCCATGGCGGGGCGGACGCGGTCGCGGATGTGGCGGCGGGGCGCGATTGGGCGCTGGGTGCGGTGACCTTGCGGACCGAGGTGGTCGGCCATCTGTTTGCCGGGGCTGCGCAGCGGATGGATTTCGCCGAACTGGTGCTGGGTGCGCGGTACGGCCTCGGCCCGCTGCGCGTGGCGGCGACCGCGTGGTTTGCGCCGCGCCAGAGCACGATCGGCGGCGACAATCTGCATCTGCGGGTGGGCGCGGATGCCGGATTGCCGGGCCTGCCGCTCACCGTGCTGGCAAGCGTGGGCTATTCGACCGGCAGCGGTAGTGATCCCCGCGCGGCGCGGCTCAGGCCCGGCGGAGACTATGCCGACTGGAAGCTGGGCGCGGAATACACGCGCTGGCCGCTGACGTTCGGGCTGGACTATGTGGGCAACAGCATCGCGCCGGAGCGGATCCGTGTGACGCCCTTTGCGGACGCTGGCGGTGTGAGGGACCGGGTTGTCGCGCGGGTCCGCCTTGCGTTCTGAGCGAGTAGTTCAGTCGATCATTGATCCAGCTTTTATAGTCAAATCCGATCACTGAAATGCGGTTTACTCGCTTCCGCCCCTAAGCACCTGGGCGTAGCTTTGCTCCATCGACAACGCGATGGAGTCTCTCCCCATGAACATGCAGACCGGTGACGCAGCGAGTGGTTGCCCGGTTCACAAGGGCGCCTCGCGCGCCCTGCTGGGCCGTACGAACAAGGACTGGTGGCCGGAAGCGCTGCCGGTCGACATTCTCCATCAGAACGGCGTTTCGCCCGATCCGTCGGCCCCCGGCTTCGACTATGCCGAGGCGTTCAAGGCGCTCGACTATGCGGCGCTGAAGGCCGATCTGACCGCGCTGATGACCGACAGCCAGGACTGGTGGCCGGCGGACTATGGCCACTATGGCCCGTTCTTCATCCGCATGGCGTGGCATGCGGCAGGTACCTATCGCACGGCGGACGGCCGTGGCGGCGCGAACAGCGGGCAGCAGCGGTTCGCTCCGCTCAATTCGTGGCCCGACAACGGCAACCTCGACAAGGCGCGGCGGCTGCTCTGGCCGATCAAGGCGAAGTACGGGAAGCACATCTCGTGGTCGGACCTGCTCATCCTTGCGGGCAATGTCGCGATCGAATCGATGGGCGGACCGGTGTTCGGCTTCGGCGGCGGCCGGGCCGACATCTATGAGCCCGAGCGCGATATCTACTGGGGCCAGGAAGCGAAGTGGGTCGATGCCGAGGAAACGCGCATCCAGCCCGAGAAGCAGATGGACCTCGAGGATCCGCTCGCCGCGATCCAGATGGGGCTGATCTATGTGAACCCGGAAGGCCCGGGCGGCGTGCCCGATCCGCTCGCTTCGGCGCGCGACATCAAGATCACCTTCGCGCGCATGGCAATGAACCTTGAGGAGACCGCGGCGCTGACGGCGGGCGGCCATACCTTCGGCAAGGCGCATGGTGCGGGCGATGCCGCGCTGGTCGGCCCGGCACCAGAAGCGGCGGACATCACCGCGCAGGGGTTCGGGTGGCTGAGCACGCATGGCAGCGGCAAGGGTGGTGACACGATCACCAGCGGCATCGAAGGCGCGTGGGTGAACACGCCGACCCAATGGTCGGAGAACTACTTCCGCCTGCTGCTCGACTATGAGTACGAACTGGTCCGCTCACCTGCCGGTGCGCAGCAGTGGCAGCCGATCGGCCAGCGCGAGGAGGATATGGCCCCGGCGGCGCATGATCCGAGCCTGCGCGTGCCGACGATGATGACGACGGCGGACATGGCGCTGAAGGTCGATCCGGAGTTCCGGGCGATCTCCGAGAAGTTCCGCAAGGACCATGCGGCATTCAAGGATGCCTTCGCCCGCGCGTGGTTCAAGCTGACCCACCGCGACATGGGCCCCAAGGCGCGCTACCTCGGCCCCGAAGTGCCGGCGGAAGACCTGATCTGGCAGGATCCGGTGCCGGCGGGCCGCATGCCGCTGGAAGGCGAGATCGCCGCGTTCAAGGCGGCGATCCTTGGCGCGGGGCTTGCTCCTGCGGCGCTGATCAAGGCGGCCTGGGCTTCGGCCTCGACCTATCGGCGGACTGACCATCGCGGCGGTGCCAATGGTGCGCGCGTGCGGCTCGCGCCACAGAAGGACTGGGCGGTGAATGATCCGGCGGAGCTGGCGCAGGTGCTCGGGGTGATCGAGAGCCTCCGCGGGAACCTCTCGGTGGCCGATGCCGTGGTGCTGGCGGGTACGGCGGCAGTCGAGGCGGCAGCGAGGGCTGGCGGCTACGATGGATCGGTGCCGTTCACCGGCGGCCGCGGCGATGCGAGCGAGGAATGGACCGATGCCGAAAGCTTTGCGGTGCTGGAGCCGCGTGCTGACGGGTTCCGCAATTACCTCGCGGCCAAACACTCGGTAAAGACCGAGGAGCTGCTGATCGACCGAGCTTCGCTGCTTGGTCTTTCGGCGTCGGAAATGGCGGTGCTGGTGGCGGGGCTGCGCGTGCTCGGCGCCAATCAGGGCGGGAGCGATCTGGGTGTGTTCACCGACCGGGTGGGCGTGCTTTCCAACGACTTCTTCGTCAATCTGCTCGACATGGGCACGGCGTGGAGCGCGGTGGAGGGCAGCCACGAGGAGCTGTTCGTCGGGCGTGACCGGAAGACCGGCAATGTGAAGTGGCGGGCGAGCCGGGCGGATCTCGTGTTCGGATCGAACAGCCAGCTGCGCGCGGTGGCGGAAGTCTATGCCGAAGTGGGCGGGAATGCGAAGTTCGCGGCCGACTTCATCAAGGCCTGGACCAAGGTGATGAACGCGGACCGCTTCGATCTGGTCTGATCAGCCTGCCAGGGTACGCTGGAACAGCCGCCTGATCAGCCACGGCTCGAGCAGGCGGCCCAGCACATAGAGCGCCGCGAAGATGCCGGCGAAGACATAGGCGGTGATGGGCGAGAACCCTTCGTTCTCCTCATCATCGCCTTTCTTCTTGTCTTTCGCGTCCTTCTTCTCGTCCTTCGGCTTCTCCGGAGCGGGTGCGCCGAGGAACTTGTCGATCGGGTTCAGCTTGATCTCGCCCTGCTTGTCCTTCTTCGCCTTTTCCTTGGCGATTTCCTCGGGCGTGGGCTTGTCGAGCGTGCCGAGAAAGACGGTCAGCTGGCTGATCGCGAGGAACAGCAGCGGCGCGAGGAAGCAGTAGAGCAGCGCGCGGCTGACGAGGTGGTAACGCAGCGTGGGGCCCTGCTCGCCGGGCTCGATGCGCAAGGTGCCGCTGTCGACCACCGAGAGCGGATCCTGCGCCAGCTGGTCGCGCTTGGTGACCAAGACCACATCGCCCATGCGCGCATGGACCGTGCCCGCATGCGCGAAGAGCGGATCGAGGCGCGCGAAGGCCTCGTCGGTGGCAAGATCGGCGGGGAGGGGCACTTCGCCGCGGATGTGCCAGATCCGCTGCATGAGGCGCAGGATCGCAGGCGCTTCGGCGGGGGCGGGGAGGGTTTCCATGCCGGAGGCGCTCAGCGAGGTCACGCCGCCCTATTCCGCCGGAACCGCGGTGGGGTGATCACCGAACATCGGCTCGCGGACCCCGCGCTCCTTCCACGCCTTCCAGCCTTCGGTGAAGGGATAGAGCATCTGCTCGCGGATCGACATGCGGCGGCCGCCTTCCATGCCGAGCAGCTCCGCCTCGCCATCGATGCAGGTGCCGAACATCCGGTCGATCACGATGAACCAGTTGCTGTAATTGCTGCGTGTCGATTCGAAATCCTGCGAGTGGTGCAGGCTGTGATGCTCGGTCGTGTTGAACAGGAAGCGCCACCAGCGCGGGCTGTCAAAGCGCACGTTGATGTGCTGGTACGCGCCGATCGACATGCTGATGGCGCCCGCAAGCAGAAACGCGCGGGGCAGGAAATCGAACAGGCCGCCGATGCCGAGGCCGATCAGGAACAGCTCGAGCGGATTGCCGACCGCGCCTTTGTGGACGTTGAGCTGGGTGATATAGTGGTGCACCGAATGCGGCAGCCACAGCGGGTACCAGTTGTGCATCCCGCGATGCATCCAGTACTGGCCGAGATCGAAGATGAACAGGCTGAGCAGGGCCTGCACCAGCAGCGGCAGGCCGGTGAACCACGCGAACTTGTCGAAATCGAACGTGCTCTGGAGCGCTTCGATGATCGCGTCGCTGCCGATGTAGTTTTCGACCAGCTGGACGCAGGTAGCGGATATGCCGACGTAGAACAGGTCGGTCGCCAGTTCCTTCCATGTGATCTGCCACGACTTGTGGCGCGGGTTCACGAATTCGAGGATCTGGAGGAAAATGCGAAAGCCGATGCCGATGCCGATGGCGGTCGAGAACTTCGCGATCGAGTTGGGTGCATAGTACCAGAACGCGATCATGCCGAACAGGACGGCGGGCTGGAACCAGGTGAAGAACAAGCGCTTGAAGGTGCCGCCTTCGACCTTCGGGATGTTTTCCCAACCGATGGTGACGGGCGACTGGGTCCCGACAATCCGCTTTCCGACTCGAATACCGTCCATCATGCGTCCCCATGGTGCGGTGCAGCGTCGGGGAGGATGGCAAATATTTGACAGTCGTCAAGCCCGTAGAATCGGGCCTTTGGGGCTAATAACCTGCCGCAGTACCGCGCCGTATGCGCTGCACTGCGGCATGAGTATTACGAAGTATTACGTCACAGGTTCTCGAGCACATACTCGGCCGAGGAGACCTTGAAGTCGCCCGGGGCTTCGACGTGGAGCTGTTCGACCGTCCCGTCGTTGATGACCATCGCGAAACGCTGGCCGCGGATGCCGAGGCCGAAGCCGGTGCCGTCCATGGTGAGACCGAGCGCCTTGGCGAAATCACCGTTGCCGTCCGCCAGCATGGTGACGTCGGCCGAACCGGCGGCGGCGCCCCATGCCTTCATCACGAAGGGATCGTTGACCGCGGTGCAGGCGATCTCGTCCACGCCCTTGGCGCGGATTTCGGCGGCCTTTTCGACGAAGCCCGGCAGGTGCTTGGCCGAGCAGGTCGGGGTGAAGGCACCCGGAACCGAGAACAGCGCGACGCGCTTGCCGGCAAAGTATTCGGCGGACTGCACCGCATCGATGCCGTCGGCCGTGGCTTTCACCAGCTTCACGTCAGGCAGCTTGTCTCCAACCGCAATCGTCATGGGCAAGGATCCTCTTTTGGTGTGTTGGTCTGTGCGTTGATGCGCAGAGGCCGATATAGGCGCGGTGTGTGACAGCGCAACCATTCGGAGGCGGGACGGTTGCAGAGCGTGATATAAAGACTTCTTTATATCCGGATTGCGTATTGGCGAGAGGCCCGCTAAGGGGACGGCATCGGGGCTGTCCTTCCGGCAGGCCTGTTCGTTTGATTGCAATCTTGGAGACTGTCTCGTGGCCAGCGTGCTTGAAGCCCAGAAGGACTATGTGATCGCCGATATCGGCCTGGCCGACTTCGGGCGCGCCGAAATCAGGATCGCCGAGACCGAAATGCCCGGCCTGATGGCGCTGCGCGAGGAATTCGGCCCGTCGCAGCCGCTCAAGGGCGCGCGCATCACCGGCTCGCTCCACATGACGATCCAGACCGCCGTGCTGATCGAGACGCTGGTGGCGCTCGGCGCCGAAGTGCGCTGGGCGACCTGCAACATCTTCTCGACGCAGGATCACGCTGCCGCCGCGATTGCCGCGGCCGGTATCCCGGTCTTCGCGATCAAGGGCGAGAGCCTGGCGGAATACTGGGACTATGTCGGCTCGATCTTCGACTGGGGCGATGACGTGACCGCCAACATGATCCTCGACGACGGCGGCGATGCCACGATGTTCGCGCTGTGGGGCGCGCGCGTCGAAGCGGGCGAAAAGCTGTTCGAGCCGAGCAACGCCGAGGAAATCGAGTTCGTGCGCGCGCTGACCGCGTTCCTCAAGAAAAAGCCCGGCTACCTCACGCAGTCGGTGAAGGCCATCAAGGGCGTCTCGGAAGAGACCACCACGGGCGTCCACCGCCTCTATCAGATCGCCAAGGACGGCAAGCTGCCGTTCCCCGCGATCAACGTGAACGACTCGGTCACCAAGTCGAAGTTCGACAACCTCTATGGCTGCAAGGAATCGCTGGTCGACGCGATCCGCCGCGCGACCGACGTGATGCTGGCCGGCAAGGTCGCCTGCGTCGCGGGCTTCGGCGATGTCGGCAAGGGTTCGGCCGCCTCGCTGCGCCAGGGCGGCGCGCGCGTGATGGTGACGGAAATCGATCCGATCTGCGCGCTGCAGGCGGCGATGGAAGGCTATGAAGTCGTCACCATGGAAGAAGCGGTCAAGCGCTGCGACATCTTCGTCACCGCGACCGGCAACGAGGACGTGATCACCGCCGACCACATGAAGGCGATGAAGCCGATGTCGATCGTGTGCAACATCGGCCACTTCGACAGCGAGATCCAGATCGCGGCGCTGTCGAACTACAAGTGGACCGAAGTGAAGCCGGGCACCGACCTCGTCGAATTCCCCGATGGCAAGCAGATCATCGTGCTCGCCAAGGGCCGCCTCGTGAACCTCGGCTGCGCGACCGGTCACCCGAGCTTCGTGATGAGCGCCAGCTTCACCAACCAGACGCTCGCGCAGATCGAGCTGTTCACCAAGAGCGAGCAGTACAAGAACGAAGTCTACGTGCTGCCCAAGCACCTCGACGAGAAGGTGGCGGCGCTGCACCTTGCCAAGCTGGGCGTGCAGCTTTCGAAGCTTTCGGAAAAGCAGGCCAGCTACATCGGCGTTTCGGCCGAAGGTCCGTTCAAGCCGGATCACTACCGCTATTGAGCCTTCGCCCGCTGCGGCAGGCAGAACGAGGCCCGCGTGGAAGCGCGGGCCTTTTTCGTGGGGCGATCCCACAGCTTGTGCCGCGCGGCGCATTGTAATTTGCAGCATGGCACCCTAGCCAAGCAGCGATGGTCCTGCCGCCGTTTGCCCTTGTTCTCATCGCGCTTGTGCTTGCCGCCTGGACGCTGGGCGCGGCTTGGGCGGTGCTTGCCGCGCGGGGGCGGCTCGCGCGGGCCGAGGCGACGCAGCGGCTCGCCCGGCGGCTCTCGCGGATGATCGAGGAAGCCCCGGCGCTGCCACTGCTGGTGCGCGCCGACGGGCGAATCGAAGGGCCTGCGCGGCTTGCGGGCTGGTTTGGCCTCGATGCGATGCCGGGGTTCCTCAGCGAGATCGATGCGGGCGAGAAGGGGCTGGATGAGGTCCAGCTCTCGCAGCTGAGCGATGCGGTGCGCCGGGCGCAGAAGACGGGTGCGCCGTTCGAGCTGGCGCTGACCCCGCGCGGCGGCAAGCGCAGCCTTGGCGCACGGGGGCATCTCGCCGATCCGCAAGTCTCGCCCGGCGGCGCGGCGCTGGTCTGGTTCTTCGACTTTACCGACAGCGCCAATGAACTGCGCAAGCTGCGCGCCGAAGCGGCTTCGGCGCGGGCCGATTTCGTGGCACTGGCCGGGCTGATCGAGGCGGCGCCGCTGCCGATGTGGTTCCGCGGGCCAGACATGGCGCTGCGGCTTGTCAACAGCGCCTATGTCAAGGCGGTGGGTGCGACGAGCGCGGCGGATGTCGTGGCGACGGGGACCGAGCTGATCGAGCCGGTCGAGGGCGTCAGCGCAGCCAAGATCGCGCAGCAGGTCTATAGCCGCCGTCTGCCGATGGAGCGGGTCGTTTCGGCCACGATCGGCGGGCAGCGCCGCTCGATCCGCGTTTCCGACCTGCCGCTGGGCGAGGATGGGGTGGCAGGTTACGCTGTCGATACCGAGGAAATGGAGGAGCTGCAGCGCCAGTTCCGCCGTTTCCGCGAGGCGCAGCGCGAGATGCTCGATACGCTTTCCGCCGGCATCGCGCAGTTTGACGAGAAGCGGAACCTTGTTTTCGCGAACCAGCCGTTCCTGCGCATTTTCAGTGTGCCGCAGGCCTGGGTGGTCGATACGCCGCCGTTCGACCGGGTGCTCGACCGCATGCGCGACAGCGCGCGCCTGCCCGAAGTGCGGGACTTTCCGGAATGGCGGCGCGAGCGGCAAGGCTGGTTCCTCAGCCGCGAGCCGCGGGAGGAATCATGGCATCTGGGGGATGGCACCCATCTGCGCGTGATCGGGCAGCCGATGCCGGACGGCGGCCTGCTGATGATCTTCGAAGACCGCACCGAGCAGCTGCAGCTTTCCGCAACACGCGACACGCTGCTGCGCACGCGGACGGCGACATTCGACAACCTGTTCGAATCGCTCGCGGTGTTCGGCCCCGATGGCCGTCTGCAGCTGTGGAACCGGCGTTTTGTCAGCGAATTGGGGCTGGAGGAGGAGTTCCTCGGGACCCATCCCCGCGCCGACGCGCTGCTCGGCCGGATCGCCAAGTTGCTCAAGCGCCCGGCGCAAGTGAGCACGATCGGGCAGGTGATCCAGGCCGCCACATTGGAGCGCAAGCAGCAGAGCGGGCGCATCCTGCTGGCGGATGGCCGCTCGTTCGCGATTGCCGGAGTGCCGCTGCCCGATGGCAATGGCCTGCTGACGGTGCTCGACATAACCGACAGCGAAAAGGCCGAAGCGGCGCTGCGCGAGCGCAATGCCGCACTGGTGGAAGCGGACGCGGTGAAGACGCGCTTCATCGCCAACATGAGCTATGAATTCCGCACGCCGCTCACGTCGATCGGCGGGTTCGCGGAACTGCTGCAGAGCGGGATCGCGGGAGAATTGACTCCGCAGGCGCAGGAGTATGTCGGTGCCATTCTCGCCTCGGTCGAACGGCTTGGCGAGCAGATCGAGAACGTGCTCGACTTGTCGCAGAGCGAGGCGGGCACGCTGCCGCTGGCTGCCGAGGCGGTCGATCTGTTTGCGCTGCTGAGCGATGTCGTGCGCGAGCGGGCGGAGCGGCTGAGCGAGGCCGGGATTTCGCTCGATCTGCGCGGCTCTTCGGCCATCGGCAACGCAACGGGAGACCGCAAGCGGCTGCGGCGCCTGTTTGGCCAATTGATCGACAACGCGATCGCCGCGACGCCCAAGGGTGGGCGCATTCTTGTAGAGGCATCGCGCCGCAAGGGTGGCAAGAGCGGCAAGGGCGCGCTGCAGGTCGTCGTTTCCGACAACGGCGAGGGCATGGACCCGGCGCAGCTGGCCCGCGCGCTGGAGGGGCTGAAGATCAGCGCCGATGGCCGTTCGGTCGAACGGCGAGGCGGGGTCGGCCTGCCCTTGGTTCGCCAGCTGGTGGCGGCGCATGGCGGGACGTTCGAGCTCTTGTCCGAGAAAGGCGAGGGAACAAGCGCGATGGTGACGCTGCCATGATCATTCCGCTGCCCGATCTTGCGGCGACCGATGCCCTGGCCAAGCGCATTGCCGGTCTGCTGCATCCCGGTGACGTGATTGCGCTGAGCGGCGGTCTTGGTGCGGGAAAGACGACCCTGGCGCGCGCGATCATTGCTGCGCTGGGGTATGCCGGCGAAGTGCCGAGCCCGAGCTTTGCGATCATCGAGGTCTACGATCCGCCCGCGCTGCGGCTGCGGGTGGTCCATGCTGACTTCTACCGGCTCGAAGACCCGGAGGAAGTCGCCGAGCTGGGGCTTGACGACTACCGCGCGGATGCCGTGCTGATCGCCGAATGGCCCGAGCATGCGGGCGGTTTCACGCATGAACCGGCGTGCCTGTCGATAAGGCTGGAAATCCTCGAAAACGAGCGCAGCGCCATTGTGGAAGCCGGTCCGGATTGGCTAGAGCGCAGAGGATGGACGTGACCCTGACTGCAAGCGCCCTGCCAGAAGGCGCGCATCCGTTTCTATCCGCCGCGGGCTGGGACACCGCGGTGGTCGAGCCGATCCCCGGCGATGCCTCGGCGCGCCGCTATTTCCGCCTGCGCCGCCCGGGTGCAACCGCGATGCTGATGCACGCGCCGCCGCCGGGCGAGGACCCCGAACCGTTCCTGCGCGCGGCTCGCTGGCTCGATGGCAACGGCATGCGCGCGCCGCAGATCTACGCCGAAGATACGGCCAAGGGCTTTGTCCTGCTGCAGGATTTCGGCGAAGTGCGCATGCGCGAGTATGTCGACGCCTGGCCGCAGGACGAGCGCGAGGTCTATACCCATGCGGTCGAGGCGCTGCTGCAGCTGCACCGCCTGCCGCCAGGGCCGTTCACGGCCTATTCGCTGGCGGAGTACCAGCGCGAGGCGCGGCTCTTCGTTGAGTGGTACTGCCCGGTGCAGGGGCTTGGCGTGGATCTGGCCGGGTGGACCCAGGCGTGGGAGCAAGTGCTGGGCCAGTTGCTCGCCCGCCAGCGGCCCGGCGTGACAGTGCTGCGCGACTACCACGCCGAGAACATCATGCTCGATGGCGGCCTCGACAAGCAGGGTCTGCTCGATTTCCAGGACGCGCTGGTCGGCCATGCGGCTTACGATCTCGTCTCGCTGCTGCAGGATGCGCGGCGTGATGTCGATCCGGCACTGGAGCGCGCGATGCTGGAGCATTACATCGCGGCGAGCGGCGCGGACACCCATTTCGCCGAGGACTACGCGCGGCTCGGGGCGCAGCGCAACGCCAAGATCGTCGGCATTTTCGTGCGGCTGTGGCAGCGCGACGGCAAGCCGCGCTACCTCGATTACATCCCGCGCGTCTGGGCCCTGCTGGAGCGCGATCTGGCGCATCCGGCGCTCGCCCCGGTGGCGCGCTGGTTCGATGCCAATGTGCCGGCAGATCTGCGCGAAAAGCTTGGCGGGACGTTCAACGCATGACGAAGCTCGCAAGCGACGTCGCGATGGTGCTGGCTGCCGGGATCGGCAAGCGGATGCGCCCGCTGACCGCGACGCGGCCCAAGCCTTTGGTGCGTGTCAATGGCCGGGCGCTGATCGATCACAGCCTCGACAAGCTGGTCGAGGCCGGCGTTTCGCGGGCGGTGGTCAATGTGCATTACCTGCCCGGCCAGATCGAGGCGCATCTGGCGCAGCGCAGCGCGCCGGTCACAGTCATCTCGGACGAGCGCGAGGCGCTCCTCGAAACGGGCGGGGGCCTGGTCAAGGCGCTGCCGCTCATCGATGCCGATCCGTTCTTCTGCCTCAACAGCGACAATGTCTGGCTCGATGGCCCGCAGAATGTGTTCGCCGCGCTGAGCGAGGCGTGGGACCCGGCCAAGATGGACGCGCTGCTGCTGCTGGTGAACCACGCGCGGGCGTTCAACTACAACGGGCGGGGGGATTTTCATCTCGATCCGATGGGCCGGATCACGCGGCGCAAGCCGGGCCGGGTCGCGCCGTTCATCTATACCGGCATCCAGATCGTTTCGCAGCAGCTGCTGCGCGAGGCGCCGGAAGGCGCGTTTTCGACCGGGGTGCTGTGGGATCGCGCTATCGCGGAAGGGCGGCTCTACGGCATTTCGCATTATGGCCAGTGGTTCGAAGTCGGCGCGCCCGAGATGATCGCGCCGACCGAAGCCGCCTTGCAGCGTGGCTGAGCGAAAACCGAGCATCTATTCGATTGCCGCCCATCGCGGCTTTGCCGACGCACTCGTGGCGGGGCTGATCCCGCGCTATCGCGAGGAGGGCTTTGGTCTGGCGCGGCTGACGCTGCTGCTCCCGACGCGGCGCGCGGTGCGGATCGTCACCGAGGCATTTATCCGGGCGAGCGGGGTCGATGGCGGGCTGCTGCTGCCGCGCATGGTGGTCGTCGGCGATCTCGATCTCGACGAAACGCTGGGTCCGCTGCTCGATCCGCTGGGGCAGGGGGCGGACTTGCCTCCTGCCGCCGACCCCGCCGCAAGGCTGCTGGCGCTGGCGGACATGCTGCGCAGCGATCCCGAAACGCGCACCACCTCAGCGCCGGGCCTGCTGCGGCAGGCGCGCAGCATCGCGCAGGCGATGGACCGGCTCGCGGTCGAGGACGTGGAGCTTGAGGCGCTGCTCGATCCCGAGGTGGTCGGGCTGGTCGGCGAATTGGCCGAGCACTGGCAGCGCGGGACGGCGCAGTTCGCCCGCATTCTGGCGCGGTGGCGCGCGCGGTGCGATGAGCGGGGCGAGATCGACGCGCCGGTGCGGCGGAACCGGCTGCTGGGCCATGTCGCGGAGCGTTGGCGGAGAGAACCGCCGCCGCATCCGGTTGTCGCGGCGGGTGTGACATCGGCGGCGCCTGCGGTCGCGCGGCTGCTGCGGGTGGTTTCCGAGCTGCCGCAGGGCGCGGTGATCCTGCCCGATCTCGATCTGGCGCTGCCTGATCCTGTCTGGGACGCGTTGGGGGCGGCGGGCAATCGCGAGCATCCGGAAGGGCCTGTCTTCGCGCGCGGCGATGTGGCCACGCATCCGCAGTATCACTTGAAGCTGTTGCTCGCTCGCATGGGCGTGGCGCGGGGGGAAGTGTCGGCCTGGCACCGATCGGGACCTGCCGCCGCGCCGCCAGAGCGCAGCCGCGCGATTTCCAATCTGTTCCTGCCGCCCGAGGCGAGCACGGTGTGGGCGCAGCTTCCCGCCGAGGCACGCAGGCTTTCGGGTGTGCGGCTGATGGAAACGGCGCATCCCGAAGAGGAAGCGCAGGCGGTCGCGGTGCTGGTGCGGCAGGCTTTGGCCGAGCCGGAGAAACGCGTCGCAGTGATTACGCCCGACCGCGATCTCGCGCAGCGGCTTGTCGCGCATTTGCAGCGCTGGGGCATCGATGCCGATGATACGGCGGGCCGTCCATTGTCGCAGGCGCCGGCGGGGCGGGTGCTGTTGCAACTGGCAGAAGTGGCCGCGACGTCCGCCGCGCCGGTGCCGCTGCTGGCGCTGCTCGGCCATCCGCTGGTGCGGCGGGGGGAGGGGCGTGCGGCGTGGCTGGAGCGGGTGCGGCAGCTTGATCTCGTGCTGCGCGGGCCGCGTCCCGGCCCCGGGCTGAAGGCCGTGCGGAACGCGGTGGCGGCGAAGGAGACGGACTTTCCGGGGCTCACCGCATGGTGGGAGGAAGCGGCGGTCATGCTGGCGCCGCTGGTCGATCCTGCCGCGCCGCCGTCGCTGGCCCTCGGCCTTGATACGCTGGCGGAAGCGGCGGAAGCGCTGTGCGGGACGGCGATCTGGGGCGAGGCGGATGGGCGGGCGCTGGCGGCGTTCGTCGAGCAGTGGCGTGAGGCGGCGCAGGATAGCGCCTTGCCGGTGGAGCCTGCCGACCTGCATGCGCTGCTGAGCGATGCGCTGGCCGAGATTGCGGTACGCCCGCCCTATGGCGGCCACCCGCGCCTTGCGATCTACGGCTTGCTTGAGGCGCGGATGAGCCGGGCTGACCTCGTGATCTGCGCCGGGATGACCGAGGGCAAGTGGCCCGCCTCGCCCGCGCCCGATCCGCTGCTTGCGCCGCCGGTGCTGCGCGCGCTGGGCATTCCGGGGGCAGATTTTCGCATCGGGCTTGCCGCGCACGATCTGGCGGCTGCGCTGGGGGCGCCGGAAGTGGTGCTCAGCCATGCCTTGCGCGATGCGGCGGGGCCGGTGATCCCCTCGCGCTTCCTCTTGCGGATCCGGGCGATGCTGGGGCGCGAGCTGGAGCCGGAGACCGAGGCTGTCCGCATCGCGCGGGCGCTCGACAAGGCCCAAGCCGCGCCGGCTTATCCGCAGCCCGCGCCCCGGCCCAGCGCCGAGCAGCGCCGGGTCAGTATTGCCTCGACTGCGCTCGACCGGCTGCGCGGCGATCCCTACCAGTTCTATGCTTCGGCGATCATGGGGCTGCGCACGCTCGATCCGCTCGATGCCGCGCCGACCCCGGCGTGGCGGGGTACGCTGGTCCATGAAGTGCTGCAGCGCTGGCATGATGGCGGGAGCAGGCGCGGGGAACTGCTCCCGCTCGCCGAGCAGACGCTGGCCGAGATGAGCGCGCACCCCTTCATGCGCGGGCTGTGGCGGCCAAGACTGCTGGCGGCGTTGCAATGGGTGGAGGACTACAACGCAGAACTTGCGCTGCAGGGGCGCAAGCCGGTGCTGTGGGAAGAGACCGGCGTGACCGAGATCAAGGGGGTCAAGCTCCATGGCCGGGCCGACCGCATCGACCGCTTGGCGGATGGCACGCTGGCGGTGGTCGACTACAAGACCGGCAAGCCGCCCTCGGGGAAGATGGTGGAGGAAGGTTTTGCGCTGCAGCTGGGCCTCGTCGCGCTGATTGCGGAGCGCGGCGGGTTCGAGGGGCTGGGCGGCAAAGTCCATCGCTTCGAGTATTGGTCGCTGCAGAAGAAGGCGGATGTGTTCGGCTATTGCGAGGAACCGGTGCCGGAGGGGCGCAAGAAGACCGGTCTGCCGCGCGAGACCTTTGTTGCTGAGACCCTGCGCTTCCTGAGCGAGGCGATCGACAAGTGGATATTGGGCACCGATCCCTTCACCGCGCGGCCCAATCCGGACCTGCCGGGCTATACCGACTATGACCAGTTGATGCGGCTCGAGGAATGGCAGGGGCGGGAAGGGAACGCCTCATGAGCAAGGTCTTTCCGCTCAAGGACAACCAGCGGCTTGCGGTGCAGCCGGAGCGGACCGTGTGGCTCTCCGCATCGGCGGGGACGGGCAAGACGCAGGTGCTTTCCGCGCGCGTGCTGCGGTTGCTGCTGCAGGAGGGTGTCTCGCCCGATCAGATCCTGTGCCTGACCTTCACCAAGGCCGGCGCTGCGGAAATGGCGACGCGCGTGAACGACGTGCTCGCGCGCTGGGTGCGGCTGCCTGATACCGAGCTTGCGCTGGAGTTGGGCCATATCGGCGCTTCGATGGGACCGCAGACCGTCGCCCGCGCACGCAGCCTGTTTGCCGCTGTGCTCGATTGCCCCGGCGGCGGCCTGCGCATCGAGACGATCCATGCGTTCTCGCAGTGGCTGTTGGGCGCTTTTCCTGCGGAGGCCGGGCTCGTTCCCGGGACGCGGGCGATGGAGGACCGCGACCGCGATCTGCTGCTGCGCGAAGTGCTGGCGGACCTGCTGATCTCCGCGCAGGAGCAGGGCGACGAGGCGCTGTTTGCCGCGCTGGAGGACCTCAGCTTGCGCATGGGCGAGGATGCCGTGCCGGCGTTCCTGCTCCGCTGCGCGTCGGTGCATGGGCTGTGGGAAGGTCCGGGGGCATGGCAGCCGCCGCTGCGACCGCGGATCAACCGCTTGCTGGGGTTGGATGCGGAGGAGGATGGTTCGGGCCTCGCCGATCTGGTGCACGACAGCGTGTTCGATGTGCGCGCGGTCGAGGTTTGCATGGAAGCGAACCGGCGCTGGGGGGCTGCACAAGGCCTTGATGCGGCATCGGTGATGCAGGATTGGCTGGAGTCTGCGCCCAAAGCCCGCATTGCAGGGCTCGATGACTTCGCTGGCAAGTTCCTTACCGGGAAGGGCGAGCCAAGATCTCCGCGCTATCTTGTGAAGCACGAGCCGGCCTACGCCGAGTACCAGCTCTGCGTGATCGAGGACCTGCAGCGCGTGCAAGAAATGCGCACGCTGGTCGATCTGGCCGCGCGGCTCGATCCGGCGCTCACGCTGGGCCGACGCTTCGCACTGGCGTGGGCCGAGGCCAAGGCGCGCGAGGGGTTCATCGATTTCGACGACCAGATCCGCGCGGCAGCCGACTTGCTCACCAAGCAGGCGCCGGCGGAATGGATCCGCTACAAGCTCGACCGGCGCTTCGACCACATTCTTGTCGACGAGGCGCAGGATACCAACAGCGCGCAGTGGCGGATCGTGCTCGATGGCCTCGTCGGCGATTTCTTCAGCGGGGAAGGGCAGCGCGGGGACGCGGGCCGGACGCTGTTCGTGGTCGGCGATTACAAGCAAGCGATCTTCGGCTTTCAGGGCACCAGTCCGGAAAACTTCGCCGCTGCTAGAGAGCGCGTTAAGCGGCAGCTGGACGAGTTGTCTGAAGTCACCGCTGACCCTGCAAAGGCGCTGCTGCCGCTTGGTCTCGGCCGTTCCTACCGCACGGCCCATTCGGTGCTCGCCTTCGTCGACCGCGCGATCCAGGCGATCGGCCCCGACCGGTTTGGCCTGCCCGACGCGCCCGAGCAGCATCAAGGTGACAAGGAGCGGCCCGGGCTGGTCACGCTGTGGAAGCCGGTGGGCGGCGCGGCGGACGAGGAGGACGATACGCCGCCGGGCGAGGGCGACGAGGGTGCCGAGACGTGGCTCTCGCGTCCGGACAGGGTGATGGCCGATCAGATCGCGCAGCAGGTCAGCGAATGGCTGCGGCGCGGTTTCCCGCTGCACAAGGGCGGGCCGCGCCGGGCTACGCCGGGCGACATCATGGTGCTGGTGCGTTCGCGCAAGGCGCTGGCGGGGCTGATCGTCGCGCGGCTGCACGCGCGCGGGGTGCCGGTGGCGGGGGTGGACCGGCTGCGGCTCGGCGCGCCGCTGGCGGTCAAGGACCTTGTTGCCGCGCTACGGTTCTGCGCGCAGCCGCTCGATGACCTCAACCTTGCATCGCTGCTGGTTTCGCCGCTGGTGGGCTGGTCGCAGGAGATGCTGCTCGAGCATGGCTACCGCGCCAAGGGAGTGCGGCTGTGGGATCACTTGCGCAAGATCGAGGGGCCTGCGACGTATCCGGCAATGGAGCAACTGCGCGGCGTGCTTGCGCGCGCCGACTTCGGCACACCGGCGCAGCTGCTGCACTGGCTGCTGGTCGGGCCGTGGCAGGCGCGCCGCAAGCTGGTCGCGCGGCTTGGCGCGGAGGCCAATGATCCGATCGACGAACTGCTCAACGCCGCGATGGCCTATGCGGGCGGGCAGACGCCCAGCTTGGTCGGCTTTCTGCAGTGGTTCGATGTCGGCGACGGCGAACTGAAGCGCGAGGCGGGGCAGAAGGCCGATCTCGTGCGGGTGATGACGGTGCATGGCTCGAAGGGGCTAGAGGCGCCCATCGTCATTCTCGCCGATGCCTGCGCCGATCCGGACAAGTCGAACCCGCGCGGGCTGAGCCTTGTCGAGCAGGTGGTGGATGAGGCGCGCACCGTTCCGCTCCCGCCCTTGCGCAAGGCCGAGCAGGCGGGGCCAGTGCGCGAAGCGGCGGATCGCGCGGCGGCGGCGGAGCGCGAGGAGCACTGGCGCCTGCTCTATGTTGCGATGACGCGGGCGGAGGAAGCGCTGTTCATCGGCGGGGCACTGGGCAGCAAGGCCAAGGGCGTACCGGAGGAAAGCTGGTACGCGCAGCTGGCGCCGCTGTTTGGCGATGTGGATGGTCCGTGGCGCGACGATCCGATCTGGGGTGCCTCGCGCCAGTTGGGCGGGTTGGGGCCGTTACCGCCAGCGATTGCCGAGGTGCAGCCTCCGACTGAAGCCCATGACGACTTGCCCGCGTGGCTCGATGCGGCGCTCCCGGCGGAACCGCGCCCACCGCGCCCGCTCGCGCCGTCGGGGCTGGGTGAGGCGGACGATGCGCCCGATCCGCCGACGCGGCCCGGTCCGGCAGCGCGGACTGCCGCGCGGCGCGGGACATTGCTTCACAAGCTGATCGAGCGCTTGCCCGAGCTTGCCCCTGAGGCGCGCGCGAGTGCCGCGCGGGGCTGGCTGGCACGCATGGCGGCCGAGTTCCCGGCAGAGGAGCGTGACGTCATGGCCGAGGCGGCTCTGCGCGTGCTGGCCGAACCGGCCTGGGCCGAGGTGTTTGGCGCTGGATCGCTTGCCGAAGTGCCGGTTGCGGCGGTGGTCGGCGAGCGAGTCGTGAGTGGCACGATCGACCGGTTGCTGGTGCAGGAGGGCCGCGTGCGCATCGTCGATTTCAAGACCGACCGTCGCCCGCCGCAGGATATCGGGGAAGTCCCAGTCGCCAGCTTGCGCCAGATGGCGGCCTATGTGGCGGCGCTCGAAGTGATCTATCCGGGGCGCCGTGTCGAAGCCGCGCTACTGTATACGCACACGCCGCGGTTGATCGAGCTTTCGGCTGACGTCATCAATGCGCACAAGCCTGCCCTTCAGGCCGCGCAGGAAAGCTTTTAGCGCTCTTTCTTGCGCGGCGCGCCAGACCGCTTACATACCGGATCAACCGATAGGAGTTCTCTGCCATGGCCACCAAAGCCGTTACCGATGCCAGCTTCGCCACCGACGTTCTGGGCGCCGACAAGCCCGTGCTTGTCGACTTCTGGGCGGACTGGTGCGGCCCCTGCAAGATGATCGCCCCCGCGCTCGAAGAGATTTCGGAAGAGCTCGCGGACAAGGTCTCCATCGTGAAGATGGACATCATGGAAAACACCTCGATCCCCGGCGAAATCGGCGTGCAGTCGATCCCGCTGATGGTGCTGTTCAAGGACGGCAAGGCGGTCGCGCAGAAGCTGGGCGCTGCGCCCAAGAGCCAGCTCAAGGGCTGGCTGGAGAGCGTTCTTTAAGACAGCGGCTTGGCAAGGCCGGAACGGGGTGCAAGACTGCCGGTTCGCAGTCTGCACCCAGTTCCGGAGCCTTGCCTGATGTCTTTTTCTGCCTCTCGCCGGTTTGTCCCTCTGTTCGCGGCGGCGCTGCTTGCCTCTGCGATCCCGATTGCCGCTGCTGCCGCGCCCGATGGTGACAGTGCCGCGATTGCCCGGATCATCGATGAAGGCATGAACCGCAGCGAGGCGATGACCACCGCCTCCGCGCTGATGGACCGCATCGGCCCGCGCCTCACCAATTCGGAGAACCATCGCAAGGCGGAAAGCTGGGCGATGGACCTGCTGCGGCAGCGCGGCCTTGCCAACGTGCATGTCGAGCCGTTCGACTTCGGCGCTGGCTGGAACCTCGACAGCTATTCGGTGGCCATGGTCACCCCGCGGGCGCTGCCGCTGACGGCGATTCCCGTCGCGTGGTCGCCGGCCACCAGCGGCACGGTGCGGGCGCCGGTCGTCATCGCGCCGATGTCGCGCGAGGAGCATTTCGCGGAATGGAAAGGCAAGCTCGCGGGCAAGATCGTGCTCGTTTCGCTGCCGGGCCAGACCAGCGAGAGCAAGGGGCCGGTGTTCCAGCGCTACACCGATGCCGAGATCGCCGAGCTTGATACCTACACCAAGCCTGTGTTCGATCCGGACGCGGCGGCCTTGCAGGTGAAGAACCGCCGCTTTTTCGGCAAGCTTGCGGCGTTTCTCAAGGCCGAGGGCGCGCTCGCCGTCGTCAAGATGAGCTACCGTGATGGGAAGCTCGTCCACGGCGAGGGTTATGATTTCCAGCCCGGCCAGACCCTTGCGCGGCCCGCCGTCGAGCTCGCGCAGGAGGACTACCGCAAGCTGGTGCGGCTGGCGAAGACCGGGGATGCGCCGACCATCGCGATCACCGTCGCGGCGCGCTATGACGAAAGCAATCTCAAGGCCGAGAACGTTGTCGCCGAAATTCCGGGGAGCGATCCCAAGGCGGGCTACGTCATGGCCGGGGCGCATTTCGACAGCTGGATCGCGGGCGACGGCGCCAATGACAACGGCGCGGGTAGCATCACGGTGCTTGAGGCGGCGCGGCTGATTTCCAAGCTCGGCATCAAGCCCAAGCGCACCATCCGCTTCGTGCTGTGGAGCGGCGAGGAGCAGGGGCTGCTCGGCAGCCGCGCCTATATCGACCAGCACTATGCGAGCCGCCCGGTCGATCCCTCGCTCAAGGGCATCGACAGCTACATCGCGTGGCGCAATGCCTTCCCGATCACGCCGAAGCCGGAATACAGCCAGCTCAAGGCCTACTTCAACATGGACAACGGCTCGGGCCGGTTCCGCGGCATCTACAGCGAGGGCAATCTGGGCGCGGAAAAGCTGCTCAAGGAATGGCTTGCGCCGTTCGACATGCTGGGTGCGGACAAGCTGGTGGTGAGCAAGACCGGCGGCACCGATCACGTGTTCCTGCAGGCGATCGGTCTGCCCGGGTATCAGTTCATCCAGGACCCGCTCGACTATGACAGTCGCGTCCACCACTCGAACCTCGATACGGTGGACCACATGCGTGCCGACGATATGCGGCAGGCGGCGGTGGTGATGGCGGGGATGCTGTGGCAGGCGGCCAACAGCGACAAGGAACTGCCGCGCGCCGTGCTGCCGACGCAGCCTGCGCCGACCGACCCGTTCAAGGTGCGCGATCCCTCGCAGTGAGTGTCGGGCGAGGTCGGGGGCTGGGCAATGCCTCCTCCATGCCCGCTCACCCTGAGCTTGTCGAAGGGTGCCAGAACCACGGTTGCTCAAGATGCTTCGACAAGCTCAGCATGAGCGGGGTTTGGGATGGGGGGTCGGGTGTGTCAGTCCACCGTGCTGTGCTTTATAAACTGATCGAACAGTGCGGGTGAAGAGGCTGCAAACAGGCCTTTTTGCCCATGCTGATCGGTGCGGTAGGGTGACCCGTCGGGCCGCGCTGACTTGCCCCCTGCTTCGTTGACGAAGAGCACGCCCGCCGCGTGGTCCCACGGCAGAGTGCGCTCGAACACCGAGATGTCATTCACGCCAAGGACGAGGCGGGGGTACTGCTCGGCGGCGCAGCGCGGGATGTCGACGAGCGTGTAGTAGGGCGCGATGCGGGCCTGCACGGCGGCGCGCTGCGCGGGATCGAGGAACACCGTGCTGATCGCCGCTATGGGCGGGGTTTCGCCGGTGGTGCGGGCGGTGACACGCTCGCCGTTTACGAACGCGCCCTGGCCCTTGTGCGCGATGCAGAGGCGGTCTTGCAGCGGGTCGTAGATCCACCCGCTTTGCGTTTCGCCGCCGTCGCTGAGCGCGAGGATGATGCCGAAGGGCGGCTTGCCGGCGGCGAAGTTGTTGGTGCCGTCGACGGGATCGATGATCCAGCACAGGCCGGTATCGAGCCGCGAGATGAGGGCGGGATCGGCGTGGACGGCTTCTTCACCGACGATGGCCGCTTCGGGCAGGATCGCCGCGAGGCCCTCGGCGAGCAGGGCTTCGGCCTCGGTATCGGCAATCGTGACCGTGTCGTTCGCCGCCTTGGCGATGACTTCGTGCTCCGCCAGCGTCTGGTAGCGCGGCAGGATGGCCTCCCGCGCAACGCGGCGCATCAGGGCGGCGACGGCGGTATCGAGCGCGGTGCTCACGAGCGCCACCCTTACGACCGATAGTCGGCGTTGATGGCGATGTAGCCGTGGGTGAGATCGCAGGTCCACACGGTGGCGCGGCCTTCGCCGAGGCCGAGATCGACCTCGATGCTGATCTCCTGTCCCTTGAGGTGCGCTGCGACGGGGGCTTCATCGTAGTCCGGCAGGGGCTGGCCTTGGCGCGCGGCCCAGGTGCCGCCGAAGCCGATGGAGAGGCGGTCGCGGTCCGCCGGTTCGCCGGCCTTGCCGACGGCCATGACGACGCGGCCCCAGTTGGCGTCCTCGCCCGCGATGGCGGTCTTCACCAGCGGCGAGTTGGCGATGGCGAGACCGACGCGGCGGGCGCTCTCGTCGCTGACAGCGCCGCTCACGGCGACCGCGATGAACTTCTGCGCCCCTTCACCGTCGCGCACGACGAGGTGGGCGAGCTGGCGGCAGACATCGTGCAGCGCGGCGGCGAAGGCGTCGGCGCCGGGGCTGTCCGCCGAGACCAGCGGGGCGTTGCCGGCTGCGCCGGTAGCAAAGGCAAGGACGGTGTCGCTGGTCGAGGTGTCGCTGTCGACGGTGATGCACGAGAAGGTGCGCTGGTTGGCGTCCGACAGGCAGGCCTGCAGGAAGGCCGGGTCGACTGCTGCATCGGTGAAGACATAGCCGAGCATGGTCGCCATGTCGGGCGCGATCATGCCGCTGCCCTTGATGATGGCGCTGAGCGTCACCTTGACGCCGCCGACCATGGCGGTGGCGGTTGCGCCCTTGGCGAACGTATCGGTGGTGCCGATGGTGTTGGCGGCGTCTTGCCATGTGCAAGGCTTGGCCTGCAGCGCCGCCTCGATCCCGGCGCGCGCCTTGTCCTTGGGGAGCGGCACGCCGATCACGCCGGTGGAGGAAACGAAGACCTGCTCGCGCGGGCAGCCGATGTGGCCGGCGACCTGATCCATGATCGCCTCGACCGCCTCGCGCCCGCGATAGCCGGTGAAGGCGTTGGAATTGCCGGCATTGACCACCAGCGCCCGCGCGCGGCCTTGTCCCACGTTCTGGCGCCCGAGGTCGACTTCGGAGGAGCAGCAGATATTGCGGGTGAACACCCCGGCCACCGCCGTACCCTCGGCGAGTTCGACAAAGGTCAGGTCGCAGCGGCCCCAGTCCTTGTACCCGGCGCGGGCGATGCGCGGGGTTGCTCCGGCAATCGCGGGAAGCGCGGGGAAGGGCTGGGCGAGGGGGGAGATGGCGTGGCTCATGGCCAGCGGCCCTAGCGCGCGGAGCGGCGCGCTTCAATAAATCTGCGGCGCGGTGGTGGACGTTCTTCGCATTACCGCTTATCTGGCGCCTCGATGCGGCTTCTGCTCGTTCTTCTTGCCCTGCTTTCGGGCCTGTCGCTTGCCGAAGTGACGGCGTCTTCTGCGCGTGCGGAAGTTGTTGGTTCGGCGGCGGGCTCGATACTCGTGGCAAGTGCCGAGCAGAAGGCCGTTGCTGCCCATGCAAGGGCACAGCGCCCCGCTTGCCGACGGCGCCTCATCCGCACCGTTGTGGTGCCCGTGCTCGCCCTTGGCCGCACGATCAGCATCGAGATCTGCGACCGCCCGCTCGAATAGGGCGCGCCTTCCATAAGCTTCCCGCGTCCGCGCCCCGTTGCGTGGACCTTTGACCAACGCGGCACTCACCGCGCACCCCATTCTCTACAACAGGAATCCAGCCATGCTCGGCAGCATTGCCAAGGCCATTTTCGGGTCGTCCAACGATCGTTACGTCAAGTCGCTCGACAAGATCGTGCGCGCCATCGCCGCTTATGAGCCCGAAATGCAGGCGCTCAGCGACGCGGAACTGCAGGGCCAGACGGCCAAGCTGCGCGCCCAGCTGGAAGCGGGCAAGACGCTCGACGACATCCTGCCTGAAGCCTTTGCCACCTGCCGCGAGGCTTCGCGCCGTGTGCTCGGCATGCGCCACTTCGATGTGCAGATGATCGGCGGCATCGTGCTCCACCGCGGCGAAATCGCGGAAATGCGCACCGGCGAGGGCAAGACGCTGGTCGCGACGCTCGCGTCCTACCTCAATGCGATCGAGGGCAAGGGCGTGCACGTCGTCACGGTCAACGACTACCTCGCCCGGCGCGACGCGGAATGGATGGGCCAGATCCACAAGTTCCTCGGCCTGACGGTCGGCGTGATTGTGCCCAACATGAACGAGTACGAGCGGCGGCAGGCCTATGAGGCCGATATCACTTACGCCACCAACAACGAGCTCGGCTTCGACTACCTGCGCGACAACATGAAGCACGAACGGTCCCAGATGGTGCACCGCCCGTTCAACTTCGCGATCGTCGACGAAGTGGACTCGATCCTGATCGACGAGGCGCGCACGCCGCTGATCATTTCGGGGCCCACGGACGACAAGAGCGAGCTCTATGTCTCGGTCGATGCTGTGGTGAAGCAGATCGATCCCTCGCTCTACGAGGCGGACGAGAAGACCAAGAACATCTCGCTCACCGAAGACGGTGTCGAGTGGGTCGAGCGCAAGCTGGAAGAAGCCGGGCTCCTGGTCGGGTCGAACCTCTATGACGTCGAGAACACGATGGTGGTCCACCACCTCGATCAGGCGCTCAAGGCCAACGTCATGTTCAAGCGCGACATCGACTACATCGTGAAGGACGGCAAGGTCGTCATCATCGACGAATTCACCGGCCGCATGATGGACGGGCGGCGCTGGTCGAATGGCCTGCACCAGGCGGTCGAAGCCAAGGAAGGCGTGCAGATCGAACCCGAGAACCAGACGATGGCCTCGATCACCTTCCAGAACTACTTCCGCATGTACCCCAAGCTTTCGGGCATGACCGGCACCGCCGCGACGGAAGCGCCGGAATTCTTCGACATCTACAAGATGAACGTCGTCACCATTCCGACCAACGTGCCGGTGCAGCGCCGCGACGAGGAAGACGAGTTCTACAAGAACACCACCGACAAGTTCCAGGCCATCGCGAAGCTGATCCGCGAGCGGTACGAGACCGGGCAGCCGGTGCTCGTCGGCACGGTATCGATCGAGAAGTCGGAAATGCTGTCCGAGTTCCTCAACAAGGAAGGCGTGAAGCACAGCGTGCTTAATGCGCGGTTCCACGAGATGGAAGCGCATATCGTGGCGCAGGCGGGCCGGATCGGCGCGGTCACCATCGCCACCAACATGGCCGGGCGCGGGACCGACATCCAGCTGGGCGGCAATGCCGAGTTCCGCATCGAGGACGAGCTGCGCGACATGCCGGAAGGGCCTGAGCGCGATGCCGCGATTGCCCGGATCAAGGCGGAAGTCGCCGAGGAGAAAGCCAAGGTGCTTGCTGCCGGCGGGCTTTGCGTGATCGGCACCGAGCGCCACGAAAGCCGCCGCATCGACAACCAGCTGCGCGGCCGTTCGGGCCGTCAGGGCGATCCGGGGCTTTCCAAGTTCTATCTCTGCCTCGAGGACGACCTGCTGCGCATCTTCGGGCCGGATACGCTGTTTGCCCGCATGATGAATTCGAACCTCGCGGACGGCGAGGCGATCGGTTCGCGCTGGCTCTCGAAGGCGATCGAGACCGCGCAGAAGAAGGTCGAGGCGCGCAACTACGACGTGCGCAAGCAGGTCGTCGAATACGACAACGTGATGAACGACCAGCGCAAGGTGATCTACGAGCAGCGCGCGGACATCATGGATGCCGAGGCGGTGGACGATGTCGTGCTCGACATGCGCACGGACACGATCAACGCGATCGTCGGCGATGCGTGCCCGCCGGGATCGTACCCCGAGCAGTGGAACGTTCCGGCGCTGGCGCAACGCGTGGGCGAGGTGCTGGGCCTCGAGCCGCCGTTTGACGCGTGGCTGGCGGAAGACGGGCTGGAGCCGGAAGTCATCGAGGAGCGCATCGCCGCGCTCGCCGAGGCGAAGATGGCGGCCAAGCTCGAGACGGTGGAACCGGCATCGTGGCGCAATCTGGAGAAGTCGGTGCTGCTGGAGCGGCTCGACCACCACTGGAAGGAGCACCTCGCGACGCTCGATGCGCTGCGGCAGGTGGTGTTCCTGCGTGCCTATGCGCAGAAGACGCCGATCAACGAATACAAGCAGGAAGCTTTCGGGCTGTTCGAGAAGATGCTCGAAGTGATCCGCGAGGACGTGACGCGCATTCTCATGACCAGCGAGATCCGCATGAGCGCGCCGGAGGACTTCCAGCTGCCCGAACTGCCCGACTTCCTCACCAGCCATATCGATCCGCTGACCGGCGAGGATGATGCCCGGCCGGTGCCTGCGGGGCAGCTGTTTGGCACGTTCACGCCGCCGATGGCCGGTTCGGGCGCGCTGGCGGCGGCGGGTACGGATCCCTATGCGGGGATGGGCATCAGCCGGAATGCGGCCTGTCCGTGCGGGTCGGGGCAGAAGTACAAGCACTGCCATGGCGCGCTGGCCTGAGGCCGGGAGCTGCGATCCGGGGTACGTGGCTGGCAGGAGCTCCTTAGCTCCCTGACGTGTCTGGCACGAGTCTCGGACGCCAAAGAACCGTAACGGACTGATTTGTTGCGGTATATTGCCGCCCGGGCTGGCGTCCGGGCCTTTCGGTCCGGTTTGCCATCTTCGCTCCAACAATCTCCGCATCGGTACCGATTTGGTGCAGTTGTGCGAAAAGTCACTGGTAAACAGGGCCTTACCGGTACGCACATCCTGTTTGACTCTTCGACTCCGCGCTTGCTACGCGCAGAGAAAACACGAGAATGGGGCCGCGACGACCGCCGCAGTATGAACAAGGGTCTCGGCAATGCGAGAGGGGGAAAAAGGCGGCAAACGAAAGGGCCTCGCGGTCCTTGGGGGCTGGGTGGCCAACGCCCTCGCCCTGGCGTTCTGCCCGGTCATGGTTCCGGTCACCGCTTTCGCACAAGTGAGCACGCCGACGATTGCCGGACCGAGCCGTGACGAACTGGGCGGGATAACGCGCGCGCCTGCCGTTCAGGCGCCGCGGCTCTCTGTTTCCGGCGGGATCGAACGGTCGGGCTGCCCGCTGGCCGATCCGCAGTTCGCCAAGATCACCACCACCATCACCGCCGTCGCTTTCAATGGCCTCAAAGGCGCGACGGCAGAGGACATGGAAGCGGCGTGGAAGCCCTATGCGGGAACGCCGCAGCCGATTGCCGTGCTCTGCGAGATCCGCGATGCGGCGGCGACGATCCTGCGCGCCAAGGGCTATCTGGCTGCGGTGCAAGTACCTGTCCAGCGGATCGAGAACGGGCAGGTGCGGCTCGAAGTGCTCTATGCCCGGATCACCGCGATCCGCGCGCGGGGTGAGACACGCGGGGCCGAGCGCAAGCTGATGGCCTATCTCGGTCGGCTGACGCGGGACGATATCTTCGACCGCAACAAGGCCGAACGCTATCTGCTGCTGGCGCGCGATCTGCCGGGCTACAATGTGCAGCTCACCTTGCGTCCGGCGGGTACTGCGCCAGGTGACTTGATAGGTGATGTAACCGTTCTGCGCCAAGCTGTTACCGCCGACTTCTCGGTCCAGAACCTCGCTTCTGCCGCCACCGGGCGCTGGGGCGGCCAGTTGCGGGTGCAGGCCTTTGGCATCACCGGGATGGGGGATGCGACAACGCTCTCCTATTATTCGACGTCCGATTTTCGCGAGCAGCGGATCTTTCAGGCGAGCCACGAGTTCCGGCCTGGCAGCCAAGGCCTCGTGGTCGGCGCTTCGCTGACATATGCGTGGACGCAGCCCGATCTCGGACAGGCGGCCGGCGGCGCGAAGCTCGATGCGCGGACCTTGCTCGCGAGCCTCTATGCGCGTTACCCGCTGGTGCGCTCGCAGGCTGGCGATCTCTGGCTTGGCGGCGGCTTCGATCTGCTCAACCAGGACGCCACCTTGATCCTGCCGCTCAGCCGCGACCGGCTGCGGGTGTTCTGGGCGCGGCTTGATTTCGACCGGATGGATTTGTCCCGCGCCGAACCGGCGTGGCGCCTTGATGGATCGCTGGAAGTCCGGCAGGGCGTCGCCGCGCTGGGAGCCTCGCCTTCGTGCCTTGGGATCGCTTGCGGCAGCCGGGTGCCGACGAGCCGCTTCGATGGTTCTCCTGCCGCAACGGTGGTGCGCGCCGAGGTGGAGTACGAACGCGCGCTGGGACGCTTGTCGTTCGTGGTCCATCCGCGCGGGCAGTATGCGTTTCGGAAAGTGCTTGGGTTTGAAGCCTTTGCACCGGGAAACTACACGGTTGGACGAGGCTATGATCCTGGTGTCATCACCGGTGACAGCGGAGTCGGCGTGGCGACCGAATTGCGCGGGCCGCGCCTGCCGATCGGGCGCGGCAATGGCCCGGTGGTCCAGCCTTTCGCGTTTGTCGATGCCGCGTGGGCGTGGGATCGCGGCGCGGGCAAGCCGCAGCGGCTGAGTTCGGTCGGCGGCGGGTTGCGCGCGGATCTGGGCAGCCGGTTCCGGCTCGATGCCAGCGTCGCTGTCCCGCTTGACGCGGCGGGGTTCAACGGCCGCAGGCCGGCGCCGCGCGTGCTGGTCTCGCTGACCACGCGTCTCTTGCCGTGGGGAGGCCGCTGATGCGCCCGAGCTTTGCCAGCGCCGCTTCGCTGCTCGCGATGGCCGCGATCCTTGCCTCTGCCCCGATGGCCGCCCGGGCGCAGTCGTTCAACGCGACGGGCACGATCGTCGCCGGGGCCGGGTCGATCATCACCGGAGCGGGCACCACCACAGTCGCCACCAATTCGCCGAATGTCGTGATCAACTGGTCGCCCAACGATACAGTGATCGGAGGCGGCCCGATCGAATTCCAGACGGCAGGCACCAGCGCGCTGTTCACCAATCAGGATGCCACGGTGCTCACGGTGCTGAACCGGATCGTGCCCAATGACGTGACCCGTCCGATCGTGTTCAACGGCACGGTCAGGTCGCAGCTCGTCGATCTTGGCACCGGCGCGATCAGCCGGGGCGGGACCGTGTTCTTCTATAGCCCAGGCGGCATTCTCGTGTCCTCGACGGGCGTGTTCGATATCGGCAACCTCGTGCTGACAGCATCGGACCTGAATTACGATACCGCAACCGGTGCGTTCGGAACTGCAGGCACTTTCAACTTTTTGCCGGCCAATGCTGGCAGCCGGGTTGAAGTCCAGAAGGGCGCGCAGATCAGGGCAGGGCTGACCAATGCCTATGTCGCACTGATCGCGCCCAAGGTGGTGCAATCGGGTACGATCGATGTCGACGGGTCGGCCGTGATCGTCGCGGCGGATGCATCGACAATCTCGTTCCGGCCCAATGGCCTGTTCGATATCCAGATCGATCAGGGCACCAGCGCGGCGGGTGAAGTGGTGACCCATGACGGCACGATCACCGGCCCGGTCGGCACGATCAACACCGCGCACCGGGTCTACATGGTTGCCGTGCCGCGCAACGATGCCATCACGATGGCGATCAAGGCGGGCAGTTCGCTCGGTTTCGACGTGGCGGGCGCCGCGGATGTCGATGGCAATGCCGTGGTGCTTTCGGCGGGCTACGGTGTGACCGGCGGGGCGATCGATCTGGTCCGTTCTGCGGCGGGCGGTGCTGTCCCGGCGGCGCTTGCCGTGGGCGCGATCACCGCGACGTCGCAAGTGACCGGCAAGGCAACCGGGCAGGCATCGCTGACGGTGGACAGCGGGAACACATCGAACTTTGCCTCGAACCTTTCGCTTTCCGGCGTGCGTGATCCCGCGGCGGCGACGGACGACGGCGCGTTCATTTCGGTCGGTGGTGTGGGGTCGACGCTCGATCTCACAGGCAATCTGCAACTGACGGCGCTGGATGCCGGACAGGTTGCGGGAGCGGCGATCACCGACAGCGGGAATGCTTCGGTCACGGTGGATCAGGGCACGCTGACGGTCGGCGGTTCCGCCACGATCAGCAGTGCTCGCGCCCCCACGGTCGATCTCGATGCGCTGGCCGGCACCGCCGCGCTCGCGGCACGCGGCGGTGCCACGGTCGGCGTCGGCGGCGATCTTACCATATCCGCAAGAGCCGAGGGCATTGCCGGGGGTACTGCCGGTCCCGCAGCCCCGCCGACCGGTCCCAACGCGGGCACCGGCGGCACGGCGCAGCTGTCGCTCGAGGGCGCCTCGACGGTGACCATCCGCGGCAATCTGCTGCTCGATGCCAGCGGTGTCGGAGGCTCGGCATTGCTCGACGGACTGGTCGGGGCGAGCGGCACCGGCGGGCAGGCCCTTATCGACGGGAAGGCGGGCGGCGGCACGCTCGGCGTGGGTGGTGGCACGACGCTTGATGCGCGCGGTTTCGGCGGTGACGGACAGCGCTGCATTTCCTGCACGGTCGAGGGCGGCACCGGGACGGGCGGCAGCGCGAGCGTGATTGCCGCGTCGGGGGCAACCTTTACGCTGGATGGTTTGCTCGGGCTCGATGCTTCCGGGCGCGGCGGTTCGGCGGCGACGGATAGCGGCAAGGACGGCGGCGCGGCACAGGGCGGCAGCGCGTTTGTGCGCTCGACCGGCGGCCGGATCACCACCGCGCAGTCGCTGGTCGTGCGGGCCGACGGCCTTGGCGGCGCGGGCGCGACCGTGAACGCCTTTGCTTCGGGCTTGCCCGGTTCGGGCGGGACCGGCGGCAGGGGGACCGGCGGCGCGGCCGGGCTCATCGCCGGCGATGCGAGCGCAATCGGTGGCGGCGGGCTGATCTCGTCGGTGAGCGACACCGTTGTTTCGGCCCAAGGCATTGGCGGCTCTGGCGGCAACGGGGGAGCTGGTCTCGGCGGCACGGCAGCGGTTTCCGCGCGCAATGGCACGGTCACCGGCTCGGCGCTCGTGGTGCGTGGAGACGGGATCGGCGGGAGCGGCTTCAATGGCGGCTATGGCGGCGCCGGGCAGGGCACATCTGCCGACGTGATCGCCTACAGCGCGCTGGAAGGCGATGCCAAGGTGACGTTCCTCGGCGCCAGCGTGAGCGCGCGCGGCGATGGCGGGACGGGCAGTTCGCCGGCCTTCTTCGATGCACCCGGCGGCGCAGGCGGCAATGGCACCGGCGGCAGCGCGCGTGCGCTGGCCGAGGCGGGCAACGGCGCGCTGAGCCTGGGCGAGACCAGCATCAATGCGAGCGGTAATGGCGGCAATGGCGGCGCCGGCTTTACGGTGTCGAGCATTCCGATCACCGGCCAGAACGGCGGGGCTGGCGGGACCGGGAGAGCAGGGACCGCGCAGATCGGGGTGGTGAGCGGGCTCGATACCGGGGCGGTCAACACCGGATCGGCCGACTTTGCGCCTCTATCGGTCACTGCCCGCGGGACAGGTGGTAGCGGCGGCGCGGCGAGCGTGGGCGCCTCGACACCTGGCGCCGCTGGCAATGGCGGCGTTGGCTATGGCGGCGGCGCGAGCCTTGTCGCGCAGGGCGGCAAGGTTACCATCGCCGCGCCTGCACTGGTCGATGCCGGTGGCATCGGCGGCAGCACTGGTCTGGGCGGCACGGCCGGAAATGGCTTCGTCGGTGATGCGGGCGGCGCGCCGTTGCCGCTGGGCGCGCGGCTCGAAGTGGGCAGCCGCAGCGGGCAACCGGCACAGAAGGGCGCGCTCGTCGCCGCCGATCTGACGTTCAGCGCCTCGGCCGAGACGGGCAAGGGCGGCACGCCGGGCAATGCCACCGTGCTGGGTCGGCCACTGGCCTGGCGTATGAGCGGCGGGACCATCGATGCCGGGAACATGAGCTTCCTTGCCGTCGGCACACCGACCGCCACCGCACCGTCCTCCGACATTGCGCTGGCCGGGGGCAACACCACGCTGACCGGCGACCTCAGCTTCGTGACGCCGGGGACCCTCACCGCGTCGTTCGACGCCGCCGATGTGCGGGCCGTCAATGTCACGCTGACGGCGGCGGACTGGCTCGAAGGACCCGTACCTGCAGGAGCCGCCGGGACGCTGTTCGGCAGCGGGTCGGTGGCGCTGGGCACGTCCGGCAATCTCTTCGGCCATCTGTCGGCCAACAGCGGCGGTGCGCTCAGCCTGACCTCGGCGGCGGGTCTGGTTCGGCTCGATGACCTGACCGCGGTGGGGGATATCGATGTCACCGCGAACACGACGGTAACGCTGGGCAATGTGCAGGCGGGCGGGTCTGCCCTCATCACCGCGCCGGGCAATGTGACCGTCGGCAATGTCGGCGCGGTCGGTTCCGCGACCGTGAGTTCGCAGGCGGCGCTGGTGACCGGCGGGGTCAGCGCGGGCCAGAGGATCAGGCTCGATGGCATCGTCAGCCTTCTCTCGGGTGGACCGATCGCAGCCGGTGACAGCGTGCTGCTCAATTCCGACGGCACGCTCGGCGCGGGTGCGGTCTCGGCCGGTCTGGTGAGCCCTTCGGCACTGCCTGGCGCGACATACAGCGTTACCGCGCTGGGTCGGGGCGGGATCGCGCTGGGCGATGTGGGGGCGAGGGGCGATGTCGCGCTGCTCTCGCCGAATGCGATTGCGAGCGGATCGATCAGCGGCAACGAAGTGGTCGTGCTCGGCGCGGGCAACCAGGTGCTCGGCGGGATCACCGCAGCCGGGCGGGTGCTGCTGGCGGATTACGAGATGGCAGGCTTCGGCGGCAATCCGCTCGTCTCCTACAATCTCGCCGGGGTATTTGCGCAGCCGGCAATTGCCACGAGCGGGCTGATCAGCCTGTCGGGCCCGACCAGTGCAGGACAGCTGACGGCGCTGACGCTGGGCAGCATCATTGTGCAGGATGTGACGGTGCAGGCGGCGGGCGCCGCGAACGGCACGGTCAACCTGCAGGCGGGCACTGCGCTGGGCACGGGCGCCGTTCGGGCGAGCGGACGGATCGATCTGCAATCGGGCACGACGATGACCACCGCTTCCGCCACTGCCGGCGATGTCCTGGTGGCGAGTGCCGGCGGCGCGCTGACAGCGGGCGATCTTGCAGGCGTGGGCGGGGTGACGATCACCGGCCTCGGTGCGGTAACGACCGGACTGCTGTCGGCTACTGGCGGCAACGTGGCGGTCACGGCGGCGGGTGATCTCGCGACCGGTGCGGTGACCGGCGGCGGTACGGTCCAGCTTGGCGGGCGCAATGTGCTGGCCGGCGCCGTCGATGGTGCGGCGGTGACCATGGCGGCGAATGGCACGCTGGGGTTCGGTAATGTCTCGGCGCGGACCGGCACGGTGTCCGGAAATGCGAGCGGCACGATCACAGGCGGAGCCATCACCGCCGCCGACACGATCCAGCTCGGCAATAGTGCGGGAGGTGTGACGCTCGGCAACCTTGCTGCGGCGAACACGGTCCTGATCAATGGAACCGGCAATGTGCAGATCGGCAATGCGAGCGCGGGGCTTGGCACGGTCGAGGTGCGGGCCAACGGCGGATCGCTCACGGCGAACGCCGTCACCGCCGCCACCGATGCTGCGCTGATCGCGGCAGGTGATATTGCGCTGGACGCGGTGCAGTCACGCGACATGGTGCTGCTGGCGGGCGGAAGCATCCGCGCGGATCGCCTTACGTCGCCGAACGGCCGCATTCTTGCCGCCGGCAATGGTTTGGCGGCTGCGGGCGGCACCATTGGTGCGTTCAACTTTGATGCCGTGTTCGCGCAGCCGCTCGTAGCGGCGGGCGGTAGTCTGACGCTGGTCGGAGCGGCCACGGGCGCCACGTTTGCCGCCGCGGTGGCAGGTGATGCGGCGACGCAGGGCATTTCGGCCACTCGCAGTATTTTGGTCGATGCGGGCGGTACCGCGCGGCTTGGCGGTGTGTGGCAATCACCCGTGATCGAACTGCGCGCCAGCGACCTCGATCTGCCGACGGGTGCCGGCCTCAACGCGGGTCTGACGGGCACGATCACGCTGGTCTCGCGCAATGCGGCGGGCCTGCGCATCGGCGACGGGCTCGATGCCAGTGTCGTGCCGACCAGCGGTTTCTCGCTCGACAACGGGGAATGGAGCCGGATCAACAGCGGTTCGTTGTTCGTTTCCGCGCCTGATGTGTCCGGGCCGGTCGATATCCTGATCGGCAAGCTCGATATGACCGGCCCCGATGCGGGGAGCACCATCGACGATCCGCTGGGGGCCGTGCAGTTCACCACCGGCGCGGCGGCTGCCGGGACATTCGGCGGGACGATCCGCGTCGCCGGTGCTCTAGCCACCACCGGTTTCCGCGCGACCAACGCGCTGGTCTTCCGCACCGGGCAGTTCCAGCTCGCCTCTGACACGGGCAGCATCGCGGTGCAGGGCACAGGCGGGGCACTCTCCGGGACCTTGCGTATCAACGCGCGCGATATTCATGTCGCGGCAGGATCGCTCCTCGCACAGTTGGCTGTCGATCCGTTCTTTGCCGGCGTGGAGCCTGCGCTCGATCAGGTCAGCGCGGGCGGCAATGGGCCGGTGCTGCGCGCGGGGGCGCTTGATTTCACCGTGGGCCGCAGCTTCTATATCCAGCGGACCGGCGCGGGCTTCGATCCGCTGGGCTTCGAGGAACCGCTCGATACTTTCAGGGTGACGCAGGCAAGTGCCGCACCGATTGCCGTGATCATAAATGGTACCTTCCGCACCGCCACGGGCCTTGTCAGCGGGGCGGCCGCCTGGCGCCAGTTCAAGGCCAGCGGGTTCGATTTCTCGGGCTTCACCGCCGACAGCCGCCTCAATGGCTGCCTGCTGACCGCCCTGACCTGCGGGGTGAGCCTACAGCCTGATCCGGGCATCCGCACGATCATTGAATTTGTCGACAAGCCGATCCTCGACGACGCGCCGCTTGATCCCGAGAACCCTCCGCCGCAGAGCAAGGACGCGATCGTGCCGCCGCCGCTGCTACTGCCGGTCCAGCCCGATGCCTTGCCGGGCCAGGTCGACGAGCCGATCGCCGGCAGCGGCAACCCGGCGCTGATCGCGGGTGGCGGGCTGGAAGGAGCGCGGCCGTGAAGCGCGTGCTTGGGTTCCTCGTCTCGCTCGCTGCCTTGGGGAGCGGGCTGGCGCCGGTCGATCTGGCTGCCCGTCCTGTGCCGCTTTCGGTACGCAGCAACTTCCGGCTCGGTTCGGCGGGCGTGGTCTGCGCAGCGCAAGTCGCCCCGCGGGATACCCGGCTGCGCGGCATGTTCGACCGCGCGTTCACCTTGTCGTGCCGTGATGCGGCAGGGCCGGTCGGCACACTGGTTGCCGTGCGCCGCGCGTTCCCGATCGACGCGCCGCCTGTCGCCGGGATTGCCGCCGCCGCTGGCCCGCAGCAGGTCTGCGGCGGGACTGGACGCGCGGTGATCGATGCGCTCGGCGGGGTAGATGCGATGATCTGCCGCGATCCTGCAAGTGGGCTCGACTACCGCCGCTATGCGCTGACGCGCGGCGACACCAGCTACTATGTCGAAGGCCTTGCCGCCTACGACGCCGCGCTGCGGCTCGCGCTGGCGAGCGTGGTGCTGGGCAAGGCGGTCCCCGGCGAGATCAGGGTGGCGACGACCGAAGTGACCGATGCGGCGGCCTTTGCGCGGCTGCAGGCGGGGCTGCTCGATCCGCTCGGCGTGCGCGGCGAGGGCTATCTGCGCAACAACGGCAGCAGCTTTGCCGAATCCGCAGCGTTCTTCGAAGTGCTCGCCGAAAAGGCGCGCGGCGAAAAGGGCGAGCAGGCGGACATGGCCGAAGCGCTTGCCAACGAAGGGTTGCAGCAATCGAACCTCGGCAATTTCGCGGCGGCGGCGCGGCTGTTTGGCGAGAGCGAGCGGGCGCAGCTGGCAGGGGACGGGCTTGGCCAGCGCCTGCTGCGCAACTACCGCGCGCTCGATCAGCTCAACCAGCGCCGTCCGGATGCGGCGGCAGCGGAACTGGCCCGGCCCGTCGATCCGGTGAACGCGGTGTTCGACAGCGCCAGGCTGGCCGACGGGGTGATCAACCTGCCGCTGGCCGATGCGATCAACCGCGAGAACGCGGCGACCCGGCGCATGGGCGTGCCGGACCCGTCGCTGACCCGCATGGAAAAGGCGCAGATCCTTGACGGGCAGGCGCTGGCGATCGGCGCGACGGCGGCGCGGATGGCGGGCCGCACGGAGGAAGCTGCCAAGGGTTTTGCCGAAGCGCGCACGCGCCTCGCTATGGTGCGCGGCGGGCAGGTCGGTTCGATCATCTGGCTCTCGGCGGAAATCGATATCGAGATGGCGCGGATAGCGGGTGCTGCCGGGCGCAAGGACGAAGCCGAAGCGGGCCTTGACCGGGCGATCGCGGCGCTTGAAGCGGCCTATCCCTCTTCGCCCGCCGTGCTTTCTGCCCGGGCGCGCAAGGCTGCCTTCCTGCTCGACGCGGGCGAGCGCGATCAGGCGGCGAAGCTCTTTGCCAGCGTGGTCGATGACAGTGCGGCGATCCCTGACAGCGGCACGACCCTGCGCGACTTGCTGGCGCCCTATTTCGCGCTGCTGGCAGGGCAAGGCAGCGATCCCGTGGCAAGCGCCGCTCCTGCCTTTGCAGCCGCGCAAGTGCTGGAACGCCCCGGTGTTGCGCAGACGCAGGCCATCCTCGCGCGTCAGCTCGCTGCGGGCAACGATGCGGCGGCCGCGCTGTTCCGCCTCTCGCTCGCGCGCAGCCGCGACATCGTGCGCGCCGAGGGTGAAGTGGCCCGGCTCGGTGCGCTGGCCACGCCCAGTGTGAGCGAAAGCGCGGACCTTGCCGCACAGCAGGAAGCGCTCGCCGGCCTGCGCCGCGAACAGACCGAAATTCTCGCCAAACTGGCCGCCTATCCCCGCTACACCGCGCTGGCGCCCAAACGCGTAGCCCTCGCCGAAATGCAGTCCGCGCTGAGGCCGGGCGAGGCCTACTACAAGCTCGTGGCGGTCGGTCAGGACCTCTACGGCCTCTATGCCACCCCTGCCTCGGCGCGCCTGATCCCGGTGCCGCTTTCGCGCACGGAGCTCGCGCGCGAAGTGCAGAAGGTGCGCGACAGCATCGTCACCGTCGAGAACGGCAAGGCGGTCAACCGGCCCTTCGATCTCGACCGGTCGCGCGCGCTCTACAAGGCGCTGTTCGGCCCGGTCGATGCCGAGTTGGCCCAGGTGCGCCACCTCGTGTTCGAACCCGATGCGGCGATGCTCCAGTTGCCGCCTGCGGTGCTGGTCGCGTCCGATGCGGGGATCGCCGCCTACAAGGCGCGTACGGCGGACATCGATGCCGATGCCTTCGACTTCACCGGCATTGCGTGGTTCGGGCGTGGGCGGGCCATTTCCATCGCGGTGAGCCCGCGCGCCTTTCTCGATCTGAGAGCCCTCGCGCCCTCGGCGGCGCAGCGCCCCTATCTGGGCCTCGGCAACAACAGCGTTCCCCGTGAGCGCCCGGTAACGGCGGTCGCCGACAGCTGCGATTGGCCGCTGGCGCTTTGGCAGCGTCCAGTGAAAGCGGATGAACTGCTGTTTGCGGCCAGGACACTCGGCAGCACGAGCGTGGTGAAGACCGGCAGCAGCTTTACCGATACGGGCCTCCTGTCAGATCCGGCGCTCGACAAGTACCGTGTCCTCCATTTCGCCACGCACGGCCTCGTATCGGCCCCGCGCAAGGATTGCCCGGCGCGCCCGGCGCTGGTCACCAGCTTTGGCGGCAAGGGATCGGACGGGCTGCTGACCTTCCGCGAGGTATTCGACCTGAAGCTCGACGCCGATCTCGTGATCCTCTCGGCCTGCGACACGGCGGGCATGGCAACCATTGCCGCGAGCCGCGAGGCGGGCGTGACGACGGGCGGCAACTATGCGCTCGATGGGCTGGTGCGCGCCTTCACCGGAGCCGGGGCGCGGGCGGTGATCGCCAGCCATTGGCCGGTGCCGGATGACTTCAACGCCACACGCCGCCTCATCGGCGGGCTGATTGCCGGCAGGAGCGGCGAGTCGGTCGGCGATGCGCTCGCCGGGGCCGAAGCGGCGCTGATGGACGATCCGCAGACCTCGCATCCGTTCTACTGGGCGGCGTTCGTGGTCGTCGGCGATGCGGCAAAGCCCGCCCATTGATCGATGTTACGGGGTATAAGCGGCTTTGGGGCTGGACCTATCCGCTTCGCTGATGCACAATAACCCCATGATATGAAGCCATGCCGACGAGTCATGGCAGTTTGGACGAAGGAGACTGCCGCAACCATTGTCTTGATGACCGCATGGGAGAGCCCGGTAGAAACTGCGTTTCGATCCGGCGCCGACGGAGCAACCCCCCAGGAAACTCTCAGGCACCAGGAACCGTGTGGTCTTGACACTCTGGAGAGTGATGGCGCGCAAGGTTTATCACCTGCCCGGCCATCCGCCGACGGAGAAAGCCGTATGGTAGGGTCAGGCGCAGTCCGCGTGTGAGACCGAAGCGGTCAAGCTCTCAGGCACAAGCGACAGAGATGGGGAAATGAACGCCGCGCTGGTCCATCCGGGCCGGCACAGACGCATTTCTCACATCAAGGAGCACAGGCTCATGTCGCATTTTGCGGTTATCGGCGCCGGCATCACCGGCATTACCACGGCTTACGCGCTGCTCGAGCGCGGTCATCATGTTACTGTCATCGATCGTCAGCCGCTTCCGGCCATGGAAACCTCGTTCGCCAATGGCGGACAGCTTTCGGCCAGCAATGGCGAGGTGTGGAACTCGGTCGGCACCGTGTTCAAGGGTCTGCGCTGGATGGCGCGGCGCGATGCCCCGCTGCTGTTCAACCCGCGCCCGGGCTGGCACAAGTTCTCATGGATCGCGGAATTTCTTGGCGCGATCCCAAAGCATGATGCCAACACGATGGAAACCGTGCGGCTCGCGATCGAGGCGCGCAAGTACCTGTTCGACATTGCCGAGCGCGAAGGCATCCAGTTCGACTGCGAGAAGCGGGGGATCCTGCACATCTACCGCAACGCGCAGAGCTTTGCCGATGCGGCGCGTACCAATGAACTCGTCCGCGCGGGTGGGCTCGACCGCTTCCAGGTGAGCCCGGAGGAAATGCAGCGGATCGATCCTACGGTCACCGGTGACTACTGCGGCGGGTACTATACCCCCTCCGACGCCACCGGCGACATCTGCAAGTTCACCCGCGGCCTTGCTGCCGCCTGCGAAGGCAAGGGCGCGGTCTTGCAGCTCGACCGGGCGGTGCAGGCGATTGCGGTGCATGACCGCGGCGTCACCATCCGCACCGCCAGCCTGACCGATGCGCGGATCGAAGACGTGGGCCACTTCGACGGGCTCGTCATCTGTGCCGGGGTGGGCAGCCGCCGCCTCGCCGCGATGATCGGCGACCGGGTCAATGTCTATCCGGTGAAGGGCTACTCGATCACAGTCATGCTGCGGGATGAGGCCAGCCAGGTCGGTGCTCCGTGGGTCAGCCTGCTCGACGAGGACGCCAAGATCGTTACCTCGCGCCTCGGCAAGGACCGCTTCCGCGTGGCGGGCACGGCGGAGTTCAACGGCGAGAACCGCGACATCCGCGCCGATCGCATCGCGCCGCTGGTGCAGTGGGTGCGCCAGCTGTTCCCCGGCGTCAACGTAGGCGAAGTGGTGCCGTGGGCTGGCCTCAGGCCAATGCTGCCCGACATGATGCCGCGTGTCGGCGCCGGGAGGCGTTCGCGGGTTTTCTACAACACCGGCCATGGCCATCTGGGCTGGACCCTGAGCGCTGTCACCGCGCAGATGGTGGCGGCCAGCATCGACCAGTCGTTGGAGACTGACGCCGCGCTTCGCGTGGCCTGAGGGACGCGCAGCTAAGTACGAATCCGCATAAGCGGCCCGGGGACCCTGCTTGCCTAAAAGGCAGGGTTACCGGGCCGTTCTTCCTTGTGAGGACCGATCACCGGTTCCTGCACAGGGAATGATTGCCATGCTGGTCAAGCACGCTGCAGGACATGAGGCCAATCCGCGCGGCGCGGCACCCTGCCGCCCGGTGATCACCGCCACCTACCGCCGCGGCGTGCTGCGCGCGAAAGTCGCCCTGAGCGACCTGACCTGCTCTTCGGCACGGATTGATTCGATGGATGCGGTGAAGCCTGGCACGCTGGTCTGGATCACGCTGCCAGGCCTTGAATCCCGTCCTGCGATCATCGACTGGACAAGCGGCTTCACGGCCGGCCTGCGCTTCGAAGCGCCGCTGCATCCAGCTGTGCTCGACGCTATCCTCGACGGACGCATCGGTTCGGTTCATTGAGGCTGACGATGGAGGGTGTGGCTCCCTGAGTAGGATTCGAACCTACGACCACTCGATTAACAGTCGAGAGCTCTACCGCTGAGCTATCAGGGACCAGACCCAGTTGCCCGGGGCAGGAGCGCGCTAATAGCAGGCGTTTCGGGTTTGGCAAGCGCCTGATTGCCCAAAAATCCACACGGGATTTCAGACGAGGAATTGCTCGGCAAAAATCCGCTCGTCGAGGCTCTTGCCCTTGTCGAACAGGAGCGTCAGCCGTGACTCGCGCGCGGCGCTGACCCGCACTTCGCAGATGTCGCGCACTTCCTTCTGGTCCGCCACGACCGAAACCGGGCGCTTCTTCGCCTCAAGCGAGCGGAACAGAATCTCGCAGCTGTCCGGCAGGATCGCGCCGCGCCACCGGCGGGGGCGGGACGGGCTGATCGGGGTGAGCGCGAGCATCGAACTGCCGAGCGGCAGGATCGGGCCATTGGCGGAGAGGTTGTAGGCCGTCGAGCCCGCCGGCGTCGCGACCAGCACGCCGTCGCACGAAAGCTCGGGCATGCGCACCTTGCCGTTGACCGAGACTTCGAGCTTGGCCGTCTGGCGCGTTTCGCGCAGCAGCGAGACCTCGTTGATCGCCCACGAGGAGAATTGCTCGCCGCTGTGGGTCGTGGCTTCCATCCAAAGAGGGGCGACCGCTACGCTGCGCGCCTTGGCGACGCGCTCGGCGATGGGGCGGGTGGCCTTGTGACGGTTCATCAGGAAGCCGACTGTGCCGAGATTGAGCCCGTAGGCGGGAATCACCCGGCCCGTATCGAGCATCTGATGCAGCGTCTGCAGCATGAACCCGTCGCCGCCGAGCACGACGGCGATGTCGGCTTCTTCGAGCGATACCCAATCGTGCGACGCCATCAGCGCGGCCTCGGCTTCCTGCGCACGGTCGGTGGGGGAGGCGAGCAGCGCCAGCCGGGGGCTTTCGGGCATCGGGTAAGGCTCTCCTCGGGCACGGCGCGGCAATCCGCATCCGCGCCGCAGTGATATGTAGCGACCCAAACTGGTGCAATGGCAAATGGCACAGCGTGGATGATTTCGCCAAACCAATCGCCTAAGACGACCCGCGATGAATGGTTCCACGCTTCTTTTCTCCGGCGATGATCGCGATGTCCTGACCGGCCTCCCCGGGCTCGACAGCGCGGCGCAGTGGCTCGATGGTTCGAGCGAGACGGGCTTTGTCCAGGCGATGATGGTAAGCCTGCAGCGGCTCCCGGCGGTCAATCTCGCCTACGGGATGGCGGGCGGCGACCGCGTGCTGGTGGAGATTGCGCGGCGCCTGAGGGATTTCGTGGCGGATGAGCTTGGCCCGCAGGCGCTGGTGGCGCGGGCGAGTGGCGGGGCGTTCCTTGTCGCATCGCACGCGGCGCTGAGCCGCGAGCGTTGGCAATGGCTGGCCGAAGCGCTGGGCCGCGCCATCGCGCGGCCGCTGGTGATCGACGGCGAGAAGCTGAGCCTTGCCCCGCGCACCGCATTGCTGCGCGGGCTGCCGGGTGAAAGCGGCGGTGCATTGCTCGACAGGCTCGATCAGGTTTCCGGCGATCTCCAGCGCCGCAGCGGCCGCCGCGTGCTGTGGGCAGACGGCAGCCATCCGGCGCGCGGACGCAGCGCCGCGAGCCTCGAGGGCGATCTCCTCGGCGCGCTCCACCGCGACGAGATCACCGTGCTGTTCCAGCCGCAGTTCAACGTTGCGACCGGCGCGCTCGCCGGGGCCGAGGCACTTGCGCGGTGGGAACATCCGAGCTTTGGCCGCATTTGCGCCGAGACGCTCTTTGCCGTGGCGGACCGGGGCGACCACGTGGCGCAGCTTTCGCGCCATATCGGCAGGCGCGCGCTGGCGATGGCCTCGGCATGGCCAGCCTCGCTGCCGCTCAAGCTCTCGCTCAACGTGACCGCGGAAGACTTCGCGGTCGGCGATTTCGCGGCGGCACTGAAGGCGGAAATCGCAGCGAGCGGCTTTCTTCCCGAACGGCTGACGATCGAGATCACCGAGCAGACCCTGATCGCCGATTTCGAGGCCTGCGCCGCCGCGCTGCGCGAGCTGGAAGGCATCGGCGTCAAGGTTGCGCTCGACGACTTCGGCACGGGCTTCTCGAACTTCCGCGCGCTCAAGGCATTGCCGCTTGATGCCCTGAAGCTCGACCGCTCGCTGGTGGTCGATATCGAGCATGACCCGCGCGACCGGGCGATCCTTTCGGCGATGGTGGCGATGGCGCGTGCGCTGGGGCTCAAGGTGATCGCCGAAGGGGTGGAGACTGAAGGCCAGCTCGCCATTCTGCGTGCCGAAGGCTGCGATGTGTTCCAGGGCTTCCTGCGCGCAGGGCCGATCGATGCGGCCGAATTCGCAAGCCTGGTGGCGGGCTGAATGGGCATTGACCATCGCCTTGCGACGTACGGCCCGCTCGCGCCGGGGCGGGCGAACCATCATCAGCTCGCGTTGCTGTCCGGCACCTGGACCACCGGCACGATCAGGGGGCGCCTGATCGAGACGGGTTGGGGCGCAGCGTTGGGCTATCCGGCTTTGGTGCTGGACGAAGACGGTGAGGCTATCGAGTTCACCTGTTCACGTCGCCGGACCTGCCTGCGCACTGGGACCGGCTCGATGCGTTCGAAGGTGACGAGTACCGGCGCGGCGAAGTCATGGTGGAGACTGCGGAAGGCCGGGTGGCTGCGTGGATCTACTTGGCGGCGGAGTGAGCCGTGGCTTGCGCTTAACCGTTCGATTAACTAGCCTCGCACCCGTGTGTTCGGGATGAGGCAACGGCATGTCGCAAGGTGAGTTCGACTATATCGTGATCGGGGCGGGGAGCGCGGGCGCCGTGCTGGCGGCGCGGCTGTCGGAAGACCCGCACATGCGCGTGCTGCTGCTCGAGGCGGGCGGGCCGAACACCTCGGTGCTGGTGCGCATGCCGGCGGGGGTGGGCACCCTCATCAAGCAGAAGAGCAAGCACAACTGGGGCTTCTGGAGCGAGCCCGAGCCGCACATGGACGGCCGCCGCATGTGGCACCCGCGCGGGAAGGGGCTGGGCGGCTCCTCCGCGATCAATGGCATGGTCTATGTGCGCGGGCATGCCACCGATTACGACCAGTGGCGGCAGCTGGGGCTGGAGGGGTGGTCCTATGCCGATGTGCTGCCCTATTTCCGCAAGGCCGAGGACAATTGCCTGGGCGCGAGCGAGTTCCACGGCACCGGCGGGCCGCTCAAGGTCAACTGGGGCGAGCATTCGGAGCATCCGCTTTACCAGAGCTTCCTCGCCGCCGGGCAGCAGGCCGGGCATCCCTTTACCGAGGACTTCAACGGCGCGAGCCAGGAAGGGTTCGGGCGCTATCAGCTGACCATCAACGACGGGCAGCGCTGGTCTGCGGCGCGGGGCTACCTCACGCCGATCATGGGGACGCGGCGCAATCTGGCAGTGGTGACCGGGGCGCGGGTGCACCGGATCGTGATTGCGAACGGGCGCGCGGCGGGGGTGGAGTATTCGCTTGGGCCGGGGAAGGCGGTGCAGACGGCGCAGTCCTCCCGCGAAGTGCTGCTTTGTGCGGGGGCGTTCCAGTCCCCGCAGATACTCCAGCTTTCGGGGATCGGCGATCCGGAGAAGCTGAAGGCGGCGGGCGTCGCTCCGGTCCATGCGCTGCCGGGGGTGGGGGCGAACCTGCAGGATCACCTCGACGTGACGCTCAACTGGGCGGCGACGCAGCCGGTTTCGCTCTACCACCAGATCCGGGGCTGGCGGCAATACAAGGTAGGGCTGCACTACCTGCTGACCGGCAAGGGCGGCGGGCGGCAGAACGGCCTCGAAGCCGGGGCCTTCCTCAAGTCGCGCCCCGATCTCGACCGGCCGGACCTGCAGCTGCACTTCGTGATCGCGATCATGCAGGAACACGCCAAGGTGCGGGTGGAGCGCGACGGGTTCACCGTCCATGTCTGCCAGCTCCGTCCGGAAAGCCGGGGCACGGTGGGCCTGAGGAGCCGCGATCCCTATGACGATCCGGCGATCACCGCCAATTTCCTCGCCACCGAGGAAGACCGGCGCGTGGTGCGCGAGGGCATCCGGATCGCGCGGGAGGTCGTGGCGCAGGATGCCTTCGCGCCCTATCGCGGCGAGGAGATCTGGCCCGGGGCCGAGGTCCAGTCGGACGCGGCGATCGACGCCTGGGTGCGGGCGCGGGGGGAGACGATCTACCACCCCGTCGGCACCGCGAAGATGGGCACGGGCACCGACCCGATGGCGGTGGTGGACAAGGACTGCAAGGTGATCGGCCTTGCGGGCCTGCGCGTCGTCGATGCCTCGGTCATTCCGCTGCTGGTGGGCGGCAACACCAATGCGCCGACGATCATGATCGCCGAGAAGATCGCCGATGTGATTCGGGGGCCGTCGGCGCTGGCGGCGGCGGCGTGACGAGTCGCCCTGTCCCGTTTCGGGATGGGGTTGACACGGTTGACACAGTCCATGGCGAAAACTGTCAGGCCCCTCCGCGCGCCTCGATTGTGCCAGAAAAGCACAATGCGGTCAGAGGCTTGAGGGCGCGGGAGGGGCATTTGCGGACGGTATCGCAGGCGGCGGCATGTAGGACAGGGTTTTGTTGAACGGCCCCGGTTCCGGCTCCGCTGGCAGAGGGTGAAGGGAGAAGAGGCGCATGACCGTGAAAGTGATCAGCATGGAGCCCGATCCGCTGGCGCCTTATGCGATTTCGCCGGGGTGGCAGGTGGGGAACCTGCTGTTCCTTTCAGGGCAGGCGGCGATCAGCCCGGAAGGCGCGATTGTCGGCGCGGGGGACTTTGACGCGCAGCTGGCACAGACTTTCGCCAATATCGACGCCGTGCTGGCGGCGGGCGGAAGCGACCGCAGCCGCATCGTGAAAGTGACGATCTACCTGACCGACATGGGCAACTTCCCGAAGATCGTAGAGGCGCGGCGGCGCTATTTCACGCCGCCCTGGCCGGCGGACACGATCGTCGAGGTGAGGAGCCTCGCGCTGCCGGAGCTGATGGTGGAGATTGATGTGATTGCGCATGCGGGGTGAGGGGCTTGTTTTGGTTGTATCCTGACCGCCAGTTTCTATATTGATCTGGTGCAAGGCGCACCTTAACGGGAAGGCAATACGGTGTCCAAGGCAGGCCAGCATGTGGTGCCCAACGGCGGCAAATGGAGCGTTCGGCGCGCAGGCGCATCGCGCGCTTCCAGCACCTTTGGCACGCAGCAGGAAGCGATCAGCAAAGCCACCGAGATCGCCCGCAACCAGAAGACCGAACTCTATATTCACGGCCGCGATGGCCGCATCCGTGCGCGCAATTCCTATGGGCAGGACCCGCAGTCGTCCAAGGGCTGACCTTGGCTGAACCTGCGTTCGACAAGTCTGTCTTCATCAACTGCCCGCTTGATGAAGAGTACGAGGGAATCCTTCAGGCGATGCTGTTTTGCGTCGTCTACCTTGGGTTTCTACCCCGTATTGCGACCGAGCGCGCGGACTCGGCCGAGAACCGGCTGAGCAAGATCATCGAGCTTATCGAGGCGTCGCGGTATTCCATTCACGACCTGAGCCGCTGTCAGGCGCGAACGGCAGGCGAGTATTTCCGGCTCAATATGCCGTTCGAACTCGGGATCGACTTTGGCTGCAGGCGCTATGTCGAGCGCTGCAAGGACAAGAAAATCCTGATTCTCGAGCAGCGCCGATACCAGCTCAAGGCGGCACTATCCGATCTGGCCGGGTGCGACGTCGAGGCACATGGCGAGGATTACGAGAAAGCCGTGCGCAAGGTCCGCAACTGGCTGGTGAATGAGGCGGGAGCGGAGAAGATCGGCGCGGGCCGCATTCTGGGCAAGTACGCCGATTTCCAGCAGTGGTACTTCGAAGGCCAGCTTGCCGCCGGATTCTCGGAAGATGACATCAAGGATTACCCGACCAGCGAATTGCTGGCGGCCATGACGGAGTGGATGGCGCTGGGCCAGCCGCTTTAGCGCTTGCCGAGCGAGGCGCGGACGTCTTCGAGCGATAGGCCGCGCGAGGGATCGGCGCGGTAGGCATCGTAGGCGGGGGCGGCCTGCTGGCGCAGCCAATCCTCCAGCGCGCGTTCGCGGGCACCGAGCGCGCGCAGCCCCTCGCGGATCACTTCGCTTTCGCTGGCATATTCACCAGACGCCACCTTGGCGCGGACGAGCGCGGCCATTTCGTTGGGCAAGGTGACGCTGAACTGCTGGGTGGTGCGCATGGGCTGGGCTCCTTTGTGGATGGGATTTAATCCTATTGGAGCTTGGGGGCAAGGGAGTTGGGATTGGGGATTTAGTAAACTGTCACCGTAATCCCCCACCGTAATCCCCCGTAATCCCTGTCACCGTAATCCCAATTCGTTGGGCAGGGTGACGCTGAACTGCTGGGTGGTACGCATGAGGTTGCTCCGTGAGGATAGAATTCGATCCTATTGCAGCCTGGGGGCAAGGGCGATGGGTTTCGGGGGTGTTGCACCTGTCACCGCAACCCACGACCTGTAACCGCAACCCCTTTACCTCTGAATCGCGGTAATTCAGCTTCCAATCACTGGCAAAAAAATATATTGCTAAGGGATTAAGACTGCGTAAATCCCTAGTCAAATCGGCAAACGTTTTGAACCGTTTTGGTTAGGGTGTTTCGGGATGGAAGAAATGGAATCAGATCCGTTTAGGCGGATTAAGATGGAGATTTTTACGCTTGCCGACGCTTCGTCGCAGGTGCTTGATCTTTACGATAAGATTGACCAGAATAAAACTCCGGTCATCACAGTGGATTACGCTCTCATCTCAGGCTTTATTAGACCTGATCAGCGCCACAAGCCTACACTTAATGATGTTGGCTTCGACCGGGACATAGATTTTGTCGGTTCCAGAATTTTTGAGCTTTTTGCTCAGTTTGGAAATACTGCACCATATCAGTTGGCATTTTCCGAGCCGACAGTCATGGTCGTGTCCCACGGGGTGGTGTAGGAAGGTTTCTCTGAGAGGGTGGCCACCGTCGATCTTCTGGTAGGGTTCGGATGCGAACTCGAACCTGGAGAAGAAGACGATGACCGACGACAGAATGGCCCT
>NZ_FPEH01000026.1 GCF_900117425.1 Novosphingobium sp. NDB2Meth1
AGGGCCATTCTGTCGTCGGTCATCGTCTTCTTCTCCAGGTTCGAGTTCGCATCCGAACCCTACCAGAAGATCGACGGTGGCCACCCTCTCAGAGAAACCTTCCTACACCACCCCGTGGGACACGACCGCCATTACCACAATGGAGGGGATGTCAGGTGCAGCACAAAAAATCAGGATGAACCGAATTTAAGACCTGCAAATAGCAACTCTGCGGGTCAATGTCTTGCATAGATCCGCGTCCCGCCGCCACCGAAGGCGATAACGTTGTATCGCTGGGCCGGAACGCCCGGAACTTCCATTCCCGCAGACCCCAGAGGCATCCCCGCAACAGCCAAGCCCTTAACTCCGGCAGGCCGCAGCTTGAGCACCCGCTGCATGTCGGAAACTGGCACATGGCCTTCAAAGATCATCCCGTCGATAATGGCGGTGTGGCACGATACCAATGCGCTCGGGACGCCGGAATTGCGTTGGAAGGCCACCCTGTTGCGATCATCGATCACCCTCACATTGCGACCAAAGGCCTTCTTCACCTGCGCCGCCCACTTTTCGCAGCAACCGCAACCCGGATCACGGTGCATTACCACATCACTTGCGGCAAGCGCGGGGCTCGCAAGCAAAGCCAAACCCAGAATAAATGATTTCACTTCGTACCTCCATTCATTCGGAATCAATGAAACACAAGCGCAACTCTTGCCTTGAATTGGGTCAAATTGTCGTTCGGCGCCTTCTTATCTTGATAGGGAATCGCATGATGAGGAGCGCGAGGCCGGTGAGAGCAAAAATCACGCCCGAGGCGGCGAATGACACAAGCCAGGTGTTGTTGAAATTGTCGTGCTCCTTCCAGTCCATGATGTGCAAGCCCCACAAGAAGTCGTAGACCCGCCAGGTGCTGGTCCGGACCGCGAGGATCCTCCCGGTCTCACCGGAAACATAGACGTGCGTTGTACCGTCGATGGCAACTTGCCATGCTGGTAACGGTCCCCGAAATTCCGGTGAAAGGTCCTCGACCTGGGTGACTTTGAGCGCAGGGTTTCCGCCACCCTTCCAGCTTTCCCGAGCTATTTCAGCCGCCTGATCCATAGCGATCCTTGGCATTCGGACGCCGGTGGACGGATCGAACAACAAGGTCCTTCCGTTTGTCTTCGCTTCGGCCATCAGGCGGCCGTGGTGCATGCGAAGAGTAAGCTCCTCGACTGGGCCGGGTATAGTGCTCAGCAACTCGCCAAGCGGGCGCACAGCCGAAATGCCAGCAATTGGCGACTGTTGGGCCTTGCGATCGACAAGGTGTTCTCCGCGCACGCGCTCTATGGGCAAAGCGCTCATCACAAGGCCGCTCGTCATCCAGATGAGGACCTGCAGTCCAATGATCAGCGACAGCCATTTGTGCATGCGGCTGGCTGTCAAATGCACTCTGGTACGAAGGGATCTCATGAAAATCTGACGTCCTGTTGTCGCGGCTTGCTCAAATGGTGGCCCGGTTAAGTCGAAGCGCATTCGTCACGACGCTAACGGATGACAGCGCCATCGCTCCCGCCGCAATCATTGGTGAGAGAAGGATGCCGAACAGCGGATAGAGAAGACCTGCCGCCACCGGCACGCCGGCGGCATTGTAGATAAAGGCAAACACCAGATTCTGGCGGATGTTCGACATTGTCGCTTGGCTCAGGCGGCGGGCGCGAACGATGCCCATAAGATCGCCCTTGAGCAGCGTGACGCCGGCACTTTCGATGGCGACGTCAGTCCCTGAGCCCATGGCGATCCCAACGTCGGCCGCCGCAAGCGCCGGGGCATCATTCACGCCGTCACCTGCCATGGCAACCACGCGGCCCTCGCTCTTCAAGCGCGCGACAACAGCGCTCTTCTGATCGGGGAGAACGTCCGCCTCGACTTCGTCGATCCCGAGCCTGCGCGCGACCGCCTCTGCCGTGGTCCGGTTGTCACCCGTCAGCATGACCACGCGGATGCCTTCGCGGCGCAAGGCATCAAGTGCCTCGGGTGTCGTCGGCTTCACCGGATCGGCGATCGCGATGGCACCAGCGGCCTGTCCATCAATGCCGACAAAGATAGCCGTCGCGCCCTCGCGTCGCAGATCGTCCGCTGCTGCCGTAAGCGCAGCCGTGTCGATGTTCTGCTCCGTCAAAAAACGTGCGTTGCCGAGTACGATCCGCTTGCCCTCGACTGTGCCCAGAGCGCCGCGCCCGGTGGGGGAGTCGAACTCGGCAACCTGCGCCAGCACGAGGCTGCGCGCCTTTGCTGCGTCGACGATGGCGAGCGCAAGCGGATGCTCGGACGATTGCTCGACCGCCGCAGCAAGACGCAGAACGTCCTCTTCTGTGTGACCGGCTGAGGGCACAATTGCAGTGACCGCAGGACGCCCCATCGTAAGCGTCCCGGTCTTGTCGACCACCAGCGTGTCGACCTTTTCCATGCGCTCCAGCGCTTCGGCATTCTTGATGAGCACGCCAAGGCCAGCGCCTCGTCCTACGCCGACCATGATCGACATCGGCGTGGCGAGGCCAAGTGCGCAAGGGCAAGCGATGATCAGCACAGCGACCGCCGCAACCAGGCCATAGGCGAAGCGCGGCTCTGGTCCCCAGATGCCCCATCCCACGAAGGCAAGAACGGCGATAGCAATCACCACAGGCACGAACCAGCCCGAGACCTGATCGGCCATGCGCTGTATCGGCGCCCGAGAGCGCTGTGCCTCAGCGACCATCTGGACGATGCGGGCGAGCATGGTATCGCGGCCAACCTTCGTTGCGGCAATCACCAATGCGCCAGTCTGGTTGAGCGTCCCGCCGATAACGGCGTCACCCTTAGCCTTGGTAACGGGCATGGATTCGCCGGTCACCATGGATTCATCAAGCGACGAGCGGCCGTCCTCGACAATTCCGTCGACAGGCACCTTTTCGCCAGGACGGACACGCAAGCGATCACCGACCCCTATAGCTTCGAGGCTGACCTCCTCATCGCTGCCATCGGCAAGAAGGCGGCGCGCGGTCTTGGGTGCAAGGCCAAGCAATGCCTTGATTGCGCCAGAAGTGCGCTCGCGGGCCCTGAGTTCCAGGACCTGCCCCAGGAGAACCAGCACGGTGATCACCGCAGCGGCTTCGAAATAGACGGCAACACTCCCATCGGCATTGCGGAACGCCGGTGGGAACAACTCAGGCGCAAGCGCCGCGAACATACTGTAGACCCATGCGACCCCGGTGCCCATCGCGATCAGGGTAAACATGTTGAGGTTTCGGGTCTTGAGCGATGCCCAACCCCGCACGAAAAAGGGCCAACCCGCCCAAAGCACGACCGGCGTAGCCAACACGAGTTGGATCCAGGTCGAGAGCCGCATCGGTACGATGTGATGAAGCGCGGGGAAAATGTGGCCGGCCATCTCCAGCACCAGCACGGGCAGCGCCAGTATAAGGCCGATCTTGAACCGCCGGGTCATGTCGATCAGTTCGCGGCTGGGCCCGCTGTCGAGACCGACTTCGGCAGGCTCAAGTGCCATGCCGCAGATCGGGCAAGCCCCCGGGTGATCCTGCCGCACCTCGGGGTGCATCGGACAGGTCCAGATCGTCCCAGCAGGCGCATCGACGGGCTCGGGTGGTGTCAGGTACTGCTCGGGATCAGCAACAAATTTGGTGCGGCACTTGGCGCTGCAAAAGTGCCACTCTTGATCACCATGATGTGCATGATGAAGGGTCGCGGACGGATCTACAGTCATTCCGCAAACAGGATCACGTACAAAAACCGGTTGGTGATTTGCAGCGAGTCCATTGTCGCCATGCTGATGGCCGCCAGAGTGATTAGGAGTCATGTGTCTGTTCTCCAGCTGCCGCGCTCATCAGAAGGCATCACGACGCTACCGGCGTTGTGTTCGGTGCCAACGTCCCGAGCCATGCTACCAGGACCAGTATCCCGATCCCCAAGCCAAATTCCAGAACAATGCTCCGTCGCAGCGGCTTTAGCGCTCGCTCAGGATCACCATTCTCGACGGCTGCGGAGAGGGCCGGCGTGAGCCGCAACCGGTTCACTCCGGCCAACCCGAGCATGCCGACAAACAAGACCATTTTCAGGGCCAGCAACTGGCCATAAGGTGCCGCCAAAGCGGCCCAGGGATCTCCGTCGCGCAAAATGAAAAAAGCATTTGCGAGACCCGTCAGCAGTAAAATCACAACCAATGAAGATCCAACAGTTGCAAAGTCGGCAAGCACCCTGCACGTCTGCCTTGCCTCGTCAACTTGACCACTTCCCGCGCGAAACAGCATCCACAAGAATCCTGCCAATGCGCCGATCCAGGTGGAGGCTGCGAGGAGGTGAAGTATGTCGGCTGCCAGATGTACCCATCCGACCGTCCCATCGGTCGCCGCACCGTGACCGGACCAGGTTAGGGTGGCCAAAGCCACCCCGCTTGCCAATGCCTGGACCGCCGAACTGGACAAACGCCACAGGGCGGCTGCAACAGCCATGATAATCACTGCCAATAGAGCGGCGAGGCGGACCTTGAGTGCCAGACCTAGAGCTGTTTCCCCAAGCAGGGATTGAACAGTGGCCTTGTCCACCTCGGCAAACGGTACACCGGCCATGCTGCTGACTTGCACGGCGAAGCCAAGAACCGACAGCGCCGCCGCCGAAGCTGCGACGATCAGCAATGCCACCGCATGTCGGACATTTGCATCGGACGGGCGATCACTGCCGAGTGACAGGCGCTTGAATGCGGTCAGCCCGAACAATAGGCCAAGACTTACGAACAGCGCCCATCTCAGGGCTATGATCCCCCAGTCCTCCACGCGATCAGCGCACAGTAAAAGCGAGAGTGCCGTTGATGCGGTGCGTATCGCTCGAGACGACGTGCCACTGCACGCTATAAGTTCCTGCCATGAGGGGCCGCCCGAATGTAGCGACCAGGGTCTTGCCATCCTCGCTGACCGAAGTCTTGTAACCGGTCATTTTCATGCTGTGGTTGGGCATACCTGGCATACCGGTCATGGTGACTTCCATCCCCGAAACAGCGGCAACGAGGCGCTCATTGAACGTCAGGGTGATGCGGTTGGTCGGGGCGATGGCAGCCTTGTCGGCCGGCTGTGCCGTCACGAGCGCGGGGTGAGCAAACGCCGGCGTGGCGATCGCTGCTCCAGCGACGAGGATGCTTGCAATCAAACTGCGAAACTTTTGCATGAATTGCTCCTTCAGGGGCTCAGGGTACCCATGGAAAATACGCGCCGCGTCCGGATACCCCTCAAATTTTTCTCGGGCGGCGTGAGGGCATTTCACCTTTGCTACGTATTCAACCATGGATATGGGAGATTTTGAGCCATGACAGACCTTGATCGACTTCTCGAACGACTGCGCGACGAGCCGCCCCCCGCTCGCCTCACGTTGATTGACGAAGCTGTCATGTCGGAGCTCGCCAGACGGCGGGCCATCGTTCCCATCAACCGAACAGGCCTCAGCCTGGCGGCAGCGATCGCTCTGTTCATCGGGGTTGGTGGTTCGATGTTGTCCGGTGCACGTGCCGACGCCGCTCCCATTTCCCCTCTCGGCGTTCCGGCCGCTCTGGCACCCTCAACCTTGCTGACGTCGCGCTGACATGGCTTGGCGGAAGACCCTCGTTTTCGCGCTCGTTGTATTCGCATTCGCGGTCATAGGGACACTTGCAGGTCAGGCCTTGATCCGGACTGCCTCGCCGGAAAGCGAGTTGCACGAGACGCTGCATCATCAGCTCGAACTCGATGCCAAACAGGAAGCTCAGATCGAAGTGATCGAGCAACGATATGCGGTGCGTCGCCAGACTCTGGAACTGGAGCTTCGCGCGGACAACGCACGTCTCGCCGAGGCGATTGAGTCCGAGCATGGCTATGGCCCAAAGGTGTCCGAAGCAATCGACCGGTCGCACGATGCGATGGGCCAGATGCAGAAAGAAACACTCGAACATATTTTTGCGATGCGATCCGTCCTGACTCCGGAACAGGCGGCTAAATTTGACCGGGCGATCGTCAAGGCGCTCACAGGCAGGGAGCGGTGACTGGGCGACTCGCCGAGCTTGAAGATCAGGACTTGGCTTCGTTAGCCATCGGCGGGAACCAGACCGCTTGTAGCGAGCTTGTCCGCCGTCATCGTGATTGGGTGTACAGGCTTGTTCGCGCGCAGATCGGCGATGCGGATGAAAGCCTGGATGTCACACAGGGGGCATTCATCGCGGCGTTTAGCGCCCTTGACCGCTTTGATCGTGCGCGCCCTTTCAAGCAATGGCTGGCCCGCATAGCGCTGAACAAGTGCAAGGACTGGAGGCGGCGCGCGCTGGTGCGCAGGTTCATGCGGGCGGCAGCGCCTTTGACCGAAGCTGAAGAGGTGGCTGATCCGGCCCCGCGAGCTGACATCACGGCCTCGGACCGATCAGAGTTAAGTGAAACCCTGAAGGCAATTTCCGAATTGCCCGCTTCATTGCGCGAACCCCTAATCCTCCGGACCATTGATGCGCACACACAGGCGGAAACCGCACAGATCCTCGGATTGAGCGAGAAGGCCGTCGAAGCGAGGGTTTATCGGGCGCGGGCGCGGTTGATGGACAAACTCAAAAAAGTTTGAGGGGTTGAGCATCGGGGTGCGTATTCATTTTGAAGTGGCTCCAAACCCCATAGGCAGAAACACCCCCATGACGACAATCGTCGGACGTAGAGATATCCTTCGTGGATCAGCGCTGGTGGGAGGGGGTATCGCACTTGCCTCCTTCTTTCCGGCCTGGGCCAAACCTGTATCCTCCGGCATCGCAGCGCCGCTGCCCACCGTTAGCGGCGAAGACATCAAACTGACAATCGCGCGCCAATCGGTGATGATTGACGGGAAGACATTCCGGGCGATCGGTGTGAACGGCACGGTGCCTGCTCCGCTCATCCGACTGCGCGAAGGTCAGCGGGTGCGGTTGCACGTTCACAATCAGCTAAACGAGGACAGTTCGATCCACTGGCACGGCCTGCTCGTTCCGCCACAATATGATGGTGTGCCGGGAGTGTCCTTTCCCGGGATCAGGCCGGGCGGAACCTATCTTTATGAGTTCGATGTAAAACAGAACGGCACGTACTGGTACCATAGCCACTCCGGGTTGCAGGAACAGGAAGGCCACTACGGACCGATCGTGATCGATCCGGCGGGGACGGATCCCGTCCAATATGACCGGGAGCATGTCATTGTGCTTGCGGACCATAGCCCGCTCTCTCCCGCTGCGATCTTCCGCCGACTGAAGGCTAATCCGGGCCACTTCAACTTTCAGCGTCAGACCTTGTCAGGTTTGCTCGGGGGGCGAGATCAGCCCCTCAAGGAGCGCCTTGACTGGGGAAAGATGCGCATGGATCCGGCCGATATCTCGGACGTGACCGGCTCGACCTATACCTTCCTCGTCAACGGCTACGGACCGGAAGACAATTGGACAGCCCTCTTCAAACCAGGCGAGCGAGTGCGCCTGCGGGTGATCAATGCGTCAGCTATGACCACCTTCAATGTCAGAATCCCGGGTCTCTCCCTGCAGATCGTGCAGGCAGACGGGCAAAATGTCATGCCTGTCGATGTTGACGAGTTCCAAATCGGGGTTGCTGAGACCTACGACGTTATCGTCCGCCCCACAGCGGACTTGGCCTATACCTTTGTCGGCGAATCCGTCGATCGTTCTGGCATGGCCCGTGCCACATTGGCCCCGCGCCCGGGCATGCGCGCTGCGGTTCCGGCCCTTCGCAAGCGCCCTCTGGCGACGATGAAGGACATGGGAATGGACATGCCCGGCATGGGGGGGATGGACATGAAGGACCGCGAGGGCGACCCGACCGGCGAACAGAACGCGTCCGCAAGTCTGGCAACGGCTGCCGCGGTTGCCGGATCGGCCATGGCGATGGGGAGCGCAAGTGAGCCATCTGCCGCCGCAGACATGTCGGGAATGGATCACTCCTCGATGGCCGGCATGGACCATGGCGGCATGGCGGGAATGGACGGAGCGTCCGGGATGGCGGACCATTCAGGCCACCAGATGGGATCAATGAATATGCGCGACTTCGGCAATGCGCCGCAAGTCAAGCGTGACCCTGGAGTCCAGACAATCTCCCCCATGCCAGTCGATCGCATGGGGGACCGGGGACAGGGCCTGCAGGATGTCGGCCACAGGGTGCTCGTTTATACAGACCTTATAGCACTCGAGCGAAATCCCGACGTCAGGGCTCCGTCGCGCAGCCTCGATATCCATCTTACCGGGAACATGGAACGCTTTATGTGGTCGTTCGACGGGCGGAAGATGTCAGACGTTCATGAGCCGATCCCTTTCACCGAAGGCGAGAGGGTGCGCGTCAATCTGATCAATGATTCCATGATGGCGCACCCCATCCATATTCATGGACACTTCTTCGAATTGGTCACCGGCCATGGCGACCGTGCGCCAAGAAAGCACACAGTTATCGTGCAACCTGGCGGGATCGCCACTTGGGACTTCACGGCCGATGCTGTCGGCGACTGGGCATTCCACTGTCATCTCCTTTACCACATGCATGCTGGCATGATGCGCGTTGTCAGTGTCCGTCCCAAGGGAGACGCGGCATGAGCACGCTTCGCACAGCATTAATAACGGCGGCCACCTTAGGCCTGTCCGTTCCGGCGTGGGCACAGGACCATTCGATGGACAACATGCCGGGCATGGAAATGCCGGCTCCAAAAAAGGCAGCCCCCAAAAAAGCCAAGGCGTCTCCCGCAAAACCAAAGCGAGCGACGCCTGCTCCCGTCGAGAAACCCCCGGCACCTGCAGCCCTGCCTGCGGCACCTGAGGTCGATCACAGCAAAATGAACCACGGACCAACAAGCGACGCCGTGATGGACCATGGGACAATGGGCGAAATGCCGATGCCAGCTGCGGAAGGCGAAGCGGCCCCAGAAGGCATGGCCATGTCGGGCACGGCATTGCCTGCTGGAAGTGCGCCGCCACCCCCTGTCCCAACGGATCGCTATGCCGACCGTCAATTCCCTTCCGACGAAATGGCGCGCGCTCATGCGGAAATGATGAAGGAGAGCGGGGGGCTCAATTTCGGCGCGGCACTTCTCAACATCGCAGAATATCAGGCTCATCGCGGCCGTGATGGCTATCGCTGGGATGGCGAGGCCTGGTACGGCGGTGACATCAATAGGCTGTGGATCAAGAGCGAAGGTGAAGGCGAGCTTCGCCGTGGTCTGGACAGTGGCGACGTGCAGCTTCTGTACAGCCATGCCATCGACCCCTACTTCAATCTGCAGGCCGGTGTCCGGCAGGATATAGGGCCATTACCGCGCCGCACCTATGCAACCGTTGGCTTCGAGGGGCTGGCTCCGGGGATGTTCGAGGTCGAAGGAGCCGTCTTCCTGTCGAACAAGGGCGAAGTTATCGGCCGACTTGAGGGCTATTACGACCAGCGCATAACGCAGCGCCTCGTTTTCCAGCCACGCGTCGAACTCAATCTGTCCGCGCAGGACATTCCGGAGATCGCGATTGGCTCTGGCCTGTCAAATGTCGAACTCGGCGCGCGGCTCAGATACGAGATCAAGCGTCAGTTCGCGCCCTACATTGGCGTTTCGTATTACCGCAAACTTGGAGACACAGCCAGCTACGCGAGGGCTCGCGGGGAAGATGTTCACGCCACAAGCTTCGTGGCGGGCGTCCGGTTCTGGTTTTAATCTGGAGGCGAACAAAGGGGCATGGATGAAATTGCCGGCGGCAATGCGGAACTGAGCGATCTTGTGCGCCTTGCGTTTGCGCAATCGGCGAAGCACGTTCAGCTCATTCTTGATCCGCACGGAAAGATCCTCGCGCTCAATGGCGAAGGCCATCGAGCGGACCAATGGGCGTCTGCCGAGTGCGTGGGCAGCTCGCACGAGTTGTTCTATTCATCTGAAGAAAAGGCCGCGGGCCTGCCGGATATTGATCTGGCCACAGCGGCGCGCGAGGGTGGCTACGAGCGGGAAATGTGGCGTTTACGGCGCTCGGGCACAGAATATCTGTCGCGAATGACGATTACGGCCTTGCAACAAGAGAGCACTCTGCACGGCTTCCATGTCATGGCCCGGGATATCACGCACGAGGCGGCCATCCGGGCGGCGAATGACACGCGTGAGCAGCACCTCCAGTCGATCCTGGATACCGTCCCGGACGCGATGATCGTCATCGACGAGCTCGGAGTGATCGTGTCTTTCAGTGCCGCGGCACAGCGTCTCTTCGGATATGAAGAGGGTGAAGTCGTGGGCTGCAATGTGAGCTGCCTGATGCCTGCGCCCGACAAGGAGCGGCATGACGACTATATCCGGCATTACCGAGAAGGAGGAGAGCCTCGTATTATCGGGACCGGACGCACTGTGACAGGCCGTCGTCGTGACGGAACAGACTTTCCCATGCATCTCTCGGTCGGCGTCGCCGGGCATCACGGAGACCGCGTCTTTACTGGCTTCATCCGAGATCTCTCCCAGAAAGAACGCGACGATCTCAAAATGCGCGAGCTGCAGGCCGAACTGATCCATGTGTCGCGTCTCAGCGCGATGGGGACCATGGCATCCACCCTGGCGCATGAACTGAATCAGCCGCTGACGGCAATTGCCAACTACCTTGAGGAAACGAGAGACATTCTCTCTGATCCTCAAGGCACCCCGATGGCGATAGTTCAGGAGGCCCTGTCGGAGGCGGCCAAGGAGACCTTTCGGGCCGGTTTCATTGTCAGGCGTCTGCGTGAATTTGTCGCGCGCGGTGAAGTCGACAAGGATGTTGAGGATCTGCGCCTAGTTATCGACGACGCAGCCCAGCTGGCGCTTGCGGGCGCCAAGGAAAGGGGTGTTCGCGCCCTAGTGAACCTTGATCCGCACGCGAGGCATGTGTTGGTGGACAAGGTCCAGATCCAGCAAGTCCTGGTCAATTTACTCCGAAACGCCGTCGAAGCGATGGCCTCGTCAACAGTCCGGGATCTTCATATCGCAACCTGCAAGCGTCCCGACGGGTTCATCGAGATCAGCGTTCGGGATACGGGGCCGGGTGTCGCCGCAGAAATCAGGCCCCGCCTTTTCGAAGCCTTCGTCAGCAGCAAGATTGACGGGATGGGGCTGGGGCTATCGATTTGCCGAACGATCGTTGAGGCCCACGGTGGACGCATTGCAGCAGAATATCCGGACGATGGCGGCACCATTTTCAAGTTCACCCTGATCGATGCCGATGCGGAGGAAGATGATGAACGCTGACCGCGTTGTGCACCTTGTGGATGACGAGGAGGCAATCCGGAAATCAGCCGGGTTTGTACTCTCCCGAGCCGGCTACAAGGTTCATCCCCACAATTCTGGCGTGGAGTTTCTCAAGCAAGCAAAACACGCTCCAATTGGCTGCGTTTTGCTGGACGTGCGGATGCCGGACATGGATGGGCTCGAGGTTCAGCGGGTGATGGCCGAGCGCGGGATCAACATGCCGGTGATCGTACTGACCGGACATGGTGATGTAACCACGGCTGTGCAGGCCATGAAGGCCGGCGCCGTCGAGTTTCTCGAAAAGCCTTTTGAAAAGGCCTCACTGCTCGATGCATTGGAGCGCGCATTCGGGCGACTGGAGCAGAATGACGCGCGTGAAATCGAAGAGCGGGAGGCTCGCACCAAGATTGCAGCGTTGACACCGCGCGAACGGGAAATTCTCGAAGGCCTCGCCAAGGGCTACCCGAACAAGACGATTGCATATGACCTTGGCTGCTCGTCCCGCACGGTCGAAGTGCACAGGGCGAGCCTGATGCAGAAGCTGGACGTCCACAGCCTTTCCGATCTTCTGCGAATAGCGATTGCAGCGGGCCTTTAGCGGATTCGAGCCGCGGTTGCGATATCTACGTACGGACTGCTTTCGCGCACTCTGCGACTGTCGCTGGTATCGATTTTCACAATCTCGGAACCCATGTCCGACGGACTCATCAATCTCGACGTTAAGCTGCTCAAGGTTCTCGTCACCGACGATGAAGCTGGCATTCGCCGATCGCTGCAACTTTTGCTGTACGCGAAGGGCTACGACGCGCACTGTTACACCACCGCGTCTGCCTTACTGGCAGATCACGAGGCGCGCTCGGCCGATTGCATCATCGCCGACTACAACATGCCTGATATCGATGGCCTCAGTTTACTCCAAGCGCTCCGGAAAACCGGCTGGCACGGGGACGCCATCTTGATTACGGCCTATTGCAGCGATGACCTGACGCGGCGCGCCAAGGCTTGCGGATATGCCGAAGTTATCGCGAAACCCTTTATCAGGAAGCCCATCCTCGACGCACTGCAACGCTTCTGCGAATGTCGTCAGGCTGGCGATTGTGCGCATCAAGGCGGCGGTTGCGCACCTGATTGCGATTGCTGAACGCGCCCCGGACTTATCCGGTTGAAGTATCCTTGCGCCAGACGAGTGGGAGCGCAAAGAGCAAGACCGTACAAACGGCGATAATGCTCCAGAGGACAGTTTTGTGCCATTCGCTGCGTAGGAATGCCGTCGCGATTGGAACGCCCACTTGGCTAATGCTCGCAAAGCCGTGCTGAAGACCAAGTCTGAAGCCCGAACGCTTTCTAGAGCTGCTGATCCAGAAGCTGGCAATCAGCCGCAAAGTCGCTGCACTCCACCCCGCAGCAAAGATTGTGGCCGCAATGGCAGGACCAGTGCGCGCGGCGGAGAATTGCCAAAGCGCGATGCCTTGCACGATCAACATCACCGCCGCGAGGCCGACAGGCCGATCGACAAGCCAGTTGAACCGGGCATGGAAGCCTTGGGCACCCAACATGGCCAGACCGCATAGACTGAGCATCCATGCGATATGCTCACGCTGGAACAGCGCATCGGGGCGATGCAGAACAAGGCTGAGATGAATGGCTGCGAGGCCGCCCGTTCCGGTGATTGTAAGACCCAGCAACAGTAAGACGAGCGACGTCGAATTGTCATTTGTGGGCAGGTCGTCGTGGGGCACTCGACAATAGTGGCTCTCGGACGATCCAACCATCACCACGGAGCCCACTAAGCCCATGCCGATACCGAAAGCCAGAAGCGGCAGCTCGGGTAATATCCGTGCCGATCCCTCGGCAAGGAGGGGACCCGCAAAGTCTCCAAGGAACAAGGAGGCTGTCAGTATCGTAAAAAGGCCCGCCTTCTCATGCGGATCGCAGGCGACTTGATGGCCGACCAGAAGGCAGAGCGGAACAATCGCGCCAAAAGCCAATCCCGCGACGGCACGCAGACCATATAACACAACAAGTGACGTAGCACCGGTGAGCGCCGTGGATACCGCCAGCGCCATGACTGCAAAAAACAGAAACAATTGGAATCGGTAGCGGTCGGCAAGTGCCCCGGCGAAAGGGGCCGCAATCATGCCGCCCAGCGGGAAAATGGCGCTCAGAACGGCCACGTGCATCGCGTGATTGATCGCGCCCCTGCCCCCAAGTTCCTGGTCAACAAGGTCAGGGAGCCAGGGGAGAAATGCCGTGTTTGCCGCAGCTGCCGCACCTACTGCCAGCATTGCAGGAGCCACGGCTACTTTCACGGATCGGCGGGGCGGACTGTCAGTGTTCAGACGGGTTCCAGTATGTGCAGAGAGCTTGGGACCTCCCCTTACCACCACAAACGCAGACCAGCTACAAACCGGTGCTCGCCTGGTCCTTCTCCACGCGACCGCCTGAAATCAGCAGTGCCCCCGAGCGCTCGTTCCCAGACATAGCCGATGTACGGTGCGAACTTGCGCGAAACCTCGTAGCGCATACGCGCGCTCAATTCGACGTTGCTGAACCCGCTGCCCAACTCGCGATCTAGGGATTGCTTGCTATAGACATTGGCCTCGACCTGAGGGGTGAGGATCAAACGATTGGTCAGCAGCGCTTCATAAGACAACTTGGCACGAGCCGCCAAGCGCCCGTCCGAGCCTACATAGCCCGTCAACTGCACATCAAACCAATACGGGGCCAAACCCTCTACGCCGGCAGCAAGCCAGGTAGTCGCTCCCTTGCCGATATCCTGGCGCACACCGACCAACGTTCCCCAATAAGGCCCGGTCGAATGCCACCAGAGGGCTTCGGCGCTCGATTCGGGATCAAGCCGTTCTTCCTTGCTATTTTTGAGGCCCTGAGACCTGAGCCATAATTTGTTGCTGTCGGTTCCATTGGTCACCAGGACCGACCAACCGATACCCTGACCTTCGTTGCCACTGGCAAACTCCAGTTCGTCTACGAGAACTTTCGGGATCGAGATCTGATCGGCCATTTCGTAGTTGGGCAAAGTCGAATTGCGGTAGCCGTCAGAATAATCGTCGGAGTTTCGCGCGTCCGCAGGGGCCTTGCCGCCCTGCATCCCGCCCATCTCCATTTTCGTGGGAGCAGCGGGCATATCCATGCCCTGCATGTCTCCCGACATATCCATGCCGGAATGATCTTCCTTCGGCGCAGGAGAAGCTTCCTGTGCGGCCGCGGGAAAGGCTGCGGCGAGGCTTGCGATAGCAGCAAGAACAACAATGTTCGTTGTGGTGCTCATGCGACGACAACCTCGCGGAACATGCCGGCAGCCATGTGGTAAAGCAGATGGCAATGGAATGCCCATCGGCCCATGGCGTCTGCGGTTACGCGAAAGCTCAGGCGCTGCGCAGGCTGCACAACGATCGTGTGCTTGCGCACCTGGAACATGCCCGCCGCGTCCTCCAGGTCACTCCACATCCCGTGAAGATGCATGGGGTGGGACATCATCGTGTCGTTCACGAAGGTGACCCGCAGGCGCTCGTTTGGCCGGAAATGCAATGGCTTGGAATCGTTTAGCTTGATCCCATCAAGCGACCAAATGAACCGCTCCATGTTACCCGTCAGGTGCAATTCGATATCACGTTCAGGCTCGCGGGGATCAGGGTCTCCATTCGGGCTCTTGAGGTCGGCATAAGAGAGCACGCGCCATGGACGACCGCGCAATCCAGCGCCGGGATCGTCGAGATTGGTACGCGGATAATCCACCCGCATGTCATTGTTGGCGCCATACTCGGTGCGCGCATGCTTCGCCAGCGGCGGCATCTCCATCATGCCGTGACCAGTGTGTCCGCCTGCCATTGCCGCCATCGCGCCCATCATATCGATAGGTTCCAACCAAGGGCGCTGATCTAGGGCAGGAATCGGGCCGGTCATGCCCGGTGAGGGCGCGATCGTGCCCCGCGCAAAACCTGTCCGGTCCATCGATTGCGCGAAGATCGTGTAAGGCTTGGCATCGGGCATGGTAAATTCGACATCATAGGTCTCGCCCGGCGCGATCCGGAATTCGTCGACCGTGACCGGCTCCACATCCTGTCCATCCGTTGCAACGATCGTCAGGGGCAATCCCGGAATGCGAACGTCGAAGAACGTTGCGGTGCCGGCACCGACAAAGCGTAAGCGTACCCGCTCGCCGGGGCTGGCCACCCCAGTCCAATTGCCTGCCGCCGTCGTTCCGTTCAGAAGATAGGTATAGGTAGCAGCCGAAACGTCGCTGTAGTCAGTCGGGTTCATCCGCGACGCATTCCACATCTGCCGCTTCTTGATCGCCGCCGCGAGTCCGATTTCCCCGGCATCCTTGACGAAGTCGCCGACAGTGGGCTGTCCGAAATTATAGTAATTGCTCTGCTTCTTGAGATTAAGGAACACCTGCAAGGGCGGCTCATCGGTCCAGTCGCTCAGCATCACGACATAGTCTCGGTCTGGACGCCTGACCTGTCTTTCCCGTGGCTCGATCACGATGGCCCCAAAAAGCCCAGTCTGCTCCGCGAGTGTATGTGCATGGTACCAGAACGTGCCAGACTGACGGATGGGGAAGCAGTACGTGAAGGTTTCACCCGGTGCGATCCCGCCAAAGCTGATGCCCGGTACTCCGTCCATCTCGGCCGGTACGATCAGGCCATGCCAGTGCACGCTTGTCATTTCGTCCAGCTTGTTGTGGACTCGCAGCGTCACGGTATCGCCCTCTCGGAAGCGCAACGTCGGCGCGGGAACGCGGCCATTCACTGCCGTCGCAATACGACGTTTGCCCGTATAATTTACGGGCAAACCTGCAATCTCGAGATCGAATTCCGTACCCGAAAGCGCGGCGCCGCCGTCTGATCCGGAGGCCCAGGCGGGCAACGCAAGACTGGAGGCCACCCCTCCAACAAGGAGGCCTTGAACAAACCGTCGACGTCCAATTGCAGGCATAACGAATGGCATATTCACGAGAAGGAGAGCCTTATATAATTGACGTTGGGTTTGCGAACTACTGACTTTTAGGAGACTTGTCCGTAGTACTATTGTGATGTCGCGGAAGACTAACCCAATAGCTTTTCTTAAGATTGCCTTCTACTATATGAACATGGGCAAAATGCTCGTCGAATATCTGATCGACTTCCACATGTCCGACCAATTTGCGATATCGGTGCGCCTGCCGATATACCTCCAAAACTTGGCCCTGATGCGCTCCATCAAGCCTTCCGAGGCAGACCACCGCCCCGCCAGAATCGACACGGACGACCTCACCACGCATGAAGAAGCTATGGCCGATGCCAAGCGCATATGCTGGCGATACTGCAACGACTAGTGCGGCCATTGAAACTGTCGCAAGAACCTTCCGCATCATGGCATTTCTCTCATTTGGCTATCTGGTGACATGGTGCGGCGATGCATGAAGGGCCCGCCGCAGGGGCGCGCGGCGGGCCGCCCAGCCCCGGACATTTCCGTGAGCCGAACTCTACATGTCGCTCATTGGCATAGGCTTATCCGCCGGCTTCATGCTTTTGGGTGGGCAACAAGCTTTTCCCGATGGCATGGGCATCGGTGTCTGGCTTTGTGCAGCATCGGGTGCCATTCCGCCTCCAGAAGATTGCTGCATGTTCTGCATGCCCATTTGATGATCATGCATCATCCGATCATGCATCTGCTGCGCGCCATGATCCATGCCCTGCATGTGCTCCTGACTTGGAGCTGGCGGAGTTGGTGTAGCCTTGGGCTTTGGCGCCTGCACCACTTTCATGCCGGGAGGAAGTTCATCGGCCAACACGTAGCCGGATCCGGCCACAGCCAGCCCCAAAAGAGCAAGATAAATTGCTGACCTACGCATAATCCGATCTCCAGCCATTGCTGCGTTACTTCGTGAACACCAAATTGAGACCACGTTGATGCAATGCTGGCATCCGTATCGGTATACGTAATGTGCGAAGCTAGATCCTATTATCCCATCGTCGCCATGTGCCTGCAGCTTTCCGAACAGCTCCGACAACTCTCCACACAACGTGCCAGAGAGGGGTTGCTACCTTGTTGGCCACAGGCGCGGGCACACCTCTCGCAAACCTCGGCACAAGCCTGACAGAGCACCGTATGCAAGGGCGAGCGCCTGATCATCGAGTTTGCCGTAGTTTGGCAGATCTCCGCACAATCGCTCAACATTGCAGCGAGTTGCAATGCAGTGGCGCTGGCCCCCATCACGGTAAGGCCAGCGACTGTCTCCAGGCACATCACATGCGACGCCCAGCACAGATCGATGCAATCCTTCATCGGCATTGGCATAGGCATGCCGCGTTCGCCATCATTCTTGCCACTGGCCTGGCCAGCAACACCTGCCACTAGCAGAACAGCTCCCCCTCCAAGTAGTTTGCGTCTTTCCAACATACATTTTCTCCGGAGCAAGGTAAAAGCACTCATCCAGACACTGGATCTATTCGCCTGTAATGCCTTAATTGGAACCCACGCTACTTGCAGAAAAATCTGAAGCCCGCGAGACTGTGGCATGCCAGGACACTATCGTCCCAGCCGACCGCGAGCCGACAGCGTCGGCTCGCGGCCAGTCAAGGTGACACCGTGGGCTCTCCTCCGCCCATCCTGATCACATATCTTTCATTCCCCCGCCCTGCATGCCCGCGGCAGGATCTGCCGGCGGGGTGCTGGGGGCTGGTGAAGCAGGATGGTTCATGCCTGGCCCCATCCGCATGTTGTCGTGATCCATCCTCTGCCGCTGATCTGTTTCCATGCGATTGTGCATATCTTCTGCAGCTGCTGTGGCGCTTGCAGCTGCGGCGTCATCACGCACAGATGATGTCTGGCTATCTGTAGCATTTGTTGCCGCGCTGGACGTTGGGGTCGGCGTGGTCCCCTTATCCTTGCTGTTACAGCCGGCAAGCACAAGGGTGCCTGCCACTACCAGACTGCCGGTCATCCACCGAGCCTTACGATTCCAATTGGTCATGATCGATCCTTTCACACGAGTTGGTCCACTGGGCATTCTGTCAAATCACTGCTCAAGTGCTCGGCAGAACTCTTCTCGGTTCTCAGCCTCATCCAGAGGGGTTGCGAACAGGAAGCTTGGGAAGCGCTTGATTGATCTGCAAGCAACTGCTCAACTTGCCTTAAGCGGCCGATGTTGCTCTCTGCGGCGATCAGTTTTCCGCGGGTTACAGCCAGCAAATCTTCGACGCGCGACGGAGCAGCTGCGGATGCTTCGAGCAGGTCTCGCGTCTGCTCGAGCGTGAAACCGAGATCCTGCACCGACCGAATGAATTTCAGACGGGCGAGTTCATCGTCATTGTACAAGCGGTATCCTGCCTGACTTCGCGAGGAAGCCTGGAGAAGGCCAAGCCTTTCATAGTAGCGGATCGTGTCGCGACCCACCTCCGCTGCAGCAGCGAGTTCGCCAATCTTGAAATTGGCCATAGCATCCGTCTCCAATCCACAGGCCCAAGCTTATTCTTCATTTGTACCTGCAGCCAATGAGGTTCACCCTTGCCGATCGCCACCTTCTTTGGATTGTCGTCGCCAGGTAACGCTGCGCCTTTCGCTGACCGATCAATGGTGTCGTTGTAATTCTACAATGTCGCCCTTGCGTGGTTCTCCATCAATCACCGTTACATGAGCGTAGTGGTCATTTATAATCTGATCGACTGCGACATGTGCGATCAATTTCTTGCGGTAGTGGTTTGACCCCCGCCTTCGCAAGTAAACGGGCGCTGGGCGATAAACTTCGAGTACCTGCCCGGCTTCGGCTCCATCAACACGGCCAATGCAAACAACGGGCCCGCGATAGTCAATTCCGACAATCGATCCTCGCATGAACCAGGTGTGAGCTATGCCCTGTGCACTTACCGGTGCGCTTGCTGTAAAGAGGGACGCTGCAAATGCCACCGCCATGTGAAACTTGGCCACGCAATCCTCCAGTTCTTGTCACGAGCGACGACTACTGCCGGCACCTCCGTGCGGAGGCTCCGGCAGCGCGTTCAGGCGTCGGTCATGACCACGAGGGATCAGTGGCTGCGAGCCAGTTCGACGATGTCGTTCTTTGCCACACGGCCGTCGACGACAGTGACATGGGCAAAATGGTCATCGAAAATGTGGTCGATGCGAACGTGGCCAACATTTTGCCGGTGATAGCCCGTACCCGCTTTGCTCGGCCCCGGATGGTAGACGGCACGGACCACGTCGAGGGTCTGCCCAACCTCCGCGCCATCGGCCTTGCCGATGCAGACGACAGTGCCGGTCTTGTCGACGGCGACAACAGTACCGCGCATGAACCAGGTGTGGCCGATACCCTGAGCGAGGACCGGTGCAGCTCCAAGCATCGATATGCCTGCAATCGCAACCATGAGAGACTTCTTGATCATCTTCGACTCCTTCGTGAACTTTTTAAGGCCGCCCCCAGGCCTTATGGGGAAGAGCTGTTCTTCAAAGTCCGGAGTAAGGACCAAGCTCCAAGCTCAACATACGTAATGGTCACATTTTCATGAGCCATGCGCGCGGGAGGTGAGATCGCCCCAGCTTCCGAGAGCAGGCGTGGTACATGTCCAATCCAGTTCGTGCCGAATCCGTTCGGCCAGACTGGCAGAGGCACTCGCCTCTCCGTGCGTGACGAACGTCATTTTCGGTGCTTGCGGCATGCCAGAAAGCCAACGCAAGATCTCGTTGCAATCAGCATGGGCCGACAGCATCGAAAGATTGGTTACTTCGGCAAAAACCGGCACAACCTCGCCATAAATCTTTACCGAGGTCGCGCCAGCGACAAGCGCCGCGCCTCGGGTGCCGGCTGCCTGGAAGCCTGCAAAAAGCAGCAGGTTCTTCGGATCCGGGGCAAACTGTGCAAGGTGGTGAAGGACACGTCCGCCAGTCGCCATGCCACTTGCCGAAATGATGACCTTGGGATTGCTATCCGCCGTCAGCGCCTTCGACTCTTCGGCATCGCGTACATAGTGCGCTACGGCGCACGCGGCTTTGCATTCATCATGCGACAGGCGATGATCCCCTGAGTTAGCGCACATGATGCCGCTGGCGTCGATTGCCATCGGGCTGTCGAGGTAGACAGGCACGCCCTGAAGGCGGCCGGCCTTCTTCAAGAGGGACAGGTAATAGAGGAGCGATTGGGCCCGACCCACCGCGAAGGCCGGGATTACGACCGTCCCACCACGCGCTACGCATCGCTCAATACACTCACCCAAGGCTACTTCAGGCGAAACAGCGTCATGCTCCCGATCGCCATAGGTAGACTCGACGATTAGAAAGTCAGCCAATGGCGGAGGTGCGGGATCAAACATCACAGCGTCGTCATAACGCCCAAGGTCGCCCGAAAAGACGACCTTGGTTCCTTTCCAGTCGATCTCGATCGAAGCTGCTCCGAGAATATGCCCGGCGCGGTGGAAGCGGGCCGAAACACCCGGGGCAACTTCGATGGACTCATCGAATCTGACGCCCTGAAAGTGCTCCAGCGCATTCAACGCATCGTTCTGGGTATATAGTGGCAGCGCAGGTCGATGCCGCGAATATCCTCGACGGTTTGCGAACTGGGCATCCTTTTCTTGCAGGTGGCCGCTGTCCGGCAGAAGTAGTTCACAAAGCTCGGCTGTTGCCCGGGTGGTGAGAACCCGGCCCCTCCAACCATCACGGACCAAACGCGGAATGGCACCGGAATGATCGAGATGCGCGTGCGTCAGCAGGATCGTCTCTACCCCTGCAATTTCTGGCGGAGGGGGAGCCCAGTTGAGGTTGCGTAAATCGCGACCGCCCTGGAACAGTCCACTATCCACCAACAAGCGCGTGCTGTCATCCTCGAGGAGATAGCGCGATCCGGTGACGGTGCCGCTCGCCCCAAAGAACCCGATCGCCAATCCTCCTCCAGCAGGTCTTGGCTCAACCTCAAACGTGGCATGAGGGGCCCCGCTCGGCACGAAATGGCTCCGGGCTTTGTCCTTTTGGTGTCGATTCTTGTGCCCGTGCATGGCCATCGCTCCCGCGCTTGTGGATTTCTGCATGGATTGGCCAGCCGATTGGTCTGCGGCCATACGTAATGATCGCAGACGGGACGCAGGCGGGAGCATGTGATGTTTACATATGGCGCGGCATTCGTCGCGCCAGCACTGAGACAGTTTCGCGAACGCAGCCAAAAAAACACCAATGATCACAAGATTTATGCTTTGAACGGGAGGAAACATGTGACTTCAAATGACACCCCTTTCTGCAGCGCTCTAACGCCACATCCCTGTGAGCATTGCTTCCCCAGCCACAACGCAGCGGACTTGCCATCTTACAGGCTCGCCGCCTTGGATCAGGACTTCATTCTTGGGGACTCCATGCGCGGAGTTCGCTTCATGCTCGAATACGAGAAGGTGGAGGAAGCGTTGCGCGAATGGGGCGTCCTTTCAACCATTGTCGTATTTGGGAGTGCTCGCGTCCGAGAGGCGCAGCCAGGCAGGAGGGGCGCCTGGTATGACGAAGCCCGCAAGTTCGGCCGGCTCGCCTCCGAGCGGGGAGGCGCGCTGACCCGCAATGGTGGCAAACGCATGAACGTGATCGCCACAGGAGGAGGGCCAGGGATCATGGAGGCGGCCAACCGCGGCGCCCATGACGTCTGCGCGCCTTCTATCGGCTTCAATATCACGCTCCCTCGCGAACAGGTCCCAAATCCTTACACGACGCCCGAACTCACATTCCGTTTTCACTATTTCGCGATCCGCAAGATGCATCTGGCCATGCGCGCCAGTGCTCTGGTGGTCTTCCCAGGGGGATTTGGAACCCTGGACGAGATGTTCGAAATTCTGACACTGCGGCAGACCGGCAAGGCTCCCAAAGTCCCTATCATCCTGTTTGATCGAGACTATTGGCAAAGCGCCATCAATTTGGATGTTTTCAGCGAGAACGGCATGATCGACAGCGAAGACCGCGACTTGTTTTCGTATGCCGATAGCGCCGAGGCACTATGGGCAACCCTGATCGACCAGGGGCTCAGTCCGGCTATTGCTGGCTAAACCCCTGCTCGGCCCTACCCGACCTGCAGGAGATTCCGCTGCGGTGCCGAGGCATTCGTTATCTACGTATATCGACGCCAATCTAGATCGCGACATAGGGGGCCTGAGGCTGGCCTAATCAAGGCTGCCAAGGAGAGGACCGCTGTATGCGCAAGACAACGATGATTATTGCCGCCCTGGGGTTGCTGGCTTCCGGCACCGCTCCGGCATTAGCCGATCAAATGCCCCCCGGCATGAAGGATTTGCCCGCTCACAAACATCCTGCAAAGCCGAAGCCCAAGCACTCTGCAGGGCATCAGCACCGTTCGGCGGGCCAGACGGGCGGACATAAAATGTCCGGTGGTCACATGATGTCCGGAGGGAGCATGATGTCCGGAGGGAGTATGATGAAAGGCGGACACATGATGCAGGGGGGGCAGATGCCCATGACCGCGCCGACGACTTCGCCTGCTCCCAAGAAATCAGGCGGCGGCGGCTGCTGAATACCGCGATAACTTCGAGAAAGTAATCGCTGGCACCTTATGCTTCGAAGGTCCGCCGCCTCGATGGGTGGCGGACCTTTATCGTTTCCAGATAAGCTTCCATCCTTTGGGCGCGCAATCTATTGCGTCCTGCCGAGGATTTCCATGCACCGAGAATGCGATATGTTCATGGGATTCAACCCCAAGCCTTTCATCTCCTGATGGTCATGCCGGGTCCCGAGACCCATATCACTTTCCATCTTCCGGCAGCTTTCCACCTCAGCCGAGGTAGCGGGAACAGAAGCACAGGCCCCCAAAGCCATCGTGATCATGGCTGCAATTGGAATGTATTTTTTCATAGATCCGTCCCATCATGAACAAGGTGTTCCTCCTGCGGGCAGATCTTTACCATTTCATAATGGCGCCGATCCAAATGTCAGTCAACCAACTCGGCTGTGTGAGACGGATAGCCTGATGCAATTATATCACCAATGAAGGCGGGGAGTGGGAAACTCCTTGCGCTTTCGAAGGCACAATCGCATCCCTGCGGCCATGAGCCAAGTAATCGAAACGAATGATCAATCCTGCGTTCCGAATGCCTTGGTGCGCCAATTGATCCTGCAGTGGCGCGAAGATCCCGGTGCGACTTACAGGGGTTGGTTCCTCTGGGAGGAGCGCCTGAAGAACTTCCGCTCAATTCGCCGCAGCATAGCACAAGTCGTATCTGAGATCGAGCAAGGCACATTTGGCGTGACCTACCGCAACTCCTCGCTGGAAACGGTCGTTCACTCGATTGCCGAACAGCGACAGATTTTTCGGGGCGCGGATCACGCTTTCCTCTGGAAGCCCAAACTACGCATACCCGATATCTACGAAGACGCCGCGAACCAGAGAGCATTTGGTCAACTGCTCGCCAACTGCGCCTGTTGCGACACCGCTGATGCGATCATCAACCACATCCACGCAATCGACCGCAGGAAGATCAAGGGCCTGGGCCCTGCGGTGGCCAACCTGCTTTATTTTCTGCACCCAACGCTCATCCCGCCGTTCAATACAGCAATCGTGAAGGGTTATAACGCCCTAGCAAACGCAAACGTGAAGCTTGGGAGCTGGCCGCACTTCCTCGCAATGCGAAGCGGGGTCATCGAATTCAATGACCGCTATCGCGATCTGCTTTCGAACGATCTCGGCGCGATCGGCGGGGTTCTGTTTGACGTCGGTTCAGGACGCTACCCAGTGCCGCCCCAAACGACCGATGCCTCCAGCGTCACCGACTGGAATGCACGACTGCTGATTGCACGAGCCGAAGCCGAAAGCTTGAACAAGCAGTCGCTATCCAACCAGGAGAGCGACCGCACGCATACAGAGGTCCAGGCCTGGCTGCGCGATCTTGGCAAGTCCCTGGGGTTTAGCGTCTGGATAGCCGCCAATGACAGGGGGCGCCTGTACCAAAATGCGCCTTTGTCGAAGGGATGCCTGGACCAACTGCCCCCGGGCCTTGTGACTTGTCCGGGAGCAGATGCCATTCGTCTGATCGATGTCTTATGGATCGACGAGGCCAATCAGTCTGTCGCCGCCGCCTTCGAGGTCGAGCATACGACGTCGATCTATTCGGGTATCGTCCGCATGCTCGACCTGGCGCTGAATGGCGACAGCCTTCACGCTACGGCGGGCTTGTTCCTGGTCGCGCCTGACGCGCGCGAAGGCGACGTGCGAGCGCAGCTCCAGCGCCCGGCATTCAGCCGCATCGGCGATCTGGATATTGCCTACCTTCCGTACGGCGAACTTGCTCGACATCGGGATGCCATCGCGCGCTTCGGCTCGGGTCTCAAGGGGCTCAAGGCTATCGCCAGCCCGCTCGGTCGGACCTGACCAAAAGCTTGTCAAAATGTGGTGTTTACGGATGGAGGGATTGAGGTCAGCGAGCCACCATGGCCACTCCTATTAAATGCGGGACGTGCCATGGATTGTTGCGGCAATGACAATAAGAGGAAAAATGCTGCGCCGAAATCAGTGCGGAATGGCCGTTGGTGGTTCGAGAAACTCGCGTTCCTGACGTTTTTTCTCGTCGGTGGATATTACCTTGTGACCGAGCATCGTGCTCACCTGTTTGGTTTTCTACCGTACGCCATATTGTTGATTTGCCCGATCATGCACTTGTTCATGCACAAAGGGCATCACCGTAGCAGTGGAGATAGGAAATGACCCACTCTGACACTCCGGCTTATGGCCTTTGGGGACTAGCATTCGTCAACGCGGCGATCTTCATTTTCTTTGCTTTCAGTTTCTTCAAGCCTGAAACCAAGCGCGATTGGCGCAGTTTTGGTGCGTTCAGCGCCTTTCTCGTAGCGCTATTTGCAGAAATGTACGGATTCCCTCTGACGATCTATATTTTGTCAGGCTGGCTGCAATCGCGCTTTCCAGGGATCAATTGGTTCTCACATGACGCCGGACACCTTCTCGAAATGATGTTCGGGTGGCGCGTAAATCCGCATTTCGGTCCATTCCATATTGCCAGCTTCGTCTTCATTGGCGGTGGTTTTATGCTGATTTCATCTGGCTGGAAGGCTCTGCATTCCGCCCAACAGCATCATGCACTGGCCACTACCGGTCTCTATGCACGGATGCGGCACCCCCAATATACAGGGTTCATCGCAGTGATGTTCGGCTTCCTGCTGCAGTGGCCGACCTTGCTAACGCTCGCAATGTTTCCAGTTCTGGTCGTTATGTATGTGCGCCTCGCCCGCCATGAAGAGCGTGATGCAATCCGCGAATTTGGCGACCAATATAGACAATACATGGAGCGCGTACCTGGGTTCGTTCCGAAGCTTGGATACAGCGACCGCAGTCTGAGCGGTCGCTAGCGCAGCAATTGAGAGGAGCGTGTCGTGGGAACTGTCGCATACCTTCTCGTCTGGGGCCTGCTCTTCATGTTCATGATGCGATTCGGCTGCGGCGCCCATGTCATGGGACACCATAGACGTCACAGAAATGACAGCGACATAAAGCATAAAGCGGCACAAACAGTCGATCCGGTATGCGGCATGACTGTTGACACAGCTAGTGCCAAGACCGCCGTGGTCGGAGGCCATGTATGGCATTTCTGCTCCGGGGCATGCCGTGACAAGTTCGAAGCCAACCCGCAGCTCTATGCGGCGTCTGGCAATATCGAGCCATCAGGAGAACCACGCCATGCCGCATGACCGCCAGCAGCCGGCTTTGATCCCGGTTGTCACCAGTGGGTTGGCACTGAGCCTGTTCTTTTCGGTGAGCTACATTTTGTGCATCTTGGGTTACCTTTTCCTGCCCGGTCTTCCGGTGCAGCATTCCGCCCTCGCCATTTTTCTGCCGGGGTTCCAGTTGCTGAGTTGGAAGACCTTTCTTCTCGGCCTTGGCGAGGCATTTGGCTGGGGTTGGTACATCGCTCTCGTCTTTGGACCGCTTTACAACTTTCTGGTCTCAAGGAGTGCGTAAAACTGGGAAGCTGGGGCAACTGTCCTGGGTCGCTATGTCTGCCAGAACGACAGACCAATACGCTCAGCTTGGTGAGAAATCAGGCGCCATTCACAATAATATGAGCGCCATTTGGGACGCCCCGAACGAGAGGAGCTACAAATGACCAGCCGCTTGAACGAGCTTCGCGAAATGGGCCAGGCAGTGTGGCTCGACTTCGTTGACCGCAAGTTCCTGGCCGATGGCGGGCTGCGCAAGCTTGTCGGCGAGGACGGCCTCACTGGCGTCACCTCCAATCCGTCGATCTTCGAAAAGGCGATGGGCCACGGCGATACCTATGATGCCGGATTTCAGTCGTTCCTCGGTAATGCCGATGCAAGCGTTCAGGATATTTACGAAAGCCAGGCTATCGCGGACATCAAGGCGGCCGCGACCGATCTGCGCGAAGTATATGACCGGCTCGACGGCAAAGACGGCTACGTCAGCCTCGAGATTTCGCCCTATGTCGCGAACGACACCGATGTCACGGCTGAGGAAGCAAGGCGCCTGTGGGCGGCTGTGAATGAGCCCAACCTGATGGTGAAGGTGCCCGGCACAAAAGCCGGCGTCCGCGCGATCGCTCCGTTGATCAGGGATGGGCTCAATATCAACGTGACCTTGCTTTTCTCGCTCAAAGCTTATCAGTTGGTTGCCGAAGCTTATCTGGATGGACTCGAGGCACGGGCAGAGGCTGGCGAACCGATTGACAGGGTGGCGAGCGTCGCCAGTTTCTTTGTTAGCCGCATCGATGCGCAAATTGACAAGGCAATCGACGAACGGGTGAAAGCCGGCGATGCCGAGAGCGACGCGTTGCTCGCCATCCGAGGAAAAGTTGCGATCGCCAACGCCAAGTTGGCTTACGTTTGGTACGAGGACATGATTGCCAGCGCTCGCTGGCAAGCCCTCGCTGCAAAAGGCGCAATGCCGCAGCGACTGCTGTGGGCTTCAACCGGGGCCAAGGATCCCGCCTACCCGGACACGCTTTATGTCGACGCGCTGATCGGCCCGGACACGATCACCACGATACCGCCCAAGACGATGGATGCCTTCCGCGACCACGGCACCATTCAACTGACCCTGACCCAGCAGCTTGACGATGCCCGTCACGTCCTCGCAGAGGCGCGACGGCTCGGCCTGGCGTTGGACGTTGTCACCACCGGCCTCGTCGAAGAAGGCGTGAGACTGTTCGCAGACGCCGCCGACGCGCTGCTTGGCGGCGTCGCGGCCAAGCGCGAGGCATATCTGGGCGACCGCCAGAACGGAATGGAAGTCACCCTTCCCGAGGGGCTCCGACAGGCGGTCGAGGCCCGTTTGGAGTCGGCGCGTGTGGACGGCTGGGTGCGCCGTCTGTGGCAGCATGATGCGACGCTGTGGACCGACCGGGGGGAAGCCAACTGGCTCGGTTGGCTCGCGGCGGCTCGGGGTCAGCAGGTCGATGGCGATGCGCTGAAGTCACTAACCACAAAGGCCAGAGGCTATAAGGACGCGGTCCTGCTCGGCATGGGTGGGTCGAGCCTCGGTCCGGAAGTGCTATCGCTGATCCTGGGCAGCCGCCAAACCCATCCACGCTTCCACGTGCTCGACACCACGGATCCAGACCAGATTGCGGCAGTGGCGGCCGAGATAAATCCAGCAAACACCCTGTTCATCGTCTCATCCAAATCGGGCTCGACCATGGAGCCAGAGTTGTTGCGCGCCTATTTCTGGGAACTGTCGGGCAAGGATGGCAACCATTTTATCGCGGTCACTGATCCAGGTTCAAAGCTTGAGGCTTCTGCCAAGCGGGACGGTTTCACGATGATCGTCGCCGGCGACCCGGCCATTGGCGGGCGCTACTCCGTGCTATCGGCATTCGGTATGGTGCCCGCGGCCGTAATGGGGCTCGACACAAGCGCCATCTATGCGGCGACCGCGGCGATGATATCTGCATGCGGTGCCGATGTGCCTCCCACACACAACCCCGGCATGCGCCTTGGGGCGATTATCGGCGAGGCGGCATTGGCCGGGCGGGACAAGCTTACCATCCTGCCGTCGAAGGGGTTGGAGCCGTTCGGTGCCTGGCTGGAACAGCTCATAGCCGAATCCACAGGCAAGCAGGGAAAGGGTGTTGTTCCCGTCGACCTGGAGCCCGTCGGCTCACCGGAAAGCTATGCGAACGATCGGATGTTCGTCCATTTGCACCTGCAGGGCGACGACGACGACGCACTTGAATTGAAGCTCGAGGCACTCGTGGCCGCCGGCCAGCCGCTAGTTACGATCCACGTCGCTAGCCGTGACCTGATTGGTCAGGAATTCTTCCGGTGGGAGGTCGCGACCGCGATCGCCGGTGCGGTAATCGGCATCAACCCGTTCGACCAACCCGATGTCGAGGACGCCAAGATCGCGACGCGCGCACTGGTCGACTCGTTCGAGGCGACGGGCGCTCTCGGGCAGGAAAAACCGATCGCAGAAAATGCCGACTTTTCCGTGTATGCCTCGGATGATGACGGCCCGCGCTCTGCCGATCCAGTCGCGTTGCTACGACTGCACTTCGCTAGCCTAACACATGGTACATATGCGGGACTTCTCGCCTACATCGAGCGGAACGAGGCCAATGAAAAGGCTGTCACGACAATGCGCCAAGCGCTCCGCGATGCCAACACCGTGGCGACCGTTGCCGGGTTTGGACCCCGCTACCTCCACTCGACCGGGCAGGTCTATAAAGGCGGCCCGGCGAGCGGCTCATTCTTGGTCATCACGCGCGATTCCGATGCCGATCTAGCCATCCCCGGTCACAAAGCGAGCTTCGGGACGATCCAGCTTGCACAGGCCCGCGGTGACATGGCCGTTCTGGCCTCGCGCGGTCGGCATGTACTGCGTGTCAACTTAAAGGGGGACGGCGGCGGCATCGAAGCGTTGCGCGCAGCGGTGGTCGCTGCCGCACGCGACCATCAGGGAACCTAACTCTATGCGAATTGCAATCATTGGTCTGGGGCGGATGGGCTCCAATATCGCGCGCCGACTGATGCGCCGCGAACATGAAGTCGTGGCCTTCGACCGCAATCCCCCCCTCGTCGAAGACCTTGCCGCAGAGGGTGCGATCGCGGCCTCGTCGTTGGAAGCCGCCGCCAACGCGCTGACATCACCACGCATCTTTTGGGTGATGCTCCCCGCCGGCTCGCCTACCGAGGACACGATTGAGACGCTCAAGGGCCTCGCCAGGCCGGGCGACATAATCATCGATGGCGGCAACAGTTTTTACAAGGATGACATCCGACGGGCACGTTCCCTGCGAGAGATGAACATCCATTATGTGGACGTCGGCACATCCGGCGGGGTCTGGGGACTGGAGCGCGGCTATTGCATGATGGTCGGCGGGGACAAGGCGATAGTCGATCTGCTTGACCCGATCTTCGCAGCGCTGGCGCCGGGGCTCGGAACGATCCCGCGTACCGCCAACCGTATGGAGCAAGAGGGCGAAGATCCGCGCGCCGAGCAGGGATACATCCACGCAGGGCCGGCAGGTGCAGGCCACTTCGTCAAGATGATCCATAATGGCATCGAGTACGGGCTGATGCAGGCTTACGCTGAGGGTTTCGATATTCTCAAGAGCAAAAAGTCGGACAAGCTGCCGGAGGATGAGCGCTTCGACCTCAATCTGACCGACATAGCCGAAGTGTGGCGGCGTGGCAGCGTCATCTCCTCTTGGCTGCTCGATCTGACTGCCGATGCGCTGGCGAATGACCAGATGCTCAGCCAATTTTCCGGACGAGTCGCCGACTCGGGAGAGGGTCACTGGACGATCGAGGCGGCAATGGAGGAGTCTGTCCCCGTCTACGTCCTGTCCGCTGCGCTGTTCGCCCGCTATCGCAGCCGGGTCGACCATACTTTCGGCGACCAGGTGCTATCGGCGATGCGATTCGGGTTCGGCGGGCACGTCGAAATGCCGCAATGAATAAGGCTCCGGTCTCCCCGGCAGCGACGTTCGTCATCTTCGGCGCGTTGGGTGATCTCACACGTCGACTGCTTTTCCCGGCGCTCGTCAATCTCGCGGAAGCCGGGCTTCTGGCGCCTGAGACCGAGCTGCTTGGCATTAGTCATCATGACTGTGATGACGACGGGCTGCGTCGCGCTCTCGATGACTTCCTGAAAGAGAGGCCCAGTTGGGAGAACATCCGGAGCCACGTCCATTACCGGAAGGGCGACTTCCGTGATTCAAAAACGTTCACGTCGTTGGCGGGCGAGCTCAAGGGGAACACTGTTTTCTACCTCGCCACTGGTCCAGGCTTTTTCGGCCCCATCGTCGATGCTTTAGGTGATGCGGGTCTGCTCGACGAATCCCGGGGCTTTCGGCGGGTGGTAATCGAAAAGCCGTTTGGCACCGATCTCACTACCGCACAGGCGCTCAACCGCCAGGTCCTTGCCCGCGCCAAAGAGGACCAGATCTACCGGATCGACCATTTCCTCGGCAAGGAAACGGTCCAGAACATCATGGTAGCGCGCTTCGGCAACACCTTGCTCGAATCTGTCTGGAACAACCGTTACATCGATCACGTCCAGATCACGGCCGCAGAAGCCGTAACCATCGGCAGCCGTGGCAAGTTCTACGATGCCACCGGCGCGCTGCGTGACATGGTGCCCAACCATCTGTTTCAGCTTCTCGCCATGATCGGCATGGAGCCGCCGGTAAGTTTCGATGCTGCGGCGATCCGCACCGAGAAAGCGAAGGTCATCTGTGCTATTTGCCCGATCGACCCCCAGGAGGCCATTCGCGGCCGATATGGCACCGGCGCGGTCGCGGGCGAACCAGTTTCTGCCTACCTCACGGAGCCCGCTGTCGATCCACTCAGTCGAACCGAGACATTCGTCGCAATGAAGGTACACGTCGAAACCTGGCGTTGGACGGGGGTCCCTTTCTACCTGCGCACGGGCAAGGCGCTGGCGGCGCGCGATACCGAGATCGTGATCCAGTTTCGGGATGTACCGCTCTCTCTTTTCAGGGAGACGGTGGTCGACCGGCTCCCGCCTAACCGGCTCGTCATCCAAATCCAGCCTGACGAGGCAATCAGCCTCGAATTCGTGGTCAAACAGCCAGGCCCCGCAGTGAACACGGCGCCGGTCAGCATGGATTTCAGCTATGCAGACCATTTTGAGCTCCAACATCAGACTGGCTACGAGACACTGCTCTATGATGTGCTGACTGGCGACCAGACGCTTTTCCAGCGGGCCGACCAGATCGAAGCCGGATGGCGCGCGGTGCAACCGCTGCTCGAAATGTGGCAGCAGGGTTCGCCCGAGGAATATCCTGCAGGCAGCGCCGGCCCCGAAAGCGCCGACGCGCTGATGCATCGCGCGCACCGGCGCTGGCACCGTCTGGGATGAGCGGGCGCATACGCCTCCTTGTGTGTGACATCGACGGTACGCTGGTCCGCGATGACAAAAGCCTGTCGGACGGCGTGATCGCCGCAGTCGAACGGGTCCGGAACGCTGGTCTTGCAATGAGCCTGATCAGCGCCCGTCCCCCAAGCGGCATGTTGTGGATCGCGAAAAGGCTGCAAATCTCCGATGTCATGGGCGCATTCAACGGAGGAACAGTCATGCGCCCCGACGGAAAGATAGTATTGGCTGAGCATATCGAGCCAAACTGTGCGGCGCGGGCGATTGCCTTATTGGACCACCCAGCGGTCACCCTGTGGTTGTTCGCCGACGGCCATTGGTTTGCCCAAACGATCGACGAGGTCTACGTCCCTCTTGAACGGCATGCCGCCAACATTGAACCAGTGCTCCGGAGCCATTTTAACGGATTGCTGGCACGGGTTGACAAGATCGTTGGAGTCAGCGGCGACCGCGAGCTTCTGGCCCGCCTCGACAAAGAAATTTCATCCGCACTTGGCGCGGCGGCAACGGTCGGCCGTTCCCAACCCTACTATCTCGACATCACGGCGCCCGGTGCCAACAAGGGCGATGGCCTTTCTGCATTGGCTGGTGCAGCTGGAGTGCCGCTCGACGACGTCGCTGTAATCGGTGACCAACGCAACGATATGCCGATGTTTGCGCGTGCCGGCCTGTCGATCGCGATGGGGCAAGCACCGGCTGCCGTCCGCACGGCCGCAAGCCTAGTGACCCTTTCGAACGAAAAGGATGGCGTTGCCCATGCCATCGACTCGTTCATCTTGGCCAAGGTCGTAAGGTGAGCCACCGGCCGCCTCTGGTTCAATCGTCGTGCTGGGCACATTTCACGCGACCGGAGGGAGCTGAGCTCGGCCGTTCCGCGGACCATGGAACACGGAATTCGTTTGGCCCGCACCGAATGGGCTATTCCCGATGACGAGGAAAACGCCCAAGCGACCACCACTGCCCGCGTCGGGCAGGCTTCCGATAGGATTTCTCAGATGAAGCGCCTCATCGCTTTCGACCTCGACGGCACGCTTGCCGAGAGCAAACAGCCGATCAGCCAGGCGACTGCCGAGTTACTCAGTGCATTGCTCGGTGTCGCAACCGTTGCGGTGATCTCGGGAGGCGACTGGCCGCAATTTGAGACTCAGGTCGTCTCTCGCTTGCCCCGCAGCGCGGCTCTCCAGAACCTGTTCATCCTGCCGACCACTGGGACCAAGCTCTATCGTTTCGACAATGGCTGGCAGGCGATTTACGCTGACATTTTCACGCCCCATGAGCGCCGCCGTATCGGCGAAGCGATTGATGCCGCTATTGACGGAAACCAACTCCACGAGAAGCAGATTTGGGGCGATCGGGTGGAAGACCGCGGCAGCCAGATCACCTTTTCCGGGCTCGGTCAGCTCGCGCCACTTGCGGCCAAGACGGCTTGGGATCCAGACTTCGCCAAACGCAAGCTGCTCCAGTTGTCACTTCGCCGCATGCTGCCGGATCTGTCCGTGAACATCGGCGGGTCGACCTCAATCGACATCACGCGCCAGGGCATCGACAAGGCCTACGGCATGCGCAAGCTTGCCGAACATACAGGCATTCCCTTTTCAGCCATGCTGTTCTTCGGCGATGCAATCTATCCAGGCGGCAACGATGATCCTGTCCGCGAAGCGGGAATCGACACGATTGCTGTACGCGATCCTGCCGAGACCAACACTGCTCTTCTCGCACTCATTGCTTTCACAAAGCCGTAGAGTTCGAGAATGCATCCGCGCAATCTGCGGTTAGACCCATGGAGATAAAAGGCCTTGGCGGATCAAACTCAAATCACGTTATAATATTGGAAATTGTAACAATTGCAATCATGCGCGAGTGGAATTTCAGCAAGAACCAGCCAGGATCTGATCCTTTGGTGAACGATGGGCACACTATTATGATGAACAGACTTCGCTCGTTTCTGCTTCTGCCGCTTTTTGAAGCATTTGGGCGGCGCACTTGCGTCATGTGGGCCCAAAAGCTTGTGCATTTCAGTATTCTCGGGCGTCGCCTAGCCATCTGGAATGTGCGTAGCCACACAAATTTGTCAACACCCACGCCTCTCCTAATGCGGCAAACTCTAGTGGTCTTTCTCCTGGCCGGAAGCTCAATCAGTCCCCTGATGGCAAAAATCAGGAACGAAACGCCAGAAAATGCCAAAATCGACATGGAAGGTGTCTGGGCATTCAATGGACGCTCTGAGTGCAAGGTTGGCAACGCATGGATATTCATGTCCGACGGAAGCTACAGTGAGATTATGCTGCCCGATTTCACAGCGCAGGGTGATGGCAAATGGGTCCTGCGAGGGAACACGTTATTCTACTCATTGGCATTGCCGAAGGGATCAATTGCAGGGCCGTTAACGAAGCGCATGGATATAATTGAACATAGCCCCAAACGGATTGTTGCCATTACCGGACGAAGGGTCCGGCATGTAATGCACCGATGCCCTTGATCCCTGCATGAGCATTATATCTCGATTTGAGAAGAAAAACTCGTTCCTAGACGGAAAGTTATAACCTAAATGGCCCGGCAATGCCGGTGGTAACGGGGGGGTAGTTTGATGGACAGCATTCTCATCGAGGCTATCCACTGGATCACGCGTGCGATAGAAATCACGGGTACGGCGATCATTGTCGTCGGTGCGGGTTACTCGCTTCTCAGATTCCTACTGACAGCGGCAAAGGGCTTGACCGATGAAGGTTCTGTTGGAAGTTTCCGCTCAAATCTGGGGGAAGCCATCCTCTTGGGTCTCGAATTCCTGGTTGCAGCGGACATAATCAATACCATAGCTATTCAGCCAACGCTGAACAGTTTGGCCGTTCTTGCGGGCATTGTGCTTATAAGGACATTTCTGAGCTTCTCTCTTGAAGTTGAGATTAAGGGCCGTTGGCCTTGGCAAAGGGCAACAGGAGTCCACCGCGATGACTGAATAACAGTTCGGTTTTAGCACATGCACCCAATCACACAGTCGTCGCTCTACCGCCAGCGCGCATCCATCGGCCGCTCCGTGCCCCACTTTTTTGGGTTCACGGACACTACGTATATCAGCCAGTTTGAGGAGTCGTCCATCAGGGGCATCGCGGCTCGCCAAATTATCGCCGGTCGTTTTTCAACGGAGGAAAGATCATGATGAAAAGTCGCACTTCCTATCTTTATTCGCTGGCATTGATAGGCGGCGTTCTTCTGTCTCCCAGCCTTGCTGCGGCCCAGAGCCAAGGAACAGGACAGGCCTCAACCCAGCCCCCCATGTCTCCCAACGGCAGTGCAATGCCGTCCGGTGGGATGATGGAAGGTCATGACGCGATGCCCGGCATGCAAGGCGGCATGCAAATGCCTAAACCCGTTATGGCACAGGACAAGTCAGGATGCTGCGCCAAGAAGATGAAAACTATGGGAAGGTCGAAGCACAGCCCCAGACATCGCAGGCACGCCAAGCCGGCCGCCGCAAAGCCTGCACCGATGCCCGCCGACAAGCCAATGCCCATGCAGGACGATATGTAAGAGTATCAGCATGAAGCGTCCGCTCCATCAAATCACTACTCACCGAACTCTCTGGAGTCGGATTGGCTACCGGGTTCTGATCGCACTGACGGTGATGCTCACATCACCGTCGGTCGTGGCGCAAACCGCTGACGAGCACGCTTCGCATCATCCAGGCGGAGGCGGGGCAGCTCCAGCCATGCCTGCCGCAGCCAGCGGCACCGACATGCCTGCAACACAACCCATGGGAGGCTCGGGCACTGACCCAATGGCCGCCATGATGAAGCAGATGATGTCACCGTCGGCCGGATCTGCCGGGCCGGGAGGTATGGGTGGCACAGCCGCGCCCTCCGGCTGTTGCGGGCCAATGGGTGCCAAACCCTTCTACCCCTCGCTGATGCAATGGCCAGCGCTGACCGACGAAGCGCGGCGGGCCGTTCGAGCCGAAGCGCTAAAGCGCCTCGGCTCGGGGACCGAAGTGCTGACTGCCGAGCAATCCCGACTCCATCACGCGCTTGCGTCCAACGACTTCGTAGCTGCCGGTGACGCCATCAAGGGGGCTCGCGAAGGCCTTGCCCAAGCCGACAGCGGCGTGAGCGCCCTCAAGGGACTGGAGGAAGGCAAGGCACCCCGCGAGATCGCTCTCACATGGTTCAAGAACCAAAATGGAATAGGCGGAGCTGAACAAATGGCGACGGATAGCGGCCTTTCCTGGTGGCACATCATTGGAATGGTACTGCTCGCGGCGGCACTCCTTGCCGCCCTGCTCTTGCGGCAGGCTCGGCTTCGTCGCATCGCGAGCCTTGTCGAGCGACTGATGCCAGGGTCGCCCACAGCACAAACTGCAATTGGCGCTCCGGCTGCACCCACGGCAATGGCACAGCCCGCTGTTCTCGCGGGCGTCCCACAGGTGTCTGCCGAGACTAATGCTCCGCCGCCCGCTCAACGCCCTTGGAAGGGGGTGCTGCGCATCAAGGCGATCTTCGACGAAACGCCGAACGTGAAAACGTTCCGCTTAATGGAGGCGAACGGCGGTCCCATCCCGTTCACTTTCCTGCCGGGGCAATACGCAACAATCACTTCGGAAATCGACGGACAGAAGGTCCGTCGATCCTACACGATCTCATCATCCCCCACCCAGCGCGACTATATCGAACTCACGATCAAGCGTGAACAATATGGCCTGGAGTCGCGTCATCTTCACGATCATGCCGATACCGGCGATCTCCTTGAAATATCTGCCCCCGCCGGCAGGTTCTTCTTCACGGGGAAGGAAGCCGACGGCATCGTTCTGATCGCCGGCGGCGTTGGCATCACGCCAATGATGAGCGTTCTGCGAAGTCTCACAGACCGGTCCTACGAGCACGACATTTTTCTACTTTACGGCGTGAATACACCAGAAGATCTCATTTTCCGCGATGAGTGCGATCATCTGGCACGTCGCCATCCCAAGCTTCACGTCGCGTATACCGTCGCCAAAGCCGAAGGCACCGATTGGCAAGGCCAGGTGGGCTACATGACGGCAGATTTCATAGCGGCCTCGGTACCCGACATTGCGAAACGACGAGTCCACTTGTGCGGCCCACCCCCCATGATGGCTGCAGTGAAAGAAGCGCTCGCGCAGCTCCAAGTCCCATCAGACCAGGTTAAAACCGAAGAGTTCGCTCCGCTCAAGGGTGGCCCAGTCATGGAAGCCGAACCCTCGGAACCTGTTGCGACACCGGCATTCACCGCTGATCAGGCCGTGCCGATCCCGTCTGCACACGCCACCATCACATTCTCAAAGTCCGGCAAGGCAGGCCCCCTCGCGCCGGACCAGTCGGTGCTCGAAGCCGCCGAGGCGATTGGCGTAGCGATTGATTATGATTGCCGAGCTGGCACCTGCGGTCGGTGCAAAGTGCCACTCCGCCAGGGTCAGGCAACCATGGAGGTCGAGGACGCGCTCGCCGCGGATGAGAAGGCAGCGGGAATCATCCTCGCCTGTCAGGCAAAATCGACCGGTGACCTGGTGGTGGAGGCCTGATGACCGAAACCGAAAAAATCACGGTCGGAGGCCTGGTCAGTGTGCTAACGCTGATCGTCCCCGGATTTCTTATCCATTCCGCGCCCCGCTTCCCGGGCAGCCTTGCCGGGAGCATGTTCGGGATCGCCGCCGCGCTTCTGTTCCTGCTCCTGCTGTCCTACACGGCGGTGAAGCGGCAGGCCTGGATCAAGGAGCGGACCAAAGGCTCCATCTCGCTTGGGGCGCTAATGGGGTTTCACGTCTACGCCGGCGCAATCGGGGCATTGCTCGGCATCATTCACTCCGGCCACAAGTTTCAGAGTCCGCTCGGTGTGAGCCTTGTGATATCGATGCTCGCGGTCGTCGCGAGCGGATTCATCGGGCGATATTATCTTGCGCAGGTCAGCCAGGATCTCCGGCTTCAGCAAAAAGAGCTCAAGCTGCTTCGCGACCGCTACGATGGGTTGGCCACAGTTTCCGTAGTCTGGAATCGCGAAAGCGTCATCGACCCGTCAGGACTTAGTCTCGATCATCTGCTCGGTGCCATTTCGGATCTCGAATTTACAATAATGGCACGGGATGCGATCAAGCGCACCCTCGCGCGGTGGACGGTGTTCCATGTCGCGGTTGCGATTGTGATGTATGGCCTGATGGCATTGCACATTTGGGGCGGCTACTATTACGGCCTTCGGTGGCTGCCGTGAAGCGAACCACAATCCTTTACCTGGTGCTTGCGACGATCGCGCTGCTCGCAGCCATCGTGGTCCCCTTCACAGTCTACCGTTCGGGAAGCACTGCGCTACCCCAATGGTCATCGGCAGTCCGTCCCGGGCCCTTGTCGAGCGCCCACGCATTGCTCGAAGGCAAATGCGAGAGCTGCCATACTCCCAACCAGGGCATCAAGGCCGAAACCTGTATCGCATGCCACGCCTCTGCGCCTGAACTCCTGATGAAACCCGCGACCGCCTTCCACGCCAACCTAAAGGAGTGCGGGGGTTGCCACATCGAGCATCAGGGCCGCACTCTTCGTCCGGTCAGGATGGATCACCTGGTCCTCGAGAAGATTGCGAAGCGCGCTACAGGGCAAGTTGCAAAACTCGACTGCCAATCCTGCCACACGCCTCGGGATATCCATAAGGGATTCTTTGGACCTGAGTGCGCAAGCTGCCACACTACGGCAAGCTGGAAAATCAGCGGCTTCTTGCATCCAAGTCCGAAATCGACCGAATGCTCACAATGTCACAAGGCACCGCCGAGCCATTACATGATGCACTTCGAGATGATGGACAAGATGATCAGCGGCGAAAAACGGGCGCGCGTTGATCAGTGCTTCAGCTGTCACCAGACCGACTCGTTCAACAACATCAAGGGCGTCGGTATGGTCAAGGTGCATTGAGCGATCATTTCGCAAAGATAATTTGGCGCTTCGTGACTCTGTGGCCCAAGCAATGATCGGTTTTTACACCACCGGCGCGCAGCGTACTTTGAGCCCGTTCGCCAAGATTGCGCAATGAACTGCGATCAGACAATCCATGAGACGCAACGGGACGAGCCGCTTGAGCGCGCGTCGAACACATTCACCCTGGCAAGTTCACGACGACCAGGCCGTGGGTATCCGAATCAAGCTAAGATCGAGACAGGTTCGGTTATCGACGGGATTAGGTTTGACGCACGCGCTGAAGCGCCCCGCCGCACAAGAAATTTCGCTAAGCTCGCCAAGTTCGAAGCCAATGAGACCAGATCCGTACCCAATGCAAAGACGGCTCCGACCATTAGATTATGGGCGAGCCAGAACGGTGCGCCAACGAGAAACAGACCCTTCATTCGCGAAGTCGAGGTTTGCAATCGCGCAAGGCTGCCCAACGAGCTGCCGGTAAGCGCCAGAGCGGACGGGATGCCATGTCACGTCACAACAGAAAGAAAGACCAACAAAATGAAACTCGCTCCATAGAGCCTTGTGACCACGTAGCGATCTCGCACCGATGCAGAGATGAGGAGTTGTGAGCATGAAATGAGGCACGCCATCGCAGCTGTGGGAGAACCTAGCGTAAGAAAATAGAGCGTGAATGCGGCAGCACCCACGCTCTGGATTTTGACCACAGTTCGATAATTACTGAAAAATGGCCAGCCGATGATGCACAAAAGTGCCAAGCAACCTGAAGCGGTAGCAATCATGACCGACGCAGCGCGGTTCTTCCGAATTTAATCTGCATAGTGCGCTCAGCTCTCTCTTTTGTCATAGCAGAAGCATGAAGGATCAATGTTAATTACGCTTCAATTTACTTCTCAGTAGAACTACAGTAAGCATACGCCGAAGGCCGTGACGCGGTTCGAACAGGCTGCGATTTCGTGCAGATTGGTGCACCAATTCCAATGCAGGAGGCGATCGCCGCGCGCTGGCCGCTGCGGTCAGAACCGGAAAATAGCCACGACTTACGCCCGAGGGGCACGCAGCGCAGCGACCTTTCGGCAGCGTTGTTCGAGAGGCAGACCCTGCCATCGTTGAGGAAGCGGGTTAACGCGTTCCAGCGGCGCAGTATGTAGATGATGGCTTTGGCGACATCGTGGTTGCGGGAGATTTTAGCGAACTGCGCGCCAACTCCCGACGGACAGCGAGACGCTCGGCCGGGTTCTTGCCATTGATGTCGCGCTCGATCGCGAACAGGGCGTCGAGCTTTGGTACAACCTCCAGCGCGATCGGGTGAATGATCGATGCCTTCTCGCCGCGGCTCTTCTTCCGAGCGGCGCCCTCGACATCGGCGAGTTCGAAGAACTTCCGGCGCGCGTGTGCAAAGCACCCGGCTTCCAGGATGAAGCCGGGCTGTCGATCGACAGCGTATAGCTCTACGAAGACAGCATATCATCGGCCTGCAGTATCCCTGACCTGGATGCGAAATGAGCTCGGGGATATTCGCCGCGCCGGTCACGCGAGTAGTGGAAGACGACTGCCGGTGGATCGGAACCGCCGAACGGCCGATATCGGTCTTGCCTTTGGCCATGACCAGCACGGTGGTGTCATCGCCATGAACGCGCTCGGCACAAGGACGTGTGCCTCGATCATCCGGTAGATCCGCATAAGCGCGTGGCACGCAGTCCCGATCTGATCGGCCAGCGTCAACACACTGAGCAGGGCACCTTCGCAGGCAAAACGCTCGGCCTGGCGGTGGAGCGGATGATACTGGCCGTACGTGTCGAACACCAACACGGCGAGGAAACTGGGGCCGTGCTGCTCACCGCGTAGCTTGGCGTTCTGTAGCTTGAGATGCGCGATCATCGCTTCGGTGGCGCTGGCCAGAGCCCGTGCGTTGGCCAACTCAGCCTCGACGGCGGCGACGCGTTGCTCGGCATCATCGGCCTTCTGAAGCGCCTGCGTCAGCAGCGCCTTGAGCGCATCGGTATCATCCGGAAAGGGTGAAACGGCGCCTGCCATGGGCGAAGTGAATTATCACCAAGCCCTCGGATCAAGCCAAAACTGCCTGACGCTACGGCTATCCTGCGCTCTGCGGACGCCAGGAATACTGCGGGTAGCGGCAGTAGATCCCGTTCAACAGGCAAGCCAGTTGAGAGCTCGTCAGAGAGACGGCCCCGTCCTTCGCGGACGGCCAGATGAAGCGTCCCTTCACGAGCCGCTTAGCATACATCGACATCCCCACACCATCGTCCCAGATGATCTTCTCCAGCGACCCGGATCGGCCACGGATCGGGCAAAGGCGACATCACTAGGGCATCGCCTTCGTCATGCCAGGCATATCCTTCATCATCGCGTCATGGTCTTCGGGCGCACTGGCAATTGCTGCCTGATATTGCGCGGGCGTCATCTTGGGGAGTTGCCGCACGAAAGCCACCATATCCCAGATCAACTCGTCGCTATGCGTTTTGCCCCATGCCGGCATCGCGGTCATCTTGACCCCATGCTTGATGATCCAGAATTGCGCCTTTGGCGATCTCTGCTGCTCCCGAAAAAGCTCCGGGGCCCTGGGGTAGAGTCCCTGGCTGATCTCCGACTTCTCCAGTCCCGGCCCGAGATGGCAGCCACTGCACATCTCAGTGTAAAGCCCCGCGCCGCTCTGCAACCGTTTTAAATCCATCAGGTTGGCAGGCACACTCACATTGCGAGACCGGACGGCGATCGAACGATCACGAAGCTGCTCTATGAGCCAATAAACCGGCTTGGTGTGAGGCGCATCAGCGCCGATGTCATAGACGCCAACATACATGACCGCGCCAGCAAGCGCGCCACCGACCAGTGCCGTCACCGCAATGAAGCCTACGCTTGGCAAATGCCTTCGAAGCCATGCCGTTTTAGAATCTTGCATCGCGTCCTCCTCAGCTGAAAAGCTTTTGGTCAGTCAGTGTTTTCGCACCCGTCCAATTTATAATACGCGCGGGTCGCCCTTACCCCTCATCAGAAATCTTTATCTTATGCGCGAGTTGAACGTCGTGGGACGCTTAAAAATATCGCAACGTCGATGAGGGGTTGTGCCGTGCGGTGCGTATTAACTGTGTCGACGCCTATGGAGAAATCAATGTATCGTAAAACATTGTTGGCCGTCGCCATGGCGGTTTCTGTCTTCGCTGCTACGCCCGTCCAGGCCCATTCCAAGCTCAGCAGTGCCACACCAGCAGCAGACACTGTCGTTACAGCGCCGACCAAGATACAGCTGATCTTTTCCGAAGCGCTCGTCGCGCAGTTCTCCGGAATCGACCTGACGATGACTGAGATGCCTAGCATGAAGATGGGCCCCATGAAGGTGAATGGCGTCAAGGCGACCGTGGCACCTAACGGCAAGACGCTCGGCGCCCCGCTCGCCAACCCGCTGGCAACCGGAACCTACATGCTCGATTATCATGTTATCTCGACCGATACCCATCGGATCCAAGGCAGCTACACGTTTAAGGTCAAGTGAGACCATGTCGGACATGGTGGCAATCGCCGTCAGATTGGGTCTTTATCTTGATCTGATGCCTCTCTTCGGGCTGCCTATGTTTGGCCTCTACACGTTACGCGGGGCAGAGAGAGCATCGGGCTCGGTCCTGCGCTTCCGTTCGGTATTGGCGACGATGGCGCTCGTCGGCGTTGGCTTGTCGATGCTGGACATGATGGTTTTGGCGGCCTCGATGGGTGGCCTGCCGATCAATCAGGTAGACCGCGCAACTGTCAATCATTTGATATCGAGCACCACGATTGGCACGGTCTGGCAAGTGCGGGTCGCGGCACTCTTGCTTGTGCTGTATTTTTCCGTCGTCGGATGGCGCCGCCCCGCTTTCGCCCTGTGGTCGCTGGCGGTCACCGCCGCTGTCGCTCTGGCAACCTTGGCCTGGACCGGCCATGGAGCGACCGGTGAAGGCTTGCAAGGATGGGTCCATCTTGGGGCCGACACCACCCATCTCTGGGCCGCGGGCATATGGGTAGGAGCATTATTCGCCCTTTGTTTTCTCATTTTCCGACCTACCGCCCGCATGACGATAGATCATATTCATCTCTATCACCGGGCGTTGGATGGCTTTTCTAAGGTCGAAGCGGCACTCGTGGGACTGCTTATCCTGTCGGGGGTCATCAACAGTTGGATACTGATCGGACCGTCTAGGCTCGGTTCCCTTTTTACCAGTCTTTGCGGCCTTTTGCTGGTTGCGAAGCTGATACTGTTCGGCGTCATGCTGATGCTGGCCGCCGCCAATCGCTTCTTCCTGACGCCATACCTGGCTGCGACCATTGAGACGGGCAACACATCCTCGGCGATAAAGGCGCTCCGGCGCAGTTTCGTCATCGAAACCGGATGTGCACTTGCCATTCTAGTCCTCGTTGCATGGTTGGGGCTTTTGCCCCCGCCATCCTCGGGAATGTAATTCGTCTTCACGGAAGTGCGCACGATATGGCCTTGATTACTTTAAGGGCCGGGCCAAACCGGGAAATCGCCTCTCTGTGTCGTTCGATCTCGCCACAAGGTAGATAGGCGATCTCTAGGTCCGCGATCCGGCTGGACGCCAGCCTTGCTTTTTACGCGCGCACTTCGCTTTCGCAAGCGTCGCGAGATACAAGGAACAATCCGTCGGTGGCATGAAGTTCGGTGCTGCTCAGGGCAAGATCGAATATCCAGACAATGCCCGAATAAATGGATGTCGAATGTTCGACTTTAAAGGATGCAGCGACCCGGTCGCCGTTCCGCTCCAGTCGGTGTCAAAATTGAGGCCGGCAAGCTTTCGAGGCAGCCCTCCCCTATTCACGGTTTGTAGCTCACCGATCAGGATCTCAATGTAAAGCTGGCCGATGGCCGATCCTTGCGCTTCGACACGCTCTATGTGGGCCTCGGCACGACAGCTCAATCGGACTTGGCAAGGATGATTGGTGCCGATTTGGGGCATTCGGGCTGCATCCTCATCCATGAACATCAGAAAACGACGATCAGCGACATGTTCGTTGTTTTCGGCATGATCGAAGGGCGGGATCTTAGTGCGCGGAGCCGGTGCACCAGCAAACCCAGGATCGAGCGCTGGCACCACACCCTGAAGAACAACTTCTTGTCCGGCGACCTCGATGCCCAGATCGACGAGACCGGCGAGCATTACAAGCACCAGCGTTACCAAGAGAGCCGGCCACGAGACGCCCGCATCCCGCCAATCTAAACCGCGAGTTGCGCCGAATGTTCTGACGACGGTCAGTGCTGGCAAGCTTCACAGGAAGCCAACGATGCCCTGACCCGCAATGTGGCCGCCTTCCTACAAGGGCAGCGCGTTCCACGGACAATACGTATAGTGCGGCAACCGCGATATTCGCCATGCAAATGCCTCATCGAACTTCGACAGGCAAGCCTGGACGCATTGCGCAATGGCAATACGCGCCGCCGCGTTCGTGTTGCCGACTCGAAAGAGATCCATTTGGTTAGAGGTTGAACATGAACGGTCCCGTCCTCACTCCCCGGCCCAGCCGCATCGCTCTTATCGGGACATGCGTGCCGCGACATTGCGGTATCGCAACTTTCACGAATGATCTCCAGCAGGCGCTGAGCACTGCCGATCCGAACGTGGCCGCGATGACAATTGCCATGACCGACGACAAGAATGCATACGCCTATCCCGATCGGGTCCCGCTGGAGATTCAACACGCAGACCCCGCCTCCTATGAAGTGGCGGCGGACTTTCTGAATGTTGCAGATATCGAGATAGTCTCGCTGCAACATGAATTCGGGATTTTCGGCGGTGAGGCGGGTGAGCATGTCCTCGGCCTGGTGCGCGGCCTGAAAGCGCCACTGGTCACGACGTTGCACACGGTCCTTGCCACACCCAATCCGTCTCAGCGCCGTGTTATGGACGAACTCATTGCAAGCTCTGCCCGCCTGATCGTGATGGCTGATAAGGGGCGCCAGATCCTGCAGGATGTCTATGGCGTCTCGGCCGATCAAATCGCCGTGATACCCCACGGCGTACCGGATCGTCCCTTTCTGGATCCAGCTATGGCGAAGCACGATCTAGGCTTGGCAGAGCGGACCTTGCTGATGACCTTCGGACTGCTTGGGCCGGGCAAGGGTATCGAGACAGCTATTCGCGCGCTGCCCGCCCTCGTTCAGGAAAACCCCAAACTCCTCTACATGATCGTCGGCGCGACCCATCCCAATCTGGTGCGGGACGAGGGCGAGCTCTACCGAGAGAGCCTAACAGCACTCGCCAGCGAGTTGGGCGTTAGCGAACATGTCCAGTTCGTGGACAGATACCTCTCGCTTGACGCGTTGCTGGATTATTTGGCCGCATGTGACATCTATCTGTCACCCTACCCCAACGAGGCACAGATCGTTTCCGGGACGCTGGCCTATGCGATTGCGCTCGGCAAAGCCGTTGTCTCAACGCCGTTCTGGTACGCGCAGGAGCTGCTGGCAGACAATTGCGGCTTGCTCGTCCCGTTCGAGCAGGCAGACGGGTTCGCAACGGCCATTCGCAGATTGATCGACGACGATACATTGCGAAGCGAAATTCGGACGAACGCCTATGCTCGTGGTCGGGCAATGATCTGGCCGAGAGTGGCGGAACAGTATCTCGAAGTATTTTCAACCGTCCGATTGGAGCGGCGTTCGGCAGGCGCAACCATCATCGGCTTTCCACCGATCCAACCAGGCAACACCCCATTGCCACATGTCTCGACGGCCCATCTCGCTGCTCTCACCGATTCGGTCGGTCTGATGCAGCACACCAAATTTGCGGTGCCCGATCGAAGACATGGCTATTGCCTAGACGATAATGCGCGCGCGCTGCTCGTCTTCACCGAACTCGCGGCATTGCGCCCTTTGACGGCGCAAGAGGAACAGTTGCACCTCACATACGCAGCCTTTGTCGAGAGCGCCTGGTCACCACAGACCAACCGGGTCCATAACTTCATGAATTTCGATCGGACGTGGTTGGAGAGCGATGGTGCGGATGACGCTCTGGGCCGCACGATTTGGGCGCTAGGCACCGTTGCTCGGCACAAAGACGCCCGTTCGCTGGATGGCTGGGCCGCAGCCCGGGTGCTGGAGATCGCGCCCGTCTTGATGGCGTGTACATCGCCGCGCGCCTGGGCCTATGGTTTGCTCGGCATATCTGCGTTCCTGGAACGCTTTCCAGGCCATCGCGGATTTGAGCGCCTCAGGGGCGAGCTAGCCAATCGGCTTTTCCAGCGCTGGTCCGACGCTGCCAGGCCTGATTGGATCTGGTTCGAGGATAGGCTGGGCTACGATAATGCCCGTTTGTGCGAGGCGCTGATTGTCAGCGGCCATGACACCGGCAAGGAGCACTATCTCGATGCAGGCCTTGATTCGCTACGCTGGCTGATGAAACTGCAAACAGCCGAACGCGGTCATTTCCGGCCCATCGGAACAGAAACTTTCGGTGCCGATCATCGGCATCCGCAACCCTTCGATCAACAGCCACTGGAAGCCTGGGCGGCCGTCAGTGCCTGTTTGACCGCGGCGCGTGTCACTGGAGACGCCGTCTGGCAAGGTGAAGCGAGCCGTGCCTTTGCCTGGTTCCTTGGCCAAAACGATCTTCGCGTTCTAGTGGTGGATATCGAGCGCGGCGCCTGCTTCGATGGATTACATCCCGACCGGCGCAACGCCAATCAGGGCGCGGAATCGACGCTGGCTTATATCGCGGCGTTGACCGCGATGCGGCGCACTCCGTTTGCCCAGCCTGACTTGCCACGTATTTCGGAAATGACGACCGCACGATGTACATGCCACCTCGGCGGAGCCAGCGAGGATCCAATCGATACCGGCGCGGCTGGTAGCTGGCTTATGCCGGACGTTGAATTGGGCGCTCGATCCACGACGCAGCTGGCGACAGCCAATTGAAGCGCCCTCGATCCAGGCAGGCAGACAGTCATCATGCCCGCCACTGATCCACGTCCGCAGACCTATCCAGGCCAAACAGGCCTATCCGATGCCGGACACGTTATTGCCGTGCGCGGCCCGGTCATCGACGTGGTCTTCCCGAAGGGGAAGCTCCCGCTGGTCGACGAGGCGTTGCTCATTCACTGGGACAGGCCCGACGTGCTGATGGCGGAGGTGCAGAGCCATATCGACGATCGCACGGTGCGCGCCGTAGCGCTGCAGGCCACCTCGGGCCTTTCCCGTCATGTCGCGGTCGAGGCAACCGGCGGCCCTGTAGCCGTGCCGGTTGGCGCTGCGGTGCTTGGGCGACTGATCGACGTCATCGGCAGGATTGGCGACGGCGGAGACCCATTGCCCGCCGACGTGACGTTGCGCCCGATTCACCGCGCGCCGCCGCCACTCCATGCTCAAAGTTCCGCGACGTCGCAATTTGAGACGGGGATCAAGGTGATCGACCTGCTTTCCCCGCTCGCGCAGGGTGGCAAGGCGGCAATGTTCGGAGGCGCCGGTGTCGGCAAGACAGTGCTGGTAATGGAACTGATCCACGCCATGGTCGCGCGCTATGAGGGCGTATCCGTGTTTGCCGGTATTGGCGAGCGATCGCGCGAGGGACACGAACTTCTGAACGACATGCGCGGATCAGGCGTGCTCGACCGCACCGTGCTTGTCTTTGGACAGATGAACGAGCCGCCCGGCGCGCGCTGGCGCGTTGGGCTGACTGCGCTAACTGTGGCTGAGTATTTTCGCGACGAGCAGCACCGCAACGTGCTGCTGCTGATGGATAACGTCTTCCGCTTCGTCCAGGCCGGCAGCGAAGTTTCGGGGCTGCTCGGGCGACTGCCGTCCCGCGTCGGCTATCAACCGACCCTGGCAAGCGAAGTCGCCGCGCTGCAGGAGCGAATCGCCTCCGTCGCTGGCGCGGCAGTGACCGCGATTGAGGCAGTGTACGTGCCCGCCGACGATTTCACCGATCCCGCCGTCACCGCCATTTCCGACCATCTCGACAGCACCGTCGTACTATCGCGTTCGATGGCCGCGGAGGGCATGTATCCCGCGGTTGACCCGCTCGCTTCGGTCTCGATCTTGCTCGACCCGCTGGTGGTGGGCGCCGAGCATTACCGTATCGCGGAAGAGGTGCGCGAGACGATCGCGCAATACCGCGCGCTGCAGGACATCATCTCGCTGCTCGGCGTCGAGGAACTCGGGCGCGACGACCGGCTCATCGTCGATCGCGCGCGCAAGCTGCAGCGATTCCTGACCCAGCCGTTCGTCGTCACCGAGGCGTTCACCGGTACGCCGGGGCGCTCGGTGCCCCTCGCCGAGACGCTAAAGGGTTGCGCGGCGATCCTCGCCGGCGAGGCAGACGACTGGGCCGAGAGTGCTTTCTACATGATCGGCGATTTCGAGGAGGCGCGCGCGCGCCAGGCGGGAGCCCCCAAATGAGGCTGTTGATCACCGATCCCGCGCAGATCGTCGCGGATCATCCCGATGTCGATGCGGTCCGCGCGGAAGATGCGACCGGCAGTTTCGGCATCCTGAAGGGCCATAGCGATTTTCTGACCGCGCTGGAAATATCGGTCGTCTCTTGGCGGCACGCGGACGGACGGCAAGGCTTCTGCGCGATCCGCCAGGGCATCCTGACGGTTAGCGGCGGTCGCGACGTGCGGGTCGCGACGCGCGAGGCGCATATCGGTGACGATCTCGACACGCTCGAACGCGACGTCCTAGCCCGCTATCGCGAGCGCATCGACGCGGACCGGACCGACCGCACCGCCGCCGCGCGTTTGCGCACCCAGGCGATCCGGCAGATGGTTGCGGCACTGCGCGGCGGCGCGGCCACCAGCGACATACGCCCGTGAGCGACCCCCTGCCCGACCGCGAAACCCGGCTGACCAAGGCGGTACGCGTGCGCGCCGATCGCCGCAAGGCATGGGCGCGCGACGGCGCCCCGTCGCTGGCGCGCAATCTCGGCCAGATCGGCGCGCTTGGCTGGACGATCACCGTGCCGATCCTGATTTGCCTCGCCGCCGGGCGTTGGCTCGACCATCATTTCGCCAGCGGAGTGTTCTGGACGGCGCCGTTGATAATGATCGGCGCAGTGTTCGGCGGTTGGTCGGCATGGCGCTGGATCAACAGGCGATGATGGCGGTCGCCATTCCGGCTTTCGGGTGCCTCGGCATGGCCGCAGGCGCGATCCATTTCCTGTCCCTGCGCAAGGATGTCAACCTCGTGGTCGTCGGCGGCTCCACCTTCGCGGCACTGGGCTGGCGGCTCGGACGCCTGGCGGTCACGATCGGGACGCTCGTTTGGGCAGCAACGCAAGGAGCGCCCGCGCTCGTGGCAGCAGCAGGCGGGTTCCTGCTCGCGCGGCACCTGATCCTCCCTCGACTAAGGCTGCCATCATGATCAGCTCGCCGTTCGACACGCAAGTCCTGCTCATGGTCGGTCCGGTACCGATTACGACGCCGGTCGTCACCACCTGGGGAATCATACTGCTCTTGAGCGTAGGATCATGGCTGATCACGCGTCGCCTCGCGCTCAAGCCGTCGCGAGCGCAAGCCGCGCTCGAGCTCGTCGTCGATATGTTTTCAGTCCAGATCCGCGAGACTATGGGAGTCGCCCCGGCCCCGTATCTTCCGCTGATCGGGACGTTCTTCCTTTACCTGCTCGTCGCCAACTGGTCGTCGCTGATCCCCGGCGTCGAGCCCCCGACCGCGACGCTGGAGACCGATATCGCGCTCGCGCTGATCGTGTTCGGCGCGACGCTCTGGTTCGGGATCCGCGCGCTGGGCGTTAACGGCTATGTCCGCAGCTTCGCCCAGCCTTCGATCCTGCTCGCGCCGCTCAACCTGATCGAACTGTTCACGCGCAGCCTGTCGCTGACCGTTCGCCTGTTCGGCAACATGATGAGCGGGGTATTCGTGATCGGCATCGTACTCAGCCTGGCAGGGTTGCTCGTGCCGATCCCGCTCATGGCGCTCGAACTGCTGACCGGCGCGGTACAGGCCTATATTTTCGGCGCTCTGGCGATGGTCTTCATCGGCGGTGCGGTCAGCGAAACCACTTCCATCCAGCAAAAGGCAATGACATGAATTGGATCCATTTGATAAGCATCATGGGCGCTGCGCTCGCGATCTCGCTCGGCGCGATCGCCCCCGCGCTGGCGCAAGGAAAGGCCGTCGCCGCTGCGATGGACGCTATCGCACGACAGCCAGAGGCTGCGGCCACCGTTTCGCGCACGCTGTTTGTGGGCCTGGCGATGATCGAGACCATGGCGATCTACTGCCTGGTCGTCGCATTGCTGCTGCTCTTCGCCAACCCGTTCGCCTGACCCAGAACGGTGCATATCAACTGGTGGACGCTGACGCTCCAAGCGATCAACGTCCTGGTCCTGATCTGGCTGCTCAGCCGCTTCCTCTACCGGCCGGTGGTGGCGGCGATCGAAGCGCGTCAGGCGGCAGCCGACGCGCTGCTCGCCAGTGCGGCTGCGGCAAAAGCGCAAGCGGAGACCGAGGCGGCGGCCCTCAAAGCCAGCAACACCGCTCTTGCGGCCGATGCGGAGCGGCTTCGCGCCGAAGTTCGCACCGCCGCCGACGCCGACCGCGTCCGATTGCTCGAAACGGCCCAGACCGATGCCGAAAAGATGGGCGAAGCGGCCAAGGCTGGTATCGCCGCCGAACGCGACGCCATGCGCAAGGCGCTGGAGACTCAAGCGGCAACGCTTGCGGGTGACTTGGCCGCAAAGCTTGTCCAGCACTTGCCGCCGGCCGTGATCCACGAGGCAATGTTCCAGAAGTTGACCGACCAGCTCGCCGCCATGCTCGAAGTGGACCGCGCCAGAAGCTTTGACGGCAGCGCGCTGACCCTCGTCACGCCCACCCCGCTCCACGACAGTGAACGCGCACGCTGCCGCGACGCCTTGGCGAAGCTCCTTCCCGTGCCACTCGACCTCGCCTTCGAGGAGGAACCGGGTCTGATCGGCGGCTGCGAATTGCGCGGCGCGCACGTCCACCTCCGCAACAGCTGGCGTGCCGATCTGGACGATATGCTCGGCCACCTCGCGAAAGACGGAACCGATGCCCGAGACGCCTGACAGCTGGCTGGAGCGCGCGCGCCAGAGCGTCGCTGCGACCGTCCTCGCCCCCGAACTGCGCCAGATAGGCCGCGTCGACTCGATCGGTGACGGCGTCGCTATGATTTCCGGCCTGCCTAACGCCCGGCTCGACGAACTGCTGCACTTCGACGGTGGCCAGGCGGGCTTCGTCCAGACGCTCGACGGCGAAACTCTTGGCTGCGTGCTGCTCGACGATGCCGACGGCGTGAAAGCGGGTGCCATGGTGACCGGCACCAGCGCGGTTGTCCGCACGCCGGTCGGACCAGGGCTCCTCGGCCGGGTCGTCGATCCGCTCGGTCGGCCGCTCGATAGCGGTGCGGCCATCGCCGCCGAAAGCTTCGAACCGATCGAACGCGCCGCGCCCGCAATCATCGACCGCGACCTGGTTGTCCAGCCGGTGCAAACGGGGACCTTCGTGATCGACGCACTGTTCGCGCTCGGCAGCGGCCAGCGCGAATTGATCGTCGGCGACCGCGCGACCGGCAAGACCGCGCTCGCGGTCGATGCGATCGTCAACCAGCGCTCCAGCGACGTCATCTGCATCTACGTCGCGATCGGGCAGAAATCGTCGAGTGTCGCGCGGGCAATCGAACAAGTCCGTCGTCACGGCGCGCCCGAGCGATGCATCTTCGTGGTGGCGAGCCCCGCACAGGCGCCTGGGCTGCAATGGATCGCTCCGTTCGCCGCCTTCACCATGGGCGAATATTTCCGCGATCGCGGCGGTCATGTGCTGATCGTTGTCGATGATCTCACCAAGCATGCGGCCACGCACCGCGAGATCGCCTTGCTCACTGGTCAGCCTCCGGGGCGCGAGGCCTATCCCGGCGACGTCTTCTATCTCCACAGCCGCTTGCTGGAGCGCGCTGCCAAGCTTTCGCCCGCCAAGGGCGGCGGCTCGCTCACCGCGCTGCCTATCGCCGAGACCGATGCGGGAAATTTGAGCGCCTATATTCCAACCAATCTCATCTCGATCACCGACGGGCAGATTGCGCTCGACGCCAAGCTGTTCGCGCAAGGGCAAAAGCCCGCGGTCGATGTCGGCATCAGCGTCAGCCGCGTAGGTGGCAAAACCCAGGCGCGCGCACTGCGCGACGTTTCGGGCAAGCTGCGCCTGGATTACGCGCAATTCCTCGAGCTGGAGATGTTCACGCGCTTCGGCGAGCAGCCCGAAGCGCGCGTGAAGGCGCAAATTGACCGTGGGCAAAGGCTGCGCGCCTTGCTCAACCAACCCCAGTTCCAGCCATTGCGCGTCGTCGACCAGACTGCGCTGGCGCTGGCACTGACACAGGGAGCTTTCGACGCAATCGCCGTAGAGACGGTCGCTGAGCTACGCGCGCGCTTGCCCGCCTGGCTTGACGCGCAGGCGGCGGAGACGGTCGCATCGGTCGAGAAAAGCGGCACACTGAGCGAGCCCGATCGTGCAGCGCTGATCGCAGCAGTGGGCCGACTGACCAATAGCGTGGGACAGACCACGCCATGACCGAGCAGCTCGCCGATATCAGCGCCCAAATCGCGACCGTCAGGCAGCTCGGCGCGGTGGTCAACGCGATGCGGGGTATCGCCGCTGCCCGCGCGCAACAGGGTCGCGCGCTGCTGCCAGCGGCACGTGCTTACGGCGATGTCGCGGCGCGCGCGATCGAGCAGGCGCTGCTGCTCGACGACACGTCACCCGTCACGCCGATGTCGCACCGGACCGCGCCGCCAGGCGTGATCGTGTTCGGCGCCGAGCAGGGCTTCGCGGGCACCTTTGCCGATCGCGTGCTCGACAGTGCCACTTCCGCGTTGGCAAATTCGCATGTTTTCCTGGTCGGCGACCGCACCGCGTCGCTGGCGCGCGAACGCGGGCTGCCCCTCGCCGCCACCTTCGCGGCACCGTTGCGCGCTGCCGCCATCATCGAGGTGGCCGCAGTGCTGATCGAGGCGGTCACGACCTATCTCGACACCAGCGGAGCGAGCCGGATCGACTTGATATTCCCGGTCTGGACCCCCGGGAAGGGCTTAAAGGTCACGCAGCGCCGCCTGTTGCCGCTCGATTTTGCCAGATTTAGCAGTGTCACCTCCACGCCACCGCTGATCCAGCTACCTCTGCCAAAATTGCTCGATTGTCTGACCGAGGAATATGTCTTCGCGCAGATCTGCGAAGCCGCCACCGAATGCTTCGCCGCCGAGAATGAAGCGCGTGTCTCGACGATGGCATCCGCTAGCACCAATATCGCCGCTAAGCTCGAGACGCTGCAAGGGCTCGAGCGGATGACACGCCAGGAGGCGGTTACCGCCGAGGTGGTAGAACTGGCGTCGGGCGTTCGCTCGCGACGGCATCGACAGGCTGCCCGCGACAAATATCGATGACGTTGGTCAACCAAGCCCATCGCCCAAACCGAACTCCCCCAGCCAAAGAGGTCCGCATGACAAAGCCCGATCGCAGCCACACCCGCGCCCACCTCGTCGGTGGCGGGATCGCTTCGCTGGCGGCAGCCACCTTACTGATCCGCGACGGCGGACTGTCGGGGCACACCATCACCGTTTATGAGGAGCTCGACCGGGTCGGCGGCAGTCTCGACGGGTCGGGCGACCCGCACACGGGCTACATGGTCCGCGGCGGGCGGATGATGGAAAGCAAATATCTGTGCACCTACGACCTGTTCTCCTCAATTCCGACGCTCGACGGGAAGCAGACCGTCACGCAGGAAATCTTCGAATGGAACGAGGTCATCAAGACCGGTTCCAAGTCACGTCTAGTGCGCGGCGCTAACAAGATCGATGCGCCCGAATTCGGCCTGTCAGAGCGCCACATCCTGACGATCGAGAAGCTGGCGATCGAACCCGAGACGCTGCTCGGCGACAGCCGGATTTCCGACCATTTCGACCAAGCGTTCTTCAAGACCAATTTCTGGTTCATGTGGTGCACAACCTTCGCCTTCCAGCCATGGCACAGCGCGATCGAGCTGAAACGCTACCTCGTGCGCTTCACCCACATGGTCGCCGGGTTCAACGAACTGCACGGCATCATGCGGACGCTTTACAATCAATATGACTCGCTGGTGCTGCCGCTGCGCAAATGGCTCAACGAGCGCGGCGTGGTGTTTCGCCTCGGCAGCAAGGTGACCGACATCGCGTTTGCCGACCGCGACGGCACGAATTTTGTCGAGAGCCTGACCTGCGAAAGTGGCGGCACGACCGAGCAAGTCGAAGTCGCGCCCAGCGACCTGGTGATCGCGACGTTGGGATCGATGACCGAAGGCGCCGCGATCGGCGGGATGGATAGCCCTGCGGCGCTTAACGACAAAAGCGTCGGTGGGGCCTGGGCCCTGTGGGACAAGATCGCCGCCGGCCGCCCCGAATTGGGCCGGCCCGCCAAATTCACCGACTATGTCGATGAATCGAAATGGCTCTCCTTCACCACCACGCTGAAGGACTCGGCGCTGTTCGACCGGATCCGCGATTTCACTGGCAACGTTCCGGGCGAAGGTGGCCTCATCACCTTCGTCGATTCCAATTGGCTGATGTCAATCGTGCTGCCGCACCAGCCACACTTCATTGGCCAGCCCGACAACGTGCAAGTGTTCTGGGGCTATGGCCTCAGCGTCGATGCTCCCGGCAATTACGTCGCCAAGCCGATGTCGGCCTGCACCGGGCGCGAATTGATGCAAGAATTGCTCGGCCACTTGGGAGAGATCGACCAGGCGCAGACCAGCCTCGAGGGCATGATCTGCCTGCCATGCATGATGCCCTTCATTACCAGCCAGTTCCTCAATCGCGCCAAGGGCGACCGGCCGCAGGTCCACCCCAAGGGCTATGCCAACTTCGCCATCACGGGACAGTTCTGCGAACAGCCCGATGACGTCGTCTTCACAGTCGAATACTCGGTGCGGTCTGCTATGTCGGCTGTCTATGCGCTGCTCGATATCGACCGGACCCCGCCCGCAGTGTTCAAGGGACAACTCGATCCGCGCAACCTCTACAAGGCGTTCCGCGCCTTGCATGACATGAACGATTGAAGGTTGGGACGATGGATGGCCGGTGGGCACTGCCGGGTTCAAGGGCTGTGACAAAATGATGAACTCTTGCGGAATGCTCGTCACCACCCACCCGTTCTGAATTGGAGTAGTTCTCCCGGACGGCTATCCACTATCCAAACGGTCATCAATTCTCATCAACTGAAGTAGCTTACTCCATCACGCTCAGGAGGTTATCGATCGAGACCGTAGCGAAAGCAGTGAAGCTGTCAGCAATCGCATATGGCAGAAGCATGGTCCGATCCTGAACAAGCGCACCGCAGCTATAGACGACATTGGGTACGTATCCGTCCCGTTCGTGCGGGCTGGGCGCCAGGACCGGGCGCGGTGTTCGCGCCAACAGCTTTGACGGATCATTCTTGTCGAGGAGGCATGCGCCAATGCAATAATTACGCACCGTGCCGACGCCGTGGGTCATCACCAACCATCCTTCGTCGATTTCGATCGGCGATCCGCAATTGCCCATCTGGACGAATTCCCAGGGGTATTTTGGCGTAATGAGCTTTGTGCCCCCTTCCCAGTTGAGCAATGAATCGGAGAAATGAAGCCAGATATTCTTGCCGTCCTGACGTCCAAGCATGGCGTATTTGCCCTCAATGCGGCGAGGGAAAAGGGCCATGCCCTTTCCGCTAGAGGCCTGGCCAATCAGAACGCGCATTTCGAACGATCGGAAATCGGTGGTGCTCAGCAATTCCGATCGCACTTCGCCACCGCTAAAAGCGGTATATGTTCCATGATAGATTATGCTGCCGTCATCCTCGCAGAAGCGCACAAGGCGCGTATCCTCGATGCCCTGCCTCTGGCTCGGCAGGACCGGAAAAAGCACCGTCTCCGAGATCGTGCGACTGCCGGCGCAGCACAGGCGCGCTGCTACGCCCTCTCCTTTCCCGCACGTATCGATAAGTGGCGATACCGATGTCGGGCTGGGATCATCGATCAAAAGTGCGCCGCCTGATGCCCAGGTGCCGGTCCGGAAGGTCACGGAAGACACATGTCCCTCGCCAATTCCCCGCAGCGACATCACGAAACGGATGGTTCCCTCCGGGAGCCCCGACTGGTCGGGATGGAGTACCACGCTTGGATTGAACAAGGCCGCGGCCTCGTAAGCAAATTCTTCGCTGAAGTAGGCGCCGATCAACCGCCGCTGCTTGGCGTTGATACGACCCACACCCTCGATGCCGCCAGCGACCTCCTCGAACCGCCGAAGCAGCATCGTATCCACGTCACGGTGGTTTTCATCCAGAGACAATGAGACGCCTTTTAGCTGGCGCGCCAACTCAGCCTCGTCAAGCGCCACGATCAGGTCCACGGTCTCTTGGGCACGTGACGTGCCGCCGGCGAAGTCTCGTGGGTAGTGCGGATCGAATGGCCGAACGACGGTCCGCGATGGATCGGGTCGAAGAACGCGATCATAGAAGTTAAGTTTTGCGCGTTGGATCATACTGACCGGCTCACCTGTGCGTTCCTGCATTTCAACACTGCCGCTCCTCGTTGGGAAGCGTATCGCAACCGACTATGGTATTCTGAGTAGATTCCGTTCGCGGGATTGTGGTCGGAAAGGCGACCCTTGCCCAGAAATCTGCCTGTAAGCCCTGTGCTGTGGGGGCCTATAAGTAAATTCCGCAGAAGCCAGCTTTCCCTGTCGGGCATACTCCTCTTTAAGATAAGCCATCAATTTCGTCGGAAGTGCAGACGATTATTTATTAGGGGATATCGAAGATGTTTGGGGCAGGCAGACAAACGAATTGCCGGCACGCTCAATCCACGGTCGAGGCTCTTATCAATTCGAGCCGACCGCGCGTGGCGGTCACCCTTCGGTGAAGCGACATACGTAACCTTAAAATGCGCAGAATGACCGCAGAAAATTTGATGAACCTCGACACGGTCGACCTGCGCTCCATCGGCCTTGCCGAGGCACGCGACAATCCGCCCGCATCTATACAAACGATCTTTCCACGCCTTAAGATTGCAAGCCCAACGCCTTATGCGACAAGCGGCATGCTTCCAAAGACCATAACTCAACAGACTAAAAGCTACTGCGGCTTGGCCACCCTGTTGCAGGGACACAGGACGAAAAGAGGCCGCCAACCGTGTTGCCGTGATCCGCTGGGCTGCTGCGGCGGCAAACCAGGCCGTTGTTGATGCCAAGCACCTCGCCCGTGGTCCCTGGTTCATACAACCAGTAGGTGGTGTTGCAGGGTGCTGCGCAACGGCAGACTACCCGGCCATAACGGCCAATCCCAAGCGCGAGCGAACTGTTGGAATTGATGATTATTCCTGCAGCGTGTTGCGCGATACGATTTAATCATGGACATAGCAGCATGCAGGAATGCCCCGTCATTGGTAATTTTTGCTTCCCATGCTGTGCTGTTCCTGCCAGACAGGACATAACGTGGATCGTCGGCTCGCCTTCCTGCTTCTTATTGGAGCAATCCTTGGCCTTCTGGGGCAGGAATCAGCTTTCGCGCAGATGACCCTCAAACCGGTACAATCCGAAACGACCCAAATGGACCCCGACTGCGCCAAAGCAATGGGGATTACCGTTCAGCCATCATCGGATGACCAACCCTGCCAAGGGATGACCCCGGAATGCATCGCAAAAATGGGTTGCACCGTGCCCTTGGCTTTACTCCCCGGCAAGGTTGTTGATGACGTTCAGGCCCTGACGCTTTTCCAACCTGTCGTGTCCCCTGTTGCGGCACTGTTTGGACGTACGGTTCCGCCCGAGCCTGAGCCTCCGGCGCACATCGGCTGATCGCTGAGCGGGCTACGTCGGCTTTGCCGACCCCGTAGCTTCTGCCCATCGGACCGAAGGGTCCACGTCAATCCGCGCCCGCGATGCATCCACTTGGGGCCCCCCCTCAACGTGGTTTACGCGAAATGGATATCCGACTGGCGCCCCCCAAAAACCTGGTGAGCCGGCTGCCGCATGACTGTGACAGGACCGGATCGCCGCAGGCAGGTTGAGCAATTGCCTGGCCGATAGCGATAAGACACGACGGCCGGGCACGTGGCGCCGGTGAAGTTCCCTCGCTTCACCGGCGCCCGATTCGCCAAAGGCAGTCCTTCGCAATCGGCCTCGCACGTGCAGACCGGAAGACAATTGCATGCGTATATTATTCCTGGCACCGGCCTTGGCCACTGCGCTGCCTTGCGCGGCAGGTGCGGAACCACTGACTTTCGAAGCCGCGCTCGAACGAGCGGCGAACGCAGCACCTGCGCTCAAAGTCAGTGAGGCCAGCGTCCGCGCATCGCACGCTCGTGCGATTGCTGCCGGCCAGCTTCCTGATCCCACCTTGTCCGTTGGCATCGATAATTTTCCGATTTCGGGCCCGCCAGCCTTTCGTCCGCGTGATGAAAGCATGACCACCGCACGGATCGGGGTCGAACAAGCATTCCCCAACCCGGCCAAGCGGCGCGCGGAGCAAACCCGCGCGCGGGCTGCGATCGGCGCGGCGGAAGCTGGACAAGCGGTCACGGCGCAAGACGTCCGCCTGGAAACGGCGCTTGCCTGGATCGATCTTTACTATGCCAAACGTCGCCTTGCCCAGTTGCGGCGCCTTGATGCGAGTCTTGGCGATTTACAGGCTACAGTTACGGCGCGGCTTGCCTCGGGTTCAGCCCGGCCAAGCCAGGCCTATGAACCCGAGCAGTTGCGCGCGGCGGTTAATGACCGGCAAGCTCAGCTTGAGGCTGAGGTGGCCAAGGCGCAAGCCCGGCTCGCGCGCCTGACGGGCGATCCCGATGCTGACGTTAGCAGCGATCCGCCCTTGCTCACGGTCGAACGTGAACGGCTGAGGGGCGGTATTGGCGCAACTCCGCGCCTGACCGCTCTTGATGCCGATGTCGCTGCCGCCGAGGCAGAGACTGATCTTGCCCGCGCGGCAAAGCGGCCGGATTGGCGGGTCAGCACCAGTTATGGCCGGCGCGATCCGGCCTATGGCGACATGGTTTCCGTCGGCGTCAGTATCGATCTGCCGCTGTTCTCGCGCAAACGGCAAGATCCGCTGATAGCAGCCCGCGAAGCCGAGGCGGACCGGGCACGGTTCAGCCGCACTTCGGGCGAACGCGATCTGAATGCGGGGCTCACGTCCGATCTTGCCGATTATGACATGCATCGCCGGCAACTCGACAACGCCAGGGCTACACTCGTGCCGCTCGCCAAGCGGCGGGCCGAGCTGGATATGGCGAGTTATGCCGCAGGCAAGCTCGATCTCGGCAGCGCGCTCCTCTCGAGCCTCGCTCTTGCCGAAGCTGAAGTCGATGTACTCGCCCGCGAAGCTGATGTCGCGCGCGACGCGGTCCGGATCAATTACACATACATGGAGGTGCGGCCATGAACTGGCACGCGAAGCAGACCGCGCGTTGGGGCGCAGGCATCTTGGCGATCGCCCTGGCGGCAGGCGCGGGCGGGTATTGGCTCGGTCATAGCAGCAGTCCCGGTACCGTGACGGGCGCCGGATCGGAGCGCAAGATCCTTTACTGGTACGATCCGATGGTACCCGCCGAGCACTACGACAACCCCAATTCACTGTCGTCGATGGGGATGAAAACCATCCCAAAATATGCCGACGAAGGGGCTGCAACCGCCACGGCCCCGGGGGTCAGCATCGACCCGGCTGTCCGGCAGAGCCTTGGCCTGCGTGTGGTCACGGCGGAGATTGGCACACTGCCTTCATCGGTCACGGTCACCGGCACGATCGACTTCAACCAGCGCAATGTCGCCATCATCCAGGCGCGCTCGGGCGGTTTTATCACCCGTGTCTATGGCAGGGCGCCGGGCGACGTGATCGGTATGGGCGCGCCTATTGCGGACCTGCAATTGCCCGAATGGGGCGGCGCGCAGGGCGAGTATCTCGCGGTCCGCCGCCTTGGCCGCCCCGACCTTACCGAGGCGGCACGCCAGCGGCTGAGATTACTGGGCATGCCCGAGCAGCTCATCGCGCAAGTCGAGCGCAGCGGGAGAACGAGCGGTGTCCTCACCATCACGTCGCCAATCGGCGGGGTCATCCAGACGCTGGATGCACGGCAGGGCGTGACGCTCGTGGCAGGCCAGACCCTTGCACAGGTCAACGGGATCGGCACGGTCTGGGTCAATGCCGCCGTGCCGCAGGCGCAGGCGGGCCTTGTCCGGGTCGGGCAGCGCGCAAACGTGACGCTGGCCGCGCTTCCCGGTCAAAGCCTCGCGGGCCGCGTGATTGCGATCCTGCCGACAGCGCAGGTAGATAGCCGGACTATCACGGTGCGGATCGAGCTGGCCAACCGCGGCGGCATGCTGCGCCCCGGCATGTTCGCCACCGTGGTGCTCGGCGACGAAGGCCACCCCGGACTGCTGGTGCCGAGCGAAGCGGTCATCCGCACCGGCGCGCGCAATCTCGTCATTCTTGCCCTTGCCGACGGACGCTATCGGCCAGCGGAGGTCCGGCTTGGCCGCGAGGACGGCGGCAAGACCGAAATCCTTGCCGGGCTTGCGCCAGGCGAGAAGGTGGCGGCCTCGGGGCAGTTCCTGCTTGATTCCGAAGCGAGCCTGAGCGGGATTCCGGCACGGCCGATCGGAGATGTGCGATGATCGCTGCGATCATCCGTGCCTCTGTCCGCTCGCGCAATCTGGTGCTTGTTGTGGCAGCAGTGCTGAGTGTTTTCGGTTTTTACGCGGTCCGGACGACGCCGGTCGATGCCTTGCCCGATCTCTCCGATGTGCAGGTCATCATTCGCACCAGCTATCCCGGTCAGGCGCCGCAGATCGGCGAAAACCAGGTTACCTACCCGATCGCCTCGACCATGCTGTCGGTGCCCGGTGCGCGCGTCGTGCGCGGCTATTCGTTCACCGGCGACAGCTTTGTCTACGTCCTGTTTGACGACGGCACCGACCTTTATTGGGCGCGCAGCCGCGTTCTTGAGTATCTGAGCCAGGTGCAAGGCCGTCTGCCTGAGGGGGCCAAGCCCGCTCTGGGGCCCGACGCCACGGGGGTGGGCTGGATCTTTGAATATGCGCTGGTTGACCGGTCGGGCGGCCATGACCTTGCCCAGCTCAGAAGCTTGCAGGATTGGTTCCTGCGCTATGAGTTGAAGACTGTGCCGGGGGTGGCCGAGGTCGCCAGCATCGGCGGCATGGTCAAGCAGTACCAGGTGATCGTCGATCCGCAGAAGCTGGCGGCTTATGCGGTTACCACCGAACAGGTCACCGAGGCGCTCAAGCGCGCCAATCAGGAGACTGGCGGGTCCAGCGTGGAAATGGCCGGCGCCGAATATACGGTTCGTGCCAGCGGCTATCTCAAGACGCTCGACGATTTCCGTGCGGTTCCGCTGCGCGCCGATGGAGGCGTTCCTGTGACGCTGGGCGATGTCGCGACGGTCCAGATTGGCCCGGAAATGCGCCGCGGCATTGCTGAATTGAACGGGGACGGCGAAGTGGCTGGCGGGGTCATCGTCATGCGCCAGGGCCAGAACGCCCGCGCGGTCATCGACGGGGTCAAGGCCAAGCTCGATGAACTGAAAAGAAGCTTGCCGCCGGGCGTCGAGATAGTGCCGACCTACGACCGCTCGGGGTTGATCGACCGGGCAGTGGAGAACCTCGGACACAAGCTCCTCGAAGAGTTCGTCATCGTCGCGCTCGTCTGCGCATTGTTCCTCTGGCACGCCCGCTCGGCGCTCGTCGCGATCCTGACGCTTCCGCTCGGCATCCTAATGGCCTTCATCGTCATGCGGTTGCAGGGCCTCAACGCGAATATCCTCTCGCTCGGCGGCATCGCCATCGCCATCGGGGCGATGGTAGATGGGGCGGTCGTGATGATCGAGAATGCGCACAAGCACCTCGAACGCTGGCAGCACGAGCATCCCGATAGCGAACTGGACACGGCGACGCGATGGCGCCTGGTCACGCAGGCTGCGGCCGAGGTAGGCCCGGCGCTGTTTCTCAGCCTCTTGATCATTACCTTCTCGTTCCTGCCGATCTTCACGCTTCAGGGACAGGAAGGACGGCTGTTTTCGCCGCTTGCCTTTACCAAGACCTATGCCATGGCGGCCGCGGCGCTGCTCTCGATCACGCTCATTCCGGTGCTGATGGGACTCCTGATCCGGGGACGCATACCCAGCGAGGAGGCCAATCCGATCAGTCGCTGGCTCACGCGGATTTACCGTCCGGCGATCGACTGGGTGCTCGTTCACCCCAAGCGCACGCTCGTGATCGCAGCCCTGATCTTCGCGACCACCTTGTGGCCGATGTCGCGGATTGGCGGAGAGTTCCTGCCGCAGATGAACGAAGGCGACCTGCTCTACATGCCGTCGGCGCTGCCGGGCATTTCGCCAGCCGAGGCCGGGCGCCTGCTTCAGCAGACCGATCGGCTGATCAAGACCGTGCCTGAAGTTCAGAGCGTATTCGGTAAATCCGGACGCGCCGAGAGCGCAACCGATCCTGCCCCGCTTGAGATGTTCGAGACGACCATCCGCTTCAAGCCACGAGAGCAATGGCGATCCGGCATGACCCCCGAGAAGTTGGTCGAGGAGCTCGATGCGCGGGTCAAGGTGCCGGGCCTTGCCAACTTCTGGATCCCGCCGATCCGCAACCGCATCGACATGCTGGCGACCGGGATCAAGAGCCCGGTCGGGATCAAGGTCGCCGGTTCGAACCTCGCCGAGATCGATCGCACTGCAAGGCAGATCGAGCAGGTCGTCCGGACGGTGCCGGGTGTCGCCTCGGCGCTGGCCGAGCGGCTGACCGGAGGGCGCTACATCGACGTCACGGTCGATCGCGCCGCCGCCGCCCGCTACGGGCTCAATGTGGCCAATGTCCAGTCGGTGGTGTCGGGCGCGATTGGCGGCGAAACGGTCGGCCAGACAGTCGAAGGGCTGGCGCGCTACCCGATCCAGGTCCGCTACCCCCGCGAAATCCGCGACAGTCCGGACAAACTGGCAAGCCTGCCGGTGCTGACTCCTGCCGGCCAGCAAATCACTCTCGGCAGTGTAGCCCGGATCGATATCAGCGACGGGCCGCCCATGCTTCGCAGCGAGAACGGCAGACCGGTGACCTGGATTTATGTCGATGGTCGGGGCAGCGACATGCAGACCATGGTGGGCGACATCCAGCGCGCCATTACCGTGCAGGTCAAGCTGCCCCCCGGCGTCAGCGTTTCCTATACTGGTCAGTACGAGTTTCTCATCCGCGCCAAGGAGCGGATGAAGCTGGTAATCCCGGTGACGCTCGCGATCATTCTGGGGCTTTTGTACCTGACTTTCCGGCGCTGGGATGAAGCGCTGCTGATCATGGGCACTTTGCCCTTTGCCCTCACCGGCGGTCTGTGGTTGCTCTATTGGCTCGGCTACAACCAGTCGGTAGCGACCGCTGTGGGGTTCATTGCGCTCGCGGGCGTCGCGGCCGAGTTCGGGGTCGTCATGCTGATTTACCTCAAACACGCGCTGGAGGCGCACAGCGATGACGACGTAGTGGGGGCGGTCCGCGATGGCGCTGTGATGCGCGTCCGGCCCAAAGCCATGACGGTCGCAGTGATCCTCGCCGGCCTGCTCCCCGTCCTGGCAGGTGGCGGAACAGGTTCGGAAGTGATGAGCCGGATCGCCGCACCGATGGTCGGCGGCATGCTGACGGCGCCCCTCCTGTCGATGCTGATCATCCCTGCGGCCTACCTACTGATGCGCCGACGCACCCAATTTCGCAATCAACCCGAAGGAGAAGCACTATGAAGTCAGGCTTGATCATCACCTCCAGTCTCGCACTGTTGGCCGCGCTTGCCGCTTGCAACAAGCAACCCGAAGCGCCGAATCCCACAACTGCGCCAGCGAGCAGCAAGAGCACTGTCGATCCAGTTGCGATTGTTCATGGCGCCAGCACCGGAACTATCACTGCGGTCGATCCCGCCAAAGGGACAATCACGCTCGACCATAAGGAAATTCCGACTCTACAATGGTCGGCAATGAAAATGGGATTCTCCGCCAATCCGGAAATTCTTCAAGGATTTAAGGCGGGGGATCACGTATCGTTTGAAGTCGATTGGGATGGCAAACAAGGCACAGTCACGAAATTGCGCAAGGGTAGTGCAGATTGCTGTTGAAAAGGGTTTTAACGCCAGCATGCGATCTGGGTGTTGATTGCCACTGAGAAGTGACCCGGGATTTCCATCGAGAATTGACCCGGGTGGATATGTGTCCCCCAGTGCGGGGGCAGGGTCAAGCGGGTGATTTGGCCTTTCGTGATTTGGGGGCTGCGGCG
>NZ_FPEH01000013.1 GCF_900117425.1 Novosphingobium sp. NDB2Meth1
GGGGTGACTACACGAAAGTGACGTATCTGCACGCTAAGGGCGAACAAATCCGGTACGATGCCAGCAGATGCTATTCGCAGGCTTTCCTGCCCCTTTTATGTGGTGCCGCCCTACGGGCGCCGATATGGGAGGGCGGCAATCCGATTGACCAACGATCGAGGTAGAACCCTGCTCGCCAAATATGTGAGCTGGTTGCCCATCCCCGGTATGGCGAAGGATTGCCGATAAACCAGAGCGTGGACTGCATGGGCCGCGCACCGGTCAACGTCCATCAAACCCAACCTCCCCCACTTCAAATCGCTGAGGGCAGCCATGTCTGTGTCGATTCCACCGGGTGCAAAAGACCCAACACTCACTCCCGTCCCGGCAAGCTCCACGGAAAGCGCTCGCATGAGGGTGCTCACATAGGCTTTCGACGCGCCGTAGACCGCTTGGAAGGGCACGGATGTTTCGCCCGCCAGGCTCGACACGGCGATTACTGAGGATTCAAACGGCTGCTCCCTGAAAATCGCAATCAGGCGAGCCAGCAAATCCGTGAAACCGAGTATGTTTGTTTCAATTACCTCGGCATAAGTGTCGGCACGGCCTGCATCAAATGAACCAACGCTCGTCATTCCGGCAACCAACAAAGCGGCTGTTACTTGCAATTCTGCAACCTTAGCCGCGATTTTCTCCCTGCCCTCGATTTCACGTTGATCAGCCACTATAATCTCGCACGGCACATTGAACCGCTCGTCAATTTCGGTCTGTAGCTCCCGCAAGTTGTCGAGCCTTCGTCCAACAATCAGGGGCTTGGCCTGGTACGATGCCGCCAAGCGGAGGGCGGACGCTCTGCCCAAACCGGTCGAAGCCCCTGTGACCAGCACCCACGAGTTCTTGATCGCCAGCGGTTTCACGCGTTTTCCAGAGCCTTGTATAGGGCGGTTTTGCCGATCTTGAGCCGGGCCGCCGCCTCACGAACAGTGAGGCCCGCTGCGATATGCGCCCGCGCTTTACGTAGTTTGTCGGGGGTAACGACAGGCCGGCGACCACCCTTGTTGCCCCGCTCGCGTGCGGCCTTGAGGCCGGCATGAGTGCGTTCACGGATCAGGTCACGCTCGAATTGGGCCAGCGAGCCGAAGATGTTGAACACCAGCATGCCGCCCGAAGTGGTGGTGTCGATATTCTCGGTGAGTGAGCGGAACCCGATGCCGCGCGCCGCAAGCTCGCCGACCTTCTCGATCAGGTGGCTCATCGAGCGGCCGAGGCGGTCGAGTTTCCAGACCACCAGCGTGTCGCCGGGGCGCAAATAGGCGAGCGCTTCGGTTAGGCCAGGCCGATCGGCTTTTGCCCCGGATGCGTGATCGTCGAATATACGGTCGCACCCGGCAGTGTTCAGCGCGTCAAGCTGGAGCGACAGCTTCTGGTCTGCGGTCGAGACGCGCGCATAGCCGATCAGCGCCACATGATGCCCGATCCTGTCCGTTTTCCCGTCATTATGCGATCTTGTCCGAATCGCCGTTACAGGTCCAGAGTTAACGGACATATTCCTGTTGGCCGCCAGAGGACCGTCTGACGGACACGCAAAGCGAAGGAGATGATGCTTGGCGAGACGGCGACTGGTGAGCCTGGAAATCTGGGCGAGGCATTATGGCGCGCCGCTCGATGAGCGCGAGATCGCGCGTCATTATACGCTGACCAGCGACGACCTGGAAATTGTCGGCCGCCGTCGCGGCGATGCCACCCGGCTCGGCTATGCGATGCTCATGCTATATATGAGATGGCCTGGCCGTGCGCTGGAAGCGGGCGAAGTCCCGCCCGCTCCTGTGCTCGCCTATGTGGCGCAGCAACTCGGCGTCGCGCCGGCAGCCTTCGCGGATTATGCCCATCGGGACCAGACCCGTCGCGAGCATCTCGTCGAAATCCGACGATCGCACGGGTTCAGGATTTTTGACCGCAACGCTTTCCGTGAAGTTGTCGCCTTCTCGGTCCCAATCGCGCAGACCATCATACACCCCGGCCAGATGGCAGACGTCATCGTCGATGAACTCCGGCGCCTGCAGATCCTCCTGCCTTCTCCGTCGATTCTCGAAGCGGTGCTGCGGCGGGCGCGCCAGCAAGCCGAACAGCTTACCTATGAAGTGCTCACGAATGGCCTGCTGCCTGACACCCTTCAGGGCCTGGACGATTTGCTGGCCCGACGACCGGGGCAGGTCGCGACATGGCTATCCTGGATGCGCAATGCGCCACAATCGCCGGCAGCGCGCAACATCCTGCGCCTGATCGAACGGCTCGCCTATATCCGCGCGCTGGGCCTCGATCGCGCCCGTGCCGACATGATCCCGGCTTTGACTTTTGACAGGCTGGCGGACGAAGGCAGCCGCATCACACCCCAGCACCTTGGCGAACTCAATGCCCTGCGCCGCCATGCGACGCTGGCGGCAACCGGCATCCGGCTTGAGGAAAGCCTGACCGACGCCACCCTGACGATGTTCGACAAGCTGTTGGGCAGCATGGCGCGCCGCGCCGAGAACCGGACCCGCGACAAAGCCCTCAAGACGGTGCGCGAGTTGCAAGGCCACCTCCGGACGCTCACGGGGTCTTGCCGCCTCCTCATCGACGCGCGCAGCAAGGGCGTGGATTCTCTGGCGCAGATCGAGGCGCTGGACTGGCAGCACTTCGCCGTGGCCGTCGAGCAGGCCGAAGTGCTCGGGCGACCGGAAACCGTCGATCGCACCGCCGAATTGATCGAGCGGCATCGGACGGTGAAGCTCTTTGTCGGCGCTTTTCTCAACGCCTTCGAGTTTCGCGGCGCCGGCGCGGTTCAGGGGCTCCTGTCAGCGCTGGCCATCATCGCGGAGCTATATCGGACCGGCAAACGGCGCTTGCCTGATCGCGTGCCGCTACGCTTTGTGCCGCCCGCATGGCGCCCGTTCGTCCTGCGGGATGGCATCGTTGATCGTGCCGCTTATGAACTATGCGCCTTGTCGCAACTACGCGAGCGGTTGCGAGCCGGGGATATATGGGTCGCGGGAAGCCGGCAGTTTCGCGATTTCGACAGCTATCTCATACCGCCGGCGACCTTTGCGGCGCTGCGCGAGAAGGGGCCGTTGCCGCTCGCCATCGAAACGGATTTCGAGCGCCATATCGAGGAACGGCGCACCAGGCTCGACACGGCGATCGAGCAGGTAACGGTCCTTGCACGGCAAGGGGAGCTGCCCCAGGTTAAGCTTGACGAAAACGGTCTCATCATCTCGCCGCTGAAGGCGGCAACACCGCCCGCCACCGAGATTGCCCGTCGCGCCGCCTATGATCGACTGCCGCGCGTGAAGATCACCGATCTTCTGCTGGAGGTCGATGCCTGGACCGGGTTCAGCGAATGCTTCATCCATCGTCGTTCGGGCCGGGAAGCCGACGATCGCAATGCGCTGCTCACGGTCATCCTCGCCGATGGCATCAATCTCGGCCTCACACGCATGGCGGAAACCTGCCGGGGCGCAAGTCTGCGTCAGCTCGCCCATCTTCACGACTGGCACATCAGCGAAGCCGCCTATGGCGAAGCGTTGGGAAGGCTGATCGACGCCCATCGCGCCATGCCGCTCGCCGCGCTGTGGGGAGACGGCACCACTTCGTCGAGCGACGGACAGCAATTTCATGCCGGGGGCCGTGGGGCCGCGATCGGCGACATCAACGCGCGCAGCGGCAACGAACCAGGCGTTGCCTTCTACACCCATGTCTCGGATCGATATGACCCCTTCGCAAGTTGGGTGATCGCGGCGACCGCTGGCGAAGCGCCCTATGTGCTGGATGGCTTGCTGTATCACCAGACCGGCCTGACGATCGAGGAGCACTACACCGATACGGGCGGGGCATCGGACCATGTGTTCGGCCTCATGCCCTTCTTCGGCTACCGCTTCGCGCCGCGCCTGCGCGACATCAAGGAGCGTCGTTTACACCTCCTTCCCGGCCAAGAATCCGGCCCCTTGCTTGCCGGCATGACGGCCGAACCGATCGCATTGGGTCATGTCGCGGCGCATTGGGACGAACTGCTGCGGTTCGCCACGTCGATCCGCACCGGCACCGTCACTGCTTCGGCAATGCTGCGCCGCTTGTCCGCCTATCCGCGACAGAACGGACTGGCCCTCGCACTACGCGAGCTGGGCCGCCTCGAACGCTCCATTTTCATGCTCGACTGGCTGCGCGACATCGACCTGCGCCGGCGCACCCAGGCGGGCCTCAACAAAGGCGAAGCCCGCAACGCGCTCGCCCGCGCGCTCTTCTTCAACCAGCTCGGCGAACTGCGCGATCGTCGGTTCGAGAACCAGACCTATCGCGCCTCCGGCCTCAACCTGCTCGTCGCCGCCATCATCTTGTGGAACACTCGCTATCTCGAAATGGCGCTGGCGGACATCGGCACAGCCGACGAAATCGCACGCCACATCGCGCCATTGGGCTGGGAGCATATCTCGCTGACCGGTGACTATAGCTGGAATGTTGAAGATCAACCCGATCCGGACGCCTTGCGACCGCTGCGCGCCGTCAACTCCCTACTTGCCGCGTGACGTTCGCTATCCGTTCGCCCTTTCCGTGCAGATACGTCACTTTCGTGTAGTCACCCC
>NZ_FPEH01000033.1 GCF_900117425.1 Novosphingobium sp. NDB2Meth1
TGTTGAAGATCAACCCGATCCGGACGCCTTGCGACCGCTGCGCGCCGTCAACTCCCTACTTGCCGCGTGACGTTCGCTATCCGTTCGCCCTTTCCGTGCAGATACGTCACTTTCGTGTAGTCACCCCAATAGGGCTGGTGATCGGTTTCTTCTTGATCGGCCGCGCCGTCCGAGCGCGGCCTCTTCCGCTCGCCGCAGGCTGTGCCATTCTCCTTCTGCTGTTCGTATCGCCGTTCTGTGCGTTAAGTTCGGCGCTGTTCTCGGCACGCGCGGCGCATCATATCTTGCTGACGGCCGTCGCAGCGCCGCTGTTGGCGATGGCATTGCCAGCCGTTCGGGGCAGGCCGGCGGCATGGGCCTGTGCCCATGCCCTGATCTTCTGGGCGTGGCACGCGCCGGCGGCCTATGCCTTCGCGCTTGCCAGCGTCGGCGCCTACTGGCTTATGGAACTGACCCTGCTCGTCTCGGCGATCGGGCTCTGGCGCAGCGTGCTGGCCGCAACCGCCCCCACCGGCGTCGCGGTCCTGCTGGCGACGATGGTTCAGATGGGCTTACTCGGCGCTCTGCTCACCTTCGCGTCCACGCCGCTGTACGCCTGGCACTGGATCACGACGCAGCCCTGGGGCCTCAGCCCGGTGGAGGACCAGCAGCTTGCCGGCCTGCTGATGTGGATCGTGGGTGGAGCGATTTATCTTGTCGCAGCGCTCAGGCTGGCAGGCGATTGGCTCGCCGAGCGGCAGCGGATAGCGATCGCATGATCGAAGCGATCCGTGAATGGGCGGCGCGGCATACCGCACAACGGCGCTACTCCCCGGTCGGCGTCGCTTTCCACTGGATCATGGCGGCCCTCATCTCCTTTCAGCTCTATTGGGGCTGGTACATGAGCCGCATGCCGGTGGGCGGCGACAAGCTGGACGCCTACAAGCTGCATTCCGAACTGGGGCTGGGCATGCTGGTGCTGGCGACGCTGCGCTTCGTGTGGCGTACGATCGTGCCGGGGCCGATCAACGACGCGGATGGACTGGGTTGGCAAACCAAGCTCGCCTACGTCACCCATGCGCTCTTTTACATCTGCTTCTTCGGCCTGCCGCTGTCTGGCTGGGCGATGTGGTCGGCGCTGGGCGACGGGCCGAAGCTCGACCTGCTCGGCGCCGCGTGGCCGCAATTGCCATTCCACGATATTCCGGTGGCGGCGCAATGGACCATCCTGGGTTGGGCAGACGGCATTCACACCCTGCTGATCCTGCTTCTGCTCGCGCTGATCCCCATGCATGTCGGGGCGGCGCTTAAGCATCATTTCTGGAACCGGCATGATGTGCTCATCGGGATGCTGCCGGAGTTGAAGGAGGACGAGCCGGCAGAAGCGGAGCCGCGCCATGGCCTGCCAGGATCGCAAGCTCGTCCGACGCCAGTGCGCGGCTGATGGCCAGCATCGTGCCCGTGGGATCCCGCCGCTGACCCGATCGCCATGCCTCGATCTGCGCCGCGACGTAGGCCGGCGATTGCCCGGCAAGCGGCGGGTTGCCGGGGCCAACGCCTTCACCGTTCGCACCATGACAACTGGCGCATTTGCTGGCGTAAACCGGCGTCGATCGCCACGCGGATGCCGGGGGCGGCAGCGCGGCATAATAGGCCGAGACCTTGACACGGTCCTCGCTGTTCAGTCGCCGGGCGATCGCACGCATCGCCACGTGCTTGCGCCGACCAGTGGCATAATCGTCCAGCTGGCGGACGAGATAACCGGCGTCGAGGCGGGCAAGACGCGGGGTCAGGCGTCCGTCCCCTTCGCCTTTCAAGCCGTGGCAGGTCGCGCAGGCGCTCGTAGGGCCACCGTTGCCGCCGCTGAACGCGATCACTTCGCCGGTCGCACGAAACGCCGGGTTGCCACCCATCTCGTTGCATGCCGTCAGAAGCAGCGGAGCCAGCAGGCCGAGGCACAGAAAATATCGCGTCATCGCACGGGGAACCGAGTGGATGGCGGTCGGTTCCCCATCGGGGAAGGAAGATCTCTTTTGGGGGCACGCATTCTCTTGACCGCAGTCCTGCTGCTCGCCGCTTGCGACAAGCCCGAGATCGCGCCCAATGCCACGGGCGGCGAAGTAGCCGCGCGCGGCAAGACGGCAGCGGAACGCCTCGGCTGCGGGGCATGTCACGCCATGCCGGGCATCTGGCCGCAGGGAACGACCGGTCCTTCGCTCGAAAGGTTCGCACAGCGCGGCATGATCGCGGGCCGTTACCCCAACCGCCCTGATAATTTGGCTGCTTTCCTGCGCAATTCTTCCGGCACCGCCATGCCGACGGTCCCCATGACCGCAGCGCAGGCCGACGACATCGCGGCGTTCCTTCATGGGCAATAACACCTCTTTGCAGGCCGCGCTCGGTGGCTGGCCGCCGGCGGTGCTCGATCCGGCCGGCCCCTATGCCGAACCCGTCACGCGGCTCGCCTGGGCGCTGCTGCTGGGCGGCACGGGCGTGCTGCTGATCGTCCTTACTGCGCTGGCGGTGGCGCTGTGGGGCAAGCCTGCCTTGCGCACACGATTGGGCGGCGACCGGGCGATCTGGATCGGCGGCGTGGCCTTTCCGGGCGTCGTGCTGACGGCCCTGCTGGTCTGGGGCCTGTGGCTGACCGGCAGCCTGCAGGCGACGGCGGCACAACCGGGCGAGATGCGCGTCAAGGTTACGGGCGAGATGTGGTGGTGGCGCGTGACCTATCTGGGCGAACGCGGCGAGCCCGTGATCCGCGACGCCAACGAACTGCATGTGCCCATCGGGCAACCGGTCCTGCTGGAACTGGAATCGGCGGACGTGCTCCACAGCTTCTGGGTGCCCCGGCTCGCGGGCAAGATGGACATGATCCCCGGCCGGCGCAACCTGCTGCGCATCCGCGCCGATCGCCCCGGCACTTACGGCGGGCAGTGCGCGGAATATTGCGGCGGTGCGCATGCGTTGATGGGTTTCGTGGTCGTCGCACATACGCCGGAAAGCTTTGCCCGGTGGCGTGCCGAACGCCTCGCGCCGCCGCGTCCCGCTTCTGGGCGAGGGCCCGAACTGTTCCTCGCCAGCGGCTGTGCTGGCTGCCACACCGTGCGCGGCACGCCCGCCAACGGCACCGCCGGTCCCGACCTCACCCATGTCGGCGCACGGCGATCGCTCGGCGCCGGTATCCTGCCCAACAATCGCGGCACGCTGGCAGGCTGGATCGCCGACAGCCAGACGATCAAGCCGGGCAACCGCATGCCCAACTACAAGCAGTTCAGCCCGGACGATCTGAACGCGCTGGCCGACTATATGGAAAGCCTCAAATGAGGTCGGAGACCGGGTTCGACCCCTATCTCTACCAGCGGTTCCCGACGCAGGAGGAGCGCCCGCCCGAGGAAGAGGAGGGGCTCCGGCGCATCTGGTGCGCGCCCAAGGGCTGGGAATATCTGACCGTCGTCAACAATAATTATGTCGGCATCTTCTATCTCGGCACCGCCTTTCTGTTCTTCCTGCTGGCGGGCGTGCTGGCGCTGCTGATGCGCGTGCAACTGGCGGCGCCGCTGATGGAGGTGCTGCCGCAGGCGACCTACAATCAGGTCTTCACCATGCACGGCACGGTGATGATGTTCCTCTTCGCCGTGCCGATGGTCGAGGCGGCCGGCGTGCTGCTGCTGCCGCAGATGCTGGCCGCGCGCGACCTGCCGTTCCCGCGCCTCTCGGCCTATGCCTTCTGGGCCTATGCGGTAGGCGGGCTCGCCTTCTTCGCCTCGCTGTTCGTCGGTCTCGCGCCCGACGGCGGCTGGTTCATGTATCCGCCCTATACGTCCAAGGCCTATTCGCCGGGCATCAATGCCGACTTCTGGCTGCTGGGCATCGGCTTCATCGAGATTTCGGCGATCGCCGGCGCGATCGAGATCATCGTCGGCGTGCTGCGCACCCGCGCGCCGGGCATGAGCCTGGACAAGATGCCGATCTTTGCCTGGGCCATGCTGGTCTTCGCGGTGATGATCATCATCGCATTTCCCAGCGTGATCCTGGCGACGCTGCTGCTGGAGATCGAGCGCGCGTTCAACTGGTCCTTCTTCGACGCGGCGCGCGGCGGCGATCCGGTGCTGTGGCAACATCTGTTCTGGTTCTTCGGGCATCCCGAGGTCTACATCATCTTCCTGCCCGCGGCCGGTATGATGAGCATGATCATCCCGACTGTCGCGCGCACCGAACTGGTCGGCTACAGACTGATCGTGCTGGCCATGATCGCCACCGGCTTTATCAGCTTCGGCGTATGGGCGCATCATATGTTCACGGTCGGCCTGCCACCGATGACGACGGGCTTCTTTTCCGCCGCCTCGATGGCGGTCAGCCTGCCCGCCGGCATTCAGGTCTTCTCGTGGATCGCGACGCTGGCAATCGGCAGGCCGCGCTTCAACGCTCCGGGGCTGTTCGTGCTCGGCAGCATCGTCATCTTCGTGACCGGCGGGCTGACGGGCGTGATGGTGGCGCTGGTGCCGTTCGACTGGCAGGCGCACGACACCTATTTCATCGTCGCGCATCTCCACTACGTGCTGATTGGCGGCATGGTGTTCCCGCTGTTCGCGGCGATGTACTACTGGATTCCGATGGTCAGCAGCCGGGCGATGAGCGAGCGGCTGGCGAAATGGGTGTTCGGCCTGATGTTCACCGGCATGAACGTCGCCTTCATGCCGATGCACCTCGCCGGCCTGATGGGCATGCCGCGCCGCGTCTACACCTATCTGCCCGGCAGCGGCTGGGACATGCTGAACCTCATCTCGACGGTCGGGGCGTTCCTGTTCGCATTCGGCGTCTTGCTGTTCCTGATCGACCTGGCGCGCAATTTCCGCATGGCGCCGGGTGGCGGCAATGCCGGCAACGTTTATGGCGCGGGCTCGCTCGAATGGCTGCCGACCGAGCTTTATTCCACGCGCTCGATCCCGGTGGTGAAGAGCCGCGAGCCGCTATGGGACGATCCGAAGATTTCCGATGATGTCGAGCAGGGCCGCTATTTCCTGCCGCGCTCGGCCACCGGTCTGCGCGAAACGATCGTCACCAGCCCGCTGCTGGCCGAACCGCAATATGTCCAGATCATGCCCGGCCCATCGGTCTGGCCGCTGGTCGCGGCGATTTTCACCGCCTTCTTCTTCCTCGCGCTGACGGTGCAGGCCTATATGTTCGGCCTCGCCAGCGGCGTCATCACCGTCATGGCCATGCTGCGCTGGCTGTCGGAGACCGACCGGCCGATCGCGCAGGACGAGGTCGACATCGGCGCCGGCATCATGGTGCCGACCTACATGACCGGCCCGCGCAGCCATGGCTGGTGGGCGATGGTCATTCTCATGATCGTCATGGCCATGATCTCGGCCATGGCGATGTTCGGGCTGGCCTTCCTGTGGAGCAACCAGCCAGGCTTCTGGACGCCGCCGGCATCGCTTGGCGGAGGAATACCCATCGCGCTGGGCTACGGACTGGTCGTGGCCGCCGCCGTTTCGTGTCGGTGGCTGCACCGCATGGGCAAGAATTGGGCGGTCGCCCCCGTGCTGCTCGCGGGTTTAGCAGCGCCGCTGCTCACTTGGCTCGATATCCGCATGTGGAGCGCCGTGCTGGCCCCCGACGCCAGCGGCCAGGGGGCGGCGGTGTTCGCGATCCTGTCGCTGCAGGGTACCGTCGCCGCGATCGGCGTCCTGTTTGCCGCCTATCTCGGCTGGCGGTCGCTGCGCGGGCTCATCACGCCGACGGGCAACAGCACGCTCGACCTCGCCTGCCTGTTCATCGGCTATTGCGGCGCGCAGGGACTGGTGGGTACGATTTTCACCCGCGCGGTCGGCGCGTGAAAAGCTGGCTGATTCTACTCGGCGGCTTCATCGTCTGGACCGTCCATTTCTTCGGCCTCTATCTGATCGCGGAGTTCGCGCCGTCGGCAACGCTCGTTATCGCGCTGACAATTCTCTGCATCATCGCCGATCTATGGCTGCTGCGCTGGCTTCGCGCGATGGCATGCTCGGAAGCATTCGCGCAGTGGCGGCGGTCGGTTGGCATGGCGGGCGCTGTCTTGAGCCTCCTCGCCGTGCTTTGGCAGGGCTTGCCCGTCATGCTGGCCTGACGCTCGCGGACGAGAAAACCCGTCAAACGCCGATGCGTTCTGCCCCCTCGCATTTTATCCCGCGATATCTGCGAGAACCGCCGCAAGCGAGATTAGCGTATAGAGTATCGCCGCCATCGACCGGCCCTTGACCCCGTCACTATCCAAGCCATTGCACGGTGCCGATGACCATGGCGATGATGGCCAGGATGCCGATCAGGAGCAGCCTTTCCAGGCGCGGGTCGGCGACATTCCGGATTCGCGCCGCCATCTGCCACGCCGGGCGAAGCGGAACGCGCCCCGAGCCCGAGGCGATCCGGTCGAACTGCGCGTCCGAAAGGCCGAAGAAGGCTGTCATCGCGCCGCGGGATCGGTCCCTCAGACCGGTGACCCGAAACACGGGATCTGCCCACGCGATATCGATCGCGCTCGGGCTCGATACCATCGGGATGACTTCACGACCTGACGCCCATGAAGGCCGCACGAGCCCGACAAGCTGATAAGGGTTGCGGTCGAATAACGAGGCCCAGCGTTCCAGGCGAGCGCGCCGACCATAAGGTTCGAACGCGGGATCAGAGGCGGTGCGGCCGGCGCGCGCAGGAAAGTGGCGCTTCAGTCGTCCCCTCGACGACGCATCGTCCCTCACGGGGGCGTGGCTTCGCGGGAATGATCGCACCGACCCACGGGACTTTCAGTCGAACAATTCGCTCAGGAAGCTCTTGCGGCGACCACGATGGCCACGCTCGTAGCCGTGCTTGCCTCCGTGATCGCTGTGGCCGCGACGGTCGTCGAACGCCCCCGCGCGCCCTCCGCCGGACCACGCGTCGCCAGTCGGGCGGGCTGCTGCATCGCTTATATTGCGCTCGATGATCTTGTCGAGTTCGCCCCGGTCGAGCCAGACCCCGCGACATTGCGGGCAATAGTCGATCTCGATGCCCTGACGCTCGCTCATGACCAGATCAACCCGGCAGGTAGGGCAAAGGAGACCTGGCGCTGCACGGTTTTCCATTGTGACAAATCCTTCTTTCCTGACGGGATCGAGCACGATTTCGCGCATCCTCATATAGCCTAGATAGCAGGCTTCCTCTCGAACGAATCGCAGATTCGGGCAGAGCCTTCTGCGCCAGCATGAAAGAGCGTCGGAGGGATCGCTGCGTGCGGCCCGCACGACCCCATCTGCGCTTCTCTCCACCTGCGATCCGCATGCATTTCAATGATCGCCTTTCTTGTTGATTGCCACTGAGAAGTGACCCGGGATTTCCATCGAGAATTGACCCGGGTGGATATGTGTCCCCCAGTGCGGGGGCAGGGTCAAGCGGGTGATTTGGCCTTTCGTGATTTGGGGGCTGCGGCG
>NZ_FPEH01000016.1 GCF_900117425.1 Novosphingobium sp. NDB2Meth1
ACCTCAACAGCGACGGACGAAGCGACCTGCTGTTCCGCGACGCGGCCGGCACATACGCCTCATGGCTGATCAACGACACCGCCATCATCGGCGGCGGAAACCTCGGCAACCTCGGCGCAGAGTGGATTTTGATCTAGGGCAGGCAGCCATAGAACCGGTTGAACGAGCTAGCTGCCGTCGACCAGACGGTCTCCAAACCTGTCCGATAGCGCAGCCTTTCCTCGTTGCATGGATCGTGCACCATCAAACTCCGCGACCAAAACGGCTAGCACAACTCCTCGATCTGGCCGAGGCGTTCCTTGCCGAAGAACATCTCGCCATCGACGAAGAAGGTGGGGATGCCGAACGCCCCGCGATCCACCGCGTTCTGCGTGTTCGCGGCAAGGCGGTCCTTGACCTCGGCGGACTGGGCACCCTCTGCCAGCGCAGCGGCGGGCAGACCTGCTGCGGCGATAACGGCGTCGACGGCGGTCGTGTCAGCCGGGTTGAGCCCGTCTTCCCAGATCGCGCGCAGGAAGGCTTCGGCAAAGGCCTCTCCGCAGCCGAGATCGATCGCGGCGAGCAGCAGGCGCTGAAGGTCGACCGAACGGAACGGGAAGGCCGGATTCATGCGGAACTTCGTCAGGCCATGGCGGACGATGAAGCGCTGCATTTCGAGCTGGGCGTAAGCGCTCTTGCCCTTCACATCGGCGTCGCGGATGAACGGCGGGGCATTGCCGGTGAGCTTGTGCATGCCGCCGAGCAGCGCCGGGGTGAGCGTGATTGTCGCGCCCTTGCGCGCGGCGAGCTCCTGCAGCGGCTGCCACACGAGGTAGCCGTTGGGGCTGACAAAATCGAAGATGAACTCGATAGTTTTGGTCATGTCAGAAGCGCTCCTGCCAGGGGCGAAGGTCAAGCTCGTGCGTCCATGACGAGCGGGGTTGCTGGTGCAGCCACACGAAAGCCTCTGCGGCATCTTCGGGCTTGAGCACGGAATCCTCCGCGAGCAGCGGGGCGACATCCTCCACGCGGCTGCGCAGGAAGGTGCCGTCGATGGCGCCGTCGCAGACGACGTGGGCGACGTGGAGGCCTTCGGGGCCAAGTTCGCGCGCCATCGATTGGGCGAGCGCACGCAGGCCATGCTTGGCGGCGGCGAAGGCGGCAAACCCGGCACCGCCGCGCAGGGAGCCAGTCGCACCGGTGAAGAGGATCGTGCCGTGCCCCCGCGGCGCCATCACCCGAGCGGCTTCGCGGCCTGCCAGGAACCCGGCGAAGCAGGCCATTTCCCACACCTTTTGGAACACACGGGCTGTCGTCTCGCGGATGCCGAAACGGACATTGGCGCCGATGTTGAACACGGCGACTTCGATGGGGCCGATTTCGCGCTCGATCTTGTCGAACAAAGCGACGGTCTCCTCCTCGGAGCGGGCATCGACGCCGAAGGCATGCGCCGTGCCGCCCTCGCTGCGAATCTCGGCGCAGAGCGCTTCGAGCTGATCGAGGTGGCGGGCACGGCGGGTGACGCAGACGGTGAGGCCGGTGCGCGCAAAAGCCCGCGCAATGGCTCCGCCCAATCCATCACCGGCGCCGATGACGAGGCAGACGCCAGCGGGCGATAGTTCGTTCATGGCACTCCCCCGTTTTGCTTCTGGCACTGTCGTAGCTTGCCGGACGGGCGGCTGGCAATGCGGACAAGGATCGGCGACAAGGCAAGGATGGACCACGTAGGACCCCTGCTGGACGAAATCGCCGCCTGCCGGGTCTGCGCGGAGAAGCTGGCGCATCCGCCACGTCCAGTCGTACAACTGGGCGCCGGTGCGCGCGTGGTGCTGATCGGGCAGGCACCGGGGCGCAAGGTGCATGACAGCGGCGTGCCGTGGGACGATGACAGCGGGCGGCGGCTGCGCGATTGGATGGGGATCGACGAGGCGGATTTCTACGATCCCGGCAAAGTCGCGATGCTGCCGATGGGCTTCTGCTATCCGGGCAAGGCCAGCGGTGGAGACATGCCGCCCCGCCCCGAATGCGCGCCGCTGTGGCATGCACGGGCGCTGGAGGTCCTGCCGCCGGACAGGCTCACGCTGCTGATCGGCACTTATGCCCACGCCCGCTATGCGCCCGGCAAGGGGAAGCTGGCCGAACGCGTGCGGCGGGGCAGTGGTTCGCCTGACGTGTTTGTCCTGCCTCATCCGGCTTGGCGCAGCGTGCTGTGGATGAGAGACAACCCGTGGTTCGAAGCGGATATCCTGCCCGAATTGCGCGCGGCCGTTGCAGCGCGGATCGGATAAGTTTGCACCTCGCGCGCCAGCCGAGGCGTGCTAGCTTGAAGGCATGAGCACCACACCCTTTCGCGCCGCTGTCGTGCAGGCGGCGTCCGATCCGGCCGGAGGCGGCGCATCCGCTGCCAAGGCCGCCAGTCTGATCGCCGAAGCCGGAGCTGCGGGCGCGCGGCTGGCGGTGTTTCCGGAGGCCTTCATCGGCGGCTATCCCAAGGGGGCGCGGTTCGGCGCGCCGATTGGCCTGCGTCTGCCCGAAGGGCGCGAGGCCTACGCGAGCTACTACGCGGCCTCCGTGATGCTGGACGGCCCCGAGATTGCGCTGGTGCGCGAGGCGGCGGGCGCGGCGGACATGATCGTGGTGATGGGCGTGATCGAGCGGATGGGCTCGACGCTCTACTGCACCGCGCTCATCATCGATGGTGAACATGGCACCATGGCGCACCACCGCAAGCTGATGCCGACAGCGGCGGAGCGGCTCGTCTGGGGCTTTGGCGATGGTTCCACCCTGCCGGCGGTGGAGACGGCTCTGGGAATCGTGGGAGCGGTGATCTGCTGGGAAAACTACATGCCGATGCTGCGCATGGCGATGTATGGCCAGGGCGTGACGCTCTACTGCGCGCCGACCGCCGACGACCGCGACGGCTGGGTTTCGACGATGCGCCACATCGCGCTCGAAGGGCGCTGCCATGTGCTTTCCGCCTGCCAGTTCTTGCGGCGGCGCGATGTGCCCGAGGGGCAGGAATGCGTGCTGGGCGAGGATCCCGAGACAGTGTTGATGCGTGGCGGCAGCCTGATCGTAGGACCGCTCGGCGAAGTGCTGGCGGGGCCGGACTACAGCGGCGAGACGGTGCTCTATGCCGATATCGACCCGACCGAAATTGCCCGTGCCCGCTATGATTTCGACCCGGTCGGCCACTATTCCCGGCCCGACGTGTTCCGCCTCACCGTCGACCGCCGGGCAAAGCCGGCAGTGGCTTGGCAGGACGAGGAAGCGTGATTGCACGTGCAATTGATTCACTCGATTGAATCAAGGCAAATCTTGAGGTAAGCGGGTCGGATAAGGCTCCTTCGAGAGTCGTGCGGGAGAGAGCCGTTGGACCTGACCAAGCCCAAGTCGAGCACACCAGGTGCGGCAAAACACAAGCCGATCCTCTCGCTTGCACGCGTGATCGAGATGAACCTCGGGTTCCTCGGCCTGCAGTTCAGCTTCGGCCTGCAGCAGGGCAACATGGTGCCGATCTACTCGTGGCTCGGCGCCGACGAATCGAACCTTCCGATCCTGCAGCTAGCGGGGCCGATGACCGGCCTCCTCATCCAGCCGCTGGTTGGCGCGCTTTCGGACCGCACCAGTTCGAAGTTCGGTCGCCGCACGCCCTACTTCCTGCTCGGCGCGGTGATGTGCAGTCTTGGGCTGCTGTTCATGCCCTTTTCTTCGAGCCTGCTGATGGCGGCGAGCCTGCTGTGGCTGCTCGATGCCGGCAACAACATCACGATGGAGCCCTACCGAGCTTACGTCAGCGACCGGCTTGACGAGAGCCAGCACGAGATCGGCTATCTGAGCCAGAGCGCGTTCACCGGCCTTGCCCAGTGCCTGGCGTTCCTCTCCCCCTCGATCCTCGTCTACTGGGTGGGAATCGACCGCAATGCGGTGGATGCGCACAATATCCCAACGATCACGCATATCTCGTTCATGATCGGCGCGGTGCTGTCGATCACCACGATCGTGTGGTCGATCTGGCGCGTGCCCGAACTGCCGCTCAGCGAGGACGAGAAGGCCCGCATCGCCGCCGCACCGCGCTCCGCCGGGGCGACGCTGGGCGAGATCGGGCGCGCCATCGTGGAAATGCCGCAGGCAATGCGTTCGATGGCGTGGATGAGCCTGTTCCAATGGTACGGCTTCTCGATCTACTGGTCATACAGTTCGCTTTCGATCGGGCGCTCGATTTACGATACCGCCGACAAGAGCAGCGAAGCCTTCCGCGCGGCAGTGCTGACCACGCAGCAGCTCGGCGCGTTCTACAACCTCGTCGGCTTTGTCGCGGCGCTGGCGATGGTGCCGATCTCGCGCGCGCTGGGCGCATCGCGGGTGCACATGGCGTGCCTTGCGGCTGGCGGGCTGGGCATGTTGGCGCTGGCACACGTATCGAGCGCGGCCAGTGCCCCCGGCGTCTTGTTCACCGTGCTGGCGATGCCGGACCTTGGCAGCCATACCCCGCTGCTGCTGATCGCGGTCATGCTGGGCTTCTGCTGGGCCAGCATAATGGGCAACCCCTACATCATCCTTGCAGGCTCGATCCCGCCTGAGCGGACCGGGGTCTACATGGGCATCTTCAACATGATGATCGTGATCCCGATGCTGATCAACGGCGTCACCTTTGGCTGGATCTACAACCACCTGCTCGGCGCGGACCCCCGCAATGCGCTGACCTTTGCCGGCGTGCTGCTGGTCATGGGAGCGATCACCATGCTGCGCGTGCCCGATCCGCGGCGGGCGGCCGGGCTGGCTGCGGCCTGAATTCCCTTCGCAAAACCTTTATTCCGTCAGGACCGAACTTCATGCCCGTTCTCGCTTCTCCCACTGCGCTCTGGACCAGCGAGCACTTGCGCGCGCTGCGGATCTCGCCTTGCCATGAGATACCGCTCGTCGAAGGCGCAGGGCTGCACCATCCGCTGCCGGGCTTCGATCTGTGGGACCTCTGGCCGCTGCAACTGGCCGACGGCAGCACTGCGGTGGTCGATGGCTGGACGCTGTGGTTCGTGCTCTCGGCTCCGGCTGGCGAAGACCCGGAAGCGCGGCACGATATCGTGCGCATCCGCCTGATGGCCGAGCGCGGCGGCGCATGGCGCGATCACGGCAATGCCCTGCCCGATGAACTCAATCCCGGCAGTCGCGAATGGGCCGGGTCAGCGCTCTACGATCCCGAGACAGGCGCGGTGACGCTGTATTGGACCGCATCGGGCCTGCGCGGCGAGGAACCCAGGACCTTCATCCAGCGCATGTTCGAGACGACCGGCACGCTGACCGGTGACGCCACCACCTTTGCCATCAAGGGTTGGACCGCGCCGCGCGAGATCGCGGGAGGGCCGATCCCGCACTACATGCTGGTGACCGCCGCGCAGGGCGTGCCGGGCTTCATCAAGGGATTCCGCGATCCGGCCCATTTTCGCGATCCGAGGGATGGCTCGGACTATCTGCTGTTCACCGGCTCGCTGCAGGACGCCAAAAGCGACTGGAACGGCTGCATCGGCCTGCTGCGTCGCGAAGGTGAAGGCTGGGCCGTGCTGCCGCCGTTGCTGAGCGCGGATGGGCTAAACAACGAGCAGGAGCGGCCCCACGTGGTGTTTCACGCCGGGCGATACTATCTGTTCTGGTCGACCCAGCGGAAGGTCTTCGCGCCGGGCGTGCCCAACGGTCCCAACGGGCTCTATGGCATGGTGGCAGAAAGCATGGAGGGGCCGTGGCTGCCGCTCAACGGCAGCGGGCTGGTCGCGGGCAATCCGGAGGAAGCGCCGGTGCAGACCTATAGCTGGTGGGTGACGCACGAGCTCACCGTGCACGGCTTTGTCGATTATCCCAACTCGCTGAAGGGCAATGACCATGGCGACGCGGCGTGGCGGCGAGCGCATTTTGCCGGGGTGCCGGCGCCGGTGTTCTGCCTCGTTCTCGACGGCACGCGCGCGGAAGTCGCGGCATGAGCACGGCGCGCTATGGCCTGATCGAGGCGGGCGGCACCAAGTTCGTGCTGGGGGTCGCCGATGCTGAGCGTACAATCTACGCCCGGGAACGCATTCCCACGACCACCCCGGCTGAAACGCTGGGCTCGGCGTTGGAGTGGTTTGCGGCGCAGGGCGTGGACTATGCCGCGTTCGGCATTGCCTCGTTCGGGCCGCTCGATCTCGATCCCGCCTCTCCCGCCTTTGGCTGCGTGCGGGCGACACCCAAGCCGCACTGGAGTGGTGCGAGCTTGATCGAGCCGTTCCTCGAGCGGTTCGGCGTGCCCGTTGCGATCGATACCGATGTGAACGGCGCCGCCTTGTCAGAAGCGCTGTGGGGTGCCGGGGCCGGACTCGGCTCGGTGCTCTACCTCACCATCGGCACGGGAATCGGCGGCGGCTTCTGCAGCGGCGGGCAGTTGCTCCAGGGCCTCTCGCACCCGGAAATGGGCCATATCCGCATGCCGCGCCATCCTGTGGACCTCGATTTCGCCGGAACCTGCCCCTTCCACGGCGATTGCCTTGAGGGCCTCGCCTGTGGTCCGGCGGTGATCGCGCGCTGGGGCATGTCGCTCTCGGAACTGCCGGCCGGTCATCTGGGCAAGGGCATTATCGCCTGGTACATCGGTCGCGCGCTGGCGACCTTCCAGACGGTGATGGAACCGGCTCGCATCGTGCTCGGCGGCGGCGTGACCGCGACGGAAGGTCTGCTCGATCTGATCCGGGTCGAGGCCCTGGCGGCGAACGGCGGTTATACCGTAGGCAAGATCGATGAACTGATCGTGCCGCCGGGCCTTGGTGACAATGCCGGGCTGCTCGGCGCGCTGGCCCTCGCGCTCAGGTAGATTCGCGGATGAGCAGGCGCGGCTGGAGGATGACCGAATGGATCTCCTCCCCCGCGATGCGCTGGATCACGCTGTTGACGAGGTTTTCCGCACCCTGCTCCAGATCCTGCGCGATCGTGGTGAGCGGAGGCATCGTGTGCTCGCCGAGCGGCAAGCCATCGTACCCGATCACCTTCACGTCGCCGGGAACTGACAAGCCTTGCTCGGCGAGTACGCGCATGGCGGTGACGGCGATGACGTCCGACGCGGCGAAGACACCATCCGGCCGGTTGACCTTTGATCGGAAGTACTTGGCAATCTCGCTCTGGGCTTCATCGGCGACGAGGTGCGTGGGGACAGCGTTGAACTCCACGCCCGGCGCACGAGCGATCACGGATTGGCAGCCTTCGAGGCGCTGACCGATCTCAATCGCGCGCGGATCGCCGAAGAACACCACGTTGCGGCAACCGCGCTCCATCAGATGCTGACCGGCGAGCGCCCCGCCGCGGAAGTTATCCGATCCCACCGAGCAATGCGCCTGCCCTGCAAGGTGCGAGCCCCATGCAACCAGCGGGCGATAGAGCTCGGCCACGCGGTCGAGCACGGCGGACTGGTCCGACTGGCCGATCACGATGATGCCATCCGATTGGCCTGAACGCGCCAGCTTGAGCAGCCAGTCTTCGTCGGTCGGAACCACGCGCGAAAGGAGCAGGCTGTAGCCGCGGTTGGTCAGTTTGTCCGCGAGCAGGCCCAGCATCGTGATGAAGAACGGGTCGGAAATGTTCTGGCGGACTTCGTGGCCGAGCGGGATGACCACGCCGATCGTGTTCGTCTTGCGCATGCGCAAGTTGCGCGCGGTCGCGTTGGGCGTGAAGCCATGTTGCCGGGCGAGCGCCACGATCATGTCGCGCGTGGCGGGCGTGACGAGGTTCGAGCCCGACAGGGCGCGCGAGACCGTGCCGCTGGTGACGCCCGCCAGTTCGGCAAGCTCCTTGAGGGTCTTGGGCCCGGTCATCGAGAAAGCGTCATGGCAAATCAATGTCTTCAGGCGGAGACAGAGCGGGCATCAATCGCGACGTCTGCTCCGACTTCCGCTGCTGGCGGACAAGTCCCATGCCACAGGATAATCGCGAAGACCACTTGGGAGGGTAACCTCGAGACAAGTTTGTTTCCCTCGCCTGCGCGGATCGAACAAGAAAATCCCCCGGATGCAGACTGGCGCACCCGGGGGACTGGAGTCCTTGCGGTCCGGCGTCGGCTCAGAAGTCGAGCTTGAGCGAAGCCGAGATCGTGCGACCGTTGATCGAGCGGGCGCGGACGATGCCGTTGCCCGGGATCGCGCCTTCTTCGGCCTCGGTGAAGCCGAAAGTGTCGAACAGATTGTTGGCGTTGACCGAAACCTGCACGCGCTTCAGCGGGCGGACCGCGACGAAGGCGTTGACCTGCGCGAAGGCGGGCAGCTTCAGCAGGTTGCTGTCCTGCGTGTAGCTCGAGGTCGTGCCGACAACGCTGCCGCCGATCGAGAACAGATCGGTGTTGTAGGTCGGCGCGAAGCGGTAGATGAACTCGGCCTGGCGGCGCGGACGGTTGCCGATCACGGTCGCGTCGAGCGACTTGATGATCTTGGCATTGGTCCAGGTGCCGCTCGCGTTCAGCGAGAAGTCGCCGATGCGGTAGGCGCCTTCGAGTTCGATACCATAGGCGCGGTAGGTGTTGGCGCTCGAGCGTTGCGTGGTCGCTTCGTAGTTCTGTTCCTCGGTCTTGGCCCAGAACGCGGTACCATAGAGCGCGAGGCCGCCCGACTGGTACTTCACACCCGCTTCGGCTTGGCGGACGAAGTCGACCGGGCGCGCACCGGGGAGCAGGGCGCCGGAAGTCGGGCTGGTGTTGCCGCCGAACACGAAGCGATCGGCATTGGCACGGCCGCCGCGGCTGTAGCGCGCGAAGACCGATAGATCGTTCGCGAGGCGATAGTTGGCGCCGAACGAGTACGACCAGTAATTGTAGTTGTAGTTGACCGGGCGCTGGGCATTCAGCGGCAGGATCGTCGTCTTCGATTCCGGCACCGAGATCACGCCGTTGCCATCGACATCGGTCGGCACGACAGGGCCGTCACCCGCGACATAGCCGCGCGCATTGCCGGCGTCGTAGCGCAAGCTGCCGTCGACGGTGAACTTGCCGCTGTTGTAGCTGGCGGCGAAGTAGGGCGCGTTGGTATCGAAATCGAGGTTGTAGGTGCGGCGGCAGCAGTTGCCGAAGAACGAGGCACCGTACGACACGAGCCCGCCATCGGTCTGGAGCGCGCCGGCGGCGTTGCGGACGTCGATGAGCGCGGCGTTGTCACCCTTCGCTTCGAGCAGGTAGGAAGACCACAGCCAGTCCATGTTGATCGTCTGGCGCGACTTGTAGAAGCCGGCGGTGAGATCGAGCGAACCGCTGCCGAGATTGAACTTGCGGTTGATCTTCAGGTCGTTGGTGATGTTGTCGAGGCTGCGCAGCTTGGTGTTGAACAGCACGATGTTGATCGCATAGGCGCCGGCGGGGACGGCCTGACCCGCGTTGGGACCGTTGGCGAAGACCGCCGTCGCGCCCGCGCCGCCGATGCCGGTGGCAAGGTTGCCAATGGTGTCCGCGCCCGCCGGGAACGGCGAGTTGAAGCCACCCGAGATATTGGCGTAGCGGAACTTGTCGTTGACGGTCCAGCCATCGGCGACGTCGAACTGCGTCTCGAAGCCGATCGACTTCACGAGCGGGCGCATGCCGTCGCGGATGTCGTCAACCTGGCGGTTGTTCTGGCCATCGAGCGTCACCGCGCGGGTGAAGAAGGCGCTGTGGATGGTGTCGTTGTTGGGGCTGAGGCCCGGCAGGGCTTGGTAATTCGGGTTGGCATTGGTACCGGTCACGCGGACCGGGCTCGGCAGGTAGCCGATGGCGCGGTCGTCGAGGTACTTGAAGTTCAGGCGGAAGAAGCCGCCGTCGAAGGTCTTGGTGATGTTGCCCTTGATCTGGCCGCCCTTGTTGCCATCATAACCGGCACGGCGCGGGCCTTCGCCGACGCGGTAGAAACCGCCGACGTGGTAGCTCAGGGTGTCGCTCAGCTTGCCGCCGTAATCGGCATCGATGCGATATTCGCCGTAGTCGAGGCCGACGGTGCCCTGGATCGAGCCGCCTTCCTGGTTGCCGGTCTTCGAGATCAGGTTGATCACGCCGCCGGGCGAGTTCGAAGCGAAGGTCGAGGCCGAGCCGCCACGGACCGCTTCGACGCGGGCGACGTTGAAATCGGCGCGGAGGAAGATGTCGGCGTTGCCGAACGCGATGTCGCCGAATTCGAGGATCGGGAGGCCGTCTTCCTGCAGCTGGAGGAACTTGGCACCGCCGGTCGAGATCGGGATACCGCGGACCTGGATGTTGGCGTTGCCTTCACCACCCGACGATTCCGAGCGGATGCCCGGCAGGCTGCGGAACAGTTCGGCGGCGGAGCGCGGCGCGGCGGCGGCGATCGTCTCGGCATTGAGCGAGCTGACCGAGACCGAGCTGTCGAGCTTGTTGGCGCTGCGAGCGACGGCGGTGACGACGATCTCGGCATCGCTGGCGGGTGCTTCGGCGGCGGTGGCAGCAGCATCTTCAGCGCAGGCAGGCGCGGCAAGGCCGGCGACGGCGAGTGCGAGGATTGATGCACACGATTGAATCGCGCGATAAGAATTGAACGTCTGCTTCACAGGTCTCTCCCTTGTGCGTGCACTTTTGTGCCAACGTCGGCAGCGAATCGAGCCATCGATGCGCTTTCTTTGCGCTCCACTCGCAAATGAGCGGAGCATCTGCAAGGTGTAATGCAAGCGATTGAATCAAGTTTAGCACGGGAACGGCAAACCTGTGTCTTCCATGTCACGCCTGAATCGACTGCCCTCTGCAAGCGCTCCGATACTCCGTAGACCAACGCCCCTCTTGACGTTTACGTAAAGTGGAAGGATGGAGGGTACAGGAGACCGGATGCGTGGCTGCGCGCCGAGTCCCGTCGTTTCGCGGCCTTCAAGGCCTTGAATATAAAGGGAGAGCATCATGGATCTTGAGTTCAGCCCCGAGGACCTCGCGTTCCGCGACGAGGTGCGCGCGTTCATCGCCGAGAACTATCCGGCCGAACTGCGCGGCAAGCAGGACGAAGGCGACGAACTTTCGAAGGAAGACTTCCTCTCGTGGCACAAGGTGCTGGCGAAGAAGGGCTGGGTCGCCCCTGCATGGCCGGTCGAATACGGCGGCACCGGCTGGACGGCGACGCAGCGCTACATCTGGTCCGAGGAGACCGCGCGCGCGGACTGCATCCGCCTGATGCCCTTCGGCCTCTCGATGGTCGGCCCGGTGATCTACACCTTCGGTACGCCCGAGCAGAAGGCCAGGTTCCTCCCCCGCATCCTGTCGGGCGAGGACTGGTGGTGCCAGGGTTACTCGGAACCGGGTTCGGGCTCCGACCTCGCCTCGCTGCGGACCAAGGCGGTGCGCGACGGCGATCACTATGTCGTCAACGGCCAGAAGACCTGGACGACGATGGCGCAGCACGCCGATTGGGGCTTCTTCCTCGTCCGTACCGATCCCGATGCCAAGCAGCAGGAAGGCATCAGCTTCCTCCTGGTCGACATGAAGACGCCGGGCATCGAAGTGCGCCCGATCATCACGCTGGGCGGCGAGCACGAAGTCAACGAAGTGTGGCTCGAAGACGTGCGCGTGCCGGTGGAGAACCGCGTCTACGAAGAGAACAAGGGCTGGACTTGCGCCAAGTTCCTGCTGGCCCACGAGCGCACCGGGATCGCGGGGGTCGCGGCTTCGAAGCGCGGGATCGAGAAGGTGAAGACCATCGCGCGGGCGGAGATGGACGGCGACAAGCCGCTGATCGCCAACGCCTTCTTCAAGCGGAAGATCGCGGAGCTGGAAATGGACCTCACCGCGCTCGAGTTCACCGAACTGCGCAGCCTCGCTGGTGAGAGCGCCGGCAAGGGCCCGGGGCCGGAATCGAGCCTGCTCAAGATCAAGGGTTCGGAAATCCAGCAGCGCCTGACCGAGCTGACCCTGGAAGCGGTGGGCCACTACGGCGCGCCCTACTTCCGCGGCTTCGGGGAAGGCGACAACGAGCACCCGATCGGTCCGGACTACGCGCACCGCGCCGCGCCGACCTATTTCAACACCCGCAAGACGACGATCTACGGTGGCTCCAACGAGATCCAGCGCAACATCATCGCCAAGATGGTGCTGGGGCTCTGATTTGACATGAGGCCGCCGCGCAGCATGTGCCGCGGCGGCCCTTTAGCGGGATTTGAGGACAATGGATTTCAGCTACACCGAAACGCAGGGCATGCTGCGTGACACGCTCGCGCGCTTCCTTGCCGACACCTACGATTTCGAGACGCGCAAGAAGATGCTGCTGCGCCCCGAAGGCCGCGATCCGGGCATCTGGCAGGCGCTCGCCACCGAGCTTAGCATTCTGGGCGCGCCCTTTGCCGAAGAGCATGGCGGCCTTGGCGGCGGCGCGCTCGAGAACATGATCATGATGGAAGAGCTGGGCAAGGTCATCGCGGTCGAGCCCTATCTCCAGACCGTGGTGATCGGCGGCGGTGCGATGAAGCGCGCCCCTGCCGCCATGGCCGATGCGGTGATCCCGGAGATCATCGCGGGCAATGCCGTGATCGCCTGGGCCTATGCCGAGCCGCAGGGCCGCTATGACCTGGCGAATATCCGCACGACCGCGAAGGCGGACGGCGCGGGCTTCGTGCTTTCGGGCCACAAGGCGGTGGTCTATGCCGCGCCCTGGGCGACGCACTTGCTCGTGACCGCGCGCACCGGCGGGAGCCAGCGCGAGCGGGAGGGCGTCGAGCTGTTCCTGATCGATGCCAGCCTGCCCGGCATCGTGCGGCGCGACTACCCTTGCGTCGACGGCTTCCAGGCGAGCGAAGTCTACTTCGAGAACGTCGCGATCCCGGGCGATGCACATATCCCGGGCGGCATCGACCTGATCGAACTGCTGGCGGACGAAGCCACCATGGCGATCTGCGGCGAAGCCTGCGGGGTGAGCCGCAAGCTGCACGAGGGCACGCTCGACTACATCAAGCAGCGCAAGCAGTTCGGCCAGCCGATCGGCAAGTTCCAGGTGCTGCAGCACCGCATGGCCGACATCTTTATCGAGGTGGAGCAGATCGCCTCGATGGCGCTGATGGGCACCTTGAAGCTCGATCTGCCTTCGGACGAGCGCAAGGCGGCGGTAAGCCTCGCCAAGGCGAAGGTCGCGCGTTCGATCAACTTCGTCGGGCAGAACGCGATCCAGACCCACGGCGGCATCGGCATCACCGTGGAACTGGCTATCGGCCACTACTTCAAGCGCGGCACGATGATCGAGAACCAGTTCGGCTCGGCCGACTTCCACCTTGGCCGGTTCGAGGATCTGACGCTGGCGGCGTAACGCAACTGCCCCTTAAAGCCCCTCCCCGCTCGGGGAGGGGTTGGGGAGGGGTGCCCAAGCTTTCCGGCAGGCGCCGCGCACCCCCACCCAGCCTCCCCCGAACGGGGGAGGAGCAGGTTGCGCTTGGTTGCGGGGTGGCGCCTACGCCATCCCCGCCAGCCGCTCGCGGATGATGCCGTTGGCCTGTGCCATGATGCGGTCGATCAGCTCCTTGCAGGTCGGGATATCGTGGATGAGGCCGGCGACCATGCCGCAGCTCCACGCGCCGGCTTCCATATCGCCTTCCATCATGATGCGCGGGTAGACCCCCGCGACTTCCTCGATGATGTCCTCGAACTTGATGTCCGCGCCGAGGCGGCGTTCTTTTTCGAGCAGGCGTTCGACGGCGGCGTTGGTGAGCACGCGTTCGGTATTGCGCAGCGGGCGCATGACGAGCCGGGTATCGAGTTCGGACGCGGCGACGAGCGCCTGCTTCACCTTTTCATGCACCGGCGCTTCCTGGGTGGCGATGAAGCGTGTGCCCATGTTGATGCCTTCCGCGCCCATGGCCAGCGCGGCGACGAGGCTGCGGCCATCGGCCATGCCGCCCGAGGCGACGAAGGGAATCGTGAGTTCCTCGGCCGCGCGGGGGAGCAGGATGAAGTTCGGGATATCGTCTTCGCCCGGATGGCCGCCGCATTCGAAGCCGTCGACCGAGATCGCATCGCAGCCGACGTTCTGGGCCTTCACGCTGTGGCGCACCGAGGTGCACTTGTGGATCACCTTGATCCCGGCGTCCTTGAAATAGGGGAGGAAAGGCGCGGGGTTGTTGCCCGCGGTCTCGACGATCTTGACCCCGCCTTCGATGATTGCGCGGATGTAGCCCGGGTAGTCGGGCGAATTGACCGTGGGCAGGAAGGTGAGGTTCACACCGAAGGGCTTGTCGGTCATGTCCTTGCAGCGCGCGATTTCATTGGCGAGATCGGCGGGCGTCTTCTGCGTGAGGCCGGTGATGATGCCCAGCCCGCCCGCGTTGGACACGGCGGAAGCCATCTCGGCAAAGCCGACATAGTGCATGCCGCCCTGGATGATCGGATGCTCGATGCCGAAGAGTTCGGTGATGCGGGTCTTCATGGGTGCCTTGATCCTCTCGGTCGTTGTTGTCCGCGTTGCGGGTCGCAGGAAAGGCAAGTTTGGCCCGCCGCGCAAGAGGGGCTGCGCTGCTATTTCTGGCAGGAAGCACAGAAGAACGTTGAGCGCCCGCCCTGCACCAGCCGCTGCACCGGCTTGCCGCAGGCGCAGGGATCGCCCTCGCGGCCATAGACGCGCCAATCCTTGGCAAAATAGCCCAGTTCGCCGTCGGGCCGGACATAATCACGCAAGGTGGAGCCGCCTGCGCGAATCGCTTCCTCGAGCACGGCGCGGATTTCCGGCACGAGGCGGTTCAGCGCGGCGCGGCTGACTTTGCCCGCCTCGCGCTCCGGGTGGATCTTGGCGCGGTGGAGCGCCTCGCAGACATAGATATTGCCGAGCCCGGCGACGATCTGCTGGTCGAGCAGGAGCAGCTTCACGGCGGCAAAGCGGTCCTTAAAGGCCTTGGCGAGATGCGCGGCCGTCAGGCCCGGACCGAGTGGTTCGGGCCCCATGGCGGCAAACTGCGGCCACTCTTCCAGCGCGGCGGTATCGACGAGATCGACCGAGCCGAACCGGCGTGCGTCGTTCAGCGCCAAGGTGCGCCCTGCCCCGGTCTCGATCACCAGATGATCGTGCTTGCCGATTTCCTCGGGATCGATTCGCCAGCGCCCGCTCATGCCGAGGTGGAACACCATCGTCTGCCCGCGATCGACATGGATCAGTCCGTATTTGGCGCGGCGGCCAAGCCCCGTCACCCGCGCGCCGGTCAGCGCCTGCACCAGCTCCGGCGGAAATGGGCGGCGCAGGTCTGCGCGGCGGGTCTCGATACGGGCGATCACCTGCCCATCGAGGACATGGGCGAGGCCGCGGACGGTGGTTTCTACCTCTGGCAATTCAGGCATGGCTCTGTGCCCCTAACAGGCTTTGCGGTTGCGGCAATTCCCACGTAAAGGCGCGTGTCATGACCGACGCAACCGCTGCCGAGCCCGAAACCGTCTCCTTCGGCTATGAGGAGGTGACCCCGGAAGAGAAGACCGAGCGCGTGGGCGCGGTGTTTTCCTCCGTCGCCAAGAACTATGACCGGATGAACGACGCCATGTCGGCGGGCATGCACCGGCTGTGGAAGGACCGCTTCGTGCGCCGGGTCAAGCCGCGCAGCGGAGAGGCGATCCTCGACATGGCGGGCGGCACCGGCGACATCGCCTTTCGCATGGCGCGCCATGGCGCGGAGATCACGGTCTCGGACATCAACCAGGACATGCTCGATGTCGGCATCGAACGCGCCGAAAAGCAGGGCATTCAAGGCCTGACCTGGTCGCGCCAGAACGCCGAGGAGCTGACCTTCGGCGACAAGACCTTCAACGCCTACACGATCGCGTTCGGCATCCGGAATGTGACCCGGATCGACAAGGCGCTGGCCGAAGCACACCGCGTGCTGAAGCCCGGCGGGCGGTTCTTCGTGCTCGAGTTCTCGACCACCGAATGGCCGGGCTTTGCCGAGGCCTACGACTTCTATTCGCACCGGATCGTGCCGCAGTTGGGCCAGATGATCGCAGGCGATGCCGATTCGTATCGCTACCTGATCGAATCGATCCGCCGCTTCCCCAAGATGCGCGAATTCGAGGGCATGATCCGCAGCGCTGGTTTCCGCCACACAAAGGTCGAGCCGATTCTGGGCGGCGCAGTCGCGATCCATTCGGGCTGGAAGATCTAGGACCGGCCCTTGCTCCGCCACACGACTCATATTCGCCGCCTGCTCGGCTGGGGCATCACGCTTGCCCGGCACGGCGCGCTGATCGGCATCGAGAACGACCGCAACGCGCCGCCGCAGGTGCGCCGCTTGGCAAAACTCGCGCGCTGGGTTTCGCTGACCGGCAAGAACCGCGAGCGCGATTACGCGGGGGCCTTCCGCGCGATCGGGCCCGCTGCCATCAAGCTGGGGCAGACTTTGGCGACACGGCCCGATCTGGTCGGTCCGGGACCAGCGACCAACCTGCTCAAGCTGCAGGACAAGCTGCCGCCGGTGGATTTCGCGCTGATCCGCCGCGAGATCGAGGACAGCTTCGAGCGGCCGCTGGAGGACTTGTTCGCCGAGTTCGAGGAAGAGCCGGTGGGTGCAGCTTCGGTGGCGCAGGTCCACCGCGCCGTGACGACCGATGGCCGCAAGGTGGCGGTGAAAGTGCTGCGTCCCGGCGTGCGCGAGAAGTTCACCGCCGATATCGCCACGTATGAATGGGCGGCCGCGCATCTCGAATCGTTCGGCGGCGAAGCCTCCCGCCTTCGCCCGCGCATGGTGATCGCCAATTTCAAGCGCTGGACGATGAGCGAGCTTGATCTGCGGCGCGAGGCGGCTTCGGCCTCCGAACTCGCCGAGCAGATGCACGCCTTCCCCGGCTACCGCGTGCCCGGTATCGACTGGGATCGCACCAATGGCCGGGTGATGACGCTCGACTGGATCGACGGCATCAAGATCAGTGACAACGATGCGATCGACGCTGCCGGGCATGACCGCAAGGTGCTGGCAAGCCGGCTGGTGATCGCGTTCCTGCGGCAGGCGATCAGTGGCGGTTTCTTCCATGCCGACATGCACCAGGGCAACCTGTTCATCGAAGCAGACGGCACGATCACCGCGATCGACTTCGGCATCATGGGCCGGATCGACCGCCGCGCGCGGCAGTGGCTGGCGGAAATCCTCTACGGCCTGACGACGGGCAACTACACCCGCGTCGCCGAGATCCATTTCGAGGCGCAGTACGTGCCGAGCTACCATTCGGTCGACGAGTTCGCGACGGCGCTGCGTGCGGTGGGCGAGCCGATGCGCGGCAAGCCGGTGAGCGAACTTTCGGTCGGCCAGATGCTCGACGGGCTCTTCGCGATCACCCGCGATTTCGACATGCAGACCCAGCCGCATCTGTTGCTGCTGCAGAAGACCATGGTGATGGTCGAGGGCATCGCCACCCAGCTCGACCCGTCCATCAACATGTGGGACGTGGCGGCGCCTTTCGTGCGCGAATGGATCCGCGACGAACTGGGCCCGGAAGCCGCGATTGCCGACCGCATCCGCGAGAACGTGAAGACCCTGCTCGGCCTGCCCGATCTGGTCCGCCGCGTGGAGGAACGCTTCCCGCCCAAGGGCGGCGCGCCGGAAGATCCGCCCTTGCCGCAGGTGGTGCTCATCGGCGATGGCGGCGGGCTCAAGTGGCTCGGCTACGTCGCCGCAGCAGTGATTGGTGCGGCGGCCAGCGCGGGAGTCCTCCTGCTCGGTCCGTGGGGCTGAGGTGAGCAAAACGCCTCCCCTGCCCGGCCTGCGGCTCGAGAAACGGCACTTCAATGCGCTGGACCTCTCGCGCCTGCTCGCCGCCTGTGCGGTGCTGTTCTGGCACTACCAGCACTTCTTCGTGCCGCCGGTGGATTTCCAGTTCCACGTGGCCCGCGCGAAAGTCTCGCCGCTCTATCACGAGCTGTGGTGGCTCTACGATTACGGCCACGTCGCGGTGCAGTATTTCTGGGCGGTCTCGGGCTTCGTCTTCGCACATGTGTACCTTGCCGATGCCGGCGCGCGAGGGCGATTCTGGCTGGCGCGGGTGGCGCGCCTTTGGCCGCTGCATCTGCTGACGCTGGTGCTCGTGGCGGTGCTGCAGGCGGCCTACAGCGGCGTCAACGGCACCGAGTTCATCTACCACCATCAGGACATCAAGCACTTCGTCCTGAGCCTCGGCCTCGCCCATTACTGGGGTTGGCAGGCGGACCAGTCGTTCAATGGCCCTTCGTGGTCGCTCTCGACCGAGATCCTGGCCTACGCGGTGTTCTGGCTGCTGCTGCCGGGCCTCCGGAAGTCCCCCATGGTTCTGGCCCTGACGGCGGCGGTGACCGCGTTGGCGCTGTTCTTCCTCAAGGCGCCGGATGAGCCGGTGTTCACCTGCATCGGCTACTTCTTCGGCGGCGCGGCGGTCTATGGCGCAGCGCTGAAAGGCGGGCTGCGCGCGGGCGTGCTGGCGCCGCTGGCAGCCATGTTGGCCGTCGCAGCACTTTGGCTCGGTCTGAGCCTTCATTGGGAGGACAGTGCGACGCTGGCGGGCACTTTTGCCGCGCTCCTTGCCGTGCTGGCGATCGATACAGCGGATCGCAGCGACAAGCTGGCCGCGGCGCGGCACCTCGGTGATGCATCCTATGGCGTCTACTTGTGGCACTTCCCGCTGCAGCTGATGCTCGTGCTGCTGATCGATGCCACGCTGGGTTCGCGCGGCATTGCGCGGCAACCGGCCTTCCTGCTGTTCTTCGTGGGCGCCAGCGTGCTGGCGGGCTTTGCCTCGCACCGCTGGTTCGAACGGCCTGCACAGAAATTGGTGCTGAAGCTTGCGGGCAAGCGGCGGGAGCGCAAGGCGCTGACGGCATAGCAACTTCCCTGCCCCCGCTCACCCTGAGCCTGTCGAAGGGTGCCGGAGCAACGGTCGCGGATAATGCTTCGACAAGCTCAGCATGAGCGGGATTGGGTGGAAGCTTTCAAAACGGATTGCGCCGCGCGGCGCGCCATTGCACAAGCGCGGCCATGCTCGGCAAGCGCATCCTCCTCATCATCGGCGGCGGCATCGCGGCCTACAAGGCCAGCGAACTCGTGCGCCTGATCCGGCGCGAGGGCGGCTCTGTGACCTGTGTGCTGACCAAGAGCGGCGCGCAATTCGTGACGCCGATGACGCTTGCGGCCCTCAGCGAGAATGAAGTCCACACCACGCTGTGGGACCTCGATGCCGAAGCGAAGATGGGCCACATCCAGCTTTCGCGGAATGCCGATCTCGTGGTGGTCTGTCCGGCAACGGCGGATCTGATGGCCAGGATGGCGGCAGGCATCGCCGATGATCTTGCCACCACGCTGCTGCTGGCGACCGACAAGCCGGTGCTCGCGGTGCCCGCGATGAACGTGCGGATGTGGCAACACCCGGCGACTTGCCGCAACGTCGCCACCCTGCGCGGTGATGGCATCGAGGTGATGGAGCCCGACGAAGGCCCGATGGCCTGCGGTGAATTCGGCCCCGGCCGCCTGCCCGAACCGCCCGCGATCCTCGCCGCAATTGTCGCGAAGCTGGGCGGAGAGCCGACCGGACCGCTGGCGGGCAAGCACGTGCTGGTCACTGCCGGGCCGACTCACGAGGCCATCGATCCGGTGCGCTACATCGCCAACCGTTCGAGCGGGAAGCAGGGCTTTGCTATTGCCGCCGCCGCCGCGCGGATGGGTGCGCGGGTGACGCTGGTGGCGGGACCCGTCACGCTTCCGACGCCGCCGGGGGTGACGCGCGTGAACGTCGAAAGCGCGCGCGAGATGGCCGCTGCGGTCGCCAGCGCTCTGCCTGCCGATGCGGCAGTGATGGTCGCGGCGGTGGCGGATTGGCGGGTGGCAAGCGAAGCCGATCAAAAGCTGAAGAAGGATGGCTCGGGCGCCGTCCCGCCGCTGCTGCTGACCGAGAACCCGGACATTCTGGCGCGGCTCGGTGCCTCGCCAGATCGCCCGCACCTGCTGGTCGGCTTTGCGGCCGAGACCGAGAACGTGGTGCCGCACGCGCAGGCCAAGCTGGTGCGCAAGGGCGCGGACTGGATCGTGGCGAACGACGTGTCCGGCGATGTGATGGGCGGGCACCTCAACGCGGTGCACATCGTGCGTGCCGACGGGGTGGAGAGCCTGCCCGAAATGCCCAAGGATGCGGTTGCTGCCGCGCTGGTTGAAAGGATTGCCAATGCACTCGCCTGACCCTGTGCCCGTTTTGGTCAAGCGCTTGCCGGGCAATGATGACTTGCCGCTGCCAGCTTACGCCACCGCAGGCGCGGCGGGCATGGATGTCGTGTCGGCCGAAGACGTCGAGATCGCACCCGGCGCGCGCCATGCGGTCGCGACGGGTCTTGCAATGGCAATTCCGGCGGGTTTTGAAATCCAGGTGCGTCCTCGGTCGGGCCTTGCACTCAAGCATGGCGTGACGGTGCCCAACACGCCGGGCACCATCGACAGCGACTATCGCGGCGAACTCAAGGTCATCATGATCAACCTTGGCGCCGAGCCCTTCTCGATCCGCCGGGGAGACCGCGTCGCGCAGCTGGTGCTCGCACCGGTCACGCAGGCCAGCTGGCTTGAAGTCGAGGAACTGGATGAAACCGCGCGCGGCGCGGGCGGGTTCGGCTCGACCGGGGGCCTTGCGGCGCTTCCCGGCTAAGCCGAACCGCTGCGGGCGATCAGCCCTTCTTCTTCTTTTCCGGCGCGATCGAGATCTTCACCGTTTCGCCATTGTGGCCGGGGAAGCCGGTGAACATCGCCTCGACCAGATTGGGCACGAGATAGGGCAGGCGGTTCGAAGTCGACGCCGCTTCGGCCTTGCCTTCGAACAGGCGCTTGCCATCGGCGCGGCGGTCGATCTTCATGTCGATCCCGCTGGTGTAGACCGTCACGACATCGACGTTGTTGAAGCCGCCGCCGTAGAAGAACGGATCATAGAACCCGTAGCCCCACGGTCCGCCGAAGCCGCGTCGACCCCAGCCGCCGCCCCAGCCACCCCAACCGCCGAAGCCCGGGCCCCAGCCCGGACCATACCAGCCGCCCCAGTAGGGATCGCCGATACCAGTGGTGCGCAGCTTGTCGCGGCCCTTGTCGACGCCGTAGTCGAACTGGACGACGAGATCGGCGGTCTGCGGGCTGGTGGCGGGCACGTAACCAACCTTCTGCAGCTGTCCGGCGACAAGGCTGGCATATTGCGCGAACTCGAGGCCGCCGGCATTGCGCGGGTCCTGCGGGACGATCGCGAAGCTCTGGCCGGCCGGCGCAGGCAATTCCGCCTGAAAGCGCGAGACATTGGCATTGAACGGCGTGGCGCAGCCGCCAAGGGCCAGCAGCAGCGGCGCTGCGAGCATGGCGAAGCGATTACGCGTGGGCATCAGACTCATATCCGGCGACTCCTTGGTGCGTGAGCCGGCTCCCCTGTCAGCCAGCACCATCTGCATTGGTAGCATGCCTGAAGGGTGCGCGTCAGGTGCTGAATGCCGGTTGAACGACAAGGCAAAAACCCTGCAATTCCGGGCGATTCCGGCGCAAATGCATCAACCTGATGCAATTTGTTACACCGCCGCCAAACGGTGCAAACACAGCAATACAGGTTAACCGCGCAGGAGGCCAAGCGCCGCATAGGCGCGTTCAAGCGTGGGTGCCGCGAGCGCCTTGGCCCGCGCGGCGCCGTCCGCGAGAATCGCATCGAGCGCGGCGGTGTCGCGGCGCAGGTCGCGGTAACGCGCGGTGATCGGCGCGAGCTTCTCGACGAGGAGCTCGCCCAGTGCCGGCTTGAACGCGCCGAAACCCTGCCCGGCGAATTGTGTCAGCACATCGGCCTGCGTGATCCCTGCCATTGCGGCATAGATGCCGACGAGGTTGGCGGCCTCGGGGCGCCCTTCAAGCCCGTCGTTGTCGCCCGGCAGAGGTTCCGGATCGGTCTTGGCCTTGCGCACCTTCTGCATGATCGCGTCGGCATCGTCGGTAAGGTTGATGCGGCTCATGTCCGAAGGGTCGGATTTCGACATCTTCGAGGCTCCATCGCGCAGGCTCATGATCCGGGCCGCTTCAGGCGGGATGATCGGCTCGGGCAGAGTGAAGACAGGTGCCTCTTCCGAAGCGAAGTCGTTGTTGAACTTCTGCGCGATGTCGCGTGCGAGTTCGAGGTGCTGCTTCTGGTCCTCACCCACCGGCACGTGAGTCGCCTGATAGAGCAGGACGTCTGCCGCCTGCAGCACCGGATAGGTAAACAGCGCGACCGAGGCACCTTCGCGGTTCTTGCCGGCCTTGTCCTTCCACTGCGTCATGCGGTTGAGCCAGCCCATGCGGGCGGTGCCGGTCAGCAGCCATTGCAGTTCGGCGTGGGCGGGGACCTGCGTCTGGTTGAACACGACCGAGCGCTTGGGATCGATCCCGCAAGCGACCAGCGCGGCGACCATCTCGCGCGTGCCGGCGGTCAGCGCAGCGGGATCGTGCGGCATCGAGATCGCATGGAGATCGGCGAGGAAATAGAGGCACTCGCCTCCCTTCGCGGTCCATTCATCCTGCATCGCCACCCAGTTCCGGATCGCGCCCAGATAGTTGCCGAGGTGGAGATTGCCGGTGGGCTGGATGCCCGAGACGATGCGCATGGGTACGGTCACTCTGAAGGGGCGCGTTTGCGGCGCAGGAGAAGTTGCAGGTCGGCCTTGGAGAATGCGCCGAGGATGACCGCGCTGAGCCCATAGACGAGCCCGCCCGCCGAGACCAGCACCGCCAGTGCGAGGAAACGAACCAGCCAGGTGCCGTGGACGTAAGGCATCAGCAGGCCCTGCCCGGCCCACAGCACGCCGCCCATAGCCAGCGCGGCGAGCGCGAGGCGGGGCACACGGCGGCGCAGGCGCGCATCCGTGGTGAACTGCCCGCGCGCCACGAGCGTGCGGTAGAGCATCAGCACGTTGACCGTGGACGCGATGGCCGTCGCCAGCGGCGGGCCGACATGCTGGAGCGGCAGGATCAGCACGAGATTGAGCGCGAGGTTCACGGCCATCGAGATCGTGGCGTAGCGCACCGGCGTCACCGTATCCTGCCGCGCGTAGTAGCCGGGGGTGAGCACCTTGACGAGGATGTAGCTGGGCAGGCCGATCGAGAAGGCGGCCAGCGCCTGCGCGGTGAAATGCGCGTCTTGCGGCGTGAAGCGGCCATAGCCGAACAGCGCGGCAGCAATCGGCTCACCGCAGAGCACCAGCGCTACTGTGGCAGGCAAAGTCAGCAGCAGCGCGAGTTCAAGCCCGCGGTTTTGCGTTTCCATCGCAGCCGCTTCGTCCCCGCCGCCGAGCTGACGCGAGATGGTGGGCAGCAGCACGGTGCCGAGCCCGATGCCGATCAGGCCAAGTGGAAGCTGATTGAGCCGGTCCGCCATGTAGATGTACGTCACCGAACCATGCGCGAGCAGCGAAGCGGCGAGCGCAGTCGAGATGACGAGGTTGATCTGCACCGCGCCAGCCCCGGCGGCGGCAGGCCAGATCAGCGCCATGAGGCGCTTCACGTCGGCATCGAGCCGCGGCAGGCGCAGCTTGAGGCTCACCCCGGCGCGGCGGCAGGCCCAGACCAGCCACGCCAGCTGGAACGCACCGGAGACCGAGACGCCGATCGCCTGGTTGCGCGCGGTGATCATCGGGTCGTCCGAATGGAAAAGCAGCAGCGCCGCGATCAGCGTCAGGTTCAGCAGGATCGGCGCCGCGGCATTGACCCAGAACTTCTGCAGCGAATTGAGGATCCCCCCGCAGAGCGAGACGAGGCTGATCAGCATCAGATAGGGGATCGTCATGCGCGAAAGCGCGACGGCGAAGGCGAACTGCTCCGCGCTGACGCCGTTGAACTGGCCGGAGAGGACCAGCGTGACCGGCCACGCGAACACCTCGAGCAGCGCGGTCATCACGACCAGCGTCGGCAGCAGCACCGCCAGCGCCCGCTCGGCGAAGTCGAGGCCATCGGGCAGGCCCTGCCCTTCCGGATCGCCTACCTTGCGGTTGAACATCGGGATGAAGGCCGAGGCGAACGCGCCCTCGGCGAAGAGGGCGCGGAACATGTTGGGCAGGCGGAAGGCGACGAGGAACGCGTCGGACGCGAAGCCTGCGCCGACATAGCGGGCAAACAGGCTGTCGCGCACGAGACCCAGCACACGGCTGGCGAGCGTGAGCCCGCCAATCGTGCCGGTTGCCTTCAGCAGGTTCATGGCATCTGCTTCATGGCTGGAGCGGCCATGAAACCGGCCGGATCAGGCCTGACCGGCGGTGCCGGCGGCCAGTTCCTCGGCCTGGCGGGCCTGGAGCTGCTGGAGGTAGAGGCCGTTGAAATCGATCGGCTCGAGCAGCAGCGGCGGGTAGCCCGCATCGCGCACGGCATCGGCAATGATGCGGCGGGCGAAGGGGAACACGAGGCGCGGACCCTCGGCGAAGAGGAACGGATGGGCCTGCTCGTCCGTGATGTTGCGCATGCCGATCAGTGCGCCGTAGAGCAGTTCGACCGCGTACTGGGTGCCCTGCGGCGCCTTCGAGGTGGCGGTGATCTTCATTTCGATCTCGTGCACGTCGGGCCCGAGCGGGCGGGCGCCGATGTTGAAATCGATCGAGACTTCCGGCGCGTCGGTCCAGCCATAGCTGTCGGGCGCATTGGGGTTCTCGACCGAGAGATCCTTGATGTACTGCGAGATCAGGCCGATCGCGGGGCTGGTGTCCTCGCCGTTGGGCATGGGCTGCGCCGCATCGAGATCTAGCGGGGTGATGATGTCGCCTTCTTCGGCCATGATCGTGCTTTCGTGCGAATGAGTTGATGAGATTGCGGCGGCGCCTAGCACCTGCCGGAGAACGGGGCAATCGCGCTTGCTGCGACAGAGTGCACCTAGAGGCAGGCGAAAATTGGCCTCAGGAGGGCAATCCGGGTGCCGTCCACGCGTTGTTCATTTGTATTTCGTAACCACATAGGGCACGATACTCATTCGGCGGCGACCGGGACCCGCAGGCCCGGCTACCGCCCTGATCAAGCAGGATGTGGCCTTGTGATTGTTGAAATTGTGATTCTCGCGATGATCGCAGCATTCCTGGGCCTGCGACTCTATGCCGTGCTGGGCCGCCGTCCGGAGCAGAACGAGGAGCCGATGCGCCGCCGCGTCGAGCAGCCCGATCCGTCCAGCGCGCCGCGCACGCTTGCACCGCGCCTGCCGGAAAAGACCGCAGCCGCGCCGCGCACGCTGCCGCTGCCGCAGGACAACCAGCTCGACTCCCGCGCCGAGGCAGGCATTCGCGCCATCGTGAATGCCGATCGCCGCTTCGATGTCGGCCAGTTTCTTGCCGGGGCGCGCGGCGCCTATGGCATGGTGCTCGAAGCCTTCTGGCGTGGCGACAAGAGCGAGCTTTCGCAGCTCTGCGACAGCGATGTCTACGCCGGTTTCGCCGAAGCGATCGACGCGCGCAATGCGGCGGGCGAGGCGATCACCGCCAAGCTGATCCGCATCGAGGAAGCGCGCATTGTCGGAGCGGACTATTCCGCGCCGCGTGCACGGATCACCGTCCGCTTCACTGCCGATGTCGCATCGGTCACCCGCGATGCGAACGGCTCGGTCGTCGCCGGCTCGCTCGACGATGCCATCGAGACCCACGATGTCTGGACCTTCTCGCGCGATCTCACTTCGCGCGATCCGGACTGGGTGGTCGACGAGACCGACGAAGGCTGATTTTTCGTGGGGTTTCGGCGTGCAGGACGGGCCGGGAAGCTGGCCTGGCTTGCCGTTCTGGCACCGGCCTTCCTTTCGAGCTGCCTTCCCATCATTCCGCCGGGCGCGCCGGTTCCCCCGGTGCCGCCCACCGCGCCCAACGCCGCGCTGATCGGCACGCATCGGGGGCCGCTGGCGGCGGGGCTCGGCTTCAGCGACGCCAATGCCCGCGCTGCGCTGTCTGCCTTCATCACCAGTTGCCCGCGCCTGACAAAGCGCAACGATACGAGCGGACTGACTCGCCCGGAAGACTGGGCGCCAGCTTGCGCCGCTGCGTCTGCTTGGCCGGCGGAAGACGCACGCGGCTTCTTCACGCGCTATTTCGAAACCGCCACGGTGGCGCGCGGCGAAGCGCTGGTGACGGGGTATTATGAGCCGGAGATCGCCGGGGTGCGCGTGCGCCAACCGGGCTTCGACGTGCCGGTCTACGCGCTGCCCCCCGATCTGGTGCGCGCGCGTCCCGGCGACGCACCGCCGCAGCAGCCCGATGGGACGCAGCCGCTTGGCCGTTATGACGAGACCGGGCGCTTCGTGCCCTACTACGACCGCACCGCCATCGAGAACGGCGTGCTTTCCGGCCGGGGTCTGGAAATCGGCTGGGTGGCAGACCGGGCCGAGCTGTTCTTCCTCCAGGTCCAGGGCTCAGGCCGCCTGCGCGCACCTGACGGCAGCGTGATCCGGCTCGGCTTTGCCGGGCAGAACGGCTATCCCTACACCGGCATCGGCAGCGTGATGCGCGCGCAAGGCTTGATCGGCACCGGCCCCGGCCAGTATCCCGGCTCGATGCAGGGCATCCTGCGCTACATCCACGAACACCCCGTGGAAGGCCGCGCGCTGATGCAGCAGAACCAGAGCTATGTGTTCTTCCGCGAGCGGACCGGGACGGACACCGTGGGCGCGCTGAACGTGCCGATCATGCCGCGCACCACCTTGGCGGCGGACCCGGCCTATGTCCCGCTCGGCGCGCCGGTGTGGCTGCAGGGTGAAGGCGGGATCAGCGGGCTCTGGGTGGCGCAGGATACGGGCGGCGCGATCAAGGGGCCCAACCGCTTCGACAGCTTCTGGGGTGCCGGGTCCGAGGCGCGCACCATCGCGGGCGGCCTGAAGGCGCAAGGGCAGGCCCTGATCCTGCTGCCCAAAGGCACGCTCGCCCGGCTGAACGGCCAATGAGAGCGCCTCCGCGCGGGCTCAGCCCCGATGAAGCCGCGCTGTGGCGGAAAGTGGCGGCGACCGTCACCCCGCTCCACCCGAAGAAGGCGCTACCAGCCCCCCTCCCGCCTGCGGGAGGGGCCGGGGATGGGCCAGACGAAGCACCGTCCCCTCCGCCCAAGCGTGTCAAAGGCCGCGTCCCGCCGCCCCGCCCGGAACCGGCTCCTTTGGCGAATCCGGTTCGCCCGCTCACTGCAGGAGGCCTCGATTCGAGCTGGGACCGCAAGCTCACGCGCGGACCGCTCCAGCCCGATGTGACAATTGACCTTCACGGCCTTTCCATCGCCTTGGCACACAGCCGGCTCAATGGCGGTATCGAGCAGGCGCTGGCGATGGGCGCGCGGGTGATCCTGCTGATCGCGGGCAAGCACCGCCCGGTGGCAGAGAATGGCCTGCCCAATCACCTTGAACCGGGCGACAAGCGCGGGGCGATCCGCGCGCGGCTGCTCGACTGGCTGGCGGCGAGCCCGCACGCAGGGCGCATCGCGTCGGTCAGACCCGCCCAGCCGCGCCATGGCGGCGACGGGGCGGTCTACATCGTGCTCAGGAAAGCGCGCTGAGCGCGATCCGGCGGTAGATCCGCGTCAGGACTTCCAGGTCGTCCACAGCCACCGCCTCGTCGGTCTTGTGCATCGTCGCGTTGGTCAGGCCGAATTCGATCACCGGGCACAGCGCACGCAGGAAGCGGGCATCACTGGTACCGCCGGTGGTGGAAAGCTCAGGGCTGATACCCGTCTCAGCCTCGACCGCCGTCGCCACGAGCGCCGACTGCGCGCCGGGGAGAGTGATGAATGCCTCGCCGTGCAGGGTCGCGCGGACCTCGGTGCGATGCCTGGCGGCAATCTCGGTCACGCGGTCGACCAGCGCCTGCCCGGTGTGGTGATCGTTGTAGCGGATCGAGAGCCGCGCGCGGGCTTCGGCCGGGATCACATTGGTGGCGCGGTTGCCGACTTCGAGATCGGTGATCTCGAGATTCGAGGGCTGGAACCACGCGCTGCCTTCATCGAGGACAAGTGCATCGAGTTCCGCCAGCAAGGCGACTAGGCGCGGGATCGGATTGTCGGCGAGGTGCGGATAGGCGACGTGGCCCTGCGCGCCCTTCGCCGTGAGCCACACATTGACCGAGCCGCGCCGACCGATTTTCACCATGTCGCCCAGCCGGTTCACCGAGGTCGGCTCTCCCACGAGACAGAAATCGGGAAGCGCGCCCACTTCGCGCATGTGGGCAATCAGCGGTACGGTGCCGTACTTGGCGGGGCCTTCCTCGTCGCCGGTGATGATGAAGCTGATTGTGCCCGCTTCGGCGGGAATCTGCTCTACCGCGCAGACCATCGCCGCGATGGCGCCCTTCATATCGACCGCGCCGCGCCCGTAGAGCACTTTGCCGCCGGGTGCGTCGCGCAAGTCCGCCGCGAACGGATCGCTGGACCAGCCCTCGCCCGGAGGCACGACATCGAGGTGTCCGGCAAACGCAAAGTGGCGCGAGCGTGCAGGGCCTTGGCGGATAGCGAAGAGGTTCTCGACCGGACCTTCCGGCGGCTCTCCGGCGAGGAAGCGATGCACCGCGAAGCCCATCGGCGCGAGCATGGCTTCGAGCACATCGAACACGGCGCCGGTGGCCGGGGTGATGCTGGGCGCCTCGATCAGCGCGGCGGTGCGGGCAAGGACATCGGTGGGAACAGCCATGGGGCGGCGTTAGACGAGCAGGAAAGCGGAGGGAAGCGTCTGCAAGGGCGGAGAGGCATGACCTGCGAGGTAATTGCAGGCCGCCGGGCGCACTGGGACAATCAGGGCGGCGCGCAAGGGGAGAGGATCAACGATGCGATCGCGCGCGTTTCACAAGTTCTGGCTGAAGGTGGCGGCTCTGATCGTCGGATCGTTCGGGCCGGTGTTCTTTCTCGGCACGATGATCGCAACAGCCGAACCTGCCCGGCTTACCCTCGACCTGCTCAGTTGGCCGATCGACGGCAGCGTAACCTATGCTGCATCCGACACGCGCTTCCTGTCCGCACTGACGGGCGGGTTCCTGCTGGGTTGGGGCGTGATGATCTGGTGCCTTTCCGCCTGGGTCCATGATGCAGCGCCCGAAGGCGTGCGGCGCGCGGTGGTGACGGGGCTGACGGCGTGGTTCTGCCTCGACAGCGCGGGATCGCTCGCCTCGGGCAATGCGCCCAATGCGGTGATCAACGTGCTTGTTCTGTTGTCCGCCGTCGGCCCGCTGTGGTGGCCGGCGCGGGACTAGACCTCAGCCGCAGCATCAAAATGCGGGATCGACCAGCTTTCGCCCGCCGCCGCAGCCCGCCAGGTCTCGAGCCACTCGTGGTCCCAGACCGCATCCATGTAGGCAGCAGCAAAGCCCGGCACAGGCACACCATACTGCCGGAAACGTACCACCACCGGCGCGAAGAAGATGTCCGCTGCGCCAAAGGTGCCGAACAGGAACGGTCCGCCTTGCCCGAACCGCGCACGGGCCTGTGCCCATAGCGTAAGGATTCGCTCGACATCTGCACGAACTGCATCGGTCAGGGGCTTCGCCACCGGCTCCATGCGCAAGTTGAACGGCAGCTCGCTGCGCAGCGCGCCGAAGCTCGAATGCATCTCAGCGACCATTGCGCGGGCCAGCGCCCGGGCATCGTCAGCCTTGGGCCAATAGCGGTCGCGACCGACCTTGTCGGAAAGGTAGCCCAGGATGGCGAGGCTGTCCCACACCACTCCGTCGCCGTCCCACAGCACCGGCACTTTGCCCTGCGACGGCGCGAGTTCGGGAATACCGGCTTTCACCGCATCCCAATTCTCGCGGTAGAGCGGAATGACCTGCGTTTCGAACGCAAGGCCGGATTGCCGGGCTGCCAGCCACCCGCGCAGGGACCAGCTGGAATAGGAACGGTTTCCGATGATGAGCTTCATGGGCGAGCAGGCCTAACCCGTCCGCACGGCGGTGTCGAGGCGCGCCGTCAAGGCCGGTCGCAAGGTTAGTTTTTTCAACGCATGCCCGGCGTGGTCGCGCGGATGGACGGGACAACCGCGCGACAAGGCGCCTTGCGCAAAAGAGCCGCATGACATCGCAGGCCGAGCGACTGGTCTTCGAAATCACCGAAACCTCGCTCATAGCCGATTTCGCCGGGGCCCGCGCCGCGCTCCAAAGGCTGCGCGCCTGCGGAGCCAGGATCGCGCTCGACGACTTCGGGACGGGCTACTCCAGCCTCAGCACGCTGCACATGCTGCCGATCGACGTCATCAAGATCGACCGCAGCTTTGCCGTGCAACTCGACGATGGCGAGGGGCGCCGGCTGGTCCGCGCGATCTTCAACCTCACCCGCTCGCTGCGGCTGGAATGCGTGTTCGAGGGGATCGAGACCGAGATGCAGCTGATGGAAGCGACCCTGGCCGGCTTCCACTATGCGCAAGGCTACTTCATCGAGCGGCCAGTGTCGCTCGATGTGCTGCTGGCACGGCAGGCCGCCAGAGCCGCCTAGCCATGTTGCCTAGCCATGTTGCCTAGATCGCGGCGTCCTCGAGGATGGCGCCGCGCAGCTCGGCTATGCCCATCTTGAGTTCCGACGAGGTGACGTGGATCTGCGGAAAGGCCGCGGTCCGCTTGCGCGCGGCGGCTTCGGTCGCGGCGACGGTGGCGGCAAGCTCGCTCGCCTTGATCTTGTCCGCCTTGGTGAGGACGACGCGGTAGCCGACCGCCGCCTCGTCGAGCATCTTCATCATGTCCTCGTCGACCGGCTTGATGCCGTGCCGCGCATCGATGAGGAGCAGCGTGCGCTTCAGCACCACCCGCCCGCGCAGGAAATCGCGCACGAGGCGCTTCCACTGCTCGGTCACCTTGGGCGGCGCCTTGGCAAAGCCATAGCCGGGCATGTCGACGAGCCGCATCTGCAGCGGTTCGCCGACATCGAAGAAATTCAGTTCCTGCGTGCGCCCCGGCGTGACCGACGTGCGCGCCAGCGAATTGCGCCCCGTCAGCGCATTGAGCAGCGAGGACTTGCCGACGTTGGAGCGGCCCGAAAACGCGATCTCGGGCACCTCGGGATCGGGAATGAACTTGAGCGCGGGCGCGGACTTCAGGAAGGTGATCGGCCCGGCGAACAATCGCCGGGCACGCTCTTCAAGCTCGGCGCGCGCTGCGGCTTCCGCTTCGGTGATCGCCATCAGCGCGTCTTGGGCTTGCGCGGCCCGCCCTTCGGCTCTTGCGCCTTCTGCTCACGCGCCACCACGCGGTCGATATCGAGCTGGTCCTTGCTTGCCTGCGCCTTCAGCTGCGGATGCTTGCTGTAGAGGTACTTCTGCTGCGCGATGGTGAGCAGGTTCGAAGTAATCCAGTAGATGAGGAGGCCCGCCGCGAAGGGCGCCATCACGAACATCATCATCCACGGCATCAGCGCCATGACCTGTTGCTGCGACGGGTCCATCGCCGCCGGCTGCAGCTTGAACTGCGCCCACATCGTGATGCCGAGCAGAATCGCCAGCACGCCGATGGCCAGGAATGCTGGCGGGGTGAACGGCAGCAGGCCGAACAAGTTGAGCACGTGCAGCGGATCGGGCGCAGAGAGGTCCTTGATCCAGCCGAAAAAGGGCTGGTGACGCATCTCGATGGTCAGCACGAGCACCTTGTAGAGCGCGAAGAACACCGGGATCTGCAGGAAGATCGGCAGGCAGCCGGCGAGCGGGTTCACCCCTTCGGCCTTGTAGAGCGCCATGATTTCCTGCTGCTGCTTCTGCTTGTCGTCCTTGAAGCGTTCCTGGATCACCTTCAGCTTGGGCTGGATCGCGCGCATCGCCGCCATCGAGGCGAACTGGCGCTGGGCGACCGGGAACATGATGCCGCGCACGATCAGCGTGAGCAGGATGATCGCGAGGCCGAAATTGTGCACCGCGCGGAAGAGCGAATCGAGCAGCCAGAAGATCGGCTTCTCGAACCAGCGGAACCAGCCCCAGTCGATCGAGAGCGAGAGATTGGTCGCGCCCTGCTTCTCGTAGGCTTCGAGGACGTTGTTTTCCTTGGCACCGGCGAACAGGCGCACGGTCTGCGTGGCGGTCTGGCCCGGCGCGACGGTGGCGACCGGGTAGATCAGATCGGCGCGGAAGATATCGGGCGAGACGCTGCGGAAATCGCCCTTGGGCTGCACGGCACCATTTGCGGTGTCCGGGATCAGCGCGGAGAGCCAATAGATATCAGTGAAGCCGATCCAGTTGGCCGAGCCCGCCGGGCTGACCGCGCCTGCGGTCTTCACGTCCGAATAGTTGGTGTCGAACGTCACCGCACCGTCGAAGGCGGCAATCGGGCCCGAATGGACGTTCCAGGTATCGATGCTGGCGGTGCGATCGGTGCGGTTGACGAGCGCGAAGGGCTTGACCGCGACCGGAGTGCCGCCGGCATTGTTGACCGACTGCGTGACCGTGATCATGTAGTTTTCGTCGATCGCATAGCGGATCGCGAAGGTCTGGCCGGTGGCATTGCTCCATTTGAGCGTGACCGGCGTCGCGGGCGTCAGCTTGGCGCCGTCGGCCTGCCACAGCGTGTCCGGTCCGGGCGCAGCAACGCCGTTCTGGCCGAGCCAGCCGACTTGCGCGAAGTGCTGTGCAGGCGTCCCGGCGGGCGAGAACAGGCGCACCGGCGGGCTGTTCTTGTCGAGCGTCTCGCGGTGGCGGGCGAGCGTCAGATCATCGACAAGACCGCCGAGAAGGTTGATCGAACCCTTGAGGCCCGGCGCATCGACGGGGATGCGGTGACCGGCGGCAAGCGCCTGCGCGAGGTCCTGCTTTTCCAGCGCGACATCTGCCGCGGCCTGCAGACCGCCTTCGCGGTTGGGCTTGGGCGTGGCCGCGGGTGCGGGCGCGACACCCGGCGTGGCGGCCGCTCCGGCAGCAGGCTTGGCAGGCTGCGGATAATAGTACCGCATGCCAAGGTCCCAGCCCACGAGCATGAGGGCCATGAGCACCATCGCCAGGATCACATTGCGCTGATTTTCCACTCTGCCTCGCGTTCGTAAGTCTGGTGTGCCGGTTGATTGTTCAGGGCACCGGATCGTAGCCGTGGCCACCCCAAGGGTGGCAGCGCAATAGCCGCTTCACCGTCAGCCAACCACCCTTAATCGCACCGTGTTTGCCGAGCGCCTCGATCGCATATTGCGAACAGGACGGGCTGTAGCGGCAGGACGGCGGCAGCACGGCTGAAGGGCCGATCTGCCACAGCCGGACAATCAGGATCAGCAGCTTGCGGATCACTTGCCACGCCCCCTCGGTTTGCCTTTGAAGCCGGGCGAGCGCGGCGGATCGCCCTTTCCCGCAGCAGCCCGCGAGAGCGCGGCTTCGAGTTCCTGCCGGAGCAGGCCGAAATCGCGCTCGATCCCGTTTTCGCGGCCGATCAGCACATGGTCCGCACCAGGAATGCCCCGCGCTGGCAGGATTTCCCGCGCCAGTGCCCGGAGGCGCCGCTTCATGCGGTTGCGGGCAACCGCGTTGCCGATGCGCTTGGTGACGGTGACGCCGAAGCGCCGTGATCCGTCAGGGCGCGCGAGCGGGTTCACCAAAAGCACGAAACCGGGCCTTGCGACCCGGATTCCGTTGTTCGCCGCGAGGAAATCGCTGCGCTTCGCGATTGTTTCCAGCTTGCACCCCATGACGGGCGCAACCGGAGCCTCGGCGATCAGGCCGAGAGCTTCTTGCGGCCGCGGGCGCGGCGGGCGCGGAGCACCTTGCGACCGCCGACAGTGGCCATGCGGGCGCGGAAGCCGTGGCGGCGGGCACGCACGAGGTTGCTGGGCTGGAAAGTGCGCTTCATCGGTCTGCTCTTTTCGTTCGAATCGGTTTGCCAATGGCCTGCGCAGGACGCGGCCCGGAATCAGGAGCGCGCCGATACGCCGGGATGCCCGTGCAGTCAAGCGCTGCGGCGGCTTCGCGTCCTTCCGCACCACCCCCTTGCCTTGGCGAGGCTGACAGAAAAAAGGCCCGGTCGTTGCCAACCGGGCCTGAAAGTTTTGGGAGAGGATGCCTGAAAGGCAGCTTTCATATGCAACTATCCCGTCATTTTCGCAAGTGCGAAATGGGGCAGGTTGATTGCACTTTTTGCAATACACTCATTACCATTGCCCATGAATGGCCAATTTCCGCCGATATTACAGCGCCATGACTCCATGGCATGCAGTCAATGCCGAAATCAGATAGTGCTGCTGCTGCGTCGCAACATGCCCCTAGAGGCAGGTCTCGCGCGCTTAATGAGCCAGCAGCAGCGGCACCATCGACTTGTCGAGCAGATCGCGCGAGACCCCGCCGAGCAGCAGTTCGCGCAGGCGGCTCTTGCCGAATACGCCCATCACGATCAGCCCCGCGCCCAGTTCGTGGGCCTTGTCGGCGATCGTCGTGGCAATCGCGCCATGTTTGGCGACTTCATGCACTTCGGCATGGATATCGTGGCGCGAGAGGTAGCAGGCGGCATCGCGTGCCGGGAAGCTGTCCTCCTTTTCGCGCACCATCAGGATGTGCACCGAGCTCGCATGCGCGAGCAGCGGCAGCGCGGCACGCATGGCGGCCGCCGCTTCATGTCCGCCGTCCCACGCCAGCAGGACCGGCTTGTCGAACACCACGAAGGGCACCCCGCGCGGCAGCGCAAGCACAGGGCAGTGCGAGCCGAGCGCGACTTCCTCCAGCGCCGGATCGTCGAGACTGGTGACGATCACGTCGGTGAAGCGTGCCGCAGCCGCCACACCTTCGACCCGACCCTGATCGGTCAGCACGACATCGAACGGAACGTCCTCGTTGGCGAGGCGCGCGTCGAGATCCTTGGCGAGTTGCTCATCCGCCGCACGCACTTCGTTGATCACCTGGGCAGACAGTGCCGCACCGCCGAACGGCTCCCACAGCGCCATCTGCGCGAAGGGAGTCGCGATCTGGAACGAGACATGGCCCCGCATTGCCCGCGCCAGCGCGAGCGCGGTTTCGACACGGTCATCGAGGGTATCGGCAGTATCGGCCGGGCAAAGAATCGAGCGCATCTGGTTCCTCCGCAAAACAGGCTGGCAGAGCTTCATTACACCCGTTTCGGACCGAGCCCCAATGATCCAGATCAACTAACTACCTGCCCTTGCGCTCGCCGCGCCGACCGCTATGCCGCCGAGGCACAGGAACACGGAGCGGACAGCATGGCGGAGCGGGCATTTTCGGCAGTGATCTTCGATTTCGGCGGGGTCATCACCTCCTCCCCGTTCGAGGCATTCAACCGGCTGGAAGCAGAGCGCGGGTTGCCGCAGGACTTCGTCCGCCGCGTCAATGCGACCAACCCTGACGACAATGCCTGGGCCCGATTCGAGCGCGCGGAAATCGGCGCTGCGGAGTTCGACGCGCTGTTCGCCGCCGAAGCCAAGGCGCAAGGGCATGAACTGGCAGGGGCGGACGTGCTTGCCGTGCTTGCAGGAACGGTGCGCCCCGCGATGGTCCGCGCGCTCGACCAGCTGAAGGGCGCCGGCTACCGCATCGCCTGCATCACCAACAATGTGCCCACCGGGCCCCAAGGACTTCTGGGCGCAGGGCTTGCCCGCAGCGAGGATCGCAGCGATGCGCTGGAGCAGATCTTCGCCCGATTCGAGCACGTGATCGAAAGCAGCAAGGCCGGCGTGCGCAAACCCGATCCGCGCATATATCTTATGATGTGCGAGAAACTCGGGCTGGAACCGGCGGCCTGCATCTACCTCGACGACCTTGGCGTGAACTGCAAACCCGCGGCAAAGCTGGGGATGCACGCGATCAAGGTGACCAGCGGCGAGCAGGCGCTGGCCGATCTTTCGGCCCAGCTTGGACTGCCGCTGGGGTGACAATCCGGCCCCGCGCGCTAGATAGGCGCTGCACTGCAGAAGGAGCCGGATTCGCGTGGCCAGCAAGCTTTACCCCGATGCCGCCAGCGCCCTTGACGGGCTATTGCGCGATGGTCTGCTCGTCGCCTGCGGGGGCTTCGGCCTGTGCGGCATTCCGGAACGCCTGCTCGATGCGGTGCGCGACAGCGGGGTGAAAGACCTCACGTTCGCCAGCAACAATGCCGGGATCGACAACGAAGGCATCGGCAAGCTGCTGCGCACGCGGCAGGTCAAGAAGATGATCGCCAGCTACGTCGGCGAGAACAAGGAATTCGAACGCCAGTACCTCTCCGGCGAGCTTGAAGTGGAGTTTTGCCCGCAAGGAACCCTCGCCGAGCGCATGCGCGCGGGCGGTGCGGGCATTCCGGGCTTCTATACCAAGACCGGCGTCGGCACGCTGGTGGCCGAAGGCAAGGAAAGCAAGGTCTTCAATGGCCAGGAGTACATCCTCGAGCAGGGCATCTTCGCCGATCTCGCGCTGGTGAAGGCGTGGAAGGCGGACGAGACCGGCAACGTGGTATTCCGCAAGACCGCACGCAACTTCAACGTTCCGGCAGCGACCTGCGGCAAGGTCTGCGTGGTCGAAGTCGAAGAAATCGTGCCCGTAGGCGCGCTTGATCCCGATGCGATCCACCTGCCGGGCGTCTACGTCCAGCGCATGATCGTGGGCGCGCCCTACGACAAGAAGATCGAATTCCGCACCACTCGCAGCACGGATCTGGGCTGATGACCAAGCATGATGGACTGACGGCGGGCTGGACCCGTGACCAGATGGCCGCCCGCGCCGCGCGCGAGCTGCAGGACGGCTTCTACGTGAACCTCGGCATCGGCATCCCGACGCTGGTGGCGAACCACATCCCCGAAGGCATGACCGTGACCTTGCAGAGCGAGAACGGCATGCTCGGCATCGGGCCCTTCCCGCTCGAGAACGAAGTCGATCCCGATCTCATCAACGCGGGCAAGCAGACGATCAGCGAGCTGCCGCACTCAGCCTATTTCGACAGCGCGCAGAGCTTCGCGATGATCCGCGGCGGGCACATCGATCTCACCGTGCTGGGCGCGATGGAAGTGGCCGAGAACGGCGACATCGCCAACTGGATGGTGCCCGGCAAGATGATCAAGGGCATGGGCGGCGCGATGGACCTCGTCGCGGGCGTCAAGAAGATCATCGTGGTGATGGAGCACTGCGCCAAGGATGGCAGCCCCAAGTTCATCCCGACCTGCACCCTGCCGCTGACCGGGAAGGGCGTGGTCGACATGGTGATCACCGATCTCGCCGTGTTTGCCCGGCCCGATCACGCCTCGCCGTTCAAGCTGGTCGAGCTGGCGCCCGGCGTAAGCGCCGAAGACGTGCGCGCGAAGACCACCGCGCACTACGCGGAGTAGCAGAGCGTGGCCTACACCCTCATCACCGCGAACCGGAACTATTCAAGCTGGTCGCTGCGCCCCTGGGTGCTGATGAGGGCGCTGGGCATTCCGTTCACGGACAGGATCGAGCCCTTCACCAAGCCGGTGAACTACGACGAGTTCCGCAGCTTCTCGCCGACCGGGCAAGTCCCGGTGCTGCTCGATGGCGAGACCACTGTGTGGGATTCGCTGGGCATCGCGCTCTATCTGGCCGACCGGCACGAGGGCATCTGGCCTACCGATCCCGCCGCCCGAGCCTTCACGCAGTGTGCGGTGACCGAGATGCACGGCGGCTTCTCGGCGCTGCGCAATGATTGCCCGATGAATGTCGGCGTCCGCGTCAAGCCGCGCCCGATGCGCGAAGCGCTCCTGAAGGACGTCGCCCGCGTGCGCGAGATCTTCGAGCAGGGCCTATCGCGCTTCGGCGGGCCATGGCTGGCGGGTGAGCGCTTTACGGTGCTCGATGCTTTCTATGCACCCGTTGCTTTCCGCATCCGCACGTACGGGCTGGATGTAGGCGCCGGACAGGCCTGGGTCGACAACGTGATCGCGCATCCCGCCATGCAGGAATGGGAAGCAGCAGCGCTAGCGGAAGACTGGCGCGAGGCGAGCCACGAGGAAGAACTCGCGGCAACGGGCGTGCTGATCGCGGATTACCGGACGGGCTGAGGGCTTACGCAGCAGGTATGCTGAAGCTTGTTCCGTTCACGCAGGGGCACTTCGAAACGCTCGGCAACTGGTTTCCCAATGAAGCCGACCTCGTCCAGTGGGGCGGGCCGTTCGTGACATTCCCGCTCGATACGAACCAACTCGAAGCCATGGTGGCCGAGTTTGCGGCATCGCCGCCCACGCGCCTGTGCTGGATGGCAGAGATCGAGGGATCGGCCACCGGGCATGCGCAACTGGGGCTCGACTGGCGCAACGGCGTGGCCCTGCTTTCCCGCGTCGCAATCGCGCCGCAAGCACGCGGCCAAGGCCTGGCCGCACCAATGCTGCAGCTCGTGCTCGAAGCCGCCTTTGCCATCCCGGACATCGCCCGCGTCGAACTCAATGTCTACACGTGGAACCAAGCGGCAATCCGCACTTATGAACGTCTCGGGTTCCAGATGGAGGGCGTGCGCCGTTCGTCCGCGCGCGTCGGCGACGAGCGGTGGGACACGGCAATCATGGGGCTGCTGCGCAACGAGTGGCAGGCGGTGTCAGATCACGACCGTTGATCGTCCGCATGCTTGCGCGCGTTGAGCTGTGCCCACAGCCCTTCCGTCCCCGCTTCGACCGCCTTGTTCACATATTGCGAGGCGGCGAGCCAGCCCTTGAACGGACGCAGCGTGGCAACGCAGCCGAGGACGAGGATCGGCACCGAGGTGAAGACGTGGACCCACCACGGCGGATCGAAGCGTACCTGCACGTAGACCACCACGAAGACGAGCGGGAATGCGGTGATGCACAACGCGAAAAAGGCCGGGCCATCGTCCGTCTGCGCGTAGCTGAAATCGAGGCCGCAATGTTCGCAGGTCTTGGCGAGCTTGAGCCAGCCGGCGAACATGTAACCTTCGCCGCAGCGCGGGCATTTGCCGTGCCAGCCGCAGCGGAGGATCCATGCGAGCTTCGGATTGGATATCAGCGCCATAAGGGGGGCGTTAGACCTCGACGCCCCCTTCAGCAACCGGTTAGTGGCGGGGTAGTGATCCGCAGCCGCGGCCATTTGCGGCGCGCCCGCCGGGGGCGCCTTGCCGGCCTTGACGAAGAACAGCACCGGGATCGAGGCCCAGCACAGCAGGCCCATCATGTAGAAATCGTTGAGGTAGCCGATCATCGCCGCCTGCTTGTTGACCATGCCGTCGACCATCCGCATCCCTGCTTCCGAGACGCCGCCATAGGCGGTGATACGGTCAAGATCGAAGGGCATGCTCATCCTCGTGATCCGCGCGCCCATCTCCGCGTGGTTCACCTGGATGTTGCGCGCGAGCATGAAGGTGCAGACGGCAATGCCGATCGAAGCCCCGATCGAGCGCATCAGGTTGTTGAGCCCCGCCGCATCGGTGCGCATCTCCGGCGGCAGGGTTGCAAACGCGATCAGGTTTATCGGCATGATCGTGAAGGCGATGCCCACGCCCTGGATAAGGCCGGTTATGAAGATCGGCGCCATCGGCATATCGGGCGACCAGCCGGACATCAGCCAGAGCGACCAGCCCGAGAGCCCCATCCCGATGGTCAGTGCGACGCGCGGATCCATCCTGGTGATCCAGCGGCCCAGCAGGGTGATCGTGACCAGCAGACCCACGCCGCGCGGCGCCAGCAGCCACCCGGCATCGACCGCTGGATAGCCGTAGATGCCCTGCAAGAGGCCGGGCAGCAGCGCCAGGACGGCCATCATTACGCAGCCGATCAGGAACATGAAGATCAGGCTGGCGACGAAATTGGTGTCCGCAAACATGCGCCCCGGAAACAGCGGCTTCTCGGCGGTGACGAGGTGGACCAGCGCCATCCAGCCGCTGCAAGCCCAGATGACGGCATAGGTCACGACCTCGGCGCTGCCGAACCAGTCCTGCGAGGGGCCGCGATCAAGCATCAGCTGGAACGAAGCGAGTGCAAGCGCGACGAGCAGCCAGCCGGTGAGGTCAATCGGCCGCCGGATGGCAGGCTGGCGCGGCAGCAGCCACCACAGCACGCAGCCTGCCGCAATGCCGATGGGCACGTTGATGAAGAAAACCCAGCGCCACGAATAGCTCTCGGTGATATAGCCGCCGAGCAGCGGCCCGGCGATGGGGCCGAGCATCACGCCTTGCGTGAACAGCGCCATCATCTTGGGCCGCTCCTCCGCCGTGCTGGCGTTGAGCATCACCGTCTGCGCGAAGGGCGACAGGAACGCGCCGCCGACGCCCTGGATGATGCGGAACGCCACCATCTGCCCAAGATTCTGGGCAAGGCCGCAGAGAATCGAAGCCGCAGTGAACGCGACGACCGACAGCGTGAACACGACGCGGATACCAAAACGGTCGACCAGCCAGCCGCCCAGCGGCAGCGCGACGGCCGAGGCGAGCACGTAGCTCGTCAGCACCCAGCTGATCGTCTCCTGCGTCGCCGAAAGCGAGGCTTCCATATGCGGCAGCGCGACGTTGGCGATGGTGGTGTCGAGCACCTGCATCACCATCGCCGCCATCACCGAGGTGAACAGCAACGGCCGGTGCTTGACCACCCACGCAGGTTGCTGCGCGCTACTTGTCCCCGACATGGACCGTGACGTTCGCGCTGAGGCCGGCGATCAGCGGGCGATCCCCGCTGGAGCTGTCGATGGCGATGCGCACCGGCACGCGCTGTGTCACCTTGACCCAGTTGCCGGTGGCGTTCTGCGCCGGGAGCACCGAGAATTCGGAGCCAGTCCCCGCACCGATGCTGTCGACATGGCCTTTGAGCTTCAGACCGGGATAGGCATCGAGCTTCACTTCGGCGGGCTGGCCGGGGCGCATGTGTGCAAGATCGGTTTCCTTGAAATTCGCCTCCACGCGGGCGCCGCCTTCGCGGACGATCGAAAGCATCGGCACGCCGGTGAACACCATCTGGCCAAGTTGCAGACGCGTGACTTGCGTGACACGACCCGAAACCGGCGCACGGACCACGGTACGCGTGAGATCGAGCGCAGCCTTGGCGCGGGTCGCCTGCGCGGCGGCGACTTGCGGGTTTAGACCGGGCACCTGCGCGCCGGTCGCAAGCTGGGCGCGGGCCTTCTCGACTTCGGCACGGATCGAACCGAGCCGGTCGCGCGCGACGGCGACGGCGTGCTGCGCCTCGTCGATCCGCGCGCGGGTATTGAATCCGCGGTCGAGCAGCGCCTTTTCGCGGGCGTATTGCGATTCAGCGAGCGCCAGATCGTCGCGCGCGGCGGCAAGATCGGCAGCATTGGCGCCGACATCGGCCTCAAGCGCGGTCATGTGGGCCTGCGCCCCGGCGATCTGCGCATCGGCCTGACGGATCGCCACTTCATAGCTGGTGGGATCGATCCGGAACAGCACATCGCCGGCCTTGACCTGCTGGTTCTCGCGCACTTTCACATCGACGACGAGGCCGGTCACTTCGCCCGCGATCGAGACGATGTCCTGCTTCACATAGGCGTTGTCGGTAGAGACTTCGCCGGGCTGGCCGAACCACCAGTAAAGCGCGCCGCCGACGATCAGCGCGGGGATGACGAGCATTCCGACCAGCCGGAGACGCTTGGTGCGGGTTGCCTTGCGGCGTTCGGCAGCGGAGGTTTCTGCCGCTGCAGCGGGCTTGAAGGGATCGGCTTCAGCCATGGGCGAGCGCTCCTTCGGTCACGGGCTTTTCGGGCGCGCTGTCCTCCAGCAGATTGGCGCGCACGCGTTCGAGCAAGGTGAGCAGCAACTCGCGCTCGGCGGGCGCAAAGCCCTGCTGCGCTTCCTCGAACACCTCGGTGGCGCAGACGAACAACTCATCGAGCAACGGCGTCGCCGCATCGGTCAGGAACAAGCGCCAGGCGCGGCGGTCGTTGGGATCGGCGCGGCGCACGACCATGCCCGACTTCTCCAGCCGATCTATCATGCGCCCCGCCGTGATTGCTTCGACTTCAAGCCACTGCGCCAGCGCGCCCTGATTGATTCCGGGCGTGCGGCGCAGCGCGGCAAGCATGCGCCACTGCGGGCCGGTCACGCCGAAGCGGCGGCTGACGACGTCGAAGCGCTTGCGCAGCAGGCGGCTCACGTCCGAGGTCAAAAAGGCAATATTATTCTGCATAAGCGCACATATAATAATCATGCTTATTATCGTCAAGCTTGCCTAAATGGACAGCTGGCCCTTTTGTTCCCTTCGACAAGCGAAAATGTCCCCGCTAAACCCCCCGAGTAAAAGGGGATCATGAATGGGCGAAAGGGTGCTGGAAAGCGGTCCGGGCGGCCGGAAGGCGAGCCTGTCGTCGCGGCTGGTCAAACGCGCGCTGCTCGGGTTTTACCGGATGCAAGGCTGGAAAGCGGTTGGCACGCCGCCACCCGGTGGGCGCTATGTCATCATCGCCGCACCGCACACCTCGAACTGGGACTTCGTCTACTTCCTCGGCCTCGTCAACGAACTGGGCCTCGATGCGCACTTCATGGCCAAGGACAGCTTGTTTCGCTGGCCGATGGGCGGCTTCATGCGCGACATGGGCGGCATTTCCATCGACCGGTCTGCCCGGCACAACGTGGTCGATGCAATGATCGCCGAGTTCGCTCGGCGTGACCGTTTCGCCCTCACCATCGCACCCGAAGGCACGCGCAGCGCGGTCAACCAGTGGCGGACGGGGTTCTATCACATTGCCCTTGGAGCCGGGGTTCCCATGGTCGTCGGCTTGATGGACTATGGCCGCAAGGTGGGTGGACTTGGCCCCGCGATCATGCCGACAGGAGATTACAAGGCGGATATGCAGCAGGTGGCAGAAATCTATCAGAGCGTGACGCCGAAACACCCGGAACGCGGCATCAAGGACTTTACGGGGATGTTCAATGCTTGAGGGCCTGCTGATCAATGCGCTTGCACTCGCCGTGCTGATGGCGCTGCTGGCGCGTACCGCGGCAAAGATCGGCGATGTCAGTTTCATCGATGCCGTATGGGGCGCGGCCATGGCGGTGCTGGCAGCATCTGCGTGGGTGCAGGCGGCGGAGAAAGGCCCGCGCGCAACGCTGATCGCAGCGATGGCCGTGATCTGGGGCGCCCGCCTCGGCTGGCATCTCTACACCCGCTGGCGCGCGCACGGCGAGGACGTGCGCTACGCCCGCATGCTCGGCAAGGCGCGCAAGGCCGGCAAGTATGGCCGGGCGGCAGCGCAAGTCTTCGCGGTGCAGGCGGTACTGCTCTATGTGACGTGCCTGCCCGCGCAGATCGGTGTGCTGGCTTCCGGCAATGAAGGAGCAGGCCCGCTCGCGATGGCAGGGGCCGCGCTGTGGCTGATCGGCTTCGCGTTCGAGACCATCGGCGATGCCCAGCTCACCCGCTTCCGCGCCGAACCCGCCAACAAGGGCCGCGTGCTCGATACCGGGCTGTGGCGCTACACCCGCCATCCCAACTATTTCGGCGATACTTGCGTGTGGTGGGGCATCTGGCTGGCGGCGAGCGAGGCCGGCCTGCCGGTGGCGCTGGCCTCGCTGGCAGGGCCGGTGTTCCTGACCTTCACGCTCACCCGCTGGTCCGGCAAGCCGCTGCTCGAGAAAGGCCTCGTGCAGCGGCGGCCGGACTACGCCGCCTATGTCGAGCGGACCTCGGGCTTCATACCATGGCCGCCGAAACGCTAGAGGCTGCGGTCATTTGCTGGCGTCGATGGTCCGCACGTCGCGCGGCACGTCGACCACGGACTTGCTGCGGAACAGACCTTCGAACGCGTCGATATCGGTCGGCCCGGTCACCGTATCGCGCCCGGCCTTGAACACGGTAAAACCGTCGCCGCCGAGGGCAAGGAAGCCGTTCACCGTCACGCGGTAGCTCGCGGCGGGATCGAGGGGCTTTCCGTTCAGCGTGATCGCGGTGACCCGGCTGCCCTCCGGCTGGCGGCGATCATAGCGGAAGACAAACCCCGCCGAGGGCGCCAGCACCTGCTCCGGTCCGATCGCATCAAACCCCTGCTCCAGCACCGCCTTGATCTCGGCCCCGGTCAGCGTTTCGGTCACCAACGCATTACCGAAGGGCTGGACGAGATAGATGTCGCCGAAGGTGACCGTTCCGTCCGCGGCCGGAACGAGCGCAGCGCGTACGCCATAAGGGTTCATGAAGGCGATCTGCGCTCCCGCGCTGCGGGTGGCCGCCAGCTGCGCATCGGCAATCAGGTGCGCGAGCGGACCGCCGGTGCTGCCCGCAGGCGCCTCGCCGCGATCCGCCGGGCCGGAGAGCTTGCCGACCGGACGCGTTGCGAAAGACTTCGCCGCATCGACATAGCGCTGGACATAAGCGGCGATGTCCGTGCGCGGGGCATAGGCAGGCACCAGCGGCGAGAGCGCGACTGGTCCCTTCGCCGAGTTGAACGGCTGCGACTGCACGATCAGGTTGCGCGCGCTCCGGGCGGTGACGCGGTGCGCAGCGGGATCGATGGCCAGCGTGATCTCGGTCAGTTCCTTGCCGTAAAGCCCCGCGCTGGTGAGCAGCACTTTGCGCGCCGGATCGCTGGTCGGCAGCTCGCAGATATAGTCGGCATGGGTGTGGCCCGACACCACGACATCGACTTCGGGCGACACGCGCGCGAGAATGGGCTGGATGTCCCCCGCAAAGCCGCCGCAGCCGTTGGGATCGGGCGCGCCGCTCTGCTTGCCGCCCTGGTGGATCAGGACGACAATGGCATCGGCTCCCTGGGATTTGAGCTTGGGTACTTCGGCATTGATCGTGTCTGCTTCGTCCGCGAAGGTCACGTCGGCAATGCCCGCCGGATTGACCAGCATCGGCGTGCCCCTGAGCGTGAGTCCGATCACCCCGACCTTCACCTGCGACGCACCGGTTCCGAAGGTGCGGATCGCACTCGCCGGGAACAGCGGCGCGCCGGATGCGGTCAATGTGCTGGCGGCGAGATAGTGGTAACGTGCTCCGGCAAAGCGTTCGAGCTGACATGGCTCGCGCACCGTCAGCTTCTCGCAGCCGCCTGCCTGCATCCGCCGCAGTTCCTTCGTGCCGCGGTCAAACTCGTGGTTGCCGACCGCCGCGTAATCGAGGCCGATGCGGCTGAGCGTTTCGACCGACGGCTCATCAAGAAACAGCGACGAGGCCAGCGGCGAGGCGCTGATGAGATCGCCCGCAGCGACAGTGAGCGAGTAGGGATGCTTCATGCGCAGCGAATCGAGCGCGCTGGCAAGCCAGGCCGCACCGCCTGCGGGGACTTGTGCGGTACCGCCTTGCCCATCGGGCATGCCCACGCTCTGGCGCGGGGGTTCAAGATTGCCATGGAAATCGTTGAACGCCAGCACTGCAACCTCCACGGGAACGGCCGGTGGCGGCGTCGAAACCAGGGCGCCCCCTGCCTGCGGTGCGGCACACCCCGAAAGCAGCCCGGTGAACGCCAGCGCACCCGCTGCCAGCATACCGGCGCGGCGCGTATTGCCCATAAACGTCATCGACCCATCTCCTGCTGTCGGCATCACCGCCGATCCGGACTCGATCAATTGCCTGTAACGCAATTGAATCCGTCTCGGGCAATGCCTAGTATGGGCAGTAGGCCTCCCCGGCGACAGGATCATAACATGCCCCGCGCGCAGTCCGATATCGAAGCCGGTCAGGAGCGTCTGGTCGAACTGGCCTGCGCCCTGATCGAGGAGCGCGGCGGGCAGGCGCTGAACATGCAGGAAATCGCGCTGCGGGCAGGCATCTCTCCGGCTCAGGTCTTCCGCTATTTCGAAAGCCGCGAGGCGCTGCTCGAAGCCGTCGCCGAATACTGGTTCCGCCCCAAGGTCGCGATCATGGAGGAAGTGGTCGCCAGCGAGCTGCCGCCCCGCCGCAAGATGTACGAGTTCTTCGCGCGCCGCTTCGTGATGATGCGCGATGCCTACCGTGCCGATCCGGTCGCACACGAGATGTATGTCGAGCTGGGCAACGAATACTTCGAACAGGTGCGCAGCTACGTCGATCTGGCCGATCACTACCTCAGCATGATCATCGCCGAAGCAATGGGCGAAGGATTCTTCCCTGGGCTCGAGATCGACATGACGCTGAGCCTGATCAACCAGATGGTCTCGCCCTACTGCAACATCGGCGTGATGGGCATGCTGATGGACCGCCTGTCCGAAGAGAAGCTTGCCCGGATCATCGATGCGGTGTTCGACGGCCTTTCCGCGCAGGACCGCGGGGCCATGGGCGTCAGCGGGCTGCGCGCCGCCTAGGCCGCGCACCAGTCGCCGCGCCGGCCTTGCCAGTGTTCGGCGAGGCCTTCGCGTTCCAGCACTGCACCCAGACTGCGCCCGCCGCGCAACACCACGCGCAGTGCGCGCCCATAGCGGTCGGTCTCGCGCCCCTCGACCACCAAGGTGAACGAGCCGGCATTGAGCAGGTCGGTCAGCCGCAGTGTCGCTGCCTGGGCCAGACGGGCCTCATAGGCGCAGGAAGGATGGTCGAGCTCCGGCGCATTGACGTCGGCAATGCGGATCTTCAGGCCGCGATACCAGAACGTATCGCCGTCGACGACGCAAGTGACGCGCACGGGTCCCTCGCATGGCGCGAACCTGGCCGTTTCCGTGTCAGCCGCGGCGATTGGACGCGGCTCGGCGAGAATGGCGCGACCGGACAAAGCGGCGGCAAGCAGGACGGTGAGACCGGCAGATTGCCGGATGACAGCTGCATTCTTCATGCCGCCGCGATGGCATATATTCTTGCTTTGTTCTATATAAAAACGTTATAGTACAATAGCTTAGTATTCTTTCGCAAAGATGGACGGCAGCAAGATTGAAGGACCGGCTGAAAAATCGTGACGCAAAGCCATAGCAGAATGAAAAACAGTATTCCGAAAATAGCATCGGTCGATTGGCGATATCTTAACCAGAATTGCGGATTTCTACTGGCGCTCGGTTTCGCTGCAGCAGGTGTTTTCAGATCATGCCGGACTTCTTCTTCGATCTGCGTTGGCGCATCATTATCGGCCTTGGGGTGATGAGCTTGAGTTCACTGGGTCTCGCCATGATCGGCAAGAGCGCGTCCGTCAGCTACCAGGGGCCGAGCGCAGAAGAGCGCGAAGAGGCCCGCAAGGCCGTGCAAGAGTACGAGGCCGAGCGCGAAATTCGAAAGGCCCGGCGGACCGAAGGCTATGACCCCTCCGATCCGTCCGTCGTCCGCGATGGCTATCAGGACGAATACAACCGCGGGTCCTACAGCGATTCGCAACCCTGACAAGGCAGGCCGCGCCCCGGCGCCTAGCGCGTCGGGACCGGCACCTCGCCGCTGTAGTCATAGAAGCCGCGGCCCGACTTGCGGCCGAGCCAGCCTGCCTCGACATACTTCTGCAGCAGCGGCGCGGGGCGGTACTTCGGGTCACCCGTCGAGGCGAGGTAGATCTTCATGATCTCGAGCAGGGTGTCGAGCCCGATGAAGTCCGCGAGTTCGAGCGGGCCCATCGGGTGGTTGAGGCCCAGCTTCACGCCCTTGTCGATATCCTGGATCGAGCCGGTGCCCGAGCCGAGCACGAAAGCCGCCTCGTTGATAAACGGCACGAAAATGCGGTTGACGATGAAGCCTGGCTCGTCCTGCGACAGCACGATTTCCTTGCCGATATCGCTCACGAAACCGCGCACCGCTTCGATGGTCTGCACCGAGGTGGCAAGGCCGGGGATCACCTCGACCAGCTTCATCAGCGGCACGGGATTGAAGAAGTGGATGCCGATGAAGCGCTCCGGATCGGGCGAGGAGACGGCCATGCGGGTGATCGGGATCGAGGAGGTGTTGGTCGCCATGATCGCGGCGGCGCCAAGGTGCTTGCCGGCGGCTTCGAAGATCCTGTGCTTGATATCCTCGCGCTCGGTCGCAGCCTCGATCACGAGATCGGCCTCGCCAAGGCGGGCGTAATCGCCGACGGCGGTGATGCGCGAAACCGTCGCGACGGCGTCTTCGGCCGGGATCTTGCCGCGCTCGGCCAGCTTCATCAGGCCCTTTTCGATCTTGGCCCGGGCCGCTTCCGCAACCGCGAGCGAAACATCGGAGAGCAGCACGGACTTGCCCGAAGCGGCCGCGACCTGAGCTATGCCCGAACCCATCTGTCCGGCACCGATGACTGCGATTGTCTGCATGTGAACTATCCCGCCTGATTGCACGTTTGCGGGCTGACTAGTGTGGAATGGCGCCCATGGAAAGCTGCCAAATTGAGGGGGCAATCAGCGCGAGGCGCCCGGCACCCACAGCGGATCGTTGCCCGCATTGATCGCGCGCGCGAGCACGAAGAAATAGTCAGACAACCGGTTGAGATAGGCCAGCGCCGCCGGGTTAACCGGCTCGCTCGCCGCCAGCGCGGTAGCAGCGCGCTCGGCGCGGCGGGTGATCGCGCGGGCCAAGTGGACGCGCGCGGCGCCTTCGCTGCCGCCGGGAAGGATGAAGCTCGTCAGCGGCGGCAGCGACGCATTGAGCGTATCGATCTCCGTCTCGAGCCGGTCGGGCTGGGCCGCGACAACACGCAGCACCATTTCGGACGGGGTGAAATCCGCTCCGCCAATCTCGCCGAGCGGAGTCGCCAGATCAGCGCCCAGATCGAACAGATCGTTCTGGATCCGGCGCAGCGCGGTGGCGCGATCAGCCTCCAGCGCCAGCGCAGCGAAACCGACCGCAGAGTTCAGTTCATCGACTTCGCCGATCGCCTCGAGGCGCAGGTCATGCTTGGCGCGGCGCGAGCCATCGACGAGGCCCGTCGTGCCGTCATCGCCGGTGCGCGTGTAGATCTTGTTGAGCTTGACCACGCTGGAGGAACAGTCAGCGGCCGCCGTGGGTGAACAACAGCAGAATGGCGACAACCGCGACCGCGAGGCCCTGATACTTGATGCGGTTGAACATCATCTTGTTCTGCAGCAGCTGCATCTCGGTCGCACGCGTGCCATCGCCTTCCAGCTCGGCCTTGGTGCTGTTGAGGAAGGCGCCGATGCCGCGCAGCAGCGACCATACTGTAAGCCCCATCAGGATGAGGATCACGGGGACGAGGAAAAGTGTCATGGCAAGAGGTCTAGGCCCTCATGCAGCGAAATGCCACTGTCAAAGCGGGTAGCACGCAAAGCGGCGGCGAGCGCGGTTCCATCCTCCCCGGCGCGGCGGCGATCCGCGAGTGACGGCGCATGGCGGCGCTTGGCGAGCTTGCATCCATCGGGGCCGGTCAGCAGCGGGTGGTGATGCCAGCGCGGCTCGGGCAGGCCGAGCAGGAATTGCAGCAGGCGGTGGATATGCGTGGCAGCAAAGAGATCGGCGCCGCGGGTCACGACCGTCACACCGTCCTCGGCATCGTCGAGCGTGGCGGCCAGGTGGTAACTCGCGGGCGCGTCGCGGCGCCAGATCACCACGTCGCCGAGCATGGCCGGGCGAGCGCTTTGCGGTCCGCGCAGTTCATCGAACCATGTGAGCGGCCCTGCCAGTTCCGCCGCCTGCTCGACATCGAGCCGCCAGACGGGATCAGGTGAGCCGAGCGGCGGATTCCGCAGGCAGGTGCCGGGATAGATCGGCCCGTCCGGCCCTTGCAGCGTGGCAGCAGCGGCCACTTCGGCCCGGGTACAGCGGCAGGGATAGATGAGACCCATCGCGCGCAGGTTCTGCGCTGCCTCGCGGTAGCGCTCGATGCGGGTGGACTGTGGGGGCACTTCCTCGAAGGTCAGGCCCAGCCAGTGGAGGTCTTCGCGGAATTCGTCGGCGAGTTCAGGCCGGCTGCGCGCGCCGTCGATGTCCTCGATACGCAGCAGGAACCGGCCACCGTCTCTTGCAGCACGGTCATGCGCGGCAATCGCGGCATAAGCATGGCCCAAATGCAGCGATCCGTTGGGACTGGGCGCAAATCGGGTGACAGTGGGAGCGGACATGGCCTCGGTTCATAGCCATGTGCCGGGAAAACAAAAACGGCTGCCTTAAAGGGTAAGGCAGCCGTTTTCTTTGGGAAGCCCGCGGAGCGGGTTGGCGTTCACCGGGCCAGCTCAGACGAGCGTGGCACCGAAGAACATGCTGCTGATGCCAGCAGCCAGAACCAGCGAGACGATCGCCGAAGTGTAGTTACGCATAGTGTCCTCCTGTTTTGAGACCTTTCAGGAGACTCTCCCATTCCAGAGGCGCCGGCAGGGTGGTGGATTGCACAGAGCGTTTGGAACGAGGGCGCAAATAGGGATTCCCGCCCGTGCTGCAAGTGCGAACAAGGCAAGCACAGTTGCAATCCATGCAATCGGTTTTCTTTTGCGACTGAATGACTGAAAAACAAGGATTTTTCTGAGTTATGCCCTTTGGTGAAGCACAAATGTTTCAATGACAGAATATTTTCTAAACCAGATGCGTGTCGCGCAATCGCAACATTCGCCTTTTTTTGCGCGTCGCTGGACAGCGCGAGGCGAGATCATTATCCGCCTGCCATGAGCATTCAGCCTTCAGAATCGATCCTCATTGTCGACTTCGGTAGCCAGGTCACCCAGCTGATCGCGCGCCGCGTGCGTGAAGCGGGGGTCTACTCCGAAATCGCCCCCTTCACGCAGGCCGAAGCCGCCTTCCACCGGATGAAGCCCAAGGGCATCATCCTGTCGGGCTCCCCGGCCAGCGTGCCCGCTGAAGGCAGCCCCCGCGCGCCGCAGGTGCTGTTCGACAGCGGGCTGCCGATCCTCGGGATCTGCTACGGCCAGCAGGTGATGAGCCAGCAGCTCGGCGGCGATGTGCAGCCGGGCGATTCCGGCGAGTTTGGCCGTGCCTTCCTGACGGTCACCGAGCCATGCGCCCTGTTCGACGGCCTATGGGCGCCGGGCGAGCGGCATCAGGTGTGGATGAGCCATGGCGACAAGGTGACCCAGTTTGCACCCGGCTTCCGCATCGTTGCCGTGTCCGATGGCGCCCCCTTCGCTGTCATCGCCAACGACGAGAAGCGCTACTACGGCACCCAGTTCCACCCCGAGGTGGTCCACACGCCCGATGGCGGCAAGCTGATCGCCAACTTCGTTCGCCATGTCTGCGGCTGCACCGGTGAATGGACCATGGCGGAGTTCCGCAAGACCAAGATTGCCGAAATCCGCGAACAGGTCGGCGATGCCCGCGTGATCTGCGGCCTTTCCGGCGGCGTCGATTCCGCCGTCGCCGCTGTGCTGATCCACGAAGCGATCGGCGACCAGCTGACCTGCGTCTTCGTCGATCACGGCCTGATGCGCATGGGCGAGGCCGAGCAGGTCGTCAGCCTGTTCCGCGGCCACTACAACATCCCGCTCGTCCACAAGGACGTCTCGGCGCTGTTCCTAGGCGGTCTTGCCGGGGTGACCGATCCCGAGGCCAAGCGCAAGTTCATCGGCAAGACCTTCATCGACGTGTTCGAGGCCGAGGCCAAGCAGGTCGGCGGCGCGGACTTCCTCGCACAGGGCACGCTCTATCCGGACGTTATCGAGAGTGTCTCGTTCACCGGTGGCCCTTCGGTGACGATCAAGAGCCACCACAACGTGGGCGGCCTGCCCGAGCGGATGAACATGAAGCTCGTCGAACCCTTGCGCGAGCTGTTCAAGGACGAAGTCCGCGCGCTGGGCCGCGAGCTCGGCCTGCCGGACGTCTTCGTCGGCCGCCACCCCTTCCCCGGCCCCGGCCTTGCCATCCGCATTCCCGGCGAAGTGACGCGCGAGAAGTGCGATATCCTGAGGAAGGCCGACGCGATCTACCTCGAGGAAATCCGCAACGCCGGGCTCTATGATGCGATCTGGCAGGCCTTTGCCGTGCTGCTGCCGGTGCGCACCGTGGGCGTGATGGGCGATTTCCGCACCTATGACAGCGTCTGCGCGCTGCGTGCGGTGACCTCGACCGACGGCATGACCGCCGATATCTATCCCTTCGACGCCCATTTCCTCAGCCGCGTGGCGACGCGGATCGTCAACGAGGTCAAGGGCATCAACCGCGTGGTCTACGACTATACGTCGAAGCCGCCCGGCACCATCGAGTGGGAATGACGGGCGCCCTGTTTATCCGGTGATCCGGATGCGCGCGAAGAGCATGAAGCTCGTCGGGCTCGATCCATAGCTGGGCTTGATCGCGTCTGGCAGCGCATACTTGCTGACGAGCCCGCCCAGATCGAAGGCGACCTTGCCCACCGGCAGCGAGTGATAGCCGCCAAGGCTGAACTTGCTGACGTTGAACGCTTGCCCGGCCAGTGGATTCTCGTCGGCCTCGTCACCGAACAGTTCGTCCTTGTCGACGTTTTCGGCGCGGCCGAATACAGTCCAGCGCCCCAGTTGCAGCGCGCTGTCGAGCAGGAAAGCATCGGCGGGATGCGCATGATCGCCGCCCAGATGGGTGTTGCGCCCCCATGCCAGGGTGGACTGCCAGTTGCGCTTCGGTCCGAGCGCACGGTTCCACGTGATCGAGGCCGTGGTGCGGCGCACGTCTTCGTCGGGATGGAGGCCTTCGGGGCTCTTGAGGAAACCGTGGCTCACCTGCATCGAAAGGTTCGCGGTCGGGTTCCATGTCGCGCGCACGGACCAGCTGTCGAAGCGCGGCCGCTCGAAATCCCAGCGATTGGCGTCCGGCTCGCGCCCGGTGAACACGGAGCCCTCCAGCTTGACACCCTTGGTCGCAAGGCCCGCCGTCAGCACGCCGAAGGTGACATGGGTGCTGTCGAGCCAGTGGTGCGAGATCGGCGCCTCCGGGTTCGCCATACCGGGGAAGCGGTGCATGAAGGTGGCCGGACCCAGCGCCGGTTCACCCGGCAGGCCGAAGTAGACGAAACCGGAGAGCCCATCGGTGATCTGGTGGCTGTAGGTCGCCGAAAGTTCCATGAAGGCATCGTGCGGGTGCTGCCGGTCGATGAGCTTTGTAACGCCGTCAGCACTTTCGCCGCTGGCGAGAAGCAGCGGATAGCCGCGCTTGCCCATCAGCGGGTCGAGGCTGACCATCCCGCGCAAGGTCAGCGTGCCGCCGCCGAGCGGGCGCTGCGCGCTGCCCATCAGCATCGAGGTTGAGAACGTCTTGCGATCGCCGCGCGGGCCACCCTGATTGTCATATATCAGTGTGGCAAAGCCGTGGACCATCGTCGACCAGCCGCCGAGCCGGCCCATGATCGCCCACATCGGCGCCGTATCGGGCTGCCATGCCGTCCCCGATGCATCGCGCATCATGCTGTAGGGGCCGAGCGCGCCCACGAAGCCCTTCATGTCCATGCCATGCATGGAATGGTCCATGGCGCCGTGGTCCATAGCCCCATGATCCATGGCGGCATGGTCCTCCGTCGGCGTCGCTGATGACGCTCCGGCAGCAGGGTCGGCCGGTTGGTGCTGGTGTTGGTCCATTCCGTCCATGGACTGGGCCTGGGCCGTGATGGGGAAAGCAAGCGCAGTCACTGCGGCGAGGGTTCTGACAAACATGGGTCCTGCTATGGTATGGGGAGGGAGAGGGAAAGGTCTGCGAGCCGCGCGCGGTCAGCCCATGCGGGCAGCCATCCAGAGTGCCATCACGACCATCATCACGTTTTCCGTGAGGGAGACGAAGCCCAGCGGCACGTTCGAGGATCCGCCGACACAAGCGCACTTGAGTTCGCGCCGATCGATATAGACCGCCTTGAACACCGAAACAGCGCCTATCGAGCCGATGAACAATGCGACCGGAATCGAAAGCCATTCGAGCTGGCCCGAGACCATCAGCACGCCCGCCCCTGCCTCGGCAAAGGGATAGATCGTGCCATAGGGCACCCAGTGCTTTGCAAGCAAGTCGTAGTTCAGGAACATGGTCGAGAAGCGCTCGACGTCCTGCAACTTCAGAATCGCCAGCACGCACACGCTGAAGGCGATGAACCACTCCGCCGCACGCACGGTGATGGGCGAACCGAGCGCAGCCTCGCTCGTCGCGAGCGCCATGAGCGCCGTCACCGCGAAGACCGCCACGACCGGGCGGTAGCTCGTCGCTCCCGGTTCGGCGACGTGGAGACCAAAGTGGCGCCGCAGATCGTCGTAGCCACCGATACGCCGGCCGCCGATGAATATCTGCGGGGTCGTGCGGACATCGTGCTCGGCCTTGAACGCGTCGGTCTCTGCTCGGGTTTTCAACCAGATGTCCCCAACGGTGAAACCGCGGCGGCGCAGCAGATCGAGCGCCTTGATGCCATAGGGGCAGGTGTGTTCGGGCATGACCATCCGGTAGATGCGGGCGGTTTTGCCAAGGGGTGCGTGCATGGGAGTGGACCTTGCTGATGACCTTGCACGAACGCATATAGGGTCCGTACCATAGTACGGAGTCAACCGATGCCTGCGCTGACCATTGCAAAACTTGCGGCCGAAGGAGGCGTCGGCGTCGAAACGGTCCGCTACTATCAGCGGCGCGGCCTGATGCCGGAGCCGGAGCGCCCCAACGGCGCAAGCGCAAACGGGCGGGTGCGGCATTATGGTGCCGAAGACGTGCGGCGCTTGCGCTTCATCAGGGCCGCGCAGTCAGCCGGCTTCACGCTCGAGGAAATCGGCCAGCTGCTGTCGCTCGATGCAACCGAGGACCGCGCCCGCGCGCGAGAACTGGCGCGTGCCCGGGTCAGTGCTCTCGATGAGAAGATCCGCGAACTGCAATCCGCCCGGGACGCGCTCAGCCGGCTGGCGCAGGTCTGCGAGCAGGGCTCCACGCGGCTTTGCCCGATCCTGACCGCGTTCGAACCCTGAACGCCGCTGCACGAATCAGGCGGCGAGCGCTTGGCCCTGTCGAGCTTTGCCCTGTCGAGACTGCCAGCGACGCGGATTGCTGACCGGGCTGGTCTGGCAATCGGATGCGATGGTGGCGATCTCGTCGATGCCCATGAAGCGCAACTGGGTATCGATGCAGCGCACCTGATGGTCGGTGATCGCAGTGTTGTTCCACGGCCCCATCTGCGCAGCGAGCACAATCGCCTTCTTCCCCGCGAGCAACCCCTGCGGTCCCTGCGCGGTATAGCGGAAGGTCCGGTCCGCCCGGATCACCTGGCTGAACCACGCCTGCAGCCCCGGATTGAGCCCCATCGCATAGAGCGGCGCACCAAACCCCTTTCTGGCCCTTGCGCGGCGGGACCATTCCGCCAGTGCAGGCGTTACCGGATGGTGCCCGATGGGCGCACCGATCACCACCAGATCGGCAGCCTCGAGTTCCCGCACCAACTGATCCGATTCATCGCAGCTGGCGCCGTGCGGCGCGAGCCCGGCGAGATAGCGATAGGTCACTGCCATCTCGGGCACATGATCAGCAACCTGGCCCAGAACGCCGCCAAGCTGATCATGGATCCACGCCTTGTCGCGCGTGACCGCCGGAATGAGGGCAAGGACATTCATCGGGAGCTTTGATCCGGCACTGCATGAGGCGTGGAAAGTTTTAATTGGACATTTGTCTAAGCTCCTTACCAGCAGATCGGTATTGATTCGCCCATGCGGAAAGATGCCGGTTTGATGACAACCACGCGGCAGATGGTGCCGAAATGACAACAAAGAACCCGGCCGGTCCGGCACCGACCGGGCTTGATGGAGACGCGCCAATTCAGCGCCGGCTCTGGGCCATTTTCCAGATCGGATTGTCGGGCCGCGGAAGGTCGCGGTACATCACCGAAGCGCTGTTCCAGATCACCAGATCGCCGGCTTGCCAAGTGTGGCGATAGACGAATGTCGGCTGCGTCGCCCATTTGCGAAGGTTACCGAGGAAAGCCTCGCTCTGGCTGAATTCGAGATCGACGACCTGTATCGCGGTATCGTCAATAAGCATGCCGTGACGACCGCCGGGCAACGACTGAACCAGCGGCAATTCCGCGCTTTGCATCGCCATCCATTGCATGAGCGCCTCATGGCGCGGCTCGCGTTCGTGATAGAGCCGATCCTGCCAGAAGCCATGCAGAACGCGCAGCGAAGCCAGCTCGCGCTGATCGGCAGGCGCAAGTCCGTCCCATGCAGCAGCGGTGCAGGCGAACTGGGTCGGCGTGGCAATGCTCCCCTTGCCGGGGATCGCCATGATCGAGACCCCGCCGGGGGCGCGGCCCATGACATGGTCGCTTTCCCACACGCGACTGTTCTGGAGATATTCAGCCAGCGCGGAGACCTTGGGATCGCCGACAATCAGGTAGTCCTCAGGCGTGGGCTGGCGTGCCCGCGCCAGCGGACCATGGAGCATGGCCTCAAGCCGCTCGGCAAAGGAACGCAGCGGCCGTTCCGGACAGAAGGCCTGCCGGACGACAATCACTTCCATGTCTTCCAGTCGCGCGAGCAGCCAATCCTGATCTCCGATCAACAGATCGGCCAGACCGCTGCGATCAAGCGTCATGACTGGCTCGCCAACACGCCCGCCTGAATGCATCCCCAGATCATCAATGGCCATAGTTGGCTCACCTCCTGAGGAAAGAGATGGGATTTATTTTACATAGTTTGAAGGGTAAATATTTTATTATTATTTTGATGTAGATCAATGTTAACTTGCGGTGAATTTGCAATTATAGATGGGGACTGAGTCAAAAACCAGTCCCTTGCCGGGATCAAGCCTGATCGAAGGGATCGCGCATCGCGCGGTCGATCAGCTGGCGCACCACCGGGTTGGGGAACCGGCGCTGGGTGGTGACGGCGAGAAATGTCTCGGCAATGCCGGGCAGGGCTTCGGCTTCCACCAGCGCCCCATCGGCGATCTCGTCGCGCACGGCAATCGGCGGGAGCACGCCGAGCGCATGCCCCTCGCGCACGATGAGACGCATCATCGCCATGTCGTCCACTTCGGCGGCGATCTGAGGCCGCAGATCGAGCCGGTCGACGTAGGCGTCAAAAGCAATGCGCATCCCGCTGCCCGAGGCCGGCAAGACCACCGGATGCGCGCGCAGCAAGTCTGCCACCGCGCGGGTTTCGCCCAGCAGCGCGGGGGCACCGACCAGACTGACCGGCTGTTCGGAAAGCCGCTGGACGATGAACGGAGCCAGCGCGTCGCTCGCCGGCGCTAGATCGGTGAGCACCACGTCGATTGCCAGCGACTGCAGCGCGCCCAGCAGTTCCGCCTGGCTGCCCGAGCGCAGCACCACCTCGATATCGGTCCGCGCGAGGAGGGGCTCCACGAAGCTGATCTGGAAGTTGCGCGACAGCGTGGCGAGTGCGCCGATGCGGATGGCCTGTCGCACCTTGCCGGTCTCCTTGAGCGTGCCGAGCAGTTCATCGCCAGTCGCAAAGATCGCCTCGGCATGGTCGAGCGTGATTCGGCCCGCTTCGGTCAAATGCAGCGCGCGCCCGCGCCGCTCGAACAGCGCGTGGCCCAGCCGATCCTCCAGCTTGCGTATCTGCACCGACAGCGCGGACTGCGAGACATTGAGCCGCTCGGCGGTGCGCGAGAGGTTTCCGTCCTGCGCGACGGCCCAGAAATAGCGAAGGTGGTTGTAATTGAGGTCAGCCATGTCGTTCACATAAAGCGAACGATAAAGGCTAAACAATGAATTTTTTGCTCAACCAAGGTTCCGCTACGAGGACAGCAACTTCGAACGCCCCTCCAGCGGAGCACCGATCATGCCCTTCTCGCTCGCCGTCCTTGCCCCGCCCGCGCTGCTGCTGATCGCAGCCGCGCTCGGTTTCGCCCAGCCCGGCCGCATCGGTCGCAGCCCGCTTGCGCTGATCGAGCTCCTCGCCCTGATCGCGGTGGCGATGGCGGGCGGCACGATGGCGGCGCTGGCTTTCGGCGGTGCGACCACGCTCACCCTCGCCGCGGCCAGCCCCGCGCTGCCGCTGCTGGCGTTCCGGCTCGATCTCATCAGCGCGACGATGCTGCTGCTCGTCAGCTTCGTCGGCTGGATCGTGGTGCGCTACGCCCGCGTCTACCTAGACGGTGAGACTCGCCAGGGCGTGTTCATGGCATGGCTGGCGACGACGCTGGCGATGGTCATGCTGCTGGTGACGGCGGGTTCGCTCGTCCAGCTGCTCGGCGCATGGATCGCGACCAGCCTTGCGCTACACAAGCTGCTGCTGTTCTACCCTGAGCGGGTCGCTGCCCAGCGCGCCGCACGCAAGAAGTTCGTCACCGCCCGCGCCGGTGACGCGGCGCTGCTTGGTGCCGCGCTGCTGCTGTTCAAGGCATATGGCACGACCGACCTCCCTGCGATCCTCGCCGCTGCGCACGCCGGGATGGGTGGCTACGGCGCGATGACCGCCGCTGGCCTCCTCGCCATTGCTGCGCTGCTCAAGTCTGCGCAGTTCCCGCTGCACGGCTGGCTGACTGAAGTCATGGAAGCACCGACCCCGGTTTCCGCGCTGCTCCATGCCGGTGTGATCAACGCGGGCGGCTTCCTCCTCATCCGCTTCGCCGATGTCATGCTGCTCGCTCCCGGCGTGCTGGCGGTGCTCGTCATGGTCGGCGGCTTCACCGCGCTGTTCGGCGGCCTCGTCATGCTCACCCAGCCGGCGATCAAGACCTCGCTGGCCTGGTCGACGGTCGGCCAGATGGGCTTCATGATCATGCAGTGCGGCCTCGCGCTGTTCCCGCTCGCGCTGCTCCACATCGTGCTGCACTCGCTTTACAAGGCGCATGCCTTCCTCGCCTCGGGCGGTGCGGTGGAACAGACCGCCGCGGCGCGGCGGCCGGGTCCGGTTGCCATCCCGCGCCCCGCAGCGGTCGGCCGGGCCTTCGTTGCGGCGCTTGCCATCTACACGCTGATGAGCTTCGCCTTCGACGCCGTCCCCGGCTTCCACCACAAGTCACCGCAGGCGGTCGCGCTCGGCGCCATCCTGATCTTCGGCGTAGCCTACCTCTTCGCCCAGGGCCTCGCCGACAGCGCCCCCCGCGCCCTCACCCGCAAGATGGCGGTCTACGCGGTCGCTGCCTCGATCGGCTACTTCACGCTCCATGGCCTCGCGCTCTGGCTGACCGCCGGGACACTGCCCGCCACCCCCGCGCCCGGCCCGCTCGAATGGACGCTGATGGTGCTGGCAGTGCTGAGCTTCGGCCTCGTCGCGGTGGCGCAGTCGATGTTCCCGCTCTGGGCGTACCACCCGGCAGCCGCAGGCCTGCGGGTCCACCTCTCCAACGGCCTTTACGCCAACGCCCTGTTCGACCGGATGCTCGGCGGCTGGACGCTCAAGCGGTCGGCCTGAGACGCACCCTCTTTTCCCGAAGGATCTCCCATGCTCATGATCCCCACCGACAACAGCCAGACCCTCGCCCAGCTCAAGATCGCAGCCGATGGCGCGGCCCGCGCGATCCCGCCAGTCTGGCCGCTCGCCTCGAGCGTCGCGGTCAACCCCTACCTCGGCCAGACCGGCCTGACGCTGGCCGAGACCGCCGCGCTGATGGCGCGCGTCTCGGGCACGCCGGTGACCATGCCGCGCCAGTGGTACCGCGACCGGATCGCCAGCGGCGCAATCACCGAGGCACATCTCTCCGCCGCGCTTGCCGCTTCGCCGCATGCCGGAAAGCCCGGCTCGCTCACCGCGCTGCAAGCGGCGCTGATGCTTGAACCGGCACCCGCCAAGGCCGTCCCGACCGTCGCCGATCTCGCCGCCAAGGCCACCGGCATCGACTGGCCGGGGATCATTGCCGAGCGCTTCGGCGCCTGGGCCGGCGGCTACTTCGACAAAGGCCAGGCGCTGTGGGCCGCCCCGCGCGGCAAGGGCGCCTATGCCGCCTGGCAGGCGGTCGCCTCGCACGATCTGACGCCGGAAATCGCGGGCCTGACCGGTTTCGGCAGCCTCGTCGCCGATGCGCCCGAGCGCGCGGCCGAAGCGCTGGCCTGCGCCGTCGACACACTCGCGCTGCCGTCAGCGGCCCTGCCGACCTACTTCCACAGCCTGCTTGTGACGCTCGGCGGCTGGGCGCATGTCGCCCGCTACGAGCTGTGGCAGGCCGAACTTGCCGGCAAGAGCGACGAAACGATCACTGATTTCCTCACCATCCGCCTGCTTTGGGAGCAAGCGCTGCTGGGCCGCTACGGCAGCAAAATCGGACCAAGCTGGCTGGCGACAATCGCCGCGCACGAGGAACCGGTCGAGCCCTCTGCCGACCAGATCGTCGACGCGATCCTGCAGGAAGCCGCAGAGCGCGCAGGGCAGACGGCCCTGTCCGAAACGCTGGCAGAGCCGCTTGCCGGGTTCGAGCGTCAGCCCCCCGTGCTCCAGGCTGCCTTCTGCATCGATGTGCGCTCGGAAGTGTTCCGCCGCGCGCTGGAATCGCTCGACAAGCGCATCCAGACCTTGGGATTTGCCGGCTTCTTCGGCCTCACCGCCTCGCACCAGCGGTTTGCCTCGGACGTCCACGAACATCGCCTGCCGGTGCTGCTCAATGCCGGGCTGACCAGCCGCGTCGGCAGCGAAGGCGCGACCCATGCCCGCCACACCGCCCGCGCCGAGCGCGCCTGGGGCCGGTTCAAGCTGGCGGCGGTCTCCTCGTTCGCCTTCGTCGAAGCTGCGGGCCCGATCTATATCGGCAAGCTGCTCAAGGATGCGCTCGGCCTCAAGGCGAACAAGCCACCGCGCGATCCCAAGCCATTCGCCGATCCCGCGCCCGATACCGCGACCCGCGTCGGCATGGCCGCCTCGATCCTCGGCGCGATGTCGCTGACCACCGAGTTCGCGCCGCTGGTGCTGCTCGCCGGGCACGGCGCGAATGTCGTCAACAACCCGCATGCCAGCGGCCTCCACTGCGGGGCATGCGGCGGCTATTCCGGAGAAGTGAACGCGCGGCTGCTCGCTGGGCTGCTCAACGATCGCGAAGTGCGCGCCGGCCTTGTCGACAAGGGCATCCTGATACCCGACACCACGCTTTTCGTTGCCGCGCTGCACGACACGACCACCGACGCCGTGACGCTCTACACCGAAGACCAGCCCACGGACCTGCACCGCGATGCGATCGCGCAGGCCGAGCAGTGGCTGGCGGCGGCGGCCGTGCTCACCCGCAGCGAACGCGCGCTTCGCCTGCCGCGCGCGAACAGCGACGCGAGCGTGATCAAGCGCAGCCGCGACTGGTCGGAAACGCGGGCGGAATGGGCTCTCGCAGGCTGCAAGGCCTTCATCGCCGCACCCCGCATGCGCACCGCCGGCCGCAGCCTCGAAGGCCGCGCCTTCCTCCACGACTACGTCTGGCAGCGCGACGAGGGCTTCGGCGTACTCGAACTGATCATGACCGCGCCGGTCGTTGTCGCGAGCTGGATCAGCCTGCAGTATTACGGCTCGAGTGTTTCGCCCGAGCTGTTCGGCGGCGGCAACAAGCTGCTCCACAACGTGGTCGGCGGCATCGGCGTGATCGAGGGCAATGGCGGTCCGCTGCGCGCGGGCCTGCCGTGGCAGTCGGTCCACGACGGGCACCAACTGATGCACGAGCCGCTGCGCCTTTCGGTCTGCATCGAAGCCCCGCGCGAGGCGATGACCGCGGTGCTCGAGAAGCATGCCGGGGTGCGCGCGCTGTTCGACAACAAGTGGCTCCACCTCTTCGCCATCGACGACGAAGGCAAGCTCGCCTGGCGCTATGCTGGCGATTTGCAGTGGGAAGCGGCGACCGAGACGGCCCCGGCAGCGTCAGCAGCGGAAATGGCGATCTGAACGATGGACGGCGCGCGGGCGGTGCTCGCGACAATGCACGGCAAGGAGAGGGTTATCGCCCCCCTTGCCGCGCGTTTCCTCGGGCTGGACGTGGTTGTTGCCGAAGGGCTCGATACCGATGCGTTCGGCACGTTCAGCCGGGATGTGCAGCGTATCGGAACGCCGCGCGAGGCAGCGCGGGCCAAGATCGCGGCGGCCTTCCGCCACCATCCCGAAGCCCGCGTGGGGCTGGCGAGCGAAGGCAGTTTCGGTCCGCACCCGAGCTTGCCGTTTGCTGCGCTGGACCGCGAACTCGTGGTCATGATCGATCGCGAGCGCGGGCTGGAACTCGTCGGCCACCATGCAACGATGGCCACCAACTTCGCGCATCAGGTGGTGACAGGCGCTGAAGCGGGACTGGCTTTCGCGGCAAAGGCCGGATTTCCTGCGCATGGCGTCATCGTGATGAGCGTGCTGGACGGCGCCTCTGCACCGCAGTTGGCGCTGTTCAAGGCCGTCGAAACCGAAACTGACCTCGCCGAAGTCCTCGCCCGTACGATCGCGCTCACCGGCGCCGCCCATATCGAGACCGACATGCGCGCGCACCGCAACCCAAAGCGGATGCGCGCGATCAAGCGGGCGATGATCGACCTCATCCGCCGCTCGCGCAGCTTTTGTCCGGCATGCGCACGGCCCGGCTTTGCGATGACCGGACGCGCCAGTGGCCTCCCCTGCGCGTGGTGTTCCTCTCCAACACCTCTGGCCCGCGCGGAAGTCTGGACCTGCGAAGGCTGCGGCCACTGCGAGGAACGTCCGGTCAGCGCCGCCAGCGCCGATCCGATGCACTGCGAAGAGTGCAATCCTTAGGCCGCGAGCTTGTCGTAGCCGGTCGGCGTCACATCCTCGCCGAAGCGATAGGCGGAGGCAGTGATCCCGCCGCGCAGGTCATTCTCGGAATAGATGCACACGCCCGGATCACCGCCCGCCGCGCCGACCGCGACCATCAGCGGGATGAGGTGATCCTCGCGCGGGTGAGCTACTCGGGCAGCCGGCGCCTGATCCCAGCGCAGCAGCTCTGCCGCCCGCGCCTCCGGTTCCAGATCGAGCAGGGTATGCCGCAGCCAACCGTCGAACTGCCGCGAAGGCTCGGCGGCCCGCGCGTCGAACATGCGCAAGTTGTGGTACGAAAGGCCCGAACCCATGATCACAACGCCCTCGTCCCGCAGCGGCGCCAGCGCGCGGCCGAGGGCGAGGTGCGCGGCGGGATCGTAGCCCTGCTTCATCGAAAGGCTGACGACGGGAAGGTCCGCTTCCGGGCGGATCGGCTGCATCATCGAGAAGGTGCCGTGGTCGAACCCACGCGCCGGATCATCCCCGACCGCAATGCCCGCAGCCGAGGCCAGTTCGCGCACCCGGGCCGCCAGCACCGGATCACCGGGAGCCGCGTAGCGGATATGGTAGGTGTGCTCTGGAAAGCCGAAATAGTCGTAGACCATCCCCGGCTGCGCGGCACTGGAAACCGTAAACTCCGGCTCCTCCCAATGCCCCGAAACCGCCAACACCGCGCGCGGCGGCTCGGGCAGCTGTGCAGGCAACGCCTTGAGCGAGGCCTCCAGCCAGGCAAAGCCTTCGCGGAACGGGCCATCGAGCCAGGGCCAGGGGCCCCCGCCATGCGAGAGGAAGAACACGGGCTGCTTCATGCCGCCAATCTAGGCGGCACCGGGCCACGGCGACAGTGCCAAGATTCGCGGGTCTCTGTTCTAGAAACCCGAACGGTCAGAGCTTCGCCAGCACCGCCGCTGCGCTAGCGGCAATGCGTGCCTTCTCCGCATCGGCGAACTTGTCATAGGTCCGCACCATCTGCGCCATGCGCGGATTGCCGCCGATCTTGTCCCGGTGGCGCGCGATGAAGTCCCAATAGAGCGGGTTGAACGGGCAGGCATCCGGCCCCGTCCGCTGCTTCACGTCATACCGGCAAGTGCCGCAGTAGTTCGACATGCGGTTGATATAGGCCCCGCTTGCGGCATAGGGCTTGGAGGCCAGCAACGCGCCATCGGCGAACTGGCTCATCCCCACGGTGTTGGGCAGCTCCACCCATTCATAGGCATCGGCATAGACGCCGAGATACCATTCGTGGAGCTCGTGCGGATCGATCCCGGCCAGCAGCGCGAAGGTGCCTGTCACCATCAAGCGCTGGATGTGATGGGCATAGGCGTGCTGGCGCGTCTGGGTGACAGCGGCGCGGACGCAGGCCATCTCGGTTTCCGCCGTCCAGTAGAACGCGGGCAGCGGGCGCGTGTGTTCAAGGAAATTGCGCCGCTCGTAGCCAGGGGCGGTCAGCCAGTAGATCCCGCGCACATATTCGCGCCAGCCGATGATCTGGCGGATGAAGCCCTCGGCGGCATTGAGCGGCACGCGGCCTGCCTGCCATTCCGCCTCGACCGCGCGGCAGACTTCCAGCGGATCGAGCAGCCCGCAATTGAGATACTGCGCGATGACGGCATGGTAGAGGAACGGCTCGCCCTCCAGCATCGCGTCCTGATAGTCGCCGAAGCGGGGCAGCGCGCGCTTCACGAAGGCCGCGAAGGCGGCTTCGGCGTCGGGGCGGATGACGGCGAACTGGAAGGGTTCGAGATCGCCGAAGTGGTTGTCAAACCGCGCCGCGACCAGCGCCATGACCTCCGCCGTGATGGCATCCGGCGCGAACACCGGAGGACTGGGCATGAACAGGTCCGGCGCCGCAGCCTTGCGGTTCTCCGCGTCGTAGTTCCACTCGCCGCCCGCCGGTTTGTCGCCCTCCATCAGGAGGCCGGTGCGGCGGCGCATCTCGCGGTAGAAATACTCCATCCGCAGCGCCTTGCGGCCTTCCGCCCACTCGCGGAACACCGGCAGCGGGCAGATGAAGCGCGTGTCGGGGAGGATCTCGACGGGAAGACCGAACTGCGCCTCCCACCATGCGAACATCTGCGCCACGCGCCATTCGCCTGCCTCGGTGACGAGGATGCTGTCCGGTTTCTGCGCAGCGACAGCCCGCGCCACTTCGCCGGTAAAGCTGCCGGTATTGCCCGGATCATCGAGCTTCACATAGTCCACTGTCCAGCCCAGCCCGCGCAGCTCCTCGGCGAAGTGGCGCATGGCGCTCAGCAGGAACGCGATCTTCTTCTTGTGGTGGCGGACGTAGGTCGCTTCCTCGCTGACTTCGACCATCAGCACCCGGTCACGCGCCTTGTCCGCCGCCTGAAGCGAGGTCATCGCCGGGCTGAGCTGATCGCCCAGCACAAGGACCAGCCGGCTCACAGGTCGAGCGCCAATTGCGTGGTTGGCGCGCGGCGGCGCGATTTCTGGCCCGTCATCGGCATGCCCGCTTTGCGGCTGCCATGCTTCTCGGCAATGCGGCTCGCCGTCACGCGGTGCCCCGATCCCTTGCGGACCGCATGCAAGGCATCGCGGGCGGCAGCGGCGGCTTTCACATGATCGACAATCGGCGGCGGATAGCCAAGGCCTGCTGTGCTTTCCCACTTCCACGGCTCATGGATCAGCGGGGTGGGCACATCGGCAACCTCCGGCACCCACCGCCGCACAAACAGGCCTTCCGGGTCCTGATCATGGCCCTGCTTCACCGGATTGTAGACCCGCATCGTGTTGATCCCCGTGGTGCCCGATTGCATCTGCACCTGGCTCCAGTGAATGCCCGGCTCGTAATCGACGAACTGCCGCGCGAGATGCAGCCCCGTCGCGCGCCACGGCAGCCAGAGCTGGTAGCTCGCGAACGAGACCAGCATCGCACGCATGCGGAAATTGAGCCAGCCATGCGCCGCCAGCGCGCGCATGCAGGCATCGACGAAAGGATAGCCCGTGTGCCCCTCGCGCCATGCCGCAAGCCGCTCGGCATCGGGTATATCGGGGCGCAAGCCATTGTAGGCGGGATGGAGGTTTTCGAACTCGATACGCGGCTCGTCCTCCAGCTTCTGCATGAAGTGGCAGTGCCAGTGCTGGCGCCCGGTGAACGAGATCATCGAGGCCCGCCAGCTGCGCGCCGCTGCACGCTCATCCCCGCGCAGCCCCTTGAGCCGCGCCGCACTCGCCTGCGCGACTTCACGCATCGAAAGCGTGCCCCACGTGAGGTGCGGCGAGAGGCGCGAGCTGGCATCGAACGCCGTCACCGGGCTCGACATCTGCCAGCGATAGTCCCTGCCGCGTAGCTCGAGAAAGCTGGCGAGGGTGGCAAGCGCCTCGACGCGCCCACCACGCTGGCGGTTTGGACAAGGATCGGGAGCAAGGCCAAGATCACACGCCTGCGGAATGCGCGTGGGCCAATCCGGGCCGAGCGGCTTTAATGCGGCGGGCGGCGCGGTGAGCTCTTCAGCCATGCGCCGATCCCAACTGCGTGCCCAGCCGTGGCGCGATTTCAGGCGCCGGATCACACCGTTCTGCGGCAGCTCATGCCACGGCACACCAGCCTCGCGCGCCCATGCGGCGACCGCCTTGTCGCGCGCGTAGGTCCATCCGTTGCCGGTTTCCTCGTGGCTCCACAGTGCCGAAATGCCATGCCGCTCATGGATCTTGCGCAGCACCGCCACTGCATCACCGCGCACCACGCAGAGCAGTTGCCCCAGCGCACCCAGCACCGCCTGCAATTCCGCGAGGCATTCGGCCGCGAAGTCCCATTGCCGCGCAGACGCATCCTCCTCGGCCCATAACCCTGGTTCGGCAATGTACAGCGGCAGCACCGGCCCGTGTTCGGCAGCAAGCGCCAGCGGGCGATGATCCGCGATGCGCAGGTCGCGCTTGAACCACACGACCTGCAGCGGCACTTTCACAGCATCCCCTCGGCGCGCAAGTGCCCCTCGATCTCGGCATCGAAGGCAAAGAACCCGCGCCGCGCATGGGGCCAGAGGCCCGCATCCCAGCGCCGCCGCACTGGGCGCAGCGCGATCCCCTCGGCCGCCAACACAGGTTCCAGTCCGGCCAGCGCATCGGCGACCGGGCCGACCGGGGCACAAGGCGTTAGGACCTGACGCGCGCCGACAGCCCGCGCCGCTGAAAGCAGCGTCTCAGCATCGAGCCTGTCCGCCAGAGTGGAGCCGCAGCCGAAGTGCGTTTCGGCGCGTGTGGCGGCATCGGCCATGGCTTCGCCCGCAAAACGCCGCGCCGCATCGCCCCAAAGCAGTGCCGGATCGCATGCGGCAAGCACCCCGCGCACAGGCGCATCGGCAGCAAACAGCGATTCTGCATTGAGGTCTTCGTGATGCACCAGCAGCAGGCTCGGCGCAGCCATATCGGGCGTAGCCAGCGCCTCCAGCTTGCCTGCGGGCCCAACCGGTGGTTCGGTCAGCGCGGCCGCTTCCTCCGCCAGTCCGCGCGGCGCAAAACGGCCTTCGGTGTAGCGCGCGATATTGTCCGCCCGCGCGAGATAGGTCTTGCCCGCCGTCTGCAGCCCCGCCACCCAGCGCCATGAGAGCGTGTTGCTTGCCGGGTCGGCGTCGATAAGGTGGCGCAGGAAAAAGTCTGCCCCCAGCGTCCACGGCAGGCGCAAGGTGAAGATCCAGATCGAGGCGAACCACATGCGGGCGTGGTTGTGAAGATAGCCCGTCTCGACCAGTTCCCGCGCCCAGGCATCGAAGCAATCGATCCCGGTGCGTCCCGCTTCTGCCGCCATGACATCGGCCTCACGCTTCGCCGCATCGCGCTCGGCAAGGAAGCGCTGCCACACCGCCGGGCGCAGTTCGACCCAGCCTTTCCAATAGGTCCGCCAGCACACCTCCTGAATGAACTTGCCAGCCGCGCTGAAGCTGTGCCGCCCCAGCACTTCGGCCACCACGTCCTGCTCGGTCACCAGCCGGTAGCGCACGACAGGCGAAAGGCGCGAGACCGCAGAGGGCTTGCCGGGCCCCGGATCGGTGTTGCGCCCTGAAGCATAGGACGCCCCGGCGCGTGGCACGAAACGGCGGAGGTGATCAAGCGCAGCACGGCGTGTAGGGAGAGGCAGCATCCCCTTGCCCTTGGCCCCGCACGCTGTTGCGGCCCAGATGGTCATGCGGGCAAGTGCCTGTCCAGAATACAAGTACTTGTCGCGCGGGCATTTCGCGAAAATGGCCAAAGCGTAATGTTCTGCTCACACCGCCGACGGGCACCGCGCCCTAGATGGGCTTTCGACGATGGGCGCCAGTCACGGGATGCGTGACGTGACGGTCCCCTGTTCCGCTTTCCGGTCCGGCGTCCATCGTCACCCAGCCCGGCTGCTACGAACCCAGCCCGTGCGAGAGCAATGCCTCCTGCGCGCGGCTCTACCGTCTCCCGCGCAAGCCTTGAGGAACAGACCCGTGTCTCGTCCGATCTTCTTCGATCCCACCGGCCGCCGCCGCCGCCTGACCCGCCGCGGCGCGTTCATCGGGCTTGTCGTGCTGCTCGTGGCCGCGCTGGTCTTCGCGACGACCGTGGTGACGGTTCCCCGCGCAGCGCCGCTGCCCCTGGGCTTCGAGCGGCAGGCGCCGTTCCCGCTGAAGACGCAGGTCAGCCGCATCTCGCACAAGATCTTGCATGAACTGAACCAGCTGCTCGGCCGCCACAACCCTGCCACCGGACGGGGCACCGGCCAGGCGCTCAACGTCGGCTTCTACACTTCGTGGTCGGACGGCAGCGCGGAGACGCTGCGTCGCCATGTCAGCCAGCTCGACTGGGTTGCGCCGACGCTGTTTTCGCTGGGCCATGGCGGCAATCTGGTGGTGACCGATGATGCGCCGATGCGCCGCATCCTCACCTCTGCCATCCACCGCCCGCTGGTGGTGCCGGTGCTGCAGAACGCCGCCAACGCCAAGTGGGATGGCGCAGGGGCAACCGCCATCATGGAAAGCCCAGCCCGCCGCGCCGCGCTGGTGAACCAGATCGATGTTGCACTCGACAGATCGGGGGACGGCGGCGTCATGGTCGACTTCGAGAACCTGCCCAAGCCCGGTATCGCTGCGCTCCGCACCTTCGTTGCCGATCTCCATGCCCGACTCGCGCCCAAGCACCGCGTCGTTGCAGTGACGATGCCGATCGACGATGCGGACTGGTCCGCCAAGCGGCTGGCCGAGGTCGCCGACAAGGTCGTGCTGATGGCCTACGACGAGCACTGGCAGGGCGGCGAGCCCGGGCCGATCGCCTCGAACGGCTGGTTTGCCGGCCACCTCACCGATCAGCTCAAGGGGCTGGCCCCGAACAAGGTCATCGTTGCGCTCGGCAACTATGGCTACGACTGGTACAAGGGTCACGCCGATGTCCAGACTGTCGAAGAAGCCTGGCTTTCCGCGCATGACAGCGGGACCACGCCCACATGGGACAAGGTGAGCGGCAACACCGGCTTCGGCTATCTTGATGACCAAGACATCAACGCCGCAACGCCGCCGGAGCGGCATCAGGTGTGGATGCTCGATGCCGCGTCCAGCTGGAACCAGATGCAGATGCTCTCCCGCCTCGGTGTCGGCTCGGTCGCGCTGTGGCGGCTGGGATCGGAGGACCCCGGCTTCTGGGACGTGCTCAGGACATGGCGCAGCGGACACGGCGCCGTGCCCGATCTCGGCCAGATCAAGGAGACCAGCAACGTCGATGTCGAAGGCAATGGCGAGATCCTGCGCATCGATGCGACGCCCGAAGAAGGCGCGCGCCAGATCCACTATACCGTCGCGCAGTTCGGCCGCCCTTCTCTGATCGACGACGAGCGCTATGGCACGCTGCCGACGCCCTATGTCGTGCGCCGCACCGGCGATCGGCCCAAGCTCGTCGCGCTGACCTTCGACGATGGGCCGGACCCGAAGTACACGCCCGAAGTGCTTTCGGTGCTCGAGCGCTACCACGTGCCCGCCACCTTCTTCATCATCGGCGAGAATGGCGTGGCCGGGCGCAGCCTGCTTCAGCGCATGGTCGCCGACGGCGACGAGATCGGCAATCACAGCTACACCCACCCCAACATGGCCGAGGATTCCGAGACCGGCGTGAAGCTGGAGCTCAACGCCACGCAGCGCCTGATCGAGGCCTATACCGGCCGCTCCACCCGGCTGTTCCGCGCGCCCTATTTCGGCGACGCCGAGCCGACGACGGCGGACGAAATCGGGCCCGCGCTGATCGCGCAGAAGGAAGGCTACACCGTCGTCGGCCTCCACGCCGATCCGGGCGACTGGATGAAGCGCAGCGCGGACGACATCGTCGCGCGCACCGTCGACGCGGTCGAGCATGCCACGCCCGACCGCAGCGCCAACGTGATCCTGCTGCACGACGGCGGCGGCAACCGCGAGCAGACCGTGGCGGCACTGCCGCGCATCATCGAGCGGCTGGAAACGGATGGCTACCGCCTTGTGCCAGCCTCGACGCTGGCCGGGCTCAAGCGCGACGACGTGATGCCGCAGGTCAAGGGCTGGGACCTCGCCGCGGTGCGCGTCGACGTCGCGATCTTCTCGGTGCTCGCGCTGCTGCTGGCCGCGCTCAACTGGAGCTTCTTCTTCGCGATCGCCTTGGGCGTGATCCGCGCGCTGGGGCTGACCGGGCTGGCGCTCGTACCGGATCGCCGCAAGGTGCCCGCTCTGGACAATGGCTACCAGCCTGTCGTCAGCGTGATCATCCCCGCCTACAACGAAGAGCGCGTGATCGAGGCTTCGGTGCACCGCATCCTCGCAAGCGACTATCCGCACATGGAAGTGATCGTGGCGGATGACGGCTCGAAGGACCGCACCAGCGCCATCGTCGCGGCGGCGTTCGGGGACAATCCGCGCGTGCGGCTGATGACCATGGTCAACGGCGGCAAGGCCTCCGCGCTCAATCGTGCGCTGGCCGTCGCGACCGGGGAAATCGTCGTCGCGCTCGATGCCGATACCCAGTTCGAGCCGCAGACCATCGCGCGGTTGGTGCGCTGGTTCGAGAACGAACGCGTCGGCGCGGTGGCGGGCAATGCCAAGGTCGGCAACCGGGTCAATCTCGTCACGCGCTGGCAGGCGGTGGAATACATCACCGCGCAGAACATCGAACGGCGCGCGCTGACCCGCTTCGGCGCGATCATGGTCGTGCCCGGTGCGGTCGGCGCTTGGCGGCGCAGTGCGCTCAATGATGTCGGCGGCTATCCGGAAGACACGCTGGCCGAGGATCAGGACCTCACCATCGCGATCCAGCGCAAGGGCTGGAAGGTGTGCTACGACGAAGATGCCGTCGCCTGGACGGAAGCGCCCGAGACGCTCGCCGCGCTGTCCAAGCAGCGCTTCCGCTGGGCTTTCGGCACGCTGCAGTGCCTGTGGAAGCACCGCGCGGTGCTGTGGGCGCGCAAGCCCGCCGGGCTATCGTTTGTCGGCATGCCGCAAGCGTGGCTGTTCCAGATCCTCTTCGCGCTGATTTCGCCGCTGATCGATCTCGCACTCGCCGTCTCGATTGTCGGCACCGTTCTGCGCGTCATGCAGCATGGCTGGGCGCAGACGCAGACCGATGTGCTGCGCATGGGGCTCTACTGGGCCGCATTCACCTTCATCGACCTCGTCTGCGGCTGGGTCGCCTACCGGCTCGATGTGCGCGAGCGGCGCTTCCCGCCGATCCTGCTGCTCAGCCAGCGCTTCGTCTATCGCCAGCTGATGTACAGCGTGGTGATCCGCGCGGTGGGTGCGGCTCTGCAGGGCCTCGGCATCGGCTGGGGCAAGCTGGAGCGGACGGGCCGCGTCTCAGCAGGGCAGGCGCAAGGTGGCCATCAGGCCCTTGCCGCCTGACGGACCGTCCACCACAGGGTCACCAAGCACGAAGCTTCCACCGTGGAGCCGCGCGACGGCGGAAACCATGGCAAGGCCCAGCCCGCCACCGGCCCGGGTGCGCGCATCGTCGAGCCGGACAAAGCGTTCGACCACCCGCGCCCGATCTGTCGGCGCGATGCCAGGGCCATTGTCCTCCACCGTGATCTCGGCCCAGGTCATGCCGTCAGCATCCGGGACAGCGCGAGTGCTGACGACCACGGCATTGCCGCCATACTTGAGCGCATTGTCGATCAGGTTGGCGAGTGCGCGGGAAACCAGCTCTCGGTCAGCCGGTGCGGTAACCGGCTCCAGCCGCGCTTCCAGCCGCACTTCGGACTGTTCGGCGAGCGGATCGTAAAGCTCGACCAGATCTTCCGCCACAGCCGCCAGATCGAGCGGGCGGCGGCGATCCTCGACTGCGCCGCCCTCGATCAGGCTGATCTCCAGCGCATTCTCCAGCATCGTGCGCAAGGCATCCGCATCCGCACGCGCGGCTTGCAGTGCCTCGATCGCCCGCGGCTCCTCTGCCCGCGCAAGCGCAAGATCGATCGCCGCCGAGAGCCGCGTGACGGGGGAGCGCAGATCATGCGCCAGCGCGCCGGAAACCGCGCTCAACTGTCCGACCAGTTCGCCGATCCGCTCGGCCATGAGGTTGACCTGCTGGCGCAAGTGATCGAAGCCGTCCCCCGTCCCCTCGATCGGCACGCGTGCGCCAAAGTTGCCTGAGGCCAGCTCCGCAGCGGTCTCGGCGATGAGGTGGGTACGCCGACTGATCACAAAGCCGACGACGACCGCACTCAGCAGCGCCATGAGCACGGCGACGGCGATGGTCAGCTCCACTGTCGAGGCAAAGGCGAGGTTGATGCGCCGCTCGGCGAGGCTGACCACTCCGACGACGAGCCGCTCGCCATCGGGCAACTGGCCGACAAGGGCGACACCTTCGCTCGGGGGCTGGTCCGGCCCGCGCCGTACGGCAACGTGCTGCGGCTTGGTCGAGACCGGAATATCCGGCACCCGCACGAGGTTGCTGAGGACCGGCGCGCCCTTGCCGATCAGCGCAACGAAGACGGCAGGATCGGCCGCGCTGCCCCGCCGGGCGCTGATGTATTCGGCGAGTTCCTCGCGCCCGCCATCGTAATAGGCCGCGAGCAGGTCGTCGCGCACGTCGGTAACCTGCCGCTCGCGGTCGATCCGCACCACATCGAGCATCTGCCCGCGCAGAAACACGATGACGAGCGCGCTGGAAAGCAGCTGAAGCACGAAGATCGCCGTTACCAGCCGCACCATCGTCGGCGAGAGACCGCGGCGAACCGCGCGGCGAACGGTGCGTGCCGGCATGGTCGGGTCAGTCCGCCGCGAGCCGGTAGCCCGCCCCGCGCACGGTGTGGAACAGGGTCTGCTCCTCGCCGTCATCGATCTTGCGGCGCAGGCGGCTGATGTGGACATCGATCACGTTGGTGCCGGGATCGAAGTGGTAATCCCACACCGCCTCGAGCAGCATCGTGCGCGTCACCACCTCGCCCGCATGCATCAGCATGTATTCGAGCAGGCGGAACTCGCGCGGCTGGAGCGCGATCTTGCGCGTCCCCCGGCGCACCTGCCGGGTCAGCCGGTCAAGCTCGAGATCGGCGCAGCGCAGTGTGGTGTCCTGAACCTGCCGAACAGCGCCGCTCGCCCGGCGCAGCAAGGCCTGAATGCGCGCGAGCAGTTCTCCGAACGAGAACGGCTTTCCGAGGTAGTCGTCCGCGCCCGCAGTCAGCCCGGCAATGCGATCATCGGTGCTGGCAAGCGCGGAGAGCATGATCACCGGCGTTGCCATTTCCGCCGCGCGCATGGCCTTGAGCAGCGCGAGGCCGTCCATGCCCGGCAGCATCCTGTCCAGCACCACAACATCGAACTGGCTGTCTGTCGCCAGGAACAGCCCGTCGCGGCCATTGCCGGCGTGGTCGACGGTAAAACCTTCCTCGGCAAGCCCGGACCTGATGTAGTCCGCGATCTGTGGGTCATCCTCGACGAGCAGAATGCGTCCTGCCACTGGGCCATTTCCATGTTGTAACAAAAGAGGAACTTCGAATTCGCACAATGAATGCCGCAGCTGCCGCTCGCAAGAGCTTTCCCGCGCTGATGGCACCCCCTGCCGCGTGGCCGATAAGCCCGACCTGAACACCCGCTTTACCACGGCGAAATGTTGCTGAAATTTTCCGCTAAGCCATCGCGCAAAATCACGTTAAGACGCGCGCAAATCGGACCGAACAGCCTGCCCGGGGGTAGGGTCTAGGGCGATTTTGCACTGATCAATCCCGGTGCGCGATGACGCGGCGCGCTGGACTTAGTACCACACGGGCACCGTTTGCCACCCTTGGCGACGTTCCCCATGCCGGATGACGAGATACCGATGGACAGCAAAGCCCCGATCGCCCGAACTTTCACGCAAGCGGCCAAGAATGCGGCAAACCTCCTCGCCACTGCCGCTCCGGCTGCCCTGATGGTCGGCGTGACCCCCGCGCTGGCGGACACCACTGTCAGCACCGCGACGACGACCCCGCTGGTCACTTCGACCGCCGGTGCGGTCACCGTGGCCAGCGGCGGCACGATCAAGCTCGACACCGGCACGGCGGTGACGGTCGATGCATCGCAGAATGTGACAGTCGCCAGCGGCGGCACGCTCGACATGGGCGCGGGCAACGGCGCTGCGGGCGTGATCGTGAACAGCGGGACGACCTCCAATGTCTCCAACGCCGGCACGATCCAGGTACTCGAGACCTTTACCCCTCCCGATACCGACAACAACGGTATCCCCGAAGGCCCGATCGCGCAGGCAACCGGGCGCTATGGCATCCGCGTGGCGCCGGGCGGGACGGCAACGGGCACGATCTCCAACACCGGTACGATCAGCGTCGACGGCCTCAATTCGGCGGGCATCGCGGTTGATTCCGCGCTGACCGGCTCGGTCACCAACACCGGCACGATCCGCATCCGGGGTGACAACTCGGTCGGTATCCGCACCGGTGCAGTTTCCGGCAACGTTTCGGCGGGCGGCTCGATCGCCGTGGTCGGCAGCGGCACCCAGGCGCTGGTGGTAAACGGCGATGTCGGCGGTCTGGTCAAGATCAACGGCGCACTTTCGCAGTTGCCGTCCTACACTGCGGACAGCGGCGCAACGCAGAACCTGCCGCGCAGCGCGCTCTCCACCGGCAAGGCCGCGGTCGAGATCAACGGCAACGTGGCTGGAGGCGTGATTGTCACCACGGCTTCGGGCAGCGGCACGACGGCGGAAACGACCGGTACGATCACCTCGATCGGCAACAGCCCGGCGCTCCAGATCGGCGGTGCCAACAACATCACCATCGGCGGCGGCACTAGCAGCACGGGCACCTATTCGGTCGCCATCGATGGCAGCGTGGCTGCGAACGCGACGTTCAGCTCGACCAATGCCTCGGCCGTGGTGATCGGCGGCAAGGGCGGCAATGTCACGCTTACCAAGGGCATCGGCGTCGGCGGCAGCGTGACAGCGACCACCGTGGACGCGGGCGCGGCGGCGATCCTCGTCAACGCCGGTTCGACCGTCCCCTCGCTCTACAACAACGGCACGATCAGTGCCGTTATCAGCCAGCCGGGCATCGGCTCGTCGGCAGCGATCAGGGACCTTTCGGGCACGCTCACCACCATCACCAACAACAAGACCATCTCGGTGACCGGTTCGAGCGAGGACCAACTGGCAGCGATCGACGTCTCGGCAAACACCTCGGGCGTGACGATCCGGCAGGCGCTCAACAGCACCGATGCGACATCGCAGACCAGCGACAAGGCGGCAACCGGTTACGATCCTGATACCGCCAAGGTCTACACCTCGATCCGGGGCAACATCTACACCGGCAGCGGCAACGATACGCTCGACATCGCCTCGGGCACCGTCACCGGCAACAGCTTCCTCGGCGCGGGCAACGATGTCGTGAAGCTGGCGGACGATGCCAAGTACACCGGCAACATCGATTTCGGCAGCGGCACGGCTTCGCTGGCGATGACAGGCAATTCGCGCTTCACCGGCACACTGATCCTGAACGATCAGGTCGGCACGCTGACGCTTGCCGACAAGGCGATCTACCGTGGCACTGTCACCGGCGGTTCGCAGCTGGCCGTCACCGTGAACGGCGGTACCTTCGGCGCGAACTCGGCGGTCACGACCACGGTCAAGTCGATCGACTTCGGCGCCAACGGCACACTGGGCGTCTATGTCGACGGCGCCACCGGGACCGCATCCAAGCTCGTCGCCGATACTGCCAGCTTCGCCAGCGGCGCTAAGATCTCTGCGCGGGTCACCTCGCTTGCCAAGGCGGAAGGCACCTACACCGTGCTCAGCGCGGGCACGCTCACCGGCGGCAACAATGTCGCGACCTCGGCGCTCAACCTGCCGGTTCTGTTCAAGGGCACCGTCGCGGCTGTGGGCAACAATGTCACGCTGACGATCGCCCGCAAGTCGGCGAGCGAGATCGGGCTCAACACCCCGCAGTCGCAGGCCTACAACGCGATCCTCGCCAATGCGGCCAAGGACACGCTGCTGCAATCGAGCCTGCTGCAGGCGGCGGATACCGCCACGCTGCAGACCCAGTTCAACCAGATGCTGCCCGACTATGCCGGCGGCACGCTTGATTTCCTTTCGCGCGGGATGCGGCTTGCCTCGCGCCGGATCGACGATGATTCGAGCTGGTTCACGATCAGCAACGCCGGTGGGTGGATCGAGCCGATCTACTTCAGGGGCAAGCAGAAGGCCGGCGCGACGCAAGGGTTCACCAACAGCGGCGGCGGGCTCTCGCTCGGCTTCGAGAAGGCATTCGGTTTCGGCCATATCGGCGCGTCGTTCACTTACCTGACCGGCAACTCGACCACCGACGCCACGCAGAAGGTCAAGGTCAGCAACATCGAGCTCGCCGGCTTCTGGCGCCTCGCCTCGGGGCCGTTCTACGCCTATGCCCGCGTCGGCTGGGGCCGCCCCTCGTTCACCTCGACCCGCACCTTCACCGGCGCGGTCGACAACCAGTCGTTCGGCTACAGCGCGAGCGGCAAGTGGAAGGGCACGCTGATTTCGGGCTCGGGCGGCCTGTCCTATGCCCTCTCGGTCGGTGATCACTTCAAGCTGAAGCCGCGTGCCGCGATCGAATACTTCCGCCTGAAGGAAAACGGCTACACCGAGACCGGCAACGCACCGCTGGCGCTGACGCTGGCAAGCCGGACCAGCCAGCTGGTGAACGCCAAGACCACGCTGGTGGCCAGCTGGAGCAGCGCGCCGGGCGACTACGAGAACCGCCCCTTCACGATCGAGGTCGAAGGCGGCCGTCGCAGCCGCATCTCGGGCGAAGTCGGCAACACGCTCGCCACCTTCAACCGCGGCGCGACAAGCGGGGGCGACAGCTTCACGCTGACCGGCCAGCAGCTGCCGTCGGCGTGGGTTGGCGAAGTCAGCCTGCTGCAGGGCGGGCTCGACTACACGTGGAAGATCGGCTTCGGCTACGAAAAGCTGCAAGGCGGCGGCACCGGCTATTCGGGCCGCGCCTCGCTCGCGATCGCGCTCTGAGGCGCGCCGCAGCGCAAGCGATCAGGGGGTGGCCGCAGGGCCGCCCCCTTTTTCGTTTCAGGCCTGCACCAGCGCGCTTTGCGCCTGGAACCACGGCACCATCCGCGCGATGGCTTCCTCCACCAGCGAGGTCGAGACCGCAAAGCTGAAGCGCACGAAGCGGTGCCCGTCGACCGGATCGAAATCGATGCCCGGCGCGGTCGCAACGCCCGTCTCCTCGAGCAGGCGGATGCAGAACGCCATCGAATCCTGCGTCAGGTGGCCGACGTCGGCATAGACATAGAACGCCCCGTCCGGCGGGGCGATCCGCGCCAGACCCATTGCCGGGAGCGCAGCCAGCAGCAAGTCGCGATTGCGCGCATAGGTCCGCACATGCCTGTCCAGCTCCTCGCCGCAATCGAGCGCGGCAAGGCCCGCGTGCTGGCTGAGCGAGGGCGGGGTGAGGAACAGATTGCCCATCCGCGCGCGCGCCTGCCCGACAAGGTCCTCGGGCACGACCAGCCAGCCGAGCCGCCAGCCCGGCATGCTGAAATACTTCGAGAAGCTGTTGACCACGATCGCTTGCCGCTCGAACGGCAGCATCGAGCTGGCGGGCGCGCCATACGTGATGCCCTGGTAGATCTCGTCCGAGACGATATGGATGCCGCGCGCGCGGCAGACTTCGGCGATGGCGGCCATTTCCTCTGTCGCGATCACCGTGCCGGTCGGATTGGCGGGGCTGGCGATGATCACCCCGTCCGGAGCGGGATCGAGCGCGGCCAGCGCGGCGGCGGTGATCTGGTAGCCGACGTCCGGCCCGCAGGGCAGCTCGACCGGCTCGATCGACAGCGCACGCAAGGTGTTGCGATAGGCCACATAGCCGGGCCGGGCGATGGCAACCCGCGCGCCCGGGGCAAAGCGCAGCGAAAGCGCGATCACGAGCGCGGGCGAGGCACCGCAGGTCAGCACGATCTGCTCAGGCGAGACCGCAACCCCGGTCGTCTCTTCCATGTAGCGGGCCAGGCGCGCGAGCAGCTCGGTGCTTTCCCAATAGCCCTTGTCCTCCTCGTCCAGCACGGCACGGGCGCGGGCAAGCGCGGCAGCGGGCGCACCGGTCGAAGGCTGGCCATACTCCATGCGGATGACCGAACGCCCCTCGGCCATCAGGCGCTGGGCAATGGCGGAAATGGTGATGGCGTGAAAGGGTTCGAGCTGAGGTGTCATGCCCGAGGGCCTAGCACCGGGCATGATGCGGCGCAAAGGCGCTGGAGTTGACATCCGGCGGCCTGCGCGCGAGCCTTGCGTGCTGATCCGGGCGGACCAATCGCACCGGACAGTGGGAGAGCCAGACATGTCCACACCATCCGCGAGCGCGGGTGCGCCGCCGCAGCTGCCCTTGGGGCAGGCCGCCATCGTCACGCTGGGCGTCATCGTCGTCATCGCCGGGTTTGTCGCGCTTGGCGCATGGCTACATGTCACGCCGCTCTACGCGGGCTTCCTGCTGCTGTGGGCATGGTCGGCGCTGCACCAGCTTTCAATGAGGGCATTGCCAGGCGCGCTCATCGGTGCGCTGACGGGCGCGGGCATGAGCTTCCTGCTCCAGACCGGCGCGGCCACCGGCAATACGGCACTCGTCATTGCGGCGCTGCTGTTGATGGTGGGCGCGGTGTTCCTCGTCGTCGCAGGCCGCGCGACACTCGTATGCAACCAGAGCACAATGCTGTTCATCACCGTGCTCAACGCGCCGGTGATCCAGAAGGGCGAGGATTTCCGGCAGGTGATCGTGGCTATCACGCTCGGCGCGCTATGGTTCGGCGTGGTCGCCTGGGTGATCAGCCGGATCGTGCCGGCGCCCTCAACGGCGGCTGCAACGTCCTAGCACTTCGCCTGCGGCTGGGTCGGCGAGGGATTCTTGATGCCGGTCAGGTCGCGGTCATCGCGAACGTAAAGCGCTGCTTCCTTGCGGATGACCTTGGAGGGGATAAGGCTGCCGAGAAAAAAGGGCTTGTAGTTGTAGGCGACCTCGACGAACATGATCGCCGTACTGGGATCGGCAGTCATCTTCGTGGTCGTGTAGCCCATTCCGGCGAACGAAGTTCCGGTGAGGCCGGTGCCCTCCACACCATAGCGCGAGACATAGGCAGTATTGCCCCAGCATCGCTGCCATGCGATCCACTGGCCGCCGCTGCCGTTGACCTGGAGGCTGGAGACGATCACACGGCCGCGCTGCGGAATCTGCAGATCTTCCGCTTGCAAGGCAGCGCCGCGGAACACCTGATTCATGTCGAATTCGCGGAACAGAGGTGCACCGTTCACCTGCGTCTGCTTGGCCCTGCTCGCGTTGTCCGCAACCGTGATGGCGAGCTGATTGAGCCGCACGTGGATCAGCGCAAGGTTCACCACTTCGACACCACTCAAGGTGAGCGCCATCAGAAACGGCATGGCAAGGCCAAGCTCGACCGCGCTCACTGCGGCAGTGCTGCGGGCGAGACGGTGGGCAAAGCGGCCAAACCGGCCCGATGTCACGCCGCCTGTCCGGCGGTAATGCATCATGTCGGACATACCGATACCCCCGTGCGGGTGGACTGTGTCGCGTAAGGCTGGTTCATCAGAATGGTCGTCTGGGGGACCGTCTGATACTCCGGCAGGCCGAACATCTTGGCGAAGCCGAACCACTGCTTGTACGAGACGGTGACAGTGTAGACGACAATGTCGTTCGCACTGCCAAGGCCGGTCTTGCCTAAATCGGCATCCCAGGTATTGTTGCCGTTCATGTCGACGAAACATTCCTTGTTGTCGTAGACACCGTTCGCATTGGTATCGGTGAAATCCTCCGGCTTCCCTACTGACGTGAAGTCAGCGTAATTCTTGCGCGTGAAGGTGATATTCGCGGTCGGCATGACGTATTTGATTGATTTCGAGACAAGCGTATCAAGTGTAGTCTGGTTCGTCTGGCCGCTTTGGAGCGAGGACTTGCGCGCAGCGGCATTGATCGACCCGGTCAGCACGGTGCGCACGTAATAGCCCTGCGCCACTTGCAGCGAACCGAACACGATGAGGAACAGGATCGGCGCGGTCATGCCGAACTCGACCGCGCTGACCCCGCGCTTGTCGCGCAGCAGCGATCCCTTGGGCATCCAGCGCGGGAAGAGACGAAGCGCCATCACTTGTTGATCCGCAGGTCGGCCACCTGGCCGGCGATGAACTTGAAGGTGTTGTTGAGCGTGGTCGTGTCGCCTGCGAAGTACGCGCGCCCCGCCGTCGCGCAGGTCGTCATCTGCGTGGTGAGCGTGGTGCCGAAGCCGATCAGCCATACGGTGTAACCTGCGTTCTTGGCCCGCGTGCAGGCTGCCAGAAAGCGATTGTTGTGATAGTTTGTAAGCGTCGAGTTGTTGGTGCCGGAGGGCGCCACGCGGTTGTCGTACATCTCCTCGCCATAGGCGCTGTAGCTGTCGATCGTCGGCGCCATATCACCGTCGGTCATGAAGATGATATGGCGGCTGACCGAAGGATACTTGACCGGATCGGCGTTCACATTCGACTGGAAGATGCCGGTCGGGCTGGCCAGCCGCGCCCCCCAGATCATGCCGATATCATGGTAGGTGCTCCCCGCGGGAACCAGCGTGTTGACGTAGTTGGTCAGCCAGGTCGGTGCCACGGTCGGGGTTGTCGTATCGACTTCGGTAAAGAGCATCGCGCGCGGCGGGCACTGCGAGCTTTCGCGCACGACACCGCTCGGGATGGACGTGGCGGTGCGCGTCCCGAGACCAGTGCCGCGGTACCACACGAGATCATTCTCGTAGATCTTCCACTGCGTCGTCGGATCGCCGGCGCTCGGCGCGGAGTCGATGTCGAGATCCTTGGCGCCGCTGGGCACCGGGTTCATCGCAAGGTTCTGGACCGTTTGGCGCTCCTCGATGCAACCATCCCACTGGGTATTGGTCGTGGTGAGGCCGGTCACACCGGTCGTACCGTTGAGGGCGGCGAGCGCGACCATGTCGTACGTACCCTCGTTCGGCACTGTCGAGTTCGACGCGATGTTGGTCACCACCGGTACTGTGCCCATGCCCTTGAACGAGCTGACATTGACCGTGAGGGGCTGGAAGCTCCAGTTGGTGAACTGGTAGCGCAGCTGGTAGTTTCTGGTTGTTGCGGTTGACACGTTGCGCACACAGGTGCCGATCGACGAGCTGCCGCTGCCCGAAGTCCTCGTCCAGGATCCGTACGAATAGGTGGCCCAGGTGGTGTCTGCCGGCGGAGGTCCACCCGCCACGGTGGCCGGGTTGCTACCGGTGGTGGGGTAGGTATTGTTCCCGTAGTTGGTGCATTGCGACGAAGTGATGCCAGTAAGCGTCTGGGTCGTCGCGGTTGCGGGACCTGTTGTGCCGACATAGATTGGCGTCTTGTAAACTGCGACGGCAGTCTGGAACGGCTGCATATCGGCAAAGTAGCTGGTCGGCATATCCCCAGACGCAATGATGCCGCCCATGTTGACTGTGGCCGTGTAGGGTACGAAACCGAAGCGGATGCGCGTATTGGTCTTGTCGACCACAGCAGCCGCCACCGTCTTGTAGAAATCGAGGATGGCCGACCGCAAACCCGCCATCTTCGAAAGCGAGCCCTGATCGCTCGAGCAGGAGGACTGCGAAGGCTGGCATCGCATCGACCCGGTGGTATCGAGCACGAACATCACGTCGGCGCTCGCCATCTGCAGTTCCGCACTGCACTCCACGGTCAGCGTGATGCTCTTGAAGCCGAAAATGCCCATGATCACCGTGGGCATCTGGGTCGACGCGGTTCCGCTGATCGCGCCGGTTCCAGACGACGAGGTGTTGAAGGTGATGTTCTGGGAATTGGTCGCGAGCGGGTTGAAGTTGAAGTTGAACATCTTGTTCGCCTTCGCCGTCTCCGACGTGCCGTAAGTACCCGAAGTCGCCATCGCCTTGCGGCCCGCCAGCACGCCCGCGTCGCAGGCGTTCTGCAGGCTGGTCTTGGTCATGTAGGCGCGCGCCATGTCGGTCCCGCTGCCGACAAGGGTGACAAGCAGGATGATCGTGGCAAGCGCGATGCCCATCGTGGTGCCCGCCGTATCGCGCAGCAGGCTGCCGATCAGGGCGCGCATAGCGGCGCGGATCTGGCCTTCCGGTGCATTCGAGCGGCGCGGCATCTGGCGTTCGTCCTCCAAAGGCAGGGCTACCTCCACCAAACGCCGCGACTCCGCCCAGGCAGACGGAAAGCGGGCACGAGGGTGACCCAATCTCAGTCCATGCAGGCCAACCGCCTTCCAAATCGTAAATTTGCTGAAAAAACTTGTCTCCGCAGCCTTACGCAGACGCCGCAAGCACGGCGGCGGCAATGGTAAACGCGCTGGTAGCGCTCAGGCGCAGCGGGTTTGGCAAGAGCGCGCGGAACGCAGCACCGAGGGTTTCACGGTGGTGCAATCCCCGATGAGGTTACCTTCGCCTCGCTCGGCATTCCCTTCTCAGCGCTCTCTTCCACCCAACAGAACGCCCTGATCGCGGCAAGCAAGGTGAACCACGCCGAGCATGCCCGCGCCAAGCCAGACAAGCCGCCCGCCAAGGATCAGGAGCGACCCGGCAAGCTCGACCGCGATGGTCAGCGCGGCGCGTGTGCAGCGGCACCGTGGGGATCAACGCGCATGGCCTGCTTGATGTGGCGCTGCCCTTTGGCGGCATGAATCAATCGGGATTTGGCCGGGAATACGGCGCGGAAGGCGTGCTGGCCTATACCGAACTCAAATCGGTGGCCGCGCTGCTGGGGGCCTAGCGAGGCTGGATGAGGCGCCTTCTCGAGGCGGGCGCCACATCAGGAATCGACCGTGCCACCGCGCGGCCTAGCCACGCGGCTCGCCCATGCGCACCAGATCGGCGAGCATCCGGGTGGTCGGCGTGGCCACGTCGGCCTGCTCGGCCATGCGCACGATCGCGCCGTTGATCGATTCGATTTCCGTCCGGCGTCCGGCCAGCCGGTCCTGCAGCATCGAAGGCTTGTGTGCCTTGTGATTGGCGAGTGCGAAATCGATCTTGGCGAGGACACGTGCCGGATCGATCGGCACGCCTAGTGCGGTGGCGGTGGCGATGGTTTCCTGCGCGACAGCCGTGGCAATGCGCCGGCCTTCGGGGCAATCGAGCCCGCCGACCGGCAGGCCCGTGATCGTCGCAAGCGGGTTGAGCGCGGCGTTGAAGGCGACCTTTTCCCACACCGAGACGCGCACTTCGGGATCGATGGCCACGTTGAGCGCACCCTTGTTCAGCGCCTCTGCAAGCGCCTCGGCATGGGCATGCGCGCGCTCGTTCACGCCGCCTAGCCAGATGTGGCCATCGCCATGCGAGGAGACCTGCGCCGGACCTTCGAGATCGGCGGGAAAGTCCGTCACGCCCCACAGCACGTGATCGGCATGGAACACTTCGGCGATGGCCTCGACGTTGCCGAGCCCGTTCTGCAGGGTGAGCACTAGCGGGTTATGCTGCGCCAGATGCGCGACCGAGCGAATCGCTGCAGCACTGAACATGCCCTTCGTCATCAGCAGGACGAGATCGACCGGCCCTGCGAGTTCGACGGCGAGGCAGGCGCGGACCTTGGCGGTGGCGGTGCCATTGTCGTCGTGCAGGGTGATTCCCTCGCGCCCGATAACCTCGAGCCGCGCGCGGTCGACGTCGATCACCGTCACATCAAGCCCGCCTTTGGCCAGCCGTGCCGCCAGAAAACAGCCCATGGCGCCCGCGCCGACAATCGCAATTTTCGAGATCATGATCTGGTCCCTTACGTGTACGCGCGAATTTTCGGGGATCGGTGGAGGTCGTCAATCATGCATCGGGAGAAAGTTCAGAAACATGCGTGCAGCCTGCGGCAGGAGGCCGGTACGCCGACGGTAAAGCAGCATCTGCCGCTCGGTTTCGAGCGCCGGAACGTCCAGCTGGCGCATGGTCCCGCTGGCGAGGTGCGGCGCCACAAGCGGACCCGGCAGCCAGCACAGCAGGCGGCTGGCGGCGGAGACTGCGATCATGGTTTCGACCGAGGCGGTCTCGACCGGGACGGGCGGCATCGGCAGACCGTGCTCGCGAAAACGGCCGGCAAACTGGACGCGCGGGGTGGCGGTGGAGCCGGGCATGACCCAGCTCTCGGCGGCAAGGTCCGCCATGGTGGGGTTATCGGCAATCGGGTTTTCCGCCGCGCAGAACACACCGAACCGGTCGGTGTAGGCGCAAGTGCCCACGGCCTCGACCGCGTCGGATTCGAGCGGTGCGGCGGTGACTACCAGATCCACCTTGCGATCGAGCAGCGCGCCGAGCAGATCGCTGTCGGTGCCCTCGCGCATTTCGACCGAGAGGTCGGGGTAGGCCGCGATCATGGCAGCGGCGGCGCTGGTGACGAGCGTGCGCATCACCGCTGCTACCGCGCCGATGCGGACAACACCGCGCCGAAGCCCGCGCAGGGCATCGAGCTGGTCGCGCGCTGCCTGCATCTCGAAGGCGAGGAGGCGCGCGTGGTCGAGCAGGATCTCGCCCGCCGGAGTCAGAGCTACCCCCGTGCTCAACCGATCGAACAGGCGATGGCCTAGGCGCTGCTCCATGCCCTGGATCATCCGGCTGAGCGAAGGCTGGGTGAGGTTTACGATGGCGGCAGCTCGGCCCACGCTGCCGGTATCGGCCACGGCGATGAAGGCACGCAGCTGGCGTTCGTCAAAATCCATACGTACGTCGTATGACTTTCTGCCAAGATTGCAATTGTGGCTATGGCCCGAAGCGGGCACTCTGCTTGCTGAGGCTGGCGCATGCCCGGCCCGCCGGGAGAGACCATGCCTTCTGTTCGCGAAGTCACGATTGGCCTGCTGCGCGAGCTGGGGATGACCACGATCTTCGGCAATCCCGGCTCGACCGAGCTGCCGATGTTCCGCGACTTTCCAGAAGACTTCCGCTATGTGATGGGCCTGCAGGAAAGCGTCGTGCTGGGCATGGCAGATGGCTTTGCGCAAGGCACCGGCAATGCCGCGATCATCAACCTGCACAGCTCGGCGGGCGTGGGCCATGCGCTGGGCAACCTCTTCACAGCCTTCAAGAACCAGACCCCGCTGGTGGTCACAGCGGGCCAGCAGGCGCGTTCGATCCTGCCGTATGAACCGTTTCTCTTCGCCGAGCGGGCGACCGAGTTCCCGCAGCCGTTCGTGAAATGGGCCTGCGAGCCGGCGCGAGCGCAGGATGTGCCGGCGGCCATCGCGCGGGCCTATCTCGTGGCGATGGAGCCGCCTTGCGGGCCGACATTCGTTTCGATCCCCATCGACGACTGGGACCAGCCGGGCGAGCCGTTCACCGCGCGCAGGGTCCATTCCGCGCGGGCGCCAGAAGGCACCGCGATTGCCGAATGCGCAGCGGCGCTGGCCCGCGCCGAGCGACCCGCCTTTGTCGTGGGCGCTGGCATCGCGCGCGACGGGGCGTGGGACGAGGTGATTGCGCTGGCCGAACAGCATCAGGCCGCGGTCTGGGTCGCGCCAATGTCGGCCCGGTGCAGCTTTCCGGAAAACCACCCGCTGTTCGCCGGGTTCCTCACCGCCGGGCGCGAGGCCATCGTGGCAACGTTGAAGGGCCACGATTTCGTGCTGGCGCTGGGCGGGCCGATGAACCTCTACCATGTCGAGGGGCAGGGGCCACATATCGCGCAAGGCACCGAGGTCTGGCTGATCGGCGACAATCCGGTCCATGCGGCATGGGCCCCTGTGGGCACGGCGATCGTTGCCAACACCCGGCTGGCGCTGGCGCAGCTGTTGCAAATCGGCCCCGCCGTCCAGCGCGCCGCCCCTGTGCCGCGCGCCCTGCCGCCGGTGCTCGATGGCTCGGCCATGACCGATTCCTACGTGCTCCAGCGCCTCGCCGCGCTGCGCGCGCCCACAAGCGTGATCGTCGAGGAAGCCCCTTCCACACGTGGGACAATGCACGATTATCTGCCGATCTTGGCGAAGGACACGTTCTACACCTGCGCCAGCGGCGGCCTTGGCCATGGTCTGCCCGCAGCCGTCGGCATGGCGCTGGCGCGGCCGGGCGAGAAGGTGATCGCGGTGCTGGGCGACGGCTCGTCGATGTACGCCATCCAGGGGCTCCATGCCGCTGCGCAGCTGGGGGTGCCGGTCAGCTTCGTGATCCTCAAGAACCGGCGCTACGAGGCGCTGCACAGCTTCGGGCGACTGTTCGGGCTGCAGACTCTGGTGGGGACGCAGTTTCCTGAGCTCGATTTCTGCGCGCTGGCGGCGGGGCATGGTATCGAGGGGCGCAGCGCGGCGGATGCGTCTTCACTCGATGCGGCGCTGGCATGGTCGCTGGCGGCGGACAAGCCGACGCTGGTCGAAGCCGTGATCGACTGAGAAGGGACGAGACCATGGATGTGACCCGGTTCGTTGATGATCGTCCCGCCGACGGAGTGTTCCGCGTCAACCGCGCGATATTCACAGATCAGACGGTGTTCGACCGTGAGATCGAACGAATCTTCGAGGGCGGCTGGGTCTTCCTCGGCATCGAGAGCCAGGCTGAAAACCCCCACGACTTCTTCACCACCACGATGGGCCGCGTCCCGGTCATGGTGCAGCGCGATGGTGAGGGCACCTTGCGCGGCTTCGTCAATTCCTGCCCGCACAAGGGCGCGCGGCTGGCGCAGACGCGCGCCGGCAACGCGCGGCTCCATGTGTGCCCCTATCACAGCTGGAGCTTCGACAGCGCCGGGCGCAGCAAGGCGGTGAAGTGGCAGAAGGCAGGTTGTTACAGCGCGGCCTTCGAACAGGACGACCACGGGCTGGCAGCCCTGCCCCGGTTTGAGGCCTATCGCGGCTTCCTGTTCGGCAGCATGGCCGCCGATGTTATGCCGCTGGCAGACTACCTTGGCGAGGCGGCGAAGCTACTCGACTTGGTGGCCGATCAGAGCGCGGACGGACTGGAACTGGTCCCCGGGCAGGTCACCTTCACCTATGAGGCGAACTGGAAGTTGCAGCTTGAGAACTGCTCTGACGCCTATCACTTCACCTCGGCGCATCCATCCTACATCCGCGTGCTGGAGCGGCGGCAGCAGGAACTGAGCGCCGACGTCGTCGCCTCGGTGTGGGAAAACAGCGACTACTGGAAAGAGGAAGCGCAAGGCGTCGCGGGCGGCAGCTACAGCTTTGCCAATGGCCACGTGCTCAATTGGGGCATCTTCGGCGTGACCCCCGCGATCCCGCTTTATGAAAGCGCGGGCGCGCTGGCCGAACGGCACGGCGAGGGGCGGCGCGACTGGATGTTCAACATGCGCAACCTGACGATCTTCCCCAATCTGCAGGTGGCGGAAAACGCATCCAGCCAGCTGCGCGTGATCCATCCGCTGGCGCCCGGCCTCACCGAAATGCGCACCTGGTGCATCGCGCCCAAGGGCGAAAGCGCCGCCGCGCGCCGCCAGCGCATCCGCCAGTACGAGGATTTCTTCAATCCGACGGGCATGGCGACACCGGACGATACCGTTTCGTACGAGAACTGCCAGATTGGCTATGGCGGCATGGCCCAGCCCTGGCTGCAAGGCTATGCGCGGGGGATGACAGCTACGGTGGAAGGCGGGAACCGCTTTTCCGACCTCTTGGGCATGAACCCGGCGCGCAGCGTGCTGGCGGATTCGCAGCTGTGCGACGAGACCCTGTTCCACAGCTACTACCGTGCCTGGGCGCAGCGCATGGCTGGCGGAGACGCCGCATGACCGCCCCCATCACCCGCGCCGAAGCCGAGGACCTGCTCTTCCGCGAGGCCCTGCTGATCGACAGGCAGCGCTTTGCGCAATGGCTGGAGCTGTTCACCCCCGATGTCGAATTCTGGATGCCGGCCTGGCGCGATGAGGCCACGACGACCGAAGACCCGGACCGCGAACTTTCGCTGATCTACTACAAGGGCCGCCGCAACCTCGAGGACCGGGTGATGCGGCTGACCTCCGGCCTCTCGGTCGCCTCGCTGCCCCTGCCGCGCGTGGTGCATCAGGTGACCAACGTGCTGGTGCTCGAAGCAGACCAAGATGCAGCAACAGTCTCGGCAGCTTTCACCTGCCACCGCTTTGATGTGCGGATGAACCGCACCGACTGCTTCTTCGGAAGGTACGAATACCAGCTGGTGCGACAGGATGGCGCATGGCTGATCGCGCGCAAGAAGATCACTCTTCTCAACGACACCGTGCCGACGGTGGTGGACATCAATTCGATCTGAGAGCGCTTGCGGTTGGCTGCATGCGCGGGAGGTCTGCGATCAAATGCCCACCCCATGAAGCAATCGGACTTATGACGTCGTTTGAGTGAATTACGTCACGGTACGTTAGCTGCAATGAGCTAGGAAAGTTCATCGCGGTCGGACAGCTTGTACGCTTTCGGCCGAGGCTTTGAGTGCTTCACTGCGTTGGCGGTGAGCCCAGATTTGCGTTTCACACCTTCCGACATTGACGGACATCCGCGTCCAGCATCGGGCTGTGATCCATCACCTGTACCATCGATGGTCCCGGATGCGGTCGGATCGACCCGCACTGATGCGGAGGATTATATCAGAAAAAGCGCTGTGAAACAGCTGCTTACCGGACGTTGTCGGACGTCTTCAAACGGTGAAATGGAGGCCCGAGCCGGAATCGAACCGGCGTAAACGGATTTGCAGTCCGGTGCGTAACCACTCCGCCATCGGGCCTCGATGCGCATCAGCGTGGAACGGCGCGGTTAGCCGAGCCTCGCCGGAGCCGCAACGGGATTCTTGCGCCCTCCCCTTCAGGGATCGACGAAATCGGCGACGCGCTTCTCCATTCCGGCCTTCACCGCCTCGATCTGGTTGCGCGAATACATCAATTCATGCTGCGCGACGCTCTCGGCCATGAGGATCGCGTCCTCGTCCATATAGACGGTGCGGTTGGTGAGCAGCTTGGCGCCGCGCACGGCATGCGGGCTCTTGCTGGCGATCTCCTTCGCCAAGGCCATCGCGCGGCCGAGCGGATCGGCATCGGCATGGGTGGCAAAGCCGAGAGCCGCGGCCTCGGTGCCGTTGAACTCGCGGTGGGTGTACGTCAGCTCGCGCAGCACATCGTCGCGCACATTGCCGCGCCACAGCGCATAGCCGCCCATGTCGGGCACGAGGCCCCACTTCACTTCCATCACGGCCAGACGGGCATCGGGAGCCACGATGCGGATATCGGCCCCGCTCATGACCTGAAGCCCACCGCCGAAGCACACGCCGTGAACTGCCGCGATCACCGGCATCGGCAGCTTGCGCCAGACCATCGCCGCCTGCTGCGCGCGGTTGGCATTGCCGTGGGTGCGGTCGGTGAGGCTGCCGCCGCTGCCCCACCGATCCGTGTTGCCCATGCTCGAAAGATCGAGCCCGGCGCAGAACGACCGCCCCGCGCCGGAAAGGACCACGCTGCGCACGCCCTTGGCGGTGTGCAGATGGCTCCCCGCCGCCACGATCCCCTCGAACATCGCATCGTCGAGCGCGTTCATCTTGTCCGCCCGGTCGAGCAGAACATGAGCGACGTGGTCTTCGATAGTGACGCTGACGCGATCGTGGAACTTCATTGTGGTCCTGCTCCGGTTTTGTCGTTGTTATGCTGCGCTGGCGTTGACGCCCATGCTGGTCAAGTAACGGCGGATATTGCGCGCGGCCTGGCGCAGGCGCTGTTCGTTCTCGACCATGGCAATGCGGACATAGCCCTCGCCGTCCTCGCCATAGCCGACGCCGGGCGCGACCGCGACTTCGGCATGGGTGAGCAGCTGCTTGGAAAACTCGAGGCTGCCCATCTCGCGCAGCGCCGGCGGCAGCGGCGCCCAGGCGAACATCGAGGCGCGCGGGCTCGGGATTTCCCACCCGGCACGGCCGAACGCCTCGACCATCACGTCGCGGCGCTTCTGATAGAGCAGGCGGTTCTGCTCGACGATATCCTGCGGGCCATTGAGCGCGGCACATGTCGCCGCCTGGATCGGGGTGAACGCGCCGTAATCGAGGTAGGACTTCACGCGGGTCAGCGCCGCGATCAGCTGCTTGTTGCCCACCGCAAAGCCCACGCGCCAGCCCGCCATCGAGAACGTCTTGGACATCGAGGTGAATTCGACCGCGACATCCTTGGCACCCGGCACTTCGAGGATCGAGCGCGTCGGGTTGCCGTCGAAATAGAGCTCGGAATAGGCAAGGTCAGAGAGCACCCAGACCTTGTTCTCCTTCGCCCAGGCGACGAGGCGCTCGTAGAACGCAAGGTCCACCGTTTCGGCGGTCGGATTCGACGGATAGTTGACGATAACCACCGATGGCCGCGGCACGCTGTAGCGCATCGCGCGGTCGAGCGCTTCCCAGTAGCGTTCGTCGGGCGTCGTCGGCACTGAACGGATCGTCGCCCCGGCGATGATGAAGCCGAAGGTGTGGATCGGATAGCTCGGGTTGGGCGCCAGCACCACATCGCCGGGCGCGGTGATCGCGGTGGCGAGGCTGGCGAGCCCTTCTTTCGAACCCATGGTCATCACCACTTCGCTCTCGGGATCGAGTTCCACATTGAAGCGGCGGGCATAATAATTGGCCTGCGCCTTGCGCACGCCGGGAATGCCCTTGGACGCCGAATAGCCGTGCGCGTCGGGCTTCATCGCCACTTCGCAGAGCTTTTCGATGACATGCGCAGGCGGCGGGAGATCGGGGTTGCCCATGCCGAGATCGATGATGTCCTGCCCGCGGGCGCGAGCGGCGGCCCGCATCGCGTTCACTTCGGCGATGACGTAGGGCGGCAGGCGCTTCATGCGGTAGAATTCTTCGGTCACGGTGGTTTCTCGCACTCCTTTGGCCCGGCAAAAGCACCCGGCCAGCATGCCCCTTACGACAATCGCAAGCCTCTGGGAACCGGAAGGGATCACAAGCGCCCGAATCGGCGCTATAGGACCCCCAAGCGCAACTGGGACTGGGACCACTATGGCTGACGCCGCAACGCCGCCGGAAAATCCGCTCGATACGCCGATGGATGCTGGCGTGATCGAGGATCTGATGCGCCAGCAGGGTGAGGCAGTGCAGGCCCTGTTCGCGCCGTTCCTGCCCACTGCTTCTACCCCCCTGCCCAATCTGGCGTCCGATCCCGCCGGAATGCAGCACTGGGCGATGTCCGCCGCAAAGTTGCAGAAAATGTGGCTCGATTTCGGCGCCGAACAGGCGGGACAGGTCGAACCGGTGATGGCACGCATGGCCGATCCCGCCCGCTGGACCGCGATGTTCACCGATTGGTACAGCGCGTTGCCGATCTCGCAGGCCGAAACGCAGGCCAAGCTGTGGGAGGACGGGCTCGAACTGTGGACGCAGGTGCTCGGCCGCTACGGCATCGGACCGGGCACGAAACAGCCGGAGGATGCGCCGCTGCCGCGCAAGGACCGCCGTTTTGCCGATCCGCGCTGGGCCGATCAGCCGTGGTTCGCGCTGCTCCACCAGACCTACCTGCTGCTCGCCGAAAAGCTCACCGCCATGGCCGCCGAGGTGAAGGGCCTGCCGCCCGAGCGCCAGCATCAGGTGCAGTTCTTCACGAAGATGGTGGTCGATGCGCTGAGCCCGGCGAATTTCCCGATGACCAATCCCATCGTGATCGAGCGCACGCTGGAGACCCACGGCGAGAACCTCGTCAAGGGCGCCGAGCACCTGCTCGCCGACATCCGCAAGGGCCAGCTCACCCACACCGATCCCGAAGCTTTCGAGCTTGGACGCAATATCGCGATCACCCCAGGCAAGGTGGTCTACGAGACCCCGCTCTACCAGCTGATCCAGTACAGCCCCGCGACCCCCGACGTGCTGGCGGTGCCGCTGCTGATCTTCCCGCCGTGGATCAACCGCTTCTACATCCTCGATTTGAACCCCAAGAAAAGCTTCATCCGCTGGGCGGTCGAGCAGGGGCTGACGGTGTTCATCGTCTCGTGGAAATCGGCCGATGCCTCGATGGCCGACATCGTCTGGGACGACTATGTGTTGGCGCAAGTCGAAGCCATCGACGTGGTCCGCGAGCGGCTGGACGTACCGCAGGTCCACGCGATCGGCTATTGCGTCGCGGGCACCACCCTCGCCGCAACCCTCGCGCTGATGGCGCGGCGCGGCGAGGCGGACAAGGTGCGCTCGGCCACCTTCTTCACCGCGCAGGTCGATTTCGAAAAGGCGGGCGATCTCAAGTCGTTCATCGATGACAGCCAGATCAAGATGCTCGAGGGCCTTGCCACCGACGGCTATCTCGACGGGCGCTACATGGCCGCAACGTTCAACCTGCTGCGCGGGACGGACCTCATCTGGAACTACGTCGTCAGCAACTACTTGCTGGGCGAGGACTATCCGGCCTTCGACCTGCTCCACTGGAACGGCGATACCACCAACCTGCCGGCCAAGTGGCACAAGGCCTATCTCGAAGACCTCTACCGCGACAATCGGCTGGTCATGCCGGACTCGCTGGAAATCGACGGCACACCGATCGACCTCAGGCTGATCGCCACGCCCTGCTACATCCAGGCCGGGCGGGAGGACCATATCGCGCCCGCCGAGAGCGTGTGGAAGCTCACGCGGCTGCTGTCCGGCCCCTGGCGGTTCCTGCTCGCGGGGTCAGGCCATATCGCCGGGGTGGTCAATCCGCCGGACGCGCACAAGTACCAGTATTGGCGCAATGATGGTCCAGCCACCACGCTCGCCGAGTTCGTGGCGGGTGCGCGCGAGACCAAGGGCAGCTGGTGGCCCGACTGGATTGCGTGGATTCGCGAGTCGGATGGCGCCATGATTCCCGCAAAGGGCAAGCGCGTGCCGGGCGGGCGCGGCGATGCGGTGATCGAGGATGCACCCGGCCGCTACGTCAAGACCCGCTGAGTTCTGCCAAGAACGGTCGAAACGCCGCCAATCTGGGCACTTCTCTTCATGGTGCAGTGCACAAAAGTCCTTGACCTGACCCCGCCACCTGCCTATTTTGTGCACTGCAACACGGTCCACTGCGCATCCAACTTGTTGGATTATGTCGATGGAGCGTGTCCGATGCAGGAGTAGTCAGGTTATGGAAGACGAAGTCAAGGACATCGCAGACGCAGCAATTGCGGCGCTGGCTGTCGAGGCTGAGATCGCCCCGGCCGAGCTGCCCGCGCAGTCGGAAGAGCTTGCTGCGGAAGCCGCCCCGGTTCCCGCAGCCACGCAAGCTCCCAAACTCAAGGGCAAGCCCGGCCGTCCCCGCAAGGTCGCCGCGCCTGCTCTCGAAGCGACTGCGGATGCACCGGTAGCCCCGGCTGCAAAGCCGGCTCGGAAGGCTCCGGCAAAGCTGACTGTAACCACAGTCAAGTCTGCACCGAAGCCCGCCGCGAAGACCAGCACGCCCAAGACCACCAAGAACGAGGCCGCCTCCATGAAGAGCACGGTCGCCAAGCAGAAGGACTTCACCATGAACGCCGCCACCACCGAAATGACCGAGACGATCCAGACCGCGATGAAGGAAGCTGCCGAAAAGGCGAAAGCCGCGCTCGAAAAGAGCCAGGCTGCGCTGGGCGATATGGGCGCCTTCACCAAGGGCAACGTGGAAGCCGTCGTCGAATCGACCAAGATCCTCGCCACCGGCATCCAGGAAATGACCAAGAGCTACGCCGCCGAGACCAAGACCGTGGTCGAGACGATGCAGGCCGAAATCAAGGAACTCGCCGCCGTGAAGTCGCCGGCCGAGTTCTTCGAGAAGCAGAACGCCCTGCTGCGCAAGCAGTTCGACGCCGCCGTCGCCGCGACCTCGAAGAACAGCGAAGCGATGCTCAAGCTCGCCAGCGAAGCGTTCCAGCCGATCTCGAACCGCGTCAGCCTCGCGGTCGAAAAGATGAAGCAGGCCGCCTGATCGGCACTTCCGGCCCGCGCAATCGCGCTGGCCGGGCCTGAACACGAAAGCGGGCCGGACGGGATTTACCTCCGGCCCGTTGTCGTATCTGCCGTGTCGTTGCTGGCAGCAGAAATGCGGCCTCGATGCTGGACTTTGAGGTCAAGTGTTTACCCGCCTCTTGTACGCAGCGGCGTGCGATGCGATATTCCTCCTACGCCATGACAATGAAATCCAACCCCGGCGCCCCCGAAGGCACTGCCGCTTCGACGGTGCGTATCCCCGTGCGCGCCGCCGACGACGAAACCAAGGGCCCCGGTGGCGGTGGTGACGATCAGGTCGGCATCGCGACCAAGACGCGCACGCGGCCCAAGAAGCCCAGCATGTTCAAGGTGCTGATGCTGAACGACGATTACACGCCGATGGAATTTGTCGTGATGGTCTTGAAGCGCTTCTTCCACATGGATCTCGAGCAGGCGACGCGGGTCATGCTCCATGTCCACCAGAAGGGCGTCGGCGTCTGCGGGATCTTCCCCTACGAGATCGCCGAAACCAAGGTGAACCAGGTGATGGATTTCGCCCGGCAGAACCAGCATCCGCTGCAGTGCACGCTGGAGAAGGCCTGATTCGCGTCTGATCGCCCTTTTGCGTCGACAAAATGCGTTGGGACCTCGGTGTTTCCGCCTTCCGCCTGTCCCTGAACCGGGCTAACCGGAACTGTTCATTCGGTCCCAGCGAGCCGCCCCGCCCTTGCCCTTTCTCACCGCCACAGACAGGTACATCGCCCGGCTCGTGTTCGTGCCGATGTGCGCGGTTTTCGTGATCGCGGCATCGCTGCTCGTGCTCGACAAGATGCTCAAGCTGTTCGACTTCGTGGCGACCGAAGGCGGACCGGTCAGCGTCGTGTTCAAGATGCTGGCCAACCTCCTGCCCGAATACGCCAGCCTGGCGATTCCGCTGGGGCTGATGCTGGGCATCCTGCTCGCCTTCCGCCGCCTCGCCACCTCGTCAGAGCTCGACGTGATGCGCGCGGTGGGCCTCTCCTACACCCGCTTGCTGCGCGTACCCTACCTGTTCACCGTGGTCCTCGCCGCGCTCAACCTCCTTATTGTCGGCTATCTCCAGCCGCTCTCGCGCTATTACTACGAGCAACTCCAGTTCGATCTGCGCTCCGGCGCGCTGGGAGCCTCTATCAAGGTGGGCGAGTTCAACACGCTGCAGGACCGCACTGCGCTGCGCGTCGATGCGAGCCGCGACGAAGGGCGCGACCTGCGCGGCATCTTCGCGCGCATCGCCGCCAAGGACGGGCAGGTCCTCGTGATCTCCGCGCGCGAGGGACAGTTCTTCGCCAACAAGGAAAACCCGGATACGGTGATCCTGCGCCTTTCCGAAGGCCAGATCGTGCAGGACGGCCCGGGCATCACCTCGCCGCGCGTGCTGACGTTCGCGACGCATGACCTGCCGATCGACCTTCCGAAGATCGAGCAGTTCCGCAGCCGCGGCGAGCGGGACCGCGAGTACTTCCTTCCCGAGCTGCTGCGCATCGGCTGGAGCAAGGATTCAAGCAAGCTGGCGCGCGCGCAGAGCATCGCCAACCTCAACTACCGACTGGTCGAGGTGGCGATGATGTTTCTGCTGCCGCTGCTGGCCGTCGCGCTGGCGGTGCCGCCCAAGCGCTCGAGTTCGGCACTCGGCGTGTTCGTCTCGATCGTGATGGTGGTCGCCTACCACAAGGTCAACGAATACGGGCAGGACGTCTCCAGCCTTGGCCGGGTCGATCCGACATTGGCGCTGTGGGGGCCGTTCGTCCTCTTCGCCGCGCTGATTGTCTCGATGTACTGGCGCCTTGCCTATGTCCCCGGCGGCCAGCCGATCGGCGCGCTGGAGACCGGCTTTGCCAAGATCGCGCGCTCGGTGATGAAGCTGTTCGCCGCGCGCCAGCCGCGCGCCAGGAATGTCGGCATCGACGCAGCAGGAGCGATCGATGCAGCTTGATTTCTTCCCCTCGCGCACGATCACGCTTTACATCGGTCGCATGTTCGCGGTGCGGATCATCGCCGTGCTGCTGATGCTCGTGCTCGTGCTCCAGATGCTCGATCTCCTGAGCGAAAGCGGCAAGATCCTCGCCGCGCCGGGCAATGGGCAGGGCCAGCTGCTGACCTACGCCTCCTTGCGCGTGCCGCAGCTGATCAGCCGGTTCCTGCCCTATTCGGTGCTGCTGGCAACGATCATCACATTGATGACACTCAACCAGAACAGCGAGGTCATCGCGCTGAAAGCCGCCGGCCTCTCCGCGCATCAGGTGCTGGCGCCGCTGTTCCTCGTCGCCGCGCTCACCTCGCTCGTCACTTTCGCCTTCAACGAGCGCGTCGTGGTACGCTCCTCCGCGACGCTCAAGGCGTGGCAGGCGGCCGAGTACAAGGCGATCCCCCGCGACAGTGCGGTGAAAAGCAACGTGTGGCTGCAGGATGGCAACAACGTTCTCTTCGCGCGTGCGGTCACCGGGCAAGGCGCCGCCACGCGCATGACCGATGTCAGCTGGTACCGCCGCGACCGGTCCAGCGCCGTGGTGGAGATCGTGCGCTCGCCCGAAGCGACTTACGCACGGCCCGGCTGGCACTTCACCAAGCCGACCGGCTTCGACGTGCAGAGCGCACGGCGCATCACCTACAGTGCCGATCAGGTCTTCGCGAAAAGCGTCGATCCCGCACAAGTGGTGATCCGCAAGGCCGACGCAGATGGGGAATCGATCGGCCAGCTGTCGAACTCCATCGCGGCGATCCGCAGCGCGGGCTATCGCACCAGCGAACTCGAAGGCAAGTGGTGGCACAAGCTTTCCGGCCCGCTTTCGGCGCTGCTCATGCCGCTGCTCGGCGCGGTCGCCGCGTTCGGCCTTGCGCGCTCGGGCATGCTGTTCGTCCGCGCGGTGATCGGCATGGCGCTCGGATTTGCCTACTTCGTGGTCGACAACGCCGCGCTGGCGATGGGCAACTTCGGCGGCTACCCGCCGCTGCTCGCCGCGTGGGCGCCGTTCTTCCTGTTCCTGCTGATCGGCGAGACGGTGCTGGTCAGGACAGAAGAGTAGCCGCACCCTCGTCGCCCGCGCGCAGCGGCAGCCGCAGTGCGCGCAAGCCCTGCGCATCGGCCGGCGGCAAACGCCCGCCGCGAATGTTCACCTGGATCGACGGCAACAGCAGGCGCGGCGGCGCGAGCGTGGCATCGCGCGCCTGCCGCTGTGCGACGAAGGTGGCCTCATCGATCCCGTCATGCGCCTGCACATTGGTGCGGCGCTGCTCGCCGACGGTCGTTTCCCATGCAAACTCGGACCGGCCCGGCCCCTTGTAGTCGTGGCAAAGGAACAGCCGCGTCTCGTCCGGAAGTGAAAGTATCCGCCGGATCGAGGCGTAGAGCGCATGGGCATTGCCGCCCGGAAAGTCGGTCCGCGCGGTGCCGTAATCGGGCATGAACACGGTGTCGCCGACGAAGACCGCGTCGGCAATGCGGAAGCTGATGCAGGCTGCCGTATGCCCCGGGGTATGCATCACGGTGAAGACCAGATTGCCGAGCGGCAGAACCTCGTCGTCATGGAGCAAGCGGTCAAAATCGCGCCCCTCCGGCAGAACGTCATCTGCCCCGAACATCGGCACAAAGGTTGCCTGCACTTGGGTGATCAATGCGCCAATCCCGATCCATGCGCCAGTACGCGCGGCGATCAGTTTCGCGCCGCTGAGGTGATCGGCATGCGCGTGCGTTTCAAGCACCATCTCGATCTTCCAGCCGCGCTCGGCCGCCGCCTCCAGCAGCGCCTCCACCGATGCGGCACCGATCCGCGCCGAGGCCTGATCATAGTCGAGCACCGGATCGATCACCGCCGCCGCGCCGGTGGTCGGATCGGCAACAAGGTAGGTCACGGTGAAGGTCGGCTCATCGAAGAAGGCGAGAATCTCGGGCTTGGAGTTCATGGTCGGGTCCTTTCGGGCACTCTCTATATTAGGTATTGCTAAATTAGCAAGTGCTGATATATAGGGTCCATGCAGATCCACCCTCCCCTCGATCACGCCACGTTCGAAGCAAACGCCACTGCGGTCGCGGCGACCTTGCGCGAGCTGGCGAACCCGCACCGGCTGATGGTGCTTTGTGCACTGGCGGAAGCCGGCGAGATGAAGGTGGGGGACATTGCCCAGCGCGTCGAGCTCTCGCAATCGGCGCTCTCGCAGCACCTCGCCCGCCTGCGCGAGGAAGGCCTGGTCGCCTTCACGCGCGACGCGCAAGTGCTGCGCTACCGGATCGCCGACGCGCGGATCGAGGCGCTGCTCGCCACGCTCTACCAGCTCTATTGTACCGAGGAATAAGGCCATGACACTGCCCCTGATCTCCCCTGCCGAAACACGCCGGTTGATGGCCGGCGGCGCGCGGCTGATCGACATCCGCTCGCCTGATGAGTTTGATCGCGTCCGCATTCCCGGCTCCGAGAACCGCCCGATCGATGCGCTGGGCCGCGTCGGCGATGCTCCGGCAGTAGTCTATCACTGCCGCAGCGGCATGCGCACATCCGCCAACGCCTCCCGGCTTGGTGCGGCCAGCGATTGTCCGGCCTACCTCCTTGAAGGCGGCCTCGATGCATGGCGCGCAGCAGGCCTGCCCCTTGCGGAGAACCGCAAGGCACCGCTGGAAATCATGCGTCAGGTCCAGATCACAGCCGGTGCGCTCGTTGTGCTGGGGGTGGTGCTGGGCGTGCTGTTCCAACCTGCCTTCTTCGGCCTTTCCGCCTTTGTCGGCGCGGGCCTGATGTTCGCGGGCACAACGGGATGGTGCGGCATGGCCAAGCTGCTGGCAGCGATGCCGTGGAACCGGAAATCGGCGGCCTGACGCCATGCCGCTGGCGATGATCCTCGCCGCTTTGGGCTCGGGTGCGGTGATCGGGCTGATCCTCGCCGGGCTTGGGGCGGGGGGATCGATTCTGATGACGCCGCTGCTGGTCTACATGGTCGGCGTGTCCTCGGCGCACGCAGCGGTAGGGACCAGCGCGGTAGCCGTCACGCTCAATGCGCTGGTCGGCCTCGCCGGACATGCCCGCGCCGGGACGGTCAAGTGGCGCTGCGCCGGAGTCTTCGCCCTCGCCGGCGTGTTCGGTGCCACGCTCGGTGCCGAATTGGGCAAAGCACTTGATGGCAAGCGGTTGCTCATGCTGTTCGGCCTGCTGATGGTCGTCGTCGGCCTCGCGATGCTGCGCCCCCGCCGGGGCGAAGAGCGCGCCGACGTGGAACTCAACGCCGCCAGCGCCGGGCGGCTGCTCCCGCGCCTGATCCCCATCGGCCTCGGCACGGGCCTGCTTGCAGGGTTTTTCGGAATCGGCGGCGGCTTCCTCATCGTCCCCGGCCTGATCGCCGCGACCGCAATGCCGATGCGCTTCGCCTCAGGCACCTCGCTGGTGATCGTCGCAGCGCTGGGGACGACGACGGCAACGTCTTACGCGCTCTCCGGCTATGTCGATTGGCCGCTGGTCGGCGTGCTCGCCATCGGCGGCGCAGTCGGCGCGGCGCTCGGGATCAAGGGCACCGCAGCGCTTGCGTCGCATCGCGGCCTTGTGGAGAAAGCCTTCGCCGTGCTGGTGATCGCCGTCGGCGTCTACGTCACGCTGAGGCGCTGAGCCCCGGAACGCTGCCCCATCGTGCTGCGCACCAGCCGCCCGAGCAGAGGAAACAATCCGGCATAGCTCGACTTCTGGTAGGTCGAACCTGCACCCAGATCGGCCGTCAGCCGCCGGTGCGCCTCACCCAGCGCGTGATAGGGCACGCTCGGCAGCAAGTGGTGCAGCGCGTGATAGCGCAGGCCGACCGGGGCCCAGAGCACCGTCACCCAGCCCGGCGGCGGCACGTTGACCGAATCGAGGTACTGCCCGGTCACCGTCATCGTCTCGCCCTCATTCTCCCACAGGTGAGCAACAAGCGTGCGCGCCTGATTGAGCACGGCGCCGAGTGCGATCACCGCAATGCCGATCAGCAGCGGCCGCCAGCCATGCGTCGCCGACCAGCCGAGCAGGAACCATGCCCAGGCCGTCGCGCCCAGTTCCTGCCAGAACACCATCCGCGCGAACTCACCCTCGGGCAGACGGCGCTTGAACGAAGGGTTGATCGCCAGCGCCGAAGCCCGTTCCCACACCAGCTTCCGCAGCGGCGGCACGATCACGCCCAGCGGCGTCAGCACCGCACAGCGCACCAGCAGGGCAACGGGCAGCAAGATCGCGGTCAGCAGGAACACCGGCAGCGACCACGGCTTCATCAGCGCGAGCGGGAGGTATTCCGGGTCTTCCGCCGTGCCATAGCGCGTGCGCGCATGGTGCAGCGGGTGGACGCCTTCATACATGAACGAGGGCGTGAGCATCGGTATGCCGACGATCACATTCCACACGAAACGGAAGCCCGGCAGCGCATTGCGGTGGATATGCGAAAGCTCGTGGATGAATAGCAGCGCGCGGTAGAACGCGAGTGCCGAGAGCATCCCGGAGGCGACTGCAATCCACACATTGGCCGAAAGGATTGCACCTGCCAGCGCGGCATAGCCCGTCAATGCCGAGGCCAGCATGTCCGGCCAGAAGATCGACGGCTTCGCCTCGCCCAGATCGCGCGTCAGCTCGACCGCCGCGCGCAGCATCGCCTTGTCGTCCGGCGTGCGCGCGAGGATCGCAGCGGCTTCCGGCGCGGCGGCCGGAGGCTGCGGAGCCGTTTCGAGCGCCGGATTGAGCTGGGGAGAGGCAAGCATGCGACGTTTCCTGATTGATCCGAGAGTTCTAGTGCTGCGTTCGGCTTGACAATCCGGCCCGGGCCAACGCAGGCAAGCCCTGAATTTTTCTGCAATACTTCCAAACAAAGGCAAGATCGTGGCCGGAACTCCAGACACTAGCGGCGAAGTAGTCATCACCCCGGTTTCCAGCAAGGCCGACCGGACTGCCTTTGTGGACTATGCCTATCGCATCAACGCGAATGATCCAGCCTGGGTGCCGCCGCTGCACATGGAAGCGGTCGAACTGGTCACGCCGGGCAAGAACCCGTTCTTCGAGCACGCGGACGTCCAGCTGTTCCTCGCGCGCCGCAATGGACCTGGCGGCGGCACGATCGTCGGCCGCATCTCGGCGCATATCGACCACCTCGCCGTCGCGATGGACCCGGTGCAGGGCATGGGCCCCGGCACCGGCAACTGGGGCCTGCTCGAAGCGGAAGACGAAGCCGTCGCCAAGGCCTTGATCGCCCGCGCCGAGGACTGGCTGCGCGAAAAGGGCATGACCCGCGTGCTCGCCCCGATCTCGATGTCGATCTGGGAGGAACCGGGCCAGCTCGTGCGCGGCTTCGAACAGTCGCCGACCGTCATGATGGGCCACCAGAGCAAGCGCTATCCCGCCTATATCGAGGGCATGGGCTACACCCCGGCGAAGTCGCTGCTCACCTACGAGCTCGATATCAGCAAGGAGTTCCCGCCGCTGATCCAGCGCATCGTCGCCTCGGGCGAGAAGAACCCGCGCATCCGCATCCGCGGCGTGGACAAGAGCAGGTTCGATTCCGAAGCCAAGCTGATCCTCGACATCCTCAACGATGCCTGGTCGGACAACTGGGGCTTCGTCCCCTTCACCGACACCGAGATCGCCTACGCGGGCAAGAAGTTCAAACCGATCGTGCGCGAAGACCTCATAATGATCGCCGAGTACGACGGCGAGCCGGTGGCCTTCATGATGACGCTGCCGGACCTCAACGAAGTGCTGAAACCCATGGGCGGCTCGCTGTTCCCGTTCAATTGGGCCAAGCTCCTCCTGTGGCTCAGAAAGCCCCGCGTGCGCACCATGCGCGTGCCGCTGATGGGCGTGCGCAAGCGCCTGCAGGCCTCGCGCCTCGCCAGTCAGCTGGCCTTCATGATGATCGAGTACATCCGCCGCAATTCGGTCGCGAACTACGGCGCCAGCCGCGGCGAGATCGGCTGGATCCTCGATGACAACCAGGGGATGGTCGCCATCGCCGATGCGATCGACAGCAAGGTCAACAAGGAATACGTGATCTACGGCAAGGAATTGGCCGGCTAGGACATATGCGTTAACGCGCAGTCCCCCGCCTTGATCCGGCCACACGCGGGGTCCACAAGAAGAGCATATGGCCGACATGCCCGATCCGGAACTGGAAGCAGGCACCGCCCTGCCCCGCCTGCCCGACGAATGGGCGGGCGATACGCGCGCGCGGCTGCAATCGGCCATCGTGCTGCTGCTGATGGCGGGCCTGTTCCTCGCACTGCCCTTCGTGCTCTCAATCGGTTCGGTGGTGTTCCTGCCGCCGGTCTCGGCCGTCGTCATCACGATCATTCTCGCCCCGCTGGCTGACCGCATGTGCCGCCTTGGCCTGCCCGACATGCTGGCCGCGCTCTTCGCCATGCTGACGATGGCCGGGGTGATCGTCCTCGCGCTCGCGCTGATCCTGCAGCCGGCCTTCGCCATGGTCGATCAGGTGCCGGACATGCTCACCGTGGTCAGCCGCCGGTTTGCGGAGCTGCGCGGCAACCTCGCGTGGATCAACGATTTCAACCGCCAGCTCGCGCGCCTTCTCGGCCACAGCCCGCGCGAGGTGGTGCTCGCCAGCCCTTCGGTCATCGAGCAGGTCGCCTTCGCCACGCCCAGCCTCGTGCTGGAGACGCTGGTCACCATGCTGATGACCTTCTTCATGATCGAGACGCGCCTGCGCGTGCGCCGCCGCCTCGCGCGCGATGGCGAGAGCGTGAACGCGTCAGTCCGCATCGCCCGCGTGATGCGCGACGTGCAGGACCGGGTGGCGGGCTATCTGCTCACGGTCGCGCTGATCAACCTCGGCGTCGGCGTGATCGTCGCCTGCGGTGCCTATGCCTTCGGGCTCAGCGCGCCGATCATGTGGGGCGGCCTCGCCTTCGTGTTCAACTTCCTGCCCTACCTTGGCCCGCTGGCGATGATGGCGCTCCTCGGGCTGGTCGGCCTCGGCACGGCGAGTTCGATGGCCGTGGGCATCGTGCCGGTCTTCGCCTTCCTCGCGCTCCACGCCATCGAAGCGAACTTCGTGACCCCCGCGATCCTCGGCGCGCGGCTCACCGTCAGCCCGGTCTCGATCCTCGTCGCGATCAGCTATTTCTCGTGGATCTGGGGCGTGCCCGGCGCATTGCTCTCGGTGCCGATCCTGCTGATCATCGAGGCGATGCTCGACAATCTGGGGCGCCCCAACGTGATCGGCTTCCTGCTCGGCGAGCCGCTGTTCCGGCCCGCACAGGTGGTCACTCGCTAGCCTTTTCCTCGTCCAGCCCCGGCATCGCGTCGACCACGGCCGTCACCGCCACGTCGAGCGTCACGTTGCCCAGCGTGCGCATGAGATCAGGCAACACTTCCACCGCGACCAGCAGCGCCAACGGCCCCACCGGCACGCCCATCGCCAGCGCAATCGGCCCGCATGAGGTGACGAGGCTGATCGCGCCGGGCAGGCTCACCGCGCCGAAGCTCATCACCGAGGCGACCGCGAAGCCCGCCACCATGTGCCAGCCATCGACCGGCACCCCGAGCCAGTGCGCGAGGTAGAGCGCCACCGCGAAGTTCATCGCCGGGCCCGTCCCGCGAAACAGCGCGACCGCCAGCGGCAGGGTGAACTCGGCCGCGCGGTCGCGAATGCCCAGCTGGCGGCAGGCGCCCAACATGGCCGGCAGCGTGGCGAGCGAGGATTGCGTCGAAAGCGCCAGCGCCTGCGCCGGAATCACCGCGCGGGCGAAGGCACCCAGCGGCTGGCGCCCGAACAGCACCGCGATGGGATAGGCCGAGAGGAACATCACGGTCCCCGTCAGCGTCACGATCAGCACATAGTGCGCCAGCGCACCGATGGCCGCAGCACCGGTATGCGCCGCGACTGCAAAGCTCAGTGCGAAAACGCCTGCAGGCGCGACCCACAGGATCCAGCCGACCACCACCAGCGTTGCCCCGCCCACGGCCTCGAAGAAGGTCAGCAGGCTCTCGCGCTGGCGATTGGCGAGCCGCGCCGCCGCAACGGCGAAGATCGCAGTAAAGAGGAGCAGCGGCAGGATCTGGTCATTGGCGGCGGCGGCAAACACGTTGGCCGGCACGAACGAAGCGACGAAATCGCCGACACCCGGCAGCGGCCCCGCCGCCTTCGCATCGGCCGCGGCGACACTTGCCCGCAGCGCCTCGATGGCCCCCGGCGGGCTGGGGATCACCGCAAGCAGGGTCGGCACCAGGAAACCCGCCATCGCCGAGCCACCTGCAAGAATCAGGTAGAACCATCCGAGTGCCCGCCGTGCCATCGCTCCGGCGCGCGCGGCTGCCACGGTCTGCACCACGCCCATGAACAGCAGCGAGACGACCAGCGGAATGATCGTCGCCCGCAGCGCCCTCAGCCACATGTCGCCCAAAGGCTCCGCCACCGCGAGCAGCGGCGCCAAGGCCCCGGGCGCGCGCATGACCATGAGCAGGCCAAGGCCAAGTCCGCCGATCAGGCCGATGAAGGTCCATAAGGTGGGCACCTTGGTGATCTCGGGCAGGGGGCTCGGCGCCCTTGATGACGTATCGTTAATCGCTTCGTTCATGGGGCGGTGACATTAAGCGTGTAGGGACATATGGCAATCCGCGCCGATCGGCGCAGCGGACAAGGATTCATTTCAGGCTATGGCACGCAAATTCTTCGGCACCGACGGGATCCGCGGCCGGACCAACGCCGGGGTCATGACGGCGGCAACCGCGATGAAGGTCGGCCAGGCCGCAGGCACCTATTTCCTGCGCGGCGATCATCGCCACCGCGTGGTGATCGGCAAGGATACGCGCCTTTCGGGCTACATGCTCGAAAACGCGATGACCGCCGGCTTCACCAGCGTCGGCATGGACGTCGTGCTGCTCGGGCCGATGCCGACGCCGGCCGTCGCCCTCCTCACCCGCGAGATGCGCGCCGATGTCGGCGTGATGATCTCCGCGAGCCACAACCCGTTCGAGGACAACGGGATCAAGCTGTTCGGCCCGGACGGCTTCAAGCTTTCGGACGAGGACGAACTCGCGATCGAGGCGATGCTGGAGCAGGACTTGCCGCTCGCCGAGTCCGGCGATGTCGGCCGCGCCCGCCGCATCGAGGACGCACGCGGCCGCTATATCCACGCGGTCAAGGGCTCGCTCCCCCACAACGTGCGGCTTGATGGCCTGCGCATCGTTGTCGATTGCGCGAACGGCGCGGCCTATCATGTCGCCCCCTCGGCGCTGTGGGAACTCGGCGCCGAAGTGATCGCCATCGGGGTCGAACCAAATGGCAAGAACATCAACGCGGGCGTCGGCTCGACTCATCTCGATGCGCTGAAAGCCCGCGTGCGCGAAGTGCGCGCCGATATCGGCATCGCGCTCGATGGCGATGCGGACCGCCTGATCGTGGTCGACGAGAAAGGCCAGACGGTCGACGGCGACCAGATCATGGCGCTGATCGGCGGCCGACTGCATGCGCAGGGCAAGCTGCGCGGCGGCGGCGTGGTGGCGACGGTCATGTCGAACCTTGGCCTCGAACGCTACCTCAATGGCCTCGGCCTCGAGCTCGCGCGCACCGCCGTGGGCGACCGCTACGTGCTCGAGAAGATGCGCGAGGGCGGCTACAACGTCGGCGGCGAGCAATCAGGGCACATGATCCTGACCGATCACGGCACGACAGGCGATGGCACGGTCGCCGCGCTGCAGGTGCTCGCCGCGCTGGTCGCCTCGGGCAAGCCCGCGAGCGAAACGCTGCATCTGTTCGACCCCGTCCCGCAACTCCTCAAGAACGTCCGCTTTGCCGGCGGCAAGCCGCTGGAAGCGGACAGCGTCAAGGCTGTGATCGCTGAGACCGAAGCGCAGCTTGCCGGGCGCGGCCGTCTCGTCATCCGCCCCTCAGGCACCGAACCCGTCATCCGCGTGATGGCCGAAGGTGACGACGCGCGTGAGGTCGAACAGGTGGTCGACACGATCTGCGACGCGGTCCGCAAGGCCGCCTGAGGAGAGCCCCCGATGCTGGACATGCGCCCCGATTGCGAACGCTGCGGCACCGACCTTCCGGCCGAGGCGCCGGGCGCGTTCATCTGCTCGTTCGAATGCACGTTCTGCGCTGAATGCGCCGAAGCGCTCGATGACCGCTGCCCCAATTGCGGCGGCGAACTGATGGACCGCCCCAGCCGTGCCAAGGCGCTCCACGCCAAGTATCCGCCGTCCAGCGAGCGGACTTTCAAGGGATGAAACCACCGCGCGTGCTGTCTATCGCCGGCTCGGATTCCGGCGGCGGCGCAGGCATCCAGGCCGATATCAAGACCATCACCATGCTCGGCGGCTATGCGATGACCGCCGTCACCGCGCTCACCGCGCAGAACACTTGCGGCGTCACGATGGTCGAGGCCGCCAGCCCAGCGATGGTCGCCGCGCAGATCGACGCTTGCGTGGGCGATCTCGGCGTCGATGCGGTGAAGATCGGCATGCTCGGTTCGCCCGAGATCGCCGCCGTGGTGGCCGACCGACTGGAGCGCCTAAGTGTGCCTATCGTGTTCGATCCGGTGATGATCGCCACCAGCGGCGCCCCGCTGGCCGACGCCGCCACCATCGCCGCGTTCGAACGGCTGATAGCGCTCGCCACCCTCACCACCCCCAACGTTCCCGAACTCGCGGCACTCGGCGGCGAGGCAGCGCTCAGGGCCCGCGGCATCGCATGGCTCGGAAAGGGCGGCGATGCCGAAGGGCCGGACGTGACGGATCGGCTTGCCGTCCCCGGCGTGGAAGATGTCGTCTGGACAGCCCCCCGCATCCACACGCGCCATACCCACGGCACCGGCTGCACGCTATCCAGCGCCATCGCCACCCACCTCGCGCGCGGGCTGTCCCTCGCTGACGCGGTGGCGCAGGCTCGTCAGTTTGTCCGCGCTGCCTTGCTAGCTGCGCCCGGCCTTGGCGCTGGGTATGGGCCGATGGGGCACTATGCCGTGGTGCGGACCGCCGAACAATCAGGCTGATCAAGCGCTAGATAGACACTGTCGCACCATTGCTCGCCTACAAGCCAGGTCCGCGCCTGCCGGTGGGTCTCGCGAAAGCCCAGCCGCGCCAGCAGTCGCAGCGATGCAGCGTTGCGCGGGTCGACGTCGGCCTGAATACGCGGCAGCCTGTGCACCTCGAACGCCCGCGCGATGACCGCCCGCAGTGCCTCGGTCGCAAGACCGCGCCCCCAAAATGCGGGATCGAGCAGATAGCCGATGTTCGGAAATCGATAGAGCCCCGCCTTCCCGATCAGGCGACTTTTGAACTCTATCACGAAGTCCTCGCCCTCGCCGGACGGGATAGAGATCATGGCATCCAGGAAGTCGGCAGTCTCGGCCAGAGTGCTATGCGGCGGCGTCGACCAGTAGGCCATCGCCTGTGGCTGGCGCATGATCGCATGCAGCGCATCAATATCATCGGCCCGCACGGGCCTCAGCAGCAGCCGCTCGGTCCTGAGAACGGCCATGACCGCTCAGTTCAGATCCAGCCCGTAGAACGCGGTGATATGCCCCCAGGCTTCCTCCGCCGTTTCGACGATATGGAACAGGTCAAGGTCGCCCGGGCTGATCACGCCTTCCTCGGCGAGCGCCTGGAAGTTCACCACCCGGCTCCAGAACTCCCCGCCGAACAGCAGGATCGGGATCGGCTGCATCTTGCCCGTCTGGATCAGGGTCAGGAGCTCGAACAGCTCGTCGAACGTGCCGAACCCGCCCGGAAACGCCGCCACCGCCCGCGCGCGCAACAGGAAATGCATCTTGCGCAGCGCGAAATAGTGGAACTGGAACGAGAGGTGCGGCGTCACATAGGCATTGGGCGTGTGCTCATGCCGCAAGGTGATGTTGAGCCCGATCGATTCCGCGCCGACATCCGCCGCGCCGCGATTGGCTGCTTCCATGATCGATGGCCCGCCGCCCGAGCAGATCACGAAGTGGCGCTTGCCATCTTCCACCACCGCGCTGCGGCTGGCGATCTGCGCGAGCGCGCGCGCCTCGTCGTAGTAGCGCGACTTGGCGATGAGGCGCTCAGCCACCGCCTGCTTCTCCGGGGTTGTCGCCGCCGCGCGAACCTTGTCCGCCTCCTCCGGTGAGGGAATGCGCGCCGATCCATACATCACCAGCGTCGAACCGATCCCGGCCTCGTCCAGCAGCATTTCGGGCTTCAGCAATTCCAGCTGGAAACGGATCGGGCGCAGTTCCTCGCGCAGCAGGAAATCGGTATCGCTGAAGGCGAGCCGATAGGCGGGATCCTGCTGCTGCGGAGTGACGCATTCGTGCGATTCGACGAATTCGGCTTCCTGCTCGGCCTTGTAGAATTTCCGGCGCGTGAGCTCGTGGGCGATTTCTTCTTCGGTCATGTCAGGGATGTCGCAAGTGCCGCCCCGATGCGCAATGGGTGATGCCTCAAGTTTAACACTCCGCGCCGCAGAGAATGGCCCGAACCGGGCTTTTTAAGGGCATTGCGCCGCCGCAGCAAAGCCGCCTTTCGGGCCGATCGCGTGGTCCGAAAGACGCTGTTTAGGGAAAAATTCACCACGCTTGGCAACCCGGTCCTAACAAGAAGTTTCAACGGACTGAGGGGCAATACGCAGAGGTTCGCAAGGACCGCGCAAGGAGTTTGGCCACCACGGCCGCAAGGACAGCCCGGGTTGCGGTGCCGCCGCAACCAGGACTGACGGTCCCTCCCCCGAGGGATGGCCGGCCTGCATCGAAACCAGGCCGGCCATTTCGTCATGGCATCCATCGCAGCTCTGTGGACGCCCGGCTTCACAGCAGAATTTTTTTGCGGCACCCCGGAAGGAAATCGCGTGGTCCTGACTCTAGGCCAGTAACGGAAAGAAACTCCACGAACTTATGGAGGATGGGACGGGACCGGATTTGCGAGCCACGCTCGAACGCCGCCGCGCGCTTGCGCAGTGGGTGGCGCGCGAGATCATGCCGCACGAACCGCGCATCCGCGCCTGGTTCGTGAAGCGGCGGATCGCGCACGACGTGGTCGATGAACTGGTCCAGGACGCATATTGCCGCGTGGTCATGCTCGAGACGGTCGATCACATCGAGTGCGCCCACGCCTACTTCTTCTCGATCTGTCGCAACCTCCTCGCGCGGAGGCTCAAACGGCAACAGATCGCCCCCTTCGACGCGATCAGCGAGATCGAGAGCTACCGTGATACTGGCACGCCCACACCCGAAGAGCAGGTCGCCACACGCTTGGCGTCCGAACGCGTGCGTGCCCTCCTCGCGGACCTGCCCGAACGCTGCCGGCGCATTGTCGAGCTGCGCAAGATCGAAGGCTGGTCGCAGCGCGAGATCGCCGATCACCTCGGCATCACCGAGAAGGCGGTCGAAAAGCAGGTCTGGGTCGGCGTACGCGCCATCCGCAGCGGCTGGGATGCGATCGACCGCGAACCCGAAACGACCGGCGACAGCCGGCGGGTGGTTTAGCCATGGCCACGGACGAGACACCCATGTCTGACCGCGACCAGGCCGCCGATTGGGTCGCCCGGATGGATTCGGGCAACTGGAGCCAGGCCGACGAGGCTGCGCTGCAGGCCTGGCTGGCCGCCGATCCGCGCCGCCAGGGGCTGCTGCTGCAGACACAGGCCGCGTGGATGCTGCCCGATGCGGTGCACGAGCCGGATGTCGTCGAAGCACATGAACCCGCAAACGACGCACGCGGCAAGTGGATGCGGCGCGGGGTGCTCGGCGGCATGGTCGCAGCGAGCGTTGCCGCCTTCGTCACCGTGCGCACCGGCTTCTCGCGCGATGCCGAATTCGTCACGCGGGTGGGCGAAATTCGCCGCGTGCCGCTCGACGACGGCTCGATCATGACGATCAACTCGGGCTCCGAACTCAAGGTCAGCCTGTCCCCCCGCGCCCGCGAGATCCAGCTCTTGCAAGGCGAAGCGTGGTTCGATGTCGCCAAGGATGCCGAGCGGCCCTTCATCGTCGCCTCCGGCCCGGTCCGCGCCAAGGCCGTCGGCACTGCCTTCTCCGTGCGCAAGCGCGACGAAGGCGTCGAAGTGCTGGTGACCGAAGGCGTAGTCGAGACATGGTCCGATCAGGATGCCAGCCGCCGCCTCACCGTCACCGCGGGCGAGCGCGCGGTGATCAAGGAATGGGCGCTGGTCCACTACCGCGAGGGCGACAACACCCCGGTCGACCGCGCGCTCGCCTGGCGCAACGGCATGATCGACCTCAACGGCACCACGCTGCGCGAGGCGGCGGACGAGTTCAACCGCTACAACCAGCGCCAGATCGTGATTTCCGATCCCGGCATCGCGGGCGAACAGTTCGACGGCTTGTTCAAGCTCGATGATCCCATGGGCTTTGCCCAGACCTTGAAAGTCACGCTGCCGGTGGCGATCGACACCAGCGATCCCAGCACGATCCGCATTTCACGCTCAACTGAAGCAGACTCACAGAAATAAATCGAAAAAGTGCGGAAGGAAATCCAACACCCACGTCTCTAGGGGAATGCAGGCCAAAAAGGTCTGAAACGAGATGATATCCTTTTGGGAGGGATTAGTGATGACGACCACTTTACGTGGCATGCTATTTGCGTCCGTCAGCGTTGTTTCCGTGGCATCGATGCCCGCTGTGGCGCAGGCCAACGCTGAACTGCGGCAATTCTCCATTCCCGCCCAGTCTGCCGAATCCGCAATCGGGCTTCTGGGCCATCAGGCCAATGTCCAGATCATCGCCTCGCGCAAGCTGACCCATGCCGTGCGCACCAATGAAGTGCGCGGCCGCCTGACCGTCAGCGAAGCGCTCGACCGTCTGCTCGCCGGCACTGGCCTTGCCGCCCGCCAGACCGGACCGGGTACGTTCGCCGTCGTCGGCCGCCCGCTCGCCGCGCGTCAGATCGCCAGCGCCGCGCCGGTCGCCCTCGCGGCCCAGGCCGCCGAACCCCAGCCCGCGGGGCCTGCCAGGGCGGCCGAACCGGAACCCGAACCCCAGCCGATCGTCGTCACCGGCCTGCGCGGCAGCCTCGACAACGCGCGCAGCATCAAGCGCGCCTCCTCGGGCATCGTCGATGCGATTTCCACCAAGGACATCGGCAAGCTGCCCGACGCCAACCTCGCCGAATCGCTGCAGCGCGTGAGCGGTGTCTCGATCGACCGCTCCGGTGGTGAAGGCGCGTTCATCACCGTCCGCGGCTTCGGCCCGGAATTCAACACCGTCCTCATCAACGGCCGCCAGATCGCCACGCCGACCGATCCCAGCCAGGCCTCGGGCCGCGCCTTCTCGTTCGATACGCTGGCCTCCGAACTCGTTTCCGGCGTCGAGGTCTACAAGTCCGCGACCGCCGTCTACCAGTCGGGCGGCGTCGGCTCGACGGTGAACATCAAGATCGCGCGTCCGTTCGATTACAAGGAACGCAAGATCGCGGCTTCGTTCGACGTCAACTACGACCAGAACTCCCGGAAGGCCGCGCCGGACGCGACGTTCCTGTTCGCCGATACCTTTGCCGACGGCAAGCTGGGCCTGCTCGTCTCGGGCACCTATCAGCGCCGCTATACCCTGCTGAAGCAGGCCCAGACCGACGGCTGGCTGGTCAATCCGGCCGTCCCCGCTGCCGAAGTCAACGGCGGCAACGGCACGGTCAGCAGCAGCAATCCCGCCGGCAACATCTTCGTACCGCAGAACTTCGATACCAAGGTCACCCGCGAAGACCGCGAACGCATCGGCGGCACGATCGTGCTGCAATACCGTCCTTCGGATGACGTGACGGTGACCGCCGACGCGCTCTATTCGAAGTTCACCAACACGACCGACGCCCGTTCCTATGGCCACTGGTTCACCGCCTCGAACCTCACCGACGTGACCACCGACGCCAATGGCACGGTGACCGACATGACCCAGGCCACCGGCATCGCGACCGACTTCCACGACAAGAAGTTCGACAAGCGGACCAACACCCGCGAGTTCGGGCTTAACGTCGAATGGAATGTCTCACCCAACCTCACCGCGAAGTTCGATGGGACCTATTCGCTGGCGAAGCAGGACCCCAACGGCGGGCGGCAGGCCTATCTTTCGCTGCTCGGCTACCTGACCGGCTCCTCGCGCTACCAGTCGGATGGCTCGATCCTGCCCTACCAGACCGAGACGCTGCCCACCTTCGCCAATCCGACGAGCCCCTGCGGCAGCGCAGTGACCGATTCCGGAAGGCCCGCCGATCCCAACGTGGTCGGTGCCGGCCAGCCGCTCTGCCAGCACGTGATGCTGCTGCGCGGCTACGGCACCCGCGACGAGGTCTACCAGGGCCGCGCCGACCTTGCCTACAAGGGCGATTCCGATGTCGGTCTGGTGAATGCCAACCTCGGTTTCTACTACTCGCGCGACCAGAAGCGCACTTCGCTTTTCTCGAACGATGGCGGAACCGGCTGCACCACCTGCGGCTACAACCTGCCCTCGCCCCCGGGCGTGACGATCAGCACCTACAATGCAGGCAGCGGCTTCCTTTCCGGGATCAGCGGCTCGCAGCGTCTGCCGACGCAGTGGCTGACCTTCAGCGGTCCGGCGCTGTTCGATGCAATCACCCAGCAGCAGCGCGCCACGAACCCGAACTTCACCTTCGCTCCGCCGCTGGTGAATGATACGATCGTGACCGAACGCGTGCTTGGTGCCTATCTCGAGACCGAGTTCAAGGGCGAAGTGGCCGGCAGCCCGATCTCCATCGTCGGCGGCGTCCGCTTCGAGGACACGCAGACCAACGTGAACGGCCTCGCCACCGCCTATACCGCGCTGGTCCGGCTGGCGAACGACCAGACGCAATATGGCTCGGCCTCGTCCGGCACGACGCGCACGGTCGGCAAGACGCACTATCTCGACATCCTGCCCAACGTCGCATTGAAGTGGCAGGTGACCGACAAGTTCACCGTGCGCTTCGCCGCCTCGCAGACGATCACCCGGCCCACGCTCGAGCAGCTTTCGCCCGTCACCACGCTCGTCACGCTGCGTCCGGGCAACTTCGCGGCGAGCCGGGGCAATCCGGACCTCAAGCCGTTCAAGTCGAACAACCTCGATATCTCGCTGGAGTACTACTACGCCCCCGGCAGCTACGTGTCGGTCGGCGCCTACCTCAAGAACGTCAACAACTTCATCGTGCTCAACCAGACCACCGGCACGGTGGCCGATGCCAATGGCGGCGCGCTGATCGATCCGGGCACGGGCCTGCCCGCGCAGTTCACCGTCACCGCGCCGGTCAACGGGCAGGACGCAACCGTTCGCGGCATCGAGGCTGCTTGGCAGTACTCGATCGGCGATACCGGCTTCGGCTTCCAGGTGAACGGCACCCTCGTAGGCTCGAACCGCAAACTCGATCCGCGCAATCTTGCCAACAAGTTCGCGCTGACGGGTCTCTCCAACTCGGCCAACGCGGTGCTGTTCTACGACAAGAACGGCATCGAGGCGCGCATCGCCTACAACTGGCGCGACAACTTCCTGCAATACCTCGCCCCGCCGCCCCTCAACGGTGCGGGTCAGGCCGTCACGCAAGTGCGGCCCTACTCCCAGGTCGATGCGAGCGTGAACTACCACATCACCCCGCAGTTCTCGGTCTTCGGGGAAGTGGCCAACCTCACCAACTCGCGCACCCTCAAATATGCCTATTATCCCAACCAGTTCCTCTATGCGGAGGATACTGGACGGCGCTTCAAGCTGGGTGCGCGGGTGAACTTCTAAGCCTGCATAAGACCAAGTCCGGGGCGTGCATTGCGGTACACGCCCCGTTTTGCGTAGAACCTGACCAGGACGAGTCAGGCCGGGACGGGAACAGGAAAGGCGCATGGCCGAAAACGGCGCAATTCGTTCGGTTTGCATTGTCGGCGGCGGCTCGGCCGGGTGGCTGACCGCAGGGCTCATCGCCGCCCGCCACGGCGCCGACCTCAAGGTCACGCTCGTCGAAAGCGTGAAGCGCGGCACCATTGGCGTCGGCGAAGGCACCTGGCCCACCATGCGCAACACGCTGCGCAAGATCGGCCTTTCCGAAACCGATTTCATGCGCGCCACGCACGCCTCGTTCAAGCAGGGCGCCAAGTTCGCCCGCTGGCGCACCGGGGCGGCGGACGACTTCTACTACCACCCGCTCGTCCTGCCCGAAGGCTTCCCCGATCTCGATCTCGCGCCCTACTGGAACGCGAACCCGGCGCAGAGCTTCTCCGACGCCGTCTGCTTCCAGGAAGCGCTGTGCGAGGCTTCGCTCGCCCCCAAGCTGATGACGTCGCCCGATTATGTCGGCGTCGCCAACTACGCCTATCACCTCGATGCGGTGCGCCTCGGCGAACTGCTGGCCGAGCACTGCACCGGCAAGCTCGGCGTGCACCACATCGACGACGACATCATCGACGTCCGCCTCACCGAAAATGGCGATGTCACCGCCGTCGTCGGCGAACGCCACGGCGCGATTCAAGCCGACCTCTTCGTCGATTGCACCGGCTTCGCCTCGCGCCTCCTCGGCGAAGCGCTCGGCGTCCCCTTCATCGATCGCTCCGACGTGCTGTTCGTCGACCGCGCGCTGGCCGTCCAGCTCCCCGTCGAGGAAGACAGCCCGATCGCCTCGCACACCATCTCCACCGCGCAGCGCCACGGCTGGATCTGGGACATCGGCCTCCCGACCCGGCGCGGCATCGGCTATGTCTGGTCGAGCCGCCATGCCGGGAACGAGCGCGTCGAGGAGGAACTCGCCGCCTATGTCGGCCCCGATTTCGCCAAGCTCTCCCCGCGCGAGATCACCATCCGCTCGGGCCACCGCGCGCAGTTCTGGAAGAACAACGTCGTCGCGGTCGGCCTCGCCGCCGGCTTCCTCGAGCCGCTCGAAGCCTCCGCGCTCGTGCTGATCGAGCTTTCGGCGGACTATATCGCAACAAGCATGCCCGCCAGCCGCAGCGCGATGGACTTCGTCGCGCGCCGCTTCAACACGATGACGCGCTACCGCTGGGACCGGATCATCGAATTCCTGAAGCTCCACTATGTCCTCTCCGAACGCGAGGACAGCGCGTTCTGGCGCGACAACCGCGACCCCGCGACGATCCCGCAGGACCTCCAAGACCAGCTCGAACTCTGGCGCGACAGCCCGCCCGGCGAACACGATTTTTCGAGCGCGCACGAGATGTTCCCCGCTGCGAGCTACCAATACGTGCTCTACGGCATGGGCTTCCGCACCCGCCCGCGCCCCGGCCGCCTCGCCAATGCCGAGGCCGCGCAGGACGCCTTCGACCGCACCGCCGCGCTGAAGCGCAAGCTCACCGCCACGATGCCCAGCAATCGCGCGCTGCTCACCCGGCTCGCGCATTATCGTTTCCCAACGCTGTGAAGGCCGCCATGACCATCGTTCCCTTGAACCGCGCCGCCCATTCCGGCCTGCGCATCGATCCCGCCCGCGCGGCGGAGGCTGCCGCCGCCGTCCACCTCGTCCCACTGGTGGCGAGCGAGATCCGCCAGGTCGCCGGGCAGTTCCCCGTCTTCCTCGCCAAGGATGCCGAGACCGGCCAGTTCTACCCCGCCGCGCTGATGGGACTGGAGCCGCAGGAGAACCTGTTCTGGAACGGGGCCGCGCTCGAAGCCGATGTCCTCCCGCTCAACCTGCTGCGCCTGCCCTTCTTCGTCGTCGGCGAAGACACGGAAGCCGCGATCGCCATCGATGAAGCGAGCCCCGCGATCGGCCCGCAAGGCACCTGCACCATCGTCGATGCCGAGGGCGCGGAGACCGAATACTTCCGCTCCGTCCAGACCATCCTCGGCCGCCTGCTGCAGGGCCAGGGCGAGACACGCCGACTGGTCGATCTGATGCTGGAAACCAAGGTGGTGCGCGAGATCAAGCTCGACCTTGCCTTCCACGATGGCAGCACCAGCCTGCTCACCGGGCTCTACGGCATCGACGAAGTCGCGCTCGGCCGCGCGCGCGAGAAGATCGCCGCGTTCGACGACCTGATGATCCTCGCCGCGATGGCGCTCTCGCTCGACAAGGTCGCCGCGCTCGTCCGCCGCAAGAACGCGCGGATCGAAGCGCAATCGGCGTGGTTCACCCCGGGCGGCTGAGCCCTTGCAGGCGCACCCCGTCACCCATCTCGGTCGCGAGGCGGTGCCGCTGTGGATAGCGGACGAAGCGCACCCCGATCCTGAAAGCCTGCTGGCTGCCGCGCGCGCGGCTGCGCTCGTCCCCGTCGAGGACGATCTCTATCCCGGCGTACGCGCCCTCGCTCCGGCGGCGTGGGGCGAATGGCTGACGGACGCGCTGTCCGTTTGGCCCGAATTTGCCACCACCGAAGTCCTCCGCGCCGACTTCGCCATCGCCTGCCAGGATCCCGCCCGGCTGACCCCGGTCCAGCGCATCCCCCATTTCGACACGACCGACCCGGCGGTCCACGCCGTGCTGCACTATCTCTGCGACGCACCGCACCAGGGCACCAGCTTCCACCGCCACCACGCCACCGGTTTCGAGCGCATCACCGCGGCGCGCGCACCGCTCTGGCGGCAGGCCCTTGTCGCCGACGGGCAGCGCCACGGCCTGCCGCCCATGCGCTATCACGAAGCGGACACGCCCACCTTCGAACGCATCGGCACCGCCGACCTGCGCTTCAACCGGCTCGTCGTCTATCCGGCAAACTGCCTGCACTGCGGTAACATCGCCGGCTCATGGTCCAGCAGCGAACGCCTTACGATCACGGCACTGATCCGACTTGGGGAGCGCTAGCCGGCGCCCCCCATTTTTTCTGCATTGTCTTGGTGAGCGACGGGCTGCCCCACGTTCAGGCGACGATCAGGACGTCAGCGGAAGTCAGCGCAGGGTGCTCCCAGGCACCGACTGTCGCCACAAGCACTTGCGGGCGTCGGCCGATGCCGTCGACATCATAATAGAGGTTGCCGGTGGTGGCATCATAGATCACCCGGTCGGACGCATCGTTCGCGCTGGTCCCTGCATGGAACGCGTCCTCGTCCAGCACGCCGAGCGCGCTGAGGCCGGTGAACACCGCCTTGCTGAACGCCAACTTGTCCCCCTCGAAGCTGTTGAAGTCGAACACGAAATCGGCTGCGCTGCCCTGCGCCGGGGTCAATTTCGATGCGAACAGGAACGTGTCGGCCCCAGCTCCCCCGTAGAGGTCATCCCGTCCCGCCCCGCCTTCGAGCGTGTCGTTACCGTCCTCGCCATACAGTGCGTCGTTACCGGCGCCGCCGAGCAGGATATTGTCGGCTCCATTGCCATCCAGCCAGTTGTCAAGCCTGTTGCCGGTGCCATTTATCGCATCGGTCCCGGTCAGCAGAAGGGCCTCGATATTGGCCCCGAGCGTGAATGACACCGAGGCCTGGACCGTGTCATAGCCGCCGTCGAGGCCTTCCCGCACCACATCGCCGGCATTGTCGACGATGTACAGATCATCGCCCGATCCGCCGATGAGTGTATCGGCCCCGCTGCCTCCATCGAGCAGGTCAGCACCTGCACCGCCGTTCAGCGTGTCGTTGCCGCCCAGGCCCAGCAGCGTGTCATCGCCGTCGTAGCTCACCAGCGTATCGGCACTCGCAGCGCCGGTCAGCACATTGGACAGTGCGTTGCCCAGTCCCTTGCTTCCCGCACCCTCGGTGTATGTGAACGTGAGGTTTTCGACATTGTCGCTCAGCTTGTAGAAAGCGAGCGCGGTCAGGACCGTATCGGTTCCCTGATCGGCAAGTTCGACGACTTTGTCCGCGTTCGAGTCGACGATGTAGGTGTCGTCGCCCTGCCCGCCCTTCATGACATCGTTGCCCGTGCCGCCGTCGAGCCTGTCGTTGCCGTCGAGCCCCTCGAGCGTGTCCCTGTCGCCAAGGCCATTGAGGACATCATCGCCGTTCGTTCCGGTGATCATATCCTTGCGGGGCGTGCCGATGAAGGTATCTGTCGCGTCGGTGACCGTCACCGAGATCGCCTGATCGCTGAACAAGCTTCCGTCCGAGACGCGGACGGACACATCATAGACGTTGTCGCCGCCTGCATCGCGCGGTGCCTCGAAATCCGGCGCGGCGATGAAGGCCAGCGCGCCCGTCGCCGCGTCGATGGTAAAGAGCGCCGCATCGGCGCCGCCGCTGATCGCATAGACAGCGCTCGCACCCGCATCGGGATCGGTCGATGTCACCGCGGTCACCGCCGTCGTGTTCTCCGCCAGGCTGATGGCGGCGGCAGGCCCGCCGCCGTTCGATGTTATGACCGGGGCGTCGTTGACATTGGTCACCGTGACAGCCAGCGCCTGGGTATCCACGAACGAGCCGTCGCTGACCTGCACGATCACATCGTAGACATTGTCCGCGCCCGAGTCGGTCGGCGTCTCGAAGTCAGACGCGCTCACGAACGACAGCGCCCCGGTGCCAGCATCGATGGCGAACAGTGCCGCATCGGCACCGCCGCTGATCGAATAGACAAGGACAGTGCCCCGGTCGGCATCGGTCGCCGCCAGGGTGGTGACGGCGGCGCTGTTTTCAGCAACCGAGAGGGCCGCCGCAGCGCTGCCGCCGTTCGAGGTGATGCTGGGCGCCGATTCGTTCACGCCGGTGACCGCGATTGTCAGGGTCTGATCGTCGAACAGTACGCCATCGTTCGCCCGCACCTGGACGAGATAGCTGTTGTTCCCATCCGCATCGGTTGGGAAATCGAAATCCGGTGCATTGCGGAAAGACAGCCGGCCAGTCGATGCATCGATGTCGAATTGTGCCGCATCGGCACCGCCAATGATGGAATAGATCAAACCGGTGCCGGCATCGGGATCGGTCGCGGTAACGGTGGTGACCGCCGTGTTGTTCTCGGCAAGCGAGACCAGCGCCGAGATCCCGCCACCGTTGGAAGTGATGACCGGTGCCTCGTTGACATTGGTGACGATGATCTTGGCCGCCTGGGCGCTGAACAATGTGCCATCGCTGACGCGCAATGTGACGTCGTAGACATCGTCGCGTCCAACATCGGCAGGCGCTTCGAAATCGGGCGATGCCTTGAAGGTGAGCCGGGCCGTGCTGAACCGGGGATCGGTCGTCGGGACGAGTGCCACATGGAACAAGGCAGCGTCGGGGCCGGATAGCGTGACCGACAGCGTCGTGCCCGGATCGGCATCGGAGACGATCACCTGATAGGCTGGACCGGTGCCATTTTCGGCAAAGTTGGCCGACGGGGCAAATGCGCTGAACGGGACGTTGTCATTCACATTGGTGACAGTGACGGCAATGGCCTGGTCATCGGTGCGGAGACCGTCGCTGGCGGTCACTGTCACGTTGTAGACATTGTCGCCACCAACGTCGGTCGGGGCTTCAAAATCGGGGGCAGAGACGAAGGTCAGCACACCGGTCGCGGCGTTGATCGCGAATTTCGCTGCATCGGCGCCGCCGGTGATGGCGTAGGTCACCACCGCGCTGCCATCGGCATCGGTCGCTGTCAGAGTGGTCACCGCAGTGCTGTTCTCGGCAATCGAGATGGCCGCCGTGCTACCGCCGCCGTTCGAGCCGATGACCGGCGCGAACTCGTTCACGTCGGTGACGGTGACAGCGATGTCCTGAGTCACGCTCCGGACGCCGTCGCTGGCGCTGACGCCAACGTCGTAGATGTTGTCGCCGCCCACATCGGTCGGTGCATCGAAGTCCGGCGCCGTCACGAACGAAAGCGCGCCGGTGCTGGGGTTGATGGTGAATTTGCTCGCATCGCTGCCGCCGGCGATCGAATAGACGATGGTCGTGCCGGTGTCGGCGTCGGTTGCCCCGACCGTGGTGACGGCCGTGCTGTTCTCAGCCAGCGAAAGCGCCGCGCTGGCACCACCGCCGTTCGTGGTGATCACCGGCGCATTGTCATTCCGGTTGGTGACCGCGACCGACAGCAGCTGATCATCGAACAGGGTGCCGTCACTGGCGCGGACCTGGACCTGATAGATGTTGTTGCCGTCCGCATCGCCCGGCGCTTCGAAGTCCGGTGCGGCAAGGAAGAACAAGGTCCCGACACGGGCATCGATGCCGAAGCGTGCCGCATCGACACCGCCGATGATCGAATAGACGATACTCGTGTTCGCATCGGCGTCGGTTGCGGTGACGGTGGTGACCCCGGCCAGGTTTTCGGCGACCGAGACCGAGGCCGTGACCCCGCCGCCGTTGGACGAGATGATCGGCGCATTGTCATTGACGTCGTTGATGACGACGGACAGGATTTGCTGAGCAGACAGGGTGCCGTCGCTGGCACGCACGATGACGACATAGCCGTTGTTGGCATTGGCGTCCGCAGGCTGTTCGTAGTCCGGCGCAGTGATGAAGCGCAGTGCGCCGCTGCTGGCGTCGATGGCGAACCGGGCCGCGTCATCACCCCCGCTGATCGAATAGGTAAGGACCGCGCTGCCATCGGCATCAGTCGCGGTGAGCGTGGTGACGGCGGTCCTGTTTTCGTCGACAGTGACCGTGACGAGATTGGTGGTCGGGAACCTCGGCGCGAATTCGTTGACGTCGGTGACGGTGACCGCCAACGCCTGATCAGCGGTCAGGGTGCCGTCGCTGGCCCGGACGACGACGTCATAGACATTGTTCGCCCCGACATCGGTGGGCACTTCAAAGTTCGGCGCGGTGAGGAACGTCAGCGCCCCGGTGGTGGCGTTGATCGCAAACTTCGCGGCATCCGCACCGCCGCTGATCGAATAGCGCAGGCTGGTGCCCGGATCCTGATCGAAAGCGGTGACGGTTGTGACGGCGGTCCTGTTCTCGGCGACAGTGACTGCCGCATTGGCGCCGCCGCCATTCGAGGCGATGACCGGGGCATCGTTTGCGTCGGTGACAGCAACAATCAGCGTCTGGACGTCGGAGAACGTGCCGTCACTGGCCGTGACGTTGACGACGTAGGAGTTGGTGCCCGCAGCACTGCCCGGTGCCTCAAAATCGGGCGCCTTGATGAAGCTGAGCGCTCCGGTCGCGGAATCGATGCTGAAGCGTGCGGCATCGTTGCCCCCGCTGATCGCATAGGTGACCACCGACGTCTCGTCGGCATCGGTGGCCGTTACCGTGGTAACTGCGGTCGTATTCTCGGAGACTGTGAGGTTGGCAAGAATATTGCCGCCATTGGAAGTGATAACAGGCGGATTGTCATTAACGTCAGTAATCTTGATGGTATAGACTGCAGATCGAATGTCTATACCGTCGGAAGCAAAAACATAGATCTGATACTCTTTTGTTCCGCTCTCGTAATCAGGTAGAGTTAAAAACCTAATCTCACCCGTACTTGAGTTGTACCCAAATTTTGAATTATCATAAGCTCTTAACGTATTTTGTGTTAATGTCGTTGCATTACTGCCGCTATTTGGATTGTTTGTAACTGAAAAGAATGACAATAAGTATTCCGGCAGTGAATAAGTTACTACTTGACCATCCTGATCAGAAGCTCTAATACTGAAGGAGCGAGTATTCTCTGGAACTATAACGGGATTTTTTGTTAAAAAATCTGGCAAATCATTGACATTGGTGACGGTGATCGCGATGGCCTGGTCATCATACTTGGTCACATCAGCAGCGTTGCTGGCGCGAACAACGACGTTGTAGACATTATCGGCACCAACGTCGGTCGGAGCCTCAAAATTGGGGGCGTTGAGAAAGAACAGCCTTCCGTTCTGAGTAATTCTGAACTGCGCGGCATCTGCCCCGCCCGCAATCGAATAGACAACTGACGATGCGGCCGTGTCGGTCGCAACACTGGGTAGCTCAAGAGTATTTTCTGCAATCGAAAGCGATGCAGCCGGACCGCCTCCGCCCGATACGATCACTGGCGCATCGACTACGTCGGTCACCGAAACGGCGATGGCCTGCTGATCGGTGAGCTCGCCATCCGAGACCTGGACGACCACATCGTAGATGTTGTTGCCGCCGTTGTCGGTGGGCAATTCGAAGTTTGGCCGGGTCACGAACGACAATAGACCGGTGGCGGCGTTGATGGTGAACTTTGAAGCGTCGGCGCCGCCAATGATGCTGTAGCGCAACTGCGCTCCCGGATCGTCGACCGCCAGAACGGTCGCCGCGTTGGCACTGTTCTCGGGAACTGAAACGGCTGCAGTCGTGCCGCCGCCCGGCTCGATGATCGTCGGCGCAAGGTTTGCCGTCACCCGCACAGCGAGGGCCTGCTGGTCCGCCGAATTGCCATCGGACGCCTGTACGATGACATCATAGACATTATTGCGGCCGACGTCGGTCGGCGCGTCAAAGTTGGGCTTCGTGATGAATTGGAGCCTGCCGGTACTGGGATTGATAAAGAACGCCGAGGCATCAGCACCGCCGACAATCGAATAGATCAACGTTGTGCCCGGATCTTGATCAGTTGCTGTAATTGTCGCAACATCATATATTTCCGGAACCACTAAACTCGCCGCAGCAGCCCCACCGAAGGAAGTGATGGTCGGCGTCTCGTTTACGTCGACAACATTGACGTGAAAAAACTCCCTAATCGGCGCAAAGACGCCGTCGCTGACGACAATCTGCAAGTCATAGACGTTGTCACCGTTCGCATCGCCCGGCGCCTCGAAATTTGGGGCGTTGATGAAGCTCAAACGACCCGTAACGGGATCGATTGTAAACTTGTCGCCGTCCGCAAGCAGAGGATCACCGCCGAATGGTGCTGTGATTCTATACGTAAGTACAGCACCGGCATCCTGATCGAAGGCCACCACCGGCGATGCAACCAATGTGTTTTCGCGGGCATAAAGTATGGGATCAACAAATCGAGGCGGATCATCAACATCATCGATCTTAACAAACAATTTTGTGTTGCTAATAATAAGACCCGGACTGTATCCATATCCGACTGCTACCTCATAGATACCATCCCGATGCGCGTCAATTTTGTTTTCATAATCAAATGCATCTTTCGAAATTATAGATGCAATGCCCTGTCCGCTTCCAACTATCTTAAAAAGGTTAGCGTCATCTCCACCTGTAATTGTAGATATAACGCCAGATATTACCAATGTATCTGCGTAAAGAGATCCCCAGAACACATCATTCTCATCGGTTGAGAATGTTTGTGTTGGATATCTGGTACCGATAGTGAGATTAACCGACATGTCGTCCCCCGTCTTGTGACGCAACCGGGCATCACCACCGTTCCGCCCGGCCGATACCGACACGCGGCGCTGAGCATCGTTGACGAGCGCTGCGGTTCGAGGACCACACGCCGGGACGCGCGATCACCAAACGGGTTAGCAGTCTGCCCCGCGCAGAATGTTCAGGACTGCCTAGCCGCCTGTCCGCCGCCTCGCGCCGATCAGGTCTCTTCGCACCGGAAGCGGAGGCGATAATCGCGCGGGCTTTCGCCGTGGAGCGCCCGGAAAGCGCGCGAAAAGGCGGTGTCGCTGTCGTATCCGACGCGGAACGCGATCACCGAAACCGGCAGGATAGTGCCGCGCAGCAGGCGGCGCGCATTGTCCATGCGGATCGTGCGCACATGGTCCGCCACCGCATGGCCAAGCCGCGCGAACACGCCGTAAAGATGCGTGCGCGAGCAGCCCAGCGCCGCCGCGATGCTGGTGGCGGTCAGTTCGGGATCACCGTGACGCTGTTGGATCAGCAGCGTTGCCGCATCGAACAGCGAACGGTCGGCCATGCTCGCCAGCGGATGTCGGTCCGCACCGAGGCTGCGCAGCAGCGCCAAGGAAAGGTCGGTCGCCGTCGCAATCGCGGTTTCCGCCGCCGGGCCGTCCAGCGCCGCAAGATGGGTTTCCAACTGCTCCAGCTGCGCCGTCAGGAACGGCACCAGCGGCGCATCGCCGATCCGGCGCAGCGCCTCGTCATGCCGCACCGGATCGCCGCCGACGGCTTGCCGGGCCAGCTCCATCGGCAGGCTGAGATAGATATGCCCATGCCCCTCGGTCACCGAACAAGTGCCGGCATCGCCGCGGACCAGAACGAGGCCGTCTGCCGGTTTCACCAACTCCTTGGTGTGGCCCTTGCGCAAAAGGCCGATCGAACCCTCGCGCGTCAACGAAATCAGCAGCATGTCCTGCTTGTGCTCACCGAACCGGCACAGATTTGCGGTATAGCGCGATACCCCGAAAATGACGCCCTGCGCTCCGGTCACCGCGCGCATCTTGCCCTCGAAACGCAGCGCATCGCCGCGCTCGGCAACCTCGATGGCGATGCTGGTATGGAGGCTGCGCCAGCGCTCGAAGCGGTCCTTTGCCGATCCGTCAGACGTGCTCAGCCGCAAGAACGGCGTGGGCGCGACGGGCAAGGCATGCCTGCCCTTGCCTCTTGCCGATTCCAGCCTTTCACTCACAGTGAAACATGCCCCTCCCGAAGGGCACCGGCGCTATGCCCGGATCAGCAATATCCGCTATTCTTGACTTGGCCACCAGCCGTTGCTTTCCATTATGGACCATTTGGATGGGCGATTGCCGCGCTCTTGGTACATCGGTCGCGCCCGGAAATGCCGACTACTTGGCGGGAACGGACCAGCAGGGAGCAAATTCTGACCGTTGCGTGCATCAGGTCTGGCGCTTGGGGAGGAGGAACTGCGCTACCCGGCAGCAAGGTGTCTTCCCGCCGATCGAACGCGCAAAGACCCGCCCCGCGCGCGCACTCCGCGTCACCTGGGGGGAAAGCCGGGAAAGAAAGCGGAATTCTCCGCTAACGCTTGATCTAAAAGCATAAGAAATCTGGAAATGGATGCCTGGCGAAGCCTAAGCTGGGCGCGCTGAAGGTGAATGCGATCGGCAGAGCGGACGTTATCACGGCGCTCGCCCCCATTTGGACCGACAAGCCGGTCATGGCCCGAAAGGTGCGCACCCGGATCGGACAGGTCCTCGCCTTTGCCAAGGCACGAGGCCGGCGTGCGGAAGCGCTCCCCGATGCACGCGAACTACGCACCGGCCTTTCGCAGCAGGCACGCGGCGGTAACTTCGCAGCGATGCCATTTCCAGAAGTACCAGCCTTTGCAGCAGCCGAGCTTGCCAAGGGAGCAAGCGCCGGCCGATACGCCGTGTTGTTCGCGATCCTCACGTGTGCGCGATCAGCCGAAGTCCGCGGAGCGAGATGGGAGCAAATCGACCTTGATGCTCGAACTTGGACGCGCCCTGCATCGCTCATGAAGATGAAGGAGGGGCACGTGGTCACCTTGTCCGATGCGGCGATTGCACTGCTTGATGCCTATGCTCCCAAGGAGTTGCGCGAGGGCCTAATCTTCCTCGGGATGCGGGGCGGGCCGTTGTCGGACATGTCACTCACGAAGGCGTTGCGGTGCGCAGGCCGGTCCGAAACCGTGCATGGCTTCCGTTCATCATTTCGGGATTGGGCTGCCGAGAGGATGCCGACTATTCCACCGATGGTCGCGGAGATGGCCCTGGCACACCGCGTCGGCACAGCAACCGAGCAGGCTTATCTGCGCAGTGATCTGAGAGATATGCGACGCATCCTTACGGAAGCTTTGGGGCGCTTCGTTGCCCCGTCCCTTTGAGGTACGGCTTGCAGGCGTAGTCGACGACCCTCTCGTTTGCGCGGCTGCTTGCGAGCAGATCAAGACGCCCTCAGTATCTCCAAGGAACGTCCGCTGTCCGCCAAAAACCGTCGTTCCCCAATCCGGCAATCGCAATCGATTTGCTTGTTGAAGCGGATCGTATCCGCGTCAGAACTGCGCCGTGAGCTGGAGCCCCCATGTCCTCGGATCGCCGCGCTGGGTGTACTCGAGGAAGCCCGGCACCGTGATGTTCGCATCGACCAGATAGCGGGCGCCAAACAGGTTCTGCACCCACCCTTTGACCTGCAGATGATCGCCTATGCCCAGCCCTGCGCTCACGTTGGTGAGCGAGTAGCCGCCCTGGAGCTGGAACGGCCGGTTCGACGGATTGAAGTACTGGCTGGAACGATAGCTGAACTCGATGCGGCCGAGTGCCTTCAGCGAAGCGGTGAGCGGCAGTTCGCCGTCGACGATCCCGAACGCGGAGAAACGCGGCGCGCGCGGCAGGCGGTTGCCGGAATAGTCCTGACCACCGCTCGCGATGAAGCGGCCGTATTTCACGTCCTGCCACGAAAAGCCGGTTGAAAGGGTGAGCCCCTTCACCGGCAGGGCGGTCAAGGACGCCTCGACGCCGGTACCCGATGCCGTCGCGGCATTGCGGGTAATCACGGAGGGGCCGAAATCGACCAGCACCTGCAGATCATCGTACTTGAAATGGAACGCGGCGAGATCGAAGCGCAGGCGGCGGTCAGGCGTTTCCCCCTTGAAGCCGAACTCGTAGTTCCAGATCGTCTCCGGGCGGAACGCAGGGCCCGGTGACAGCTGGTTGAAGCCGCCTGCCTTGTAACCGCGCGAGGCAGAAAGGTACGTGGAGAAACCCTTCGCCAGCTTGTAATCAACCACAAACCGGGGTTGCCAGCTCGAGGTGGCGTAGCGCTGGCGCAAGGTGCCATCGGCAGCGACAGTTCCGTAGGTCGCAAGCTGCGTGAGGCTTGGCGGCACGAGAATGACCGGACCCAGCAGATTGCCGGCCGCCGGGAAGCGGACCTCGAAGCGCTTGAGATCGCGGCTCCAGCGCAGACCGGTCGTGAGGTTGAGACGCGGGGTGAGCGCGTAGGTGGCTTCGCCGTAAGCGGCGTAGCTCGTGTTGCTGCTCTTGCCGAGCGAGCTCTCGCGCACCCGGTCGGCACCCGGCGCGCCGAGCGCCGCGGTGCAGTCGCTGCCGAACAGCACGCCGCAATAGGCTTCCTCGGCGTAGAGCGCGAACTGGTTCGAGCCGATGTCATCGCGCGCCGCGCTGGCCCCGACAAACCACGTCAGCCGCCCGGTGCGACCATTGAGGCGCAGTTCCTGACTATAGCTGTCCTGATAACCGTCCGTACCGAAGTGTAGATAGGTCTCCGGCGAGGCGTCGGTGTCTTCGAGGTAGTGATTGCGGAAGCCGTTGTACGCGGTTGTCGAAGTGAGCCTGGTCGTTTCGCCAAGGTCCGCCTCGATGCGCAGCGTGGCGCGGTAGGTGTCGATATTGTCGCGTGCGGCATCGGCGGTGCCGTCGATCAGATCGGAGGAGACGGGGCCATAGGGGTCCGTGCCGACGAGCACAGGGCTGACATAGGGCCCGGGCTGGGCGCGCGTGCGGCGGTATTCGCCGCTGAGGTAAGCCTTGAGCCCGGCCCCGTCATAGCCCAGCGTGGCGCGCCCTGCGCGGCTCTCGAACGCACCGATCCGCCCCCCGAGCGTATTGCGGACATAACCGTCGCGCTGGCGGCTGACCCCGGCAATGCGCAGCGCCCAATCACCGCCGATGGGCAGATTGACCGCCGCGCGGGCGAAGACCAGCCCGTAGTCCCCCACGGTGAGTTCGCCATTGGCCGCGAATTGCGCGGGTGAGGGCTTGTTGGTCGAAATGCTGATCGCGCCCGCCGTCGTGTTGCGGCCGAACAGCGTGCCCTGCGGCCCGCGCACGACTTCGACACGGGCAATGTCGAACAGGTCGATGATCGAACTCACCCCGCGGCCAAGGTAGACGTCGTCGACATAGATGCCGAGCGCGGGATCCGACCCGACGCCGAAGTCCTCGGTGCTCACCCCGCGCACGGTGATGCGCGGTGTGGTTGCAGCGACCGCGGTTCCTGAAACGCCCGGCGTGAAGGCGACGAGGTCCGAGACATTGGCGCTGCGGTTGCGGGTGATGAAGCTCTCGCCGAAGACAGCCACGGCAATCGGCACATCGGCCAGCGTCTGCGCCCGCTTCTGCGCGGTGACGACGATCTCTTCGAGCTGTCCGGCCTCGGGCTGATCGGCGGCAGCCTCCTGCGCGGCTGCCGTTCCGCCATGAAGCGCGGCGGCAAGGGTGAGGCCATGGAGGGCGGACTTGCAGGGCAGGCGGATCATCCTTTTGCTCCCAGACGGACCATGACTTCGGTGGCCACTTTCAGCGTGCGGCTCTCGAAATCGTTGGGGGTGCGTGCGAACCGGTTGATGGTGTTGGTGAGGACATTGAGCGCGACATGCCCGGCGATCTCGACCAGATCGGCATCGCTGAACCCGGCCGCGCGCGCCTCTTCGAGCAAGGCATCGTCGACATCGCCGACGCGTTCGCGCAGGGCGAGCGCCAGCCGCAGGGCGACTGCTTCGCGCGCATCGCATGCCTGACCGGCCTCGGCAGCGGCAATCTCCGCTGCGGAAAGACGCGCGAAGCGGCCGCCGATGCGGTGCGCGGCAAGGCAATAGTCGCAGGCGTTGCTGGCCGCGATGGCGAGCGCGATCTGCTCCCGCAGGCGACGCGGGAGAGCACCTCCGTCGAGCGATTCCGCAAGAGCCAGATAGCCGCCGAGGAGGGCCGGTGAATGGGCCATGACGCGGTAGGCGTTGGGCACCATCCCTGTCTTGCGCTTGGCCGTATCAAGATGCGCGGCAGCAGCCGGTGCGGCATCGCGGGGCGGCAGGGGGGCAATGCGGGCGGTCATGGCAGGGGCTCCTGACAGGAGGAAGAAAGGATCGCTTCGACGCGCAGCGCGGCGGCGAGCAGGGCGGCATCGTCACCACGGCGGCCGACCAGTTGCAGGCCGACCGGGAGGCCGCCGGACGTTCCTGCGGGCAGCGACAGCGCGGGAGAGCCGGTGAGATTGAACGGCGCGGTGAACGCGGTGTCGCCGTAGATCTCTTCAGCGGTTGGCGCTCCCTTGGGGATCGGGGGCGCCACGCTGCGCGCGGTGGGGAGGACCAGCCCATCCACCCCAGCGAGCACTGCATCGAGCGCATCGCCGAGCGCCAGAGCGCGCCGCACGCCGCGCGCGTATAGCTCCGGGTCCGCGGCGGCGAGCCCCTGGCCCAGCGCGATGGCTTCGTGCAGGACATGCGGGATTTCGGCTATCGCCCTGCGCCACTGCACCCAGCCGGAAGGCAGCGAGGCTGAGAGGCCCGGAACCGCGCCTGCGGTTTCGGCGATAAGCGCCTGGCCGATGCCGTAGAGCACGAGGTGCAGCTCGCTGGCCTCGCGCAGCGCGGGCCAGTCAACGGTCACCAGTTCGGCTCCTCCGTCGGCTAGGTGATCGAGGGCCGTGTCCATGACCTTGCCAATCGCCGCATCGGCCATCTCCTGCGCGCCGGTCAGGATGCCGAGGCGCAATGGTTGCTGCGGCGCTTGTGCCGGCGCTGCGATCTCCCTGCGCCAGGCTGTGCGGATATCGGTGGGATCGGGTCCGTCCAGCGCCGCAAACAGGGCGGCCGCATCGGTCACATTGCGTGCGATGGGACCTGCATGTTCGAGAAACGGTTCGAGCGGGGCAATGCCGGTATAGGAGACGCGCCCTCGGCTCGGCTTGAACCCCACAAGCCCGCAGTATGCCGCCGGAACCCGGATCGAGCCGCCCGAATCCGTACCCAACGCAAGGTCTGCCAGACCGCCTGCGACCATTGCGGCCGAGCCGGACGACGAACCGCCCGCCGACCGGGTGACGTCATGCGGATTGCGCACGGGCCGCGGACGGCTGGAAAAGCTGTTGGCGCCAAGCAGGAAGGCCTCGCATTGCGCCTTGGCGATGATCCGGGCCCCGGCACGCCGCGCGCGGGCGACAACGGCCGCGTCCGCCGCCGGAATGAAGCCTGCCTGCCCCGTTCCCAGCGCCGTTGGAACCCCGCCCACGGCGATGTTGTCTTTGACGGACAGTGTCTTGCCGGTGAGCGGGCCCGTGCCAGTAGGCGGCAGATCGAACGCGCAGACAACGGCGCCGAACGGATCATTGCCCGGCTCCGTGACCAGCGGCGGATCGGCCGGTTCATCCCAGCGTCCGACAAGGCCGGCGATGATCGCCTCGCCCTCGTTCACGCGCGCACCAGCCGGACGAAATCGCCCTCGACGCCTGCGATGCGCGACAGCGCGGCGAAGTAGTCGTCGGGCCTGAACGCTTCTTCGGGGGCCAGCACACCCGTGCGCGCCGCCTTGCCTGCCATGAGCAGCGCGAGCCCGGCGACCAGCGGCGCGGCGGTCGCCGTCGCCATGTCGGTCATGCGGCCATAGTCGGGAATAAAGGCCCCGGCGGCACCATCAGGCCCCTCGGCGAGCGCCCAGACGCCCGGATACTCCGGCACCGGCTCACCGCTGCCGGGCTGGTGACGGGCCAGTTCGCGGCGAGAGGCTTCCATCGGAGCGAGACCTTCGACCGCCACGGCCCTCGCCGCTCGCTTGAGCGTTGCGGCCAGGGCCGAGGGCAGCGTCATCACGTTGATGCAGGTGTCGAGCCCGCCGATCACGCGCGGCAAGGTCACCGCTTCGGGATGGCCGATGGTCAGCGCCGAGCGTGGCGGGAAGCCGGGCAAGGCTACTTCGAGTTCGGCCAACGGCCTTTCGGAAGTCAGCTGCCCTTCGCGCCAGACGAGGATTTCCCCGGTCGCCTGTTCGATCCAGTGTTCGTTCGCCGCGCCATCCGCATCGCCGGGATCGTCATCGAGGCTCCAGCCGGTGATCAGGCTGTTGCAGCCGGGCGTGGCAGCCGCGACCATCATGGCGAGAAGGTTCGAACTGCCAGGGCTCGCACCTTGTCCGACCACGGCGGTGACCCCGGCTGCCCGCGCGCGGGCATCGAGATCGAGCATGGCGAGAGTGGGCTCGGGATCGTCGCATATGTCGAGATAGGCACAACCGGCCTCGATCGCGGCGGCGAGGACCGGCGGGCCAAAGCGGAAGAACGGGCCGACGCAATTGAGGACGAAGTCCGCGCTCCGCATCGCCGCACCAAGTGCGGCACGATCGGTCACATCAAGAGTGATTGCCTCGGCCCGTTCGCCGGCGGCCCGGGAGGCCTGATCCAGATCACGGTCCGCTACGATCAGCTGGCTAATGCCATCCAGTTCCGCCGCAAACCGCGCCGCTGCCTGGCCGACCGTGCCGGCTCCCAGCAGCAGGACTTTGGCGCCCGATGTCATGCAAACCTCCGTTGAATGTGGCGGGACTCGACTGTGCCGAGCAGCGGCAGACTGACGAGCATGAGCGCTGCCGGGGCGAGCGAGAGGAGAACGGCGATCAGGGTTTGTGTCGCCGCGTTCTGCCCGCTGGCGCCTTCGACAAACCCCGCAATCGACAGCCCTGCGCCGCCGATGGCACCGCCCGCCGCGAGCCCCAGCTTCTCGCACGATGTCCAGATGCCCGTGAATGCGGCGGTGCGGTCCTCTCCGGTCCGCGCGCGCTCGCGCTCGAGCACATCGGGCAGCAAGGCAAAGGCGAAGACTTGCGTTCCGGCATTGCCCACGCCCGACAGCGCCGCTGCGAGCCAGAGCGCGCCTAGTTGTGCCGGCGAGGAGAACCAGAACAGCGCCAGCCCGGCAGCATAGATCAGCGAGAACAGCACCAGCGCCCGGCGCTTGCCGATCCTGCCGCCAAACCATGCTGCCACTGGCGTCGCGCCAAGGCTTGCGAGGGTGAAGAGACCGAAGATCAGCCCAGTCAGGCTCTCCGTCGCATGCAGGAGGTAGCGCACGGCATAGGCGAGCATAGCGGCGTTGAGGCCACTCGCGACCATCTGAAGGCCATAGGTGACCAGCAAGGCCCGGAACTCCACAGCCCGCAAGGTGGCGCGTGGCAGGCTGGCCAGCACGCCCTTCTCGCGCCGCCCTTGCTCGATCGGCGCGTGTCCGGCGGCGATGAACGAACCGAACAGCGAGAGGCCTGCCAGCACGGCGAAGATACCGCCGGTCACGGCATAGGCGGCACGCCCGCCGCCAAGCGCTTCGATCAGCAGAGGGGCGCCCGCTCCTGCGGCAAGGATGCCAAGCGCGACGAACACCATGCGGCAGGCGATCAGGCGGGTGCGCTCCACCGGATCGGGCGCGAGTTCGCCGGGCAGCGCCACATAGGGGACGGCAAACAAGGAATAGCCGGTGGTCGCGACGAGGAAGGCAAGGCTCACCCACGCTAGCCGCATCGGCCATGCGGCAAAGGATGGCACCGCGAACAGCAGAGCAAGGCCAAGGGGAAGCAGGACCAGTCCCGCAAGCAGGAACGGACGGCGCCGCCCCCAGCGGCTCGATGTCGCATCAGACCACACGCCGATGACCGGATCGAGCGCGAGTTCCCAGAGCTTGGGCACGAAAAGCGCCGCTCCGGCCCAGACCGGCGGGATGCCGAGCTGCTCGGTCATGAAGAACAGGAGCAGCAATTGGGGGGCGACGATGAATGATGCCGCTCCAAACGATCCGCCCGCAAAGAGCAGCAGGATAAGTGGCGGCACACGCGGATTATCGCGAAATATGGCTTCATATTCATTTTTGTGGCGCGCTTCGCCAGCATCCGCCCGCTCAGGCATAGAGGCCCTGCTCGGCTGCCTGCCGCAGCGCGCGCTTGTCGATCTTGCCGATCGGCAGCATCGGCAGTTCGGGGCGCACCACGATCTGCTTGGGGACCTTGTAATTGGCAAGGCGTTCGCGCGCATGAGCGAGGATCTCGTCCGCGGTGACTTCGGCGCGCGCAATAATGAAGGCCCAGCCCACTTCCTGCCAGCGCGTATCCGGCATCGCGATCACGGCCGCGGCGGCGACGGCCGGATGCTCCTCCAGCACGGTCTCGACCTCGCGTGGGTAGACGTTGTGACCACCGGACTTGTACATTTCCTTGAGCCGGCCGACGAGGCGCAGGCGTCCTTCCTCATCAAGGCAGCCGAGGTCGCCCGTGCGCAGCCAGCCTTCCGGCGTGATGGTCTCGCGCGTTGCCGCGTCAAGCCCGGCGTACCCTGCCATCAGGAGCGGCCCGCGCAGCTGGATCTCGCCGACTTCACCGCTCGGCGCTGCGGACCCGTCGCTCAGAACCACGCGCAGATCGCCAGGTTCGGCCGGCGCGCCGACCGTGTCCGCCAGTTCCTCGACTGACGCGCCGGGCCGGGTGAACGTGATCGAGCCGGTGCATTCGGTCTGGCCGTAGCAGGTCGAAAGCTCGACCGGTGCACTCATCCGCGCCTCGATCCAGCTGCGCGGCATGGCCGCGCCCGACCAGACCAGATGGCGCAGGTGCGGCAGGCGAGCGAGATTGTATCCCCCGGCCGCATCGATCGCGAGATGCATGGCCGGGACTTGCCCGAGGATGCTGATCCGCTCGGCCTCCAGCACGGCCGGGATGGCGGCCGGATCGAACGTGGGCATGGTGACCAGCGTCCCGCCACAAGCCAGCGCGGGTGAGACAAGATCGATCAACGCCCCAACATGGTTGATCGGCAAATTGAGCAGCGTCCGCAGGCCTTCGTGCCCGTACCGCGCCGCATAGAGCCGTGCCGCCGCAACCGTCCCCTCATGCGTCAGCATCGCGCCCTTCGGCACGCCGGTGGTGCCGGAGGTGTAGACCAGCAAGGCGATGCGCGGATCGAGCAGCGGCGCGCTTGCGCAAAGCTGAGGAACCTGCGGCAGATCATCGACCGAGGCGATGACCTGAACCGAAGGCCGATCGGCGACCTCGTCCAAGGCGCTATGCAGCGCGGTCAGATCGTTTGCGCCCTCCGCGACGATGAGCGCAGGGCGGGAATCGGCAACCACATGCAGCAGTTCACGCGCCGTGTAGCGGGGATTGAGCCCCAGCCAGACGCCGCCTGCCTTGTGGGTCGCAAGTTCGCTGATCAGGAAAGCTGCGCCTGGTGCACCAAGGAAGGCGACACGGTCCCCGGCGCGCAGTCCATGCTGTGACAGGACCTCGGCCAGCGCGGTGATGCGCTCCGCGAGCTGTGCATAGGTGAGCCGCAGCGGTCCATCGACCAGCGCCTCGCGCCCGCCGTCCCGCCGCGCCCAATCCAGCGCCATCCCGAAGAGCGTATCCACCGCTCAGGCGACCAGCCGGCGCTGTGCTTCGGGCGGGAACATCAGGCCCAGCCACTCGCCCGAGACGGCAGGACGCGCCTCGCCTTCGATCTCGATCACCACGCCAGTGCGGGTCAGCACCGTGCCGTCCACGCGCGGGGTTGCGCCAAGGAAGGTGAAGCGGCCACGCACGCGAGCACCGACTGGCACCGGCGCCACGAAGCGCACGCGGTCAAACCCGTAATTGAGCGCATAGGCATCGGGCGGCCAGATGCCGGCCTCGTGGCTGAGATGCGTGGTCAGCCCCAGCGACAGGAAGCCGAATGCAATGGTCGTGGGAAAGGGCCCTTTCCGGGCGCACCAGTCCGGATCGACGTGCATCGGATCATGATCGTGGGTGGCACGGGCGAAGAGATCGATGTCGTCCTGCGTGATCACATGCCAGGGCGACACGCCGAGTTCGGTGCCAGGCTCATGGGTCGGGACCGGGGGCTGGTTCATTGCGGCAATCCAGAAGGTTCGAGATTGAACGTGAGAAAATCCGTCGCACGCGGGACCTGCTCGGCGCGGGGACTGGTGCCGAACAGGGCCCGGTACCACAGGATGGAGATGGCCTGCGCCAGCCGTTCGGGATCGCCACGCAAGTCCGCAAGATCGGGAAACTGGTAGGCGAAGGTCTGCAAAAGCACGGTATCGAGCATGGCCTGGAGCGCCAGCGCCGCGAACACGCGCGCGCTTTCATGGGCGGTGGAGTCCGGCGCGCGGCGCGCTATGCCGGCCGCGATGCGCTGGGCCACCCGCGCATTCATCGCCTGCCAGCGCTGCCGCGCTTCGGGCAAAGCATCGACGATCTGTGCCAGCGCCCGGTTGAGCCCGCCGCCACCGACAAAGCGGTGCACGTAGGCGCGATTGGCGGCAAGCACCGCCTCGAAGGGATCATCTGTGCGCGGGCCGCTGAATACGGCCTCGACGTTGGCTTCGCTCAGCTCGTCGAGCAGATCGAGCACCAGCGCGTTCTTGTCTTTGAAATAGATGTAGAAAACGCCGGCTGCCACACCCGCCGTCTTGGCTACGTCGGTGACCTTGAGGTCGTGGTAGCCGTGGTGCTCCAGCAACGTCAGCGCCGCATCGAGAAGACGGCGGCGCGTGCGTTCGGCCTTGGTGCCAATAGGAGTGGGAGGAGATTCGGCGCTCTGCATGCGCTGGGACTAATCCTACCAGGTCATCCCTGTCAATGAAAATGAATCCAGTTTCATTTTCATTGACAGCAGGCATGGTGATCCCGACCGACATAGCCTGCACGAAGGCTGCTTTCGGCTGAAGCCGACATTTGGCGGGCTGAACCTAAAGGGCAGCTTCGTCCCACTTCGCACCCTTGGCAGGACCGTTTCCCATGAATGCCAGAGGTTTCTCGGATTGCGCAAATGACCGCCGAAGGCGTCATGGATCGGACCGCCTACTCGGCCAAGCAGGCAAATCGATTGTCACACCTGCCAACTACGCCGTACTCGTCCGCTCGCGTAAACTACCGTCCGGCATTAATTGTTGGGAGCTTTGTGGAAAAAAGAACCGATCTTGGACCACAAGAATCTGATCTAGAACGATTATTTTTCAAAAAATGGATGCCCCGCGAGGATTCGAACCTCGATAGACGGAATCAGAATCCGTAGTCTTGCCGTTAGACGACGGGGCAATGAGCGCGCGCCTTTAAGCGCGGGTTTGGCCCGAGTCAAGGCGAGCAGACCCATTCCGGTGCCGTACTTGCTCCTGAGCCGCAGGAACGCTAGGATGCGTGTCAAGTACCTGCCGGGCATCCCCTTGGCGGGAAAACATAAGCGATTGGTAGACATGGCGGAATTCGATCCGCCGGCGCAGCAGCGCAAGACGCGGCCAGGCAAGCGGCGCGGACGCAAATCGGCGTCCCGCGGCAAGCCCAGGGGGGCCCGTCCCGCCCCCGCAGCGTCGGCCAGCACCCCTGCCGAGCCAGCCGCTCGGCCCGAGCCGAAGCTGGCAGCCAACCTGGCCATGAGCGCGCCCTCGCCCACGGTTTCCGCACCGCCCCAGCCCGTCGAAGCCTCGCGCGCGCCGTGGCAGAAGTCGCTGCCGTTCCACCGCCAGGCCTATGCCGCGATCGATCTCGGCACCAACAACTGCCGCCTCCTTATCGCGCGGCCTTCGGGCGATCATTTCATGGTGATCGATGCGTTCAGCCGCGTCGTCCGCCTCGGCGAAGGGCTTGCGCAATCGGGCCGTCTGTCCGAAGCCGCGATGGACCGCGCGCTCGGCGCGCTCCACATCTGCGCCGACAAGCTGCGCAAGCGCGGCGTCCATCTCGCCCGCTCGGTCGCGACCGAAGCCTGCCGCCGCGCCACCAATGGCGAGGCCTTTATTGAGCGCGTCCACCGCGAGACGGGCATCCGGCTCAACATCATCACCGCCGAGGAAGAAGCCCGTCTCGCCGTGCTCGGCTGCCACATCCTGCTCGAACCCGGCTGCGGCCCGGCGATGATCTTCGATATCGGCGGCGGCTCGACCGAAATGGTGCTCGTCGATACCAGCGACGCGGTGCCGCGCATTCTCGATTGGCAATCGGTGCCCTGGGGCGTTGTCTCGCTCACCGAAAGCATCGGCGCCATCGAGCTCACCGCCGAAGCCCGCGCCGCCGCCTACAGGGAAATGCGCCGCCGCATCACCGAAGGCTTCGCGCGGTTTGCCGAACGCGTCGCCCCCGCGCGCGAAGCCGCTGACCAGCAGGGCGGCCTCCGCCTGCTCGGGACCAGCGGCACGGTCACCACGCTCGCCAGCCTCCACCTTGGCCTGCCGCAATATGATCGCAGCGCGGTCGACGGCCTCATCGTGCCCACCGCCTCGATGCGCGAGATCAGCCAGCGCCTCGCCCACATCTCCCCGGCCGAGCGCGTCGCCGTGCCCTGCATCGGCCGCGAGCGCGCCGATCTGGTCGTCGCGGGCTGCGCGATCCTCGAATCGATCTTCGATATCTGGCCCGCCGAACGGCTCGGCATCGCCGATCGCGGCATCCGCGAAGGCATCCTGCGCAGCCTTATGGCGGCGGGCGGGCTGGGCGACCGGCGGGCGGCGGAAGCCAAGGGCGCCCAGGCATGAGCCCCAGGTCATGAGCAGAAGCGGCCGCGACCCGGGCACACGGGTCAAGACGGCGCGGGGACGCACCGCCTCGTCCAACCGCTGGCTCGCGCGCCAGCTCAACGATCCTTACGTCAAGCAGGCCAAGGCCGAAGGCTGGCGCAGCCGCGCCGCGTTCAAGCTGATCGAGCTCGACACCCGCTTCGGCCTGCTCAAGGGCGCGCGCCGTGTCGTCGATCTCGGCATCGCGCCGGGCGGCTGGGCGCAAGTCGTGCGCAAGCAGGCTCCGCAAGCCGAAGTCGTCGGCATCGACCTGCTGCCGGTCGACCCCATCGAGGGCGTGACGATCTTCCAGATGGACTTCATGGCGGATGAAGCCCCCGCCGCGCTCACCGGCGCACTGGGCGGTGCGCCCGATCTCGTCATCTCGGACATGGCCGCCAACACCGTCGGCCACAAGGCGACCGACCATCTGCGCACCATGGGCCTCGTCGAGACCGCGGTCGATTTCGCGGTACAGACGCTCGCGCCCGGCGGCGCCTTCGTCGCCAAGGTCTTCGCGGGCGGCACCGACGGCGAGCTTCTCACCATCCTCAAGCGCAACTTCAGGACGGTGAAGCACGCCAAGCCCCCCGCGAGCCGCAAGGACTCGTCCGAGTGGTACGTGATCGCCCAAGGCTTCAAGGGGCGCGCCGATCTCGAACCCACCCCATAGCCCTCTCCCCTTGAGGGGAGAGGGTTGGGAGAGGGGAGCACGCACTCCCCCCCCCGGCGGCGATCCGAAAGAACATTTCCACAGGCAGGGTTTTGCGCGAATCGGGGCGAGCGCCCTAACGCGTCGGCAACCCTTTCTGACCGGAGATTTCTGACCATGGCCGAAGCCGCCGACGACCGCCTGCGCCTCCTGATCGAGCGCATCGAACGCCTCGAGGAAGAAAAGAAGGGCATCGGCGACGATATCAAGGACGTCTACGCCGAGGCCAAGGCGGTCGGCTACGATCCCAAGATCATGCGCCAGATCGTCCGCCTGCGGAAGTTGAAGCCCGACGATCGCCGCGAAATGGAAATGATTCTCGATACCTACAAGAACGCGCTGGGCATCGAGTAGCAGGACTGGACGCGGGGCGGGGAGACGCTAGGCTGCGACGAAACGTTGCTGCCGGAGGTTCCCCGATGCGTCTTGCCCGCCCCGCCCTGCTTGCCGGCTTTGCCGCGCTGATTGCCGTAGCCGCGCCCGTTTCAGCAGCGGAAACCCCGGCCAAGCCGCAACCCAAGATCACCTACCTCCACGCCGGTCGCCTCCTCGACCAGCCCGGCAAGCCCCCGCGGGGTGCCTCCACCGTGGTGATCACCGACGGCGTGGTCACCAGCGTGAGCGACGGTACGCTGCCAGCCCCCGCCGGTGCCACCACCGTCGAACTCGGCGATGCTTTCGTGCTGCCCGGTCTCACCGACATGCACGTCCATTTGTTCAGCGACGGCGACCCGCTGCGCGAGCGGCTGGATGCCTCCACGCGCGACCGCGAGGATGCGGCCTATCTCGCCGCGCTCCATGCCAAGCAGACGCTCGAAGCCGGTTTCACCACGGTGCGCGATCTCGGCGGCCCGCCGCGCGGCATCCGCGCGCTGCGCGATGCGATCGACGCCGGCGAAGTGCCCGGGCCGACGATCATCAACGCCGGGACGATGATCTCGGTCTCCGGCGGCCATGGCGATGGCGGCGGTCTGAATGAGGAAAGCTACGGCGCCTTCTTCCCGCATGATTACAACAACCTCTGCAACGGCGCCGACGATTGCCGCCGCGCGGTGCGCGAGCAGATCCGGCTTGGCGCACAGGTCATCAAATTTGCCGCGACCGGCGGCGTGCTCTCGAACGTCGCGGGCGGGCTCGGCCAGCAGATGACCGACGAGGAAATGAAGGCTGTCATCGACACCGCACACAGCTTCGGCCGCAAGGTGGCGGCGCACAGCCATGCCGCGGCAGGCACGATGGCGGCGGTCAATGCCGGAGTCGATACGATTGACCATGGCACTTTCCTCGACGAGCCGACGATCAAGGCGATGCTCTCGCATGGCACTTGGCTCGTGCCGACTATGCTCGCCCCGGTCGCCGCGCTCGCGCAGGCCCGCGCCGGGCTGCTGCCGCCTGCGACGATCCCCAAGGCCGAAAACGCCGCTGCCGCCGAACGCAAGTCGCACGAACTCGCGATCCGCATGGGCGTGAAGATCGCCTTCGGCACCGACACCGGCGTCTCGAAGCACGGCGACAACGCCCGCGAGTTCGCGCTGATGGTCAAGGCCGGGATGACCCCCGCCGCCGCCATCGCCGCCGCCACCGTGAACGCCGCCGAAGCGCTGGGCCGCAGCGATAGCGTGGGCCGCATCGCGCCGGGCATGCCAGCCGATATCATCGCGGTCCACGGCGATCCGCTCACCGACGTCACCCGTCTCGAACACGTCGATTTCGTGATGAAGCGCGGCGCCGTGGTGAAGCAGTGACCCCATGGCGGACCCGCTGACGATCCGCGACGCCTGCCCGGAAGACGCAGAGGCCTGTGCTGCGATCTACGCACCCCATGTGACCGGCAGCTGGGTCAGCTTCGAACTTGAAGCCCCGGACAAGGCTGAAATGGCCCGCCGCATTGCCGACTATGGCACGAGCCACGCCTGGCTCGTGGCGGAACGCGACGGCGAGGTACTCGGCTATGCCTATGGCAGCCCGCACCGCACCCGCGCCGCCTATGCCTCCTCCTGCGATGTCGCGATCTATGTCAGCGCCGCCGCCGCGCGCTCGGGGATCGGCCGCGCCCTCTATGGTGAACTGCTCGCGCGCCTGAAGGCCAAGGGCTTCCACGCCGCCTTTGCCGGCATCGCCCAGCCCAATCCCGCCAGCGTCGCCTTGCACGAGGCCTGCGGTTTCACCCCCGTCGGCGTCTACCGCGAAGTCGGCTGGAAAATGGGCGCGTGGCGCGATGTCGGCTGGTGGCAGCGCGTGCTCTAGACACCCAGCAGCGCGAGGCTCACCGAAATGCCGTTGGCCGCCGCATGGATCAGCATCGAACCGAAGATGCCGATCCGCATCCGCGTATAGCTCAGCGTCATCCCCGCCCAGACTTGCGGCAGCACCATCGGCAGCAGCGCCCACGTAAAGCGCGGATAGTTGGAAAGGTGCGAAAGGCCGAAGACCAGAATCGACAGCCACACCAGCACCGGAAACGCGCGCTCGAACCCCGGCACCACACCGCGCCCGCGCAGCCACCACCAGCCCGCCGGTGCGACGATCCCCATGCCCAGCACGGCAAAGCTCGCCGGCACTTCATAGATACGCAGGCTCACCATCGCGAGGAATCCCGCGGTGAGGAACCCGCAGAATACAAGCCACACCGCGCGCACCCGGCCCGTCAGCCAGCCGCGAAACGCCAGTTCCTCCGCCACCGGCGCCAGCAGCACCACGAAGGGCACCAGCATCGCCTTGGAGACCTGATCGAAGGCTTCCGGCGAAGGGAGCCCCATCGCCGCCTGCCACAGCCCCAGCACCGGCAGCAGCACGAGCAGCAGCACCACCAGATGCAGCGCCAGCATGTACCGCAAGGCCTGCCCGGCGTAGGGCGCACGCAGCCCCGAAGGCGTCAGCATGTGTGGATGGGCCAGCCACGCGGCAAAGTCTTGGTATAGCGCTTTCATGGCAGCCCTGATGCCGCAGCGCGGGTTAAGACGGCGTGTGCAGGCCCAATTGCCCAGCGTCCCTGTCTCGGCTAGGGGAGCCGCCAAAGCAAACCCAAGCCTTCGAGCAGCACACCATGGCAGGCCATTCCAAATTCAAGAACATCATGCACCGCAAGGGCGCGCAGGACAAAAAGCGCTCGGCGATGTTTTCCAAGCTCTCCCGCGAAATCACCGTCGCGGCCAAGATGGGCATGCCCGATCCGGACATGAACCCGCGCCTGCGCGCCGCCGTCAACGCGGCCAAGGCGCAGTCGATGCCCAAGGACAATATCGCCCGCGCGATCGACAAGGCGAGCAAGGGCGAAGGCGACAACTACGAGGAAGTGCGCTACGAGGGCTATGGCCCGGGCGGCGTCGCGATCATCGTCGAAGCGCTCACCGACAACCGCAACCGCACCGCCACCAACGTGCGCACCGCCTTCGCCAAGAACGGCGGCAACCTCGGCGCCTCGGGCGCGGTGAGCCACGGGTTCGAGCGGCTCGGCCTGATCGAGTATCCCGGCAAGGCGGGCGATGAGGAAAAGGTCCTCGAAGCCGCGATCGAAGCGGGCGCCGAAGATGTCGAGAGCGATCTCGGCGACGGCGACGAGAACCCCGGCAGCCACCAGATCTGGGTCGCCATCGAGCAGCTCCACCCCGTCGCGCGCGAACTCGAGAAGGTACTGGGCGAAGCCGAGGGCGTGAAGCTCGCGTGGAAGCCCAACATGACGACCACCGTCGATGCCGATACCGCCGCGACGCTGCTCAAGCTGATCGACGTGCTCGAGGATGACGACGACGTCCAGACCGTCTGGGGCAACTACGAGATCCCCGACGAGGTGATGGAGAAGCTGGGTTGATCCTTCGTTCCTCCCCGGACCGGGGAGGGGGACCATCCGCCGGATGGTGGAGGGGCACGGGCGGACGATGATCATCCTCGGCATCGATCCCGGCCTCACCTGCACCGGCTGGGGCATTGTCGCCAAGTCCGGCAGCCGCCTCAGCCACGTCGCCAACGGCCAGATCCGCACCGATGCCAAAGCCGGCATGGCCGAGCGGCTGGTCGAGCTGGACGCGGGGCTGGCCGCCGTGATCGCGCAGCACCACCCCGATGCGGGCGCGGTCGAGGAAGTCTTCGTCAACGTGAACCCGCAGTCGACGCTCAAGCTGGGGCAGGCGCGGGGCGTCGCGTTGCTGGCCGTCGCGCGCGCGGGCCTGCCGGTGGCGGAATACCCCACCAAGGTCATCAAGAAGGCCCTCGTCGGCACCGGAGGGGCGGAAAAGCTGCAGATTCAGGCCATGCTCAAGGTCCTGCTCCCCGGTGTCGCGCTCACAGGCGCGGACGCCGCCGATGCCCTCGCCGTCGCGATCACCCACGCCAACATGATGGGCAGCCACCGCTAGGGCCAACGCGGTGTCGATGCTTCGACAAGCTCAGCATGAGCGGGGTTTCGGAGAATGGACAAAGCCCGCTCATGCTGAGCCTGTCGAAGGATGCTCGCGCAAGCTTGCTCGCGAAACGCAGGCCTGCCATAGAACAAACCATGATCGCAAAGCTCACCGGCCTGCTCGACGATTTCGGCCCCGACTGGGCCATCATCGACGTGAACGGCGTCGGCTACCTCGTCCACTGCTCGGCCAAGACGCTCGACCGGCTCGGCATTCGCGGCGACAGGGTGGTCATCCACACCGAGCTGCAGGTCTCCGAAAACGACCAGCGCCTGATCGGCTTCACCAGCGCTGCCGAACGCGGCTGGTTCCGCCTGCTGACCGCCGTGCAGGGGGTCGGCAGCAAAGTCGCGCTCGCCATCCTTTCCGCCCTCTCGGTCGAAGACCTGCAACGCGCCTGCGCCAGCGGCGATGCCGCGATGGTCGCCCGCGCGCAGGGCGTCGGCCCCAAGCTCGCGGGCCGCATCGTCAACGAACTCAAGGACAAGGCCGGTGGCCTCGGCCCGATCTCCGCCGGCCCCGGCAGCCCGCCGCTGGAAGGCCTCGCCGCTGCGCCCGCCGGCTCCACCAGCGCCGATGCGATTTCCGCCCTCCAGAACCTCGGCTTCAAACCCGCCACTGCCAGCATGGCCGTCGCCGCCGCCGTCAAGGAACTGGGCGACGATGCGCCGCTCAACGATCTGGTGCGCGTGGCGCTGAAGCGGGCGACGGGGTGAGACATGCTGCGCAAGCACCTCACTGCGCTGATATGCACTGCCGGCATGCTGTTTCTTGCGGGCGTGCTTGTTGGGCTCTGGATCTGGGATTGGCAGGAAATCGATAGGTGCCTCGATCATGGCGGTCGCTGGGACTACCATCTGCAGGTCTGCATCCTGAAGTGACCGCCCCAAACCCGCTTGCCGCTCCCACCCTGTTGGAGGATAATCGCCAGATGACCGACCTCAGCTTCCCCCTCCCCACCGCGCTGCAAAGCCGCATCGACCAGCGCATCGCCGATGGCGGTTATCTTGATGCCGCCGAGTACCTACGCGATCTGATCCGGCGCGATCTGGCCGAGGCGGACGAGGATGCCGCATGGGTCCGGGCGCGGCTGGCGGAGGGTGAGGCATCGGGCTATCTGGATGCTGATCCGCGCGACGTGCTCAGGGAGATCATGGCGAAACTGCCTGATGCATGAAGTTCGGATTTCGCGGCAGGCGCAGGCTGATCTTGAAGAAATCCAGTTGCGCAGCCTGACCGAGTTCGGAGCCCCCACCACGCGCGCCTTCATGGCAGGCTTCGACGACATTCTCGCTAGGCTGAAGATGTATCCGCTCGTCGGGAGAGTGCGCCCGGAATACGGCCGCAACGTCCGCAGCTGCCTGCGCGCACCCTACCTCGTGCTCTATCGCTTTGAGGCCGATATCGTTTCCATCCAGCGCATCCTCCATTCCTCAAGGCGGACCGAGCCGCTCGGCAAGGGTGAGCCATGACCGATAACCCCATCCTCACCCCCCGCCGCCAGACGGAAGACCCCGACGCCGCGCTGCGCCCGAAATCGCTGGCCGAATTCGTCGGGCAGGAAGCCGCGCGCGAAAACCTCCACGTCTTCATCGAAAGCGCCAAGCAGCGCGGCGAGGCGATGGATCATGTGCTGTTCTATGGCCCGCCCGGCCTCGGCAAGACCACGCTCGCCGCGATCATCGCGCGCGAGATGGGGGTGAACTTCCGCGCCACCTCCGGCCCGGTCATCGCCAAGGCGGGCGATCTCGCCGCACTGCTAACCAATCTGGAGAGCGGCGACGTTCTCTTCATCGACGAGATCCACCGCCTCAACCCGGTGGTCGAGGAAGTGCTCTATCCGGCGATGGAAGACCGCGCGCTCGATCTCATCATCGGCGAAGGGCCATCGGCGCGGTCGGTGCGGATCGATCTGCCGCCCTTCACCCTGATCGGCGCGACCACCCGCGCAGGCCTCCTCGCCACGCCTTTGCGCGACCGCTTCGGCATCCCCGTTCGCCTGCAGTTCTACACCGTGGCCGAGCTCGAACGCGTCGTCACGCGCGGCGCGGGCCTGCTCGGCATCGGCGTCGACAGCGGCGGCGCGGGCGAGATCGCGCGGCGTTCGCGCGGCACTCCGCGAGTCGCCGGCCGCCTGCTCCGCCGCGTCCGCGATTTCGCGCAAGTAGCCGGAGCAGCGGTGATTTCCCGCGACGTGGCAGACAGCGCGCTGACCCGGCTCGAAGTCGACTCGCTCGGGCTCGATCTGCAGGACCGGCGCTACCTCAGCATGATTGCGGATATCTACAAGGGCGGCCCGGTCGGCGTCGAGACGCTCGCCGCCGGCCTTTCCGAACCGCGCGACACCATCGAAGACGTGATCGAGCCTTACCTCATCCAGCTCGGTCTGGTCGCCCGCACCGCACGAGGTCGGTGCCTCAACGATCGCGGCTGGCGCCATCTGGGACTCACCCCGCCCGCCGCCGATCTCCCCGGCCTCTTCGCGCCCGACGAGGGCTGATGGTAAACGCTCTAAGCGTAACTGCCGATGCCAATTCGGTTCCAGATTGGCACAGACTTGCGCGCAAGCCCCGTTTTGACCCAATTCGGGTCCCCCGGAGGGGGTGAAACCCGGTTAACGGCATTGCCGCAGCCGGTCTGATCTGCGTTGTTCGATCTGTCAGGAGAGGGTTTGTCCACCATTGTGCGGATAAGGCCCTTTCCCACGGGAACAGAGAGCAAAGATCATGTCGGTTCGGATGGCATTGGCAAAACTGGCGGCCTGCGCAGCGGGCGGTGCCGTGCTGGGCGGCGGCGCGGTGCACGTGTCGGAAGCGCCCTCGGCTGCCGAGATCCATCACGTCAAGCCGATCAAGGTCAAGCAAGTGAAGCGGCACTATGCCGTGGTCAAGCCGCGCCCGGTCCACCGCCTGCGCCGCGTGGTCAAGACCACCGTCACCAAGTCCTGCGCCATGCCGCAGCAGCAGATGGCCTATGCCCCCGTCCCCTACATGGCACCGATGCCCCCGCAGGCAGCGGGCGGCGGCAGCGCGGCCCCGGTCGTCATCGGCGGCGGCGGCGGGATCGGCGGCTTCGGCGGCGGGTTCTTCGGCGGCTTCTTCGGCGGCAGCAGCGGCGGCGGCAGCGTGGTGGTCTCCTCGACCAGCACCGGCTCGACCTCGACCTCCGGCGGCTCCACCTCGGGCGGCAGCACCTCGACCTCGGGCGGTTCGACGTCGACGTCGGGCGGCTCGACCTCGAGCGGCAATATCTCCACCTCGACTTCGAGCGGCAACGTCTCGACCAGCTCGGGTGCGGTGACCAGCAGCACCTCGACCTCGTCGGGCAACGTCAGCACGTCTTCGGGCAATGTCTCGACGAGCTCGGGCAATGTCAGCACCTCGTCGGGCAACGTCTCCACCAGCTCGTCGACTTCGACCAGTTCGGGCAACGTGACGAGCAGCTCGTCGACCTCGTCCTCGACCTCGTCGTCGACGTCCTCCTCGACTTCGTCGTCCTCCTCGTCGACCGGTGGCTCTTCCTCGTCGTCGAGCAGCAGCTCCAGCTCGTCGTCGTCGTCCTCGAACGGCAGCACCAGCACGTCTACCTCGACCTCGTCGAACGGCGGCACGCCGGTGCCGGAACCCTCGATGGTCCTCCTGTTCGGCGCCGCTGCCGCCGGTCTCGTCGCGCGCCGCCGTCAGGGCCTCAAGGCCAAGGGTGCGGCTACGGCCTGAACCAGCTTCCGCGGGCCGTCACGTACGCAGCATACGCGGGCAAAAGGAAAGGGCGGCTCCGGGGGGGAGCCGCCCTTTCTGATTCCAGCGCGACCGCTTGCGACCGTCAGGCCGCCAGGTTGCGCAGCACGTAGTGCAGGATGCCGCCGTTGAGATAGTATTCCAGCTCGTTGGCAGTATCGATGCGGCAGAGCGCGGTGAAGGTGAAGCTGGTGCCATCGGCGCGCGTCACCTCCACTTCCACATCCTGACGCGGCTTCAGGCCCGCCACACCGCGGATGGTGAAGCTGTCGTCACCCGTCAGCCCCAGCGTCTCGCGGCTCTCGCCTTCCTTGAACTGCAGCGGCAGCACGCCCATGCCGACAAGGTTCGAGCGGTGGATACGCTCGAAGCTCTCCACGATCACCGCGCGCACGCCGAGCAGGTTGGTGCCCTTGGCCGCCCAGTCGCGGCTGGAACCGGTGCCGTATTCCTTGCCCGCGATCACGACCAGCGGCGTGCCGTCGGCCTTGTGCTTCATCGCCACGTCGTAGATCGCGCCGACCTCGCTGCCATAGCGGCTCATGCCGCCTTCGATGCCGGGCACCATCTCGTTCTTGATGCGGATGTTGGCGAAAGTGCCGCGCATCATCACTTCGTGGTGGCCGCGGCGCGCGCCATAGGAGTTGAAGTCCGCCTTGGCGACCTGGTGCTCCATCAGCCACTTGCCCGCCGGACTGTCGGCCTTGATCGAACCGGCCGGCGAGATGTGGTCGGTGGTGATCGAATCGCCGAGGATCGCCAGCGGCTTGGCCTCGATAATGTCGCTCACCGGCGCCGGGGTCATCGTCATGCCCTCGAAGTAGGGCGGGTTGGCAACATAGGTGCTGCCCGCGCGCCACTGGTAGGTTTCCGAGCCCGTGACGTTGATCGCCTGCCAGTGCACGTCGCCCTTGTAGACGTCGGCGTAGCGCGCCTGGAACATCGCGCGGTCCATGCAGCCCGCCATCGTCTCGTAGACTTCATGGTTCGACGGCCAGATGTCCTTGAGATAGACGTCCACGCCATCCTTGCTCTGGCCGATCGGGGTCGAGACGAAGTCCTCGATCACCGTGCCCTTGAGCGCGTAGGCCACCACCAGCGGCGGGCTGGCGAGGAAGTTCGCGCGCACGTCGGGCGAGACGCGGCCCTCGAAGTTGCGGTTGCCCGAGATCACGGCCGCGGCAACGAGGCCGTTGTCGTTGATCGCCTTGCTGATCGGCTCGGCCAGCGGGCCCGAGTTGCCGATGCAGGTCGTGCAGCCATAGCCGACGAGGTTGAAGCCCACCGCGTCGAGGTGCTCCTGCAGCCCGGCCTTGACGAGGTAGTCCGTCACCACCTGCGAGCCCGGCGCCAGCGAGGTCTTGACCCAGGGCTTGGGCTTGAGGCCCATCTCGTTGGCCTTCTTGGCGACGAGGCCCGCCGCCACCAGCACGCCCGGGTTCGAGGTGTTGGTGCAGCTGGTGATCGCCGCGATCGTCACGTCGCCATCGCCGATGTCGAAGTCCTTGCCTTCCACCGGCACGCGCTGCTGCGCCTTCTTGTAGGTGTTCGCCATGTCGGCATTGAACACATCATCGACGTCGGGCAGCGAGACGCGGTCCTGCGGGCGCTTCGGCCCGGCAAGGCTGGGCACCACGGTGCCAAGGTCCAGCTCCAGCGTCGAGGTGAACACGGGCTCGACCGAAGGATCGATCCAGAAGCCCTGCGCCTTGGCATAGGCTTCGGTCAGCGCGATCTGGTCTTCCTCGCGGCCGGTCAGGCGCATGTAGTCGAGCGTCTTGTCGTCGATGCCGAAGAAGCCGCAAGTAGCGCCATACTCCGGCGCCATGTTGGCCAGCGTCGCGCGGTCCGCCAGCGTGAGCGAGGCAAGGCCCGGACCATAGTATTCGACGAAGCGGCCGACCACGCCGTGCTTGCGCAGCATGCTGGTGCAGGTCAGCACGAGGTCGGTCGCGGTCACGCCTTCCTGAAGCTCGCCGGTGAACTTGAAGCCGACAACTTCGGGGATCAGCATCGAAACCGGCTGGCCAAGCATCGCGGCTTCCGCCTCGATCCCGCCGACGCCCCAGCCCAGCACGCCAAGGCCGTTGATCATCGTGGTGTGGCTGTCGGTGCCGACGCAGGTGTCAGGATAAGCGACTGTCGCGCCGTCCGGCCCTTCGCTCGTCCACACCGCCTGCGCGATATGCTCGAGGTTGACCTGGTGGCAGATGCCGGTGCCCGGAGGCACCGCCTTGAAGTTGGCCAGCGACTTCGAGCCCCACTTGAGGAAGTCATAGCGCTCGCCGTTGCGGTAGTATTCGATCTCGACGTTCTGCTCGAAAGCCTTGGGGTGGCCGAACTCGTCGACCATCACCGAGTGGTCGATCACGAGGTGAACCGGCACCTGCGGATTGATCTTGCTGGTATCGCCGCCCAGCTTGGCAATCGCATCGCGCATGGCGGCGAGGTCGACCACGCAAGGCACGCCGGTGAAATCCTGCAGCAGCACGCGCGCCGGGCGGTACTGGATCTCGCGGCTGCTCGAGGGGTCCTTCTGCCAGTCGACCAGCGCCTTGATGTCGTCGGTCGAGACGGTGAAGCCGCCATCCTCGAAGCGGAGCAGATTCTCGAGCAGGACCTTCATCGAGAAAGGCAGGCGCGAGACGTCACCATAGGCTGCGGCGGCCTTGCCGAGCGCGTAGTAGGCATAGTCCTTGCCGCCAACGGTAAGCGTGCTGCGGGCGCCGAGCGTGTCCTGTCCGACCTGGGTCATGGCGATGCGTAATCCCTTCAAGTTGAAACCGTTTGCCGCACCGGAGCCGCCCCCGAGGGCACGCGTGCCCGATGCGCCGAGACAGCCCCCGCGTCAAGGCTTGGGGCGCTCGAAATGCATAGGCCTCTGCATGCCATACGGTGCGGCGCAGCGAAACGTTACAAGGCCGCAGTCAGGCCCGTTCGGCGGCCGCTTCGGGCGCGGGTTTGCGCTGCAGCGCGATCAGGCAGCCCGCCACGATCAGCACCACGCCGGCCAGGGTGCGCCACGTCAGCGGCTCGGAAAACACCACCCAGCCGACAATCGCGGCCCAGATGAACGCGGTATACTCGAGCGGCACCAGCACTTGCGCCTCGGCGCGCGCATAGGCCCAGCCGAGCAGCATCAGCGACGCGGTCGACAGCACGGCGGAGGCGGCCAGCACGGCCCAGATCTGCGCGGGCGGCACCGGCGCGAACCACCAGGCGCCGATCCCCAGCAGGCAGAAGATGAAGAAGGTCTGGAAGAACGAGATTTCCTCCGGCCCCGCCAGCTGTGATTGCCGCCGCTGCAACACGAGGTTCCACGCATAGAGCACGGCCGAAATCAGGATCGCGATCAGGCCGTGCACGCTTTCGGCATTGTAGCTCGTCCCGCCAAACTTGCCCGCCGCGATCAGTCCCACGCCGGACAGGGCCAGCACCGATCCCGCCACCGCGCGCCGCGAAAGCTCCTCGCCCAGCCAGACGGCAGCGAGGTAGAGCGCCAGCAGCGGCGCAATGAACGAAAGCGCCATGGCTTCAGCCACGGGCGTCCGCGCCAGGCCATAGAAGAACAGCGTCGCCATCACCCCCGAAACGCCCGAGCGCAGCAGATGCAGCCGCATCGCCTCGCGCCCCGGCAGGCCGCGCTTGCCGTCCTTGTTGCCGCGCGCCAGCCACACCGGCAGCATGATCAGCGATCCGACCAGATTGCGCCAGAACAGCGCCGCATAGGCTCCCACCGCCAGCGCGGCGATCTTCATGAAGCCGTCCATCACCCCGAAGCACAGCAGCCCGGTCATCGCGGAGAGGATCGGCAGGAGGGGGGCAGCGCGCTTCATCGCCCGCCCATAGCGACGCCTTTCGTGCAGCGCAAAGGTCAGCAGCATCGTGCAACCTGGATCAGTCTGGCGATTCAGCAAACAGACAGCCGCCTTGCTTGATTGCTTCGTCCGCTTGGGGCAGGAATCACCAGACAGCCGGGCGCCACACAGGGAAAGACATCGAGCAATGCGCATGATTCATCGGGCCAAAGTCAGCGGCATGCTCTGCACGGCAGCCTTGGGCTGGGCCGCGCTGGGCACGCCCGCCACGGCCGCGCAGCAGGGCCCGGTCGATCTGACCGCCGGCGTCCAGCCCGCCAAGCCCGCGCCGAAGCCCACGCCGACGGCGACCGCCCCGACCGCACAGGCCCCGACGGTACAGGCCACCCCGGCCCCCACCGGCACGGCCACACCCGACGCCGTACCCGTCTTCCAGCCGCTGCCGCCCCCGCTGGCGCACTGGACGCTGGCCGATGCCAAGGCCCTCCTCGCCGCGATCAAGGGCATCCGCAGCGAAGGCCTCACCCCGGCCGACTACGAGCCCGCCAATCTCGCCGCCGCCATCGCCAAGGGTGAAGGCGACGATCTCGACGTACTCGCCAGCCGCCTGTTCGTCTGGCTGGCCGAAGACCTGCGCGATGGCCGCACCCCGATGCCCGCGCGCATCCAGTGGTTCGCCATCGATCCCGATCAGGACCTGCACCCCAACGCGCAGCTCCTCGCGCAGGCGACCGAAACGCACGACATTCCCGGCGTGCTCGCCTCGCTCAATCCCACGCATCCCGATTACGCGCTGCTCAAGGACATGCTGGCCAAGGCCAAGGACCCGCGCCAGATCGGCATGATCAAGGCCAACATGGACCGCTGGCGCTGGCTCGCGCGCGACATGGGCCTCCAGTACCTCATCATCAACGTGCCCGAGCAGGAGCTCCGGCTGACGGTGAACAACAAGATCATCCGCTCCTACCGCGCCATCGTCGGCAAGCCGGGCAAGACCGCAACGCCGCAGCTCGCCGAGCAGGTCAAGAACGTGGTGTTCAACCCGACGTGGACCGTCCCGCAGTCGATCGTCGTCGGCGAAGGCCTCGGCGCGCGCCTGATCAAGAACCCGCGTCAGGCCGCGCGCGAAGGCTATGTCGCCACCAAGGCCGCCGATGGCACGATCACCGTCGTGCAGCAGCCGGGCGACAGCAACTCCTTGGGCCGCGTCAAGCTCGACATGCCCAACGAGCACGCGATCTACATCCACGACACCCCCAACCGGAACCTCTTCGCGCTGCCTTCCCGCGCGCTCAGCCACGGCTGCATCCGCGCCGAACGCGCCACCGAACTCGCGATGACGATGGCGATCCTCGGCGCCGATCTGCCGCCGGAAACCGCCGTCGAATACAACCTCTCGGGCAAGTACACCAAGGTCCCGATGACCAAGCCCTGGGCGGTCTACATCACCTACTTCACCGTCGCGCGCGACGTGACCGGCCTGATGCGCAGCTTCCCGGACATCTACAGCCGCGACGCGCCCGTCATCGCCAGCTTCGCCCAGCCGCGCCAGCTCCACACCGACCAGCGCAAGAGCACCGAAGCGATCATCAAGCTGGATAACCCGCTGTGACGGGGCAACCGGGCAAGCCTGTGCTTGCCCGGTTGCCGTATCGCTTCAGTCTCGCAGCTCCCCGGCCTCAGGCGCCGAACCCGCCGTCAATGGTCTGCATCGAGCCGGTGATCATGCCCGCATTCGGCCCGGCGAGGTAGGCCGCCAGTTCTGCGATTTCCTCCGCTTTCACATGGCGCTTGATCGCCATGAAGCCGTGCATCATCGGCGCCATCGGGCCGTCCGCCGGGTTCATGTCGCTGTCGGTTGGTCCCGGCTGGATGCTGTTGACCGTGATCCCGCGGTCGCCGAAGTCGCGCGCCAGCCCCCGCACCATGCCCTGCACGGCCGACTTGGTCAGGGCATAGGCGGCGCCCCCGGCGAACGGCATCCGGTCGCCGTTGACCGAGCCGATGACGATGATCCGGCCGCCGTCGTTCATCCGCCGCGCCGCCTCGACCGCTGCGTGATAGGGCGCGCGCACGTTGACATCGATCATGTGGTCGACGGCGTCGGCATCAAGTTGCAGCGGATCGCCCATGACGAGCGTGCCGGCATTGATGATCAAGGCATCGAGCGCGCCCTGCCCGGCAACCGTCGCGATCAGCGCAGCGCGATCCGCACTGTCAGTCTGGATCGCGCTCGCTCCGGTTTCAGCGGCCAGTGCATCGGCAGCGCCTTGCGAACCGGCGTATGTGAAGCTCACCGCTGCGCCCGCCGCGCTGAAACGGCGCACGATGGCCGCGCCAATGCCCCGGCTTCCGCCAAGCACCAGCACGTTCTTTCCGTTAAGGTCGTCCATGTTCTGTCTCCTTCGGGTCTGTGCCAGCGGGCCGGTGCCACGATGCTGCCGATCTGCCGCGCTGTCTGGATCTGAAGGTGCTCGTCCGGCATCGTTCGCGCCAGACGTAAAATTTCATTTCACAATTGCGGAAAAATCGAACGATGACCCGCTCAATAAATCCCCAACCGGTCGGCATACAAAAGCCGCCCCCCCGAAAGGTGCCACAGCGCCTCGTTGAAGTCGGCTTCAGGCATCGCGAAGCACCCGTCGCTGCGCCCCAGCTTGCCCCACTTTTCCAGCATGTCCGGGTTCGCATACCACGCCGGGTGCATCACGATCGCGCGGTCCAGCGTGTTGCTGTTCTCCGGGTCGAGCCCGCCGAGCCGGATCGAGGTGCCGTACTTGCCCTTGTACCACTCGTAGGTGATGAACGCCCCGCGCGAAGTGGCGAGGCTGCCGACATCGTTGGAAAAGAGCTTGAGAAACCCGTCATGCTCCGGGTCCGAACCCTTGCCGTGCGCGACAAGGAACGAGCGCACTTCGCCCTTCTCGAGATCGGCGAAATGGAGCCGCGGCATGGCCGAAGGCAACGCGAAATCGGCGACGCCTACGATATCGGTCCGCCACAGCACCGACCGGACCCGCTCCATCTGCTCCTTTGCGACGGCGAGGATGCGCCGGTTCTGTTCCGGCACGCTGTAGGGCTGGGCGAACACGCGCGCAGGCAGCGCCGCAGCAACCGCCGTTGCCGCCGCGCCCGCAATGAGCCCGCGCCTGTTTACCAGTCCCGTCATATCGGTTTGTATACGGCGAATCAGGCCGATTTTCCAGCAGATGCGCCCAGTTGCACCAGAGCCGCGCCGTCCACCCGCATGACGGTCCACTCGTCCATCAGCCGCGCGCCGAGCTTCTTGTAGAAGCCGATCGCGGGTTCGTTCCAGTCAAGCACCGACCACTCGAGCCGCGCGCAATCGCGCTCCACCGCGATGGCCGCCAGCCGCGACAGCAGCGCCTTGCCGAGCCCGCTCCCGCGCGCCTCGGGCCGCACGAAAAGGTCCTCCAGATAGACCCCGGGCTTGCCCTCGAAGGTCGAGAAATTGTGGAAGAACAAGGCGAAACCCTGCGCCGCGCCGTCCACTTCGCCGATGATCACTTCGGCGTAAGGGCGCTGGCCGAACAGCTTGGCGCCCAGCACCGGCTCATCGAAGCGCACTTCATGGGCCAGCTTCTCGTAATCGGCGAGCCCGCGGATCAAGTCCGCAATCAGGGGCAGGTCTTCGGGCGTTGCAATGCGGATCGAGATGGTCATGGGCCGGCTTTTAGCCCGCAATGATCAACCGGTCACCCTGCAAGGTCACGCTCCCCAGCCGCCGCAGCGCCGATTGGCCGAGCAGGCTGACGGAGAGATCGGGCACGACCACCGCCGCCACCCCGGTCAGTTCGCGCCCGCCGATCGTCAGCCGGTCGATCTCCACCGGTGCGGCGAGGCCCGTTCCGGAGGCTGTCTGGAGCATCGGGCGGTATTCGGATGGATCGGGCCGCAGCCCCAGCCGCTCGGCATCATCCTCGGTCAAGGCCACCACGTCCGCGCCGGTGTCCACAAGGAACCGCACGGATTCCCCGCCCACATCGACCTCAAGGTGAAACTGCCCCTGCGAATCGCGCGCGATCTCGACCATCTCGGCCGTCCCGTCCCGCTTCGTGGGCGGCGCCGCATCCTTGCTCCACGGCGAGGAATGCCCGGCCTTCGCCGTCCGCGCCTTGGCCGGTGGCTCGACAGACAGACCCGGCGCCAGCAGCACGCTGAAGAACACGACAAGGCCAGCAATGACGATCAAGCGGTTCATGACCGCGCCATTGTGCCCGCAAAGGCGTTAGCAAATGACGAAGAGCGCTGCCTACTCCGCCGGCACTTCCGCCTTCCCCGCGTCGGTCGTCGCCGCTTCCATCTCGGCGGCCTTCTTCTCCACCAGCGCGACGATATGCTCGAGCATGTCCTCGTCCTGCACCGTGTGGTCGGTCACGCCCGAAAGGTAGACCATGTGCTTGCCATTGCCGCCGCCGGTCAGGCCCACATCGGTCTCGCGCGCCTCGCCGGGGCCGTTGACCACGCAGCCGAGCACCGAAAGCGAGATCGGCGTCTTGATGTGGCTGAGGCGGCTTTCCAGCTTCTCCACAGTGCGGATCACGTCGAAGCCCTGCCGCGCGCAACTCGGGCACGAGACGACGCGCACGCCGCGGGTGCGCAGGCCAAGCGACTTCAGGATCTCGAAGCCGACGCGCACTTCCTCTTCGGGCTCGGCCGAAAGCGAGACACGCAGCGTATCGCCGATGCCCGCCCAGAGCAGGCTGCCGAGCCCGATCGAGGACTTGACCGTCCCGCCGATCAGCCCGCCCGCCTCGGTGATACCAAGATGCAGCGGGCAATCGACCGCTTCGGCAAGGCCCATATAGGCCGCCACCGCGAGGAACACGTCGGAGGCCTTCACCGCCACCTTGTATTCGTGGAAATCGTGGTCCTGCAGCAGCTTGATATGGTCGAGCGCGCTCTCCACCAGCGCCTCGGGGCAAGGTTCGCCGTACTTTTCGAGGAGGTCCTTCTCGAGGCTGCCCGCGTTCACGCCGATGCGGATCGCGCAGCCGTTGGCCTTGGCCGCGCGGACCACCTCGGCGACGCGCTCGGAGGAGCCGATATTGCCGGGGTTGATGCGCAGGCACGCCGCGCCCGCGTCCGCCGCTTCGAGCGCGCGCTTGTAGTGGAAATGGATGTCCGCCACGATCGGCACCCGCGCCGCGCGCACGATCTTGCCGAGCGCCGCGGTGCTTTCCACGTCCGGGCACGAAACGCGGATGATGTCCGCCCCCGCATCCTCGCAGCGCCGGATCTGGTTGATCGTCGCGACAGGATCGCTGGTCAGCGTGTTGGTCATGGTCTGCACCGTGATCGGCGCATCGCCGCCAACGGGGACGGATCCAACCATGATCTGGCGGCTCTTGCGGCGCGTGATATCGCGCCAGGGGCGTACGGATGACATGGCGATGCTTATACCTGCTCGGCTTGCGCCTGACTATGGCCTTCAGAGACAAGGCGCTTGGCATACATGAATTCCGGATCGCAATGCGTGCCCACCCAGAACTCGATATCAGCGATCTTGGCAAAGCCATAGCGGTGGTAGAACCGCTGCGCCTCGGGGTTCTCGCTGTAGACCGAAAGCTGGATCTCGTCCGCGCCCGCCGCTTCGGCCTGCGTCAGCGCCCAGTCCATCAGCTTCGCGCCCAGCCCGCCGCCGATGCGCGCAGGATCGGTGTAGAGCTGCTTGAGTTCCAGCGGCCGCCGCGCATCGCTGTGCCCGGTCGGCATCGTGCTTTCCAGCACCAGCTTGCAGAACGCCACCAGCGCGCCGTTCTCCTCGATCACCGCCACGCGCATGCCGGGATCGGCAATCTCCTTGGCCACCTTCGCCTCGCTGTGCGCCTCTCCAAGAAAGGTCGCGAAGTCTTCCGGCTTGTAGAGATGCCCGAACTTGGCGGTGATCGCGCGGCGCCCTAGATCGGCGAGCGCGGCTACGTCGTCAGGCGTGGCGAGGCGGAGGAGCATGGCTGTCATGCCGCGCCCATACCGCCGACCGCCCGCCGGAATCAATGCAAGTCAGTTGGCCATCGCGACCTTCGGCGCGCGGGTGTAGGGCACGAACTGGTCGAGCGCCACGAACCCGCGCCAGAACCACCCGTTGCGATCGCGCAGCTGCACCACGTCAAGGTTGCACAGCTGCGAGGTGGTCTGCAGGGTGACGAGGATATCGGTCGAATCGAGCGTCGAGGCGCCCGACTTGGGCCGCTGCACATAGATCGTGTTGCCGCTGCCATAGACAATCGCGGTCTTGTCGATCACGTGCGAGGACTGGACCTGCGGCAGGTTGATGCAGTTCACGGGCTTGCCCTCCACGCGGCCCTCGAGCAGCTTGGCCAGCTGTTCCTCGCCGGTCAGGCGCGGGCGGGCGTCGGCGGCGGCACCGGCCAGCAGCATCGCACCGGCGGCAGCGGCGAGCCCGAGCTTGGTGGCAATCCGGATCATGACGTGCCCTTTCTCAAATTGGTCGCAGACCAAGGTGCGCCGCGCCGGCTTAACCGTCGCTGACTGTAGTTTTCCTGAGGGCAGCCTAAAACAAGACGCAAGCCAAGCGCCAACTACGTAGAAGTCCTGGAGTCGCATTACGGGACGGGTAACGCGCCCCGCCGGTCAGGCCGTGCCGCCCACCGTCAGCCCCTCGACCAGCAGCGTGGGCTGGCCAACGCCGGCGGGAACGCTCTGCCCGCCCTTGCCGCACACGCCCACGCCTTCGTCGAGCGCCATGTCATGGCCGATCCCGGTCACGCGGGTCAGCACGCTCGGCCCATCGCCGATCAGCGTCGCGCCCTTGATCGGCGCGCCCAGCTTGCCGTTCTCGACGCGGTAGGCCTCGGTGCAGGAAAACACGAACTTGCCGCTGGTGATGTCGACCTGCCCGCCGCCGAACGACTTGGCGAAAATCCCGTTCTTCACCCGCGATAGCAGCTCCGCCGGGTCATCATTGCCGCCGCGCATGAAGGTGTTGGTCATCCGCGGCATCGGCGCATGGGCATAGCTTTCGCGCCGCCCGTTGCCCGTCGGCGCAAGGCCCATCAGCCGCGCGCTCATCCGGTCGTGGATATAGCCTTTCAGGATACCGTCCTCGATCAGCACGGTCTCTTCCGTCGGCGTGCCTTCGTCGTCGATGGTCAGCGACCCGCGCCGGCCGGGGATCGAGCCATCGTCGACCACGGTCACGCCGGGCGCCGCCACCCGCTCGCCGATCCGGCCGGAGAAGGCGCTGGTGCCCTTGCGGTTGAAATCGCCTTCAAGGCCATGGCCCACCGCCTCATGCAGCAGCACGCCGGGCCAGCCGGGGCCGAGCAGCACGGTCATCTCGCCCGCCGGGGCATCGACCGACTCAAGGTTCACCAGCGCCTGCGCCAGCGCGGTATCGATCCCCCGGTTCCAGGTGCTCTCCTCGAACAGGTCGTCATAGAGCCGCCGCCCGCCGATCCCGAACGTCCCCGTCTCGCGCCGCCCGTTATGCTCGGCGACAATGGAGACATTGAGCCGCACCAGCGGACGCACGTCTTGCGCAACAAAGCCGTCCGCGCGCACGATCTCGACCACCGACCAGCTTGCCGAAAGGCTCGCCGAGACTTGCGCGACGCGGGGATCGCGCGCCCGCGCCGCCGCGTCGATTGTCTCGAGCAGCTTCACCTTGGCCGCGAAGGGTACAGCATCGAGCGGCGAGGCGTCGGTATAGAGGTGCCGGTTGTTCTGGCGCGGCGCGGCGGCGGGCGCTGTCTTCGCCGGATCGAGCAGCTTCAAAGTCTCGCCCGCACGCGCGATGGCGGCGGCGGAAATCTCGTTGGCATGGGCAAACCCGGTCATCTCGCCCGAAACCCCGCGCAGGCCGAAGCCCGCATCGCGCGAATAGTCGGCCGTCTTCAGCCGCCCGTCGTCGAAACCGAAGCTCTCGCTGGCGATGAACTGCAGGTAAAGCTCGCCATCCTCGCAGGCGCCGAGCGCGGTTGCCGTAAGGCGCTTGGCCTCATCAGGCGTCAGCAGGCCGGGGCGATAGAGCAGCGAGCGGGGATCGGGCGTATGAGTCATGCGCAGGGATATAGGCAGCCCTGCCCGATCATGCCACCTCGATCAGGAATGATCCGCCGGGCCGCCCTTCAGCACGAAGCGCCGGTCGCAATAGCCGCATTCGGCATAGCCGCGCTCGTCGATCTCGATGAACACACGCGGATGGCCCAGCGCCGCCCCGCCACGGATATTGTCCGCGCCGTCGCAGCGCACGCGCGTGCTGGTGGTGAGAACCGTCTCGGGTGCCTTGATCGTGCTCATGGCCGCGCGGGTAGCAAACCGAGCCCCCTTTACGCAAGGCGCTTCAGGTTGCAGGGAGAAACCCATGGACAACATCCCCGCCATCCGCATCCGCGATCTCGTCAAGCGCTATGCTCCCGCCGGCAGCAAATCGGGCGAAGGCAAGCTCGCCTTGGGCGGGGTCAGCTTCGATGTGCCGCAAGGCCAGATCTTCGGCCTGCTCGGCCCCAACGGCGCGGGCAAGTCCACTCTGATCAACACGCTCGCCGGGCTCGTCATGAAGTCCTCGGGCACGGTCGAGATCTGGGGCTTCGATATCGACCGCGAGCCGCGCAACGCCAAGGCCTCGATCGGCATCGTCCCGCAGGAGATCGTGTTCGATCCCTTCTTCACCCCGCTCGAAGTGCTCGATATCCAGGCCGGGCTCTACGGCGTGCCGGCGCCCGCGCGCCGCTCGCTCGAACTGCTGCAATCGGTCCATCTGGCGGACAAGGCCAATGCCTACGCCCGGTCGCTCTCGGGCGGGATGAAGCGCCGCCTGCTGATCGCCAAGGCCATGGTCCACACGCCCCCGATCCTCGTGCTCGACGAGCCGACTGCCGGCGTCGACGTCGAACTGCGGCGGCTGTTGTGGGAACTGGTGGTCGATCTTAACAATCAAGGCGTTACGATCGTCCTCACCACGCACTACCTCGAAGAGGCCGAGCAGCTGTGCGACCGCATCGCCATCATCAACCACGGACGGCTGATCACCGACCAGCCGACGCGCGACCTCGTCGGCATGATGCGCGAGAAAATCGTGGTGCTGACTCTCGATCGTCCGATCGATGCCGCGCCGCAGCATCCGGCCTTCGCCAAGAGCGTCATTTCGGGCGAACAGGAGCTGCGCGTGACCTACAACAAGGACCGCATCAACGCAGGCGATGTGCTCGCGCTCGTCCAGTCGCTCGGCTACGGAATCATCGATGTCTCGACCGACGAAGCCGACCTCGAGGACGTATTCGTCAAGCTGACGAGCGGGCCGGACATGGCGCTGGCCTGAGCATCGAGTTCAGCCAAGCGCCCCCTGATCAAAAGCGAAATTATTGAATTCATTGCGCATTTTTTTCCGCGAGTGCCGGAACCAGCTTCCAGTACTGCTTCCGGGATGACTTGCGCACAAGCTTCCCGCAATCGGGGCAAGTCGCAACGTGCCACGTGCCGTTCCAGGCGATTGTCGCCTTGTCCGCGCGGTGGCGGTTCATCCTGCAGAAAGGCAATCGCCACAGCATAGTTACGAATCCCTAATCTACACCACTAGGGGTAACCCCTATCATTTTGCAGGCGCGAAAACAAATCTCCTGACCGGCGTTATTTACGTTTGATTGCCTCTCGGGACGGGCTGCTTGATACTTCCCAAAGGCGGCAAGGACGGGCAAAGAGGCCTGCGTGACCGATCCCATTCCTGATGCGCAGCGGGCCCGCAGATGACCTGCGCCGACATGTCCAGCCCGGATGTCCTCATCATCGGCTCCGGTGCCGCCGGGCTCACCGCCGCGCTTGTGCTTGCCGAACGCTGCCGCGTGCTCGTCCTCGCCAAGGGCGCGCTTGATGGCGGCTCGACCGCATGGGCTCAGGGCGGCATCGCCGCCGTGCTCGACGAGGGCGATACCTTCGAGGACCACATCCGCGACACGATGGTCGCCGGCGCCGGGCTCAACCGGCGCGAGACGGTGGAGTTCGTGGTGGAGAACGCGCCTGCCGCGATCCACCGCCTCGCCGAACTGGGCGTGCCGTTCAACGCCGAATCCGGCGCGCTCCACCTCACCCGCGAGGGCGGCCACTCGCACCGCCGCATCGTCCATGTCGACGACGCGACCGGCTGGGCCGTCCAGCAGGCGCTGATCGCGGCCGCCAAGGCCCATCCCAACATCACCCTCCGGCCCGACATGGTCGCGATCGACCTCGTCACCGACCGCCACCGCGCGGACCGCAGCGAAACCCCCGGCGGCGCCCGGCGCGTCTGGGGCGTCTACGCGCTCGATACCGGCACCGGGCGCGTCGAATGCTTCTCGGCGCGCGCCACGATCCTCGCCACCGGCGGCGCGGGCCGCACCTACCTCTTCAGCACCGCCCCGCGCGGCGCGACAGGAGACGGCATCGCCATGGCCTGGCGCGCGGGCTGCCGCGTCTCCAACATGGAGTTCATGCAGTTCCACCCGACCTGCCTCTACAACCTCGAGGTCAAGAACTTCCTCATCACCGAGGCCGTGCGCGGCGAAGGCGGCCACCTCAAGCTGCCCCCCGGCGTCCCCGGCGGCGGCGAACGCTTCATGCCGCGCTTCGACCCGCGTGAAGAACTCGCGCCGCGCGATATCGTCGCCCGCGCCATCGATCACGAGATCAAGCGGCTCGGTCTCGACTACGTCCACCTCGATATCAGCCACAAGGACCCGGAGTTCGTCCGCGGCCACTTCCCCAATATCTACGAACGCCTGCTCGGCCTCGGCATCGACATGACCAGGGAGCCGATCCCGGTCGTCCCCGCGCAGCACTACACCTGTGGCGGCGTTCTGATCGACCTTGCCGGACGCACCGATCTCGACGGACTCTATGCCGTCGGCGAATGCTCCGAAAGCGGGCTCCACGGCGCCAACCGGCTTGCCTCCAACAGCCTGCTCGAATGCTTCGTGTTCGGCGATGCCGCCGCCAACGACATCCTTGCGCGCTGGGACCAGTTCCCCGCCCCGCCTGACCTCAGGCCCTGGGACGAAAGCCGCGTCTCGGACTCCGACGAGGAAGTCGTCATCAAGCAGAACTGGACCGAGCTCAGGCGCTTCATGTGGAACTACGTCGGCATCGTGCGCACCAACAAGCGCCTCGAACGCGCCGCGCACCGCATCAAGCTCCTGAAGGGCGAGGTCAACGACTACTACGGCAACTTCCGCGTGACCGCCGATCTCATCGAGCTGCGCAACCTGCTCCAGACTGCCGAACTCATCGTCAAAAGCGCCCGCGCCCGCCGCGAGAGCCGCGGCCTGCACTTCACCGAGGATTACCCCCAGACCCAGCCCGCCGCGCGCGACACCGTGCTGGTGCCGAACTAGGCAGATCCTTCGTCATCCCCGCGCAGGCGGGGATCCAGAGCGGCCCGAACCACCGCCCGCCGCCGATCAACAGGGACTGCCCCCTCCGTCAGACATACCTGACGTCGGCATCAAAACCGCAGCTACCAGAAAAGGGGACTGTCCCTGTTGATCGGTCAGCCCTGTTTATCGGCAGCCACTCACGGTTGGACGCACCCTACAGATGCCGCCCGATAAAGATCAGCACCAGCGCCCCAAGCACCGAAGCCAGGCACCCTGCCCGGCTGATCCCGTCGCGACCCCGGTTCGCCGCCAGCCCCGCGACCAGCGAGCCCGCGATCCCCAGCAGGATCGTGCGCCCCAGCCCCATCGGCACCGGCCCAGGATAAATGTACCGCGCCGCAAGCCCTACGAGCAAACCGCTGAAAATGATCGAGATGAGCTTGAACATGGGGGGCCGCTCCGCATTGACCTGCCCCGCAAGGCATATCGCGCCCCCCGTCCCACACGCCAGTGGATAATCGCGTGGCTAAGTAACAACCGGGTCTGGACAGCGATCTTGTCCACAAGATCGGATCGCGCCTTCAAAAAAAGTTCGCGGGGCCCATATTGGGACTTGAAATGCCGGTTTGACCACGCGTCGCTGCGCTGCAACATGACTGTCATGACGATGAAACGAATCGTACGTGCGACGAGCCGAATCAATAATGCGGTGTTTACCCTCTTGTGTCTGCTTCCGGTTGAGGCACTATGGGTAGTGGTCGGGTTCTGGGGGAACCTCTAAACCTAGTTTCAGTGGCGCGGCGGGCAGTTAGCTCGCGGCAACGGTGGCAGCTTCGCCGCCGACCCTCGACTTGACCTTGTTTCGGGCGCCGGTGCGGGCACCCGGGAGAATGAAATATTCTCCTTTTGTTCCGCCCGGTGTATGTTGGATTGTATGATGGATTGCGCGTCGCGATTCGGCCCTCGGGGCCCGCGCGCAGCAGGTGGAACAGGGGACTGCCAGCGTGGATTTCAGGACTGGAGACAGCGTCGCGGAGCATGACGGCCAGAGCGAGCTTCTGCTCGCCGGTGACAGTGCCCCCGCTGGTGGCAATGAGAAGGCAATTGGCATGAATGCAGATGACAAGGGCAGCGAGGCACTCGTCGCGGCCCTGACAGCCATGGGGACCGCAGGCGCAGCCGGTGCGCTCGCCGCAGCGGCCAAGCCCGTTTCGGATTCCAAGACGATCAACGCCCGCCGCTTCGCGATTGCGACGAACTCGGATCGCGACGCGCTGCTGACGGCGTTCGGCAAGGAAACGCTCGACGACCGCTACCTCCTCCCCGGCGAACGCTATCAGGATCTCTTCGCGCGCGTCGCGGACGCCTATGCCGACGATCAGGACCACGCCCAGCGTCTCTACGACTACATCTCGAAGCTGTGGTTCATGCCCGCCACGCCCGTCCTCTCGAACGGCGGCACCGGGCGGGGCCTGCCCATCTCGTGCTACCTCAATTCGGTGTCGGACAGCCTCGAAGGCATCGTCGGCACGTGGAACGAGAACGTCTGGCTCGCCAGCCGCGGCGGCGGCATCGGCACCTACTGGGGCCAGGTCCGCGGCATCGGCGAATCTGTCGGCCTCAACGGCAAGACCAGCGGGATCATCCCCTTCGTCCGCGTGATGGACAGCCTCACCCTCGCGATCTCGCAGGGCTCGCTGCGCCGCGGTTCGGCCGCGTGCTACCTCGATATCTCGCACCCCGAGATCGAGGAGTTCCTCGAGATCCGCAAGCCGTCGGGCGATTTCAACCGCAAGGCCTTGAACCTCCACCACGGCGTGCTCTTGACGGACGAGTTCATGGAAGCGGTCCGCGATGGCACCGAATTCCACTTGCGCAGCCCCAAGGACGGCTCGGTGCGCGGCACGGTCGATGCCCGCTCGCTGTTCCAGAAGCTCGTCGAAACCCGCCTCGCCACGGGCGAGCCCTACATCGTGTTCAACGACACGGTGAACCGCACGATGCCCAAGCATCACCGCGATCTCGGGCTCAAGGTCTCGACCTCGAACCTTTGCTCGGAAATCACGCTCCCCACCGGGCGCGACCACCTCGGCAACGATCGCACCGCGGTGTGCTGCCTCTCCTCGCTCAACCTCGAAACCTGGGACGAGTGGCACAAGGACGAGCGCTTCATCGAGGACGTGCTCCGCTTCCTCGACAACGTGCTGCAGGACTACATCGACCGCGCGCCGGACGAGATGGCCCGCGCCAAGTATTCCGCGATGCGCGAACGCTCGGTCGGCATGGGCGTGATGGGCTACCACTCGTTCCTGCAGCAGAAGGGCATCGCCTTCGAAAGCGCGATGGCCAAGGCGTGGAACCTCAAGATGTTCAAGCACATCGCCGCCAAGGCGGACGAGGCTTCGCTCCTCCTCGCGCAGGAACGCGGCGCGTGCCCGGATGCGGCGGACATGGGCGTCATGCAGCGCTTCTCGTGTAAGATGGCGATCGCCCCCACCGCGTCGATCTCGATCATCTGCGGCGGCACGTCTGCCTGCATCGAGCCGATCCCGGCCAACATCTACACCCACAAGACGCTCTCGGGCAGTTTCGTGGTCAAGAACCCCTATCTCGAGAAGCTGCTCCAGTCGAAGTCGAAGGACTCCACCAACGTGTGGAACTCGATCCTCGAGCGCGGCGGTTCGGTCCAGCACCTCGATTTCCTCTCGCCGGAGGAAAAGGCGGTCTACAAGACCAGCTTCGAGATCGACCAGCGCTGGCTGCTCGAATTCGCGGCGGACCGCACGCCCTATATCGATCAGGCCCAGTCGCTGAACCTCTACATCCCGGCGGATGTCGACAAGTGGGACCTCATGATGCTGCACTTCCAGGCATGGGAGAAGGGCATCAAGTCGCTCTACTACCTCCGCTCGAAGTCGGTGCAGCGCGCCGGTTTCGCCGGCGGCGTGGAGGCGGACAACACCGCCGAAGCCCCCAAGATCGAACTCAGCGCCGGCCAGACCGACTACGAGGAATGCCTTGCCTGCCAGTGAGCTGGACAAACTAAAGCTGACTTGAGGTTTAAACCATGCCGGCCCGCCTGATACAATCGGCCACACATTGCGGCTTGTCCGGCATGGCCTCCATCCGCGACACGGTTCCCGCTTGCCCCGGACAGTCCGGGCAGGCTACACTTGCGAATAATTCGCAATTGCAAAAGGGACCTCGTCGTGCGCAAGTTTCATCGCTGGATTTCGGTTTTCTTCGGCGTCTTCCTCCTCTGGATCGCCGTCACGGGCACACTCAGCCAGATCGTGCCGCTCATGGCGGGCGGGGAGAAACCGAAAGCGGAGCAGACCGCCCAAAGTCCAGCCACGAAGCCCGCATTCACCTGCCCGCCGGACTACATGTGCCGCCCCAAGCCCAAGCCCGGCGATCCGCGCGCCCTGATCGGCCTCTTGCACCATCTGCACTCGGGCGAGAGCTTCGGACCCGTCGGCGTCGTGATCGGCACGCTGTCGGGCTTCGCGATGATTTTCTTCAGTTTTTCGGGCCTGTGGCTCTACATCCAGATGTGGCGCAACCGGGCCGAGCGCAAGCTCACGCCCCGCTGGTTCTGGAAGTAGCGCCTCCTGTCCTTCGGGGCGCCCGAGCAGACTGGGGAAAAACCGGTCAGGCTCTGATTCCCTTCACCCCGCGCGCTTTCACCGGTGCGCGGGCCGCCCTATCTTCCTTGCGCTGAACCCCGAACAGGACTCGTCCCCATGTCACTTCTTCAAGCCCGCAGCTCCTACAAGCCCTTCGAATATCCTTGGGCCTACGAGTTCTGGAAGCGCCAGCAGCAGATCCACTGGATGCCCGAGGAAGTGCCGCTGGGCGAAGATTGCCGCGACTGGGCGCAGAAGATCTCGGACCACGAGCGCAACCTGCTCACCCAGATCTTCCGCTTCTTCACCCAGGCCGATGTCGAGGTGCAGGATTGCTACCACGACAAGTACGGCCGCGTGTTCAAGCCGACCGAGGTCAAGATGATGCTCGCCGCCTTCTCCAACATGGAGACGGTGCACATCGCCGCCTACAGCCACCTGCTCGACACCATCGGCATGCCCGAAAGCGAGTACGCGATGTTCCTCGAATACGAGGAAATGCGCGCCAAGCACGATTACCTGCAGCAGTTCGGCGTCGACAGCGATGAAGACATCGCCCGCACCCTCGCGATGTTCGGCGGCTTCACCGAAGGCCTCCAGCTCTTCGCCAGCTTCGCCATGCTGATGAACTTCCCGCGCTTCAACAAGATGAAGGGCATGGGCCAGATCGTCTCGTGGTCCGTCCGCGACGAATCGCTCCACTGCGAAGGCATCACCAAGTTGTTCCACGCCTTCGTGGCGGAGCGCGGCTGCCTCACCAAGGCGGTGAAGGAAGACATCATCGATTGCTGCCAGAAGACCGTCCGCCTCGAGGACGCCTTCATCGACCTCGCCTTCGAGCAGGGCCCGGTCCCGGGCATGAGCCCCAAGGAAATCAAGAAGTACATCCGCTATATCGCCGACTGGCGCCTCGGCCAGCTGGGCTTCCAGCCGATCTACATGATCGAGGAACACCCCCTCCCCTGGCTCACCCCGCTGCTCAACGGCGTCGAACACGCCAATTTCTTCGAAACCCGCGCCACTGAATACTCCAAGGCCGCCACCCGCGGCGACTGGAACACCGTGTGGTCCAGCTTCGACTCGCGCCGCAAGGCGAAGGCCGCGGAACCGGCGAACGAGCTGGTGGAAGAAGCCGAAGCGGACATGTTCAAGGCAGCCGGGATCGCGGCGGAGTAATTCTGCCCACCCCCAACCCCTCCCGCAGGCGGGAGGGGAGCTGAAATGGTACCTTTCAACTCACCTCCCGCCTTCGGGAAGGCGCAACATCTCATTCCCCCTCCCGCATGCGGGAGGGGTTAGGGGTGGGCCAGCGACCTCACCTCCATAACCACCGTCTGAATCGCCCAAGCTACCTCCTCTACATTCCCCAGCACTTCGGCGTTGGTAAACCGAAGCACCCGGTATCCCGCTGCCTCGATCACCCGCGTCCTTACGGCATCCGCTTCCTGCCGCATTTCATGGCTGAACCCGTCGAGCTCCACGACCAGCATCAGCTCCCGGCACAGGAAATCCGCAAAGTACGGACCGACCGGCATCTGCCGGCTGAACTTTGCGCCAAGCTGCCCGCGCGCCAGGTAACGCCACAGCTGCCTTTCCGCCGGCGTCGCCTGATTGCGCAATTCCCGCGCACGTTCCGTATTGCGAGGTTTGAACTTCACCATCACGCGGAGAGTGCCCACCCCCGACCCCTCCCGCAAGCGGGAGGGGGGCCAGACGCCGCGCAACCTGTTCCACCGTGGTGTGAACTGTGAAATCCGCCTAACACTTGCGGGAGGGCTCTACCTGTCCTCTCCCCTCCCGCTTGCGGGAGGGGTCGGGAGTGGGCCTGCAACGCCGCAACCAAGCGCAGCGCTTCCACCCTTGACAAGACGAACCATATAGGTTATACGCCCCGCCCAGATCGGGAGCAGGCTAGGCCGGCCTCGCCCTCGCTCCTTTGGCCGTAAAACGCCAACGCGACCGGTGCGGGCTGCGGGTTCAAGGTGGGGCGGTCTCCCCCAAGTCCTTGGCCAGGCAACCTACCGCGCCAGCACGCAGATCATGGCTCCCCTCGGCTTCGTCCCGGTGCGAGCAAAGACCGGCACGCACGCGAGCCGCTACCCCGGTCCCGGGCCATGATCGACACAAATGGCTGCGCCGGACCTCTTCTGCCCATCCGGCCACTCGCACCCGGCGGAACACGACGCCCTCCCCGCAGCACCAGTGCAGGTGCCGCACCGGTCGCGCGATCCCCCCTAATGCCCGTCAGCCGCGAGGCCGCGCCGCCAAATCCAACAATCAGTCTGTCAACCAGCCCATCATCACCGCAAACAGCAGGGCCTCCAGCCCACCCAGCAGCGCATAGACCGCGGCCCACATCAGCGGGCGCGGCACTTGCGCGAGATCGGGCCGGCCTGCGGGATAGCGCAGCGCTACCTCCGCACCCACCGGCGGCTTCATCGCGCCGGAATAGACCGCATCGACCACCTCGTGCGTCCCCTCCTCGCCCGCGAAGCGGAACACCGGCGCATAGGCGCGGGCGCCCTCGTCCCATGTCGAGCGGTACGCCGTCACCACGCCCATCACCCGCAGCGAAGGCCGCGTCAGCCGCACCCAGTCGCGGCGCGCCAGCACCCACAGGCTGAACAGGCATAGCGCCTGACCCGCAAGGAGGAAGAACAGCTTCATCGCGCGGAGGATGGCATGGGCGGGTTAAAACATAGCCCAACACGCCAAGACCGCTCATGCTGAGCTTGTCGAAGCATCAGTCACGACGGTCGTGCCAGCACCCTTCGACAAGCTCAGGGTGAGCGAGTTTGGTGGACTCATGCGCGAGTTGGAGGGAAAGGCCTCAGTGCGCGGTCTCGCCGCCTTCCTCACCCAGCCTTGCAGCCAGCACCGCAATCTCCGCCGGTTCCAGCAGCCACGTCCGCGTCGCTCGCCCCGCGCGGTGCACCGGCACGGTCAGCAGCAGGCGCGCGTTTGCCTTCGCGTGCGGCTTGTAGAGCGTGAAGTGCAGCGCGCACTCGCGGACCGTCCCGATGATCGGCACGCGCCCTTCCAGATCGATCATCGTGGCCGCCTGATCCCACGGAATATCGGCCAGCGTAGCCCCTGCCATCAGACGTCCAGATTCGCCACGTTGAGCGCGTTCTCCTGAATGAAGTCGCGCCGCGGCTCGACCACGTCGCCCATCAGGCGGGTGAAGATCTCGTCGGTAACGTCGGCGTCTTCCATCTTCACCTGCAGCAGCGAGCGCTGCGAAGGATCGAGCGTGGTTTCCCACAGCTGCTCGGCGTTCATTTCGCCAAGGCCCTTGTAGCGCGAGATCGAGAGGCCCTTGCGCCCCGCCGCCAGCACTTGCGCCAGCAGTTCGGACGGCCGGGTGATCCCCGCCCCTTCCTTCGCCGCCGGACGCACCGGAGCCGCAGCAACCTCGGCCTCGCCTTCCTGCTCCTCCACCACGACTTCCGGCTCCGGCTCCACCGCCGCGCCGCTGCCGCGCACCAGCCGCGCCGGGCTTTCGTAGACCTCCGCCTGCTCGCCCGCCAGCCGCGCCAGTTTGCGCGCTTCGGCACTGGCGAGGAACCCGGCCTCGATCACGTGATCGTCGGTCACCCCGCGCCACACCCGCGCGATCCGATAACTGCCGTCCGCGCCGACCTCGGCCGACCACTTCGCCTCGCGCTCGCCGCGGTCCATCCAGCGCACCGCCGCGGCCAGCACCGCCTCGCGCTCGGCTGCGGTCATCTCGGGCTCCAGCGCGCCTGCCAGCGCCAGTGCCTCGATGATCGTGGGATCATAGCGCTTGGGCGCAAAGGCCATCAGGTTGCGCAGGCGCAGCGCATGATCGACGAGGTCCGCCAGATCCGCCCCGCTGCGCGCGCCGCCCGCCGTTTCCAGCATGCGCCCCGCCAGCCCCGCCTCGACGAGGTAGCGATCGAGCGCCGGCCCGTCCTTGAGGTAGACCTCGCTCCTGCCCTTCGCCACCTTGTAGAGCGGCGGCTGGGCGATGAAGAGGTGCCCCTCGCGGATGATCTCGGGCATCTGGCGGTGGAAGAAGGTGAGCAGCAAGGTGCGGATATGCGCGCCGTCGACGTCGGCGTCGGTCATGATCACGATCTTGTGATAGCGCAGCTTGGCGAGGTTGAACTCGTCGCGGATGCCGGTGCCCATCGCCTGGATCAGCGTGCCGACTTCCTTCGAGCCGATGATCCGGTCGAACCGCGCGCGCTCCACGTTGAGTATCTTGCCCTTGAGCGGGAGAATTGCCTGGAAGTGCCGGTCACGCCCCTGCTTGGCCGAACCGCCGGCGCTGTCGCCCTCGACGAGGAACAGCTCGCACTTGGCGGGATCGCGTTCCTGACAATCGGCCAGCTTGCCGGGCAGGCTGGCGATGTCCATCGCGCCCTTGCGCCGGGTCAGCTCGCGCGCTTTCTTGGCGGCCTCGCGCGCGGCGGCAGCGTCGATCACCTTCTGGATGACGGCGCGCGCGTGGGCCGGGTTTTCCTCCAGCCATTCGCTCATCTTGTCCGCCATCAAGGCCTCGAGCGGCTGGCGCACTTCGGAGGAGACCAGCTTGTCCTTGGTCTGGCTCGAGAACTTGGGGTCCGGCAGCTTGACCGAGACGATCGCCGTCAGCCCCTCGCGCATGTCGTCGCCGGTGAGGGAGACCTTCTCCTTCTTCAGCATCCCCGAACGATCCGCATAGCCGTTGAGCGTGCGCGTCAGCGCCGCGCGGAAGGCGGCCAAGTGCGTGCCGCCGTCGCGCTGGGGGATGTTGTTGGTGAAGGTGAGGACGTTCTCGTAGTAGCTGTCGTTCCACTGCAGCGCGACGTCGATGCCGATGCCGTCCTTCTCCGCGCCGATCGCGATGGGTTCGGGCATCAGCGGCTGCTTGTTGCGGTCGAGGTACTTCACGAAGGCCGCGATGCCGCCCACGTAATAGAGATCGTGCTCCTTGGTCTCCTCGTGCCGCTTGTCGCGCAGCAGGATGCGCACGCCCGAATTGAGGAAGGCCAGCTCGCGGTAGCGGTGCTCCAGCTTGTCGAAATCGAACTCGGTGACGTTCTTGAACGTGTCGTGGCTGGCGAAGAAGGTGACGCGGGTGCCCTTCTTGACGCCGCCCTTGCCGTCCGCCGGAGCGGGGCCCAGCACCTTCAAGGGCGCGACCGCATCGCCGTGCTCGAAGCGCATCCAGTGCTCCTCGCCGTCGCGCCAGATCGTCAGCTCCAGCCATTCGGAGAGGGCATTGACGACCGAAACGCCCACGCCGTGGAGGCCGCCCGAAACCTTGTAGGCATTGTCGTCGCTGGTGTTCTCGAACTTCCCGCCCGCGTGGAGCTGGGTCATGATCACTTCGGCGGCGGAAACGCCTTCCTCGGCATGGATGCCGGTCGGGATGCCGCGCCCGTTGTCCTCGACCGAAACCGAGCCATCGGGGTTGAGTTCGATCAGCACCAGATCGCAGTGCCCGGCCAGCGCCTCGTCGATCGCGTTGTCCGAAACCTCGAACACCATGTGGTGCAGGCCCGAGCCGTCGTCGGTATCGCCGATGTACATGCCGGGGCGTTTGCGCACCGCGTCGAGCCCGCGCAGGACCTTGATGGAATCAGCGCCATATTCGTTGGCGTTCGGGGTGTTTTCGTTCGTGCTGGCCATCCTTGGGACATAGGCATTCGAGGGCCATTTCCCAAGCGAATCCGGTCTGTTTTGCACAAGGGAAAGCCCCATTTCATAGGCCGCACCGCGGGGGGCTGGCACCGGCGGCACAATCATGCTGAAACACGCGCCACAAGCCTCAGAACAAAGGACTAATCGCCCCATGCGCAAGCTGCTGACCGGCGCCCTTGCCGCCTCCATGCTGACCTCGCCACTTATGGTTTCCGGGGCGCTCGCCGCGCCAGCCGCGAAAGTCGATCCCTATGGCGGAGAAGCCGAGTTCCGTGAGCTCTACAAGGAGCTCGTCGAGACCAACACCACGCTCTCGTCCGGCAGCTGCACCCTTGCGGCAGAGCGCATGGCGGCGCGGCTCAAGACCGCAGGCTTTACCGATGACCAGCTGACCATCTTCGCGACGCCCGAGAAGCCCAGGGAAGGCGGCCTCGTCGCCGTCATGCCGGGAACGAACAGCGCCACATCGAAGACCGAGAAGCCGATCCTCCTCCTCGCCCACCTCGACGTCGTCGAGGCCAAGCGCGAGGACTGGGTGCGCGATCCCTTCACGCTGATCGAGGAGAACGGCTACCTCTATGCTCGCGGCACCAGCGACGACAAGGCGATGGCCGCGACCTGGGTCGATACGCTGATCCGCTTCAAGCAGGAGGGTTTCAAGCCCAAGCGCACGCTCAAGCTCGCACTCACCTGCGGCGAGGAGACGACCTACGCCTTCAACGGCGCCGAATGGCTGGCCAAGAACAAGCGCGATCTGATCGATGCGGCCTTCGCGCTCAACGAAGGCGGCGGCGGGCGCACCGATGGCAAGGGCGTGTCCGAAGGCGGCAAGCTGGTCGTCGAAACGATCCAGGTCGGCGAAAAGGGTGTGCAGAACTACCGCCTCGAAACGCGCAACCCCGGTGGCCACAGCTCGATCCCGGTGCGCGAGAACGCGATCTATGAACTCGCCGCCGCGCTGGTGAAACTGCAGAACTACGATTTCAAGCTCGAGCTTTCGGACACGACCCGCGCCTACTTTGCCAAGGCCGGGGCCGCGCGCAGCGACGAGATGGGCAAGGCGATGCAGGCCATCGCTGCGAACCCGGCGGACAGCACGGCCGAGGCCGTGCTCAACAAGGACCGCACGTTCCACTCGATGCTGCGCACCACTTGCGTCGCCACGCTGCTCGATGGCGGCCATGCCAACAACGCGCTGCCGCAGCGCGCCGGGGCCAACGTCAACTGCCGCATCTTCCCCGGCCACTCGGTGGAGGAAGTGCAGCAGGAACTGCAGGCCGTGGTTGCCGATGCCGGCGTGACGGTCACTCCGGTCCCGCCGCTGCGACCGCTTGCCAAGACGCCGCCGCTCGATCCTGCGATCATCGGCCCGATGGAAAAGCTCGCCGCCAAGTATTTCCCGGGCGTACCGCTGGTGCCGACGATGTCGACCGGCGCGACGGATGGCATCTTCCTCGCCGCTGTCGGCATCCCGACGTACGGGGTGCCCGGCGGCTGGGGCAATCCGGACGGCAACGGCGTCCACGGCCTGAACGAGCGGGTCGAGATCAAGGCGCTGATGACTGGCCGGGCCTATCTCTATGAACTCGTGAAGGCCTACACCAAGTAAGTCACACGTTTGTAATCATTCGCTTTAACGGAAATCATCCACATCCTGTCCACAGGTCCATACACCTGTGGACAGGATAACATTCCTCCCCTTGACGCATGAGTCGCGGCTGTGTTCTTTTCCGGCCATGCGTCACGAAGCGGTCATCCGCGTACCCCAAATCGCACCCGGCAGGCGCCACGCGCCCGTTCCGGGCGGGACCATCGGCGCATTCTTGCGAAAGGGCCGAACGGGAGCATGCTTCATAGGGCGCTGATCGAGCGGGCGGCGGATGCCAGGCCCCATAGCGGAAGTCCCCATGCGGAGGGGGCCGCCTTCCTCGGGCATGATCGCCATCTCTCGAATTGCCCGGCGCTTGTGCTCAACGCCGATTACACTCCGCTGAGCTATTATCCCTTGAGCCTCTGGCCGTGGCAGACCGCGATCAAGGCCGTCTTCCTCGAGCGGGTCGACATCATCGCGACCTACGACCGCGAGGTCCACAGCGCTTCGCTCGACATGAAGATCCCCTCGGTCATCGCGCTGCGCCAGTATGTGAAGCCGAGCGAGTTCCCTGCCTTCACGCGCTTCAACCTGTTCCTGCGCGACAAGTTCCAGTGCCAGTATTGCGGCTGCCCGGACCATCTGACCTTCGATCACGTCGTGCCGCGCCGCCTCGGCGGGCGCACCACGTGGGAAAACGTCGTCGCCGCCTGCGCGCCGTGCAACATGCGCAAAGGCGGCCGCACCCCGGCCCAGGCCGCGATGCGCCTGATCACCGAACCGATCCGGCCGACCTCGTGGCACCTGCAAGAGCGCGGCCGCCTGTTCCCGCCGGGCCACTTGCACGAAAGCTGGCGCGACTGGCTCTACTGGGACGTCGAACTCGAAGGCTGAGCTGCTTTCGCGAGCAGGCTGGCGCCCTTCATGAACAGCAGCATGGCAAGGCCGCCAATGCTCGCCGCCAGCAGCATCGGCATGCCCGGCAGGTTCACCACCGCGTTCGGCCCTGAAAAGCGCGCCAGGGTCTGGGTATAGAGCGGCGGCCCGATGATCGCCGCGATCGATCCGATGGCTTGCGTCGCGCCCTGCAGCTCCCCTTGGCTCCGCGCATCGACCGCGCGGCTGTTGAGCGCCGCGATCGAAGGCTGCACCAGCCCTTGCGCCGCGCCGATGGTGATGCCGAGGTAGACCTGCCAGGTCCGCGTCGCGAGGGTGTAGATCACCGCCGAAGCCGCCATACCCGCCACGCCCAGCATCACTGTCCGCCGCTCGCCCAGCCGCGCCAGCACCTGCTTCAGCGCGAAGCCCTGCACGACCGCGCTGGTTATCCCGACCATCGCCAACGCGAGGCCCACGTCCCACGCCGAATAGCCATAAGCCGCAATCGCGAAGTACGACCACACCGCCGGATAGACGATGTGCGCCAGCTGCCATGTGGCAAGCGCCGCCACGAACCACAGCACCGTCGCGCTCTGCCGCCGCAGCGCCTGCAGCGAGGCCAGCGCATTGGCGCGGCGCCAGTCGAACGGGCGGCGGTTCTCGGGCGCCAACGATTCCGTCAGGAACATCAGGCCGAACAGGAAGTTGCCCAGCGCCAGCGTGGCGGCGGCAGCAAAGGGCAGCCGCTGGTCGAACGAGCCGAGGATCCCGCCCAGCGCCGGCCCCACGACGAAGCCGATCCCGAACGCCATGCCCATGAACCCGAACCGCGCCGCACGCTGCTCCGGCGGCGTCACGTCGGCGATATAGGCATAGGCCGCCGAATAGCTCGCCCCCGCCGCACCCGCGACGAGCCGCCCGAGAATGAGCCACGAGAACGTCGGCGCCAGCGCCTGCAGCGCGTAATCGAGCGCCATCGCGAGAACGGACGCCAGCATCACTGGCCGCCGTCCGAACCGGTCCGAAAGATTGCCGATCACCGGCGCAAACACGAACTGCGTCACCGCATAGCCCGCACCCAGCCACCCGGCGTATTCCGCCGCGACCGTGATCGGCACATGCGCCAGATGCATGATCAGGCCCGGCAGCACCGGCATCGCGATGCCGAAGCTCAGCATGTCGATCAGCACGATGGCGAACACGAAACTGATCGAAGCCCGGTTCGCCACGTGGTTCTGCCCCTCTATGCCGCGCTCAGCCGCGCGTCAGCGCCGCCTCGCACTCGCTCATCAGCTCGCCCATGATCGTAGCGACGGGCTCCTCCTTCGTCACCATGCCGACCGATTGCCCGGCCATCAGCGAGCCGTGCTCGACATCGCCGTCGATCACCGCGCGGCGCAGCGCACCCGCCCAGAAGTGCTCGATCTCGAGCTGCGCGGCGGCCATGTCGACCGCGCCCTGATCAAGCAGGTTCGCCACTTCGCGCTGCTTGGCGATGAATTCGTCGCTGCCCTTGTTGCGCAGCGCCCGGACCGGGATCACCGGCAGGCGCGGATCGATCTGCACACTGGCCACCGCATCGCGCGCATTGGCGCGGAAAAACGCGGCCTTGAACGCCGGGTGCGCGATGGATTCGCTCGCGCAGGCAAAGCGCGTGCCCAGCTGCACCCCGCTCGCGCCCATCTCGAGGTAGCTCGCGATCATCTCGCCCCGGCCGATCCCGCCCGCCACGAACACGATGTGGTCTTCGGCGAGCGAAGGCAGGAACTCCTGCGCCAGCACCGAAGTCGAGACCGGCCCGATATGCCCGCCCGCTTCCGAACCCTCGATCACCAGCGCGTCGGCGCCAGAGCGGAACAGCTTCTTTGCCAGCGCCAGCGTCGGCGCGAAGACGATCACCTTGGCGCCGAAGGCCTTGATCGCCTCCACGCTGCCCTTGGGCGGAATGCCGCCTGCCAGCACGACATGGCCGACCTTGTGGTCCGCACAGACCTGGATCAGGTCGAACAGCCGCGGGTGCATCGTGATCAGGTTCACGCCGAAGGGCTTGCCCGTCAGCGCCGCCGTCGCGGTGATCTCGGCATCGAGCAGCTCGGGCGTCATTGCCCCGCAGGCAATCACGCCGAAGCCGCCGGCATTGCTGATCGCGGCAACCAGATTGCGCTCCGAAACCCAGCTCATGGCGCCGCACAGGATCGCATGGTCGGTGCCCAGAAACGCCGCGCCGCGGCGCATCAGGGCATCGGTCTTGGGAGTAGAGCTCATTCGCACACAATCCTGATCAAAATTCCGGCGGGCTTTAGTGACGCTTCGTGGCGGCAAAAAGGCGGGATCGGGAACTTGTGATCGCCAATTCCGATTTCTGAGCGCAAGTATCCTCGTTTCACCGATGACCATACAGCGCGTAGAAAGGTGGCGTCAGGTAGTGTCCCCTTCGCCTGAAGTGTCCGAGAGCCAAGGCTTCAAGCCCGGCCCCGGGTCGCAACCCGCCTATCGTGCCCCGCGAGGGTGCCGGTAGGCGGGTCTTTCAACACGCTCGGTTTGGCTTCAGGCCGCGTCCAGCCCGTAAGCCGTGTGCAGCACGCGCACCGCGAGCTCGACTTCGTCCGAATCGATCAGCACCGAAACCTTGATCTCGCTGGTCGAAATCGCCTGGATATTGATCCCCCGGTCGGCCAGCGCCTTGAACATCGTCGAGGCGACCCCCGCGTGGCTGCGCATGCCCACGCCGACCACCGAGACCTTGGCCACCTTGCTGTCGGCGATCATACGGTAGTAGCCGATCTTGTCCTTGCGCTCTTCGAGCAGCGCCTGCGTGCGGGCGAGGTCCGCCTGCGGGCAGGTGAAGGTCACGTCGGTCTCGCCCTTGTCCTTGGCGATGTTCTGGATGATCATGTCGACGTTGATGTTCGCCTCGGCGAGCGGGCCGAAGATCGCCGCCACCGCACCGGGACGGTCTGCGACGCGGGTCAGCGTCACCTTGGCCTCGTTCTTGTCGGCGGCAATGCCGGTGATCAGCTGGCGTTCCATGTCGGTTCCTTCAAGTTCTTCGTCGCTGACAATCATCGTACCGGGGATGCTGTCCGCCGGCGGGGCGCTTTCGTCGATGAACGAGGAGAGCACCTGCACGCGCACCCCTTCCTTCATCGCGAGGCTGACCGAGCGCGTCTGCAGCACCTTCGAGCCGACCGAGGCGAGCTCGAGCATTTCCTCGTAGGTCACGTATTTCAGCTTGCGAGCCTTCGCCACGATGCGCGGATCGGTGGTGTAGACCCCGTCGACATCGGTGTAGATGTCGCAGCGATCGGCCTGCACCGCTGCCGCCACCGCGACCGCCGAGGTATCCGAACCGCCGCGGCCCAGCGTCGTCACGCGGCCATCGTGGTCCATGCCCTGAAAGCCCGGGATCACCGCGATCTCGCCCGCCGCCATCGAGGCGAGCAGTGCGTCGGACTCGATATCCTCGATCCGCGCGGCGGCATGGGCATCGTCGGTGCGCACCGGCAGCTGCCAGCCGAGCCACGAGCGCGCCTTGCAGCCCAGCGCCTGCAGATGCAGCGCCAGCAGCCCCGAGGTCACCTGCTCGCCCGCTGCCACGACCACGTCGTACTCGGCGCGGTCATAGAGCGCGTTGGCCTCCCGGCAGAAGTTCACCAGCCGGTCGGTCTCGCCCGCCATGGCGGAGACGACGACGGCGACTTCATGCCCCGCTTCCTGCTGGCGCTTGACGATCCCGGCCACGCGGCGGATGCGCTCGGTCCCGGCCATCGAAGTGCCGCCGAATTTCATCACGATCCGGGCCACGTCATCTCCCCCAGCAGGATTGCAACACGTTCCCACACGGCCCCTCGACCCTGCGGACGCGGCGCTTTAAAGTCGCTCCATGAGCAATGCAACCGGCACAGCAACGATCAGGCCCGAAGAAGCCGCCCATTTCGGCAGGCTGGCGGCCGAATGGTGGGACCCCAAGGGCAGCTCGGCCATGCTGCACAAGCTCAACCCGGTGCGGCTCGCCTTCCTGCGCGAGGCCATCGATTCGCACTTCGGCAGCGATCCGAAGACGCTGCGCCCCCTCGCGGGAAAGGTCGCCCTCGATGTCGGCTGCGGCGCCGGGCTGTTGGCGGAACCCCTCGCTCGCATGGGCGCAGGCGTGACGGCGGTCGATGCGGCGGAAGAAAACATCACGGCGGCCAAGGCCCATGCCGCAGCGGGCGGGCTCGCCATCGACTACCGCCACGGCGAACTGGCCGCGCTCGGCCTCGGTCAATTCGATCTCGTCACCTCGATGGAAGTGATCGAGCACGTGGCGGACAAGGCCGCCTTCATCGCCGGGCTGGTGGCACGCGTGGCGGAGGACGGCCTCCTCGTCCTCTCCACCCCCAACCGCACCACCGCCTCGCGCCTGCTGCTCGTCGGCGCGGCGGAAGGCTTCGGCATGGTGCCCAAGGGCACGCACCACTGGGAGGATTTCATCACGCCGCTGGAACTGAGCGACCTTCTGGCAGACGCCGGTTTCGCGATGGGCAATCCCAAGGGCATCTCGTGGAGCCCGCTGAAAGGCCTCCACCTCTCGGACGATCTGGCGCTGAACTATATCGTTACCGCCAAGCGCGCCTGAGCCTCACTCCGCAGGCAGAAACCGCTCCACCAGCTCGCGCGCCAGCCGCGCCGGGCGCAGTGTGGCGGCATCGAGGCAGCACCAGCTGGATTTCACTTCCGCCAGCACGTCCTCGCCGCGCTTCAGGACCGTCTCGTAAAACGCCCGCGCGCCGTGGACCCGCTCGAGGATCACATGCGCGATCACCTGATCGTTGAGGAACGTCGGCCGCCGATAAGTGATGTTGTGATTGGTCGCGACCCAGACGAGGTCCGCCACCGCCTGCGCCGGCGCGAACGCCTTCCAGTGCCCGACCACCGCATCCTGCACCCACTTGAGGTAGGAGGCGTTGTTGACGTGCCCCATGAAGTCGATGTCCGCCGGATCGACGGTGATGGCGTAGGCGAAGGGCTGGGCTGTATTCACACCGATGTAGATAACACATCCCGCGCCATCCTGAACAGGCCGGTGATGTGTCTTTTCGTGTCAGTTCAACCCAGAATGGAACTCCATTCGGCCTCCTTGAACCCCACCAGCAAGCCGCCGGGATGCTCGACAATCGGCCGTTTGATCACCGAGGTATTGGCCGCCAGCACCGCCGGCGCCCCCTCTCCCGCCAGCGCCGCCTGATCCGCTTCGGAAAGCTTGCGGAAGGTGGTCCCGGCGCGGTTGACCACCTTGTCCCGCCCGGCGGCGGCGATCCACGCCGCGATCTTCACCGGGTCCGCGCCCTGCTTCTTGTAGTCATGGAAGGTGTAGGCGATCCCGCGCGCATCCAGCCAGAGCCGCGCCTTCTTCACCGTGTCGCAGTTTGCAATTCCAAACATGGTTAACGTCATTCAAAGCTCCTGCGAAGAATGCCCAATGATCAATGGTATTTCGCCGCCGCAGAAGGCCTAACGACATAACCTGAGGATGTGCGAACTAGATCTTCATCAAGCGGAATACCACCATCGGGCGTAATGGGTAGCGACGCCGTGTCAGGCCACGCCGCCTTGATGAGAGGCATCAGCCGTTCCCTGAAACGCGCTGCCTTACCTGCGTCTTGCCCTGCGGAAAATGTCAGCCAGACGCGCCCGATGTGAGTTTTGAAGTCCATCGCAGAAGCCACAACCTCCTGATCGTCCGGGCCGCGCCAGACTGCCGCGTTCATCGTGATTGGCGAGACCTCCGAAAGAGCGCGTAGTTCATCGTCCGTTGCGACATCGAGATGGAAGCCAGCCGCCTTCGCCTGATTGCTCAAAATCCCAAGAAACCGAGCTTTGTCAGAGTTGGTCGGCAGCGGAACCTCATAGGCTGCGACTGTCTTTGCCCATTGAGGCTGTTCGGCACTCCCGCACCCCGCACAAATCAGCGATAGCGCAATGAGCAGCTTGGTAGCCCTCATTCGGCGTGACTCCCGTCTGCAACCCTTCCAACCCGCTCGCAGTTCGGAATGCCGTAGAGCGTGATGGTCATGCCTTGGTCCTCGAAAAGCGGTGCACCCGGTTCGGCGTCCCCGCAAACAGCGTATAATCCTCGTAGTACGCCTCGCGGCCCCTGGCCTGCATCTCGGCATGTTCGGCCACGCGCCGCCACGCCAGCGCCGCTGCTTCGTCCACCCATTCGCTGATCGCCACGACTTCGCCATCCTCGGCGGTGTAGCTCTTGAACGAGAGGTAGCCGGGCTGCTCCTTGGCCAGCTGCCACATGGCATCAGCGTCGGCGTGATACGCCGCCGCATCGATATCGGCGCGCTTGCGGTTGCGGAACACGACGAGGAACATGGCGAAGCTCGCGTTTGGCCCTTCGACAAGCTCAGGGCGAGCGGGGTAGGGTTTGGCGCGAAATAACCGCTCGTGCTGAGCTTGTCGAAGCACCTTTCACGCGCAAACGTGACATTTGCGGAAAATTGCGCGAAGGCGCTGCCCCATGAGCTTCAACACCTTCGGCCACGCATTCCGCTTCACCACCTGGGGTGAAAGCCACGGACCCGCGCTCGGCGCGGTCGTCGATGGCTGCCCGCCGGGCCTCGCGCTCGATGAAAGCCTGATCCAACCCTTCCTCGATGCCCGCCGCCCTGGCCAGTCGCGCTTCACCACGCAGCGGCAGGAGCCCGATCAGGTGCGCATCCTCTCGGGCGTGTTCGAGGGCAAGACGACCGGCACGCCGATCAGCCTGATGATCGAGAACGTCGACCAGCGCTCGAAGGACTACGGCGACGTGGCCAAGGCCTATCGCCCCGGCCACGCCGACTATGCCTACGACGCCAAGTACGGCTTTCGCGACTATCGCGGCGGCGGGCGTTCCTCGGCCCGCGAAACCGCCGCGCGCGTGGCGGCAGGGGCCGTCGCACGGCTCGTCATCCCCGAAGTCACCGTCCTCGGCTGGGTCAGCGCGATCGGCGGCGATGCGATCGATCCTGCAAACTTCGACGCGGCCGAGATCAGCCGCAACCCGTTCTTCTGCCCGGACGCCAGGGCCGCCGCGCGCTGGGAAGCTTTGGTGGACAATGCCCGCAAGGCCGGCTCCTCGCTCGGCGCCGTCGTCGAATGCACCGCCACCGGCGTCCCCGCCGGCTGGGGGGCGCCGCTCTACGCCAAGCTCGATGCCGAACTCGCCCACGCGATGATGGGCATCAACGCGGTCAAGGGCGTCGAGATCGGCGACGGGTTCGCCGCCGCCGCCAACACCGGCGAAGGCAATGCCGATCCGATGCGGCCCGGTGAAGAAGCGCCGGAATTCCTCGCCAACCACGCCGGCGGCATCGCGGGCGGGATTTCCACCGGCCAGCCCGTCCACGTCCGCGTCGCCTTCAAGCCGACCTCGTCGATCCTTACGCCGGTGCCCACGATCACGCGCGAAGGCGAGGCGACCGAGCTTTTCACCAAGGGCCGCCACGATCCGTGTGTCGGCATTCGCGGCGTGCCGGTGGTCGAGGCGATGATGGCGCTCGTGCTGGCCGACCAGAAGCTGCTGCACCGCGCGCAGTGTGGGGGCTGACCCCTTGAACGCGTCATCCCCGCCTGCGCGGGAATGACGAGGGGTTTGGGCTGGCGCGCCGCTTGCCTAAACGACCAGCCCCGCTAGTCTCCCGCCCCAAACCAACCGGGGAGCCGAAAACTTGGGCAAGCGCCTGACCCTTTACATCGTGATCGCCATGCTGGCCGGTATCGGCGTGGGCTACGCGCTCAATGCCGCCTACCCCGCGGGCAGCAAGGTCCTCGCCGACACCGCCGACGTGCTCAAGCTGCTGCCCGAGGTGTTCCTCCACCTCATCAAGATGATCCTTGCCCCGCTCATCCTGGCCACGCTGGTCACCGGCATCGCCAGCATGGGCGACAGTTCGGCATTGGGCCGGATCGGCGGGCGGGCGCTCGCGTGGTTCATCACCGCCAGCCTGATCTCGATCAGCCTCGGGCTCGTGCTGGTCAATCTGTTCCAGCCCGGGGTCGGCCTCAACATCACTTCCGCCGCGCCGGTCAGCGATCTCGCCACGGCAGACTTCACGCTGCGCCACTTCGTGCTCGAAGTCTTCCCGACCAGCGCGCTCGATGCGATGGCCAAGAACAACGTCCTGCAGATCCTCGTCTTCTCGGTCTTCGCCGGGGTCGGGCTGTCCGCCATGGGCGAGGAAGGCGCGCCGCTGGTGCGCGGGGCAGAAGCGCTGGCCACGCTGATGCTCACCATCACGGACTACGTGATGCGCTTTGCCCCCTTCGCCGTGTTCGGCGCGCTCGCCTCGGTGATCGCGACGCGCGGGGTGGGCATCCTCGTCACCTACGGCGTGTTCGTCGGCGAGTTCTATCTCGCGCTGCTGCTGCTGTGGCTCATCCTGCTGGGCCTCGGCGGCCTGTTCCTCGGCAAGCGGGTGGTCCTGCTCGCGCGCTATATCCGCGAACCGCTGCTGCTCGCCTTCTCCACCGCGAGCAGCGAAAGCGCGCTGCCCAAGCTGTTCGAGCAGCTCGACCGGTTCGGCGTGCCGCGCCGGATCTCCGGCTTCGTGCTGCCGCTGGGCTACAGCTTCAACCTCGATGGCTCGATGATCTACACCAGCTTCGCCACGGTGTTCATCGCGCAGGCCTACAACATCCCGCTCTCCGCCGGGCAGCAGATTGCCATGCTGCTCGTGCTGATGATCACTTCGAAGGGTATCGCCGGAGTGCCGCGCGCCAGTCTTGTGGTGATCGCGGCGACCCTCACCCAGTTCGGCCTCCCGGTCGAAGGCGTGGCCTTGCTGCTGGGCGTCGACACCTTCCTCGACATGGGCCGCAGCGCGACCAACGTTGTCGGCAACGCGGTGGCGACTTCGGTCATCACCAAGTGGGAAGGCATGCTGCAAGTGCCGATGGACCCCGACGCGCCCGAGGCCATGCCCCCGCACGACACGCCCGAGCATGGCCGCAAGGGGCTGCACCTCGATCCGGAGGCTTGAGGCCTACTTCTTCCCTTCCTTCGCCAGCTTTACCGGCTGGAACATGCCCAGCCCGCACGATCCCAGCGGCCCGGTCGGCCCGCCGCCATTGCGGAACACGGTGATGATATCTACGTTGCACAGCTGCGCGAGCGAAGTCGCATAGGAGAACGACCGCTCGAAGCCGAGGTTGCTGCAACGGTTGGGCAGCGTATTGCGATACCAGGTATCGCCGCCCGTGCGGAAATCGATGGTCCAGTCGTCGCGCACCCGGCTTTCCCGGATCGAGGTGATCGGAATGCAGGTCACTGCCTTGCCGGTCGGCGTCGCGGCCGGGATATCGGCGGCATGACCGGCAGCGGCCCACTTCGCACCCGAGCCGGGCGCGCAGGCGCCGAGCGACAGGGCAGCAGCGGACATCGTCAGGACGGCGGCGATCCTCAGGGCCTTTGGCTTCAAAGCACTCACGGCTTTTTCTCCTTGCTCGCCCGCTTCTCTCTCCCCTGAGTCGCGGGTTTCGCCCCCTTCTCCAGAATCTTCCCCTTGTAGCCGCAAAGGTCAACCACCTCGCAGCGCCAGCACTCCGGCGCCCTAGCCTTGCACACATAGCGCCCGTGCAGGATCATCCAGTGGTGCGAGCCGACGCGGAAGGGCTGCGGCACTTTCTTCTCGAGGCCCTTCTCGACTGCCAGCGGCGTTTTGCCCTTGGCAATGCCGGTGCGGTTGCTCACGCGGAAGATATGCGTGTCGACCGCAAAGGTCTCCGCCCCGAACGCGCAGTTGAGCACGACATTGGCCGTCTTGCGCCCCACCCCCGGCAGCGCGGTGAGCAAGTCGCGGTCCGCGGGGACTTCCCCGCCATGCTCGCGCACGAGGATCTCGGCCATGGCCATCACGTTCTTGGCCTTGCTGTTGAACAGCCCGATCGTCTTGATGTGCTGCTTGAGGCCTTCCTCGCCGAGGTCGAGCATGTCCTGCGGCGTCTTCACCTTGGCGAACAGCGCCCGCGTCGCCTTGTTGACGCCGACGTCGGTCGCCTGCGCCGACAGCGTCACCGCCACCAGCAGCTGATAGACATTGCCGTATTCGAGCTCGGTCTCCGGCGAGGGATTGGCCTCCGCCAGCCGCCGGAAGAACTCGAAGATCGCTTGCCTGTTCACAGACCTAGAACCTCGGGCATGCTGTAGCGCCCCGGCTCCTTGCCCAGCAGCCACAGCGCCGCCCGCACCGCTCCCTTCGCAAAGATCGCGCGGTTCTCGGCAAGATGCGAAAGCGCAATCCGCTCGTTGTCGGCAAGGAAATGGACGGTGTGATCCCCTGCCACAGTGCCGCCGCGCAGGGCGGAAAAGCCGATGGTGCCCCGCTTCCGCGCCCCGGTCACCCCATCGCGCCCCGACACCCGTTCCTCCGCCAGCCGCACGCCCCGGCCCGCAGCCGCCGCCTCGCCCAGCAGCAGCGCGGTGCCCGAAGGCGCATCGACTTTCATGCGGTGGTGCGTCTCGACGATCTCGATGTCCCAGTCCTCGCCCAGCCGCGAGGCGGCCTCGCGCACCAGATGCGCGAGCAGCGTAACGCCGAGCGAGGTATTGCCCGTCTGCAGAACCGGAATGCTCACCGCCGCCGCATCGACCAACCAGTGGTGCCGCTCCTCAAGACCCGTCGTGCCGACCACCACGGGTATGCCCGCATGGATCGCCGCATCGAGATTATACTCCAGCGCCGCCGGGGCGGAAAAATCGACCAGCACGTCGGATGCCTTGGCCAGCGCCAGCGGATCACCGCCCTGATCGATCCCGCCCGAGACGTCGTGTCCCGCCGCCGTGATCGCCTCGCTTAGCGCCTGACCCATCCGCCCGGCGCTGCCGATAATGCCCACTCTAGTCATTGATCACCTCGTGTCCGGCGTGCTTCATGGCCGCGATGAGCACATACCGCAACATCGTCATCCTGACAGGCGCCGGCGTCTCCGCCGAAAGCGGGATCGATACCTTCCGCTCGGCTGGGGGCCTGTGGGAACAGCACCGCGTCGAGGACGTCGCCACCCCCGAAGGCTTCGCCCGCGATCCGAACCTCGTGCTGCGCTTCTACGACATGCGCCGCGCCGCGATCCAGACCAAGGAGCCCAATGCCGCACATGTGGCTCTCGGCAAGCTAGAGCGCGAATGGCCGAAGCGCGTGCCCGGCGGCAGCGTCACGCTCGTCACCCAGAACGTCGACGACCTTCACGAACGCGGCGGATCGCTCTCGGTCATCCACATGCATGGCGAACATCTCACCGTCTGGTGCACGAACTGCGACAGCCGCCACCGCTGGACCGGCCCGCTGATCGACCGCCCGCCCTGCCCCGCCTGCAGCGCACCCTATCTGCGGCCCGATGTCGTGTGGTTCGGCGAAGTCCCTTACCGGATGGACGAGATCTTCGCGGCGCTCTCCGAAGCAGACCTCTTCGTCTCGATCGGCACCTCCGGCGCGGTCTATCCCGCTGCCGGTTTCGTGCGCACCGCGCGCGAGATCGGCGCCGAAACGCTCGAGCTCAATCTCGAGCGCTCGCAAGGCTCGCAATGGTTCCACGAAACCCGCCTCGGCCCCGCCAGCGAGATCGTCCCGGCTTGGGTGGAGGAACTGCTAGGCCACTGACCCGCAGGCGCGGCACTCCGGGTCCTTGGCAATCCGCATCGTGCGCAGCGCCGGCTTCAGCCCATCGAGCACATGGACCTGCCCCCACTGCGGATCGCCCAAGGTCGAAACGCCCTCCAGCAGGACCCGCATCGCCGCCATCGCGCCAAACGCGCCCACCATGCCGACCATCGCGCCCAGCACGCCGGTATCGGCGCAGGTATCGCAATCCTCGGCATCGAAGGCGTCACCGACAAAGCAGCGGTAGCAGGCATGGCCCTCGCGGTGCCCGGCAAAGCTCGCCACCTGGCCCTGGAACCGCCCCAGCGCCGCACTCGTCAGCGGAATCCCCGCCGCGACGCAGGCATCCGAAACCGCCAGCCGCGTCGCGAAGTTGTCGCTGCCATCGAGCACGACATCCGCTCCCGCGATCAGGTCCGCCGCATTGCCGCGCGTCAGGCGCAGCACATGCGCCGTGCCCTGCAGCGCCGGGTCGAACGCACGCAGCCAATTCGCCGCAGCCTCCGCCTTGGGCCGACCGATGTCGTCCGTGCCGAAAATCGTCTGCCGCTGGAGGTTGGAAGCCTCGACCACATCGTCGTCGATCAGCGTCAGCCGCCCGATCCCGGCCCCCGCCAGATACTGCAAGGCGGGACTACCGATACCGCCCATGCCGATCAGCAGGACATGGCTCTGCACCAGTTTCGCCTGCCCCGCGCCGCCCACTTCGGGGAGGACGATATGGCGGGCGAAGCGGTCGAGACGATCGGGAGTCATGGGAGGGGAGTTAGGGAGGAAGGAAGAGAAATGCGAGGGCTATTGCCCTCGCGCTCCCGGGAATTGGTGCAGTATCCATAGATAGCGCACTATCCGCGAAGCGGCTTCATCCTCCGGCTTCGCCGGGGTGCGCTACGCAGCCGCCTGGCACCGATGACGGGGTGCGCGAGGGGTATGCCCCTCGCATCCACCCCTTCTTCCTCAGTCCTCCAGCTGCCGCAGCAGCGTCCGCACATCGCCGTCCATATCGGCATCGCGCGTGCGCAGTTCCTCGATCAGGCGCACAGCGTGGATCACGGTCGAGTGATCGCGCCCGCCGAACTTGCGGCCGATCTCGGGGTACGAACGGGGGGTCAGCACCTTGGCAAGGTACATCGCCACCTGCCGAGGCCGGACGACCGCGCGGGCGCGGCGTTTGCTTGCCATTTCGGTGCGGTCGACGCGGTAGAACTGGCAGACCATGCGCTGGATCTCGTCGATCGTGATCCGGCGGCGGTTGGCGGAGAGGATGTCGGTGAGCTGTTCCTCGGCCAGTTGCAGCGAGACCGGCTGACCGGTCAGCTGGGCATAGGCGATCAGCTTGTTGAGCCCGCCGACAAGCTCACGCACGTTGCGATTGATGGTACGCGCGAGGAACTCGATCACGTCCGCCGGGACTTGCGTGCTGGTGAAGCGCGCAAGGCGGTGTTCAAGGATCTTGCGGCGAAGGTCGATGTCCGCCGGCTGGATATCCGCGACAAGGCCCATCGAGAGGCGCGATAGCAGGCGCTGTTCCACACCGTCGAGCGCTTGCGGCGCGCGGTCGGCGGCGACGACGAGGCGCTTGCCCGCGCTCATCAGCGCGTCGATCGTGTGGAGGAATTCCTCCTGCGTCGAAGCCTTGCCGATGATGAACTGGATGTCGTCGACGAGCAGCAGGTCGAACCCGCGCAGCCGCGCCTTGAATTCCAGCATCTCGTTCGAGCGCATGGCCTGCACGAACTCGATCATGAAGCGCTCGGCCGAGCAGTAGAAGATACGCGCGCCCGGGCGGGCGGCGGCATAGGCATGGCCGATGGCATGGAGCAAGTGCGTCTTGCCCTGGCCCGTCGCGCCCTTGAGGTAGAGCGGCGAGAACTGCGGCGTCTCCAGCGCGGCCATGCGCTGCGCGGCATTGACCGCGAGCACGTTCGCCGAACCGGAAACGAATTCCGCGAAGGTCAGCGAGGGGTCGAGCCCGGTCACTGCCGCATCGGCGCTGAGCGGCACGGCCGGCTGGCGCGCCGCAGTGGGCAGAGGACCGGTATCGTTCGCAGGCATGCCGCCCATGCGCAGCTCGGGCATGGCGCGGCGGCGCGGATGCACGGTGATGCGCACCTGGCGCACTTCCGAACGCGCGATCTTCCACGCCAGCGAGAGCCGGTCGGCAAAGCGGTCGGCCACCCAGTTGGCGGAGAACTCGGTCGGCAGGAACAAGTCCAGCGTGCCGGTTTCCTTGCAGAACGTGCCGACCTGAATCGGCTTGATCCACTGGCTGTGCAGCTGCGGGCCAAGATCCTTCTTGAGGCCTTGGCTGATATCGGCCCAATCTGCGGCGAGATCGAGCGCTTCCTGGTCCTCGATCATCGCGCTGTCCCGTCCTCGTCTGCCCGGCGCGGCGTCAGCCGTCTGGGCCGCGGCGCCCCGTCCGCCGCTGCCATAGTCATCCATCTTCACGCTTCGCTGCCCTCACCCAGAAAGCCTGCTTCAGCACCCCCTGCCGCAGGCAAAAATCTACCCTCGCCGGGAAAGCACCCCTGCTCCCGGCCATGAAACTTGCGATTGTCGTGACCCCGGATAGGCTACAGACCTGCTGAGGCAGGGCCCGCGTCGCACCGGGAGAAACATGTCTATTGGCGATCACGAGGGATTCGCAAGCACCGAACCGCAAAAAAACTGAAATAAAGAATCTTGACTGCCTAAACGTGGCGGAAATCAATCAAGGTGCTGAATTTGTTGGATTTTGCTTCAGACTGCCCGCGAATCGGCAGAAAACTGCGACTCATGCGTGACAGAGCCGAGGTCAAAGATGACGGCGCGGCTTGTAACGGGGGTGAAACAAAACGCGGCCGGTGTCGGGGACACCAGCCGCGTTCCGTGTTTGTACGTAGTGCAGGCCCTTCAAGGCCTTACCCGAAGCGAATCAGAGCGAGGCGACTCGCTTCGACAGGCGCGACATCTTGCGCGCCACGGTGTTCTTGTGGAGCACACCGCGCGCCACGCCGCGCGCCAGCTCGGGCTGAGCGGCATGCAGCGCTTCGGCAGCCGCCGCCTTGTCACCACCGGCGATCGCCGCTTCGACCTTCTTCACGAAGGTACGGATGCGGGAGAGGCGGTTGCCGTTGATCTCGGCACGGTTGGCATTGCGACGGATGCGCTTACGGGCTTGCGGCGTATTGGCCATGACTGTCCTGTTTCAAGAGCCGGAACCGCATGATACGCGGGCGGCGAATAAACCTGAGGGCCCGGCAAAGTCCTGTCAGACTCTGTCGGAAAGCGCGCCCCTTAGCTAGGGCATGCCGAATCGTCAACCGATGAGTGGTGAGCGCACTCACCTCAGCCGCGTGAACTTCACCGGCAACCCGTCGCGCGGCTTGGGGATCGGCCAGGGCTGCCACGCTGGCGCGTAGCCCGGTTCGACTTCGACCCGATAGCGCGTGAGGATGTGGTGCACCAGCAACTTGGTCTGCATCGTCGCGAAATGAAGGCCGAGGCACATATGCGCCCCGCCGCCGTACGGGATCCACGCATACTTGTGCCGCGCTGCCACGGCCTCGGGCGTGAAGCGCATGGGATCGAACCGCTCGGGCTCGGGCCAGAGCGCCGGATCGGCGTGGACCGCCGAGGCGCTGACATCGACATCGGTGCCGGCGGGAATGCGAAAGCCCCGGAAGGTGAAGTCCTTCAGCGCGCGGCGCGGCGTGGAAGGCACCGGCGGCATGATCCGCAGGGCTTCCTTCATCGCCATCTCGGTCAGTTCCAGCTTGCCCAGCGCATCGAACGCCAGCGGCACGCCGTCGCCCCCCGCCGCCGCGCGGGCTTCGGCGCGCAGCTTGTCCTGCCAGTCCTGATTCTTCGCGAGGTGCCAGATCAGCGTGGTGAACGAACTCGTGATCGTGTCGTGCGCGGCCATCATCAGGAAGATCATGTGATCGACCACGACGTCCTCGGGCAGCAAGTCGCCGTCTCCGTCCTCCCGCCGCGCCAACGCGAATTGGCTGAACATGTCCTGCCCGGGATTGGCGCGCCGCTCGCGCAGGAGCCCGGTGAAGTACTCCACCATCAGCTTGCGCCCGGCATAGCCCCGGCCCATCGCGGTGAACGGCAGCGGCCGCCGGATCGGCGCGACGGCGGCCTGCACCATGTCGACAAAGGCCTTGTTGAGCGTATCCGCTTCCGGCCCGAACGGCAGACCGAGGAAACTGGTCGCCGCGGTCTGCAAGGTGAGCGCCTTGATCGCCGGATAGAACTTGCGCTCCCCTTCGCCCCAGGCTTCCACGCCCGCCGCGATATCGGCATTGAGCAGGTCGCAGTAATGCCGCATCGGCTCGGGCTTGAACGCGATAGACAGCGCCTTGCGGTCCGCCCGGTGCGCGGCGAAGTCCATCAGCATCAGCCCGCGCGGGAACAGCAGGTTGAGCACCGGGCCCCAGCCCTGCTCGGAACTGAAGATCTTGTCGCGGTCGAACAGCACGAGCTCGTTCGCATCGGGCCCGATCAGCACGACCTGCCGCCGCCCGAAGCCGCGCGTGCGATAGACGTCGCCATGCTTTGCGCGCATCCGTTTCCCAAAGCCGATGGGGTCGGCGAGGAGCATGAACGTGGTGCCGACCAGCGGCCAGCCGTCCTCGCCGGGGATCGAATCAAGCTCGCGCTCGTCCTTAAGGCGGATCCAGTGCGGATTGCCGCGTTCGGACTGCGCGTCATGCGGACGAATGGACCGCGATTGCGGTGCTGCGAGGCTTGCCACGGCTCTGCTCCTGCGAGTGCGATTAACCGGGCGGTTAATGACACACTTGTCAGTTAAGTCAAATCCAGCCGGCAAGTTCCCGGCGCACCAAAGCTTCGAGCATGTCCATGCCGGTCTCGGTGGCGTTGAGGCAGGTCAGCGCCGCGAAATGCGTGCCGCCCGCCGCCTCGAAGTCCTCGCGGCCCCGGATGCCCAGTTCCTCGATGGTTTCGAGGCAATCGGACGAGAATCCGGGTGCGGCGACGACCATGCGGCGAATGCCGTTGGTGGCCTGCACCTTGATCACGTCATCCGTCGCGGGCTCCAGCCACTTGGCGCGGCCGAAGCGCGACTGGAAGCTGGTGGCGAGCTTCAGCTCCGGGTGCGACGTGGCAAATGCCTCGCCCAGCAGGCGCGCGGTCTTCTGGCAGTGGCAGTGATAGGGATCGCCAAGGCGCAATGTCCGCTCGGGCATGCCGTGGAAGCTCAGCACCAGCAGTTCCGGCGCAAAATCGAGCGCTGCGATCTGGGCGGAGAGACTCTGGTGCAACGCGGTGATCATCAACGGATCGTCGAAATAGGGCGGCAGGGTGCGCAGTGCCGGAAGGCGGCGGCGATCCTTGATCCAGTCTGCCACGGCATCAAGCGCACTTGCGGTCGTCGCACCCGAGTACTGCGGATAAAGCGGCGCCACGAGAATGCGCTCACAGCCGTCGGCGAGGAGCTTGTCGAGCTCTGCCGCCATCGCCGGCTTCTGATAGCGCATCGCGTGGCGGACGATCGCGGCCTCGCCCAGCCGGGCCTGCAGCGCGCGCGCCTGCGCGGCGGTGTGGAAGGCAAGCGGCGATCCCTCGTCGGTCCAGACCTGGCTATAGGCGTGGGCGGATTTGCGGGGCCGGGTGCGCAGCACGAGCCCGCGCAGGATCGGCTGCCAGAAGATCTGCGGGATCTCCACGACGCGGCGGTCGGAGAGGAACTCGGCAAGATAGCGGCGCACCGCGCCTTCATCGGGCGCGTCGGGCGTGCCGAGGTTGACCAGCAGCACTCCGATCTTGCCGGTCAGAATCCGGGGATGGTCGGCAGGTTGGTCCATGGCGCTGATCAGAGGCCTTCAGAAAGCAGGGGGAGACGGCGAAAGCGCAGTCCTGTGGCAGAAAACAGCGCGTTGGCAATGGCAGGCGCGACAGCTGTGGTCGCCAGCTCGCCGGGATCGAACGGTTGCTCGTCCGACTCGGCAAACGCAATATCAACCTTGGGGCAATCGGCAAGCAGCGGCAGGCCCAATTGTGCAAGGCGGCCCGCCGTGGGCAGACCAGCAGCATAGGCCGTGCTGCCGCCGATGGCTTGCGCGAGCGCGAACAGCATCCCGCCTTCGACCTGCTGGCGCGCGATGTCGACATTCACGATGCGGCCGATGTCGAGCAGCGCGGTCAACTGGTCGACCCGGATCGCGCCTTCCTCCTGCCGCGCCGTCGCCACCACGGCAATGAAGCCGCTGCGGGGGCCCTCGGGCGCGGCGAGGTCCATGCGGTGGCAGGCGATGCCCTGCCCGGACGCATCCGCCCCGCCGCCCCACATCGCCATGCGCGCCGCCCCGACAAGGCAGGCAGCAAGGCGCGGCTGTCCGGTGAGCATGCCGATGCGGTAGGAAAGCGGCTCGGCCCCGCCGAAATGCGCGCACTCGTCTATGAAGCTCTCGGTGAAGAACGCGCTGTAGGCATGCGCATTGCCGCGATAGCGCGCCGTGGGCAGCGGCAGATAGACGGGCACGTGGTCCACCGCGCGTTCGGGGATCGCATAGAGCGGCATTGCCCCTTCGCAGGCGAGCGGATCGGCGCGATCCTTGGCGGCCGCCTGCGCGTCCATGGCGTCCGCACCATCCAGCAGCCGCGCGCCGGCCTCGATAGCCGTGGCAGGCAGCGCCATGCGCGTGCGCAAGCCGAGCAGCTGGCGCTTGTCCGGGCCGATCGAGGCGGAGAGCAGTGCGGAGACCGGCGTGCGAGGGTAGCCTGCCAGCGCCTCCTCCCAACGGCTCCACATCAGTTGCACCGGGCGGCCCAGCGCCTTGGCGATCTCCACCGCCTCGACCGCGATCCGCGCATCGAGCCGCGCATCGAAGCTGCCGCCAGCGTGCATCGGATAGACCACCACGTTGCGCCGCGAGACGCCCGCCGCCCTGGCCGCCTGCCGCCGCACCAGTTCGGGTGCCTGTGTCGCAAGCCACAACTCGAGCTTGCCCCCGCTGAGCCGCGCGGTCGCGGTCGCGGTTTCCAGCGGGGCATGGAGCGCGGGCTCGATATCATAACGCGCGGTGAGGCTGGGCTTGGCGAGCAGCGGGTCAGGATCGCCTTCCGCCATCAAGCGGGTTGCCGCGCCCTTGCGCAGCGCGGTGTCGATCCGCGCATCGAGCGCGGACGAATCCGCGATCCGCCCCGCCGCATGGAAGCGCGGCTCCATCGCCAGCACCGCCTTGTGTGCGGCATGCCAGGTCTTCGCAGCCGCCGCGACCCAGCGCTTCGACTGGACAACGCCGACCAAGCCGGGAACTGCCTCCGCCGCCTTGCGGTCGAAGCTGGAAAGCACGGTATCGCCCTGCGGTCCGTGGACAATCGCGGCGTGAACCATGCCCGGAACGCGCACATCGCCCGCATAGACGAAGCTGCCATCGGCCTTGGCGGGCAAGTCGAGCCGAGGGTAGCGCGGCCTTGCGCCCTCGGGAAACTGGCCGGGGCGCTCCCTCGGCGGTTCGGCGCGCAGGGCGGGTGGCTCCGGCGGATCGTACGTCACTGCCTCCGGGATGAGCGCGGCGAATGCGAGGCGCTGCTTGCCGTTCACCACGTAATGCCCGGCGGTATCGAGCGTTTCCCAGCCGACATTCCACTGCGCCGCCGCCGCCTGCATCAACATCGCCCGCAGGCCCGCCGCCGCCGCACGCAAGGGCGCCTCGAACGCGGCGAGCGCGGTCCCTTCGGCGGTGATCATCATCGGCTCGCGCTCGGCATGGGTGCGGGCGAGCCAGTCGTCGGGCGTATCGGCCAGCGCGGGCAGGAAGCGCGGCTGCCAGCGCGACTGCCACAGCGGCGCCCAGCGCGCGGCGAGCACCGGATCGCCGTAGATCGGGCTCGGCGGCGTCGGCTCCACCCCGACGCGCTTCCAGTCCGCGCCGAGTTCGACCGCGACGACCTGTGCCAGCAGCGTCGAGATGCCCTGCCCCATCTCGCACACCGGGACGGCGACACTGATCGCGCCATCCTTGGCGAGGCGGATGAAGCTGTCGAACACATGTTCGTCCGGTCCGGCGACGAGCGCGCTGGCATAGCGGCGCGGCGAGAGCGCGAAAGCGACGAGCAGCGCACCCGCGCCCCCCGCGCCGATCAGCAGCCCGCGCCGGGTCAGCCTCATCCCTTCTGCGCGTCCAGCCAGTCGAGCACGCGCTGGGCAATGCCGGCAAAGATCGCCGCTTCGGGGCCGTTCCCGGCGGCAGGCGGCTCACCCGCATCGCTCGACTGGCGGATTGCGAGATTGAGCGGCACGCGGCCGAGGAAGGGCAGACCCATCGTCTTGGCTGCGGCTTCCGCGCCGCCCTGGCCGAACGGATCGCTGCTTTCGCCGCAATGCGGGCAGACGTAGCCCGACATGTTCTCGACCATGCCGATCAGCGGCACGTCGCCCTGCTCGAACAGGCGGATCGCGCGCGCGGCATCCATCAGCGCAAGGTCCTGCGGGGTCGAGACGATCACCGCGCCCGCCGGCTTGTGCTTCTGGAGCATGGTCAGCTGCACGTCGCCCGTGCCCGGCGGCAAGTCGACGACGAGGATCTCGGCATCGCCCCAATGCGCATCGATCAGCTGGCCGAGCGCATTGCCCGCCATCGGCCCGCGCCACGCGATCGCCTGCCCGGGCTGCACGAGGTGGCCCATCGAGAGCATCGGCACGCCCCACGGGCTTTGCACCGGGTGGATCTTCTGGTTCTCCGCCTCGGGCTTGCGGCCTTCGGTCGCCAGCAGGCGCGGCTGCGAGGGGCCGTAGATATCGGCATCGACCAGCCCGACCTTGCGGCCCAGCTTCGCCATCGCGACGGCGAGGTTGGCGGACAGCGTCGACTTGCCGACGCCGCCCTTGCCCGATCCCACCGCGACAATCCGCCGCGTGACTTTCTCGGCCGTCATCCCCACGCGCACTTCGGCGGCGCCGGCAGCGCGCGCCGCTTCCTTCACCTTGGCCTCAAGCGCATCGCGGCCAGCGCGGTCCAGCCCGCTCACTTCGAGGATGATCGAGGCCGTCTCGCCATCCGCCTTCACCGTCTGCATGCGCGCGCCTGCGGCCATGCGGACGGCCTGTTCCAACGCTGTCTGATCGAGGCTCAATGCCGCTGTCCCGTTCTTGCCCTGTCGGTCGTCCCCTAGAGTCTTTTCCACTCTCGTGGAAGGCGGCACCTGCCCGCTGTGCTTCCGTGGAACGGACGCACATTTCAACCGGCGAATTTTCCCAGTGAGACACTGTTTTTAACCGCAGAGCGTACCTATAGTCCCCTCCATGATTTCTTTCGGTGGACGAATGTCGCGGATCGGTCTGGCCATGGCCGGCAAGAAGAGCCCCTGGGGCGCTGGTGATACGGGGAGCGGAGAGCCTTCAGGCGAACCGGCGGGCGACGGCGGCGATTCCGCGCCCGACAGCACCCCGCCGCCTCCACGCGGCAATGGCCCGCGCAATCCGTGGCTGCCGCCCTCCTCGGGCGACGGGCGCCGCGGGCAGACCCTCGAAGACCTGTTCAAGCGCCGCGCCGGTGGCGGGGGCGGCGGCAATGGCCCCGGCTTCCGCTTGCCCCAGCGCCCCGGTGGCGGCTCGTGGGTGCCGGTTGCGATCGGTCTTGTCGTGCTGCTCTGGCTTGGCGCGACGATGGTCCACCGCGTGTCACCGCAGGAAAAGGGCATCGTCAGCACATTCGGTGCCTATAGCCATACCATCGATTCGGGCGTCTCGCTGACATTGCCCTGGCCGATCCAGTCCGTGACGGTGGAAGACGTCACCTCGATCCGCCGCGATTCCATCCCCGAAGGCGATGGCGAGCGACTGATGCTCACGGGCGACCAGAACCTCGTCGACCTCACCTATCTTGTCCGCTGGAACATCAAGGACCTCAAGCTCTACACCTTCCAGCTCGCGCAGCCGGCGGAGACCGTGAAGGAAGTGGCAGAGGCCGCGATGCGCCAGTCGATTGCCGAAGTGACGCTGAACGACGCGATGGGTTCGGGCCGCGCCGCGATCGAGGCCAATGTGCGCGAGCGGATGCAGCGCGTGCTCGACGCCTATCGCTCGGGCGTGAAGATCCAGGGTGTCGAGATCAAGAAGACCGACCCGCCGGCCAAGGTCGTCGATGCCTTCAAGGAAGTGCTCGCCGCCCAGCAGGACGCGCAGAGCGATATCAACCGCGCCGAAGCCTATGCGCAGCAGATCACCCAGCGCGCGCAGGGTGAGGCGACCGCGTTCGACAAGGTCTACGAGCAGTACAAGCTCGCCCCCGAAGTGACTCGGCGGCGCATGTATTACGACACGATGGAGCGCGTGCTGAGCAAGACCGACAAGGTGATCGTCGAAACGCCGGGGGTCATGTCCTACCTGCCGCTGCCGGGGATCAGGCAGACACCCCCGCCGGCCGATACGACCGTGAACGGGGCCAATGGTGGGGAGCGCCGCTGAGATGGAACAGACCCTGATCCGCCTGTGGCAGGAACAGAAGGCCGCGCTGATTGCGGTCGTCGTCGCCCTCGTCGTGCTGGTGAGCTGCGTCACCGTGGTCGGCGAGCAGGAGCAGGCGGTGATCGTCCGGCTGGGCGAGCCCAACCGCGTCGTCAACCGCTTCCGCCCCAATGCCGATTTCGGCCAGACGGGCGCGGGCATCGTTCTGCGCATCCCCTTCATCGAGCAGGTTGTCCGCATCGACAAGCGCGTGCTCGATGTGCAGATGGACCGCCAGCAGGTGACTTCGGCAGACCAGCGCCGCCTCGAAGTCGATGCCTACGCGCGCTTCCGCGTGATCGATCCGGTCAAGATGTACGAGACCGCCGGGACCGTGGACAAGGTGGCCGAACAGCTCCAGCCGATCCTCAACTCGGTGCTGCGTCAGGAACTGGGCAAGCGCACCTTCGGCTCGCTGCTGACGGCGGACCGCGGGCAGGCGATGGTCAACATCCGCAAGGGGCTCGACAAGGAAGCGCGCGAATATGGCGCGCAAGTGATCGACGTGCGGATCAAGCGGGCGGACCTGCCCGACGGTGCACCGCTCGATTCCGCGTTTACCCGCATGGCCACCGCGCGCCAGCAGGAAGCCGCGACAATCCGCGCCGAGGGCCAGAAGAACGCGCAGATCATCCAGGCGACGGCGGAAGCAACTGCCGCCAAGGTCTATGCGGAGAGCTTCGGCAAGGACCCGGAGTTCTACGACTTCTACCGCGCGATGAAGAGCTACGACTATACCTTCTCGCAGAAGGACAACAGCACCTCGATCGTGCTGTCGCCCGACAACGCTTATCTGCGCCAGTTCAAGGGCGGGAAGTAACCGCACCGGACGCTGGCCGAATATGTTATTCAATCCCGGTTCAGGCGCCGCCATGTGAAAGCTGGGCACGCGGAATCGGGACGGGGACCTGATGCGCGGGCTCCCGCGCACCGCCGCTGAAATGAAGAGGAATTGCCACGTGCGATACGCTTATGGAGTGACTACGGCGCTGCTCCTCGCCGGTAGCGCGCTGACCCTGACGACGGGCTTCCCGGCGGGAGCCCAGGTGGCGCAGAACGAGCCTACCCAGATGCAATCGGTCGTCCCGCGCGGCGGCGCCCCGGCCAGCTTTGCCGACCTTACCCAGCAGCTCCAGCCGGCGGTGGTCAACATCTCGACCCGCCAGCGCGTGAAGGTGCAGAACAACAATCCCTTCGCCGGAACGCCTTTCGGCGACCTGTTCGGCGGCGGTCAGGGCGGCCAGCCGCAGACGCGCGAGGCGCAGTCGCTGGGTTCGGGCTTCCTCGTCTCGGCCGACGGCTATGTCGTGACCAACAATCACGTGATCACCGCCGAAGGGCAGGGCGAGATCGAATCGATCACCGTCACCATGACCGACGGTACCGACTATCCCGCCAAGCTCGTCGGCCGCGATGCCGCCTCGGACCTCGCGGTGCTCAAGATCACCGGACCCAAGCCCTTCCCGTTCGTGAAGTTCGGCGATTCGCGCCACGCCCGCGTGGGTGACTGGATCATCGCCATCGGCAATCCGTTCGGCCTCGGCGGCACGGTGACCAGCGGGATCATCTCGGCGGTCTATCGCAACACCGGCTCGGGCTCGGCCTATGACCGCTACCTGCAGACCGACGCGTCGATCAACCGGGGCAACTCGGGCGGCCCGATGTTCGACATGCAGGGCAACGTGATCGGCATAAACAACGCGATCTTCTCGCCCACCGGCGGCAGCGTCGGCATCGGCTTCGCTATCCCCGCCGAGATCGCCGCCCCCATCGTCGAGAAACTGCGCACCGGTCAGGCGATCGAGCGCGGCTACCTCGGCGTGCGCATCCAGCAGCTGTCCGACGATCTCGCCGCCAGCCTCGGGCTTGCCAAGAACCGCGGCGAGTTCATCCAGTCGGTCGAGCCCGGGCAGGGCGCCGCCAAGGCCGGGATGCAGCCGGGCGACGTGGTCGTGCGCGTCGACGGCAAGGACGTGACGCCGGACCAGACGCTGTCGTTCATCGTCGCCAACACCACGCCCGGCAAGCGCATCCCGATCGATCTTATCCGCAACGGCCAGCGCCTCACGGTGCAAGCCATCGTCGGCAAGCGGCCGAGCGAGGAAGAGCTTGCCCAGCAGACCTTCGATCCCGATGCCCAGCAGGGCGGCGACGACGACGGCTTCGGCGGCAAGGCCAAGCCGAGCAAGCCCGCCGGTCCGGTCGTCCAGCAGGCGCTCGGCATCGCGGCGATCCCGCTGACGCCGCAGATCGCCCGCCAGCTCGGCGCGAGCGAGGACACCAAGGGCGTGGTCATCACCGCTGTCGACGATTCGGCGGACGCGGCGGCCAAGGGCCTCCAGCGCGGCGACATCGTGCTGTCTGCCAACTACAAGCCGGTGGCCAGTGCCGCCGACCTCGAAGCGATCGTGCGGCAGGCCAAGGCCGAGAACCGCGAGGCGGTACTGCTGCGCATCCAGCGTCGCGGCCAGCCGGCGCTCTATCTGCCGATCCGCATCCGCTGATCGTTCTGCAAGATCAGGAAAGGGGCTGGCGGACGCGGGTTCGCCAGCCCTTTTCGTTTGTGCTCAGCCGGTCGGCCATTGCGACAGGATCGTCGCCGCATCGAAATAGTCGCGCCAGTAGGTGATCTTGCCGTCCTGCACTTCGAAGACGCCGGTCACCGGCAGCTCGACCCATTTTTCTGCCAGCCGGTGCCGGTCAAGCCGTTCGAGTATCACTGTAGAACCGGCAGCGAGTTCACGCAGGATAACGAACTGGTTCTCCAGCGTCGGCGCAAAGAACGGTTCCAACACCGCCCGGATCCCGGCGGGGCCGGAGACGGTGCCGATCGGCGGCGGGTTCGTGTACTCGCAGGTATCCGCCGCATATTGCAGCGCTGTGTCGTAATCGAGCGGCTCCATCGCCTTCATGAAGGCCTTGACGGTTTCGAGTGGGGTCATCGGTCCTCTCCCTGTGTCCTGCGCGCCGCAGGAGGGAGAATGGACCGGCTCCCGAATGCTGCCAATTACCTCAGGCGTTATTGCGGCAAGTAAATCGCCGGTTCCGCAGGCAGGGGAAGCGCCCGGAACAGCGCCTCGCTCTCGGCATCGGCGGGGAACAGCGTCTCGATCCGGAGCTCGTCTGTGGTGACGTCCTGCGCGGTGCCGAACGTGGCGATCACTGCGAAGAGCGCGATGCGCTGATCGCCCAGCGCCAGCTTGAAGGGAGCGACCGGCAGCAGGGCGCTGTCCAGCGCCGACCACAGGATCTCGGGCCCCTGGAACGGCGCGAGCTCGTCGAGCACCGCCTGCATGTCCGCCCCGCCCAGCTCATGCGCCTCGCGCGTCGCGCGTTGCCAGAGCAGCGGGCCGACTGCAGGCCAGTTCGTGATCAGCGGGCGAATGCCCTGCGGGTGAAAGAACAGGCGCATCATGTTGCGCTCGCCGCCGCTGTCGGGTCCGCTCACGCGCTCCCAGATATCGGCGCCGAGCATGGCGGTCAGCGCCTCGAACGGCCGGTTGGCGATCAGCACGTTCCACGCCCGGTCGAGCGCCAGCGCGGGATAGGGCTCGTGCGCCGAAAGCATCATCTGCACCGCGCCCATGACCTGCGCCATCTGCGGATCATCAAGCGTGCGCGTGCGGTAGAGCGGCGCGAACCCCGCCGCCGTCAGCCACAAGTTGCGCTCGCGCAGCGGGACTTCGAGCGCCTCGCTCAGCTGCAGGATCATCGCGCGGCTGGGATTGGCCCGCGCGGATTCAAGAAAGCTGATGTGGCGCTGCGAAACGCCCGAGGTCAGCGCAAGGTCCAGCTGAGACCAGCGTCGCTTCTGCCGCCATTCGCGCAGGAGGCGCGGGAATCCGTCGGTGTGCATGTCCATGGCTGGAATGTCGCAGGCAGAAGCCGGTGCATCAATAACCTGTGAGGTAATTGATCGGCCGCAGCCATCTCTGCCACCAAGCCAACCAACAACGAGGAGAGCACCTGCATGAGCCCCTTCTGGCAAGCCTGGTTTCAGTTCTGGCTGGTTTCGATGGTCCTGTTCGCACTGGTTGTCGCAGGCGGCGCTCTGCCCGCGACAGACGCACCGCTGCGCATCGGCATGGCGCTCACCAGCATGGGACCGCCCGCCGACCTCACGCCTGCCGGCCGGTTCATGATCGGCATCCTCGGCGGCGTGTTTCTCGGCTGGATGGTGATGTTCGGGCTGGTCATGCGTCAGGCGATCGCGATGGGGCGCGCAGGCCAACCGCTGTGGCGCGCCGCCACCATCGGCATGCTGGCGTGGTATGCGCTCGACAGCGCGCTGTCCGTCGCGACCGGCTTCGGGCTCAACCTCGTGCCCAACACACTGGCGCTGGGTATGTTCCTCGTCGGCATCGCGGGGAGCAAGGTGCTCGCCCGCGACGCCTGACGGGGATCAGTTCGGCTTTGGCGTGGCCGCAGGCTTCGGCCGGGGCCGCGCCGGATCAGACTGCCTGCCGGTGGCGCGATTGAGGAAATCGTCGCCCGCTGCCGGAGGACCGTCCGGCACGGCAACGCCCTGCTCGCCGCCCGGCACGACCGCATCCCCGGATGGCGCCCGGTTCTGCGCGCCCGGTTCGATGATATTGCCATCGGGATCGGCAAAGAAATAGCCATCCGGATTGGCCTGCATCACCTCGTCATCGGGTTCCAGCTGCCACAGCGGCAGCTTGAGATCGGTGTCGAACTTCTCGGGCGGGCGCTTGGCGGTGGCGATCTTCATATAGGCGGCGAAAGCGCGCGCCGGTGCGGTGCCGCCCTGCAGGCCGGGCACCGGATGCGCATCATCGCGGCCCATCCACACACCGGTGGTGATCCCGCTCGAGAAGCCGAGGAACCAGCCGTCCTTGTTCGAACTGGTCGTGCCGGTCTTGCCAGCGACCGGCCGTCCGATCTGGGCGGCGCGCCCGGTGCCGATGCTCACGGCGGATTGCAGGAGGTCGGTGATCCCGGCCGCGACGAAGTTCGGCACCAGCTGCTGGGCCGGATCGGGCCGGTGGCTGTAGAGCACTTCGCCTTCGGTGGAGGTGATCTTGCGGATACCATAGGGCGTCACCGCCGTGCCCTTGGCCTGCACCGCCGCAAACGCGCGCACCATGTCGATCACGCGCACGTCGGATGTTCCAAGCACCATCGAAGGCAGCGTATTGATCGGCGTGGTAATGCCGAAACGACGCGCCATCTGCGCGACCGCAGCGAATGTCACTTCGTTGCCGAGCTGCGCCGCCACGGTGTTCTTCGAATAGGCAAAGGCGCTGCGCACATCGATTTCGCCAGCGTAGGTCCCGCCCGAATTGCGCGGGCTCCAGCCGTCGATGGTGACGGGTTCGTCCTTGACCTTGGCGTCCGGCGTGTACCCCGCTTCAAGCGCGGCGAGATAGACGAACAGCTTCCACGCCGACCCCGGCTGGCGCACCGCATTGACCGCGCGGTTGTAGTTCGAGGTGACGTAGTCGGTGCCGCCGACCATTGCGAGCACGGCCCCGTCGCGGTCGAGGCTGACCAGCGCCCCTTGCGCGCCCTTGGGCACATTGGCCTGGATCGCGTCGGTCGCGGCGCGCTGCGCGTTGGGATCGAGCGTGGTCCACACCTCGATCGGCTGGTCGTTGTCGGGCAGCAGCAGATCGAGCTGCGGCAGCACCCAGTCGGTAAAATAGCGCGCCGAGTTCTGGCCCTGCTCGTCGGCCAGCTTGACCGTCTTGAAGTCGGTCGCGGCGGCTTCGGCGGGGGTGATTTTCCCGGCTTCCTGCATAGTCTGGACGACGACCTTGGCGCGGTCGACCGCTGCCGCGGCGTCGGCGGTTGGCGAATAGTGCGACGGCGCCTTGACGAGGCCAGCGATGATCGCGGCTTCGGCAAGGCTCAGCTGCTCTCCCGAATGCCCGAAGAACTTGCGCGCGGCGGAATCGACGCCGTAGGCGCCGCCGCCGAAATAGACCTTGTTGAGATAGAGCTCGAGCACCTGGTCCTTGGTGAACTTCTGCTCGATCGCCATCGCCAGCAGCGCCTCGCGGATCTTGCGATCGAAGGTGCGGCTGTTGTTGAGGAAGATGTTGCGCGCCAGCTGCTGCGTGATCGTCGAGCCGCCCTGCTTCCAGTGCCCGGTCTGGATGCGCACCATCACCGAGCGGACGATGCCGATGGGATCGACGCCCCAGTGATCGCGGAAGCGCCGGTCCTCGACCGAGATCATCGCGTCCTTGAGCGTCTGCGGAATGCGTTCGTAGGGCACCCAGCGGCCATAGCTCGGCCCCAGGGTGACGATCTCGGACCCGTCGCTGGCGCGGACCACGATGGTCTGCCCGGTCTGGGTTGATTTCATCCGCTCATAGCTCGGCAGCGAGCGCTCGGTCACGAACACCGCCACGGCCAGCGAGATGGCAGCGAGCAGGAACACTGCCCCGCCCCATACAGCAAGGCGGCGCAGCCAGCGGGCGATGAACGAAGGTTCCTGCGGATCGCGTTGCCGCCGCGAGGACGAACGCTCCGAACCGGAACGGTTGGGGAAATCCCGTCTGGCCATCAGCTTTGCATCAGCTCCCTCATGCGGCGCGCGCGGTTCCCCTGCCGGGCGCGCCTCTTCGCGGCGCCTGATGCATAGGCGATTCCGAACACAGGGTTAACCCGCGCGATACGAATGCATCGGGGACAAACCTCAGGCCGGCTTTGTCGTCAGTCTTCCGGCGTGAACTCGAGCGCGGCGCTGTTCATGCAATAGCGCAGGCCGGTCGGCCCGGGGCCATCGGGGAAGACGTGGCCGAGGTGCCCATCACAGCGCGCGCAGCGCACTTCGGTGCGGATCATGCCGTGGCTGGTATCACGGTGCTCGTCGACTGCGTCAGGCTCGACCGGCGCGGTGAAGCTAGGCCAGCCGGAGCCGCTGTCATACTTGGTCGCGCTTTCGAACAGCGGCGCGCCGCAGCCGGCGCAGTGGTACTGCCCGGTCAGCTTGTTCTTCTCGTACTTGCCGGTGAACGCCCGCTCGGTGCCGCCCTGGCGCAGGACCTGGTATTGCTCGGGCGAGAGCCGCGCGCGCCATTCGGCATCGGTCAGGTTCATCTTGTCGGGCATGGGGATATCCTCTGGATCGGGTTCGGCCGCAGCCGCGAATATGGGAAAGCCTCATGCGCCCTGCAAGCGGGCCTCAGTGCAGATGTTCGACGAGCAGCACCGTGCCATCGGCGCCCGTCACGCGCATCCGCGTGCCCGGCTGCGCATCGGGCCCGCGCGCGAGCCATTCGGTATCGCCGTGGCGCACTCGCCCGTTGCCGCCTTCGATCACATGAGTCACGACCACGCTCTGGCCGACGATCTGACCCCCGCGATCATTGAGCATCGGATCGGCGCTCTGCACCGGATGGCGCTGCACCCAGCGCCGCGCCGCCGCCAGCGCCAAGGCGCAGAGCACGACGAACAGCATGATCTCGGCCTCGAGCCCGATCGGCACGGTGGCGGCGACCAGCCCCGTCAGCAACGCGGCGGCGGCGAGCCAGATCAGGAAATAGCCCGGCGCGACGATCTCGGCGATGGCGAGCGCCACGCCCAGCGCCATCCAGCCCCAATGAAGCCCGAAAAGCTGCATCACTTCGGCCATGGCCTCAGCCCTGCACCGGCGGGGGCGGAGGCGGCGTCGGCACCACACGCGGGACGCGGGGGCCAGCGGGCGGCGGCGGCGGTCCGCCGGGCTTGCCCACGGCGTCGCTGATCAGATCGCCGATCCCTCCCAGCGCGCCGACCAGCTGCGTCGCCTCGATCGGGAAGAGGATGGTCTTGGCGTTGGGCGAGGTGGCGAACTCCTTCACTGCCTCGACGTATTTCTGCGCGACGAAGTAGTTGAGCGCCTGCGTGCCCGAAGCGGCGATGGCTTCCGAGACGACCGTCGTCGCCCGCGCTTCCGCCTCCGCCGCACGTTCGCGCGCCTCGGCATCGCGGAACGCGGCCTCGCGGCGGCCTTCGGCTTCGAGGATCTGCGCCTGCTTCTCGCCCTCGGCGCGCAGGATTTCCGAGGCGCGCGAGCCTTCGGCCTCAAGGATCTGCGCGCGCTTCTCGCGCTCGGCCTTCATCTGGCGGGCCATGGCGTTGGAGATATCGGCGGGCGGGCGGATATCCTTGATCTCGACGCGGGTGATCTTGACGCCCCACGGCGAGGTCGCGTGATCGACCACCGAAAGCAGCCGCGCGTTGATCTCGTCGCGCTTCGACAGCGTCTCGTCGAGGTCCATCGAGCCCATCACCGTGCGCAGGTTCGTCGTCGTCAGCTGCATGATCGCGACATAGAGATTGGAGACCTCGTAGGCCGCCTTGCCCGCGTCGAGCACCTGGAAGAACACCACCGCATCGACGCCGACCATCGCGTTGTCGCGCGTGATGATCTCCTGGCCCGGAATATCGAGCACCTGCTCCATCATGTTGACCTTGTGCCCGACGCGGTCGATGAACGGCACGATGAAATGCAGGCCCGGCTGTGCAGCAAGCGCATATCGCCCCAGCCGCTCGATCGTATAGACATGGCCCTGCCGGACGACGCGGATCCCCGTCGCCAGATAAATGACCGCGAGCCCCACGATCAGGATCAGCACCGCTTCCACGCCCAGCCCTCCCAAAGCCAATCCGCGCCGCGCAACCTACCGCAATCGCAGCGCTTTAGTAGTGCGATTTCGCGTCCGGCGCGGCGAGATCGTAGCAATGCGCGATGTCGTAGTTGTTAACGCCATCGGGGCGGCTTGCGGCTTCCGCGCGCATGGCATCGCGGGCGGCCTCGACCGCCGCATCGGCCTGATCCCCGGTCTTGCCCGCCGCAATCCGGGCATCGCGGGCGCGTGTGGTGAGCACTTGGGCGAGGGTCTGCAAATCGCGAGCGGCGGCGCTGTCCGGCCCCTTGGCGCGCTCCTCCTCCCACGCCAGCGTCAGGATCGCCGCGCATTGCGCAAGGTCCGGCGTCTGCAGCGGCGGCACGGCGGCGTCGAGTCGGGCAAGGCAGGGCTTCACTTCGGCAGCCAGCTCCTTGTCCGGGTCTGCCGCCGCGCGGCGCTGCATGCCCGCCACTTCGGCGACGAGGAGATCGCGCACCGCGGTCTGCGTCATCCCGCCCTGCTCGACCGCACGCGCGCCGACATCGGCAAAGAAACGCTTGCCGCGCACGGCCATCGGCGGGAGGGCCAACGCGGCGGCACTTCCGCGCGCCTGCTCGGAAGCGGCAATGGCGAAGGCGGCGGCGCAGTGCAAGTCTGCCTTCAGCGCGGCATCGGGCGCGGCAGGCGCCTGCGGTGCGGCCGCGAGCGGGGACGTGACCAGCGCAAGGATCAGCGCGGCGGCGGACAGGAAACGCAGCATCGGCAGCAGCATAGGCGCGGCCCGCAGGCGCGTCAGCCACAAAAAAACGGCTGCGGGCAGTCCAGGGGAACTGTTCCGCAGCCGTGTCAGGGGCGCGCTTTCAGGGTGTGGGTGGAAGGCGCGCGCTGAAGAGACGTGGGATCGGGTTGGCTCAGGCCTTGGGCGTGTTGCAGCGAGCCATGTCTTCGGCCGCGAGTTCGCCCTTCGGCGTGGCGAACTTGCTGATGGTGCCGACCTTGGCGGCGAGCTTGGTGCACACCACGACCGGACGGGCGGTGTCCTGGCCAGCCGAGCAGGTGTCGCCCGCGCAGTTCCACAGCACATCGCCCAGCATCAGCTTGGCGGGCTTGGCGACCGGCGCGGCGAGCGTCACCGAATAATAGGAATTGGCATCGGCCGCGCGGACCGGCGTGGCGGTGACCGCGAAGCTCGCGGCGGTGCCGACGAGCGCGAGCACGGCCGGAATGAGCTGGCGAACGGCGCTGTTGCGGATGGCGATCATGATACTTCCCCTTGCGTTCTTGTCTGACAACATGTGCCCGGAAACTGCGGGGTTGGCGGTCCGGTCAGCTGCCGTCTGGCACTGCCCCGGACCGCCGGGTGGAGAGGATGCGATTTCCGTTGCGAATCGATACCTACTTTATTAGGTTTCGAGTTGCAACTAGAAACTTACATTGCCCTGCAGATTGAGGTATGTCACAAAGCGTCATGGGAAAACTTCGCGAAGCCCTCGCCGATCTCGCCGCTTGCGGCCTACCCTGCGCTCTGGAAGCGATGGGGGAACGATGGTCGTTCATGATCCTGAGGGCCGCCTTCAACGGCGTGTGCCACTTCGAGGAGTTCCTCGACGCCCTTGGCATCGCGCGCAACATCCTGTCAAACCGCCTTTCGCGGTTGGTCGAGGCGGGAATCCTCAAGCGCGAACACTGCGCCGATGATCGCCGCCGCATCGAGTACCGACTGACACCCAAGGGCATGGACCTGCTCCCCGCGATGCTGGCGCTGCGCCAGTGGGGCGAGAAGTGGGAAATGAATGTCCCCGCGAACCCGGTGCTGTGCGATTGCCGCGACGGGATGCCGATCCTTCCGATCACCATCCGCGCGCACGATGATCGCGTGCTCGAGGGTGCGGACCTGATGTGGCGCGAGTGGTCGGATATCGAAGCTGAAAAGGGCAGCACCGCGGCCCATCTGCGCGCCGCCAAGTAAGGTCTTCCAGAAAAGGCGGGCCGCCGCCTGATCGGTCCCCGGGGGCAGAGAGTGTCGATCGGGCAGCGACCCTAGAGGTCGGCAGCGGCAGGGACTGGATGGCCGGCTGCGTCACACCTTTCGGTATTCCTTCGGCTCAGCGTGCGGCGACCTTGACGGCGCCGCTGGTCACGCCCCGAGCGGCCATGGCGCGCTGTGCGGACTGGACCGCGTTGCGATAGCAGCGGCGCGATTCCATCGCTTCGCTGAGCGGGTGCGGGCCGTAGCTGGCATCGCAGACCGCCGCAGCGGCGTGGCGCAGGCGAGCGTCGAGTTTCGACTGGCCATCGGCCGTCGAGAGATCGAGGTCCGCATACTGGACCATCCGCTGCTGCACGACGAGGTCGGGATTGGCCGCAGTCTGAGCCAAAGCAGGCTGGGCAGCAAACACCAGGCCGACGAGGCCAGTTGCGATCAGGGCGTTCTTGAACATGGCAGTTTCCTTCAGCTCGGGTTGCAGATTTTCGTGTCGAGCGGTGGCTGGCTGGCCGGTCCATCTGGGGAACCGCGCCACCGCCGCATGCCTATTCTGCTAAGTGATTCTGGTGAGGTCTGCGCGGCAGGCTCGACCGGGCCGCCCATCTTGCCGACAAACCGCCAGCCCGCCCGACCAACGACTGATGCGGCTCCACGAGCGACAGGCAAGCCGCCGGGCGGCGTGACAGCGGGCGCCCACAACCCTATCCTTGATGGTGCATGGCGATTCTGATCATCTTCCTGCTCGGCGTCGGAAACTTTGCGCTGCACCGGGCGATCATGGAGTCGGGCCATCCCCTGCTTGATCAGTTGCCGTGGTTCTATCACGCGCTGAGCAGCCGCTTGTCGCTCGTCGTGGAGTTCCTGATGCTCGTGGCTGGACTGCTGCTCGCTTCCGAAGGAATTGCGTGGGGGGCGCTGGGCTATCTCGCCTACAGCCTGCTCAACGCGATTTCGGCTTGGCTAATCCTCTCCGGACGGGTGTAAAGCGCGCCGCATGATCCGCCTGTTCCACATCAGCGATGTCCACTTCGGGCTTGAAGACAAGGCCGCGCTGGAGTGGGTGGCGGATTGCGTTGCGCGTGAGCGACCCGACGCGGTCGCCATCACCGGCGATCTCACCATGCGCGCGCGACACCGCGAGTTTGCCGCTGCGGCAGAGTGGATCCGGCGGCTCGGCGTGCCGGTGACGGTCGAGGTGGGCAATCACGACTTGCCTTATTTCAACCTCGCCGAACGCTTCCTCGATCCCTACCGCCGCTACCGCTGGCTACAGGGGGCGGTGAACCACGGCATCGCCTTGCCCGGCTTCGCGATCGTGCCGCTCAAGACCACGGCGCGCGCGCAGTTGCGGCTGAACTGGTCGAAGGGGCGGGTCGGACCGAGCAGCCTTGCCGCATGCCTCGCGGCCATTGATGCTCTTCCGCCCGGAATCCGCGCGCTCGTCGCCTGCCATCACCCGCTGGTGGAGACCGGCACGCGCGGCAAGGCGCTGACGCGTGGTGGCACCCGCGCGCTCGCGGCACTGGCCCAGCGCCGCGTGCTGGCGGTGCTGTCCGGCCATGTCCACGATGCCTTCGATATCCAGCACCCGACCGAGCATGGCCCGGTGCGCATGATCGGCGCCGGCACCCTCTCGCAGCGCCTGCGCGCGACTCCCGCTGGCTTCAACGAGCTGATCATCGACGATAGCGGTCTGCGTGTACGGCTGCGTCACAAGGCGGAAGACGATTTCGCGTCCTAGATTTATAATTAAAGTTATAGATTTTTTGATATCCAATTTGATTGGATTGCAACCGCGACTCTTCATCGCCAACCGCCGAAGATTTTACTTCCGCAGTCCGGTAGCACTGAAAAACAGAATTTTTTGCGGCCACAGACATATTTGGGCATTAACCTCTGATATGGCTGCAAGTCCAACCTTGTAATGTTTATCTTACGTCCAAGAGAGCCGCTGCCTGCAGCGGATTGGCTCCGCCAACCCCTACAGACCGGAAAGCGCCATGGAACAATCCATCCACTATGGACGTATATGAGTCCCTATAGTTCGAATGGGGAATGGCCCATGCATCAGACCGGGAATCCGGTTGCCGCGCTAATGCCGCTGGAGGCGCTCTTGTCCACTATCGCCTCCCCTTCCGATGATCGGCACCTCATGCACGCCATCCCCGGCCAAATCCGCTATCTTTCGATGAACGATCTGCACCGCGATGCGCGGGATGCGTGGCTGCTCGGCGCATTTCCCACGCTGGAGCAGCATACCTTCGTCGATCTTGAAACCCGGTTCCTCTCGATTGCCGAGCAGGACTACGAAACCCTGATCATCGGCGGCAACGACCCGGTGCGCGCGGCGCGCTTCCTGCGCATCAACCGACCCATTCTTGCCCGCAAGGTGAAGGTCGCGCTGATGCATGGCAGTCTCGCCAGCAAGCGCGCCAAGGCGCTGAACGCAGGCTTCGACGACGTGTTCGACAGCGCGCGGATGAGCCCCGAAGAAGCCGCCGCCCGTTGCGCCGCGATCCTTTCACGCTACCGCGCCGCAGCGAATCAGGCCCGGGCCGAGCAGGAACTGGCCAGTTCGCTCGAGCGCATTGCGCACCTGCATCTGCTCGGGAAGCGCGAGCGGCAATTGCTCACGCTGCTCGCCACCCGCCTGGGCGAGCCGGTGTCGCACTACAAGCTGCGCACCGAACTGAGCAACGGCAACGACGAGATGTCGTACAATTATCTCAAGGTGCTCGCCTCGAACCTTCGGGCCAAGCTCAAGTCGCCCTATGTCCTCGTGCCAGGCGGACAAGGTTCGTACAAGATCACGAGCCTGTAGAACGCCTTGGCAGGAATAATGCCGGGGAGTTATTGACTTCCCGGCACATTCCACCCATATCAATTGTGCTAACGTCGCCTGCGACGGATTTTCCCGCACCGGATCCGTGTTCCGGGCCGAATTTTCCCCTCTCACGCCACCAGCACCGGTTGCACTGTCTGCAGCCGCGTATCCTGCATTTGTGAAAGGGGTCCCGATGCCCGAATTCAGTATCCGTTCCGCCATCGCTCCCGCCCGCCGCAAGGCGGATTGAGCCATGGCCAAGGAAGACCTCATCACCCTCGACGGCCAGATCGACGAGATCCTGCCCGACGGCCGCTTTGGCGTGATGCTCGAAAACGAGCATCGCATCATCGCCTACACCGCGGGCAAGATGCGCAAGTTCCGCATCCGCTCGATCGTGGGGGACCGCGTGAAGGTGGAAATGACGCCTTACGACCTGTCCAAGGGCCGCATCGTCTTCCGCGAGAAAGTCGCCGGCGGCGGCGCTGGTGGAGCCATGCGCAAGCGGCGCTGACGCCGCGCGCTCCGGCGCCACCATTACGACATCAGACCGTCACAACCAGCGCGCAGACTGAGTCTGCCGCGTGAGGGTCGCTGTTCCCGAAATCGGCGCAATGACCGCGCCAAGGATTGCCATGACACCGAATGTGAACACCCCCTACTCTGCCTCGATCAGCCACATCCCGCTGTCTGGCCACCGCCTGTCTCCCGCGAATCGCAGTCAGGTGCCAGCCCGCCGGACTTCGCCGGTCCTGACCGCGCAGGAACTGCGGCAGCTCGTCCAGCAAATGGTCGACTGATCCAAACACACGCCAGACATGAAAAAGGCCCCTTCGGCCGCGCCAAACTGCGCGGCCGAAGGGGCCTTTTCTGATTCCGGCCCGAGCGCTTACTTGGCGGCTTCGCTCGCTTCCGCGCTGGCATCGGCAGCCGGTGCGCCGGCATCAGCCGCGGGTGCGGCAGCCGCAGCCTCGGCAGCGGGAAGCGGCAGGTTGCTGCCCTGGGCGTTGAGGTACAGGATCACATCGGCGCGCTGCATCGGATCGCTGATGCCCGCAAACGACATCTTGGTTCCGGTGGCGAACTTGGCGGGCGAGGTCAGCCATTCATCAAGGCTGGCGAAGTCCCAATTGCCGCCCTTGGCCTTGAGCGCATCGGAATAGGCAAAACCGGGATGCGCTGCCTTGGCTGCACCGACCACGCCCCACAGGTTCGGGCCAATGCCGTTTGCACCGCCTTGCGCGGCCACGTGGCAGGCCTTGCACTTGGCGAAGATCGCTTCGCCCTTGGCCACTTCGGCCTTGGCCATGCGCATGCCGATCGGTTCAGCCGCCGCGGCGCCTTCGCCGCCTTCAGCCTCGACGCCCTCGATCGTGTAGCCCATCTTTTCCGGACGGTTTTCCTTGTCGGCCAGGAAGTAGTGGCCCGAAAGGCTCGAAAGCCCCAGCGCAACGATGCCGCCGAACAAGGTCCAACCGGCAATGGTATTGAAACGATCGTCCATTCCGAGCCCCATATGGAGTGTGCGCGGACCCGCGTGCCCGCACGAAATTTCGCCGCCGCTCTAGTCACGCCCCCGCGCCCGCGCAAGAGTGATTGCAATAGGTTGACCGATTAGAAACGCTTAGACGCATTGGCTTTGCCACTGCGAAAGCGCCTTGCCCGTCTTGGTCCGGGGGCTTAAGCGCCTCGGTCCATGGCCAGTTACCCCGCCCCCGCCGCCCGCCTCGTTGCCGAAATGACCGAGGCCGCTGCCGCCGATCCGGCGCGCGCGGTCGCCTTTCAGGGCGCACCCGGCGCGAATTCGCACCGCGCCGCACTCGAAGCGCTGCCGCATTGCCTGCCGCTGCCGTGCTTCTCGTTCGAGGATGCGCTGGAAGCGGTGAAGGATGGCCGCGCGGGGCAGGCAATCATCCCCATCGAAAACTCGCAGCACGGCCGCGTGGCGGATATCCACTTCCTGCTGCCCGAAAGCGGCCTGTCGATCGTCGGCGAGCACTTCATGGCGATCCATGCCTGTCTGATGGGCCTCGGCACCGGACCCTTCACCAGCGCCTACAGCCACCCGCAGGCACTCGGCCAATCACGCCATTATCTGCGCGAGCGGGGCATCGTGCCGATGTCCTATGCCGACACCGCCGGCGCCGCCGCCTATGTCGCCGAACTGGGTGATCCCGCCGCCGCCGCCCTCGCGCCGCGCATCGCTGCCGAACTCTATGGCCTCACCCTCGTCGAGGAAAACGTCGAGGACGCGCACGACAACATGACGCGCTTCGTGACATTGGCGCGCGAGCCGCTTGAACTCAGGACGATCACCGGCCCCGCGATCACCACCTTCATCTTCGAAGTGCGCAACATTCCCGCCGCGCTCTACAAGGCGCTCGGCGGCTTTGCGACCAACGGGGTCAACATGACCAAGCTGGAGAGCTATCAGCGCGGCGCGAGCTTTGCCGCGACGGCCTTCTTTGCCGATATCGTCGGCGCTCCCGGGGAACCGGCGGTCGACCGCGCGCTGGAGGAGCTCACCTTCTTCGCCAAGGACCTGCGCATCCTCGGCACCTATCCGCTGGAACGCGCGCGGGGCTGACCTCTCGGGCACCAAACCGGCGCGATAATCGCTTGCTCCCGGCGGGCAGGGCATGCGACCACTTGCCACGTGGCAGGAGCACCGGGACCGGACAGCGCCAGTGCAGGCGAACAGGCCTGGGAAGCGGCGCGCGCGATGCGCGAGATCCAGTATACGCCGCTGCCGCCCTACAATCCCCCCAAGGCAGACCCACCCGAATGGCTGAAGGCCCTCTTCCGCTTTCTGGCGCGCCTGTTCGAACCGCTGGGCAAGTGGCTTGGCACAGGCTGGAGCGCGGTCGAGATTCTGCTGGCCCTGCTGGCCGTGGCGGGCGCGGCGTGGATCGCCTGGACACTGTTCCAGCGCTGGCGTCTCGCCCGCGCGATGGCAGCCCCTGCTCCATCGGCGCCGGTGATCGACCGGGCCGCGGCGCTTGCCCTGCTCGAAGATGCCGATGCGCTTGCCGCAGAGGGGCGGTTTGACGAGGCAGTCCACCTCCTGCTCCAGCGCAGTGTCCACCACATCGCGGCCGCGCAGCCCGATTGGCTTTCCCCTTCGAGCACCGCGCGCGAGATTGGCCTGATCCCCGACCTTCCGGCCACCGCAAGGCAGGCTTTCACGCTGATCGCGCGCGAGGTCGAGCGCAGCCTCTACGCGCTGCGCGCGCTGGCCGCGGACGACTGGCACCGCGCGCGCGAGGCCTATGCCGCCTTCGCGCTCCAGAATCTGGAGGGCAAGCGGTGAGCGACAGGACGTTCGGCAAGGGCACCACGCTCGGCATCGTACTGATCGGCGCGCTCGCCTTTATCGCCGTGCTCTACTGGATCGGCGCTGGCGGCGGGGCGACCAACAACGGCGGTGGCCACGCTGCGGGGCGCGGGCTCAACGGCTATGCCGGGCTTGCGGCGATGCTTGAGGCCGACGGGATCTCGGTACACCGCGCGCGCAGCAAGGACGCGCTCAAACAGCCAGGCCTGCTCGTGCTGACCCCACCGGCTGACGCGAAGGGCAGCGACATTGCCGAGATCGTCGCGGCACGGCGCATGATCGGCCCCACGCTGATCGTCGCTCCCAAGTGGGTGGCCTTCCCCGATTTCAGCAACCCGCTGACGAAGCGCGGCTGGACCCGGGTCAGCGGGACCAACCCGCCCGACTGGAAGGGCTATCACGACGACGTCAGCCTCGATTTCGTGTCTGGCGCGGCGCATGGCTGGACGGGTTCCAGTGCCTTTGCCGACCTGCGCGGTCCGCTGCCGGATGACAAGACGGTCCAGTACGGCACCGGCCCCGGCCTTCAAGCGCTGGTCGAAACGCAGGGCGGACGGACGCTTGCCGGTTATCTCAGCGGCGATGGCAGCAACCCGGCGCTGGAACACTGGATAGGGCTGGGGCGCCGTGCCGATGCCGATCCGGACGAGGAGGACGCCAACGACGACTTCGCCCGGAGGTATCCGGTCGTCCTCGTGTTCGAGCCGGACCTGCTCGACAACTGGGGGCTTGCCGACAAGCAGACCGGCCTGATGGCCCGCCGCCTCGTGTTTGCAGCGGCAGGCGGTCGCCCTGTGGCAGTCACTTTCGACCTCACGCTCAACGGTCTGGGCGCCAGCCGCAACTTGCTCACGCTCGCCTTCGAGCCGCCCTTCCTTGCTGCCACGCTGTGCTTCTTCATGGCGCTGTTTGCTGCCGGCTGGCGCAGTTTCAACCGCTTCGGCCCGCCACGGGTTGCGGGTCGCGAGATACCGCTCGGCAAGACTGTGCTGGTGCGCAACACCGCTGGCCTCATCCGCCGCGCCGGACGTGTGCGCCTGATTGCCGGGCCCTATGCCGATGCCGCGCGGGAACGGCTGGTTCATGCGCTGGGTCTGCCGCGCGGCCGTCCGCCGGAAGAGACCGACGCCGCGATCGATCGCGTGCAAGCCCGCCTCACCGCGACCGGTCCGCGCTGGTCCGAACTCGCCGCCCGCCTCCGCGCCGCGCGCCGCCCTGCCGATGTGGTGCAGCGCGCCGCCGCCCTGCAACGCCTTGAAAAGGACCTGACCGAATGACTCTTGAAGACGTGCGCGCCATGGCCGGTGCCATCCGCGCCGAAGTGGCCAAGGCCGTGGTGGGGCAGGACAGCGTGGTCGATCACCTGCTGATCGCGCTGCTCGCGGGCGGCCACGTGCTGCTCGAAGGTCCGCCGGGCACCGCCAAGACCTTTCTTGCGCAGAGCTTCGCCACCACGCTCGGCCTCGATTTCGGGCGGATTCAGTTCACGCCGGACCTGATGCCGGGCGATATCCTCGGTTCCAACCTGTTCAACTTCCAGACCAGCCAGTTCACCCTCACGCGCGGGCCGATCTTCCACGAACTGGTGCTGGGCGATGAAATCAACCGCACCCCGCCCAAGACGCAGGCCGCGCTGCTCGAAGCCATGCAGGAACGCCGCGTGACGCTCGATGGCGAACCCTATGCCCTCTCGGATCGCTTCATGGTCGTCGCCACGCAGAACCCGATCGAAAGCCAGGGCGTCTATCCGCTGCCCGAAGCGCAGCTTGATCGCTTCCTGTTCAAGCTGCTGGTCGATTACCCAAGCGCGGAAGAGGAAGCGCAGATCGTCGCGCGCTATGGATCAGGACGCGGTGCGCCCAGCCCGGCGGCGCTCGGCGTCAGCGCGGTGACCGGCGGGGATGCCATCGCCGAAGCGGTCGCCGCGGTTGCCACGGTGACGATGTCCGAAACCATCGTCGACTACATCGTTCGCCTTGTGCGGGCGACGCGCGAAAGCGCCGATCTTGCCGCCGGGGCCAGCCCGCGTGCCGCCGTTGTGCTGGCAGGAGCCGCCCGCGCCCGCGCCGCGCTCGATGGCCGCGACTATGTGATCCCGGATGATGTCAAGGCGCTCGCCATCGCCGTGCTGCGGCACCGCATGCTGCTCAGCCCCGCCGCCGAGATCGAAGGCCGCGCGGCGGAAAGCATCGTCGCCGACCTGATCCAGCGCACCGAGGCGCCGCGCTGAACGATGCGACTGCGCTGGCCCCTCCCAGTGTTCTACCCGTCGACGCGCACCGCGGTGCTGCTGGCGCTCGCTGCGCCGCTGGCGCTGGTGGTAGCCGCTGCCGCACCGCAGGCATGGGTCGCGGCTCCGGCGCTGGGCGGGGCCTTGCTGGTGATGGTCCTGCTCGATGCGCTGCTGGCCCCGGCGCTTGCGGACTTGCGCGTCATCGTGCCGCAAGACGCCGAAGTGGGTGAACCACTAAGCCTCACCGTCCTCGCCGATTTCCGCATCGAAGCGCCGCGAGCAGCCCCGGTTGCAGCGCTCGCGCTTGATCCGCGCCTCGCAACAGGTGGAAGGCTTGTCGCCCCGCTCACACGGGACAGCGGCGCATGGAGCGCCAAGGTCAGTACCACCCCCAACCGGCGCGGTACGGGCCCCATTGGCGCCGTCTGGCTGCGCTGGAACGGGCCGCTGGGTCTCGCCACGCGGCAAGTCCGGCGCGACCTTGATGCCGAAGTCCGAGTGCGCCCCAACATCGCCCCGGTGCGCAGCCCGGCGCTGCAAATCTTCCTGCGCGACGCCCAGTTCGGTATGGTTGCACGCCGCATCCGGGGCGAGGGGACCGATTTCGAGGCGCTCGCCGAGTACGAGCCCGGGATGGACCGCCGCCGCATCGACTGGAAATCGTCCGCGCGCCACGCCCGGCTTTTCGCCAAGGAGTACGAGACCGAGCGCAACAACCAGATCGTCTTCGCGTTCGATTGCGGGCAAACGATGTGCGAACCTATTGCGGGCTTGCCGCGCATCGACCGCGCCGTCACCGCCGCGCTCACCACGGCTTGGGTGGCACTCGGTGCGCAGGACCGTGTCGCGCTCTACGGTTTTGCCCAGCGCCCGCAGGTGATGAGTCCCTTCGTCACTGCCCCGCGCGAATTCGCCCGCTTGCAGGAAGCCGCTGCCGCGCTCGATTACAGTGCCGAGCAGCCCAACTTCACGCTCGCGCTCTCGACACTGGCGGCGCGGCTGCGGCGGCGCTCGCTGATCGTGGTGTTTTCCGAATTCACCGATCCCACCAGCGCCGAACTCATGATCGAATCGATGCGCCGCCTCGTCGAGCGGCACCGCGTGATCTTCGTCGTGATGGACGATGCGGAACTTGCCGATTTCGTGCATGCGCCGATCCGCAGCGCGCAGGATGCGGCGATGGCGGTCACCGCCACCACGCTCCAGCAGCAACGCACGCTCGTGCTCCAGCGCCTGCGCCGCGCCGGCATTCTCGTGGTCGAGGCACCGCACCAGCACATCGGCAATCGCCTGCTCGATGCTTATCTCGCCGTGAAGCGCGCGGGGAGCCTCGGATGAGCGAGGCCGCCCCCTCCCTGCTCGGCCGTCTCGGCGGCTGGTTCAGCCCCGCTGCCAGCGCCGAAATCGCCGCCGCCGAAGATGCCGCGCTGCGCTCGGACCGCTTCCGGCTGGAACGCGAGGGCGAGTGGAAGCGGCTCGAGGCCATCGTCACCCGGATCGAGAAAGGCCGCCTGCGCGGCATTTCGGACGAGGACCTGCTCGCCCTTCCCGCGCTCTATCGCACTGCCGTCTCCAGCCTCGCCGTCGCACGCGAGACCTCGCTCGATGCCGAAACGCTGGAGTGGCTCGAAGGCCTCACCCGCCGCGCCTGGTTTATCGTCTACGGCCCGCGCGCCGGGCTGGGCGACTGGCTCATGCGTTTCTTCGGCGGCGGCTGGGGCGAGAGCGTGCGCGCGCTGAAACAGGACATCCTGATCGCGTTCGCGCTGATGGTGGCGGGGACGATTGCGGGCTGGCTGCTCGTCGCCAGCGATCCCGACTGGTACTACGCTCTGATGCCCGGCGGCATGGGTGATGCCCGCGTTCCCGGTGCGAGCCGCGCGGTGCTGATGGGCACGCTGTTCGGCCAGCAGGACCAGCACGGTCTTGCGGTCTTCGCCGCCTATCTCTTCTCGAACAACGCGCAAGTCTCGATCCTGGCCTTCGCACTGGGTTTTGCCTTCGGCCTGCCTTCCGCGATGCTGCTGATCCAGAACACCGCGATCCTCGGCGCGCTGCTCTGGCTCTATCACGGGCAGGGCCTCACGCTCGAACTCGTCGGCTGGCTATCGATCCACGGCACAACCGAACTGTTCGCGATCATGCTGGCGGGAGCGGCTGGCCTCCATATCGGTCGCGCGATGGCCTTTCCGGGCGACGCCGCGGTGCTCGATGCGGCCGCGGCAGCCGGACGGCGCAGCGCGCAGGTCATGGTCGGCGTCGTGCTCATGCTGATCGTGGCAGGCCTCCTCGAAGGCTTCGGCAGGCAGCTGGTCGACAATACCGCCGGACGCCTGATCGTCGGCGGCTTCATGTTGGTATTCTGGACCGGCTACTTCTTTGTCTGGCGCGGGCGGGGGCAATCGTCCTGATGGCGCGCCGGGAGCCCCGCAGCCGCAACCGCATGGTGATCACGCCCGAAGGCGTGGCGCTGCCCCTGGTCCTCGCCACGCGCGGCGCGCGGGCGGCGGCGCTGCTGATCGATCTGGCGCTGATCGGCGCGGCGATGATCGCCACCACCTTCACCCTGATCTGGATCGCGGGCGGCATCGGGCTCAAACTGCAGGAGATCGAGGCCAATGGCCCCAAGGCACGGGCGCTGCAGGCGCTGGTGATCGTGTGGATCATCGCGATGTTCCTGTTCCGCAACGCATGGTTCCTGTTTTTCGAACTCGGCCCGCGCGGCGCGACACCCGGCAAGCGCGTGACCGGCATCCGCATTGCGGCGCGCGGCACCGAGCGGCTCACCACCGAAGCCGTGATTGCCCGCAACATCATCCGCGATATCGAGTTGTTCATGCCGATCGTGTTCATCGGCGGGGCAGTCGCTGCGGGGAGCGACACCGACTTTGCCGGCTGGGCAGGCGCGGTCTGGTGCGCCATTTTCATGTTGTTTCCGTTCTTCAACCGTGATGCCCTGCGCTGCGGCGACGTGATCGCGGGCACCTGGGTGGTCGAGGCGCAGCGCCGCAAGCTCGGGCAGGCGCTCTCGGTCAGCGCGCCGGTCGCCGCCAGCGATCAAGCCTTCACCTTTGCGCCGCAGGAGCTGGCGGTCTACGGCGAGTACGAGCTGCAGACGCTGGAGCGCGTGCTCCGCGATGGCCGGGGCACCGCGCTCGATGATGTCGCCGATGCGATCAGCCGCAAGATCGGGCGCCCCTATCCGACGGGCGCCGAACGGGTCTTCCTCGAATCCTACTATCTCCAGCTCCGCGCCCAGTTGGAGCAGGGCCTGCGCCTCGGCAAGCGCAAGGCCGACAAGTACGCGGCCTAGCCTTCGCCGAATATCCCGACTTCGCGCAGTCCACCGCTGTCCGCACGCCCCCGGAACATGCCCGGCGTGGTGAAAGCAAAACCCGTTTCACCGGCAGGTGTTGCGTAGATCACGCCGCCAACCCCGCCCATTTCGCCGACTTCGGCGAGCACGGCTTCGGTCGCACTTTGCGGACCCTCTCCGCCGAGCCGCATGCGCGCACAGATTTCGTGCGACACCGCGGCGCGGATGAACTGCTCGCCCGAGCCGGTGCAGCTCACCGCCGCCGCGCGGTCATCGGCATAAGTCCCCGCGCCGATCAGCGGCGAATCCCCGATGCGGCCCCAGCGCTTGCCGGTGAGGCCGCCGGTCGAGGTCGCCGCGGCGACATGCCCGTCCGCGTCCACCGCCACCGCGCCGACAGTGCCGTACTTCAGCCCTGCATCGAACCAGCCGAGCTTCTTCGCCTTCAGTTCCTGCAACTGCTGCCAGCGCGCCTCGGTGGCGAACCAGTCGGGATCGACCTGATCAACCCCCTGCTCGCGCGCAAACTCTTCCGCGCCCGCACCGCTCAGGAACACGTGCGGGCTCTTTTCCATCACCGCCCGCGCGAGCCTCACCGGATTGCGGGTGTGGGTCACCCCGCAGACCGCGCCGGCCCCGCGCGTCGTCCCATCCATCACTGCCGCATCGAGCTCGTTGGTGCCGTGATAGGTGAACACCGCCCCGCGCCCGGCGTTGAAGTGCGGATCGTCCTCCAGTTCAGCCACCGCCGCGCAGACCGCATCGAGCGCCGTACCGCCCGCCATCAGCACCGCCCGCCCCGCATCGAGCGCCACGCCCAGCGCCGCTTCATGCGCGGCGACGCCAGCGGCATCCATCGTTTCGGGCGTCATCGATCCGGCCCCGCCATGAATGGCAATGGCCCAGCGGCTTTTGCTTGTCTCCGTCATGGCGGACGCGATAGCAGATAGTCCCGGCAAGACCAGCGGGGGGCATATGATCGAAGGCCTGGCAATCACCGAAGACGACCTCTCGGGCGCAGACGTGCAGGCGCTCGTAGCCTACCACCTTGGCGGCATGCATGCCGAAAGCCCCGCCTGCAAAGTCCACGCCCTCCCGCTCGACAAGCTGCGCCAGCCCGGCGTCACCTTCTACACCGCCCGCATCCACGGCGCGCTCGCTGCGATGGGCGCAATCAAGCACCTCGACGAAACCCACGGCGAACTCAAATCCATGCGCGCCGCTCCGGAATGGCGCGGGAAGGGCGTGGGCGAAGCGATGCTGCAGCATCTGCTCGGCGTGGCACGTGGGCGCGGCTATGCCCGCGTGAGCCTCGAAACCGGCCGCACCGAAGCCTTCGCACCTGCCGTCGCGCTCTACCGCAAGTACGGCTTCGAGAACTGCGAGGCCTTCGCCGACTACGTGGTCGACGATTTCAGCCAGTGCCTGTCGTTGGCGCTGTGACTAGCGCAGCGAAAGCCAACGCATCGAATTGGTGTAGTAGCTTGCGATCGGCTTGCCTTCACTGTCCAGCGCAGGTGAGAACCGCGCACCCTTGATCAATATGTCGCAAGTCGTCTTCGCGATCTCGGCCGAGAGGGTCGCATTCTGGATGAAACACTGGGTGGGTTTGCCTTGAGGGTCCACCATCAGCCGGAAACGGATCACCGCACTCTGTCCGTTGACGACCGCACGCGGCATCGCCTTCATCTTGCGAACCCAGTCGGTGGGGGTGTTGAGAGGTGCCGCACGCTTCTTGAGCGCCGCCTGTTGCTCTGGATCGAATCCCCAGTCCCGGACCAGATCCTTCAGGCACTTCCGCATTGCCGCCATCGGCTGCGCCAGTGATTGCGTATGGAGCGTAAGGGTGCGGGTGCTGGTCCTGACCTGCAGCTCCGTAATGGCGGCTTCCTGCTCGGGTGTTGTCTGGAAGGCAGGCCTGGTCTCGAAGTCTGGACTCTTCATGTAAGGGCGGTTCAGCAGATCACGCGCGCCCATCATCAGGATCTGATCGCGATTTGCCCCGATCACTCCAATCAGCGCGTCGCTGAACTTGCCCGCGCCAAGGTCTGGCCCGAAGCTCGCTGCCACCGGGATCTTGACGATGCTGGAACTCGCGAAGCTCTTGCCGACGAGCGACAGGTCAACCCGGTCGGCAGGCTGGAACTGGTCGAGGATCAGGACGACCTTCTCGTCACCTTCGCCAAAGGTCCGCGCGAGCCGGCACGAATCCTTGGCGTAATTGAGGACCCATCCGTCCGCAGGCTCGAGGACAGCTTCCTCCGCATGGCCCGCAGTCGGCAGCAAGGCGACTGCCATCAGCAACAAAGCCCGAAGAAGCGTCATGGGTGGATCGTAACAGTAGCCACCTATTCGCCAAAACAGAAAAGGCCCCACCGTGGTGGAGCCTTTCCCGTATTGCAGTCCTGAACCGACAGCTCAGAGCTTGCCGATCAGTTCCGGCACCACGCTGAACAGGTCGCCGACGAGGCCGATGTCCGCGACCTGGAAGATCGGGGCGTCCTCGTCCTTGTTGATGGCGATGATGGTCTTGCTGTCCTTCATGCCCGCAAGGTGCTGGATCGCGCCGGAGATGCCGACCGCGATGTAGACTTCCGGCGCCACGATCTTGCCGGTCTGGCCGACCTGGTAGTCGTTGGGCACATAGCCCGCATCCACCGCCGCGCGGCTTGCACCGACGCCGGCGCCGAGCTTGTCGGCCAGCGGGATGATCACGCTCTGGAAGGTCTCTGCGTCCTTGAGCGCGCGGCCGCCCGAAACGATGATCTTGGCCGAGGTCAGCTCCGGACGTTCGCTCTTGGCGATTTCCGAACCGAGGAAGCTCGATGTACCGGCATCGCCTGCAGCCGCCACGGCTTCCACCGCCGCCGAACCGCCGGTCGCGTCAGCCTTCGCAAAGGCCGTGCCGCGCACGGTCACAACCAGCTTGGCATCGGTCGATTCGACCGTGGCAATCGCGTTGCCGGCATAGATCGGGCGGGTGAAGGTCTTGGGGCCTTCGACCGAGAGGATGTCCGAGACCTGCATCACGTCGAGCAGCGCGGCGACGCGCGGCGCGATGTTCTTGCCGGTCGTCGTGGCAGGCGCGACGAACACGTCGTAATCGGCCATCAGGCCGGCGACGAGCGGCGCGACGTTCTCGGCGAGCGCATTGGCATAAGCCGCGTCATCGGCCGTGAGCACCTTGCTCACGCCGGCGATCTGCGCAGCAGCCGCGGCAGCACCGTCACAGCCCGAGCCCGCAACCAGCGCGGTCACGTCGCCGATTTGCGCGGCGGCGGTCACAACGGCGAGGGTGGCGTCCTTGACGGAGGCGTTGTCGTGTTCGACCCAAACGAGTGTCTTGGACATCAGGCGACTCCCATTTCCTTGAGCTTGGCAACCAGCGCATCGACGTCAGGCACCTTGATGCCCGCGCTACGCACCGGCGGTTCGGTGACCTTGAGCGTCTTGAGGCGCGGCGCGATATCAACGCCGTAGTCAGCCGGCGTCTTGCTCGCGAGCGGCTTCGACTTCGCCTTCATGATGTTCGGCAGCGAGGCATAGCGCGGCTCGTTGAGGCGCAGGTCGGTGGTGACGATCGCGGGCAGTGCCAGCTTCACCGTCTCGAGACCGCCGTCGATTTCGCGCTTCACGACAATGCTGTCGCCTTCCACGGCCACCTCGTTGGCGAAGGTGCCCTGCGGACGGCCGAGCAGCGCGGCAACCATCTGGCCAACCTGGTTGGCGTCGTCGTCGATCGCCTGCTTGCCGGTGATGATGAGGCCCGGCTGCTCTTCGTCGGCAATCGCCTTGACGATCTTGGCGACGGCGAGCGGCTCGACCTCGTCTTCGCTGACAACGAGGATCGCGCGGTCCGCACCCATGGCGAGGGCGGTGCGCAGCGTTTCCTGCGCCTTGGCCGGCCCGACCGAAACCGCCACGATCTCGGTGACCACGCCCTTTTCCTTGAGGCGAATGGCTTCCTCGACCGCGATCTCGTCGAACGGGTTCATGCTCATTTTCACGTTGGCAAGGTCAACCCCCGTGCCATCCGCCTTCACGCGCGGCTTCACGTTGTAGTCGATCACCCGCTTCACGCAGACCAGGGCTTTCATCGTGTCAGGCCTTTCTCAAATCGATGGCGCGCGCATAATTGGCGCTTACGTAAACGTCAACCTCGCCCGGTGCCCATGCACGAATGTGAGCACGGGCATCAGCGGCGCTTCTACTCCATTTCAAGGATGATGGCATCCACCGCAAGGCTCTCCCCTTGCGCCGCGTTCACCGCCTTCACCTTGCCCGATTTCTCGGCGCGCAGGATGTTCTCCATCTTCATCGCTTCGACCACCGCAAGCGGCTGTCCGGCCTCGACGGTATCGCCCACGCCCACATGCAGCGCCACGAGCAGCCCGGGCATCGGGCAGACGAGGTACTTCGACATGTCGGGCGCGACCTTGGCGATCATGTGCTTGGTCAGCGGGGCGATTCGAGCCGGCAGCACGCGCACGTCGTGGCTCGCCCCGCGCGTCGTCAGCGTGAAGCCGGTGGCGCGCGCCTTGACCTTGACTGTCAGCGGCTTGCCGCCGACTTCGGCCATGACCACGCGGTCGCCCGGCGTGTACTCGAGCTCCAGATCGATCTCGTCGCCATCGACGGTGATCGCTTCCTCGTCGACCGTCACGGCATAGTCCGTCTCGCCGATCCGCACCGCCCATTCGGACGGCGGATCGAGCGTCTCGCCGAGCTGTCCGTCCACCTGCCGCGCGCGGTCCGACCGCGCCGTGGCGAGGAAGCCCGCCAGCGCCGCCAGCGAACGCTTGGTCTCGTCAGAGGTCGCCGCACCGTGGAACCCGTCCGGATACTCCTCGGCGATGAACCCGGTGGTGAGCTCGCCCGAGCGGAAGCGCGGGTGCTGCATGATCGCCGAAACGAAATCGATGTTGTGGCCCAGCCCCTCGATCTCGAACGCGTCGAGCGCCTCGATCTGCCGGTCCGCCGCCTCGTGGCGGGTCTCGCCCCATGTCACCAGCTTGGCGATCATCGGGTCGTAGAACATCGAGACTTCGCCGCCTTCATAGACGCCGTCGTCGACGCGCACGCCGCCCACGCCGCGCCGCCCGTTGGCTTCGCCGTCGTCGGTCCAGCCTTCCACCGGCGGATCATAGCGCACAAGCCGCCCGGTCGAGGGCAGGAACCCGCGATAGGGATCTTCGGCATAGACGCGGTTCTCGATCGCCCAGCCATCGATGCCGATATCGTCCTGCGTGAAGGCCAGCTTCTCGCCCGCCGCAACGCGGATCATCTGCTCGACCAGATCGATGCCGGTGATCGCTTCGGTAACCGGGTGTTCCACCTGCAGGCGGGTGTTCATTTCGAGGAAGTAGAAGCTTTCGCCGCTCGGGTCCGCGCCCGAAACGATCAGTTCCACCGTGCCCGCCGAATAGTAGCCCACCGCGCGCGAAAGGGCGACGCACTGCTCGCCCATCGCCTTGCGCATCTTCGGCGTCACAAAGGGCGAGGGCGCTTCCTCCACGACCTTCTGGTGCCGCCGCTGGATCGAGCATTCGCGCTCGTTGAGGTAAAGGATGTTGCCGTGCTGATCGCCGAGGATCTGGATCTCGATGTGGCGCGGGTTCAAGATGAACTTCTCGATGAACACGCGGTCGTCGCCGAACGAGTTCAGCCCCTCGCGCTTCACCGCCTCGAAGCCCTCGCGCACGTCCTTTTCGGAATAGGCGAGACGCATGCCCTTGCCGCCACCGCCGGCCGAGGCCTTCATCATCACCGGATAGCCGATCTCGTCCGAGATACGCACCGCGTGCTCGGTATCCTCGATCTCGCCCACGAAGCCGGGGACGACATTCACGCCCGCCGCCTTCGCCAGCTTCTTCGATTCGATCTTGTCGCCCATTGCCGCGATGGCGCCGACGGGCGGCCCGATGAACGCGATGCCTTCCGCTGCCAGTGCCTCAGCAAACGAGGTGCGCTCCGAAAGGAAGCCATAGCCCGGATGCACCGCCTCGGCCCCGGTCTGCTTGCAAGCCGCGATGATCTTGTCCGCGATCAGGTAGGACTGCGCAGCAGGCGAAGGCCCGATATGCACCGCCTCGTCCGCCATCTTCACAAACGGCGCGCGCGCATCGGCATCCGAATAGACCGCCACGGTCTGGATACCCATCCGCCGCGCGGTCTTGATGACTCGGCATGCAATCTCGCCCCGGTTGGCGATGAGGATTTTCTTGAACATCAGAGGTCTACACCTTCAACAACGAAGAGGCGCGAAGTGCTGGTCCGGTGGCGGATCGCCGCCACCGGGGCATATTCGGGGGAATTCACAAAGGCTTCAGCCTGCGCCTTGCTCGGAAACTCGACAATCACGACCCGGCCCGTCGGAGCTTCACCCTCGACACCCGTGATCGCGCCGCCGCGTGTAATGTAGCGGCCGCCGAGCTGCGCGATGACCGCAGGCACCGCCGCGCGATAGGCCGCGAAGCCTTCCGGATCGTGGACGTCGACTTCGGCGACGACATAGCCTTTGGGCGTGTCAGTCATGCCACCACTCTCGCCAGCCCAGCATGCGCAAAATCATCGCCCTTGTAGAGCAGCGGCTCGCCGCGCTCCACCGCGAGGGCATAAGCGAAGCAATCGCCGTAGTTGAGCTGGGCGGGATGGCCGCTGCCTTTGCCGAAATCGCGGTAGGCTTGGCGGGCCAAGCGGGCCTGTGTGGCTGTAACCGGGGCAATATCGATTTCCAGTTCAGCGAGCAGGTTGTCCAACCCTGCGCTGATGGCGGGATCACGCTGCTTGTCGATTACAATCGATGCCTCGAGATAGTTGCCGGCCGAGATCGATCCCCCGCCGGCAGCGATGATCGCCGAGAGGAACGGGGCCGCCTCCGGCTCTTTCCAGAGCATTGCGACCATGGCGGAACTATCAACGATCACTTTGGCAGTCCGTATTCGTCATAGAGAAAGTCGTCGATGTCGAGCGCCCGCATTTCCGGCGACAGGCGGGCTGCCGTCTCGGTGCAGATCGCCATCGCCCGCGCGAACCGGTCCTCGGCCGTCAGTTCCCGTTCCCGCGCGCGCAGGGCATCCAGCACAACTTGCGTTACGCTCTTCCCCTCCATGGCAGCGAGCTTGCTTGCCAGCTCGGCCGCTTCGGCATTCTTGATGTTCATCTGCGCGCCCATAATTCTACCTTTCTACCATATGCATGGTAGAATAGCAGAAAGCGGCGAGGCAGACAAACATCCCCCTCACTCCGCAGCCGCCAGTTCTTCGCCCGCGGGCGGCATATTGTGCCCAAGCAGGCGCAGCATGTCCGCCGCCGCTTCGACCACATTGGTGCCCGGACCATAGATGCCCTGCACCCCGGCCTCGCGCAGGAAGTCGTAGTCCTGCGGCGGGATCACCCCGCCCGCGACGACCTTGATGTCGCTGCGGCCCGCCTCGCGCAGGTGGCGGATCAGTTCGGGGATCAGCGTCTTGTGGCCCGCCGCAAGGCTCGATGCGCCGACCGCATCGACATCGGCTTCCAGCGCCAGCTTCGCCGCTTCCTCGGGCGTCTGGAACAGCGGGCTGCTCGTCACGTCGAAGCCCATGTCGCCGAAAGCGGAGGCGATCACGTTCGCGCCGCGGTCATGCCCGTCCTGGCCCATCTTGGCGACCAGCATACGCGGCGCGCGGCCCAGACGGCGCGTCACGGCTTCCACGCCGTCGAGCACTTGGCTGTAGCGCGCGTCGCCCGCGTAATAGGCGCTGTAGACGCCGCGCACCGGGGTCGGGTGCGTGCCGTGGCGGCCGAACACGATTTCCATCGCATCCGAAATCTCGCCCAGCGTCGCGCGGTGCCGCGCGGCTTCCACCGCCAGCTCCAGCAGATTGCCGCCGGTCTTCGCGCCTTCGGTGAGAGCGTTCAAGGCCGCACGGCACTTCGTCTCGTCGCGGTTCTCGCGCACCCACTTCAGCCGCGCGATCTGGCCTTCGCGCACCGCCATGTTGTCGACTTCCAGCGTATCGAGCTGGTCCTCGCTCGCGAGGCGGTACTTGTTGACGCCGACGATCACATCATCGCCCTTGTCCACCCGCGCCTGACGGCCGGCAGCGGCTTCCTCGATCATCGCCTTGGGCCAACCGGCCGCCACGGCCTTGGCCATGCCGCCTTCGGCTTCGACGCGCTCGATGATCTCCCACGCCTTGTCGACCAGTTCCTGCGTCAGCGCCTCGACATAGTATGAGCCGCCGAGCGGATCGACGACCTTGGTCATCCCCGTCTCTTCCTGGATCACGATCTGCGTGTTGCGGGCGATGCGCGCGGAAAAGTCGGTCGGCAGCGCGATGGCTTCGTCGAGCGCATTGGTATGGAGCGACTGGGTGCCGCCCAGCATCGCGGCCATCGCCTCGATCGTGGTGCGGATCACGTTGTTGTAGGGGTCCTGCTCCTGCAGGCTCACGCCCGAAGTCTGGCAATGCGTGCGCAGCATCTTGGAGCGTTCGTCCTTCGCGCCCAGCTGCGTCATCACCCGGTGCCACAGCACGCGCGCGGCGCGCAGCTTGGCCACTTCCATGAAGAAGTTCATGCCGATGGCGAAGAAGAACGAGAGGCGGCCCGCAAAGGCATCGATATCGAGGCCCGAGGCCACGCCGTACTTCACGTATTCCATGCCGTCGGCGATGGTGAAGGCAAGCTCCTGTACCTGCGTCGCGCCGGCTTCCTGCATGTGATAGCCGGAAATCGAGATCGAGTTGAACTTCGGCATCTCGCGGCTGGTGTAGCCGAAGATGTCGGAGATGATCCGCATGCTCGGCTCGGGCGGGTAGATATAGGTGTTGCGGACCATGAACTCCTTGAGGATGTCGTTCTGGATGGTCCCGTCGAGCTGCGCGCGAGCGACGCCCTGCTCCTCGCCCGCCACGATGAAGAACGCGAGGATGGGGATCACCGCGCCGTTCATGGTCATCGAAACCGACATCTGATCGAGCGGAATCCCGTCGAACAGGATCTTCATGTCCTCGACCGAATCGATGGCCACGCCCGCCTTGCCGACATCGCCGACCACGCGCGGGTGGTCAGAGTCATAGCCGCGGTGCGTCGCCAGATCGAAGGCGACCGACAGGCCCTTCTGCCCCGCCGCCAGATTGCGGCGATAGAATGCGTTCGATTCCTCGGCAGTTGAGAAGCCCGCATATTGCCGGATCGTCCAGGGCCGCCCCGCATACATCGAGGCGCGCACCCCGCGCGTGAACGGCGCAAAGCCCGGCAGGCCGGGATCGGCGGTCACGTCTTCCGCCGTGTAGAGCGGCTTCACGGCAATGCCTTCGGGCGTCTGCCAGGTGAGGTCCTTGCCCTTCACTTCCTTCGAGGCGGCCTTCTGCCAGTCTTCGATATTCGCCATGATCTTGTCCCTAGGCCCGTTCGGTTCGAGCGAAGTCGAGAACCCTGCGCGCCCGTGTCTCGACTTCGCTCGACACGAACGGTGTGTGGTTAATGCGCCTCTTTCGGCGTCTCCATGATCTCGGTCAGCACACCGCCCATGTCGCGCGGGTGGACGAAGAAAATCAGCGTGCCGTGCGCGCCAATGCGCGGCTCGCCCAGCACGCGCTTGCCCAGTGCCTCGAACGCCGCCTTGGCCGCGTGGATATCGGGCACTTCGTAGCACATATGATGCTGCCCGCCCGCCGGGTTCTTCTCGAGGAAGCCCGCAATGCTGGTGTTGCCCGGCAGCGGCTCGATCAGCTCGATCTGCGTGCCGTTGAGCGCACCATCCGCGCCCGGCGTATCGACGAAGCACACCTTCACGCCCTGCTCGGGCAGGTCGAACGGCTCGTGGATCTTCGTCGCGCCCATCACGTCGCGCCAGAACACGATGCTGTCCGCAATCGAAGGCGTCGCGACGCCGATGTGGTTGAGCCGTCCGAGCTTCATCTTCAAACCCTCTCGATCACCATGGCGATGCCCTGCCCGCCACCGATGCACATCGTGATGAGGCCGTACTGGCCCCCGGTGCGCTGCAGCTCGTAAGCCGCCTTGATCGTCAGGATCGCGCCCGTCGCGCCGATGGGGTGGCCGAGCGAGATGCCCGAACCGTTGGGATTGGTCTTGGCGGGATCGAAGCCCAGCTCCTTGGCCACGCCGCAAGCCTGCGCCGCGAACGCTTCGTTGCTCTCGATCACATCGATCTGATCCAGCGTCAGGCCCGCGCGCTTCAGCGCCACCGGCACCGCCTTCACCGGGCCAAGGCCCATGACGTTCGGCTCCACGCCCGCATGGCCCCAAGCGAGGATCTTCGCGATCGGCTTCAGCCCATGTTCGGCCACCGCTTCACCGCTCGCCAGCACGACCGCACCCGCGCCGTCGTTGATGCCGCTCGCGTTGCCCGCGGTCACGGTGCCGTCCTTCTTGAACACCGGGCGCAGCGCAGCCATCGCCTCGACACTCGCGTCAGCGCGGAAATGCTCGTCGGTGTCGAACACGGTCACGCCCTTGCGGGTCTTGATCTCGACCGGAACGATCTGCTCCTTGAAGTAGCCCGCCGCCGTCGCCGCCGCTGCGCGCTTGTGGCTCTCGACCGCCAGCGCATCCTGCGTCTCGCGCGTGATCTGGTGGCGTTCGGCCACGTTCTCCGCCGTCACGCCCATGTGGATGTTCTCGAAGGGATCGTGGAGCGCGCCGAGCATGGCGTCCATCATCACCTGATCGCCCATCTTCTGCCCATTGCGCGCGGTGAGCACCATATGCGGCGCGTTCGACATGACTTCCGCACCGCCGCCAATCGCGATCTGCTGCTCGCCCAGCGCAATCCCCTGCGCCGCCGAGACAATCGCCTGCAGGCCCGAACCGCAGAGCCGGTTCACGTTCATCGCCGGGCTTTCGATGGGAATGCCCGCGTTCACCGCCGCGACGCGGCTGACATAGGCGTCCTTCGGCTGCGTCGGCACGACGGTGCCGATCACCACGTTTTCGATGGCGTCCGGCGTCAGGCCCGCGCGGGCAATCGCCTCCTTGATCACGATGGTGCCCAGATCCGCCGGACGGAACGAGGCAAGGCTGCCACCAAACGTGCCAATGGCCGTCCGCGCGCCGGAAACGATGAAGATGTCAGTCATGGGTGTGTCCTTCAGGCCGCCGCTCACAGCGGAATATTGTCATGCTTCTTCCAGGGGTTCTCGAGGCTCTTGTTCCGCAGTTTGCGCAGCCCCAGCGCGATGCGCTTGCGGGTGGAATGCGGATAGATCACCTCGTCGATGAAGCCCTTGCTCGCCGCCACGAACGGGTTGGCGAAGCGGTCCTCGTATTCCCTGGTCTTCTGCGCCTGCTCCTCGGTCGAAAGCCCGCGGAAGATGATCTCCACCGCGCCCTTCGCGCCCATCACCGCGATTTCAGCGGTCGGCCAGGCGTAGTTGAGATCGCCGCGCAAGTGCTTGGAGGCCATCACGTCATAGGCCCCGCCATAAGCCTTGCGCGTGATCACGGTGATCTTGGGCACGGTCGCCTCGGCATAGGCGAACAGCAGCTTGGCGCCGTGCTTGATGATCCCGCCCAGTTCCTGCGCGGTGCCCGGCAGGAAGCCCGGCACGTCGACAAACGTGATGATCGGAATCTCGAACGCGTCGCAGAAGCGCACGAACCGCGCGGCCTTCTTGGAGGAATTGATATCGAGCACGCCCGCCAGCACCATCGGCTGGTTCGCCACCACGCCCACCGTCTTGCCCTCGATCCGCCCGAAGCCGCAGATGATGTTCGCGGCGTGCTTGGGCTGGATTTCGAAGAACTCGCCCTCGTCGAGTGTCTTGGTGATCACCTCGTGCATGTCATAAGGCTGGTTGGCCGAGGCCGGGATCAGCGTGTCCAAGCTGTACTCGAGCCGGTCCCACGCATCCGCCGTCGGCCGCTCGGGCACGCCGGAGCGGTTGGTCAGCGGCAGATAGTCGAAGAACTCGCGCGCCATCAGCAGCGCCTCGATATCGTTCTCGCAGGCGAGGTCCGCCACCGAAGTCTTGGTCGAATGCGTCACCGCGCCGCCCAGTTCTTCCTGCGTGACGATCTCGTTGGTCACCGTCTTGACCACGTCCGGCCCGGTGACGAACATGTAGGAGCTGTCCTTCACCATGAAGATGAAGTCGGTCATCGCCGGCGAATAGACCGCGCCGCCCGCGCAGGGTCCCATGATGAGGCTGAGCTGCGGGACCACGCCCGAGGCGAGCACGTTGCGCTGGAAGATCTCGGCATAGCCGCCAAGGCTGGCAACGCCTTCCTGAATGCGCGCGCCGCCGCTGTCGTTAAGCCCGATCACCGGCGCGCCGACCTTCAGCGCGGTGTCCATGATCTTGCAGATCTTCATCGCATGCCGCTCGGAAACCGCACCGCCGAACACAGTGAAGTCCTGGCTGAACACGTAGACCAGCCGGCCATTGATGGTGCCCGAACCCGTCACCACGCCGTCGCCCGGCACGGTCTGCTCGGGCATCCCGAAATCGACGCAGTTGTGTTCGACGTAGGCGTCGATCTCTTCGAAGCTGCCCTCGTCGAGCAGGATATCCAGCCGCTCGCGCGCGGTCAGCTTGCCCTTGGCGTGCTGGGCATCGATGCGGCGCTGGCCGCCGCCCATGCGGGCCGCCTCGCGGCGCTTTTCCATTTCGGCAATATTGGCAGACATGCGGGCGCATTCCTCGACTGCAAGCGTTCAAGGCGCTGGCGGATGCCGCATTGCAGCGCGCCTGTCCAATGCAATTCAGCAAAGTTGCAAAGTCAGACTTTGCAAACTACACATCCTCATTCCTGTCCCCTCCCCACCCCGCTCATGCTGAGCTTGTCGAAGCATCACAGCGCGACCGTCGCGCCAGCACCCTTCGACAAGCTCAGGGTGAGCGGGCTTGGGGCATCTCAGAGATGGTAAAGATGTCCAACCGCCGGATCTTTGCAGGGCAAGCCTTGCGCACCCTGCGCCAGCGCCGTGGCTTGCGTCAGGCCGAGATGGCCACAGCACTCGGCATCAGCGCGCCCTATCTCTCGCAGCTCGAAACCGACGAGCGCCATCTCACCCCGGCGCTGGCCGATGCCTTGCGCGCCGCCTTTCCCATCGACTGGGCCGATCTCGCGCCGCCCGAAGCCGACACCCTCGCGGAATCGCTGCGCGAGGCGCTCGCCGATCCGCAGCTGCCCGGCGGCATTCCCGCCGATCAGGTCGAACGCCTCGCCCGCCAGTTCCCCCAGTTCGCGGAAAGCTTCATCACGCTCCACGGCCTCTTCGCCAAGGGCCGCCAGCGGCTCGAGATGCTCGACGAAGCCATCGGCGCGGACCTTGGCGGCTCCGAAATCGCGGGTGGCCGCCTCCCGTGGGAGGAAGTGCGCGACTGGTTCCACCTCGCCAACAACTATGTCGACCGCATCGATCGCGACGCCGAAACCCTGGCGCACTGGATTGCCGGAGACGATGCGTCCCCTCGCATCCGCACGATGCAGCAATGGCTGCGCCGCGAGGGTGTGACCATCGAATGGGCCAGCGGCGGCGCCTTGCGCCGGTTCGATGCCAAGCGCCGCCACCTCCAACTCGATTCCGCCCAGCCCAACGAATCGAGCCGCTTCCAGCTCGCCTACCAGGTCGCCGCCATGGCGCTGTCCGGCCAGATCGCCGAAATCGTCGCCTCCGCCCCGCTGCAGACCGAAGCCGCGCGCCACCTTCTCACCGTCGGCCTCGGCAACTACGCCGCGGGCGCACTCCTCATGCCCTATGAACGCTTCCGCAGCGCCGCGCGCACGCTGCGCCACGATATCGACCGCCTGCGCCAGCTCTTCCACGTCAGCTTCGAGCAGTGCTGCCACCGCCTCTCCACGCTCCAGCGCCCGCAGGCGCGCGGCATTCCGGTGTTCTTCGCGCGGGTCGACATGGCAGGCAACATCACCAAGCGCCACTCCGCCACGCGGCTCCAGTTCGGGCGCTTCGGCGGCGCCTGCCCCTTGTGGATCGTCCATGAGGCGGTCGCCATCCCGGACCGCATCCACGTCCAGCTCGCCGAAATGCCCGATGGCATCCGCTACGTCTCGATCGCCAAGGGCCTCGTGAAACCCAGCGGCAGCTACTACCGCCAGCCCCGCCGCTACGCCGTCGTCCTCGGCTGCGAAGCTGCGCTGGCCGACGAGTTCGTCTATGCCGACGGCCTCAACCTGACGAACGAGGACGCCGTCACCCGCATCGGCATCTCCTGCCGCATCTGCCCGCGCGACAGCTGCGACCAGCGCGCCTTCCCGCCGAGCGACAAGGCCATCGCCGTCGATCCCAGCCAGCGCGATCTGGTCCCCTACCGGATCGTGGAGGGGTAGCTCAGACCTGTTTGCGGACGCGGACCACGATCTCGATCACAGCCCAGACCAGCGCGATGATGCCCACGTAAAACAGGAAGAAAGGGATCAGGTTCGTCACCGGTGCCGCAAATCTGAGGCCCCGACTGTCCTTGAACAGCGCGTCGAACAGCGAGGCGATGGGAAAGCACCACGCCGTCAGCACCAGCATCCGCGCGATGCGGCGCGCGGTCGCCACGGGCAGCGCCATCGCCGGTTGCAGCGCCGCCACCAGCCACAGCATCAGCCCGTTGAGCACGCCTTCCATGTGGCTCATCCGCCAAGCCTTGTCGCTGCCGGGCAGTTGCACGGCGATCTTTCCGGGAATGGGCCAGAGCTCGATGCTGCCGATGAGGTAGAACACGAAGCCGAAGCCCGCGACGAACCCCAGTAGCATAACATAGCCGCCCTGGACGATCAGCATGCGCTGAACGCTGCGCAGTTCTCCATGGTCCATCCCCACCCCCTCAGAACGGCACCGGCATCGCGGCGCTTTGTGTATCGATCAGCGGCATCGGCGCGCCGCGCGTCTCCTGCCGCGCGTGCCCGGCGATCCACTCGCGCACCCACGGATGATCTTTCATGTCACGCGGATCATGCCCCGGCACCAATGCGCGCAGCACAGCCGGCCCGGCCCCCAGCAGGAACCGCGCAGCCCACCACCAGACCTTGAGCCGCGACACCGGGCGCCGCCACCGTCCGTCTGCCAACAGCAGCGCGCGGTAGCACCGCCGGCTCCAGCGGATCACATCGAGCGAGCCGTGCAACACGCCCACCGCGCGCCGCCAATAGCCCGGCGAGACCGCTTCGTAGACGTCGTGCGCCACCAGCTTGTGCTCGGTCTCCTCGACCATATGCCACAGAATGAACGAGGTGACGCGCGGGTCCGCGCCGCGGAACAGCTCGACCCGGTTGCCCACCAGCCAGTCGGTCAGCCCCAAGGTCATCGCCTCGAACCCCGCCGCATAGGCCAGCCGCACCGCCAGCGGGCGCTCCAGCAGCCGCGCATAGGCAGCCGCCATCTCGGCCTCGACCGCGGCCAGACTTTCGTAGCCCTGCCCCAGCAGCACATCGTTGAACCGGCGGTGCGTGCGGTAATGCTGTGTTTCCTGCATGCAGAAGTCGCGCGCTTCGCGCCGCACCGCCGGGTCCGCGATCAGCTTCGCCGCCTCCCCCAGCGTCGCGACAAGGAACGGCTCCAGATGCGGCATCACAAACGACGCGCCATTGACCATCTGCGCGAATTCGGGCGCATGCTGGATCCAGTGCGCCGGCGTATCCTCGGCAAAAGCAAAGCCGCCCTGCCGAACGGTAATCGGGGTGATCGGCCCTGCGCCATGGCGCCCGCTGCTGCTACCTTCACTTTCGATGCCGCCCATTACCCGTTCCCCGCACTGGATCGACTCAATAACGTTGTTATATGAGGTTTATACCACTGGAATTTCACGCTGCAAGCGGGCACTTACTAAAGTATGCCGAATCAGAGGACCCTCACCGCCGAACCCCCGCGTGAAGACCTCGCCGCGCGTCTGCTTGAGGAAGCGGAAGCGCTGGTGCGACGCGACGGGCCGGACGGCGTCGCCTTGCGCGAACTGGCGCGGGCCTGCGGTTCCTCCACGATGGCGATCTACACGCTCTATGGCGGCAAACCCGGCCTGATGCAGGCGCTCTACGCCATCGGCTTCGCGCGGCTTCACGCTTATGCGCTCGAAGTCGAGGAACGCGAAGCACCGCTGCGCTGGATGGTCCGCCAGATGCTCGCCTACCGCCGCTTCGCGCTCGACCACACCGGCATGTACCGGTTGATGTTCGGCGGCGAAAAGCGCTTCTCCCCGACCGGTCGCCACAGCCAGTTCGTCTCGCTCTCCGTGCCGGTCGAAGACGCCTATCCGGCCTTTGCTGCGCTGGTCGATGCCGTCGGCACGTGCCTTGCCCACCACAGCAACACGGCGCCCGCCCCCGCCGAGGTACAGGACCTCGCCTTCCTCGTCTGGGGCCAGATGCACGGCCTCGTCGGGCTTGAGATCGCGGGTTACGCCGATCCCGACGACGCACTGCCGCGCTACCAGTCCGCCGTCCGCTTCATCTGCGCCAGCATGGGCGCGGATGCCGCCGCTATAGACGCCGAAATCGCCGCAGCCGGCTGAGCCCAACGACAAAGGCCGGAGGTTTCCCCCCGGCCCCGTTCTTCGTCGTCTGCGCGAGAGCCTCAGCCCTTGAGCACTTCCGCCAGCGTCTCGCCCAGCAGGCTCGGGCTGGGGGAAACGCGGATGCCCGCCGCTTCCATCGCCGCGATCTTGCTTTCCGCATCGCCCTTGCCGCCCGAAACGATTGCGCCGGCGTGGCCCATGCGGCGGCCCGGAGGCGCCGAACGGCCCGCGATGAAGCCGGCCATCGGCTTCTTGCGCCCGCGCTTGGCTTCGTCGATCAGAAACTGCGCCGCGTTCTCTTCCGCGTCGCCGCCGATCTCGCCGATCATGATGATCGACTTGGTGTCCTCGTCGGCCAGGAACAGCTCGAGCACGTCGATGAAGTTGGTGCCGTTGACCGGGTCACCGCCGATGCCGACCGCGGTCGTCTGGCCAAGGCCGATGTTCGAGGTCTGGAACACCGCCTCATAGGTCAGCGTGCCCGAACGCGAGACGACGCCCACCGAACCCTTTTTGAAGATCGAGCCCGGCATGATGCCGATCTTGCATTCGTCCGGCGTCAGCACGCCGGGGCAGTTCGGCCCGATCAGGCGCGACTTCGAACCCTGCAGCGCCCGCTTCACGCGCACCATGTCGAGCACCGGAATGCCCTCGGTGATGCACACGATAAGCTCCATCTGCGCGTCGATCGCCTCGAGGATCGCATCCGCCGCGCCCGGAGGCGGCACGTAGATGCAGCTCGCGGTGGCGCCGGTCGCGGCCTTGGCTTCGGCGACGGTGTCATACTGCGGCAGGCCGATGTGGCTGGTGCCACCCTTTCCGGGGGTCACGCCCGCGACCATCTGCGTGCCGTAGTCGAGCGCAGCCTGTGTGTGGAACGCGCCGGTCTTGCCGGTCATGCCCTGGGTGATGACCTTGGTGTGCTTGTTGACAAGAATGCTCATGGATCAGGAAACCTTCCGGACTTCGGCCACGATCTTCTGCGCGGCATCGCCAAGGTCGTTGGCGGGGACGATGGGGAGACCCGAATTGGCAAGGATATCCTTGCCCTGCTGGACGTTGGTGCCTTCAAGGCGCACGACGAGCGGAACCTGCAGGTTCACTTCCTTCGCGGCGGCAACGATGCCGTCGGCGATGATGTCGCACTTCATGATCCCGCCGAAGATGTTGACGAGAATGCCCTTCACCGCCGGATCGCGCAGGATGATCTTGAACGCCGCGGTCACCTTCTCGGTGGTGGCGCCGCCGCCCACGTCGAGGAAGTTGGCGGGGAATTCGCCGTTCAGCTTGATGATGTCCATCGTCGCCATGGCAAGGCCGGCGCCGTTCACCATGCAGCCGATGTTGCCGTCGAGCTTGATGTAGGCGAGGTCGTACTTGCTGGCCTCGATCTCTGCCGGATCTTCCTCGGTCTCGTCGCGCAGCGCCATAACGTCGGGGTGGCGATAGAGCGCGTTCGAATCGAAGCTCATCTTGGTGTCGAGCACCAGCAGATTGCCGTCCTTCGTCTCCACCAGCGGGTTGATTTCGAGCATGTCGCAATCGAGCGCCATGAACGCGGTGTAGAGCTGCTTGGCGATCGTCGCAGCCTGCTTGTTGAGCTCGCCCGTCAGCTTCAGCGCATAGCCTACGGCGCGGCCGTGGTGCGGCATGAAGCCCTGCGCCGGATCGATCGTGATCGTAGCGATCTTCTCTGGCGTCGAGTGCGCCACCTCTTCGATATCCATGCCGCCTTCGGTCGAGACGATCATCGCGACGCGGCCGGTTGCGCGGTCCACCACCATCGAGAGGTAGTATTCCTTCGCGATATCAACGCCGTCGGTCACGTAGAGGCGGTTGACCTGCTTGCCCGCCGCGCCGGTCTGCACCGTCACCAGCGTGTTGCCCAGCATTTCCTTGGCAAACGCCTCGACTTCCTCGACCGACTTGGCCAGCCGCACGCCGCCCTTGGCATCCGCCGGCAGCTCCTTGAACTTGCCCTTGCCGCGCCCGCCCGCGTGGATCTGCGCCTTCACCACATAGAGCGGCCCCGGCAGCTGCTTCGCGGCGGCAACCGCTTCTTCCACGGTCAGGGCAGCAATGCCCGCCGGAATGCCGACGCCAAACTTGGCGAGCAATTCCTTGGCCTGATATTCATGAACGTTCATGCGTGATCCCCGCATCAAGAGAATGAGAGCAAGCGGATTGAACCGGCAGGTCGCGCTGCCTTAAGCACACGGCTAAGGGCTTGAAAAGGGTTCGCGGCACCCAATTGTGCCTGCGCGGATGCATTCCCGACATGCAGGACGTCGGCATGGCCGAATACGAATGCATTCGCCCGCCACCACGCGCACGAGGCCCTTGCGCTCCGGCTGCCAAACCCGCATCGCAATCGCCAATGATCGACTTCGACCGCTTCCGCGCCATCATGGCCGAAGCCGGACGCCTGGCGCTCGCCAGCTGGCCCGGCCACGGCCACGCGCTCGATGTGTGGGACAAGTCGCCCGGCAACCCCGTCTCCGCCGCCGATCTCGCGGTCGATACATACCTCAAGCGGGAACTCGGGCTCTTGCTGCCCTCCGCCGGATGGCTCTCGGAGGAAACCGTCGATGATCCCACCCGCCTCGCCAAGGGCCTGTGCTGGCTGGTCGATCCGATCGACGGCACGCGCGATTTCGTCCGCGGCCGCCCCGGCTGGGCCGTCTCGGTCGCACTCATCTCCGAAGGCCGCCCCCTCATCGGCGCGCTCGATGCCCCCGCACGCGGCGAATACTGGCAGGCCATCGCCGGACAAGGCGCCACCCGCAACGAATTGCCCCTCACCGCCAGCAACCGCCAGTCCCTCACCGGCGCGCGCGTCCCCGCCGACGCCCTCCCCCGCGTCGACCACGATCTCGTCCTCGTCGACAAGCCCAACTCCATCGCGCTCCGCATCGCCATGGTCGCCGCCGACGAAGCCGACCTCCTCGCCACGCTGCGCTGGGGCTACGAATGGGATATCGGCGCCGCCGCCCTCATCGCCCGCGAAGCCGGCGCCGCCGTCAGCGACGCCTTCGGCGCGCCTTTGGCGTACAACAAGCGTGATCCGCGTGCGTTCGGGTTGCTCGCCGCAGCGCCGGCGATCCACGCTGCGGCAGTGGACCGGCTGGCCGAGCGGGCGAGCCGGATGGCTTAGGAAAGGGCCTCCGGCGGGCAAGGGCCATCGCCCTTGCATCCCTGAGTTTTGGGGCGGTTTTGGTGGAAGGCGGAAAACAACCGGTCTCCAAATCAGCAGCCAGCAGGCGGTGACTCCCACCTGCGGCTCGACTACTATAAGCTAGGGATCCGGGAGGAAGCCGAACATGCTGCAACCAAGAAAGAAGTTAGCGATATCCGCCGCGCTCTTCGCATTAATCTCCGCATGTACTTCGTCCCCATCACAGGACCAGCAGCGTTCAAATGATGCGGTCGATGCCGCATATCGCGTTTGCAATGCTATGATGACTACAAATCTCGTCAGCAGATGTGATGTAAGCGGCTGGAATTCATCTGTCGATGTTCGCATTGATACTAATGCGAGGGAGGCAATAAAAATGTGTAGCTCCTCGGTCGCACTCGTATCGCAGTACACGCCGTCGCTTTCTGGACGATGGAAGCTGCGGATACTTTCGCCGTTTAGCGGCGAAAACGTGCTTGCTGAGTGCCCGTTTTAAGCCAAGGATAGGCCGTGGCCCACTTCCGCGGGGGAGCGAACGCAGTCGCTCGAATCTATTCATACTGACTGGGCTACCCGCCACCACACAAAATCGTCGGCCCGGACTTGATCCGGGCCTTGGCTTTTCTTTTCGGGCGCAGCGCCAGAAGGACAGCCCAACCCCGTGTCAAGCACGGGGTGACGGGGATGGGAGGGGAATGCCTTTTATCCCCACACTTCGTCATTGCGACCCCGGCCGTGAGCCGGGGGAAGCAATCCAGGGCGGTGTTGCGCGGCTCTGGATTGCTTCGCTACGCTCGCTGGTGACGAGATGGAAAAGTGATCGGGATGCAAGGGCGATGGCCCTTGCCCGCCGGAGGCACAAAAAACCCGCCAGACGCCTCAAGCCGCCTCAAACTCTTCCGTATCGATCGTCGCCTGCATCACCGGCCCATAGCGGTGCCCCGCCACGGTCTGGTGGTTGATCAGCGCATCCACCTCGGCCACCAGCGCCGCCGAAGGCTCCCAGTCCCACCGCGCGATGTTTTCGGCGAGGTGGTCCTGCCGCGAGGTGCCCGGGATCGCCACCACGTGCGGCCCGCGCGCCAGCACCCAGCCGAGCGCTAGCTGCGCCGCCGTCACGCCCTCGCGCGCCGCCAAGGCTGCGAACTGTTCGGCAAGGCCAAGGTTGTGCGCCCAGTTCTCGCCCTGAAAGCGCGGCATGTTCGGGCGGATGTCGCCCTTGGGCATGGCAGCGGGATCAGGCCGCTCGTCCACCAGCAGGCCCCGGCAGACGGGCGAGAACGCCACGAAGGTGATGCCGAGCTCGCGGCAGGTCTCCAGCACCGCGATTTCCGGATTGCGCGTCATCGGCGAATATTCGGTCTGCAGCGCGGCAATCGGATGCTCGGCGTGGGCGCGGCGCACCGTCTCGGCCGACATTTCGGACAGGCCGATCCCGCCGATCTTGCCCTCGCGCACGAGGTCTCCAAGCGCGCCGACCGATTCCTCGATCGGCACGGTGAAATCGCGGCGGTGGAGGTAGTAGAGGTCGATGTGGTCGGTCTTGAGCAGCCGCAGCGAGGTTTCGAGCGCGCCCCGGATCGTCTCGGGCTTGCAGTCGATCCGCCGCGCCTTGCCATCAACGATGATGCCGGTCTTGCTGGCGAGGAAGAACTTGTTGCGCTGCCCCGAAAGCGCCTCGCCGATCAGCGTTTCGTTGTGGCCATCGCCATAGATCCGCGCGGTATCGAGGTGGTCGTAGCCAAGATCGAGCGCGCGGGCGAGCAGGCGCTTGCCGTCCTCGTCCGAAGGCGGGGTGCCATAGGCCCAGCTCAGCGACATGCAGCCAAGGCCGATGGGATTGGTCTCGCGACCGGCGATCGTGCGGCGGGTAAAGGTCATGGAAATGCTCCTCTTCGCAAGGAGCGATGCCAGCCGGGCCGACTTGGCGTCAACCCGGCTGGAACGGTCTATTTCACCAGTTACTGCCCCTGGCGCGCGCGGGCGACGTCTTCCTGCGAAACCGGCACGATCTTGATTTCCACGCGGCGGTTGGCCGAGCGGCCTTCCTCGGTCGCGTTCGAGGCGATCGGCTGGCTCTCGCCAAGGCCCTGGCTGCGGATGCGCGCCGCCGAAACCCCGCGCGAGGAAAGGTAATCGGCCACCGCGCGGGCGCGGTTCTCCGAAAGCGTCTGGTTGTACGCGTCCGAACCGGTCGAATCGGTGTGGCCGTAAATGTCGATCAGCGAATCCGGATACTGCACCAGGCTCTGCGCCACCTTGTCGAGCGTGTCGCGGAAGCCGGGCTTGATCACCGTGCTGTCGGTATCGAAGGTCACGCCGTTGGGCAGGTTGACGAGGATCGCCTTGCCGCCGTCCACCGGGCTCACATCGACGCCAGTACCAGCGGTCTGCTCGCGCAGCTGCTTGATCTGCTTGTCATAGGAATAGCCGATGGCTGCCCCGGCGACGCCGCCGATGCCCGCGCCGATGATGCGGCCCGTGCCGCCGCCGATCAGGCCGCCGAGCAGCAGACCCGCCAGCGCGCCGCCGCCGGCACCGATCGCCGTGCGCGAAACCTTCTGCTGGCCGGTGTTCGGATCGGTGACGCAGGCCGAGAGGCTGACGAGCGAGACAGCGCAGAGGCTGGAAACAAGAACGCGCCTGATCTTCATGATACTTCCCCTGTGAACGGTCCCTCGTCCGAGGGTTCGTTGCATTGTACTGTCACCGCCAAAAACGGTTACGGTACGCATCTTCGTCCTAACATCCTGAACGCCACCCGAATAGCAGCACTTCGCGCGCGCGTTCAAATCTGCTAGCGACCTTGGGGTGACCCCGTATCCTTGGCCCGACGCCCTCATCATCCTTGGGCTGGTCGTCCTCAACGCCCTGTTTTCCATGACAGAACTGGCGATTGTCTCGGCACGTCCCGCCCGCCTCAAGGTTGCGGCCGAAGGTGGCAGCGCGGGCGCGAAACTGGCGCTCGAACTGGCCGCAGACCCCGGCAAGCTGCTTTCGACCGCGCAGATCGGCATCACCCTCATCGGCATCATCGCCGGTGCGTACTCCGGTGCCAGCCTCGGCGGGCCGACCGGAGAACGCCTCGCCGCGCTCGGTGTTCCGGCCGAATGGGCCGAGACAGCGGGCTTCATGCTGGTGATCGCGGCGACGACTTACCTCAGCCTCGTGATCGGCGAACTCGTGCCCAAGCAGCTCGGTCTGCGCTTGGCCGAACCCATCGCGATCATTGCCGCGCGCCCCATGCAGCTCATGGCTCAGGCCACCGCGCCGCTCGTCTGGCTGCTGAACAGCTCCTCCGTGCTGATCCTGCGCCTGTTTGGCATGCACCGTCAGCAAGAGCAGGACGTGACGGCGGAGGAACTCCACATGATCTTCGCCGAGGCCACCCGCTCAGGCGTGATCGAGGAAGACGAGCGCGCGCTGATGACCGGCATCATGCGCCTCGCGGAGCGCCCGGTGCGCGAAGTGATGACCCCGCGCACCGAACTTCACTGGATCGAGCGCCGTGCGCCCGAGGCGGACCTGCGCGCCGCGATTGCCGACAGCCCGCATTCGCTGCTGCTCGTGGCGGACGGCTCGGTCGACAACGTCGTCGGCGTGGTCAAGGTCCGCGATGTGCTCTCGGTGCTCCTGCGCGGCCGCAAGGTCATGCTCAGCCGGCTGATGAAGAAGCCCGCCATCGTGCCCGACCAGCTCGATACGATGGATGCGCTGCGCGTGATCCAGCAGGCCGAAGTCGCCATCGCGCTGGTGCATGACGAGTATGGCCACCTCGAAGGGATCGTCACCCCGGCGGACCTGCTCGATGCCATCGTCGGCAATTTCGTCGCGCATGGCGATGAGGGCGATGCACCGATGATCGTCGAGCGCGAGGACGGCTCGCTGCTGCTCTCGGGCGCGCTCCCCGCCGACGCACTGGCCGACCGCCTGTCGATCGAGCTGCCCGAAGACCGCGACTTCGCCACTGCGGCCGGCTTTGCACTATCCGTGCTGAAGCGCCTGCCGAGCGAGGGCGAGCACTTCCACGATCAGGGCTGGCGCTTCGAAGTCGTCGACATGGACGGCCGCAAGATCGACAAGCTCCTCGCGAGCAAGGTCAAGCCGACGCCCGCTGTAGCGATGCTCGACGGCTGAAGTTCCTCTCCATTTTTGCGAAGCACAAATGGAGAGGTGGCAGCCCGAAGGGCTGACGGAGGGGTTCTTCAGCCCGCCGTGCTGGCCTGCGCCTCGCGCCCGTCGCCTTCCGGCGCGGCGAGGATATCGCGCAGCGTCGCGCCCTTGGCCACGGTCTTGGTCTTGGGATCGCCGACGACGCTGCGGATGCCGACGGCCGACGCGCCCGCCTTGCCCAGCGCATCGGTTTCCACCGCGCTGCGCGGGGCCGGGCCGCCGAACAGGGCATCGAGCGCCTGCTTCGAGCTGTCGAGATCCTGCGGACGCGGCGCGCCGGGGTTGGGCGGCATCAGCGAGAAATCGGGTGGCACCACCAGCGGCGCCTGACGGCTGACGGCGAACTCATCAGGCCGGATGCGGTTGAACAGCGAGCCCCCCTGCGAGCACGCGCCGAGCAGCATGGCGCCACCGGCAAGCATCAGGATCGAGGTCGACTTACGCATCAAACAGTCTCCGTGGCGGTATCATGGTCAGCATCCGCCGGCTGGGCGGGCTTTTCGCGCGAAAGCAGCGACCGGGCAAGCAGTATCAGCACGCCGAAGGTGATCGCCGCATCGGCGAGATTGAAGATCAGGAACGGGCGCCATTCGCCGATATGCAGATCGGCATAATCGATCACATAGCCGCGCACCGCCCGGTCGTAGATATTGCCCAGCGCCCCGCCAAGCACGAGCGCCAGCGCGAGGATCTCGCCCAGCACCTTCTCGCGCAGCATCCACACGGCGACGCCGAGCGCGATCGCGCCGGTCATCCCCAGCAGCGCGAACTTCATCTCGCTCGAATCCGCGGTGAACATGCCGTAGGAAACGCCGTAGTTCTCGGTCCAGCGCAGATCGAAGAACGGCAGCAGCTTGATCACGCCGATCGCCTGCAGCTGCAGCGGCCCCGCCATCAGCGCCTTGATCGCGCGGTCGATCCCGAACACGCCGAGCGCCAGCGCAAATCCGGCGAAGCGGTTCCTCACGCGTCGACCCCCGCCACGACTTCGTCACAACGCGCGCACAGCGCACCGTCCTCGGTCACTTCCGGCAGGTGCCGCCAGCAGCGGCCGCACTTGTGGTGGGCGGTGGGCACGATTTCCACCGCATCGCCCTGCCCGCGCGTGACTTGCGCGGTGATGAACAGTTCGGCGAGATCGCCTTCAGCCGCGCCCGCCGGAACTACTACTTCCGCCTGCAGGCTCGATCCGATGACCTTGTCGCGCCGCAGCGGCTCGATCGCTTCGGTCACCGTGTTGCGCAGCGCGCGCAGGCCCTCGAACCGTTCGGCGAGCGCGGCATCGCGCCATTCCGCCGGCAGTTCCCGCAGCGCTTCCAGATGGACGCTGCCCCCATCCGGGAAGCGCGAGGTCCACACTTCCTCGCTGGTGAACACCAGCACCGGCGCCGCATAGCGTACCAGCGCGTGGAACAGCACGTCGAGCACCGTGCGATAGGCGCGCCGCTTGGGGTCCGTCGGCGCGTCGCAATAGAGGCAGTCCTTGCGGATATCGAAGAAGAACGCCGAGAGGTCCTCGTTGCAGAAATCGATCAGCACGCGGGTGTAGGTGTTGAAATCGAAGTCGTTGATCGCCTGCCGCAGCGCACCATCCAGTTCGACAAGCCGGTGCAGCATATAGCGCTCCAGCTCCGGCATATCCGCCGCCTCGACGCCTTCCGCCCCATGGTCGAACCCGTCCAGCGCGCCCAGCAGATAGCGGAAGGTGTTGCGCAGCTTGCGGTACTGGTCCGCCACGCCCGCGAGGATTTCCTTCCCGATCCGGTGGTCCTCGGTGAAATCGACCGAAAGCGCCCAGAGCCGCAGGATATCCGCGCCATATTCCTTCATCAGGTCGATGGGCGAGATCGTGTTCCCCAGCGACTTGGACATTTTCATGCCCTTGGCGTCCATCGTGAAGCCGTGCGTCAGCACCGCATTGTAAGGCGCCCGCCCGCGCGTGGAGCAGCTTTCCAGCAGCGAGGACTGGAACCAGCCGCGATGCTGGTCCGAGCCTTCGAGATAGAGATCCGCCGGCCACTGGAGGTCCGGCCAGCGCCCGCTTTCGAGCACGAAGGCATGGGTCGAACCCGAATCGAACCACACGTCGAGAATGTCGGTGACCTGCTCGTAGTCCTCGACGCGGTAGTCCGGCCCGAGGTACTCCTGCGCGCGTTCCGCATCCCAAGCATCGACGCCCTCGGCGCGCACCGCCGCGACGATCCGCGCGTTGACGGCGGGATCGTTGAGGTACTGGCCGGTCTTGCGGTCCACAAACAGCGTGATCGGCACGCCCCACGCGCGCTGGCGCGAGAGCACCCAGTCCGGCCGCCCCTCGACCATCGCGCCGATGCGGTTGCGGCCCTTCTCCGGCACGAAGCGCGTCGCGGCGATGGCGGCCACGGCCTTCTCGCGCAGCGTCTCGCCTGCCTCGCCCCGGTCCATCGGCACAAACCACTGCGGCGTGCAGCGATAGATCACCTTGGCCTTCGAACGCCACGAATGCGGGTAGGAATGCTTGTAGTCGGCAGACGCCGCCAGCAACCCGCCCGCCGCGCGCAAGTCCTCGCAGATCGGCCCGTCCGGCGCGTTGAACTTGGGATTGATCACCGAGCCCTGCCCGCCGAGCCAGCCCCAGTCCTCGCGGTACTTGCCATCGCCCTGCACCGCGAACACCGGCTCGATCCCGTGCGCCTTGCACAGCGCAAAGTCGTCCTCGCCGTGGTCCGGGGCCATATGGACAAGGCCCGTGCCGCTGTCGGTCGTGACGAAATCGCCGGGCAGCATGGGGCGCGGCTTGGCAAAGAACCCGCCGAGCGCGTGCATCGGGTGGCGGCAGATGGTTCCGGCGAGGTCGGAGCCTTTGTATCTTGCTCCAGCAGTCTCAAAGATTGGATAACCAGTCAAATCGACAGCTTGCCCGTGCACCTCCTGCAAACGTTGCCGCACCAGACTGCTAACACGATTGAAGAATTGACCTTGAAGGTCAGATGCAATCAAAAACTTTCTGTCTCGCAGCGAAGAAAGAAAACCATCGTCGCCAATCCCAAGAGGATCAGGTCTACCAATCTCAAATCCCTTGCCGCGGATGTCGACAAGCACATACTCAACTTCCGGCCCATAAGCCAAAGCCTGATTCACCGGGATCGTCCACGGCGTCGTCGTCCAGATCACCGCATGCGCGCCAACCAGTTCGGCAATCGGCGATTCCACAATCTCGAACGCCACGTCGATCTGGGTCGAGACGATATCCTCGTACTCGATCTCCGCCTCGGCCAGCGCGGTCTTCTCGACCGGGCTCCACATCACCGGCTTCGCGCCGCGATAGAGCTGGCCGCTTTCCGCAAACTTCAGCAGTTCGGCAACGATGGTGCCTTCGGCCTGCGGGTCCATCGTCAGGTACGGGTTGTCCCAATCGCCCTGGATGCCGAGCCGCTTCAGCTGCTCGCGCTGCACGTCCACCCACTTCTGGGCATAGGCGCGGCATTCGGCGCGGAATTCCTTCGGCGGAACCTCGTCCTTGTTCTTCTTCTTCTTGCGGTACTCTTCCTCGATCTTCCACTCGATGGGGAGGCCATGGCAATCCCAGCCGGGCACATAGGGCGCGTCCTTGCCGAGCAAGGTCTGCGTGCGGCACACCATGTCCTTGAGGATATGGTTCAGCGCATGGCCGATATGCATGTCGCCATTGGCATAGGGCGGGCCGTCATGAAGAATGAACTTCTCCGCGCCCGCACGCGCCTTGCGCAGTTGGCTGTAGAGCCCTTCGTCCTGCCAGCGCGCCAGAATGCCCGGCTCCTTCTGGGGGAGGCCGGCCTTCATCGGGAAATCGGTCTTCGGCAGGAAGACGGTCGAGCGGTAGTCTGGAGCTTCGGTCATGATCGGCGGGCCTTAGCCTTAGCGCCCGCCTAGCGCAATTTGGTTCGCACGGACCCGGAACCTCCCCCTCCGTTCGTGTCGAGCGAAGTCGAGACACTGGGCGCAGCGCTTGGTGTCTCGACTTCGCTCGACACGAACGGGGAGTTTTGGGTTCAGGGCGCTACAGAACGCCCCACCCCGTAAGCCCGCACAAACGCCGCGCCGTGGTCCCGCGCCAGCGCCGCCAGATCGAGGCAGCGCACATCCGCCCCGCCCAGCTCCTGCTGGTGCAGCGCCGCAACCAGCAGCGGAGAGACAAGCGCGATCGCGGCGTGGCGCGGGTCCGCCGCCACCATCTCGCCGCGCGCGATATGCAAGGCTAGTCGCGCCTCAGCTGCCGCCAAGGTCGGCTCGAGGATCGCCTCGACATAGGCCGGGCCGATCCGTCCCTGCCGCGCGCAAGATGCCGATGGTCCCGCCGGACTATATGGTCGGCTTGATCTGGACGGTGCTGCTTGGCCTGATGGGTGCGGCGCGCTGGGTCTATGTGCGGCAGAGCGGCGATAGCGGCTGGCGCTCGTGGGCGCCCTACGCGCTCGGCGCGGTGTGCATCGCCTATCCGTTCTACACCAGTGGGCTGAAGCTAAACGCCGCCGCCTACTGGGGCACCTGGCTGACGATTGCTTGCACGGTCGCGGCGATCTTCGTGCTGCGCACCCGCGATGCCCGCTCGCCGTGGTACCTGCTACCCACAGCGATCTGGGGCGGCTATGTCGTCTCGGTGATGACGGCCTACCCGCCGATGTGAGCCAGCAGCCGCTTCGCCTCGTCGCAATCGCGCCCCATCTGCGCCACCAGCGCATCGAGGCTGTCGAACTTCGCCTCGCCGCGCAGGAAGTGGTGGAACGCCACTTCGATCTCCTGCCCGTAGAGATCGCCTGAAAAATCAAAGAAATGCGGCTCGAGCAGTTCCTTGGGCGGATCGAATGTCGGCCGAATGCCGATATTGGCCGCGCCTTTCAGCACGCGACCGTCAGGCAGATGCCCCGTCACCGCATAGATGCCGTAGCGCGGCCTGAGGTAGGTGCCGATATCTAGGTTGGCGGTCGGGAAGTTGATCGTCCGCCCCACCTTGTCGCCGTGCTGCACCGGGCCTTTGATCGCGAACGGCCGGGTCAGCAGCCGCGCGGCTTCCTGCGGATCGCCCGCGATCAGCGCCTCGCGGATGCGGCTGGAGGAAACGACCTCGCCGTCCAGCAGCACCGGCCCCACCGCGCGCGTCTGCAGCCCCGCTTCGGCGCCGACATCGCGCAGCACCTGAATGTTTCCGCCGCGCGCCTTGCCGAAGGTGAAGTCCTCGCCCGTCACCACCGCCGCCGCGCCGAGCCGTCCGACAAGCAGATCGCGCACGAATGAATCCGCCGTCGTGCCCGCCAGCGTGCCATCGAAGGCAAACACCAGCATCGCATCCGCCCCCGCCGCCTTGAACAGCGCCTCGCGCTGATCGAGCGTGGTAAGGCGAAACGGCGCCGCATCGGGCTTGAAGTGGCGCACCGGATGCGGATCGAACGTGGCGATGATCGCGGGTCGTCCCTCTGCGCGCGCCCAGCGCACCGCCTCGCCCGCCACGGCCTGATGGCCCAGATGGAACCCGTCGAAATTGCCCAGCGCGATCACGCCGCCGCGCAGCGCCTCGGGCATCGGCTCGCTGGCGTGGAGGCGCATCAGGCCGCGCCTCGCGCGAAGGTCACGAAGTCATACGCCGGGTATGTGCCCTCGGCGGGAAAGCTCTGCCGCGCCGTCTCGCGCCACGGCGCCGCCGGATAGGCCAGCACGGTATCCCCGGCGTAGTCCCCATGCACTTCGGTCAGCTCAAAGCGCTGCGCCAGCCCCTCGAACTGCGCCAGCACATCGGCCCCGCCGATCACCGCGACTTCACCCTCACCGGCCAGCGCAAGCGCGCCCGCGACATCATGCGCCACTTCTACCCCCGGCGCAGACCAAGCCGCGTCGCGCGTCAGCACGATATGGCGCCGCCCCGGCAGCAGCCCCGGCAGCGAGGCGAAAGTCTTGCGGCCCATGATCATCGGCTTGCCCATCGTCAGCGCCTTGAAGCGCTTGAGGTCTGCGGGCAAGCGCCACGGAAGGGCACCCTCGTTGCCGATCGTGCCGTCCGATGCGCGCGCCACGATCAGAAAGATCGCCTGCGCCATCTACAGCACCAGCCTTGTGACATGGCCCATCTTGCGCCCGGGCCGCACCGCCGCCTTGCCATAGAGGTGCAGGTGGTTGGCCGGATCGGAAAGGATCGCCGGCCAGTCATGCGCCTCGTCGCCGATGAGGTTGTCCATCACCACGCCCGCCGCGCACAAGTCGGTTGACCCCAGCGGCAGGCCGCAGATCGCGCGCACATGGTTCTCGAACTGCGAGGTCAGCGCGCCTTCAATGGTCCAGTGCCCCGAGTTATGGACGCGCGGGGCCATCTCGTTGAACACCGGCCCATCGGCGGTGGCGAAAAACTCCAGGGTCAGCACGCCGACGTGCCCCAGCGCGTCCGCAACCAGCTTCGCCAGCGCCCGCGCCACACCCACTTGTGCACGCACCGCATCGCCCGCCGGGACGACCGACTGGCTGAGAATGCCCGCCTTGTGCGCGTTCTGCGCCGAATCCCAGAAGCGCACGTCGCCGTCCGCCCCGCGCACGAGGATCACCGAGAACTCGGCATCGAACTGCACGAAGCCTTCGTAGACGAGCGGCACCTGCGGCAGCTCAAGCCCCTCGGCATCACCGGGCGTCATGATCCGCCACTGGCCCTTGCCATCATAGCCGTCACGCCGGGTCTTGAGGATGCCGGGGGTGCCGATCCTGGCAATCGCCGCCGCGAGATCCTCGGCGCTGTCAACCTTGGCCCAGGGCGCGGGCCGACCGCCCAGCTCCTCGACAAAGCTCTTCTCAGCCGCGCGGTCCTGCGCCACTTCGAGCGAGCGGGTGCCGGGATGTAGCGCGACATCGCCCAGCGCGGCAAGCGGCGCGACCGGCACGTTCTCGAACTCGTAGGTAACCACCGCGCAGGTCTTGGCGAAGGCCGTAAGTGCCTCGCTGTCGTACCATCCGGCGCAAGTGAACCCGGCGCAGACATCAGCCGCTATCGAATCCGCCTCGGGCGCATAGACATGGCAGCGATAGCCGAGGTTTGCCGCAGCCAGCGCGATCATCCGGCCAAGCTGGCCGCCGCCGAGAATGCCGATGGTCTCACCCGGGGCAATCATCAGCTCAAACCGGCCGTTCCGCGACCGAATCGGTCTGCGCCGTGCGCCATGCCACCAGCCGCTCGGACAGCGCCGGATCATTCAGCGCGAGGATCGAAGCCGCCAGCAGCGCCGCATTGGTTGCCCCCGCCGCGCCGATCGCCAGCGTGCCCACTGGAATGCCACCCGGCATCTGCACGATGGAGAGCAGGCTATCCATGCCCTTGAGCGCCTTCGATTGCACGGGCACACCCAGCACCGGCAGATGCGTCATCGCGGCGATCATGCCCGGCAGATGCGCCGCGCCGCCCGCGCCCGCGATGATCACCTGAATGCCGTCCGCCGCCGCGCCCTTCGCAAAGGCAACCAGCCGGTCCGGCGTGCGATGCGCGGAGACGATCCGGCACTCATGCGCCACGCCGAGCTTTTCGAGCACGGCCGCGCCGTTCTGCATGGTCTCCCAGTCCGACTGGCTTCCCATGACGATTGCGACTTTGGCCGCGCCTTCACTCATCCCCTTGCATCCCCTCTCGTCCGAAGCGGCTCAACGCTCCGAAAGGTAGTACCGCTCGATCTCGGCGAGATTGTCACCCAGTTCATAGACAATCGGCTGCCCGGTCGGAATTTCGAGGCCGGTAATGTCGGCGTCCGAAATGCCCGAGAGGTGCTTCACCAGTGCGCGCAGCGAATTGCCGTGCGCGGAGACGAGCACCGTCTCGCCGGCGCGCAGTGCGGGGGCGATCTTCTCGTCCCAGCACGGCAGCACACGCGCGATGGTGTCCTTGAGGCTTTCGGTCGCAGGCACCGCGATACCGGCATAGCGCGGGTCGCTGGCGAGATCGAACTCGCTGCCCGCTTCCAGCGGCGGCGGCGGGATATCAAAGCTGCGGCGCCAGATCTTGACTTGGCTCTCCCCGTGCTTGGCCGCCGTCTCGGCCTTGTCGAGCCCGGTCAGCCCGCCATAGTGCCGCTCGTTGAGCCGCCAGTCCTTGTCTTCGGGGATCCAGATGCGGCCTGCCGCTTCCAGCGCCAGATGCAGCGTCTTGATCGCGCGCTTCTGCAGCGAGGTGAACGCCGTGGTCGGCAGGATGCCCTTGGCCTTGAGCAGTTCGCCCGCCGCAAAGGCTTCCGCCGCGCCCTTCTCGGTCACGTCGACATCCCACCAGCCGGTGAAGCGGTTTTCCAGATTCCATTGCGACTGGCCGTGGCGGATCAGGATCAGGCGGGGCATCGTGGTCCTTCGCGAATTGGGGCGAAACAAGGCGGCGGACCTAGCGTCCCCCCGGGCTTTTGGGAAGGGGCGCTTTGGACAGACCGTTGCGCGCTTAGTCTTTACCCACCCCAGCCCCTCCCGCAGGCGGGAGGGGGGTACTCGCGCCTTGTTGCCCCCTCCCGCCTGCGGGAGGGGTCGGGGGTGGGCCGGACCGCGCGCTACGTCTGCGGCGGCTCTTCGCCCGAAGCATCCATCGCCCGCGCCTGCGCCTTCCTGCGCCGCAGGTTCTCGCGCAGACGCAGCGCGAGGCGCTCCTCGCGGGTCAGCGGCTTCTCGGGCGCAGCTGGGTTCTTGTCCGTCATCGCCCGCGTCTCTGCCGCGCCGAAACAAAGGCTGCAACCCCGTCCTTGACAAACGCCAGCCTCGCCGCCAAAGCGCGCGCCTGCCCGCCCCGGCTTTGCCGCGCTGACGGGTCAGCGGAAATGGTGTGCTGCTGTAGCTCAGTGGTAGAGCGCATCCTTGGTAAGGCTGAGGTCGGGAGTTCAATCCTCCCCAGCAGCACCATTTCCCGCCCCTCACACTTTGCGATAGCATGGCCATACCGCCCAGGAGGCCCGATGCCCGCTGCCTTGCCCACCCTCGCGCTTTCAGTCCTCCTGATGGTGGCAGGCGCGCCGCCGACACCTGTGCTGCACGGCACCTATCAGGCCGATTGCGCGCCCTATGACGGCGCCGCTTTTCGCGTGACCTTGCCCACGACCCGCGGACGGCTGTTTGAGCTGCGCGCCAATGCTCCACTTGAAGCAATGATCGGCACCTGGAATCATGATGGAGGCAACGCACGCCCGGGCTCGGCCATGATCCTCTCGTGCAGCACAGCGCCCAACCGCGGGTGCAACTATCCCGATCGCGGATGGTTCACGATCATGGGCAAGCCCGGCGGCCAGATCAGCGGCAGCTTTTTCGTACTCTATCCGAACGCGCGACGCCTTGAGATGCACAGCTTCACCGCCCGCCCGGTGCGGGGAGGAGGCAGGATGCTTTGCGGATGACCGCAATCGCCGGCCATGTTGGTGAATTCCGGATCAATGCCGTTTCCTAATTTTTCGTAAGTCCCCCCCTCGTACGACCGGCCTCGCGGCGCGGTGCAACAAGACAAGGGGATCCTTACCAGTGGCAAATCTTTCCACCACGCTCACCTTCGATTCGTTCGATCTTGCGGAAGGCGGCGAATCCCGTCTCGCCAACGGCTATGGCGGCTTCAACTGGCAACAGGCCGGGATCTACAATCCCAACGGCGCGATCGCCGGCTATGTCGCGAGCTCCGGCCAGAACATTCTCTTCATCGCCGAAGCGGCCAACAACGAAGTCGCCGGTTACGAGGACGCCGCCGCCGGCAGCGCGCTCGTTATGAGCCGCGAGACGCCGTTCACGCTCGACACGATCCAGCTCTCCTCCGCCTTCCGCGATGGCCTCACGGTGACGATCCGCGCCTATGCCGATCAGGCGGGCACGATCCTCATCGGCGAAAAGACAGTCACGGTCGACACCGCCGCGCAAAGCCTCGTCAGCTTTGCCGACGACGGCCTCGATTACGGCACCTTCTCGGGCGCGACGCGCATCGAGTTCAACGCCAACGACAACAATGCTGGCACGAACGACTACTTCGGCATCGACAACCTGACCTACCACGACACCCCGCCGACGTTCACGCTCGATTTCGACGACATCGCGCTTGCCCCCGGCGCAGAGACGGCGCTTGGCACGTATCAGGGCTTCACATTTGCCGAAGCCGGTGCCTACCACGTCGATGGCTCGCTTCCAGGCTATACTGCCGCCTCGGGCACCAACATCGGCTTCATTGCCGAAGCCAACAACAACGAAGTGGTTGGCTACGAAGGCCAGGCAGCCGGTTCGCCGGTGGTGATCACCAACCCCGATGCGTTCGATTTCCTCGGCGGCGCGTTCTCGGCTGCCTTCCGCGACGGCGTGGCCGTCACCATTCGCGGATATTCCGACGCCGACGGATTCAACCTCGTCGCCGAGGAGACGATCGTCGTCCGGGCCGGCTCGGCCCAGCCGTTCAGCTTCGAGACCTTCGACGGCCTCCACCGCCTCGAATTCTCGACCAATGACGGCAATCCGGGCACCAACGACTATGTCGGCTTCGACAACCTGCTCTTCCGCGCCGCCGATGTCGCCGCGCCGGGCGAGGGCATCCTGATCTGATCAACCTGGGTCGCGCCGGCCCGGAATGGTCCGGGTCGGCGCCATCTCACGCCAGCAGATCCCCCCACTCGGGATGCCGCCGGAACGCAGCGGCGACGTAGCTGCATTCGGGCACGATCTTCCAGCCCTGCTCCCGCGCATCGGCGATCAGCGCTTCGACCAGCTTGGCGGCGATCCCGCGTCCGCCGATCTCGGGCGGCACGAGCGCGTGCTCGGCGGTCAGCACATCGCCGCGGCGGACCCAGGTCAGGCGGCCAACTGCTGTGCTGTCTGCCACGCGGGCCTGATATTCGCCCTCGGCGCCGTGATCGATCAGGGTGATGGCGGGGTCATCCATAGCTATCGGCCTCCCAAGGCAAGCTCCCTTCCCCCAACGTTCCATGGCGGTTAAGGGGTGCGGCCATGAAGTTCTTTTCCGATAACGCCGCCCCTGTCCACCCCCGCGTCTGGGCGGCGATGCAGGCCGCCGACGCGCCAGACACCGCCTATGACGGGGATGCCCTGTCCGCCCGGCTCGACGCGGCGTTCACCGATCTGTTCGGCGTGCCCTGCGCGGCGCTCTGGGTGGCGACCGGCACGGCGGGCAATTGCCTCGCGCTTTCGGCGATGGTGCCCCCGCATGGCGGCGTCGTCTGCCACCGCGAGGCGCATATCGAGATGGACGAGGGCGGCGCGCCGGGGTTTTTCCTCCATGGCGCCAAGCTGCTGCTGGCTGACGGAGATGGCGCCAAGCTGACGCCCGAGACGATCCGCACGGTGCTTGATGGCATCCGCCCGGGCGTCCATCAGGTCCAGCCGCATGCGATCTCGATCACGCAGGCAACGGAGTGCGGCCGGGTCTATACCCCCGCCGAAGTCTCCGGGATCGGTGCTCTGGCCGAGGCGCGCGGACTTGGCCTGCACATGGACGGCGCGCGCTTTGCCAATGCCGTCGCGCACCTTGGCTGCTTCCCGGCGGATGTCACGGTGAAGGCCGGGGTCGACGCGCTGACGTTCGGCTGCGTGAAGAACGGCGGGATGAGCGCGGAGGCCATCGTGTTCTTCGCGCCCGATCTGGTCGACGTCGTCCGCTTTTCCCGCAAGCGCGCCGGACACCTGCAATCGAAGGGCCGCTACCTTGCCGCGCAGATCCTCGCAATGATCGAGGACGGGCTCTGGCTGGAGAACGCGCGCGCCGCCAACGCAGCCGCGCAGGAAATCGCCGCCGCCTGCGGGGAGCGTCTGATCCACCCGGTCGAGGCCAACGAGGTTTTCGTCGTCCTCTCGCCTGCCGAGCAGTCTGCCCTTCGCGCGCAAGGCTTCGACTTCTACGATTGGGCCGCCCCCGCCGGCGCGCCCGGCGCCGCCCGCCTCGTCACTGCATGGAGCAGCCCCGCGCACGAAGTGGTGGCGCTCGCCCGCGCCATCTCCGCGCTGTGAGCGTCGACCGGCAGACCAGCAGCGAGGCGAGCTTCCTCGAACCGCGCATCCTTGTGCCGTTCCTGCTGACCGCGCTGATCTGGGGCTCGACCTGGATCGCCATCAAGTACCAGCTGGGCGATGTACCGCCGAGCTGGTCGGTCACCTGGCGCTTCACCGGCGCGGCCATCGGCATGTTCGTGTTCGCCGCGTTCAAGCGCCTGCCGCTGGTGCCGGACCGCAAGGGGCTGCTGGTGGCAACGGTGATGGGCTGCAGCGTGTTCAGCCTCAACTTCCAGTTCGTCTATCGTTCGGAGCAATACATCACCTCGGGCCTCGTCGCGGTGCTCTTCGCGCTGCTGCTGGTGCCCAACACGATCCTCGCGCGGATCTTCCTCGGCCAGCGGATCACGCGCGGCTTCCTTGTCGGCACGGCCATCGCGCTGGCCGGGATCGCGCTGCTGATGCTCCATGAATACCATATCGCACTCGCCCAGAACGCGGCGATGGGCTCGAAGGTCATTGTCGGCGGGCTGATGGTGCTCGTCGCGCTCCTGTTCGCCTCGGTCGGCAACGTGGTGCAGGCCAGCCCCATAGCGCGCGGCCAACCGGTGCCGACCCTGCTTGCATGGGCCATGGCAATCGGCGCGACTGTCGACGGCACGATCGCATGGATCCTCTCAGGCCCGCCGCAGTTCGACTTCACCCTGGCCTATGCGGGCGGGGCGGCTTATCTCGCCATCGTCGGCACGGTCGTCACCTTCCCGATGTACAATGGCCTGCTGCGTGCGCTGGGTCCGGGCCGCGCCGCCTACAACGGCGTGCTGGTGCCGGTCGTCGCGATGCTGATCTCGACCGCGGTCGAAGGCTACCGCTGGTCGCTGCTGGCAGGCTCGGGCGCCGCGCTGGCGATGATCGGACTGGTCGTGGCATTGAGGTCCCGCAACCCCTCGCGGTAGGTCGGATAGCGCGGTTGCCAGCCGAGCACGCGCTTGGCCTTGCCGTTCGCCACCCGCCGGTTCTCGGCATAGAACGCCAGCGCCATCGGCGAGAGCGCGGCTTCTTCGAGCGACTGCAGCGGCGGCGGCGCCACGCCCAGCAGCCGCGCGGCTTCCTCGATCACCGCGTTCTGGTTCGAAGGCTCATCATCGCCGAGGTTGTAGACGCCGGCCGGCCCCTCGATCCCGGCGATCACACCCGCCGCGATATCCTCGACGTGGACGCGGCTGAACACCTGCCCTTCCAGCGCGATCCGCTTGGCATGGCCCTCGCGCACCCGGTCAAGCGCGCTGCGACCGGGACCGTAAATGCCCGGCAGGCGGAACACGCGCACCCGTTCGCCCAGCGCCTGCCACGCGAGATCCGCCGCCGTTCGCGCCGAGCGCCTTCCGGTGCCGACTTCTGCGGTTTCATCGACCCAGGCGCCGCCGACATCGCCATAGACACCTGTCGAGGAGAGGTAGCCGATCCACTGCGCCGATGCTGCCGCGAGCGCCTCGCCATAGGCCTCGAGCACCGGATCGCCGCCCTCGCGCGCGGGCGGCACGGACGAGAGCACATGGCTCGCCTCCGCCAGCGCGGCGAGCACCGCATCGCGGTCGTAGAACCGCAAATCCCCCTCGCGCCCCGTCCCGACCACCTCCCAGCCCGCCGCGCGCAGCTGCGCCGCGATCACCTGCGAGGTATAGCCCATGCCGAAGATGAGCAGCTTCACGGCTGGGGGGCCGGCGTCTTCGGTTCGGGGAGCGGGGGCGGCACGACTTCGACCGCGTTCGGCACGTGGTCCTTCTTCCACTGCATCGCCATCGTCACCCGCGTCTTGCCCGAGGGGTGATCGAAAAACAGCAGTTCCTCCAGCGGGCCGGGTTCGATCTTGCGATAGGTCGATAGTTTCATCGCCGCCGCGGCAAAGCCATCCGGCTCACGCGCGGCATCAAGCCCGAAAGCATCGGCTTCGCTCTCGTCCACACGGATCAGCGTGTTGGTCACCGGCGTCGCCAGCAATGAAAGCACGCTCAGCACGCCCGCCAGCACCGGCAGTGAAGCGGGATCGGACAGCGCGCGAACGCTCCAGCCTTCCCCGCCATAGCGGATCAGCGCCGGCGCAATCCGCGATGCCAGCCACAGCAGCAAGCCCATCAGCAGCGTGAGCACAATGATCGTCCGCCACACATGCCCCAGCACATAGTGGCCCAGTTCATGCCCCATCACCGCCGCGGTCTCGGCGACGCTCGTCTTGTTCAGCAGGTTGTCGTTGAGCGAGATGCGGATCGTCGGGCCGATGCCAGAGACGTTGGCAGAAATCCGGTCCGACTGGCGGGACGAATCGATCAGGTAGATGTGCTCTGCCGGGACGCCATTGGCCTTGGCCATCGCAACCACCCGCTCGCGCACCGGTCCGTTCGGCAGTTCGGTCGCGGTGTTGAACAGCGGCACGATGAACACCGGCGTGATCAGGACGCCGAACGTGATCGCTGCCCCCATCACGCCTGTACCGATCAGCCACCAGCGCTTGGGAAACCTGCGGATCACGGCATAGATCACCAGCAGGAGCAAGCTGCCTAACACCACGTTCAGCGCAAGGGCTATCGCCTGATCGCCAAGCCATGCACCCAGCGACTGATTCATCAGTCCGTACTGTTTCTCGCGCCAGTACCCCTCATAAATCGACCACGGCAGGCTGAGCACAGTATCGGCGATGATGAAGACGACAGCGCAAGCCAGCATCCCCAGCCAGGGCCGCCAGCCGCGCCGATGCATGATGTCGCGGATCGCAGGCAGCAGGCGGATGCGCAGCAGGAACCAGCAGAGCGCTACCGAAATCAGCGCGCCCCACAGCCCCAGCCACTCACCCCCTTCGAAGTAGGCATCGGAGCGGGCTTTGGCCGGGCCGCTCAGGGTTCTGAGCCAAAGCTGCGTCGCATGATCGACGTTGAAAGCGGCCGCTTGAGCGAGGCCGGGCAAGGCCAGCGAAAAGCCAAAAGCAACACCTGTAATCGGTCTCGATAATGGCATGGTTTGCAACCTCGACCCCTTGCCTGTTCTGTCGGCGCCATGGGTGCTGCGCGCCCGCGCCCTCGTCAAGCTCTTGCCGACGAAGTTTTGCGCATGGCCGTTTTTGCGCTTCCCCGCGCGCGCAGGCTCCCTACATTGGCGGCCATGAACGACCTCTCTGGCACGCCCGCCCTGCCCGCCACTGTCATCCAGCGCCTCGATTACCGCCCGCCCGAGTGGCAGGTGCCGGAAATCGCGCTCGATTTCGCGCTCTCGCTCACCGCGACGCGGGTGCGCGCCGATCTGGTGGTGGAGCGCGCCGGGCCGGCGTCCGGCCCGCTGCGGCTCGACGGCGATGGCATCACGGCCAAGTCCGTGCTGGTCGACGGCGCAGCGCACAACGATTGGCGCATGGACGGCAGCCGGCTCGTGATCGACCTGCCGGGTGATCGCCACACGGTCACCATCGAGACCGAAATCGACCCGACTGCCAATACCCAGCTCTCCGGCCTCTATGCCTCGAACGGCATGCTCTGCACCCAGTGCGAGGCGGAAGGGTTCCGCCGCATCACGTTCTTCCCGGATCGGCCCGACGTGCTCAGCGTCTATTCGGTGCGGATGGCTGGCGACAAGGCGGCTTTCCCGGTCCTCCTTTCCAACGGCAATCCGGTCGCGAGCGGAGAGAACGCGGACGGCACGCACTGGGCCGAATGGCACGATCCCTGGCCCAAGCCCTCGTACCTCTTCGCGCTCGTCGCGGGCGATCTCGTCGCCTCGCGTGACAGCTTCACCACCCGCTCGGGCCGCCGTGTCGATCTCGCCATCTATGTCCGCGCCGGGGACGAGACGCGCACCGGGCACGCCATGAAGGCGCTGATCGATTCGATGCGCTGGGACGAGCAAGTCTATGGCCGCGAGTACGACCTCGACTTGTTCAACATCGTCGCCGTTTCCGATTTCAACGCGGGCGCGATGGAGAACAAGGGCCTCAACGTCTTCAACACGCGCTATATCCTCGCCGATCCGGAAACCGCGACCGACGGCGACTACGACGCGATCGAAGGGGTCGTCGCGCATGAATACTTCCACAACTGGTCGGGCAACCGCGTCACCTGCCGGGACTGGTTCCAGCTGAGCCTCAAGGAAGGCTTCACCGTGCTGCGCGACCAGCAGTTCAGCGCGGACATGGGCTCGGCCCCGGTCAAGCGGATCGAGGACGTGCGTATCCTGCGCGCCGCGCAGTTCCCGGAGGATTCAGGACCGCTCGCGCACCCGATCCGCCCGGATTCCTATCAGGAGATCAGCAACTTCTACACCGCGACCGTCTACAACAAGGGCGCCGAGGTGATCCGCATGATGACGGTGCTGGCAGGCCCCGAGCGCTTCCGGGCGGGGACCGACCTCTATTTCGAACGGCACGACGGCGAGGCGGCGACTTGCGAGGATTTCGTCAAGGCGATCGAGGACGGCGCAGGACTCGACCTCAAGCAGTTCCGCCGCTGGTACGAGCAGGCCGGCACTCCGCGCGTCACTGCCAAGCTGACGCATGAAGGCGATACCGCCACGCTGACGCTGAGCCAGACCGTGCCCGCCACGCCAGGCCAGCCGAACAAGCAGCCGATGGTCATCCCGCTGCGCACCGCGCTGTTTGACCGCGCCACCGGAAAACACGCGGGCGAGCAATTGCTTGTCCTGACTGAAGCTGAGCAGAGCTTTACGTTCGACGGGTTCGACGCGCCGCCCGTGCTCTCGATCAATCGCGGCTTCTCCGCCCCCGTCGCGATCGACATGCCGCTCCAGGCCGCGGACCTCGTCTTCCTTGCCGCGCACGACGATGATCCCTTCGCGCGCTACGAAGCGATGCAGCAGCTGATGGTCCGCCACCTCGTCGCCGCCGTTTCGGGCGACCTGACCGACGCGGCCCGCGCCGAAGGCCTGGACGCCATCCGCGATGTCTATGCCGCAGTGCTGGCCGATACCGCGCTTGACGATCTGATGCGCGGCGAGCTGATCATCCTCCCCGGCGAAGGCTATATCGCCGAGCAGATCGCGCAGGCCGATCCTTCGCGTATCCATGCCGAGCGCGAGGCATTGAAGCGCTGGCTGGGCAGCGAGCTCGCCGCCCAATGGCACGCGCTGCACGACCGCTGCACCGCCGTGCCCTACAGCCTCGAGGCCGCCGCAAGGGGCGCGCGCAAGCTCAAGACGCAGGCGCTGGTCTACCTCGCTGCCAGCGATCCGGTCGAAGCCGCCCGCCGCGCCAAGGCGCAATACGATGCGGCGGACAACATGACCGACCGGCAGGGCGCGCTGATGGTCCTCGCCGGCATCAGCACCGCCGCGTGCGATGAAGCCCGCCGCGCCGCGCTCGCCGATTTCCATGCGCGCTTTGCCGGGAATGCCTTGGTGATCGACAAGTGGTTCTCGATCCAGGCGGGCGCGCTTCACCCCGAGACGCTGAAGCACGTCACCGCGCTGGCCGAGCATCCCGATTTCACGATGACCAACCCCAACCGCGTCCGCGCGCTCTACATGGCCTTCGCCGCCAATCCGCAGGCGTTCCATGCGGCGGACGGCGCGGGCTACCGGATGATCGCGGACCTCATCCTCAAGCTCGATCCGATCAACGGCAATGTCGCCGCGCGCTTCGTCCCGCCGCTCGGCCGCTGGCGCCGGATTGAACCCGCGCGCGCGGCGCTGATGCGTGCCGAGCTCGAACGCATCGCCGCCGCCCCCGGCCTGTCGCGCGATGTCAGCGAGCAGGTGAGCAAGAGCCTGAACGGATGAGCGAGCGGCCCGAAGTCCTCACCCAACCGGCGCTGTCAGGCGCTGCGCACGGTTTCCTCGGCCGGCGCGGCGGGGTGAGCCAAGGCCTCCATGCCGGGCTCAACGTCAGCTACAGCGAGGACGAACCCGCGCACACCGCCGAAAACCGGCGCCGCGCTGGCGAGGCCGTGCTGCCGGGCGCGCGGCTGCTGACCTGCTACCAGATCCATTCGCCCGATGTGGTGACCGTCACCGCGCCGTGGGCGGATGCCGACCGGCCCAAGGCCGATGCGCTCGTCACAGACCGGCCCGGCCTGCTCCTCGGTGTGCTCACCGCCGATTGCGCGCCGGTGCTGTTCCACGATGCCGAGGCCGGGGTGATCGGCGCGGCCCACGCCGGATGGAAAGGCGCCATCGGCGGGGTGACCGACCGCACTGTGGAAGCGATGGAAGCCCTCGGCGCTGACCGTTCCCGCATCGCTGCCGTGGTCGGCCCCTGCATCGCGCAGAAGAGCTATGAAGTGGACGCGGGCTTCGAAGCGCGTTTCACCGGCGAAGCTGCCGAGAACGTCCGCTTCTTCCGCGCGGGCCGCGCCGGGCACAGCTGGTTCGATCTGGAGGGCTATGTCGCCGCGCGCCTCGCCGCGTTCGGTGTCGGCACTGTCGGGATGCTGGGCGAGGACACCTATTCGCAGGCCGAGCGCTTCTACTCGTTCCGCCGCTCCACCCATGCCGGGGAAGCGGGCTACGGCCGCCAGATTTCGCTGATCGGGCTGCGATAGAAAATCCCCCCAACTCACGAACCGCTCATGCTGAGCTTGTCGAAGCATCGCGCCAGCATCCTTCGACAAGCTCAGCATGAGCGGGGTGGGGGTTTGTCAGAGCAGCCCCAACCCCCGCAGATCGGCTTCCAGCGCCTCTGCCCCGCGCGTGAAGTGATGCACCTGCCAGCCGAGCGCCGCCGCGCTGGCGATGTTCGCCGCATTGTCGTCGATGAACAGCATCCGCTCCGGCGAATGGCCGAAGCGCTGCGCCGCCAGCTGGAAGATTGCCGGATCGGGCTTCACCAGCCGCTCGGCACCGCTCACCACGATATCGCCCATGTGGTCCAGCACCGGGAACGTCGGGCGGAACATGGCGAAGGTGTCCGCACCGAAATTGGTGATCGAGAATTGCGGTACGCCGCGCGCGGCCAGCGCTTCGACCAGCGCAGGGGTACCTTCGATCGGCCCCGGAATCGTATCCAGCCAGCGCGGCGCATAGGCTTCGATCAGCGCGCGATGCTCGGGGTATTCGGCCACCTTCTCGGCGATCAGGTCCGCCAACGGCTCGCCCGCATCGTGGCGGAAATGCCATGGCACGGTGACGACATGCGCGAGGAACCAGTCCAGCTGAGCCGGATCATCGATCAGCTTTTCATAGAGATAGCGGATCGACCACTGCACCAGCACGTGGCCGATATCCCAGACGACAGCATCGACCTTGTCGCTCATGCCGATCCCTCCTTCCACACATGCAAAAAGCCCCCGCAGTTCGCGGAGGCCTCTGCCGGTTCAAGACCGTTCGACTGCAAACCACTCCGCCGAAGCGGAGCGCGCGCAATCAGCAGGGATTGATTACCCTTGGCGCGCCTTGAAGCGCTTCTGGGTCTTGTTGATGACGTAAGTGCGGCCGCGGCGGCGGATCACGCGGTTGTCCCGGTGACGATCCTTGAGCGACTTCAGGCTGTTGCGAATCTTCATGACGAATCCTTTTGCCCGAGCCGACCGGGCCGAAATTGGAACGCGGCGGTTATGCGCGCCCCGCACGAAAGTCAACCAAGGACTCAGGCGTCCCCGCGGATCTCGGTCAGTTTCCTTTCCCACGCCAGTGCATGGCTCACGATCACGTCGAGATCGGCATACTTCGGCACCCAGGGCAGCGTCGCCTTGATGCGGCGGTTGTCCGAAATCAGCGAATCGGGATCGCCCGCGCGGCGGCCTTCCAGCTTGCGCTCGATCTTGCGGTTGGTCACGCGGTCCACCGCATCGAGCACCTCGAGCACCGAGAACCCCTGACCATAGCCGCAGTTCATTGTCAGCGAACGCTGCGGCTCCGCAATCAACGCCTCCAGCGCCAGAACATGCGCTGCGGCGAGGTCCGACACATGGATATAGTCGCGCACCCCGGTCCCGTCGGGCGTGTCGAAATCGGTGCCGAACACGCCGACATGGCTGCGCTTGCCGAGCGCGGCTTCGACCGCGACCTTGATCAGGTGCGTCGCCCCCGCCGTCGATTGTCCGGTGCGCGCTTCCGGGTCCGCCCCCGCCACATTGAAATAGCGCAGTGCGCAGTAATTCAGCGGATGCGCCCGCGCGGTATCGGCCAGCATCGTCTCGGTCATCAGCTTCGACATGCCGTAGGGATTGATCGGCGACTTGGGGCTGTCTTCGGTGACAGGCGAGACTTCCGGAATGCCGTAGGTCGCGGCAGTCGAAGAGAAGATGAAATGCTTCACCCCCGCCTCGACCGCGGCGGCGATCAGCGCGCGGCTCTTGGCGGTATTGTTGTGATAGTACTTGAGCGGGTTCTCGACCGATTCGGGCACGATGATCGACCCGGCGAAATGCATCACCGCGCCGATCTTCTGCTCGGCAAAGATGCGCGCCAGCAGCGCGCCGTCCTCGATATCGCCTTCATAGAGCGGCACGCCATCGGGAATCGCGAAGCGGAAGCCCGTGGTCAGGTTGTCGATCACCGCAACGGGCCAGCCCGCATCCTGCAGCGCCAGCACCGCGTGGCTGCCGATGTACCCGGCGCCGCCGGTAACGAGAACGGGAACCTGGCCCATGCGAATCACTCCCCTCAGCAAATGCTGCAATGCAGTAGCAGGCTCGCCATGCGTTGGAATCGACAAACAATCCGTTCAGGTGGCTGACATGCGCCCGGACCTAGGATTTACCGTCGGTCGTTTACCTGAAAGTCCTGTGATGAAGGCTACCACTGCTCTCGCTGCCTTGCTGCTCGCCTGCGCCGCCACGCCCGCACTGGCGCAAGGCATGCCCGGCGAAGAGCGATGGGGCGGCGGGGGCGGCTGGCAGGATAGGGGTCCCGATCCGCGCTATCCTGCTGCGCGCCAGACCGCGCAGCCCTCGAAGAAGATCGACGTGACGGCCTATCGTGCCGCCGATGCCGAAGCCCTGCTCGGCAAGGGCCGCATCGTGGTGAGCCGCATGGCGAGCGATGCCGGCGACAACGAGGACGGCAAGCTCCCCGTCTATGAAGCCGCCATTATCGACGAACTCGCCCGGCGCGGCTATGACACGGCGACAGCACTCGATCCCGACCAGATCGCCGAGATCGGGGTCAGCCACAGCGTGGCCGTCCCCGAGGAGGCCCCGCACAGGAAGGTCAGCGGCGCCATGAGCACCACCGTCAGCAATCGCGGCAGCGGCTTCGGCCTCGCGCTCGCGGTCGATCTCACCAAGCCGGCCAAGGCGATCATTTCCACCCGGCTCGATCTGCGCATCCGCGACAAGGCCACGGGCCGCGTCCTGTGGGAAGGCCACGCCGAGGGCGAGGCACGCGAGGAAGACGGCGGGATCAACAACAGCCAGATGGCCGCCCGCCTCGCCACCGCTCTCCTCAAGCAGTTCCCGGACGGCCAGGTCGTCCAGCCGCTCGCGGCGGTGACACCGTGAGGGCCCGCCTGTTCCTCGCGGCGCTGGTGCTGGCCGCCTCACCCGCCTTGGCCGCTCCGGTGGAGGTCACGCGCTTCCACACGCCGGACAGCATCACGACGCTCGGCCGCAACACCGTGGCCGTTGTCGCCGCGCCCGGCACCGATCCGAACAGCCTCGAAATCCGCGCCTGGCTTCAGGCCGTGGAGGCTGAGCTTGCCGCGCTCAAGTTCGGCACTGCGACGCCCGGCGCCGCCGATGCCGTCGCCGAAGTGCGCGTCGAGCGCGAAGTGCAGCGCACCGAACGCCAGCGCGGACCGGTCTCGGTTGGCGTCGGCGGCGCGACCGGCGGGTGGAACAGCGGCGTCGGGCTCGGCCTCGGCTTCAATCTTGGCGGCGGCCCCAAGGCGCGCGTCCATACCCGGCTCGTCGTCACCATCCGCAGCCGCACGACAGGCCTTTCGCTGTGGGAAGGCCGCGCCGACAACATCGAGAACGAGAAAGCAAAGGCCGCTTCGGTCGATCAGGCCGCACCGCGCTTGGCCCATGCCTTGTTCTCGGGCTTTCCCGGAACCTCGGGGGCGACTATCACGGTCAAATGACCAATGATCCGATCAGCATCGACGCCGGCTTTGACAGCGGCAATATTGAAGTCCTGAGCATCGACGGCGCCACCGCCCGGCTCGCCATCCGGCGCGACAATGCCTCCGAATTCTTCCAGTGGTTCCACTTCCGCGTCGGCGGCTGCGCGGGCCGGACGCTGGAACTGAAGATCACCGGCCTTGCCGCCGCCGCCTATCCCGATGGCTGGACCCACTACCGCGCCTGCGTCTCCGAAGACCGCGACATCTGGTACCGCGCCGAGACCCGCTATGACGCGGCAGTCGACGGCGGCACGATGACGATCCGCTACACCCCGCAGTCCGCCACCTGCTCGTTCGCCTATTTCGCGCCCTATTCGATGGAGCGGCACCACGATCTCGTCGCCGAAGTGGCCGCCAGCGAAGGCGTCACCCACCGCGTGCTGGGCCGCAGTCTCGATGGCCAGCCGATCGATTGCCTCTCGCTGGGAGAAGGCGAGAAGCAGGTCTGGCTCATCGCGCGCCAGCACCCCGGCGAATCGATGGCCGAATGGTGGATGGAAGGCGCGCTCGACATGCTGACCGATCCCGCTGATCCGCATGCCCGCAAGCTGCGCCAGCTTTGCCGCTTCCACATCGTGCCCAATTGCAATCCCGATGGTTCGCGCCGCGGGCATCTGCGGACCAATGCCGCGGGTGTGAACCTCAACCGCGAATGGCACGAACCGAGCGCCGAGCGTTCGCCCGAAGTGCTCGCAATCCGCGGTGCCATGGACGAGACCGGCGTCCACTTCGCGATGGACGTCCATGGCGACGAGGCGATCCCCGCCGTGTTCTTTGCGGGCTTCGAAGGCATCCCCGGCTGGACCGAAGCGCAGGGCGAGGCCTATCGCCGCTACCGCGCGATCCTCGAGCGCCGCACGCCCGATTTTCAGACGAAGCGCGGCTATCCGGTCGCGCGGCCCGGCAAGGCCAATCTGTCGATGGCGACCAACCAGATCGCGCAGCGTTTCGGCGCCGTCTCGATGACGCTGGAAATGCCCTTCAAGGACAACGACGACCTGCCTGATCCGGCGCAGGGCTGGAGCCCCGAACGCAGCAAGCTGCTGGCGCGCGAATGCCTCGCTTCGCTGCTTGAATGGCTGGCCTGAGCGCCTTAACGACTTGTTAGGCACTGCGGGCGCATGCTTGATACATGTCCCGCGCTATCGCCCTCGTTGCTGCACCTGCCGCCCCTGTGGCGGAAATGCTGCGTTCGGCCGTGGTGCTCGGCTGCGCGCTTGCGCTGATCCTCGCCGGCCGCGCCTTCCCGCTGCTTTGAGCGCAGCAAGCCCCCAAACCTTCTGAAACGTCTGAACTACTGAACGAACAGGCCTGTCATCGGGCCTGCGCCTTGTCGCGTCCGCCGAACGCAATTTTCGCGAAGGATTCTCAATATCATCCTTGCATGTGCGAATGACTCGCAATAGAGCGATTCTTGAGAATGCCTCTCAAGAAGGAAATGCCCGTGAAAGCGCTCCCCGCCCTGCTCCTCGCCACCAGCGCCCTTTTCCCGGTGGCGGCTCAGGCGGAAGAGGTGCCGATGGCGGCGGATGCCGGAGACGCGGGCGATGGCGCGGACCGCCGCACGATCGTGGTGACGGGGCACGCCGACAGCTACCGCAGCGACAGCGCCAACGGCCTGAAAGCGCCGACCCCGCTGCTCGATGTGCCGCAGTCGGTTACCGTGCTCAGCCGCGAGCAGCTTGACGATCAGGGCGTCACCCAGCTCGGCGACGCGCTGCGCTATGTCCCCGGCGTGGTCCTCGCGCAGGGCGAAGGCAACCGCGACCAGATCGTGCTGCGCGGGCAGAACACCACTGCGGACTTCTTCCTCAACGGCCTGCGCGACGACACGCAGTATTACCGTTCGCTCTACAACATCGACCATATCGAAGTGCTGCGCGGCTCCAATGCGCTGCTGTTCGGGCGCGGCGGTGGCGGCGGCGTCATCAACCGCGTACGCAAGGCGCCCTCGCTCGCCGGCCAGAGCCTCGGCGCCAGCGCGGCCGTCGGCACCTTTGGCGATTTCGCGCTTGCCGCCGATCTCAATGCGCCGCTCTCGCAGACCCTGGGCGCGCGCCTCAACGGCACGTATGAGGAATTCGACAACCACCGGCAGGACTTCCACGGCCGCTTCATCGGCGTGAACCCCACGCTGACCTTCGCGCCTTCTGCGGACACCCGTATCGACCTCTCATACAATTACGACGACGACCGCCGCACCGTCGATCGCGGCGTCCCCTCGCTCGCCGGCAAACCGCTGGAGGGGTATCGCGACACGTTCTTCGGCCGCAAGGACACCAACATCTCGGAAGTGAAGGCGCATATCGTCGAAGCACGCCTGACGCAGAAGCTGGCTGACAGCCTGACACTGACCGTGGCCGGGCAGTACAGCCACACCGACAAGTACTACGGCAACATCTTCGCGAGTGCGGCGGTCAATCCGGCCACCAACACGGTCTCGCTCAGCGCCTACAACAGCACTTCGGTGCGCGAGAGCTGGATCGGGCAGGCCAACCTGACCTGGCAAGGGAAGACCGGCCCGATCGGCCATACCGTGATCGCCGGGATCGAAGGCGCCGATCAGGCCACCGATGCCGCTCGCTCCGAAGGCATCTTCCCCGGCAACAAGGCCTCGGCCACGGTCGCGCTGGCAGACCGGCTCGCCATTCCTGCGATCACCTTCGGCACACCCAGCCGCTCGACGCATACCAAGGTCACCACCTTCTCGGCCTATTTTCAGGACCAGATCGAGCTTGCCCCGTTCCTCCAGATCGTGGGCGGCGTGCGCTATGACAGCTTCAAGATCAACGCGGACAACCTGCTGAGCAGCACCAGCGCCGGGCGCACCGACCACAAGTGGAGCCCCCGCGCCGGTGTTATCGTGAAGCCGCGCGCGAACATCTCGCTCTACGGCAGTTACACCAAGACCTTCCTGCCGCAGTCGGGCGACCAGTTCAGCGCGCTCGATGCGACGCAGGCGACGCTGGCGCCGGAGGAGTTCAAGAACCTCGAAGTCGGTGCCAAGTGGGACGTGACCCCGACGCTTGCGCTGACCGCCGCTGCCTACCGGCTCGACCGCGAGAACTCGCGCTTCAACGATCCGGTTACCGGCCTGCCCCAGCTTTCAGGCAAGACCCGCACGCGCGGGATCGAGCTTTCGGCGACGGGGAAGATCCTTCCGCAGTGGCAGGTGAGCCTCGGCTACGCGCTGCAGGACGGCAAGGTCCGCTCCAGCACGACCGCCGCCCCGGCCGGACGCGGGCTGGCGCTGCTGCCGGAAAGCCAGATCTCGCTGTGGACGCGCTATGATGTGACCGGCAAGCTCGGCCTTGGCCTCGGCGTGACGCACCAGTCCTCGGCCTATACCACGGTGAGCAACACGGTGACGCTGCCGGCCTGGACGCGGGTCGATACGGCGGTGTTCTACAATGTCTCGAAGAACCTCTCGGTCCAGCTCAATGTGAACAACCTGCTGAACGAGCAGTATTTCCCGACTGCCCACACCGACAACAACATCTCGACTGCCGCGCCCCGCAGTGCGCGGTTGACGGTGCGGATGGGCTTCTAAAGCCCCGGCGTCGTCGCGGTCAGCGGCACCGGCAGCGGCACGCCCGGTTCGATCCCGCGCGCGATGCGGCCCGCGCGCTGGATCGTGCGGACGAGGCGTGGGTAGACGCCGCAGCGGCAGATATTGGTGATTGCGGCCTTGATGTCCGCCTCGGTCGGATCGGTGTTGTGCGTGAGCAGCGCGGCGGCCGCCATCACGAGGCCGGGGGTGCAGAAGCCGCACTGGATCGCCTGCTCGGCGACGAACGCCTGCTGCACCGGGTGGTTGCGATCGGCGGAGAGGCCCTCGATCGTGGTGACCGTGCGCCCTTCGGCCTCACCCAGCGACAGGGTGCAGCTCGGCATCGCTTGCCCGTCGACGATGACCATGCAGGCCCCGCATTCACCGGTGCCGCAGCCGTACTTGGTGCCGGTCAGGTTGGCGGCATCGCGCAGCGCCCAGAGCAGCGGCGTGTCGGCCTCCAGCTTGATCTCGATCGGCTGGTTGTTGACGGTGAGGATGGCCATCGGCGGTCGGCTCTAGCAGGAAATCGATCCCGACCCTTACCCCGCTCACCCTGAGCTTGTCGAAGGGTGCTAGCGCGGCGGTGGTGCGAGATGCTTCGACAAGCTCAGCATGAGCGGTTGGTTCGAGGGGCTGGAACGCCGACAACCTCAATCCCGCCAGGAGCGGTCGATCTGGTCGATCCGCCGGGTCCAGGCGTTGAAATCGCCGACGCCGGGGCCGCCGCCGGGCGGGGTGCCCTGCGCCAGATCGCGCTGATGCACATTGATCACGTCCTGCGAGACCATGATCGGGGGGCGGCCCATCGAAAGCGTCGCCATCTGGATCTCGCACGCGCGCTGCAGCGACCACATCTGGACGAACATCGCCTGCAGGCTCTTGGCCATGACCACCGGGCCGTGGTTGCGCAGCATGAGGATGTTCTTGTCGCCGAGGTTCGCCAGCAGCCGTTCGCCTTCCTCGGCACGGACGGTGATGCCTTCGAAATCGTGGTAGGCGAGCCGGCCGATGAAATTGCAGGCGTAGAAGTTGATCGGCAGCAGCCCTTCTTCAAGGCTGCACACCGCCATCGAGGCCGTCGTGTGGACATGACAGATGGCATGCGCCCAATCGAGGTGGCGGTGGAAATAGCCGTGCTGGGTGAAGCCGGCGAGGTTCACGGCATGCGGATTGTCATCGAGCTTGTTGCCGTCGATGTCGATCTTGACGAGGTTGCTGGCGCAGACTTCGGAATAGAGCAGGCCGAACGGATTGATCAGGAAAGCGCCGTCCTCACCCGGCACGCGCAGCGAGATGTGGTTGTAGACCGATTCGGACCAACCCATCAGATCGAAGATGCGGTAGCAGGCCGCCAGTTCCTGCCGCGCCTGCCATTCGGCATCGCTGCAATTGATGTTGGGGCGGATCTGGGTGGCCATCGCGTTCTCTCCCGCTATCATGCCTGAGTTATGTGCAATCTCTATCGCATGACGGCGGGCGCGCAAGCCATCGCGCAGCTTTTCCGGGCGGAGACGGGCGGGCGCAACCTGCCCGCGTTGCCGGAAATCTATCCGGATGCCGAGGCGCCGGTGGTGGTGCGCGAGGGTGCCGGGCGGCGGCTCGACCTGATGCGCTGGGGCTGGCCCCCGTTCGGCGACGTGAAGCGGCCGATCACCAATGTGCGCAACCTCGCCTCGCCGATCTGGCACAGCGCGCTGGCCGATCCGGCGCGGCGGTGTCTCGTGCCGGTCACCGCCTTTTCCGAATGGTCCGCTGCACCCGATCCGCAGACGGGGCGCAAGCGTAAGCACTGGTTCGATCTGCCGGACGATCCGCTGTTCGCCTTCGCCGGGCTGTGGCGCCCGACCGAGCAGGGCCCGCGCTTTGCCTTCCTGACCTGCGAGGCGAATGCCGTGGTGGGCCGGGTGCACCCCAAGGCGATGCCGGTGCTGCTGCGGCCGGGCGAGGCGTTCGACCGCTGGCTGAGCGCAGACGGCGCAGGCGCGACGGCGATGCAGGTGCCGCTGGCCGATGCGCTGATGCGCGAAGTGGCGGAAGATCCGCCCTCCCCGGCGCAAGCGTCGCTGTTCTGACCATGGCAGCCGCCTGTTGGATTTGGTAGCGCGGCGCTGCGTTTGACGGGCAGGGAGGGTGATCGCGCGACCGGTGCGGCACCTGCACTGGTGCTGCGGGGAGGGCGTCGTGTTCCGCGCAGGTGCGAGTGGCCGGATGGGCAGAAGAGGTCCGGCGCAGCCATTTGTGTCGATCATGGCCCGGGACCGGGGTAGCGGCTCGCATGCGTGCCGGTCTTTGCTCGCACCGGGACGAAGCCGATGGGAGCCATGATCTGCGTGCTGGCGCGGTAGATTGCCTGGCCAAGGACTTGGGGGAGACCGCCCCACCTTGAACCCGCAGCCCGCACCGGTCGCGTTGGCGTTTGCCCGGTGGACAAGAAGCCAAAGGAGCGAGGGCGAGGCCGGCCTAGCCTGCTCCCGATCTGACGGGGCGTATAACCTATATGGTTCGTTTTGTCAAGAGTGGTGTTTGGACCATCTCCTCGTCATTCCCGCGCAGGCGGGAATCCAGGGGTGCTGGCGCTGCGTTTGCCGCTCTGGATTCCCGCCTACGCGGGAATCACGAAGGTGTTGGCATAAGGAGATCGTCACACCGAGCTTTATCCGGAATGGCGGGGTTATGATGAGATCAGGTGCCTGTACCCTCGGGGTCGGGGGTGGGTTTTTCGTTCTAGTTCAAACAGTAACGGCGATATTGTCAATCAACCGCGCCTTGCCCATATGCGCCGCGACCAGCAGGCGGGCGGGGCGGCCGTCCCAGGGGTCGAGCGCTTCGAGCGTGGCGGCGTCGCGCAGTTCGGCGTAGTCGATGCGGGCGAAACCGGCGGCGAGGATGGCGGCGTGCAGCGCGGCCAGGGCGGGGGCGACCGGCTCGCCGGCCGCGATCTTCGCCGCGGCTTCGCGCATCGCGCGGTTCATTGCGGGGGCGGCGGCGCGTTCTTCGGGGGTGAGGTACTTGTTGCGGCTGCTCATGGCGAGGCCGTCCGGCTCGCGCACGGTGGGTACGCCGAGGATGCGCATCGCGTGGGGGTGTGTGAGGTCGAGATCGCGGGCCATGCGGCGGATGATCGCGAGCTGCTGCCAGTCCTTCTCGCCGAACAGCGCAATGTTGGGCTGGACCTGGTTGAACAGCTTGGTGACCACCGTCGCCACGCCGTCGAAATGGCCGGGCCGGGCCGCGCCGCAAAGCACGGCATCGAGGCCGCTGACCTGGATCGTGGTGGCGTAGCCCGGCGGATAGACCGCCTCGACGGTGGGCGCCCAGAGCACGTCCACGCCTTCGGCCTCGAGCAGCGCGGCATCGGCTTCGAGCTGGCGGGGGTAGGTCGCAAGGTCCTCATTGGGGCCGAACTGGCGCGGATTGACGAAGATCGAGACGACGACGATATCCGCGCGGGCCCTGGCTTCGCGCACCAGCGTGAGGTGGCCTTCGTGCAGCGCGCCCATGGTGGGAACGAGGGCTACCGAATTGTCCCCCGATTTCAGCGCGGAAAGCGCCGCGCGAAGCGGTTCGACGGCGGTCAGGATTTGCACGCGGCTCGGCTCTCCAGTAATCCCCGATCTGGGGAACGCGCCCTCTAGACCCGTGCCGTGCCCGGCGGCAAGGGGGCCCGCCACTCACAGAAAGGATCATCTCGTGTCTGCCGCTCCCTATCGCATCGTTTTCGCCAACGAGAAGGGCGGAACCGGCAAGTCGACCACGGCGGTCCATGTCGCCATCGCGCTGGCCTATCAGGGCGCGCGGGTGGCGGCGATCGACCTCGATGCGCGGCAGCGGACGATGCACCGCTATTTCGAGAACCGCGCCGAGACCATGCGTCGGCGCGACATCACGCTGCCGACGGCGACGTTCGCGGTCTATGACGGGACGAGCAGCGAAGAGCTGGACGCGCTGGCGGAGCGGCTGGGCGAGAGCCACGACTTCCTGCTGTTCGACACGCCCGGCCGCGACGATCCGCTGGCGCGCCATGTCGCGACGCAAGCCGATACGCTGGTGACGCCGCTCAACGACAGCTTCGTCGATTTCGACCTGATCGGGCAAGTCGATGCCGAGACGTTCAAGGTGCGCCGCCTTTCGTTCTATGCCGAGCTGATCTGGGAAGCGCGCAAGAAGCGGGCGATGGCGACGATCCGCGAGGCGCGCAAGGAGATGGATTGGGTCGTGGTGCGCAACCGCACCGGCTATACCGAGGCGCGCAACCAGAAGCGCATCGACCAGGCGCTGACCGAGCTTTCCAAGCGCGTCGGCTTCCGCATCGCCAGCGGCCTTTCGGAGCGCGTGATCTATCGCGAGCTGTTCCCGAGCGGGCTGACCCTGCTCGACAAGGGGCATCTGGGTGAACTGGGCACCAGCCATCTGGTCGCGCGGCAGGAGCTGCGGACGCTGGTGGCGGGGCTGGCGCTGAAGATCCCCGAGCGCGGGCAGCTGGCGATGGAAGCGGTGCTTTGAAGTTCCTGTTCCTCGCGGCGCTGGCCTGCCTTGCGGTCAGGCTGCTGGCCGGGCGCTGGCCGTGGGAGCTGTGGGGGCCGAACGCCAAGGAAGCCGCGGAAAAGCGCGCGCTGAACCTGCTCGGGCTGCGGGCGGATGCGGGGTATGACGAGGTGATCGAGGCGCATCGGCGGCTGATGCTGAAGGTCCACCCGGATCGCGGCGGGACCAACGATGCGGTGCACGAGGCCAATGCGGCGCGCGACCTGCTGCTGGCGCGGATTTCCAATCGCGGGCCTGATGGGCGGGGGTGAGGTTGACCTTCGCGTTTCTCCCCGAGACGCAGAGGGAATAGAGACCGCCAAGAGGCCGGGATGGCGGCACGGCTCCACTGAGACAGGCCGCGCTGAAGGAAGAATGGGCCTCGCGGCCCGGCGCGTGCTCTTTGCGCGCTTCTTTCCCTTCGCGTCTCTGCGAGAAACCCTTCCCGGCAGGGCGACATGAGCCACCGGTTCCATCCCAGCGTGCTGCGCGAATATGACATTCGCGGCACGATCGGCAAGACGCTGGGGCCGGACGATGCCTATGCGCTGGGGCGCAGTTTCGCGACGCGGGTGCTGCGCGATGGGCGCAAGACGGTGGCGGTGGGCTATGATGGTCGGCTCAGTTCGCCGATGCTGGAGGAAGCGCTGGTCAGTGGGCTGTGCGCGAGCGGGGCCGATGCTGTCCGGATCGGGCTCGGCCCGACGCCGATGCTCTACTTCGCCTGCGCCGCGATGCCTGAAGTGAGGACCGGGTCAGAGGTGCAGGCCGGGCCACAAGTGCAGGATGGCATTCAGATAACTGGCAGCCACAATCCCGCCGATCAGAATGGCTTCAAAGTGGTATTTCGCGGCGGTCCGTTCTTCGGTCCAGATATACTCGATCTCGACCGCCTCGCCGCCCGGGGGGATTGGGCGCTGGGCGACGGGACGGCCGAGCGGGTCAATATCATGGATGCCTACGTCGAGCGGTTGCTCGCCGGGCTGAAGGGTATCGCGCCAGATGCCCTCGAGTGCCTTGGCATCGGATGGGACGCCGGGAACGGCGCCGCGGGCGAGGTGATCGAGCGGCTGGTCGCCCGGATGGCGGGGCGCCACATCTGCTTGCACACGCATGTCGATGGCACGTTTCCTGGACATCATCCCGATCCTTCCGTCGACGCCAATCTTGCCGATTTGCGCGGCGCCGTCGCGCAGGGACGACTCGACTTCGGATTAGCCTTCGACGGGGACGGGGACCGGCTGGGCGTGGTGGACAGCAAGGGCCGCGCGCTGGCGGGGGACCAGCTGCTGATGCTGTTTGCCGAAGACGTGCTGAAAAGGCAGGCGGGCGGGACAGTTATCGCCGATATCAAGACGAGCGCGGCGCTGTTTGACCGCGTCCGCGCGCTGGGCGGGGTGCCGCTCATGTGGAAGGCCGGACACAGCCACATCAAATCCAAAATGAAGCAGACTGGTGCGGTCCTCGGTGGCGAAGTGACCGGACATGTGTTTCTTGCGGATGATTACTACGGGTTCGACGATGCGCTCTATGCTGCCGTGCGGCTCATTGCGGCGGTGGCGCGGCAGGGCAAGTCGGTGGCGGAATTGCTCGATGCGATGCCGGTGATGGTCAATACGCCCGAGTTGCGCTTTTCGGTGGAGGAGGCGCGCAAGTTCGCGGTGATCGACGAAGTCCGCGCGCGGCTCATGGCGGAAGGGGCGGACGTGGTCGCGATCGACGGGGTGCGGGTGACCATGCCGCAGGGCTGGTGGCTGCTGCGCGCATCGAACACCGAGGCGATGCTGACGGCGCGGGCGGAAAGCGGGAGCGAGGAGGGGCTCGCGGCGATGCTGGCTGCCCTTGACGCGCAATTGGCGGCTTCGGGGATCAGGCGCTAAGGTCCGCCGGGTGAGCGACCTGCCGATCCCGCCCGAAATCGAAGCCTGGTTCGCGGGGCGCGGCTGGCGGGTGCGGCGGCATCAGGCCGAGATGCTGGCGGCCGACGACGCGGGCAAGCATGCGCTGCTGGTGGCCGATACGGGCGCGGGCAAGACGCTGGCCGGGTTCCTCCCGACCTTGGCCGCCTTCACGCGCTCGCGGCTGGGCCTTGGGCCGGTGCCGGAGGGGCTGCACACGCTCTATGTGTCCCCGCTGAAGGCGCTGGCGCATGATGTGCAGCGCAATCTGCTCACGCCGATCACCGAGATGGGCCTCCCCATCACGGTCGAGACGCGCAGCGGGGATACCTCGTCCGACAAGAAGGCGCGGCAACGGACGAAGCCGCCGCATGTGCTGCTGACAACGCCGGAATCGCTGTCGCTCCTGCTGAGCTATCCCGAAAGCGCGCAGCTGTTCGGCAGCTTGCAGCGGGTGGTGATCGACGAAGTGCATGCCTTTGCAACCTCGAAGCGGGGTGATCTGCTGGCACTGGCGTTGACGCGGCTGCAGGCACTGGCGCCGGGGCTGCGGCGGGCGGCGCTATCGGCGACATTGGCCGATCCGGAAAGCTTCCGCGCCTGGCTGGCCCCGTGGGGCGACCTCGACAGCACGGCGCTGGTGGAGGGGGAGGCGGGCGCTCCGGCGGAGGTGGAGATCCTGCTGCCCGATGATGGCCAGCGGGTGCCTTGGGGCGGGCACGCGGCGGCTTGGGCTTTGCCGCAGCTCTACGAGGCGATCCGGCGCAACCGGACGACCTTGGTTTTCACCAACACGCGCTTTCTGGCGGAGTACATCTTCCAGCTGCTGTGGGATGCCAACGAGGACAAGCTCCCCATCGGCATCCACCACGGTTCGCTTTCCAAGGAAGCGCGGCGCAAGGTGGAAGGGGCGATGGCGCAGGGCGAGCTGCGCGCGCTGGTCTGCACCGCGAGCCTCGATCTCGGCGTCGACTGGGGCGATATCGACATGGTGGTGCAGATGGGCGCGCCCAAGGGCTCCTCGCGCCTGCTGCAGCGGATCGGGCGCGCCAACCATCGGCTCGACCTGCCGAGTCGCGCGTTGCTGGTGCCGGGGAACCGCTTCGAGTTTCTGGAGGCGATGGCGGCGCGCGATGCGGTCGATGAGGGGCAGCGCGACGGGGAGGACTTCCGCCCCGGGGGGCTCGACGTGCTGGCGCAGCACGTGATGGCGGTGGCCTGCGCGGGGCCGTTCCATGAGGCGGCGCTGCTGGCGGAGGTGCGCTCGTCATTGGCCTATGCGTGGATCGACGAGGCGGGCTGGGAGCGGGTGCTGCAGTTCGTGGCGACGGGGGGCTATGCGCTGCGGGCCTACGACCGGTTTCAGCGGATCGTGCGGCTGAAGGACGGCACCTGGCGGCTGACGCATCCGCAGCAGGCCGCGCGCCATCGGCTCAATGCGGGGATCATCGTCGATTCCGAAATGCTGGAAGTGCGGTTCCGCAACGGGCGCTCGCTCGGCAAGGTGGAGGAGAGCTTCGGAGCGGGACTGAAGCCGGGGGATACCTTCCGCTTTGCCGGAATGGACCTTGAGGTTGAAGGCGTGCGCGATCTGGAGCTGATCGTGCGCGGGGCCAAGTCGGCGGGGCAGATCCCGAGCTACAACGGGGCGCGCATGCCGCTGACGACGCATCTTTCGGGGCGGGTACAGGCAATGCTGGCGGACCGGGCGGGCTGGGGACGCTTTCCGGACGATGTGCGCGAATGGCTCGAAGTGCAGGACTGGCGCAGCCGGTTGCCGGCGCCCGGGGAGCTGCTGGTCGAGAGCTTTCCGCATGGGGGGCGGGCCTATACGGTCTACTATACGTTCGAAGGATGGAACGCGAACCAGTCGCTGGGGATGCTGATTACCCGGCGGATGGAGGAGGCCGGACTGGGGCCGATGGGCTTCGTGGCCAACGACTACGCGCTGGGAGTGTGGGGACTGCGGCCGGTGAAGGACCCAGCGCCGCTGCTGTCGCCGGACATTCTGACCCATGAGTTTGTCGAGTGGGTGCAGAATTCCTATCTGCTGCGCCGGGCATTCCGCGAGGTGGCAGTGATTTCAGGCCTCGTCGAGCGGCAGCAGCCGGGCGCGCGCAAGAGCGGGCGGCAGGTGACCTTTTCGACCGACCTCATCTACGACGTGCTGCGCAAGCATGAGCCGGATCACTTGCTGATCGAGGCGGCGTGGGCGGATGCGCGGGCGCGGATGACCGATGTGGGTCGGCTGGGCGCCTTGCTGGACCGGGCGGCGGCGGAACTTGTCCATGTCGAACTGGAGCGGGTGACGCCGCTGGCCGTGCCGCTGATGGTGATGATCGGGCGGGAGTCGGTGCCGGCGGGCGCGGCGGATGACGAGCTGTTGCTGGAGGCTGAGAGCCTCGCTTCGGCAGCGATGCGGCCTGAGTAGGGAAAGTTGGTTCGCGCAGAGGCGCGGAGAGATTGAGGCGTACAGCAGGCGTTGGACTTTTCGGGCGGATGGTCGAAGAGCGCCTTCGCTTGCTGGCCCGAAGTCTCTGCGCTCTCTGCGTGCTCTAAGCGAGATTCGTTTGCTTTTCCGTGCGCTGCTCAGCGGTGTGAGAGGATGGTTGCTGCAGGACGGGGCCCCCCCCGGCCCCTCCCGCAAGCGGGAGGGGAGTTGAGAGGTTTGGCCTGAGGGTCCCAATGAAAAAGGGGCGGATTGCTCCGCCCCTTGATCGTTTGTGGCCGAGAGCCCGCAGCGTTACTTGCTGAACGTTGCGAAGTTCTCGTTGCCAACGAAGCCGAACTTGCTGACCTTCACCTGGGTGATGATCTTCAGCATACGGTTCGCGATTTCGTACGAGGCATATTCCTCGGGCTGGAACTGGAGTTCCGGCTCGGGGTTCATCGCCTTCGTCGCCTGAAGCAGCGAGACGAGATTGCCTTCGGTGATCGGCGAACCGTTCCAGAGGATCGTGTTCTGCGTGGTGAGCACCAGCTTGTTCTTGACCGGATCGATCTTCGGCTTGTCCGTCGGCGGGGTCGCCTGCGGCAGGTCGATGTTGACCGAGTGGGTGGCCACGGGGATGGTGATGATGAACATGATGAGGAGCACGAGCATGACGTCGATCAGCGGCGTCGTGTTCATCTCCATCATCGGCGAGCCATCGTCTTTGCCGCCGCTCATTGCCATGGGGGTTACTCCTGTTTGGTCTCGTTGACCCGGATGACCGGACGGTGATCAGCCGTTGGGATCAACCGGGGTGGAGATGAAGCCGACCTTGGGATAGCCCGCAATCTGCACGTTGTAGATCGCACCGGCGATGCACTTCCAGGGGACGTTCACGTCGCCGCGGATGTGCACTTCGGGGATCTTGTCCGGCTCCATGTTCTGCGCGCCGCCGGCCCGCTTCACGATCGCATCAAGCCGGTCGAACGCCATCTTGTAGAGTTCGTTGTTATCAACCGGGGTGATGTTGTTGATGTAGACGCGGCACTGGCCGGTCCGCGTTGAGCCTTCATAGCCGCCCTGGCCCGGGCTGCGCCCGCCGGCATCGGTCGAGACGACCGTCACGAGCAGGTTCTCGACCTTGTCCTGCGTCTCTTCGGACGGCAGCACAGGGACCTTGAGCTTCTCGACGGTCTGGATCGCGACCGGAACCGCGATGAGGAAGATGATCAGCAGCACGAGCATCACGTCCACGAGCGGCGTGGTGTTGATGTCCGACATTGGGCGTTCTTCGCCCCCGCCGCCTACAGACATTGCCATTGGTTAGTTCCTATCCGATCTGTCCACGGTAAACCGGGTCATCCGGGTCCCTTCTGGAGCCCTTCGCGGCCCGGTTGGAACCCGCGTTGTTCCCGAAGGGGGAGGGTGGAAAGGCCCACCGATCCCCGCTTCGTTTCCGCGTATTCGGGCCTTACTTCTTGGCCGGAGCCGCAGCCGGCGCAGCGGGCTTGGCAGCCGGAGCAGCCGGCAGCGCAGGCTTCACCACGCCCTTCGAGGCGAGGTTGGCGAGCACGTCGGTGCTGAAGCCGGTCAGCAGTTCGGCGATGCGCTTGTTGCGGGCCTGCAGGTAGTTGTAGGCGAGCACCGCGGGAACCGCGACGAGCAGACCGAGCGCGGTCATGATCAGCGCTTCACCGACCGGACCCGCGACCTTGTCGATCGAAGCCGAACCGGCGATGCCGATGTTGATGAGCGCGCCGTAGATGCCGACCACGGTACCGAACAGACCGATGAACGGCGCGGTCGCACCGACGGTCGCGAGGAACGGCAGCCCGCCGGCGAGCTTCGAGTTGATGGTCGCTTCCGAACGGGCGAGCGAACCGTGCATCCAGTCGTGACCTTCAGACTCGTCCATCTTGCCGGCAGCGTCTTCGGCCGAGAGACCGTCGTCGACGATCTGGCGCCAGGCCGAGTTCTTCTCGAGCTTGCCCGCGCCTTCACGCAGGCTGGCTGCGCGCCAGAAACCGGAAAGGGTCTTGTGCTGGTTGAGGATCTTGGCCTGCTCCGCCCACTTCGTGAAGAGGATGAAGAACGAACCGACCGACATGACCACGAGGATCGTGAAGGTGGTCAGCGGGATCCAGGCAGGCTTGCCGCCGGGGAACAGAACTTCCGCGATACCGAACTTGTTCTGGGGAGCGGCGGATGCGGCAGCCGCAGCGAGGGTTTCGATGAGCATTCGGGTCTTCCTCTTCAATATTTCGTAGAATGGATCAAAAAAGATAAGCTCGGGCGTTGCGGCCTTTCCCCTCAAGGAGAAGCCGCGCCGGTCAGGTCAGTCCTTCGGGATCACCCAACGGATCGAGTTTGCGTACGAACCGGTGGTCGGATTGCCTTCGCCATCGGTGGCAGGGGCAAACCGGGCGCGCCGGCGGACGTTGTCGCATGTCGCCTGGTCGAGATCGGGGCTGCCGCTCGACCTGGTGATTTCGCACGACACGACCTTGCCGTCGGTTCCGACTGTCACGCGGAAGCCGGTGACACCCTCGCGCTCTTCACGCAGCGCACGCGAAGGATAGTCGTTCGACGTGGCCCAGTTGCCGGGGCTGCCCTTCGGCGCCGGGCCCTTCGGCTGGAACTTGGGCGGCGGCGGAGGGGGCGGCGGGGGCGGCGCAGCGGTCGTGAACACCGGAGCCGGAGGCGGCGGCGTGGTCACGGTCTCAATCTGCGGCGCGGGCGCGTTGAACGTGATCGGCGGCGGCGGCGCCACGATGGGCGGCGGCGGCTGATCCTTCGGGGGCGGCGGGGGCGGGGGTGTTTCCGGCGGCTTCTCTTCTTCGATGTTGACCGCCGAGGTCACCTCTTTGACCTTCTTGTACGCTTCGTAAGCCAGCCCTGTTACCAGCGCATAGCCCAAGCCGACATGAAGGATCGCAACGATGATGAGCGCGGTGATCTTGTTACCGCTCATCTGTTGGTCAGCGTATGCCATTCAGCTCCAAAACTCCTGATTCTCCGCTATCGGCACACATCCTGCGGATGCTGACGATCACGGAATCGCGCATGGAATCACCCATCCAGCGCGATTGGCCAATCCAGCGATTTCATTCCACCCTGCCGGCAAACCGGACCGCCGACATCGGGTGCAAGGAACCCGGCGGCGGCTTTTGCGGGCTTTCATTGTTGAAATCCCCGACAACCGCGAGCTTTAACGCCGAAGCCAAAGCCGCGCAAATGCTTTATCGGTTAACCATCGATTCACAGTTTCGCTGCCTGAAACAGGACTTGGCACAGCCACTTGCGCTATCCAGCGACAGCGAATCCAAGGACCCACGCATGCTCCGCACCTCACGTCCCGCCCGCAGCCTCGCTTTCCGTCCGAGCTTGGCGCGCCTTGTCGCCGCAGCCGCACTCAGCCTTGGCGGCGCAGTCGCAAGCCATGGACAGGAAACGACTTTGTCGGTTCCGATGGCACCCGGTCTCGAAACCGACCCGGACCTTGCCTATGCCGATCTGGTCGATCTCGCGCTGCCAGCACAGGCAGTTGTGCGCGCGCAGGTGCGCAAGGCCGTACGCCTGAAACCCGAGGAAGCGCCGGGGCTCCCGGCCGGCCGCGCGCGCCTCTACATAGAGGCCCGGACGCAGGGGGTACTGATCGGCGAGAACATCGGCGAATCGATCCGTTTCCTTGCCGATGTGCCGCTCGATGCGCGCGGCAAGCCGCCCAAGCTGGGCAAGACGCAGGTGCTGGTGCTCGCCCGGATGGTGCCCGAGCGGCCGGGCGAGCTGCAGCTTGTGGCGCCCGATGCGATGCTGGCGCTCACTCCGGCGCGCGAGGCGACGCTGCGGTCGATCCTCACCGAAACCACCCGCCCCGATGCCCCGCCGCCGATCACCGCGGTGCGCGAGGCGCTGCATGTGACCGGGAACCTTGCAGGCGAGGGCGAAACCCAGCTGTTTCTGGGCACCGCGACGGGGGCGCCGGTCTCGATCTCGGTGCTGCGGCGCCCCGGCCAGCCGACGACCTGGGGCGTGAGCTTCACGGAAATCGTCGATTCCGCCGCGCGCCCGCCGCTCCCTGCAACAATCGCGTGGTACCGGCTCGCCTGCGGGCTGCCGGCGCGCCTACCCGAGCGCGCGAACATCTCCGACACGCTGAACGACCGGCGAATCGCGGCGGAGGATTACGCGCAAGTGCTGGCCGATCTGGGACCGTGCACCCGCAAGCGCGCCAAGACCTGACACGGGCGCTGAATCACACGCACAGGCGCGGTTGCGGGGGCGGATCAGCTACCCTAAGGCGCGCCATAAGATTTTACGGGGATCATCATGAGCGAACCTTTGCGCATCGCGCTGGCCGGGCTTGGCACCGTCGGCGGCGGCGTCATCCGTCTGCTGGAGGCCAATGCCGGCCTCATCGCGCGGCGTGCGGGCCGCCCGATCACGATCAGCGCGATCAGCGCGCGCAACCGCCATAAGGACCGCGGCGTCGATCTTTCCGGCTATGCCTGGGAAGACGACATGGTGATCCTGGGCGAGCGGCCCGATGTCGATGTGGTGGTCGAGCTCGTCGGCGGCGCGGACGGCCCGGCGCTGGCATTGGCGCGCACGACGTTCGAGGCGGGCAAGGCGCTGGTGACGGCGAACAAGGCGATGGTCGCGCACCACGGGCTTGAGCTCGCCGCCAAGGCCGAGGCGGCCAAAGTGGCGTTCAAGTTCGAAGCGGCGGTGGCGGGCGGCATCCCGGTGATCAAGGCGCTGAAGGAAGGCGCGGCGGCCAACCACATCGACCGGATCTACGGCATCCTCAACGGCACCTGCAATTACATCCTCTCGACGATGGAGGACACCGGGCGCGACTTCGCCGACGTGCTGGGCGAGGCGCAGGCCAAAGGCTATGCCGAGAGCGACCCGACGTTCGACATCGATGGCATCGACGCGGCGCACAAGCTGGCGATTCTCTCGAGCATCGCTTTCGGCACCGCGATCGATTTCGGCCCGGTTGCCGCGACCGGCATCCGCCGCGTGCTCGCCGCCGATATCGCGCAGGCCGATGCGCTGGGCTATTACATCCGCCTGATCGGCATGGCGGAGACCGAAGTGGACGAAGCCGGGCAGCGCCGCCTGTTCCAGCGGGTGCATCCGATGCTGGTCCACCGCGATCACCCGCTGGCGCATGTCGACGGCGCGACCAATGCGGTGGTGGCGGAAGGCAACTTCGTCGGCCGGTTGCTGTTCCAGGGCGCGGGCGCGGGCGATGGCCCGACCGCGAGCGCCGTGGTGGCGGATCTGATCGACATCGCGCGCGGAGATATCGGCGCACCGTTCTCGATCCCCGCTGCCGAGCTGGAGAAGGCCGCGCCCGCGAGCAGCGGCCACCGCACCGGCAAGGCCTATCTGCGCTTCACCGTGGCCGACCGCCCCGGCGTGCTGGCCGAGATCACGGCAGCGATGCGCGATGCGGGCGTTTCGATCGAAAGCCTGATCCAGAAAGGGCGCGCCGCGATCGGTTCGACCGAAGCGGTGCTGGTGGCAATGGTCACGCACGAAGGCCCGGAAAGCGCGATCGCCGAAGCGCTGCGGCTGCTCGACGGCTCCCCCAGCCTCGCGGCGCCGCCGCTGGTGATGCACCTGCTCGAGGATTGATCCATGCATATGGGGTCCTGCCTCTGCGGTGCTGTGCGGTTTACCGTCGCAGGCGATCTGCCCCCGCCAGATGCCTGCCACTGCTCGCAATGCCGCAAGCAGACCGGGCATTTTCTCGCCTCGACGGACGTGCTCAAGACAGTACTGACAATCGATCAGACAGAGGCATTGGCCTGGTTCATGTCGTCAGAAAACGTCAGGCGGGGCTTTTGCCGGACGTGTGGCTCGACCCTGTTCTGGGAACCGCTGAACCGCGAGCGCATCGCCGTGGCGATGGGCGCCTTCGACACACCCACGGGCACCAGTCTCGGCCATCACATTTTCGTGGCCGACAAGGGCGATTACTACGCAATCACCGATGGATTGCCGCAGAGCCCCTAAGGCGCGCGGATTTCCCCGCGCGCGATCTTGTCGGCGTCCGAATCAGGCGGGGCTTCGGGCAGCTTGGTGATGTCGAAGAAGTACATCGGTGCAGGGGCCGAGCCGAAGCCGATGCAGCCCCGGCTGCAATCGGGCAGGCCGCTGACGTTGGGCGCGCGCGGCAGGCCATCGCGGGTGGATTTCGCCGATTCGAGCTGATCGCGCAGCGGCAACCGCTCCTTCTCGCTTTCAGCGCGCCCGCCGCAGACGATGATCGCGCCGTCCGGCCCGGCTTTCTCGCACTTCTTGGGCTGACCGGCGGTGAGCAGGCGCTGCGCGATCTCGGCGTTGACATCGGTCTGGGCCGAATCCGCCGGCGTATCGGCAGGCGCTTGTGCCGCTGGCGCAGCCGGAGTGGACTGCGCCTGCGCCGTTCCCGTTGCCAGGAATGACAGGTTCACGCATAGGAATGCACGAAACGCGTGCCCGTATACAATTCCGCGCCTCGACAACCCAGCATCCTCCCGTCTAGGGCATGCCCAGCTTTCCGCCAACGAGCCTCAGGAGTCAACGTGACCCAGACCCGCCCCGCCCCCGACGCATCCCAGGTTCTCGACCGCGTTCTCGTCCTCGAAATGGTCCGCGTGACCGAAGCGGCCGCCATCGGGGCCTCCAAGCTGATCGGCCGGGGTGATGAAAAGGCCGCCGACGCCGCCGCGGTAGAAGCCATGCGCGCCGCATTCAACGAGCTCTACATGGACGGCACCGTGGTGATCGGCGAGGGCGAGCGCGACGAGGCGCCGATGCTCTATATCGGCGAGAAAGTCGGCGCGGCGCCGGGCAAGGGGCCGAAGATCGACATCGCGCTCGATCCGCTGGAAGGCACCACGATCACTGCCAAGGCCGGGCCGAACGCGCTCGCCGTGCTGGCCGTCGCCGAAGAGGGCGGCCTGCTCAACGCGCCCGACGTCTACATGGAAAAGCTGGCGGTCGGCCCGGGCTATCCCGAGGGCATCATCGACCTCAACAAGACGCCGGGCGAGAACGTCTGTGCCGTCGCGAAGGCCAAGGGTGTCGATCCCAGCGACATCATCGTCTGCGTGCTCGACCGCCCGCGCCATGCCGAGCTGATCGCCGAACTGCGCGCGCTCGGCTGTGGCATCAGCCTCATTCCGGACGGCGACGTGGCGGGCGTGATCGCGGTGACCAACGAGGACACCGGCATCGACCTCTACATGGGCACCGGTGGTGCGCCGGAAGGCGTGCTCGCCGCGGCGGCGCTGCGCTGCGTCGGCGGGCAGTTCAAGGGCCGCCTGCTGTTCCGCAACGATGACGAGAAGGCCCGCGCGCGCAAGTGGGGCATCACCGATCTGAACTATGTCTACGACCTCAAGGAACTGGCGAAGGGCGACTGCATCTTCGCGGCGACGGGCGTGACCGACGGTTCGCTGCTGGCGGGCGTCAAGACCAACAAGAACGGCGTGATGACGACCGAGAGCGTGGTGATGCGCGCCAGCTCGGGCACCGTGCGCTGGGTCAAGGGGGAACACCGCAAGCAGCGTTGATGACCGCAGAGCCCCGAAGAGGGCCGGCGGGAATGGAGAGGGACGGGATATGAAAGGCATCGCGGAATTCGAGGCCGTTGTCGCGGCGGCCAACCTGCCGGGCGCGGTGGCGCTGATCACCGACAGCAAGGACACGCGCTATGTGCACGTGTCGGGCATGGCCGATGCCGTGAACGGCGTGCCGATGCGCGAGGATACGCTGTTCCAGATCGCCTCGATGACCAAGGCGCTGACCAGCGTGGCGGTGCTGCAGCTGGTAGAGCGCGGCAAGCTCGATCTCGATGCGCCGGTCGGGGCGATCCTGCCCGAACTGGCCGAGCCGCAAGTGCTCGACGGGTTCGGCGAGGACGGCGGGGCGATCCTGCGCCCGGCGAGCGGACCGGTGACGCTGCGCCACCTGCTGCTGCACACTTCGGGCTGCGGCTATACCTTCATGAATGCCGATCTGCTGCGCCACGCGATGGCGAGCGGCAAGATGGCGGCGGGCAAGCGCGCCAGCCTTGATCTGCCGTTGCTGTTCGATCCGGGAACGCAGTGGCAATACGGCGTCGGGATCGACTGGGCGGGCCTCGCGGTGGAGGCCGTGACCGGCATGACGCTGGGCGAATGGTTCGAGAAGGAAATCACCGGGCCGCTCGGCATGACCCAGACCCGCTTCCGCGCCGAGTGGGATGCGGATGCGGCGCAAGTCCATGTGCGCGAAGGCGATGGTTTCAAGACGCAGGGCATGGTGCTCGGCGGCGGCGAGTACCACAACGGCGGCGGCGGCCTGTCCTCGACGGCAGGTGACTACGCCCGGTTCCTGCGGATGATCCTGCGCGGCGGCGAGCTCGACGGCGTTCGCGTGCTGTCGCCGGAAATGGCGCAGATCGCGCGCGTGGACGCGCTGCCGGAGCACCTCTCGGCGGGCGAGATGACCACCGCGATGCCAAGCTTTGCCAGCGCCTTCAATCCTCTGCCCGATCAGCGCGGCGGGTGGACGCTGGGCGGCTTCCTCGTCAACACCGAGACGGGTCCGGCCGGGCGTTCACCGGGCAGCTTGCACTGGGCGGGGATTTTCAACTGCTACTACTGGATCGACACCGAGCGCGATTTCGCCGGGGTTGTCCTTGCGCAGATCGCACCGTTCGCCGATCCGGGCGTGCTGGACAGCTTCGCCGCGCTCGAGCGGATGGCCTGCGCGAACGCCTGAGACGGGGCCGAAGCGCGTCAGCTCGCCAGCGCGAGCGGCAGGGGCTCGGATGGGACATCGACCGCGGACTTGCGCCGCACCGTATCGGGCGCGGCAATCGCGGGGGGACGGTGCGCCACGTTGCGGGTGCGGAAGGTCTTGACCAGGTCGTTGAGACGCAAGGCTTCGGCAGCGAGGCTGCGCGTGGCGGCGGAGGACTCCTCGACCATCGCGGCGTTCTGCTGGGTCATGCGGTCCATCTCGCCCATCGCCGCATTGATCTGGGTGAGGTTGGCGGCCTGACGCGACGCAGAGCCGGCGATGCTCCCGGTGAGCGCACTGATCTCGCCGATCCGCCGCACGATCGCCTCGAGCCGGGTGCCGCTTTCGCGGACGAGTTCGACGCCGGTGGCGACCTGCTCGCCGCTCGTGGTGATGAGCGCCTTGATGCTCTGCGCGGCATCGGCGCTGCGCTGGGCGAGCGCGCGCACTTCGGTGGCGACGACGGCAAAGCCCTTGCCGGCCTCGCCCGCACGCGCCGCCTCGACCCCGGCGTTGAGCGCCAGCAGGTTGGTCTGGAAGGCGATTCCGTCGATGACGCTGATGATCTGGCCGATTTCCTGCGCGGAATGCTCGATCGCGGCCATCGCCTCGATCGCGCGGCGCACGACTTCGCCGCCTTCGCCCGCCTCACGGTCGGCCTGCGTGATCGTCGAGCTGACAGCCTGCGCGCCGGTGGCGGTTTCATGGACAATGCCGGTAACCGCATCCATCGCCCGCGCGGTTTCGGCGATGCGCGCGGCCTGGGCTTCGTTGCGCAGCGCAAGATCGTGGGCGGCGGCGCCGATCTCGGCAATGCTGCCCTGCACGCTGGCGGTGCCGATGCGGACAATGCGCAGCGCTTCGGCGAGCGACGACACCGCCGCATTGTAGTTTTCACGCAGCGTTTCGTAGGCAGGCGGGAAGGGTGTGGTGAGTTGGTGCTCGAGATCCTTGGCTGCGAGCCGGGCGAGTCCGGCGGAAAGCGCCTCGACCACCGCCGACTGCGCGACAGCGGCCTGCTGCCGCCATTCCTCGGCCTCGCGAAAGACCTGCATGGCGCGTGCTACCTGGCCGATCTCGTCGGTCCGCTCGGTGCCTTCGATGACTACGCCGGTATCGCCATCGGCCATGCGCTGCATGGTGGATGCGGTTTCGACGAGCGGAGAGACAACCAGCTTCTGGGCTGCACGCGCAGTCCATAGGATCAGTCCGAGCATTCCCAGCGCCAGCACCGCCAGCCCTGTCAGCGCCAAGGCGGTGAGCTGGGTGTTGCTGCGGGCAGTATCGGCGCTGTAGCTGCGGCTGAGCGCGACGATGCTGCGCACCTGCTCGCGCTGGACGCCGTAGATCGGCGCGATGTCCATCGTGAAGGCTGCGTTCATGGCCTCACGGTTGCCGCTGGTCACGGCGGGCAGGAACTTGCTGTCCATCACCTGCCAGAACTTGTCGGCTGCCGCGATGGTATCGTTCAGCGGCTGGCGGAGCTGCTCAGGGACCGGCGCGGTCTTCCAGTAGACCTTGCGCGCCTCGAACTCGGCGCGTTCGTCCTTGAGCTCGCTGAGATAGGGGCCGGCGCGGTCAGGATTGTGGACGATCAGCGATGCGTTGAGATAGGGCTCGACGACGAAAGCCGGGGGCGGGAGCACGTCGGCGAGGATCTCCGCCTGCAGGGCGCTGCCTTGAGTCATCGGGCCATCGGCGCGGATCGCGTAGACCACCGCCGAAGCGAGTGCGATCATCGCCATCAGCAGACCGATGAGAAGCCGCGCGCCGCCGCGCGCCTTGTCGCTGAGCATTACACCGCCGAGCATGCCGAAAGACTCCGAAACGGGACCTACCGGAAGGAGAAGTCCGCGTTCGGTTCCTAGCAGCCAAGCCCTTGCCAGCGGGCACCCGGCAGCCCTGACGGAACTACGTAGCGTGCTCGTGAGAAACCAAAAACCCCGCCGGCCGAGGCCGACGGGGTTTCAGGTGTCTCCGCAGAGTGAACTCAGCCGATCAGGCCTCGTCACCCTCGATCAGGTAATCACCGGCATCGGCGTCGAGACCATGGGTCTCGCCCTCGACCGCCGCGAGCGGATCGTCGCCGATCGCGGCTTCGGGGCCCTGTGCCAGCTCAGCGGCATGCTCTTCGGCCGCGGAGCTGGGCGCGATGAGCGATTCCTGGAGCTTGCGATAGGAGGCCCGCAGCGCTGCATCACGGCTGGTCGCCGCGACGCGCAGGCGGTTCATACCCGCGCCGGTACCGGCGGGGATGAGGCGGCCGACGATCACGTTCTCCTTGAGGCCGATCAGCGAGTCCTTCTTGCCCTCGACCGCCGCCTGCGTGAGCACGCGGGTGGTCTCCTGGAACGAGGCCGCCGAGATGAACGAACGCGTCTGCAGCGAGGCCTTGGTGATGCCGAGCAGCACCGGCTTGCCTTCGGCGGGGACCATGCCCGGCGCCAGCTTGGCGTTGTATTCGTTCATTTCCTCGAGGTCGATCTGCTCGCCGGGCAGCAGCGTGGTATCGCCGCCATTGGTGATCTCGACCTTCTGCAGCATCTGGCGAACGATCACCTCGATGTGCTTGTCGTTGATCTTCACGCCCTGCAAGCGATAGACTTCCTGGATTTCCGCGACGAGGTATTCGGCCAGAGCCTCGACCCCGAGCACTTCCAGAATGTCGTGCGGGTTGGGCGAGCCCGAGATCAGGTTGTCGCCCTTCTTGACCCAGTCACCTTCCTGGACGTCGATCACCTTCGACTTGGGGATCAGGTACTCGACCGGTTCGCCTTCCTCGGGGATGATCGCGATCTTGCGCTTGGCCTTGTAGTCGCGGACGAATTCGATGCGGCCCGAAATCTTCGCGATGATCGCGTTGTCCTTCGGGATGCGCGCTTCGAACAGTTCGGCGACGCGCGGCAGACCGCCGGTGATGTCGCGGGTCTTGGCGGCTTCGCGGCTGGCGCGCGCCAGCACGTCACCGGCCTGGACCGTCTGGCCATCCTCGACCGACAGCGTGGTGCCCGGCGCCATCAGATAGCGCGCGGTTTCACCCGAGTTCTCGTCGAGCAGGGTCAGGCGCGGACGCAGGTCTTCCTTCTTGCCGCGCCCGCCGGCCCGGTTCTCGGTCACGACGCGCTGGGCAATGCCGGTCGCATCGTCGACCAGTTCGGTCAGCGTGCGGCCGTCGATGAGGTCCTGATAGCGCACCACGCCCGGCTTGTCGGTGATCACCGGCAGCGTGAACGGGTCCCACTCGGCAAGGCGTTCGCCCTGCTTCACGGTGGCGCCGTTCTCGTGCAGCAGGTGCGTACCATAGGGGACGCGGTGCATCGCGCGCTCGCGACCTTCGGTGTCCATCACCACGATCTCGCCGTTGCGGGCAAGGCTGAGGCGGCGGCCACGCGAGTCCGTGATCGTCGGGATGTCGCGATACACGACCGTACCGTCGCACAGCGATTCGAGGTTCGACTGCTCGTTCACCTGCGCCGCACCGCCGATGTGGAACGTGCGCATGGTGAGCTGCGTGCCCGGCTCGCCGATCGACTGCGCCGCGATGACGCCGACCGCCTCACCGATGTTGACCGGCGTACCGCGCGCGAGATCACGCCCGTAGCAGGTGCCGCAGACGCCGACTTGCGCCGCGCAGACCAGCGGCGAGCGGATGCGCGCCGACTGGACGCCCGCCGCCTCGATGCGCGCCACGGCGGCTTCATCGAGCAGGGTGCCCTTGGGGTAGATCACGATGCCGGTCTTGGCTTCGATCAGGTCCTCGGCGAGGGTACGGCCGAGGATGCGCTCGCCGAGCGAGGCGATCGTCGAACCGCCCTGCACGATCGCGCGCATTTCGAGCGCGCGCTCGGTGCCGCAATCGTCGACGGTGACGACGCAGTCTTGCGACACGTCGACCAGACGGCGGGTGAGGTAACCCGAGTTCGCGGTCTTCAGCGCGGTGTCCGCGAGACCCTTGCGGGCGCCGTGGGTCGAGTTGAAGTATTCAAGGACGGTCAGACCTTCCTTGAAGTTCGAGATGATCGGGGTTTCGATGATCTCGCCCGACGGCTTGGCCATAAGGCCGCGCATGCCGGCAAGCTGCTTCATCTGCGTCGGCGAACCACGCGCGCCCGAGTGGCTCATCATGTAGATCGAGTTGACCGGCTTCTCGCGGCCATGCTCGTCCATCGGGGTGGCGCGGATCTCGTCCATCATGGCAGCCGCGACCTGATCGCCGCAGCGGCTCCAGGCGTCGATCACCTTGTTGTACTTTTCCTGCTGGGTGATCAGGCCGTCCTGGTACTGCTGCTCGTAGTCGGCGACCAGTTCCTTGGTCTCCGCCACCAGCGCGTCCTTGCTGTCGGGGATGATCATGTCGTCCTTGCCGAACGAGATGCCCGCCTTGAACGCGTTGCGGAAGCCCAGCGCCATGATCGCGTCGGCGAACAGCACCGTGTCCTTCTGGCCGGTGTGGCGATAGACCTGGTCGATGACGTCGGCGATTTCCTTCTTGGTGAGCAGGCGGTTGACCAGCTCGAAGGGCACCGTGTGGCTCTTGGGGAGGCACTCGCCGATGAGCATGCGGCCCGGCGTCGTTTCATAACGCTTGAGGTACTGCTTGCCGTTCTCGTCGGTCTGGGGCACGCGCGCGATGATCTTCGAGTGCATCGTCACGGCCCCGGCATAGAGCGCCTGATGCACTTCGGCCATGTCGGCCAGCATCATGCCCTCGCCCGGCTCGCCCTTGCGGTCCATCGAGAGGTAGTAGAGGCCCAGCACCATGTCCTGCGAGGGCACGATGATCGGCTTGCCGTTCGCGGGCGAGAGGATGTTGTTGGTCGACATCATCAGCACGCGCGCTTCGAGCTGGGCTTCCAGCGAAAGCGGCACGTGGACGGCCATCTGGTCCCCGTCGAAGTCGGCGTTGAACGCCGAGCAGACGAGCGGGTGCAGCTGGATCGCCTTGCCTTCGATCAGCACCGGCTCGAACGCCTGAATGCCGAGGCGGTGGAGCGTCGGCGCGCGGTTCAGCATCACCGGGTGCTCGCGGATCACCTCGTCGAGGATGTCCCAGACTTCCTTGCGCTCCTTCTCGACCCACTTCTTGGCCTGCTTGAGGGTCATCGAGAGACCCTTGGCATCGAGGCGGGCGTAGATGAACGGCTTGAACAGCTCGAGCGCCATCTTCTTGGGCAGGCCGCACTGGTGCAGCTTGAGTTCGGGACCGGTCACGATGACCGAACGGCCCGAATAGTCGACGCGCTTGCCAAGCAGGTTCTGGCGGAAGCGGCCCTGCTTGCCCTTGAGCATGTCGGACAGCGACTTCAGCGGACGCTTGTTGGCGCCGGTGATGATGCGGCCGCGGCGGCCGTTGTCGAACAGCGCGTCGACCGCTTCCTGCAGCATGCGCTTTTCGTTGCGCACGATGATGTCGGGCGCGCGCAGTTCGATCAGGCGCTTCAGGCGGTTGTTGCGGTTGATGACGCGACGGTAGAGGTCGTTGAGGTCCGAGGTCGCGAAGCGGCCACCATCGAGCGGCACCAGCGGGCGCAGTTCGGGCGGGATGACCGGGATCACGTCGAGGATCATCCATTCGGGGCGGTTGCCCGAATCGATGAACGATTCCACGACCTTGAGGCGCTTGATGATCTTCTTGGGCTTGAGCTCGCTCTTGGTGGTGGCGAGCTCCTCCATCAGGTCCTTGCGTTCCTGCTCGAGGTCGAGGTCCATCAGCATCTGCTTGACCGCCTCGGCACCGATCCCGGCCGAGAACGCGTCTTCACCGTACTCGTCCTGCGCGTCGAGCAGTTCGTCTTCGGTGAGGAGCTGGTAGCGCTCGAGCGGGGTGATGCCCGGCTCGATCACGACGTAGCTTTCGAAGTAGAGGATGCGCTCAAGCTGCTTGAGCTGCATGTCGAGCAGCAGGCCGATGCGGCTGGGCAGCGACTTCAGGAACCAGATGTGCGCGACCGGGGCGGCCAGTTCGATGTGGCCCATGCGCTCGCGGCGCACCTTGGTGACGGTGACTTCGACGCCGCACTTTTCGCAGACGACGCCCTTGTACTTCATGCGCTTGTACTTGCCGCAGAGGCACTCGTAGTCCTTCACCGGGCCGAAGATGCGCGCGCAGAACAGGCCGTCACGCTCGGGCTTGAACGTGCGGTAGTTGATCGTTTCCGGCTTCTTGATCTCGCCGAAGGACCAGCTGCGGATGCGCTCGGGGCTCGCCAGACCGATCTGGATCTGGTCGAAGGTCTCGGGCTTGGCGATCTGGTTGGTGAACTTGGTCAGGTCGTTCATGAGTTCTTCCCTCTAGGGGTGGGAATTAGTTGGACTGATCGCTGGCGGGAAATCTTCGACTGCCCCAGATCAGTTGGCCCATGCCTATCGATGCGAAGACAAGGCCATCTCCGAGATCACTGCTAAACATCAAGCCATGATCGTGGATGGCCATTGCAACCCTCAACATGCCCCATGCCGACAAGAAAACCATTGCCACCTTGGAGGCAGTCAGACGTCTTGACATCGGGCTTGTTGGGGTCGCCATTGCTTACTCCGCCGCCATCGGCATGCCGTCCTCGTCGTCGTTATCATCGAGCGAGGAGAGTTCGACGTTGAGGCCGAGGCTGCGCATTTCCTTGACGAGCACGTTGAAGCTTTCGGGAATGCCGGCCTCGAAGGTGTCGTCGCCCTTGACGATCGCTTCGTAGACCTTGGTGCGGCCGACCACGTCGTCGGACTTCACCGTGAGCATTTCCTGCAGCGTATAAGCCGCGCCATAGGCCTGCAGCGCCCAGACCTCCATTTCGCCGAAGCGCTGGCCGCCGAACTGCGCCTTGCCGCCCAGCGGCTGCTGGGTGACGAGGCTGTAGGGCCCGATCGAACGCGCGTGGATCTTGTCGTCGACAAGGTGGTGGAGCTTGAGCACGTACTTCATGCCAACCGTGACCTTGCGGTCGAACGCCTCACCGGTGCGGCCGTCGAACAGCGTGACCTGACCCGATTCATCGAGCCCGGCCAGACGCAGCATGTCGGTCACGTCCTTTTCCACCGCGCCGTCGAACACCGGCGAGCCCATCGGCACGCCTGCGCGGACCGACTGGGCGAAGTCGATGATCTGCTCGTCGGTGCGCGCCGCGATCTCGGCGGAGTAGTTGTCGCCGTAGATCTCGGTCAGCAGTTCGCGCACCGCTTCGGGCGGCGAGCCGGCTTCGGGGTTCGGGTTGGCCTCGCGCCACGCATCGAGCGCCGCACCGATCCGCTTGCCGAGGCCGCGCGCGGCCCAGCCGAGGTGGGTTTCGAAGATCTGCCCGACGTTCATGCGCGAAGGCACGCCCAGCGGGTTGAGCACGAAGTCGACCGGCGTGCCGTCCTCGAGGAACGGCATGTCTTCCTGCGGCAGGATGCGGCTGATGATGCCCTTGTTGCCGTGACGGCCGGCCATCTTGTCGCCCGGCTGCAGCTTGCGCTTCACCGCGACGAAGACCTTGACCATCTTGAGCACGCCGGGCGCCAGTTCATCACCGCGCTCGAGCTTTTCCTTGCGGTCCTCGAACTTCTCCTGGATCGCCTTCACCGCGGTGTCGTACTGCGCCTTGACTGCTTCCAGCTGCTGCTGGCGCGCATCGTCGGCAAGCGCGAACTTCCACCACTCGTGGCGCTCGACATCGGCGAGCACCTGCTCGGTGATTTCCTCGCCCTTCTTGACGCCCTTCGGAGCGGCAGCCGAGACCTGACCCAGCAGCATTTCGCGCAGGCGGTTGAAGGTGGCGCGGTTGAGGATCGCACGCTCGTCCTCGCGGTCCTTGGCCAGGCGTTCGATTTCCTCGTTCTGGATCGCGCGGGTACGGTCGTCGATCTCGATGCCGTGGCGGTTGAACACGCGGACGTCGACGATCGTGCCCGAAACGCCCGGGGGCAGACGCAGCGAGGTGTCGCGCACGTCGCTCGCCTTTTCGCCGAAGATCGCGCGGAGGAGCTTTTCTTCCGGCGTCATCGGGCTTTCGCCCTTCGGCGTGATCTTGCCGACGAGGATGTCACCCGGGTGCACTTCGGCGCCGATGTAGACGATGCCCGCCTCGTCGAGGTTGCGCAGGGCTTCCTCGCCGACGTTCGGGATGTCGCGGGTGATGTCTTCCGGCCCGAGCTTGGTATCGCGGGCCATGACTTCGAACTCCTCGATGTGGATCGAGGTGAAGACGTCTTCCTTGACGATGCGTTCGCTGATCAGGATCGAGTCTTCGTAGTTGTAGCCATTCCACGGCATGAACGCGACGAGCACGTTGCGGCCGAGCGCGAGCTCGCCGAACTCGGTCGAGGGACCGTCGGCAATGATCGTGCCCTTTTCGATCAGATCGCCCACCTTCACCAGCGGACGCTGGTTGATGCAGGTCGACTGGTTCGAACGCTCGAACTTCTGCAGGCGGTAGATATCGACGCCCGACTGGCCGGGTTCGATATCGCCCGAGGCGCGGATCACGATACGGGTCGCGTCGACCTGATCGACCACGCCCGAACGCAGCGCCGAGATCGCCGCGCCGGAATCGCGCGCCACGGTCTCTTCCATGCCGGTGCCCACGAACGGCGCGTCGGCCTTGACCAGCGGCACCGCCTGGCGCTGCATGTTCGAGCCCATCAGCGCGCGGTTGGCGTCGTCGTTTTCGAGGAACGGAATGAGCGAGGCGGCGACCGAGACGAGCTGCTTGGGCGAAACGTCCATCAGCGTGATCTGCTCGCGCGGGGCCATGACGAATTCACCGTTCTGCCGCGCCGAGACAAGCTCTTCGGCGAACGAACCGTCCGCGTTGAGCTCGGCCGAGGCCTGCGCCACGGTGTGCTTCTGCTCTTCCATCGCCGAGAGGTAGATCACCTCGCCGGTGACCTTGCCGTCGATGATCTTGCGGTACGGCGTTTCGATGAAGCCGTACTTGTTGACGCGCGCGAAGGTCGAGAGCGAGTTGATCAGACCGATGTTCGGGCCTTCCGGCGTTTCGATCGGGCAGATGCGGCCATAGTGCGTCGGGTGCACGTCGCGGACTTCGAAGCCGGCGCGCTCGCGGGTGAGGCCGCCCGGCCCGAGCGCCGAAACGCGGCGCTTGTGGGTGACTTCCGAGAGCGGGTTGGTCTGGTCCATGAACTGCGAGAGCTGCGAGGAACCGAAGAACTCGCGCACCGCGGCCACGGCGGGCTTCGCGTTGATCAGGTCGTTCGGCATCACGGTCGAGACATCGACCGAGCTCATGCGCTCCTTCACCGCGCGTTCCATGCGCAGCAGGCCGACGCGGTACTGGTTCTCGAGCAGTTCGCCCACCGAACGCACGCGGCGGTTGCCGAGGTTGTCGATGTCGTCAACCTCGCCCTTGCCGTCCTTGAGGTTCACCAGCTCCTTGACCACGGCGAGGATATCCTCGGTGCGCAGCGTGGTGATGGTGTCCGGGCAATCGAGGCCGAGGCGCATGTTGAGCTTGACGCGGCCCACCGCCGAAAGGTCGTAGCGGTCCGGATCGAAGAACAGGCCGTCGAACAGCGCTTCCGCGGTCTCGCGCGTCGGCGGTTCGCCGGGGCGCATGACGCGGTAGATGTCCGAGAGCGCCTGGTCGCGGTCCTCGGCCTTGTCGGCCTTCATCGTGTTGCGGATCCACGGACCGGTGTTCACGTGGTCGATGTCGAGCAGTTCGAGCACGTCGACGCCGGCGCGGTCGAGCACTTCGAGGTTCTCAGGCGAAACTTCGTCGCCCGCTTCGATCCAGATGCGGCCGGTGCTCTCGTCGATGAGGTCCTTGGCGGCATAGCGGCCGAAGATTTCCTCGGTCGGGATCAGCAGGTTGGCAAGGCCGTCCTTGGCCGCCTTGTTGGCAGCGCGAGGGGAAATCTTGGTGCCGGCGGGGAACACGACTTCGCCCGAAGCGGCATCGACGATGTCGAACGCCGGCTTCGCGCCGCGCCACTGGTCGAGTACGAAGGGCACCTTCCAGCCGCCCTCGGCGCGCGCCCAGCTCACCTTGTCGTAGAAGAAGTCGAGGATCTGCTCGCCGTTGAGGCCCAGCGCATAGAGCAGCGCCGTGACCGGCAGCTTGCGCTTGCGGTCGATACGGACGTTGACGATGTCCTTGGCGTCGAACTCGAAATCGAGCCACGAACCGCGGTAGGGAATGACGCGCGCGGCGAACAGATACTTGCCCGAGGAATGCGTCTTGCCGCGGTCATGGTCGAACAGGACGCCCGGCGAGCGGTGCATCTGGCTGACGATGACGCGCTCGGTCCCGTTGATGATGAAGGTGCCATTGTCGGTCATGAGCGGGATGTCGCCCATGTAGACGTCCTGCTCCTTGATATCGATGAGGCTCTTGGTCTCGGTCTCGCTGTCGACCTCGAAGGTCGCCAGCTTGAGCGTGACCTTCATCGGCGCGGCATACGTGATCCCGCGCTGGCGGCACTCGTTGACGTCGTACTTCGGCGCCTCGAGCACATAGCCGTCGCGCTCCTTGATATCGAGACTGGCGGTGCCGGCGAAATCCTGGATCGGGAAGACCGAGCGCAGCGTCTTTTCGAGGCCCGAGACGTAGCCGGTCGTCGGATCGGAGCGCAGGAACTGCTCGTAGCTTTCGCGCTGGACCTCGATCAGGTTCGGCATCTGCACCACTTCGTGGATGTCGCCGAAGATCTTGCGGATGCGCTTCTTCAGACCGGCGCGGGCCGGCTTGGCCGAAGGAGTTGCCTTGGTTGCCATGAAAGGATCAGCCTCTTGTCATTGCGTGCCGGGCAGGACACCCGGCGGAAACCACACGCGGCGTGTGGCGGCTGAACACGAAACGCCAAGCGCCACCCATGGATTCCAAGCGGATTCCCGGTGGCAACTGGCATCATCGCGTCAGACGAAACCCGAACCGCTTCCTTCCTGAGCCTTCCCCCGCGTATGGGACGGCCTTGCTCGAAGTGGCGGGTGAGACGCGGCAGATAGGTGCATAGGGGCGCTCTGTCAATCGAAACGGCCCCGCCTTGCGTCGGTTTCGCCGCCCTTGCTTGACTCTTCGCCCCACTTCCGCCAATGCGCCGCCCGACCCGCTGGGCTTGCCCGGCGGATCATCCGTCCGAGACAGCTGGTGCGGGCTTCCCGCTTAATTGCCAGCCTAGACGGGGAAAAGAGATTTCGGGTGCTTTACGCGCCCCACAGGCCTGATGGTCCGCTCCCGGAGTGGAACACCATGGCCCGACGCGCCAATCGGCGCGTTCTCCTTCCCCACTCTTACGGACTCGCCCGCGGTGCCGCTGGTGCCATGGACAAACGTAGCCGGTCGTCCGGGGTTCGCCTCGTTCGACCATTTGTGAAGGAGTATGGCATGGATCGTTCGCAGAAAGCCGAATCGGTCGCCTTCCTGACCGAGGTGTTCAACGAGGCAGGCGCGGTGGTTGTCACCCGCAACCTCGGCTTGACGGTGGCCCAGTCCACCGCCCTGCGCATCAAGGTCCGCGAGGCGGGCGCTTCGTTCAAGGTTGCGAAGAACAGTCTGGCCAAGATTGCCGCCAAGGGCACCGCGTACGAGGGCATGACTGACCTCTTCACCGGTCCCACCGGCATTGCCGCCTCGGCGGATCCGGTTGCGGCCGCCAAGGTCGTCGTCGAATTCGCCAAGACCAACGACAAGCTCGAAATCGTTGGCGGTGCAATGGGCAGCGTCGTTCTCAACGCCGATGGTATCAAGGCGCTCGCCACGATGCCCTCGCTCGACGAGATGCGCGCCAAGCTCATCGGCCTCATTCAGGCTCCGGCGACCAAGATCGCCCAGCTCTCGACCGCTCCGGCGGCCAAGCTGGCCCGCGTCTTCGCTGCCTATGCCGAGAAGGACGCCGCGTAAGCGCATTCAATCTTCGGACTGCTTTTCCAATCATTCGCCCGTTTTGGGCACATCATTTCAGGAGTGAAACATCATGGCTGATATCGCCAACCTCGTTGCCGAACTTTCGAAGCTCACCGTTCTCGAAGCCGCTGACCTCGCCAAGGCCCTCGAAGAAGCATGGGGCGTCAGCGCCGCTGCTGCCGTTGCCGTTGCTGCCCCCGCTGGCGGCGGCGAAGCTGCTGCTCCGGTCGAAGAGAAGACCGAATTCGACGTCATCCTGACCGGCGACGGCGGCAAGAAGATCCAGGTCATCAAGGAAGTCCGCGCGATCACCAACCTGGGCCTCACCGAAGCCAAGGCGCTGGTGGAAGCCGCTCCGAAGGCGATCAAGGAAGGTGTCAACAAGGCCGAAGCCGAAGACATCAAGGCCAAGATCGAAGCCGCTGGCGGCACCGTCGAGATCAAGTAATCTCGATTGCCATCAGGCAACGAAGGGGGCGGGCCGCAAGGTCCGCCCTTTTTCGTTCGGGTCGCAAGAGTTTAAGCTATTTTTGAACGTCTTGGCCGTATCACGCGCCGCGAGATCGGCTGAGAGGCGGACGTTCATGGCAAAGCGACAATCGGGCGGCGGATTTTCGCTGAGCTGGATCGGGATGCTGATCCCGGTCGGTTACTGCTTCGGCATGGTCTACTACTTCGACTCGGTCGACGCGCGGTATGACTTTCTGAGCCTGAGCCAGAACCGCGATTTCGTCTCGACCAAGTTCGGCCTGACCGTAGTCGGGCTGCTGTTCTGCGTGCCGTTGCTGTTCAAGCTGGTCCGCTTCATGGCCGGGCAGGCGAGCGCAGCCGCTCCGCGCAAGCCGGGCGCGTCGCGCTGGGATGACGAAGAGGCCGCATCCGATCCCGATTTCGATCCCGATGCGATGATTGCCCGCTACATGGCCAATCGCAGCCAGCAACCTGAGCCCGCCGAAGCCAAAACGGCGGAGCCGGAAGCACCGGCACAGCCGGCGAGACCGGCGTTCGGGCGGCGCAAGGTCTGACCGACGCCAGGGCCTGACGGGCAGGCCCGCAGGTCTGCCCTTCCCGTTTCGGCGTTCCCCGCCTATGGCGCGGGCATGTTCGAGAACCCACCCACCCGCTGGCGCGATGAATGGCGCGCGACGCTGCACCTCGCTGCGCCGCTGGTGGGCGCGAACCTGCTGCAGATGGCGGTTTGGGCGGTCGATGTGATCTTCGTCGCGCGGCTCGGCCCGGTGGCGCTCGCGGCCTCGGCGCTCTCGGTCTCGCTGTTCGGTCTCCTCATCTGGAGCCTGACCGGCCTGGTCGGCGCGGCCTCGCCGCTGATCGCTGCCGAAATCGGTGCACGCAAACATGCCGTGCGCGAAGTGCGCCGCACCGTGCGCATGGCCGGTTGGGCAGGTGTCATCGCCGGTGCAGGAGCGATGGGCATCTGCATCCTGGGCGGCCCGATCATGCGCCTCACCGGGCAGAGCGAAGATGTCATCGCGCTCGCCGTGCCGTTCCTCGGCGTGCTGATGTGGGCGATGATCCCTGCCGTGCTTTCGGCGCTCTTGCGCACCGTCGTCTCGACCCTCGGCCGCCCGATGATCGGCACCGTGATCAACGGACTGGCGGTGGGCGTCAACGCGCTGGGCAACTACACGTTCGTGTTCGGCCACTTCGGCATGCCTGCGCTTGGCCTCACCGGCTCGGCCATCTCGAGCATCGTCACCGGGCTGTTCATGCTCGCGGCCTATATCGTGGTGATCCGCAGCGACCGGCGACTGCGGCGCTATCGTTTCGGCGGGCGCTGGTGGCGGCCCGACTGGGTGCGCTTTGTCGACGTGCTGCGCATCGGCATCCCCATCACCGCGACGATCATTGCCGAAGCAGGCATGTTCAACGGTGCGGCGTTCCTGATGGGCCGCATCGGCGAAGTGGAGCTTGCCGCGCACACCGTCGCGCTGCAGTTCGCCGCGTTCACGTTCCAGGTGCCATTCGGCATCGCGCAGGCGGCGACGATCCGCGTCGGCCTTGCCTATGGCGCGCGCGACAGAACCGCGATCACCCGTGCGGGGCAGGTCGCGCTTGTCCTCGGCATCGGTTTCATGGCGGCGATGGCGACGCTGATGCTGGTGTTCCCCAACCTGATCCTTGCCGCCTACATCGACCCGGCAGCCCCCGCCAACGCCCGGCTTGTCCAGCTGGCGACGCAGTACATGGTGGTCGCTGCGGCGTTCCAGATATTCGACGGCGCGCAGGCTGTCGGTGCAGCGCTGCTACGGGGCCTGCAGGACACGCGCGTGCCGATGGGTATCGCCCTGTTCGGCTACTGGATCCCGGGCATCGGCACCGCGCTGTGGCTGGGCCTGATGACGCCGCTGCAGGGCCTGGGTGTGTGGATCGGGCTCGCAGTCGGACTCGTCGTGGTCGCCGCGCTGCTCCTCTTGCGCTGGTACCGCCGTGCCCGGCTGGGACTCCTCCCCTCCTAAAGAATCTTGCGTGGGGAGGTTGACGCCCCTTCGCCCCCCACCCATATCCGCGGCGCTGGCACTCTCTACCCGAGAGTGCCAAGTGCCATTTCAGTATCATGGAACAAGGGAGATACCCATGACCTTCCGTCCGCTGCACGACCGCGTGCTCGTGCGCCGTGTCGAAGCCGAGGAAAAGACCGCCGGCGGCATCATCATCCCCGACAGCGCCAAGGAAAAGCCCGCCGAGGGCGAGATCGTGGCGATCGGTTCGGGCGCCCGTTCGGAGAACGGCACCGTCACCCCGCTCGACGTCAAGGTCGGTGACCGCGTCCTGTTCGGCAAGTGGTCGGGCACCGAAGTCAAGGTCGGCGGCGAAGACCTGCTGATCATGAAGGAAGCCGACATCCTCGGCGTGATCGGCTGATTTCAGCCAGCCTTCTTCCCCACCTTCTTCTTATTCAAAGGAAACCATCATGGCTGCCAAGGACGTAAAGTTCGGCCGCGACGCCCGCGAACGCATTCTGCGCGGCGTCGACATCCTCGCTGACGCCGTCAAGGTCACGCTGGGCCCCAAGGGCCGCAACGTCGTGATCGACAAGAGCTTCGGCGCGCCCCGCATCACCAAGGACGGTGTTTCGGTCGCCAAGGAAATCGAGCTCAAGGACAAGTTCGAGAACATGGGCGCGCAGATGCTGCGCGAGGTGGCCTCGAAGACCAACGACCTCGCCGGTGACGGCACCACCACCGCGACCGTGCTCGCCCAGGCGATCGTGCGCGAAGGCATGACCGCGGTTGCCGCGGGCATGAACCCGATGGACCTCAAGCGCGGCATCGACCTCGCGGTCAGCAAGGTCGTCGAAGACCTCAAGGGCCGTTCGACCCCGGTCGCAGGGTCTGCTGAAATTGCCCAGGTCGGCATCATCTCGGCCAACGGCGACGTCGAAGTCGGCCAGAAGATTGCCGAAGCGATGGACAAGGTCGGCAAGGAAGGCGTGATCACCGTCGAGGAAGCCAAGGGCCTCGAGTTCGAACTCGATGTCGTCGAAGGCATGCAGTTCGACCGCGGCTACCTCTCGCCGTACTTCATCACCAACCCGGACAAGATGACCGTCGAGCTCGACAGCCCCTACATCCTCATCCACGAGAAGAAGCTCTCGTCGCTCCAGGCGATGCTGCCGGTGCTCGAGGCCGTGGTGCAGACGGGCCGTCCGCTCCTCATCATCGCCGAGGACATCGAGGGTGAGGCGCTCGCCACGCTCGTCGTCAACAAGCTGCGCGGCGGCCTCAAGGTTGCGGCCGTCAAGGCTCCGGGCTTCGGTGATCGCCGCAAGGCCATGCTGGGCGACATCGCCACGCTGACCGCCGGCGAAATGATCTCCGAAGACCTCGGCATCAAGCTCGAGAGCGTCACGCTCCCGATGCTCGGCCAGGCCAAGAAGGTCACCATCGACAAGGACAACACCACGATCGTCGACGGCGCCGGTTCGGCCGACGAGATCAAGGCCCGCGTCGAGCAGATCCGCGCCCAGATCGAAGTCACCACCAGCGACTACGACCGCGAGAAGCTGCAGGAGCGTCTTGCCAAGCTTGCTGGCGGCGTGGCCGTGATCAAGGTTGGCGGCGCTTCGGAAGTCGAAGTCAAGGAGCGCAAGGACCGCGTTGACGACGCGCTTCACGCCACCCGCGCTGCGGTCGAGGAAGGCATCGTCCCCGGCGGCGGTACCGCTCTGCTCTACGCGACCAAGGTCCTCACCGGCCTCAAGGGCGCCAACGACGACCAGACCAAGGGCATCGACATCGTCCGGAAGGCGATCATGGCCCCGGTTCGCCAGATCGCCGCAAACGCCGGCCACGACGGCGCGGTCGTTTCGGGCAACCTGCTGCGCGAAGGCGACGAGACCCAGGGCTTCAACGCCGCGACCGACACCTATGAAAACCTGAAGGCCGCCGGCGTGATCGACCCGACCAAGGTCGTGCGCACCGCGCTGCAGGATGCCGCTTCGGTCGCCGGCCTGCTGATCACGACGGAAGCCGCGATCATCGAGAAGCCGGAAGACAAGCCCGCGATGCCTCCGATGGGTGGCGGCATGGGCGGCATGGGCGGCATGGACTTCTAAGTCCGCGCCCTCAGGCAGTTACGGAAGAAAACGGGGCCGGAGGGGAAACCTTCCGGCCCCTTTTTCTATGCCGATGGTTCATGTTCAAGTATCTAACGGTAGAAATAGATCCAGATTACGCCTAATATCAGTTTAACAAGGCTCAGCAGACCTGTCTTAAGCACGCAGTAATAGCTTGATCCATGACAACGTCTGATCGTCCCGGCGCGGGTACGGGGACCTGTCGATGGAGAAAATTCATGCGATATGCGGGCTTTGGGCTCATGGCGGCGGCGGCCGCCCTGTGCGCTTCCGGGTATGCGGCACCTGCCGCTGCCCAGACGGTGCAGACATCTCCGGCGAATGCGGTGTGGAAGCCGCTGGCAATCGGCGGCGGCGGCTACATCGTCGGGATCAACCTTCACCCCAACGGCATCGACCGCATCGTCCGCACCGACACCTACGGTGCCTATATCTGGCGCGGCAATGCCTGGGCGCAGCTTGTCACGACGGCATCGATGCCGGTGGAGGACCGCCATGTCACCGGGGTCGGCGCGGTCGATGCGGTGTTCGCACCGAGCGACGCCAACCGCGTCTACCTGTTCTTCAACGACCGGCTCTACCGCAGCGATGACAAGGGCGTGAGCTTCACGCGGCTGGCCGGGTTCGGCACGGCTGCCAGCAACGCCAACGACAGCTACCGGGACATCAGCTACAAGGTCGCGGTCGACCCGGTGAACCCGGACGTTCTCTATGTCGGCACGCGCGACGACGGCCTGCGCCGCTCGGTCGATGGCGGCGCGACATGGACCACCATCGCCGCTGTTCCTGTCGGCTTCCACGCCAGAAACGCCGACGGCAAGGTGACCGATGCAGGCGCGGGCATTTCCATCCTGTTCGATGGGAGGAGCGGGGCGAGCGCCGGCCTTACGCGGATCATCTACGCCGGCTCCTGGAAGAACGGCATCTGGCAATCGCGAGATGGCGGCGCCAGCTGGCAGCAGATCGCAAACGGCAACGCCTCGCCCAGCTACCTCGCGCGCGGCGATGTCGACCTTGGGGGACGGCTGCTCGTGACCGACGAGGAAAGCGGCAAAGTCTGGCGCCGTGAAGGCTCGGGCTGGCGCGATCTCGGTGCGACGGTCAATGCCCGGGCCGTGACGGTGGACCCCACCTCGGCGAACCGCATCTATGCTTTCAGCGGCGGGGGCGAGGCAGCCCGCAGCCTTGATGGCGGCGCCAGCTGGACCAAGCTCACCTATCCCAATGCCCTGGCGGCACCGCGCGACGTGCCGTGGATCGCCTGGACGGACAATGCGTTCTTCACCACGTCAGATGTGCGTTTCGACCCCCTCAGGAAAGGTCGGCTATGGGTCGGGCAGGGTTTCGGGGTGTGGAAAGCGGACGTTGCGGACACCGACACCGGAATCAGATGGCTCGCGGAAAGCCGCGGCATCGAACAGCTGGTGGTGAATGATATCGTCGCCCCGCCCGGAGGCGCACCGGTGGTCGCGGCGTGGGATCAAGGCCTGTTCTACAAGGACAAACCCGACGTGTTCGCAGCACGGCGCGGGCCAACCCGTCGCTTCAATTCGGCGTGGGACGTCGATGCCAGTGCATATCGCACCGGATTTCTCGCCGCAGCGGTCTCGGACCACCGGTTCTGTTGCGGCGGGGACGGGCTCAACATCCAGTCAGGCTATTCGCTCAACGGTGGCCGTTCGTGGGTGCGCTTTCCCACCCAGCCGACGCCGCCGGGGTCGAACCCCGCTGACGATTATCGCTTCGCCTTCGGCAGCATAGCGGTTTCAGCAAACACGAGCCGAATTGTATGGATGCCGGCGGGCGATGGCGTTCCCGCCACAACCGGAGACTTCGGCAAGACCTGGACTTTTGCCAGTTTCCCGCCACCCGATCCGGGCGAATCGGCAGGTTGGAATGGGGGCTTCTATCTCAACCGCAAGATCCTTGCGGCCGACCGGGTCGTGAGCAACCGCTTCTATGTCGTCAACACCTCCTTCAACACCACGACCTACGCCCCGGGCAAAAACGCCGGCGTGTGGCGGTCCAACGATGGTGGCCGAACGTGGGAGCAGGTCTTCAAGGGCAAGCTTACAGACTGGGCTATCTGGAACGCGAAACTGGTCGCCATGCCGGGCCGGACCGGCAATCTGTTCTTCACGCCCGGCAAGCTGGACGGCGATCCGGATATTCCGCTGATGCGCTCCGAGGACAGCGGGCGGACCTGGCTGCCGGTCGCATCCGTCAGCAAGGTCCATGCGATCGGGTTCGGCGCGCCGCGCAACGCCGACGGGCCTGCGGCGATCTACGTCGCGGGGAGCGTCAACGATCAGTACGGCATCTGGCGCTCGGCCGACAATGGCGCGACATGGCAGGGTATGGGCTATCCGAACCAGAGCCTTGACACCGTCTCGACCATCGATGGCGACAAGCGGACCTTCGGCGTTGTCTATGTCGGCTTCACCGGTTCGGGTGCCGCCTATGGGACGATGCCCTGACGCCGCAGCCTAAGCGCCAAGCCCATGGACAGATGCCTCCGGATCGGTAGTTTCCCCCTGAAACCAAAGCACACGAGGGGGAAGGGATGCGGAAGTGGACATGGGCTCTCGGCGCGGTGGCACTCGCCGGGCTTGGCGGCCTTGGCTGGTACGCCAGCCTCGATGCGGAGACGAGGGGACTGCTCGCGGCCATGCCGACCAACCGCGATGTGCTGATGTGGACGATCCCGCAGCGCGATGCGGCGTTCCGGGCGATGGACCGGCTGCCGGTGCTGGCGGAGGCGCGCGAGATCGCGCCTTCGGATCATCCGCTGCCGCTGTCGCCCGGCAAGCCGCTGAATGTGCCCGGGATCGACGCCTATATGGCGAGCCAGCGCGCGGCGGGGTTGGTGATCGTGCAGGACGGCAAGGTCCGGCTGGAGCGCTACGGGCTCGGCTTCGATGCCAAGGGGCGGTGGACGAGCTTCTCGGTGGCGAAGTCGTTCACTTCCACGCTGGTCGGTGCAGCGATCAAGGATGGCTACATCAAGAGCCTTGATGACAAGGTCAGCCAGTACATCCCGGACCTCAAGGGCTCGGCCTATGACGACGTCAGCGTGGCGCAGCTGCTCACGATGAGTTCGGGCGTGCGCTGGAACGAGGATTACGAGGATCCCAAGGCCGACGTCGCGATGTTTAACAATGCAGAACCCGAAAAGGGAATGGACGCGACGGTGAGCTATATGCGCAAGCTCCCCCGCGCGCATCCGCCGGGCACGGTGTGGCACTACAACACGGGCGAGACCAACCTGATCGGCGTGCTGGTCTCGTCGGCCACGAAGAAGCCGCTGGCGCAGTACCTCGAGGAGAAGATCTGGAAGCCGGCGGGCATGGAAGCCAAGGCGACATGGCTGCTCGGCAAGACCGGGCACGAGATCGCCGGGTGTTGCCTGCAGGCCGCGACGCGCGACTTTGCGCGGATGGGACTGTTCGTACTCGCCAACGGGAATGCGGGCGGGCAGCAGATCGTGCCGACGGACTGGTTTGCGGCCGCGATCCACAAGCAGAAGGACATCGGCGAGCCGGGCAAGGGCTATGGCTACCAGTGGTGGACCTATGACGACGGCTCGGTCGCGGCCCAGGGCATCTTCGGGCAGGGCATTTTCATCGATCCCAAGCGGCGGCTGGTGATCGCCAGCAATGCCGACTGGACCCGCGCCACCAAAGGCCCCGAAGGTGATGCGCGCGAGGCGTTCTACCAGAAGGTGCAGGCGCTGATCGACGCGGGGAACTGACTCCCACGCTGTCCTGTGTCCATTGTGCAAGCCTGCGGGGGATTCAGCGCGAGTCCCCCAAGGGCCAATGGACAATGCCGCATTGCGGAACTTAAGCCCCCGGCCTTGCTTGGGGGAGGATGGCGATGCGCAAGGCGGTCTGGGGTGTGGCCCTTGGAATGGTGGCGTTGTCTGCCGCGGCCCATGCCGAGGGCGTGAAGCCAACGCCCGTTCCGACCTTGCAGAAGCCCGGCTTCGATCAGATCCGCGAAGCAGACCTGCGCGCCGACCTGACCTTCCTCGCCTCCGACGCCTTGCTTGGCCGCATGTCGCTCCAGCCGGGTGATGACGCCGCCGTGCAGTGGATCGCCGCCGAGTTCGCCAAGGCCGGTCTCCAGCCCGGCGCCACCGACGCGAAAGGCGCGCCGAGCTGGTACCAGATCGTGCCGCTGGTCGAGTATCGCCCGAACCCGGCCGCGAACGGCCTGACGCTGCGGATCGGCGCCGCCGAGCAGAGCTGGAAGGCGCCCGACGTGCTCGGCGGCTATCGCGACGACGTGGACCTGACGGCCCCGCTCGTCTTCGCGGGGTACGGCATTACCGCGCCCGGCGTCGGTTATGACGACTACAAGGGCCTCGATGTGCGCGGGAAAGTCGTTCTCGTGTTCGAGCACGAGCCGCAGGAGAACGACCCCGCCTCGCGCTTCAACGGGACCGGCAACACGCGCCATGCCACCAACCGCGTGAAGGCGCTCAACGCACAGGCGCACGGGGCGCTGGCGGTGCTGGTGGTGGCCGAGCCGAACCGCAAGCATCCCTCCAACCTCGAGCGCGTCAACCGCATCGGCGGCAGCGCCAGGCGCGTCCCCCCGCTGCCGGGCCAGGCGCTGCCCGATGATGAACTCCGCATTCCGGTGCTGACCGTTTCCGATGCCGTCGGCGCCGCGCTGCTCGCAAAGGCGGGCATGACCCCGCAGGCGCTGCAGAGCGCGATCGACACCGGCCTCGCGCCGCAATCGCGCGCGCTGGCCGAAACCTCCGTGGCGCTCCACCTCGAGAATACCTCACGCACGCGCGGCGTGTCGGCCAATGTCGTCGGCCTGCTGCCGGGTTCGGACCCGGCGCTGGCGCCCGAAACGGTGATCATCAGCGCGCACCACGATCACGATGGAAGCACCACAGGCAATGGGGGACCGGAGATCTGGCACGGCGCGGACGACAACGGTTCGGGCACGGTGGGCGTCGTGGCGCTGGCGCGGGCATTCATGGCCAATCCGGTGAAACCGAAGCGCTCGATCCTGTTCACGGTGTTCGCGGCGGAAGAGCGCGGGCTGCTTGGCAGCTACTACATGGCGATGCACCCGCTGCGCCCGCTCGCGACGACTCGTGCGATGATCAATTTCGACATGATCGGACGCAACGAGGAGGCAAGCGACCAGACCACGGGCCTGATCGAGATCCCGAAGGACACGACCAACCGGCTCAACCTTATCGGCGCGACCTACAGCCCGGACTTCAACCGTACTGTGCAGGCCGCCAATCGCAGTGTCGGGCTCGATCTCGACGACCGCTTCGACCACGAGAACGCGCTGAACGTGTTCTTCCGCAGCGACCAGTTTCCCTTCGTTCTGAAGGACGTGCCGGCGATGTGGTTCAACACCGGCTTCCATCCCGATTACCACCACACCACCGACACCGCAGACCGGATCAACTACCCCAAGATGACGAAGATCGTGAAGCTGGCCTATCTCTCCGCCTGGCGCTTCGCCAGCGAGGCCGCGCCTCCGGCTTTCGTGCCCGATCCGGCGGGCCACTGACACCCGCGCCGCCTCGCACCTGCCCCTTCGGGTCATGTGTGAAATCGATTTGACACTCTTTCTGTAAAGACGGATTGTCACCCATCCGGCAGCGCCGCTGCCCACCACGGAGGGCCGCCGCATGCCCGACCAGTTTCCCATGGAACCCACTGCCAGCCTTTCGGTCGAGACGGTCGTCTCGGTGCGCCACTGGAACGAGTTCCTGTTCTCGTTCACGATCACCCGCCCGCCGAGCTTCCGCTTCCGCTCGGGCGAGTTCGTGATGATCGGCCTCATGGGGGACAACGGTCGCCCGCTGCTGCGCGCCTATTCGATGGCTTCGCCCGCCTATGACGAAGTGCTGGAGTTCCTCTCGATCAAGGTGCCGGACGGCCCGCTGACGTCACGGCTGCAGAAGATCAAGGAAGGCGACCAGATCTTCCTTGGCCGCAAACCGACCGGCACGCTGGTGGCCGATGCGCTGCTGCCGGGACGCCGCTTGTTTCTGCTCGGCACCGGTACGGGCCTCGCGCCGTGGATGTCGCTGATCCGCGATCCCGATATCTACGACCGGTTCGAACAGATCGCGGTGGTCCATTCGGTGCGCGGCGTATCGGATCTTGCCTACCGCGACATGCTGGAAGCGCGGCTGGCGGATGATCCGCTGGTGGGCGAATACGCGGCGGAACGGCTGACCTATATCCCGACCGTGACGCGCGAACCCTTCCACACCAACAAGCGCATCGAGGGGCTGATGCTGGATGGTACGCTGTTCCAGGGTTCGCTCGGCGATCCGAAGAACTTCGATCCCGAACACGACCGCGTGATGCTCTGCGGATCGATGACCATGATCAAGGAAGTCGCCGCGATGCTCGAGGGTTTCGGGTTTACCGAGGGCGCGAACTCGCACCCCGGTGAGTATGTGATCGAGCGCGCCTTCGTCGGTTAGGGCAAGCGTTCCAGCAAGATGAGTTGCGCGCCGTGGTCCGCTTCTGCGCCATAGCGCACGAAGCCGAGCTTGTCCGCGACGGCAAGCGACGGCAGGTTGGTATCGTTGATCATGCAGGCGACGCGCCGTCCCGGGAAGGCGGCGTCGAACCACCCCAGCGCGGCGCGGGCGGCTTCGGTCGCGATGCCTTGGCCCCAAGTCTTGCGCGCGAAGATCCAGCCGATCTCCGGTGTGTCATCAAGACCCTGACCGATGCCGCGCCATGAGTGGAATACGCCGCAAATGCCCAGCACGTCATCGGTGCCCCGTGCCCGGCAGACGAATGTGCCGTACCCGTAAAGCGCCCATGACCCGGCGTTGCGGCAGAGCCGATTGAACTCCTCGACAGGATCGGTCGGCCGGTTGCCGAGGTGGCGGCGAACCTCGTCATCCGCCAGCAGATCGACCAGCGCGGCATGATCGCGCGCCGCCGGACGCCAGAGGTCGAGGCGCTGCGTCGAGAGTTCGGGTCCGTTCATAGCGCGACGTCTACCGCGTGGATCGCCACGCCGACAAGTCCGCCGACCAAGGTGCCGTTGATGCGGATGAACTGGAGGTCGCGCCCGACCGCGCCTTCGATCCGGTCCGTCACCGTGCGGGCATCCCAACGACGCACCGTTTCGGAGACGAGCCGGACGATCTCACCGCCATGGCGCGTGGCAACGCCGACCAGCGTGCGGCGGGCGAAGCGGTTCACCAGCAGTTGCAGCCGAGCATCGTGCTGGAGCGCACGGCCGAGCTCCGCCAGCGATGCGCCGATCCGGTCACTGCCGCCCCCGCTGCCGCCGGAGCGCACGGCTCCCAGCAACTGGGCCCGGCCCCGTTCCCACAGGCCATCGAGCCACGCAGCAAACGCGGGGTTGGCCATGACGTCGCGCTTCATCGCCTCCACCCGCGCGTGCATCGCCGGATCGTTGACGAGCGCCTCGGCAAGCGATTCGAGGCTTTCCTCGATCTTGAGGCGAAGAGGATGGTCCGCGATCACCACCGTCTCGGCGAGCAGCTTGTAGAGCCCGTCGAGGATGCCGTTGGCGAGCCGCCCGTCGAGGCCCGTCCAGCGCACGATGGTGTTCGCCTTGTCGTGGATGATACGCCGCACGAGGTCCTCGTTGGCCTCGAGTGCCTCGGCCGAGCGGCGGATCAGCGCCTCGATCAGCGGCATGTGGCGGCCTTCGGCGATCATCGCCCTGAGCAGGTTGCCGAGGAGGGGCGCAAGTGCCAGCCGTTCGATCCGGCTGCGCAGGGCTGCCTTGGCCATGCCGCCGAGCTTTTCCTGATCGAGCGATTCGAGCACATCGGCAATGAGGCTGGCGGCCCCTGCGCCGAGGCGGCTCTCGCCGGGGCGCGGATTGGCGAGGTACTGGCCTGCAGCATTCGCTGCGTTCAGGCCGCGCAGGCGGCGGGCGACGACCGGTGGCGTAAGGAAATTCGCCTTGAGAAAAGCCGCCATCGAATCGGCAATGCGGTCCTTGTTATCGGGAATGATCGCGGTGTGGGGGATCGGCAGACCGAGCGGGTGGCGGAACAGCGCGGTCACCGCGAACCAATCGGCCAGTCCACCGACCATCGCCGCTTCCGCGAAAGCCCGCAGGAAACCCCAGCCGGCGTGCTGCGTCTCAAGCTGACGGGCCGCAAGAAACAAGGCGGCCATGAGCAGCAACAGGGCCGTGGCAAACAGCCGCATGCGGCGCGCCGGGTCAGCCATCGGTCGCTCCTGATGGCATCGGCAGGTCTGCCACTCGGCGGGCGGAGGATCCCCTTGGCGTCGCGATCACTCCGCCGGGAAGGCTTCACCCGCCGCATGGGCATGCTGCTCGCGCGCCGCCTCGCGCGGATCGTAGGACAGCACGCGCCGCCCGATCCACGGACCGACCCGCTTTTCCAGGCCGTCTGCGAGGCTGAAGCCCGCAGGAACCAGCAGCAGCGTGAGCAACGTCGAAAGCGCGAGACCGCCGATCACGACAATACCCATCGGCGCGCGCCAGCCGGCATCGCCGCCGAGCGAGACAGCCGTCGGCACCATGCCCGCGATCATCGCGACGGTGGTCATCACGATCGGCTGCGCACGCTTGTGCCCGGCTTCGATAATCGCGTCGAGCTTGGGCGTGCCCTTGGCCATTTCCTCGATCGCGAAGTCGATCAGCAGGATCGAGTTCTTGGCGACGATGCCGAACAGCATCAGGACACCGATGAACACGGGAAGCGACAGTGCCTGGCCTGTAGCAAGCAGCAGCAGCAGACCGCCGAGCGGCGCGAGGAACAGCGAGCCCATGTTGACGAGCGGCGAGATAAAGCGGCGGTAGAGCAGCACGAGCACCGAGAAAACGAGCAACACACCCGCTGCCAGCGCGACCATGAAATTGAACAGCATTTCCTGCTGCCAGCGGTCTTCGCCGGCAGGCGCGTTGGAGACGCCCTGCGGCAGGTTCTTCATGATCGGCAGCGCCTTGATCGCTGCATCGGCGGTGCCCTTGACCACACCCGGCGGCAGGTCGGCACCGATGAACACGCGGCGGTTCTGGTTGTAACGCTGGATGCTCGTCGGACCCGAGCCGAAGCCGATGGTGGCCACGCGCGAAAGCGGAACCGAGCCGCCCGAGACAGTCGGCACCGGCAGGTTCTCGAGCGTCGTCAGATCGCGGCGCGACGCGACCGGCAGCTTCACCCGGATCGGCACCTGACGGTCCGACAAGGAGAACTTGGCGCTGTTCTGGTCGATCTCGCCCTGCGTCGCGATGCGGATGACCTGGCTCAGCTGCTGGGTCGTCACGCCCAGTGATGCCGCGAGATCGAGATGCGGGGTGATCACGATTTCCGGGCGGCGCAAGTCGGCGCTGATGCGCGGCGCGACGACTTCCTTGAGGCCGCTCATCTGCTCGACCAGCGTCTGTGCGGTCTTCTGCAGGAGATCGGGATCGGAGCCGGACAGCATGACGCTGATCGCGCGGCCCGAACCGCCGCCGGGGCCGCCGCCGTTCTGGTTCATGAAGCTCACGCGTGCGTCGGCCACCTTCTGCAGGCGCGGCGTCAGTGCGCGTTCGAATTCGATGCTGGAACGCGCACGGTCGCGCTTCAGTTCGAGGAAGACACGGCCATTGCCCTCGTTGATGCGCTCCAGTGCGACGTCGATCTCGGGCTCGTCCTTCACCAGCGCGAGCACTTCATCGACCTTCTTCTCGGTCTGCTCGATCGTGGTGCCGGGGACCATCTCGATGGTTATGCGGCTGAAATCGCCATCGGTTTCCGGGAAGAACTGCGACGGGATGACCATGAACAGCACCACCGTGAAGGCAAGCGCGCCGACAGCGACGCCCATCATCCACAAGCGGTGGTCGCGCAGCCGCGCGCGGAACCAGCGGCGCGGGAAACGCTCGCGGTACGCAGCCACCGGGCGGGTATCGAGCGACCATTCGAGCACGCGCATGTAGCGCTGCATCCACGGCCCGTTGCCGTGTTCGGCCTGCCCGTGCGCTTTGAGAAAATAGGCCGCGATCATCGGCGTGATCATGCGCGCGACGAGCAGCGAGAACAGCACCGCGATGACGACGGTGAGGCCGAAGTTCTTGAAGAACTGGCCGGAAACGCCGGGCATCAATGCCACGGGCAGGAACACCGCGACAATCGAGAAAGTCGTGGCGACAACCGCGAGGCCGATCTCGTCCGCGGCGTCAATGGCCGCCTGATAGGCCGACTTGCCCATGCGCATGTGCCGGACGATGTTCTCGATCTCCACGATCGCATCGTCCACCAGAACGCCGGCCACGAGGCCGAGCGCGAGCAGCGACATCGTGTTGAGCGTGAAACCGATCAGGCTCATCAGCCAGAAGGTCGGGATCGACGAGAGCGGAATGGCGATCGCCGAGACGATCGTCGCCCGCCAGTCGCGCAGGAAGAAGAACACCACGATCACGGCAAGAACCGCGCCTTCGACCATCGCGGACATCGAGGACTTGTACTGTTCCTTGGTGTAGCCGACGCTGGAGAAGAGCTGGATGAAGTGGACGCGGCCGCCCTGCTCCTTCTCGATCTTGGCGAGTTCCTTGACGGTATCGTCGTAGACGCTGACGTCGGATTGACCGCGCGCACGGGCGATGCTGAAGGTGACAACCGGCTTGCCGTCGTGCTTGGCGATCGACGTGATTTCGCTGAAGCTGTCACGCACATCGGCGACGTCGGACAGGCGGACGGTGCGGCCATTCGTAATGCCGATTTGCGTGCGCGAAAGTTCGAACGCGCTCGACGCATTGCCGAGCACGCGCACGGCCTGGCGCGAACCGGCGACTTCAGCGCGGCCGCCTGCTGCGTTGAGATTGACCTGGCGCAACGCGGCGTTGATCTGCGTCGCCGTGACGCCTTGCGCCTTCATCCGCATCGGATCGAGCGTGACGGCGATCTCTCGGTTCACGCCGCCATTGCGCTCGACTTCCGCCATGCCGGGGACCGAGAGAAGACGCTTGCGCACCGAGTCGTCGATGAACCACGAGAGCTGCTCGATGGTCATGTCGTCGGCGGAGACGGCAAAGTAGGCAATGGCGTCGGACGAGGTCTGCGCCTTGACCACCTGCGGTTCGAGGATGCCTTCGGGCAGATCCCCGCGCACCTGATCGACCGCGTTCTTGACCTCGTTCACCGCTGCATTGATGTCCGTCCCGATGGCGAACTGGACCATCGTCTGGCTGGACCCTTCGGTCGCCGTCGAACTCAGGGTATCGACGCCCGCGATTGTCCGGACTGCGGATTCGATGCGCTGGGTGATCTGGTTTTCGATTTCCGTCGGCGCCGCGCCCGGCTGGGAGATGGTGACAATGACCAGCGGGAATTCGATGTCCGGCTGGTCCTGCACCTTCATGCCCATGAACGCCACAATCCCGGCCAGCGTGAGGCCAAGGAACATGACGATGGGTACGACCGGGTTGCGGATCGACCAGGCGGAGATGTTGCGGAAGTTCATGTGTGCGGCCCTCGGTTCACGAGCCGGCGGGCGTGGCGGCGCTGGCAGCAACCGGGCGCACGACATCACCCGGGTTGAGGAAACCACCGGCGCGCAGGACAACACGTTCGTTGCCAGCAAGGCCTTCCGATACGACGATGCCCTGTGCGGTGACGTCCCCGGTCTTCACCGCGCGGCGGGAGACCTTGTTGTTCTGGTCGACGACGTAGACGAACGCACCCTGCTGATCTGACAGGATCGCCGATTCCGGCAACATCGGCGCAATGACCGAGCCGCTGCGGATCTGCGCACTGGCAAAGCCGCCCGGACGCAGCGCGCGATCATACCCGAGAGCGATGCGCGCGATGCCTTCACGCGTCTGCGTGTCGATCGTCGGGGAAAGCTGCCAGATCTGGCCGGTAAACGCCTTGGCGGTGCCGACCGGCGTCACATCGGCAGACTGGCCGACCGCCAGCCGCGCGAGATCGTTCTCGGCGAGGCGCGCCTGCATTTCGAGCTGGCCGTCCTTCGCAATCCGGAACAGCACGCCGCTGCCTGGGCTGACGATCTGACCTGGCTCCACGCCGCGAGTGAGCACGAGGCCGGCCGCCGGGGCGACGATATTGAGCCGCGCGGTACTGGCACGGAGCTGTTCTAGCGAGGCAGCGGCAACGCGGACCTGCGCAACCGCCGCATCGCGCGTGGCGGTGAGGCGGTCGACGTCGGCCTTCGAGATGAAGCCGCGCTCGACAAGCTTGAGGGCGCGGTCCAGATTCGACTGCGCGATCCGGGCGTTGGCGCGCTGCACTTCGATGTTGGCGGCTTGCCCTGCGATCTGCTGCGCCTGCACGGCGCGGTCGACCACGGCCAGAACCTGTCCGGCCTGCACCCAGTCACCGGCATCGACGAGCACGCTGACGACGCGACCGCCTTCGCCTGCAGCACCGACCGGCATCTCGCGCCGCGCCGCGATTGTGCCGCTCGCGGTGATCGATCCCGTCACGCTGGAACGGCCCGGGGTGATGACGCTGACCGACTGGGCCTGCGCACTGCGGGCAGCCGCACTATCCGTCGCTGCCGGCGACTTGTGCATGAAGTACCAGCCGAGACCGAGTGCGAGCGCGATCACCGCCGCGACAATCATCAGGCGGCGCTGTCCGCCGTCGCGCGAGCCGAGATCGCCATCGCCGATGGCCGGTTCGATGGCGGGCCGCAGCTCCGATCTGATCGTCGTTTCGTAATTCATGTCGTTCACGTGCCTTAGTCCCGGTCGGGCGCCGAACAGCCGAGAATGGGGGCCGATCCCCACCCTCGTTGAGGTGTGTTATATATCTATATCACTTCCCGCAAGCGCGGGGAGCCTCGCTGTGCCGCACGTTACCCTTGCCTTAGCGGAGCATCCGACGAGTGACAATTGCGGCTCGACGAAGCGCATGAACAAATGATTCCAACGTGGCGCGGTTGCAACCCGAAACAGCAGACTGCTCCGGCCTCTTCGTGCAAGCAAAAGCAAATGGCCGCCCCGATTGCCGGGACGGCCATTGCAGATATCTGTACGGCGCCGTGCAGGCGCGCGTCGTTCAAAACTTGAGCTGGCGCTCGTAGAGATCGCGGTAATGCTGAATGCGCGTGACACGCAGGCCCTGCATGCCCGAACGATCGACCGCGCGCTGCCAGGAGGCGAACTCCTCGAGCGTGAGGCCATAACGCTCGCAGACCTCATCGATCGTGAGCAACCCGCCGTTAACGGCCGCGACAACCTCTGCCTTGCGGCGAACGACCCAGCGCGTGGTCGAGGGCGGCGGCAGGCTGTCCAGCGTCAGCGGCTCCCCGAGAGGGCCAATGACTTGCGCGGGCTTGATTTTCTGGTTCTCAATCATGTCAATTCTCGTCTGGTCGACGTTGGGGGGCGACTTCAGGAACGGGCCCCTTAGTGCCTGTCACGTCATTTCCATTCGCTGAAGAGGCTGGGTTAACGAGCCCTTCAGCCTCCATTTCAACGCTCCGCAGCAACACCGCAGCCGATTCATGGAAGCTGGAGCCTTTCCCGCCGTGAGGTCCGGTCGCGCCGCCACCCGAACCTGAGCTGCTGGCCATGACCAATCCTGCCGCCGTGCCCGGAAGCACCCCCCGGGTATCATGCGCCGCCACGAGCCGGGCGCAGAGTTCGCTCCAGCCGAGCGGACGCAACCCGCGGGGCGAATCGCCCGGGACCTGCGGCCATGAATCGGAAAATCTCATCTCCATGGACGCTGCTCTAACCCACGGTCCAATAAAGGAGGGTAAACCCCCCCTTCACCAAGAGTTAGGTTTTGACAGGGCTCGGATCGCCGGACAACGACCTGCTTTTTGACCTGCCGCTTGCCCGCGAATGCGCCTATGGGGCCAAAATGCAAAGCAACTCGGGCACAAATGGAATGGCTGGGACGGGCGCAGGCGAGTCGGGCATGACCGCTGCGCTTGCCCTGAGCGCGCGTGAGGCGGCGGAGCTTTTTTCGCTCCCGCAAGGAATGGGACCACGGCGAATCGTGGTGGCGATGTCGGGCGGAGTCGACAGCTCGGTGGTCGCCGGGCTGGCCGCCGCAAGCGGTGCGGAAGTGATCGGCGTGACTCTGCAGCTCTACGACTATGGCGCAGCGACTGGCCGCAAGGGGGCCTGCTGCGCGGGGGACGACATCCGCGACGCACGCGCCGTGGCCGATCGGCTGGGTATCGCGCACTATGTGTTCGATCACGAATCGCGCTTTCGCGAAGAAGTCGTCGAGCGGTTTGCGGACGACTATCTGGCCGGGCGGACGCCGATCCCCTGCATCCGCTGCAACATGGGCCCGAAGTTCACCGATCTTCTGACCATGGCACGCGATCTCGGTGCGGATTGCCTCGCCACCGGCCATTACGTGCGGCGGATCGCAACGGCAGATGGCCCCCTGCTCCACCGCGCCGTCGATCCTGCGCGCGATCAATCCTACTTTCTTTATGGGACGACCGAGGCGCAGCTGGACTTCCTGCGCTTTCCGCTGGGCGGTCTGCCCAAGCCTGCCGTGCGCGCGATGGCGGCTGCGCTGGGCCTCGGCGTTGCCGCCAAGCCTGACAGCCAAGACATCTGCTTCGTGCCCGACGGCGATTATGCGAGGATCGTGACCAAGGTCCGGCCGGAAGGCGCCGCTCCAGGCGAGATCGTGCATGCCGCGACCGGGGCCGTGCTCGGCACACACCGCGGTGTCATCCACTATACCGTCGGCCAGCGGCGCGGGCTCGAGATCGGCGGACAGGCCGAACCGCTCTACGTCACCGCGCTGGATGCGCCAGGACGCCGGGTGCTTGTCGGGCCCAAGGCGATGCTTGCGGTCGGATCGGCGCGGCTTGCGGAAACCAATCGCATCGGCCCGCTGCCGCAGACCGGGACGCTGACCGCCAAGGTGCGTTCGCTGGCAAAGCCCGTGCCGGTGGCAATCGAAGGCGCCATCGGTGCAGGTGCCGCTTGCACGATCCGCTTCCTGCAGCCGGAATTCGGCGTCGCGCCGGGTCAGGCGGCAGTCATCTATGACGGCGACCGGGTGATCGGCGGCGGCTGGATCGAGGAAACTGCGCCCTGGGCTTGAGACGTCAGTTGCCCCAAGGCTCCAGCACGCAGCCCCAGCCCTCACGATACGTTGCTGTCTGCCGCGCGATGAGCGGGAAGCGGGCTGTCACGCTGCGCGCTGCGGTATCTTCGGAGAGGGTGATGAGGTCCATCCCCGGCTCGAAATCCTTGCGGCAATCGCCAAGCTGGCGGCCGCCGACAAAGCGGCACGAGCAGGCGACGCGTGCGCCATAGGCAGTCCCGGTGAGCGCATAGCCATGCAGCTGCGGCCAGATGAACGCACCCGCCCCAAAGAGCAAGGCGATCAGGACAAGCCCCCAGCGCAGGACGCGTGGGCGCGGCTGCGTGGAGGAAGTGACCGGTTCGGGGGATGCTGCTGGTTTGGCCATTGCCATGCGGGGTCGATCTGGAGAAAAGCTGGCCGCGAGATGGCCCGCCCTGTCCTAGCCCTTATCGCCCCGCTCACGCTTGTGCCAGCCCTGTTCGGCTGCAGCCCCGCGGCGCCCCCAGCCCCGCCGCCGGTTTCGGCCGAGGCGCTGAAAGCAGTTGTGGCCAATCCCGGCGTGCCGCGCGAAGAACTGGCGCGCAAGGTCGATGCCTTGTTCAGCGAGCAGGACGCGGCGGAAACCCGTTCGGTGATCGTCATGCACGGCGGCCGGGTGATCGCCGAACGCTATGCGCCGGGCTATCACGAGAACACTCGCTTCGTGAGCTGGTCGATGGCCAAGTCGATCACCGGCGTGATGATCGGCATGCTGATTTCGGATGGCCGGCTGCGGCTGGACGAGCCGGCGCCGATCCCAACATGGCAGCGCCCGGGCGATCCGCGCGGAGAGATCACGCTGCGGCAGTTGCTCCAGATGCGCTCCGGCCTGCGCCATGCCGAGGCGATTTCACCGCCGTGGAAATCCGATGAAGTGCGCATGCTGTTCCTCGACGGGCGCGACGCAATGGCGCGCTATGCCGAGGACCAGCCACTGCAGTATGAGCCGGGGCGCAAGTGGGTCTACTCCTCGGCCACGAGTGTCATCTTGGCAGACCTTGCAGCGCGCGTCCTCTCCCCTGCTCCGGACCCTGAAAGCCGCCGCCGCGCCGTGGCGGGGTATCTGCGGACCCGTCTGTTCGGCCCGGTCGGCATGCGATCGATGATGCCGGAGTTCGATGCTTCGGGCACCCTGATCGGGGGCAGCCTTATTCACGGCACGGCGCGCGATTGGGCGCGCTTCGGGGAGTTCCTGCGCAATCGCGGCGCTGTGGCCGGCGCGCAGCTGGTGCCGCGCCAGTGGATTGACTTCATGGTTACGCCCTCGCCGCGCGAGGCGCAGTACGGCGCGCAGATCTGGCTCAACCGGACCCCGACGACCGGCCATCCCGCGCTGTTCCCGGACCGCGGCCCGCGCGACTTGTTCGCCTGCCTTGGCCACCTTGGCCAGTATGTGCTGGTCTCGCCCTCGCGGCAGCTTGTCGTGGTCCGGCTGGGCAAGACGCAGGAAGATCAGCTCGATCCGGTAACCCGGCGGCTGGGAGACCTTGTCGCGCTGTTCCCGAAGGCCAGATGAGCGCAGTCAACGCCGGATGGGCGCGCCCTGAGCCAGCAAAGCGGGACTGGTGCCGTCGGGGGCAGGAGCGAGCAAGTCCTCCGGTCCAAGCGCGGCTTCATCGACGTGGCCATCTGGATCAGGATGGATCAGGATCTCGACGCCCGGAAATGCCTCAAGCAGCTTGTCCTCGATCTCGTCCATCACGCGGTGGGCTTCGGTCACTGTCATGCGGCCATCGACCCAGACGTGGAACTGCACGAAATCGCGGTTGCCGCTGGTCCGGGTGCGCAGATCGTGCAGGCCCTTGAGTTCGGGATGCTGGGCGACGACCGCCAGAAAGCGCTCGCGCTTTTCGAGCGGCCACTCGTGATCCATCAGCTGCTCGATGGCAGCCTGCGATGCGCCCCAAGCGCCCCAGCCGAGCCAGAGCGCGATGCCGAAAGCGAACAGCGCGTCCGCACCGGCAAGGCCGAGCCAGTGATCGAGCGCCAGCGCGGCGATGACGGCAAGATTGAGCACGAGGTCAGATGAATAGTGCAGGTGGTCAGTAGCTATGGCGAGACTGCCGGTCGCCCGGATGACCCGGCGTTGATAGCCTAGCAGGAGAAACGTTGCGGCGATGGCGACGAGCGAGACGACCATGCCGGCTTCCGCATCGGCCGGGCGCCCACCGCCGAGAAACTCCTCGATCGCGCGCCAAGCGAGACCGAGCGCAGAAATGGATATCAGGACGACCTGAAACATGGCCGCCAGCGCTTCGGCCTTGCCATGGCCGAAGCGGTGGTTGGCATCCGCTGGCTGCGCGCCGATCCATACGCCAAGGAGGGTGGCAAGGCTGGCGACCAGATCGAGTCCGGTGTCGGCGAGGCTGCCCAGCATGGCCGTGGAGCCGGTGGTGACCACGGCATAGCCCTTCATCCCCAGCAGCAACGCCGCGACGGTTATGCTGGCATAGGCTGCGCGGCGATTGAGATCGCCGTGATCGGGGCTGCGGGTCATGTCCATCGCGGAGCCTCGCGTGCGCTCATGGGTAGAGCAGCGAACTGGTCCATTCGCTGCCGGCGCTGCGCGTAAAGCGGCGCCGTTCATGCAGGCGATACTCGCGATCCTGCCAGAACTCGATGGCATGCGGCGTCACGCGATATCCGGACCAATGCGCCGGACGCGGAATTGATCCATCAGGATACTGGGCGCGGAGGGCTTCGACACGCTCCATATACACATCGCGCGAGGGCAACGGGCGGGACTGGTCCGACGCTGCCGAACCGAGCCGCGATTCGGGATGGCGGCTGGCGAAATAGGCATCGGCTTCCGCCGCCGTAACTTCGGTTATCGTACCTTCGATGCGTACCTGCCGGCGCAGGCTCTTCCAGTGGAAAAGCAATGCAACCTGGGGATTGGCCGCAAGTTCCCCGCCCTTCCGGCTCTCGAAATTGGTGTAGAACACGAAGCCATCAGGGCCATGGCCCTTGAGCAGGACCATGCGCACCGAAGGCGCCGCGTCCGGCGTGGCGGTGGCCAGTGCCATGGCATTCGGATCGTTGGGCTCGCTCGCCTTCGCCTCGGCAAACCACGCCTCGAAAATGGCGAAGGGATCCGACGCAGGGATGGCGTGTTCGTTCGTATCGGTAGCCACGGCGGGTTTCTGCCTGTTCCAGAATGCGCGGGGAATGTCGCAAATGCCCTAGCCCAGTGCACCCGCCTTGCAAAGCGAGCCTTGCGGGTAGGCGGGCGCGACCTTAGCTAAAGGGTATGGCCGATCCGTATTCCATCCTCGGAGTCCCGCGCACGGCGAGCGAGAAGGACATCAAGTCCGCCTATCGCACGCTGGCCAAGGAACTGCATCCCGATCGCAACGCCGACAAGCCCAATGCGGCGGAACGCTTCGCGCAGGTCACGCAGGCCTATGACCTGCTTTCGGACAAGGACAAGCGCGCCCGGTTCGATCGCGGGGAGATCGATGCGGACGGCAATCCGACCGGCCCGTTCGGCTTCGGTGGCGGGTCCGGCGGCGGCTTTGCCGGTGCCCAGCGCGGCTATCGGCATGACGGTTTCGAAGGCTTCGGCGGCGGCTCGGGCAGCGAGGGTCTCGACCTCGGCGACATCTTCGAGGGCCTGTTCGGCGGGCGCGGCGGCATGGGTGGTGGCGCGGGTGGCGGCGCGCGCAGGCGGCCGGCTCCGCGTGGCGCGAACGTTACCTACACGCTCAAAGTTCCCTTCAGCGAAGCGGCCTGCCGCACGCCGCAGCGCGTGACCCTGGCCGATGGGAAGACGATCGATCTCAAGCTCCCGCCCGGCCTTGTCGATGGCCAGCAGGTCCGCCTTGGCGGGAAGGGCGAGCAGGGACCGGGCGGGTTCGGCGACGCCATCGTCACCATTGAAATCCTCCCGAGCCCCTATTTCGAGCGGGACGGCGACAATATCCTGCTCGAAGTGCCGATCAGCCTGAACGAAGCGATCGAGGGTGCGAAAGTGCGCATTCCGACCGTCGAAGGCCCGGTTATGATGACGGTCGGGCCCGGCAGCAGCAGCGGGAAGGTGCTCCGCCTCAAGGGCCGCGGCTTCACGCGCAAGAATGGCGAGCGCGGCGATCAGCTGGTGACTTTGCTGGTGGACGTGCCGACCGACGATGCCGACCTCAAGGCTCGCCTTGAAGGTTGGCAGGACAGCCGCGACTTGCGCGCCAGGTTTGCAGTATAGCGCCATGGTCGGCGATGCGGCCTCCGTATCGGCGCAGCCTGAGCCGATCCTCCCGGTCACCGACCTTTCCCCGGAGGCACGGCGCCGCGCCGCGCTGACACAGCGGCCCGGGTTTGGCGGTGCGGGTGCACGTGATGCCCTGCGCCTGCGCTCGCGCGAAGTGCTGCGCCGGGTGTGGACGGGGGTGATCTATGACGGCACGATCCATGCTGGCAACTTCGCCTACATGGTGCTGATCGCCCTGTTTCCGTTCTTTATCACGGGTGCCGCGCTGTTTTCGCTGGTAGGTGAGGCGAACGACCGGACCGCGGCGGTCAACACGGTGCTGATGGCGATGCCCCCGGTGGTTGCGAACGTCCTCTCGCCCGTGGCCCACGCCGTGATCGAGGCGCGCACCGGCGGGCTGCTGTGGATCGGCGGGCTGGTTGGCCTTTGGACCGTTGGCAGCCTTGTCGAGACGATCCGCGACATCTTGCGCCGCGCCTATGGCACCAAGCTGATCTACGCTTTCTGGCGTTACCGGTTGATGTCGACCGGGCTCATCATCGCCTCGGTCGTGCTGATCCTGCTGTCGATTGCCGCGCAAGTGGTGATCGGGACGGCGATGGAAACCGTAACCGCGCTGTTCCCGCAAGCGACGGGCCTGATCGACACACTGGCGCTTTCGCGCGTGGTTCCGGCGCTGGTCCTGTTCGGCTCGCTCTGGCTCCTCTTCATCTCGCTGACCCCCGGCGCCTACAGCGCGCGGATCTACCCCAAGTGGCCTGGTGCGCTCTTTGTCACGCTGTGGTGGCTGGTTGTCACCACGGTGCTGCCGAAGCTGCTGCGCCACCTGTTCGTCTATGACCTGACCTACGGCAGCCTGGCCGGCGTGATGATCACGCTTTTCTTTTTTTGGCTGATTGGCCTAGGGATGGTGATCGGAGCCGAACTGAACGCTGCTTTGGCGGAAACGCCGGAAGAGCACGACCTCGTTGGGCAGGCCGACAACCGGGCTCGCGCCGCGAAAGCCCGCATGCAACAGGATGAGTGAAGCAAGAGGTCGCATGACAGGACTTATGGAAGGAAAGCGTGGCCTGATCATGGGCCTCGCCAATGACAAGTCGCTCGCATGGGGGATTGCTCGCAAGCTGCACGAGCAGGGTGCCGAGCTGGCTTTTTCGTATCAGGGTGAAGCGCTGGAAAAGCGCGTGCGTCCGCTGGCCGCCAGCCTCGGCAGCGACTTTCTGATCGAATGCGACGTTTCAGACATGACCGCGCTCGACACCGCGTTCGAGACACTGGCCGCGCGCTGGCCGACGATCGATTTCCTCGTCCACGCCATCGGCTTTTCGGACAAGACCGAACTGCGCGGCAAGTTCATGGATACCTCGCTCGACAACTTCCTGATGACCATGAACATCTCGGTCTACAGCATGGTCGCGGTCACGCAGCGCGCGGCGGCGATGATGCCGCAGGTGGAAGACGACAACGGCGTGAAGACCGGCGGCGGTTCGATCGTGACGCTTACCTACTACGGTGCCGAAAAGGTCGTGCCGCACTACAATGTGATGGGCGTCGCCAAGGCCGCGCTCGAAGCGAGCGTGCGCTATCTTGCCAATGACTGCGGCCCGCAGGGGATCCGCGTCAACGCACTCTCCGCCGGACCGATCAAGACTCTGGCCGCCAGCGGGATCGGGGACTTCCGCTACATCCTGAAGTGGAACGAGCTCAATGCGCCGCTGCGCCGCAATGTGACGATCGACGACGTCGGCGGGGCGGGGCTCTACCTACTGTCGGACCTCTCGTCAGGCGTCACAGGCGAAGTGCACCACGTCGACTCGGGCTATCACACCGTCGGCATGAAGCAGGAAGACGCGCCGGATATCGCGCTGGGTTGAAGACTGGCCGCCCCGCCTCAGGGCTGGGGCGGCGTTGCCAGCGGCGGGTTGGTTGAGGGCGCAGCGGCTGGAGCCTGTGGCTTCGTTTCTCCTTCGCGTTCGCGCTTGAGCTTGGCCTCGTACTCCCTTTCGAGCACCTCGACGCGGGCCTGCTCGGCTGCGGTGTCCGCATCGATCGTCTGCAGCCGCTTGGCGCGCTCTTCCTCGATCAGCTTGCCGAACTGGACGTCGCTGCCCTGCTTCTTTTCGGCATAGGCATTCTTGATCAACTGCGACATGCAGCCGGTGGCGCCGCCCGACCCGACCGGCGAGCACGAGTTGGTGCCGAAAGCGCTGACAGTCTCATAGGCTTTCACGCGCTGCGTCCAGCCCTGATTGGCTGAGTCGTTCGGGTTGTCGCGCAGCGGCTTGGGAATGCGGAAGCGCTCGGATTCGTCCTTGCGCGCGCAGACCGTGATCGAACCGTCGGTCGAGGCAGGGCAGGGATCATCGCCGTAGACGATCAGCTGGTTGATCTTCTCGGACGGGTTTTCCTGCGCCACAGCCGGTAAAGGCGTTCCGAGGAGCGCGGCGAAAGCCAATGCGGGGGCAAGGGCGGCGGCAGAACGGCGCATCATCGCAGGTAAGCTCCAGCTGGGGGTCACGCCCTACGATATAGGACCTCTGCCGCGTGAACGATAGCTGAAGTCAGCACCTCGCGGTGGATCATGCCCGGCTGGTCAAATTCGCTTCGAGACCGCGATTGCCATTCTGCAACCCATGCGGATCGCGTTGAACAGCAACGGATAGGCCGGGGCCTTCTCTGCGCCGGAGGCCAGCGCGGTATCGCGGTGCTCGCGCTCATCATCGCGGAACTCGCGGATCATGTCGGCAAGCTCGGGATCCTCATCACCGAGCTGCTCCAGCTGCTCGGTATAATGACGGTCGATCTCGGTCTCGATGGCGGCGGTGCAAGCCATGGCTGCTTCGGGGCCGATCAGCGCTGTGGCGGCGCCCAGTGCGAAACCTGCGGCGGACCAGACCGGTTGCAGCACTGTGGGGCGCACACCGCGCTTCACCAACAAGGCATCGAAGCGTTCGCGGTGAGCGGCTTCCTGCTGCGCCATCGTCGCGATCTCTCCCGAGATCGGCGTGCGGTCGCCCATGACGGCCAGCTGCCCGGCATAGATGCGAATTGCGCCGAACTCGCCGGCCTGGTTCACCCGCAGCATTGCTTCACGCGTTTCAGTCATCTTCCAAGTTCCTTGCCGCGGCGGCCGAGAAGCACAAGAACAAGCACCGCACTGGATACCGAAATGAGGAAATTGAAGCCCGCAAGGCTTACGCCGAACAGCGTCCACGCCGGTGTATCGCAGCGGATCAGCGGGGCATTCATGATCGATGCCAGCGGATCATCGCCGAGGCTGGTCGAGGAGCATGCGGTCGGGCCCTGCCACCAGCCGTATTCGACCCCGGCGTGGAAGGCGCCGATCGCCCCGCTGACGCCGATGGCCAAGGCAGCCAACGCTACGAGCGCGGCACCAAGCCGGGTTCCAGGCGTGGCGAGACCGCCGAGCGCGAGGGCAATCGCGGCAAAATGCGGGTAGCGCTGCCACCAGCACATCTCGCACGGCGCCAATCCGAAGCCATATTGCGCGATATAGACCGCTGCGATCAAAGCACTCGGCACCACGAATGCGAGCAGATAGGCGGCCTGCGCGGGGCTCTTTGCCGACGTCGCCATCGGCTTACCGCTTGCGCGCAGCCAGCGCCTGCGGGGCCGTCCGCCCAAGCGTCTGCAGCGCATAGTAGAGCTGGAAGTCGTCGATCCCCTTGGCCTTGAGCTCCTCGGGCGTCATCTTGAAGCGCGGATCCTGCACCTTGTCGCGCTCGAGATCCTTGTCGTCCTTGATCTCGTTGATCAGGTGTCCGCGCAGATCGCTCTCGCGATAGAAGCGCTGGGCGCGCTTGCGCAGATCGGGGTCAGAAATCTGCGGGACCGCGATATCGGGATCGATGCCACCTTCCTGCACCGAGCGGCCCGACGGCGTGTAATAGCGCGCCGTGGTTAGCTTGAGCGCGGTGTCGCGGGTGAGCGGCATCAGCGTCTGCACGCTGCCCTTGCCGAAGCTGCGCTGGCCCATGAGCACGGCGCGGTGCTGGTCCTGCAGCGCCCCTGCAACGATCTCTGATGCAGAGGCCGAGCCTTCATTGATCAGCACAACCATCGGGATGCCCTTGGCGATATCGCCGGGCGTCATCGATTCGGCGCTGTAGGTCTCGTTGTCCCGCGAGTAGCGACCGCGTTGGGAGACGATCACACCATGATCGAGGAACAGATCGGACAGCGCGACGGCCTGATCGAGCAGCCCACCGGGATTGCCGCGCAAGTCGAGGATCAGCCCGGTGAGCCGGCCGCCGGTCCGGGCCTTGATCTGCTTGAACGCATCGAGCGCCTCGCTGCCGACATTGGCGCTGAAGCTCGAGACCGAGATGACCCCGACATTGCCTTCGACCTTCCAGTCGACGGGCTTCAGCTCGATGATCTGGCGGGTGATCTTCACCTCAATCGGCTCGTCCCTGCCCGAGCGGAACAAGGTGAGGCTGATCGTAGTGCCCGGCGGGCCACGCATCTGGTCGACCGCTTCATCAAGCGTGCCGCCGTAGATCAATTTGCCGTTGATGTGCGTGATGAAGTCGCCGGCCTTGACCCCGGCGGCATCGGCGGGACTACCCTTGGTGGGCGCAATAACCTTGACCGCACCGTCATCCATCGTGACTGACAGGCCGAGTCCGCCGTAGGAACCGTCGGTCTGCGTCCGCAGGTTCTCGAAATCACGTGCGTCGAGGTAGGAACTGTGCGGATCGAGCGCGGCCAGCATTCCGTTGATCGCGCCCTTGATCAGTTTGTCGTCGTCAACCGGTTCGACATAGCTCGTCTTGATACGCTCGTAGACGGCGAGAAGCTTGCTGAATTCCGGCCCGGTACGCGCATCGACAGCGGCAAGACCGGCGGTGGATGCCGGAATGAGCGCAACCGCACTGACCAGCGCAGCGGCACGCAGCAAGGAAACAAACTTGAACGCCATGATCGTCTTTCGGCAGAGAGGACATCGCCTTGAACTTGCTTCTATAGAGGCGCGGCGATTAACGCCAGATGGGCCGGCGCCATGCAGAAAGGGCAATCACGGGCCGATCAGGGCGAGCGGATTGACCGGATTGCCATCCTTGCGCAGTTCGATCGTCACCGTGGGCCGCCCGGGTTCGGCGAGGCCCAGCGGCGAACCCTGCACAACCTTGGCCGACACGCCGACGTCAAGGCGCCCGAGATTGGTGATCAGCGACGTCCAGCCGCCATCATGATCGATGATGACGATGCGCCCGAAACCGCGATAGTCGCCGGCAAAGGCCACCCTGCCGGCCGCCGGAGCGACGATCTGCGCGCCGGCGGCCGGCGCGAGCGTAACGCCGATCGAACGTGTTGCCCCCGTCGCATCGCCGAATCCGCTGACGATGCGGCCGCTGACCGGCATGATCCACGCGAGGCCCCCAGCGGCTGGACGAATTGGTACGTTCTCGTCCACCACCAGCATCGAGCCGGGTCGATCAGGACGCGGAACGGGTCCGGGCAAGGCGGCAAGCTGGCTCCGCAATGTACCGTCAGCCTGCAGGCGTTCCATCAGCGCCGCGATGTCACGCGTGTCTTCCGCGAGGGCCAGAGCGCGATCAGCTTCCCGGCTGGCAACCCCTTGCGCGCTGCGAGAGGCGATGCGCTGGCGGCTTTCGACGGCCACGAGCTGCTGGCGCCTGAGGGTAAGCCCCTCTTCGCTGGCCTTGAGCGTGGCCGCAGCACGCCGCGCCTTGTCCTGCAACTGGCGCCCGCGCACGATTTCCGAGCGTAGTCCTGCCGTCCGGCGCTGAACTTCGGGCAGCATGTTTTCGAGTACGGCACGCAGGTAGACAGTCTCGCGCAGGGTATCCGCCCGCATCAGGCTGAACATGAGCGGGCGGCGCGACATCAATTGCAGCGCAGCGGTGAGGCGCACTACCGGTTCTTGGCGCTGCGCGATGCGCAGCCGCAAAGCCGCGCGCTGGCGGTCGATCTCGCGCACGCTGGCTTGTGCAATCGCGATTTCGGCTTCGGACTGCTGGATGCGTGCCGCAATGGCTGCTGCTTCGCTGGCCGTGCGATCGGCTGCAGCCGTTGCGCGGCGGGCTGCCGCTTCCAGCGCATCGCCGCGCTTGCGGGCCTCCGCCAAGGCCTGCGTGGCTCTCCGCAGCGCATCACCCGCCTGATCGGCGCTCTCGAACGGCGCGTCCTGGGCCAAGCTCTGCCAGCCGACGAGGCAAGCGAGCGCCAAGAGCATGGCAATAAAGGGCGCGCGTGACGTCATGGCATCAGCCATCGCGATGATAGGGGTGGCCGGAGAGGATACTGGTCGCCCGCCAGAGCTGCTCGGCGAGCATGGCGCGCGCCAACATATGCGGCCAGGTCGCGGCGCCGAAAGCGAGGAGGATATCCGCGCTATCCCTGAGGTCTGCCTGATGCCCATCCGCCGCGCCGATCAGGAAGCGCGCTTCACGTACGCCGTCGTCGCGCCATCGGCCCAGAATTTCGGCAAAAGCAGTAGATGCTAGGTGCTTGCCGCGTTCGTCCAAGGCGACGGTGCGGAACGGCGTTGCGGTCGGGGCCGGTATGGTTCCGCCGCGATCAGGTAACTCCGTCACCTTGAAGCCCCAGCTGATCCGACGCGCGTAGCGGTCTACCAGTTCGGCTTCGGGCGAACGACCGATCCTACCGCGGGCAATTACATGGAGCAGCATGACCAAGCCCTAGCCCAGAACGGCGACGCAATGAATCCCCGCCTTTCCGGACCTGTGGAGGGCACAGCTTTGCTTCAGGCCGCGCCCTGATCTCCGAACGCCCACATCCGCTCGAGATTGTAGAAGCTGCGCACCTCGGGGCGGAACAGGTGGACGACGATGTCGCCTGCATCGATCAGAACCCAGTCCGCCGCAGGCAGACCTTCGATCCGGACATGACCGAAGCCGCCCTGCTTGATCCGCTCGGCCAGCTTTTGCGCCATGGAGGCGACCTGACGTGTCGAGCGGCCCGAGGCGATGACCATGTGATCGGCGACCGAGCTTTTGCCCTCGAGCGGGATCGTGACGATCTCCTGCGCCTGATCGTCGTCCAGCGAGCGCAAGACGAGGTCGAGCACGGTTCCGGGCGCTGCAACCGGCGATCCGGAGGCGATGCCGGCATCTACCGGCAGAGGCTGTGGGCTTGTCATGGGTGTGTAGATGGTCTCCATGGTTTACGGTTCAATGATCCTGAGTGGTGTGAAAAAAGCCGAAACGGTGCGGCCCTGCGCGGAACGGGTTGAGCTTGTCGCTCAATGCGTCCTCGCCTTGGCCGATGCCGTAACGGGTCGATGGGTCAGCATGTCCCGCTGATTTGCAAGCGTGGCGCGGCGAAACCAGTCTGGATCAGCGGCACGGATGGCCGTCGCTGATCGGGCATCGGGGTCAAATCGCAAGATGACCAGCGCCGGGGCGCTCCGCTTTGCGCCGATGAAATCCTGACTGTGCTGCCGGCGCCAGCGGCGCAGCCATGTCATGGCGGGGCTCGCCAAGGCAATGGCATCATACCCCGGACGGGCGATAACAGCAATCGGCATCTCGCGCGCGATCTGCCGCCAGCCCCGCCAGCGGTGGAACTGCGCCAGATTATCGGTCCCCATGAGCCAGATAAAGCGGCGCTTGGGGTAGCGGCGCCTGAGTTTGCGCAGCGTGTTGATGGTGTAGCGCGTCGCGAATTCGGTCTCGATGGCCGTCACCCGAATCGGTGCGCCCCTCGCGGCCTTTCGCGCCGACGCATAACGCGCTTCGAAGGGCGCCATGCCCGCGACCGGTTTGAGCACGTTGCCCGGCGACACCAGCCACCACACTTCGTCCAGCCCCAGCGCCTGCAATGCGAAAAGACTGATCCGGCGGTGCGCGCCATGTGCGGGATTGAAACTGCCGCCAAGCAGGCCGGTAAGCACGGGTTTCAGGGTCGGATCTGCCCGGAGCCGAGAACCAGCCACTTGTAGGTGGTCAAGCCTTCCAGCGCGACAGGACCGCGAGCATGAAGCCGTCCGGTCGCGATGCCGATCTCGGCGCCCAGACCGAACTCGCCGCCATCGGCAAACTGGCTGGAGGCGTTGTGAATGACGATGGCGCTATCGACTTCGGAAAGGAACCGCGCTGCGGCCGCGTCGTCGTCCGTCACGATGGCATCGGTATGGCCGGATGCGTGGCGCGCAATGTGCCCTAGTGCACCATCGAGCCCGTCAACGACGGCGACCGAGAGCACGGCGTCGAGATACTCGGTATCCCAGTCCTCTCGATCGGCAGGCTTGATCCGGGGATCGATCGCACAGGCCCGCGCATCGCCGCGCAACTCGCAACCCGCCTCAAGCAGGGGCGCGACGAGGCCGTGCGGATCGGAAAACTGCGCATCGACCAGCAGCGTTTCCATGGCGCCGCAGATGCCGGTCCGCCGCATCTTGGCATTCAGCGCAATCTCGCGTGCCATCGCCGGATCAGCCTGGCGGTCGATATAGGTGTGGTTGATCCCGTCGAGATGCGCGAGCACCGGAACGCGCGCATCGGCCTGAACGCGCGCAACGAGGCTCTTGCCGCCGCGGGGCACGATCATGTCGATCAAGCCGCCAGCCGCCAGCATGGCGCCGACGGCCGCGCGGTCCTGCGTGGGGATCAGTTGCACGACTTCGGCGGGGATGCCTCCCGCAGTCAGGCCTTCGACAAATGCCGCGTGGATTGCGCGGTTGGAGCGCGCTGCCTCACTGCCGCCCCGCAGCAGCGCGGCATTTCCTGAAGCGACGCAAAGCGCTGCGGCATCGGCAGTAACGTTTGGTCGGCTTTCGTAGATAATGCCGATCAAGCCGATGGGCACACGCACGCGGCGAAGGACCATTCCGTTGGGTCGCCGCGTCTCATCAATGACGCGCCCGACAGGATCATCCAGCCCGGCCACTTGCTCCACGGCAGCGGCCATGGCGTCGATCCGTGCAGCATCAAGCCGCAACCGGTCAACCATCGCGGCCGACAGTCCGGCCGCCTTGCCATCGGCGACATCGCGTTCATTGGCGTCCAGGATGGCTGGTGCCGCACGTCGCAGCGCAGCGGCGCTCATCAGAAGCGCCTCGGCGCGCCGGGCAGATGGCATGGTGGCGAGCGCCCGCTGCGCTGCACGGCCTGCGCGGGCAAGGCCTTGCACGAGGGCCGGCGCATCGATCAAAGCTGCTTCGGATGCGGCAACATTGACGGCGGAATGGGGCGAAACGAGCGCGTTCATTCATCGCCCTTAACACCATGTACCAATGCTGTCAGCCGGATTGGCGGAGGAGCCGAGTACCAGTCGAGTCGCTTGCAATTCGTCTTAGCCAAGCGGTCTGACGACCGGGCGGCAGGTAGTCCGGTGGCAAGAGATTCGAATGTGGCACAATTCGTCGACGGAAGAGAACGACTCGTCCTGCGCGGTGGCGACTCGATTCGACCGCGATGATCGGCGCGACTAAGCGGCTCGCTCCCACAAGACGGCATCACAGCCCATAGGGACGGGGGTCGCTATCTTACCAGTAACAACTCGGTCCAAGGCGGGCCCGCCGGAGAATGGCGGTCGTACGTCATCCCGGTGGCGAGCGCTTGTCGAACGGGTGCGCAGCTGGTTCCCGGACCGCGAATTCTTCATGCGCTCGAACGGCCATGTCCGCTTCATCCGCGTTTCCGCACAGCTGCAGATGCGGGTTGCGGGCGCCGTCGCGGGCGCCGTGCTGGTGTGGATCCTGATGATGGGCTGGATGATCATCAGCCAGGCCCTCGCCGTCTACAATCAAGCCTCGCTTCTGGAGCGCGAAGCCGCCGTCGCAACTGCGGAGAGCCGGGTCGCGAAGTACCGTTCCGGGCTCGGTTCGGTCGCCAGCGATCTCGCCAAGCGGCAAGACTTCATCGAGAAGAGCGTTCAAGGGGCGATCGGACCGTTGCCGAAGACACTGCCGTCCGGCACGGTTTCAGACAGCACCGAGGAAGCGGGGAAGACGGTCCGCAAGATTTCGATGATCTTGCCCGAGGCCACCGGACTGGCGCAGGTTGAAGCCCGCCAACTCGCGTTCATCGAGGCGCTGACACGGTATGCCGATACGCGCTCGGCGCGTGCGGAGAACGCGATGCGGCGCCTTGGCCTCAATCCGCGCGCTGTGGCGGCTGCGGACCGCAGCGCGATGGGTGGGCCACTTATTCCCTTGTTCACCGGGTCAGGCAACAAGCTCGATCCCCGCTTCGCCCGCTTTGGTGCCAGCCTTGCCCGGATGAGTGCGATGGAACAGGCGCTGGTACGCATTCCGAACACCTTGCCGGCGAGCCTGGATTACATCTCGAGCGGGTTCGGCTACCGCGTCGATCCCTTCACCGGTGGAGGTGCGTTCCACGCTGGCCTGGATTTCCGCGGCCCTATCGGCGCCCCCATTCTCGCTGCAGCGGCTGGTACGGTGAGCTTCACCGGCGTGAAGCAGGGCTATGGCAACTGCGTGGAGATCAGCCACGGCGATGGCTTGCTGACCCGCTACGCCCATATGTCGCGGATCATGGCACGGGTCGGACAAGTCGTCGGGCCGGGCCGCATGATCGGCGCGATTGGCAGCACGGGCCGCTCTACGGGGCCCCATTTGCATTTCGAAGTGCGGATCGCCGATCGTGCGGTCGATCCGCGACCGTTTCTGGAGGCGATGCCGCATGTTTTCCAAGAAGCCAGTGCCGGGTCCGGACGCGGTCAGCCGAACGGTCGGGCAAAGTAGCGTTATGGCAACGCCGACCTTTTCCGTTCTGGGTGCGGACCTCGCCGTGAAGGGCGACATCACGGCGAGCGCCGAACTGCACATCGACGGCCATGTCGAAGGCGACATCACCTGCTCCGGTCTTGTCCAAGGTGAATCGAGCGCCATTCACGGTGCCATCCGCGCGCAGAGCGCCCGGCTCGCCGGCACGGTCCGCGGTGCGATCGAAGTCAGCCAGCTTGTCGTGCTGAAAACGGCCCGCATCCACGGCGACGTGACTTATGACGTCCTGACAATCGAACAGGGCGCGCATATCGACGGGCGTCTGAGCCACGGGCTCGAGCCTGCTGGCAGCGAAACAACGCTCGATCTCGCCAGCTGAAAAACAAAACCCCTCCGATGAGGGAGGGGTTCGGTTACGCCAAGCCCTCAGCTTGGCGTGATCAGCTGTCCGACAGACCTTCTGCGCGGCGTGCTTCAAGCCAAGCGGCGGCTTCGGCTTCTTGCGCGGCCTGCGAGGCAGCCTTGGCCTGCGCTTCGCGCTCGGCACGCAGCTCTTCGATCAGCGCTTCGCGGTCGCTGCCGAGGCGCAGGTTGCTCGCCGTATCATCTTCCTCGATCCCGGCGCGCTTGGCGGCCTTGGCGACCAGCGCGTCCAGCTCACGCTGCGAACACAGACCCAGCGTGACCGGGTCTTTCGGATTGATGTTGGAGATGTTCCAGTGGCTGCGATCGCGGATTGCGGCAATCGTGTTGCGCGTAGTGCCGATCAGCTTGCCGATCTGCGCATCCGAGATTTCCGGATGATGGCGCAGTATCCACGCAATGCCATCGGGCTTGTCCTGGCGCTTGGAGACCGGCGTGTAGCGCGGCCCCTTGGTGCGACTGACCGAGATTGGCGCCTTCTGCATGCGCAGGCGATAATCGGGGTTGGCCTGCCCGCGTTCGATTTCGACCTGCGTCAGTTCGCCCGAGTGAACAGGGTCGCGCCCGGTATACTTGGCACCGGCCAGATCGTCGGCCATCGCCTGCACTTCGAGAATGTGCAGTCCGCAGAACTCGGCGATCTGTTCGAACGTCAGCGCGGTGTTGTCGACAAGCCACGACGCCGTAGCATGGGGCATCAGTGGAAAGGTGGACTGGTTGCTCAAGGGGAGCCCCTCCGGACAGCGGAAACAATAAGGGCCGCCCCTTGCGGAGCGGCCGTCGTGCCCGCGATGTAAGCGAGAGGACCGCTTACGGCAAGCCCATTCCCGTCGATTCGGCCGCTAAGGCCGCCCCGCCGCTGATTGATCTGCGGCGAGGACTATCTTGCCGATATGTGCTCCGGCTTCCATCCGGGTGTGCGCCGCAGCAGCATCCGCGAGCGGGAAAGCCATGTCCATAACCGGCCGCAGCTGCCCATCCGCGACCAGCGGCCAGACCGTCTTGTGGATCTCGTCGGCAAGTAGGCTTTTGAATTCATTGGATCTAGGCCGAAGCGTTGAACCGGTGAGCGTAATCCTTCGGCGCATGACTTCCGCCATGTTCAATTCGGCCCGAACTCCGCCCTGGACCGCAATGGTGACATGCCGACCATCTTCGGCAAGGCACTTCAGGTTCCGTGCGACATAGTCTCCGGCGACCATGTCGAGGACAAGATGGACACCGGCACCATCGGTGATTCGGGCGACTTCCTCGACGAAATCACTGGCCTTGTAGTCGATGGCATGTGCAGCACCGAGCGCGAGCGCTGCAGCGCACTTGTCCGATCCGCCGCAAGTCACGATCACTTCGAGCCCGAAGAGCTTGCCGAGCAGGATCGCCATGGTCCCGATCCCGCTGGTGCCGCCATGGACCAGTACGCGCTCGCCCTCGCTGGCCCAGCCACGTTCGAAAACATTGTGCCAGACGGTAAACAGCGTTTCCGGAAGGGCCGCTGCCTGATCGAGCGGAAGACCTTCGGGCACAGGCAGGCACAAGGCTGCCTCGGCGACGCAGTACTCGGCATAACCGCCACCGGCGACCAGCGCACAGACCATCTGGCCGACAAACGGCGTCGTGACGCCGGTGCCCATCGCCACCACTTGCCCGGAAATCTCCAGACCCGGGATTGGCGAAGCACCCGGAGGAGGCGGGTAAAACCCTTGCCTCTGGATCACGTCGGGTCGATTCACACCGGCATAGGCAACGCGGACCAGAACCTGGCCGGGACCCGGCACCGGCACGGCAACAGTTTCTGGTCGCAGGACCTCAGGCGCACCGGGCGAATCAAATCCCACAGCGGTCATCGTCGCTGGTACCGGCTTCATGCCATGCCCCCTGATGCGTTGTGGCAGCGTGGTATCAGAACGCGCCGCGAATTGGTAAACAGTTTGCTGCGCCAAGTACCTACGGAGCCGGTTGACAGCAAGGCTCTAGCAGCCACAAAGTGCATGTCGATGGAACTTGATGAGCGCCCGCGCCCGAAAGGCGATCTGGCCAGCCAGCTGGCGCTGGAGTCGCTCGACAGTTATTCGCACCACGAACTCGATGCGCGCGTCGCCTTGCTTGAAGCCGAGATCGCCCGGGTCATTGCGCATCGCGACAGGGCAGCAGCCCATCGACGCGCGGCGGAAGCGTTGTTTGGCAAGCCGTTATCACTGGACAGTGGATCATGATGCCCGCCGCCCTTCACCTCGGCGGGCGGCATACCCATATTGTCAATGTGGCTGGCATCATGCCTCGCCGGATGTCCCTTTTGCGCAGCTTCGGTTTAGCCCCGGTTAAGCGCAAGCATGTTCATCTCCCGCAAGGGAATCAGCAGAGATCGGCCGCCCTGCGGTCGACGAGAAAGAAGTGCCATGCCCAGTTTCGCGCAAAGCCTTGAAAAGACGCTGCATTCTGCGCTCAGCAATGCATCGGAGCGCAGCCATGAATATGCGACTCTGGAGCATCTCCTGCTCGCATTGATCGATGATCCCGACGCGGCACAGGTGATGCAGGCCTGCGGTGTAGATCTGGGAGACCTCGGCGAAGTGGTGCGCCAGTATCTCGATCAGGAATATCAATCGCTGAAGACGCAGGACAAGGCTGATCCGCAGCCGACCGCCGGCTTCCAGCGTGTGATCCAGCGCGCGATCCTGCATGTCCAGTCTTCGGGCAAGGATACCGTGACGGGTGCCAACGTGCTGGTGGCGCTGTTCTCCGAACGCGACTCCTACGCGGTCTATTTCCTGCAACAGCAGGACATGAGCCGCCTTGATGCCGTCAGCTTCATCAGCCACGGCATCGGCAAGGGCGGCCGTCAGGTTGAGAGCCGCAGCCCAAAGGGCAGCGAGGAAGCCCAGCCGCAGCAGGAAGAGAAGGCCGACGCGAAGAGCAGCGCAAAGAAGGATTCGGCGCTCGACCAGTTCACCGTGAACCTCAACGAGAAGGCGCTGAACGGCAAGGTCGATCCGCTGATCGGTCGCGGCCCCGAAGTCGATCGCACGATCCAGATCCTCTGTCGCCGTTCGAAGAACAATCCGCTTTATGTGGGTGATCCGGGCGTGGGTAAAACCGCGATTGCAGAAGGTCTGGCGCGCAAGATCGTCGAGGGCGAAGTGCCCGAGGTGCTGAGCGAGGCGGTGATCTATTCGCTCGACATGGGCGCGCTGCTGGCCGGCACGCGCTATCGCGGCGATTTCGAGGAGCGCCTCAAGCAGGTCGTTTCGGAACTTGAGAAGATGCCGCACGCGATCCTGTTCATCGACGAGATCCACACGGTGATTGGCGCCGGTGCGACCAGCGGGGGCGCCATGGACGCGTCCAACCTGCTCAAGCCCGCGCTGTCCGGCGGAACGATCCGTTGCATCGGTTCGACGACCTACAAGGAATTCCGCAACCACTTCGAAAAGGACCGCGCGCTGCTGCGCCGGTTCCAGAAGATCGACGTGAACGAGCCGACCATCGAGGACACCATCAAGATCCTCAAGGGCCTGCGTACGGCGTTCGAAGAACACCATAAGGTGCGCTACACGCCCGACGCGATCAAGACTGCGGTCGAGCTTTCGGCGCGCTACATCAACGATCGCAAACTGCCGGACAAGGCGATCGACGTGATCGACGAAGTCGGCGCGATGCAGATGCTGGTGCCGCCCTCGAAGCGCAAGAAGGTGATCACCGCACGCGAGATCGAGCAGGTGATCGCGACGATGGCGCGCATCCCGCCCAAGTCGGTGTCGAGCGACGACAAGAAGGTGCTCGAGCATCTCGACCGCGACCTCAAGCGGCTGGTGTTCGGGCAGGACAAGGCCATCGAAGTCCTGTCTTCGGCGATGAAGCTCAGCCGCGCCGGCCTGCGCGATCCGGACAAGCCGATCGGCTCGTTCCTGTTCTCGGGCCCGACCGGTGTCGGCAAGACCGAAGTGGCGCGCAGCCTCGCCCAGATCATGGGCATCCCGCTGCAGCGCTTCGACATGTCGGAATACATGGAGCGCCACTCGGTGAGCCGCCTGATCGGTGCCCCTCCGGGATATGTCGGGTTCGACCAGGGTGGTCTGCTCACCGATGCGATCGACCAGCAGCCGCACTGCGTCCTGCTGCTCGACGAAATCGAGAAGGCGCACCCGGACCTGTTCAATATCCTGCTGCAGGTCATGGATAACGGCCGGCTTACCGATCATCACGGCAAGACGGTCGACTTCCGCAATGTCGTGCTGATCATGACGACCAATGCCGGTGCCAGCGACATGGCGCGGCAGGGTATCGGCTTCGGCGACGTCTCGAAGGCAGACGCGGGTGACGAGGCGGTGAAGAAGATGTTCACCCCCGAATTCCGCAACCGTCTCGATGCGATCGTGCCGTTCTCGTACCTGCCGCCGGAAGTCGTCAGCCGCGTGGTCGACAAGTTCATCCTTCAGCTCGAACTGCAGCTGGCGGAGCAGAACGTGCACATCCAGTTCGACAGCGAGGCCCGTGCCTGGCTGGCGAAGCAGGGCTATGACCGGCTCTATGGCGCGCGTCCGATGGGCCGCGTGATCCAGGAGAAGGTCAAGAAGCCGCTCGCTGAAGAGCTGCTATTCGGCAAGCTGGCCAATGGCGGCGAAGTCCATGTCAGCCTCAAGGAAGAGGACGGCAAGCCGGCCGCGCTGTCCTTCGAACTGACTCCGGCAGCGCCGAAGCTGGTCAAGAAGAAGGCGCGCAAGGGCAAGGGTGGCTCGGCCACAGCCGAGGAACCGAACGCCGACGAGGCCTGATTCACAGGCGTTCGGAGCGGTGATTGCAACAAGGGGCGGAGACTTCGGGTCTCCGCCCTTTTTGTCTCTGGCAACCGGAAAGCAATCACGGCATTCGTCAGGACATGGCGGGGTGTTTCACGTGGATCAAAGCGGACCCGATGGGTATCCGGATCGTGCCAGCAGACGCTTGGGTCGATCCGTCGCGCCCGGTTGAGCGGGCCCTCGTTACCCATGGGCACGCGGACCATGCCCGCGGCGGCCATGGACGAACCGTGGCAACCTCCCAGACTCTCGCCATCATGTCTGTCCGCTATGGCGTGACCGAGGGCGCACAAATCGCCGAGTACCATGAGCCGGTCGCGATCGGGGGAGGCGTGACCGCGACCTTCCTTCCGGCAGGCCATGTACTTGGTTCGGCGCAGATCCTGCTCCAGCACGCTGGCGAGCGCGTCATCATCACTGGCGACTACAAGCGCAGCCCTGATCCCACCTGCGCCCCATTCACGGTTACGCCGTGCGATCTTTTCATCACCGAGGCGACTTTCGGGCTGCCGGTGTTTCGCCACCCGTCGATCCGCGACGAAATTGCCAAGCTTCTGGCCGCCCGCGAGGCTCACCCGGCGCGCTGCGTACTGGTCGGCGCCTACGCCCTCGGGAAGGCGCAGCGCGTGATTGCCGAGCTGCGGGCAGCAGGGTGGGATCAGCCCGTCTACCTCCATGGCGCAATGGAGACGATGTGCCATCTCTATCAGGATCTCGGCGTGGAACTGGGCGACTTGAGACCAGTGGCAGGGGTACCCAAGGCATCGTTGGCCGGGGCAATCGTGATGTGCCCGCCATCCGCGCTGAACGACCGCTGGAGCCGGCGACTGCCCGATCCTTTGACGGCGATGGCCAGCGGATGGATGCGCGTCCGCCAGCGTGTACGGCAGCGCGGGGTAGAACTGCCGCTGGTCATCTCAGACCATGCCGACTGGGACGAACTCACGACGACCATAACTGATGTGAACCCCGCCGAGACGTGGATCACGCACGGCCGCGAAGAAGCCTTGCTCCGCTGGTGCGAACTTCATCAGCGGAAAGCGCGCGCGCTCGCCCTCACCGGCTATGAGGATGAGGATGACTAGCCCGGCAACCATTTCCCAGCGGCGACGATGATGAAACGGTTTGCCACCCTCCTCGACAATCTCCTGTTGACGCCTTCCCGCAACGGCAAGCTGGAGCTCATCTCGACGTACTTGCGCGAGACGGCCGATCCCGATCGCGGCTGGACCTTGGCGGCCCTCACCAGCGCAGTCGATTTTCCCGCCGTCAAGGCTGGCACCGTCCGCGGGCTGATGGCGGACCGCATCGATCCTGTTTTGTGGACGCTGTCGCGTGACTTCGTCGGCGATACGGCCGAAACCGCAAGCCTCCTGTGGCCAGAACCGGAGCATGGAGGACAGGAGCCGCAGCCGACACTCGGCGAAGTGGTCACCGCGCTTTCGCGGGCAACGCGTGCCAGCGCGCCGATGGTCCTGGCGGGAATGCTGGACAGGCTGGATACGCCCGGACGCTACGCGCTGATCAAGTTTGCTACCGGGGCGCTAAGGATCGGCATTTCGGCACGGTTGGCAAAAGTCGCTTTTGCGCAGGCGTTCGGGGTGCCTGTCGATGAAGTCGAGGAATACTGGCACGGCCAGCAGCCGCCTTATGCCGATCTCTTCGCTTGGGCGACGGGGACAGCGCCGCCCCCGCGGACTGACCTTTTGCCGCTGTTCCGCCCCTTCATGCTGGCCCATCCGCTCGAGACCGAAGCGATCGATCTCGCGGACTATGTGGCCGAGTGGAAATGGGACGGCATCCGTGTGCAAATCGTCAACGTGGGCGGGGAGACTCGGGTCTATTCGCGCGGAGGCGACGAGATTTCCACAAGCTTTCCGGAGATTGCCGACGCGCTGGACGTTGCTGCGGTTCTCGACGGCGAACTATTGGTGCGGGGCACTGCGCAAGGCGGCGAAGCAGGCGGAGCCGCAAGCTTCAATGCGTTGCAACAACGACTTGGGCGCAAGTCGGTGTCAAAGACGATGCTGGCTGACGTCCCCGCTTTCGTTCGCCTCTACGATCTTCTGATCCTGGAAGGAGAGGATCTGCGCGATCGGCCATGGTCTGAACGGCGGGGCCGGTTGGAAGCACTCATGCCGTGCCTCAATCCCGAACGGTTCGATCTTTCGCAGACGATTGCCGCCAAAGATATGGCAGAACTCGCTGAAATTCGGGCTTCTGCGCGGGATGCGGCGATCGAAGGCATCATGCTGAAGCACCGTCAGTCACCTTATGTCGCAGGGCGAAGGGCGGGGCTGTGGTACAAGTGGAAGCGCGAGCCGCTCCTGATCGATTGTGTCCTCATGTATGCACAGCGCGGCTCGGGCAAGCGCTCGTCCTTCTATTCCGATTTCACCTTCGGATGCTGGAACGGCGATCCTGATGCCGGTGCGGAATTGCTCCCAGTTGGCAAAGCCTACTTTGGATTTACGGACGAGGAGCTGCGATTCCTCGACCGGCATGTCAGGCAACATACGGTGGCCAAGTATGGCCCTGTGCGCGAAACCGACCGCAGCCTTGTGTTCGAAGTGGCGTTCGATTCGGTCCATCTCAGCAAGCGACACAAGTCCGGCGTCGCCATGCGCTTTCCCCGCATCAACCGCATTCGGCAGGACAAGCCGGCACACGAAGCCGACCGCCTTGAGACCTTGCGCGCCTTGGTGACTTGATCTCCGTCAAAGCGCTTCCCCCGGCCATCTGGCAGGTACCGCTCTGCCGCATTGCGCCTCAGGAGTGACCATTCTTGGCGACCATGACCGAAACCGCAGCGTTAAGCCCCTACGACCGCATCGGCGGTCTGGACGTGCTGCGCCGGATTACCGACCGGTTCTATGACCTGATGGAAAGCCAGCCGGCCTTCATAGCGCTTAGAGCCATGCACGCGCCCGATCTTGCGCCCATGCGCGAAGCTTTGCCGCTATTTCTCGCCGGCTGGAGCGGCGGGCCAAGGACCTGGTGGGACGCCAACCCCGGCAAGTGCATGGTCAGCATGCACACCAGGTTCGGCATCGACAAGACAACGGCAGGACAATGGGCTGATGCCATGCGTCAGGCCATTGCCGATGTGGCGCCGCCCGACACGGCAATTGCCGACGCCTTGGCCGATGTGCTTGACCGCATGGCATTGGGGATGGCGAAGGCCTGATTTGCCATGATCAGGCAAACCGCTAGACTAGGCGCATGCTGCGTTATGATCCGGGCCGGCGCAAACTGGCAGTTGCTCTCGCCGGGCTTGCCGGGTTTGTCGATGCGGTCGGCTTTCTTTCAGCCAACGGCTATTTCGTTTCCTTCATGTCCGGCAATTCTACCCGGCTGGGCGTTGCGCTCAGCACGGCGACCGGCGCCTCAGTGCTTCCCGCATCGCTCATCGCGATGTTCGTGTGCGGGGTAACGCTTGGCGCACTCATCGCGCTGCGCGCCGGCGGTCGCCGCAAACCGGTGATCCTGGGCATGGTAGCAATGCTTCTGCTGATAGGAGCGGCAGCGCGCTCGTTCGGTTCCGAGACCATCATGCTGGGCGCACTCGTCCTCGCGATGGGTGCGATCAACAACACCTTCCAACGCGGCGGCGAAGTGACGGTCGGGCTGACCTACATGACCGGGGCGCTCGTCCGGCTCGGGCAAAGCCTTGCCCTGTGGATGGCCGGAAAGGCTGAGCCGGGCTGGATCCAATGGGGATTGCTGTGGACCGGCTTGCTGACGGGTGCGGTACTTGGTGCATTCCTGCAGAGCCGACTGCCACTGGGCTGCTTGTGGATCGCGGCGGCATGGGCGGCCGCGATGGCACTCGTCGCAATCACGTTGCCGGCGGAATCCTGAAAAGCTTTTCTCGCGAAGTTGCGCCGCGCAACAAGGTGATCTGCGAAGGCGCAATGGCCAAGGCCTGGGCAAGAAGATCGGCCACGGCCGCAGTTGCCTTGCCGTCTTCCGGTTTGGCGCGGACCTTTACCGTGACCCGGCCCGCCTGAATTTCCACACCCTCGCTTCGCGCCCCGGGCGTGACCCGCACCGATAGTCGGCCATCGGGATCGGCAAAGGACCGCAGCGCAACGGCGGACGGAAAATCAGTCTTCGGCCGCGCCATGGCTTGTCAGTGCAGCATGGTGCGCCTTGGCGTTACCGACATAGTGCGCGACGCCCAGCTGCATCTCGTGAAGAGCTGCGTCGGTCAGATCGCGCATAAAGGCGGCGGGGCGGCCACCCCACAGCTGGCGCGACGCGATGCGCTTGCCGGGCGTGAGCAGCGCACCAGCGGCCAGCATGCCATCACCTTCGATCACGGCACCGTTCATGACCACAGCGCCCAGCCCTACAAAGGCGCGGTCCTCAAGCGTGCAGCCATGCAGCATGACCATATGCCCGACGAGAACGTCGTCGCCGATCAATGTGGGAAAGCCCTGCGGGTGGCGCGGATCAGGGCTATCGCAGTGGATCACGGTTCCGTCCTGGATGTTGGTGCGGGCACCGATCACGATCCGGTTCACGTCGCCGCGGATCACGCAGTTGTACCACACCGAGGCATCGGGGCCGATCTCGACATCGCCGATGATCCTGCAGCCGGGCGCGATGAAGGCGCTCGAGTGGATGCGCGGTGCCTTGCCGTGGATGGCGGCGATGGTGACATCCTGATGCATGACGCTCCCCTTCAGGCGGCCTTGGGTTCGGGCCGGTGGACGCGGTAAAGGATATGCGGCCGGAGCGGATCGCCTTCTGCCAGATCAGGGTGATCGAAGTCCTCGTCGGGATAACGGGTCATCCCAAGCCGCTCCATTAGACCCCAGCTACGCGTGTTTGAAAGATTGGTGATCGCCATGACCGCCGGAACCGGAAGTTTGGCCCAAACCCATGCCAGCGAGGCTTCCGCTGCTTCGCGGGCAAGGCCCTGTCCCCAAGCATGGTGAGCCAGGCGCCAGCCGATCTCGTGCTCGAAGATCGGCGAACGCGGCGGAAGAATTCCGCAAAAACCGATGAAGTCGCCCTCGGCCTTGCGCTCAAGCGCCCAGAATACATGTCCGTGCTCACGCTCGGTTGCAATCATTCGGTCAACGGCGGCGTCACTCTGGACCCGCGTCAGCGGCGGCAGGTACTCCATGACGCGCGGATCGCATGCCATCGCCCAGAATGGCTCGCGATCAGCATCCCGCCAGGGACGCAGGATAAGCCGCGCGGTCTCGATCATTGCTGCGTCAGGCGCCCATCAGCTGCGCGGCATGGAGCGCGTGGTACGTCAGCACGCCCGAACAACCCGCGCGCTTGAAGGCCAACAAGGTCTCCAGCACCAGCGCGTCGCGATCGCCTGCACCGACTGCCGCTGCCGCCTCGATCATCGCGTATTCGCCGCTGACCTGATAGGCGAAGACCGGCACCTGAAACGCCTCCTTCACGCGCAGCGCGATGTCGAGATAGGGCAGGCCCGGCTTGACCATCACGCTGTCCGCGCCTTCGGCAATGTCGAGTTCGACTTCGCGCAGAGCTTCCTCGGCATTGCCGGGGTCCATCTGATAGGTCTTCTTGTTGCCTTTGAGCAGGCCGCGCGATCCGACGGCATCGCGGAAAGGGCCGTAGAAGGCAGACGCGTACTTGGCCGCGTATGCCATGATCTGCACGTTGATGTGGCCGCCCTCTTCGAGCGCTTCGCGGATCGCACCGATGCGGCCATCCATCATGTCGGACGGGGCGATAATGTCCGCGCCTGCTGCAGCCTGATTGAGGCTCTGCCCGACCAGCACATCGACCGTCGCGTCGTTGAGGACATAGCCCTCGCCATCGATCAGACCATCCTGCCCATGGCTGGTATAGGGATCCAGCGCGACGTCGGTCAGAACGCCGATCGAGTCGCCACACGCATCCTTGATCGCCTTGATCGCGCGGCACATGAGGTTGTCAGGATTGAGCGCCTCCGCGCCGTCTTCGCTCCGGCGATCCGGCTGCGTGTTGGGGAACAGCGCGAGGCAAGGAATGCCGGCAGCAACCGCCTCACGGGCACGCTCGGCGACCAGATCGACCGACCAGCGCGACACGCCCGGCAGCGATCCGATGGGATCCTCGACGCCACTGCCCTCTGTCACGAACAGCGGCCAGATCAGATCGGCCGGAGTGACCAGCACTTCACGGTGGAGGGCGCGGCTCCACGCCGTAGCGCGGGTGCGGCGGAGGCGGATATTGGGATAACCAGCAGACATAGCCGCCGTTCTAGGCGCTGCAGCACCTTTGGGCAACTGTGCCGGAACCAGGCCTCAGCGCTGCGATCCCACAACGGCACCTGGCCGCACCGAAAGCAGCGCCTGCAGCCGTGCCTTGAACGCTGCAACCTGCCTGGGATCAACGGCCTGGCGGCGCTGCACCATGCGCACGGACATGGGATCCACCGTCTGGCCGCCGCGGTACACCTCGTAATGGAGGTGCGCGCCGGTCGACAGGCCGGTGGAACCGACATAGCCGATAATCTGGCCACGCCGAACCGCCATGCCCAGCGCAACTGCTATGCGGCTCATGTGACCATAGCCCGTCGCGATGCCGCCCCCATGGTCGAGACGCACGTAATTGCCATGCCCTCCATGCCAGCCGGCGTATGCGACACGGCCATCGGTCACGGCATAGATCGGCGAACCCCACGATGCAGCGAAGTCCATGCCGGCGTGCATACGAACATAGCCAAGGATGGGATGTCGCCGCATGCCATAGCCCGAGGTGACGTGCCCGCTGACGGGCGCACCGAAGAATCCTTGATCGGTCTGTCCGCTGCCGGTGAGGTCGGCCAGTGAGGTAAAGCTGCCATCGGGGCCCCAGCGCAGCAACTGCGCACGCGGCTGCCCGGAGCGGACCACGCCGGCATAAAGCAGATTGCCAGCTTCGCCCTCGCCATCCGCAGCGTGCTTGTAGTCGACAACGAGGTCGAACGTATCGGTCGGTGCAATCTCGTCGAACGATAGCGCTTGATCGATTGCACGGAGATAGTCTTGCACCGCGGACAGCGGCGCACCGGCAGCGCGTGCCGAGCGATAAAGGCTTGAGCCCACGAGCCCTTGGACGCGCAGCGGTGTCACATCGACCGCAATGGGCTTGCGAGCAAGAGCTAGCGCGCCACCCTGGCGATTGATCGCAAGAGCCAGATCGAAGCGAGGGCGGAACCCGATTGCGGTAAGCGGTCGGGGATCAGACGCGTTGCTGCGCGCACCGAGCGTGATGGAGAATCGCGTGCCCGGCGCGATGTCGGACAAAGGAACAGCGCTCGCGACCATTGCAGCGACCTGCCCGGCATCTCCCGAGCCGACACCAGCGCGTTGCAGCATGCGCGGCAGACTGTCGTTTTCGCCGATGGTCGCGGTCAGTTGGATCTCTGGCCGCTCCGGCGCAGCTGCCAGACGCGTGACTGCATCAGTCGCCGCAAAATGCCTGCCCTGCGTCGAGCCGTGTGAAAATGTCTGCAGCGATTGCGCGCGAAACTCGACTTGCGATGCCTCGTCGAGGGCAACGAGCGGTGCTGCTTCGAGCGGCGCGAAGCGGGGCCAGAACATGATGGAGAGGAGGATCAGCCCGACGAGCAGACCAAGTCCGCGAAACCATGTGCCGCTGCCGACCTTCTCGGCAAGATCCTGTGCCAGCGGGTACCGTGCGGACCACCGCTCCACCCTCAGGCAAACGCCCGTCCAGTTCTTGGCAAGCGGATGATTGCTGTGACGGAAAGTCGGAGCGGGAGGTGACGGTGCTTCCGGTCGCGGCAATAAGGGGGTACGGCGAGCGGGTGCCATGCCCGGGCGCGCGCGACCGAAGGTCACGTTGCCGGCCAGCCCCAATTCCTCGCGTGGGCCCAACACTCCGGTTGCTTCCTCCAGTACCGCGGGACCTGTTCCCTTGGTTGCGTGTCGTTCCTTGGAGACACTGAAGAAGCCCTGCACCCGCAAGGTTAATTCGGCGTAAACCGCCGGGTGACGACGGCATCTCCGCGACCGTTGATTTCCGGTCCATTGCGGGTAGACCCGCCTCCAGCCATGGTCACTGGCAACAGAATTGGCTATCGATGCGCTTTGCTTGATCGACTGAGGCGGGACTGCGGGGCATGAGCGAGGCACAAGTACTGGGAGATGCCATCGGCGCAGGCCTCACGGCGCGCGCGTTTGAGCCGACTGCCGGCGAAGGCGACAGCGGTCATACGCACGAAAGCGCCTGCCTCAATTGTGGCACGCCGCTGATTGGCAGCCACTGCCACAATTGCGGGCAAACGGCGCACGTGCATCGCACGCTGGGTGCCTTCTTCCATGATCTGCTGCACGGCGTGTTCCACTTCGAAGGCAAGATCTGGAACACATTGCCGCTGCTGATCTTCCGGCCAGGCAAGCTCACACGCGAGTACATCGATGGGCGCCGCGCCAGCTACGTTTCACCGCTCGCCCTGTTCCTCTTCAGCGTTTTCGTGATGTTCGCCGTTATCCAGCAGACCGCGGGCGAACTTGAACTTGGCAAGGACGGTCAGGCTACTATCAATGTGGGCTTGTCAAAGGGCTCGGCCGAGGTCGAAAAGTCGCTCAACGCGGCACGCGCCAAACGGGCGGTGGTAGAGGCCAAGGGTGGCGACACCGACGATCTCGATACCGAGATCGAACAACAGGAACGCGCACTGGCCGCGATGCACCGACTCGGCGGAGAGAAGCTGTCATCGACCGGCTTTTCGATTCTCGACGAGGTGATCGACGAGACCCAGAGCAACCCGAAGCTGGTGCTCTACAAGATGCAGAGCCATGCTTACAAATACAGCTGGGCGCTCGTGCCTATCTCGGTCCCGTTCCTCTGGCTGCTGTTTCCGTTCAGCCGCCGCTTCCACCTTTACGACCACACGGTGTTCGTGACGTACTCGCTGAGCTTCATGACGCTGTTGTTCGCTTGCGGCATGATAGCCGGCGCGCTGGGGGCAGAGCCGCTGGCGGGCGTGCTGACACTCGTTCCCCCGATCCACATGTACAAGCAGCTACGCGGCACTTACGGCTTATCCCGGTTTGGAGCGCTCGCCCGGACGTCGGCATTGGTGATCTTCGCATCGATGGCGCTCGCCATCTATCTGGTCGCGATTGCAGCTGAGGCTGGAGCGGGCTGAACCCGCACGTGGGTCAGCAATCAAGGACGAAGGGACCGGCAGCGCGCGCTTCCAGTGCGGCGTGGGCTTTGGCAGCATCGCCAAGCGCGAAGCGGCCGCCGAGTGTTACTGGCAATGATCCTGCCGCCATGGCCGCGAAGAGCTTTGCGGAGGCCGCCAGCAAGGTTTCGCGGGTGGAAATGTAAGGCCAAAGGAAAGGCCGCGAGACCTTTGCCGACTTCGCGCCAAGGCGCGACAGATCGAAGGGCGGGATGGGGCCGGATGCCTGCCCGTAATGCACGAGATGCCCCTTGATTGCGAGTGAGGCCAGCGAACCCTCAAACGTGTCAGCACCCACGGCATCATAGGCCGCACCGACACCAGCGCCGTCCGTGAAGGCCATGACGCGGGCCGCAACATCTTCATCGCGGTAGAGAATGACTTCGTCGCAACCGGCGGCGCGCGCAATGGCCGCCTTCTCCGGCGATCCCGCAGTCCCGATCACCCGGCCACCCTTGAGACGGGCCATGCGGGCGACAAGCTGGCCTACGCCGCCGCCTGCCGCCTGGACAAGCACAGGCATCCCCGGCTGTACCGGCTCGACTTCCTCGACCAGCGCTTGTGCGGTGAGCCCCTTGAGGAACCATGCAGCTGCAAGGCCATCATCGATCTCCGCTGGCACAGGCACAGCGAGCGCAGCATTGATGATACGGGCGCGTGCATACCCGCCGTAGTTGCGGGCGATGTAGGCCATCCGGTCGCCCACGACAAACTCGGTGACGCCTTTGCCGACAGCCTCGACGGTACCTACCGCCTCGAGGCCAGGAACACCGGGGAGCTCAAGAGTCCGGTAGGAGCCCGAGCGAACGTAGATATCGTGGAAATTCACCGACGCGGCGTGCTGGCGGACGAGAAGTTCCCCGGTACCTGGCGCAGGCACCTCGATTCCTTCGAGCTTCATCACATCCGGGCCACCATATGCCCGGATGACGATGGCTTCACTGATGACCGTCATTGTGTTTGCGGCTCTCTGCTCACGCCCCGGCGGGCTGCGGATCGCCCGATCCCGAAAAGCGCCGGCCGGCCCGCGGCACAGTGGCTCCGGCCGAGCTTACCGGTCGGGCCGGGCCGCTGGGGGCTTCCGGCCGGTCAAGCTTGCCGTTGTCCATCAGCGCGCGAATTTCGTCGCCGCTCAGCGTTTCGTACTCGAGCAGCGCTTGCGCGAGCAGATGGAGCTTGTCCTCGTTGGACTTGAGGATCTCGGTCGCGCGGGCATGGGCGCCGTCGACCAGCGTTCGGATCTCGCTATCGATGAGCTTGTTGGTCTCGTCAGACATCATGGTGCGCTGCGAACCACCCATGCCGAGGTAGCCTTCCTGCGCTTCCTCGTACTGGAGCGGGCCGAGCTTGTCGGACATACCCCACTTGGTGACCATGTTACGGGCGAGGCTGGTGGCATACTGGATATCGGACGATGCGCCGGACGAGACCTTGTCGTATCCGAAGATCAGTTCCTCCGCCACGCGGCCGCCCATGCTGACCGAGAGATTGGCGTGCATCTTGTCGCGGTGATAGGAATAGCTGTCCCGTTCCGGCAGGCGCATGACCATGCCGAGTGCACGGCCGCGCGGAATGATCGTGGCCTTGTGGATCGGGTCCGAAGCATCTTCGTTGATCGAGACGATCGCGTGACCTGCCTCATGATAGGCGGTCATCTTCTTCTCGTCGTCGGTCATGACCATCGAGCGGCGTTCGGCGCCCATCATGACCTTGTCCTTGGCGTCCTCGAACTCCTGCATCGCCACCAGCCGCTTGTTGCGGCGGGCAGCCAGCAGCGCTGCCTCGTTGACGAGGTTGGCGAGATCGGCGCCAGAAAACCCGGGCGTACCACGGGCAATGACGCGCGGAAGCACGTCGGGCGCGAGCGGCACTTTCTTCATGTGCACGCTGAGGATCTTCTCGCGGCCGTCGATATCCGGGATAGGAACAACGACCTGACGGTCGAAGCGGCCGGGACGCAGCAGCGCGGGGTCAAGCACATCTGGCCGGTTGGTCGCGGCGATGATGATGATGCCTTCATTCGCTTCGAAACCGTCCATCTCGACAAGCAGCTGATTCAGCGTCTGCTCGCGCTCGTCGTTCGAATTGCCAAGGCCATGGCCGCGGTGGCGACCGACGGCGTCAATTTCGTCGATGAAGACGATGCACGGAGCGTTCTTCTTGGCCTGATCGAACATATCGCGCACGCGGCTGGCGCCCACGCCGACGAACATTTCGACGAAATCAGAGCCCGAGATGGTGAAGAAGGGCACGCCCGCTTCACCCGCGATGGCGCGGGCCAGCAAGGTCTTGCCGGTACCGGGCGAACCGACCAGCAGCGCGCCCTTGGGAATCTGCCCACCAAGCTTGGAAAAGCGGCTGGGGTCGCGAAGGAACTCGACGATCTCCTGAAGCTCCTCACGCGCTTCGTCGATGCCCGCCACGTCATCGAAGGTGACCTTGCCGGAGCGCTCGGTCAGAAGCTTGGCCTTGGACTTGCCGAAGCCCATAGCACCCGAGCCACCGCCTTTCTGGACTTGGCGCAATGCAAAGAAGGCGACTCCGAGAATCAGCAGGAAGGGGAGCGACTGCGCAAGGATGTAGAGCAGCAGGTTCGGTTCTTCCTGCGCCTTGCCCGCATAGCGCACACCATGTTCCTGAAGGAGCTTGGTCAGCTCGACGTCGCCCGGAACCGGGACCGTGGTGAACTGCTGGTCGTTCTTGAGCGTGCCGGTGATCCGGTCAGGCCCGACCTGCACATCCCGAACGTTGTCCTGCGCGACATTGGCGCGGAAATCGGAATATGGGATCATCGTCCCCGCCGGATCGGTGCGCGTATTGAACATGGACACGACGAGGAGCAGCGCCAGGAAGATGCCGCCCCAGATCAGGAGGCTCTTGATCCAGGGGTTACCCTGCGGCTGGTCGTCATTCATGGCGCGGCTTTCGATCCGGGTAGTTTCAACTCCTCCAATGTAGGACGACCTCGGGGAATGGCAATATAACCTTGAGCCCGATTTTCTTGCCCCTAGGGACGTTCCATCCAGGGATCAGCTGCACTCCGAGGTTTTGGAGCGAGGGCAAAGCGCCATTCCGCCTTACGCCCATCGCCGCGCACGCCGGCCAGCGTTGCCACCTCGCCACGGGCAAGCCTATCATGCCAGCGGGCAAGAGCATTCCCGCGCGAGTGCACGCCGACCTTTTCGTAGAGCAGCCGCTCAAGCACACGCAGGGCAATGACCCGCGGGACATTGCCGGGGTTCCAGTAGGAAATGCCGTCCTCGGTCCGCACCGCTTCCATGCAGTGTGCAACGGCCCACTCGATAGCCACGTCGGCTTCGGCCAGATGCCGCGCGCTCAGCGCCAGGCCCATCGGGTCGAGGTCGCTCAGGTGCCTCATCTGCATACGCACCCGCACCCGCTCGAAACGAAGATCGGCGTTGGATGGATCTTGGACAGGCTCAACTCCGGCCGCAGCAACAATCTCGGCCAGTTCGCTGCGGCGCCAGCCAAGCAGAGGACGCAGCAACGGGCAATCACTGCTGCCCGGCACCACCCCTCGCGGACGCATGGCCGCCAGACCACGAAGTCCGGCCCCGCGCGAAAGCCTCATCAGCAGCGTCTCAGCCTGGTCGTGAGCATGATGGGCCGTGGCGATTGCCCGGAGACCACTGCGCCTCGCCCAATCACCCAGCGCAGCATAGCGCGCATCACGCGCCCGTTCCTGCAAGGCCGGGCCGGTTGGCAGCGCCAGACTGATGGTCTCGTGCCGAATGCCAAGTTTGCCGCACAGTTCAGCAACGTAGCGGGCTTCGGCGGCGCTCTCTGGTCTCAGGCCGTGATCTACTGTTGCAACATGCAAGGGAGCAGGGAGCGCAGCCCGCGCCAGCAAGAGCAGACCCAGACTGTCAGGCCCGCCCGAAACCGCCAGACCAACCGGCGCGTTCTCCGGCCAGATTGCCAGCCAATCCGCAGCGAAGCGGGCTACCAGCGCCCTATCAATTGCAGACTACCGGCTTTGTCGCCGCCTCGTACTGCGATTTCAGGCGCCCGGTCAGTTCGGACGGATAGGTCTGGCGAAACTCGGCAAACGCCACGCAGGCGCGCTTTTCTTCCTTCAGCCGGCTCATCGCGACGCCGAGATAGAGCAGACTGTCAGCCGCCCGATCACCCTTGCGGTCGGCCTGATAGTTCTGGAGGAAATACTGCGCCGCAGTGCCAGGCTTGCCATCGTCGAGATAGGCCCGGCCAAGCAGGTTGCGCGCATAGCTGATCCGGGCGTGGCGCGGATACTGCTGGACCACACGCAGCAATTGCTGCTGCGCCTCGGGGAAGAACTTGGCTTCCCACAGCCGGTAGCCATAGGTGTACTCGTCCTCGCCCTTGTCGGTGGTCGAAGGCTTCTCGATCGCCATCACGGCAGCGACGCGATCAGGCGAAGCCTCTGCCTTTGCGGCATCTGGTTTGCCAGCGGCAGGTTTCGCCGTCGGCTTGACCGCGGCAGGCTGCTCCGCCGCCGGCAATGCTGCAATCGCTGGTGGGCTTGCAGAAGGCGCTGCAGTGCTTACCGGCGCAGCACCGGCTGCTTCCAACGTAGCCAGGCGGGCTTCGAGCTTGGCGATGTGGTTCTGGTTCTCCTCACTCGCCGCAGTAAGCCGCTGCAACTGGGATTCGACCGCATCCATGCGCGTAAGGATGTCCGTCACTGCAGTCGGCGTCGGCGCAGGCGGGGTCGGGCCGGTAGTGGGGGGTGTAATCTCCGGCCCGAACGTCTTACCGGCGCCATCGGGAAACACCTTGCGCTGAACCGCGCGCAGCTCTGCCTCGATCCGCCGCAGACGCACGTCCGTGCTTTCCGGCGCTGCTTGCGCATGGGCTGCCGGGACCGGACCTGCCGGAATCAAACTAGCGGAAAGCGCGGCGAGGGTGAGGGCCATTGCCGAACCACTACGGCCAGAGCCAAGCATCATGTTCATTGTCACTCCCGTCGGATCACCGCTGCTTCCATGCGCTGGCTTTAGGTCAGGGCGCAAGCATCTGGGGACGATTTGCACGACTCAACACCGGGTTTCACACAGAACGCAGCCATTCGAGGCGCGTCACTGGGCAATCGGTGCAGGGCTTGCGATAGACGGCTGAATCGGAGGCCGGGCACGCAGACTCGCCGCGTCGACCGGAATATCCTTCATCACCTTTTCGACCTCGGCAAGGCGGGGAATGGGTTGACCGCCGATCGTGATCGCAAGCGCATCCGGCCGCCCGGTCCAGAGCTTGGGACTGACAGCATCGGCCGGTACGGTGTAGCTTTCACCCTTGGCGAGTTGCTTCTGCATCAGCTGCTTGCCCTGACCATCGTAGAACTTGACCCAGATGCCCTCCTCAAGCGCGGAGAACATCACTGGGCCATTGGCCAGCGGCTGGGCAGTTGCGGGCTGCGCCGGGCGGACCGCGTTGGGCTTGGCAGCGGGAGCGGGTTGATCCGCCTCCTGCACCAGTGACGGCAGCGAAACGGCTGGCGCATAGTAGCTCCGCCAGAAGATGCCGCCCATCGCGAGCAGCGCTCCGACAAGCAGCAGCGCGAGCCAGCCGACCAACCTGGATGGGGTCTTTGCAGGATCGCCAACCTCGAACTGGTTAAGCACGCGGGGCTCGGGGCGCGGAGCGCGACCTTGCAGTTCCAGCCGGACGGCATCCGCGATTTCGGTATCGCCCAGTCCGACTGCCCGTGCATAGGCCTTGGCAAAGCCGATTGCATATGGCCGTCCAGGCAGAGCACTGTAGTCGCCAGCTTCAAGCGCGTCGATATGCCGGATCGTGACCCGTGTCCGCCGCGCGATTTCGGCAGCGCTCAGGCCCAGGGCCTCACGGGCGACGACAAGACGCCTGGATACGCTTGCGTGTGCATCAACGACTGGTGGGCGCGGCGACTCTGCGCCGCTGCCGGACCCGCCGGTATCAGTCCGGTCAGGGCTGACCGTATTGCGTTCGCCGTCCTCGGCCACGGCGTAGCTCCCGTCGTTCATCGTTGTCCCGGGCATTCTCTGTTTGGTTGCGACCCCCGGTGGAGGCATCATGTCCCAACCCGAAAAGTCAATGTTTTTGAGTCCGTAATGGCATGATGTGACACGCCGATGCGACGAACTCAGTCGTAATCAATTCCGTGCGCCGTGGCCCAGGCAGCGATTTCGGCCCGCAGATCGGCAGGCGGCTGGGCGAGCCAACCCTCCATTGCGGCCTGAATTGCCGGCAACTCGACTTTGCGCACCAATTCCTTGATCGGGCCGACAGCGGCCGGAGTGATCGAAAGGCGGGTGATCCCGATCCCGAGCAGCGCAAGTGCTTCCAGCCGGCGACCACCCATTTCGCCGCACACTGTCACATCCGTGCCCGATGGCGCCACAGCAAGGACGACGCGGCGCAGGAAGCGCAAGATAGCGGGCGAGAGCCAGTCATACCGTTCGGCAAGCTTCGGATTGGCGCGATCGGCGGCAAAGAGAAACTGCGTCAGGTCGTTGGTCCCGATCGACAGGAACGACAGGCGCGGTGCAAGCACATCGAGGCATTCGGCGAGCGCTGGAACTTCAAGCATCGCACCATAGCGAATTGCATCGGGCAGCAGCTTCTTCTGCTGCTTCAGAAACGCGAGCTGGCTTTCGAACACGGCGCGTGCGGCATCGAACTCCCATGGCTCGGTCACCATCGGGAACATCACATTGAGAGTGCGTCCACCGGCCGCCTCCAGCAGCGCTCGCGCCTGCACCTTGAGCAGGCCATCACGCTCAAGCGCGACGCGCAGTGCGCGCCAGCCCATCGCAGGGTTCTCTTCGGTTTCACCATCGTTGTGACGAAGATAAGGAAGGACCTTGTCTCCTCCGATATCGACAGTGCGGAACACGACGGGCCGATCACCAGCTGCATCGAGAACATCGCGATAGAGGCGCGTCTGGCGTTCGCGCGCAGGCAGGGTCGCCGAAACGAGAAACTGGAACTCGGTACGAAACAGACCGATCCCGTCCGCTCCGGTCAGGTTGAGCATCGGCATGTCATCGCGCAGACCCGCGTTGATCATGACCCGGACGCGCTGACCATCGGCCGAAACTGGTTCGACATCGCGCATCGCCGCGTAAAGCGCCTGCCGCTCACGATTACGCGCGAACCGCGCTTCGAAGGCCTCGACAAGCGTTAGTGCCGGCCGGACATCGACAACACCCTGATCGCCATCGAGAAGCAGCTGGTCTCCTTCGCGCACCTTGGCACGAAGGCCGCGGATACGACCGACCACCGGGATACCCATCGCGCGTGCCACGATGACAACGTGCGCAGTGAGCGAGCCTTCTTCGAGGATCACGCCCTTGAGCCGCCGCCGGTCATACTCCAACAGTTCGGCCGGACCTAGATTGCGCGCGATTAGAATGGCGTCGCCCTTGAGACCAAGGCTGGCTGCGGTACCCAACTGGCCGGAAACGATTCGCAGAAGGCGGTTTGAAAGGTCCTCCAGATCATGCATCCGATCAGCCAGAAGCGGATCGTCGATCTTGCGCATGCGCATGCGGGTGCGCTGCTGTACCCGCTCGATCGCAGCCTCGGCAGTCAGGCCCGAGTCGATCGCTTCATTGATGCGCCGGCTCCACCCTTCATCGTAGGCAAACATGCGGTACGTCTCGAGGACTTCCTCATGTTCACCGCCCATTCCGAACTCGGCCTGGCTGGCCATGCGGTCGATCTGCTCGCGCATCTTGTCAAAGGCGAGATAGACCCGCTGCCGTTCGGCCTCGGTGTCTTCCGCGACGACATGCTCGATCGTGACGCGGGGCTGGTGAAATACGGCAACGCCGTTCGCGAGGCCCTTTACCAGCGTGAGGCCTGCAATCCGTTCGTGTCCGGTCAGGTGCGCATCGGCTCCGAACGCGTCTTCCTCGTCGATGAGATCGGCGTTGGCGATCAGTTCCGATAGCACCATGGCCACGGTCTGGAGCGCCTCGATTTCCACTTCCTCGTAGCGACGCGGCTCGACATGCTGGACGCCGAGCACACCTACGGCCCGCGCGCGGCGGACGATTGGCACGCCGGCGAAGGAATGAAAGCGCTCTTCTCCGGTTTCCGGGAAAAACGCGAAGTCGGGATGGGCAGCCGCTTCTGCAAGGTTCAGCGTCTCGATGTTGGCTGCGATCGTGCCGACAAGGCCCTCGCCTACCGCCATCCGCGTTACATGGACCGCCGCCTGATTCAGGCCGCGCGTCGCAAAAAGCTCCAGCATGCCTTCGCGCAACAGGTAGATCGAGCAGACCTCGCTGTTGAGCTTGTCGCCAATGACATCGACGATCTGGTTGAGCTTGGCCTGCGCACCGGCGCGGGATGCCATGACCTCGTGAAGCGACGTCAGGATCGCACGGGCAGCGGCGGCGGCAGTGATCATGTTCGAAGGCCTAGCGCAGACAGTGCCGTTTGCAAACTGCAGCGCCCATGGCGTTCATGAATTCGTATCCGTTAGAAAGTGGGTCCCCGCTGTCATGAGGTTCGCGGTCTACGGTCGGGCGATTTTCCAGGCGCGGCGGGCCAGATGGGAACCAGCGGGCCTGCCGCAACCCGGAAACCTCAGAGCATCAATGGACTTGCTGGACGTGCGCAAGCTCTTCCTTGATTCGCAGCTTTCGGCGCTTCAGCTCCTTGATCAACGCCTCGTTGGGCAACGGACGGTTCCGTTCTTCGGCGATGCGCCGTTCAAGACCGGCATGTTTGGATTCAAGAGCGCTGATATGCGACAGTTCCATGCGGCAACCTCCTCAAGGACACCAGCTTCGTCCCACTCCGGCAGCAGGATCGCTGCAAGAACGCATGGGCCGAAGGTTTGCGCCGGCATGGACGTGTCGGCCTCGACTCGTTCGAGCGGGCGCGTTGTCATGCTCCCACAATCGCCGTATCTTGCAAGCCCGTCTGCGTCGGTATGTCCAAAGCGCGCGATTGTGCGTATTCCGGTTGCAGCGAAGCGTTAACGCGTGATGGCCTGCAAACGCAGCACAGGCCGATGCGCGATCTCGTCGGTGCAGGGCATTATCTGGGAGTGGCGCGGTTGACCGAAGACGAAATGCGCAAGCGGCTCGAAATGCTGCGGATCGAGCATCGCGATCTCGACGCCGCGATCGATGCCCTGTCCGGGACCGGCGCGCATGACCAACTGCAAGTCGCGCGGCTCAAGAAGCGGAAGTTGCGCCTGAAGGACCAGATCGCACTGCTCGAGGACTATCTGATTCCAGACATTATTGCGTGATTACAGAATCTTGACTCACCATGAACGGATGTATGGTATTGCCGGTATCCGTATCGTTCCGGCACAGTTTTCAAAACGTGGTGAACGCCCCATCAGCGATGTGTTGAGTGGGGACCGGGGATGGGCCTATGCGCTGATCATGGCCCTCATGCCCAACCTCAACCCGCGCATCATCGAGGCGCTTTATGCAGAGGCACTCGTCCTCTCGGAGGAAGCGCGTGGGGTGTTCGACCGGCTGCGGCAGGGGCACGACCGGCGCGCGCTGGTGGGCGCCAATGACGATCCGGATGCGGATCTGGCGCACGTTCAAGTGAGCTGCGAGGCGCTCCGCACGACAACGCGGATCATGCATTGCCTGGCTTGGCTGCTCAATCACCGTGCCTACTTCGCCGGCGAGCTCAGCGAATTGCAACTACGCCGGCATGGCCGCCTGATCGCCAACTTTCCGCTGAGCGATCCCGTCCAGGCACTTGCCCTGCCCGCCGAGGCGCAACGGTGTGTGCAGGAGAGCGAACGGCTCTACGCCCGCATCCAGCGCCTTGAGCGAGCGTGGCGGGGCGATGTCGAAATGGCAGGCAGCGCGGTGGAACGTCTCCGGCAAAGGCTGTCAGCGGCGATTCCGGCCGCACTCTGAACGCAAGATGCCCGGCTGAACCGACGCGGCGTTGCGCCGCCACGCGAAACTCCCCATATCACGCCCATGGCAACCCCCAATCCAACGCCGGGCATTTCCATCCCCGATCGGTCTGAATGGAACACTGGCCTTGCGGTCGAGCTGGAACCGCAGGTGCGCCGGGTTCTTGCCCCCAACCCTTCGCCATTCACGTTCACGGGCACGCAGACCTATCTTGTGGGCAGTGGCCGCGACGTCGCCGTGATCGATCCGGGCCCGATCGGTACCGGCGAGGTTGGCCATGCCGACACGAACGGCGACGGCCATGTCGACGCCATCCTCAAGGCCATCGCCGGCCAGCGGCTGGTGGCGATCCTATGCACGCACACGCACCGCGACCACAGCCCCGCCGCCGTACCACTGCAGGCTGCGACCGGCGCCCCGATCATCGGCTGCGCGCCGCTGGTGATCGACGACCGCGGCGCCAGAGCGGACGCAGCGTTCGACCCGACATACCAGCCGGACCGGGTTCTCGGTGATGGCGAGCTGGTCGCCGGTGACGGCTGGACCTTGGAGGCCGTGGCGACTCCCGGCCACACCAGCAATCACTTGTGCTTTGCTCTCCGGGAAAGCGGGGCGCTGTTTACTGGCGACCACGTCATGGGCTGGTCGACCACCGTCGTCTCTCCGCCAGATGGTGACATGAGCGCCTATATGCTCTCGCTGCAGAAGCTGCAGGGCCGTGTGGATTCGGTGTACTACCCGGCGCACGGCCCGGCGGTGACCAAGCCACAGCAGCTTGTGCGGGGAATGATCGGCCATCGGCGTCAGCGCGAGGCGCAGATCCTGCGTGTGATCAGCGAAGCGCCGGCCACGATCCCCGAGATGGTCGCCCAGATGTACAAGGGCCTCGATCCTCGCCTCAACGGGGCGGCGGGGCGCTCGGTACTCGCGCATCTCATCGATCTCGAGACGCAAGGCCGCGTTGCACGCGGGCCGCAGGTGCCGGAGCCGAAATGGACCTTGACCGCCTGAACCCGCAGTCCGGATCGGCAAGAGCCAGCATACCGGTCCGGGCGCGCGGGGCAGCTCTGCCATGGCTGCTTTTCGTTGCCGCAGCGGCAGCGGCTGCTTTCCTCGCTTGGCAGCTGTGGAAGCCAGTCCCTATCGGAGATCCTCTGGCGACCAGCCTGATCGCCTTCGACAAGCAGGATCGCCTGACGGTGTTCAGTGCAGAACTTGCCCCGGTCGTGGCCAGCAATGACAGCCGCCTGTTCGGCCTCGTCACCTCCCGGCAGGTCGCGGTCATTCCGGCGCGGGTCGACTATGCCATTGAACTCGGGAAAGTCGGCCGCGACCGCATGCGCTGGGACCAGGCGAGCAAGACACTTTCGGTGCGTCTGCCAGCGCTTGAAGTCACCCGCCCAAACCTTGACGAAGGGCGGGCGCAGTACCTGCGCGAAGGGGTGTGGATCACGCGAGCCGCGCAGGACAAGCTGACGCGTGACAACACGAAGCTGGCAGAACAGTTGGCAGTGCAGCAGGCCGCCAATCCGGTACTCCTTGGTCTGGCGCGCTCTGCTGCAAAGGATGCCATTCGCCAGAACTTGGCTATCCCGTTGCAAGTAGCGGGATTTGGCGACGTCAAAGTGTCGGTTTCGATTGATGGAGAGCCTGCAAAGCCATAACCTGCCGTTACGGGACGACCTTGCGCTGACTGGCAAAAGCCACGGGCTGATCGCGGGAGTGGGAATATGGACTTTGCAGCAGCGCGAGCGGACGCTTCGTATCTATCCGACCAACGCTTCTTCACGCGGCTGGCGCAGGTTCTGGCCGGCGTGATCGTATTCGGCTTCCTGCAATGGGCGTTGCGCGGGTTTGTCGATCCGCTCCGGACGCCGATCTGGATCCACGCCCATGGCATCGCCATGCTTGGCTGGCTTGGCACTATCATCGTCCAGAACAGTCTGGCGGGGAGCGGCAATCTTTCTCTACACCGCAAACTGGGCTGGGCCAGCCTCGGGCTCGTCCTCGCAATCGTGCTGCTCGGTACCTACGCCGGTCGCATGGCGCTGGCGATGCATCGGGTGCCGCCCTTCTTCACTGACGGATACTTTCTTGCGCTCACGCATATCGAGGTGGTCATCTTCGCGCTGACCGTCGTGACGGCGATCGCGCTGCGCCGCCAGACACAGTGGCATCGGCGGCTGATGCTCGCGGCGACCGTAATCCTCATGGAACCGGCATTGGGGCGGCTGCTGCCCATGCCACTGCTGGGCCAGATAGGCGGTGGCTGGCTTGAAGCGGTATTGCAGGTTGGCTTCCTTGGAATTGTCGCACGTCATGACGCCAAGGTTCAGGGCCGCGTGCACCCGGCCACGATTGCCGGAATGACGCTGGTCGTGATCGTACACGGCCTTATCCAGGTGGTGGCCGGGATGCCGGCTGTGGCTGCGTACGCAGAGGCTATTGCCCGTAGCAGCAGCGGTGCCTAAGTGCCGGGTAACACGGAGAGGGCATCGGCTTTCTCCCGACCCAGGGGATTTCAAGCCATGACAGCCCAGCCCGCCAATCTTTCCGGCCTTGATCTGCGTGCCGAGATCGACCGGCTGCGCAAGGACCGCAAGGCGGTGATCCTGGCGCATTACTACCAGAAGCCCGAGATACAGGATCTGGCCGATTTCGTCGGCGACTCTCTTGAACTGTCTCGCAAGGCTGCGGCGACCGACGCCGAAGTCATCGCCTTTTGCGGCGTGAAGTTCATGGCGGAAACGGCGAAGATCCTGAGCCCAGAGAAGATCGTGGTGCTGCCGGACATGGATGCCGGATGCAGCCTTGAGGATTCCTGCCCGCCCGAGAAGTTTCGCGCCTTCCGCGAAGCACATCCCGATCACATCGCGCTCACCTACATCAACTGCTCGACCGAAGTGAAAGCGCTCAGCGACGTGATCGTTACGTCGTCGAGTGCGGAAACGATCCTCGCACAGATCCCGCCGGAGCAGAAGATCATCTTCGGCCCCGACCGCCATCTTGGTGGCTATCTCAACCGCAAGTTCGGGCGCGAAATGCTACTGTGGCCCGGCGTATGCATCGTGCACGAGGCCTTTTCGGAAACCGAGCTGCTGAAGCTGATGGCCCAACACCCCGGTGCACCGGTTGCAGCGCATCCGGAATGCCCGCCGCATATCGTGGATCATGCCGAGTACGTCGGTTCGACCAGCGGCATCCTGCAGTTTGCTCGCACCTTCCCCGGCGACACGCTGATCGTCGCGACCGAGCCGCATATCATTCACCAGATGCAGCTGGCGCTCCCGGAAAAGACTTTCATCGGTGCTCCCGGTGCGGACGGCAACTGCAACTGCAACATTTGCCCCTACATGGCACTCAACACGCTCGAGAAGCTCTACCTCGCCCTGCGAGATCTGGAGCCGAGGATCGAGATCGAAGAGACTCTGCGGCTCGGCGCCAAGAAGAGCCTTGATGCCATGCTGACGATGGCGAGCGGGACGGTCGGCCAAGGCGATCTCGGCGCGCGCAAATAAAGCGAGGCAGGCGGCATGAGCACATCCCCGACCACAATCCGGCCCGCTGCGGTGAAACGTCCCGCGCGAGCGCGGGAATTGCAGGATGCGCTCAATCACTACCTCTACCATCCGCTGGCATGGCAGCTCGCACGATTGCTGGCGCCCACGCCGATCACCCCGAACATGGTCTCGGTGTTCGGCGGGTTGTTGGTTGTCGCAGCGGGTGTCGTCTACTGGGACACGACGGGCCCGCTCTGGGCCATGCTCGGCATGTTGCTCCACATGTCCTGGCACATCGTTGACGGCGCAGATGGCGATCTTGCGCGCATTACGGGCCGGTCCAGCCCGCTGGGCGAACTGGTCGACGGCATCTGCGACTATGCGAGTCACATCGTTCTCTATGTCTTTTTGGCAATCGTGCTGACCCGCACGATGGGCACCGGTTGGGCGTGGTTCTGGACGCTGTCCGCTGGTGCCAGTCATATAGTCCAAGCCAATCATGTCGAAGTGCAGCGGCGGTTCTACCAGCACTGGACCTATGGTACGCCGTGGTTGCACAATTCGAGCGGCAACAACCGCGAGCTGTTCCGCGACAAGGGCGGCGTTGGCTGGCTGCTGCGGGCGTTCGTGGCGGGTTACTTGCGCCTGGCCGCCGGTATGAGCCCGAATGCGCTGCGGATCGATGCGGCGGTGACGCAGGCGATGGCCAATGAACCGGTGCGACTTGCCCAGATCAGAGCGGAAGTTCAGCGCGAACAGCGACCCCTGCTCGTCATGCTGCGCTATCTTGGCCCCAATCCGCGCGCGATCCTGCTTGGCTTTGCGATGATCGCCGGAAGTCCGCTGTGGTACTTCCTTTATCTTTCAATCGGCCTGAACCTGTTGCTGATGCTCTCGGTACGGCTGCACGATGCTGCAGCCGGGCGCGTCGTGTCCCGGCTGGAACTGCCCTGATCCGCGTCAGGCAGCCGCCTCACGGCGCATGCCGAAGACGCAGATCAGAATGACCGACACGGCAAGCACCTCGACAACGCCCCAGGCCAGCCAGTTCGAGTGGTTGTAAAGCCACACACCGATGGCTGGCGAGATGATATAGGCCGAGCCGTTTACCGCCGCGACAATGCCCGCCGATTGTCCCTGTTCAGCGGGTGTGACCGCAAGGCTCGCGCCAGACGTGAAGCCAGGGCGAAACAGACCGAAGCCCAGCGAGCAAATCGCAAATCCGGTTGCGATGGCATGCAGATCGCGACCAGCCGCCATGCCGAGCGTCCCGATCGCGACAAGGCCCATCCCCCACAGGGTGGATGTCCGGGGGCCAAGCTTCATCATCGGAATGAGCCCCCACTGCGCAAGCAGTGTGGCGACTGCGCCGCACATCAGCACGAGGCCGATCGGCCCGGCCGCCGCATCAGGCTGATGGCGCAGGCCGAGCCGGTCGAGCAGGAGAAAGCCGACGACTCCGAGCAGGATCGATTGTGCCTGTCCGCCCAGCGTCCCGGCGGCGAGCCACGCCCTGAGCCGGGGATCGAGCCAGCGCAGCCTCCCGGCCTTCGAGTCCACGGAATGGTGGTCCAGCTCCACAGCACCGTGGAGATGATCGTCCGCTGCTTGAGTCGCGCCGCCCATGCGAGGGTTCGAAGAAGCGCTCATCGGCTCGCCCAGAATCTCGCCGCGGCCGGAGAAACGCGGGTCATCATCAGGCAGGCGCAGCCGTAGCAGGACGAGGACAACGACCGCGGCCAGAGTGAACGCAGCAAAGGGCCCGATCAGACCGAGACCCGGAAGAATCAGCAGTGGCGCGAGCGCGGGGCCAAGCACAGTTCCCAGTCCGAAACTGGAGGAGACCATCGAAAGCGCCTGCGTTCTCTCGGCCCGGCTGGTCCGGCTGGCGACATAAGCCTGCACCGCCGGCGGGGCGGCTGAACCGAACGTTCCGTAGAGGGAGCGCGCGGCGGCAAAGAGCAGAATGGCGGTAAGGCCATCAATGGTGCCGTTCAGGCCAAAATGGAGCGCTGCCCCACACAGGCCGAACGAGACAGCGAACCCGACAAGCCCCAGCGCCATCATCGCCTTGCGCCCGCGCCTGTCGGACCGGCGCGCCCAGAACGGCGCCAGCAGCATCCAAAGCAGCGCCGACCAACTATAGGCGAGGCTTACCCAGACATCGGCGATATGCAGATGCGTGCCGATCGACGGCATGACCGACTGCATGGCCGTGTTGCCTGCCGCCGTGACCAGCATGACCATGAACAGCAGCGCCATGCGGCTCCGCGGCAGCTGCACATTCGCTTCGTCCATCGCGGTTACCGTTCGGCAGGGCCAGCCGCATCGCCCGCAAGCTGACGGTAGATCGCGGCGAGCATCGCGACGAAGTAGGTATAGCCGACGGCAAGCAGCACGCCGGCAACGCCCTCACCCAGCAGGCGCTGCGGCTCGCCCTTGAACGTGAGGACCAGCACCACACCAACGAACATCATGACGAGGCCGTAGACGACCAGAAACACGAAGGCGGCCATGCCGATGAATAGCAGGATCCGCCCTGCATTGTGCCGGGTGCGCTCGAAACTTTCGCGGATGGCGGTGACCGGATTGCGAACACCCTCTCCCGCTACCACTGGTCCGACCAGCATGGTCCGCATGATCGGATAGAGCAGCAGGCCTAGAGCGATCGGAACCGCCAGTTTATCTCCCAAGAGCAAGGCCAACACGCTGGCCAGTGCGATCGATACGGGAAGTATGCCGAGTGCGATCAGCAACTGGGCAGCGAAGTAGGTCGGCAGCGCGCGGACACTGTGCCGGATCGCCTGTCCTACGGTCGGCCTCGCCGTATCAAGCATGGCAACCAGCATCGTCAGCATTCCGGCCATTGGGAGCAGGGACAGGATAAGCAGAACCGGCAGCGAGTTGGCGTAATAGTCCTGCATCACCGCCAGCATCTGCGCCTCGGACATCTCGGGCGTCATCGCCGGTGAAGGCACGAAAACGGCACCTGCCAGACCCGGCAGCACATAGAAGACACCGGCAATCGCCACGAGAAGGTCACGGTTGGCGGCGACCATGCGGGTGGCGCTGGCCCAGGCCGCACTGCTGTCCAAGGTTGTCACGGCACTCATGTCCCTTTCCGCCGCAGCCCTAGCAGGACCGGAACAGATGCGCACCCCCCGTGCGGTGCAATCAACCCTGACCGGTCTTGCCAGCGCGGCCGGGGAGGTTCATGCGCTGCCGGCATGAACGTTCCCGGTGAAATCGAGATCCTTCAGGGGCAGGATCTTGTGCCCTATCGCGAGGCGCTGGATACCATGACAGCGCGCAACGCCGCTGTGCAGGAAGGCAAGGCGCGCGAACTGATCTGGCTGCTCGAACATCCGCCAGTCTACACGGCGGGAACGAGCGCCGCCACAGACGAATTGCTCGATCCGCGCTTCGATGTGGTCGAGGCAGGACGGGGCGGGCGCTATACCTATCACGGGCCGGGCCAGCGCGTCGGCTATCTGGTCCTCGATCTCGGCAAACGCGCGCGGGATGTGCGCGGGTTTGTCCACGCGGTCGAAGGCTGGGTCATCGATACTTTGGGCGATTTCGGCGTCGACGCTTGGCGTGCCGAAGGACGAGTCGGGATCTGGACCCGCGGTGCCGATGCCGGGGAAGCCAAGATCGGCGCCATCGGTATCCGCATCCGGCGCTGGGTGACAATGCACGGGTTTTCGGTCAACCTCGCGCCGGACCTGACGCACTTCGGCGGGATCGTGCCCTGCGGGATCGAAGAGTTCGGCGTTACCAGCTTGGCTGCACTGGGCATTTCGGTTGCGCCGGAAGAGTGGGATAGGGCATTGCTCGCGCGGTGCGAAAGCTTTCTGGGCCTGCTTGAACCCCGTGATACGGCAAATCCTGCCATCAAGGATCCCGCATGAGTCGTCTGTTGCCATCTCGATTGCTGGTTGTCTCGCTGGCCCCGGTACTGCTGCTTGGTGGCTGCGGACAATCTTCAGCGCCGCAGGCGGCGTCGACAGCGAGCGGTGAGATCCTGCCCGGTTCGGTCAGCGATGCGATGCTGGAGACGGATCGGACGCAGGCACAAGCCCCGCTAGCACCCGCTGCGCGCAGCGCCGTAGCCAAAGGTGATGCGAGCATGGCTGTCGAAGCTTCGGACACGGCTGGCGATGCAGCAGCCAATGCCGATGCCGGACCCGATGATGCAGCCCCCGCTTCACCAAAGGTCACCGCCAGCGCAAAGCCTGCGAACCCCTGAGCCCAGACCGCGGCTAGTCGATCCCGAGCAGCGCCTTGGCTTGCCGCAGATGCGGCTGATCAAGCATCCGGCCCTGCAACTGCAGTGCTCCGACGCCCGGATTGGCCGCAAACGCGTCGACAATCGCGCGGGCATTGGCAAGCTCTTCCTCGCCGGGCGTGAAGGCTGCGTTGATCAGCGGTACCTGCGAGGGATGGATCGCCAGCATGCCGGAAAACCCGTCCGCCCGAGCCGCTTCTGCCGCGCGTCTGGTACCCTCGACATCGCGAAAATCAGCATAGAGCGTATCGATCGCCCAGACGCCGCGTGCATGAGCAACCAGCAAGGTCTGCGCGCGAACGAAACGGAATGCATCGGTCCACTGCCCATCGGCATCGCGCTTGCGCGCTGCGCCCAACTCTGCGGAGAGGTCCTCCGCCCCCCAGGTCAGGCCTGCCAGCCGCGGCATCGATGCGTCCATGTAGGCCGTGATGGTCAGGGCAGCGCGCGGGGTTTCGCTGACCAGCGGCAGCAGGCGAGTCTGGCCGTTGGGAATGCCGTGCCGCTGTTCAAGTTCGTAGATTTCGGCGGCGACCTGCCTGATCTGCTCAGGGCCTTCGGCCTTGGGCAGCATGATGCCTTCAGGCGCGCCGACCATGACGGCTGCCAGATCCTCGCGCCACAGGCCGGTCTCGACGGCATTGATCCGTACCCACCGTGCCTGTTTGCGCATCGTGATCTGGCGCCGGTGCGCTTCCAGCCAGTCGCGCGTCATTCGCCGCGCATCGGGCTTGGCCGAGAGGGCAACCGCATCCTCAAGATCGACAATCAGCGCATGAGCGCCGGTTTCCGGCGTCTTGAGCAGCTTCTTTTCGCTGTCTCCGGGAACGAACAGCCAGGACCGCGGGATCGTACGCATCTTTTGCTCCTAAGGACCGGCTGCTGGACTACCTCCGCTCAGGCCTTAGCGCGCGCCCGCTCCTCGGCAAGCGTCGGGTAGTCGATATACCCTGCTTCACCTGGGAAATACCACGTCTGCGGCACGCCTACATTCGGCGCGAGTTCGGCCCCGAGGCGAATGCGCTCCACCAGATCCGGGTTCGAGATGTAGGGCCGACCAAAGCTGATCGCATCGGCACGGCCGGACGCCACGTCGGCGGCGGCAGCCTCGGGCGTGTAGTCGCTGTTGAGCACCAGCGGCCCCGAATAGTGCCCGCGGATCACGTGATCCTGCGGCGGCACGGTGGTCGCGCCGAACGTGCCTTCCGGCCCGGGCTGACGCAGCTCGACGAACGAGACCTTGAGCGCTTCGAGCACCCGCGCCGCTTCGGCGAAGAGCGTAGCGGGATCGCTGTCGTCAACGCCCTGGCTGTCTCCATTGGGCGAAAGGCGGATCGAAACGCGGTCGGCGCCCCAGATCAAAACAAGGCGCTCCATCACCTCACGCATCAGCCGCACGCGATTTTCCGGGCTGCCGCCGTAGTCATCATCGCGGAGGTTAGAGGAATTGCGCAGGAACTGGTCGATCAGGTAGCCGTTCGCACCGTGAAGCTGGACACCGTCGAACCCGGCGCGCTTCGCGTTCTCAGCGGCATGGCCATAGTCGTCAACGATGCGCGGCATCTCGTCGAGCCGAAGCGGGCGCGCTTCGACATTCTCCATCCGGCCTTCCGGCGTATGCGCGTGGCCCGGCGCGCGGGTCGCGGATGCGGACACCGGCAGTTCGCCGCCGAGGAAATAGGGATGAACGACGCGGCCCATATGCCAGAGCTGCAGGATGATACGGCCCCCCGCCTGGTGCACCGCTTCGGTGACCGGCTTCCATGCTTCGACCTGCGCATCGCTCCAGATGCCCGGCGCACTGGGCCATCCGGAGCCTTCGCGGCTGATCCCGGTCGCTTCGCTGATGATCAGGCCCGCGTCTGCGCGCTGGCGATAGTAGGTCTGCATGATCTCGGTCGGGACGGCATCCGGTCCTGCCCGGCCGCGCGTCAGCGGTGCCATGAGGATGCGGTTTGGCGCGGCGATGGCACCAAGCTGGATCGGCCGGAAAAGCGATTCATGCATCGACGGAAGTCCTTCTCGGGGTAACACTGCTGGGGCTGGCACGCGGGGAACCTGCAGAAGTGGGGCTTGGGAAATCAGGGCGGGCGCTTTATGGACCGGCTCACAGTGAAGCTTCGCCCGATCGGCGTCAGCCCCCTAACCTGATAGCCAGACCCTGCTGCGCCCGGCAGAGTTTCCATTTAAAACCCAGCTAGGATGCCGGTGTCTGCATGACAAGCTCGAGTTGACCAGCGGACCATGAAAGGCATTGACGACCGGCGCGGCTTGCCGCGCCCCAATCCCTGGCATTTCGTCGCCCTGCTTGGCGGGAACTTCGCCCTCGCGCTGGGGCCTTGGTTCGTCCGGATGGCGGACTCAGGCCCGGTTTCCGCCGGGTTCTGGCGCTTGTTCCTGCCACTGCCGGTGCTCGCGATCCTTGCCGTGCGCCAACGCGGTCCAGTCCGGGCGGTCGCGCCGCTGAGCGCTTGGCTGCTGATTGCGATCGCGGGCGTGGCCTTCGCGCTCGATCTGGCAAGCTGGCATATTGGCATAGCCTATACTCGGCTCGGCAACGCCTCTTTGTTCGGAAATTCCGGCAGCCTGATCCTGATGGTCTGGGGCCTGATCGCGGCGCGGCGCTTACCGCGCCCCATCGAGCTGGCGGCGATCGTAGCGGCCATCAGCGGTGCGGCAATCCTGCTCGGCCGTTCGCTGGAGATCGACCATGTCACCCTTATCGGCGACCTGTTCTGCATTCTCGCCGGTGTGTTCTACTTCTTCTATATCATGCTGCTGCAGGGTGCGCGCGACCGGTTCGAGAGCTGGGAGTTGCTGTTCACCTCGACGCTGGCGAGCGCACCGGTCATGCTGGCCATCGCGCTATGGCTGGGCGAACCGGTTTGGCCGCACGTATGGTGGCCACTGGTGGCGCTCGCATTCTGCAGTCAGGTTGTCGGGCAAGGCCTGATCGTCTTCGCCCTGCGGCACTTCTCGGCGCTCATCATCGGCGTGGTCCTGCTGACCCAGCCGGCAGTCTCGATCCTTATCGGGTGGCTGGTTTTCGGAGAGACGATGGGTCCGCTTGACGCGATCGGAATGGCTCTGATCGCGGCAGCGCTGCTGCTGGGCAGGCTCGGCGAGACCAAATCCCGTTGATTCGTGACCAACGCGCAGCTTGTTTCGGACGTTTGGCCCCCGCCGAATCGGCCCAATCGTGCATTTCGCAGCCACCAATTGCTGCATTGCGATAGGCGCATGGCGGTCAATCGATTCGACCAGATAACTGGGCCTTTCTGATGACTTGGTCAGATCGGGATCACACCAGAATGGCTGCGCGAGCTTCAACTTTCGCAAGTGCAAAAGAAGGACCGGGTGGCAAGGTGGCCACCACCTCGCGGCCGCTTGCATGACGCTGCGGAAATCTCCTTGCAATCTGGAGCTTTTGTGTGGAGTGAGGCAGTTTAGTTACAACGGCATTCCGATTGCCCAAGGGGATCTGGTTAAAATGAAGCCAATCAAGGTCGCAGTGATCGGCGTAGGCAACTGCGCAAGCTCGCTGGTGCAGGGTGTAGAGTTCTACCGCAACACCAATTCGGCTGCGGGCCTGATTCATGAGCGGATTGGCGGCTATGGCGCCGGCGACGTCGAGTTCGTGATGGGCGTGGACGTCGATGCCCGCAAGGTCGGCAAGGACATTGCCGAAGCCATCTTCGCCGCCCCCAACTGCACCGCCGTTTTCCAGCCGCAGGTCCCCGCGACCGGCGCCAAGGTGATGATGGGCAAGATCCTCGACGGTGTTGCCGATCATATGACCGGCATGGGCGAGCGCGGCTTCATCCTCGCGGATGCTCCGGAAGCCACGCACGAATCGATCGTCGCTGCGCTGCGCGATTCCGGCGCGGAAGTCCTCCTGAACTTCCTGCCAGTCGGTTCGGAAACGGCAACCGAATTCTACATGGAATGCGCGCTCGAAGCGGGCGTTGCAGTCGTCAACTGCATGCCGGTGTTCATTGCCAGCCGTCCCGAGTGGGAGGCGAAGTTCCGCGCCAAGCGCATCCCGATCGTGGGTGACGACATCAAGGCCCAGGTCGGCGCGACGATCGTCCACCGCGTCCTGTCGAGCCTGTTCGGCGCCCGCGGCGTTACGGTCGAGAAGACCTACCAGCTCAACACCGGTGGCAATACCGACTTCATGAACATGCTCGATCGTCAGCGCCTCGGTTCGAAGAAGGAATCGAAGACCGAAGCGGTGCAGGCCATGCTCGCTCAGCGCCTCGCCGACGAGAACATTCACGTCGGCCCGTCGGACTATGTTCCGTGGCAGAACGACAACAAGCTGTGCTTCCTTCGCCTTGAAGGTACGCAGTGGGGCAACGTCCCGATGAATCTTGAGCTGCGCCTCTCGGTCGAGGACAGCCCGAATTCGGCCGCCTGCGTCATGGACGCGATTCGTTGCTGCAAGGTCGCGCTGGAGCGCGGCGAAGGCGGCGCGCTGATCGGCCCTTCGGCCTATTTCTGCAAGCACCCGCCGCAGCAATTCAACGATGATGTCGCCGCCCAGCTGGTCGACGAATACATCTCGGAAACTGCACTGGCTGCCGAGTAAGCTTCCAGCTCGCACAACACTAGCGGCGCCGGTCCTGATGCAGGATCGGCGCCGTCTGCGTTATTGGCCCCGGCGCGGAAGAGAGGACCGACCTGATGGACGCCGTGATCATTGCCGCCGGCTATGGCAGCCGGCTCGCTTCCCTGTCGCCATCAAAGCCGCTGACACCTGTCTGTGGTGTCCCGCTGATCGAGATCGGTATCCGGCAGGCGGCCGCGGCGGGGATCACTCGCGTTGTGGTCGTTACGGGCCACAAGGCGGACGATGTCGAGGCATTCCTGGCCGACCTGTCCCGGCGTGTAGCTGTTGCGATCGAGCCTGTGCGAGTGGCCGACTGGAGCAAGCCAAACGGCTATTCCGTCATGGCAGGCGCTTCGCGATGCGCAGGCGATTACCTGCTGATGATGGCGGACCATATGTTCGACAGTGCCATTCTCGGTGCCCTGAGCAAAGTGGGCAGCGAAACGCGCGACGTCACGCTCGGGATCGACCGGCAGACTGAAAGCCCGCTGATCGATCCGGACGATGCGACTTGGGTCAAGACCGATGCAAACGGCTTCATCAGCGCCATCGGCAAGACTATCCCCGAGTGGGATGCGGTTGACTGCGGCGCATTCCTCGCCACGCCTCGCCTGGCCGAGGCGATTGCAGCGGCGATTGATGTTGGAAAGTCCGGCAGCCTGTCCGATGGTATGCAGTGGCTGGCAGACCGCGGGCGGGCTGCGACCTGCGACATCGGCAACGCCTGGTGGATGGACGTCGATGATCCGCGCGCACTCTCTCTGGCCGAGGAGCTCGCGCCGCGCTACCTTACGGCGGCTTTCGCGGCGGGTTGATCGGGCCGATCAGAATTTTTTCACGTTGATGGTGATCGACTGATTTGGATGTTCGATCGTTACCAGCGTCGAGCGCAGCGATGGCGGCCCGAGAAAGATCGTCGGGTTGTTGGAGAAGCCCACTGCTTCGCTGGGGATGCCAAACAAACCGCCGCGATTGATCGTCCCGGACGAATCCTCGTCATGATAGATCGCGATAGCGTAAGTCCCCGGATGCGGCACAAACAGGCAGAACCGGGTCTGGCCAACCGTGGCCGGCGTGCTCGCGACGTAAAGCGATCCGTTCTTGACGAGGAAGCGCTTGGGTTCATTCGTGTAGAGCGTCGCCGTGATCAGGCCCTTGCTGTTGCGCACGCGGTCAACTGTGATGTTGATCCACGTCTCACTCGCCGGACCAATGCATGCAGGGGCCGCCTTTGCCGTGTCCACATGCAGCCCCAGGGGCGCAGTGATCAATCCCAGCACGGTTGCCATGGCAGTACGCCACTTCGGCAGAGTCATGACATCATCCCAAAACCAGCGCTTCTGAACGAGGGAGCGCGGACCCGGCGGCGCCATAGGCAGGCTTTGCACGGTTCGGCAAGGTGAACATTGTCGCAAACATTTGCCTTGGGCCGAACCGGTCCTGGCAGACGCCAGTCGTGTTTGCGCCGAATCGGCGGCAAATAGGGATAATCCGTGTGGAAAAGGGAGGTATCCACGCTTGTTCCGCCGATTCGCCACCGGTAATCGCTTTTGGTGATGGCCGCCGGGCGCAGAAGTGCCGCGTATAGCCAGTTCCTGTTTGCGAGTTTTCGTGATGGCCGCGCCGCTGATTTCCCCATCGATCCTCTCAGCCGATTTCGCACGGCTGGGGGAGGAAGTGCGGGCGATCGACTCCGCTGGTGCAGACTGGATCCATGTCGATGTGATGGACGGCCATTTCGTGCCCAATATCACTATCGGGCCCGGCGTGGTGAAGGCTCTGCGCCCCCACAGTGCAAAGCCGTTCGACGTCCATCTGATGATCGCGCCGATCGATCTCTACCTTGAAGCCTTTGCCACCGCAGGTGCGGATATCATCACCGTCCATCCTGAGGCGGGCCCGCATATCCACCGTACCGTTCAGGCCATTCGCGGGCTGGGCAAGAAAGCCGGCATTGCGCTCAATCCGGGCACACCGGCCAAGATGCTGGACTACCTGATTGACGAGATCGATCTGGTCCTCGTCATGAGCGTCAATCCCGGCTTTGGCGGCCAGAGCTTCATCGCCAGCCAGCTTCGCAAGATCGAAGCCGTGCGCACGATGATCGACAAGACCGGAAAGCCGATCCACCTTGAAGTCGACGGCGGGATCGATGTTATGACAGCACGGCAGTGCATGGACGCCGGCGCTGATGTGCTGGTAGCAGGGACAGCCACGTTCAAGGGCGGTCCCACCTGCTATTCCGCCAACATCGCCGCGCTAAAGGGCGCTGACTGACGCCATGGCGCGCCTATTCTCCGGAACCCGTGAAGCCTCTGACCAGGGCATTGCGCGCGAACCGGAGCCAGATACCGCGCTCGACAGCGATACCCGGCGCCCCGCACTGCCGCTTGGTCCCGACCCGGAGCCGCTGGTCATTGCGCCGACAAAGTCGCGGCCGATCGCAGCAGAGAGCAATCCTCCTGTCGCCATCGATGTTGGCAAGATTGCGCCTCTCGAATCGGGCCGGGCTCTTACCGTAGCCGATTTCTCACCGCCGCAGGTCAGCGCGGGCGAGCGGCTGATCCGGCTGGCCTATGGGCTGGGCCTGCCGCCCTCAGCGCTCAATCCCTTCCGCAAGCGCGCACGGCCGCGACTTACGGCCACCGTTGCCAGCATGCTGCCCGGTGACCCGGCATCCGGAACGGCGCTGCGTGCAGGGCATTTCCTGCTCCATGGCGTCAAACTCCCTATCGCCGATACCGAATTCAGCGGTCCTCGGCTCTCCCCGCCGTTCGAGCGTGTGGTCCACGGCTTCAGCTGGCTCGGCGATCTGGCAAGCTGCGCCACGCGGCCACAGTGCGCACCAGTGGCCGAACGGATTTTTGCGGCATGGCTCGCGGCCAATCCGCGCCCGGGAGCCGGTCCTGCCTGGGCCGTCGGAAACGCCGGGCACCGGCTCCTGTCGTGGCTGATCCATGCTCCGCTGCTGCTCTCGAGCCAGGATCGCAAGCTGCGTGCCCGGGTGCTGACTACCTTTGACGAGACCGCGCGCTGGCTGGACCGCCACGTTGGACGGGCCGAGGATACGCTCGCCGAAGTCGCCGGTTGGACCGCCATCACCGCCGCCGGCTTGCTGCTCGACGATGGCCGTGCGCGCAAGCTCTACGGCGAAGGCGGGCTGGTCAGGGCACTGGGCAATCTCGTGTGCGATGATGGCGGGGTGCTTTCACGCAGCCCGCTCGGCCAGATCGAGGTGATCGAACTGCTGATCGAACTGCGCGCCTGCTATGCGGCCGTTCGCAGCACCCCGCCGCCTCAGCTCGACGCGATCCTCGAGATGCTGGTTCCGCCGCTGCTCACCTTGCTTCATGGCGACGGTGGGCTTGGCTCGTGGCAAGGCGCCGGTGCGGTATCGCCGGAACGTATTGCCGCGCTGATCAAGGCAAGCGGCGTGCGTACACGTCCGCTGCGCGATGCGCGCCATTGGGGTTATCAGCGCGTCGCAGCGGGCAAGTCTGTTCTGCAGTTCGATGCTGCACCACCCCCCGTGGCGCGCCATGCGCGTGACGGCTGTGCATCGACGCTGGCGTTCGAATTCAGCCACGGCAAGGAACGCCTGATCGTTAACTGCGGCGGTGCGGCCTTTGCTGGAGGCCAGATCCCGCTGCGGCTGGCGCAGGGCCTGCGCGCTACGGCCGCACATTCGACGCTGGCGATCGACGATTTCAATTCCACCGCGGTGCTTATCAACGGCAAGCTTGGGCCCGGCGTTTCGGAGGTCGAAGTAGATCGCCGCATCCTCACCGGCGAAGGTGCTGGCGCCACGCGGATCGAAGCGAGCCATAACGGCTATGTCAGCCGCTATGGCCTCACGCATCGCCGCATTCTGATCATGCGCGACGATGGTAGCGAACTGCGCGGTGAGGACTTGCTGGTGCCGACCGGCCGCCGCGGCAAGCGCGGAATGATCGGTGTGGCCTTGCGCTTCCACCTCGGCCCTCATATCGAGCTGGCGCAAGGGCGTGACGGTCTTGGCGTCACGTTGGCCTTGCCCGACGGCAGCCTATGGCAGTTCCGTTCCGGCCGCGATCCGGTCACGCTTGAAGAAAGCATCTGGTCTGATGGCATGGGACGGCCGCTTGCCACACGGCAGCTGGTGATCTCGGCCAAGATTCCGCGCAGCGGCGAGTCGTTCTCGTGGCTGCTCAAGAAGATGCGCTAGACAGGACATTCCATTGTGACCGACGTGACGATCAAGCGGGCGCTGCTTTCAGTGTCCGACAAATCCGGCCTTGCCGACCTCGGCCGCGCCCTTGCGGCCCATGGAGTCGAGCTGGTGTCGACTGGCGGGACCGCTGCAGCGCTGCGTGATGCAGGCCTGACCGTGCGCGACATCTCGGACCTCACCGGTTTTCCTGAAATGATGGACGGCCGCGTCAAGACACTGCACCCGAAGGTTCACGGCGGGCTGCTGGCAGTTCGCGACGATCCGGCCCATGCCGCCTCGATGGCCGAACATGAAATCGGGGCGATCGACCTTGTTGTGGTCAACCTCTATCCCTTCGCCGCCACCGTCGCCAAGGGCGCAGGCCGCGAGGAAGTGATCGAGAACATCGACATCGGCGGGCCGTCGATGGTGCGATCGGCGGCCAAGAACCACCACTACGTGACCATCGTGACCGATCCCGCGGACTATGCCGTGCTGATCGCAGCGCTGGAAGCGACCGGCGGTGCCACCAGCCTCGAATTCCGCAAGGCGATGGCCGCCAAGGCCTTCGCCGCGACCGCATCCTACGACGCGGCGATTGCCCAGTGGTTTGCCGTCACCGACCAGCAGCAGCACTTCCCGCAAACCTTGCTCTCGGCAAACAAGCTGGTCTCCACGCTGCGCTACGGCGAGAACCCGCACCAGAGCGCCGCGCTCTATGTGCCGGCGCAGGGCAGCCCGGTGAAAGGCCTTCCGCAGGCGCAGCAATTGCAGGGCAAGGAACTGTCCTACAACAATTACAATGACGCCAATGCGGCACTCGAGCTGATAGCGGAGTTCGGAGCGGACAAGCCCGCCGTGGTCATCGTCAAGCACGCCAATCCCTGCGGCGTGGCCGTCGCGGCGACCCCGCTCGAGGCGTGGAAGGCCGCGCTGGCCTGCGATTCGGTCTCTGCATTCGGGGGTATCGTCGCGCTCAACACCCCGCTTGATGGTGCCACCGCCGAAGCGATCTGCGAGATTTTCACGGAAGTCGTGGTTGCACCCGGCGCCGACGAAGCTGCGCTGGCTGCGTTCGCCCGCAAGAAGAACCTTCGCCTGTTGCTCCTTGATGAAATGCCCTCTGCAAGCCGCGCCGGGCTGGTCACCGTGCCCATCGCTGGCGGTCTGCTTGTACAGGATCGCGACAATGGCGAGCTGACCGACGACGTGCTGCAGGTGGTGACCAAGCGCCAGCCGACCGCGCAGGAGCTTGCCGATTGCCGCTTCGCCTGGACTGTCGCCAAGCACGTCAAATCCAATGCCATCGTCTATGCGCGGGATGGGGTGACGGCGGGCATCGGCGCAGGCCAGATGAATCGTCGCGACAGCGCGCGGATCGCCGCCGCGAAGGCGCAGGAAGCCGCGGAGACCTATGGCTGGGACGCACCGCGCACCGTCGGCTCTGCGGTCGCGTCGGACGCCTTCTTTCCGTTCGCCGACGGTCTGCTGGCTGCCGTGGAAGCGGGCGCTACGGCTGTCATCCAACCTGGCGGCTCGATCAGGGACGACGAAGTGATCGCAGCGGCCGATGCTGCCGGTCTCGCGATGGTCTTCACGGGAATGCGTCACTTCCGGCATTGACGGCTGTATGGAGATTGCCGTGAGAACTATCTATTTTCACGGCAATCCCGGCGCTCCAGCCGAACTGGCACTTTTGGGTGGTGAAGCCGTCCGATCATGGATTGCGCTGGATCGGGCTGCGCTGCCGCTTGAACCGGAATCCCGCATCGGGCAATTGGTTGCGAGCATCTCTGAGCTTGGCGCCGTAGGGCCTGTGCGCCTCGTCGGCTTCTCGGCGGGGGCGCATGTCGCGCTTCAAGTCGCAGCGCGAATACCCGCCGCCGATCTGACTCTGCAGCTGGTCTCCCCGGCGGGACCGCTCGAAATTGGCAACTTTCTTGGCAAAATGGCTGGCGCGCCGATCTTCCGGGCAGCGATGCAGCGACCGCGGTTGTTCGCTGCCTTGGCGGGGGCGCAGTCATTTTGCGCAGCGCGACTGCCGCACCTGCTTACCCACTTTCTGTTTGCGACCGCGCAAGGCGATGATCGTGAACTGAAAGCTGATGCGCAGTTTGTCGGTCCCTACCGCCAGGTGCTGCAATCATGCCTGATTGGAGGACTTCCAAGCTACAAGGCGGAAATCGAGGCCTATGTCCGGCCGTGGGCGGGACTGCTGTCAGACGTGATACATCCTGTCACAATCTGGCAGGGCAGCGCCGACAATTGGACTCCGCCTGAAATGGCGCAGTCCATGGCTCAGCGCCTTCCCAACGTTCACGCGCTCCACTTGCTTGCGCGCCAATCGCACTTCTCGACGTTGCGGACGGCGCTTGCAGCCATGGCCTGAGGCCAGGGCTGCAAGAATCCGATCAGACGCGATCAGCGATAGAAGACGTGGTTATCCACCCGCGCCATGCGGGTCTTGCCCCAGGACGGCGCGATATGCGCCGCGTGGAAGAACATCGCGCCTTCCACCGGGCTTTTCCAGGCGCCGCTGTCGGCAATTACGGCGATCTTCACGGCCTGCTGCCACTTGGCACTATCGTGATCAACCCACGGCATCGCATTGGCGCGGACGAACGAGAACTGCGAGGGCTGGTAGACGACCCCGCAATAGGAGCTCGGGAAACGGCCTGAGGCTGCGCGGGTGACGATCACACGCCCAACCGCCAGCTGGCCGGCAAGGGTTTCGCTGCGCGCCTCGAAGTAGACAGCGCCGGCAAGGCATTCCATCTCGCGCGAAAGCGATGCGGGGAGCGGCGTACGCTCAACCAGATCGGCCAGAGTAGAGGCAGACGGCAAGGCGTCCGCGCTATCAGGCTCAGTCCGTTCGGGCTGGGGAAGGGGCTGTTCGACCGGCCGGAACACACTCGTGCGGGGTTCAACGGTTATGGCCGAGGATCCGGGTGCTTCAGCGACCGGGATCTGGATGTCCTGTGCTTTCGCACCGGAACCGCCGGTGCTGAACAGGATAGTGGCAAGACTTGCAGCAATGCACACGGCACTGGCGACACGGAACTGGCGGCTCATGCAACTTCGTCATTGGGCGGTGAACGTCGGCACAAAGCGCGATCGGTTCAGTCAAAGCAGGACTTGGCTGCAAGACTGATGCCGCTCGAAGGCTCTGGCGTCTGCCCCCCGTCTGCGTGCTGGCGTGGAGGCTTTCTTGCCGTCTCATCGCTGCCTACGCGTGGTCGAGAGCGGGCGCCCTAAGGAATGTACTCAGTGAGTCAACCCATGAATCCGTGTTTGTTCTCAATTTCCTCAAGATTCCGGATGAACTGTTCGCCGTCCGCGATGGCCAGTTCGACAATCCACAAGTCGCGGTCCTGCGCAGCTCGGCGGCTCAGATATTGATCGAACTCCGCTTTATCTTGAGGATCTTGGGCTTTCGAAAGGGTCCAGCCTAGAGTGCCATCCGGCTTTGGCAAGCGCTCATAGACCTGCGCACTTGACTGACCAAACCCTTGATTGATGACAATAACAATCAAGATCGTGCCGCTGTCCAGCTCGCCGCGATGCACGACAACGCCGAAGCCGCCTTTGGCTTCGACAAGGCGAATCAGGGCTGTCACTTCAAGAGCGGCCGGAAGGCGGCTTCCGCTCATTTCACGCGCGGGACCAAGTGGTCAGGCGGCGTCGCGGTCGATGACATTGACGAGCAATGCGTAGATCGCATCGGCATCGGGCGCGGCGATCAGGCGCTCGTGCATGCGTTCATCGCGCATCAGCCGGGAGATCGCCGCGAGGGCCTGCAGGTGCGTTGCACCGGCCTGTTCGGGCGAAAGCAAGCCGAATACGCAATCGACCGGCATTCCATCCGACGAAGCGAAGTCGACCGGATTCTCCAAGCGGAAAAAGGCCGCGACCGGCCGCGCCAATGATTCCAGCCGAGCATGAGGGATAGCGACACCCCGGCCAAAGCCGGTGCTGCCAAGTGTTTCGCGTTCCTCGATCCGTTCAAGGACCGTCGCACGGTCAAGCGAGTAGACCTCGCCGAAGCAATCCGCGAGCGCGCCGAGGATCTGCGTCTTTGTTTCGGCGCGCACGATGCGCACAGCCTGAAGATCGATCGAGAAAAGAGCGGTCATGGAAACAGTGATGCCGGAAAATGCGCTCGCGCGCCTGGTGTGGTGCGGCCCATGCGCCCGAACGCGACGCGGTGCAAGCACCGAATCGCGTTCCCGAGCCCACTGACAGCCTTGCCGGACATCAGATATGCAGCCGCACTTACTTGGCCGGTTCGACCCAGCCGATCGAACCGTCACCACGGCGATAGACCATGTTGTGCACGCCGGTTCCGGCGTTCTTGAACAGCAGCGCGTTGGTATTGCGCAGATCGAGCATCATCACCGCGTCCGACACGCTGGCGGTCGGCACGTCAACGCGGGTTTCCGCAATGACGAGCGGCGCATCGGCCGGCTCTTCGGTCTCGGTCTCCTCGACAACGAAGACGGTGTAAGCGGCTTCTTCTTCGCGGCGGGCGTGATCGGCCTGGTCCTGCCTGGCATTGATCCGGCGCTTGTAACGGCGCAGCTGCTTGTCGATCTTCTCGGCCGACTGATCGAGCGCGATGTGGGCATCCTGCGCGACCGCGCTGCCCTTGAGGATGAGGCCCTGCGCCACGTGGGTGACGATATCGCAGCGGAAGCCGCCATGTGGCGCCTTGCCAAGAGTGACGTGCGAAGTCAGCGCACGCGAGAAGTACTTGTCGACAATCGCGGAAAGGCGCTCTTCGGCATGAGCTTCGAAGGCGGCGCCGGTATCGACCTGATGGCCCGAAACGCGAATATCCATAAGTCCACTCTCCTTCGCTCAAATCCCTGCCCGGACCGAACCGGGAAGGGCAAACCTACTGCAGCCAGATGGCGCCCTTGATTCCTTCGACAAACGCCGCGTGCCGGGCGAGTTCCTCCGCGCTGGCGGTATGCGGTCTGGCCGGCCGATGCATACGTGGCGCCTCCACACGGACCGCAGTTGTAACCGTTACTGTCGTCACTTCGACTTCTGCGGCGAGTTCGAGGCCGATCTGCCGGCCGCCCATGAGTTCGACATAGAGCTGTGCCAGAAGCTCGGCGTCGAGCAACGCGCCGTGGCGGACACGGTGGCTGCGATCGATGCCATAGCGCGAGCAAAGCGCATCAAGGCTCAGCTTGGCGCCGGGATGCTTGCGCCGGGCAATCGCCACGGTATCGACCATCCGCCCGCGATCTACAGCGGGGAGCTGGCACATGGCGAGCTCGGCATTGAGGAAGCCGAAGTCGAACCCGGCATTGTGCGCAACGAGCGGGGCATCGCCCAGGAAGGCGAGGAGCTCCTCCGCCAGTTCGGCAAACCGCGGCTTGTCAGCCAGGAACGCGCTGGACAGACCGTGCACAGCCTCTGCCTCGGCGGGCATCGAACGATCCGGGTTGAAATAAGCATGGAAAACCGCGCCGGTGGGCACACGGTTCACCATCTCGATGCAGCCAATTTCTACCAGCCGATCGCCGCTCTGCGGGTCGAGGCCGGTCGTCTCTGTATCGAAAACGATCTCACGCATTTGCGATAGTCTGGACCCGAGCAAGGGGGCTTGCAAGGCTTCAGCGCGGGTTTTTTTGCCGTAGGGCCGAGACCAGTGCAGCGACCTGCTCGCGCGTTTCGGCGAGCGTCATGCCGGTGTCGATGACGTGGTCGGCGCGCGCGCGCTTTTCGGCATCGGGAACCTGCAGGGCGAGGATGTGGGCGAATTTTTCCGGCGTCATGCCTGGGCGGGCCAGAACACGGGTGCGCTGCATCTCGGCCGGCGCTGACACAACAACAACCGCGTCGAGACCGGCGGCGTGGCCTTTTTCAAAGAGCAGCGGGATATCGAACACGACAATCGCCTCACCGGCATGCTCGAGCATGAAGGTCGCGCGTTCGTCGGCAACCGCCGGATGGACGATCGCTTCAAGCCGCGCCAGCGCTTCGGGATTGCCGAAAACCTGGGCACCGAGCGCCGGACGATCGACGCCATGAGGGCCAGTGGTGCCGGGAAAGGCAGCTTCGATCGCGGGTAGCAGCGTACCGTTCGGCCCTTGCAGGCGGTGAACCGCGGCATCGGCATCGAACACCGGCACGCCAAGTTCGCGCAGCATCAGCGCGACGGCGGACTTGCCCATCCCGATCGAGCCGGTGAGGCCGAGGATAAAGGGGCGGCTCATGCAGCCAGCACCCTGCGCAGTTCGGCGTCCTTGTCACGCGGCGGCAGGGCACCAAAGAAGCGGCGGAACGCGTGATCTGCCTGACCGATCAGCATCGAAAGGCCATCGATGGTGCGGAAACCCGCAGCACGGGCGGCCTTGAGGAATGGGGTTTCAAGCGGGCTGGTCACGATATCGTAGAACACCGAACCCGGCGGCGCGTGGCTCAAGTCGAACACAAGCAGCGGTTGGCCGGTCATGCCGAGCGATGAGGCGTTGACGACGAGATCGAAACAGCCTTCGCGATCATCGAAGGCGAAGTCGGTTGCCTCGGCGAAATGCGCTAGGTCGATGGCGTGGTGTTCACCAGCGGGATCGAGTTCATCGAGCAAGGCTCGCGCCTTGTCCGGGTTGCGGCCGGCGAGGACAATGACCAGCTTCTCGTCCGCCAATCCCTTGATAATGGCGCGGGCAGCGCCGCCGGTGCCGATGACGCGGGCCATGCGGAAGTAGTGCGTCTTGGCGAGTTCGGAGCGCAGGGGCTCAAGGAAGCCCGGGACATCGGTGTTGTAGCCGACCAGCTGTCCGTCCTCGGGAATGATCGTGTTGACTGCACCGACGGCAGCAGCGAGCGGATCGAGCCGGTCGAGGAAGGGCATGACCGCTTGCTTGTGCGGCATGGTGACGTTGCAGCCGCGCCAGGCATGGTCAGTCCGGCGGGTGGTCAGAAATTCATCAAGGTCACTGGTGAGAACCCTGGTAGATTGATATTTTGCCTTTATATCAAGTTCTTGCAACCAAAATCCATGGATCGCCGGCGACTTGGACTGGGCGATGGGATCACCGATGACCTCGGCATAGGGCAAGCTCATGCGGGCAGCTCGCCGTGCGTGCGCAACGCGCCGAGCAGCGCCAAGAGCGGCATGCCGAGCACGGTGAAATGGCTGCCTTCGATGTGGTCGAACAACTGGACGCCGAGCGCTTCGATCCGGAACACGCCGACGCAGGCGCCAACGGCAGGCCATTCCTGCGCCAGATAGCCTTCGATGAAGTCGCTCGAGAGCGTCCGCACGCGCAGCTTTGCGGTTTCACAGTGACGCCATACCGGCACACCGTCGCGCACCAGAATGGCGGCTGAGTGCAAATGCATCGTCTGACCGGAAAAGAAGGCAAGGTGCCTTGCCGCATCGGCACGGCTGGCCGGCTTGTCGAAAGTCCGCCCGCAGACCTCGACCAGTGAATCTCCGCCGAGGACCAGACGGCCCGGTGCGCCGACCGAGACCGAAAGCGCCTTTGCTTCGGCAAGGATCTTCGCGATCTCGCAGCCGGGAACCCCGATCAGCTCGCGCTTGATTTCCGCTTCATCGACATCGGAACTGCGCGCTTCGAACGGCACACCGGCCGCCGTGAGCATGGCTTTGCGGCTTGCGCTTTGGGAGGCCAGAATCAGCATTCTCTCACCTTCGTCACTTCACAAGGCGTGGCCAGAGCCGTCCACGCCGCCATCGGGCCGCCGCTCATTGTAGAGATTGATGATCGCGGCGGCGGTTTCCTCGATGGATCGCCGCGATACGTCAATCACCGGCCAGCCATTATCCGCGAACATGCGGCGGGCGTACTGAACCTCGCGCGCGACATGCTCGCTATCGACATAGGCGGTCTCCGGCGCCTGATTGAGCGACAGCAGCCGGTTTCGCCGCACCTGGATCAGCCGCTCCGGACTGGTCGTAAGCCCGACAACCAGTGGACGGCGCAAGCTGAACAGCGCGGGCGGCGGCGGACTTTCCACAACGATGGGAATATTGGCGACACGATAGCCGCGATTGGCGAGATAGATCGCCGTCGGAGTCTTGGAAGACCGCGAGACACCGGCCAGCACGATGTCCGCTATCTCCCAGTCTTCCCATGCAATGCCGTCATCATGCGCAATCGTGAACTGGATCGCTTCGACGCGCTGGAAATAGGCGTCGTCCATCGCATGCTGGCGTCCGGGTCGACCCTTTGCTGCCTGCCCAAGCTGCGCTTCAAGTGCCAAAGTCACTGCATCAAGCGCAGGGACGCTGGGCAGACCGAGCGCGGCACAGCGGCTTTCCAGCAAAGCGCGCGTTTCAGCATTGACCATCGTAAACAGCACGAGGCCGGGATTGGCGGTGATCTCGCCCATGATCCGGTCGAGATGCTGCTGCGAGCGGACCATTGGCCAGAAGTGGCGCACCACATCAGCGTCATCAAATTGCGCGAGCGCCGCTTTGGCGATCATCTCGAGCGTTTCGCCGGTCGAGTCCGACAGGAGGTGCAAGTGCAGGCGCGGCATGGTTGCCCTTGGAGTCCGCCCCGGGAAAGGGCTGTGGATAGCCGCAGGATAAACCACGGGAGGAAACCGCGGACAAGTTTGGACTGCGATTGTGCCCCCGGAAGCAGCCTGCCGGCCCGCCGCTTGCGCACATCGGGACAAGGTTACCCACAGGCCGGGGACAACAGGGAGAACTTTCGCTTGCTCCCGAGACTGTTGAGAGTCGCTGACACACTTTCTTGTGGAGACGGCGGGACAATTCGGGCACACGCATGTCGTCCCCGCTATCCACAGGGTCAACAAACAACCTCAATCTGATTCAAAAGAATCTATAGATTTGAATTGGACCGACTGCCTGATGTCTGACCCTGTCACGAAGCCGCTTCTCGCCACCCTCAAGGGCGCCAATCTTTCCCGCCGTCCGATCTGGCTTATGCGTCAGGCTGGCCGCTATCTCCCGGAATATCGCGAACTGCGTGCCGAGAAGGGCGGTTTCCTTGCGCTGGTCTATGATTCTGCAGCTGCTGCGGAAATCACCCTCCAGCCCCTGCGGCGGTTTGGTTTCGATGGGGCAATCCTGTTCTCTGACATCCTGATCGTGCCCTATGCAATGGGGCAGGATCTCCAGTTCCTTGCCGGCGAAGGTCCGGCGCTCTCTCCCCGCCTGCTCGATGCGGGTCTGGAGACGCTCAGGAGCGTCCCTGAGCGCCTTTCGCCGATCTATGAGACCGTGGCACAGGTCAGCGCCGCTTTGCCTCCTGAGGCGACCATGCTGGGCTTTGCGGGCAGTCCCTGGACCATCGCGACCTATATGGTGGCAGGCGAAGGCAGCCGTGACCAGCACGATACCCGCGCCCTGGCCTACAAGGACCCCGGCGCATTCCAGGCGATCATCGATGCCATTGTCGATGTGACCGTGGAATACCTCAGCGGTCAGGTGAAGGCCGGAGCCGAAGGCTTGCAACTGTTCGACAGCTGGGCTGGCAGCCTCGCCCCCGCTGAATTCGGGCGCTGGGTCATCGCCCCCAATGCGCGCATCACCGCGGAAATGCACAAGCTGCATCCCGATGTGCCGATTATCGGTTTTCCCAAGGGTGCGGGCGAAAAGCTGGCTGCCTATGCCGAAGGAACCGGCGTGGATGCGGTTGGCGTCGACGAGACGATCGATCCGGTCTGGGCGGCCAAGGCGCTGCCCGCTGGGCTGCCCGTGCAGGGCAATCTCGATCCGCTGCTGCTGCTTGCTGGCGGTCAGGCGCTGGAGGACGGCGCGCAGCGCGTGCTCGATGTGTTTGCCGACCGGCCGCACGTGTTCAACCTCGGCCACGGCATCGGGCAGTTCACACCGATCCCGCATGTCGAGCGGCTGCTCGAGGTGGTGCGGGGCTGGTCGCACTGAGACGGATGAGGCGGTTCGCGATGAACCGCCCCAATTCCCAAGTTCCGATCCGGCGGCAAAGACGCTAATATCGGCAATATGTTGCAGGTGCTCGCGATGCTCTATCTCTGGCTCAAGGCCGGCCATGTCATCTTCGTGATCTTCTGGATGGCGGGCCTGTTCATGCTGCCGCGCTTTTTCGTCTACCATCAGGAAGCGCCGCAAGGCTCGCCGGAAAATGCGATCTGGATCGACCGCGAACGCAAACTGATGAAGATCATCATGTGGCCTTCGCTGTTCATCGTCTGGGGATTTGGCCTGGCGCTGGCGGTGAGCGGCGAGTGGTTCACGCAAGGCTGGTTCCACGCCAAGCTCGCGATGGTGCTTGTGCTCACCGGCTACCATCTTTGGCTGGCAACCTATGCGCAAAAGCTGGCGCGCGGGGAGCGGCAGCTGACCGGGCGGCAGCTGCGCTTGCTGAACGAGATTCCCGGCGTAACGGCAGCCGTGATCGTGGTGCTGGTGATCGTGAAGCCGTTCTGATTGATGCCTTAGATTGACGCGCGCGTTCGCCGGGCCTAAGCGAATCAGGCATTCCGGTTTGGCAGCGCCTCTTGTGCCTGCCCCCAAAGGTCCGCTTTCTCCAAGCCCACCGACCCACCGGCCCGCGCAATTGCCCTTATTCGGATACGACAGATGCATCTCAAGGAACTGAAGAAGAAGACGCCCGCCGAGCTGGTCCAGATGGCCGAAGAGCTCGATGTCGAGGGCGCAAGCACGCTGCGGCGCCAGGATCTCATGTTCGCCATCCTCAAGGAAGTGGCGGAAGATGGTGAGGAAATCCTCGGCATCGGCACCATCGAAGTGCTGCCGGACGGCTTCGGCTTCCTGCGCAGTCCCGAGGCGAACTATCTCGCCGGTCCAGACGATATCTACGTCTCGCCCAACCAGGTCCGCAAATGGGGCCTGCGCACCGGCGATACTGTGGAAGGCGAGATCCGCGCGCCCAAGGACGGCGAGCGCTATTTCGCGATCACGCGGCTGATCAAGGTCAACTTCGACGACCCGGAAGCCGTGCGCCACCGGGTGAACTTCGACAACCTGACCCCGCTTTATCCCAACGAGCGCCTGCGGCTCGATACGCTCGACCCCACGGTCAAGGACAAGTCGGCCCGCGTGATCGATCTCGTCAGCCCGCAGGGCAAGGGCCAGCGCGCGCTGATCGTCGCGCCGCCGCGCACCGGCAAGACGGTGCTGCTGCAGAACATGGCCAAGGCGATCACCGACAACCATCCGGAAGTGTTCCTGCTGGTGCTGCTGGTCGACGAACGCCCGGAAGAAGTGACCGACATGCAGCGCAGCGTGAAGGGCGAGGTGATTTCCTCGACCTTCGACGAGCCGGCCAGCCGCCACGTGCAGGTTGCCGAAATGGTGATCGAGAAGGCCAAGCGTCTCGTCGAACACAAGCGCGACGTTGTCATCCTGCTCGATTCGATCACGCGCCTTGGCCGCGCCTACAACACCGTGGTGCCGTCGTCGGGCAAGGTGCTGACGGGCGGTGTCGACGCCAATGCGCTGCAGCGGCCCAAGCGCTTCTTCGGCGCGGCGCGCAATATCGAGGAAGGCGGTTCGCTTTCGATCATCGCCACCGCGCTGATCGATACCGGCAGCCGCATGGATGAAGTGATCTTCGAAGAGTTCAAGGGCACCGGCAACTCGGAAATCGTGCTCGACCGCAAGGTGGCCGACAAGCGCATCTTCCCGGCGCTGGACGTGGGCAAGAGCGGCACCCGCAAGGAAGAGCTGCTCGTGCCGCAGGATCAGCTCAGCAAGATGTGGGTGCTGCGCCGCATCCTCATGCAGATGGGCACCATCGACGCGATGGAATTCCTGCTCGACAAGATGAAGAACTCGAAGACCAACGAGGACTTCTTCGCGACGATGAATCAGTGACGGAGGAAACCGCGGCACCGGATGCGATGGTTCGCCTCGCAGTGTTGGTGTCGCGGTCAGAGGCGCTTGTCGTCGCGTCGATGCTGGAAGACCATGGTATTCCGGTTTGCATCGGCGGATCGGCGCACGCTTCAGTTTCAGTCAATTCGCTGGCGCTCTGCGGGCATGGCTTGTGGGTACCGCGGGTAGCACACCTACTCGCCTCCGAACTGCTGATCGAGGTGCTGAACGACGAGGAGTGGGCTTTCTCCTATGGCCTGCGCCGCGCAGTTCTGAGATTTTTGGGACTTTGGGCGGGCCTCAACGTTGCAGTCATCTTGCCGTTCGTGCTCGGCGCAGAAGTGCCGGCCATCGCTCTGAGCGAGATCCCTTTGGCATTGCTCGGCGTACCAGCCAATCCACAAGGTCGGGGTGATTACAACCTGCACCCTGATGCCTTACCAAGCTGAATTGAATGGCGCTCAGGTGTTCTGCAGCGCCGCCGCCATCATCTCCCACAGCTTGTTCATCGCCTTGAGCGGCCGCACCATCACCTTGAAATCTATGATCTTTCCGTCGAGATCGAAGCGGATGAGATCGATGCCGTTGACGTGGATGCCGTCCACCGTTGCGGTAAACTCGAGCAGGGCCTCCGGTCCGTCAACGAGTTCGCGAACATAGGTGAAGCCGGTGTTTCCGAAGACCTGTCCCGCGGCTGTCAGGTACATCATGACTTTGGCGTGGCCTTCCTGCGGGGTGTGCACGACCGGCGAGTGGAACACCGCGTCGGGTGCTATGAGCTCGGACAGCAGGGCGGTATCGCCGGTCTGCATGTAGCGATGCCAGGCGGCGAGGCCGGTGTGCATGAGGTCTCTCTCCTTGTTCTCTTGCGGCCTTGTGGCATGCCGGAAGCGCGCCTGCCATTGATCCAGCGCAGGTTTGCGCTAGTCGTGAAGCCATGACAACCGCTTCGCCGGAAAACCTGATCAGCGAGGGGCTGGCGGCGCTGCGTGCCCGCAATCCCGCGCGGGCTGCCGATCTGCTGCGAGCGGCCAGCGGCGCCATGACGCCGGAACGCATGCCGTGGCCGGCATTGGCGCAAGCGGAACTGGCACTGGGAAATCACGCAGCTGCCGAAGTGGCGCTCGATCGGCAGCTTGCGCTCGCGCCGCGCGATGTCGGGGCACTGCTGGCAAAGGGTCAACTGCGCCAGCGCGTGCGGGATGATCGCGCGGCGGTGAGCTTCTACACAACTGCACTGGCACAGGCGGGCGTGAGCGGCATTCCGCGTGGCATGGAAGGGATGGCAGCGGCGGCACAGGCCTTCATCGGCCAGATGCAGGGCGCCTTTCAGCAGCATCTGGATGCGGTGCTGGAGGTCGGCCTTTCGCCGGCGATGGAGGAAGCGCTCGGGCTTCTCAACGGCACGCGCGAGATCGATCTGCAGCGGCCATCGCTGTTCTATTATCCGGGCCTGCCGCAGCGGCGGTTCTATGATCCTTCGGAGTTCGACTGGATTGACGCCGTGCTCGATCTGGTGCCGGAGATGCAGGCCGAGTTTACCGCCATCACGGCCGACGAGGCGCCCGATACCTTCGCGCCCTATGTGACCTCCACCCCCGACCGGCCTGCACCGAACAATCCGCTGCTGGGTGATCCATCGTGGGGTGCGTTCTACTTCTGGCGGGACGGCGCTCCGGTTGCAGCAAACGCCGCGCGCTGCCCGGCCACGATGGCCGCTTTGGCCCATGCGCCGATGCCGATGATTCCCGGCCGCGCGCCGAATGCACTGTGGTCGCGGCTCAAGCCCGGCACCCACATCGCGCCGCACACCGGCATGCTCAACACGCGCCTGATCTGCCACGTGCCGATCCGTACTGCACCCAGCTGCACCTTGCGGGTTGGCAGCGAGACGCGGACGTGGGAACCGGGCGTGCCGCTTATCTTTGACGACTCAATGGAGCACGAAGCGCGCAATGCGGGTCCGGAGACGCGCACAGTGCTGCTGTTCGAGATCTGGCGGCCTGAAGTACCGGAGGAAGACCGCACCGCCATAACCCGGCTGCTCGAAGGCATTGCGGGCTACGACGGGGCGGCCTGAGCTCCGCTCAGAGCAAATGCGCCTTGAAGAAGTCGCGCGTGCGCTCGTCCGCCAGCTGCGCGCCGGCTTCGTCGCGGCGCGAGCCCATCTCGGCGGCGAAGCCGTGATCGAGCCCGACGTAGTCGTGCAGCACGACCTTGGGATGCGAATCGAGCGCGGCATGAATCGCCGCCTGCGCTTCCGGGCCGACGAAGTGGTCGGCGGTCGGGATATGCAGCATCAGCGGATTGGCGATGGCGTGAGCCTCGTTCAGCATCTGGTCGATCATCACCCCGTAGTAGCCGACCGATGCGTCGATATCCGTGCGCGCGGCGGCCATGTAGGCCATGCGTCCGCCGAGGCAGAAGCCGACGAGACCGACTTTGTCGACACCCTGTTCTTGCCGGAGCCACTGGATCGCGGCCTCGATATCCTGCACGCCGAGGTTCGGATCATACTGCCCGAAGTACCCGAGCGCCTCCTGGAACTGCTCCGGCACATCGGGATCGAGCTCGACGCCGGGAGCGAAGCGCCAGAAGATATCCGGGGCCAGCGCGACGTAACCCAGCGCCGCCCAGTCCTCGCACTTCTTGCGGATGCCGGCGTTTACCCCGAAGATTTCCGGAATGACGATGATCGCCGCGTCGGTCTGCTCGGCGGGGGTGGCAACATAGACGGGGATCTCGCTCTCGCCGCCTAGGGTGCCGATGGTCGTCTTCTCGCCCATGGTGCTGGTCCTTTTATGGAATGTGTTCGTCGAGCGTTTGATTGGCGCTGTCCATGGACTTTGCCAAGAGCACATGACAGTGTCGCTGCGGCAAAGTGAGAGGTGTGCCCATGAAGGTCAACGTCGAGGTGGAATGCACGCCGGAGGAGGCGCGCCGCTTTCTGGGCTTGCCCGATGTGACGCGCGCCAATGACGTCTATGTCGATGCGATCGCCAAGGCGATGCAGGGCATGAACAGCGTCGACCAGCTGCAAGGCTTTGCCAAGCAGATCGCGCCGATGGGCGAGATGGGCCTCAAGCTGTTCCAGCAGTTCGTGGAGCAGGGCGCGGGTGCCGCGATGGCCGGGTTCAAGGCGGGCGCATCCGGAAGCGACAAACCCAAGACCTGAGCAGTCCCGCGCTGTGACGGATACGATTTTCGCGCTGTCATCCGGCGCGCCCCCGGCTGCGATTGGAGTGATCCGCATCAGCGGTCCTGCCGCAGGTTCCGCGCTCGAGAGGCTTGCCGGCAAGCTCCCTGTCCCCCGCCGCGCAGTTCTTGCGGTGCTGCGCGATGCTGAAGGTGTGGTGCTTGATCGTGCCGTGGCGCTGTGGCTGCCTGGCCCCGGTACGGCGACAGGTGAGGACAGCGCCGAACTGCATCTTCATGGCGGGCGCGCGGTGGTCGCGGCTGTCGAGGCCGCGCTTGGGGTGCTGCCGGGACTGCGCCGGGCCGAGCCTGGCGAGTTCACCCGCCGTGCCTTCGCCAATGGCCGCATCGACCTTGCCGAGGCCGAGGGGCTGGCAGACCTGCTCTCGGCCGAGACCGAACTGCAACGGCGCGGCGCGTTGGCGATGGCAGGCGGAGCACTGTCGCGGCTCGTGGCGGACTGGCGCACGCGCGTCCTGACGCTCTCTGCCGCAATCGAGGCAGTGCTCGACTTCGCTGGGGATGATGACATCGATGATGACGGAGCAGTGGTGCCGCCGGCGATAACGCAGGGCTGCATGGTGCTGGCGGAGGACCTGTCAGTCTGGCTGGCACGTCCGCGGGCTGAACCGCTACGGGAAGGTTTCCGGGTGGTGCTGGCCGGACCTCCCAACGCCGGAAAATCGACCCTGTTCAATGCTTTGGTTGAAGACGAGGCCGCTATAACCGCGGCCGAACCCGGTACGACGCGCGATGTGCTTGTCCGTGCGGTGGCGATTGGCGGTGTGCCCTTTGCCTTTGTCGATACCGCCGGGCTCCGCGAGGAAGGTGCTGGAGCGATCGAGCAGATCGGCATTGCCCGCGCGCGGGCAGAGGCCGAGCGCGCCGATCTCGTCCTGTGGCTGGGGCCAGAAGGGGAGGGCCCGAAGGACCGAACCCTGTGGGAGATTGCGGCGCAGTGCGATCGAATGGACGTGGCAGAGAAGCGGCAGGCGCAGTTCCGCCTTTCCGCGGTGACGGGCGAGGGGCTGAGTGCACTGCGGCAAGCGCTTGTCGAACATGCCCGCAGTGCGCTGCCTCAGCCCGGTGCAGTCGCGCTCAATGCGCGGCAGCATGGTTTGGTAGCGGACGTGGCCGCAGCCGTTGCCGAGGCAGGGCAGTGCGATGATCCGCTGCTGGCAGCCGAGAATTTGCGACTGGCGCGGGTTGCGCTGGACCGTCTTGTCGGCCGCGCGGGAACCGAAGACATGCTCGACGCACTCTTCTGCCGGTTCTGCATCGGCAAGTGATGTTTCACGTGAAACAGTGACGATGACGGCTCCGCTTTGACGCGGCAGCCCGAATCGCATATCGCGACGCTCATGCACGAGTTCGACATCATTGTGGTCGGCGGCGGACACGCCGGCGTCGAAGCGGCCGCGGTCGCTGCGCGCATGGGCGCACGCACGGCACTGGTGAGCTTCGATCCTGCAATGATCGGCGCGATGTCGTGCAACCCGGCCATCGGTGGACTGGGCAAAGGTCATCTCGTGCGCGAGGTCGATGCCTTCGACGGGCTGATTGCGCGGGCGGCCGATGAGGCGGCCATCCACTACCGCATGCTCAATCGCAGCAAGGGCAGCGCCGTGCAGGGCCCGCGCGTGCAGGCGGATCGGCGGCTGTTTCGGGCAGCGATTCAGCGCATGGTGGCAGCGCAACAGGGACTGACGGTTGTCGCCGGCGAGGCGGCAGCGCTGCGTTTCGAGGGCGGTGCTGTGAGCGGTGTCGACCTTGCTGATGGAACCGCACTCGCTGCGCGTGCTGTGGTGCTGTGTACCGGGACCTTTCTGGGTGGGCGCCTGTTCCGTGGCGAAGAGCGGATGGAAGGCGGTCGTATCGGCGAGTCCGCAGCACACCGGCTGGCGGCGCAATTGCGCGGGGCAGGGCTGCCGATGTCGCGGCTCAAGACGGGGACGCCGCCACGCCTTGATGGACGGACCATCGATTGGTCACGCCTTCCGGTGCAGCCGAGCGATCCCGAGCCTTGGACGATGTCGCCACTCACCAAGACGCGTCCGCAGGCGCAGGTCTTCTGTGCCATCGCGCGGACCAACCAGCGAACCCATGACGCCATTCGCGCCGGGCTCGACCGTTCGCCCCTGTTCAGTGGCGCCATTGATGCGCAAGGTCCGCGATACTGCCCGTCGATCGAGGACAAGATCCACCGCTTCGGCGACCGGGATGGACATCAAGTGTTCCTCGAACCCGAAGGGCTCGACGATCATGTGATCTATCCCAATGGCGTTTCGACGTCATTGCCGACCGATGTGCAGGTCGCGATGATGCGGTCGATGGAAGGGCTCGAGGCGGTCGAAATCCTCGTTCCGGGCTATGCCGTCGAGTATGACCACATCGACCCCCGCGCACTTCGGCGGAGCCTTGAGCTGCGGGACATTCCGGGGCTCTACTGCGCGGGGCAGATCAATGGCACGACAGGCTATGAGGAAGCGGCTGCGCAGGGTCTCATAGCCGGACTGCATGCAGCAGCAGCGGTGCTTGAGCGGGAGGTACCGGCGCTGGATCGGGCCTCGAGCTATATGGCGGTCATGGTTGACGACCTGACGTTGCATGGCGTCTCCGAGCCTTATCGGATGTTGACCGCGCGTGCAGAGTATCGACTGAGGCTGAGGGCGAACAATGCGATGACGCGGTTGACCCCGCTGGGGCTCGCCGCTGGCTGTATCGGGCCGGAGCGGGCGGAATGGTTTGCAGCTCGGGAAGAAGCGCGGGCGCAGATTCTGTCTCAGCTTGAGCAGCCGGTTTTGCCGAGTGAGCTCAAGGCGCACCGCATCGTTGTACGGGGCGACGGCGTGCGCCGTCCGTTGCTCGAGTGGTTGCGCTTTCCGGAAGTGACGTTTGCCGCAATCGCGCCCTGGCTGGGTGGCAATGAGATCGACCCCGACCTTGCCGAGGAAATGGTAGAGGACGCTGCCTACGCACCCTACCTTGCGCGGCAAGAGGCCGAGTTGAAGCAGCTCAGAGCCAGTGACGGTGTGCCGCTCGGCGATCGCTTCCCCTATGCCGAAGTACCTGGCCTTTCGCGCGAGATGGTCGAGCGGCTCGAACGCGCGCAGCCGGACACGCTGGCGGCGGCAGGGCGGGTGCCGGGGATTACGCCTGCAGCGCTGGCGAGTCTGCTGGTTGCCGCGCGGCGGCGGGTAGCCGCATGACGGTTGGGACGGAGGACGCCGCCCGCACTTGGCTGGCGGAGCGGCATGGCGATGCGATGGCGCGTCTTGAAGTCCTTGTCGGAGCGCTGCGTGAGGAAAACGAGAGGCAGAACCTCGTTTCGCGGCCATCGCTCGATGCGGTCTGGCAGCGGCACATCGTGGACAGCGCGCAGCTTCTGCATGTTTCACGTGAAACAGTGCCAGATGGCGCCTGGCTCGATCTCGGCAGTGGAGCCGGGTTTCCCGGGCTGGTTATCGCGGCCCTGCAATCCGAACGGCCTGTTACACTTGTCGATTCGCGGCGGTTGCGGACGGAATGGCTGGCGCGTGCTGCGGCGCTGATGGGGCTTACCAATGTCGAAGTCGTGCTCTCCCGGGTCGAGGATCTGGCTGAGCGGCGTTGGGCGGTGATTTCGGCTCGGGCCTTCGCGCCGTTGGACCGCTTGCTGGATGTGGCTTGGCGCTTTTCCACACCGGATACGCTGTGGCTGTTGCCGAAGGGGGCCAAGGCGCAGCATGAACGGGATGCGCTCGGCGCGGAATGGAATCGCCTGTTTCACGTGGAACAATCGTTGACCGATCCCGCCGCCGGCATCATCGTCGGAAATCTGCAAGGGCGCGCTGATACCGTCCACACCGGAAAGACCACGAAGCACAAGCGAGGTTCAGGCCGATGATCACGATAGCCGTCGCAAATCAAAAAGGCGGGGTGGGCAAGACCACCACGGCGATCAACATTGCCACGGCGCTCGCGGCGACCGGGTGGAAGGTGCTGCTGATCGACCTCGACCCGCAGGGCAATGCTTCAACCGGCATCGGCGTTTCTGCGGGTGAGCGCGAGCGATCGTCCTATGACTTGCTGATCGAGCAGGCGAGCGTGGCTTCGTGCATGATCCCGACGCGAATCCCGGGGCTGGATCTCATTCCGGCGACGGTCGATCTGTCGGGTGCGGAGGTGGAGCTCGTCAGCGAGCAGGACCGCACCAACAAGCTGCGCGCGGCGCTGGCGGAAGATGCGGGGCACGAAATCTGCCTGATCGACTGCCCGCCCTCGCTCGGCCTGCTGACGCTCAACGCGATGACTGCGGCCAATTCGCTGCTGGTGCCGTTGCAGTGCGAGTTCTTCGCGCTCGAAGGACTGAGCCAGCTGCTCCAGACGGTGGAGCGCGTCCAAGAGCGGTTCAATCCCGATCTCGGCATTCTGGGCATCGTGCTGACGATGTATGACCGGCGCAACCGCCTGACCGATCAAGTTGCGGACGACGTGCGCTCGTGCTTGCATGGTCTCGTGTTCGAATCGGTCATTCCGCGCAATGTGCGGCTTTCCGAAGCGCCGAGCCATGGGCTGCCGGCCTTGATCTACGACCATGCCTGCGCTGGATCGCAGGCCTACATGAAGCTGGCGCGCGAGTTGATCGGTCGCCTGCCCGAGCGGAGAATTGCAGCATGAGCGAAGCTGAGGGCGCGGCAGTCAAGGCGGCAAAGCGGCCCGCGCTCGGTCGAGGCCTTGGCGCGCTGCTGGGTGAGACGCGGCGGGAAGAAGCGGTATCGCGTATTTCGGTCTCAGCGCCGGGAGAGGCCGTGGCGAGCGGTCTGGCCTCGCTCTCGGTCGCATCGATCGAGCCGCACCCGGAACAGCCACGGCGGCATTTCGATGAGGATGCGTTGGAAGAACTCGCGCGCTCGATTGCCACACGCGGGGTGATCCAGCCTGTCGTGGTACGGCCGATGGGCGGTGGGCGCTATCAGCTGGTTGCAGGCGAACGCCGCTGGCGCGCGGCGCAGCGGGCGCGGCTGCACGAGATTCCGGCGATTGTCCGCCCGCTTGATGATCGTGAAGTCACTGCGCTGGCGCTGATCGAAAATCTCCAGCGCGAAGATCTCAATCCGATCGAGGAAGCACGGGCCTATCAGCGGCTGTCCGAACAGGATGGACTGACCCAGCAGGAAATCGCCACCTTTGTCGACAAGTCACGCAGCCATGTCGCCAACCTGATGCGGCTGCTCGTACTGCCAAACGAGGTGCTAGACATGGTCGAGCGCGCCGAGTTGTCGATGGGCCACGCCCGCGCGCTGGCCGTCTTGCCCGATCCCGTGCCGTTGGCGCGCGAGACGGTCGCCAAGGGCCATTCGGTGCGCGATATCGAGCGGCTGGCAAAGCGGGCGATGCGGCCAGAATCGGCGCCCCGGCGTGCCCGGGCGGAGCGCGATCCCGCCAGTTCGGCCGACATCGCTGCCGTGCAGACGCATCTCGAGGAGTTTCTCGGCCTCAAGGTCACGATCCAGGCCGATGCCGACCCGCGTACGGGTTCGGTGACCATCCGCTACAAGACGCTCGATCAGCTCGATCTCATTTGCCAGCGGTTGACGGGCGGGGCGATCTAGGTCCGGTTGCCCGGAAGGACAGGAGCCTTAACCGGTCGATTAATTTCGATTGACCGGTCCGGATTGGTTTGCCTATCTTTCAGGGCGATAAGAGATCTGAAACCGGAGAGCCTGCCATGTCGCTCGATCTGATTCCCCGCTCTGCCTACACGCCCGATCACGAGGCGTTCCGTCAGACGGTGCGCCGTTATCTCGAAACCGAAATCGCGCCCCACGCCAACGAATGGGCCGAGGCGGGGATCGTGCCCAAGTCGATCTGGCCCAAGGCGGGCGAGCTCGGGATGCTCTGCCCGACCGTGCCCGAGGAATACGGCGGCCTCGGCCTTGATTTCGGCTACAACGCCATCGTCGATGAAGAAAGCGCCTACTACGGCCGCGTCGCGACCGGGTTCTCGCTCCAGTCCGATATCGTGGTGAACTACCTCGTTTCGTACGGGTCCGAAGAGCAGAAGCGCAAGTGGCTGCCGAAGATGGTGGCGGGCGAAGTCGTCACCGCCATCGCGATGACCGAGCCGGGCACGGGTTCCGACCTGCAGGGCATGCGCACGACGGCCAAAAAGGACGGCAACCACTACGTGATCAACGGGTCGAAGACCTACATCACCAATGGCCAGAACGCCGACCTCATCCTCGTGTGCTGCAAGACCGACACCGAAGTCCAGCCGGCCTGGAAGGGCGTCTCGATCGTGTTGGTCGAAGCCGAGCGCGAAGGCTTCAAGCGCGGGCGCAACCTCGACAAGATCGGTCAGGATGAAGCCGATACGTCGGAGCTGTTCTTCGAGGACGTGCGCGTGCCGATCACCAATTGCCTCGGCGAAGAAGGCAAGGGCTTCATTTACCTGATGAGCGAGCTGCCGCAGGAGCGCCTGTCGATCGCCGTCAGCGCGCAGGCCTCGGCGCAGAAGGCGTTCGACGATACCGTTGCTTTCACCCGTGAGCGCAAGGCATTCGGCAAGCCGGTGCTCGATTTCCAGAACACCCGCTTCACGCTAGCCGACCTCAAGGCCAAGCTGCAGGTCGGCTGGGCGCACCTCGACTGGGCACTTGCCCGTCACCTCAAGCGCGAACTGACCGCCGAGGAAGGCGCAGCTGCCAAGCTGTGGCACACCGAACTGCAGTGGGAAGTGATGGACAAGTGCCTCCAGCTCCACGGCGGCGCCGGCTACATGAACGAGTACGCGATCGCCCGCGCCTGGCGCGGCGCGCGCGTGACGCGCATCTTCGGCGGCACCAACGAAATCATGAAGGAGCTCATCGGGCGCAAGCTCTGAGCCTTGCTCATGACCACCCAGAACTGCTGACACGACTGCCATGCGCACGCGGACAGGACCCATCCTGAACCCGAGGGCGCGTGGTCGTGTTACGGCTGCCTGTCTTGCCTTTTCGCTGCTGTGCGGTGCCATGCCACCAAGCGCGCAGTACGATCCTGATCCTGACGAAGTGATCATCGAGGAAGTTGAGGCGCCGACGACCGCTACGGTCCCTTATCACAGCGCCGTGATGCCGGGCGATTCGCAGGCTTGGGCCAACACTGCAGCCCTCTATACCCAGCCGCCCGATCCCGGCCGATGCTTTCCGGGCGTGCTGCGGCCCGAGACCAAGTACCGCTTCCTCGACGCTTTCAACGCCATGCGCGCGCGGCATGGGCTGGCGCCGGTGCGTTACAACGAGGGTGCCGACCGGGCCGCTGCCGAAGCGGCGCTCATCATGGCGACGAACAATGCGCTGAGCCACGATCCTCCGCCGACGTGGACATGCTGGACCGCCACCGGTGCGGGCGCTGCAGGAAGCTCCAATCTGCTTGGCGGCGTATCATCGCCGTACCTGACCTATGAGGATGACAACGCCATCCTCGCCGAATGGCTGATTGAGGGTGATGGCGACGAGATCGGCCATCGCCGCTGGATGCTCGATCCCTGGCTGGATCAGACTTCGCTGGGCCGCGTCATCACGGTCCTGCCAGGTGGTGTCCGGATGGACTCGGTCGTCATGAAGGTGTTCGACTTTCCCGGGGATACGCAGCGTCGTGGAGGCAAGGCGCGCATTCCAGAATACGTTGCGTGGCCACAAGGCGACTATCCGGCGCAGTTCTTCTCCGCGCACGCCCGTCTCTCGTTCTCGGTGAGCGAAGATCCGGATGCGATGTCCACCGTCGATTTCTCGGACGCCAAGGTTGCCATCAGCGATGGCCGGCAGGCCTTGCCCGTTCGTGATCGGCGCTGGGACAACGAGGGCTATGGCGTGCCCAACTGCCTGTCATGGCGAGTCGATGGACTCGTTCCGGGCCGCACCTATTCGGTTACGATCACCGGCGTGCGAGATGCTCCCCGCGACAGCTACAGCTACACTTTTCGGATCATAAACTAGAATTCGCATTAATTTCCGTTGCTTGGCCTACACAATACCGACTGAAGATCGGTAGATATATGTATTTTGCCTTAGGCACATAGCTTGTATAACTAAGGCAAGATACGAAGCGGGAGTGGGCAGGTGGAACATGCATCGGCACGAGCGCCGTCGAGACCCCGCGTAACCACGCACCACGTCTTCCTGCGCCGCTTTTGGATAGCGCCTCCTATTCTGTCAGTTGATCCCCAATGAAGCGTCGGACCATTGCGATTGTCGCTGCCCTGGGCTTCGGGGCGGCATTGCCGGGGTATGTCTGGGCCCAATCCGCCTCACCACAGAGCACCCAACCTTCAAGCGCTCGTGAGAAGGGCCAATGCGAGCTGGGCAAATAGTGGTCTCAGGCGCGGCTTCACGATTACTGGCCGAGCGAGAGCCATGTGCAGAGCGTTGGCGCCATGGGGTACATGGGCCAGCAGAATGCCTCGCGCGAGGCTGATCTCTCTGAAGCCCGGACTCAGGTAGAGCGCGTGGTGCGCGTCAGCGGTCTAGAGATGAACTTCGAGATGATCGTCGATCCCTCGACCCCGGCCGCAGCGGAGATCATCAACGGGCGGCGTGTTATCCTGTTCGATCCACGTTTCATGGCGCAAGTGGCGGATCGCATCTGCCCGGACTGGGGCGCAATGAGCATCCTCGCGCATGAAGTGGGCCATCATCTGGCCGGCCACACCCTGCGCCAGTCAGCCGAACCGTGGCGCGACGAGCTGGAGGCTGACGAGTTCTCCGGCTTCGTGTTGTCGCGGCTGGGCGCTACGCTGGCGGAGACGACTTCGGCGGCCGCTCGCATCCTGCCCGAGCAGGCGACACCGACGCATCCCGGCCGCAAGGATCGGATCGCGGCGATCGTCCATGGCTGGCAGAATGCCGAAGCGCTGGTCAGCGCTGAACTCACCCAGGCCCGCCACAATCGCGGGCTCGCACCGATGCGCCAGAGCCGCTTCGATCCTGATGGCGAGGGCGAAGGGGCGTCAGACCTTGCGCTGGTTGCACGCATCATCCTCTACGATGACACGAGCGACTACTATATCACCAAGAGCGGGCGGATCGACGCTTATGACGGCACGCGCCGCCCTGTGGGTCGCAAAGCGTTGCCCTCCTCTGCCGACTATGCGTGGACCTTCCAGACCGACGCTACCCGGTTCGATGTCGATTACAACGGTCACGTGCTGATGCGGCTCCCTTCCGGGATCATGCACGAAGTCGGCGTTGTGGTAGCCCTCCTCCCGGGCCCCGCAAGCGGCGAATAGGCCGGTTCAGCTGCCCATCGGCACTCGAACCCGCTTGTCGCGCAGCACCGGGCGGCGCGGCGGGGCGCCGATGTAGCGCTTCTTCACCGGGACATACTCGTAGGAGACCGTGCGTGTTTCAGTGCAGGCACCCTGAGCCGAGGCGACGGCTTGCGGTGCATTCGACGGTACCATGACATAACCCATCGGCGCGCCCGTCATCGGGGGGACATAGCCATAGGACGGGTAGCCATAGGCATAGCCGCCGGCGGGTGCAGCATAGCCGTAGTAGCCGGGAGCCGGTTGCGGCGGCGAATAGGTGCTGAAGAACTCCTCGCATTCCCGCTCGCGCTTCTTGTCGATGGATTTGCCAATGACGCCGCCCGCCACCGCACCGACAGCGGCGCCCGCCACTGTCCCGACCGTACGCTCGCCCGAGGCGACGCGGTTCCCGACGACACCGCCGACGAGGCCGCCGATTACTGCGCCGGTCGTCCCGCTATGACGGTTGGTCACGCCCTGGCACTTGTCGATCATCTCACGGTAGCGCGGATCGCTGTCCGCTGCTGGCGGGGGCGGTGCAACATAGCCCTGCGGGGGGACGTAGCCTTGTGGAGCCGGAACGTAGCCTTGCGGAGGTACAGAACCCTGGGGCGGCGCCATAGGCACCGAGTAGACCGGCACGCTGTAGACCGGCCCACCATAGACCGGATAGCCGCCCGGGAAGACACCGGGATAGGTCGTCTGCCAGCTGCTCTGCACAGGCACCTGCGCCGGCGTTTCATGCGCGAGTGCTGGAACGGCGAGGCTGGAGGCCAGCGCGGTCACCGCGAGGGCACGGAAAAGTCTGGCCATTGTGTTCCCCTGTCAGCATCGGCCGGACCCGCACGGCGCGCGAGAATCCGGGTTAACACGCTGTTTAGCATCCCGCGCCGCGCTGGGCCACGGGGTGCGGCGGCATTGTGCCGAAACGGGGCAGGGGTGGGGGCTAGATGCGGTCCGAAAGCAGGCGGGCCAGCGCTTCGATCCCGGCGGCATCCTCGGCATCGAAGCGGGCGAGCAGCGGGCTGTCGAGATCGATGACGGCAATCACCGCGCCATCACGTAGAACCGGGACGACCAGTTCGGAGCGGCTGGCGGCATCGCACGCGATGTGTCCGGGGAAGGCATGGACATCGGGCACCAGCTGCGTCTCGCCGGAAGCTGCTGCCGCGCCGCACACACCTTGGCCCAGCGCGATGCGGATGCAGGCGGGACGCCCGGCGAAGGGCCCGAGCACGAGTTCGCCGCCGACCATGCGGTAGAACCCCGCCCAGTTGAGATCGGGCAGGAATTCATCGAGCAACGCGGCGCAATTGGCCATGTTCGCCACGGCATCGGGCTCGTCGTGGGTGATCGCGCGGGCCGCGTCGAGGAGATCGGCGTAGAGCGCGGGCTTTGGCTGGCCGGGAACGGGCGTGAAATCGTACATGCGGGGCGCTTAGCAGGCCGGGCGCTTCACCGCGAGGGCCATTGCGGGAAGGCGGCCCGGGTTCTAGACATGGGCCATGTTCACGCTCCGCAAGACCCTGACCGGGCTCGTCATCGTCCTCATCGCGCTTGCTGCCGCTGCTTTCTGGTTGCTGCGCGGCGATTCAGCACAGCTTACGCTCGACAAGACCACCGGGCCCAAGCCTGAACTTGCCGAGGCGGCGCCGCAGTGGTTCCCGACGATCGGCATCGCCAAGCCCATCGGCTGGGCAGCGGGCGAGAAGCCGGTCGCGGCTGAAGGTCTTGTGGTGACGCGCTTTGCCGACCAGCTGGATCACCCGCGTACGCTGACCGTGCTGCCCAACGGCGATGTGCTCGCCGCCGAAACGAATGGTCCGCCGCAGCGCGGCCCGGGCGGGATCACCGGGCTCGTCATGGGCTATCTGTTCTCGGCCGCCGGTGCGGGTGAGGCATCGCCCAACAAGCTCGTCGTCCTGCGTGACAGCAATGGCGACGGCGTGGCCGAACAGCGCTTCGTGATGAGCAATCCGGGGCTGAGTTCACCGTTCGGGATGGTGCTGCACGAGGGCCGGCTCTATGTTGGCAATCACGACGCGGTGGTTTCGTGGCCGTTCACGCCCGGCCAGACCACGCTCGACGGCAAGCCCGAGAAGCTGATGGACCTGCCCGGCGGCGGCAACCACTGGGCGCGCAATCTGGCGCTGAGCCCGGATGGCAAGCTGCTCTACGTCACCGTCGGTTCTGCCTCGAACATCGCCGAGAACGGCCTCGACAAGGAAAAGGGCCGTGCGGCGATCTACGAGTATGACTTCGAGCGAAAGAGCTCGCGCACCTATGCTCAGGGCCTGCGCAATCCCAACGGGCTCGATTTCAATCCGCGCAGCGGCGAGCTGTGGACCACGGTGAACGAGCGCGACATGCTGGGCTCGGACCTCGTGCCCGATTACCTCACCAACGTTCCGCTTGGCGCGCAGTATGGCTGGCCGTGGGTCTACTGGAAGAAGAACATCGACTGGCGCGTCACCGATCCGATGCCGAACGACATGTTCTCCTATGTGCGCAAGCCGGAATACGGTCTCGGTTCGCACGTGGCGCCGCTCGGCCTCGCTTTTGCGAAGGGCGGCAACCTGATGGGTGAACGGTTTGCCAGCGGTGCCTTCGTCGCGCGGCACGGTTCGTGGAACCGCAAGCCGCTTTCCGGCTATGACGTGGTGTTCGTGGCGTTCGACAACAACGGCAATGCCTTGCCACGGCCGCCGGTGCCGGTGCTGACCGGCTTCCTGGCCAAGGACCAGACCACGCACGGCCGCCCCACTTGGGTCGCCTTCGCGAAGGATGGCGCGCTGCTGGTCAGCGACGACACCGGCGGCGTGATCTGGCGCGTCGTAGCGCCGGGCGCGAAGCCGGCGCCTGAGATTGCCGCGATTCCTGCGACGCCAATGCGGCCTGCCCCCAAGCCGGGCACGAAGTTCATCGTCAAGCCGGCGACGGATTCCGACCTGACCAAATCGCAGAATTAAAGACTGCGGCCAGCCCGTCCGGCCAATTCGTTAACATACTGCCACGCGACGCGGCCCGAACGGCCGCCGCGCTGCTTCGACCACGTCAGTGCATCATCTTCGGCGAAGGTGAGGCCGTAGTGCACCGCGTAACCGTGGATGATCGCGAGGTAGTCGTCCTGCGAGCAGGCATGGAAACCAAGCGACAGGCCGAAGCGGTCGGCGAGCGCGAGCCGGTCGTCGACAACATCGCGCGGATTGATTGGATCGTCCTGCTCGGCCATGTGGCGCTCGACGATGGCGCGGCGATTGGACGTGACGGCGAGGCGGACGTTCGCTGGACGGGCCTCGACACCGCCTTCGAGCCAGGAGCGCAGTCGGCGCGCTGAACCGGCATCGCCTGCATCGAAACCCAGATCGTCGAGCAGGATCAGGAAGCGGCGGTCCGCCTTGCGCAATTCGCCCAGCAGCAGGGCGAGGCTTTCATCAGGTGACGCCTGAATCAGCGCGATCCGGCCCGGATGCACATCCTGTGCCGCGCGGATCGCAGCGCGAACCAGCGCCGACTTGCCCATGCCACGCGAACCCCACAGCAGCATGTCGTGCGAGGCCGCACCCGAGGCGAGGCGCAGGACGTTCTCGGCTACTGCCCCCTTTTGTGCATCGACACCCTTGATCAGCGCCAGCGGAGGCGCCTCGAGCGGATCGACCGCGCGCGCACCCGTGCCTGTCCAGACATAGGCGGGATGCGCCAGCCAGTCCGTTGCCGCCGGAGCGGGCGGTGCCAGGCGCTCGAGCGCGGCGGCAATCCGTTCGAGCAAAGGCTCGCTCATCCGGTCAGCGCCTCGCTCTCCAGTTCGAAGTAGAGGGCCGCACCGGCCATCGCCGCTGCCCCGAGCCCACGGGCCTCGGGGACGATGGTGCGGTTGAACACCTTGGTCACCGCGGTCTTCTCCATGCTGCCGGTGGCTCGTGCCTGCCGCGCCAGCTGCCAGCCAGCCACCGCAACCGCACACATGGTAAGGAAGGGGACGCTGCCCGCGAGCTTATCGTCGAGCGTCGCATCGCCGCTGGCCATCCACGAACCGATTGCAGCCGCGTCCTTGGCGAGCGAGGCGACTTCGGGGACGTCCTGCATCTCGGCCGAGATGTCGGCCATCAGCGCCTGCAGCACGCCGCCCTGCTCCATGCCGAGCTTGCGGGTAACGAGATCGGCGGCCTGGATGCCGTTGGTGCCTTCATAGATCGGCGCGATGCGCGCGTCGCGGTAATGCTGCGCGGCGCCGGTTTCCTCGACGAACCCCATGCCGCCGTGAATCTGGATTCCCAAGCTGGCGACTTCACAGCCGACATCGGTGCCCCAGGCCTTGAGCAGCGGTACGAGCAGTTCGGCACGCTGCTGTGCGGCGCGATCACCCAGAAGGCCACGGTCGACTTGTCCCGCGGTGTAATAGAGCAGCGCGCGCGAGCCTTCAGTGAGGGCGCGCATGCGCAGGATCATGCGGCGCACGTCTGGGTGCTCGATGATTGCCACCGGGTTCTTGTCAGGCGAACCGGCGCGGGCGGATTGGATGCGGTCCCGCGCATAGGCTCGAGCCTGCTGCAACGCCCGCTCAGCAATCTGCACGCCCTGGCTGCCGACGTTGATGCGCGCCGAGTTCATCATCGTGAACATGGCCTTGAGGCCTTCGTTCTCATGGCCGACGAGTTCGCCGATGCACTCGGCATTGTCGCCATAGGACATGACACAAGTGGGCGAGACATTGATGCCCAGCTTGTGCTCGATCGACACGGCGCGCAGATCATTGCGCTCACCAAGCGAGCCATCGGCATTCACGTGGTACTTGGGCACGATGAACAGCGAGATGCCGCGCGACCCGGCAGGCGCGCCGGGGGTGCGCGCAAGGACGAGGTGGATCACGTTCTCGGCCAGCTCATGCTCGCCCCAGGTGATGTAGATCTTGGTCCCGGCGATGCGGTACTTGCCGGCGTGGGGGCCTTCCTCGATCTTCACCGCAGTGCTGCGCAGCGCGCCGACGTCGGACCCGGCTTGCGGCTCGGTCAGGTTCATCGTGCCCGACCACGCACCCGAGATAAGCTTGGGCAGGTACATTGCCTTCTGCGCCTCGCTGCCGTGGTGATCGAGCGCCTCGATCGCGCCGACGGTCAGCATCGGCAGCAGCGTGAAGCCCATGTTGGCCGCGCCCAGCGTTTCGAGCACACACGTGGCGAGCGTGAAAGGCAGGCCTTGTCCGCCAAACTCGGCGGGTCCGGCAATGGAATTCCAGCCCTGCTCGACAAATGCCGAATAGGCCTCGGCATAGCCCGTGGGCGAGGACACCACGCCGTCCTTGCAGTGAGCGCCCTCGGTATCGCCGATTCGGTTGAGCGGCGCCCATTCGCCCGCAGCAAACGTGCCGATGCCCTCGGCAATCGCCTCGACCACGTCGGGAGTCGCCGCGCCGTAGCGTTCGTGGGCTGCCAGCTCGTCGATTCCGGCGCAGATGCGCATCGCGAGAAGCTGGTCCTGGGTGGGTGCGGTAAAGCTCATGCGCTGTTTTCCTTGGCAGTCCTCGCTGAGGGCTATAGCGGCAAGCCATGACCACGCAAACGCCTCCAAATGTGCAAGCCGCTGATGCCGAGGGCATTGCGGAGGCTGCGCGCGTGCTGGAAGCGGGCGGGACTGTCGCGGTGCCCACCGAGACCGTCTATGGCCTCGCCGCAAGGGCAGACAGCGATGCGGCGGTGGCGGCGATCTACCGCGCCAAGGGGCGACCCGATTTCAACCCGCTGATTGTCCATGTCCTGGATGTATTTGCGGCGGAGAGGCTGGCGGAGTTCGACAGCCGCGCGCAGGCGCTGGCCGCAGCATTCTGGCCGGGGCCGTTGACCATGGTGCTCCCACGCCGGGCAGATGCGCCGCTGGCTGCCGCCGTGACCGCAGGACTGCCTACGGTAGCAATCAGGGTTCCCACGCATCCGGTGATGCGATCTGTGCTGGCGGCTGCCGGTTTGCCGCTCGCCGCGCCTTCGGCGAACCGGAGCGGCGGCGTAAGCCCGACCAGCGCCGCGCATGTAGCGGCTTCGCTGGGCGCGCGGGCAGACCTCATTCTCGATGGCGGCGTGACACCACAGGGCCTCGAATCGACCATTGTCGCGCTCCGTCCGGGTGGCGGATGGCAGGTGCTACGGCCTGGCCCGGTGACCGAGGCGGACATTGCTGCCGTTCTCGGCGGGTTTGCCGATGTCAGGAGTTCAGCTGAAGCCCGCATCGAAGCGCCGGGACAGCTGGCCAGCCACTACGCGCCGGGCAAGCCGGTGCGGCTTGGTGCCCTGACGGCAGAACCGGACGAGTTTCTGATCGGCTTCGGCGAAGTTGCCGGGGCTGTTTCGCTGTCCTCATCAGGCGATCTCATCGAGGCGGCAGCGCATCTCTATGCCTGTCTGCACCTGGCGGCGGCAGCACCCCAACCCCGTATCGCCGTGGCGCCCATTCCTGACGACGGAATCGGCATTGCCATCAACGACCGACTGCGCCGAGCGGCCGCCTAGCGCTCCTTGCGCAGCAGCGCGATTTCGCCGCTGATCCGATTGGCTTCGGCGCAAGCAGCGGTCTGGCCGCGACTGCACGCCTCGAGCCGCTGGCCGTACTTCCTCTCGAGCTTGGCAATCATTTGCTCGCGCTTGTGTGCGGCCCGGTCAGCCTCGGATGGGCTCGCCGCCCTCGCGGCGCCACCTGCCAGAGCGATCGCGGCAAGAGCGGTGAGCAAGAGCGGATAGCGGGACAAGCGCCGGGCCTTTCGAACGGAGAACCCGGCGCTTATCCCAATTATCCTTGCCCCGCCATGACCGGCGCCGCGCTCACGGCTCGCAGGTCAGCGTGCCCGAACCCATTGCATTGACCTTGCATGTCGCGCGGCCCTTCACCGTCACCGAGCCCGAGCCCATGATATCGGCCTTGACCTGCCCGTCGGAGGCGAAGCGGGTATCGCCCGATCCGGCAATCTCGATCTTGGCTTCCTCGGCAGCCAGCTCTGCCATGTTGGCGGAACCCGAGCCTGCGATCGAAACCTTGAGCGCCTTGGCCTTGCCGCCGGCCTTTAGGTCACCGGAGCCGATAACCTCGACCTTGAGTTCCTGGGTTTCGATCGTGGGCACTTCGATATCGCCCGAACCCGCGATGCTGACAGCCACCGCATCGCCGCGCAGCGCATCGGCGCGCATCGTGCCGGAGCCCGCCATCACCAGGCGGCGGGCAGCGGGAACGGTGACTTCCACTGTGGCAAGATCATCGGAGCCACCGATCTTCCAGCCTTCCCGCCCGATCGCCAGCTTGCCATCCTTGAGCACGAAGCGCAGGCGGTCCTTGGCATCCTGATGGCCGCTGACAGTGATCGCGAGCTTGTCGCCCTGCACCACGTGGACATTGTCGGGGCCGAGCAAGGAGATTTCCTCGGGCGCCGCCTGGGAAAGATCGAGCTGGGCGAGCGGCACACCTTTCATCCCGTTCACTTCCAGCGTGGCGCCATCACATGCGGTGAGCGAAAGCGCGACAGCGGCAGCGGCGATCCCGCCAAGCGTGCGGGCAATATCCTTGATCATGGGGCTCTCCTGAACCTGGTGTGTTATCACCATAACGCACTGGTACGGGAGCCGCCAAGTCATCCGCAGAGTCACATCGGTTGTTTGCCGGATGGTTCGGACATGAAAAAAGGCCGCCGGATCACTCCGGCGGCCCTGTTTTCAGCGCTTCCCCAAAAGCGCAGGCGGTCGAAGCTCGTGGCCTCAGACCGTTTCGTAGTACTTCGGCGCGTGCTCGTTGAGGATCGCGAGGATCTTCTTGAGCGCAGCGGGCTCATCCGTCTTTTCCATGGCGGCGAGTTCACGCGCGAGGCGCGAGGAGGCCGCTTCGAAGATCTGACGTTCCGAGTAGCTCTGTTCCGGCTGGTCGTCGGCGCGGAACAGGTCGCGAGTCACTTCCGCGATCGAGACGAGATCGCCGGAGTTGATCTTCGCTTCGTATTCCTGGGCACGGCGCGACCACATCGTGCGCTTGACCTTGGGCTTGCCCTTAAGGGTATCGAGCGCCTCGCGCAGCGTCTTGTCCGAAGACAGCTTGCGCATGCCGATCGCTTCAACCTTGTTCACGGGCACGCGCAGGGTCATGCGTTCCTTTTCGAAGCGCAGCACATAGAGCTGCAGCTTCATGCCTGCGATTTCCTCGTTTTGCAGTTCCACCACACGGCCGACGCCGTGCTTGGGATAGACGACGTAATCCCCAACATCGAAGGCAAGTGCCTTGGTTGCCATTGCTTATCCTTTCGGCGCAGCAGGGACGAGAGCAAAGCGGGGCGAAATTGCCCCCGGACAGCATTCCGGGCCCCTTTGGGGATAGGTCCGGCAAACGACCGTCTTTAACGCGGTCTAGAAGCACTGCGATCCGTTTGCCGTTTGTCCTGCCTTAGCGTGTTGTCGGCTACCGGGAGGATCGTTCCGCCCAGCGCTTGCGGGCGTATATAGCACCTCTGTCACAAAAATGCCAGAGGTAAGGGCGCCGATCGCCGCCAAAGTGCAGCATTTTCGGGGGGACGCCGGTGGGCGCCCCCTTCACCAAGCGATCAATCGCCTTCGCCAGGCTCGGCCGAAAAGTACTTTTCGAACTTCCCGTCCTCGCCCTTGTGCTCGTCGGCGTCGGCAGGCGCGTCCTTCTTGGTGGTGATGTTCGGCCACTCGGCCGAGTACTTGGCGTTGAGTTCAAGCCACTGCTCGAGGCCGCTCTCGGTGTCGGGCAGGATCGCCTCGGCCGGGCACTCAGGCTCGCACACGCCGCAATCGATGCATTCGCTGGGGTTGATCACCAGCATGTTCTCGCCCTCGTAGAAGCAGTCCACCGGGCAAACCTCGACGCAATCCATGAACTTGCAGCGAATGCAGGCTTCGGTAACGACATAGGTCATGGCAGTGGCAGTCCCTCGGCTTAAGGATGGGCAGGGTTGATTTCCTGACCTGCTAGAGGGGGTGTGGCCGCCGCGTCAAGCACCTCATAACAACCCCTCGCTTCTTCGACAGGGCCGCGGCGCCGGGGAAGCTGCCCGACGGTGATCACCTTGACCCCGCTGCGCAGCGGCAAGACCAGTACATCACCGCAGCGCACCGCGGTGCTGGCGCGTTCGATGCGGCGACCATTGAGACGGATATGACCTTCGGCGACCCAGTCCTGCGCAAGGCTGCGCGAGCCGGCAAAGCGCAGGAACCACAGCAGCTTGTCGATGCGCAAGGAGGCTTCGCCGGCCATCAGCGCATCAGCTCCGCAAGCGCGGCAAAGGCGCCGGTCGGGGGTGGCGGAGGACTCGCCGGGGCGCGTTCGGGCGCGGCGCGTGGTGGGCGCCAGTCCCATAGCGGCGGGGCAGGCGGGCCATGCGCCGCCTCGGCCAGCGCGCGCGCCATATGGACACGGAAGCCGGCGGCGCGGAGCAAAGCGGCATAACCGGCCGTGGCGAGGCCCATCGAGCGGGCGAGCGCAGGGTCGAGCGGATAGCGCTTGGTTGCGGCGCCGATCCGGCAGCGGTGCGCGGCCTGCAGCAGCTTCTCGGCCATATCGACGCGGATCGCCTGTCCGCCGGCACGGCGATATCCGGCGGCCGGCGCCTTCGTTGTCACTACCGGCGGGAGGCTGCCATGCGGTGCCTCCGGAGCACTGCCCTTGAGCGCCGCGAGCTTGCACCACAGCGCCAGCGGACCGGACTTGAGCACGCCGGGCACGAACAGATCGAGCGCGCCGACACGCACCCCAAGCCGCCTGAGGGTATCGCGCTGACGGGGATCGAGCCGGTCGAGGGCGGCCTCCTCGCGCGCCAACACGCCGCCCCCGGCTACCAGCTTGAGCAGAAGTGCGCGCAGGTCAGGCCCGGATTCGGGCGCGCACGCAGCCTCGGCAAGGCGCAGCAGAGGTCCCAGATCGGCCGCGATTCGGCGCGTCAGCCATGATTCGAGCGCAGCGATCAGCACCGGACGCTGGCGCGCGGAAAGCAGGCCCAGCGTCGAGTCGATCCGCAAGCGCGGTTCCAGCACGGACTTGCCGGGTTCCAGCCTCGCGACGACCAGACCATTCCAGGCGAGCGTGCCGTCTTCGATTGTGAGACCTGCAGGCTTGTCCGCCGCCGCAATCAGTTCATCGGCGCGTGAGGAGAGCAGGCCGGGAAGGTGGCGCTCTGCGGCGGCAAGAAGGAGCTTCCGGTCCGCAGCGCGCGCCAGTGGATCGACCACGAAACGGAAGCCCTCAAGGTGCCCGATGGGTTCATCGTCGACCAGCACCGCGCCCGCCTCACTGATTCGCACGGGTAGCAGTGAAGCATCGCCGCCCGCCTTGCGCATCAGCACGGTGGTGCGGCGGTTGACGAAGCGCTCGGTCAGCCGGGCGTGGAGCGCATCGCTGAGACGCGTCTCGACAGCGCGGGCGCGCGCGGCCATTTCCTCGCGCGCGAGCACCCAATCAGGCCGCTGGGTGATGTAGGCCCACGAGCGGACCGCGGCGATGCGGCCTTGCAGGGTATCGATGTCGCCGGAGGGATTGTCCTGCTGCGCGATGGCCTGCGCGACGTAATCCGCACCAAGGTAGCCGTGGCGCAAATCCTGCCAAAGGCGGGCGACGAAACGCGAATGCGTTTCGGAACCCTGCTGGCGGAAGTCAGGCAGCGAGCAGACCTGCCAGAAGCGCTGGACCGAGGCCCGCCCACGCACGGTGCTGGCCACGTCGGGTTCGTCGGCCAGGCGCTTGAGGACCGCGAGGTCGATGGCCAGCGGTGCCGCCGAAAGCTCGGGTTGCGGCGGGGGGCTTTCGAGATCGGCGATCAGAGTCGCGAGACTGTCGAACCGCGGCTCCGCCTCGCGCCAGAACAGGCGGGTGAGCGGTGGGAAACGGTGCTCCTCGATCGCGTAGACTTCTTCGTCGGCGAACTCGGGATCGTGGCCGCCCATCCCGGCCCCAAGACCGGCAAGCGTGCCGAACGTGCCGTCCTTGTGGTGCCGCCCGGCGCGGCCGGCGATCTGCGCCATCTCGGCGGTGGTCAGGCGGCGATGGCGATGGCCGTCATACTTGGAAAGTCCTGCGAAGGCGACATGGCTGACATCGAGGTTCAGACCCATGCCGATGGCGTCGGTCGCGACAAGGTAATCGACCTCGCCTGCCTGATACATCGCGACCTGGGCATTGCGCGTCTGCGGGCTGAGCGCGCCCATCACGACCGCCGCGCCGCCTCGGAACCGGCGCAGCATTTCGGCCATCGCGTAGACCTGCTCTTCGGAGAAGGCGACGATCGCGCTGCGGGGCGGAATGCGGCTCAGCTTCTTCGCGCCGACATGGCTCAAGGTGGAAAAGCGCGGGCGGCTGACGACTTCGACGTTCGGCACCAGCGCCTTGACCATCGGCTCGATGGTGGCCGAGCCGAGCAGCATGGTCTCTTCGCGTCCGCGCGTATGGAGCAGGCGGTCGGTGAAGACGTGGCCGCGTTCGGGATCGGCGGCGAGTTGGGCTTCATCGAGCGCCACAAACGCAAGATTTGGGCGGCTGGGCATCGCTTCGACAGTGCACAGGTGCCAGCGCGCGTTCGGCGGTTCGATGCGCTCCTCGCCGGTGATCAGCGCGACATTGGCCTCGCCCTTGATCTTGCAGACGCGGTCGTAGACCTCGCGCGCCAGCAGGCGCAGCGGAAAGCCGATGGCGCCCGAGGAATGGGCGCAAAGCCGTTCAATGGCGAGGTGTGTCTTGCCCGTGTTGGTCGGGCCGAGCACGGCCTTCACCGCAGGGGCGGTGCGGTCAGCGCGCGAAGGCATGGGGCTGGCCATGCCATGGAATGTGGCAAGGCCGCCTGCGGGGTGCAAGCGGCCTTTGGGGATTTATCCCCCTCTCGCCAGCAAGAGGGGGCGGTCTGCCTCAGACCCCAAAAATCAGCCGTCGTAATCGGCGCCGAGCGAGGTGTTGCGCACCGGAGCCGCAGCGGTGATGCGCAGCGCTTCGGCCGACTGCGAAAGCGAGCCGATTTCGTCCACCTGATCGTCGTCATCGGGCAGCACGCGCTGCATCGACTGGATCAGGTTTTCCTTCAGGACATGAGGGCGCACGGTCTCTTCCGCGATCTCACGCAGGGCGACGACGGGGTTCTTGTCACGATCGCGATCGACGGTCAGTTCCGCACCGCCCGAGATCGCGCGGGCGCGCTCGGCGGCCAGCAGCACGAGATCGAAGCGGTTGGGGATCTTGTCGACGCAATCTTCGACGGTAACGCGCGCCATGCGGGGCACTCCGTGTAAATCTGTGGGAAAGCGCGCCAGCTAGGGTGCGGGGCTGAGAAAGTCAAGAAAATCGGGGTGCGCCTGGCTGGCGCCGCTCATTCATCGTCGAAACCATAGGCCATGTGATCGGGCGCGAGGTCGCTGAACCGGGTAATGCGGGCTTCGAACTTCAAGCGTACCTTGCCGGTCGAGCCGTGGCGCTGCTTGGCGACGATCAGCTCGGCAAGCCCGAACACGCGCTCCATTTCGGCCTGCCACGCGGCATGGGCTTCCTGCACCTTGGCGTCGTCGGAGCCTTGCGGGACTTTCGGCTCGCGCGCTGCCACGTAGTAATCCTCGCGGAACACGAACCACACCATGTCCGCGTCCTGCTCGATCGAGCCCGATTCGCGCAGGTCCGAAAGCATCGGGCGCTTGTCGTCGCGCTGTTCGACCGCGCGGCTGAGCTGCGAGAGCGCGATCACGGGAACGCCGAGTTCCTTGGCCAGCGTCTTGAGGCCGCGGCTGATTTCCGAGATTTCGTTGACGCGGTTGTCGCTGGCGCGGCCCGAGCCTTGGAGCAGTTGCAGGTAGTCGACCACGATCAGGCCGATATCGTGGCGGCGCTTCAGGCGGCGCGCGCGGGTCCGCAGCGCGCCGATGGTGAGCGCGGGCGTGTCATCGATATAGAGCGGCAGCTCGGCGAGGCGCTGGCTGGCGAAGGACAGCTGCTGGAAGTCCTCGCGGCTGATGCGGCCCATGCGCAGCGCTTCGGAGCTGATGCCCGATTGCTCGGCAAGAATACGCGTGGCGAGCTGGTCCGCGCTCATTTCGAGGCTGAAGAAGGCGACCGCCGCGCCGACCGAGTCCTTTACCGAAATGCCGTCCGCGAGATCGCGCCGCAGCCGGTCGGCGGCGTTGAACGCGATATTGGTGACGAGCGATGTCTTGCCCATGCCGGGGCGCCCGGCGAGGATGATGAGGTCGCTGTCGTGGAGGCCGCCGATCTTCTCGTTGACCGAAGTGAGGCCGGTCGTCTTGCCCGAGATATGGCCGCCAGAGAGCAGCGCCTTCTCGATCATCTCGAGCGAAACGCGCGTCGCCGTGCCGAAGCTCTGCGCCTCGTTGCCGGTCTGCGCGCCTTCCGCCACGGCATAGAGCGCTGCTTCGGCCTGCTCGATCTGCTTCAAGGGCGCGACCGTCTCGCTGGTATCCATCGCGCCGGTGACGAGATTGCGCCCCACGGTGATGAGTTCGCGCAGCAACGCGAGGTCGTAGATCTGCTCGGCGAGTTCCTTGGGCGCAAGCAGGCCCTGCCCATCGGCGGTTAGCCGCGCGAGATAAGCGGTGCCGCCAAGCTCCTTGAGGCCTTCATCCGCCTCGAAATAGGGCTTCAAGGTGACCGGGGTGACCACGGCCTTGCGGTCGATCAGCGCCTGGATGCGCTCGTAGACCCGGCCATGGACCGGCGCGTAGAAGTGCTCCGCGCGCAGCGGTGTGGGCAGTTCTTCCAGAATCCGGTTGTCGATCAGCACTGCGCCGAGGAATGCTGCCTCGGCCTCGACGTTCGAGGGAAGCGTGGTGGCAGCGGCCCCGGTGGACTCGGGCTCGCGCAGGGGGATCGGCTGGACATTGGACATGCCCCCCTTGTGGAGGAGCGGGGGGCGGGCGGCAAGCGGCAGACATGCCACGGTGCCTGTGGATAGCGGGGAGAGGGCTGGTGCCGCATCTGTTTCGGCTCGGCCGAAACAGACAAAAAGCTGCGCAAATGGCTTGCCGCCGCCGAATCCGTCTGCAAGACACTGGCCGCCATGGCCGACCCGCGCATTTCGCATATCGAGCTCGACGAAGCGACGATCGTGTGGCGCAATGCCGATATCGAGCAGGAACGCCGCATCGCGATATTCGATCTTATCGAGGAGAACTTCTTCCGCCCGGTGCGCGCAGCAGCCGCAGGCTATGAAGGACCCTATCAGCTGCGGTTGTCGGTGGATGACGGACGGCTGGCACTCGCCATTTCGGCGGAGGATGGCAGCCCGCTCGAGACCATAGTTCTGGGCCTTGGCCGCTTCCGCCGCCCGATCCGCGATTACTTCGCGATCTGCGATTCGTATTACCAGGCTATCCGCCGTGCGACCGCGCAGGAGATCGAGACGATCGACATGGCCCGGCGCGGCGTTCACAACGAAGCGGCAGACCTGCTGCTCGAGCGGCTGGAGGGCAAGATCGAGACCGATTTTGCCACCGCACGGCGGCTGTTCACCCTGATCTGCGTTCTGCATATCAGGGGGTGATCGGCCAGCAGAGCAAACCCCTGTGACCAACACCGCAAAACCGGCGCGTCAGCGCGTGTGGATCCTGCTGGCTGTGCTGTTGCTGGCAGCGGCTGCTGGCGCTATCTGGTGGGAATCGCGGCGCTGGGAGCCGGATCGCGCACGGTTCCCGGTGCAAGGCGCCTGGCTCGATGCGCATGACGGTGCGGTCGAGTGGTCCACGCTCAAGGCGCATGGCGCCGATTTCGTCTATCTCACCGCCAGCGAAGGCGCCGGGCGGCGCGACAAGACGTTCACCGCCGGTCTCGATGCCGCGCGCAAGGCGGGGCTGCAGGTGGGCGCGGTCCATGTCTACGACCTCTGTGCGCCCGCCGATGCGCAGGCGGGCAGCTTCGTGATCGTGGTGCCGCGCGATGACGGCCTGCTGCCGCCTGCCGTGGTGCTTGATCTCGATTCGCGCTCGTGCCCGCAGCCGCCGGGCGAAGCGGCGATGCAGAGCGAGCTGACGACATTCCTCAACCAGATCGAGAAGCATACCGAACGGCCCGCGATCCTGATGCTCTCGCGCTCGTTCGAGAATCGCTATCATCTGGCGGCGCGGCTCGATCGCAATCTGTGGGTGGCGGGTGATTTTCTCGAACCCACTTATGCAGGGAGGCCATGGGTGATGTGGACCGCGACGTCCCGGCTGCGCGTCGCGGGCGCCACGGGCCCGCTGCGCTGGGTAGCGGTGCATCAATGAGCGGGCTTGCTGCCAGCGACGCCGCGATGCTGGCCATGGTTGCGCGCGAGGCTGCCGATGCGGCCTACGCGCCCTATTCCGGCTTCCACGTCGGCGCGGTGCTGCTGTTTGCCGATGGCGCCATCGTGCGCGCGGCGAATGTCGAAAACGCCAGCTACGGCCTCTCGCTCTGCGCCGAGGCCAATGCGGTGGCCAAGGCGATGAACGAGGGACGGCGCGGCGGGCTGGTTGCAGTGGCGATTGCCGGCGGCAAGCCCGATGCCGAAGGCCAGCCTGTGCCTGGACCGGAACCAGTCATGCCCTGCGGACGCTGCCGCCAGATGCTGCACGAACTTGCCGCGCTCGGCGGCACCGATCCGGAAGTAATCGGCGTGGCGGAGGGCGGCCTCACCCGCTTGCCGCTCTCGGCCCTCTTGCCCCATGCATTCGGACCGGCCAATCTGGCCTGAACACCTTTCCTCACCACCCAACCTACCGGAGCGCCGCATTGGCCATTCTTTCCGACAAGTGGATTCGTGATCAGGCGCTGGAACACGGCATGATCGAGCCGTTCGTGGAAAGCCAGCGGCGCGAGGGCTGCATTTCCTATGGCCTCTCGTCCTATGGCTATGACGCGCGGGTGGCGGACGAGTTCAAGATCTTCACCAATATTGATTCGTCGGTGGTCGATCCCAAGGACTTCGATTCCAACTCGTTCGTCGACCGCAAGACCGACGTTTGCGTGATCCCGCCCAATTCCTTCGCGCTCGCCCGCACGGTCGAGTACTTCCGCGTGCCGCGCGATGTGCTGGTGATCTGTCTTGGCAAATCGACGTATGCGCGCTGCGGGATCATCGTGAACGTGACCCCGCTCGAACCGGGCTGGGAAGGCCACGTCACGCTGGAGTTTTCCAACACCACCCCGCTGCCGGCGAAGATCTATGCCAACGAGGGCGCGTGCCAGTTCCTGTTCCTGCAGGGGAACGAACCGTGCGAGGTGAGCTATGCCGACCGTGCGGGCAAATACATGGGCCAGCGCGGGGTGACATTGCCGAGGCTTTGAAGAACAGACCAACAAGGGAGAGAGCAATGCCAACGAGCAAGTCAGAACGACCCTTCGATATCATCGTCTATGGCGCGACCGGCTACACCGGGCGACTTGTGGCGGAGTATCTGGCGCATCATTACGGCAAAGACGGCCCGCGCTGGGCGATGGCCGGGCGCAGTGCGGACAAGCTCGCCGAAGTGCGTGATCTGATCGGCGCGCCGGCGGATACGCCGCTGGTGGTGGCCGATTCGAGCGATCCCGCCAGCCTCGCCGCGATGGCGGAGCAGACCCGCGTCGTGGTGACGACAGTCGGACCGTACCAGCTTTATGGCGAGCCGGTGCTGCGCGCCTGTGTCGCGGCGGGGACGGACTATGCCGACCTTTGCGGTGAGCCGGTGTGGATGCGCCAGATGGTCGATGCGCTGCATGAGCAGGCGAAGGAAACCGGCGCGCGCGTGGCGTTCTCCTCGGGCTTCGATTCGATCCCGTTCGATCTTGGCGTCTACATGCTGCAGCAGGAAGCCAAGGCGCGCTTCGGCGCTCCGGCCCCGCGCGTGAAGTGCCGCGTGCGGGCGATGGTGGGCGGCTTTTCGGGCGGCACGGCCGCCAGCCTTGGCGCGACGCTCAAGGCGCTGGGTGCCAACCCCTCGCTGATCCCGATCATGACGAGCCCGTTCGGTCTGACACCGGGCTTCGAGGGGCCGGAGCAGCCGGCGGGCGACAAGCCATTCCTCGACGAGGCGACCGGCAGCTGGGCGGCGCCCTTCATCATGGCGGTGATCAACACGAAGAACGTCCACCGCACCAACCTGCTGCGCGGACACCCTTATGGCGCGGACTTCGTCTATGACGAGATGGTGCTGACCGGGCCGGGCGAGCAGGGCCAGGCGATTGCCGAACACATGGCGAAGACGCCGATGATCGGCGGGCCGAACGATCCCAAGCCGGGCGAAGGCCCGACCGCGGAAGAGCGGCTCAACGGCCACTATGATGTGCTGTTCATCGGCGAGATGCCCGATGGTCGCGAGGTCCGCTATGGCGTCAAGGGCCGGTACGATCCGGGCTATGGCTCGACCAGCCGCATGCTGGCGGAAACAGGGATCGCGCTGCTTTCCTGCGAGGCGCAAGGCGCGATCGCCACGCCGGGCGCTCTGCTGGGCGAATCGCTGGTCGAGCGCCTGCGCGCCCATGCCGAGATCAGCTTCGCGCCCGAATGAGGCTTGGCGAGCCGCCTGCCGCGCCAGAGGGGGGTGCTCGGCAGGCGGCCCGTACCGCTGACGGGGGGCCTTGTTCAGGCGGCTTCGGCGTAAGCCTCGGCTTCAGCGGCAATCAGGATATCGGCGAGCATCCAGTAGGCCTCGCCCCAGGCGGCAAGAACGTCGTCTGTCGCCACCTCTGCACCGACGACATCGCGAATCGCCGGCAAGAGCGCCTCGGCGACATAGGGGTAGTGCTCGGCCTTCACGCCGGTTTCGACATGGCGACGGACCATCTTCGTCACCGCAGCGCCCAGGTTCTCGAGATGATCGATGTTCTTTGCATAGGCGAGGATGGCGCCCGCGAGGCGGCGCGGCTGCTCGCCGCTTTCCTGCGCGGCAGCATCGAACATGCCTTTCACGGCTTCGTTCACGAACAAGCGCTTGTACATCGCGGTGGTGATGTCGACCCCGTGCTTCTCGATCACCGGAGCGGTGGCCTTGACCAGGGTGCGGGCATGTTCGGAAGCGGTGCGCATGGGGTCTCTCCAATCAGGTATTGAAAATACCGGTATTTTATCTGCTTGATTTAAGCAAGCGAGAAAAGGAGTCTGTGCACCACCATGCAGCTTACCCAGCACACCGACTTTGGCCTGCGCCTGCTGATCGTCCTCGCTCGCGAGGAGGGTTCGCTGAGCTTGCCCGCGTTTTCGGCGCAACAGGGGCTGAGCTACCACCATGTGGCAAAGGTGGCGCAGGCGCTGGTCGCCGCGGGCTTCGCGGTGTCGCATCGCGGGCGCAGCGGGGGCATCGCCTTGGCGCGACCCGCGGAGCACATCGCGGTCGGCGAAGTGGTCCGCACCCTCGAAAAGGGTATGCGCCTGGCGGACTGCGCGACTTGCGCGCTGCGGGCCGATTGCGCGCTCAGCGGCGTGCTGGCGGAAGCGCTGGAGGCCTTCCTCGGCGTGCTCGACCGCTATACGCTTGCCGATGTCTCACGGCAGGGCGTCGCAGCGTTCGCGCCTTGGGCTGCCTTGCCCCCCGCAGCGACTTGCGCCGTCAGCGAGTCTTCCTGAGCGCTGCCACGCAAGCCGCGCGATCGACGTCACGCCCGTCGCCGCGCCGTGCATCGACAAAAGTCGCGATCGGACGGCCACCCGCATCTGGCGGATAAAGATAGGCATCGAGCACGCAGGGAACGCCGCTCCACTGCAGCTTGCGCGCATCGCCTTCGCGCACATCGAGCCGGGGCGCGCCGAACTGGCGGGTCAGCGCTTCGGCATCGGCACCGATCACGCCTTCGAGGCCGGGCAGGACCTGGATATGAGGACGGGGGCGCTGCGTCTGGATTGCGGCGGGCGGCGCCGGACGGAGAAGTTTCGGCGCAGGAGGTGGCGGCAAGGGGCGCACCGCTTCGGTGCTGCCGCCACACCCGGAAATGGCCAGCAGCGCCGGAAGAACCAACAGATGACGTGCGTTCATGGCGGCGGTGAATCGCCGCTGGACCGCGCGCTGTCAACGCATCGCAAAACGGTGCAGCCTGTCGTTGCGCCGCGTCGCCCTGCCCGCTACGGCCCGCGCGATCGCCGTGAACGGAGTTTTGAATGAGCCTTGCCCCTGCCCGCTTCGATGTGATCGCCATCGGCAACGCGATTGTCGACGTCATGGCCCCGGCAACAGAGGACGACATCGCAAGACTGGGCCTGGCCAAGGGCGGCATGACCTTGATCGATACGGCCCGCGCGCATGAACTTTATGAAGCGATGGGGCCTGCGCGCGAGATTTCGGGCGGATCGGCGGCGAACACGCTGGCGGGCCTTGCCGCGCTTGGCGCCAAGTGCGCCTTCATCGGTCAGGTCGCGGACGATCAGCTCGGCGAAGTCTTCGCGCATGACATCCGTGCGGGTGGGATCGACTTCGCTACTCCGGCGCGCGGCGAAGATCCGGCCACGGCGCGCTGCCTGATCTTCGTGACGCCCGATGGCCAGCGCACGATGAACACCTACCTCGGCGCATCGCAGTTCCTGCCGGCCGCGGCGCTCGATGAAAGCGTGATTGCCGAATCGTCAGTGCTCTACCTCGAAGGCTATCTGTGGGATCCGGAAGAGCCCCGGCAAGCCATGCGCCGTGCCATCGCGGCAGCGCGCGAGGCCGGTCGGCAGGTGGCGTTCACCTTGTCCGACGGCTTCGTGATCGCGCGCCACGGCGATGATTTCCGCGCGCTCATCGCGGCGGGCGAGATCGACATCCTCTTCGCCAACGAGCACGAACTGGCCGCGCTGACCGGCGAGGACGATTTCCACGCGGGGATTGCGCAGCTGGCACCCAAGGTGCCGGTGCTCGTCGTGACCCGCAGCGAGCAGGGTGCGCATGCCGTTGCCCACGGCGAGCACGTTTCAGTTCCCGCCGAGCCTGTGGCGAAGGTGGTCGATACGACCGGCGCAGGCGATCTCTTCGCCGCCGGGTTCCTGTTCGGTCACGTGCGCGGCAAGAGCCTCGCCGAATGCCTGAAGCTCGGCGCGATCTGCGCGGCCGAAGTCATCTCGCACTACGGCGCGCGGCCCGAAGCCGATCTCTCCGCCTTGGTGGCAGAGCGCCTCTAATCGGACTGGCGCGCCAGTTCGCGCCAGCCGATATCGCGGCGCCAGAAGCCGTCGTCGAAGCGGATGTCCGCGACGGCGGTATAAGCGCGCTCGCGGGCTTCCCTGAGGGTCTGGCCGGTGGCGGTGACATTGAGCACCCGGCCACCTTTGGCAACCAGAGCGCCCTCGCCCGACAAGGCCGTGCCCGCATGGAACACCTTGGCGCCTTGCGCTTCGGCGGCGGCAAGATTCTCGATCAGGCCGCCGCTGGCCGGTGTGCCCGGATAGCCCTTGGCCGCCATGACCACCGTGATCGCGCTCTCGCTGCTCAGTGACGGGGCGGCAGCTCCGGCCAGTTCACCGCGCGCGCAGGCATCCAGCAGATCGACGAGATCGCTTTCCAGCCGCATCATCAGCACCTGGCACTCGGGATCGCCTAAGCGGCAATTGTACTCGATCAGCTTGGGACCCTCCTGCATGAGCATCAGTCCAGCGAACAGTACGCCCGAATAGGGCATCCTGGCCTCGGCCATGGCCTTCACGGTCGGCGCGATGATCTCGGCCATCGCACGGGCTTCGAGCTCCGGCGTGAGCACCGGCGCCGGGCTGTAGGCGCCCATGCCGCCGGTGTTCGGGCCGGTATCACCCTCCCCCACCCGCTTGTGGTCCTGCGCCGAACCGAACGCCACGATGGTGCTGCCGTCGGTGATCGCGAAGAGGCTGACTTCCTCGCCTTCGAGGAATTCCTCGATCACCACTTCCGCGCCCGCGCCGCCAAACGCCCCGCCGAACATGTCGTCGACCGTGGCGGCGGCTTCCTCGGCAGTCTGGGGGATGACCACGCCCTTGCCCGCTGCAAGGCCATCCGCCTTGATCACCACCGGGAGCGAGAAATCGGCCAGTGCAGCGTGGGCTTCGGCAGCGCTCTTTGCGCGGACATAACCCGCCGTCGGGATGCCTGCGCGCGCGCACATGTCCTTGGTAAAACCCTTGGAGCCTTCCAGCTGCGCCGCGACCTTGCCCGGCCCGAACACGGCGATCCCGGCGGCGCGCAGCGAATCGCCAAGGCCATCGACAAGCGGCGCTTCGGGGCCGACCACCACGAGACCGATGTCCTGCGCCTTGCAGAACACTTCCACCGCGGCGTGATCGGTCAGGACGAGCGACACGCAGTCGCCCTGTCCGTGCGCCGCAATCACTTCGGCAATGCCGGGGTTGCCCGGCGAAGCCCACAGCGCGGTGCAACGCGGCGATTGCGCCAGCTTCCACGCCAGCGCATGTTCGCGCCCGCCAGCGCCGATGAGCAGGATGTTCATGCCAGAAATGCCGCCTTATCGTGATCAAGAGAATGCCGGGCTGTTAGCGGCCCAGACCGCAGGCGACAACGCCCCGGCGCTGTCGATCAGCGAGATTTCCCAGCTGCTCAAGCGCACTGTGGAAGACCGCTTCGGCTTCGTGCGCGTGCGCGGCGAGCTTTCCGGCGTGAAGCGCGCGGCTTCCGGGCATCTCTATCTCAGCCTGAAGGACGAGAATGCGCGGCTCGATGGCGTGATGTGGCGCGGCGGGGCACAGCGGCTGGGCTTCTTGCCCGAAGACGGCGTCGAAGTCATCGCGACCGGCAAGCTGACGACCTACCCCGGGCGCTCCAACTACCAGATCGTCATCGAGCGGATGGAGATCGCCGGCGAAGGTGCGCTGCTGGCGTTGCTCGCCAAGACAAAGGCGCGGCTGGAGGCGGAAGGCCTTTTTGCACCGTCGCGCAAGCGCCCCCTGCCCTATCTGCCGCGCGTGATCGGCGTCGTGACGTCGCCCACCGGCGCGGTGATTCGCGATATCCTCCACCGCCTGCGCGATCGCTTCCCGACCCATGTCGTAGTCTGGCCGGTGCTCGTGCAGGGCCCCGGCGCAGCTGCGCAGATTGCGGCAGCGGTCAGGGGTTTCTCTGCGCTGGAGCCGGGTGGGCCTGTGCCTCGGCCCGACCTGTTGATCGTCGCGCGCGGGGGCGGCTCGATCGAGGACTTGTGGTGCTTCAACGATGAGGATGTCGTGCGCGCGATCGCCGCCTCGACGATCCCGACGATCAGCGCGGTGGGACACGAGACCGATACGACGCTGGCCGACTTCGCCGCCGATGTGCGCGCGCCGACGCCCACAGCCGCCGCCGAGATGGCGGTGCCGGTGCGCGGCGAGCTCATGGCGGGCCTTGCCGATCTGCAGGCACGCAAGCAGCGCGCGACGGTGCGGCTGCTCAGCCTATCCCGCGAGCGGCTTGAGCAGCGCGCGCGGCGCCTGCCTGCGCCGCAAGCCTTGCTCGAAGGGCAGGCGCAGCGGCTCGATGAACTCGGCGACCGGCTGCGCCGCGCGCTGGTCCACCGGACGGGCCTTGCCGCAACCCTGCTGGCGCAGCGCTCGGCGGGCCTGCGCCCCGCCGCGCTGACTTCAAGGCTGCAACAGGCGCGTGAAAGGCTGGCGGCGCAGCGATTGCGCCCGGCGGTGGTGCTCCAGCGGATCGAGGCGGCGCGGACGCAAGTTGGCGCGCTTGACCGGCTGCGCCGCTCGCTCGATCCCGAAGCCCCGCTGGCGCGCGGCTATGTGCTGGTCAAGGCAGTGGATGGTTCCTTGGTCCGTTCGCGCGATGCGGCAGCGGCAGAGGCCCTGCTGCAGCTCAAGTTCGCCGATGGCGTGCTCGAGGTTGCCCCCGGCACTGCACTAGCCCAAAGCCGTCCTGCGCCGAAGCCGCGCTCGCCTGCGCCGGGTGATGCGCAGCCGAAATTGCTTTGAGCGCCAGGAACGACTAGATTGCCCCCATGCTGATGAACTCCGCCAATCGCCTTGCGCGCCTGCACTACCTGCCCAGCCACTTCCGCCAGCTCAGTGCGGGCGATCATGTGATCTGCGCGGTCAGCGGCGCGCGGATCGGACTCGACATGCTGCGCTACTGGAGCGTCGAGAAGCAGGAAGCCTACGCCAGCGCTGAAATCGCGACGCGCCGCCTGCTCGGCGGGGAATGACCGGGGGCGGCATGTCGCCGCTTGGCGCTGCCTTGCGCGGTGCGTTTTGTGCCATTGCCGTCCTTGCATGCTGCGGCGCAAGTCAGGGACCGGCGCTGCCACCCTCGCCAGCACCGGTTGCTGCGCAAACGCTGAAGGCTGCGGCCCCGCCCGAGCAGGTCACGACCGCCATCGGAGGGCTCCAGTATCGCGGCAAGTTGACCCAAGGCGGCTGGCTTCGCGGCACAGCGCCGGCAGGCACGCGGAGCGTCACGCTGGGTGGAACCGCCCTTCCGCTGGCATCCGACGGCACATTCTTCGCCGCATTCGATCGCGACGCACCGGCCAGTCTTGCCCTCGCCGTGGTGGCCGCCGACGGATTTTCACTTTCCACCGAGCTGGCGATCGCGCCGCGCGGGTGGCGGATCGAATCGGTGAACGTTGCCCGACGTCCCGGCGCCATGCCCGACGCGGAATACAAGGTGCGCCGCGCGGCGGAGCTTGCCCGGATCGGCGCTGCGCGCGCAAAGGACAGTGGTGCGACCGGCTGGCGGCAGATGATGGCCTGGCCGGCTGCGGGGCGCATCTCCGGCGAATTCGGCGCGCAGCGGATCTACCGCGGCGAACCCGGCGCCTATCATGCAGGTATCGACATTGCGGCCGGGCAAGGCGCCGCGATCCTCGCACCCGCCGATGGCACAGTGACGCTCGCCGCGAGCGACGCGCCGTTCACACTGGAGGGTCACTTGTTGATTCTCGACCATGGCATGGGACTCTTTTCGGCGTTTCTCCATTGCGCCGATCTGGTGGTGCACGAGGGTGACACCGTCAGGCAGGGACAGCTGATTGGACACGTCGGCATGTCAGGGCGGGCAACGGGGCCGCACTTGCACTGGGCGCTGACCTGGAAGGGTCGCCGCCTCGATCCGCGTCTGTTTGCCGAGCCATACCGCTGAAACTGCAGTCTCACGCACATTTCTTTCCGGCATGCGCGGACCACGCATTAAAAATTTCACTCGCACCGATCCGGATGTAATTTATCGCCGGGAACAGCTCTGGCCTGCGGTATCTACGCGTTGCCGAGCGCTTACAGTGTGTTGCAGTCACGCCACAGAGCGGCGACGTTTTGCAGATTGGTTGCAGATGAGCCTTCCATGAACAGGGCTAAATCTACCAGTAAGCCTCATCGTTCCTCAAAGATCGAACGCTATCTGTCGGGCCCGGCGCAGACCGGGGGAGAGGCGTAATCGGTCGGGGAACTTCTTCCGGTGGCCTTGGGGACCCTGTCCGGGGTTGGGGCCACCCATCGAAGGGACTGGACACGTGAAGACCAACAACAACGCCGCCTTGAAGGCGGGTGCCGCGCCGTTCGCGCTCGCGCTCGCGCTCGCTACCGCGCCTGCCTTCGCGCAGGAAGCCGCTCCGCAGGCCGATGCCGCGACGGAGACCGTCGAGCCCACCGCGATCGTCGTGACCGGCAGCCTTATCCGCAACCCGAACCTCATTCAGGCCACTCCGGTCAACGTGACCACGGCCGACCAGATCGCCCTCCGCCAGTCGAACACGGCCGAAGAAGTTCTGCGCCAGGTGCCCGGCATCGTCCCGAACATCGGTTCGGCGGTGAACAACGGCAACGGCGGCTCGTCGTACGTCGACCTCCGCGGCCTCGGCTCGAACCGCAACATCGTGCTGCTCGACGGCCAGCGCATTGTCCCGGCGGACCTTCAGGGCCGCGTCGACCTCAACAACATCCCGCTGGCGCTCGTCAGCCGCGTTGACGCGCTGACCGGCGCGGCCGTGACCACCTATGGTGCGGACGCCATCACCGGCGTCGTGAACTTCGTCACCAAGAAGGACTTCGCGGGCGTTGACATCGCGGTGTCGAACCAGATCACCCAGCAGGGCGACGGCAACTACTTCCGTGCCGACGTGACCACCGGTGTCAATTTCGACGACGGCCGCGGCAACGCGGTGCTGAGCATCGGCTACCAGAATTCGAACCCCGTCTATCAGGGCGCGCGCGATTTCTCGAACGTCCAGATCGACAGCTTCTCGGGTACCGCAGGCGGTTCGGGCACCACGGCTCCGGCGCGTTTCTCGATCAATGGCGCCAACCGCCAGATCAACCCGACGACCGGTCTGCTGCAGCGCGGGTTCAATCCCTTCAACTTCAACCCGTACAACATCTTCCAGACGCCGTTCCAGCGCTTCAACATCTTCGCTCAGGCAAACTACCAGCTCTCGGACGCGGTTGAAGTCTACACCCGCGGCCTGTTTTCGAAGAACACCGTCAGGACGATCATCGCACCTTCGGGCGTGTTCGCCGAGAGCCTGACGATCCCCTACAGCAACCCGTACCTGCCCGCCGGCGCCGCTGGCCAGTTCTGCGAAGCCAACGGCCTGACCGATGCGCAGTGCGTCGCTGCTCGCGCCGCGACCGACCCGACGGATCCGAACTACCGCACCTTCAACACCGTCGTACGCCGCCGCTTTGTCGAAACCGGCACCCGCAACTCGCAGTTCACCACCAACATCTTCGACTACTCGCTCGGCTTCCGCGGCGCGCTGACGAAGACGATCAACTGGGACGTTCGCGGCAGCTACGGCGAAAGCGATCGTCTGCAGACGATCACCGGCTATGTGCTCAAGTCGCGCGTGCAGGATGCCTTGCTCGCAACCAACCCGAACTCGTGCCTCAGCGGCAACGACGGCTGCGTGCCCATCAACCTGTTTGGTCCGGCGGGCTCGATCACGCCGCAGCAGGCTGCCTACACGCTCTCGCCTTCGACCACGGCGAACAACACTTCGCTGCTGCAGGTCCGCGGCCTTCTTTCGGGTGATTTCGGCTGGACCGTGCCTTCGGCGAGCGAGCCGATCGGCTTCGCGCTCGGTGCCGAGTACCGCAAGTATCGCGCGGTGCAGGTCTCCGACACCCTGTCGAAGACCCCCGGCGAACTCGGCGGTGCGGGCGGTGCAGCCCCCGACATCGATGGTCGCTACAGCGTGTGGGAAGGTTACGGCGAACTCGTCGTTCCGCTGCTGGCCGACAAGCCCTTCTTCAAGAGCCTCACCGCCGAAGGCGGTGCGCGCTACTCGAGCTACAAGGTGTCGGGTGCAGCCCAGCAGAACAAGGCGTGGACTTACAAGTTCGGCGGCAGCTGGGAACCGGCCGATCAGCTCAAGATCCGTGCGAACTACTCGCGCGCTGTTCGTGCGCCGAACATCGCCGAACTGTTCACGCCGAACACCGTCGGGCTCACCAACCTGGCGACCGACCCCTGCGCCGGCGCGGCTCCGCTGACCAATGCCAACCTCCGGTCGATCTGTCTTGCGCAGGGTGCTCCGGCCAACTCGATCGGCCAGATCCTCAACCCGACCGCGGCACAGGCCAACATCACCTCGGGCGGCAACATCAACCTGAAGCCGGAAAAGGCGACCACCTATACGGTCGGCGCTGTTGTCCAGAATCTGCCGTTCCTGCCGGGCTTCTCGGCTTCGGTGGACTACTACAACATCAAGGTCACCGATCAGATCGGTACGCCTCTGCCGGGCGACCTGATCGACGCCTGCTTTGCCAACGTGACCGCAGCCAGCGCGACCGATCCGGCTTGCACCGTGATCCGCCGCGATCCGGCGACCGGCGGCCTCGACGGCAGCCCGGCGACGACCCGCGGTCTCTTCGGCGGTCTCACCAACCAGGGCCGCCTGACCACCTCGGGTATCGACGTGATCATCAACTACACCCGCCCGATCGGTTCGGTGAAGTGGGCGCTCTCTGCTGTCGGCAACGTGACCTTCTCGCAGAAGTTCCAGGCGACCCCGACCAGCCTCAACCGCGAGTGCGTCGGTCGTTACTCGGTCAACTGCTCGTTCACCGGTTCGATCCAGCCGCGTCACAGCTGGTCGGTCCAGAACACCTTCAGCTTCAAGGGCGGCATGGACCTCTCGCTGCTGTGGCGTCACCAGGCCAGCGCGCGGTCCGAGGATGGCGATGCCTTCGTTGGCACCATCCCGGCCGATAGCGGTGCGCTCAGCGGCAAGACCGTGAACTTCAACAAGATCGCCGCGTTCGATTACCTCGACGCCACGGTCCGTTTCAACGTCGAGCAGTTCACGTTCACCTTCACCGTGCAGAACCTGATCGACACGAAGCCGCCGATCGTCGGCAACACGATCGGTTCGACCTCGTACAACAGCGGCAACACCTACCCGTCGTCGTACGACGCGCTGGGTCGCCGCTTCGCGGTCGGCGCTCGCGTCAAGTTCTGATCCTACCGGACCAGACGCCAAACAGGGGGCGGGCAGCAATGCCCGCCCCTTTTTTGTGTGCCGGCCCCGCAGGAGTTGACCTTGCGCCGGGTGCGGTCGATGGCAGCACGATGTCGCAGGATCTGGAAACCGCCGCGCGCGCTGCCGCGGCTGCGCTGAACGCCGGTCGCGGAACCGCAGCCGACTGCAACACGCTGGGGTGGTACCGCGCGCTGTCGGGCGATGCGGCCGGAGCTGCCGCGCTGTTCGAGCGAGCCCTCCGGATGAACCCGCGCGAGGTCGAGGCGATGCTGGGTCTGGCCGGTTTGCACCGTTCTGCCGGGCGCCTGCGTGATGCGGCGCTCCAATGCGACGCGGCCCTTGCCGTGGCTCCGGACCACGCCGAAGTCTGGCTGGAGCGCGCCTATGTCATGGCGGCGGGCGGCGTGATGGACGAGGCGAAGCGCTGTTACCGAGCGGTCCTCGCCTGCTCGTCGCCGCCCGCCATGACCCGCGCGGCGGCAGACGCGGGATTGGCCGCCATTGCCGCCCGCGATGGCGAGGCCGAGGCCGGACGACATCATGCGCGCGCGGCTCTGGCCGGCGATCCGGGCAATACGGCAGCACTTGCCGCGCTCGCGACCATAGAACTCGAAGCGGGTGAGCCGCAGACTGCGCGCGATCTTGTCGAGCCCGCGCTGGCGCGCATGGAAGCGCCTTCACCCGAACGGATGGAACTGCTCCACGCGCTCGGCGATGCCTGCAACCGCTTGCGCGATCCGGCGGCAGCCCATGCCGCCTACGCCCGCGCCAAGCAGGATTTCGCGGCGATCCATGCCGCGACATTTGCCGGCCGCCCGCCGCACCGGGCGTTCATCGGCGGCATCGCCGATGCCTTGGCCGCGGCCGATGTGTCCGCTTGGCCGGGCATCGCGCCGCCCGCTTCGCCGCCGCATATCTTCGTGCTCGGCTATCCGCGCAGCGGCAATACGCTGCTCGAGAACGTTCTGGCCTCGCTCCCCGGCACCGCCGCGATCGAGGAGATGCCCACATTGCGCGAGGCGGACCTCGCCTTCCTCGCAGAGCCCGCTGGCCTCGCCCGGTTTGCGCAGCTCGACGACGCCGCGCTTGCGACCTACCGAACTGCCTATTGGCAGCGTTCGGGTCAGGCGCTGGGCCGCGATCCCGCAGGCCTTGCGCTGGTTGACATGGATCCGCTCAAGTCCATCCGCCTGCCGCTGATCGCGCGGCTCTTCCCAACGGCCCGCATCCTGCTCGTCCGCCGCGATCCGCGCGATGTGGTGTGGAGCTGCTTCCGGACCAGCTTCGCGCTCAGCAACGCGGCGATGGACTTCACCACGCTGGAAGGGGCCGCGCGGCACTATGACGCCTTGATGCGGCTGACCGAACTTGCGCTGGCCAAGCTGCCGATGGCGGTTCTCGAAGTGCCCTATCACCGCATGGTGCAGGATTTCGACGCCATGACCCGCGAGGTCTGCGCCTTTGCCGGGCTTGCATGGAGCGAGGATCTCCGCCGCTTCGATCGCACCGCGCGCGAGCGCGGCGTCTCGACCGCCAGCGCGCGGCAGGTGCGGCGCGGTCTGTTCGATGGCACGCGGCAGTGGGAACCCTATGCTGCGTATCTCGAGCCGGTCATGCCGATCCTCGCGCCGTGGATCGAGAAGCTGGGTTACGCGTCCTGAAGCAGCGGGTTGGGGGCATCCATCGCAACACCCGCCTGTTCCGCCACCTTTGCCGCCCAGCCAAGCACCAGATCGATCTCGTCCGCATGTGCGCGGCGGGCCAGGGCATATTCATCGCGCCGCTGATCAGGCGTGAACGCCGCGCCTGATTTGGAATGCCGGGTAAACGCAGGCCCCGCGGCAATCCGTTCGACCACATCAGGCGCCATCATCAGACCATAATGCGCCGCCGCCGCCGCAATCACCCGCGCCGGTTCGCCGGTCAGCTGCTCCGATGTCACGCTCTGCAGCCGCGCCGGCCCGACCTTTCCAGCAAGACCCGCGAACAGGCGGTGCTGCGCGAGCCATCCTGTCGCGGCCACCTGCAAGTCGCTCTGGCGAAAAGCGTCTTCTGGGGTGATGCCCAGCGGCGCCACGATGCCGGCCCTGAGGTAGCCCTCCAGCAGTTCGCGCACCCACAGGCGGCAGGGGAGCCCCTTGCGCACCACCGACACGAGAAAAGTCTCCAACGGGGCGTGGAGGAACAGCGCGCGCGCCTCCGGCGCGAGTGCCAGCAGCAGCTCGGCAAAGGGATTGAGCAAGTTGGAGGGTTTGACCACCACGCCCTCCCCTGCCGCAAAGGGCCGCGCCAGCAGCCGCAGCGCAAGGTCCGCGCTGCGGGCCACGGCAGCGGGCGCCGCGCCACGATTGCGCATGCCGACCACGTCGTTGAGGATGACCGGTTCGGACAGGCCCATCGCCACACCGGGCTCCGCCAGCGCGCGGGTCAGCAGGGTCGAGCCACAGAACGCGGAGTGGAACAGCAGGCCGAGCCGCGGCTTGGCAGCAAACCGCGCGAGAAGCTGTGTGGCCGGGACATCGACTTGCGGCGGCATCGCGCCAAACTGCGCCACAAAGCCATCATCGACCAGAAAAGCCATGGCCGCATGCGCATCGCGCGGGACATGGGCGAAACGCACTGCGTCCGTACCTTCGACGAGGCGGTGCGCCAGCCATGCGGCATCGGCGGGATTGAACGGAGCGGAAGCCATGCTCCAAGCCTTAGGGCGCTCTGTTCCCGCCTGCAACGCCGCTTGCCTGCTGGGCGCGGGGCTGTAGACACGTGTCGCAATGACCACGCAAAACATCGATCGGGCCCGAGCCCAGGCAGCCAATGCCCGCGCCATGGCCGCATTGCGCGCCGGGGATGCACCTGCCGCCATCCTCGCCGCGCGCGAGGCGGCGGAGGCGGATCCGGGGGCGCTCTCGCTGTGGATCAATCTCGCGCTGGCCTGCCGATTGGGCGGCGATTCAGCGGGCGAACGCACGGCGCTGGAACGCGCGCTCGATCTCGACCGGCTCGATTTCACCGCCCAGCTGCGCATGGCCCAGCTGCTCCAGCGCGAGGGCGAGGAGACCAAGGCGCTGATCGCGTGGGACGGCGTGCGCCAGCTGGCGCAGCAGTTCCCCGGCCTACCGGATCAGGTCCGTGCCGAACTGGCGGCGGGCGAGGCATTTTGCGCGCGGCTGCGCGCGCGCCTTTCGGAAGCGACTACTGCCGCGCTGTCGCTCGGTGCAGAGGCGCGTGACGAGACCGAACGTCGCAGGATCGATGCTTTTGCCGCGGCAGCGCTCGGCCAGCGCCGCATCTACGTCAACGAGTGCGCGGGGCTGCACTACCCCTTCCTGCCAGCGGACGAGTTCTTCGACCGGCGCCATTTTCCGTGGTTCGCAGCGCTGGAAGCCGAAGCGGGCGCAATCCGTGCCGAGCTTGATGCCTTGCTGGCGGAGCCGGGTGAAGCCATCCGGCCCTATGTGCGGATGGAGCCCGGCAGCCCGGAGAACAAGTGGTCCGCGCTCGATGGTTCGCCGGACTGGTCTGCCTGCTTCCTATGGGAATATGGCGTGCCGAATGCCGCGGTGATGAAGCGCTGCCCGCATACCGCACGCGTGCTGGAAAGCCTGCCGCTGGCCCGGATTCCCGGGCGCGCGCCCAATGCCTTCTTCTCGATTCTGCGGCCGCGCAGCCGTATTCCCGCGCATACCGGTGTCACCAACACCCGCGCCATCGTCCACCTGGCCCTCGATGTGCCGCCGGGCTGCGGCTTCCGCGTCGGAGGCGAAACGCGGGAATGGGTGGAGGGCAAGGCCTTTGCGTTCGACGACACAATCGAGCACGAAGCGTGGAACGACAGCGACGCCCGCCGTGCGGTCCTGATCGTCGATGCGTGGAATCCCCATCTTTCAGAACGCGAGTGCGCCGCCATTACCGCATACTTTGCGGCGAATGATGCAGCGCTGGGTTAGCTGGTTGCCTTGCCTGCCGTCGGCGCGCAGGCTACGCTTGCGTGTCGATGAATCCAGAGGACCACACTGCATGTCTGCCTCTTTCCTGATTTTTCTTGCTGCTGCCGCCGCAGGAAACACAGCGGTTTCCGCCTCGGCACTCCCTGTGCTTGAAAAGGATCCGACCGCGATGTCGCAATCGGAAATCCGCGCTTTCAACAAGGGCCGCTCGGTGAACGATCCGGACTTCATCAAGTGTCGCAAGTCCGAGGAAACCGGCTCGCTCGTGCGCAGGACCTTTACCTGCCACACGATCTCGCAGTGGGCCGCAATGGAGCGCCAGGGCAACCAGAACGCGCGCGATGCCTATGAGGCGATGAGCAGCAAGTCGATCAATCAGTCGAACTGAGCAAGCACAAGCGCTATTGCGACAGGCGCACGACGCGCACATAGGCGCCCTTGTCGATCGATGCGAGGTAGCTGCCGAGCGTACCGCGCTTGATGCGGATGGCCACGCCGGGTCGTGCGAAGGTGGCACCGCCATCGGTCTGCTTCCAGCGTGCGCCATCGGCCAGCGTGAAGATACCGAGTCCGTCCGCGGTCGAGTGCACCGCCGTGATGGTGCTCTCGATTTCCTTGACCTCGTCCCCGTCCGTCTCGGTGCCGCCGAACAGCTTGAGCTTGGGCAGGCTGAACCCGAACAAGCCCTTCTTGGTCTCACGGATCGTGGCCCGATCGGCGACGACGATGTCTTCCTTGTCACGGGCCGAGGCAAGCGCCGCCACGCTCCTGTCGTAGCAGGCCAGACGTTCGCTGTCGGACGTCAGCGCACGGCAATTGACCACGGCTTCGAACACCGGCGGCAGCTCCTTGGGCAGAGGCGATTTGTCCTTGGCGAGGAGCGGCGCGGCAGCGAGGGCCGCCGCCGCAAGGGCAATACTGCTGGGCAACGGACGACGCATGGAATGTTCTCTCCGCACATGAAATTGGCTTGCCGTCTTCTTTGCGCGCACTGCAGGGCAGGTCAATCGAACGCTCTGCTTCAAGCGACCCGGTCCTTCATTTAGCGGCGAAGCGCTCTTGTAATCGGCGGGCCCGTAACCATCTGGCCGAAACAAGCGAACGGCACCGCATCGACTGTATGCTCCGGTTCATCTCCGGGCCAGTCATGAGGCGGTAGAGCCGACGCCAAGGCGGCGTGGCGCACCGCGCAGCTAGATTGGAAGAATTTGTGATGACGCTTTTTGGCAAGGATTTGGTTCGTTCGCTGGTGCTGGGCTTCGCGCTCGGTTCGGCGGCGATGGCGTTCACGTTCGGCGTGCCGCCCGCTCAGGCTTCGACCCCTGCCGCGACCGCACAGGTGCAGCGTTGAGCCGCTCGCGGATGGAACTGCGCCTGCTGGCTGGTGCGATTGTCGCCACGCTGGCGGCGGCCTGTCTGCAGCCGGCGCAGGCTGAGGCGGGGGTATCAGCCCCGGCATCGACGGTACAGGCCAGGGAAGCCAAGGGCCTGAAGACGGCGGTTTTCGCGGGCGGTTGCTTCTGGGGCATGGAAGCGGTGTTCAGCCACGTGAAGGGCGTGAGCAGCGTGGTCTCCGGTTTCGAAGGCGGCAGCAGGGACGACGCGCATTACGAAATCGTCAGCAGCGGCACGACCGGCCATGCCGAGGCGGTGCGAATCACCTATGATCCGGCTGTCGTGCGCTATGATCAGCTGCTGCAGGTGTTCTTCTCGGTGGCGAGCGATCCGACCCAGCTCAATCGCCAGTATCCCGATACCGGCACCCAGTACCGCAACGCGATCGTGCCGCAGAACCCGGAGCAGGCGCGGGTGACCACCGCCTATCTCGCGCAGCTGAAGAAGCTCAACCTGTGGAAACGCCCGATCGTGACGGCGGTCGAGCCCAATCGCGGCTTCTACGCGGCAGAGGGCTATCATCAGGACTTCGCGCTGAAGAACCCTGATCACGGCTATATCCGCATGTGGGACGCACCCAAGGTCACGGCGCTGAAGCGTGGATTTCCGGGGCTGTGGAAGCCTGACTTTACGCGGGGATGACCGATCCCGCGCCGGATTTGCGCTTCTGGGCAAGGCGGTTTATTTCTCCGGTCATGGCGGGCCATCATAACCATCACGATTTTGCCGGAGCCTTGCTGGTCGATGCAGCGCGCGATGCGCTGCAGACGGCTGGCGAGCAGTGGACCGAGATGCGCAGCGACGTGTTCGAGGCGCTGGCGGCGCATGAGAAACCGGCATCGGCCTACGACATCGCGGAAAGCGTCGGTGCCCGGCGGGGCAAGCGCGTTGCGGCGAACAGCGTCTACCGCATCCTCGACCTGTTTGTGCGGACCAACCTCGCACGGCGGGTTGAGAGCGCCAATGCCTATGTCGCCAACAGCCATCCCGGCTGCCACCATGACTGCATTTTCCTGATCTGCGATGCCTGCGGTGAGGCGACGCACATCGATGACGATACCTTGACCGGTGCGCTGCGCGATGCGGCACACCGCGCGGGCTTTGCCGCAGTCCGTCCGGTCGTCGAGATCCGCGGGCGATGCGGTGCCTGCGGAACCGAGGCGGACCCGGCCTGAGTGCTGTCCAACGCGCATTTCGGCGCAACTCACGTTCGACAGAGCCGATTCAAGGGTGTAAGACACCTTAATGTCTAATCCGCATACGCCGCTTCTTGATCAGGTTGATACGCCTGACGATCTTCGCAAGCTTGCCCCTTCCCAGCTTCGCCAGCTCGCTGACGAGCTTCGGGCGGAGATGATTGCCTCGGTGGGGCAGACGGG
>NZ_FPEH01000014.1 GCF_900117425.1 Novosphingobium sp. NDB2Meth1
TAGCTCGTCAGGCTCATAACCTGAAGGTCGTAGGTTCAAATCCTACCCCCGCAACCACACAGCATAACACACACGCCGCTCCACACACGCCCGTGCGCCTTTCTTGTGTCCAACGCAGACGCGGTTAGACCTATGTGGGATGCGAGCGACCGCTTGATCTGACCTATCACTTCCAATATCCATGAAATATGGAATCGAAACTCGCCGTCTCGGCCCTTGCCGCGCTAGCGCATGAGGGACGCTTGGCCGCCTTCCGCCTGCTGGTGAAGGCGGGCAGGGAAGGTATGGCAGCAGGCGTGTTGGCGAAGGCGCTTGGCGTGCTGCCAAACACGCTGTCCGCCAACCTAACCATCCTGAGCCATGCCGGACTGGTCGAGAATCGCCGGGCCGGGAAGTCGATCATCTACACCGTCCGCTATGCAGAGATGACCGCGCTGCTGCAGTTCCTGATGGAAGATTGCTGTGCCGGCTCCTCCGATATCTGTGCGCCGCTGGTGGACATTGCCCTGAGTTGCGGCTGCGAAGAGGAAGCCACTATCCATGCCTGACAGTCTCCCCGGCGTGCTGGTGCTGTGCACCGGCAATTCCGCGCGTTCCATCCTCGGCGAGGCCATGCTCGCAACACTCGGCGCCGGCAGGCTCCGCGCTTACAGCGCAGGCAGCAAGCCCAAGGGCGTGCCGCACCCCGGCGCATTGCGACTGTTGGCGCGGCGTGGGATCGATACCGCTGCGTTCTCGTCGAAGAGCTGGAACACATTCACCGCGCCCGGTGCGCCGCGGATCGACGTGGCCATTACCGTTTGCGATAATGCAGCGCAGGAAAGCTGTCCGGTGTTCATCGGCGCGCCGGTCAAGGGTCACTGGGGCCTGCCCGACCCCGCTGACGTGCACGGCACCGACGCCGATGTCGACGCTGCGTTCGAGGCAACGTGGCAGGCCCTCGAGGTGCGCGTGCATAGGCTGCTGGCCGCCCGCTTCGAGGACATGACGCAAGCCAAGCTTACGGAGTTCCTGTCGGCAATCGGCCAGATGGACAGCGCGGCATGAGCCGTGACGTCTGGGCCGAGGCGATCGGCAGTTTCTTCCTGTTCTGCACGGTCATCGGCTCGGGCATCATGGCCGACCGGCTCGCGGGCGGGAACACGGCGGTTGCCTTGCTCGGCAACACCGCCGCGACCGGAGCCATGCTGTACGTGCTGATCACGATGCTTGGGCCGCTTTCGGGCGCGCACTTCAATCCGGCAGTAACGATGGTCTTCCGCCTTCGCGGTGATCTCTCGACAGGCACGGCGCTGCGGTTGGTCGCCGGTCAGCTCGCCGGCGGTATCCTCGGCGTCTGGGCGGCGCACTTCATGTTCGCCGAACCGATCCTCCAGCTATCGACCAAGGTCCGCACCGGGACTGGTCAATGGGCAGGCGAGTTCATCGCCACCTTCGGCCTCGTTTTCGTTATCCTGGGCACGATCCGGCACCGTCCGCAGTCCGTTCCCGCCAGCGTCGCGCTCTACATCGTCGCAGCCTACTGGTTCACTTCGTCGACCAGCTTTGCCAACCCGGCGATCACGCTCGCGCGCGCCCTGTCGGATACGTTCGCCGGTATCGCGCCTGCGGATGTACCCGCGTTCATTGCCGCGCAGGCTGCCGGGGCACTCGCAGCCCTTGTCGCGGGCAGCTTGATCTTCGCGCACGAAGATCCCGCACCATGACCGCCATGCCATTCACCCGGCTGCGGCACTTGTCCGAGCCCACGCATCTGCCGGCCCTGCAGCCTGCCTATGTCCATAAGCGTCCCGCGCAAGGCCTCGGCGAACTCGATCCGCCGCCGCGCATTCTTCTGCTTTATGGCAGCCTTCGCGAGCGGTCGTACTCACGCCTGGTTGTGGAAGAGGCGGCCCGATTGCTCCAGTTCTTCGGCTGCGAGACACGCATCTTCGATCCTTCCGATCTGCCTTTGCCGGATCAGGTCAGCGGCGACGATCACCCCGCGGTCCATGAACTGCGCGAACATTCGCTGTGGTCGGAAGGACATGTCTGGTGCAGCCCCGAGCGGCATGGCCAGATCACCGGGATCATGAAGACCCAGATCGACCACTTGCCGCTCGCTTACAAAGGTCTGCGCCCGACGCAGGGCCGAACGCTGGCGGTGATGCAGGTCAGCGCGGGGTCGCAGTCGTTCAATTCGGTGAACACCCTGCGCATCCTTGGGCGCTGGATGCGGATGTTCACGATCCCCAACCAGTCGAGCGTCGCCAAGGCCTACGACGAATTCGATGCGGCAGGCCGGATGAAACCATCATCCTACTACGACCGCATCGTCGATGTTTGCGAGGAACTGGTGCGCTTTACAGTCATGCTGCGGCCGCACGGTGAGCGACTGGTCGATCGCTATTCAGAACGGGTCGACATGGGGCGACCCGTCAACTTGGCAGACGGCAGCCTCTAGATGTTTGGTCCCAAGATTTGATGATGGTGCGAACTTGATGTGAAGCGGTGCGCTGCATTTGTCCGGCAGTTGCAGATGAACTCGTGTGGGGTGAGGCCCTCGCTCTCCATTACCGCGAGGCATTCATTGGCGACCTGCTCGAAGCTGTTCTCTGCATTGAATTTGGCAGCCGCCTTCTCTCGTTTCCACTCTAGTGGCGAGTCCACTACTTGCTCGATCTGGGCGCGTGCGGCGTCACTGCGCTTTCTGGCGTCAGCGAGAGAGACGGCTGTCGTCGGGCAAAGCGATCGGGCACCTCCGACCACGCTGCGAACAAACTGCACCGGCGCGTCAGAACGCGACCGAGACCCCGATGCCCCCGGAATGGGTGATGTAGCCGGTGCCGAAGCGCCTGTCATATCCGAAGCTGACAGCCGCGGTGGAACTCAGCGGAACACTGAGGCGCGCGTTGAGCAGCGCGGTGCCGGGTTCGGATGCGCCCGTCATGGTCAGGTTGCGCGCCGGATACCTTCCTGCAAGGCATGGGACATCGCGCTGGTCGTCGGCGCTCCCTACATCAGCGGCATTCTGGCGGGCCGGACGCGCACACCGGGAGCCGCGCGCTATGATTGCGCGCCGGCACCCCAGCACTTGCTGGACAAAGTGCAGTGCATCGAGGCAGTCGCCTCGCGGCATGGGGCCACTTGCCGGCAGCGGCGCTGGCCTTTGTGCTGGCGCATCCCCAGGTGGTCAGCGTGATACCCGGGCTGTGCAGTGCAGAGCAGGTGCAACAGACGCTCAACTACTATCGGATGAGCATCCCTTCAGACTTCTGGTGCGAATTGCGAACGGAAGGCCTTCTCCGTCCAGATGCACCTGTCCTAGGAGACATTGCATGAGCCGCCCGGTGATCCGACTTGCAGCGCAAGACAATATCGGTGTCAGCGCTCCACCGTCGGCCTTCTTGACCGGCTTGTTCATCGCTCGAAACGCGCGAATCTCTGCGTCCTTCAGAGGCAACTGGGGGCATGGCCTTTCGCCAAAGCGATGCCGAATGCCTGTCATGCACCCAACGATGCCCCCAAATTGCGTGGATTGTGGGGGAACGATGGTAACCATCCAGCGACAACGCGAGACGCTAAATGGCAGATTTCTGAGGGTTTGGCGAGCCCCGAGGGGCAATCTGATACAGGAAAATGGTGCCCAGAAGAGGACTCGAACCTCCACGCCGTTTCCAGCGCCGCCACCTGAAGACGGTGCGTCTACCAATTCCGCCATCTGGGCACGGGAGCAATGGGCCGAAGCGCCGACTGCCGGGTAGGAGCGCGCCGATAGGGCAGGGATGTGCACCTTGTCAACCGCGGTTTGCATTTGCACCGATCAGGCTGCCTAAACCATTGAACCGGAGGGCGCGGCTGTGGCAAGGGGCGCGCGAACTGGAAGTGGAACGGAACGCATGAGCAAGGACGGTGGGCGCGATCTTGACGGGCAGCTGATCGCAGTCGTTGGCGGCAGCGGGTTCATCGGCACGCATGTGGCGCAGGCGCTGCTCTCGCGCGGGGCGCGGCTCAGGGTGTGCAGCCGCCATCCCGAGCGCGGGTACCGGCTCAAGACCCTCGGCGGGCTGGGCAAGGTCCAGCTTGTGGCAGTCGACGTGACCAAGCCGCACACGCTTGAGGTCGCGCTCACGGGCTGCGATGCGGTGGTGAACCTTGTCGGCGCCTTCACTGGCAAGCTCGATGCGGTCCAAGGTTCGGGTGCGGGGCAGCTTGCCGCCATCGCGCGCGCGAAGGGTGCCAAGGCGTTCGTTCATGTCTCCGCCATTGGCGCCGATGCGGGGTCCCCGGTGGCCTATGCCAGCACCAAGGCGGCAGGCGAGGCGGCGGTGCTGGCCGCGTTCCCCGAAGCGGTGGTGCTGCGCCCTTCGGTCGTGTTCGGCGAGGATGACGCGTTCATCAACCTCTTCGCAGGGCTGATCGCCAGTGCGCCGGTGATGCCGGTGTTCGCCGCCGATTCGCGGTTCCAGCCGGTGTTCGTCGACGACGTGGCCGATGCGGTGGCCAATGTGCTCGCCGCCCCGGCAGGCTTCGCGGGCAAGACTTTCGAGCTGGGCGGGCCGGACGTGATCACCATCGGCGATCTCAACCGCCGCATCGCCAAGGCAGCGGGCCGTTCGCCGAAGTTCCTCGAACTGCCCGACGGCGTCTCGGCGGCTTTTGCTTCGCTGACCGGCTGGCTGCCCGGCGCACCGATGAGCCGCGATCAGTGGACGCTGCTGCGGCAGGGCAATGTGGTGAGCGGAACGCTGCCGGGCCTTGCCGAGCTGGGCGTGCAGGCAAGGCCGCTGGACCTGTTCCTTGGCCGCTGGATGGTGCGCTTCCGCAAGGCAGGTCGTTTCGGGGTGCGCACCAAGGCGGCCTGAACCGGTGCGAAAAGCGACAAAAGCGACACCGTGTCGCCTTTGAGAGGCGCTGTTTTCCTGTTTATTGACAAGAGCTTGTGCGCCTGAAAGCGACAAGGTGACACATTTTGCGTGTGCGCGCCTGAACCGACCATTTCAAAGAGCGCGTGACCGCACGCGGCCACGCAGGATGTATCGCAGAATGGCGCGCTGTAGGAAAGCGGGCGCGGCTTGGCTCGTCCGGCGTGAGCCCGGTGCTCTTCGACTCGCTGTTCCAATCGGTGACGGATGCGCGGTTGTGGCCGAAACGGTTTGACCGCTGGCCCGTCTACAGCAAGCTCCCCTGCCGCCCGGTATCCTCGCGCTTGGCCGATTTCAGCACGCTGGCATCCACCCACGGAATATCGGGCCGCTTGCCCCGGAACAGCTCCGCCAGCGTCAGGATTTGCAGGCGCGGATGCTTGCGCCCGGTATATTCGTTCTCCCACACGCCGACCGCCGCCGCCTCGCGCTCCATCGGCCCGGTCGGCAGGCCGACGCAGATGAACACGCCGAACGGAGCCTTCTCGCGCTCCATCGCCGAATGCAGATCGCGGATCATCTTCACATCGACGTTCCTGCCACCTTTCACCGAAACGATGGCTTTCTCGGTGCGCTTCCCATCCGGCTTGAAATAGATGTAGCCGTCGATCCCGCCGTCCGCGCCCTTCTTCTTGCCGCCAAAGGGCAGGGCATCGACAAGGCTCACCGCCCACCACTGGAACTGGTACTTGTCGCGCTCCGCCAGATCGAGCGCGGATTGCAGGTCCTGCGGGCGGCCTTCGACATGGAACGCGAGGCCGGGGAAGGCATCCTTCATCCGCTTTTCGATCAGCGAGATCGCCAGATGCGTGACGTCGATGCCCAGCCACTGGCGCCCCATCTTCTGCGCGGCATGAACCGCCGTGCCGCAGCCGCAGAACGGATCGAGCACCACGTCGCCTTCGTTGGACGAGGCGGCGATGATGCGTTCGAGCAGGGCGAGGGGCTTTTGCGTGGGATAGCCTAGGCGTTCTTGCGCACGTGAGTTAATCGGGGGAATATCATCCCAAAGGTTTTGAAGGGGTCGGCCTTGCCTTTCATCCAGAAAGATTTTCAACCGGATACGACCATCAGCCTTCGATGGGAAATAAAGTAGGCCTTCGGCGTCATACCGCTCCATTAACTCTCGCGAAATCGACCATCCGTTCGGATGTGGCTTGTAGCCCTTATACTCATATGTGAGGTTTGGTCTCGGACTTGGGCTACGCAAATCCCGCGTCGTATAACGTCGGCCTTCTGCATCGACGTTTCCATACTTCTCCGATACATGCTTATCAGTCAAAGGCGAAAATTGGCGGTTCCAAATCGTCTTTTCCGACTTCGAGTAGTAAAAGATGGCGTCCGTTACATCGCCAAAGCCGACCGATGCGTCTCCATGGGCACTGGTTCGCTTCCAAATGATTTCATTTCTATAGTACTTCGCCCCAAACACTCCATCCAGCAACAGCTTCAGATAATGGCTCGCGGTCGGATCGCAGTGCAGATAGAGCGAACCCGTCGGTTTCAGCACCCGGTGAAGTTCCAGCAGGCGCACCGCCATCATGGCAAGGTATGCCATCATGTCGTTCGCGCCCAGAAACGCGCGCATGGCCCGCAGCAATTCGAACGCCGCCGTGTTCCCGCTGCGCATCACTTCGTCGAAGGCGTCCTCGGCCTTTTCGTTCCAGTGCCACGTATCCTCGAACGCTTCGATCTGCGCGTCCGCATTGTGCCCTTCGGGTGACTTGAACAGGATGTTGTAATTCGCGTTCGAATTGAACGGCGGATCAAGATAGATCAGATCAACGCTCTCATCCTTCACATGCTCGCGCAGCACATGGAGGTTGTCGCCATAGTAAAGGGTGTTCGTCATCGTCGCTCCCTGTCCTTGCCGAGATGCCCGCGATTGCCGTGCACTGCAAGGGCCAGCCACGCCGCCGATTGCCTTTGGTTCGAGCGTCGTTTAGCCTCGACACACCGCGCAACGTTTCGGACGTGGGTCTTTGGGCGCGCCTTTCGGGGCAGGGCATGTAGGAACGCGGTACTATCCCGGTTATCCTTCGCGGGGCGGTCGGGCATGGGGTTGGCCATGCGTTTCGGACGTGCACGGCTCTGGCCTTCGGGCAGGTGTGGTGGTGCAAGCCCTCGGGCCTTTCGGGCATGGGGCGGCCAGCTGTGCAGCGTGGCAATATGCGGGGGCAGGAATTTACCCCTCCGTCAGCCCAGCGGGCTGCCACCTCCCCATTTGTGCTCCGCAAAAATGGGGAGGAGCAAGGAAGCGCTGGCCCATTTGTGCTCCGCAAAAATGGGGAAGAGCAAGGAAGGGTGGTCAGGTCAGGCGAAAGACCTGGATCAGGCGGCCGTTGGCCTTGGGGCCGAAATCGGGGACGGGGATTTCCGGCGGAACCGGGTAGGTCAGCGTCGCGACGAAGACGGACTCGCGCAGCCAGGCGTATTTCTTGCCTGGCACGTTGAATGAGGGCAGCAGCCGGAACTTGTCGTCGGTGTAGCGCGGCCCCTGATTGTGGATGATGATCTGCACGCCGTCGTCGGTGCGCAGGCGGTAGAGCGCGTCGACGATCTGGACACCGTCGGGACGCGTGACCGGGAAATCACCGCCGCCGGGGATGACGGTGCCCTTGATGCCGCGCCCGTAGAAGATGCCGCCGACGATCGGCCAGACCACGTCGCGATCGCCATCAGCCGAAGTCTGGTCGGCGAGGTTACCCATGTTCTCGGGTTCGGTGCAGAAGGGCAGGATGTTCATCACCCATTCGAGGCCGACCTGATCGTAGATCTTCGGTGCGGGGCCAGCGGGCATGGGCGGGGCGGCGGGCTCGTAGGTATTGGGGGTGACGGCGCCGACGCGGGAGGCGGCACCTGCCAGGGGAACTGCGGCTCCGAGGAGGCCAAGGGCGCTGCGGCGGGAAATCGTCATCCTGGAGGTCTCTCCGGCTGGCTTCAGGCGTTGACGTCGGCGTAGTGCGACGGCGGCTGGATCACGTCCATGCGTTCGGTGAGGAGCGGGCGGAAGCTGGGGCGGCTCTTGAACACCGAGTACCAGCTGGCGGCCTGTTCGTGCAGCGACCAGTCGATCCCGCCGAGGTAGTCCGCGACCGAGATCTGCGCGGCGGCGGCGAGATCGGCGAGGCTCATCGTGGAGCCGGCGAGCCAGGGGCGGTTATCGATCAGATAGTCGATGTAGTAGAGGTGCTCGTTGGCGAGGCGCATCGCATCGCGCAAGATCCGGGAGTCAGGCGACTGGCGGTAGACGAGGCGCTTCTTCATGCGCTCTTCGAGCAGCGGCTGGGTGACGGCGGCATAGAAGTTTTCATCGAACATCGCGACGAGGCGGCGGATTTCGGCGCGGCCGACCGCCGTGCCATTGATCATCGGCGCCTTGTCGACCGTTTCCTCGAAATATTCGCAGATCGCGCGGCTGTCGGCGAGGGTGATCTGCTTTTGCGGGTTGTGCAGCACCGGGGTGCGCCCGGCGTGGTTGAGCATCTGGAACGCCTCGCGGTGCTCCCACGGGTTCTCGCGGATGAGTTCGTAGGGCACGCCCTTTTCGGCGAGGAGCAGGCGCACCTTGCGGCTGAACGGGCACAGCGGGAATTGGTAGATCTGCCACATGGTTCGTCTGCATGGACGAAGGGGGGGCGCGAAGTCCAGTGCGGGCGGGTGCGGGAGGGCTGATTTTCCGGAGGATTGTTGGCGGCTTTCGCGGCGGGCGCTGCCCTGCTAGGGGCGCGCGCATGTTGACAATTCAGGGCCTCACCGTGCGGCTGGGCGGGCGCACCATTCTCGACCGCGCCTCCGCGACGATCCAGCCGGGCTCCAAGGTGGGGCTGATCGGCCGCAACGGCGCGGGCAAATCGACGCTGATGAAGGCGATCATCGGCGAGATCGAGCCGGATGAGGGCGGGATCGAGATGCCCAAGCGGATGCGGCTTGGCTATATCGCGCAGTCCGCCCCTGCGGGTTCGGCGACGCCGTTCGAGACGGTGCTGGCGGCCGATACCGAGCGCGCCGCGCTGATGGCGGAAACGGAGACCTGCGAGGACCCGGACCGGCTGGCCGAGCTATACGACCGGCTGATCGCCATTGACGCCTATACGGCGGACGCGCGGGCGGCGCGGATCCTGATCGGGCTGGGCTTCGACGAGGCGATGCAGGCGATGCCGCTCGACAGCTTTTCGGGCGGGTGGAAGATGCGCGTGGCGCTGGCTTCGCTGCTGTTTTCCGCACCCGACCTGCTGCTGCTCGACGAGCCCTCGAACCACCTCGATCTGGAAGCGACGCTGTGGCTGGAGAACTTCCTCCAGAACTATCCCGGCACGATCGTGGTGATCAGCCACGAGCGCGATCTGCTCAACAACGTGGTCGACACGATCCTCCATTTGCAGGGCGGGAAGATCGCGCTCTATGCGGGCGGCTATGATGCGTTCGAGCGCCAGCGGGCCGAGCGTGCGGCGCAGATTGCCGCTGCGAAGGCTGCGCAGGATGCGCAGAGGAAGAAGCTGGCGGACTATGTGGCGCGCAATTCGGCGCGCGCCTCGACCGCAAAGCAGGCCCAGTCGCGCGCCAAGATGCTGGCGAAGATGCAGCCGGTGACGGCGATGCTCGAGGACCCTTCGCTGAGCTTTGATTTTCCCGATCCCGACGAACTGCGGCCGCCGCTGATCACGCTGGATCTGGCGGCGACGGGCTATGTGGCGGAGAAGCCGATCCTGCGGCGGCTCAACTTGCGCATCGATCCCGATGACCGGATCGCGATGCTGGGTCGCAACGGCAACGGCAAGACTACCTTGGCGCGGCTGCTGGCGGGGCAGCTGGCGGCGAGCGAGGGCGGGATGACGGCCTCGGGCAAGCTCAAGATCGGCTACTTCACACAGTATCAGGTGGAGGAACTGCCGGCGGATTCGACGCCGCTGGAACTGATGACGCGGGCGATGCCGGGCAAGACCCCGGCGGCGGTGCGCGCGCAGCTGGGGCGGTTCGGCTTTTCAGGGCCGCGCGCCGAATCGCAGACCGCGACGCTTTCGGGCGGCGAGCGCGCGCGGCTGGCGCTGGCGCTGGTAACGCGCGATGCGCCGCATCTCCTGATCCTCGACGAACCGACCAACCACCTCGACGTCGATGCGCGCGAGGCGCTGGTGCAGGCGCTGAATGACTATGCCGGCGCAGTGATCCTCATCAGCCACGACCGGCACATGGTGGAACTGACGGCGGACCGGCTGGTGCTGGTCGATGGCGGGACGGCGCAGGACTATCCCGGCAGCATCGAAGACTACATCGACTTCGTGCTCGGGCGGAACCAGCCCAAGGCGGATGCGGGCAAGGGCGCCACAAGCAAGCCGAAAGGCGGGGCCAAGAGCCGCGAGGAGATGAAGGCGCTGCAGAAGGCGGTCAGCGAGGCTGAAGCCGCGGTCGGCAAGGCCGAGGCGCGGCTGGCGGCGATCGATGCGGCGATGGCGGGCTCGGGCAAACCGGCGGCGGACCTCGCCGGGCTGGGCATGGCCGAACTGGGGCGCCAGCGGCGCGAGGTGGCAGATCAGCTGGAAGCGGCGGAAGCGCGCTGGATGGAAGCGGGCGAGGCGCTCGACGCCTTCATGAACTGAGAGATGCCTGCCCTAGCGAGGCCTGCATCGTCAGCTTGGCTTCGATCCCGTCCCACAGCTTCTGCAGGCGGGCGTTGACGTCGCTGGCGGCGGCAAATGTGCCGAGCGGGGCACGGCGGGCGGCGGTCTGCTCGATCGCGCTCGCCATCGGGATCACCGGCCAGCCGGCAGCAAAGCCCGACAGTACATCGCGGTGCAGCTTGCGGCGCGCGTCATACATTGAAAGCACCGGCAGGATCGGCGGATGGCGCGGGTGGTTGGCGAGGATCTCCGCCTGGATCATCGGCAGCGCGCGGGCGGACAGCGGCGAGGGTGGCAGCGGCACGATGAGCAGATCTGCGGCGGCGAAGACCTGCTCGCTGATCTCGTTGAGCGCGGGCGGGCAATCGATCACGATGCGCTCGTAGTCATCCGAGAGCGCGGCAGCAGTGCGCGCCATGCGTTTGCGCTTGCCGATCCGGGCGAGCGTGGCGGGCAAGCTGCGCATGCTGTCATCGGCCTGCAGCACGGCAAGGCCGGGATAGCGCGAAGGGACGATCAGATCGCTTTGCTTGCTGTCCTTGCGGAAGATTGACGCGGCATCGCTTTCGGCGCGGTCGGGCAGGCCGAGCAGCCAGCCCGCACCCCCCTGCGGATCGAGATCCCAGAGCAGGGTGGAATGGCCGGACAGCGCCGCCGAACGCCACGCCATGTCGACCGCGAGGGTGGTTTTCCCGACGCCGCCCTTGACGCTGTAGACTGCGATGACCGCCATTGCTCCCGCCGTTCGTTGATCTCGCGGCATTGTGAACAATCGAGCGGGAATGGCAACCTGCGCGCCAGCCCCGGTCCCGACATGGATGGTCCCGCCATGGGACGCCGGTCCCGCCCGTCAGCGCAGCAACCGCATCCTTTCGCGCAGGATATCAAGACCGATGCGTTCGACCTCGGTTTCGAGGCAGTCTGCATGGAGCAGCGTGGCGAGGCTGCGCTGCTTCTGGGCAATCATGTCGATCGCCTGCAGGCTGTCCATGTGGCGCATCGCGACGTCCATATCACCGCAGAGCGAGGCACCGAGTGCTTCGACTTCATGGGACAATTCCTCGAGCACCAGCGCGATCTGCCGGTGCGATGCGGTGTTGGCGGGGGGGCCTGAAGCCACGGGGGAGGCCATTGCGGCGGGTTCCTTGATGCGAAAGTGAGTGCAGGATCAGGCGGCAGCGGCGAGCTGCGCCCCGTCGCTCAAGGCGAAAAGGTTGAGGACCATCACCATCTTGTCCTCGATCGCGGCGAGGCCTTCGAGGAAGGGCACCACGCTATCGTTGCCGACGCCCGGGGGCGGCGCCTGCAGCGTCTGATCGGGCACGGTGACGATGTCGCTCACCGAATCGACGATCCAGCCGCCGACCTGCTGGCCCAGCTGCGTGACGATGATCGCGTGGCGCGGGGTCGGCTCGGTCGCGCGCCAGCCGAGGCGGGCGGCGAGATCGACGACGGGCAGCACGGTGCCGCGCAAGTTGACAACGCCCGCGACATAGTGCGGCACACGTGGCAGGCGTGTGGTCGGCGTCCAGGCGCGGATTTCGCGGATCGACATGATGTCGAGTCCGAAGACCTGGCCCTCGACCTCGAAAGTGATCAGCTCGCGGATCATCGTATGGGTTCCTTGGGGCAGGAGGAAATCAGTGCGTGACGCGGCGCACGGCGGCGACGAGCTTGGCGGCATCGAAGGGCTTGACGATCCAGCCGGTCGCTCCGGCCTCGCGGGCGCGGGCCTTCTTCTCGTCCGAGCTTTCGGTGGTGAGCACCAGAATCGGCCGGTCGCGGTGGCGGGTGCCCTCGCGCAGGCGCTCGATCAGGCCGAACCCGTCGAGGCGCGGCATGTTGATGTCGGTGATCACCACGTCGACTTCGTTGAGCGCGAGCCAGTCGAGCGCGGCGAGGCCGTCTTCGGCCTGCGCCACTTCGAAGCCTTGTGTCGAAAGAGCGTGGTTGAGGAGCGCCCGCATGCTCGGGCTGTCGTCTACAGTCAGGATTCGGGTGGTCTGGGTCATCGTGGGGCTCGCTTGTTGCAATCAGAACAGTTCGACATCGCCGGACGCGATGGCCGGGCGGGTGGTGGGTTTGACCGGCGGCGCGAGGCGATCCTCGACCGTGCGGCAGCGGATCTGGCCTGAGGCCGGGCGGAAATCGACACGGCGGGCGCTGGTGCCGCCAAGGTCCTCGCGCATGACCATGATGCCTTCGCGCTTGAGGAAGGCCTGCGCGAACTCGGCATTGGCGGTGCCGATGCGCATCATGTTGCGGTTGACGTTGGCGCCGCCGTAGAGATGCGCGCGCAGCCGCGATTTGCGTGCGCCCATGCCGAGCATCTGGTTGACCAGCAGCTCCATCAGATAAACGCCGTAGTGCTCGTCGATGGTGGTCGTGGCGGCAAGGCCGGCGGGCGGCTCGGATAGCAGGAAGTGGTTCATGCCGCCAACCCGCGCTTCGGGATCATAGAGGCACGAGGCGACGCAGCTGCCGAGCACGGTCGAGAATTCGATTGTGGCGTCATTGCTGACCAGCGCCTGACCTTGCATGACGGTCACGCGTTCGATCGGACGTTCGAGGCTTCCAAGGATGCGGCGTTCGAACATCGGATCAGGCCGCCTTGCTGAAGGCGTGGCGGGCAATCGTGCCGATCGGCGCGACGACCCCGGCGGCGCCAAGCGCGATCGCGGCGCGCGGCATGCCGAACACGGTGCACGTCGCCTCATCCTGCGCGATGGTGCGCGCGCCGGTCCGGGCAAGGGCAAGCAGGCCTTCGGCGCCGTCGGTGCCCATGCCGGTGAGGAGGATGCCGACTGCGCCCGCGCCGACCACTTCGGCGACCGAGTGGAACAGCACATCGACGCTGGGAAGGTGGCCGGAAACCGGCTCGCCCCGGCGCAGGCGCTGGTAGAGATGGCCGCTGCGGCCGCCGACGGAGAAATGGCGGTCGTCGCCCGGCGCGATGTAGACGTGGCCTTCAAGCAGCGGCAGATCAGGCTCCGCAATCACGATCTTCGGCGGACACGACTGGTCGAGCGTACGCGCGACGGCGGGCGCGAAGCGCGCGGAAATGTGCTGGACGACGACGGTTGGAGGGCAGTCCGCCGGAAAGCCGCCGAGCAGGACCTGCAGCGCTTCGACGCCGCCGGTCGAGGAACCGATGGCGATCAGACGGGGGCGCTCGACCAGGGTGGGGCTGCGCGGTGCGGTTGAGGTGCGCGGCGGAGTGGGTGGCGGCGGGGCAGGACGCGTGACGAAGCGAACCTTGGAGGCATCGCGGATAAGGTCCGCCAGCTTGCCCTGATCGTCGAACGAGTAGCTGCCGGCACCTTCGCTCTTGGCGTAGCAACTGACCGCACCGATCGCGAGCGCGCGCGCGGTGGTTTCGGCGCCTTCGTGGGTCGAGCCGGAGACGACGATGACGGGCGTGGGGCGCAGCGCCATGATCTTTTCAAGGAAATCGAGCCCGTTCATGCCAGGCATCTCGACATCGAGCGTGACGACATCGGGATCGAGTTCGCGGATCATCTGGCGGCCTTCCGCCGCATTGGCTGCGGCGCCGACGACGACGATATCCTCCTCGCGCTCGAACCGGGCCTGCAGGATCGCGCGCATCGTCGGCGAATCCTCGACGATGACGACCCGGATTGGCTTGCTCACTCGGCTCATGCCTCGCTCCGACGGTAGATGGTGGGGCCCGCGGTGGCGAGCATCTGGAGCGCCGGGCCGGTCACGCGTTCGCTGTGGCCGACATAGAGCCAGCCGCCGGGCACCAGCGCCTCGGCAAAGCGCGCGACGAGGCGCTCCTTGGTGGGATTGTCGAAATAGATCATCACGTTGCGGCAGAAGATTACGTCGAACTGGCCCTGCATCGGCCAGGGGCCATGCAGGTTGAGCGTACGGAACCGTGCCAGCGACCGGACCGTGGGCGCGATCTCCACTTCGTCACCGGCAGGCACGGTCCAGGTGCGCGAAAGGGCCTCCGGCACGACCTTCAGCTCCTCGCTGCGATAGCGGGCGGCTTCGGCCTTGCGCAGCGCGTGGGCGGCGATGTCGCTGGCGAGCAGGCGCACGTCACCGCGCGCGATGCGTTCGCCCGCGGTGCGGTCCGGCCCAAGCAGGGTCATCAGCAGCGACCAGGTTTCCTCGCCGCTCGAGCTGCCGGCGGACCACAGGCGCACTTTGCCGCCGCGCGCGAGGTTGTCGACGAGGCCGGGGCGGACCTGGCTGGCGAAGTGCTCGAAGTGATGCGCCTCGCGGTAGAAGAACGTGTGGTTGGTGGTCAGCGCCATGATCGCGCGGTTGCGCTCGGCGGCATCCTCGCGGATGCGCAGGATGTACGAACTGAACGTGGCGCAACCGGAATCGCGCACCAGCGGGGCGAGACGCGAATAGACCAGCATCGCCTTGCCCTCGGCCAGCACGATTCCCGCCTCGGCATGCGCGATCGCGCTCACCGCGGCGAAGTCGTCCGCGCTGTAGACGCCGGGGCTGATGCCCGGCAGCGTCTCGGCAGGGGCGAGCATGGCGCTCATGCAGCTTCCGCCAGCGAGGGGCCGGACAGGGACTGGCCGGAAAGGCTGCGCGCGACGAGGCTGTCGACATCGACGATGAGCGCGACCATGCCATCGCCAAGGATCGTGGCGCCGGAGACGCCTTCGACCGAGCGGTAATGCGTATCGAGGCTCTTGATCACGACCTGGCGCTGATCGCAGATGGCATCGACAAGCAGCGCGGCGCGCCCGGCGCCTTCGGTCTCGACCACGATGAGCACGCCTTCATGCGCCTGCTCGATGGCGCCCTGCGCGCCGACGGCGGCGTGGAGCGGGAGCACCGGGATGAACTTGCCGCGCACATTGATCATCGCGCGGTGGGCGCCGAGGCCCTGCACTTCTTCCTTGGTGGGGCGGAGGCTTTCGACGACGTTGGCTAGCGGGACAACCAGGGTCTGATCGCCCACATTGACGACCATGCCGTCCGAGATGGCGAGGGTGAGCGGCAGCGTGAGCGTGAAGGTGGTGCCGCTGCCGGGTTCGCTGTCGATAGTGATGCGGCCGCCGAGTTCCTTCACGTTCTGGCGGACGACATCCATGCCGACGCCGCGGCCGGAGATGTTCGAGACCTGCTGCGCGGTGGAGAAACCGGGCGCGAAGATCAGGTGGTCGATCTCCTCCTTCGAAAGCTGCGCATCGGCTGCGATCAGGCCCTTTTCGACGGCCTTGGCAAAGACGCGGTCGCGGTTGATGCCCGCGCCGTCGTCGGCAATGCGGATGAGGATGCGGCCCGAGCGGTGCTCGGCGGACAGGGTGAGTGTGCCTTCGGCGGGCTTGCCCGCGGCAATGCGCGTCTCGGCGCTTTCAATGCCGTGGTCGACCGCGTTGCGGATGAGGTGGGTGAGCGGTTCGCCGAGGCGTTCGATCACGGTCTTGTCGAGTTCGGTGCTTTCGCCCGACACTTCGAGGCGGACGTGCTTGCCGGTGCTGGCGGTGAGTTCACGCAGGATACGCGGCACGCGGCTGAACACCGAGCCGATCGGCTGGGCGCGGATCGACATGGCCGATTCCTGGATGTCGCGCGTCAGGCCTTCGAGGATCGTGAGCTCTTCCTTCACCGCGAGGCCATCGCCGGCGAGGCGCTGCGCCATCATTGCCTGCGCGATGACGAGTTCGCCGACTGCGTCGATCAGCTTGTCGAGCTTGCCGAGTTCGATGCGTATCGACTGGCCGAGCGCGGGGGGCGCCGGCGGAGCAGCAGCAGGCGCCGGTGCGGCTGCTGCAGCGACGGCGGGTGCGGCGGCGGCTGGCGCGGCAACAGGTGCGGGCGCAGGCGCGGGCCGGACTGGCGGCATCGGCGCGTCGCCCCCCACGGCGAGGCCGCAGTCGTCGCCGACAAATTCGAAGATCTCGCGCGCTGTGCCCTCGCTGACATCGGCGTCGAGCGCGAACGTCCAGCCAAGGTAGCCGGTGCCGGGATCGAGCGTATCGAGCAGCGGGACGCTGCCGCAATCGCATTCGATGCAGCGCGCGCCGAGGCCGGCCAGTTCGCGCAGGAGGAGCAGCGGCTCGCCGCCGTTCCGCATGGCGCCGGCGTGGGGGCGGACCTTGAGCAGCCAAGAAGGCGCGGGGGCGGGAGCGGGTTCAGGCTCGGGCGCTCCCATCGCGCCGGTGATGTCATCGAGCATGGCATCGAAGTCGAAGGGATCGCTGCCTTCTTCCTCCACGGAGGGAGCTGCCGGCGCAGCGGCGACCGGGGCGGGGACAGCCGGAGCTGGCGCAGTTCCCGCGTTGGCGGCCTGCGCGGCAGTCAGTTCGGCGAGCAGGCCCACGTCATTGGGCACGTCGACAAGCCCGCGCGCGGCGCCAACGTGATCGCTCAGCGTATCAAGCGCGCGCAGGAGGAGATCGACGAGCGGCTCGGTGATCGGCACCGCGCCTTCGCGCACGTCGGAAAGCAGCGTCTCGAACGTATGGGTGAATGCCTGCAGCGCGACATAGCCGAAGGCGCCTGCGCCGCCCTTGATCGAATGGACGGCGCGAAACACGGCGTTGACCGTATCGCTGTCCTGGGTGCCGGCCTTGCAGGCAGCGAGCCCGCTTTCGGCCGCCGCCAGCGATTCCTCGCACTCGGCAAAGAAGATGGCCTGGATTTCTTCGGCGTTCATGCAGCCGCTCCGTCGAACAGTTCCGCCTCAAGGCCGAGCTGGCGGGCGGTTTCGCGCAAATGGTCCGATGGCTCGATCACCGCGCCATCGCCGGTGCGGCGCGCGCTGACGAGGAGCTGGAGCATGGTCTGCCCGATCTGCGTGCAATCGCGCGCATTGATGTGGAGCGCGCCCGAACCGAGCCCGGCCACCATTTCCGGCAGCAGGGCCTCGGCTGCGGCGCGGTCGCACCGGGAGGGCAGGGTGATCGTCGGCATAGAGGCGGGGTCCCTCGCTGGCCCCCGATCCGGGAGCACGCTTTCCCGTCTGGCTTAGTCGGCAAGCGGCAAAGGTCGCCTTGCCTGGGGTTTACGGTGAGATACTTAACGGCCCGAGGAGAAATTGCAGGGAGGCGGCGGCGTATCACCCAGCCGAAGCAGCGCCCACAGGCGGCGCGCCAACAGGAAGGTAAGCCTCCCCATGCACGAAGCCCGGGTCCTCGTGGTCGACGATTCCGCCGCGATGCGCGCGCTCTTTTCCGATATCCTCGACGAGGCGAAGAACGTCCGCGTGGTGGGCGTGGCAGCGAACGCCGGCGCCGCGCGCGAACAGATCGCCGAACTGAAGCCCAACGTGATCACGCTCGACGTGGAAATGCCGGGCATGAGCGGGATCGAGTTCCTTGCGGAGATCATGGAGACCAATCCGCTGCCAGTGGTGATGCTCTCCAGCCTGACGCAGGCGGGCACCGAAACCTCGCTCAAGGCCTATGAACTGGGCGCCGTGGAATGCTTCCCCAAGCCGCTCAAGGCGACGCCCGAACAGTTCAGCAAGACGGTCGGCAAGCTCGGCAAGATCGTGCTCGCCGCGGCCAACAGCAACGTGCACGACCGCAAGGGCCGTGCCGAGCAGAAGGCCGCCGCCGATGTGCCCTTCACGTGGAACGGCCATATCGCGGCGTTCAGCGCCTCGATGGGCGGGATCGACGCGCTGACGACGATCCTGAGCGGTTTTCCTGCCAACTGCCCGCCGACGGTGGTGTGCCTGCAGGCCGAGCCGATGGTGGTCGAGACCTTTATCAAGCGGCTCGATACCGATCTCAAATGCAACGTGCGCGCCGCGAAGGACGGCGCCAACCTGACCCCCGGTACGATCCACATCGCCGCCGATCCGGATCGCCACGTGGTGGTCGAACCCGGCCAGCCGCCGCGCATCCGCCTGATGGAGCGCGATCCGGTCGACGGCGCGCGTCCTTCCGCCAACCTCCTGTTCGGCTCGATCGCGCGCGGTGCGGTGCCGGCAGTGGGCGCGGTGCTGACCGGCATGGGCAGCGATGGTGCGCGCGGGCTCAAGCTGATGCGCGATGCGGGGCAGGACACGCTGGTGCAGGACCGCGCGACCGCGATGGTGGCCGAAGCCCCCAGCGCTGCCATCGAAGCCGGCGCCGCCGCGCGCGAGGTAGGCCTCAGCGATCTGGGCATGGCCGTGCTGAAAGCCTGCGCGATCGGCTGACCGGCCCGACGACTTACCTCTGAGGCGTTCATCCCCCGTAACGCCCCTCTGGCCCGGAACCGTCTGGCGCGGTTCCGGGCCGTCTTTTTGGTGCTCGGCTGCCGGCGATCCCGGGGTTACGGCCGCGGCAAGGGTATCGGCGATTTCGCCGGCGTTCCAACCGGCGGGAGTGGTTTCGGCACAAGGGGAGCGGCGGGTTGCGTCGCCAACCTGTCCTTCAGATAGTCGACGGCCGCCTGCAACTGGGCATCACTGCCGGTGAACGAGGCATGCGGCGGATTGTCGACGACGATATCAGGTTCCACACCCCACCCCTCGATCAGCCATTCGCCATCGAGCCGGTACTGCGCAAACTCCGCGATACGCGCGATCCCGTTGTCGGTGAGCGTAGGGCGGCCGGTCAGCCAGATGCCCGCCCCGGCAGTGCGCTGTCCGATCAGCGGTCCAATTCCGAGGGACTTGATTCCGGCTGCAAAGGTTTCGCCATCGGAATAGGTCTGCTCATCGATCAGCACCGCGATCGGTCCGCGATAGGCGCCTTGCATGTTGGTATAGGGCTTGCCGCCGGGTGCTGCCCAGAAGGCCCAGGCGCGGCGCAGCAGAGCCCCGATGATCATGCTGTCGACATTGCCGCCGTTGTTGTCGCGCACGTCGATGATCATCCCCTCGCGCTCGGACTGGCCATAGAAATCGCGGGCGAATTCGGCGACATCATCTTCGACCATCGCGGCGAGCGCGACATAGCCGATCTTCCCGCCCGAGAGCCGGTCGACCGCCGCGCGGGTCCGGATCACCCGGTCGCGATACTCCGCGCCGATCTCGGCCACGAACGACACCGGCTTGATGATGGCGGAGCGTGCCACCCCGCCCCGGGTGAGATCGAGCCGCACTTCCTGTCCGACCTTGCCTGCCAGCGCGCGCGCGACATCGGCCTGGCTCGCGATGGCCGCACCGTCGATGCGGACAATCACGTCTCCTTCGCGGACATCGACGCCGGGCCGCTTGAGCGGAGAGCGCAGGGCGATGATATCGGGGTCTGAATCGTTGATTTGCGTGATCCGCATGCCCCCGCCCGCGTTGGCGGCGAGGCGGGCGCCGAGATAGCCCATTTCCGGGTTCTTGCCGTCGACAGGAACTTCGCCGGGGCCGATCTGGCTGTGAAGAATGCCGAGCGACCATGACATTTCGGAGAGGATCGCATTCAATTCCGCGCGGTGGCCGATGCGCGCCACGAACGGCTCCAGCCGGGCGCGCACCGCGTTCCAGTCCACGCTGCGCAACTTGGGATCATAGGCAAAATCGCGGTGCAGACGCCAGGCATCGAGAAACATCTGGTGCCATTCCTCGCGCGGGTCGATCTGCAAGCGCCAGTCGGCAAGGCGCACACGGTTCGGATCCAGCTTTTCGGGCAGTTTCTCGCCGGCGGGAACAAGCAGCAGCGCCAGCGTTTCGGGCGGCCCAGTGACGAGGAAAACGGTCTTGCGGTCCGCCGAAAGCGACGCGCCGAGGACCGACTTGGCGAAGGTCTCGATCTTGGGATCATCCTTGCTGATGGCAATCGAGATGAGTTCATCTTCGCCGCGCATGGCAAGCAGATGCTTTTCGGCGACCAGCAGGGAACCGGTGATGCCGGTGGCACCGGGCACCTTGTAGAGGCGCGCGGCGAGGCCATCCATCACCACGTTCGCAGGGGCAGGCTTCTTGCCCTTCCGGTCTGCCTTGCCGTCGTCGGCCTTTGCCTTGTCCGGCGTGGCTGCGTTGCTGGTCGCGGCGCTGTCGTCAGAGGCGGGTTTGGCAGCAGCCGTGAGCTCGGTATCGACGCTGAAGGGAAAATCGGCGGCGGGATCGAGTTGGACCGCGTAGATCTCACCGCGGTCCGGGAAGGAAACGCCCATGTTGCGGTCACCCCAAGGGTTGCCGGGACGAGGATCGAAATTGCGCTCCGAGACGAAATAGAGCCAGCGCCCGTCGGCCGAGAAGGCCGGCGAGGTGTCGTTGTATTTGCGCGAGGTGGCTTCCACCCGGCGCCCGTCGGACAGGGATTGCACCACGATCACGCCGCGCGGGGCCGCGCCGCCGTCCTGATCTTCCGAATAGGCGATGGTGCGCCCGTCAGGCGAGAAACGGACGTCGGTAAACGGCTGGTCGCTTCCCGCCTTGTTCTGCGCGAGCAGGGTCACGGCGCCGCTTGCCACGTCGAGCTTCTGGAGGCGCGCAGCCTTGTCGGCGAAGACGATGGTCTTGCCGTCCGGCGACACCTCGAAATTCCAGATATGGCTGGCGTAGTCCTTGATGATGGCAACGGGCGGTCCGGAGCCGTCTGCGGGCATGCGGAACACCCCGCCGGCGAGGTCCTTGTCAAGGAGCAGAAACACCGTCTTGCCGTCGGGCGAGACTTGCGCCTGGCGCGCGCGGGCATCGAGCGGAACCGGCAGTTCGACGCGGCGCCGATCCCTGGGAAAACCGAGCGCAACGCGGCCGCGCGCGGTGACGGCGACGCTTTGCCCGGACGGGGCGATCGTCGCGCCGGTGAAGAAGCGCAGCGGCTTGTCGAGCGCGCGCACGCGGGTTTGCGCCCGATCGGTGATGATCTGCAGATCAAGCTTGCGCAGCGCCTTGTCGGCGAGGCCGAAGACGTAGATGTCGGCCCCGTTCTGCAGGAAGATCCGGTCACCGTCGAGGCTGGCCTGCCGGATCGGGAAGGGCATCGTATCCGATTCCCGGCGCACCCCTGAGCCATCTACCGCGACGGACCAGATGGCATCGCCGCCGCTCTGGTCGGAGACGAAATAGATGCGGCCTCCATGCGCCATCGGCATGCTGACAGGGCCGTCGAAATCGGCGAGCAGACGGACCGCCTCGGCACTTGTGCCGAGCTCCCAGCGCCACAACTGACCCATCCCGCCGCCGCGGTACTGGACGGCGTTGTCATTGCTGGTGCCGATGCCCCGCCGCGTGAAGAACAGCGTCCGGCCATCGCTGCCGAAGGCGGCATCCTGCACCCGGGCCAGCGGGATCGCCACCGGATCGCCGCCGCGCGGATCGACGCTGTAGAGGACCTGGGTGAAACCGCCCTTCTCGAGCCGAGAGAGGAACAGGACTTTTCCGTCGGGAGTCCAGCCGATGGTGCGGACGCCGCCGCCGGCAAAGGTGAGCCGGCGCGGCGCGCCGCCGGCCAGCGGCATCACATAGATATCCCCGGCGCTGTCGTAGGCAGCGTTGAACGCGATCTGCTGTCCGTCGGGTGAAATGCGGGGATAGCTTTCCTCCTCGAGGTGATTTGTCAGGCGAATGGCCGTGCCGCCGCTGGTTTCCGCGCGCCACAGGTCGCCCTCACTGGCGAAGACCAGCGTCTCGCCATGCGCGACGGGGTACTGATAGAAGCCCGAGTCGGCCCGTGCCGCAAAGGGCAGTATCGCGGACCACAGCGCGGCCGAAATGATCGCCGCTTGACGCAAGAATTTCACCGATTTACCCCCGGGCTACTTTGCCGGGAAGCTGCCATTACTGCGCCGCATTGGCAAGGTGATCGCAAACAGCCGGGAACTCGCCGTGCCCCGTGACGGTTGGGGCAAGGCAGCCATCGCGGCGCTCAGCCGGCCGCCGTTCCCAGCATCGCCTCGCGGATATCGAGGAGGTCGGTGCGGATGGTTTCGAGTTGTGCGGGGTCGAAACGCAGCGCGTTGTCGAGGATCGTGCGGCGGGCGGCCTGGTAGAGCTGGAGAAGGGGCGCGCCGACGGGGTTCGAGCTGTCCACGCCGAGTTCCAGCGCGGTGATCGCCGCGACGGCGCGGGTGAGTGCGGCGCTCTTGGCGGCATTGTCGCCGTGCTCCTGCGCATAGATCGCGCGGCCGAGCGAGCCGGCGGCTTGCTCGAGGCACAGCGCGACGAGCTGGAGCGAGCTGGCGCCCTTGACGCGTGCATCGAAATCGACGCGGCGGTAGGTCTCTCCGGGATCACGGCTCAGCAGCATCAGTTGTTCTTCCCGTTCCACGCGTCGATCTGGGCCTGCAGGAACGACAGGGTCGATTTCGAGCCGGTGATGTTCGTATCAAGCTTCGCGAAGCGCGTGACGAGGCGCTGGCGCAGGTCTTCCTGCTTGGTCTCGATCGTGCTCTTCTGCGTCCCGAGCGTGGTCTGCAGCTTGGTCAGCCGGGCAATCGAGCCGCCGAGCGAGGACGCATCGCTGGTCGAACCGACCGTGCGCGCAAGTTTGTCGAACGTGGCGTAGACACCGTAGAGGCCATTGGTGAACATCGCGCCGGTGCCGATCGGATCGCGCTTGATCGTCGCGGCGAGGCGATCCGTATCGAGGCTGAAGCTGCCGTCGCGGTTGGTCTTGAGGCCGAGGTCGGCAAGCGTGGTGGGCGCGCCGGTGGTGTTGGCGGGCATGACCTGCGCACTGGCCAGCGTGGTGAGCTGGCGGCGCAGCGTACGCGCTCCGGGATCGTTGCTGAGGACGCCGCTGGTGGGATCGGTATCCTTGTTGAGTTCCGACACCATCTCGTTGAGCGCGGAGGTGAGGTCCTGCATCGCGCTGGTAATGGCCGCGCCCGGATCGCTGTAGCTGATCGTGGTGGGCGCGCCCGGATTGGTGCCGGTGAGCTTGAGCGATAGGCCCGGGGCGGCGTCGCTGATCGTGTTCGTCTTCGAAGTGCGGGACACGCCGTCGAGCAGGAAGGCGGCGTCGGTGGCCGGGGTTTTGAGCCGCGAAAGGTTCGTGGCCGGGTCCCATGCCAGCGCCGAAAGACCGGGGTTCAGGGGATCTTCCGTCGCCTCGAGCACGAAGCCGTTTGCCGCGCCGTCTTCGCCCTTGAGCACGAGCTGCGGGCCACTGGCGCCTGCCGCGACATAGGCGGTGACGCCTGCGCCCTTGGCGTTGATGGCGCTGGCGATATCGCCGAGCGTGGCGGTGCTGGAAACGGTGATGTCGACCTGCGCGCGCGATGGGTCGGCGGTGAACGTGCTGCCGGAAACGGTGCCGAAGCGCAGCGTCAGCGTGCCTGCGCCGACAGGGGCGGTCTCGCTGGCGAGCGCGGGGGAGACCAGCGTCTGCGCCTTGGCCAGCGCGGTGACTTCGAGCGTCGTCGTGCCGCGCCCGGTGGCCGCGCCCTTGCTGACCTGGGCCACGCTGGCATTGGCGATCTGCGGCGTCGCGGCAAGGTCGCCGGTGCGTACGCGGTCGCCCAGCGAGGACGCGAGGCTTGAAATCATGCTCCTGAGCGTGGAGGCGGAGGAGATCTGGGACGTGATCCGGTCCGTCTTCGCGGTGATCTGATCGAGCCGGGCCGCGTACTGCGCGGCAGCGAGCTGTTCCGCCAGCTGCGACATGTTGATCCCGCTGCCCGCGCCGAGCGTGGACACCAGGTTGGCGGTGGCCGAAGTCGAGGAGGTGGCAGACGTGGTCGGCATGTTTTCCAGAACGGTCGATGTGAGGCGGGCTTAAGCCGCTTCGGGTCGGCCTTCGGCGTCGAACCGCAGTTCCAGCGGGACATCGACCTGCGGCTGCGGCGGCGCATCGCCGCGCTTCAGCGCAAGGACGAAGGCGAGGACGGCGGCGACGGCGGCGTAGAGCTCCTCGCGGATCATCTGGTTCTCGCGCGTGGTGAAGTAGACCGAGCGTGCGAGCGCGGGAGACGAGAGCGTGGGAACGGCCATTTCCACCGCCATTTCGCGCATCGCCAGCGCCTTCTCGCCACGTCCTTTGGCGAGCACGACGGGGGCGGGGGCCTTGTCCGGATCGTAGGCGAGCGCGACGCTGAAGTGGGTCGGGTTGGTGATGACGAACTGGGCTTCCTTCATCGCCGAGGCGAGCCCGCCCATCGCGATCTGGCGCTGGCGCTGGCGGATTGCCGCCTTGCGTTCGGGCGAGCCTTCGCTTTCCTTGTTCTCGTCCTTGAGGTCCTGCAGCGACATGCGCAGGCGCATCATGCGGCGCAGGTACTGGACCGGGTAATCGACCAGCGCGATGACGACGAGGCCGCCGCCGAGGGCATAGAGCAGGGCGAGCATGGTGTCCCAGCTGTAGGCCAGTTGCCCGCGCAGTTCGCCGCTACCAAGGCCGGTGATGGCGGGGAGGCGGCCCTTGACCCAGATATAGGCGATCGTGCCGAGCAGCAGGAGCTTGGCGAGGCCTTTGCCGAGCTCGATCCAGCCTTGCGGGCCGAACATGCGCTTGAGGCCGGACAGTGGATTGAGGCGCGAGGCCTTGGGGGCGAGATTGCCACCGACCCAGCGGCCTTCGCCGAGGCCGAGTTGCGAGACGAGGGCCGCGCCCATGAGGACTGCGCCAAGCGTGAGCACGGGAGGCAGCGCAGTGATGAGGGCCGCGGTGATCAGCGGCGTGGCGTCGAAATGATCGAGGCTGGCGCGGTCCCACGTAAGGCCAGTACGCGCGGTGCGGCTCATGCTGTCGAGCAGCCACGGGCCCGCAAATTGCAGCCATGCCGCGCTGGCGAGCACGCCGACTGCGATGCCAAGTTCGCGCGGGCGCAGGACGTCGCCGTTCTTGGCGGCATCTTTGCGGCGTTTCTCGGTCGGGGCGAATGTCTTTTCGCCCGGTGTTTCCTCAGCCATTCTTCGGGCTCACCAATTGTGCCGACTGGGTGACAGCGGTGAGCGAGAGGTCGCTTAGCTTGTCGGTGAGCAGCGGTGCAGTCAGGATCAGCGCGGCGATGCCGGCAAGGACACCGGCAGGCAGGCCCAGCGCGAGAAGGTTGAGGCTGGGCGCAGAGCGGCTGATCACCCCGGTCATGACCTGCACCAGCAGCAGCAGCAGCGTGACAGGCAGCGCGATGGCGAGCGCGGCCGTGACCATCTGCGTCCCGAAGCTGGCGACCAGCAACATGCGGTCAGGCGTGAACCAGGCGGAGCCGGGCGGGAAGGTCTCGTAGCTCTGCACGATCAGCGCGAACCACGTGAGATGCGCGCCGAGACCGAGGAACAGCACGGTCAGGAGGACCGAGAAATACTGTCCCATGACCGGCGAATGGGCGCCGCTGACCGGGTCTGCGGTCGCAGCGATACTCATGCCCATCGAGCCGCCGATCACCTCGGCAGCCATCAGCGGTGCGGCGAAGCTCCACTGGAGGACGAAGCCGAGCGAGAGGCCGATGAGGATCTCCTGCGCGGTGATGAGGAGGCCGGAAAGTGTGAACAGGGCAGTCGGAGCGGCGACCGGAGTCCAGGCGCAGATCATCACGGCGACGGCACCGGCAAGGCAGACCCGCAGTTGCATCGGCACCGAATTGGCGCCGAACAAGGGGGCGGCAAAGAGCGCCGCACCGATCCGCGTCATCACGAAGATCATGCGCCAGAACTCCGCCTCCAGCGCGCCGAAACCGAAGTGGAGGGCGATCATGAGGTTTGCCCCCCTCCCCGGCGGGGAGGGGATGGGGGAGGGGGTACGGCGCTGGCGTGGTCGCGGGACTGGCGGGCCGGGGCTACCCCTCCCCAACCCCTCCCCATCGGGGAGGGGCTTTTCGGGACCGGCCTGATGCGCATCCCCCTCACTTCCCGGTCTGCGCAATCTGGGCGAAGATATCGACGAGGAAATCGCCGATCAGCCCCATCATCGCGCTGCCCAGCAGCACCAGCACAAGCGCGATGGTGGCAAGCTTGGGGACGAAGGTGAGCGTCTGTTCGTTGATCGAGGTCGCGGCCTGCACCACGCCGACGACGAGGCCGACGGCAAGGCTGGCGAGCAGCACCGGGGCGGCGACAAGCGCGGTGACCCAGAGCATGCGGTCGGCAAGGGCGAGCAGGGCGGAGGTGTCGTTCATCAGCCGAAACTCGCAGCAAGGCTGCCCATCAGCAGCGCCCAGCCATCAACCAGGACGAAGAGGAGGAGTTTGAACGGCAACGAGACCACCGTTGGCGACATCATCATCATGCCCAGACTCATAAGGACCGATGACACGACGAGGTCGATTACGAGGAACGGCAGGAACAGCATGAAGCCGATCTGGAACGCGGTCTTGAGTTCGCTGGTGACGAAGGCGGGAAGCAGGATCGAGAAGGGCACGTCCGCGGTGCGGGCAAACTTGGGCGCCTTGGCCATGGTGGCGAACATCTGGAGATCGTGCTCGCGCGTCTGGCGGATCATGAAGGCGTGGAATTCAGTGCCCGCGTTGCCGATGGCCTGCTCGGCGTTGATCGTTCCGGCGGAATAGGGCGCGATGGCATTGGCGTTCACCTTTTCGAGCGTGGGCGCCATGATGAACAGCGACAGGAACAGCGAAAGGCCGATCAGCACCTGATTGGGTGGCGACTGCTGGAGGCCGAGCGCCTGCCTGAGGATCGCCAGCACCACGAGAATGCGGGTGAAGCTCGTCATCATCAGCACGAGGCTGGGGAGAATCGTGAGCAGCCCCATGATGAGGAGCAGCTGGAGCGACAGCGAGAGGCTGCCGTTCGATTGCGCGCCGGCGATCTGGCCGAAGGCGCGGTCAAGAGCGCCTGGGATGGCGCTGCCGGTGGGGGCGGCGGCGGGGGCGAGATCCGCGGCTTGGGCGGGCAGCGCGAAGGCCAACGCGCCGATGGCGGCGAGTGCGAGGACAGGCTTGAGCTTCACCGGATCAGTCCTCGCCGCCCGCGCGCGCGGGCACTTCAGCGAGGCGGACAAGCCCCTGCTTGGTGGCCGAGACGAGTATCTCGCGTCCGCGGAATTCAAGCACCGCAATGCGTTGACCGGGGCCGAGCCACTGCGTCTCGATGATCTTCACCGACTTGGTGCCGCCATTCGGGCTGAAGCGCTGCTCCATGCGGCGTGCGAACTTGAGGCTGGCCCAGGCAAGACCGGCGATCAGCGGCAGGACGACCGCGAGCTTGAGGAGGTACCAAAGCATCAGGCCTGACCATCCTGACCGACCAGCTCGACGATCCGGAGGCCGAAGCGCTCGCCCTGCGCGACCACTTCGCCCCGGGCGATCAGCTTGCCGTTGACCATCACGTCGAGCAGCTCGTCCGTGAGCCGGTCGAGCGTGACCACGCTTTCCTCGGTGAGCGTAAGCACGTCCTTGAGCTTCATGTCGGTGCGGCCGAGCTCGACGGTGAGGCGCACGTCGACGTCCTTGAGGAATTCGAGGCCGCGGGTCTGAAAGGTCATGGGTCTGTCCTGAAAGGTGCCGCCGGGTCAGGCGAGCTGGGTGAGTTGAAGGGCAACGCGGTCGTCGACAGCGCCAACGGTGCCGAGACCGACGAGGCACTCGCCGATGCGCAGGGGCACATTGCGTGCGACCGGCACGGCGAGGACCTGTCCGACTTCGAGCGCCGAAAGCGTGGCAAGCGGGAGCGGCACGTCGACGAGCACGGCGCGCAGGGTGAGCGGCATGTCTGCGAACGGCGGTTCGAGCGGGTCTGCGGGCGTTGCTGTGCGGACGGGCTTGGGCGCGGGGCGGGCGGCGCCGGTCAGATCGGCGAGTGCAGCCATCGGGAAGCCGAGGCGCAAGGTCCATGCGGGCCGCGCCCCTTCACGGATCGTGAAGGTTAGGACGGCGAGCGCGGTGTCTTCCGACATGGCGGCGAGTTCAGCGGTCGAGGCGGCGCGGCGCAGCACGCGGATCGGACCTTCGAGGCCGAGCGTGGCGGCCAGCGGCGGGCCGACCAGCATCTCGATCCGCTGGACCATGAGTTCGGCGGAGAGGGGCAGTTCGCGCGGGAGCGGGGATGGCGCTTCGCCCGGGCCGCCGAACGCACGGTCAAGCAGGCGCAGCACGGTCTCGCCCTCCACGCAGGCCAGCAGCGGTTGGGCATCGGCAATGGCGGCAAGCAGGCCGATGGAAACAAGGCCGGGAGGGGCGAACGCACCGACAGTCAATTCCTCTGGCGCGCTGCAATCCACCACCGCCGCCTCGCCGCCATGGACCGGCGCGAGCGCGAGGCGCAGCTTGCGCGCCAGTTGCTCGCCGGCGCGGGCAAGCAGCGGCAGCAGTTCGGCTGCGGCGGGTGCCGGGCGGAGCAGCGCCGCACTGTGGCGGGCGAGCGGCCGCTGCGCGACGAGAGGGCGTTCGGGCTTCATCGGGCGCTTTACTGGACGATGAAGGTCTTGAAGTAGACGGCGTCGACCCCGCCAAAGCCTTCGGTGTCGGTGAGCACCTTGTTGATCGTGGCGACGAGACGCTTCCGCAGCCGGGCCTTGCCTTCGGCGGACTGGACTTCCTCTCCCGGCGTATCGGCGATCGCGGTGAGCAGGGCGGAGCGGATGGCTAGTTCGTGCTTCTGCAGCCACAGGATCACGCGGTAGTCGCGGTGGGTGGAGCAGGCGAGGCTGACCTGCACCAGCATGTCCGAATCCTTGAGATTCGATGTGAAATCATCGGTAAAGCTGAAGTAGGCGGTGCGGTATTCGCTGCCGCCCTCGCCATCGACTTCGTGACCGCCGCCGCCTTCCTCGCCGTGGCCGCCTTCCTTGGGCGCGGGGGCATAGGGGTCTTCCTCACCCTTGTGGATGAGCTTGGGGTTGTTGTCCTCATGCTCATCGCCATGGCCGCCGCCGCCGATGATCCCGGCTGCGACAAGGCCATAAGCCCCGCCGCCACCAGCGCCGAGCAACGCGACGATCGCACCGATCTTGAGCATCATGCCGCCACCCTTCTTCTTGGGCTTGGCGTCCTTGTCCTTCTTCTCGCTCATCAGGGGTCCTCAGAAACAGGCGTGAAAGGGATCAGGCGAAGATGCCGCCGCCGCGCTCGGTGCGCGGGACGGGCGATCCTGCCGGGTTGGCCGCGGGCTGCCGGATGGCGGGGGGCTGGCGCTGCTGGCTGGAGCCGGGGTCGGAATTGCTGCCGGACTGGCCTTGGGCGAGGCCTTGCTCGCGCGAACCTGGATGCTGACCGGTCGCGGTCGAGCGTGCCGGTTCGGCGACGGCAGCGGCATGTGCGGCAGCGACGGCAGGCGCAAAGGCCGGGTCGGGGCTCGCCATCGCGACCGATAGGCCGGTCGCATCGCTTTCGATCCGCAGCGAGATACGACCAAACTCGCCGTGATGCAGCGCAACTGCAACCGGGCCGCCCTGATCGGCGCCATCGCGCGCACGGGCGATCGAATCGACGAGCTGGTCGAAGCTGAGCGGCTGCGGCGTGGGAGTTGCGGGGGTTTGCAGAGGTGCTGCGGCGGGGGCGCTTCCCGGTTGAGCCAGCGCCAGCGCACCGGCGGTGTCGGGCAGAAGGGCGGGCTTTGCGGCGGGAAGCGCAGCTTCGCTCTCGCCGCGCAGCTTGCGTGTGGCCGGGCGTTCGGAAGTACCTGTCAGCGCCGCCAGTGTCGACGGTTGGGCGCGAGCGGCGATGTCTTGTGCCGCAGCCGGGGTTTTCGAAGCGGTTTCGGGTGGTGGCGCTGCTGGTTCGGCGGGCGCGGCAACGGTGTCGCGTTCGAAAACAAGCTGGGCGGCGGCAAAGGCAGCGGGTTGCGGCGCATTGACCGGGGCAGCCGTCTGCGTGGCCTCGTCCGCGCGCGGGGCGGTCGGCGTTGCGGGGGAGGCGACCTGTCTGGTGGATGCGGTCCGGGGAGGCTGCGAGGTCGCTGCGGACGCCTGCAATCCAGCGGTCGGTGCCTGCCCCGCAACCGGCAGTGCTGCAAGCAGGGCCGGCAGGGGCGAGGCCGTCTCGGCCGATCGATCCGCTTCCGTCTGGTCGCTTGCTGCCACTGCGGTGTCGGCGGTAGTGTCGGCGGTATCGTCCTTGGCTCCCGCCGCGATGAGCAGTCGAAGTGCGGCAACCGGAGCGGCAAGGCTTTGCCGGATCACCGGCAAGGTCTTGCCGGGCTCCTCGGCAGCCGCCGCCTGATCAACGGGAGCTTCGGCGCCAGTCCGGAGCGGTTCCGGTTTTGTGGTTGCGGCAGGGGCGGACTGTCCGGCGGGCCGCGCGTCTTGTGCCAGAAAGGCCGCAAAATCTGACGATTGGCCCCGATCCGTATCGGCATTAGATGCCGCAGGAGCGGTGTCCCGGGCAGGTGCGCGCACCTCTGTGCGCGAAAGCGGGATCGGAGCGGGCGCAGTCATCGCGGGGGGCACAGTCCTTGGCGAGCGGTTTGGTTAACGGCTGCTATTCAAGAGGCGTGCCAAGTGGGCTGGCCGGCTTCGCGGGGTGTGCGGTGTCAGCCGATTTGCGGGCGATACGCTGGCGGGCGGCTTCGATGCGGTCGTCGACCGCGGCACGGCGGCGCTCGGCTTCGGCAGCTTCGGCGGCGCGAGTATCGGCGGCCTCGCGCGCGCGGGCGAGATCGGCGGCGGTCTGGTCCGCGATGCGGGTGAGGCCTGCCACGAACCGCTGCGACTGCCTGAGGTCCGCCCCGGTGGTGGCATCGCGGCGCAGGCGATAGGCATCGATCAGAGCGGCCGTCCGCGTCTGGAGATTGGCGACTTGCGCCAGCGCAGCTTCCGCCCGCGCCGCTTCCGCCAGCGCTGTCTGGCGGGCGATGCTGCGCAGGCGTTCGAGGCGGCGCAGGCGTTTGAGCTTTGTCTTCTCGGCACTCATGCAGCCATCAGTTCGGCGAGTTCAGCAATGCTGCGGTCCATGGGGATCACTTCGCGCTGCGATTGGCTGAGGAACTGAGTGAGCGCGCCGTGCATGGCGATGGCGCGGTCGAGCTGCGGATCGGCCCCGGCGCGGTAGGCGCCCATCAGGACGAGATCGCGGTTGGCCTCGTAGTTGGCGATCAGCGCGCGGAAGGCGCGGGCGTCGGTCTGGTGGAGCGGATCGATGATGTCGTTCATCACGCGGCTGAGCGAGGCGGCGATGTCGATCGCCGGATACTGGCCGCGCTGGGCAAGATCACGGCTGAGCACGATGTGGCCGTCGAGAATGGCGCGCGCGGTATCGACGACGGGGTCATCCTGGTTGTCGCCATCCGCGAGCACGGTGTAGAGCCCGGTTACCGAGCCGCCGCTGGCCGCCGAATTGCCCGCGCGCTCGACCAGCTTGGTGATCGTCGCAAGCGCGCTGGGCGGATAGCCGCGCGCGGCACCGGGTTCGCCGAGCAGAAGCGCGATCTCGCGCCCCGCGTGGGCGACGCGGGTGAGGCTGTCCATGATCAGCAGCACCTGATGCCCGGCGGCGCGGAAGTATTCGGCCATCGAGGTCGCCAGCATCGCGCCGCGGATGCGCAAGTTGGGCGCGTGATCGGCCGGGACGGCAACGACCACGGAGCGGGCGCGGCGTGGACCGGACATGTGCTTTTCGACGAAATCGGAAACTTCGCGGGCGCGCTCGCCGATCAGGCCGACGACCACGATCTCGGCTTCGGTGCCGTGAGCGATCATGTCGAGTAGCACGGACTTGCCGACGCCCGAACCCGCCATCACGCCGATGCGCTGGCCGACGCCGAAGGTGGTGAGCGCGTTGAGGGCGCGGACGCCGACATCGAACGGTTCACGCACGGGGGCGCGGTCGAGCGCGCTGCCGCGAATGCCGCCGGAAGGCCATTCGGCGCGTGCCGCGATGGGCGGGCCGCCGTCGATGGGCAGGCCCTCGCCATCGACGGCGCGGCCGAGGAAGGCTTCGCCGACGGGGAGCATGCCGGGCTTGCCTTCGGGCCGCACACGCGCGCCGGGGCGGAGCAGGACGGTATCGCCAAGCAGCATCATCAGCATGCGCCCGGCGCGAAAGCCGATGGTTTCGGCCAGCAGCGAACCGCCGCCATGTGCGATGCGGCACTGCGCGCCGATGGGGAGCGAAAGACCGCTGACTTCAAGCAGGCCGCCGTCGCAGGCGGTGACGAGACCATAGCGACGCGGGGCAAAATCGGGCTGGGCTTCCTCGCAGCGGACGAGGAGGGGGAGAGCAGCGTTCAGCATGAAGACAGCGCGTCAGAGAGCGCGCGGGTCCAGGTGCCGGGGCCATCCTCGACACCGCCGGCCGTGCCTTCGATGCGCAGCGCGCCGCGTTCGAGCGACGGATCGGGTTCGAAGTGCCAGTCTTCGGGCAGGCGGGCAGCAAGCAGCGCAAGATCTTCGGGATGGAGGCGGATCACGCGTTCATCTGCCGCGCGCGCAAGCATGCCGGCAGCGGTTTTGACGCGGTCGGCGAGCGCATCGGGATCGATGGCATAATCGCCAAACAGCGGCATGCACAGCGCAAGGACGGTATCACGCAGGCGCGCCTCGAGTTCGCGCGTGAGATCGGCGTCGAGGCGGCCAAACGCGAGTTCGAGTTTGGCGCGGGCGGCATCCTGCTGGGCAAGAGCCTCGCGGAAAGCCGCTTCGGCATCGGCAGCGCCTTGCGCATAACCGGCGGCAAAAGCGCGGGTTTCGGGGTCTTCCTCCGGTTCCGGTGGCGGCGGAGCCGGTTCAGGCGCAGCGGCTCCGCGCACAAACCGGTGATCCTCCCGGAAACCGCCGGGCGTGAGGCCCAGCTCGGCCAGCGACAGTACACGTACCGCGCTAGACATAGTCGTCGTCGCCCGCGCCGAATACGATCGTGCCTTCGGCGGCGAGGCGGCGGGCGGCGGTGACCACCGCCTTCTGCGCTTCGACCACTTCGGCCATCTTCATGCGGCCGCGCGCCTCGATCTCGTCGCGCACCCCTTCCGCCGCGCGGCTCGACATCGCGCGGAAGAAGCATTCGCGGGTTTCCGGCGCGATGCCCTTGAGCGCGGCGATGAGCGTATCGGAATCGACCTCGCGCAGCAGCGAGCCCATCGATTTTTCGTCGAGCACGAAGAGGTGCTCGAACTTGAACATCTCGTTCTCGATGGCCTTGGCGAGCGCTTTGTCCTGCTTGGCAATCTCGGGCATGACGCGCTTCTCGACCGCGCGGACCGAGGCGTTGATGATGTCCGCCGCCTCGCGCGGGCCGCCCATGGTGAGCGCAGCGCTGCCGTGGCATTCGGTGATGCGCTGGGCGAGAAGGTCTTCGAGCATCGCGATCGCCTCCGGCGCGACGGGGCCAAGCGTGGCGATGCGCTGGATCACTTGCGGCTGGAGCGGCTCGGGCAAGGCATGGAGCACGCCCGCCGCGACATCGGGATCGAGCTGGACAAGCAGCACGGCGAGCGCCTGCGGATGTTCGCCCTGCACCAGTGGAACCAGCGCATGCGGTGTGAGCCAGCGTGCGAGTTCAAGGCTGGAGCCGGGGCGCGGCGCATCGGGGGCGATGCGCTGCATGAGGTTGTCCGCCTTGAAATCGCCGACAGCGCTGGTCATCAGCTGGCGCACCTGATTGACGCGATCAGTAGCGCCGATGGTGACGGCAGCGGCATTGTCGACGAAGCCCTGCAGTGCCTGCGTGATCGCATCGGCGTCGATCTCGCCGATCTCGCACATCTTCGCGCCGAGCAGCCGCAGCTCGGCGGGTTCGAGCTGGGAAAGCAGCGTGGTGGCGAGCTGATCATCGAGCAGCATCATCATGACTGCGGCACGAGTGGGGCCGCTGATCTCGGGTGGGGCCTCGGTGGTCATTCCAGTCCCTCGGGCGCGGGTTCGTTGAGGAGCTGGCGCAGCGCGTTGAGCGCCGAATCCGGCTGTTCGACGACGATGCGCTGGGCGACGCCGACCTGGCGGCTGAGCGCATCGGGATCGATTTCGCCGGTTTCGGGATCGATGATCGGCTCGATCTGCTGGATCTTCTTGCGGCGGCGGCGGACGGGGGTTTCCTCACCGTTCTCGTCGATCTCGCCTGCTTCGCCGGCCTGGTTCTCCGCAGTCTCCTCAGTGTCCTTGACGACAACGGGGGCCGGGTCGCGCTTCAGTGCCTTGATCAGCGGGCGCACGCCGAGCAGCAGGGTCAGCAGCACCGCGAGCAGCGCGACGACATTGCGCACGATCATCGCGAACCACGGCGTTTCCCAGAAGGCGGGCGGGGTGACCGCGACTGGGCTGAAATTGCGGACGACCACCGCGACCTGATCGCCGCGGGCGGTATCCGCGCCCACCGCGGCGGCGACGAGCTGCTTGATCTGGTCGATCTCGGCGGGCTTGGCCTTGGCCATGATCGCGCCGGACAGCGCGACGGCGACGGAGAGCCGCTTGATCTTGCCGGGCGTCTGGTTGGTGACGGCGACTTCGCGGCCGAGTTCATAGGTGCGCGCGGAGGAGCTTTCGCCGCTGGCTGGCGTGGCACTCGGGGCCGGAGTCGGAGCGGGCGTGGGCTGCGCGCCGGGTGCGCCGGGCTGGGCGGTGGTCGGCGGCGGCGGCGTATTGGAGAGCACGCCGGGGACGCCCACGGCGGACGCCGCACCTCCACCCTGCGAGGCGGACTGCGTTTCCGAGCGGACCACGCCCTGCTTGTCATAGCTTTCGCGCGCGGAGGTCAGCTGGTCCATGTCGAGATCGACCTGGATCTCGCTGGAGAAGTTGCCTTCGCCGAGCATGGGGGTGAGCAGTTGCGAGACTTGCGTGCGCAGCTTTTCTTCCATGCGCGATTGGAGGTCGAGCCGGTCGGTATCGCCGTCCTTGCCAGAGGACAGCAGGCGTCCGTGCTGGTCGATCACCTTGACGGCATCGACCGAGAGGGAGGGCACCGAACCGGCAACGAGATTGACGATGGCGCCGACCTGGCTGTCCGCAAGCTGCCGCCCACGTGCGAGCTTGACCATCACGGACGCGGTGGGCGCGGCATTGTCGCGCACGAATACGGACCTTTCGGGCTCGGCGAGGTGGACGCGGACTGCCTCGACGCCATCGATCTGCATGATCGTGAGCTCAAGCTCGCGTTCGCGCGCGGCGAGCAGGCGCTCGCCTTCCAGGGTGCGGCTCGCGCCCATCGGCAGTTTGTCGAGCATCTGCGGGCCGGTTTCGGGCGTCGCGATCGCGCCATCGGAGGCAGCGACCATGCGCGCCTTGTAGAGATCGTTCTCGCCGACCGAGACGGCGCCGGTCGAGTTGTCGATGGAGTACGCGATCGAGGCCTTGTCGAGTGCGGCGACAACCTGCGCCCGCTCGCTGTCGCTGAGATCGCTGTAGAGGACGCGCTGGGGGGCGGGCGCCATGGTCATGTAAAGGAGCGCGGTGAGGCCCGCAGCGGAGACGCCCGCAAACCACGGCAGCGCGCGGCGCACCGGCGGCTGGCCCAGGAACGCGCCGGTGCGCGCAAGCATCGAGCCACCCGCCGGATCGGTGAGCGGGGCAAAGAGGGACAGGCTCGGATTCGCTGGATCGGCCATTTATCAGACCCCCATTCTCATGATGTCCTGATAGGCGGTGAGCAGCTTGTTGCGCACCTGCAGCGTAGCTTCGAAGGCGACGCCGGCTTCCTGCCGCGCGAGCATGACCTTGGCGATGTCGGTCACTTCGCCCTTGTCGTAGCCTTCGCTCAGCTTCGAGGCGTTCTCCTGCACCGCGTTGACGTTATCGAGCGCCGACTTCAGCGCGGAGGTGAAGCCATTTGCAGGCGCTTCGGGTGCAGCTTCGGTCGCGCCCGAGGCAGGCGTGCGGACTTGCTGGAGGAGCTGCGAGCGATCGATAATCTGCTGGCGCAGCGCCATGATCTGCTGGAGCCCCCCGGCTCCTCCGCCAATCCCCCCCCCAAGGGCATTTGGCCCGCTCATCGCCGGCTACCTGCCACGGCAATGCCGTTCTCGCGAAATTCGGCGAGGCGGTAGCGCAAGGTGCGTTCCGAGATACCGAGCTTGCGCGCTGCGGCGACGCGGCTGCCGCCGCAGCTGTCAAGCGCGGCGAGGATCGCGCGGGTTTCCGAGAGCTGGACGATGTTCGACAGCTTGCCGCCGGGGACCGTTCCTGCGTTCAGCGGCACGATATCGGCAGGAGTGTTCTCACCGGCGGCGCGGACCGGGCGGTCGAACACCACGTGCTGCATGCCGATTTCGGCCGCATCGCCTGCCAGAAGCAGCGCGCGGCGCATGACGTTTTCGAGTTCGCGCACATTGCCAGGCCAGGCATGGGCTTCGAGCATGGCCAGCGCGGCCTCGCCGATCCACGGCACCGCCCGGCCCTGAGGGACATGGCGCAGCACCATGGCGAAGGCGAGCGGGGCGATATCGGCCGGGCGGTCACGCAGTGCGCTGAGCTCGAGCGGGAAGACGTTGAGGCGGTAGTAGAGATCGGCGCGGAAGCGGCCTTCCTCGACTTCGCTGGGCAGGTCGCGGTTGGCGCAGGCAATCACGCGGACGTCGACCTTGACCGGCTTGGTCGCGCCGATGGGAACGACTTCGCCTTCCTGCAGCACGCGCAGCAGCTTGGCCTGCAGCGCCAGCGGCATCTCGGCGATCTCGTCGAGCAGCAAGGTGCCGCCGTGGGCAGCGCGGAAGAAGCCTTCCGAGGCGGCGTTGGCGCCGGTGAACGCCCCCTTCTGGTGGCCGAACAGCATGGCCTCGAGCATGGTCTCGGGCATCGCGGCGCAGTTGATCGCGATGAAGGGGGCAGCGGCGCGGGGCGAGCGCATGTGGATGAAGCGGCTCAGCACTTCCTTGCCGGTCCCGGTCGGGCCGTTGATGAGGACCGGGATCTCGGCTCCGGCAAGGCGTTCGGCCAGCGCGAGGACCGAGAGCGTTTCGGGATCGGCGGCGACGGGGCTGCCGGCAGGAGCGGCGCAGGCGACCAGCGCGGCAAGCACCGCGGGATCGGCGCTGTCGGCATAGGCCAGATCGTGGCGGCCGCCGTGGCTGCGGGTAATGGCATTCACAGCGCTGCGCGAAAGCAGCACGGTGCGATCGAACAGGCCGGGGCTGGCAGGCTCTTCCGCGCCGCGCAGGGTATAGGTTCCAGCAGCGGTGAAGCTCCCCAAAACCGACCGCGCCCGTGCAAGCAAGGCGGCATGTGGCGAAGATGGGGTGGCGGCGCTTCCTCCTGTCGTGCGCACTGCCTGATCCGTGTTCATGAATATCAGCCCTGTCTTAACCATCGTGACGGGCTGTTTTTCGCGCGAAAACGTCAAGCCGACCGAAACTTTAAGCTCCGCGCCTGCCCTAAGGGCTACTACTTGGATGCGGCAGATCGCTGCCGACCGCCCCCTTAAACCCGGCAGCTTCTTGCCGGTCTTTGCCGTGGCTGCCGCGTCGATCCCCGACCGGCGTCAACCGGGGAACGACCCCTCTCATACGGAGACAGACCATGGCGGTTATCAATACCAACATCGGCGCCATCAAGGCGGCCAACGCTTCCAACTCGGCGGCCAAGATGGCCGGCACGGCAATGGAACGCCTCTCGACCGGCAAGCGCATCAACGGCGCGAAGGACGACGCGGCGGGCCTCGCCATCGCCACCACGATGACCTCGCAGATCAAGGGCATGAGCCAGGGCGTGCGCAACGCCAACGACGGCATCAGCCTTGCGCAGACCGCGGAAGGTGCGCTCAACGAAGTGACCAACATGCTGCAGCGCGTCCGCGAACTGGCCGTCCAGTCGAAGTCGGGCACCTACCAGCAGTCGGACCGCGACGCGATGCAGTCGGAAGTCGGCAATCTCAACGCCCAGATCTCGGACGTGCTCAACAACACCAAGTTCAACGGCAACAACGTGTTTGCGGTGGTCGGCGCGACGCCGGCGGCGACCGATGATGTCACGTTCTCGATCCAGACCGGTGCGAACACCACCGACACGGTCGACATCGTCTCGAAGGCCTTCGACGGCACCAAGTTGTTCGGCGGCACCGACACGGCCTATGACGCCGCTTCGACCACGCAGGCGCTCGACGTGACCGACGCTGCCAAGGCTTCGACCACGATCGACAACGTCGACGACGCGCTCGCCAACGTCAACTCGACCCGTGCGACGCTCGGTGCCGGCCAGAACCGTCTGGAATCGGCCGTCAACAACCTGAACGACAACATCACCAACCTGTCGGACGCCCGTTCGCGTATTCAGGACACCGACTACTCGGCTGAAACGACCGCGATGGCCAAGGCCCAGATCCTGAGCCAGGCTTCGACCGCGATGATCGCGCAGGCCAACCAGAGCCAGCAGAACGTCCTCTCGCTGCTGCGCTAAGTCCCAGCTCCCCCCTGCAAGCCCGTTCTCCACCGGGCTGGCACCTTCGCCCGGCGATCCCTCCACGGATCGCCGGGCTTTTTCCTGTTCAGAGCGGCTTCAATACGCGGGGCAGGGTTGCGCCGAGCACGGCGAGCATTTCAGGAGCATAGGCGCTGGAATTGGCCTCGAACTCGGCCTGGGTGATCCGGTCCGCACCCTGCGCGCCGAACAGCACGACTTCATCGTCGAGCGAGACATCGCGGTGCTCGGTCACGTCGACCATCAGCGTGTTCATGGTGACCCGGCCGACAATGGGCGCGCGGCGCCCACGGATCAGGACCTCGGTGTGGTTCTTGCTTTCGGCCGGAAATTCGGGCCGGTTGGCATGGCTGAAGCCGCGCCGCACGCCATCCGAATAGCCGATCGGCACATTGGCCAGCCAGCTTTCGCGCTCCAGCCGGAACGTGCGGTCGTAGGCCACCGTCTGTCCGGCGGGGTAGTGGTTCACGGCGGCCACGCGCGACTTGATCGTGGGGACGGGAATGAAGGCGCTCGTCTTCACCGAGCCGGGATCGCCATAAAGCGCGCCGCCGACGCGGACCATGTCGAGCCGGGTATCGGGCTGGGTGAGCGTAGCGAAAGTGTTGGCGGTGTGGCGGGTGAGGCCTTCGGTCTTGAGGCCTTCGCCTTGCAGCCACGCCAGATCCTCCTTGTAGCGCGCCAGCTGACCAAGGATGTCGGGTGCTTCCTCGCTGGGGTAATGCGTCATCGCGCCGGCAATCCGCAGTCCCTTGAGCGCCAGCAGCGCGCGGGCATCGGTCTTGCCGTACTCCGTGGATAGCTCCACCCCGTTGCGCGACATGCCGCCCGCGTTGAGCGCAAGGTGGACCGGCAGCGGAAACCGCGCCCGGCGCTTCAGCCAGATCGCCTCGAGCCGCGCGGCCGCCTCGGGATTGCCGATCAGTTCGACCAGGCCGAGGCCCAGCGCGTCCTCCATTTCCTCCGGATGCGCGAGGCGGATGCGGTAGAGCCGCCCGCGATAGCCCAGCTGGCGGACAACGCGGGCCTCGTCGTTCGAGGTGATCGCGACGTCGGTGATGCCGGCCTTGATGATCGAGGGGATCAGCAGCGCAATACCGTTCCCGTAGCCGTCTGCCTTCATCACCGCGCAGATGCGGGAAGGGGCGACCATGGCGCGCAATGTCGCGATATTGGCCTCGAACGCGGCAGCATCGACTTCGATCCACCCGTTTCGGCGCTGGGCCTGCGCGAGCGTGAGGCCGAAGTTGGTGGCCGAGAGGATGGGTGCGGCAGCGGCGCGGGCGGCGAGGAGGCCAGTGCCAGCTGCAGCCGCGCCCAGAAATGCGCGCCGCTTGATCATGTCGTTCCCCTCCCTGCTGGTGATGGGAGACGCTAGGCGTCTCGAAAGCAAGGGTGCAAGCCTGCGATTTGCACCGATCCGGATATCGACAGGCTTGACATCATTCAATTATTCGATATTTCCAGAAATATGGAATCAAAGAAAGCTATAGAAGCCTTGGCTGCGCTGGCCCACGAAGGTCGGCTTGCCGCATTCCGATTGCTGGTGCGGGCTGGTGACGAGGGCTTGCCAGCTGGAGAACTGGCCCGCCTGCTTGCATGTCCTGCCAATACGCTCTCGACCAATCTCGGCATTCTTTCGCGCGCCGGGTTGGTCACCTCGCACCGCGAAGGCCGCTCCATCGTCTATGGCGCCAACTATGACGGCATGTCGAAGCTGGTCACCTTTCTCACCAAAGACTGTTGCGAAGGGCGCGCCCGGGTGTGCGAGCCGGTGGACGTCGTTGCCCTTTCACTTTGATCTTCCTGTGAGGAGAAGCATCCATGAAGCGCCTGCATGTTCACGTGTCCGTCGATGAGCTCGCCTCCTCGATCTCCTTCTATTCCGCGTTGTTCGGAGCTGATCCGGTGGTCAACAAGCCGGATTATGCCAAGTGGCTCCTCGATGATCCGCGAGTGAACTTTGCCATCTCGCGCAAGGATGACAACGCAACCGGCCTCAATCACCTTGGCGTCCAGGTGGAAACCGAGGACGAACTCGCCGAGGTCTACGAACGGCTCGGTCGCGCCAACATCGCGTCACAGCCCGAGACGTGCGCCCGATGCTGTTACGCGGAGTCCGACAAGCACTGGGCCGTCGATCCCAGTGGCATCGTGTGGGAAGCCTACCGCACGATGGGGGCGATCGCGGTCTATGGCGAGGACCGGGGGCAGAGCATTGTCGAGGCGCTAGCTGCCGCTCCCGCGCCGGAGACAACGCCTTCATCCTGCTGCTCCGCATGATCGATCTCGCACCGGGGTCTGCGACTATCGAGTTCAAGGCGAGCCCGGGTGAGCTATTTCTCCTCCCCGGCCCGCTCGATCTGTTTGGGCTCACCTCGGAACTGACGGTCGAGGGTCTGGAATTGCTGGATCTGGTACCGGGAAATTTCGGCCCGCAGCGCGCTGTGGTGGCGCGCGCCACGTGCAGCGCGCCGTCCGCCCGCTATGACTGGATGAGGACAGATGAAAAGCGGGACCAAAGCTGGCTGTGGCATCCGCCGGAGCATGCACTTTCCCGCGCGTCACCCGGCCTGGCGCACCATGTCAGTCGATTGGTCGCAGGACTTGACGAAGCGGGACAGGAGAGAGCGGTGATTGCACATGCCGCCTCGTCGTTTCGGTACGGTCACGGCAAGGGCCGCTTCACCGATGGAACCAGTGCGGTTCCGGTTTTGTCTTGCGGGGTGACTCGGGGCAGCTGTGTGGACATCCACACGTATGCAGTGGCAGCCCTGCGCAGTGCCGGATTGCCCGCCGCCTATGTTGCCGGGGTGTTCTGGCCGGAAGGCGAAACCACCGCCAACGACATGCATTGCTGGATCGCCACAGGCCTGGAGGGCGGTCGCTACTGGGACTTGTCGCACGACATCATTGTCGGACGAAAACCACAGCCCGATCTGCTGGCAAGACCGGGGCGGCGGCTACCTCTCTCCATCGGTCGCGGTTTGCACTTCATGTGGCAGGGTCATGAAGTCGAGATCAGCCATTTCGCGCTCCCACATCGGCTGTCGGCCGATGGAGCTTTCGAAGTGCCGGCTCAGCTGTTTCTCGGTGGAAGTGCTGCCTAGCCGGGCTTGCAAACAAGAACGGCGTTTCTCGCCGCGCGTGCTTGGGCTCAATTCATCAGCAGAATGCTCATCCGCCGGTTGCGCGGATCGGTCGGCTTGTCCGCGATCAGCGGCTCCTGATCGGCAACGCCTTCGATGCGGCGGAAGCGGCCCTCGGCAACGCCGCTTTTCATCAGGGCCTGGCGCGTGGTTTCGGCGCGGCCGGCGCTCAGCGACCAGTTGTTGGCCGGGTCTCCGGGCTTCCACTGCAGCGCATCGGTGTGGCCGCGCACGGTGAGGGCGGAATTGTCCGGCCCGAGCGCCTGCCCGATCGCGCGGACCAGTTCTGCGGCATCAGGCGTGAGGATCGTCGTGCCGAGGCGGAACATCGAGAACTTGGCATCGTCCATCAGATCGAGCCGGATGCCCTCGGGCGTTTGGCTGACGTGGACCTGCTTGGCGAGCTTGCGCAAGTTGGCGCTCGCCGCCAGCTTCTGCTGCAGCCGCTGCTGCAGACTGGCGGTCCGCTTGGCCTTGGTACCGCCGTCCTTGGGGCCGCCGGTCGCATCGCGCGGGATCGTCAGCGTCTTGGTCCCGGTCTGCCCGGCGCGGTACTGATAGCTGTCGGTATCGGTGAGCGAGGAGCCGCCGAGCAGGCCATAGGACCCGGCGCTGCCTTCCTTCATCTTGACGAGTGTGGGCGTGAAATAGTCGGCGATGCCCTTGCGCTGCTTTTCGGTGGTCGCGCCGAGCAGCCACATGAGCAGGAAGAACGCCATCATCGCGGTCACGAAGTCCGCATAGGCAACCTTCCACGCGCCGCCGTGGTGACCGCCTTCGACGACGGTGACTTTCTTGACGATGATTGGGCGAACGGGTTCATTCTTGCCCTTGGCTGGCTTGGCCATGGCTTATCGGCCGCGCAATGCGTCGAGCAGTTCGGAAAGGCCCGGGCGGAACGAGTGGCCCAGCCCCGAGCGGGCGCTTTCGACGACGAGCGGCTGCGGCCATCCGTGGAGGCTCGCGATGATCACCTGCTTGACGGCCTGGAAGATCATCTCGTCCTGATCGAGCACCTGCTTGAGGCGTCCTGCAAGCGGGGCGACGATGCCGTAGGCGAGCAGCACGCCCATGAACGTCCCGACCAGCGCCGATCCGATCATCGCGCCGAGGATCGAGGGCGGCTTGTCGATCGAGCCCATCGTTTTCACCACGCCGAGCACCGCCGCGACAATGCCCAATGCGGGCAGTGCGTCGGCGAGGTTCTGCAAGGCGTGCTGCGGCTCGCTCATTTCATGGAAATGCGTCTTCATCGAATGGTCCATCACGTCCTCGACGGCGTGGACCTCGAGCGTGCCGGAGGACACGACGATCAGCGTGAGCGTGTCGCAGATCAGCGCGACGAGCGGCTTGTTGGCGAGGATCTTGGGAAACTCGGCAAAGATCGGCGAGTTGGCGGGGTCGGTCACGTGACTTTCAAGCGCGACCGGGCCATCACTGCGCAGGATCTTCATCAGACGCGTGCAGAGCACGATGGCATCGACGTGGTCCTGCTTGCTGTGCCGGGGGCCCTTGAACACCTTGCCGAGGCCGCCGCCGATCGCCTTGATCTCATGGAGCGAATTGCCGGTGACGACCGCGCCCAGCGCGGCGCCGCCGATGATCAGCATTTCGTGCGGAATGGCTTCCATCACCGGCCCGAGCGCGCCGCCGGTGATGGCGAAGCCACCGAACACCATAACGAGGAGAATGACGATACCGATGGCTGCATACATGGCTTGGGTGGTCCCGGTCGGATCAGCGCAGGAAGTCGAACAGCGATAGGTTGGCGAGCTTGGTGAAGCTGGCCTGGCTCGCTTCGAGCACGGTGGAAAGCTGCTGCAGGCGGGCGAGCGCGGAGCCCAGCTCAGGCGTGCCGATATCCTCCTGCTGCGAGGCACGGGCCTCGCTCATCGCCTGCTGACGCTCGGTCGAAAGATCGATCCAGCTGAGCCGCGAGCCGACGACGGTCTGCGCGGTGGTGATCGCATCGAGGCCATTGGCGAGCGAACCCAGCGCCGCCTGTGCCGTGGCGGCGGTGCTGGCGCCGCCCCCGGCAAGCGCGTCGGAGAGCGACTTGATCACGGTCATCAGATCGGTCTGGTTGCCCGCCGGATCCTTGAACGAGAGGAACTCGGGGCCGGTCAGGCTACGGCTGACGGTCTGGCCGTCGCCCAGCGAAAGCTGGCCGGCGCTTCCGCTGCCGATGTATTGCGCCTGGCCGGCGGCGTTGATCTGGTAGGCATCGCCGGGGCTGTCTCCACCGAACAGCGCGTGCCCGGCGCTGTCGCGCGTGTTGGCGAGGCCGACGAGGCCCTTGTGGATCTGGGCGAGCTCCGAGGCGATGCTGGCGCGCTGCGCGGCGGGGAGCAGCGAGGAGGCCGCCTGCGTCGCCAGTTCCTGCGCGCGGCTGACATACGTCGCGAACTGGTTGAGCGCGGTGTCGGTGAGGTTGAGATCGACCGTGGCGCGGTTGGTCGCTGCGGTGTCGATCGTGCCGATGCTTTCCGCGCGGGCCAGCGCGCGCAGCTGCGAGGCGGCGAGCGGGTCGTCGGACGAGCGGGTGATCTTGCTGTTCGAGCTGATCTGGTTCTGCAGATCTTCAGCCTGCCCGCGCAGCGCGGACAGGTTCTGCGTCGAGCGGTCGAAGAAGGCAGCGGTGCTGGTGGCGAAGATGCTCATGCGCGTTCTACCGGATCTGGAGCAGCGAATCGAAGATCGACGCCGCAACCTGCATCACCCGGCCCGAGGCCTGGAATGCCTGCTGGTAACGGACGAGATTGACGCCCTCGGCATCGAGATCGACACCGGTCTGCGCGGCCAGCGCGGTCTTGGCGGCATCCGAGATCGTCGCGAGCGCATCGCGGGTGACGGTGCGGCCCGAGACGGTGGCCGAAATATCGAACAGGATCGCGTCCATTTTGCCCGCCGGATCGGCGGTGGAAAGCGCGCTGCGCAGGGCATCGAGATTGCTCGCATCGCGGCTGTTCTTGGGCGCGCCGGACGGGGCGGTGGCGATCTTGGCCGGATCACCCGTTGCAAGCGCGATGGTTGCGGCGCTGCTGCCCGAGAGCAGGTTTGCGCCCGGATTGCCATCACGGTCGGTGCCGCCGCCTTGCGCGCTGTTGACGGTGGTGACGATGGACCCGGCAAGGCCGTCAAGATCGCCGCGCAGCTGCGCCAGCTTGTCCAGCGCCTGTTGCTGTCCCGCGAGCGATCCGCCGGCGAGGGCAAGGGGGGTGCCGCCAAGCGTATAGTCCACGGTGCCATCGGCGGCGGTGGTAAGCGCGAGCGCAGTGGTGCTGCCGCCGCTTACCAGCGTCGTGGCGGGTGAAGTGCTGCCAAGCGTGACGGTGACGCTGCCGTCCTGCGCCAAGGTGGTGCCGATATCGCCGTACTGGCTGAGGTCGGCGAGCAGCTTGTCGCGCTGGTCGAGGAGGGCGGTCTGGTCCGAGCTCGCATCAGCGGCGCGCGCGAGGCGCAAGTTGGTACGCGCGAGCTCGCCCGCGATGCGGTTGATCTGGGTGACGCCGTCGGCCGCCTCGAACTGCAGGCCCTTGCCAACCGCGTCCATTTCCTTCGACGCGATCTGGAACGTGGCGGTCATCGTCCGTGCGGCCTCGATCACCGAGGCGCGCAGCGATGTATCGACCGGGTCTTCCTTCAGCTTCTGCAGCGCGGATTCAAAGCCGGTGATGGCGGGGTAGACGCCGGACTGCTCGAGCGCGGATTCGATATTGCCCAGGCCCTTCACTTCGGCATTGGCGCGTGCGGTTTCCGCACCGGTGCGGCGGACCTCGCTCTGGCGGAAGGCATCGGCGTTGCGCACGATCCTTTCCACCCGCACGCCCGAAAGCGAGACGTCCCGCACGTTCTGGTTGTAGCCGGTAGAGGCGACCTCGGCGAGGCCGATGGCGCGGCGGACATAACCGTCCGTCCCCGCGTTGGAGATGTTCTGCGCGGTGACATCGAGCCCGATCCTGGCCGCTTTGGCGCCGGACAGGCCGATCGAAAGGAGGTCTGAGGCCATGGTGGCTTACTCCGCTTTCGCCGGGGGCAGCAGGCGCGCGAACTGCGCTTCGAGCTGCCTGGCGAGGCCGAAGGTGCCGGCCTGTGCCGCGATGTCCGCGAAACGCTCGTCGCGCATCTGGGTGAAGGTTTCCTGTGCTTGGCCGCCGAAGATCGGATCATCGCCGGCGAGGCTGGTCGCGCGCGCGGCGGCGAGCATCTGGCGCACGAAGATCGCCTCGAAGCCTTGCGCGGCCTTCTTGAGCGCGGCGCGATCTGATGCGGATGGGGCTGCGGGTGCGGGGACCGGGGCGAGCGGGCTCATATGATCTCCATCTCCGCGCGCAGCGCGCCAGCCTGCTTGAGTGCCTCGAGGATCGCGACGAGATCCGACGGGGTGACGCCGAGCTTGTTGAGCGCATCGACAAGGCTGGAGAGCGAGGCGCCGGGCTTGAACAGCGCGACATGGGCCTGGCCTTCCTCGGCGCTGATCTGGCTCGACGGTGTAATCGCAGTCTGGCCGCGGCTGAACGGGGCGGGCTGCGAGACTTGCGGCTTCTCGTCGATCTTAACGACGAGCTTGCCATGGCTGATCGCAGCGGGAGATAGCCGCACGGCGCTGTTGATCACGACCGTGCCGGTGCGGCTGTTGACGATGACCTTCGCGGCCTTCTCGGCAGGGTTCACCTCGATCATCTCGATCGCGGCCATCATCGTCGCGCGGGTGTCGGTCGCTTGGGGCAAGCGGATGGCGAGGGTGATGCCGTCTTCAACCGTCGCCGCGCCGGGGAAGCGCGCGTTGACCGCATCGCGGACGCGGCTGGCGGTGAGGAAATCGGCGGTGAACAGGTTCCAGCGCAGCACGTCGCCGCTGTCGAAGCCGGTCGCGACCGCGCGCTCGACGCTGGCGCCTTCGGCAATGCGGCCAACGGTGGGGACGTTGACCGTGAGCTGGCTGCCATCCTTGCCGGTGATGCCGAGGCCGCCGACGGCGAGGTTGCCTTGCGCCATCGCGTAGATCTGCCCGTCCGCGCCGTAGAGCGGGGCGAGGATGAGCGCGCCGCCGCGCAAGGACTTGGCCTTGCCGATGGTCGAGACCGTCACGTCGATGCGCTGGCCGGGCTTGGCGAAGGCGGGGAGATCGGCGGTGATGAGCACGGCGGCGGCGTTCTTGAGGCCGGGCGAGATGCCCTGCGGCAGCTGCACGCCGAGACGGCCCGAGACGCCGCGCATCGCCTGCGTGATGTATTCGAGGTTGTCGTCACCCGTGCCGGGAAGGCCGACAACGACGCCGTAACCCGTCAATTGGTTGGTCCGCACGCCCTGAAACGCGCCGAGATCGCGCACGCGGTCGGCATAAACGGGCGTCTGGGCGAGCATGAGCGCCGCAAGGAGGGCCAAAAGGCCGCGAAAGAGGGGGGAAAACGGCATCATCAGAACGGATTGATCACGCTGAAGAACTTTGCGAGCCAGCCCTCGCGGCTGGCGCGGCCGATCGAGCCGTTGCCGGTGTAGTTCACCCGCGCATCGGCGACCTGGGTCGAGCGCACGCGGTTGTCCGCATCGATATCGCCGAGGCGGACGATGCCGGAAAACTGCACCCATTCCTGGCCCTGGCTCAGCAGCAAGCGCTTTTCTCCTACGACCAGCGCCGTACCATTGGGGCGCACTTCGGCGATGGTGACGGAAACCTCGCCGCCGAGCGTGCTCGTCTGCGTGGCATTCCCCTGCCCGTTGAACGACGATCCGCCCGAAGCTTTAAGGGCGTTGGGATCGAGGAACGACAGCGGCCCGGCGCTGGGCGGGACGATGTTGAAGCCACCGTTCTTCTGGGTTTTCGAAGCGGCGGTCTTCGACGAATTGAGGTTTTCGGTGAGGATGATCGTCAGCGGATCGCCCACCGCATGCGCGCGTCGGCCTTCGGCGAGGCCGATATAGCCTGCCGCAACGTTGAAGATCGCGCCGTCCGCCGGGCGCGGCGCGGGGGCCTGCGGCAGCACGGCGCCAAAGCCTTCGGCGGGGCGGGTCGGCTTGCCGTGTGCGTGATCTGGCGCGATAGCGGCGAGCACCACGGCGGGCGGCACGAGGAGGCATACAAGAAGCTTCATGCCAAGGGGCTTGCCATCGACAGTAGCGCGGAAGGCGGCTTCGAAGGGGGAATCCATCATGCTGGGTGCTTCCGTCAGAGGGTCTGGTTGGCGTTCTTGAGCATTTCGTCGACCGCCGAGATCATCTTGGAATTGACCTCGTAGGCGCGCTGGGTCTCGATCATGTCGACCAGTTCCTCGACGACGTTGACGTTGGAGCTTTCGAGGAAACCCTGCCGAATGCGTCCGCGCCCGACTTCGCCGGCAATGCCGATCTGTGCGGCGCCGCTGGCCGCGGTCTCGGTCAGGAAGTTGTCCCCGCCCGCCGCGAGCCCCGCGGGATTGGCGAAGCTGGCGATAGTGATCTGTCCAAGCTGTGAAGGTTCGGCAGTCGCAGGAAGCGTGGCAGAAACAGTTCCATCAGGCGCGATCGTGATCGAAGTCGCACCTTCCGGGATCGTTATGGGGGGCTGCACGACAAAGCCTTGCGCTGTCACAAGCTGGCCTTCTGCGGAACGGCTGAAATTGCCCGCGCGGGTATAGGCGAGCTGGCCGCCCGGCAGCGTGACCTGGAAATAGCCGTCGCCATCGAGTGCGAGATCGAGTGCGTTGCCGGTTGTCTGCATCGGCCCCTGCGTGGTGATCCGCGTGGTCGACTGGATGCCGACGCCGGTGCCGAGATTGAGCCCGGTGGCATAGGCCGTTTCACCCGAAGACTGCTGCCCGGCGGTGCGCGCGTCCTGATAGGCCATCGTCGCGAAATTGGCACGGTCGCGCTTGAAGCCGGTGGTGCCGACGTTGGCGAGGTTGTTCGCGATCACGCGCATCCGCGTGTCCTGCGCTTCGAGACCGGTGCGGGCGACGTGAAGGGCGGAGGAGGGCATGGGGCTTAAGTCCTTGACTGGATGGGGTCAGATCAGGTGAGGCGCATCAGGCCGGAGCCGCCTTCATCAAGCTCCTTCGCGGTGGAAATGAGCTTGGTGCGCATGTCGAAAAGGCGCTGTGCCTCAACCATTTCAACGAGAACGCGGGTTGGCTCGACGTTGGATTGCTCGAGGCTGCCGGGCTGGAGCTTCGCTTCCTCGTCCGCGGGGAGCGCGCCGCCACCCTGCACTCGGAAGAGCCCATCAAGGCCCTTCTCGATAGCCGAGCCGGCAGTGCTGACGAGCTTGATGCGGCCGACTTCCTGCGGGGGCTGGTCCGGATTCTCCGGCGCGGCGGCCAGCACGCGGCCGTCGGGCGCGATGCTGATGCGCGCGCCGGGCGGCACCGTCACGGGCCCGGCATCGCCCACCACGGGGCGACCATCGCCATTGGTGAGGACGCCGGTCGCATCGACCGAGAGATCGCCGCGCCGGGTATAGGCTTCCTCGCCGTTCGCGCCCTGTACCGCGAGCATGGTGCGTCCGGTGAGCGCGATATCGAGCGGATTGCCCGTCTCGATCACCGCGCCTTGCTTCATGTTGGCGCCCCGCACTTCGCCGCGCGTCATCGCGCGGGCCTCGATGCTGGGGCCTTTCAGCGTCATCGGATCGGCGTTGAGCATCTCGGCGCGAAAGCCGATGGTCTGCGCGTTGGCCATGTTGCTGGCGATCACCTGCTGGGTGACCATCGAGCCGGCCAGGCCGGAGTAGGCGGTGTAGATCAGGCGGTCCATGGTGCCGGTTCAGCCTCAGGTGCGCAGGTTGATGATGGTCTGCGAGATCTGGGTGGCGGTATCGATCGCTTTGGCATTGGCCTGGAAATTGCGCTGCGCGGTGATCAGGCCGACCATTTCCTCGGAGAGATCGACGTTCGAGCGCTCAAGTGCGCCCGACGTGATCCCGCCGTAGAAGCCTTCGTCAGGCTGGCCATAGGTGGCGGCGCCGGAGATGCCGGTGGCGCTCCAGTTGGCCGCACCTTCCTGGCGCAGACCGCCCGGCGAAATGAATGTCGCGAGCGCGACCATGCCGATCGCGGTGTTGTTTCCATCCGCATAGGAGGCGGTGATCACGCCGTTCTTGCCAACGGCAACCCCGGCGAACTGCGCGCCGGCGGCATTGACCGCGGGGACCTGCACCGATTGCAGCGCTGTGCCGGTCACCGCGCCAGCCGGATCGGTCGGGAAGACCTGCAGCCGGTTGCCGCCGCGCAGCAGATAGCCGTTCTCGTCGATCTCGAAGGCGCCATTGCGGGTGTAGAGCGTATCGCCGGTGATCGCGGAGCGGGTGGTGAAGAAGCCGTCGCCGTTGACGACGAGATCGAGCGCGTTGCCTGTCTGCTCGACCGGGCCCTGCTTGAAGTTCTGGTTGATCGCCTCGACCGTCGCGCCGATGCCGATCAGCAGCTTGGGGTTGGTGAAGGCGCTGCCCGCGACGATGTCCGAGAAAGCCACGGTGCTCTTCTTGAACCCGTTGGTTTCGGCGTTGGCAATGTTGTTGCTGATCACGCCGAGATCGGTCTGGGCGTTCTTGAGGCCGTTGAGCGAGGTGTAAAAAGACATATGCGGGGGTCCTTTCTCAGATCTTCTGGCCGGTGAGCTTGTCGAGCTTGGCTTCGATCGATTTCAGCGTGTCGGACGTGCTGTTCGCCGCGGAGAGGCTGGAGAACTGGGCGAGCTGGGCGATCATCTGGCTGTTGTCGACCGGCGCGGTGGGGTCCTGGTTCTGCAGCTGCGCGGTGAGCAGCTTGATGAAGTCGTTGGCTCCGAGGGAACCCCACGCGCTTTTTGCGGTGCTGACAGCAGCCTTGGCGGCGCCGGTGGCGGTGGAGGCGGCGACTGCCGCGGTGTAGGGATTGATCGGGATCATCACTTCATCCTCATCGTTTCGAGCATCAGTTGCTTGGCGGTCTGCATGGCCTCGACCACGTTCTGGTACTGGCGGGCGCTTTCCATCATCTCGACCAGCTCGGCGTTCTCATCGACCGGTGCCTCCCAGATGTCGCCATTGGCATCTGCGAGCGGGTGATCGGGATCATGCATGCGCACCGGTGCGGCATCGCTGCGGTAGACCCCGGTGACGCGCACGGTGGCGAGGCCGCTGGAGCGATCGAGCTCTTCGGCGAAGACGGGGCGCAAGGGGCGGTAGGCCGCGTCCTTGCTGGCGGCGACATTGCCCGCATTGGCGAGGTTGGAGGCGGAGGCGTTCATGCGCACGAGCTGCGCGGACATGGCGCGGGCAGTGACGTCGAACAGCGACAGGGGTTGACCATTGCCCGCCATGGTCATTCACCCTTGATGGCGCGGGTGAGCGTCTCGACCCGGCCGCGGATGAAGGAAAGCGTGGCGGAATAGCCGACGGCGTTCTCGGCGAAGGCGGTCTGCTCGGTCGCCATCTCGACGGTGTTCCCATCAAGGCTGGGCATCACCGGCATGCGGTAGCGCGTAGCGGCAGACATCGCCTCTGCCTCGCTTGCGCCGCCGGTGCGAGCCTTGAGCGCAGCAGCGAAGTCGATGTCCTTCGCCTTGTAGCCGGGGGTCCCGGCGTTCGCGAGGTTGGATGCGAGGAGGCCCATGCGCTGCGAACGCAATTCGAGCGCTGCGCCGTGGATACCGAAAAGAGTGTCGCTCATGGATCTTGCCTTGGGGACGGTTTTTCCTGCCAGGTGGTCAGCAAAGGCCGTGCCAAGCGCCGAAATGCGGGGTTTCGTGCGCAGTCGGCGCGGCGAACCGGCAAGCACTTGCCGGGTGTCGGCAAATTGCTTCCGGCGCCCCTGAAGGTTGTCCGCCTTCCGCCGTTCTTGGGAGAAGCAAGAGCGAGGCAGGACAGCAATGGACTTGGCGCATATGTTCGATCCCGTCGCGGCGGGGATTGTCATCGGCGGAACGCTGGGCGCGACGGTGCTGCGCAGCGGGCTGGCGGATTGCCGCGCGGCCATCCGTGCCGTGCGCGCCTTGTTCGAACCAAAGTTTCAGGACGACATCGTGCGCGGTGCGCTGGCGCCGATGGTCGCGCAGGCAGAGCGCGAGGGACTCATGCGGCTCTCCCTCAGGCCCTGCGGCGAAGCCTCGATCGATGCCGCGCTGACGGCGCTGGTCCAGACGCGCAGCCTGGCCGCCTTTGCCAGCTGTGACGATAGCGCGCGCGAGATCCGCGTCGCGCATGCGCTGCGCGCGGTGCGCACGCTGGCACTGGGGGCGGAACTCTCCCCCGTGTTCGGCCTCGCCGGGACGCTCGTCTCGCTCAGCCAACTGCCGGCCGAGGGCCTTGCACGCGGGGCGTTCATGGGTGCGATCTCGATGGCTGTTCTGACGACGCTCTATGGCCTGCTGCTCGGCAATCTGCTGCTGGCGCCGCTTTCGCGCGCCGTCGAGCGCCGGGTGGAAAGCGAGGAAGCCGCGCGGCGCGACATCACCAACTGGCTCATCGCCAAGCTCGCACCCGTTTGCCCACCGGCGCAGAGCGGCAGCGGCGCGGCCCGCCGCGCCTATCTGCGCGAGGCGGGATGAGCGCGCCGCCACACGGCCTCTATGGCGCGCCGATCGCGATGCCTTGGCAGACGATCCTCGCCGACCTTGCGCTGATCCTGTTCATGATGACCGCGGCCGCGCTTGCCAGCGCGCCCGATACGCCGCTGCTGCCGAAGGCGCCGCCACCCGCGCCTTCCGTGCGGGGGGAGCCGGTCGGCGTGTGGCGCGAAGGACCCGGCATGCCGAGGCTTGCCGATTGGCTGGCGCAACAGGCGCGTGATCCCCGGCTCAGGGTTTCCATTCTGGTCCGCCACGTGGCTGGACACGAACAGGCTGCACTGGCGCGGGCGGAAGCGCTCGTGGCGGCTGCGAGCACGCGCGGCGCGGGCGCGCGGATCGTGATCGAGCCCGGACGCGAGGACGGCGCGAGCGTGGTCCTCGCTTATGACACCGAGTAAGGTGGCACGATGATTGCAGCGCTGCGGGCATTGCCTCTCGTCACGAAAGTGCTCTGCCATGCCTTCTGTTCGCCGTGCTCTTCCCCTTGCGCTGATGTTTGCGCCGCTGCCGGCCGTGGCCGCGCCGCTGACCGATCTTGCTGCCATCGACCGGGCCGTAGCATCCTTCACCGGACAGCAGATCGGCGTGCCGGGCGGCGCCGCACAGCCGGTGGACCGGCGGCTGCGGCTGGCGGCTTGCTCGGCGCCGCTGGCGCTCTCGTGGTATGGCAATGCGCAGACAAGCGTGCTGGTGCGTTGCCCGGATGCGGGCGGCTGGCGCGTCTTCGTGCCGGTGAGCGCGGAGCGGGCGGCGCCTGCGGTGGCTCCTGCCGCAATGGCCGTGATGCGCGGCGAGGGCGTGACGGTGACCGTGGCGGGCGATGGCTTCTCCGTCTCGCAGCCTGGCGAAGCGCTCGATGCTGGCGCAGTGGGCGCATGGATCCGGGTGAAGACCGCAGCCAAGGCCGATCCTTTGCGCGCCCGCGTGGTGCGCCCGGGCTTGGTCGAACTGCCGGTGGACTGAGCCGCCAGACGGCAAGAACCTGCGCACCGCTGCCGCCTGCGGCAAATTTTTTCCGCCCCCGCTTAAATTCCCTCTGCAACACCCGTTCTGGTTTGCAGGAAACGCGAGGAGCGGACCATGTCATCCTTCGAAATCGGTGCATCGCGCCCGGTCAGCGCGGTGCAGGTCGCGAATGTTGGGACCGGCGGCAAGCCTGTCCAGACCGAAGCCACGTCTGAAACGGCAAAGGCGCCGACCCCGGCGGCAGCCGCTGCACCGCAGGTGGAAACCAGCGATGCGGTGAAGGCGGGAGCCGCTCCGGTCGATCAGGAGCGGGTGCAGACGATCCGCCATGCCATCGAAACCGGCACATACCCCGTGCTCCCGACCAAGATCGCCGATGCGATGATCGCGGCCGGGATGCTGTTGAGGAGCCCGAAGTGAGCCTAGCTGTCGATACTGTCGAGCCGATCCGCCGCCCCACCCAGCTGCGCGATACCTTGCGGCAGATGCTGGCCGTTCTGGAAGACGAACGGCAGGCGCTTGCCGGGCTCGATGTCGACGCGATCATGGGCTGCGCGGTGGACAAGAATGCGCTCTGCGGCCGTCTCGACACCACTGCCCCCGAAGCGATCGACGAGGAATGCCGCGGTCTGCTGGAGGCTGCGCGCCGCGTGAACGAGGCAAACCGCCGCGTGCGCAACCTGATCGCGGCCAATGTCTCGGCGCGCCTCGATGCGCTGACCGGCCAGCCGGCGCTCTATCGCGCGCAGGCCGCCCATGCCCGGATCGGCCGCGCGCGCTGATTTGGCACGCTGTTTGCTGATGCCCTTCCGACCGCCCCGAACCGGCGGTCTGGAAAGGGACCCAAGTGAGCGAGCCTACCCCAATTGCTGCTGGGATGCCGCGCCCCGCGCCAGACGTGAAGGGCGCGATCGCGCGTGCGGCAGCAGCGACCGGCACCGACTTTTCCTACCTCATGGCGCAGGCGCGGCTGGAATCCGGACTCAACCCGAATGCGCGCGCGGCCACTTCGAGCGCGACAGGGCTCTACCAGTTCACCGGGCAGACCTGGCTTTCGATGCTCGACAAGCATGGCGCGGCCTATGGGCTGCCTGGTGCAAGCGACGCCGCCTCGCGCGGGCAGCTTCTGGCCATGCGGTCCGACCCGGAACTCTCTGCGCTCATGGCCGGCGAACTGGCGAACGACAACCGCGATTTCCTCTCCGGCATTCTGGGCCGCGAACCCGATCCGAGCGAACTCTATCTGGCGCACTTCCTCGGCGCGGAGGGGGCAGGGCGCTTCCTCGGCGCGCTGGGCAGCAACCCGGCACAGAGCGCGGCGGCTCTGCTCCCCGCTGCAGCGGCGGCCAATCGTGCGATCTTCTTCGGCCCCTCCGGCGCGCGCTCGGTGGGTGAGGTCATGAGCCTCCTGCGCGGCCGCATGGCGAGCGCCATGAATGCGCCCGATGCGCCGCTGCCGTCCTACACGGCGGAGGCGCCGAAGGGCGGGCCGATCCAGCAAGCCTTCCATGCCGCCGCCACTTCGTCCGATGCGCCGCCGGCGCGCTCGATGGCCGATACTCTGCGCGATGCCTTTGCCCTGGCGCAGCCTGGCTCTGCCCCCGCCCATGTCCGCGCGGCCTATGGCCAGCTGCGGTCGCTGGGAATCTGACCGGCCATGCTGAAACGCTTCGGTTCTCCCGGCGCATTGGCGCTCCCCGGCGGTATCCTGATCCTCATCGCATTGATGATCATGCCGATCCCGTCGTTCCTGCTCGACGCATTCTTCGTGCTCAATATCGCGCTTTCGGTCGCGATCCTGATGGCGGCGATGAATGCGCTGAAGCCGCTCGATTTCTCCTCGTTCCCCTCGGTGCTGCTGTTCGCCACGCTGCTGCGGTTGGCGCTCAATGTCGCCTCCACGCGCATCGTGCTGGTCAACGGGCATGAGGGCGGCGCGGCGGCGGGGCACGTGATCGAAAGCTTCGGCGAATTCCTCATCGGCGGGAATTTCGCGGTCGGCCTGTTCGTGTTCATGATCCTGATGATCATCAACCTGATGGTCGTCACCAAGGGTGCGGGCCGCGTCTCGGAAGTCTCCGCGCGCTTCACCCTCGATGCCTTGCCCGGCAAGCAGATGGCGATCGACGCAGACCTTGCCGCAGGCCTGCTGACGGCGGACGAAGCCAAGGCGCGGCGGCGCGAAGTGGCGACCGAGGCCGATTTCTACGGATCGATGGATGGTGCCAGCAAGTTCGTGAAGGGCGATGCGGTCGCCGCGCTGCTGATCCTGGGCGTCAATATCATCGCGGGTTTCTGCCTCGGCATGCTGAGCCATGGGCTCACGGCGCAGGAATCGGCCAGCCGCTACATCACGCTGGCGGTGGGCGATGCGCTGGTGGCGCAAGTCCCCTCGCTGCTGCTCTCGATCGCTGCCGCCGTGATCGTCACGCGCGTTTCCGATACGCGCGACCTTGCCGGCCAGATCGGTGGGCAGTTTGCCGCCCCCGGCACGTGGTTGCCGGTCGCCGTCATTCTTGGCGTGATCGGGATGATCCCGGCGATGCCGCAGATGGTGTTCATGCCTGCCGCCGCCATGGCCGGGTGGATCTGGTGGAGCCTCAGGAAGCGCGAGGCGCGCCTGGCCGTGCCGCCGCCGGTAGTGGTGGAACAAGTGGACCCGGCCAAGATCACGCTGGAGGAGGTCTCCGACCACACGCTGGTGACCATCGAGCTCGGCTATGGCCTTGTCCATCTGGTCGACGAGAAGCGCGGGGCGCCGCTGGTGGCGCGCATCACCGGGGTGCGGAAGCAGCTCTCGCAGAGCTTCGGTTTCGTGGTGCCGCAGTTCCGCGTGCGCGACAGTCTGGACCTCCTGCCCGATGCCTATCGCATCGTGCTGGGCGGCGTCGCGCTGGGCGGAGCGAGCATCAAGGCCGAGAAGGTGCTCGCCATTGATGCGGGCGAGGCCAATCCCGATCACAGCCTGCGCGGCGAGGCGACGGTGGACCCCAGCTTCGGCTGCCCGGCGCTGTGGATCGAGCCCGGCCAGCGCGATCACGCGATTGCCGAAGGGTTCCTGACCGTCGACGCCTCCACCGTGGTCGCCACCCATCTCAACCAGGTGCTGGGCGAGCGGCCGCAGGCGCTGCTCGGGCCGGATGAAGTCCGCGCGATCCTTGATGGCGTGCGTGAACGCGCGCCGGGGCTGGTCGAGACCGTCCATCCCGCGCCGATCACGCTGGGCGCGATGACGCGGCTGTTCCATGCGCTGCTCGAAGACGGCGTGAGCATCGCGCACCCGCTGCCGATCCTGTCCGCGCTCGCCGAAGCGGTGCTGCAGACGAGCGAGTTCGACAAGCTGGTCGATCTCGTCCGCGCGTCGCTCGGCGGGCTGCTTGTCTCGCGCATCTGCGGTCCTTCCGAGCGGCTGGCGGTGCTGACGCTCGATGGCGCGCTCGAACAGATGATCGTGGGCGGGATGCACGATCCCGTCACCGGGCAGCCGGTGATCGAGCCCGATCTGGCGCGCTCCATCGGCGAGCGCATTGCCGCGATCATTGCCGAGCGGGGGCCTGCCGCGCCGCCGGTCGCGCTCATCGTCCAGCCGCGCGCCCGCCGCGCGCTTGCCGCGCTGCTGCGCGCCCGCGCGCCGCAATGCGCGGTGCTTTCGATTTCCGAACTGCCGCCCAGCCAGCCGATCGAAGTGATCGAGGTGGTCGGCGCTGCCGAAGACCCATCCGCACATCCCCCACAGGATCTTGCCGCATGAACTATGATCACCGCAGCTTTGCCGCCGCGCGCGCCTATCAGGGCGGGACGGCGGACCGCATCCGCCGCTTCCTGCCGATGGTGCGCCGCCTTGCCTGGCACGTCCACGGATCGGGCCGGGCGGGCATCGAGATCGAGGATCTGGTGCAGGCCGGGCTCGTCGCGCTCACCGAATGCGCGCAGAAGCACAGCGGCCCGACCGAGGACGGCTTTGCCGCCTATGCCAAGCTGCGCGTGCGCGGCGCGATGGTTGATCTGGTGCGGCGCTCCACGCCCCTTTCGCGCAGCGCCAGCGACCGGCGGCGTCTGCTGGCAGGCGCGGCGCAGGCGCTGACGACGACGCTGGGGCGCGTGCCCACCGAGGACGAACTGGCCGAAGCGATGGGCATGACCACGGCGGCGCTGGGCGAACTGCGCGCCGCGAGCGAGCCGATGCGCTTCGAGCCCATCGACGATACCTATTCGGACAGCGACATGGCCTTCGCCGACGACCGGCCGGACAGCTTCGAGATCATTGCGGACGAGCAATCCCGCGCCTCGGTTGTCGCGGCAATTTCAGGACTGCCAGAGCGGCTGCAGCGGGTGATCCAGCTCTATTTCGTGGAGGAACTGAACCTCGCGGAGATCGCGGAGGTGCTGAGCGTGAGTGTGCCGCGTGTGCACCAGCTGAAGGCGCAGGCGCTGGACAAGCTGCGGGCGGCGCTGGGGGATGAGTTTGATGTGCTTTAGGGGGTGGCTAATGTCGCACGTGAAAGATTGTATGACGACGAGATATCTTCGCCTATTGGTTCGCAACGAGCGGTCGATCTGGTCTTTGTAGGCCAAAGAGCAGCCATAGGTTCTCGGCGAAAGGCCGCAGTCGCTCTTCCTCGATTCTTTCGAAGACCTGCTGTCCTAATAGAGCTCGGTTGCGGAAAGCCGGGGCACTCTGAAAAAAGCGATCCCTCATCACTACGAATCCTTGGACATCAATGACCGTGGCAAGAACTACCCAGGGTCCTTCAATGCCAAATTGTCTTAGCCGGTTCTGCGTTGCGTTAACCATTTGAAGGAGACCCTCTTCAAATTGTTCTGGCCAAACCAGTCGATGCTGCTGACCGTTGTTCCCATCGCACAACCTGCCAATGGTAAAGGCGCAATCTACACGGCCAGATCGATGTGTAAGGGCAAAGGAGGAGGTCTCCCCTGTTTCGCGATTGGGTGCGCTGCACAGCAACACGCCTTCTATCATGTCAGTACCACTGTATCCGTCATTACGAAATGGAACGACCGCATGTTCGCGTTGAATGGCGATCCTCCTCTCTTCGCGAAACAACCCGAGCGGAGCGATTGTAATGACAGCAGTGGGGCCAGCCTGAACTGCGAAGGGCATATCCGTTCCACGCGCCATTGCTATCGCCTGTTCATGCAACTGCCGGAATTTGTGGGGCAGTTGCTCTGATTGCGTGAATGCGTGGCGCAACTCGTGGACGTCCATCTCGTATTTCCCTCGGCTGCTTCTCCCCCAAAAGCGGCGGCTGTTCTTGAAAACCACCTGATGGGGTGCGTTCATACTTCCGGGTACCCGCATTAACAACGCACCGCGCCCATCGGCTAGCGGGATCCAATGGCTTTGGACACCAATAAGGCGCGGCGCGACGTTGGATCGCAGCGAGTTCTCAAGTCTAAGAATTTCCGCATCTTGGTCGCCGGTTTCTACCCCGACAAGTTCGCTGGCCACGCCGTCTGCTTCGTTCATTCCGAAGAGCAGGTCTCCGCCTTGGGCGTTCGCTAGCGAGGTAACGTCGGCGAGAAACTCCTTCACTTCTTCATCGCCTCGACCCGGCAGATCGCGCTTGTATTCGAGGTCGCTGCGTTCACTGACCTGATTATCCACCAATGAACGGAGCGCGGCTTCGTTAATAGCATCGAGAGCATATGGCAGCATAAAGTCACCCTAAATCACAAACTTGGTATCCGGCAATGCTTGCTACTGCTGGAATGGGTCTAACCCACATGTTGATCACTTTAGGTCATATATAGCCATTCCGTTTGCTGCTCGAAATGTTGCGTAGCGGCCATCAGTTGGCCTCGCAAAATGCTCTCTGCGCCGTGCTTCGATAAGCGCAGGATGAACAGCGAAGCGCCCCGTTAGCATTTGTGCCACTTGCACCGTCCTCCACTCCCGCTTAATCGCGCGGTTAAAGGAGAACGATGCCATGAAGATCGAACAGGGTATGGCTGCCGTCGTGACCGGCGCGGCTTCGGGTCTGGGGCGGGCGACGGCCTATGCGCTGGCGGCGGCGGGCGCGAAGGTTGCCATTTTCGATGTGAACGACGAGGCCGGCGAGGAAGTCGCCAAGGCGATTGGCGGGCTGTTCTGCCATGTCGATATCACCAGCGAAGAGTCGGTTGTCGAAGGCTTTGCCAAGGCCCGCGCGGCGCATGGGCAGGAGCGGATCACCGTCCACTGCGCGGTGGTGCACCGCAAGGGCAAGACCGTGGGCCGCAACAAGGAAACCGGCGAGTTCACCCGCCTTTCGACCGAGGACTATGCCTTTGCCGCGAACGGCGTGCTGATCGCCAGCTACCGCGTGGCGAGCCTTTCGGCGCTGGGCATGGCGCATGCGGAGCCGCTCGAAGGCGATGGCGAGCGCGGCACGATCATCCTGACGGGTTCGGTCGCGGCGCAGGATGCGCAGATCGGGCAGGTGGCTTATGGCTCGCTGAAGGCGGGCGTGGTCGGTCTCGTACTGCCGATGGCGCGCGATCTCATGGACCTTGGCATCCGTGTCAACGCGATCCTGCCGGGCATCTTCGATACGCCGCTGCTGGGCCGCGTGCCTGAGAAGGTGCGCGCGGGCCTCAATGCCTCGGTGCCGTTCCCCAAGCGGCTCGGTCTGCCGGAAGAGTTTGCCAGCCTTGCGATGGAGCTGGTGCGCAATTCCTACTTCAACGCGCAGGCGATCCGGCTGGATGGCGGGATCAGGATGGCGCCGCGTTGATGCGCTGACCACCTCTCCACCATCCCGTCGGCCCGTGCTTGACACGGGCCTTGGCTTTCCTTTTCGGGCGCGGCGCTGGAAGAAAAGCCCAGCCCCGTGTCAAGCACGGGGCGACGGTGAGGGGTGTTGTGGCCTAGCCTGATTTGATCGCGAGGAACGAGGCGGCGACGCAGAGCATCACGACAGCAAACCCCCGCCGCACCCATTTGGTGCGGGCAGGGTCTGCCAGCCAGGCCTGCGCGCGGCTCCCGGCGAGCACGATGGCGAGGTGGATCAGGGTGGCGATGCCGGTGCTGACGAGCGCGAGGGTGAGCGCTTCGGCGAGGCCGAGCGTTCGGCCGCCAAGGAACTCCGGCGCGACGACCACGAAGAACAGGTAGGCCTTCGGGTTCAGCAGGTTGAGCAGCGCGCCGGTGGCGAAAGCGCGGCGCGTGGCGGTGGGCGGCGGGGCCTTCTCCGCGCCGCGCCATGCCTCGATCGCCAGCCAGACCATCATCGCCGCGCCTGCTATCCGCAGGCCGTGAAGCAGCGCAGGCATGGCCTTGAGCAATGTTGCAAGGCCCAGCGCGGCAAGCACGCCATTGGCGAGGAGGCCCAGCGCGATCCCGGCGACGGCGGAGAGCCCGCTGCGCTTGCCTTCGGTTGCGGCAAGGCCCGCCAGCCACGCCATGTTGGGCCCCGGCGTCAGTTCGATCAGCAGGACGGCGGCCGCGAACCCGGCAATATCGAGAGTTCCTGCCACCTAGACCGCGGTCCCCACCATGCGGCCAATTCCGGCAGTGATCGCCATGGCCAGCGCGCCCCAGACAACGACGCGCAGCACCGGTTTGCCCATGGCCGCGCCGCCCGCGCGCGCACCGAATGCGCCGAGGAGCGCGAGGAAGAGGATCGAGCCACCAGCGGTGCCCGTCACCATCAGCCCTAGCGGCAGGATCGCGGCGAGCAGGAGCGGCAGCAGCGCGCCGCCGGTGAACATAGCTGCGGAGGCCATCGCGGCAAGCACGGGCTGCGCGGCGGTCGTCTCGTTGAGATGCAACTCGTCGCGGGCGTGGGCGCCAAGCGCGTCCTTGGCCATCATCTGGCGGGCGACTTCCTTTGCCGTCACCGGATCGACGCCGCGCGCCTCATAGATCGCAGCAAGCTCTGCGGCTTCGTGGACCGGACCGGCGGCGAGTTCGGCGCGTTCGCGGGCGAGGTCTGCCGCTTCGGTATCGGCCTGGCTGGAGACCGAGACATATTCGCCCGCCGCCATCGACATCGCGCCCGCGACAAGGCCCGCGGCGCCCGCGACCAGCAAGGCCTGCCGCTCCGCGCCCGAGGCGGCGACGCCGAGGATCAGGCTGGCGGTGGAGACAATCCCGTCATTGGCGCCGAGCACGGCAGCACGCAGCCAGCCGATGCGGCTGACGAGGTGGCGTTCATCGTGGGGGCGCATGCTGCCGTCTCCTTGCGTCGTTCATGCGCCTGATGGCACGGCAAGGACAGGCGAAAAACGATCTATATCAATCCTGCCGCGCGAGGACCGTCTGGCCCGTCGGCGCGGGCGCCGCGTTCTCGATGATCGGCTGGCCAACGCCGAGCCGCTTGCCGTCGGTCACGATCACCTTGTCGCCAAGGCTGGCAACGCCGAACAGGCGTTTGGCGAAACCGTCGGGCACGCCGATGCAGCCGTTGGTGGCATAGCCGCGCTCGACCTTGCTGCCGTGGATCGAGACGCCGTCATTGGTCAGGCGTAGCATGTAGGGCATCGGCGCTTCGTAGATGTTGGAGACGTGGTCGGCGTCCTTCTCGCTGATCGGGAACACGCCGGTGGGAGTGGGCTTGTCGCCGTAGCCCTTGAGAATGGCGGCGGCGCCGATCTCGTGCCCGTCGCGGAAGACCGAGATGGTGCGCGCCTCGAGATCGACCGTGACGACGATGGGGCCGGTGGCGGCGGCGCTTTCGTCCCAGAAGTACTGGCCGAACTTGATGGGCTCATCGATCTTGAGGATCGACTTGACCACAAACGCGCTGTTCACCGGCGCGGAGGCGGGCGTGAGCGTGACGGGCTTGGCGAGTGGCTTGGTGGCAGGGACAGCAGCGACATGGGCTTCGGCCTGCGAACCGCCGAACAGGACTTGCGCGACATCCTTGCCGACATTGAACGCGAGCAGCGAGGCGAGCGACATGGCCACGAAACCCAGCGGCGCGCTGACCCAGCGGGAGCGGACGAGATCGAGGGGGGACTTCAGGCCGGACATGACGAATCTGCGCGCTCCTTTCGCGTTGCAAAATAGCGTAAACGCGAGCCCGCGCGAGCCTCATTGCAAGGCCGTCCCGCCTAGGGACGGCGGGTGTTTCGGGGCTTAACGGGCATGGTTAAGCGGGGTTCGATCCGGGCCTCTGCAATTGGCGCAATGGTGCAGCAAGGTTCGCTCGGCTAGGATTTGCAGCATGACGCAGATCTACATCTGGCTGGAACGTGAAGCGCCCTGGCTGGGGTATCTTTCGCCGCTGTTTGCCGCCACTTGCGCGGCGCTGCTGCTGGTGGTGGTCGGCGGGGCCGTGGCTTCGCGCGGGGTGCGGATCGGCGGCGCGGTGCGGTTTGCGGGCAACTTGCTCATGCTGGCCGTCTTCGCGCTCGCGGTCATGCGCTTCGTGCGGATGGACCCCAGCTTCGATGCGGCGCTGCACAGCGTGGGCGGCCCGGCGCAGACCGTATCGGGCGGGGAGACGCGCATTCCGCTCTCGGCGGACGGGCATTACTGGATCAAGGCGAAGCTCAATGGTGTGCCGCTGCGGCTGATGGTCGATACCGGCGCGACCGTGACGGCTCTTTCGGGCGATGTGGCGGAGGCGGCTGGAGTCGAGCCGGACCGGTTGCGCCCGGATGCCGTGGTCGAGACCGCGAATGGTACGGTCCCGGCCGCTCCGGCGCGGATCGACGAACTGCGGTTCGGCTCGGTGGTGGCGCGCGATCTCGATGCCATCGTGATGCCGGGCGAGGGCGGGCCGAACGTGATCGGCATGAACGTCCTGACCCGGCTCAAGGGGTGGCGTGTGGAGGACGGCGTGCTGATCCTTACACCGCACCGGCCGCAGGTGGAATCGTCGGCGAGCGGGGAACCCCCAGCCAGGTAAGCTTGCGCCATAGGGCTTCCAGCGGCCCCTGCCCGAAGCGCGCCAGCCACCACTGCGGCCAGGCCAGCATCAGCGCCCAACCGCCAAGAACCACCACCGGCAAGGTGCCGCGGGGCAGCACACCGCCGAGGCCGAGGCCCCAACCAGCAAAGAGTGCGCACATCACGAAGGTGGTGCCGAGGTAGTTGGTGAAGGCGCAGCGGCCCGCCGCGACGAGGCGCTGGCCGACAGGGGTATCTTTCAGGCGCGGGTACAGCAGGAGCAGGACAGCGAGATAGCCCAGCGTCATCGCAAGGTGCGGGATCGCGGCGAGCGACCCCATCAGCGCGAACATCATCGCGGGCGGGAACCCCCGTGTGGCTGCCCAGCCGATGAGCGCCGCGCTGATCGAGCCGCCCATGCCGATCCCGAACAGGGCCATGCGGCGCAGACTGCCGCCCTCCCATTCGCCGGTGAACAGGCCGAGCCGGAGTAGCGCCATGCCCAGCAGCATCAGCGGAAAGGTCTCGAAGAACGTCGCGCCGAGATTGGCGATGGGGAGCGCGGGGGCAGTCGTCAAGCGGATGCGGACGGCGTCGAGGAAGGAAGCGTGGAGGACTTGCATGTCCGCCGTGATCGAGGCGGCGATGCGGCCCATCATCGCGGCCTGATCGGCCACTTCGGCGGGCGCGCCGTGGCCCGCAAGCACGCGGTTCTCCGCCGCGATGGAGGCCAGATCGCCAACCATCTCCAGGCCATGGCTCGCAAGGAAAAGCAGCAATGCGGCGGCTGCCAGCGGCTCTGGCGCGAGGCGGCGCAGGCTGAAGGCGAGCATGCCGCATACGGCGTAGGGCAGCAGGATATCGCCCCACCACAGCAGCGCGAAATGCGCATAGCCGAAGGCCATGAGCAGCAGCAGACGGCGGACCTGCATGAGGTCGGGATTGGCACCGCGCCGCTCGGCCGCATCGGCAAACAGCATCATGCTCGCCCCGAACAGCAGCGTGAACAGGCCGCGCATCTTGCCTTCGAACAGCACATAGGCAGCGGCGAACCAGACTGCGCCGCCGGGTTCGAGGCTGGGCATCGCCGGGCTGAACGTGGCGAGCAGCGGTCCCCACAAACCGGTCACGTTGATCGCGAGGATGCCGAGCACGGCAACCCCGCGCACGAAATCAAGCGCGCCGATCCTTTCCGGCATTGGGCGTCAGGGCGCCACCACGAGGCATGCAAGACCTCCGGCCTTGAGCGCCGCACAAGCCCGATTGGCGCCATCCTGCGAGTAGCCGGTGGCGAGCAGGCGGGTCACCGTGCCGGGAATATCCTGTCGCGCATGGCCGGAAAGTTCGGGTCGTCCGCGCACCCGCGTCCACAGCGCATCGGCATTGGTCTTCACTCCGAAGGCTCCGAGCTGGATGCGGTAGGTGCCGCTGCTGGACATCGGGGCCGGAGCTGGCGCCGCAACCCTGACCGGAGCCGGCTTCGGCGGTGCAGGTTTGGCCGGGGCGGGCTTCGGTGGCGCCGGCTTCGGCTGGGGAGCAGGTTCCATCGGCGGGGGCAGATAGGAAGCCACCGGCTCCGCAGGCGTCGAAGGCGGCAGATCGACCGTCTCGATGGCGCCAGGGGGAGCCTTTGATGCCGGTGCGGCAGGCACATTGCTGCCGAGGTCTGCCGCCGCAAGTTCCCGTCCGCGCGCCTCGGCGGCCTTCTGGTCGAGTTCGTTGGCGAGACTGACGCCCATCTGGCGCTGCGCCAGCGGGATCGTCTGGTTCATCGTGGCAAGGCTGCCGGTCGCCTGCGGCAGGCCGGCGGCGGCGGCGCGGGTGATCAGCGCATAGGCGCGGACCCAGTCCTTGGGCGCGTAGTCACCATTGTAGGAGGCAATGCCCAGCACATACATCGCGCGCGGCTCGCCCCGGTCAGCGGCGGACTGCAGCCAAGGCATCGCGGCTTGCTGGCGGTTGGTCTGGAACAGCAGGATGCCGTAATTGTCCGAGGCGGAGATGTGCCCGAGCCTTGCGGCCTTGCCGTAATAGCCCTCTGCCTTGGCGAGGTCCTTGTCCACGCCCCGCCCCAGCTTGTAGGCTTGGCCGAGGTTGAACAGCGCGTCCGCATCGCCCTTGGCGGCAGGTGCCTGCCACGCCTTCACCGCCGCTTCATAGTTCCCGGCCGACCACGCATCCACGCCGGCACGCACCGCAGCAGCGGTTGCAGCATCGGGCGGTGCGGGCAGTGTGCGGGGCGGTTCCTGCGCCGAAACTGCAGCCGCGAGGCCCGAACAGCCCAGCATCGCTGCTGCAAGGAGAGCAAATCCGCGCATGTCCGGTCGAATCTCCCCAAATGCAAAAGTGCCTGAAAAGCAGAGTTAACGATGCCGTGCTGCACTGCGGTGTGCAAGGGCAACTACGCATCGCACAGGTGCGCATTCTTATTCCGAGTTGTTAGCGCAATTGGTTAATACTGAAAAGACAGCGGGTTGAAACTCCTTCAAGCGGCCGCTTGCGCAGAATCACCTGCTCCCGAGACGCCGATGTTAACCAAAATTTGAGGGTCTTCTGCGATCCCCCACCAAGAGACCAAGCTGTCTTTTCGTTTTGCCCATAGGGGGGTTACTTTGCGCGTACTGGCTTTGGCATCGCAGAAGGGAGGGTCTGGCAAGACCACCTTGTCCGGTCACCTTGCCGTCCAGGCGCAGCGCGCAGGGGCTGGTCCGGTCGTTCTGATCGACATTGATCCGCAAGGTTCGCTGTCTGATTGGTGGAACGAGCGCGAGGCGGAGTACCCCGCATTTGCCCAGACCACCGTTGCCCGCCTTGCCAGCGATCTTGCCGTGCTGCGCCAGCAAGGCTTCAAGCTTGCGGTGATCGATACGCCGCCTGCCATCACCATGGCGATCCAGTCAGTGATCTCGGTCGCCGAACTGATCGTCGTGCCGACTCGCCCCAGCCCGCATGACCTGCGCGCCGTGGGTGCCACCGTCGATCTTTGCGAACGCGCGGGCAAGCCGCTGATCTTCGTCGTCAACGCAGCGACGCCCAAGGCGCGCATCACCTCGGAAGCCGCCGTCGCGCTCTCCCAGCACGGCACCGTTGCGCCGATCACGTTGCACCACCGCACCGATTTCGCCGCCTCGATGATCGATGGCCGCACCGTCATGGAAGTCGATCCATCGAGCAAGTCGGCGGCAGAAGTCGCGCAGCTGTGGACTTATGTCTCCGAGCGGCTCGAGAAGAACTTCCGCCGCACCGTGTTCGCGGTCCCGCAGCCCGGCCACCCCATCTCCGCCATGCCCGGCGCCGCCCGTCCCGCCGGTGGTTTCGGCCGCCGCGTGATCGGCTCGTGAGCGAAGGACGCGCCAGCATGAGCGAACCCAAGCCTTTCGCCTCGCTGAGCCCGAGCCTGCTCGCCCGCAAGGGCGCGGCACGCCCGGCGATGCGCCCCCAACTTCTGCCGCTGACTGCACAGGATCGGCAGTGGATGGGCTTCGGCGACGCGGTTGCCACTGCCGAAGCACCTCCGTTCGATGCGGACGATCTCGGCTGGAACGATCACGGCGAAGACCTCGCCCCCGCCGCCGCGGTGGTCCCGATCGCCGCTGACCCGCTGCCCGAGCCTTCGCAGCCCGAAGTGCTGCGACGGATCGAATCCCTTGCCGATGTGCTGAGCGTTCCGGCGGCTGCCGCGTCCGCCAACCGCCGCGAGCGTGGCACTGCGCTCAAGGAAGGGCGCAAGGCCGCTTTCACGCTGCGTCTCGATGCAGCCCGCCATCTTCGCCTGCGCCTTGCTTGCACGCTCGACAATCGCAGTGCCCAGCAACTCGTGGTCGAAGCCCTCGACCGTTTCCTCGAAGCCAAGCCGGGTCTCGACGACCTTGCCCGCCGCGCCCTCCGCTCCTGAAGCCGCATACCAACCGGGACATCACGCCATGACCATCGCCCATGACAGCAAGACCGACCGGAAGGCCACTTTGAGGCTCGCCCGGATCTGCGTGACCACCGCCTTGGCGGCTGGTCTTCTCTCCGGTTGCGCTGCAGCCGGGCCTACCCATGCCAAGTTTGCCTCCGGCGCCGAGACCGCGCTGGGCAAGGGCAGCCTGGAAAAAGCGATCGCGCTGGCCGAACAGGCCGTGCTCGCCGATCCGCGCAACGCTTCCTATCGTACGCTGCTGGGCTCGGCCTATCTGCGCGCGGGGCGGTTCGAAGCCGCGCGTCAGGCCTTTGACGAAGCGATGCAGCTTGGTGAAGACAGCGGCAAGGCCGCACTGAGCCTTGCGCTGGCCGATGTGGCGCTGGGCCGCGGCAACGAAGCCGTCGACACGCTCAACACCTATCGCGACAGCATTCCGGCTGCGGACTACGGCCTTGCCATGGCGATGGCCGGGCAGACCCAGACGGGCATCGCCACGCTGACCGAAGCGCTGCGTGCCGGCGAAAACACGCCCAAGGTGCGCCAGAACCTTGCTTATGCCTATGCGCTTGATGGCAGCTGGAGCGAAGCCAAGCTCATGGCCCAGCAGGATGTGCCGGCGGACAAGCTTGCCGAGCGCCTGCAGACCTGGGCATTCATGGCGCGTCCAGAAGACACCCGCCGCCGCGTCGCCACGCTGCTCGGCGCTCCGGCTACGGCCGAAGGCGGTCAGCCGACCGCGCTGGCGCTGGCGAACTTCCCGGCGCCGCAGCAGCTCGCCGAAGAGGCCGTGGCCATGGCCGCGACCGACAAGGCCGCGAACGGTGACGGCGCTGACCTTGCCAAGGCCGCTGCGGCCGCATTGCCCGCGCCGCCGGCCGATGCCGTTGCCCCTACCGTTTCGGATGCGTCGAGCGCGCCGATCGAAGCCAAGATTGCCGCCATCGACGTCGCACCGTCGGCAGCGGCGCCCGCACCTGTCCAGCCAGTAGTCTCGCAGCCGGTGGTCCAGCCTGTGCGCGGCGCCCGCACCCTCCGCGCAGCGGCGCCGGCTGTTGCTCCGGCGCACGGCAGCCATGTCGTCCAGCTCGGTTCATTCTCCTCGGCCGAAGGCGCACAGCGGGCATGGAAACACTTCTCCACCCGCAATCGCAGCTTGGCTGGCTATCACAGCCAGACGACGCAGGTCACCGTGAACGGTCGGCAGTTCTGGCGCGTCCAGGCCGTCGGCTTCAACGGCTTCGCTTCGGCCCGGCAGATGTGCCAGTCGGTCAAGGCCAAGGGCGGTGTGTGCCTCGTGATGGCCGATCCGGCGATGGTGACCCCGCAGGGCCGACCGGCCACGACGCGGATGGCGCAGCGCTGAACCTCAGCGTTTCGTGATCAACGCCGGCCCGCTCCCAGCAAGGGGACGCGGGCCGGTTTTGTTTCATGCGATGCGGTTTCCGCCCTTGAACAGCGCGGTGACGCGCCCTTCGACCGGGCGGCGGTCGAACGGAGTGTTGCCGGCGGTGGCCGCCATCTTGCTGCGGTCGACGATCCACGGCCGCTCGGGCTCGACCAGCGCGAGATCGGCTTCGAGACCCGCTTCGAGCTTGCCGGCCTCGACGCCGAGCAGCGCGGCGGGATTGCCCGCGAGCAGCGCGAAGGCGCGCGCCATGTCGATGTGGCCATCCCGGACGAGCGTGAGCGTGAGTGGCAGCAGCGTTTCGGCGCCAGCCATGCCGGGTTCGGCATCGGCGAAAGGCAGGCGCTTGTCTTCCGCGCCGCGCGGATCGTGGCCCGAGGCGATGACGTCGATCGTGCCGTCGGCAATGGCGGAGATCACCGCGTGCCGGTCCGCATCGCTGCGCAGCGGGGGCGAGAGGCGACAGAACGTGCGGAAATTCGCCAGTTCGAGATCGGACAGCATGAAATGTGCGGGCGTGACCCCTGCGGTCACTTTCACCCCACGTGCCTTGGCTGCGCGCACCAGATCAAGCGCGGCAGTGGTCGTGACTTGCCGGAAGTGCAGGCGGCAGCCGGTGAGTTCGGCGAGCGCGAGATCGCGGGCAACGGCGAGCGATTCTGCTTCGGCAGGCGCGGCAGGCAAGCCCAGTCGGGTCGCCATTTCTCCGGCGGTTGCAACGGCAGTCCCTGCAATCCCGGCATCCTCGGCGTGCGTGACGAGGACGAGGTCCAGCATCGCGCAGTAGCTCATCAGGCGCAGCATCACGCCCGAATCGGCGATCCAGCGGCGGCCGGTCGCGACGGCCTTGGCGCCCGCATCGCGCATCAGCGCAATCTCGGCGAGTTCGACGCCTTCGAGGCCGCGCGTCGCGGCGCCGAGCGGGTGGACCCACATGTCGGGCTTGCCTGATTGCGCGGCGAAGCGGACGCGTGCGGGGTGATCGAGCGGTGGGCCCTGATCGGGCATCAGCGCGGCGCGGGTGATCCCGCCGAAGTGGAACGCGGGCTTGTCGATGGCGAAGACGCCGAGGTCGACGAGACCCGGCGTGATCAGCGCGCCCTTGGCATCGAGCACGTCGTCACCGGGTTCGGCGCTGATAGCCCCGAGCGCGACGATGCGGCCATCAGCGATGCGCACAGCGCCCGGCAGCGGCGCGCCGGTGGGGAGAACCAGCTTGCCGCCGGTGATGGTGAGCGGACGGGGGGTCATGCCGCAGCTCCTTCTGCAGCGGCCCAGCCTGGAACACCTCTGGCGCGGCGGGTCAGCACGTCGAGGCAGGCCATCCGGATCGCGACGCCGCTTTCGACCTGCCGGGTGATCAGGCTCCGCGTGGGGTGGTCGGCAACCTGGCTGTCGATCTCGATCCCCCGGTTCATCGGCCCTGGATGCATTACGAGCACGTTCGGCGGCAGCTTGCCGAAGCGTTCCAGCGTCAGACCGTAAAGGTGACGGTACTCGCGGGGGGAGGGGATGAACTGGCCCGACATGCGCTCCAGCTGGAGCCGCAGCATCATCACCACGTCGGCGCCTTGCAGCGCCGCGTCGAAATCATGGCTGGGCGTCACGCCCATCGCCTCGATCTCGGCGGGCATCAGCGCGGGCGGGGCGCAGACCGTGACATCGGCGCCCAGCGCGGTCAGCGAGAGGATGTTCGAGCGCGCGACACGGCTGTGCAGGATATCGCCGCAGATCGTCACCTTGAGGCCGTTGAGATCGCTGCCCGGCGCGAGGCCCAGCGCATGACGGATGGTGAGCGCGTCGAGCAGCGCCTGCGTCGGGTGCTCATGGCTGCCGTCGCCCGCGTTGAGCACCGGGCAATCGACCTTGTCGGCAATCAGCTGCACCGCGCCCGAGCTTGCATGGCGGATGACGATGGCATCGGCGCGCATGGCATTGAGCGTCATCGCGGTGTCGATCAGCGTCTCGCCCTTCTTCACGCTGCTGGTGGCGGCATGCATGTTGACGACGTCCGCGCCGAGGCGCTTGCCCGCAATCTCGAACGACAGCAGCGTGCGGGTCGAATTCTCGAAGAAGGCGTTGATGATGGTGAGGCCCGAGAGCACTTCGGCCCGCTTGTGGCGCTGGCGATTGAGCGCGAGCCACTGCTCCGCCTCGTCGAGCAGGTAGAGGATCTCGTGCCGCGCGAGGTGCGAAATGCCGGTGAGATCGCGGTGCGGGAAGGCGAGGCCGCCTTCGGGGTACCGGCTCTGGGCTGGGAAGTTCGATTCCGTCATCGAAGACCACCCCCTATGGCACCTCTTTAGGGCACTCAAGTGTTTCGGCTGGCATCCGTCCCTTGCGAGACCTAGATATCCCCCATGAAGTTCGCCCGCTCGGTCTGGAAGATCCTCGTCGCCATCAAGGACGGCCTTGTGCTGCTCCTGCTCCTCCTGTTCTTCGCCGGGCTCTATGGCTTGCTCACGCTAAGGCCAACGCCGGGCTCGGTGCAAACGGGCGCGCTCTACATCGCGCTCAATGGGCCGGTGGTGGAGGAGCGCGCGAAGCTGCGGCCCTCGCAGCTGCTGTCCGGCGGCGCGCAGGCGAAGTCCCTGCAGGAGCGAGATATTGTCCACGCGCTGGAGGCGGCGGCGGGTGATGACCGCATCAAGGCCGTCGTGCTCGATCTCGAAAGCTTCGGCGGTGGCAGCCAGGTGGCAATGACCAATGTCGGCGCGGCGATGGACAAGGTGCGCGCCGCGAAGAAACCGGTGCTGGTCCGTGGCGGGCTCTACACCGACGACGGCGTGCAGATCGCGGCCCATGCCAGCGAGGCCTGGGTCGATCCGCTGGGCGGCGCGGTGGTCGCAGGCCCGGGAGGCACCAGCCTCTACTTCAAAGCGCTGCTCGACCGGCTCAAGATCAAGGCGCACGTGTTCAAGGTGGGCACCTACAAGAGCGCGGTGGAGCCGTTCACGCGAGAAGACGCTTCGCCGGAATCGAAGGAAGCGCTGAAGGCGGTCTATGCCGCCCTGTGGGATGCCTGGCAGGCGGACGTGAAGAAGGCGCGGCCCAAGGCAGACCTTGCGCTGGTGACTGGTGATCCAGTCAAGTGGATCGCGGCTTCGGGCGGCGATGCGGCGAAGGCGGCGGTCGCGGCGGGGCTGGTCGACCGCGTGGGTGACAAGATCGCGTTCGGCAAACGCGTCGCCGAGATTGTCGGCAAGGACCCTGCGGGCGGCGAAGGCGATTTCAAAGGCACCGCGCTCGATACCTATCTCGCCGACCGCACCCCTTCGACCGACGGCAAGGCGATCGCGGTGGTTACGGTGGCCGGCGAGATCGTCGACGGCGATGCCGGACCGGGCAGGGCGGGCGGCGACCGCATTGCTGATCTCGTCGACAAGGCTTCGGCCAGCGGGAACTATTCCGCGCTCGTGGTCAGGGTCGATTCTCCCGGTGGGTCGGTGACGGGGGCCGAGCGCATCCGCGCTGCCATCGCGCGGATGAAGGCCAAGAAGATCCCGGTCGTGGTTTCGATGGCGGGGCTTGCAGCGAGCGGCGGCTACTGGGTCTCGACCCCCGCAGACCGCATCTTCGCCGAGCCCGCCACGATCACCGGTTCGATCGGCATCTTCGCGATCATCCCCAGCTTCGAGGAAGCGCTCGGCAAGATCGGTGTGGGCACCGACGGCGTGAAGACGACGCCGCTTTCGGGTGAGCCTGATGTGTTCGGCGGCTTTTCGCCCACGGCGGAGGCGCTGATCCAGCAGCAGATCGACTCGGGCTATGCGCGTTTCCTCGGCCTCGTGGCGGCCTCGCGGCACAAGAGCCCGGCGGAGATCGACAAGATCGCGCAAGGGCGCATCTGGGACGGCGGCACGGCACGGCAACTGGGGCTCGTCGACGAGTTCGGTGGAATCGACGCTGCGCTCGCGTGGGCGGCGAAGGCGGCGGGCGCGCAGAGCTGGCATCCGGTCTATCTGGGCGGGGACGCCGATCCGTTCAGTGCGCTGCTGGCCAAGATTGCGGACAGCCAAAGCGATGCCGGTGAGGCGCATGTGCTTGGCGGGAAAGGCCTTGGCACCGATTTCGCAGCGCTCGCGGCGCAGCGGCAGGGTGCTTTGGCGCAGCAGCTGATGGGCGATCTGTCGCGCCTGCTGGGGGGCGAGGGCGCTCAGGTTTATTGCCTTGAATGCACTGGCCTTGCGCCATCACAGGCGGCTACTCCAGCAGCACCGCAAAGCACCTGGCTGGCTCTGCTGGCGCGGCTTGCCGGATAGGGACAGGCGGCCGCGACATACCCCATCGGCAACACTTGCCCTTTGCCCGGCGCTGCGATAGGGGCGGCGCTCGTTTTTCGCCGGATGCGGGCGTGGCGGAACTGGTAGACGCGCTGGATTTAGGTTCCAGTATCGCAAGATGTGGGGGTTCGAGTCCCTTCGCCCGCACCAGAACCGTCCCGCTTCGGTCGGCAGCGTGGCCTTGCCATTCACGGGTGGCGGGGCCTGAACAGTTTATGACGCTCCATGGATTGCGTGGGGTCGTACAAGAAGGTTGGATCACAGATGCAGATCGTCGAAACCAGCAACGAGGGCCTGAAGCGCGCCTACGCCCTGACCATCGCCGCGAATGATATCGCCGCGCTTGTCGAGGGTGAGGTCAAGAAGATCACCCCGCAGGTGCGCATGCCCGGTTTCCGCCCCGGCAAGGTGCCCGCGAACCTCGTGCGCAAGATGCATGGCCCGGCGCTGCACCAGCAGGCGCTGGAAACCTCGATCCGCAATGCGATGGACAAGCTCGTCGCCGAGAAGGGCCTGCGCCCCGCGACACAGCCCGACGTCTCGCTCGCCGAGGGCTATGCGGAAGGCAAGGACGCCGAGCTGACCGTGGCGCTGGAAGTGCTGCCCGAGATCACCGCGCCCGCCATCGATGGCCTCAAGCTCGAGCGCCTTATCGTCGAAGTGAGCGACGCGGAAATCGACGAGGCCATCGGCCGCATCGCGCAGGGCCAGAAGCGCTTCAACGATGCGCCGGAGGGCACTGTTGCCGCTGACGGCGACCAGCTGATCATCGATTTCGCCGGTTCGATCGACGGCGTCGCCTTCGACGGCGGCACGGCCGAAGACCAGCCGCTCGAGCTCGGCTCGGGCCGCTTCATCCCCGGCTTCGAGGAACAGCTCGTCGGTGTGAAGGTGGGTGACGAGCGCACGATCACCGTGACGTTCCCCGCCGACTATCCCGCTGAAAACCTTGCCGGCAAGGACGCCCAGTTCGCCTGCACCGTCAAGGCGGTCAAGCAGGCTGCGGAATTCACTGCGGACGACGAGTTCGCCAAGTCGCTCGGCCTTGAGAGCATCGAGCAGCTGCGCGGCCTGATCAAGGGCCAGATCGAGCAGGAAAACGGAGGCCTCACCCGCACCGCGATGAAGCGTTCGCTGCTTGATCAGCTCGCCGCCGGCCATGACTTTGCCGTGCCGCCGTCGATGGTCGATGCCGAGTTCGAGCAGATCTGGCAGCAGCTGACCACCGAAGCAGCCAAGGAAGAAGATCCCGCCGCCGCGCTCGCCGAGATCGAGGGCGAGAAGGACGATTACCGCAAGATCGCCGAGCGCCGCGTGCGCCTCGGTCTGCTCCTCTCGGAAATCGGCCAGGCCAACGGCGTTGTCGTGACCGCGCAGGAAATGGAAATGTTGATGCGTCAGGCCGCGCAGCAGTACCGCGAGCAGGACCGCCAGCGCTTCATCGACTACATCCGCTCGGACGCACTCGCCGCCGCCCAGCTGCGCGCGCCGCTCTATGAGGACAAGGTCGTCGACTTCCTGTTCGACAAGGCCGAAGTCACCGAGCGCAGCGTGACCCGCGAGGAACTGCAGTCGGTGATCGAAGCCGACGAGAGCGGCAAGCCGGCTGAAGCCGCGCCTGCCAAGGTGGCGCCGAAGAAGGCGGCCAAGAAGGCCCCAAAGGCTGAGGCTGCAGAGGAAGCTCCGGCTGAGGAAGCGGCTCCGGCTGAAGAAGCGGCTGCTCCGAAGAAGAAGGCCCCGGCCAAGAAGAAGGCTGCCGAGGCTCCGGCCGAAGAAGCCGCTTCTGCCGAGGAAGCTGCTGCTCCGAAGAAGAAGGCCGCGCCCAAGAAGAAGGCCGCCGACGCCTGATTGCTGCCGCAAGGCACTGAAAAACAAAGGGGCGCTCCGGCAACGGGGCGCCCCTTTTGGTATGCGCGCGGCATCCGTAATCGCCCGCAATTGACCCTACGAATCGGCGCATGAGAGATTCGGGCAGGATCGGCTCCTGGGAGGGACCCCCGATGCATACCGTTCGCAATCGCCTCGCTTCGCGGCCCCCGGTCGCAGTGCCTTCAGCATGCGTTTCCAAGCTTCCTGCACCGGCCGCCAGAGGGCCAAAGTCTGAACCGATGGCGCGCGGCTCCATGGCCATTCCGCTTGCCGCGGCGGACGAATGCGGCTTGATCGAACAGCGCCCACCGAAGCGCCGCAACGCCAAGGGCAAGAAGGCCCGCAAGGCCGCTGCGAAGCTGGCGGCAGCGCAGGAGGCGCAGGTTCTGGAACCGGCCGATTGCGCGGTGATCGAAAAACCTCGGCGCGCAAAGGCCGCCGCGAAAAAGGGCAAGGCGCGCGGTAAATCTCGCAAGGCGGTCAAGCCTGAACAGCTCCCGGCTATCCCGGCAGCGAAGGTTGTTCTGGGGACCTACAGCCCTCCGACACAAGTCCTTGTACAACCTGCGCTGACCCTGCCGGTTCGACCTGAACCGCTGGTAGAGGGTGTAGAGGAGCCCCAGCCGGCGCTGCTGCTCCCAGCTCCCGCGCCACATCTTGAAGCACCATCAGAACCTGCCGAGCCCCGGGTCGCACCACAGCCGGAACCAGAGCCAGAACCCGCCATCGCGCTTGCCGACGTACCCTTGCCGCGCGCCCGCGCATTGGTCCCGGCGCGGCGGCAGGGGCTGGTCGATGCTATCGCTTTCTTCTTGCGCGATTCCGGAAGGCGGCTCGCCCGCTGGTCGGCCCGCCGCCACAAGACCCGCGAGGAACAAGCGGCCCTGCGCCGGGCCGAGGCACAGCAGGTCAACCTGCAGCGCGAGCTTGAAGCGCTCGATATGCTGCGCCGGAACCGGGGGTGATTACTCCCCCCAGCGCTTCAGCGAGGGTTTGGGCACAGGCACCGTCCGTGCGCGTTCATAGGCGGCTCCGGCTTCCAGCACGCGCTTGTCGTCCCACTTGGTGCCCATGAACGAAAGCCCCATCGGCAGGCCTTCGACCGCCCCCATCGGCACGGAGAGGTGCGGATAACCCGCGATCGCGGCAAGGCTGCCCATGCCGACGTCGATCGAATGGTCGCCTGTCACCAGATCGATCGCCCACGCGGGCGGGGCGGTCGGGGCGACGAGGAACGAGACACGATTGTCCGCCAGCAGCTTGTCGATCCCGTCCACCCCGGCCAGCCGCAGCGAATTCTCGCGCGCCTTCTCGTAGGCGGCCTTGTCGGTCGTTGCTTCGGCTTCCTCGAATTCGTTCTGCCCGAACCAGCGGAGCTCCTTGGGTTGCGCCTTGTTGAAGGCGATGACATCCGCCAGTGTCCGGGCCGGCGGCGTATCCTTGAAGGAAGTGGCGGGCACCGACTGAAGGTAGGCCGCGAGATCGGTACGCAACTCGTAGAGCAGCACAGTGTATTCATCGCGGCCCATTTCTTCAGGCGGCGTGTAATCGATATCGACCAGCTCGGCGCCCGCCGCCTTGAGGTCGGCCAGCGCCTTGTCGAACAGCGCGATCACCTTGGGGTTGCTCCCCACCGCCTTGCGCAGGACGCCGAGCCGCACACCCTTGAGGCTGGAGGTGGCAAGGCCGGCGGCAAAGTCGGTCTTGTGCGCATTGGCTTCGGCGGTGGCGGGATCCGCCGGATCGCTGCCCGCCATCGCGGTAAGCATCAGTGCCGCATCGCGCACGCTGGTGGTCATCGGGCCGACGGTATCCTGGCTGTGGCTGATCGGCACGACATGGGTGCGGGTGATCATGCCGACCGTGGGTTTGAACCCGACGATGCCATTCACCGAGGCCGGGCAGGTGATCGAGCCATCGGTCTCGCTGCCGATGGCGCCCCACGCCAGCCCCGCCGCAATCGCCGCGCCGCTGCCGGAAGAGGAGCCGCAGGGCGAGCGATCAAGCGCATGGGGGTTGCGCGTCTGTCCGCCGACCGCGCTCCACCCGCTGGAGGACTGGCCGGAGCGCATGTTGGCCCATTCGGAGAGGTTGGTCTTGCCCAGCACGACCACGCCCGCCGCGCGCAGGCCCACCATGAAGGGTGCATCGCGGCCCGCGTAGTTGTCCTTGAGGAGCAGGCTGCCGGCCGTCGTCGGCATCCGGTCGGCGGTCTCGATGTTATCCTTGACGAGGATGACCTTGCCGGCGAGCGGTCCGGTCACTGTTTTGGCCGCTGCCTCGGCCTTGGCGGCATCCGGATTGAGCGCGATCACGGCATTGATCTTCGGCCCTGCCTTGTCGATCGCCTTGATCCGGGCAAGGTAGGTGACAAGGCTGTGCTGTGCGTAGGTTTTCGCTTCTCCGGGAGTGGCGGCGGCGGCGAGCAGGACGGCAGAGATGGTCGCGGCGGCAAGTCTGGACATCGAACACCCTTTGCTGTTTTGCGAGGCATCTGGTGCCAACGATGCGCCGGCGCAATGGACTCGAAGGACATTGCTGGCCGATTTTGCCGATCTTGCACCACTTTTCATGGCTGATAGCGCGGATGCGCGGTTAACGCCCTTGAACATCCCGCCGTGGCACGCGACATAGGCACGGCTTAGCAAAGAGGACTCCATGCTCGATCTTTACGGCGCCCACGGCGCATCGGTTTACGGCAATCAGGGACGTTTCACCCAGGATCCCATCACCGGGGCGCTCGTGCCAGTGGTGGTCGAGCAGACCAGCCGCGGCGAACGCAGCTTCGACATCTTCTCGCGCCTGCTGCGCGAACGCATCGTTTTCGTGACGGGCGAGATCGAGGACAACATGGCCTCGCTGATCGTGGCGCAGCTGCTGTTCCTTGAAAGCGAGAACCCCTCGAAGGACATCGCGATGTACATCAACTCGCCGGGCGGCGTGGTGACGGCGGGCCTCGCGATCTACGACACCATGCAGTACATCCGCCCGCGCGTCTCGACCGTGTGCATCGGCCAGGCCGCCTCGATGGGCAGCTTCCTGCTGGCAGCGGGTGAGCCGGGCATGCGCATCGCGCTTCCCAACGCGCGCATCATGGTCCACCAGCCCTCGGGCGGCGCGCGCGGCATGGCCTCGGATATCGAGATCCAGGCGCGCGAAATCCTGCGCATGAAGGCGCGGATGAACGACCTCTACGTGAAGTTCACGGGTCGTTCACTCGAGGAGATCGAAAAGGCGATGGACCGCGACACGTTCCTCGAAGCCGACGAGGCGCTGAAGTTCGGACTCGTCGACAAGGTGTACGAATCGCGGCCGGCGTCCGACCAGATCGGAGTCGAGGACGGTACGGGCGGTGCGCCCTCTGCATGATTAAGGCCTGATTCCAGTATTTTGCATAATAATGACAGGATGCTGGATCAGGGATTGTTCGCTATTTTCGTGTCCGGTTGATTAATGCCCTCCGGGTAGTAGGATAATCGGGCCCGCCCCTCGTGGAGGGGCGTCTGGGATACAGGAATGACCAAGCTTTCCGGATCGGATACCAAGAGCACGCTGTACTGCAGTTTCTGCGGCAAGTCGCAGCACGAAGTGCGCAAGCTCATCGCCGGCCCCACCGTGTTCATCTGCGATGAATGCGTCGAGCTGTGCAACGACATCATCCGCGAGGAGACCAAGGCCGGTCTTGCCGGAAAGAAGGATGGCGGCGTCCCCACCCCGCGCGACATCTTCGTCACGCTGAGCGACTACGTGATCGGGCAGGACCGCGCCAAGCGCGTGCTCTCGGTCGCGGTGCACAACCACTACAAGCGCCTCAAGCACAGCGGCAAGGGCGGCGATGTCGAGCTGTCGAAGTCGAACATCCTGCTCGTCGGGCCGACCGGTTCGGGCAAGACGCTGCTGGCGCAGACGCTGGCCAAGACCTTCGACGTGCCCTTCACCATGGCCGACGCGACGACGCTGACCGAAGCAGGCTATGTGGGCGAGGACGTCGAGAACATCATTCTCAAGCTGCTGCAGGCCAGCGACTACAATGTCGAGAAGGCGCAGCACGGCATCGTCTACATCGACGAGATCGACAAGATCAGCCGCAAGGCCGAGAATCCCTCGATCACGCGCGACGTGTCCGGCGAAGGCGTGCAGCAGGCGCTGCTCAAGCTGATGGAAGGTACCACCGCCTCCGTGCCGCCGCAGGGCGGGCGCAAGCATCCGCAGCAGGAATTCCTGCAGGTGGACACGACCAACATCCTGTTCATCTGCGGCGGCGCCTTTGCGGGTCTCGAAAAGATCATCTCCGACCGCCTGCAGAAGCGGTCGATCGGCTTCGGCGCGCATGTCGCCGATCCGGACAAGCGCAAGGTGGGCGAACTGCTCCAGAAGGCGGAGCCGGAGGACCTTCTCAAGTTCGGCCTGATCCCCGAATTCGTCGGCCGCCTGCCGGTGATCGCCACGCTCAACGACCTCGACATCGAGGCACTGGTCAAGATCCTGCGCGAGCCCAAGAACGCGCTGATCAAGCAGTACCAGAAGCTGTTCGACCTCGAGGACGTGCAGCTTACCTTCACCGACGAGGCATTGGAAGCCATCGCCAAGAAGGCCATCGAACGCAAGACCGGCGCGCGCGGGCTGCGCTCGATTGTCGAGGGTCTTCTGCTCGATACGATGTTCGATCTGCCCACGCTGGAAGGCGTGACCGAAGTGGTGGTCGACCGCGATGTGGTCGATGGCCGCAAGGAGCCTGTCCAGGTGCACAAGGGCAAGGAAGAAGCGGCCTGATCAGCCGCGTCAGCCAACTGAATCTTGATCGCCCGCTGGTGAAAGCCAGCGGGCGATCTGCTTTTAGGCCTAGGATGCGGCAACCTTCGCGAACCGCGCATCCGCCGCCGTCCACGTCGCGGCGGCCATGAAGGCATCGACATAGGCCGCCGCTTTCGCGCCGTAGTCCATGGCGTAGGCGTGCTCGTACATGTCCATCGCGAGGATCGGCACGCCGCCTGCCAGTGTCTGGGTGTGGTCGCTCGCCCATTGGTTGGTGAGGCGGCCGTCGTGCGGGGACCATTGCAGGAGGACCCAGCCCGAGCCGCCGCCGAGCGCCTTGCCCATGGCGGAAAACTCGGCTGCCCAGCGGGTGAAGCTGCCGAAGTCGCGTTCGATCGCCGCGCCGAGCTTGGCGCCGGGCTTGCCGCCGGTTCCGAGGCACGAGAAGTAGACTTCGTGGAGGATCATCGAATTCCACGCGATGAGTTCCTCGCGCTTGAGGCCGTTGAGCATGAAGCCGGGCACGGTCGCCATGTCGAGCTTGGCGAGTTCGCCCTTGATGGCGCCGATGCGCTTCACCGCGCTGACGTAGTTGTTGTCGTGGTGGCTGGTGAGAAGCTTGGCGGACAGGCCGGGGATCGTGGCTGGATCGAACGGCAGCGGGGCCGGAGTAGGCGCGAAGACCGGGCCTGAGGGGGCAGCGGCGGTCGTCTGGGCCGCGGCAGGAAGCGCGCTGGCGGCAGCGGCGGTGAGAGCGGCGGTCAGGGCGGTGCGGCGATCTAAGGACATGGGGAGGCTCCTTCCAAGGGCGTGGACAGGAGAGTATCGGTCCGCGCTGGCTTGTCCAGCGGCCTCCTAAGCCACCTTGGTGCGCGGCTGGCAGGCCGGGGCGCAGGCATGTCCGGCGTGGTCGGTCGTCTCGATCTGCACGGTTGCGTGGCAGATGCCGAAGTCATGTTCCAGCGTGTGGGCGAGGCTGGTCAGAAAGGCGTCGCCTGGGTGGCCTGCGGGCATCACGAGATGCGCGGTCATCGCGGTTTCGGTCGTGCTCATTGGCCAGATGTGAAGATCGTGGACGGCGCTGACGCCGGGCAGGGCTTCGAGATGATGCTCGACCGCATGCCCATCGACCGAGGCGGGCACGCCGTGAAGGCCCATCTTCAGCGAATCCTTGGCAAGGCCCCACGTGCCCCAGGCGATCACGCCGACGATGACAAGGCTGGTGACGGGATCGATCCACCACGCGCCGGTTACCGAAATCAGCGCGCCAGCGGCCACCACACCGGCGGACACCGCAGCATCCGAGGCCATGTGCAGATAGGCGCCGCGGATGTTGATGTCGTGTTCGCGCCCGCGCAGGAACAGCAGCGCGGTGGCGGTGTTGATTGCGATGCCGATGGCGGCGACGACCATGACTGGCCCGGCAGCGACTGGTTGCGGTGCGATCAGGCGGTGGATCGTCTCGACCAGAATCGCCCCGAGCGCGATCATCAGCAGTGCGGCATTGAACAGCGCGGCGAGGATCGAGCTCGACTTGTAGCCATAGGTAAAGCGTGCCGAGGGCGGGCGCGTCGCCAGCACGCTGGCGGCCCAGGCGACGGCGAGGCTGAGCACATCGGAAAGGTTGTGTCCCGCATCGGCAACGAGCGCCATCGAGCCCGCAAGCACACCGTAGACCGCCTCGACCGCCACGAAGGCGGTGTTGAGCGCAATCCCGATGGCAAAGGCGCGGCCGAAGCTGGCGGGCGCATGGTGGTGATGTGCGTGCCCGTGCCCGTGATCATGGTCATGATGATGGTGTGCGCCGGACATGTGCCGCTTCCTAGCGCCTCAAGCCCCGGTAGGAAAACAGTTTGATCATGTACAGGTACTTGCCAGGGGGCCTGTAAGCCGGGTTCTGTGGCGCGGACGGTATCGCACGTGTCGACCGTATCCGCGTCGGCAGCCATTCCTCTAGGCGGCCCGTTGCCGGGCGCGCTCAAGCGACCAACCCGGACTGCCGGCCCGAAACAGGCCTGCCCTTTTGGGGCGCGCAGTCCCTATTCGGTCTTGCTCCGGGTGGGGTTTGCCTTGCCGCTTCCGTTACCGGTCGCGCGGTGCGCTCTTGCCGCACCCTTTCACCCTTGCTGCCCCGGACCTGGATCCGGGGTTAGCGGTCTGCTCTCTGTGGCACTTTCCCTTGATCCTTGCGGACCCGGCGGGCGTTACCCGCCACCCTTGTTTCGTGGAGCCCGGACTTTCCTCGGGATCTTGCGATCACGCGGCTGCCCGGCCCCCTGGCGAGAGGTTATCTAGCACGCCCGACGTCGCGTTCCAACAGCAGCTCGAACAGCAGCGCACCGATCTGGCCATCCACCTCGCCATCGATGCGCGAGGGGCGCCAGCGGCGCTGGAAGGCGCGGACGGCGGCGCTGGGATCGGTGATGTCATATCCGAAGCGTTCGAGCGCGAGGTAGAAGGCGCCGGGGTTGTCGAACACCAGCTGGATGGCGAGCTTGGGCTTGGCGAGCGCCAGCCGGTAGCGGGCGAGGAGGTCCCAAGGGAACAGCTCGCCCGGATCTTCCTTGCGCGCCGGGGCAACATCGGAGTGGCCGACCACGTTGGCGCGGGGGATGTCGTGCCGCTTCACGATGTCGGCGAGGAGCGGGATCAGCGCTTCCATCTGGGCTTCGGGAAACGGGCGATAGCCGAATTCGTGGCCGGGATTGACGAGCTCGATGCCGATGCTCGCCGAGTTCACATCGGTGATCCCGCGCCATGAGGAACGGCCGGCATGCCAGGCGCGTTTCTCTTCGGCGACTAGGCGGGTGACGGTGCCGTCCTCGTCGATCATGTAGTGCGCCGAGACTTCCGCAGCCGGATCGCACAGGCGCTCCAGCGCTTCGTCCGCCGTGCGCATACCGGTATAATGCAGGACCACCATGGAAACGGGCAACTTGCGCTCGTTCCAGTTAGGCGAGGGGACCTCGCGGTGGACCAGCCAGCGGTTCATCGGCGCTCTTGATCCTCAGGCCGAGACGGGCAGCATCGCCCCCATGACGAGTGCCTCGGGCGCGGCGTGGTACTGGAGCGTGCCGCCCAGCATGTCGACCAGGCCGCGCAGCATCGCGGCGGGCGCGGTGCGGCTGGAGAGTTCCTCCGCCGGCAATTGGCCTTCGAGCGCGAGGCCGATAGTGCGATCGAACACCACGCGGGCGCCAGTGGCGCGGATCACGATCTCGCTGCTGGGCTTCGCACCATCGGTGCGCAGTTCCGCCGCGATATCGAGCGTGCCGCCGCGAACCAGCGCCTCGATGCCGATCAGCGCGAGGTTGAGCAGGGTCTTGACCGCGGGCTTGGGCAGGCTGTCTCCGGCGAGCGCCCAGTTGGCCTGGATGCGTCCGTTGTTGCCGACCAGCGCGTCGATCAGCTGGCGTGCTTCGGCGAGCGGCACCATGTCGCCAAAGCCGCCCGCCGCGCCGAAGGCGAGGCGGAAGAAGCGCAGCTTGTCCGCCGAGATGCGCGCGCTCTGCTCCAGCAGTTCGAAGCACTTCTGGCGCATCTCGGGGTCCTTCTCGTCGGCGAGGAGTTCAAGACCATTGGTAAGTGCGCCGACGGGGGAGAGCATGTCATGGCACAGCCGCGAGCAGAGCAGGCTGGCGAGTTCGAGCGAATCGGGGGTCATGTTCAGAATTCAGGCCTTTTCGCTGAAGAGGTTGACACGGTTGACACAGTCCTGAGCGAAATGCGCAAAGCCCCGGTCAGAGCCATCTGGAAGCCATCACGAAGCATGGAGGGATGGGGCAGGCGTGACATCACTTACCAGCCTTAACCCTCCTTGAAGCGGTAGGAAAGCGCTTCGAACCCGGATGGGGCATCGCGCCACAGGCTGACGTCTCCCCCCGCGGCAATCGCCCAGATGCGGCCATCGCCGGAAGCCATGGCGGCATCGGTCTCGGAGGGGCAGGCAAGGCCATTGGGGTGCGAATGGAAGTAGCCGATCAGCTCTGGTCCACCCGCGCGCGCGGCCTTGTGGGCGGCGATCAGCGCGGCAGGATCGATCTCGAAATGGCGATGCGGTTGGGGGTGTACGTTGGCTGCGCGCTCGGCGGCGATGATGTGGCTGGCCGTGCCGAAGAGCAGGCCGCAGGCTTCGTTCGGGTGGGCCTGCGTGGCGGCATGCAGGATAGCGGCATGGGCTTGGGGTGAGAGGGTGGTTTGCACTGGTGCTGAAGTTTTGTTCGGCTGTTCGCCCTTTGACAAGCTCAGGATGACCTCATCAAGAGCAGCGGATCTTTCTTCCCCCAAGGATCCATCCCCACCCCGCTCATCCTGAGCTTGTCGAAGGATGGTGGCGCGACCTTGCCGATTACGGGCAAGCTCCGAAACCAATGCCCAATCTCCCGCAATCAGTGCTTCCTTCTTGGCTCGGCTCCAGCCTTTGATCTTCCGCTCCGCTGCAAAAGCATCATCGCGGCTGTCGAAACGTTCGCACCACACCAAAACCAAAGGCCGGCGGCGCGCAGTATAGCCGCCGGTCACGCCGGTCTGGTGCTGTCCGATGCGCTGTTCGAGGTTGTCGGTATGACCGGCGTAGTATGAACCATCGGCGCAACGCAGCAGGTAGGTGTGAAAGCCCATGCTGCTGGGCTAGCGTTGTGAATGGTGCTTCGACAAGCTCAGCACGAGCGGTTTTGGTTGGAACCGGGATGGGATAGCATCCGCTTGTCCTGAGCCTGTCGAAGGATGCTACCTGTCCATCAGCCGCCCAGCCGCTTCCAGAGGACGATCTTGTCGTTACCGTCCTCGTAGAAGTCGCGGATGCGCGCTTCGCGGGTGAAGCCGAGCGCGGCATAGAACGCCTGCGTCGCCGTGTAGCCCTCGAGGCTGGACGTCTCCACGATCAGCACCCGGTTGCCCGCTGTGACGAGCCGTGTGGCCAGTTCGGCGATGAGGGCGGTGCCCACCCCCTCATTCTGCCGCGCGGGATCGACCGCGATGCCGGGTCTGGTCGGGAACCGCTCCCCGCAAGCGGGGGAGCGCGCATCAGAGGGTCATCTAATCACCATCGCCGGGTCGTTGCCCGACGTCGGAGGGCTGATGTGGGGGGGCAAGCGGCGGTCAATCGTTCCACCCTGAGGGCTGACATAAAACGGTATCAATCCGCTGGAATGGTCGAAATTGGTTGTGGTCCGGGGGAAATGTCATGGCGGTGTACAATAGTCTCGGGACCACATGGTCCAACAACGACCCCTTGGCGACCGAGCAGCAAACCATGATCGGGCGGCTTTCGGGCGGCCGGTACGTGGTGGTGTGGGTCGATGGAAACAGCGGCGCGAACAATATTCTCGCGCAGGTTTTCAATGCCAACGGCACTACCGCAGGCGGGCAGTTCTTGGTCAATGACCCGCCCAATCCCGCCGAGCAGCGCTTCAAGCTCAACCCCAGCGTAACGGCGCTGGACGACGGCAAGTTCGTGATTGCGTGGGAGGAGAGCGGCAGGGGCACGAATGGCAGCGGCATCGTCGCGCATGCCTATGACGAGGATGGTACGTCGCTCGGCGATCCCTTCCTTGCGGGAAGTTATTCGAGCGCGCTCATTTCCGGTGCTGCGGCTCCGCGGATCGTCGCGGCCGGGGGCGATCAGTTCTATGTGCTGTCGCGGACGTCGCTGCCCAACGAAAACATCAATGTCTTTGCGCAACTGGTCGATTCATCCGGGACGATCCTGAGCGGGTTCACACAGATCAGCACGACGCCGACAAGCCAGTCGCAAATCATTGCTTTTGACGCTGCTCGGCTCACCAGCGGGTCCTTTGCCGTTTCCTATCTGAAGTTTGATGGCCCGCCAGCGTCCCCCACCGCGTCAATCGTCGTCCGGATTGCCGACGCGGCGCTGCAGGTGCTCGGTCCCGAAATCGTGGTCGATGGATCTGCGTCTTACGCCCTCGGCACGGCCAGGGAATCCGTATCGATCGCCGCGCTTGCCGATGGCGGCTTCGCGGTGAACTGGGTGGAGAATTCCGCGCGAGCCGGCTTTGCGACCGATGTCTGGGTTCAGCTCTATGGCAGTTCCGGCACTGCAGCGGGCGCGCCGATCCTCGTGCAATCCGTTCCTGGCGGTTCCATCAACTCGGATGTCGCCGCGCTCGACGACGGCAACTTTCTGGTTACGTGGCAAAACAGCGCTTCGAGCAACGGAGCCGGCTTGTATGGTCAGGCCTTTGACGGGACCGGAACCAGAGCCGGCCTGACGTTCCAGCTTGACCCGGGTTCCCACACCTCGGTGCAGATAACCGGCGTCGATGGCGGCGGGTTTGCGGCAACCGCGCTCGACTCCCGGACGAGCAGCGGCTCCGCCATCGCCCGACTGTTCAGCACCGGCAGCGTGCAGGCGACGAGCGGCAACGATATCATCGTGGTGCGTCCGGATCACATCGGTGCGATCTCCGGCCTTGGCGGCGATGACCTGATCTATGGTGACGACACCGACAATATCCTGCGCGGCGGCGCGGGCGACGACACGCTGGTGGGCGGACAAGGCAACGACATTCTGGATGGCGGCGCAAACAATGACACCGCGGTGTTCGGCGGAGCGGCCAGCAACTACCAGATCGTGCAGACCGGCACCGCCCAGTTTGAGGTGAGCCTGCGCAATGGCGGTTATACGGGCGTGCGGACGGTGATCAATGTCGAGCATCTGCGCTTTGCCGACAAGACCATCGATCTGATTTCGGCCGGTGCCGGCACCGGCACCACCGGCAACGACGTGCTGACAGGCGGCACGGGCGATGATGTGCTGCGCGGGCTCGGCGGCAATGACCAGCTGATCGGGCTGGGCGGCAACGACAGGCTCGATGGCGGGACCGGCAACGACACCATGACCGGCGGCAGCGGCGATGACACCTATGTGGTGGACAGTGCCACCGACAGGGTGATCGAACTGGCCAACGAGGGAACCGACACGGTGCAGACCGCGCTCGCGACCTACCGGCTGGGCAGCTTCGTCGAGAACCTGACGTTCACCTATGCCGATGCCGGCACCTACAGCGGCTACGGAAACACGCTGGATAACGTGATAACCGGCGCTGCGGGAACGGACTCGCTGTTCGGCGTGGACGGCAATGACGTGCTGAAGGGGCTTGGCGGTGCCGACACGCTCAACGGCGGCGCCGGCAATGACACGCTGGATGGCGGCACAGGCATCGATACGCTGATCGGCGGCACGGGGGATGATCGCTACATCGTCGACAACAGCCTTGATATCGTGCGCGAGGGCGTGGCTGCCGGGACCGACACAGTCGAAGCGTCGGCCAGTTTCACGCTCGCGATCAATGTCGAGAACCTGATCCTGACCGGCACCGCCGCGATCGACGGAACGGGAAGCAGGGACGCCAACGTGCTGACCGGCAACGCGGGCAACAATGTCCTGTCCGGTCTGGGCGGTGCGGACACCATCGACGGTGGCGCGGGCAACGATATGCTGGACGGTGGCACCGGGCAGGACCGGCTGACGGGCGGGCTGGGCAACGACACCTTCGTCTTTTCGACGCTTTCGAGCACGACCCTTGGCAGCTCTCTCGATATCGTGACCGACTTCACGGCCAGCGACGGCGACAAGCTCGCCTTCAGCAAGACGGTGTTCACGGCGCTGGGCGCAGTTGGTGCGCTGGGTGCCGACGCGTTCTATGCGGGTACGGCGGCGCACGATGCGACGGACCGGATCATCTACAACCAGGCCACCGGGAACGTGTTCTACGATCCCGATGGCACCGGCAGCAGGGCCGCCGTGCTGATCGCGACGCTCGGCGATACGGTGCGCCCGGCGTTGTCGTTCACTGACATTCTGATTGTTGCCTGAAGGCTGGCGCGCGCGTCCGGTTCAGGCGGCGAGGCGGTCCAGCCCTACGAGGCGGCGGCCTTCTGCGGTCTTGATCGAGAAGTCGGTGCCGAGGAACGGGTCTGCCGCCGGGGTGCAGAGCCACGCTACGGCTTCGGCAGCCGCTTCGGCCGAAATGTAGGCGCTGTCGGCAAGGCGGCTGACCGGATTGAGGCCGGAGGAGCGGATCGCTGCCTGCATCTCGCCCGCGACCGGACCCGGCGAGAGGCCGATCGAGCGCAGGCCCTGCTCGCCATACTCCTTGTGGAGGTGGCGGGTGAGCATCTGCACCGCCGCCTTGGTCGCGCAGTAGTGGCTCCAGCCTTCCATCGGGGCATTGGCCGCGCCCGAGTTCATCGCGAGGAACGTGCCGCGGCTGTCCAGCAGCGCGGCGAGCGCGGCGCGCGCGGTGTTGTAGACGCCCTTGAGGTTGACGTCGACGACCGCGCTCCACGCGGCGGGATCGCTGTCACCCAGCCGGGCGATGGGTTCGATCGAGCCGGCATTGGCGATCACGATATCGAGACGGCCATGGTGGGCCAGAGTGGCGGCCATCGCGGCCTCGACAGCCGTGTAGTCAGTGACGTCGACGGCGAGCGCATCGGCGCTGCCACCAGCGGCGCGGAGCGTGGTGGCGGTGGCTTCGGCGGCTGCGAGGCTGCGCGCGGTGGCGACGACGTGGGCACCAGCTGCGGCAAGACGGGCGGCGATGGCGGCGCCGATACCGCGATTGGCGCCGGTGATGAGGGCCACGCGGCCAGTGAGATCGATGGGGTTCATGGGGTCAGTCTCCGTTCAGGCGGCGAACGCTGCGATCACGCGGCGGGTTTCGACCATGGCAGCTTCGAGCATGACGGCATCGCCCGTGGTTGCCTCGACGCTGACGACGTGGACTTCGGTGAAGCCAAGGAAGCCGAACAGGGTCTGGAGGTAGGGGCGCACCAGATCGAGCGCGGCAAGCGCGCCATCCGGGCCGTAGCCGCCGGCGCCATAGGCAATTGCGATGGTGACTCGCTTGCCGGTGACGAGGCCGGTGAAGCTGGTGCCATCATAGCTGAAAGTGGCGTTGATGCGCACGATCTGGTCGACCCAGGCCTTGAGCGCGGCGGGAATGCTGAAGTTGTACATCGGCGTGGTCACCAGCACGTCGTCTGCGCCCATGAGTTCGGCAATCAGCGCATCGGAAAGGGCGGTGGCGGCGCGCAGCTCGTCGGTCATGGCATCGGCGGGGGTGTAGAACCCGGCGATGGTCGGCGCGGTGATCTGCGGGATCGCGCTCGCGGCGAGATCGCGGTGAACGACGGTGCCGCCGGGGTGGGCCGCGCGCCAGGCGGCTTCGTAGGCGTGGCCGAGGTCGCGCGAATGCGAGCCTTCGGTGCGGGCGCTGGCGTCGATACGGAGAAGTGTGGTCATAGGGAGGGCCTTCTCTGGAGTGGATGGCTCGCAGGTATTGCCGCTCGTGAAATTGAAAAAGGCGGGCGTTTGCGATATACCTTTGCGCAATACGCAAAGGTGGGCGCATGGACATCGAGACGCTGCGGATATTCGCCGAGGTGGCGCACCGGGGGAGCTTCTCCGAAGTCGCGCGCACCAGGGGTACCGAGCCATCGTCGATCTCGCGCGCGGTGGGGGTGATCGAGGCGGAGCTGGGCGAGCGCCTGTTTCACCGCACCACGCGCAAGCTTTCGCTGACCGAGGCGGGCGCGCTCTATCTCGCGCGGATCGAGCCGCTGGTGGCGCAGCTGGAGGAAGCCGGGGCGGAAGCGCGGGCGATCGGACGCGGGCCGGTGGGGACGCTGCGGCTTTCGGTCTCGGTCGCCTACGGGATGGTGCGCGTGATGCCGATGCTGGCGCGCTTCCGCGCGCGCTATCCGGAGCTGACGGTCGAGCTGCTGATGAGCGACACGCAAGTCGATCTGGTGCGCGAGGGGATCGATCTGGCGGTACGGCTGGCTCCGGCGGTGGAAGCGAACCTTATCGCGACGCGGCTGGTATCGACGCGCTACAGGGTGGTGGCGGCGCCGGAATGGCTGGCTGCGCATCCGCTTGCTGTTCCGGCTGATCTGGCGGCTTGCGAGGTTTTGCGGTTCACGTTGGCGGGCTTTCGTGACCGCTGGATTTTCCGCGATGAGAGAGGTGCCGAAGAAGTGGTGCCGGTCGGCGGGCGGCTGCTGATCTCAAGCGCGCTGGGGCTGCGCGAGGCGGCGCTGGCGGGGATGGGGCCGGCGTTGCTGGCGGACTGGATGATTGCGGACGATCTGGCTGCGGGCCGACTGGTCGATTGCTTTCCGGCGCATGATGTGGCGGCGACCGACTTCGACACCGGCGTCTGGGCGATCTATCCGAGCCGGAATTTCCTGCCGGGCAAAGTCCGCGCGATGCTCGATTTCCTGCGGGCGGAACTGCCGAAGCCCCAGGTTCTTGCGGGGCGCTGACACGCTTCCCATATCGCACGAACCATGGGGGCATGCGAGACGATCATCGAGGGCGTGATTCCGACCGGCGGGCTGCGGCTCGACCGGGCGCTCGCCGATGTCTCGGGCCTCTCGCGCGAGCGGATCAAGGCGCTGATGGACGAGGGGCGGGTTGCGCTGGCGGGCAAGACGGCGGCGCAGGCCTCGCTCAAGCCCGCCGAAGGGACGCCGTTCTCGATCCGCGTGCCCGAAGCCACACCGGCCGAGGCGGCGGCGCAGGATATTCCGCTGAGCGTGGTTTACGAGGACGCGCACCTCATCGTCGTCGACAAGCCGGCGGGGCTGGTGGTCCATCCGGCGGCGGGCAATCCCGATGGGACGCTGGTCAACGCGCTTTTGCATCATTGCCGGGGCCAGCTCTCGGGCATCGGCGGGGTGGCCCGGCCGGGGATCGTCCACCGGATCGACAAGGATACCTCCGGGCTGCTGGTCGTCGCCAAGACCGATGCGGCGCACGAGGGGCTGGCCAGGCAGTTTGCCGACCATTCGATCCACCGCGTCTATCAGGCGGTGACGACCGGGGTGCCGGTGCCGGCGGCGGGCACGGTGCGCGGGGCGATCGGGCGCAGCGAGCGGGATCGCAAGAAGATGGCGCTGGTCTCGGAAGGACGCGGCAAGCACGCGGTGACGCACTACCGCACCATTGAAGTCTTGAGCGGCGCGGCACTGGTCGAATGCCGGCTCGAGACCGGGCGAACCCACCAGGTGCGCGTTCACCTTGCATCAATCGGCCATGCGCTAGTGGGGGATCCGGTCTATGGACGCACCTCTTCCCAGCACAAGCCCTTGCTCGCCCGGCTCGGCTTTCGCCGGCAGGCACTGCACGCCGCCGAGCTTGGCTTCATCCACCCGGCGAGCGGCGACTCGGTGCGCTTCGCCAGCCCGACGCCCGTCGATCTCAGGACGCTCATCGTCGAACTGGGAGGGCACGGTGGCTGACACTGCACTAGGGAACAAAGGTGCAATGCCCCAAAAACGCGCTGTATCGAACGGCGCTACGCGGGCGAATAGTTTTGCTGTGTGGCACGACTCGACCGGCTTGGATATATCGGAACAAGCCGCGAACGTATCGCGACACAGCCTTGGCCGGGTCAGGCCGATGAGGTTCGCGCCCCCTCCCTCTCCCAGCGGGCGCGGCGAAAGGATGTGTTCTGGTGTCTGAGAAGAAATCGACCGCGCTGGTCCCTGCCCTTGGCGGCGGTGAAGCGGGGCTCAATCGCTATCTCGCCGAGATCCGCAAGTTCCCCGTGCTCACGGCCGAGCAGGAATACATGCTCGCCAAGCGTTATCAGGAGCATGGCGATCCGGAGGCCGCTGCGCAGCTGGTGACCAGCCACCTGCGGCTCGTGGCCAAGATCGCCATGGGCTATCGCGGCTATGGCCTGCCGGTCAGCGAGCTGATCTCCGAAGGTAACATCGGCCTGATGCAGGGCGTCAAGAAGTTTGAGCCCGACCGCGGCTTCCGCCTCGCGACCTATGCGATGTGGTGGATCAAGGCTTCGATCCAGGAGTTCATCCTGCGCTCGTGGAGCCTCGTGAAGATGGGCACCACCGCGGCGCAGAAGAAGCTGTTCTTCAACCTCAGGCGGATGAAGAAGAACCTTGAGGCGTTCGAGGATTCGGATCTGCATCCGGACGACGTGAAGAAGATCGCGACCGACCTCGGCGTGTCCGAGACCGAAGTCGTCAACATGAACCGGCGCATGATGATGGGCGGCGATGCCAGCCTCAACGTCTCGGTGCGCGAGGACGGCGAAGGTTCGTGGCAGGACTGGCTGGTCGACGACAGCCCGCTTCAGGACGAGACCGTGGCCGACGCCGAGGAAGCGCATCTGCGCCATGCCCTGCTGGTCGAGGCGATGGACAGCCTTTCAGAGCGTGAGCGTCATATCCTGACCGACCGGCGCCTGATCGACGAGCCCAAGACGCTGGAGGAACTGAGCCAGGTCTACAACGTCAGCCGCGAACGCGTGCGCCAGATCGAGGTGCGCGCGTTCGAGAAGCTGCAGAAGGCGATGCAGCGCATCGCCGGCGAGCGGCATCTGCTGACGGCCTGATCGGGCGGAGTTTGGATGCAAAGGCGGCCGGGGGTGACCCCGGCCGTTTTTTGTTTGAGGAGCCCTGCGCCGTTCGTTGTGGCAAGTGGAGCGAAGCAATCCAGGGGCGCAGTGCGTGACGCTCTGGGTTGCTTCGCTGCGCTCGCAATGACGAGATGTGGGTGACGCTGTGGGTGACGACGCGGGTGACGAGGCTTGGCTGACGAGGTGGCTGAAGAAGGCCGGGTGCGGCGCTTCAGTTGTGCCCGAAATCGCGGTTCAGCACGGCGAACGCGGCGGCGTAGCGGCCTTCGGCTTCGGCATTGCGCAAGAACAGGACGTTGGGGACGAGGATTTCCGCCGGCGTCGGCTGCTGCTCGAACAGCGCCATGGTCTGGTCGATGAAGGTCTCCAGCGGCAGGTAGTTCGCGCGGGTGGACTGGCCGGGGGTGAGGTCGGTCTGCACCGCGGGCGGGGCGAGTTCGATCACTTCGACCTGGCCCGCCAACTGATGGCGCAGCGACTGGCTGTAGGAATGAATCGCGGCCTTGGTGGCGTTGTAGGTGGGCGTGACGGCCATCGGCACGAAAGCGAGACCGGAGGAGACCATAACGACGGCGGCATGGTCCTGCGCTTTGAGATGAGTGATCAGCGCATCGGTCAGGCGGATCGGAGCCGTCAGGTTGGTCGCGATCGTCGCCTCGACATCGCCCATGTCGCGCGGGGCGGTGAGGTCTTCGAAGCGCATGATGCCCGCGTTGTTGACGAGGATGTTGAGCGCGGGAAACTCGGCGGTGATGCCGGCTGCGCAAGCGATGATGGCAGCCGGGTCGGTCACGTCAAGCACGCGGGCGTGGAGATTGGGCCGGCCCGCGATGGTTTCCTCGAGGCTCGCGAGGGTGCGCCCGGTGACGATGACCGTATTGCCGGCATCGTGCCAGCGCTGGGCGAGACGGCGGCCGATGCCGGTGCCGCCGCCGGAAAGGAGGATGGTGTTGCCGGAGATCTTCATGGGCGCGAATCCAGTGCTTGCGGGGTCGATGGCGCTGTTCTAGTCCTGTGCTCTCTTTTGGAAAGTAGGCACCTTTTTGTGCGGTACTAACTGCGGAGTAAGTGTCGATGCGCAGCGAAGCGGAGGTGATGGCCGACGAGCGGGTCAGCGCGCTGGTCGATGATCTGATCGGGCGGGTGGCGGACAAGTGGACCATGCTGGTGCTTGAAGCACTGGAGGAGCATGGGCTCCAGCGCTTCACCCAGCTGGGGCGGCGCGTGCCCGGCATCAGCCAGAAGATGCTGACGCAGACCTTGCGCCAGATGGAGCGCGACGGGCTGGTCGAGCGGACGGTGCATCCGGTGGTGCCGCCGCACGTCGACTACTGCCTGACCTCGCTCGGCAGCAGCCTCAGCGAGGCGTTCTGCGGCGTGTGGCTGTGGGCCGAGGCGAATCTGCGCAAGGTGGAGGCGGCGCGGACCGCATTCGATCGGCGCGAATGATGCACAGGGAATCGACCTGCATGTGCTAGTGCAAACCCGTTCCGCACCCGATTGCAAGCCGCGCCGCGCCGGGTAATATTCGCGCCCGATGGATGATGAACTGAAACAGCTGCGGAATGAAGGCTACTTTCCCGCGCGCCGCCGCCGCCCGGGTCTGCTGTATCAATCTGCCTGGCTGCTGACACGGCTGGTCGCGGCGTTCCTGTTCCTCAGCGTGACGATGGTGGTGGTCTACCGCTTCGTGCCGGTGCCCGTCACGCTGACGATGATCTTCGATCCCAACGGCATCACCAAGGAATGGGTGCCGCTTTCCCGGATCGACCGCAACATGGTCGATGCCGCGATTGCCGGCGAGGACGGCAAGTTCTGCGAGCACCACGGATTCGATCAGGAGGCGATCCTGAAAGCATGGGAACGCAACCAGCAAGGCGGGCGCATTCGCGGCGGCTCCACGATCAGCCAGCAGACCGCCAAGAACGTGTTCCTGTGGCAGGGTGGCGGCTATCTCAGGAAGGCGCTGGAGGCCTGGTTCACCGTGCTGATCGAGACGATCTGGGGCAAGCGGCGGATCATGGAAGTCTACCTCAATGTCGCCGAGACGGGGATCGGGACTTATGGCGTCGAGGCCGGGGCGCAGCGCTATTACAGGAAATCCGCCGCGCAGCTGAGCCGGGTCGAGGCGGCGCGGATTGCTGCGGCCTTCCCGCAGCCCAAAGTGCGCGCGGTGACGGGGGCGACCGGCTTCACGCGGCGCCATGGCAACGTGATTGCCAAGCGGGTCACGACGGTGCGCGCGGACTACGACACCTGCGTTTATCAATAGGGGCGCCTCCGGGCGCACTGTGCTTGACTGGCGGGCGAGAGGAGATTTCGCCATGCCGCAGGTCGTCATCCACGCCTATCTGGAGTTTGCCGACGAGGCCACGCGGGATGAAGCGGTGCGGGCGACGGGCCCGATCCAGTGGAAGACGCGCACCGAGGAGCCCGGCTGCCTCGAGTATTGCTTTGCCGCCGATCCCTGCGTACCGAACCGGGTGACAGTGCACGAGCTGTGGGAGGACCATGCCTCGCTCGTCGCGCATTTCCAGCACACCTATTATGCGCAGATGCGCGATGCGCTCGTCGGGCTGGGGCCAACAGCGACGTGGAACCGGATGTACGAAGTGAGCCGTGATTCGCCCGTGTACCGGGCGGACGGCGCGGTGCGCACCGTCCTGTTCGACGACTAGGCCGCTTCCGCTGCCGGTTCGCCTTGCACCGAAATCAGCCAGCGCGCGGTTCCTTCGAGACCGATGGCTGAAAGCAGGCCGGAAGAATAGGCGCCCGTATCGAGACTGATGCGCAGCGGCGAGACGTGCGGGGTCTCGAGGATCGTGTGGCCATGGACGACCGCGAAATTGCGCGTTTCCGGGCCTTCGATGAACTCGCCGCGGATCCAGCGCAAGTCCGAGACCTTCTGCTCCTCGAGCGGAACGCCCGGGCGCACACCGGCATGCACGAAGACGTAGTCGCCGATCTGGATACGGTCTTCCATCGACATCATGAACTCGACATCTTCCGCCGGAACCACCTCGCGCATGATTGCGCGCAATTCCTCGAGCGTGGCGCGGCTGTAGACGTCGGGCTCGATGGGGTAGCTGAGCAAGGTTTCGCGTCCGCCATGGCGGAGGAAATGGCGCAGCGTATCATCGCGCTCGAAGCTGCCGAGGAACATTTCCTCGTGATTGCCGGCAAGGATGCGCACCTTCCGGCGCTTGGCCCATTCGCGTGCGGTGGCGATCACGCCCGCGCTGTCCGGCCCACGATCGACAAGGTCGCCAAGCAGGATGACAGTCGTATCCGCAGCGGGGCGACCGACTTCATCGGCTTCGATCCGCGCGATCATCCGGCACAGCAAGTCGTAGCGGCCGTGTATATCGCCGATCGCGTAGACGCGCTGACCGTCCGGGACCGATGGAGTCACCTCCGGCTCGGTGCGGTAGTCGAGAAGGGAACGCAGCAGTTTGAGCATCAATAACCGGCCTGACTAAAGATATATGGGCCTTCGTTTTGGCCATACAAGGCGAGCGTGTTGCATGGTGCGGAATTGCAACAGACCGTGGGAAAGGCGCGACCAGCCGTTGGCACGCTCTGGTGCGGGCGGAACGACGCGAACCACGGAACAAGGGAACCCGCATGCGTATGTCCAGCAAGGCCCTCATGGCCGCAACCTTTGCTGCCCTGTGCCTCGCCGTAGCGGCGCCCGTGCAGAACGTGCTCAACTGTAACTTCACGTCGCCCCATCGCGGCAATACCTATGTCTATGCCGAGCTGGGCTGCGCGATCCTGGGCACTCCGTTGAGCGTCCATTCGCACATCGCGCACACCGGCGGCGGCTTCCCGAAGGAATCCACCGATTAGAACGTCGGGATTACCGCAAGGTATATGAACCTCGCGCTCAATGCCTGAGTAGTCGGCACATGCATGACCCGCAGCGACTTTGCCGGGCGCGGTCTGTGCAGCCGTGCCTCCTCGCCCGCCCTGATCGCGGCGTGCTCGAACGTCTACTTCCGCACGACCAAGCCGGTCGGCGTGGTCTCGCTGACCGCCTCGTTCTGAGCCCGTTGCAGTTCGGTCAGCGCAGATAGAAATCGATCGTGGTGACGACGCGGACTTTCTTGAACGGCGTGTCCGACACACCCCAGCCGCCGCCGCCATCCCCGTCGCGCGCGCTGACTTCGAAGTAGCCCTGCGTCGCGTTCTTGATTCCGCCGACGCCGGTGCCGCTGTCTTTGGCGAACTGTTCGGCGGACCGGCGGGCGTCCTTGGTCGCCTCGGCCACCATGGCGGGCTTGATCTTGTCGAGCCCGGTGAAGGTATAGGCCATGCCGGACCCTTCCTCGAGCATCACGCCGCGCCGGACGAGGTCGAACTGGCGGCGCACGGCATCCTGCGCGCGGCGGATGTCGGTGGTGCGCAGCGCCATGCGCTGGCGGACGGTGAAACGCGTAACGCCGTTGTCGGTGCTGGTGCTGACGTTGACGCCGGTCGGCTGGAGTGCTTCGGCGGGGAAGCCGAGGCCGGCGAAGAAGGCGCGGATTTCCTGGCTGTCGTGATCGACGCTGGCCTGCGCGCTGCCCATGTCTTCGGCCGTGGCGGAGTAGGCGATGGTCCAGGTGGCGAGATCGGCGGTCACTTCGCGCTCGGCAAGGCCGCGCACGGTGACGGCACGGTCCGCCTCCCGGCTGCGGCGCAGGCCGTCGCCGAGGAGATAGCCGCCGACAACCATGCCGACCGCAAGCACGCCGGCAGCGGCCAGCATCGGGCGCGCAATGCCTGACGGGGCGAGGCGGCCAAGAAAGGATTGGGAATCGGCGGCGGGCTCACTATCGGTAGTCATGGCTGCATGGTCTCCCTGTCGGGCGTCTCGCCCTGCGATGAACTGTGCGATTCTGTCGATGAACCGAGTTTGAATGACCAAGGAGACACTACGGTGACCAAGTTCCTCCATGCGATGATCCGCGTGACCGACCCGGAGGCGACGATCGCCTTCTTCGAACTCTTCGGCGTGAAGGAAGTTCGCCGGTTCTCCAGCGAGAAGGGCCGCTTCACGCTGATTTTCCTTGCGGCGCCGGGCGAGGAAGGCGTGGCCGAGGTCGAGCTGACCTACAACTGGCCGCCCGAAGACGGCAGCGCGGGCGAAGTATACACCGGCGGGCGCAACTTCGGCCACCTCGCCTACCGGGTGAGCAACATCTACGAGACTTGCGCGAAGATCCACGCGGCGGGCCACATCATCCACCGTCCCCCGCGCGATGGGCACATGGCCTTCGTGAAGAGCCCCGACGGCATCTCGATCGAGTTGCTGCAGGATGGCCACCTCGAACCCGCCGAGCCGTGGGCGAGCATGGAGAATACCGGCAGCTGGTGAGGGCCGTTCCCCTCTCCCAACCCTCTCCCCTCAAGGGGAGAGGGCTTCAGCGCCGCACCATCCACAGCGCGTAGAGCGCGGGGAGGAAGAACAGCGTGAGGGCGGTGCCGACAAGTGTACCGCCGATCAGCACGACCGCGAGCGGGCCCCAGAAGCTGGACAGCGTCAGCGGCAGGAAGGCGAGCACGGCGGCGAGCGCGGTGAGCAGCACCGGCCGCGCGCGGCGGACGGTCGCCTCGATCACCGCTTCTTCAAGGCCCAGCCCCCGCGCGCGTTCGCTGTCGATCTGGTCGACGAGGATCAGCGTGTTGCGCATGAGGATCCCGGCGAGGCCGATCAGGCCAAGGATCGCGTTGAACCCGAAGGCGAACCCTGTGACGAGCAACGCCGGGATCGCGCCGAGCAGGCCCAAGGGAGCGGTCGCGAAGACGAGGCCGGTCATGCGGAACGAGCGGGTCTGCAGCATCAGAACGAGCAGCATGAAGCCGATCATGATCGGGAACAGCGGTGCCAGTGCGGCGTTGGCCTTGCCCGCCTCCTCGACCGAACCGGCGGTGACGATGGCATAGCCGGCGGGCAGCTTGTCGATCAGTGGTTGCAGTTTGGGCTGGATCGCTGCGGTGACGTCGGCGGGCTGGATGCCCTTGGTGATATCGGCGCGTACGGTCATTGTCGGCGCGCGGTTGCGGCGCATGAGCAGCGGGTCCTCGCTGGTGGGCACGATTTTCGCGACTTGTGAAAGCGTCACGCCTGTCCCGTTCGCCGTGCCGATAACGAGGCTGCCGAGATCGCCGAGCGCATGCCGTTCGGCGCCCGGGGTGCGCACGACGACATCAGTGGTGCGGTCGCCGTAGCGGGCCTGGCTGACGGTGGCGCCCGAGATCAGCGCATAGACTTGCCGGGAAACACTGGCCGGATCGAGCCCGAGCAGGCGCAGGCGGTCGTTGTCGAACTGAAGCGTGACGGACGGCGTGCGGTCACCCCAGTCGGTGTTGACGGCGACGGTGTTCGGGTTGGCGCGGACAACCTCCGAAACCTCGGCGGCGATGCGGCGCAGCTGGTCGGGGTCCGGGCCGGTAACGCGGAAGGCCACGGGATAGGGCACCGGCGGCCCGAACAGGAGGCTCAGCGCGCGGACGCGGGCGCCCTGGTAGGCACCTTCTGCGGCGCGCTTCTGCACCGCCAGGCGCAGCCGGTCGCGAGAGGCGGGGCTGTGGGTGAGCACGATCAGCTTGGCGAACGAAGGGTCGGCGGGTTCGGGATTGAGCGAGAGAAAGAAGCGCGGGGCGCCGCCGCCGAGGTAGCTGTTCACATAGCGCGCTTCGCCCTTCATGTCGGGCCGGGTGAGGAGATCGTGCTCGATCTTCTCGACCACGCTGCGGGTGGCAGCGAGGCTTGAGCCATGGGGATTGTAGACCTCGATCAGCAATTCCGGCCGGTCCGAGATCGGGAAGAACTGCTTGGGGATGGCGACGACAAGGAGCACGCCCGCAAGCACCATCGCGAGCACCACGCCGATGGTCAGCCGCCCGCGCTGCGCCACGCTGCGGGTGATCCAGTGGCGCAGCTGCTGGTAGCGCGGTGTTGCGTAGATGGCATCGTGGCCGCCTTCGACCGGCTTGATATCGGGCAGCAGCTTCACGCCGAGATAGGGGGTGAAATAGACCGCGACGATCCACGAGACGAGGAGCGCGAAGCCGACGATCCAGAAGATGTTGCCGGCATATTCGCCCGCGGTGGAGCGCGCGAAGCCGACGGGTAGAAAGCCGACGATGGTGACAATGGTGCCCGCCAGCATCGGCCCGGCGGTCGCACCCCAAGCGAAGGTGGCGGATTCGACGCGGCTCATGCCTTCCTCCAGTTTCACCACCATCATCTCGATCGCGATGATCGCGTCGTCGACAAGCAGGCCGAGGCTGAGGATCAGCGCGCCCAGGGTGATGCGGTCGAACTGGCGGCCGGTCATCAGCATGATCACGAAGACGGCGGCGAGCGTCAGCGGCACCGAGAGCGCGACGACGATGCCCACGCGCCAGCCGAGCGCGATGAGGCTGACGACCATGACGACGCTGAGCGCGACCGCGAATTTCAGCATGAACTCGCCGTAAGCCTCGCTGATGTTGGCGGCCTGATCGGCGACTTCGGTGACGGTGACGCCAAGCGGCAGCCTTGCGCGCACGTCCGAGAGCTTGGCACTGAGTTCGCCGCCCAGCGCGAGGCCATTGTACTTGTCCTGCATGACCACGCCGAGCATGACGGCCTCGCCGCCCTGATGGCGCACCTGATAGGTCGGCGGGTCCTCGTAGCCGCGCTTCACTTCGGCCACGTCGCCCACGTGCAGCACGCGGCCACCGGCGGCGATCGGCGTGGCGCGCACGGCATCGAGATCATCGAAGGCGCCAGTCACGCGGATCGGCACGAGGCGCGAGGAGGTCTCGAACTGGGCAGCGGGTTGGATCAGGTTCTGGTTCGCCAGCGCGCCCAGCACGGCGTCGGCGCCGAGGCCCAATGTCGCCAGCTTGCGGTTGGAAATCTCGACATAGATGCGCGGGCGCTGTTCGCCGATGAGGACGACCTTCTTGACGCCCTTGACCTGCTGGAGTTCGCTGCGGATCGCCTCGGTCCGCTCGATCAGCGCGCGGTGGGGGAGGCCCTTCGCTTGAACGGCGATGAGCGAGAAGAAGACGTCGGAATACTCGTCGTTGACGATCGGGCCGATCACGCCGCGCGGGAGATTGATCGCTTCGTCGCTCATCTTCTTGCGCGCCTGATAGAGCATTTCAGGCACCTCGCTGGGCGGCGTCTTGTCGCTGAAGACGACCGTAAGGGTGACGAGGCCGGGGCGGGCCTGCGTCTCGATGCGGTCCGACCAGGGCAGTTCCTGGATGCGCTTCTCGAGCCGGTCGGCGACCTGGTCCTGCATCTCGCGCGCGGACGCACCGGGCCAGACCGCCGTGACGGTGAGCACCTTCAGGGTGAAACTGGGGTCCTCCGCGCGGCCGAGCTGGAAGAAGGCGAAGATGCCGGCCGCCATCGCGGCAAGCAGCAGGAACAGCGTGACCGACGGTTCCTTGACCGCGATCGAGGAGAGGTTGGGGCCCTTCACCGGACTTGTCCTTCGATAAGGTGGACTTTCTGGCCGGGGCGCAGCAGCTGGCCGCCCAGCGCGACGACGCGGGTGCCGGGAGGCAGGGCTGAGGCAGGGAGGAAGGCTTCTTCTTCGGTCAGGCGCAAGGGCTGGGCCGGGCGGAAGAGCAGGCTGCGGTCGGGCTGGATGACCCACACGCCCTGGCCTTTGCCCAGATCGACCAGCGCGCCGAGCGGTACGCGGCTGGTGGCGGATGAGGCGCCGGGCAGGCGGACGGTGATGGTCGCACCGAGCGGAGCGTCTTCCGCGGCACCGGAGAGGACGTAGCGCGCGGCAAATGTGCGGGTCAGCGGATCGGCGGCCCCGGCAACCTCGCGCAAGGTGGCGGTGACGGGGGCGCTCCGACCGTAGACTGCGGCCTGCGCGGACTTCGGCAACGCGGCGAGCGCGGTTTCGGGCACGGCAACGAGCGCTTCGCGGGCGCCGCTGCGGGCGAGGCGCAGGACCGGGGTTCCGGCGGCGACGACTTGTCCGGCCTCGGCGAGCAGTTCGGTTACGATACCGTCAGCATCCGCAACCAGCACAGCATAACCGCGTTCGTTCGATGCGTTGCTGGCGGCGGCGCGGGCGGCGGAGAGCGTAGCGGCTGCAGCATCGCGCGCCGCGCGGGCGCCGTCATAAGTGGAGGGCGAGATGGCGCCGGTGGCGACGAGCGGGCGCAGGCGGGCTTCGTCTGCCGCGGTGCGTGCAGCATCGGCCTGTGCAGCGCGGACCCTGTCGGCAGCGGCGGAGGCGGCAAGGCCGAGATCGCGCGCGTCGAGCCGGTAGAGCGGCTGTCCCGCGCGGACATGGGCACCCGCATCGACGAGGCGGGCGACGATCTTGCCGGGGACGCGGAAGGCGAGCACGCTTTCAGTGCGGGCGTGGACCGTGCCGGTATAGGCTTCGCCTGCCGCGCCGCCTTCGCCTTGTGCCACCGCTGTTGCGACAAGTGGCTCGGCGGTCTGGGCGGAAGGAGCGCCCGAGCAGCCGGCGAGGAACGTGCTGCCGGCAAGCGCGGCGAAAAGGACGAAATGCCGGGATCTGGACTGCGACCGCATCAAAGCCTCCATGCCCCTCGGGGCGCTGACGACTCCGATATAGTCGCAGTGAGGCTTTTAGAAAAGATGAAAAGAAATATCGTTTTTCATTTTTCTGATTGGAGGGCGTTCAGCACGAGTCGCGTGAGCGCCGCTGTCTCGCTTTCGAGATCTGCAACGCCAAAGGTGTCGAGCATGACCGGGTGCCACACCTTGACCATCGCGCTTACCACCGTGGCCGATGTCTGCTCGAGCGGGAGGTCGGCGCGCATCACGCCCTGGCGCTGGCCTTCGGCGATGACGTGGCGGATCACGCCGTGCAGTGTGTCGGTGAAATCACGCACCGGCGGCCAGTGGCCGCGTGTGGCGGCCAGGCAAAGATCGCTCGCACGGCCACTTCGGAACAGAATGTCACTCATTTTCAGAGCGATATCACTGCAGAGCTGGCGGAACGCGGCGATCGGGTCAGCAGCGGCAGTGCGCGCGACCTGCCAGGCGGCGTCTTCCACCGTGGCGAGCGTGCGCTTGGTTACCGCCTCGTCGATCGCCTGCCGATTGGCGAAGCTGCGATAGAGATTGGCCGGCGACATGCCGAGCACGCGCGCGACGTCGGTCACCGTGACTTTCTCGAACCCCATCGCGTCATAGAGCTGCTCGGCCGCGTCAAGGATCTCGTCGCGGCGATCCACGGTCGGGCGACCAGCCTTGCGTTTTTCTGAAACAGCGGGATTGATTTTCATGAAAACGGATATATTCTTTCATCATTCACAGGTCAAGGACTCTATCCGATGCGGACTTTTCTTGCCGCAACCACTGCCCTCCTTCTGCTCGGCGCAGCAACGCCCGATGCGTTGGCTGCGTCGCACCGCGTGCCCCCGCCGCCTGCGTTGAGTACGGCGTTCCGCAATGCACCGGTTGCTGCGGACAGCGTGCCCCTTGCCGAGGGCTGGTGGAAGAGCTTCGGGGATCCGGTGCTGGACCGATTGGTGGACACGGCGCTTTCCGGCAATCTCGATATCGCCGCTGCGGCCGCGCGGCTGGAGCAGGCGGCAGCGGGGCTGAAGGCGGCCAAGGGCGCGCTGCTGCCGAAGGCCTCGCTCGACGGATCGGGCGGGTTCAAGCAGCAATCGATCGAGGACGTGCAGGGGCGCGCCTTCTCGCGTTTTCCCGGCTTCAAACGTACCGTCGAGCAATATGGCCTCAATGGCGCGGCTTCGTGGGAGCTTGATCTGTTCGGGCGGCTCTCCGCCGGGGCGCGTGCGGCGCGGGCGGAAGCAGGCGCGGCGGATGCGGGCCTTGCGGGCGCCCGGCTGACGATCGCGGCGGAAGTGGTGAACACCTACATCGACGTGCGCGCGATCGAGGCGCGGCTTGCGCTCGCCAAGGCGCGTGTCGATGCGGCACGCGACGCGGATGCGCTGCTTCGCCAGCGGGCGGAGCGCGGGGTTGCGGCGCTGACCGAGACCGACCGCAGCGGCGCGGAACTGGCGGGCGCGACATCGGCGGTGCCGGCGCTGGAAACGGCGCTGGAAGTTGAGCGAAACCGGCTTGACGTGCTGCTTGGCCGCGCGCCCGGGCAAGCTGCGGCAGAGACGGGCAGCGGCGCGATCCCCGCCGTGCGTGCACCTGCGGTGCCCGATGGTCCGGCCTCGCTGCTGGCGCGGCGGCCCGATGTGGTCGCGGCGGAGCGGCTGGTCGCGGCGAGCGATGCGCGCGTGGCCGAGGCGATCCGGGCGCGCTATCCGCGGTTCACGATATCGGGGTTTGCCGGGTTCGTCGCCAACGGGATGAGCAACCTGTTCACCGGCGGTGCTGTGCAGACAGGGGCAAGTGGGGGCTTCAGCGTGCCGGTGTTCACTGGCGGGCGGCTGCGGGCGCAGCAGAAGGCGGCCGAGGCGCGGCTCAAGGAAGCGGTGGCGCAATGGCAGCAGACGGCGCTGCAGGCTGCTGCCGAAGGCGAGAATGCGCTCCTCGCGCTGACCAAGCGCAGCGAGCAGGCCGATGCAGCAGCTACCGTCGCCGCGCGGCTGGGCGACAGCCGGCGGCGAATCGAGACAGCGTTTCGCGCCGGAGCGGTCAGCCGTGTCGAGGCGCTGAACGTGGAGCGGCAGCGGCTTGACGCCGAGGATTCCGCGATCGCCGCCAGGGCTGAAGCTGCGCGGGCTGGTGTTGCGGCATTCCGCGCGCTGGGCGGTGGCTGGCAGGCGGGCGGCGAGCGGCTGGCGCTTTCCCGTTAGGGCAGGCGGCGCGCCCCGGTGCGGCGCAAAAAGCAGTGTCGCGTAAGGTAACGATCCGTTAACCATAAACCATGGGGTGGGCTAAGGGACGAGTCTCCGTCATGACGGCAATGGCGCTGGCGCTGCTGGGATGCGGCGGGCTGGCGCTTTTCGCGTTTTCCGACCGGGCGGCCGTGGCGGCAACTCCGGTGCAGTTTGCAACGAGTGGCGCGCAATGCGGTCCCGATCCGGCGCTTGACGGTGCGCCGCAGGCGCCGCCTCCGCCGACGCCGGCGTCTGCCGCGCACCGGGGGGTGCTGATCGTGGTGAGCATCGCGTCGCAGCGGCTCTTCGTGTTCAAGGATGGCGCGGAGTGGGGCTCGACCACTGTCTCCACCGGGAAGCGCGGCTATGGCACGCCGGCAGGGACGTTCACGATCCTGCAGAAGCATGTGAAGCATCGCTCGCGCACCTATGGCAACGCGCCGATGCCCTATATGCAGCGGCTGACCTGGCGCGGGGTGGCACTCCATGCCGGGCGGGTGACAGGCTATCCGGCCTCGCACGGCTGCATCCGCCTGCCGATGGACTTCGCGCGGCAGCTCTATGCGCTGACCAATCCAGCTTCCACGTCGGTGGTGATCCTGCGTGAGCCGTTGGCCTATGCCGAAGCCGCGAAGAGCGCGGCGCTGGGGCTGCCTCCGCCGTTTCGCGAACCGCCGGTGCGGCAGGCCTATTTGCCCCCGCCGATGGATGCACCCAAGCCCGTACATGGACCCGCGCCGCAGCCAGTTCAGGGCCAGCGCCAGACGATCCAGCTGGCCGCAACGCCCGATGTCGAGGGCGCGGACGACCTGTGGCAGGAGCTCTCGGAAAGCGAACCGGAACTGCAGGCGCTCGATCCGGTGATCATTCCCGCGGTGGTCCGCCAGATGCAGGTCTACCGGCTGCGCGCCTCCGGGCCGGATGCCTTTGCGATCTGCTCGCGGCTGACGGCGCGGGGGATCGCCTGCATGAAAGTCACCGCCTAGAAATCTGGGGCCTGACCAAGGCCGCTGCCCGCCTGCAGGTGGGCGCCAAGATGCGCGATAAAGGCTTCGATCCGCGCAGGCAGGGCGGGCGTTGGCGCATGGACGGCGTAGATGCCGACATCCTGCGAGCCTTGGTATTGCGGGAGGACGCGGGCCAGAGCGCCTGATTCCAGCGCTTCGTGCACATCCCACAGCGAGCGCAGCGCGATGCCGCAACCGCCAAGCGCGAGTTCGCGCACGACTTCGCTGGAATTGGTGCGGACGTGGCTCTGGCCGGAATGCGTGACGGTGCCTTCGGGGCCATCGAGCTGCCAGGGGAGCTGGCTGACGGTGGCCAGCACGCGGTGGTGCCGCAGGTCTGCCAAGGTCTTTGGCGTGCCGAACTGGGCGAGATAGGCGGGCGCGGCGCAGAGCACGCGGTGGCTGGTGCCGAGGCGGTGGCCGACAAGACCGTTGCCGATCCGCGCGCCGATGCGGATGGCAAGGTCGCAGCTGCCGTCGAGCAGGTCGGCGAACTCGTCGGAGAGATCGAGCTGGAGGCGGACGTCCGGATGGGCTGCGAGGAAGGTGGGCACGTGGGGGACGACATGCATGCGGCCGAACGAAGTGGGGGCGGTGACGTTGAGAGGGCCGCGCACATGGGCGTGGCGACCGCTGACGCGCTCTTCGGCGGCCTTGAGACTGGTGCGCAACGGAAGCAGGGCATCGTGCAGGTCCTGCCCGGCCGGGGTGAGCGCGAGGCGGCGGGTAGTGCGGTTGACGAGGCGGGCGGAGAGACGCTCCTCGAGGCGGACGAGGCGCTTGGAAAGCGCGGCGGTGGAAATGCCGCGCGCGCGGGCCGCAGCGGAGATCGAGCCGGCTTCGACGATGCCGAGGAAGAGATCGTAGTCGGGATCGAACATTGTTAACCTGCAGGATAAGCTGCGTTGAATTATTTCCTTCTACCGCATGAGCAGGTGCGGGCCTAGGGAGAGGCAACAGATTTTCAGGAGTCGGTGCGATGAGCGGATATGTCGAGCGTTCGGGGCTGCAGGTGGCGGAGAGCCTTGCCTCATTCATCGAGGCGCGCGCACTGCCGGGGACGGGGCTGACGGCGGATGCCTTCTGGGCCGGAGCGGCCGATGTCTTCGCGAAGTTCGCGCCGCGCAATGCCGCGCTCTTGGCGAAGCGCGAGGACCTGCAGACGAAGATCGACGCCTGGCACAAGGCGCGCGCCGGACAGCCGCAGGACATGGCGGCCTACAAGGCGTTCCTGACCGAGATCGGCTATCTGGTGCCGGAGCCCGCGCCGTTTTCGGTCTCGCCGCAGAACGTTGACGCGGAACTGGCGACCACCGCAGGGCCGCAACTCGTGGTGCCCATCCTCAATGCGCGGTTTCTGCTGAATGCGGCGAATGCGCGCTGGGGCAGCCTCTATGATGCGCTCTATGGCACCGATGCCATTCCGGGCGCGGCGGCGGGCAAGGGCTATGATCCGGTGCGCGGCGCAGAAGTTATCAAGTGGGCCAAGGCGTTTCTGGATCAGGCGGTACCGCTGGCTTCGGGCTCGTGGACGGACTGGACCGGCGGCGAACCGGCGCTGATGGACGCAGGCCAGCTGGTCGGCAAGGCCGGCGCAAACCTGCTGTTCAAGCACAATGGCCTCCACATCGAAGTGGTGATCGATCCCGCTCATTCTATCGGCAAGGATGATCCGGCAGGCATCGCCGACGTCGTGCTGGAAGCGGCGATTTCTACCATCTGCGACTGTGAGGATTCGGTCGCGGCGGTGGATGCCGAGGACAAGGTCATGGCCTATGCCAACTGGCTGGGGCTGATGCAGGGCAATCTCGAGGACACCTTCGAGAAGGGCGGTGAAATGATGACGCGGCGGCTGAATGCGGACCGCGTCTATACCGCGACTGATGGCAGCCCGCTGACGCTGCACGGCCGCTCGCTGCTGCTGGTCCGCAATGTGGGCCACCTGATGACCAATCCGGCCGTGCTGCTGCCGGGCGGCGGCGAGGCGCCTGAGGGTATCCTAGACGGCATCGTCACCAGCCTGATCGCGATGCATGACATCAACGGGGCGCGCCGCAACAGCCGCACCGGCTCGGTCTATATCGTGAAGCCGAAGATGCATGGGCCGGAAGAAGCCGCCTTCGCCAACGACCTGTTCGATGCGGTGGAGGACTTGCTCGGCCTCGCGCGCCACACCCTCAAGATCGGCGTGATGGACGAGGAGCGCCGCACCAGCGCGAACCTTGCCGCCTGCATCCACGCGGTGAAGGACCGGATCATGTTCATCAACACCGGCTTCCTCGATCGCACCGGCGACGAGATGCACACCTCGATGCAGGCCGGGGCGATGCTGCGCAAGGGCGACATGAAGACGACTCCGTGGATCACTTCCTACGAGGATCGCAACGTGCAGATCGGCCTCGCTTGCGGGCTTTCGGGCAAGGCACAGATCGGCAAGGGCATGTGGGCAATGCCCGACCGCATGGCTGACATGCTGGTGCAGAAGGTGGGGCACCCCAAGACCGGCGCGAACACCGCATGGGTGCCTTCGCCGACCGCCGCGACGCTGCATGCCACGCACTACCACAAGGTCGACGTGTTCGCCCGGCAGGTGGAGCGCCGCGCGGAAGGCATCGCCAGCCTCGATGCGCTGCTGACCATTCCGGTGGCGGCGGGGCAGAACTGGTCGGAAGCGGATATCCAGGCCGAGATCGACAACAATGCGCAAGGGATTCTGGGCTATGTCGTGCGCTGGGTCGATCAGGGGATCGGCTGCTCCAAGGTGCCCGATATCAACGACGTCGGCCTGATGGAGGACCGCGCAACGCTGCGCATTTCGAGCCAGCATATCGCCAACTGGCTGCTGCATGGAGTGGTGACGCCGGAGCAGGTCGATGCCGCCCTGCTGCGCATGGCTGCCAAGGTCGATGCGCAGAACGCGGGCGATCCGCTCTACAAGCCGATGGCGAGCGATCCCGAAGGCAGCTTGGCCTTTCAGGCGGCGCGGGCGCTGGTGTTCGATGGTGTATCGCAGCCGAGCGGCTATACCGAACCGCTGCTGCATGCGTTCCGCCAGAAGGTGAAGGCAGCCGCCTGAGCCGGAGACCCCGCCGATGTCGATTGCCATGCCGGTGCCCGATGCCGAGACGCTCGCCAAGCGCGAGCGGATCGCGCGGGCGCTGCGGGCGATCGTGCCGGGAGAAGGCGTGATCGATGCGCCCGAGGCGCTGCGGCCGTGGGAATCGGATGGGCTGACCGCCTATCGCCAGCCGCCGATGCTGGTGGTGCTGCCCGAAACGACAGCGCAAGTCTCTGCCGTGCTCAAGTGGTGCCATGCCGAGGGCGTGAAGGTCGTGCCGCGCGGGGCGGGGACTTCGCTATCAGGCGGCGCGCTGCCGCTGGCGGATGCAGTGCTGCTGGGGCTGGGCAAGTTCAAGCGCGTGCTCGAGGTGGATTACGAGGACCGCGTGGCGGTGGTGCAGCCGGGCGTTACCAACCTTGCGATCACGCAGGCGGTGGAGGGGCGCGGGTTCTACTATGCGCCCGATCCTTCGAGCCAGATTGCCTGCACGATCGGCGGCAATGTCGCGGAGAATTCCGGCGGGGTGCACTGCCTGAAATATGGCCTGACAACCAACAACGTGCTGGGCGTCGAGATCGTGATGATGGACGGTGAGATCGTCCGCCTCGGCGGTCGGCATCTCGATCCTTGCGGGCTTGATCTTTTGGGCGTGGTGGTGGGCTCGGAGGGGCTGCTGGGCGTCGTCACCGAAGTGACGGTGCGCATCCTGCCCAAGCCCGAGACCGCGCGCGCGGTGCTGGTGGGCTTTCCCGATGCAGAGCAGGCGGGTGCCTGCGTCGCGCAAGTGATCGCCGAGGGGATCATCCCGGCGGGCATGGAAATGATGGACCGGCCTGCGATCCACGCGGCGGAGGCCTTCGTGCAGGTCGGCTATCCGCTCGATGTGGGGGCGCTGCTGATCGTCGAGGTCGATGGCCCGGCGGCGGAGTGCGATTTCCTGATCGGAGAGATCGCGCGGATCGCCGGCGCGAACGGCGCGGTCACCTCCCGCGTTTCGGAGAACGAGGCGGAGCGCATGGCGTTCTGGGCCGGACGCAAGGCGGCGTTTCCGGCGGTGGGGCGGATTTCGCCGGACTACCTCTGCATGGACGGGACGATCCCGCGCCGCCGCTTACCCGACGTGCTGCGGCGGATGGAGGAGCTTTCTGCCGAGTATGGCCTGCGGGTGGCCAACGTTTTCCATGCGGGCGATGGCAACCTGCATCCGCTGATCCTCTACGATGCCAATGTGCCGGGCGAGCTCGACAAGGCGGAAGCGTTCGGCGCGGACATCCTGCGGCTCTGCGTTTCGGTCGGCGGGGTGCTGACGGGCGAGCATGGGGTGGGGATCGAGAAGCGCGATCTGATGCCGGAGATGTTTTCCGAAGCCGATCTCAAGCAGCAGCAGCGGGTGAAGTGCGCGTTCGATCCGGAGTTGCTGCTCAATCCGGGCAAGGTGTTTCCGGTGCTGCACCGCTGCGCCGAGCTGGGGCGGATGCACGTCCACCACGGCGCGCTGCCGCATCCCGAGCTGCCGAGATTCTGATGCTGGAGCCAAGGGACGCGGCAGAACTCGCCGAGATTGTCGCTGATGCGGCGGCGCGCGGGCGAAAGCTGGAACTTCGTGGCGGCGGTACCAAGGCGGATTTCGGCGCGCCGCGTGAGGCGGTGGTGGTCTCGCTGGCGGGGCTGACGGGTGTGGTCGATTATGATCCGGCCGAACTGGTGCTGACGGTGCGGGCTGGCACCCCGCTTGCCGAAGTGCAGGCGCTGGTCGCGGCGGAAGGGCAGATGCTGGCGTTCGAACCTTGGGGCGAGCCGGGGGCGACCATTGGCGGGACCATTGCGGCTGGCGTGGCAGGCTCGCGGCGGGTGACGGCGGGCAGCGCGCGTGATCATCTGCTGGGGCTGATGGCGGTTTCGGGGCGCGGCGAGGTGTTTGTCGCGGGGGCCAAGGTGGTCAAGAACGTGACCGGCTATGACCTGCCCAAGCTCATGGCCGGGTCGTGGGGCCGGATCGGGGCGATGGCCGACCTGACTGTCAAGGTTCTGCCGGTCCCTCGCGAGGTGGTGACGCTGGCGGCGCGCGGCCTGTCACCCGAGGCAGCGCATGCCGCGATGGCCTGTGCGCTGGGGAGCAATGCCGAGGTTTCGGCGGCGGCGGCGCTTTCTGACGGCACGGTGCTGCTGCGCGTCGCAGGTTTTGCGCCATCAGTCGCGGCGCGGTGTGCGGCGCTGCCGGGATTGCTGGCGGGGCATTGCGGGTTGGCTCGGCTCGAGGATGCCGCGCCGCTTTGGCAGCAGGCGATGACCGGCGAGGGGTTGAAGGGCGCGGTGCGCTGGGACGTTCATCTGCCGCCGCGCGCTGCGCCCGCGCTGATTGCGGCGCTGCCCGCTGGTGCGGAGTGGGCAATGGATTGGGGTGGTGGACGCGTCTGGGTATGCTGCGATGCCGAAGATGATGCCGTACGCCAGCTTGCGGCGGGGTTGGGCGGTGAGGCGCGGCTGGTTGCAGCGCCCGAGGCCATGCGCGAACGGGTCCCGGCATTCCACCTTCGCGCAAAGGGTGTGGCGGCACTAGAAGCTCGCGTTCGCCGCTCGTTCGATCCTGCCGGGGTGTTCGTCACCGGCCGTTTTCCGGAGGACGCGGATGCAGACGCAGTTCTCGCCTGAGGCGCTCGCCGATCCGGCGATGGCAACGTCCGAGGGCGTGATCCGCAAGTGCGTGCACTGCGGGTTCTGCACCGCGACGTGCCCGACCTACGTGCTGCTCGGCGATGAGAACGACAGCCCGCGCGGGCGGATCTATCTCATCAAGGACATGCTCGAAAACCAGCGCGAGCCGGGGCCGGAAACGGTCAAGCATGTCGACCGCTGCCTTTCCTGCCTTGCCTGCATGACGACCTGTCCTTCGGGCGTGAACTATATGCACCTCGCCGATCACGCGCGGGCCTATATCCACGAGAACTACCGGCGGCCCTGGCCAGAACGGGCGATGCGGCGGTTGCTGGCATGGGTGCTGCCCTATCCGGGGCGGATGCGGCTGGCTCTGGAGCTGGCGCCACTGGGGCGCCCGCTGGTGCCTTTGATGAAGCGTTTGAAGGCGCTGCGCCCGCTGGCGGCGATGGTTGCGCTGGCGCCGGCGCGCGTTCCGGCGCCAGTGCTGGTCCAGCCCGCGCGGCGTGCCGACGCCAAGGGCCGCGTCGCGCTGCTGCAAGGCTGCGCCGAGCCGGTGCTGAGCCCGCAGGTGCGCGCGGCGACGGTGCGGCTGCTGGAGCGGGCAGGGCGGGAAGTGGTTTTTGCGCAGGGCGAGGGCTGCTGCGGCGCGCTGGTGCACCACATGGGGCGGGAGAGCGATGCGCTCGAGGCGGCCCGGCGCAATGTCGATGCCTGGATGCGCGAGATCGAGGGCAAGGGCCTCGACGCTGTCATCATTACAACCTCGGGCTGCGGCACCACGATCAAGGACTATGGTCACATGCTGCGCGCCGACTCCGCCTACGCGGAGAAGGCGGCTCGGGTGAGCGCGCTGGCGATGGATGTCAGCGAGTATCTGGCCAAGGTCGGGCTTCCTGTCGCTACCCCGCGCGGGATGACCGTCGCCTATCACCCGCCCTGTTCGCTGCAGCATGGGCAGAAGGTGACCGAAGCGCCGAAGCGGCTGCTGGCCCTTGCGGGTTATACCGTGCGGCTCCCGGCTGAGGCACACCTGTGCTGCGGATCGGCGGGCACCTACAACATCCTCCAGAGCGAACTGGCCGGCCAGCTCGGCGCGCGCAAGGCCGAGCGGCTGGCTGCGCTGGAGGCGGACGTCATCGCCACCGGCAACATTGGCTGCGCGGTGCAGATTTCGAAACATTCGGGCCTGCCCGTCGTCCACACAATAGAACTGCTCGACTGGGCGACCGGCGGGCCAAGACCACAAGCACTGAAACACCTTCCCCAGGAGTAACTGCAATGACCCGTATTACCCTTGATCAGGCCCAGACCATCGTCTCGGGGGCCATCAGGGAAGCGCGCGCGCTCGGCCTCAAGCCGATCAGCGTCGCTGTGCTCGATGCCGGCGGCCATATGATCGCCTTCGGGCGGGAGGACGGCTCGTCCAACCTGCGCCCGCAGATCGCGACCGCGAAAGCCTCCGGCGCGCTGGCGCTGGGTGTTTCCTCGCGCACCATCGGCGAGATGGCGATCGAGCGGCCGACGTTCGTCAACGCGGCGGCGGGCCTCAATCCGGCAGGCATCGTGCCTGCAGCGGGCGGCGTGCTGGTGCGCGCGGATGGCCCAGATGCCGGAGCCGTGATCGGCGCGGTGGGCGTGACGGGCGATACCAGCGACAACGATGAACTCGCCGCGCTGGCCGGCATCAAGGCCGCGGGGCTGGCTGCATAGAGGCCGACGCAGCGGCGGTTTCCCAGTCGCCGGTCGCAAGCGCTTTGGGTGACCAGCCGTCCTCGCGCATCACCCAGCGCAGCGGCAATGCATCGCGCCTGCGGACCATGCGCCGCGTGCGGAAACGCCAGAACCGTTCGGCGCCCTCGAAAGTTGCGACTTTGGAGGCGTCGTGCACCAGTTCGGCGTCGCCGGAAAGCTGCAGCAAGTCGCCCGTCTCGAAGCTGGCGAAGACGAGGCCCGCCTTGCCGTTGGTGAGGATGTTGCCGAGCGTGGAGAAGAACTTGTTCCCGGCGAAATCGGGGATCGTCAGCGTGGCATCGGCATCGACGCGGACGAAGCCTGCTTTGCCGCCGCGATGCGACACGTCGACCCGGCGCACGCCCTTGTCGGGGTCTGCGTAGGACGCGACGAAAAAGGTGTCGGCTGCGGTGATGGTGCGGCGCGCTTCTGCATCGAGCGTGGCGGCGGTCTCGACCGCACCGGTGGATACCTGCTGCGGATCGCGGACGAAGGCGTAGTCGCGCAGCTGGATGTACTGTGGGCAGTTGCCGAAGCTTTCCTCGACCGCGACGGCCATCTGGTCCTCGCCAAGCGCCGCGAGCCTCCCGTTCAGCCGATTGCGGCGGCGGGTGTGGAGTTCGATGCCCAGCAGGCCGACCGGGTCTCCCGCCAGCATGCCGCTGCGCGCCGGATCGCCGTTGTCCGGCGGCAGGCGCATGTGCAGCGCATCGTCGGTGGGCGCGGCAAGGAAGCCGGGCTGGCCGCAGAGCAGCGTTGCCCAGGCATCACCTTCGGCGTCGACGCTGCCAGCGACGATGAAGGGTAGCTGCGCGTAGAACGCGCGGTGCTGATCGAGCAGGAAGCGGCGGATCACGCGGCTGCCGAGATCTGCCATCCGCTCCGCCGCGCCTATGCGGGCCTGCAATTCGCGTTCGCCGGCGTGCCAGGGGCCGGGACCGGTGTTCGGGTCATCGCTCATCGGTCGGTTCCTTGGCGGCATGGGGATCGGGGCGCACCGCGATGGATGCGCCCCGTCCGGGGTCAGGTGGCGGCAGAAAGCCCCACCGCGGTTTCGGCAAAGGGAGTGAAGCCCGGCAGCGCCTCGATCCGCCGCAGGAACGAGCGGACGAGGGGGTAGGCGGCAAGGTCAACGTTGCCTTCGGGCGCGCGGGCGACATAGCTGTAGATCGCGACGTCGGCGATGGTCGGATGGTCGGCCACCAGCCAGTCCCGCCCCGCCAGCGCGGCTTCGAGCCTTGCGAGCAGGACATGGGCGCGGGCGATCACTTCATCGGGGTTGTACTTGGCGCCGAAGATGGTGACGAGCCGCGCGGCCGCCGGGCCAAAGGCGACATCGCCCGCCGCAACCGAGAGCCAGCGCTGCACGCTGGCGGCACCGGCGGCATCCTCCGGCAGCCAGTCGGTCCGGCCGGTCTTGCGCGCAAGATAGACGAGGATCGCATTCGAATCCGCAATCACCGTGCCGTCGTCGTCGACCAGCACCGGCACCTGGCCGAAGGGATTGAGCGCGAGGAAGGCGGGCTGCTTGTGCTCGCCGGTCTTGAGATCGACTTCGATCAGTTCGGGTGCAAGGCCGAGCAGGGAGGCGAACAGGCGGGCGCGGTGCGAGTGGCCCGAAATGGGGTGGTGATAGAGCTTCATGGGATTGTTCCTTTTGACGGGCGCAAGCTCTCGGTCCCCGCCGCACGGCGCGGCGGGGCGAATGGGCTCGCATTTGGGGGAGGTGCCGGCGCCGGATCAGGCCCGGCGGTTGGCGTCAGAAACCGAAGTGGCTGAGGCCCGGATGGTCGTCGGGCCGGCGGCCGAGCGGCCAGTGGAACTTGCGGTCGGCTTCGGTGATGGGGTGCTCGTTGATATTGGCAAGGCGGCGCGCCATCAGGCCGTCGGCGTCGAACTCCCAGTTCTCGTTGCCATAGGCGCGGAACCAGTTGCCGCTGTCGTCGCGGTATTCATAAGCGAAGCGCACCGCGATGCGATTGCCGCTGTGCGCCCAGACTTCCTTGATCAGCCGGTAGTCGAGCTCGCGAGTCCATTTGCGGGTGAGGAAGGCCTCGATCTCGGCGCGGCCCGAGATGAACTCGGCGCGGTTCCGCCATTGGCTGTCGGGCGTGTAGGCGAGGGCGACGCGCGCCGGGTCGCGGCTGTTCCAGCCATCTTCGGCCAGCCTTGCCTTCTCGGCGGCAGTTGCGTCGGTGAACGGGGGCAGCGGGGGGCGGCTCATGTGATGTCTCCTCGGCGGGTAACCGGTCTGTCCGGCTGAAAGCGGATTAGGGCATTCACGCTGACGGGAGGAGTAGGGCGTTTGTGGAACCACCCTCTCGTAATCCGGAAGGAAAGCTTTGGATTCGTCGAGGCCGGCGATCTCGAAGTGATACTGCCCGCGCTCCTCGTTCACGCTGATGTTGACCATGCCCTCCGCAAAGCCAGCCGGGTAACAATCGAAATCGGGCAGAGACCCGCGGCCCTTGGGCGTGAAAGCAAAGCGCGGCGCGAGCACCTGCGCCATCAGCGGGCTGGCCGCGATTGCCTTCAGCGTGTCGTTGATAGCTCTGCCACGATTGCCATTCTCTGAATTATCTTATCAATATGACATTGTGAAATCGCCAGTTCCCGGTAACATTGGCGTTCGGCAATATCTGCGCTTGGGGCTGCGCAAAAGCCGATTGTCATGACTATTGACTGAAGCAGTCAGGCCGCGGGCATCGCCCGGACCGACCGGCCGGCAGGGAGAGGGCCAGATCATTACCCTGCAAAAGCGACCCTTTGCAGAACCGGCCCGGCAGCGCGGCACGGCCCCGCGGGGCCTGGATACCCTGGCGCTGGCCGCCTCCCTGCTGCTAGCGGCTTGCGGCGATCATGCCGCCGCGCCCCACCCCGACCCCCGTCAGGATCCGGACGTCCGCGGGGCAATCGATTTCGACGCCGCGGCACGCACAGGACGCTTCACCACGACCGATCTGGTCGGCTTCCGCGCCCTGCCGCGCTACAGCGAGCCGGATTGGGTGACACGCGACTTCGTGCGCACCGGCCGGCTTCCCCCGGTGGCCCAGCGACTGCCGCAGGAGCCCCTGGTCTATGGCCCCGGCGCCATGCCCGACGGCCCCGGCGTTTACGGCGACGTGCTCCGCCAGGTGACCGGCGGGCGGCCCGAGGGCTGGAACTACAGTGCCGGGCAGTCGCAGGGCTGGGGGGGCATCGATCTCGCCACGATGGAGTGCCTGACCCGCACCGGACCGCTGTTCCTGGTCGATCCAGCCCGGCTCGAACCCCTGCCCAATCTGGCGCGCAGCTGGCAATGGTCGTCCGACGGGCACCAGCTGACCATGCAACTGGTAGAGGGCGCGCGCTGGTCGGACGGGCATCCGTTCACCAGTGACGATGTCATGTTCTACTGGACCGACAACGTGCTAGATTCCAACGTCAGTCCGCTCAACGGAGCCTCGCCCGACAGCTTCGGGCCGGGCACCAGGCTCGAGGCGCTCGGCCCCTACACCATCCGCTGGACCTTCCAGCGCCCCTTCCCGCGCGACTATCTTTACCAGATGGCCTACGGGAAGTTCTGTCCCGGTCCGGCTCACGTGCTGCGCCTGCTCCATCCGCGCTACAACCCGCGCAGCAGCTACCAGGCCTACAAGTTGGCCTTTCCCGCCAGCCGGATGAATTTTCCGGTGATGGGTGCCTGGGTGGTGACCGAGTATCGTCCGGACGACATCCTGATCCTGCGACGCAATCCCTATTACTGGAAGGTCGACGCCCGCGGCCGGCAGCTCCCTTATCTCGACGAAGTGCAGTACCGCCTGCTCGGCTGGTCCGATCGTGATATCCAGGTGATGGCCGGCGGCTCCGATCTCGCCAATGTCGACGCGCCCGCGACCTTCGCCGAGGTGCTGCGCGGCGCGGCTCGCCCGGGCGCCAGCTACCGTGCGGTCTTCGGTCCGCGGACGATCGCCTACGCCGTTCAGTTCAATCTCTCCGGAAACGGCTGGGGCTCGCCCGATGCCCGGGGGCAGGCCATCCGCCAGCTCAACCGCGATGTCCGCTTCCGCCGTGCCGTGAGTCGCGCGATGGACCGCGTGGCACTCGGCGCGACCCAGATCGGCGGGCCGTTCATCAAGCCCTACCCCGGCGGGTTGCTGGAGAGCGCGCCGTTCTACGACGCCGCCCCCCCCCGCCGCTACGGCTACGATCCGGTCGCCGCCCGTGCCCTGCTCGCCGAGCTGGGGTTGGTCGATCGCGACGGTGACGGCTTCGTCAACCATCCCGCCGCGCAACTCGGTGGGGCCAACGTCACCATTGTGCTGACTGCCAGTCCGGACAGCGTGATCGAGCGCTCGCTCGCCGAAGGAATCCAGTTGCTTGCGCGCGATGTCGGGCTGCGTGTCGTTCTCCGCTTCGCCAGTGGTCCACAGCGCGACGCGCTGCGGGCCAGCGGGCAGTTCGACTGGGTCCTCCAGCGCAACGAGACCACCGAGCTGAACACCGTGGTCCAGGGCGCCGACGCGCTCGCTCCTACGGGACCCTTCACGCATGCCTATCATCGCGCTGGTCCCTCGGGCCGGCTCGACCTGCTCCCGCACGAGCGGCGCATGCTCGATCTGGTCCGCGCGTTCATCGCCACGCCCGATCAGGGCCAGCGCCGCCGCCTGATGCGGTTGTACCAGCAGGTCTCTACCGAGAACGTCGATGCGGCAGGGCTGATCCAGTTCTCCGGCGGTGTGCTCATCGACAAGCGCTTCGCCAATGTACCGGTCGGCACGCCGGTGATCATGTTCAACTGGGCCGAGGATGCGATCATGCGCGAACGCCTGTGGGTGCCGCGTGCGCGGCAGAGCGGCTACGAACTGCGCCCGCACACCCTGCCGGGCTGTTTCGCCTGCGGGGGAGAAAAGCGATGAGCGTGCTGTGGTTCCTCGGCCGACGGCTGTTGGCAGCGGTGCCGACCATCGTCCTGCTCAGCCTAGTCACCTTCCTGATCATCAAGGCGCCGCCCGGCGACTATGCCGATACCCTGCGTACCCAGCTGATCAATCAGGGCGGCGCCAGCGTCGCCGATGCCGATGCCATGGCCCGCGCTTTCCGCGCCGAGCACGGGCTCGACGATCCGGTCCTGCTGCAATACGTGCACTGGATCGAGGGGATCGTCACCCGCGGCGATTTCGGATTCTCCTATGCGGCGAACCGCCCCGTGGCCGATATCGTCGCCGAGCGGCTTGGGCCGACCCTGCTGCTCGCGCTGACCAGCCATCTGCTGGCGACCGCGCTGGGTATCGGGCTGGGCGTGCTGGCGGCCATGAGGGCTGGCCGCTGGGTGGACAGCGCGCTCAACCTGTTCGCCTTCATCGGGATGACCACACCGCGCTTCCTGCTCGCGCTGATCGCGCTCTACGTGCTGGTTTTCCGGTTCGACGTCGCCTCGGTCGGCAGCTTCCAGTCGGCGCGCTACGTCGGTGCGCCATGGTCATGGGGCCGCTTCGTCGATCTGTTCGGGCACGTCTGGCCGGCGATCCTGATCGCGGCCTTGGGGGGCATCGCCTATTCGATGCGGGTGATGCGCGGCAACCTGCTCGACGTGCTCAACGCGCAATATGTCGAGACCGCCCGCGCCAAGGGCCTGTCCCCGGCGCGGGTCATCTGGCGGCACGCGGTCCCCAACGCGCTCCACCCGCTGGTCGCCTACCAGGGCGTTGCCTTGCCCTACATGGTCACCGGCGAGATCGAGGTGGCGATCGTCTTCGGGCTCGCCACGGTCGGTCCGGCGATCGTCGGGGCCATGGCAGTGGGGGACGTGTTCGTCGCCGCGACCTTCATGCTGGTACTCGCGATCACGCTCATCCTCGGCAACATCCTCGCCGATCTCGGCCTTGCGCTGCTCGATCCGCGGATCCGGCTCGAAGGACGCAAGGCATGAGCGCGGCCGGTGGCGATAGCTACGGCAGGTTGGTCTGGCGGCGTTTCCGCCGCTCGCGGCTGGGGATGACCGGACTGGGCGCGCTCGTCCTGCTCGGCGTGATCCTGCTGGTCGGCCCGTTCCTGGCTCCGCTCGATCCCGATCGCCGCTTTGCCGCCTATCAGCCGCCCAGCCAGATCCGGCTGGACGGGCAGGGGCTCTACGCGATCAACGCCCGGCCGACAGGACAGCTCGATCCGGTAACCTACCAGCCGATTCTCAGCCGTGAAGGCGCCCCGCGCGAGCGCCTTGGCCTGCTCGTGCGCGTTGCGCCTTATCGCCTGCTCGGCCCGCTGTGGATCGACCGCCGCCTGATCGCGCCGACCGCGCCGGGCGGGCGGGTGCACCTGATGGGAGCCGACCGGTTCGGACGCGACATCTTCTCCCGCGGGCTGGTCGCGGCGCGGGTGTCGATGCTGATCGCGCTCGCGGTGGGCACCCTGACCACGCTGGCGGGACTGCTCGTCGGCGCGACTTCGGGCTACCTCGGCGGCGCCACCGACCGCTGGATCCAGCGGGTGGTCGATTTCCTGCTCGCCTTCCCCCAGTTGCCGCTTTACCTCACGCTGGGTGCCTTGATCCCGGTCACCCTCTCCACGGGATGGTTTGTCGCGATCCTGATCGCCACCCTGTCGGTGCTCGGCTGGGCTGGGCTCAGCCGCGAGATCCGCGGCAAGACCCTGACGCTGGCACGGATGGACTATGTGCGCGCAGCGATCGCGCTCGGCGCCGACGACTGGCGCATCATTGTACGCCACATCGCGCCCAACCTGATGTCGCACGTGCTGGTGCGCTTCACCCTGACCCTGCCAGCAATCGTGCTGCTCGAGAGCTTCCTCGGCTTCCTCGGCCTGGCGGTGAAACCGCCGATGATCTCGTGGGGGCTGATGCTGCAGGACGTCAGTGGCTATGCTGCGATCGGCTCTCATCCCTTCATCCTGTTTCCGGTGGCCTTCGTCTTTGTCGCCGTCTTTGCCTTCAACGCTGTCGGGGATGCGCTGCGCGATGCCGTCGACCCATACTGAGTCCGCGCCCCTGCTCAGCGCCCGTGATATCCGCGTGACCTTTCGGGTCGAGGGCGGCTCGATCGAAGCTGTGCGCGGGGTCGATCTGGACATCCGCGCCGGCGAGATGCTGGCGCTGGTCGGCGAATCCGGTTCGGGCAAGTCGGTCACCGCCCGCGTGCTGATGGGCCTGCTCGGCCGCAATGCCCGGGTGTCGCCAGAAACCCGGGTCTGGCTCGACGGCAGGCCGCTGGCAATCGACGACGAGCGGCGGATGCGCACGGTCCGCGGCAGCGACATCGCCATGGTGTTCCAGGAGCCGATGAGCTCGCTCAATCCGATCTACCGGGTGGGCGACCAGATCGTCGAGGCGATAAAGGCCCATCGGCGCGTCGACCGGGCGGCCGCGCTGGCCCGGGCCGAGGATTTGCTCGGCCAGGTCCGCCTGCCCGATCCGGTCGCCATGCTCCGCCGCTATCCGCACGAGCTGTCGGGCGGGCAGCGCCAGCGCGTGATGATCGCCATGGCGCTCGCCAACAACCCCCGCCTGCTGATCGCCGACGAGCCGACCACCGCGCTCGACGTCAGCGTCCAGGCCGAAATCCTCAAGCTGATCCGCGCGCTGCAGGTCGAACAGGGCATTGCCGTGCTGCTGATCACCCACGACCTCACCGTAGTCCGCCACTACGCCGACCGGGTGGTGGTGATGCAGCGTGGCGCGCTGGTCGAGCAGGGGGAGACCGCCGCCCTGTTCGCCTCTCCGCAGCATCCTTACACCCGTCAACTGCTCGCCGCCGAGCCGACCGGCTTCGCCGTGCCGGTCGAACCCGGGCCGCCAGTGCTCGAGGGTCGCGCCGTACGGATCACCTACCCCGGGCGGACCCGTGCCGTCCCGGTGGTGGCGGTGCACGGTGCCGACATTGTGGTCCGGCGCGGCGAGGCGGTGGGCATCGTGGGCGAGTCGGGATCGGGCAAGACCACACTCGCCCTGGCGCTGACCCGGCTGATCGAATCGACCGGCACGATCGAATTCGAGGGCGCGCCGATCGATGGGCTTGACCGACGCGGGATGCGCCCGCTGCGCCCACGTCTCCAGATCGTCCTGCAGGATCCCTTCGCCTCGCTCAATCCGCGGATGTCGGTGCGCGCTCTGGTCGAGGAAGGGTTGATCGTCCACCGCATCGGCGTCGACGCGGCCGACCGGCTCACCCGGGTTCGCGCCGCCCTCGCAGCGGCCGGGCTGCCCACCGACATCCTGAACCGGTTCCCGCACGAGTTTTCCGGCGGACAGCGGCAGCGCCTGTCGATCGCCCGCGCGATCGCGCTCGAGCCGGACATGCTGGTGCTCGACGAGCCAACTTCGGCGCTTGACCTCTCGGTCCAGGCGCAGATCCTTGCGACGCTCAAGACCCTGCAGACGGAGCGCGGGCTCAGCTACCTGTTCATCTCGCACGATCTGCGGGTGGTCCGCGCGCTGTGTCAGCGGATCGTGGTGATGCGTCACGGCGAGATCGTCGAGGCTGGACCGACCCGCGAGGTGCTCGAGCGCCCCAGCCAGGACTACACCGCCCGACTGATCGCCGCCGCGTTCGAGATCCAGTAACCGGCGTGCGACAATATCGCATGTTTTCGCGTCATCGCCCGATTTTCGTCGCAGATCTTGCGCGCTAGGGTGCGACGATCGTTCCAGGGACCTCCGCCATGCTCGACAACAGCCACGATGCGCTCGATTTCTCGTTCGACCTCAACGGCTACCTCCTCTTGCGCAACGCGATCGAGCCCGAGCTGCTTGCCGAGCTGAACACGGCCTTCGACCGCTTTCCGGATCTTGCCAGCGGAGAGTGGTGGGGCAACGTCCAGCGGCTCGACAATGCCGGGCACGCCGGGGTCGAGCTGCAGAACATCGTCGAGGCCGGTGCGCCGTTTGAGGCGCTGATCGATCACCCTGCCTGGATCGCGCGTGTCGCCCGCTATTGCGGCGAGCAGGGCACCTACGTCGAGGGTCTGTTCATCGACGAGTGCTTCGCCTCGGTCCGGCGCACCGGCGGCTTCTTCCCGCTCCATTCGGGCGGGCAGGACGGCGTGGTGCGCAACCAGTTCCGCTACGTGAACGGGCAATTCCGCTGCGCCCAGGTCAACATTCTGCTGGCGCTAACCGACATCGGCCCCGGCGATGGTGCCACGCGGGTGCTGCCGGGCAGCCACAAAAGCAACATCGCTCACCCGATCTTCGCCCGCAGCTTCGACGAGCGGCGTGAGGAGGAGGACGAGGCTGTCGAGGGCGCGATCGAGGTCCATCTCCAGGCGGGGGACGCCCTGCTGTTCGTCGATGCGATCGCTCATGGTGCGGCCCGCCGGACGAACCCGGGCGACCGCCGGGTGGTGATTTACCGCTACGGTCCGAGCTGGGGCACGACACGGCACGGCTTCCGCTACAGCGACGAGCTGCTCGCCCGGCTGACCCCGGCCCGGCGACGCATCCTCCAGCCGATCCCCCCACGCATCCCCGGGGTTACCCGGGGCTACGGCGCCCAGGCCTGACTCCCGGGCTGTGGGCGGGTCTGCGGGCGGAACGCCAGCCGCACCGATCCTGGCGGGCGACCAGCGCCAGAGCACCGGCGCGGTATCGAGCGCGGTGCGCCCCGGCGGCACTGGCGACTGGCTGCTAGTCGCCACCTTGGACGGGGCAGGCATGGTGCGCGCCGGCGGATGCCGCCACGATCTGCTGCCGGGCGGCCTGCTTCTGTTCCAGCCCCATGCGCCGCAGGACTACGGCCATCGCGACGTCGACGGCGAGTGGCGCAATGTCTGGGTCCATTTCCAGCCGCGTGCGGACTGGCTTCGGTGGCTGGCATGGCCTAACCTGGCCCCCGGTGTGATGCGCCTGCGCCGACCCGATCGGTTGACCCGGCTTCGCCCGCTGCTGCTCAGGCTCGCCCGCGCGCTCGACGGCGGGGCGCTCGGGCGGCTCGATGCAATGAACCGACTTGAGCGGGTTCTGATCGAGCTGGCGGACCCGGTCGCGCCGGAGCGGCTCGATCCCCGGCTGCTCCGGGTGACCGCGCATATTGCGGCCGATCCTGCCGTGCCGCTCGACGGGCCCACACTCGCCGCCGTCGCCGGTCTGTCCCGCTCGCGGCTGATCGCGCTGTTCCGCGCGCAACTTGGCGCGACCCCGCAGGACTACGTCGAACGGGTGCGCCTGCTCCACGCTGCCGGCTTGCTGCAGTCGACCCGCCTGCCGCTCGCCGAAGTCGCGCTGCGCTCGGGCTTCGCCAGCCCCTACTATCTGTCGGCCCGGTTTCGCCGGGCCTTCGGCACGGCTCCAGGCCACTACCGGCGGGCCGCGCGCCAGGCCGCGAGCTCCGCCGGGGGCGAGCCGGCTCTCCCGATCCGCGGAGCGGAGAGTTGACGGCGGGCGCCGGCCGATGGCGGGGCAGGCGCATGACCGTTCATGCCCTGACCGCCGCCGAACGCGATTCGGCGCTTCTTGAACTGACCGGTTCGACGCTGCGCGGCGACGGACTGGCCATCTGCTGCAGCCTGATCAGTTCCCGCGCTTCCTCGCGCCGCCTGCGCGCCTCGCCCAGCCCGATTTCGGGATAGGTTCCGATGGCCAGCAGTTTTTCGCGACCATCGACACGATACTTGAGCCGCCAGAGTTTGCCCCCGGCTGGCGTGATCAGCAGGAACATGCCGCCGCCGTCTGCCAACTTGATCGCCTTTGCTCAGGGTTTTGCATTGCGGACGAGTACATCGGTCAGAGCCCCGGATTTCTTGGCCTCTCCTGGCTCTCTAGCACCAATATACCTCCAAGCGTTGGGGTATCGAGTGGGCCGTTTTGCATATACCCCCCAATCATACCCCCAGCAGAAGGTAGCTGGATGCGAACGCAGGTGAACGCTTGCGGCCTGATAACCTCTAAATACCTTGGATATTTGGGGCTTGTCTAGACGCCAACGGACAGCAGCGGACGGTAACGTGGAGCGGGTGAAGGGAATCGAACCCTCGTATTCAGCTTGGGAAGCTGCTGCTCTACCATTGAGCTACACCCGCCCGGGCGGCATTGGCCATGGCCTGCGGCGACGCCTGCCGTATGGCGGGATCGTTGGCGCGCTTCAAGTCCCTTTCGTGTTCGCGGCATTGCTTGTCGCGTGGCGGCGTGGAATGTCTGCAGGCAGAGGATGCCGACAGGAAACGGTAATGATCGAACTGCTGACCGCGCCGACGCCGAACGGGTGGAAGATTTCCATCATGCTCGAGGAATGCGGCCTGCCCTACGAGGTGAAGTGGATCAACCTCGGCAAGGGCGAGCAGTTTGCGTCCGAGTTTCTGGCGGTGAGCCCCAACAACCGCATCCCGGCGATCATCGACCATGCCCCCGCTGACGGTGGCGAGCCGGTTTCGGTGTTCGAGACCGGGGCGATCCTTGTCTATCTGGCGGAGAAGACAGGGCAGTTCCTTCCGGCTGACCTGCGCGGGCGCAAGGCGGTGCTGGAGTGGCTGTTCTGGCAGGTCGGCGGGCTGGGGCCGATGCTGGGGCAGCACGGGCATTTCCGGCTCTATGCGCCCGAGCGGATCGCCTACGCCACCGAGCGATACCGCAATGAAGCGCTGCGGCTGTATGGCGTGCTCGACAGGCAGCTGGCGCGCCATGAACACGTTGCGGGTGCCGACTATTCGATTGCCGACATGGCCTGCTTCCCGTGGATCCAGACGTGGAAGGCGCAAGGGATTCCGCTGGAGGAGTTTCCGGCGCTGAAGGCGTGGTACGACCGGTTGAAGGAACGCCCGGGGCTCTGGGCCGGAATGGCCGTGGGGCGTGACCGGATCAACAAACGGCCGCAGGACGATGCCGAAGCGCGGCGGGTGCTGTTCGGGATCAAGGACAAGGACGGGGAGCAGGGCGAATGAGCGTGCGCGTCGAGTTTTTCTATGACCTCTCCTCGCCGTGGACGCGGCTGGCGTTTCACAACTTCCGCGCCGGGATAGCGGATCGTGATGTGGCGGTGACTTGGCGACCGTTCCTCGTCGGCGGAGTGTTTAATGCCGTGAACCAGAGCGTCTATGAAAGCCGCGCGAACCCGGACAATCCCAAGTTCCGCCTGAGCTTCACGTGGCTGAAGGAATGGGCGCGGCTGGCGGGGCTCAGGATGAACTTCCCATCCGAGTTCCATCCGGTGAAGTCGGTCCATGCGATGCGCTTCTGCTGTGCGCTGGAGGATCGGCCGGAAGATCTGCTGCGCTTCAGCGAGGCGGCGTTCGAGGCCTATTTCGGCGATGCGCGCAATATCGACGATCCTGCGGTGCTGGAGGATATCGCCAACGCCTGTGGTTTCGATGGCGCGGCGCTGCGGGCGGCTTCAGCGAGTGACGAGGTGAAGGCGCGGCTCAGGGCCAACACCGATGAGGCCGTTGCACGTGGGGCGTTCGGTTCGCCGACGATATTCGTCGATGGGGCCTACATGTATTTCGGGAACGACCAGTTGCCGCTCGTGATGCAGCGCATCGATACGGCCGCTGCCGGCTGAGGCCCCAGTTGCGCTGGATCAATGATCCAGTATCCAAAACGATAGAGCCTTGATCTGTCAACCGGGAGTGACAGATCATGCGCATTCTTCTCGTTCATCCGAATTACCATTCCGGCGGCGCGGAGATTGCGGGGAATTGGCCGCCTGCCTGGGCGGCCTATCTGGCGGGCGCGCTGCGCGGCGCGGGCTACGACGACGTCCACTTCATCGATGCGATGACGGATCACGTCGATGACGAGGCCCTCGAAGCCCGCATCCGCGAACTGAAGCCCGATGTCGTCGGCACCACCGCGATCACGCCCTCGATCTACAAGGCCGAGGAAACGCTGAAAATCGCCAAGAAGGTCTCGCCCGCGATCATCACGATGCTGGGCGGGGTGCATGCGACCTTCATGTTCAAGCAGGTGCTGACCGAAGCGCCGTGGATCGACGTGATCGTGCGCGGGGAGGGCGAGGAAATCCTGCTCGACCTCGTCCGCGCCATCGACGACGGGCGCTGGCCGGTGGCGCGCCATGAGATCCAGGGCCTCGCCTTCCTCGACGGGCAGGACATCATCGCCACCAAGGCCGCGCCGACGGTGAAGGACCTCGAGAAGATCAAGCCCGACTGGGGCATCCTGGAGTGGGGCAAGTACATCTACATCCCGCTCGGCAAGCGGGTCGCCATTCCCAACATGGCGCGCGGCTGCCCGTTCACCTGCTCGTTCTGCTCGCAGTGGAAGTTCTGGCGCGATTACCGCATCCGCGATCCCAAGGCGGTGGTCGACGAGATCGAGACACTGGTGAACGACCACGACGTCGGCTTCTTCATCCTTGCCGACGAGGAGCCGACCATCAACCGCAAGAAGTTCATCGCGTTCTGCGAGGAGCTGATCGCGCGCGGCCTGCCCGAGAAGATCCAGTGGGGGATCAATACCCGTGTCACCGATATCCTGCGCGATGAGGAATACCTCGCGCTCTATCGCCGGGCGGGGTTGGTCCACGTCTCGCTCGGCACCGAGGCGGCGGCGCAATTGAAGCTCGATCTGTTCAACAAGGAAACCACGGTCGAGCAGAACAAGAAGGCGATCCGCCTGCTGCGCGAGGCGGACATTCTGGTCGAGGCGCAGTTCATCGTGGGGCTGGAGAACGAGACGGCGGAGACGCTCGAAGAGACCTACCGCATGGCGATGGACTGGAAGCCGGACCTCGCCAACTGGTCGATGTACACGCCCTGGCCGTTCTCCAATCTGTTCGAGGAGCTGGGCGACAAGGTCGAGATCCACGATTTCGACAAGTACAATTTCGTCACCCCGATCATCAAGCCGGCCGCGATGGACCGGGCCGAACTGCTCGACCGGGTGATGAACAACTACCGCCGGTTCTACATGCGCAAGGCGCTGTTTTCCTATCCGTGGCAAGGCACAGGATACCGGCGAAAGTACTTGCTGGGCTGCCTAAAGGCGTTCCTCAAGGCGGGTTTCCAGCGCACGTTCTATGATCTGGGCCGGGTGAACTACTGGGGCCCGCAATCGAAGAAGGGCGTCGATTTCAAGTTCGACCGCACCCGCACCAACCATCGCGCGGAAACGGGCGACTGGCAGGCGGTCGCCGAGACCAGCCGCAAGGCCGCCAAGCGCGAAGCGGTCGTCCATGAGGCAGCCGGCGTGATCAAGGCGTGCGGTGGTGGGACCGAGCAGCTAACCGACGAGGAGGCCGATGCGTTCGCCATGCAGCCCACGCGCGGTGATGCGCCGGGCAGGAGCGGAGCGCACATATGAGTGTGGTGGTTGGAAAAGTCGGCCCCAACGCGATCATCCAGCTGGCCGATGTTCTGGCCGACCGGCTCGGGCTGGACGAGCGCGCGGCAGCACTTCGCGCCGCAGGGCTCGCGCACTATCTGGCCTGCGATCCCGAACGGATGACCGACGAGCGCGAGGCAGCGGCGCTGCACAAGGTGGTGCAGGCGCGGCTGCCGCAGGAGTGGGACGAGCTTTCGTGGGAAGCGGGGGAGCGCACCGCCGGGTATCTGCTGGAGCATCGCATTCCGAAGCCGGCGCAGTGGTTGCTCAAGCGGTTGCCGCCTGCCTGGTCTGCGCGGCTGCTGCTGCGGGCGATCAGCGCGCATGCTTGGACATTCGCCGGTTCGGGGGCGTTCTCCGCACGGGTCGAGCGCGGCGCGATCGTGATCGAGATTGCCCAAAATCCCATCGCCATGCCGAGCTGCCCCTGGCACCGCGGTGTCTTTACGCGGCTGTTCCGTGAACTCGTCTCCCCGCGTGTGCTCGTGCTGCAAGAGCGCTGCTGTGCGCAAGGTGAACGGGCCTGCATTTTCAGGATCGGCTGGACCTGATCCCCCGTTGACCCGTATTCCACAAATGCTACCAGAGAGTATAAACATAGCATTGGTGGGAGAGCGGCGATGGTTACAGCGTCACAAGTCATGCTCACGGCAACGGAACGGGTCACGCTGGGTCAGCCAGCAGCCGAAGCGGTCGCGCAGGAAGCGGCAGCGCGCGGCGCGAGACGCGTGTTTATCCTCGCCAGCAGCTACCTCAACCGCCAGACCGACGAGATCCGCCGGATCGAGGCCGCGCTCGGTGATCGCCATGCCGCGACGCACGATGGTATCCAGCCGCACGCGCCGCGCAGCGATGTGCTCAAGGCCGCCGAAGCAGCGCGCGCAGTGGGAGCCGATCTCGTCGTCACCGTCGGTGGTGGTTCGGTGACCGATGCGGGCAAGATCGTGCTGATCTGCCTGAAGCACAACATCACGACGGTCGAGCAGTTCGACGACTACCGCGTGCGGGTGGACGATGTCGGCGCGATGGTGATCCCCGAGTTCGCCGGGCCGGACGTGCGCGCCATCTGCGTGCCAACCACGCTTTCGGGCGGCGAGTTCAATCCGCTTTCCGGCGCGACCGATGAAGCCATCAAGATGAAGCAGGGCTATACCCAGCGCGAGATGGTGCCGGTCTGCGTCGTGCTCGATCCCGCGATCACAGTGCACACACCCGAATGGCTGTGGCTCTCGACAGGGGTGCGCTCGGTGGACCATGCCACGGAAACGCTCGCCTCGTTCCTTTCCAACGACTTCTGCGACGGCATTGCCGACAGCGCGCTTCGCCTGCTCGCCGAAGGTCTGCCAGCGGTGAAGGCAAACCCGCACGATCTCGATGCCCGGCTCAAATGCCAGATCGGTGCGTGGCAATCGATGATCCCGATCATCGGCGGCGTGCCGATGGGGGCCAGCCATGCCATTGGTCATGTGCTAGGCGGCACCTGCGATGTGCCCCATGGCTACACCAGCTGCGTCATGTCGCCCTTCGTCCAGGCCTTCAATCTGCCGGTCAATGCGGAGCGGCAGAAGCGCATCAGCGCCTGTCTCGGTGATCCATCGAAGTCTGCCTCCGAACTGCTCGACACGCTGATCCGCGGGCTCGGCATGCCGCGTTCGCTGCGCGAGGTCGGCGTCAGCGAAAACCAGCTTCAGCTCGTCTCCGAATACACGCTCGACGACATCTGGGGCCGCACCAATCCGCGCACGATCAAGACGGCGGCGGATGTGATGGAAATCTTGCGGATGGCCATGGGCTGATGCACACCCTCGCACTCGCCACGGACATTGCGGACCTCATGGACAAACCGAAGAAGAAGCGCGCCGCGGCGCAGCTGAAGGATGAAATCACCGCGTACAAGCGGCGGCGCATCCTCGAGGAAGCGAGCCACTTCTTCTTCGCCAATGGCTATGAGGCGACGACGCTGGATTCGGTGGCGGAGCAGCTCAACGTCACCAAGCCCTTCATCTACTCGTACTACAAGAACAAGGGCGAGCTGCTTTACGAGATCTGCCAGACGGGTATCCAGCTTTCGCTCACCGCGCTGGAAGAAGCGCTGAGCGTCGAAGGCACCGCGAGCGAACAGCTCAAGATCGTGGTCGAACGCGTGGCGCGGATCATCATCGAGAACCAGCGCTACGTGACCGTCTATCTGCGCGAGGAGAAGAGCCTCACGCCCGAGGACGCGCGCCGCATCCGCGAGCTGCGCCATGCCTTCGACACCAAGCTCGCTGCGCTCCTCGAAAAGGGCAAGCGCAGCGGCGAGTTCGATGTGCAGCACCCCTCGCGCACCGCGATCTGGGTCTCTGGCCTGCTCAGCTGGATTGCGCTGTGGTACCACGAAGGCGGGCGCTGGTCGGCGACCGAAGTCGTGATGGACGCGATCACCATGGTCCAGAAGATGGTCCAGCCGGCAGGAGCCTCGCATGCCTGACGGAAAAGGCCACAGCGATCCGCGCGTGCTCGGCCGCCGCACCTGCGTGCTGCGCTATCTGCTGGATGACTTTGCCGCCTCGCAGCCAGATGCGGTCTATGCCGTGTTCGAGGACGGCGGGCAGTGGACTTATACCGAGCTGCGCGACCTCGTCGTGCGCAAGGCGGCGGGGCTGCAGAAGCTGGGTGTGAAGCGCGGCGATCATGTTGCGGTCTGGCTGCCCAATGGGCGCGAGGCGCTGATCACGTTCTACGCGATCAATTATCTCGGCGGCGTGTTCGTGCCGTTCAACACTGCCTATCGCGGTTCGATCCTCGAACATGTGCTCGCCAATTCCGATGCCACGGTGCTGGTTGCCCATGGCGGTTTGCTAGACCGGCTGGAGGCGGCCGATACTGCGGCCGTCACCACCATCGTCCAGCTGGGGGAAGGCAAGGCACCCGCCCGCTTTGCCGTCCATGCCTTTGCCGATGTGACCGGCGAGGAAGCCGATCTCGCGCCGCTCGACCGGCCGATCGAGCCGTGGGACACCCAGTCAATCATCTATACCTCGGGGACGACCGGGCCTTCCAAGGGCGTGCTGTCGTCCTACCTGCACCTCTACACCAACGCCGGGCCGGAGAGCTGGCACTTCGTCACCGGTGAGGACCGCTATCTCGTCAACATGCCGGTCTTTCATATCGGCGGCCTCGGCATTCCCTTCGTGATGCTGGCGCGCGGCGGTTCGATCGCGCTGATGGAGAACTTCTCCACCGACACTTTCTGGGATTTCGTGAAGCGTACAGGCTGCACGGTGGTGTTCCTGCTCGGCGTGATGGCGACCTTCCTGATCAAGCGCCCGCCGGGGCAGGAGGACCGCGACCACAGCGTCACCAAGGCCTTCATGGTACCGCTGACCGAAGCGGCGGGGCCCTTCCACGAGCGCTTCGGGATCGACGTCTACACCATCTTCAACATGACCGAGATTGCCTCGCCCATCGTGTCGGAGCCCAATCCGGTGAAGCTCGGCACCTGCGGAAAGGTACGGCCAGGCGTCGATGTCCGGCTTGTCGATGCCAACGACTGCGAGGTCCCTATCGGCACGGTGGGCGAGATGATCGTGCGCACCGATCGGCCCTGGGCGATGAACAGCGGCTATCACAAGAACCCGGAAGCGACCGCGAAGGCCTGGCGCAACGGCTGGTTCCACACGGGCGACGCTTTCCGCTGCGATGCGGAGGGCTATTTCTACTTTGTCGACCGCGTGAAGGACGCGATTCGCCGTCGCGGCGAGAACATCTCCTCGTTCGAGGTGGAAAGCGACGTCACCGCGCACCCTGACGTGCGCGAAGCAGCGGTGATCGGCGTGCCGAGCGAATACTCGGAAGACGAGGTCATGGCCGTGATCGCCCCGGTGCCGGGCGCGAGCATCGACCCGGTGGCGCTTTCGGAATTCCTTGCCGCGCGAATGCCCTACTTCATGGTGCCGCGCTATATCCGCGTCCTGCCCGAACTGCCCAAGACGCCGACGGCCAAGGTGATGAAGGCCGAACTGCGCGCGGAAGGGATCACGCCCGATACGTGGGACCGCGAAAAGGCGGGCATGCGGCTGAAGAAGGAACGGCTTTAGAGCGGTTGGCGGGGGCGTTTCGCTGAAACGCCCCCGGATCGACTGGCCTCAGAAATTCAGCCCGAAGGTCCCGCCGACCGTGCGCGGCGGGGCGACCGAGCCGACGCGGACGCTGTTGAACAGTGGAGCGGTGATGATGTTGTTGGTGATCACCAACTTGTTGGCAAGGTTGCGGCCCCAGATATCAACGTACCATTTGTTATTGGTCGGTGTGAAGCGCAGTCCGGCGTTGATCAGCGCGTAGGGCGCCTGCGTCGCATCGGCGTTGTTGAACTCGGTGAAGAAGACGCGGTCCTGCCAGTTCACTTCGGCGCGGGCGTTGACCTTGCCCGCAGTGCCGACCGGGATGTCGTAGTCGGCGCCCGCGCGGAACGAGAATTCCGGCGCGTTCTGCAGGCGGTTGCCCGCGACGCTGACCTGCCTGAAGCCCTGGCGGTAGTCACCCGTGGTGAAGCGGCGGTACTTGGCGTTGAGGTAGGTGCCGAACAGTTCGAGCGTCAGGCCTGGCAGCGGCCTCGCCTTGAACTCGGCTTCCACGCCGTAGTTGCGCGCCGAGGCGGCGTTGACCGTGGTGACCACGCTGCTTGCATCGACGAAGCCGACCTGCAGGTCGGTGTAGTCCATGTAGAACGCGGCGAGATTGGCCTGCAGCTTGCGGTCCGCGGTCGCGGTCTTGAGGCCGACCTCGTAGCTCCACACGTATTCCGGGTTGATCACATCGTTGCGCGAACCGACGTTGATCACGCCCGATTTGAACCCGCGCGTCACCGAGGCGTAGAGCAGCGTGGCATCGTTGGCCTGGTAGTTCAGCGTGACCGTGGGCGTGAAGGCGTTCCAGCTCTTGGCCTTGTCGGTGTTCACGCTGCCGAGGAAGTCGAACGTGCCGACGCCCTTGCGCCGTTCATGGCTGAAGCGGCCGCCGGCGGTGATCTTGAACTTGTCGCTCAGCGCGTAGGTGGCCTGAGCATAGAAGCCCAGCGCGTTGATGGTGACAGTGCCGTTCTGCAGGTAGTTGAAGTTGTCGAACGCATTGTCCGGGAAGAACGGCGGAATCTGACCGGCGAGCTTGAGCAGCACGGCCAGATTTGTCAGCGGCACGCGCACTTCGCCGTAGAGACTTTCGTGGAAGTAGTTCGCGCCGAGCAGCACGTCGAGCTTCTCGCTCTTGTAGTTGGCCACAACTTCCTGGCTGAAGGTCTTGCTGTCCTCGATGTAGTTGTTCTGGCCGAACATGTTGGCGTCTGACGCGTCGAGGTCGTCGCGGTTGAAGCGCTTGAACTTGTGGTAGGAGGTGATCGACTTCACGTTCCAATCGCCCTTGCTCCAGTCGATCGTGCCGGTGAAGCTGTAGCCATGGCGCTGGTTGAGCGGTTCCTGATCCGACCAGATGTTGCGGATGTTGGCCTTGCGGCCCGCAGCGGCTGCCACAGTGAACAGCGAACGGCCGCCGAGAATCGAGCCGAGCTGGTTCTCCGGCGCCACGGTCGGGCCGAAGTAATGGAACGCGTAGTTGCGGTCGTCCTCGTTGAAGTATTCGCCCGAGAGGGTGACTTCGAGGTCTTCCGAGGGCTTGGCGACGATCGTCCCGCGCACCGAATAGGCGTTGCGGTCGTCGATCTGGCTGCCAGTGAATTCGTTGATGCCATAGCCGTCGCGCTTGTCGAACTTGGCGCTGACGCGGGCCATCAGCTTGTCGCCGGCAATCGGTCCGCCGACCGCGCCTTCGAGCACGATGGCGTTGTAGTTGCCGTAGCTCGCGCGCAGATAGCCATCGAGGTGGTCGGTCGGCTTCTTGGTGATCAGGTTGATCGCGCCCGCCGTTGCGCCGCGGCCATAGAGCGTGCCCTGCGGGCCGCGCAGCACTTCGACGCGCTCGAGATCGTAGAAGCCCGAAAGCTGGGCGGCGGGGCGCGCGATCTGCGCGCCGTCCTGCAGGAATGCGACGCCGCCGTCCGCACCGAGGTCGATCGAGGTGAGGCCGATACCGCGGATGAAGATGCGGTTCACGCCGAATTGATCGCCGACCGAAAGGTTGGGGATGGCAACCGCCAGCGACTGGACGTCCTTCACACCGCCCACGCCGAGATCGGCAGCCGAGACGGCGGAGACCGAGGCGGCAACCTTGGAGAGCGATTCCGAGCTGCGCGTCGCGGTCACGACGATATCGGCAAGGCCTTCGGTCGGCGGCGGAGCGGTCTCTTCAGCCATCGCGGGCGCAGCGACCAGCGCGGTTCCGGCCAGCAGCACAAGCGCCACGCGGCGTGCTGCGGAATCGACACGAATCGAAAGGTTGCGGCGAACCATTGTTTTTCCCCTCATCCCGCGCAGCTTTGAAACTGCGTGCATTTTTTATCTACTGGCGCGTAGATACAGGTTCCGTTAGGTAGATGGCAAGTGATATTGAGGGAGAGTGGCTTGACCACGCTGAAAATGGAGGCCTTGGCAACAGGAGCTCCTTCCGATCTGTCCGCGCTTGCCGCCGATCCTGCCGTTTTGCGCGCCGCGCTCGCCGAGGCGGACGCCGCGACGCTGATGCTCGTGCTGGTGCAGCTGACCGGCGACCAAGGCCTGCTCGAGCGCGCCAGCCCGCACATCACCGGGCCGATGAACTATCACGAGACGATGCCCGAGGACCTGCGCGCCGAAATCCGTACGCGCCTCGCGGATACCTTGCTCGACTATGCCCGCACCGGCCGTCCGCTGCCGCCGCTGCCCGAAGGCGATTTCCTGCAGGACATGCTCTCGACCGCAGTCGGCGAGCATGTCAGCGCCGACTACACCGCGATGATGCGCGAGGATCTCGAAGCCGCGCATCCCGATCCGCGCGGGATGATCTGGCGCAAGCGGCCCGAGCCCGCCGCGCTGGAGGAGTTCCCGGTCGTCATCATCGGCGCGGGCATGTCCGGCGTCTGCGCCGCGATCCGGCTGGGGCAGGCGGGCATTCCCTATACGATCATCGAAAAGAACCCGGCGGTCGGCGGCAGCTGGTACGAGAACTTCTATCCCGGCTGCGGGGTGGATACGCCCAACCACTTCTATTCCTACTCGTTCGAGCTCAACCACGAATGGTCGCACTTCTTCGCCAAGCGCGAGGAGCTGTGGACTTATTTCGAGCGTGCGACCGACAAGTACGGCGTGCGGGACCATATCCGCTTCGAGACCGAAGTAAGCGCGGTGACCTATGACGATGCGCGTGGCACCTGGGACGTCGCCACGCGCGATGCCTCCGGGGCGGTCACCCACCTCAATGCCCGCGCGGTCATCTCGGCCGTCGGCGTGCTCAACCGGCCCAAGCTGCCCGATATCGAGGGGCGCGAGACCTTTGCCGGCACTGCTGTCCACACCGCACAGTGGCAGGAAGGGCTGGACCTCACGGGCAAGCGCGTCGTGATGATCGGCACCGGCGCTTCGGGCCAGCAGGTCGGTCCGACGATCGCGCCCGATGTCGCGAAGCTCACGATCCTCCAGCGCTCGCCGCACTGGGTCGTGCCCAATCCGAATTACTTCGCCGAAGTCTCCGAAGGCATGAAGTGGGTGCTCGCCCACGTACCTTTTTTCGCACGCTGGTACCGGTTCCAGCTGTTCTGGGCCTTTGCCGATGGTCTCCATGCCTCGCTGCAGGTCGATCCGGCATGGGACGACGGCGGCAAGTCGATCAATCAGGTCAATGCGCGGCACCGCCAGTTCATGGAGCGGTTCCTGCAATCGAAGCTCAAGGGCCGCGACGACCTTATCGCCAAGTGCACGCCGAGCTACCCGCCCTACGGCAAGCGCATCCTCGTCGACAACAACTGGTTCGAGATGCTGCTCCGGGACAATGTCGAGCTCCAGACCGGCGGGATCGCGAAGATCGTCCCCGAAGGCGTCGTCATGGCGGATGGCACCCTGATCGAGGCCGACGTGATCATCTACGCTACCGGCTTCCAGGCAAGCAAGATGCTCGCCCCGATGACCATCAAGGGCGAAGGCGGGCTGGACTTGCACAAGGTCTGGGGTCCGGATGATGCGACCGCCTATATCGGCACGATGGTTCCCGGTTTTCCCAACTTCTTCATGCTGATGGGGCCCAACACCGGCCTCGCGCATGGCGGGAACGTTATCTTCATCACCGAATGCCAGATGCGGCTGATCCTCACCGCCCTGCGCGAAGTGCTTGAAACCGGGTCCAAGGCCATCGACGTGACTCCGCAGGCGCACGATGCCTATGTCGCCGATGTCGATGAATGCCACGCACGGATGGTGTGGACCCACAAGGGCCTGACCAACTGGTATCGCAACGATGCGGGCCGCGTCTTCGCATTGCTGCCCTACCGGCTGGTCGACTACTGGAAGATGACCAAGACCTTCAAGCCCGAGGACTTCCGCCTGACATGAGCGCGATTGCGATCGAACTGGCCGACGGCCGCACCATCTCCGGCCACTGCGATGCGCAGTTCACCGGGGTCCTCGCCGAGTTCCGCCGCAATTTCGAGGAGCGCAAGGAGCAGGGCGCCAGCGTCGCGATCACGCATCAGGGCCGCATGGTGGTGGACCTGTGGGGCGGCCTTGCCAATCCGCAGACCGGCGAGGTTTGGGCTCGCGACACGATCTCCATCGTCTATTCCTGCACCAAGGCCGCGACCGCGCTGTGCCTCCACATGCTCGTCGATCAGGGCAAGGTCGCGTACGAGACCCCGGTAGGCGACATCTGGCCGGAGTTCGCCACCGCCGGCAAGGAAGCCACCACCGTCGGCATGATGCTGACGCATACCTCGCCCGTCCCGCACGTCGCCGAGCCCATCCGCAAGGGCGGCCTTGCCGACTGGGACTACATGACCGCGCGCGTCGCCGCCGAGCCTGCGCACTGGGAGCCCGGCACGCGGCAGGGCTATCATGGCCTGACTTATGCGTGGACGGTCGGCCAGCTCATTCGCCTCATCTCCGGCATGCCGTTGGGCCAGTATTTCCGGGAAAACGTGGCGGGGCCGCTTGGCCTCGACTTCCACATTGGTCTCCCCGAAAGCGAGGAGCTGCGTGTTGCGCCGATGATTGCCGCCGATCCGGCCGAAGTGAACTTCGCCTCGGATTTCTTCCGCAAGGCGACCACGGTGCCGGGGAGCCTCCCCAACCTGTTCCTCACCAACCAGGGCGGGGCTAATTTCAACTCGCGCGAAATCCACGCGGCGGAAATCGGCAGCGCCAACGGCATCACCAACGCGCGCGGGCTCGCCGGGATGTACACGCCGCTGGCGAACGGCGGCGGGGTGCTCCTGTCGCCAGACCGTGTCCACTGCATGGGCCGCGTCTGCGCCGCCACGCAGAGCGACGCGGTGCTGTGCCAGCCGATGCGCTTCGCGATGGGCTTCATGGCCACGACCGACAACAGGGCAACTGGCGGAGACAGCCTGATCCTTGGCGAGAGCGCGTTCGGCCATGTCGGCATGGGCGGCAGCGTGGGCTTTGCCGATCCCGCGGCGGGGCTGGCCATGGGCTACACTATGAGCCGGATGGGTGCCGGGATCCTTGTCAATGCCCGCGGACAGGGGCTGATCGACGCGGCTTACCGGGCCCTCGGGATGACTACGGATTCAAGCGGGGCGTGGCGATAGCGGCGCCTCGTCCCTGCGCCAATCTCCCCATCAGGCACACGTTTGTCATGGCTTGCGCACAATAAGTTGTCGCCAAAACGGCACAATTTGCGCTAATGTTACAGCGTTGACAGGGGCGGGCACAAGATTCGCATGGATGCCGTAACGGAAGACTTCGGGCGTGATGTGACGGCAGGTACGCGTTTCCATGTCCAGCTGATCGGGCCGTTCCGCCTTGTCGGACCCGATGGTGCGGCCATTCCGATCCAGGGCCGCCGTACGCGCGCCATGCTTGCCACGCTGCTGCTGGCGCCGCAGCACCGGATGGCGCGCGAACGGCTCGCCGGGCTGTTCTGGAGCGACCGCAGCGAGGCGCAGGCGCGCGCCAGCTTGCGCCAGTGCCTGCTCGAATTGCGCGGCGTGCTTGCGTCTGTTGTGGCTGACGAAGAGCACCTGATCGCCACGCGCGAGGCGGTTGAGCTCGCACCGGGCGCCTTTGGCTGCGATGTTCTCCATCTGCGCGGCGCGCTCGCCAGCGAAGATTGGCAAGCTGCGGCGCGCCATATCGAGAGCGCCGGCAGCGCCCCGCTGCTGCAGGATCTTGAACTCGGCGGGGCCTATGGCGAATGGCTCGATATCGCCCGCGCCGAGATCGATGCGCGCATTGCCGATGGCCTTGCCCGCCATATCGCCTTGCGTGAACGCACCGGCGACAGCAGCGGGGTCAAAGCGCTGGCCGCCGCCTGGCTGCGCCGCGATCCTTTGAGCGAACCCGCCGTCGCCGCGTTGATCCGCGCCGAAATCGCCTCCGGGGCGCGCGCGGCGGCCCATATCCGCTATCAGGCCTTCCGCGATCTGCTCGCCGCCGAAATCGGTGTCGCGCCCGGCCCGCTCGTCGACGCGGCGCTGCGTAGTGCTGACAGCGCAGCGGAGCCACCCGTGGTCTCGGCCCCGCCGCCACCTCAGCCGTCCGCACCGGCCCCAGCGCTCCCCACCGACGCGCTCGTCCTGGCAGTGCTGGCCTTCGACAATCTCTCCTCCGATCCCGATCTGGCCGATTTCTGCGATGGCGTTTCGGAGGAGATCCAGCGCACCGTCGCCCGCGGCACCGGCATCGCGGTGGTCGCGCGTGCGTCCAGCTTCCAGTTCCGTGGGCCCGACAAGGGCATCGCCAAAGTCTCTGCCGCGCTCGGCGCTTCGCACTTGCTCGATGGCGCGGTGCGGCGCAGCGGCAACCGCGTGCGGATCACCGCAGAGCTGGTCGAGAGCGCGAGCCAGCGTACGCTGTGGAGCGAACGCTTCGACGGCGATCTCGAAGATGTCTTCGCGCTGCAGGATTCGATTGCGGAGAAGGTCGCCGCCGCGCTCGAACTCACGCTGATGCCGTGCACGCCGACGCCCACACTGGAGCCCGCAATCTACGAACGGTTCCTGCGCGCACGCGGCCTGCTCGCCGATGGTGATGCGCAGTTCGACGACACCGCGAGCGAGGCGGTGCCGCTGCTGGAATCGGTTGTCCGCGAAGCGCCCGAGCATGCCCCGGCATGGGAAATGCTCGCACTGGCCCGCGCACAAGTGCTCCGCTCCGGCCACGGCGCAGGCAACTACTTCGAAGGCCGCGACGCGGTGATCCACGCGGCGCAGACGGCGCTGAAGCTTGATCCCCGCCGCGGCGGGGCCTACCGCGCGCTCGCCAAACTGGAGCCATGGGGCCATCATGCCGCGCGCGAAAAGCTGCTGCTTCAGGCGCTCGAAGTTTCCCCGCGCGATCCCGCCGCGCTCACCGACATGAGCGACTTCTGCTGGGGCGTCGGCCGCTTCCGCGATGCGCTCGCCTATGCGGAGCAGGCCTGCGAACTCAATCCGCTGATGCCATCCGCCCGGCTGCATGTCTCGCAGATGCGGGCCTATGTCGGGGATTACGATACCTCGGTCAGCATGCTGGAAGACGTGCACCAGCGCTGGCCGAACAACCCCGGCATTCTCATGGCCCTGCTCAACTGGGCGGGCTCGCTCGGTTATCCGGAAGTCTATTACCGCCACGTCAGCAAGATCGACAACTTCGACGGCTGGCAGGCGCGCGATCTGGCGGCAGTGCGCGCCTATGTCGAAGCGGTGTTCTCGAAGGACATGGCCATCAAGGAACACCGCGCCGCCCGTTATCGCGGGCTGCTGGAAAAGACCGGTACGATCACGCTCAGCCTGCCGACCGGGCTCGGCTTCATCGGTCTTCCCGATCAGGCATTCGAGATGGTCGAGCAGGCGGACTACAGCCACGTGTTCGATCCTGCGGGTCCGTCGCCGAGCCTGTTCTATCCCGGCGTTGCGCTGGGCCCCTGGAGCTGCCTGCTCAGCCACCCGCGCTTCATCCGCGTGTGCCACCGGCTGGGCCTCTGCCGCTACTGGCAGGAGACCGGCAACTGGCCCGATTGCGCGGCATGGGTGCCGTTCGATTTCAAGTCGGCGGTGCGCCGTGTGCTTGATATGGGCCCTGCGCCGGGAGAGTAGATCAGATCTGGCCGTAGGTATGCAGCGTCCGCTCGATCTGGAAGTGCGCATCGGCGGTGAAGCAGATCACCATCGCCACCTCGATCGGCATGTACTTCAGGTTCCAGTTCGTGTCCGGCGTCCCGGGGGCATTGAGCAGGGGCGGTGGCGTCTCCAGCAGCGAACATTCGTTATGCGGGCGCGCGCCGAACATGGCGTGGATCGTTTCCTCGAGGCTGTCCGAGCAGAGGAATTCGACCACCGTATCCGCGCCTGAAAAGAACGCCAGATCGCGGATATTGCTGTGCTGCGTGGTCGAGGAGACGATCGCGCGGTAGGCGGCAAGGTCCATGTCGAACACGTCGCGGAACTGGCGCAAGGTGTTGACCTCCATGCCGGTGCGCTTGTCCGTGGCGGTGCTGCCGGTAAAGATGCCGTCGGCGAGCAGATTGTCGACGAAGGCGTCGAGGTCGTCGTCGTCCTTGCGCAGGCGGAGCAGGTCGGCCTCGCTCGTATCGGGCAGAAGGCCCATGCGCATGCAGCCGATGCTCTGGCTCCGCGCTCTGGGATCGAACTTCGCCATGCCTTCGATCGCCATGTCGATCCTCAGGTCGGCAGGACTTTCGCCTTCCTCCATGCGGATCACCGCCATGTCCATTTCCGTCCCGAAGATCTCGCGCGCGGAAAACATCACGTAGCTGTTGTCGTCGAAGGCGAAGGGTTCGATCCACACTTGCAGCGGATCGACCAGCAGGTTGTCCTCGCTCACGCGGTAGCGCAGCGCCGGGAAGGTCCAGCTCAGCTCGATATGGCTGGTGGTGTCGCGCCCGGTCCGCCCGTCGCAGCAGCTCGAAAAGTGCGCGTGGCGCGCCACGCAGAGCAGGCCGTACGTCTTGCCCGGCAGCGGGGTGTAGTGGAACGGCGCCCGGTCCGGCGCGGCGGCATTGAAGCGCGTGTCGAGGTAGGCTGCGATCAGTTTGCGGTCGACCGCGATGACGAACTGCCACATCCGCATGCCGAGCGAGCGCCACGGCGGCAGCAGCTGATCGGTTGCGAAGGATTCGAGGAACACGGTCATGGCAGGCCCACTCCTCTGCGGGGACCAAAAAAGCCGCGCAACGGGCGGTACCAGCGCGAAACGAGATCGCTTGCGCCGGGTGTCGGCGGCACGCCGTCGCGGTCGATGGGAAACTCGCGGATCACGCGCAGCGTATCGAAATTGATGTCCGCCTCGAACCGCCGGGCCGCGACCGTATTCACCGAATGGGGCTTGCCGGTCGGCTTCTTGTCCACCTCGAGGAATACCTCGAGGATCTCGTGGAAGCTGCCGATGTCATTGAAATACATGTCGATGTCGAGCTCGTTGTAGAACCGGACATTGCGCACGTTGAGGTATTGCGCACGGCAGGTGACGAGCGCCTGATAGACCGCGCGCTGCGGATCGGCGGCATCGCGATATTGCTTGAGGCCCACCGTGCGCATCGAGGTGGGGATGAGGCCGAGCGAGAAGCTGTCGATGAAGTTCGACACGCTGGACAGGCCGCCCACCAGTTTCGAGGCCTCAGGGCTCTCAAGCAGGGTGGCAAGCGTGCGGTAAGGCGGCTGCGTTCCCGCCGGGGTCGGCAGGACCGGCTTGGTCTCGATGCGCATGAACTCCTGCATGCGCTGCATCGTTCCGGGCTCGTCATCCGGCCAGCCGGGCAGGCTGATCCGCCCGTGGAAACTTTCCGGATAGCGGCCCACGCCGTTCTCGATCTCGGCCAGCAGCTTGCCGAGGCCCAGCATTTCCCGCCCGCACACGCTCGACATCGGATTGCCGACGACGATGAACGGCAGTGCCCATTCGAGGGCGGTGTCGGTGATCAGGCGCTTGGCGCCCCGGCCATAGCGCACCACCGGGATCGCCACGAAGACTTCGGTCTGGCTGATCGCGCCCCGGTCGGAATAGGGCACTTCTCCCAGATGGGGGCTGGCCGGTGCAGCGCTGATCATCGTCGGATAGTTCAGATAGAGCACCGTCGCGTAGGGCCAAGCCGCCAGCGGCCGGTAGACATACTCGCGCGTCTTCTCGTCGCCGATGTTGAGATACATGTCGCAATAGCGCTGAACCCGCTCCATCGACACGTTCATGTAGAACGCGTTCACGGTGACATCGGGGAAGTGGTAGGGCGGCGGCACTTGCTGGCTGGCGGCAGACTGAACGTAGGGGACGCGTATGCTCATGCCGCCGTGCTCCTGTCATCGGCAAGGAAACGCGCGGCGTCCGCCTCCACCGCAAAGCCTGATCCGAACGCGGCGGCAAGGCTGGACACACCCGCCGGAGCGCCTCCCGCCAGCACCCGCCGCAGCGCCTCGCAGGCGATCCGCACGCTGGCGCCATAGCCGTCGAGCGTCTGCATCCTGAGCCGCCTTACCCGCCGCCAAGGGTCGTCCGCTTCGGCCACCATCGTAAAGCGCGCCGCCTCGCGCCGGGTCTCGTCGGGCCGCTCGGGCCAGATGCGGGCCATCGCGGAGCCTGCCATGCGCCACGGTGCCGCGCCCGTCATGGCCATGCCGATACCCGAAGCGCGGTAACCTGCCCGCATCGACCAATGCATGGCGGAATAGATGGCAATGTCCTTCACTTCGGGCAGCAAGGCCCCGCCGGTCACCACGCTGGCCCAGTCGGTCGCCACAGTCTCCTGCGGGCCGCCGCCGAAATCGAACATCGCGGTGAGGCTCCCCGCCGGTACCGTCGCCAGCGCGCCCTTGCGCCGGATCACCGTGCCCGGATCGGCCAGCCCCGCCATCGTCGCCACGCTCCCGCGCGATACGACTTGCGCCGCCGAAATGCCCAGTCTCAGCGCGCGCGTATCGGGCCAGCGTTCGGTTGCGGCGAGCAGCAGGCAATCGGTCGCGGCCGGAGTCAGCGCCGCACCCGGCAGCACCGCGATCCCCGCTGCGCGCGCCTCTGCATCGCGGGCGAACAGGGCCTGGATGACGCGCCACTCGCCGCCGAGATCGAGGTAGTGGGTCCCGCTTATCAGACAGGCCTCCAGCATCGGCTTGGCCGTCGCGGCGAACGGTCCGGCAGCATGGAGCACAGCATCGATCCCCGCCAAGCCAGCGCGGACCGCCTGCGGATCACCCAGCGCAAAGGCGCGCCACGGCAGGCCCAGCGGTTCGGCCACGGCACGGACCGCCTGCTCGTTGCGCCCCGCCAGCACCAGATCGACCTTGCCCCCACGCTCGTTGGCCAGCGCCGCTGCGATCGCCCGGCCGGTATAGCCCGTGGCCCCATAGAGCAGCGCGCGGCTCATGCCCGGTCAAACACCCAGCGCACGAGACTGCCGATGAAAGTGCGCTCCTCCGAAGGGGGCAGCGCTCCGTAGACGGCGGCAAACTCGTGCTCCGCCGCGCCCGCCATCGCAGCGGCGACGCGGCGGCCATGTTCGATCGAGCCGCGCTCGTGCATGAGCCGCGCCAGCCACAGCACGTCCGCCTCACCGCGCTCCTCGCGCCTGAGGCCCAGAAACCAGTCCAGCCGCGCGCGCTCGTCCGTGTTGCAGGCCCCTCGCACATGGATCAGCATCAGCGTCCGCTTGGCCTCGGCGAGGTCCCCGTTCTGCTCCTTGCCATAACCGGGATCCTCCGAAAGGTTGCGCAAGTCGTCCTCGATCTGGAATGCAAGGCCGAGGAAGTAGCCGAAGCGCAGCACCATTTCGGGATCGAGCCGCCCGCGCGAGCCGATGATGAGGCCCAGTTGCGCCGGCCAGATCATCCCCATCCACGCCGTCTTCTTGAGCGCCATGCGCATGTAGTCGGCCTCGGCGAGATCAAGCACGTTGCGGTCGCGCCAGCCGAGTTCGAGCGCCTGCCCTTCCGCGGTCTGGCGCGCCATCATCGCGGTGACGTCCATCACCTGCCGGATCACATGGCTGCCAAGCGGGCTCACCGCATCGATCAGCGGCCCGAACGCGGCAAACAGCAGCGCGTCGCCCGCATTGATCGCCAGCGGGACGCCGTGCAGCGCATGGAGCGTGGGCTTGCCGCGCCTGAGTTCGCTGCCGTCCTGCACATCGTCATGGATGAGGAGTGCATTGTGCAGCATCTCGATCGCTGCAGCTGCCTGCACCGCCGCCGACGGCGCTTCGTTGCCGAACAGCGCGGCATTGGCGAGGCAGATCGCCGGGCGCAGCATCTTTCCCCCGCGCGAGGGGTATTCCGCCAGCATCTCGTCAAGGAACGGGGAAGGGCTGCCCGCCGCCAGATAGCGCATGACTTCCGCCCGCGTGGCGGCGCCATAGCGCTGGAGCAGGGCGCCCTCGACCGCCATCAGTCGACCTCGATCACGATCTCGCCGAGCGGCGATTTCTGTGTCGTGCAATAGACCGCGCCCGAATAGACCCCGGCAGGCTGATCCTGAGGCACGGTCACCATGACCCGCAATCCCGGCCCATGCGGATTGATGTCGAAAACAAGGTCGGTGATCGGCGCCGCACTGCCGCTGCGCCGCGCTAGGCCGTCGCAGCTGACATGCGCTGCCCCCGTCGGCGCCGCCGGACGCGCCAATGTGCTGGTATGCGCGCGCACCGCCTCCTTGCCGTTGAACAGCACTTCGAGCGCGATCACCGGCGCTGCGGCACTGGCGGCAAACGGCTGCGGTCCCGGCTGCGTTGCTGGCGCGGCCTTGGGTTCCTGAAAGGGCGGCACATGCGTCGATCCGGGCGGCGGCGGGGTCATCAGCGTGTCGGCCTGACGCAGCAGGGCCTCGCAGATGTCGAAGGTCGCGCTGCTCAGCTGCCGCGCAAGGCCGAGCAGGTTGCCCGCCATCGCGCGCACGTCATCGGGCACATCGCGCACGTTGTACGTGCCGCCGCGGAACTGCTCGGCGGCCTTGCGTCCCTGCTTTACGGTATCGTTCAGCACATCGTAGGCGGTGCGCACCGTCTCGGCGATGGCTTCGTTGACGGCCAGCGTCTCGGGTTCACGGACGCCTTCGGCCGGAACTGGCTTCTTCATGCCGGGCCCGCGCTGCGGCCCGGTCCTCTCCGGCTGGTGGCTGACCCAGCGCTTCGCCGGGTCGTGCTGCTCAGGGGTGGTCATAGGCGATGATGTCCTCGAGGTCCGGCGCACCGGAAATGGCATGGGCGGCCAGCAGTCCCGACATGACCGCCCCTTCGACGCAGCCGGAATGGAAGCCGCTGTCGGTCCAGTCTCCGGCAATGGTGAGATTGTCATAGGTCCGGTCGAGCGGCGAGATGCGGCTGCGCCAGCTGCCCGGGGTGTGGATCACATAGCGGTCCGATGGATTGACGTTGGCGCGCCAGTACTGCGTGCCGAACCGCGCCTTGCCTTCCGGTTCCGGGCCGCCGCTCTCGTCTGCCTTGAGCACGTCCCAGCGGAATTGCCCGGCAGCATCATAGGCCCCCGGCCAGATCGTGCGGACCGGCCCTTCAAGGAACTCTTCGGCATTCGCGCGCACTTCGGCCTCGCGCCTGCCCTGATAGGTCATGTCGCCCTCGGCGGGCGGCTCGGGCGGATCGCGCAGGACCGCGCAGAAGTAGACCGACGTCTTCGGCGGCCGCTTCCACGCTTCTTCCGGCACGACATGCGCCATGTCGCACCAGGTATCGAACGGCTTGGCGAAGGCGCCGGTGATATAGGCAGGCCCCGGCCACCCCAGTGCTTCAAGGTCCTCGTCCAGCCACACCTGAAACGCCTGGCTGGCAACGGTCTTCACATCGCGGCACATCGCCTGCCAGCGGGGATCGCGCGAAACGATGCCCTTGGCGCAATATGGCACCGCGCCGATCCCGACGCCGAGCACCACCATGTCGAAATCGCGCTGCACTTCCAGCACGGTCTCGCTCTCGCGCCGGCGGTCCCAATGCGATTCGAACTTGCGCCCTTCGGCCAGCAGCGCCGCCCCGCGCTCGAGTTGCGTATAGTCCGGCGCGGCTGGCCAGCACGGCCGGCCCTGCACATCGACCAGCGGCTGGTACTCGCCGCCGCCCTTGATCCCGGCCTGCACATCGAACTTCAGCCGCGCCGCATGGGTGCCCGCCGTGTCCAGCTCGATATCGCTGAGCCGGTGGAAGAAGCGGAAGCTCACACCGCGTTCCTTCAGGGCGGTATAGAGCGGCGCAAACACGACATCGCCCATCCCGGCGCGCATCCGCCACATGAAGGCGCCGCGATAGCCGAAGAACGTCCGCAATGTGCCGCGCAGGCCTTGCCCGGCAGAAAGGCGCGGCTTGTTGAGATCGCCGTCCTCGTAGCCCATCGAGAGGTCGTAGAGCCCGCGCAGGAAGGGCGAGTTGAGCGAGCGCAGCGAGGCTCCGTTGAGCCGCATCCACTCGCGGCACTCGTAATCATCGATCGCATCGAGTCCGCGCGGATCAAACATGATGCCGTAGCGCAGAAACCCGGTGAGCGTCGCCAGGGTAAGGTCGGCGATCTCCCACAGGAAGCGCAGTGGGCTGGGCGCGAGCACCTTGTCCTCGATCCACTGGCGCAGCGGGACGGCCACCGCGTCGACAGCCGCCATCAAGAGGCCCGCTGTCGCAGGACTGACCGACCGCACCAGCGCCGAGAGTACCGCCAGCACTTCGGCCAGTACCGCCGACGAAGCAAACAGCCCCATGCGCGCCAGCTCGGCAACCCGCGCAGCCAGCTCCGCCGCACTCACCGGTCCCGACGCATTGGCCTTGTCGAAGCGCGTGACGAGGCCCTGTCCGTCGACCGTGGTATCAAGCACCAGCGCGCGCAGCAGGTCGAAGGCGCCCGCCATGTAGTATTGCAGGCTGAACACCGCATCGGCAGCGAGCGGATCGCCCGGATAGCCGGCGCGCGGCGGCATGTGCACCTGCCAGCGCTGGAAGCCGCCGTTTTCACTCGCCGAGCACAGCGCGATATCGTTTTCCTGCGTCCAGGCATCGCGGAAGTCGCCGTAGAGGTGGCCGAGCCCTTTCGCATCGAGCTCGGCATGGCAGGCGCGCATCATGCGGAAGGCGTTGTCATAGAAGCCGAGCCAGATGTGGAGGCCGTGCTCCTCGATCCGCCCGTTTTCGCCCCGGCCCGAAGCGCCCTTGCCGCCCAGCCGCCAGCCTTCCTGATAGACGGTAACCTGATAGCGGCCCTGATGGTGCGGCGCGGTCAGTTCCCACGCGGCGGCCATCGAAGCGCAGCCGCCGCCGATAACGGCGACCCGGATGCGCGAATCGGATGAAGCTGCTCCGCTCAGGGGAGCCTCCACGTCGTCTGCGTTGCGCTCGCGTCTCGCCGTGTCATGCCCGCCTCCGCATCTAAGTATTCATGCTTGGCTGAAAATGTCCATCACTCTCGGGCGCGGTCCAACCGGTCCGGACCGGAAAAGCGCAGACGGGCCGGGAGCAAGGTGCTCCCGGCCCGTGCTGACCGGTGTCGCCATGGCGGACGTGCTTAGCGCTGGGCCAGCACCTGGTCCGAATGCGACCGGATGGCAGCCAGTGCAGCGGTGCGGGCCTTGGCGCGGCAGGTGTTGATGGCGAGGCGCTCATTGAGCGAGATCGTTCCGGTCGGAGTGCCGCAGACGCGGCCTACGGCGCCGTCGATACGGGCCTTGAGGGTGGTCATCCCCTCATCGCTCGAAAGGTTGAGGTCGCTGGTGCGCACCACTGCCGCCTGCACGGTGGCCTCGTCCGAAGCCGGAGCCGCGTTGGCGAGCGCCGGAGCCAGAAGCGCTGCGAGAGCGACGGTGGCGACGATGATGGCGGCGGGGATCAGGTTGGACTTCATTTGGGCTCTCCTCTGCGAATTTCGGCGGTTCGCGCTGCCGATGCAGTGGTTCTAGGAGGCCACCGTCAGGCCGCACGCCAAGCCAGCGTGAGCCGAGCGTCAAAAGTGAACGTGAGATCAAAAAGGCAATTCCTGCGGCTGATTGACGTCGGGTCGCCCTGTTTATCCGGTGCGGTGGCGCCAGCACGCCGCCGCTCGATTGCCGGCATGGGGAAGGTCAACGCGAAAGGGCCGGGAGCGTGATGCTCCCGGCCCTTTGCTGACCGTTGTGGCGATGTGGTTGTGGGGATCAGCGCTGTGCCAGCACCTGACCCTCACGTGTCCGTGCGACGGCCAAGGCGGTGTTGCGAGCCTTGGCGCGGCAGACGGCAATGGCGCGGCGCTCTTCGATGCTGATCGCGCCGGTTGCGGAGCCGCAGACCCGGTTGACGGCGCCCGCGATGCGGGCGTTCAGCGTTGCCTGGCCTTGCGGCGTGGAAAGGTTGAGATCCGAGGTGTGGACGACAGCGACGTTGGTTTCCATGGCGTCGGTCGTTGCAGCGCTCGCCAGCGAAGGGGCGATCGCAGCGGCCAGCACACAGGCGGCGGCGAAGAAGGTCTTGCTCGTCATTTTTTGCTCTCCTGTCGGTATCGGATCCGTTCTCCCCCCGTGGGTTCGGGGAGCAGTCCCCGTCCGGTGCCGATGAGGCTGTTCTAGGGAGCGTCCGTCAGAGGAAGCGCGAGCCGAGCGTCAATCTTGCGTTAAAAATGGTGGGGCCGCGTAAAACGTTGCTGTCAGCCATGTTGCCGTGATCGTCAGGAATGGGAAACGGACATGGAAACGGCCCGGCCTCGTGAGAGGCCGGGCCGTCCCGGACTTGGCAATGTGCGAGAGCGATCAGCCGCCGGGGCTGTCGTTGCCCTCGCTCGTACCGATGATCGCACCGATACCACCACCCAGCGCGGCACCACCGAGGATGAAGCCGAGATTGGGCTTGTAGCCGACCTTGGGAGGCGGCGGAGGCGGTGGGGGAGGCGGCGGCGGAGGTGGCGGCGGCGGAGGCGGGGGAGGCGGCGGGGGAGGCGGCGGCGGCGGCGGCGGCGGTGCCGGCGTCGTCGTCGTGGTCGTCACGGTCTGCGTCTTGGGCAGATACCGCGCCGAACGCTTGCGCTTGTGCTTGCCCTTACGAGCAACACCTTTCTTCTTGTACGACTTCTTGTGCACCTTGTGCTTGGACGGAGCGCCGGCATCGGCGAAAACCAGCACAGGGGCGGCAATCAACGATGCTGCGGCAACTGCGCACATCGCCCTGGCAATGAAGCCTGCAGGGGGGTTAGCCATCTTTCTACTCCACAAAAAAGCGGCGCCTCGCGAGCGGCGAAGGAAAATCAGCGAATGTTTTTATTGGACCCCAGCCCACACAGTGGGCCCTCAGGAAAAACACTTACCATGTTTCGTTTGCGTGCGCAAAGCGGGAATGGAGATATGCCTCGCATTCGCGGCAAGCTCCTAGATTAAAACGGAATTTTATGTTCATATTGGAGAGAAACATGCGTGGTTGCTGTTATGCGACCATTTCGCCGGGCTGGCATGCCGGATTGAGGTACAATGCGCAGTTGTTTCGGTCGGCAGAAAAAATCATTCTGGTTCAACACCTTGAAAGTCAATGCGCGGCGCCGAGATCGACTCCGCCACGCGGCCGCGGTGCCAGCCAGACGAGGATCGCTGCAACTGCGAACAATACCGTGCAGCCCCAGAAAATCGCATTGGTGGCAAGAGTTACGCTTTCCGTCTGCACGATTCGCTCCAGTGCCATCCGTCCCTGGTCGGCGGTAAATCCCATACCTTGCGGCAGGGGGCGGACCAGACCGGCAAGATCCTCGTGCGCCATCTTGGCCTCACGCTCCCACATCGTCGTCGCAAGCGAGGTGGCAAAGGCTCCGGCCAGCGTCCGGACGAAGTTCTGCAGGCCCGCCGCTGATGCGGTCTGGTCCGGTCGCACCGATCCCAGCGCCAGCGACGTGGTCCCGATGAAGAAGAATGGCATCCCAAGCCCCTGCAGGAACTGCGGGAGCGAGATGGTGAAGAAGTCCATCTGGCTCACCCATCCCGTCCGCAGCAGCGAGACCACCCCGAGCCACAACACGCCGAACGTGATCAGCTTGCGCACGTCGAACCGGGCCATCATCCCGGCCGCTACGGGCGACATGATCACCGCCAGCACGCCGACAAAGGCGGTTGCATAGCCGGCGTAGGTTGCTGTGTAGCCAAGATTGGTCTGGAGGAAGAGCGGAACGACCACGATAGCCGAGAAGAACCCGCAATAGGCGATGCTCTGCGCCGCCACCGCGGCCGTATAGCCGCGCTGGCGGAACACCGAGAGGTCGACCACAGGATTGGCTTCGGTCAGCTCCCAGATCAGGAACGCCGCAATGCCGATCACCGCGATGACGGCCAGCGTGCAAATGAAGGTGCTGGCGAACCAGTCGGAATTGCGTCCTTCGTCGAGCATGATCTGCAGCGCGCCGACCCAGATCACCAGCAGCGCGAGGCCGATATAGTCGATCGGCCGGCGCACCGTCGGCGTCTCGAAGCGCAGAAGATAGCGCAGTGCGAAGACCAGGCAGAAAGCGCTGACCGGCAGGTTGATGAAGAAGATCCAGTGCCAGCTCCAGTCATCGGAGATGGTGCCGCCGAAGATCGGCCCGAGGATCGGCGCGACGACCACCGTCATGCTCCAGAGGCCCAGCGCCATGCCCACCTTCTCCGGCGGGAAGATGCGCGTCATCAGGGTCTGCGACATCGGCATGATCGGCCCGCCGCTCAGGCCCTGGAACACGCGGAAGATGATCAGCGCCTCGAGGCTGCGCGAAAGCCCGCAGAGCAGCGAGAACAGGGCAAAGCCGGTGATTGCGGCCAGGAACACCCGCACCGCCCCGAACCGCGCGGCGAGCCAGCCTGATAGCGGTACGCAGATCGCCTCCGCCACCGAGTAGGACGTGATCGCCCAGGTCCCTTGCGTCGGCGAGACAGCAAGGCTCCCCGCGATATGCGGCACCGAGACGTTGGCGATCGTGATATCGAGCACCACCACGAAATTCGCGAGCGCGAGGCTCATCGCCGCCAGCAACAGCGGCCAGCCTTTAAGCTGCGGCGCTGCATTACCCGCGTTCACGTCACTTTGCTCCGGTATCGATCGTGGCCGTCATCGAAAGGCCGACACGCAGCGGGTGCGCCTTGAGCTCCTTCGGATCGAGCGCCACGCGCACCGGAAGGCGCTGCACCACCTTGATCCAGTTGCCGGTTGCGTTCTGCGCCGGAATCAGCGCCTGCGCCGATCCGGTGCTGCCCGAAAAGCCCACCACACGGCCGTGATAGACCACGCTGGAGCCATAGAGATCGGATGTCAGTTCCACCGGCTGGCCCGGTGCCACGCGGCGCAGCTGGCCTTCCTTGTAGTTCGCATCGACATGGGCCTCGCCCAGCGGCACCACCGTCAGCAGCACCGTGCCCGAGGCGACCCGCTGGCCCACCTGCACGTTGCGCTGGGTCACAATTCCGTCGACCGGCGCGCGGATCACCGTGCGCGCCAGATCGAGCTTGGCCCGGTCCAGCCGCGCCTTGGCCGCGAGCACGTCGGGGTTCTCCGCCGGCGCGGTGTCGCCGACCAAAGCGGCGTTGGCATTCGACTGCCCTTCCGCCGACCCGCGCGAGGCGCGCGCCTGCGCGAGGTCTGCCTCGGCCACCGTCAACTGGCCCTGCGCCGCCGCAAAAGCATTGCGCGCGCTCGAAAGCTCCTCGCCCGAAACCGCGCCGCCCGAAACCAGCGCCTCGCGCCGGGTCAAGTCCAGCCTGGCGCGGGCAAGGTTTGCCGCTGCGACACCGACCAGCGCCTGCTTGCGCTTGATATCGGCATCGGTCGCCTGCACTTGCGCAGCGAGCGCGGTGCCGGTCTCGACCGTCTGGTTCACCCGCCGCAGCGCCTGCGCCACGGCGGCCTCCGCCTCGGCCACGGCAATCCTCGCGTCCGCCGGATCAAGCTCGATCAGCACATCGCCCTTCTTCACCGCCATCGTGTCGACCGCCGCGACGCGGATCACGGTCCCGCCTGAAAGTGCGGTAACCGGCGCGATCTCGGCGGCGACGTAGGCATTGTCGGTTTCGACGTAGCGTCCACCGAAAAGCACTTCATAACCGCCGTAGACGACGGCCGCAGCGAGTACGGCGCCGCCCAGGATCGCAAAGCCACGCTTGCGCTTTGCAGCGGCGTCACCGGCAGGAGGAGCGGATGCCATCGTCTGGGTATCTTCCAGCAAGATCTGGGGATCGCGGTCGGCCATCGGGTGCTCTTTCGTCATGCTTTGGTGCTGAAGCCGCCGCCCAGCGCGCGGATCAGCTCGACATTGAGGGTCAGCGCACGCGCATCGAGCGCGGCGACAAGCTGGCGGTTGCGGAGCAGCGCATCCTGCGCCGTCAACACCGAGAGGTACGGCGAAAGCCCGCCTTCGTAGCGCCGCCGTGCGATGGCGTAGGCTTCCTCCGACGCGGCCAGCGCGGCGTGCGCCTCGGCCTGCCGGGTTGCCAGCGCGCGTTGCGAAGCGGCTGCATCGGCGACTTCGTTGAGCGCGCGGACCAGCGTCTGGTCATACTGGGCGACCGCTTCGTCATAATCGGCTCGCGCGGTGCGGTAGTTCCCCTCGATCCGCCCGCCCGAGAAGATCGGCAGGCTGACGGCCGCGCCGGCCTCGCCGATCTCCGAGCCATTGGCGGTCAGGTTGCCGAGCCCCAGCGATTGCAGGCCGATGAATCCCATCAGGTTGACGTTGGGATAGAATCCGGCGCGCGCCACGGTGATCCGCGAACTTGCAGCCTCTGCCCGCAGCCGTGCGGCGGCGATGTCGGCTCGTCTGCCAACGAGATCGAGCGCGAGATTGGTCGGCAGGCCCAGCACCGGCAGCGCGCGCGGCGAGGGCAGGGCGATCTTCGCGCCGCGCTCAGGTCCGGCACCGATCAGCGCGGCCAGACGGTTGCGCGTCAGTTCGATGGCTTCGTCCGTGGCGGCAAGGTCTCCACGCGCCAGCGGCACCGCGGCATCGGCCTGGCGCTGCTCACCGCGCGTGTCGAGCCCGCTCACCACCCGGCGGGCGACGAGCGCGGCGACTTCCTCGCGCTGCTTTACCGCAGCCACGTCCACCTCGCGTTGGGCGGCCAGTCGAGCCAGATCGGCGTAGGCGGCGGCAATCGAGGTCGCCAGCGCCAGCCGCGCCGCTCGCGCCTCGATCAGCGCCGCTTCGCGCTCCGAGGTGGCGGCCCGCAGTGCGGCGCGGTTCTTGCCGAAGAAATCGAGCTCGTAGTTGAGATCGAGCGTGAAGCGCCCGCTGTCGTTGAACCCCTTGGGCACGAATTGCCGCGGAAAGCCGTTGTTGTAGCTCTGCTTGACCTCGGTGACTTGCCCGTTCGCCGAAAGCGAAGGGAGCAGTCCGGCCCCGGCTCCGGTGGCATAGCCCGCCGCCTTGTGCGCCCGGGCATCGGCCACCGCCAGCGTCGGCGAACCGGCAAGGCCTTCCTCGATCAGCGCGGAAAGCTGAGCGTCGCCATAGTCCTTCCACCAGCCGTCCCCGGGCCACTGGCCCGTCGGTTCGCTCTGGACGACGCCGAGCGTCCCCGCATCGCGCAGGGATGGGCGTGCGCCGAGATCGGGCATGGTGGCACACCCCGCCAGCAGCGCAGCCGCGCCGAGCAGAAATGCCGCCCGTTTCATCGGTAAGGGGAAACGCATCAATGACACCATAATGACAGTACGGTTCGGTCACTAACGCAATGGGCGCTTGCAACGGCCAAGTCAAGTGAATAAGTGTACGGAATGGTCACTAGCGACACACTGGCCAGGGGGAGGCTGGGGCGGCAAAGCCCTGACGAACGGCGGGAAAACATCCTCGCCGTGGCGGCGGAGGCGTTTGCCCTTGAGGGCTACGGCATCACCTCGATGTCGACAATCGCCGCGCGCCTGGGCGGTTCCAAGGCGACGCTCTACAAATACTTCACCTCGAAGGAGGAACTGTTCCAGGCCGTCATGCAGCGCAAGTCGCAGGCGGTGATCGGCCCGCTCGAGGAACTCGCTGACCGATCGACCGATCCTGAGACGCTGCTCCGCGCATTTGGAATGATCTTCCTCACGAGGCTGTGCCAGCCCGACGCGCTTGACATCCATCGTACTGTCCATGGCGAAGGCCAGCGTTTTCCGGAAGTGGCGCGGACGTTCTTCGCTTATGGGCCGGATGCCGCCTATGCGCTGCTGACACCGGCGCTGGAACGGTTTCACCACGAAGGGCAGATCGATTGCCCGGACCCGCGCCTTGCCGCCGAACAATTCTTCGCCATGGTGCGCGGCGATATCCACTTGCGCGTTTCCAGCGGGCTTGTTCCGCCGCCGTCCGAAGCCGAAATCGAGCGGCAGGTGAACCACGCCGTCGGCATTTTCGTGCGCGGCATTGCGCGGCGCGACCGTCCCGGCTGAAATCGGCAGCGACCCTTCCATCGCCCCTTGACCGCACGCCCCGCGCACGGGCACACCCCGACCCGCATCGGCTCCACCCGGAACCGGTCCCAGGCTGACTACAAAAAGGAGAGGCCATGTTCTCGCACGTGATGCTCGGCAGCAACGATATCGAGCGCTCGAAGACCTTCTACGACGCCGTGTTCGCGGCCTTCGGCGGCAAGCCGGGGTTCGTCGATCCCAAGGGCCGTCTGGTCTATGTCCACAACGGCAGCAACTTCATCATGACCAAGCCGATCAACGGCGAGCCCGCCTGCTGCGCCAACGGCGGCACCATCGGCTTCGCGATGACCCCCGAGCAGGCCGATGCCTGGTACGCCGCCGGTCTCGCCCATGGCGGCTCGGCTTGTGAAGATCCGCCGGGGCCGCGTGAAGGCACGCCGTTCTACCTCGCCTATCTGCGCGATCCGGACGGCAACAAGCTCTGCGCGCTCCACGTGATCGGCAACTGAGACAGTACGGGACTGACATGACGCTCGAGACCGTTTCGACCAGCAAAGCGCACGGCGGCACGCTGGGCGTCTACAAGCACCAGTCCACCGCGACGGGGACGGGAATGACCTTTTCGGTCTTCCTGCCCCCGCAGGCGGCAGAAGTCGGGGCCAAGCTCCCCGTGCTTTTCTACCTTTCCGGCCTGACCTGCACCCACGCCAATGTGACGGACAAGGGCGAATACCGCCGCCTGTGCGCCGAGCTTGGCCTGATTTTCGTCGCCCCCGATACCAGCCCGCGCGGCGAGGGCGTGGCGGACGATGCGGAAGGTGCCTACGATTTCGGCCTCGGCGCCGGCTTCTACGTCAACGCCACCGAGGAGCCCTTCGCGGCGCACTACCGCATGTGGGACTATGTCACGCAGGAACTGCCCGCGCTGATCGCTGACAACTTCCCGATCGATCCGGCGCGCATGGGCATCACCGGCCATTCGATGGGCGGCCACGGCGCGCTCACGATCGGCCTGACTTTCCCGGACAAGTTCAAGTCGCTCTCCGCCTTCGCGCCCATCGTCGCGCCTGGACAGGTGCCGTGGGGCCACAAGGCGCTCGGCGGCTATCTCGGCCAAGACCGCGCCGCGTGGCGCGCGCATGATGCGGTGGCGCTGATCGAGGACGGCAAGCGCCCGGCGGGCGATATCCTCGTAGATCAGGGTGCGGCCGACGGCTTCCTTGTCGAGCAACTGCGCCCCGAACTCTTCGAGGCGGCCTGCAAGGCAGCGGGGGTCAACCTCACCCTGCGCCTGCAGGACGGCTACGACCACAGCTATAACTTCATCTCGACCTTCATGGACGACCACCTCCGCTGGCACGCCGAGCGGCTGTAACCACCGAGATCGCCCTCTATCCCGCTCATGCTGAGCTTGTCGAAGCATGCCGGCGCGACCGTCGTGTCGGCACCCTTCGACAGGCTCAGGGTGAGCGGAGTTTGTTCGGGTTTGCGTTGAAGACGCGGCTTTCGCCTACTTCCGCACGTCCTTCGCCACGGCATCGAGCAGCCCGTTGACGAACTTCGTCTCGCGCGCATCGAAAAACGCGTGGGCAACGTCGAGATACTCTCCGATAACCGTGCCGACGCCGATGTCCGGGCGCGCTAGCAGTTCATAGGCACCCGCGCGCAGGATCTGCAGCATCGTGCGATCAAGCCGAGAAATCGACCAGCCCTCCGCCAGTCGCCCCGTCAGCACGCTGTCGATCTCCTCTCGCCGCGCCGCCACGCCGCGCACAACGTCGTCGAAGAAAGCGACGTCCGCCTCGTGGTACTGCTCGTCCTCGATCTCCGCGCCGAGCCGGTGCATGTGAAATTCGTCGAGCAGCAAGTGCAGCTGCGGCTGCTCCATCTCGAGCTGGTAGAGCGCCTGCACGGCGGCAAGCCGCGCGGCGGAGCGGGCGGTCAGGCGCCCTTGTTTGTTGCTACCGGCGGTGCGCGTCATATTCCAAGCCTCAGTTCGATGGAGCGGGCATGGGCGGCAAGGCCTTCCGCTTCGGCCAGCGCCACGGCAGCCGGTCCCACCGCGCCGAGCGATGCTTCGCTGACGCTGAGGAAGCTGGTGCGCTTCATGAAATCGAGCACCGAAAGCCCGGAGGCAAACCGCGCGCGCCGCCCGGTGGGCAGCACATGGTTCGGCCCCGCGACATAATCGCCGATGGCTTCGGGGGTGTGACGGCCGAGGAAGACCGAGCCCGCGTGGCGGATGCCCGCAAACAGCGCCTCGGGATCATGGGTCGCGATCTCGACGTGCTCGGCGGCCAGCGCATTGGCCAGCGCGGGAGCCTCTGCCAACGAATCGACCACCACGATCACGCCATGCGCATCCCAGCTCGCGCGGGCGACAGCGGCGGTCTGCAGCAGTGCGATCTCGGCCTCGACCGCAGCCGTCACCGCATCGGCAAAGGCCGCATCGTCAGTGATCAGGATCGACTGCGCGGCAGGGTCATGCTCGGCCTGGCTGAGCAGGTCCGCGGCAATCCACTGTGGATCGTTCTGCCCATCCGCAATCACCAGGATCTCGGACGGCCCTGCCACCATGTCGATGCCGACCACGCCGTAAAGCTGGCGCTTGGCCTCGGCGACCCAGGCGTTGCCCGGACCGGTGATCACGTCGACCGGCGCAATGCGCTTCGTGCCATAGGCCAGCGCCGCAATCGCCTGCGCCCCGCCGACGCGCCACACTTCATCGACACCCACGAGGTGCGCAGCGGCCAGCACCAGCGGATTGACCTGTCCCTTGGGCGTCGGGGTGGTCACCACCAGTCGGCCCACACCCGCGACCTTGGCCGGAATGGCGTTCATCAGCAGCGAAGACGGATAAGCCGCGCGACCGCCCGGGACATAGAGCCCCGCGCCATCGACGCCGTGCCACTTCGCTCCGAGCCGCACGCCGGAGGCATCGGTATAGTCGCGGTCCTCTGGCAGCTGCGCTTCGTGGTAAGCCCGAATGCGTTCCGCCGCGAGTTCGAGCGCGGCGCGCAAGGCGGGATCGAGCGCGTCGAACGCCTCGCGGCAGGTCTCGGCGGGAATGCGCCAATCCTCGCCGAGGTCGTGGCCATCGAACCGCGCGGTGTAGTCGGCCAGGGCCTCGTCACCCCGCGCCCGCACATCGGCGAGGATCGCGGTCACATCGCGCGCGACATCAGCATCGCTCTCGCGCCGGTCGCTGACGACGGCGGCAAAGGCTTCGGCAAAGCCCGCGTCCCGGGTGTGAAGGCGCTGCATCAGGCCGCCTTCCGCCGGGCAACGAGTTCGCGGAAGCAATCGATCAGCGCACCCATGCGCACCGGATCGGTCTTCAGCGCGGCGCGGTTGACGATCAGGCGCGCCGAGACCGGCATGATCCGGCTCGTCTCGACAAGGCCGTTGTCCTTCAGCGTGCGGCCAGTGGACACGAGGTCGACGATCCGGCTGGCAAGGCCCAGCGAGGGGGCCAGTTCCATCGCGCCGTTGAGCTTCACCACTTCCGCGGCAACACCCAGCTTCTCGAAGTGGCGGCGCGTGAGGCTTGGATACTTGGTGGCGACGCGGGCATGGCTTTCGCGCGCAGCCTGTCCGCTTTCGACTGCTGCGGCAGGCTCGGCCACCGAGAGGCGGCAGTGCCCGATATCGAGGTCGACCGGCGCATAGAGATCGGCATAGTCGAATTCGTCGATCACATCGGAGCCGACAATGCCCGCCTGCGCCGCGCCGTGGGCCACGAAGGTCGCGACGTCGAAAGCGCGGACGCGGATGATCGTCATGTCGTCGCGGCTGGTGGCGAAGCTCAGCTTGCGCGAGGCCTTGTCGAAGAAGTCCGGCTCGGGCACGACACCGGCATCGGCCAGCAGCGGCAGCGCCTCGTCGAGGATGCGGCCCTTGGGCAGGGCGAAAACGATAGGTGTCGGCGCGGTCATGGCGCATGGCCCCTATGGCAAAGGGCCGGAAAGGGCAACCGTATGGAACGGGTCATGGATTGGAGCGATGTCGCTGAGGCGATCCGCTGGCAGGCCGATCATGCCGCCAAGAACGGCGCGCCCTGCACTGCGAGGGTGGTGCGCGCGCAGCTCGCCCTTCTGGAAAGCGACACCGAAACCGGCCACCGACTTGCCACCTGGCCCGGCAAGCCGCTCGAAGACGCACTGCCGCTGCGGCTGGCCGGCGGCTTCCATCATCTGGTCCTCTCCGGCACGGATGTGCGGCTTGGCGAGGTCTATCGCGGCGAACTGACCGATCAGGACGCCGTCGACGCGCTGATCCTCGAACTCACGCACCGATACGACACCGCGCTGCTGCGCTGGCTCGATGGCCCGCCGCAGACCAACGAAGCGGGCCGCTCCGCCTCGATCATGGCCGCGCTGCTGTGGCTGTCCCCCCGCGTCGGGCCGCGCTTCGAGATGAACGAACTCGGAGCCAGCGCGGGTGTCAACACGATGATGGACCGCTATCACTACAACCTCGGCGGCACCCAGGTCGGCCCGCAGGATTCGCCGATGCAGATCAAGCCTGAATGGCGCGGGCCTGCACCGCTGTCCGCACCGGTAGAAATCACCGCGATCCAGGGCTGCGACCGCGCCCCGGTCAATCTCGCCGATCCCGCGCAGGCGCTTCGGCTGAAAAGCTACGTCTGGGCCGAAGTGACCGAACGTCTGGCCCGGATCGACGCGGCGATCCAGCTGGCGGGCGAACAGCCCCCTCACCTCACGCAGATGGATGCAGGCGACTGGGTGGACCATCGCCTCGCCGCACCGCTCGAGGAAGGCACTACCCGCGTCTTCTACCACTCGATTGTCTGGCAATATCTGCCGCCTGAAACCCGTGCGCGGATCACCAAGGCGATAACTGGGGCAGGGGAGGCAGGCCAGCGCCTCGCGTGGATCATGCTGGAGACCAACCGCGAAACCTTCCGGCACGAACTCACCGTGCGCCATTGGCCCGGTGGCGGCGACCCGGTCTTGCTGGGCGAGGCGCACGCCCACGGTGCGTGGGTCGCATGGCACGGCAAGGCATGATTGGCCGCACCAACCAATTGCGGCGGCTGCCTCCCATGCTAGCCTATCGGTAAACCTGCCTAGGAAGCCCTGCCCATGCGCCCGATGAAACTGATGCTTGCCGCCCTCGCGCTAGTCGCTGTCCCCGCCACGGCCCTTGCCGATTCCCCGCCGCTCGATTGGCGCACCAAAGTCCGCGCCTTCAATATCGAGCACTGCAAACACCCGGCCTGGGGCACCTCGCATTCGGATCGCGACTACGCGCTCGCCAAAGCCATGGCCGCCACCGACAAGGTCGCGCTGGATGACGACGTGCTGTTTGCCGCCGCCTATCTGCACGATATCGCCGCCTTCAAACCCTACGAGAAGCCCGACCTCGACCATTCCGATGTTGCAGCGGACCTCGTCGGCGAAATTCTCGCGCCTACCGGCTTCCCCATGAACAAGCTGCCCAAGGTGCAGGCCGCGATCCGCGAGCACATGTACTACCGGACGCCGACCGTCCCCGAATCGCTCTATCTCCACGACGCCGATGCGCTCGATTGGCTCGGCGCGATCGGCGCCGCGCGGATCATGGCGCTGGTGGAACCCAATGGCGGCCAGCCCGATGGCCACGCCGTGCTGCCGATGCTGAAGGAAAACCTGCGCGATGTGCCCGCGCGCGTGCTTTCACCCGCAGGCAAGGCGCTGATGCCGGCCAAGCGCGATCTCCTCGCCAAGTGGCTGGAGACGCTCTCCGCCGAGACGGACGGGTTCAAGACGCTCTAGGGCTTGTGATGCGCCACTCAAAAGGGATTGTTCTCTGCGGATTGGCGGCTTTGCTGCTCACACTTACCGGTTGTGACGGCTATAAGGATCTAGCTCCAAGATCGCAGATCGGAGATGGCTCGCAGCCAGTGCAACCAGTCGCTCCCGACGAGACGGTGACAATCGGCTATCCCGCTGAAAGGTCTTGGGAACGAGTTGTCAACGTCACGATCCTGCCTGAAGGCAAGATCATTTTCGAAACCTACGACGCGTCCCGAAAGCCGAAACCTGTCCTGACTAAGCGCATTTCAGCTACAGAACTGGGTCTGCTGCGCAAACAACTTGCCGCCTTCCGGCCCCCTGCCGGTGCGTTGGGAGACGCGGTTTGGTTCCTTCCCGTTGGCTGCGATATGGTCAACGATGGCGGCTACCATGCAACGCTGATCTTTGAGAGGCGAGGGCAAGCGAGCCGTTGGTTGCAGATTCCGACTGCAGGTTGCAAAACAAGTATCGCAGAACGGCTGTTGCTTCGGTTGAGACCAATAGTGAACGACGGGCCGATCAATGCGCGGGCAGTGGGGCTGCCACTTTCGAACTGATCGCACCATATCCCTTGCAGGCAGCGCCCTCTCCTCGCACAGCGCACAGCATGGCTGATATCATCTTCCGTCCCTACGCCAAGTCCGACGAGGATTCGGTGATTGCGCATATCCTCTCGATCCAGCAGGGCGAATTTGCCGTGCCGGTGACGGCGGAAGACCAGCCGGACCTGCGCGCGGTCGCCGAGGTCTACCAGTCCGGCACCGGCGGATTCTGGGTGGCCGAGTTGGAGGGCCGCATTGTTGGCACCATCGGCCTGATCGGCTTCGGTGTGAACGAGGGCGCGCTGCGCAAGATGTTCGTCGCGGCCGAAGCACGCGGGCGCGAGCACGGTGTTGCTGCGCGGCTGCTGGACACGTTGATCGATCATGCTCGCGCCTTCGGGATCACCGGGATCACGCTTGGCACGATCGAACGACTGCACGCCGCGCGGCGGTTCTATGAGAAGAACGGCTTCTTCGAGATCGCGCCGGAGGACTTGCCGGACGGCTTTCCGCGCATGCCGGTCGACACGCACTTCTACCGGCTGGAGCTGGCCTAGCCATTCACCTCGGCTTCGTCATTGCGAGGAGCGCAGCGACGAAGCAATCCAGGGCGGCCGGGAACTACCGCTCTGGATTGCTTCGCTGCGCTCGCAATGACGAGGTGGTATTGTGGCTGCTACTCCAGAAACGCATCCAGCGCGGCGTTCACCTTCCCCGGCGCTTCCCAAGGTACGAAATGGCCGCAATCGGGCACTTGCACCAGCGTGAGGTTCGGGATCATCGCGTCCAGCCCGTCAAGGTTCGCGGGCGGCAGCGCCATGTCGTCCATCGCCCAGATGACCAGCGTCGGGATGCCGAGCGGCGGCAGTGGCGGCGGAGCATAGCCTTCCGGCAGCGCAAAGGGCGCGTCCATCGTCGGCACGTCCATCGGGCTCGCGCGGTACCAGTTGAGCATGGCAATCGCGCTGTCGCCGTTCGACCAGTCCTTCAGCAGCGCCTCGCGCTCGACCTCTTCCATCACCGGCGCACGGTCCCAGTTGAGCGCCTTCGCCAGCAGCGCGCCCAGTCCGTGCTCTCGCACCATGGCATCGTTCGCGGTGTCGCGAAACGCCCGCATATATTGGCTCGCGCCGCGCTGGACAGGATCAAGGTAGAGCAGCTTCTGGAAGATCCCCGGATGCGGCGCATTGGCGACCACCGCGCGCGTCACCCGCGTGCCTTGCCCCATCAACGCCACGCCCCAGGCAATCGCGCCGCCCCAATCATGCCCCAGCACCGTGAACTGCCCTACACCCAGCGCATCGGCGAGCAGGAAAATATCGCCGATCAGCTTGTCCGGCGTGTAGTTTTCCACCCCGTCCGGCTTGGACGATCCGCGATAGCCGCGCTGATCCGGCGCGATGCAGCGGAAGCGGCCCGAAAGATGCGCGATCTGGTGCCGCCATGTGCGGTGCGATTCGGGAAAGCCATGGAGGAACATCAGCGCCGGCGCATCGCGCGGGCCCGTATCCACCACGTCAAGCTCGATGCCGTTTGCCAGCGTGACGCGGGTGAGGTCCATGCTCATTGTGCGCTCTCCACCGCCGGGACTTCCAGCTTGTTGGCATAGCCGTTCGCGACCAGCGCGGCCATGCGGTCGAAGATCTCCTCGGGCGTGCGGCAGGCTTCGCCGATCATCTGCTCGAAGCCCGTCGCGACGATGATCTCGCGCTTGCCGGCGGCCATCTCAGCCAGCATCTGCGCGACCGCCACTTGCGGGTCCATGCCCCCGTCGATCGCCTTGTCGCTCACCCCGCGGCGGCTGCCATCGGCATTGAGCGCATTGCGCGAGACGTTGGTGCGCACCGAACCCGGCGCGATGACGTGGACCTGTAGCCCCTCGCCAGAAACTTCAGTCCGCAGCGCATCGGCATACCCGATCAGGCCGAACTTGGCCGCGCTATAGGCCGTGCGCATCGGCACGCCGACTTTGCCCGCCACGCTGGAAACCATCGCAACGCGGCCCTTCCCCCGCGCCACCATGCGCCCGATCAGCGCTTGCGTCAGCGCGATGGGAGCCAGCAGATCGACCGCGATGATCTTTTCATAGACCGCGTAATCGGTGTTCACGGCGAGGCTGCGCTGCGAGATGCCGGCATTGTTGAACAGCAAATCGATCCCGCCGCTACGCTCCGCCGCCCAGGCCCAGGCCTGCTCCGCTGCTGCGAGCCCCGCCGGATAGTCCGTCGCCTCGAACGGCAGGACAAGCGCCGTGGCGTTGCCCTTTGCGCAGTCTGCCGCAACTTCCGCCAGCGCTTCCGCATTGCGGCCCGAGAGGATCACATGCGCGCCTTCTGCCGCCAGCCCCCGCGCCATTGCCGCGCCGATTCCCGATGATGCCCCGGTGATCCATGCCACCTCTCCGGCAAATGCCATGTCTGTCCTCTCCCGTAGTCGTTCTAAAGATTGGCCCGCGTGTTCGGCACCTTGGGCAGGGGGATGAATTCCTCCTCGTCCCCGGGCACCTTGGGAAAGCGGCCTTCGTCCCAGTCGTGCTTGGCCTGCGTGATGCGCTCGCGGCTCGAGCTCACGAAGTTCCACCACACGTGCCGCGGCGTGGTGAAGGCCTCGCCGCCGAGCAGCATCACCCGCCCGCCACTTTCCGATGAGAGTTTCAACGTCACGCCCGGTGCCAGCACCGCCAGCGCGTAGAGCTCCAGCGGCACGCCATCCACGCTCGCCTCGCCGCCCACCAGCATCACCGCGCGCTCGTCAGCGCTGGGATCGACAGGGATTGTGCCGCCGGGTGCGAAGAGGATCTCGGCATAGATCGTCTGGCTGTGCTGCGTCGTGGCGGCGGTCTTGCCCCACAGTGTCCCCATGATCACGCGCGCGGTGGTGCAGCCGTCCTCGATCAGCGGCAGGTCCGCCTGCTGCTCGAAGGCCGGGTCGATATCCTCGCGCCCGTCGGGCAGCGCAAGCCACGTCTGCATGCCATAGAGCGCGGGTCCGCCGGCTCGCTCTTCCGCCGGGCTCCGCTCCGAATGGACGATGCCGCGCCCCGCCGTCATCAGATTGACTTGCCCGGGCCGGATCGTCGCGAACGTGCCCAGGCTGTCGCGGTGGTCGATCGCACCGGCGTACTTCCCGCCGAACAGCCAGGTGACGGTCGCAAGATTGATATGCGGATGCGGCCGCACGTCCATTGCGGTCCCGGTGGGGAGCACCGCCGGGCCGAACTGGTCGACGAAGATGAACGGCCCGACCATCGTCCGCTCACGCGAGGGCAGCACGCGCCGAACCTGAAATGCGCCGAGATCGTGGGTCACCGGGGTCAAGGTCTGCATCACGGGTTCGATCATCGCGATACCTCCGTCTCGAGCAGTTCGAGGATGTTCACCGGAAACACCGGCTCGTGCCACTCTGCCAGTTCGGCGGCGCTGAACCAGCGGAATTCCTTGATCAGTGCTCGTTCGAGGTCGGTGTGGCCCGCGCAATCGGGCGTGAAGCTCGTCGTGCGCACGCGGAAAAAGCGCTCGTCGGAGGTGACCGGCTCGCCCTCAAGCGTGATGAAATCGTCCATCCGCTGCGCGATCTCCGGCCCGCAGCTTTCCACCTGCAGGCCGGTCTCCTCGAACACCTCGCGCACCGCCGCCGCGTGGAAATCCTCATCCGGATCGCATTCGCCGCCCACGCCGCACCAGAACGCGCGGCGGCTCGGCGGGGCAAAGCGGATCAGCAGCAGGCGTTCGTGCTCGTCGATCAGCAAGATGCGCGCCGCACGGCGAATGCGGCGAGGCGAATTACTCACCGGGCGCACGCGCCTTGATCGCCAGCGCATGGACACGCTGCCCCGGAATATCCCCCAGCGCCTGATTGACCATCCGCTGGCGCATCACGCGTGAGACACCGGCAAACTGGGCACTGGTGATCTCCACGGTGAAGTGCGATTCGCCCGTGCCATCATCGCCCATGTGGCCACTGTGGTGAGCGCTGTCGTTGATCACGGCGAGGTGTTCGGGGGCAAACGCTGCGGTGAGCAGCGCGGTGATTTCCTGGGCGATGGGTCCGGTCATGGGCGCATCTTAACCGATCGGTGAACGAGGGGAAGGGCGCCCGAGCGTCGATCCGCGCTGTAACCGACAAGCCATCCATTCCGAACATAACTTCAGTGTTGCGGGCGGGAGCGCATTGGAATGAGGGCATTGCAGGTTCTTTTGCCGGTCGCGGCGCTGCTGGGCTTGCCCGCTGCGCCCGTCGCCGCGCAGTCCGTGCCCGGACCCGGCCACTTCGCCGTCGCCCTGAGCGGGTTCCAGACCGCTGCCGTCGCCGCCGCCACTGATGGCCCATCCGCCGGGGAAGGTCGCGTGCTGTCCGAGACCGAACTCGAAGTCAGCCCGCTCCGGCGCACCAAGGGCGGCACGCTGCTCGGCGCGCGCGGGGTGATCAATCTCACCGCCGCGACCGGCCGCCAGACCGCGTCCTGGCGCGCTGCCATCCCCGAATGGAGCGTGTTCGCCTCAGGCACTTTCGGCCGCATCGAAGTGGGCGAGCGCGCCGGTTTCCCGCAGAGCCTCGTCGGCTTCACTCCTTCCGAAATCGCGCTGGTCTCCGCTCCGTTCGGTCCGGTCGGTGGCACGCGGCTCGATCCCGATGGCCGCTTGCCGACGCGCGCGCTGCCCGGCCCGCTGGCCGCACGGATCAACGCGCTAAGCACACTCGGCTATGCCGCGCGCTTCTATGCGGATCGTTCCGCCAAGGCGATCTGGGTCACCCCGCGCACGCGCAGCGGCTTCTACGGCGCCGTTTCCTATGCGCCGACGGTCCGCCAGCGCCCCGGCGCATTGCTTGGGCAGGGCGGACAGGCCGCGCTGCCACTTCCAGCGCAGCCACGCCGCAAGGATCTCTTGCAGGCCGCCGCCGTGTGGAATCACCGCAGCGCCGATCTCGATCTCACCCTCGCCGCCACGTGGTCACATGTGCGCGAGCTCGGCGTCGACGGACGCTGGCGCGGTCTCGGTTCGGTGAGCGGCGGGGTCTCCGGCACGCTGCACGACACCTGGGCGTTCGGCCTCAGCGCTGGAATCGATTCGCGGGCTCCAACCGGCGGCGCGCGACCCTACGGCGTGATCGCCAGCCTCGACCGGGTCTCGGGTCCGTGGACCGTGGGCGGCTATGTCCAGCACGCCCGCGCCGCGCGCCGCGATGGTGTGCCGGGGGACGATACGCTCGATGTGATCGAGGGCGGCGCTTCGCTGCAGGTTGATCGCAATCACGATCTGCTGGGGGCGGGCCGCTACACCGAAGCGCGCGTCTTCGTGGCCGGCTACCACTTCCGCCTTGCCACAAATGCGCCCCAGCCGGAGCCGGTCCAGCAGGGCCTCGTTATCCTTGCCGGCGCGCAGTTTTCCTTTTTCTAGCAGCCAAGGAGCCAGACCGATGACCGATACGCCGAAGATTCCCGTCCGCATGGCCGTCGCCGCCGCAGCGCTTGCCGCCGCCTTCGTCGCCGCCGAGGCGAGCGCGCAAGTCAATGTGCCCAAGCCCAGCTACAAGTTCGAAAAGTGCTACGGCGTGGTGAAGGCGGGCATGAACGATTGCTTCAGCCCGGTCCACAGCTGCGGCGGCACCGCAAAGAAGGACAACGAGCCCAACGCGTGGGTCTATGTGCCCGCCGGCGTGTGCAAGAAGCTTGTCGGGGGAGAGCTGTCGCCGCCCGAAAAGGGCTGAGCGCGCGAATTTTCCCGATAGCACGGCTTCCATCTTGGGCCATGATTGCCCATGTGGGGCAGCTCATGAGACATGATCGCTTCCATGGCCGCGTGCAGGGCACCGGGCAACTCTGTGCCGTTCCGGGGTGCAACGAGGCCGGCGAATTCCGCGCACCCGGCGTCCGCGCGCCCGGCTTCGACGGTCCGGGCGACTACCGCTGGATGTGCCTTGATCACGTGCGCGCGTTCAACGCGGGCTACGATTTCTTTGCGGGGATGACGCCCGAGGAAATCATGGCCGCACAATCTCCGCTTGCCGGATGGGCCACGGAAACGCGCGCCTTCCGCCCCACTGCCGGGATCGACCAAGCCCCGCGCTGGAACGACTTTGCCGATCCGCTCGATGCCATTTCCCAGCGCGCCAAGGCTCGCCGCGAGGATGCGCTGCACCGGCAGGAAGCCGCCCGGCGCGGCATCGGACCGGAAGAGCGCAAGGCCTATGAGACGATGGGCCTCGGCTTCGATGCCGATCGCAAGGCGCTGCGCACACGCTATTCCGAACTCGTCCGCCGCTTCCACCCCGATCGCAACGGCGGCGACCGTGCCTACGAAGGCCGCCTGCAGGCGGTGATCGACGCCTACAACCTGCTGCGCGCGACTCCTGCCTTCAACGTCTGAGGCTGGACAAGCCCCTCGTCCGGCGCAAAGCTGCGCCATCGGATAGGGGGGACGCATGCGCGACGAAGACCGGCAACTGGGGATGGACCGGGCGATCACCCGGCGCGATTTTGTCAATGGTGTCGCTTCTGCCGCGCTCGCCGCCGGCATGCCATCGGCGGCGCAGGCCGCTCGCCCCAGGGCCGTCGTCACCCCGGAAGTCGATCCCAACCCCTATCCCCCCGCCAAGCAAAGTATGCGCGGCTCGCACGCCGGCACGTTCGAGGCAGCGCACATGCTGCGCGACGGGACGCTCAAGCTGGCGGACGCGGAAGACAGCGGCGAGACTTATGACCTGATCGTCGTCGGCGGCGGGCTTTCCGGCCTCTCCGCCGCGCACTTCTTCCACAAGCGCGTGGGTCCCGGTGCCAAAGTGCTGGTGCTCGACAACCACGACGATTTCGGCGGCCATGCCAAGCGCAACGAATTCCGCGTGAACGGCAAGCTGCTTTTGTGCAACGGCGGCACGCTCAACATCGAGAGCCCCTCGCGCTACGACAAATGGTCGCGCGTGCTGCTCGATGATATCGGCGTCGACATTGCCCGGTTCGAGCGCGACAACACCGCGAATGCCACGCTCTACAAGTCGCTCGGCATGGGCCACGGCATGGTCTTCGACGCCGAGACCTTCGGCGGCAAGGACACCGTGCTCGCGATGGGCGGCGGCTGGCGCGGCGGCGCGATCGAGCCCGCGAAGCTGGAAAAGGCCCCGCTCACGCCCAGGGCTCGCGCCGATCTCGCGCGGCTCTTCGCCAAGGAGCAGCCCGATTATCTCCCCGGCCTCGATCAGGCGGCGAAGAAGGATTGGCTGGCGCGCCATTCCTACAAGGAGTTCCTCACCGAGAAAGTAAGCGTCGATCCGCAGGTCTACTGGCTGTTCCAGATGATCGGCATGGCCAGCTTCTGCGTGGGCGGCGATGCCGTGCCCGCGCTGTTCGGCTGGGTGCAGGGCTATCCGGGCTTTTCCGGCATGAACCTTGGCGATGTGCCCGCCGATCTCTTTGCCGACCTTCCCGGCGGCCAGCATGGCCGGCAGCGCGAAGGCGACAAGTCGATCCACTTCCCCGATGGCAATGCCACCTTGGCGCGCCTGCTGGTCTCCAAGCTGGTTCCCGAAGCCACGGCTGGCCGCACGCAGGAAGACATGGGCACGGCGGTGATCGACTACGCCGCGCTCGACCGTCCCGGCGCGCCCACCCGCATCCGGCTCTCGAGCGTCGTCCTCAACGTGGCGCACAAAGGCGATCCTGCCAGCGCGGGCGAAGTCGCGGTGCACTATGCCAAGCAGGGAAAGCTCGTCGAAGTGCGCGGCAAGGCCGTGATCATGGCCTGCTGGAACATGGCGATCCCCTACCTGATGCCCGAACTGCCCGCCGCGCAGAAGGAAGCGCTCGCTTATGGCGTGAAGGGCCCGATGGTCTACACCAGCGTCGCGGTCACCAACTGGCGGCCCTTCGTGAAGCTCGGCGCTGCCAATTTTCATTGTCCCACTATGTTCCATCAGGAAGTCGGCCTCACCGAAGCGGTCAGCCTCGGCGATCTCAAGCACCCGCAGTCGCCCGACGAGCCGATCGTGCTCCACCTCGTCAAATACATGAACAAGCCGGGTCTCCCGCGCCGCGACCAGCACCGTGCCGGCCGCGCCGAACTGCTAGCGATGAGCTTTGAGACCTTCGAGCGCGAGACCCGCCGCCAGCTCCAGCGCATGCTGGGCAGCGCCGGTTTCGATGCCGCGCGCGACATTGCCGGGATCACCGTCAACCGCTGGGGTCACGGCTATGCCTATACCTACAATTCGATCTACGATCCGGTGGAATGGGTCTACAGCGAGAGCCCCAGCCGCCCCTGCGTGATCGGCCGCCAGCCGTTCGGCCTCGTCAGCATCGCCAACAGCGACGCCGCTGCCAGCCCGCATACAGATGCCGCGATCCAGGAAGCGCACCGCGCGGTGCAGGAAGTGATCGAGCGGCGGACTTATCCGTTTGTACCGCGGCGGACGGCCTAATCCTGGAGCGCGGCGAGATCCGGCTCTACCCAGCCACGCCGCGCTTCCACGCTGAACAGCCGTTCCTTCGAATAGAAGCACAGCGGCCAGTTGCGATCGCCGATCTCGCTTTCCAGCAGCGCGTTCACGGCCTCCGCAAGCCCGGTCCCTTCCGGCAAGGTTTCCGCAAAGGCCCGCACGCCCTTGATGTAGAGCTGTGTCAGCGTCTCGTGGTAGCCGCCGCTGTCGGTGTTCTGGGTGCCGACCGAGAGGTTGTAGGTGCTGATCGTGCCGGGCATGTCGCGCTCGGCCACGAAGTCCGGCTTCTCGCGTAGCAGCCACAGGCACGCAGCCAGATGCGCCTCATGCGTCCATTCCGCCTTGGGCAGGACGCGTGCCAGCAGCCCTTGGCCCACATGGCGCACCGCCGCGTCATCGGCAATCAGGCGGATCGGGTGGGCAGTCATGGCAATTCCTTGGCGGCACAAAAAAAGAGGCCTCGCACAGGGCGAGGCCTCACGCCAGACAAGGATTGTCGTCTTCTTGGCTTATGCCGCGATCGGCGCCGCGTTACGCACGCTTTCGTCGACATGGTCGGCAAACTGCGCGAAGTTGTCGATGAACTTGCGCACCAGTTCCTTGGCGGTGCGGTCATAGGCTTCGCCGTCAGCCCAGGCGCCGCGCGGATCGAGCAGGGCAGTGTCCACACCCGGCACGGCAACAGGCACTTCAAAACCGAAGTTGGGATCGATGCGGAACTCGGCGCTGTTGAGGCTGCCGTCGAGCGCCGCGTTGAGCAGTGCGCGGGTCGCCTTGATCGGCATGCGCTTGATCCCCGGCATCGTGGCGAGGCCGCCCGACCAGCCGGTGTTGACCAGCCAGCACTTCACCCCGCCCTTGGCAATGCGCTCCTTGAGGAGGTTACCGTAGACCGAAGGGTGGCGCGGCATGAAGGGGGCGCCGAAGCAGGTGGAGAAAGTCGCTTCAGGCTCGGTCACGCCGATTTCGGTGCCCGCCACGCGCGCGGTGTAGCCCGAAAGGAAGTGGTACATCGCCTGATCGGGCGTCAGCCGCGCGATCGGGGGCAGCACGCCATAGGCATCCGCCGTCAGGAAGATGATGTTCGCCGGAACCGGCCCGAGATTCTTCTCGCTTGTGTTCGGGATGAAATCGATCGGGTACGAACCACGGCTGTTTTCGGCAAGCGAGGCATCGTCGAGGTCGATCAGCCTCGTCTCCGGATCGATCACCACGTTCTCGAGGATCGTGCCGAAGCGCTTGGTCGTCGCAAAGATTTCCGGTTCGGCCTCGGCCGAAAGACGGATCATCTTGGCATAGCAGCCGCCCTCGAAATTGAAGACCGCCGTGTCCGACCAGCCATGCTCGTCATCGCCGATCAGCGTGCGGCTGGCATCGGCCGAGAGCGTCGTCTTGCCCGTGCCCGAAAGCCCGAAGAACACCGCCGTGGTGCCGTCTGCACCGATATTGGCCGAGCAGTGCATCGGCATCACGCCCTGCACCGGCAGCAGGTAGTTGAGGATGCCGAAGACCGACTTCTTCATCTCGCCCGCATAGGCCGTGCCGCCGATCAGGATCAGCTTCTCGGTGAAGTTGACCGCGATCACCGTCTCGGTGCGGCAGCCATGGCGCTCCGGATCGGCGCGGAAGCTGGGCAAGTCGATGATGGTGTATTCGGGCGCGAAGCTCGCGAGCTCTTCCGCCGTCGGGCGCACCAGCAGGGTCCGGATGAACTGCGAATGCCAGGCGTACTGGGTGATCACGCGCACCGAGACGCGATATTCCGGCTGCGAACCGCCGAACAGGTCCGCCACATACGCCTTGTCGAGCCCGCCGAGCGCGCTGAGGAAATCGGCCTTCAGCGCGGCGAACTGAGCTGGCGTCATGCTGACATTGGTCTTGCCCCACCAGATCGTGTTCTCGGTCTCGGCATCGCGGACGAAGAACTTGTCCTTCGCGCTGCGGCCGGTGTGCTTGCCGGTGGCGACGACGAACGGACCGTCTGCCGAGAGCACGCCTTCGCCATTGCGGATCGCATGCTCCACCAGCGGCGCGGTGCCGAGGTTGGCGAAGATCTGCGCCGGTTCGGGAAGGCCCTGCTGCGCGAGGGTCACGTTCAATGTGGTATCAGACACAGTCGGTCTCCCATGGCAGGTTTGCCTGGTGCCCGGGCTGGTTGGGGCTCCGGGCGAGGCATGGCCCCGCGTTGCAATCACACCCAGAAAGCTCTCGTTCGCCGGCGAATCCGCAGCATCATTGCATACGAATGCGCTGAGTCCGCTCTGGCCCTTAGCCACCCCGCCATGCTGCGTCAAATGCCGTAGGGGCAACCAAGTTTTTTGCGCAGCAAGTTGCATCTCGTACAACTGCACCGATCCGGAGCGGATTGCCGGCCCGGTTGCCAGTCGCGCGGCGAACCGGTAATCCCGGCAGTCTTCATCCGCTGCCAGCAAGACCGGAAACGCCGCCCTGTCCGAAGCCTCGCAATCGCCGGTCTTGTCCAACGCGCGCGGCGATGATCCCCGGGTGATCGCGCTGGTCGATGATGACCGGAATATCCTGACCACCGTCTCTATCGCGCTGCAGGCCGAAGGCTTCGCCACGCGCCTCTATTACGATGGCGACGCAGCGCTGAAGGCGCTCATCGAAAACCCGCCGGACCTTGCCGTGTGCGACATCAAGATGCCGCGGATGGATGGCCTCGAACTGCTCCAGCGCCTGCGCGAAAAGAGCCAGCTCCCGGTCATTTTCCTCACCAGCAAGGATGCAGAAGCGGACGAGGCGCTCGGCCTTTCCATGGGCGCCGACGATTACATCGCCAAGCCCTTCAGCCAGCGCCTGCTGATCGCGCGCATCCGCGCGATCCTGCGCCGCTCGGAAATCGCCCGCAGCGATGCAGCCGGGCCTGCCGAGCCGGGCGAGGACGCCCAGCCGCTGCCCGAGCCGATCCGCCGCGGCCGCCTCGTGATGGATCCGGCGCGCCACACGGTGACGTGGGACGGCGAGGGCGTTTCGCTCACCGTGACCGAGTTCCTCATCCTCGAAGCGCTCGCGCTGCGTCCCGGCGTGGTGAAGACGCGCAACCAGCTGATGGACGCCGCCTACCACGACGACGTCTTCGTCGACGACCGCACGATCGACAGCCACATCAAGCGGCTGCGGCGCAAGTTCCGCGCGGCGGATGCCGAGTTTTCCGCCATCGAGACGCTCTATGGCGCCGGATATAGCTTCACCGATTCCTGAACCGGCGCCGGAGCCGAGCCGCGGAGGCCAGCGCCGCCGCTCGTGGCGCGTGCGCGGCGTTTCGCTCACCGTCCGCATCCTCGCCGTCAACGTCATCGCGCTCGCGCTGCTCGCCGGCTCGTTCTTCTACCTCGACAGCTACCGCAAGCAGCTCCTCGCCGAGCGCTTCAAGCTCGCCCGCGCCGAGGCGGAAATCGCCGCCTTTGCCCTCACCGAAGCGCGCCCGGCTAGGGCCCGCGAAGTGCTCGCCGAAATCGGCACCACCCAGAAACTGCGCCTCACGCTCTACGATGCCAGAGGCGGCCTGATCGCCGACAGCTTCCGCCTTGCTCCGCCGCCTTTCGCATTCGCCGATCCGGACAAGGAAGCCTGGTACACCAGCGCCGCGCGCCTGCTCGATCGCGGCGTCGATTTCATCGTCGGCGCCCCCCAGATCGAGCGCTACCGCGAACCGCCCGAAACCGGCGCCGCCAACTGGCCCGAAATCGCCCGCGCCCGTACCGCGCGGGCGACCGAGGTCTATCTGCGCTATGCGCCCGACCGTACGCCCGTCATCACCGCCGCCACGCCCGTTGGCGACAAGGGCGAAATGCTGCTCGCGCTGCGCAATGCTACCGACGTCACCCAATCAGTCCGCGACGCGCGCCAGTCGCTGGGCATCATCATCGGTGTCGCCTTCCTGCTCTCGATCCAGCTTTCGCTGTTTCTCGCGCGCACCATCGTCCAGCCCTTGCGCGCGCTCGTCCGCGCTGCGGTCCGCGTCCGCCTGGGGCGCGACCGCGCGGTCGTCGTCCCGCGCCTCCCCGAACGCGGCGACGAGATCGGCCTTCTCGCCCGCGCCTTTTCCGACATGACCACCGCCTTGCGCCAGCGCATCGACGCGGTGGAAAGCTTCGCCGCCGATGTCGCACACGAGCTCAAGAACCCGCTTGCTTCGCTCTCCAGCGCGCTCGAGACGATGGAGAAAGTCGACGATCCTGGCCTGCGCCAGCAGCTCGCCGCCATCGCCGCGCACGATGTCCAGCGCATCGACCGCCTGATCACCGAGATCGCCGACGCCAGCCGTATCGACGCGCAATTGAGCCGCGCCACTTTCGCCCTGCTCGATCTGGCCGGTCTCGCCGCAGACGTCGTCGGCGCGCGCGGTGCCCGGCCGGACCGGGAAGCCTGTCCGATCCGCATGATGCGCGGCGGCGGTACCGCGCTCGTTCGCGGCGATGCGCTGCAGCTGGAGCGCGTCCTTGAAAACCTGCTCGACAACGCGGTCTCGTTCTCGCCTCCCGGCGGGACGGTCGAAGTCGTCGTCTGGGCCAGCGAGGGCCGCGTCTTCCTCGCCGTCTGCGACGACGGCCCGGGCATTCCCCCTGCCGAGCGCGAGAAGGTGTTCGAACGCTTTCACTCGGTGCGCCCCGATGCCGAGGCCTTCGGCGCGCACAGCGGCCTCGGCCTCGCCATCGCGCGCACGATTGCCGAAGCGCACGAAGGCACGCTCACGATCACCGACCGCCCCAGCGGCGAACCCGGCGCGCAGCTCGTGCTCGAGCTGCCGATGGCCGGGGAGGACGAGGAATGAAACAGCCGATCAAGCATGTGGCAACCTGCGTCGCCATCGATGGCCGCGGCATCCTGATCGAGGGACCGCCGGGTGCGGGGAAGTCGAGCCTCGCGCTGGCTCTCATCGATCGTGGCGCGATTCTGGTGGGTGATGATGGCGTTTTGCTGGAGCAGGACGGCGCGCGTCTGCTGGCCAGCCCGGTCGCGGAAACGGCCGGCCTGCTCGAAGTGCGCGGGCTCGGTCTGGTTACTATGCCGGTCCTTGCGGCTATACCTGTCGCGCTTGTCATCGTGCTGGACCGCGCCGCGCCGCGCTTCATCGAGGAGCCGGAGACCGTCACTCGCCACGGCATGACGCTGCCCCTGATCAGCCTCTGGCCTGACAGCCCCGTCCTTCCCATGCGCGCCGAACTCGCGCTGCGGAAATACGGTCTCGCCGCTTGAGCGGGGTGTCGCAAAGCGAAACATTGCTGCGGCCTTACCCACGCCCGTTGCACTCCTGCGGTCTTTCTTTCGTGCGGCGTTGGGCGCAAACCTCCGCACATGTCGGCTGAGTCGGAACCGCAACCCAAACCGCAGCGCATCCTGCTCGTCACCGGTGTGCTCGGTGCGGGCAAGACGACTGCGCTGCGCACGCTGGAAGACATGGGCTGGGAAGCGATCGACAATTTCCCGATCCGCCTGCTTGATCGCCTGCTTGAAACCGAGCCGGGCTCGGCGCAGCTCGATGCGGGCTCGCCGCTGGCCATCGGCTTCGACACGCGCACGCGCGGGTTCGATCCCGCCAAGACCATCGAACGTGTGAAGCGCCTCACCGCGCGCGCAGACCTCACTGTCACCACGCTCTTCCTCGATTGCGGAGGGTCCGAACTCGAACGCCGCTACAACGAGACCCGCCGGCGCCACCCGATGAGCGAGGACAAGCCCGCCGCCACCGGCATCGCGGCGGAGCGCGAACTGCTCGAGCCGCTGCGCCGCTGGGCGGACGTCGTGATTTCCACCACCGATTTCTCCACCAACGATCTGCAGCAAGCGATTCGCGAACAGTTCAGCCCGATCACGCCGCAGCGCACCACGCTCACCATCAGCAGCTTCGGCTTCTCGCGGGGGACACCGCCGCTCGCGGACCTCGTGTTCGACATGCGCTTCCTCAACAATCCGCATTGGGATGACGAGCTGCGACCGATGACCGGAAAGGATGCGCCGGTGGGCGAATATATCCGCCGTGATCCGGCATTTAGCGAGGCTTTTGACCGCATCCGGGATCTTCTCCTGCTGCTCCTTCCGCGCTTTCAGGTGCAGGGGAAGGCCTATGTGAACATCGCTTTCGGCTGCACCGGCGGGCGCCACCGTTCGGTGTTCATGGCCGAGCAGATCGCTTCTGCCTTGCGCGATGCGGGATTTTCTCCCACATTGCTGCATCGCAACCTGGGCTCGCGTGCTGCCGACATGGTCGAAGGCTCGCAGACATGAAAAACAAAGAGGCCTGCATACCGTCCAGGGGTAATGGCAGGAAACGGGGGAATGGGCATGCACTGGAAGATGGCGGGACCGATCAGGCATTCAGCCGGATACGGCACCAGCCTCAGCCGATATTGCCCAGCCTGATTGCGGCCCCTTGCCGCATCGCCCTTCGGAGCCACACCCCCAGATGATCGGTCTCATCCTAGTCACCCACGGCGCTCTGGCCGACGAATTCATCCACGCGATGGAGCACGTCGTTGGACGCCAGCCCGATATCGTCGCGGTCTGCATCGGGCCCAACGACGACATGGAGCGCCGCCGCAAGGAAATCGCCGAGGCGATCAAGCGGGTTGATTCAGGCTCGGGCGTCATCATCCTCACTGATCTGTTCGGGGGCACGCCTTCCAACCTCGCCATTTCGCTGATGGAAGCGGGCAAGGTCGAAGTGATCGCGGGTATCAACCTGCCCATGCTGATCCGCCTCGCCAAGGCCCGCAGCGCCATGGGCGTGCGCGAAGCCACCGCCGCCGCGCGCGATGCCGGGCGCAACTACATCACCATCGCATCCGAATTCCTGGGGCAGGACGCCTGACCATGACCGACAACGCCGCCGACACCTCCGTTAGCATGGCGCGCGAGACGGTGCTGATCATCAACCAGCGCGGGCTTCATGCGCGCGCCAGCGCAAAGTTCGTGAACATGGTCGCCCGCCTGCCCGAAGGCGTTGACGTGAAAGTCATCAAGGACGGCACCGAAGCCCAGGGCGGCTCGATCCTTGGCCTGATGATGCTGGGTGCGGCCAAGGGTGACACGGTCGAGATCGTGGTTACGGGCACTGACGCCGAGGCCGTGCTCATGAAAGTCGCCGGGCTCGTCAAGGACGGCTTCGGCGAGGACTGAGGCGCGCGCCAAATGACCCGCCGCCAGATCACCGGGTTCTCCAACCCGACCATCAAGGCCGTGCGCGCGCTGCGCGAAAAGAAGCACCGCAAGCGTGAAGGGCGCTTCCTTGCCGAAGGCCTACGCCTGCTGACCGACGCGCGCGAATGTGGACGTCTGCCGGAAATCCTGATGATGGCCGAGGGGCGCGAGGGCCATCCCTTGCTGGATGCGCTGGAAAACGCGGTTGCGCGGGCGGGCGGCGATGTGATCGAAATGCCCGAAGACCTGCTTGCGAAGGTGACGGGCAAGGATAATCCGCAAGCCGTGGCTGGGGTTTTCGCGGAATGGGATACCCGGCTCGAAGCGCTGGACCGCACCAGCGCGCCGCTGTGGCTGGTGGCACAGGCCATGCGCGATCCCGGCAACCTCGGCACGATGCTGCGCACCGCCGATGCGGTGGGTGCAGGCGGGGTGATCCTGCTCGATGATTGTGCCGATCCCTTCTCGGTCGAAGCGGTCCGCGCCAGCATGGGGGCGGTCTTCACCATGCCGCTGGCGCAGGCGCGGTGGGAAGATTTCCTCGGCTGGTTGCGGGCAGGGCCAGGCCAACTGGTGGCAGCGAGCTTGCGCGAGGCGGTACCTTATCGCGGCGCCCCATATGCGGCGCCGTGCTTCGTGATGGTCGGCAACGAATCGCGCGGGCTGCCGGAAGACTACGAGATGGCCTGCGATCTTCGCGTGACGATGCCGATGAAGGGGCGCGCCGATAGCCTCAACGCGGCGGTGGCGGCAGCGGTGCTGGCCTACGAGGTACTGGCGGCATTGGACGGCTGATTCCGACAGACTGTTGTTCCCGAACGGGCGGTGAGAGGGTTATTCCGCCGCCTGCCCGCCGCCTTCCGTTTCCACCAGCGCCAGCTTGGGTCCTTCGCCCTCCCCATGGCGGGGTGCCGACTCTATCAAGGGCACTTCTTCAATCTCGCGCTTGCCGATCTCGATATGCTTGTCGCGCAGGCGACGCCCAGCGGAGAGCACGTTGCGCTCGAAGCTGCCGACGAACTTGTTGTAATTGCCAACCGCGCTCTCGAGGCCCGCGCCGACGCGCTTGAGGTGGTCCGCCGCCACGGCAAGACGGTCGTAAAGCTCGCCGCCCATCTTGCCGATCTCGCGCGCCTCGCGGGCGAGCCCGTCCTGCCGCCAGACTTGCGCCACGGTGCGCGCGATGGCGACAAGGTTGGTGGGGGAGGCGAGCAGCACGCGCCGTTCGAAGGCAAAGTCCCATAGCGTGGGATCGCGTTCGAGCGCGGCGGCGATGAAATGCTCACCTGGCACGAACATCAGCACGTAGTCGGGCGCTTCCTCGAACTGGCTCTGATAGCTCTTGGCGCCCAGCGTTTGGATATGATTGCGCATCGACTGGACGTGTGCGGTCAAGGCAACCGTGCGAGCGTCATCGTCTGCCGCTTCAAACGCGTCCTGATAGGCGTTCAGGGAGACCTTCGCGTCGATCACGAGGATCTTGTTGCCCGGCACCTTGACGATGGCGTCGGGACGCAGCCGCCCATCCTCGGTATCGACCGAATGCTCGGTGACGAAATCGGTGTGTTCGGCGAGGCCGCATTGCTCCAGCACGTTGCGCAGCTGCAATTCGCCCCAGCGCCCGCGCGTCTTGGGTCCGTTGCGCAGCGAATTGCCCAGCTGCAGCGCGGCAGTGCGCACGGCTTCCTGCCCCTGCCGCATGCCTTCGATCAGGCCGCTCAACTGCCCGAAAGCATCGACGCGCTTGGCTTCCAGTTCCTGCACCTGCTGCTCGTACTTATCCAGCTTCGCGCCGACCGGTTCGAGCACGGCCTTCAGCCGCGCCTCGCTGGTCTTCTCGCTTTCGGCGAAGCGCGCATTGGCGCGGGCGAGGAAGGCTTCCTGCGCGCGTTCGAGCACCTTGTGGCCAGCGTTTTCGAACTCTTTGCGCAGGCTCTCTTGTGCTTCGATCAGCAGGCGCTTCTGCTCGGCGAAGTTCTCCGCATCGGCCTTCATCCGCTCCAGTTCGGCGCGCAGCGCCTCCCGGTCCGTGCGCAGGGTCGCAAGCTCGGCACGCATCCGGTCTGCTTCGGCGGCGCGTTCCTGCACGGTGGCAAACTTCGAGGCGAGAACATCGCGCTCCTCCCGCAGCACCGCAGCTTCGTTCAGGGCCGAATCGTACGCCTGCGCCTTGACACTGGCAGCGGCCAGTTCAGTGATCGCGCGGCGAAACTTCTCGTCGAGATCGCGCGCCTCACCATCACGAGCGGTAAAGCGCGCCTGCCAATCGGCAATCGGCCGCGCACCAAGGACCCAGCCGACAGCAAGCCCCGCCAGCAGCGCAATGATCACGAAAACAAGGGCAAGGGTGCTGTCCACGCCGACTCCAAAACTGGAACGAAGCGTGAACTTATCCTGCTTCTACTCGCAGCGCAAGCGCGGCCCGATCACGCCGCGCGGCGCATCTTTTCCAGCTTGCGGAGCACCATCTGGCGCTTCAGGCGCGAGAGGTGGTCGATGAACAGGATGCCCTGGAGGTGGTCCATCTCGTGTTGCAGGCAGGTTGCCATCAGCCCGTCCATGTCTTCTTCGTGGACCGTGCCGTCAAGATCCTGCCAGCGCGCGCGGATGCGGGCCGGCCGCTCCACCTCGGCGTACATTTCGGGCACCGAGAGGCAGCCTTCGTTGTAGACGCGCTTGTCCGCCGAAGGATCGAGGATCTCGGGGTTGATGAACACGCGCGGCTCGCGCTTGGTCGGCTGATGGTGATGGTGGTGGCCATCGTGGTTGCACGGCACCGGTTCGGCATCCGGATCGTCGGGCTGCAGGTCGATCACCAGCACGCGCAGCGGCACGCCCACCTGGACGGCGGCGAGGCCGATGCCGGGCGCATCGTACATCGTCTCGAACATGTCGGCGACGAGCGTCCTGAGCTCCTCGTCGAACACGGTGACGGGCTTCGAGATCTGCTTGAGGCGCGGATCGGGAACTTCGAGGATTTCGCGGATAGCCATGCTGGTCAGATAGGCAAGCCGCACGCGACTCGCAAGGTGCTACCCTACAGGTCGCCGCGCCCGCAGCGCCTGCGCCAGCGTGCCTTCGTCGAGATAGTCGAGCTCGCCCCCCACCGGCAGGCCGTGCGCCAGCTGGGTGACGCGCAAGGGCAGCGTGTCGATCCGCTCGGCGATGTAATGTGCGGTGGTCTGTCCTTCGAGCGTGGCGTTCATAGCGAGCACCACCTCGTCGATCCCACCCGCTTCCAATCGCGCGAGCAGCTGGCCGATGGAAAGGTCCTCCGGCCCCACGCCGTCGAGCGCGGAAAGCCGCCCGCCCAGAACATGATAGCGCCCGGTGAACAGGCGCGAGCGATCGAGCGCCCAGAGGTCGGCCACTTCCTCCACCACGCAGAGCGCGCGGGCATCGCGGCGCGGATCGGTGCAGATGGAGCAGGGATCGGCGGTGTCGACATTGCCGCAGGTCTGGCATTCGACCAGCCGCGCGCGCACACCTTCGAGCGCTTCGGCGAGCTGGACGAGGCTCGTCTCGCGCCGCTTGATCAGCCACAGCACCGCGCGCCGCGCCGAGCGCGGGCCCAGCCCCGGCAGCCGCGCCAGCGCGCTCGCCAATGCCTCGATCTCTTGCGATGCCATGGGGTGAGAGATAGGGCCGCCTCACGCAAACGAAAGGCCTTTCACGCGGTTATGCGCATTGTCTTCATGGGCACCCCCGATTTCGCGGTGCCGACCCTTCAGGCGCTGGTGGAAGCCGGGCACGAGGTTGTGGCCGCCTACAGCCAGCCGCCGCGTCCGGCGGGGCGGGGAAAACAGCTGCAGCCCTCGGCCGTGCACCGTGCGGCGGAGGCGCTGGGGATTGCCGTGCGCACGCCGTTGTCGCTTAAGGGTGCGCAGGAGCTGGCCGATTTTGTTGCGCTGGCAGCCGATGTCGCGGTGGTCGCCGCCTATGGCCTGATCCTGCCGCAACCGATCCTCGATGCACCGCGCCTTGGCTGCCTCAATGTCCACGGCTCACTGCTGCCGCGCTGGCGCGGGGCGGCACCGGTGCAGCGCGCGATTCTGGCGGGAGACGAGTGGACCGGCGTCACCATCATGCAGATGGAGCGCGGGCTGGATACCGGGCCGATGCTGGCGAAAGTAGAGACGTCGGTTGCGGGCAAGACGGCGGGCGAACTGACGGTGGAACTCGCGGAGAAGGGGGCGGCGCTGATGGTGGAAGTGCTGGCCGATCTGCCCGCACACCCGCCGGTTGTGCAGCCGGAGGAGGGCGTGACCTATGCCCACAAGATCGAGAAGGTCGAGAGCCGCTTCGATTTCACGAAGAGCGCGGTGGAGGTGGAGCGGCAGGTCCGCGCATTCGCCCCGGCGCCGGGGGCGTTTTTCGAGCTGGAGGGCGAGCGGTATCGGGTGCTGGCGGCAGACGCGGTCGAGGGAACGGGTGTGCCCGGCACAACGCTCGACGCCGCGCTCACCATTGCCTGCAGTGAAGGCGCGCTGCGCCCCACGCTGATCCAGCGCGCGGGCAAACCGGCGATGGAAACGGCGGCGCTGCTGCGCGGGCGACCGATTGCGGCGGGAACCTGCCTTGCTTGAGGCCCGGCACCACCCCCAGCCCCCTCCTTTGAAGAGGAGGGGGCTTCGCGGCTCCCCCTCCTCTTCAAAGGAGGGGGCTGGGGGGTGGTGGAGCACATGTCCATGACCCGCTACGCCCTCACCCTCGAATACGACGGCAGGCCCTACATGGGCTTCCAGCGGCAGGCGCATGGACCTTCCGTGCAGCAGGCGTTCGAGGAAGCGGCGGAGAGCGTGGTCGGCCACCCCGTCACGCTCCATTCCGCCGGGCGTACCGATACCGGCGTCCATGCCCGGGCGATGCGCGCGCATTTCGACAGCGAGAAGGCCCTGCCGCCCTTTCGCATGGGCGAGGCCTTGAATGCGCGGCTCCGGCTGGCGGAGCAGGCGGTCGCGGTGCTGGACTGCGTGGAAGTCAACGAGGATTGGCATGCGCGCTTCACCTGCATCGGGCGCAGCTATGAATATGTGATTGCCAACCGCCGCGCACCGCTGGTGCTGGAGGCAGGACGGGCCTGGCGGATTGCGCACCCCTTGGACGCCGATGCCATGCACGAGGCGGCGCAAGTGCTGATCGGTCGGCACGATTTCACCACGTTCCGCTCGGCGCAGTGTCAGTCCGCCAGCCCGGTGAAAACGCTGCGCCACCTCTCCGTCCGGCGAGAGCGTGACCATGTCATCGTGGCCGCTGAAGCGCGCAGTTTCCTGCATCATCAGGTGCGCTCGATGGTCGGCTGCCTTGCGCTGGTGGGGGAGGGGCGCTGGACGGCGGGCGATATGCGTGCTGCGCTCGAAGCCGCCGACCGGCAGCGGCTTGGCCACAACGCGCCGCCCGATGGCCTCTATTTCATGGGCGCGCTTTACCCCGGCGCATGATTGGTTAGGTTGCGGATCGAAACCCGCGCGGGACCTTCCCTGGCGCGGCAGCAATCGGGAGAGAACCATGGCATTCGAAGGCAAGCAGCTCACCACCAGGCTCGATGCGGACGGCACCTTGACCGTCCAGATCGTGCCCAAGACGTGGGATGCGCCCACCGGCAGCCAGGTCCTCGTCCAGATCGAGGCGACCCCGATCAATCCTTCGGACCTTGGCCTGCTGTTCGCCTCGGCCGATACGGCCAATGCAACCTACAGCCCCGGCAAGGTCGTTGCGAAGATGCCGGACAATGCCACACGCGCGATGAAGGCGCGGCACGGGCTCGATATGCCGGCGGGCAATGAGGCTGCCGGGATCGTCGTCGCCGCCGGTGACAGCCCCGCCGCGCAAGCGCTGATGGGCAAGCGCGTCGCCTGCGTGCCGGGCACCGCCTATGCGAGCTACGCCTATGCGGAAAGCAGCATGTGCCTGCCGGTGGACGATGGCGTCAGCGCGGCGCAGGCTGCTTCCAGCTTCGTCAACCCGATGACCGCGCTGGGCTTTGTCGAGACGATGCGGATGGAAGGCTTCACTGGCCTCGTCCACGCCGCCGCCGCCTCGAACCTCGGCCAGATGCTCGTGCGCATCTGCCAGGAGGACAACGTCCCCCTCGTCAACATCGTGCGCAGCGAGGAGCAGGTCGCGCTGCTCAAGGGCCTCGGCGCGACGCATGTGCTCAACATGACCGAACCCGGCTTCAACGCCGCGCTCGCCGACGCAATCCACGAGACCGGCGCCATGCTCGGCTTCGATCCGATCGGTGGCGGCACGCTGGCGGGCCAGATCCTCGCCGCGATGGAATCCTCGGCCAGCCGGGGCGCTGCGTTCAGCCGCTATGGCTCATCGACGCCGAAGAAAGTCTATATCTACGGCGCGCTCGATCTCGGGCCGACGATCCTCAATCGCGCTTTCGGGCTCACCTGGGATCTCGGCGGCTGGCTGCTCACGCCGTTCATGGCCAAGGCCGGGATGGAAACAGTGGGCCGCATGCGCGCCCGTGTTGCCCGCGATCTGACGACCACCTTCGCCAGCCATTACAAGGCCGAAGTCAGCCTCGAAGGCATGCTCGAACCCGGTGCCGTCGCAGAATACAATGCACGGCGCACCGGCGAGAAGTATCTGGTGGTGCCGACCGCCTGACAGGAAAAAGGGGCGCCCTGTGGGGTGCCCCTCAACTGCCCGAGGTCACTCCCGAGGAACTCAGTTCCTTTGACCCGATGCTACCTTGGATAGCCGGATCAACATGTCCTTCATGTCGAAGTGGTCAACAAACAGGTCCGCAGGGTTGGCACGGCAATCCTTGCGAACCACTGACCAGGCAGCATCGTGCTCGGTGCTCTTTTTGCGAACACCATCCACGCCGCCTGCAAATGCTCCACCCGATTGAAACATGAGCCTGAAACCAAGCAGCATGGTTTCAAGTTGATCCCTGCCGTCCTTCTGTGTTCGATCAGGGTGCTGCGTGTCCCACCAGTCCATTTCGCGTGTGAATGCATCGCACGTATAGTGCACCAGCCCACCTCCCGGCATGTTCGACTTTGACTGGTAGAATTCGTAGCCGGTAACGAACTTCAGCGGAATTGGGTTGCCGCCACCGTCGCGAGCAGGCGTGAACCGGGCGGTCTTGGCGGTCGTCAGCGCTGCTTCGTCGAGAATGGATGAGCCTGTCGACGTCCTGATTGTTGCAGACGTCACTGCCCCGGTGGCATCAATCACAAATTCGATCACTGCCGTGCCGTGGTGGCCCAAGGCTTTGGCTTCGGCGGGAAACTCCGCGCGATCACCGCTAAGGAACTTCGGCTTCACCTTGACCAGCGCCGGATCGGACACTGGAGCCGATCCTGCAGCGATAGGCAGCGAGGGATTAACTTGGGTGTCCGCAGATTGCCCAAATGCCGCTCCTGTTCCGGCCGAAGCCATCACGGCCGCCAGAACGAGGTGCAGTGCGGGTTTCACACCTTCCCCACCACGCTCTCCGGCAAGTCCTTGCCGAACACGCGCTGGTAGTATTCGGCCACCAGCACCCGTTCGGTCTCGTCGCACTTGTTGAGGAACGAGAGGCGGAAGGCAAAGCCGTTATCTCCGAAGATGCCGGTGTTCTGCGCCCAGCTGATCACCGTACGCGGGCTCATGACGGTCGAGATATCGCCGGCGATGAAGCCCTTGCGGGTGAGATCGGCCACGCGGACCATGTCCGCCGCGGTCTTGGCATCGAGGCCGGGGACCTTCTTGGTCACCACGTCGATTTCGGTTGCGGCGGGCAGATAGTTCAGCGCCACGACGATGTTCCAGCGGTCCATCTGGCCCTGGTTGATCGCCTGCGTGCCGTGATAGAGCCCGCTCGTGTCACCCAGACCCACCGTATTCGCCGTGGCGAAGAGGCGGAAGTTGGGGTTCGGGCGGATCACGCGGTTCTGGTCGAGCAGCGTGAGCTTGCCTTCGGTTTCCAGCACGCGCTGGATCACGAACATCACGTCAGGGCGGCCGGCATCGTATTCGTCGAACACCAGCGCGGTCGGCGTCTGCAGCGCCCAGGGCAGGAGGCCTTCGCGGAACTCGGTGACCTGAAGGCCATCGCGCAGCACGATCGCGTCGCGGCCGATGAGGTCGATGCGGCTGATGTGCGCGTCGAGGTTGATGCGGATGCACGGCCACTTGAGGCGCGCGGCAACTTGCTCGATGTGCGTCGACTTGCCGGTGCCGTGATAGCCCTGCACCATCACGCGGCGGTTGTGGGCAAAGCCTGCAAGGATCGCCAGCGTGGTGTCCGGATCGAACACGTAGTTGGGATCGAGGTCGGGCACGCGCTCGTCGGCCACCGAGAAGGCCGGCACGGTCATGTCGACGGGGATGCCGAAGGTCTCCCGCACGCTCAGCGTGGTGTCGGGGGCGGCAAGGACGGTGGTGGCCTTGGTGTCGGCCTGCAGGTTCGGAAGGTCGCTCATCACCGCATCGCCTATACGCGGCGATGAAAGGCTGCAATAAGCTTTAAGGGGGCGCTATTGGAAACGGGAGCAGGCAAATGAAACTCTATGGCGGTCTTCTATCGCCCTTCGTGCGCAAGGTTGCGGTGGTGCTGGGCGAAAAGGGCGTGGATTACACCCCGGCGCGGGGCGGGCCCGGCAGCACCGACCCGGAGTTTCTTTCGGTCAGCCCCTTCGCCAAGATTCCAGCCATCGATGACGAGGGCTTCACGCTCTCCGATTCGTCGGCCATCGTGCACTATCTGGAGGCAAAGTATCCCGAACCGGCGCTGATCCCCACCGACCCCAAGGGCTGCGGCATGGCGGTGTGGTTTGACGAGTTCGGCGATACGATCTTCGCCGCCTCGGGCCTCAAGATCCTGTTCAACCGCGTGGTCGGCCCGCGTCTGCTCGGCAAGCCGGGGAACGAGGCGCTTGCCCTTGAGGGCGAGGCCGAGCTGCCGCGCATCTTCGCTTACATCGAGAGCGTAGTGCCGGAAGACGGCTGGCTGATCGAAGGCGGCTTTTCGATCGCGGACATCACCGTTGCCTCGATGCTCTGCACGCTGAGCTATGTCGGCCATGGCGCAAATGCGCAGACCTATCCGAAGACCGCCGCGTGGCACGCCCGCGTCACCAACCGCCCTTCGTGGCAGGGGGTCGCTGTCAAGGAAGCCTCGCTCATGCAGCGCATTCTGCCGGATCTTGCCATCACCTGATCGCACCACGCGCACTTTGGGGGGACCCTCATGAGCTACATCGACGGCTATCTTGTCCCCGTTCGCGCCGCGAACCGCGAGGCTTACCTCAAGGCTGCGCGCAAGTTCGATGCGATGCTGATCGCCGCAGGCGCACTGCGAGTGGTTGAATCGTGGCCGGACGAGGTGGCGCATGGCAAGGTTACCGATTTCTTCCGCGCAGTGGCCGCTGAAAGCGATGAATGCGTCGTGTTCAGTTTCGTGGAATGGCCCGACAAGGCGGTCCGTGATGCCGGAACAGCCCGTGTAGAAGCGGAACTGGCCGCCGCACCGCCCGATGATGAACCCGCTGTTTTCGATGGCACGCGGATCGTGTTCGGGGGTTTCATGCCCTTCATTGAGCTTTCGTCAGGCCAATCCTGATCGACTGCGAGCGGAGACCGCGCATGACCAGCCCGAACGTGCCCTTCATCTGGTATGAACTGATGACCACCGATGCCGATGCGGCCGCCACCTTCTATGGTGCGGTGCTGGGCTGGACGATCCATCCGCCCGAGCCAGGTTCCCTGGTCCATTATCGCCACATCACGCGCAGTGACGGCGGCGGGCAGGGCGGGGTGATCGAGCTGACGCCCGAAATGCAGGCAGAAGGCGCGCATCCGGCGTGGGTCCCCTATCTCCATGTCGCCGATATCGATGCTGCCGTCGCCGCGATTACCGCCGAGGGCGGGCGGCAGCTGATGCCGCGCACCGAAATTCCCGAAGGCAGCTTTGCCATGGTGACCGATCCGCAGGGCACTCCGTTCTATCTGATGAAGCCCAATCCCCCCGCAGAACGGCCTGATGCCATTAGCGACGTGTTCTCGGCCGAAAAGTCGGGACACGTCCGCTGGAACGAGCTTCCCAGCACCGATCCCGAAGCCTCCAAGGCCTTCTACGCCAAGCACTTCGGCATGAGCTTCACGCGCTCCATGCCGATGGGTGAGATGGGCAACTACGAGTTCATGGACCACGGCGCGGTGACGCTGGGGGCGATCATGCGCAAGAACCCGCAGCAGCCGGCAATGTGGACGATGTACTTCGGCGTCCCCGATATCGAAAAGGCGGCCGCGGCCATCACCGCCGAGGGCGGCAAGATGCTCTGGGGCCCGCACGAGGTTCCCGGGGGCGAATGCAGCGGCATTGCGATGGACCCGCAGGGCGCCCTGTTCGGCGTGGTCGGTCCCAAGGGAGGTTGATGGATGGCGCAGTACACCTTTTTCACGGTTCCCATGTCGCGAGGGCAGATCGCCCGCTGGGCGCTGCACGAGGCAGGCGCGGATTACGAGCAGGTGCTGGTCGAATGGACCAACCGCCCGCCCGAACTCGCCGCCGCCAATCCGATGAACAAGGTGCCCGTTCTGATCCATCACGCCTTCGAAGGTGACCGCGTGATCACCGAATGCGCTGGAATTTGCGCCTATCTGGCAGATGCCCACCCCGAGGCCGGGCTGCTCCCCGAAGGTGCGGAGAAGGCCGACTACTACCGCTGGCTGTTCTTCGCTGCCGGTCCGCTCGAACAGGCGGTGGTCAGCCGCGCGATGGGTTGGGTCGTGCCCGAGGGCAAGTCGGGCATGGCCGGGTTCGGCACCTACGAGCGTACCATCGAGGTCATGGACGGCCTGCTCTCGGGCCGCGACTGGGTCTGCGGCGCGCGCTTCACCATGGCGGACGTCTATGTCGGCAGCCAGATCGACTGGGGCCTCAACTTCGGCTCGATCCCGCCGCTGCCTTCGTTCGCCGCCTATGCGGAGCGCATCCGCACCCGCGCCGGTTACCAGTCCGCCAAGGCGATCGACCGCGATCTGATCAAGGCGGCCCGCGCCGGAGAAAGCTGATGCAAACTCTAACCATCACCCGCACCATCGCCGCCCCGCCCGAACGCGTGTGGGACATGCTGGTCAACCGCATGGAAGACTGGTGGTGCCCCAAGCCCTGGCGCGCCGAAATCGTCGTGCAGGAGCGCCGCCCCGGCGGGCGCGCCAACATGGTCATGTACGGCCCCAACGGCGAAACCATGCCCAATGAAGGCCTGTACCTCGCATGGGACGAAGGCCGCCGCTTCGTGGTGACCGATGCGGTCAGGGTCGATGCAGAAACCGGCGCTTTCGTGCCGTCAGGGCCGTTCATGATCGGCACGTGGGAAGTCTCGGCCGAGGGCGATGGCACTCGCTACACCGCGAGCGCCAGCCACTGGACCGAAGAGGCGATGAACCGGCACCGTGACATGGGCTTCGAAGCGGGCTGGAACGCCGCCGCCGATCAGCTTCAGGCGCTGTGCGAGGGCGACTGAGTCACGCCTTCTTCGCGGCGATGTACTGGTCGATGTTCGCCGCCAGCACATCGAGCGGGACGTTGCCGCCCTCGACCACCGCGTTGTCAAAGTCGCGCAGGTCATAGGCCTTGCCGAGCGCTGCCACGGCCCGCGCGCGCTGGTGCAGGATTTCGCTGCGGCCGATGAAATAGCCGCAGGCCTGCCCCGGCCAGCTGCAATAGCGCTCGACTTCGCTGGTCACCTCGTCGTGGCCCGAGCCGTTGGTATTGGCGAACCAGTCGATGGCCTGCTCACGGCTCCACTCGCGGGCATGCAGGCCCGTGTCCACCACCAGACGGCAGGCGCGGAAGGCGATCGACTGCAGGTAGCCCAGCTTGCCCACCGGATCGTCGTCATAGGCGCCAAGTTCGTCGCCCAGCGTCTCCGAATAGAGCGCCCAGCCTTCCGAATAGGCATTGAATGCCAGCATCGCGCGGATCGTCGGCAGCTGGTTCGAATACTCGCCCTGCCAGACGTGGCCCGGAATCGCCTCGTGGTGCACCAGCGTCGGCAGACTGTAGGTGCTGTGGAGCCGCGTGGTGCCGAGATTGATCCACATCTTGCCGGGAATCGTCCCGTCGATCGACCCGGGACCGCCATAGGCACCCGGCGCGCCGGGCTCCTCCGCGGGCGGCAGGCGCCGCACTTCGACATTGCCGCGCACCAGTTTGGAAAACGCGCGCGGCATTTGCGCGCGGATATAGGTCAGGCGCTTCTGGATGAACGCGATGATCTGCGCGCGGCCTTCGTCGTTGTCGGGGAACTGGAAGCGCGGGTCCTTGCCCAGCGCGGTCATGCGCTCGCCCACCGTGCCGCTGGTATAGCCAAGCTTCCTGAGGATCGGGTCCATCCGCCCTTGCAACTCGGCCAGCGATTCGAGGCCCAGCTTGTGGATCTCGTCCGGCGTCATCCGCGTCGTCGTGCTCGCGCGCAGCGCCCACGCATAGAACGCATCGCCGCCGGGCCGCGTGTGCATGCCCGCATCGCGCACCGCCAGCTTGCGCTGCGCGATGAGTTCGGCGAGTTGCGCCTCCAAAACGGGCGCGACCTGCTTCGTCACGATTGCGCGTGCGCGGCCAGCCCAGTCGCCCGCAATGCCCTTCTCGCGCGTGCGCCGCTCGATCGATTCGACCAGCCCGCCGCCTGATCCCATCGCGGAAAGGCTCGCCCCCATCTGCCTGATCGCCTTGTCGAGCAGGAACGACGGCGCGATCACGCCCTGCGCCGCGGTCGCCCTCAGCCGCGCTGTCTCGCCCTCCAGCACAGCCGGGAACTGCGCCAGCCGTGCGATATAGGCTTCCGCGTCCGCCGAGGTGTTGATCGGATGGTCCGCATCGAGAAAGCGCGGCACGTCGATATAGGCGCCGACGTTCTGGATCACGACATAGGGCGTGTTGCGCCATCCGCCGACGGTGACGTCGCCATAAGGCAGCGAAAAGCCGTCCAAAGCGGTGCGGTAGGCGCTCTTCACCACGGCAAGGCTGGTGCGCGTCGCATGATCGAGCCCGGCCTCGGGCATCGCTTCGACCCTCGCCAGGTCCGCGCGCACCAGTGCCGCCACGGCGGTCTGTCCGGCGGCGGAGCGATCCCCCAGCATGCCGCGCAAGTTGGCATGCGCGCCGGTGTCGAGCCCCAGCGAGGTTGCGCTTTCGGGGCTTAGCGCCAGCAGCCGCCACGCCGCATCGTCAAGCAGCGCGGCGGCAGCGGAAGGCGCGGCGGCTGTCTGGGCACGAACCGGCACCGCAGAGGCGGCGATCCCGGCAGCAAGGCCGGCGATCGCTTCGCGGCGGGTGAGGGAAGCGGAAAGGGCGGTGGAGTCATAGGCTTGCTGTGTCATGAGCCGACCCTGCGCCAGCCGCCGCGCGCTGTCAAAGCCGGGCTGCGCAAGCGCGCGCCGGATGGAAAGATTCGAAAATGGAGCAACCGCGCGTGGACTTGACGGCGCTTCTCCCGCCTTTCGAGGCAAACGAAGGAGATCGCCGTCGATGGCTGGCCACCAACGCTATCGCTTGCTCGATGAACTGCGCGTTGTCGCGGCTGTGGCGGTGCTCGTCTTTCACATCGGCACGCGCGGCGGCGGCCCGCTGCTCCTGCCCAATGGCTTCCTCGCGGTGGATTTCTTCTTCATGCTCAGCGGCTTCGTCATTGCTGAAGCCTATGAAGCGCGCCTCCAGGCCGGCCTTACGTTCACCGGGTTCGCTGCCCGGCGGCTGGTGCGCATGGCGCCCGTTGCAGTGCTCGGCGCAGCCATCGGGGGTGCCTACCTTGTCGCTCGCGCCTTTGCCGCGCCCGCCCGCTCCGATCCGCTGATCGAGGTCGTCGGTGCCAATCTGCTCAACCTCATGATCCTGCCCAAGTTGTGGCACGGCCGTGCGACGGGATGGGAGCTGTTCCCCGCCAATGGGCCGCTGTGGTCGCTGTTCTTCGAAATCGCGATCAATCTGATCTGGGCCGCCTTCCTTGCCGGACGGAGCAGCCGGGTCCTGTGCCTCGTTGTCTCCATCAGCGCGGGGTTTCTCGTCGCGCTCGGCCTGCACTTCGGGTCGCTCGACATCGGCTGGGAGGCCATCTCGCTGGCAGGCGGCGCAGCGCGGGTTGGTTTCGGATTCGGCACCGGGTTGCTGCTGCACCGCATGCGAGCCGGGATACCGGCCATGGGGCGCCCGAGTGCGATCATGGCATTGACAGCACTCGTTTATTTCCTCGCTCTGCCGCTGCCCCTTCTGGGCTGGCAGCTGCTGATCGTGCTCGTATGCATGCCGGCTGTGCTGCTGGTCGCGGTCGCTGCCGGGAAGGAGCAAGTGCTTCCCGGCGGCACTTTGCTCGGCCGCCTTTCCTACCCGCTTTACGGGATCCACGTGCCGCTGCTGGCGCTCACCGCAGGCGCCTTGAAGTATGTCGGAGGCGGCGCGGGCGGCCATTGGACGGCGCTGCTGCTCGCTCCGCTGCTGCTCGTGGCGGCTTGGGCAGTGTTGATCCTGATCGACGAACCGGCCCGGCGCTGGCTCGCCCGGCGTATTCCGGCGAGCGCCGATTCGTCCGGCGGTACTCCCCAGCCGCAAACAGCGCGCCGGGTCCGCCGCACAGCAGCCGCCAGGCATAGCGCCCGCGGCCAACTGCTTCGGAACTGAACCTTGTTGCGCACGTCGGATGGTCGTTCGATCGCTATGTCCGGCGTGCTCCGGGCGTCCTCCTCTCCGCTTGCCCCAGCCTTGGTCAATACCGACTCGGTTATCACGTATAGTGAAATAACTATGATTCGTGATACAGTAAATACGGAGTTAATAATTCAAAGAATCGGGCGTTAATTCCGGTTATTGGCGTCTTGTACGCAGGCGATACAAGTATTGGAGATTGAAATGGCGACGATCAATGGAACCAAGGGCAACGATCTGATTTCTGGTACGTCGGGGGCGGATGTCATTACAGGTGGCGCAGGCAAGGACGTCATTAAGGGCGGCGCCGGGAATGACGTGCTCTATGGCGGCGCGGGCAAGGACTTCCTCTACGGCGGCGATGGCAACGATGTGCTCAAGGGCGGCGGTGGGCAGGATTCGCTCACCGGCGGCGCCGGGTCGGATCAGTTCGTGTTCCGTTCGGCAGAAGGCTTTGCACCGTTTTCGTTCAGCGGCGGCAATGGCGTGGCTCAAGTCTGGCAGTGGGTGATTGTTACCGACCTGACGTTCTCCGAAGGCGACAATGTCCGCATCACCGGGTTCGATGATATCTTCGGTGCGCTCGGCCTCGGCCGCAAGGGCACCGGTTCCTACTTCATCGACGGGCAGGATGACGTCAACGCCATTGCGAACTTCCTGAAGGCGAACCCGAGCAAGGGCAGCTACTACGAGATCAAGGGCGGCGCCTTCGACGGAACGACGTTCCTGCTGAACGATGCCAACGGCCACGTTCAGGCGCTCACGCTCAACAATATCCATCCGGACGCCATCGTGATCTGATGGGCTGCATGGGGGAGGGGCTGCGGCACGGCTCGCCGTTTGGCGGCCTGTGCCGCGCCCCGGCCCGCCCCTTCGCCAATGCATTCCGTCCACCGCACCATATTGAGGATGGCTTCCGCCCGGGCATCGGCTAATCTGCGTGCTCCACCCCGATGGGAGAGCGGCGCATGAGCATTTTCGATCAGATTCTCGGCCAGATCAGCAGCAATGTCGATGTGAAGAATCTTGCCGCCAAGGTCGGCATCGATCCTTCGATGGTCGAAACCGCGATTGCCGGCCTCGCTGCGGGCCACGCCGCACCGACCGACACGGTCGAGACCGCCGCCGCCAACACCGGCATCGATGCCGGCATCCTGCAGCAGATCGTCGGCCACATCGGGGGCGAGGGTTCGCTCGCCAGCTTTGCGACGTCGCTTGCCCAGCACCCGGATGCTGCCGGCATGATCGGCAATCTGCTCGGCGGCAAGAATGGTGAAAGTCCGCTCGGCGATCTCGGCGCCCTCGCCTCGGGCCTGTTCAAGTCCTGATCCTTTTTCCGGCATGACGGACGCTGCCCTTTCGCTCGCGATGCTTACCGCGCTCGCGCTCCTCGCGGGCGCGGTGTTTCTCTGGCGCAAGGGCGAGCGCCAGCGCCCGTCGCTGATGGCCATCCTCGCCGCCGTGATGATCACCAATGTCGTGATCTGGTCGCTGCCGACGGCTGGCGGAGAGACCCTGACCACTGCGGCAGCACCTGTTGAAGGCAAACCATGACCGATCACATGGCCGGCAAGTCCATCGTCATCACCGGCGCGGGCGGCGGTTTTGGCCGCCTCGTCGCGCAGAAGGCCGCGACGCTTGGCGCCAAGCTAACCTGCGGCGATATCGACCTTGCCGCCGCGCAGGCCACCGCGGATACGGTCACGGACGCGGGTGGCACCGCCATCGCGGTCGAGACCGACGTGCGCAGCCTCGCAGCGGTCAAGGCGCTTGTCGCCCACGCTGTCGACGCTCATGGCGGCATCGACGTGATGATCAACAACGCGGGCATCATGCCGCTCGCGTTCTTTTCCGATCACGAAGCGGCCTATGATGCGTGGGAACGCTGCATCGACATCAACATCAAGGGCGTGCTCAACGGCATGGTCGCCGCCTACGATCCGATGATCGCCGCCGGGCGCGGGCAGATCGTCAACTTGTCCTCGATCTACGGCAACTTCCCGGTGATCGGCGCGGCGATCTATGGCGCCTCGAAGTCTGCGGTGAACTTCCTCTCGGAATCGCTGCGCATCGAAAGCCGGGGCAAGATCAAGGTGACCACGATCAAGCCCACCGGCGTGCCCACCACCGGGCTTTCCGGCACGGTGATCAATCCTGCCGCCGGCGTCGGCATCGTCGCGCACAATATGCCTGATTTCATGGATATGGTGCAGCAAATGGGCGCCGGCACCTTCCCCGCCGAACGCCTCAGCCCCGATGCCATCGATTACGCCAGCCTCGCGCCCGAGCATATCGCCGATGCGATCATTCATGCGATCAACCAGCCTTGGGGCGTCTCGATTTCCGAAGTGACCGTGCGCGCGGCGGGCGATCATTTCGTGCTCTAGGCCCTAATCAATTCCGCAGTGGCCGTCAGGTCCGAAGCGGTTCAGCCTCTCCCCACGGGCTTTTTGGCCTTTGTGCCGGATCGACCCGATAAAAAACACTTGGGGAGAGGCAGCATGAAGCACTTGGCACGCGCCAATGGGGCGCGCTTTTTCAGGCTCTTGATGATGGGCGGGGCGCTTATGCCTGTTGCCGCGCTGGCGCAAGCGCAGCCGGCCGATGCCGACAACACGGGTGAGGACCAGACCGCCGCCACCGGGGTCGACAACATCGTTGTCACCGCGCGCTTCCGCAACGAAAAGCTTCAGGATACGCCGCTCTCGGTCAGCGCGCTTAATGCGAACATCATCCAGAACTCGGTGCTGCTTGATGTGCAGAACATCCAGAAATTCTTGCCTAATGTGCAGCTCGCGCGCATTTCCTTCGCTGGCAATGCGCTCTCCGCCTCGATCCGCGGGGTGAGCTTCGCGGACCTTGAAAAGACCTTCGACCCGGCCATCGGCATTTCGATCGACGGCGTGTTTCTTGGCACCAATACCGGCGCGAACGTTGATTTCTTCGATCTGGAATCGGTCGAAGTGCTGCGCGGTCCACAGGGTACACTCTATGGCCGCAATACCATCGGTGGCACGATCTCGATGCGTCGCACAAAGCCGACCGGCGAGCTCGGCGCAACGCTCCATGGCCGCTACGGCAGCTACAACACCTACGATCTCGATGCGGTGGTGAACCTGCCAAAGATCGGAGATGTGGCCTCGGTCAAGCTGTTCGGCCTACTGCGCAAGAGCGACAGCTTCACCCGCAACCGCTATACCGGAGAGCGCGAGAAGGGCCGCGATTTCTGGAACGTCGGCGGCTCCGTCCTGTTCGATCTGGGCCCGGATTCGACTGCGCAACTCTCGGTCGACTATCAGAAGGACCGCTCGGGCTATCCTTCCACCGTCAACCTCACCACGGCCAGCGGCCTACCTTTTGGTCTGGGCGGAAATATCTGCGATTTCACGCAGACCATATTTGCGGCGGTTCCACCGCTCAAGGACCTCGGCTGTGCGACGCAGGGCTATCTCAAGCAGGCCAATGAAAACTACACGCTGGCCAACACCTCGCTGCCTTTCCGCAGTTATATTGACGGGTGGAATGGCTCCTTCGAGATCAACACCAAGATCGGTGGGTTCAAGCTCACCGCGATCACGGGCTATCGCAACACCAGCGACGCTCTGCTGGAGGAAAACACCGGTGCACCGCCGATCCCTGTCGCACCCGGCGTTTCGCTGCCGTTGTTCGTCGCTGCGCGCGATCAGACCTATAAGCAGTTCAGCCAGGAAGTACGCATCGCGGGTAACCTGACCGACCGGATCGACCTTGTCGCTGGCGGGTACTACTTGCACACTGACTATTTCATCCAGCCCTTTCCCTACAACGGCAGCCGCGCCGCACAGGTCTATGTGCTCAATGGCCCGGCGCAGAGCTTCACCGCCGGGCAAAAGCTCGATTCCTTCGCGATCTTTGCCGAATCGATCGTCAAGTTGGGCAGCAATGTCCGCCTCACTGTTGGCGGCCGCTACACGTGGGAAACCAAGGACTTCAACATCAATTTCACAGTACCCGGCGCGTTCAAGGCTGCTGCCAAAAAGACCTTCAGCGATCCCACAGGCCGCGTGATCCTCGATTGGAAGCCCACGCCAGATGTGATGCTTTATGCCAGCTGGTCGCGAGGGTTCCGTTCCGGTGGCTTCAATGGCCGCGCCACTTCGCCCACCTCGATCGGGCCCTACAATCCCGAGCGCGTTGACAGTTTTGAAGGCGGCGTGAAGAGCGAACTGCTCGGTGGGAAGCTCCGTTTCAACCCGACCGTCTTCTACGTGAAGTACAGCAACAAGCAGGAGGACATCATCCGTGCTGCTGGCGCCGGCACTGAAACGGTGGTGGAGAACGCCGCTTCCGCGCGCATCTGGGGCATCGAGCTCGACATGCAGGCGCGTCCCACGCCTGATCTCACGCTGCGTGCTTCGGGCGGTTACCTCAATGCGAAGTACAACTCGTTCCTCATCCCCGACCTTGCCAACCCCGGCCAGTTCCTCGACGTCTCGGCCCAGCGCAACTTCCGCCGCGCGCCGAAGTTCTCGTTCAACGCCGGTGTCGATTACGGGGTGCAGGTGAGTTCGGCCAACCGGCTGACCTTCACCCTCGATTATGCCTACATCGATGACCTCACAACCTCGCCGCTCGCCGACACGACCGGCCTGCGCCGCGACGTTATCCCGGCCTATGGCACGCTCGATGCCTCGATCGCGCTCATTCACGAAGGCAGCGCACTCAAGAACCTGCGCGTCTCAGCCTATGCCCGCGACATGCTAAACAAGGGCGGGCGGCTGTCCAACGTGCTCGATGCGGGGCTGTTCTACTTCGGTGTTGTTGCCCCCCGCCAGCAGTTCGGCGTGGAAGCGACGGTGAAGTTCTGACCAAGTCGGAAGCGTGCTTTCCCGCGGTATGATGGAGAGGGCACGCTTTTGCCGTCATGCATTTGATACCCACGCAGCGGATTCCAAAAGTCCATTAGCGCGTATCTGTAGTATACCCCAGTAGACCCATAGCCTTGAGGCCCCGTGATGAAGCACTTATCACAGTTGCATCCTGAATATTGAGTTGGGTCTATCAGATCGCAGAACAGGGCTTTCAGATTGCCTAAAACAAGTGCATCTCTTCCCGACGGGCGGACAAATGGTAAACCCGACACTTGCTCCGCCAGACCTGCGCAGACAGAGCCGACATATCTGTTCATCGCCTCCGAAGTCCGTTCCGGGAGCACATACGTGGCTGAACTCCTGTCCTACACCCTCGATGCATCCGGTGGAGGAGAGGCGTGGGAATTGACGAAAGAGCAATTTCGCCATTTCAATGATCGTTCGACCCCAGCCGACGTAGCTGAAAGCATCTCGGCGCTCTGGCTCAGTCCGCAGGCGATACGCTCGGCGAAAGTCATGTGTTCGGCTCTTTCAGTCCTTATCCGCTGCGCAAGGGCAGATAATGCCCTGCATGACCTAGCATTCGGGTCACGGGCAAAATGGATCGTGGTGCGCCGACGCAACCGGATACGGCAGGCAGTAAGCCTTGCCATGGCGCGCAAGACCAACCAGTATCACGCCTACGCCCCTGTCGAGGACGAAAGGCCTGTCGATGTCTCCCTGCAAGAGATCGAGGCTGCGCTTCGTGCCGTGATCATGGCGGACTGCTTCCTCGAGAGCTTTCTGACTATCCCCAAAGTCTGCTGCGAACTGTTCTATGAGGATGTTCTCGCCGATCCGGCGGGAGCAATCCGGCGTGCGCTTTCGGACCTGGGTCTTGTTACCGATCCAAAGACGTTCTCGTTCAGCGAGGCCAAGCTTGTGCCGGAACGTCAGTTCCGGAAAGCTGAACTGGAGCGATCCTTCCGGCATTGGTTACTGGAGAACAATCACCCGACAGAGTGAGCCGCAGGCTGCGGCGCGTTGGTGAGGGGAGCATGGCATCTCCACAAGAACCCTGCCCAAATCAGCAGTGGCCGCATCGGCGCGCAGTTCCCATTATCGCTCATCGCAACGAAGAGAGAAGGAATGCGCGAATGGATCTGGGGCTCAAGGACAGGAAGGCCATTCTGGTCGGCGCCAATGGCGGGATCGGGCGGCAGGTTGCGCTCGCGCTCGCGGCGGAGGGCTGCCACGTGGCGGTCTGCGGTCGTACGCAGGCCAAGGTCGACAAGATCGTCGGCGAACTCGCGCCGAGCGGCGTGACCGTCTATTCAGAGGCGCTCAATGTGACGGATCCGGAGGCAGTTCCTGCGTTCGTCAACAAGGCGGCGGCAGCGCTGGGCGGCTGCGACATCTTCATCAGCTTCACCTCGGCCAACCTGGGCGAGGACAGCGATGCCGGCTGGGATGCTGTCATGCAGGCAGATATCCTGCCGATGCGGCGCGGTGTCGCGGCGGCAAAGCCTTATCTCCTGAAGTCCGATGCCGGTTCGATCATCTGCATGAGCTCGACCGGCGCGGTCGAGGAATTCATGGGAGTGCAGCCGTATAACGCGCTGAAGGCGGCGGTGATGGTCTATGCGTCGGACCTGTCGCAGGCGCTCGCGCCCGAAGGCATTCGCGTCAACTGCATCACGCCGGGGCCGATCATGACCGAGGACGGCCCCTGGGCCTACATCAAGGAAAAGATGACGTCGTTCTACGACGCCACGCTCGCCAAGATCCCGATCGGCCGGATGGCGACGGGCGAGGAACTGGCCCGCGCGATCGTGTTCGTCGCGTCCCCGGCGTGCCTCGCGATGACGGGCGCGAACATCGTCGTCGACGGCGGCTACACCAAGCGCGTGCAGTTCTGAGCTGCACCAACCCCAACCCCCTCCTCTTAGGAGGAGGGGGCTTCAGGCGATCAGCGGATCGGGCAATCCGGCGAAAGACGCATGTCGAGATAGTTGTCCACCGCGCGCATCATGTCGTCGAGTTCGTTCTCGAAGAAGTGGTTGGCGCGGGGCACTTCATCATGGTGGATGGTGATGTGCTTCTGCGTGCGCAGCTTGTCGACGAGCTTCTGCACCGCGTTCGGCGTCACCACCGTATCCGCCGCGCCCTGCACGATGATGCCGCTGGCGGGGCAGGGGGCGAGGAAGCTGAAATCGTACATGTTGGCCGGCGGCGCGACCGAGATGAAGCCGCGGATTTCCGGACGGCGCATCAGCAGCTGCATGCCGATCAGCGCGCCGAACGAGTAGCCCGCGATCCAGGTCGTGCTCGCTTCGGGGTGGATCGACTGCACCCAGTCGAGCGCGGCGGCGGCGTCCGAAAGCTCGCCGATGCCGTTGTCGAAGCTGCCCTGGCTGCGGCCGACACCGCGGAAATTGAAGCGCAGCGTGGCGAACCCGCGCGCGACGAAGGTCTTGTACATCGCTTGCGTGATGCGGTCGTTCATCGTGCCGCCAGCCTGCGGGTGCGGATGGAGGATCATCGCGACGGGTGCGCGCGGGCGGGTGGCGGGCTGGAAGCGGCCTTCGAGGCGACCATCGGGACCGGGAAAGATGACTGCGGGCATGGACTGTCCTGAACTGCCGGGCCGGGCGTAGCGTTCAAGGCTCGGGCTTTTGGGCCGCACGCCACGCCGGGGCTGGGAAAAGCGAGAGGCCGCTATATAGAAATGGTTGCCTCAAAAGCAATCATTCCCGCCAGAGCTTGGAAATGCCCCCTATCTACCTCGATCATGCCGCCACAACGCCGCTGCTCCCCGCCGCGCGCGAGGCGATGCTCGAAGGCTTTGCGCTTTGGGCCAACCCGTCGAGCCCGCACAAGGCGGGTCGTGCGGCGCGGGCAGCGCTGGAGGCGGCGCGGGGCCGGGTGAAGGTGGCGCTTGGGTGGCAGGGTGAAGTGATCTTCACCTCCGGAGCGAGCGAGGCGCTGGCCGTTGCGATGACGCGCTGTGTGCAGCCCATCGCGGCAGTTTCGGCGGTGGAGCATGAGGCCGTACTGCGCTGGGCAGGGGATGCGGCGCGGCTGCCGGTGGATGGCGAGGGGCGAGTCCTGACAGAAGGCTCGCTAGCGGGGCTTGTCGCCGTGCAGCAGGTCAACAACGAGACCGGGGTGATCCAGCCGCTGGACGAGTCGGCCGAAGCGGTGCGCGCGGCGGGCGGTCTGCTGCTGGCGGACTGCGCGCAAAGTGCGGGCAAGATCGCCTTACCCGCCGCCGACATGGTGGCGGTCAGCGCGCACAAGTTCGGCGGGCCGATTGGTGTCGGCGCGCTGCTGGTGCGTGATTGGGCGATGCTGAAACCGACCGGCGGACAGGAACGTGGCTATCGCGGTGGGACGGAAAACCTGCCAGGCGCGCTGGCCATGGCGGCTGCGCTGGAGGCGCCGCGCGACTTGCTGGAAGCGGCGGCGCGTCTGCGCCTGCGGCTGGACGATGGCATCCTCGCGGCTGGTGGGGAGATCGTTGCACAGAACGCGCCGCGCCTGCCAACTATCGCCGGATACCGCATGCCGGGCCGCTCGGCCAATGCGCAGCTGATCCGCTTCGACGGGATCGGGATCGCGGTTTCGGCGGGGAGCGCCTGCTCTTCCGGTTCACTCAAGGCCAGCCCGGTGCTCACGGCGATGGGCTATCCCCATGCCGGCGAAGTTATCCGCGTCTCGATCGGGCGCGAGACGACGGAAAGCGAGATCGACGCGTTCCTGAGCGCGTGGCGGGAGATCCGGGGGTGATCTACCTCGATTATCAGGCCACCACCCCGCTGGCCCCCGAAGCGCGCGAGGCTATGCTGCGGTGGCTGGCAGACGACGGTTTCGCCAATCCGCACAGCCCCCACCGGCCGGGCCGCGCGGCGGCGGCTGCGGTGGAACTGGCGCGCGAACAGGTCGCCGGGCTGCTGCCCCCGGGTGGCCGCGTGATCTTTACCTCCGGCGCAACCGAAGCGCTCAATCTCGCGATCCTCGGCTGCGGGGCAAAGCGGCTGGCGGTCTCGGCCATCGAGCATGCCGCCGTGCTCGATACGGCACGGTTTGCCGATCCTGATTGCGCGGTACTGTCGGTCGGTTCGGACGGGCTGGTGGCGGCCGATGTCGCAATCCCCGAAGGCACGGGTCTCGTTGCCGTCATGCAGGTCAACAACGAGATCGGCACGGTCCAGCCGGTCGAGGCGCTGGCCGATGCAGCCCGTGCAGCAGGCGCCCTGTTCCTCTGCGACGCGGTGCAAGGCGCAGGCAAGCTCGCCCCGCCGAAGAACGCCGACATGATCGCCATCTCCGCGCACAAGCTCCACGGCCCCAAGGGCATCGGCGCGCTTTGGGTGCGCGATGGGCTGGAACTCGCTCCCCTGATCCACGGCGGCGGGCAGGAGCAGGGCCTGCGTTCGGGCACGCTTTCGCCCGCACTCTGCGCCGGTTTCGGCGCGGCGGCAGCGCTGTGCACAAGTCTGCGGGAAAGCGATGGACAGCATGTCGAGAGCCTGTGGGAGCTCGCCCGCGCCCTTTTCGCGGACTGGACGCTGAGCGGCAGCGCGGAGCAGCGCTGGCATGGCAACCTCAACATTCGCCGCGAAGGCCTCGATGTTGCGCGACTGATGTCGGATTGCCGCACCGTCGCATTTTCTGCAGGATCTGCCTGTGCCAGCGGGTCCGGGCGGCCTTCCCATGTCTTGCGCGCGCTCGGACTTTCGGACAGGGAAGCAAAAACCGCGATCCGCATAGGTTTCGGACGCTATACCAGGGCAGGGGATCTTGAACGGGCCGCCGCCGCAATCCATGCGGCTGTTGGTGCGCAGGGAGCGTTGTAGCCATGGTCAAGGTCACCTTCATCACCGCGCAGGACCAGCGTATCGAGCGCGAGGCCGAAGCGGGCACGCGCCTCCTCGAAGTGGGCCAGAACGCCGGGCTGCCGCTCGAAGGAACCTGCGAAGGGCAGATGGCTTGCTCCACCTGCCATGTGATCGTCACGCCCGAATGGTTCGAGAAGCTCGCCCCCGCCAGCGATGACGAGGAAGACATGCTCGACCTCGCCGCCGGGGTGACGCGCACGAGCCGCCTCTCCTGCCAGATCGTCCTGACCAATGCGCTTGACGGGCTGGAAGTGCGCGTGCCGGAAGAAGCGCGGGATATGCAGGGCCGCTGAGCCGCGCTAGGGGTATCTGCCTAGGCCCGGATCAAGGGTCGCCCCGGGGAGCGAATTTGCGTCAAGCGCTGCAGTATCGGTTGGTGCGTGCGCTGCTGCTGGCGCTGGCGATGGTGGCAGCTGCTCCCGCTCAGGCCCAGCTCCGCGCGCTGCAGAACCCTTCCTTCGAAGCCAACGATCCGGCGGGACCGGGCGCACCGAACTTCGAGATCCTGCCGATTGCTTCGGTGCAGGGGTGGAGCTCCACCACCGGCGAGATCGAACTGTGGGACAGCAATTTCAACGGTGTGCCGTCCTATCAGGGCAACGTCTTTGCCGAAATGAACGCCAACACCAATGGCACGCTGTTCCAGAACATCTGCCTGATAAACGGCGAGCCGTTCGGCTGGACTTTTGCGCACCGCGCCCGCGCCGGCGGCCCCGCCACCCAGACCGCGCGGTTTCAGGTGGCGTCGAGCACCGGCACGGTGATCCAGACGCTGGCAACGCAGTCGTCCACCACTGCAAACCAGGTGTGGAACGTCAACACCGGCAGCGCGACGTACAACGGCGCATCGGGCCTCCAGCGGGTGCAGTTCACGACCAACGATACCGGCTCGTTCGGCAATTTCCTCGATGCGATCCAGCTGACCCTCAGGCCCTTCGTGCAGATCTCGGCGGCCAGCAGCACGGGCGCGGAAAGCGTGCCGAACGCCAGCATGGCGACCTTGCTGGTAACCGGCACGGCGCCGAACGCGATCAATGTCATCGTTACCATCACCGGCGGCACCGCCACGCGGGGCAGCGATTATACCACGCCCGGCAATGCCGCGACGTTCACCGTGACGATCCCGGCGGGCACCTACTACAACAGCCCCATTGCGCTTGGCATCAACGTGGTTGACGATACGGCGGTCGAAACGGCGGAAACCATCGCCTTTTCGATCAGCGCGGGCACCGGCTACACCATCGCCAACACCACCACATGCGGCGCTTCGGTGCAGAGCACCGGAACCTATACGATCACCGACAACGACGGCCGGGTCACCCTGCGCAAGCAATGGGCCTATGCGACGGTGAACGACACCGCCACCGTCACAGTGTCGCGTGGGGCCACTGCCATCGGCACGCTGTCTGCTACGGCCACAACGGAAAGCACTTTGATAACGAGCGCGACGCCGACGCCCGTGGTGCTGGGCGAGACGGTGACGCTGGGCGAGACGCTCGGGAGCGCGAACGTCAGCCGCTATTTCGGCACCGTCGCCTGCACCGGCGCGGCGGATACGAACCTGGCGGACGGCCTCACCATCGGCGCCGCCGAGACGGCGATCACCTGCACCTACACCAACACCCGCGTCCCCGCGCTTGTGGTCGCCAAGACCTCGACCGTGCTGTCCGACCCGGTCAATGCGTCGAATCCCAAGGCCATCCCCGGCGCCGCGCTGCGCTATTGCATTCTCGTCACCAATCCCGGCACGCTCGCGGGCAGCAATGTCGCCGCCACCGATCTGTTGCCCGCCGGGATCACCTACACCGCCGGTTCCGCGCGCAGCGGCGGTACTTGCGCTACGGCGACGACAGTCGAAGATGACGATGCAGCAGGAGCGGACGAGAGTGACCCTTACGGTGTCTCGTTCCTCACCGGCACGCTGACCGCCAGCGCCACAACCCTCGCGCCGGGCGCAAGCTTCGCAATCACGTTCGACGCCGTACTCAACTAGACTGCCAGTTGCGACGAGGCGGAGCACGCCTATGCTGCCCCCAAAACAAGGGGAGAGCACGTGATGGCCTATGATACCTACAAGCTGCTGCGGGTTGTGCGCGACGGCGCGCTGGTCACCGCCACGGTCGATGCGCCGCCGATCAATGTCATCACGATGGAGCTGTTCCAGGAGCTGGCCGCGCTTGCCATCGAACTGGAGGCCGACCCGACCGCGCTCGTCTTCGTGCTGAAGAGCGCGGACCCCGATTTCTTCCTCGCCCATTTCGACGTGGCGCTGCTCATCGCCATGGCCAATGCACCCGCCGCACCCGGCGGCGAAGTCAACACCTACCACGAGATGTGCGCGCGCTATCAGCGCATGGACAAGGTCACCATCGCACAGATCGAGGGCCGGGTCGGCGGGGGCGGGGCGGAACTGTCGATGAGTTTCGACATGCGCTTCGGCGTGATCGGCAAGACGGTGATCAACCAGATGGAAGTGCCCATCGGCATCCTCCCTGGCGGCACCGGAACGCAGCGCTTGCCGCGCCTCGTCGGCCGGGCGCGGGCCATCGAGATCATCCTCGGTGCGGGCGACCTCGATGCCGAGACGGCCGAGAAGTGGGGTTGGCTCAACCGCGCGCTGCCCGCGGACGCCATTGATGCCCACGTCTCGGCCCTGGCAAAGCGCATCGCCAGCTTCCCGCCCGAGGCCGTGCGGCTCGCCAAGCGCTCGATCGAAACCTCGGCCCTGCCGCTGGACGAAGGCTGCCGGATCGAGGCGGATTTGTTCCAGCAACTGCTGTTCAGCGATACCGCGCGCGCGAAGATGCAGCGCTTCCTCGATCTCGGTGGACAGACCCGCGAAGCCGAACTGCGCGTGGCAGACCTCAGCGCCGAAGTGGCAGGTGGGGGCTGAATCAGGCGGGCAGGGCTGAAAGCAGATAGCGCACGGCATTGCCGCCCATGATCCGCGTCGTCGCAGCCTCGTCATACCCTCGTACAAGCAGGGCCTCGGTGATGAGCGGGAAGTGATTGACCGCAATCGGCAGCGGCAAGGCACAGAAGCCCGAGCCGAGCGCCACGCCTTCGGGGCCGACGACTCGCACGAGATGATCCAGCGCGCGCATCACGGCGTCGGTCTCGGTGCCGCCGACATAGTCCGGCACGAAGCCGAGGCCCACGATACCACCCCTTGCGACCACTTCGCGCAGCAGGCTGTCGGGCAGGCACTTGGGGTCGTCGTGGCAGGACGCACTGCCGGTGTGCGTCACCAGCGGCGGGCGCGCGGCGATGGCGAGGACATCCTCGATGGTGCGCGGCGAGGCGTGGGCAAGGTCCACCACCATGCCCAGTTCGTCCATCATCTTCACCGCGTCCCGCCCCAGCGGCGTGAGGCCGCCAAGCGAATGGCCCGATGAAGAGGCCGCGAAAGGTGTGTCGGTGTAGTGGCACAGTTCGGACATGCGGAAGCCGGCATCGAACAGGCGCTGGAAATTGCGCGGATCGTAGTTTGTCCCATCGGCGCCTTCTAGACCGAGGTAGACGCCGCGCACGTCCTCTCCGCCCGCGCGGCGGTTCAGCAGTTCGCTGAGATCCCCGCTGCGGCGGATCATCCGGATGCGCCCTTGCGAACGCGCGCAGTGACGCTCCAGTTTGCTGCCCAGATAGAGCGCGCGGTCGACCTGCCGGGTGATGGCGCGCGCCGGCCATTGGTCAAACACGCCAAGCGCAGTGAGCCGGTCGCTCTTGTCGGTGAGCCCGCCGCCGATGACCTCGCGCGGAGCCTCGGTCACCACCAGGAAGCCCTGCAGCGCCACACCGCCGTCCGCCATACGCGGAAAGTCGAAATGCCCGAGCGTGCTGCGCCGCAGGAGATCGCGCCGCCAGATCAAGGTATCGGCGTGGATGTCGGCAACCACAAGGCGCTTGTGCAGTTCCTTTGCCAAACCGGAGACTACGGGCGGGTCGGGAAGGGCGCGCGTGCCGAAGAGGTGCTCTGCTGTGAGCAGTTGCGTGCGCACCAGCACGGTCCACAAGATCACAAGGCCGGCGAGCGCCAGTGCGATCCAGCCGCCGAACGAGACCAGTGTTTCCATCACCAGATTTCCCTTTCGCTAGAATCGGAATGAGTTTATCTAAACACCTGTTCACATAATTCGGCGAGTTATGCAAACATGTGTTCAGATAAGGTGTCCGTCCGCGTCCCGGTCCGCCGCAACGGGATCGCCACGCGCGAGAGGATCATCGCGGCGGCGCGCGCCTTGATGGCGCGGTCCGATGTGCCGATGACCCTGCGCGGCATTGCCGCCGAGGCGGGGCTCTCACCGGCGGCGATCTACCAGTTCTTCGCCTCGCAAGAGGATGTCGGCCGCGCGGTGGAAGTCGAAAGCGTGGCCGCGCTCGAAGCCTCGCTGGCGCCCGTGCTGATGGCGCAACTGGCGGCGGCCGATCCCGTGGTGTTTTTCGTACGCCTGCTCGCCGGGGTGATGACGCACCAGTCCGGGCATCCCGAAGCGCTGTGCATGGCCCGGCTCGATCCTGAGCCGGGCCCGCGCGGCGCACTGGCCGAAGCGCTCCGCACGGCGCTCGCCCGGCAGGTCGGCGCCGCGTTCGCCCGCGCCTGGCCGGAGGTGCCCTCCGCGCGGCTTGAGCAGGTCCTCGTCATCGCGCAGAACGCAATGCTCGGCGCGCTGCGCGGCCTGCCTCCGCGCGGTGTGGAAGGCCGGGATGCCTTTCTGGCGGACGTGGCGCAGCTGGTCGGCAGATATGTCGGTGATGCCCTGGCACAGGCGCGGGCGTAACCCCGAAACATCGGGGTAAACCCGGGCTCTCCCCGGTTCCCATGAGGCGGTCCTGCTTGCTATGGCCGTGGCCACCATGACCAAAACCACCGAAGCCGAGCCCGATCCTTTCGACGCCATCGTCGATGCGCCCTTCGACGCCGCGCTGTCGGAGCGTTATCTCGTCTATGCGCTGTCCACGATCACCGCGCGCTCGCTCCCCGATCTGCGCGACGGGCTGAAGCCGGTCCACCGCCGCCTGCTCTGGGCCATGCAGCAGCTGCGGCTCGATCCGACCGGCGCGTTCAAGAAGTCGGCGCGCGTGGTCGGCGACGTCATCGGCAAGTATCACCCGCACGGCGACGCCTCGGTCTATGATGCGATGGTCCGCCTCGCGCAGGATTTCGCGCTGCGCTATCCGCTGGTCGAGGGGCAGGGCAACTTCGGGAACATCGATGGCGATAACGCCGCAGCCTACCGCTACACCGAAGCGCGGCTGACGCGCACGGCGATGCGGCTGATGGCGGGGCTGGAAGAGGGCACCGTCACCTTCCACCCCACCTATAACGGCGAGGAGGAAGAGCCCGAGATCTTCCCCGGCCTGTTTCCCAATCTCCTCGCAAACGGCTCCAGCGGCATCGCGGTCGGCATGGCGACCAATATCCCGAGCCACAACGTGGCAGAGATCGTCGACGCCACGCTGCGGCTGATCGACAATCCGGCGGCAACGCATGACGAGCTGATGGAAGTCTTCCACGGCCCCGATTTTCCGACCGGCGGCCTGGTGGTCGACAGCCGCGCGGCGATCAGCGCGGCCTATGAAAGCGGCAAGGGCGCGATCCGCGTGCGCGGGCGGTTCTCCACCGGGCGGCTGGACGATGGGAACTGGGAAGAGACGGGCATCGAGAAGCTGGGCGGCGGGCAGTGGCAGCTCGTGCTCTCGGAGATTCCCTACCAGGTCCAGAAGGGCAAGCTGATCGAGCAGATCGCGGCACTCATCGCCGACAAGAAACTGCCGATCCTCGAGGATGTGCGCGACGAGAGCGATGCCCAGATCCGCATCGTGCTGGTGCCCAAGAGCCGCAATGTCGATCCCGAGCTTCTCAAGGAATCGCTGTTCCGGCTGACCGATCTCGAAGTGCGGTTCGGGCTCAATCTCAACGTGCTCGATGCGCGGCGGACCCCCGGTGTGCTGGGGCTGAAGCTGCTGCTGCAGGAATGGGTGATCGCGCAGATCGACATCCTGCTGCGCCGCTCGCGCCACCGGCTGGAGAAGATCGCCAACCGGCTGGAGCTCTTGGACGGCTACATCATCGCCTACCTCAATCTCGACCGCGTGATCGAGATCATCCGCACCGAGGACGAGCCCAAGCCGGTGATGATGGCCGAGTTCGGCCTGACCGACCGGCAGGCCGAGGCGATCCTCAACATGCGGCTGCGGTCCTTGCGCAAGCTCGAGGAAATGGAACTGCGCAAGGAGCGCGAGGGGCTGCTGGCCGAACAGGCCGAGCTGCAGGCGCTGCTCGATGATCCCAAGCTCCAGAAGAAGCGCCTCAAGGCCGATCTCAAGGCGCTACGCAAGGAGTATGCGGAGGATACCCCGCTCGGTCGCCGCCGCACCACGCTCGCCGAAGCCGCGCCGACGCGCGAATTCAGCATGGACGCGATGATCGAGAAGGAACCGGTGACGGTGATCCTTTCGGCGCGCGGCTGGATCCGCGCCGCCAAGGGTCACCTCGCGCTCGATGCGGATTTCAAGTTCAAGGAAGGCGATGGCCCCGCCTTCGCGCTCCACTGCCAGACCACCGACAAGCTGCTGTTCGCGGTCGACAACGGGCGGTTCTACACCCTGGGCGCAGACAAGCTGCCCGGCGCGCGCGGCTTTGGCGAGCCGATCCGCACGATGGTCGATATCGATCCCGAGGCGCAGATCGTCGCCGTCATCGTCTACAAACCCAAGGGTCAGCTGCTGCTCGCAGCCAACAGCGGGCGCGGCTTTGCGGCGGAAATGGACGAGCTGCTGGCCGAAACCCGCAAGGGCCGCGGCGTCGTCACCACCAAGCCCGGCGTGAAGCTGGCCGTGGTGCGCGAAATCGCGGCAGAGCACGACCACGTCGCGGTGATCGGCGAGAACCGCAAGCTCGTCATCTTCCCGCTCAGCGAAGTGCCGGTGCTCGCCAAGGGGCAGGGCGTCACACTCCAGCGCTACAAGGATGGCGGCATGGCGGATGCGACCACGCTCACTTTTGCGGATGGTCTTTCGTGGGCGATGGGCGGAGAAAGCGGCCGGACCCGCACCGAGAAGGACCTTCTCCCCTGGAAGGTTGCGCGCGGCGCGGCCGGGCGCATGCCGCCCACCGGCTTTCCCAAGGAGAACCCTTTCGCATGAGTGGTAACAGGTTGGCAGGACGCATCGCGCTGATCACCGGCGCTTCCTCGGGGCTCGGCGAGCATTTCGCCCGGCTCTATGCGGGCGAGGGCGCTGCGGTCGTGATCGGCGCGCGCCGCGTGGACCGGGTTCAGGCGCTGGCGGATTCCATCAACGCAGCCGGCGGCAAGGCCTTGGCTGTCGCGATGGATGTGACCGACGAAGCCTCGATCATCGCCGCCTTCGATGCGGCAGAGGCTGCCATCGGCGTGCCGGACGTCGTGGTCGCCAATGCGGGCATCGTGGTGCCGGGCCGTGCGGTCGATGTTGCGGCGGAAGGCATCCGATCGGTCGTCGATACCAACTTCACCGGCGTCTACCTCACCGCCCGCGAAGGCGCGCGGCGGATGATCAAGGCGGGCTCCAAGCAGAGCGAGAAGGGCCGCGTCATCCTGATCGGCTCGATCACCTCGCACATGACCGCGCAGGGAGATGCCGCCTATGCCGCCACCAAGCTCGCCGTGCAGCACCTCGGCCGCCAGTTTGCGCAGGAATGGGTGCGGCTGGGGATCAGCGTCAACACGATCCAGCCCGGCTACATCAGCACCGAAATCGCGGGCGACTGGTTCGACACCGAAGGCGGCAAGGCCCAGATCGCCAGCTGGCCCCGCCGCCGCCTGACCGATGTGACCGCGCTCGACGAGCCGATGATCTTCTTCGCCAGCGACGCCTCGCGCCAGATCACCGGCGCGCATATCACGGTGGACGACGGGCAGAGCTTGTAAGATCCCCCTTATAACCACCCCAACACCGCTCACCCTGAGCCTGTCGAAGGGTGCTGGCACGACCGTCGCGGCAGATGCTTCGACAAGCTCAGCATGAGCGGTTGGGGGCGATGGAGAAACTAGCCCCCCGGCAGCCCGGCCATGAAATCCGCGCTCAGCACCTGCGGCAGCTTCTGCGGCTCGGCAGCCTTGGCCGGATACCACAGGTATAGCGGCACGCCTGCCGCGCCCTGCGCCGCAAGGAAGCTCGTGATCTTGGGATCGCGCCGCGTCCAGTCGCCCACCAGCACCACCACGCCTGCCTTCTTGAAAGCATCGCGGGTCGTCTCGCGCTCGATGGCGGCGGCTTCGTTGACCTTGCAGGACAAGCACCAGTCGGCGGTGAAATAGGCAAACACCGGCTTGCCCTGCGCCCGCGCCTCGGCCAGCGCGGCCTCGCTGAAAGGCTTGGCATCGAGCAGGCCCGCCTCGACCGTGCCGGGGCCAGCGGCGGCGAGCCTCGGCGTGACGGCGAGTGCCAGCACTGCCAGCACGATCCCGCCGGGAAGCGCAAACTTTGCCGTTGAAAGCCCCCGCCGCTGCGTCCGCCCGATCATCACCAGCAGCGCGACAACCAGAACGCCAAGCGCAATTGCTCCAGCCGCATAGACCGGGCCGCCGAGCCGCCATGCCAGCCAGCACAGCGCCAGCACCGTCAGCCCCATCGGCACGGCCATCGCGCGGCGGAAGCGCTCCATCCATGCGCCGGGCTTCGGCAGCAGACGGCGCAGCGCGGGCACGAAGCCCAGCAGCAGGAACGGCAGCGCGAGGCCGAAGCCCAATGCGGCGAACACCGCCATCGCCGCCCACGCCGGCAGGATCAGCGCCGCGCCCACCGCTGCCGCCATGAACGGCCCGGTGCAGGGCGTCGCCACAAAGGCCGCCAGCAGTCCGGTGCCGAACGCGCCCAGCCAGCCGCCTTTCGCCGTACCTGAACCGCTTTCGAGCGAGAGTCCCGGCAGCTCGTAAAGCCCCGCAAAGTTCGCCGTGATCGCCACCGCCAGCAGCAGCAGCAGCGCCACCACGCCGGGATCCTGCAACTGGAACGCCCAGCCCACTTGCGTACCCGCCGCCCGCAGCGCCAGCATCGCCGCGCCGAGGCCCATGCACGCCAGCATAACGCCCGCAGTATAGGCCACGCCCTCGACATGCGCATTGTGGCTGCCTGCGCGCGCCAGCGCGAGTGCCTTCAGGCTGAGGATCGGGAACACGCAGGGCATCACATTGAGGATCAACCCGCCGACCAGTGCGCCGAGGATCGCGAGAATCAGCGTAGTCGCCGAAAACGGCGCAGGCGCGCTCCCCTTGCCGATCGGCGAACCACCCGTCGGCACCGCACCCGGCGTCGCAGTGAAGGCAATACCCCCCAGCGACTCACCCTTCGCACTCATGCCCAGCGAGAGCACACCATTGATCGACTGCGGGGCTTCCGGCGACGGGAAGCCGGCCCGGGCCAGTTCGATCACCAGCGTATCGCCCACCCGGCTGAACCCCTGCGGTTTGGCGTAGTCCGCGATGCCCTCGCCCGCGATGAAGAAGTGCGGATCGCCAATCGCCGCGCCCGCCGGGAAGGGCACCGCAATGCGCCAGCCTGAGGCGGAAGCGGCGAACGTTCCTTGCCGATCAAGTGGCGCAGGCAGCGCGGCGCGCCAGCCATCGAAACGCGCGTCCGCCGGGCCTTTGCCCACCGTCACCGTTCCTTGCAGCGTGGCGCTTTCGGGCACGCAGATCGCCTCGGTGCAGGCAAGCCAGTTGGCCTTGGCGCTGACGGGAAGGGTGGTGCCCGGCTCTGCATCCTTGGGCACAGTAAACGGCACGAGCACCGCATAGTCATGCTCGTAGACATGGTTCATCAGGCCCTGCACCAGCAGAGTCTGCGGCACCGGGAACTCGAGCGGCCCGGTGCCCGCGCCCACAGGCAGCGTCCATTCGAGTGTGACCGGCAAGCCCGCATCACCCGGATTGGACCAATAGCCGTGCCAGCCCTTGTCCGGCTGCATCAGCACCGCAAGGCTGATCGTCTCGCCGGGCTTCGCGGGGCGTTCGGCCAGCAGCGAGGCGCGGATATGCGGCCCCTGCGCCCACGCGGTGGAGCCGGTGAGTGCCAGCAAGCAAGCCGCCAGCAGGACAAGGAGATTACGCAGAAATGCCATATGCCCTGTCTATCCCACCGGAGACGCTTTGGCCACCTGCCCGCCCGCATGCCTCTGCGGGCAGGCGGCCATCCAAGGCCTCTTGCGCGCGCTTGCTGCCGGGGCCATCACGCAGCGGCCGAGCGCGATGGAGGCGACTCCGGTTCGGCCAAGTACCGAGGAAGGTTACCAATATGGCGCTTCGCACGTTCCGGTCCGTCACTCTGGGAGCGGCCGCGCTCGCTGCCGCATTGGTCTTGCCACAGGCGGGATCGGCCCGCCCTGCCGCCAAGCCCGCACCGGCGCCCGCCGTTCAACCTGCCGCCAGTGCGCCCAAGCTGATCGTCGCAATTTCCATCGACCAGTTCTCCGCCGATCTCTTCGCGCAGTACCGCTCGCACTTCACCGGCGGCCTTGCCCGCCTCACCACCGGCGCGGTGTTCCCGGCGGGCTACCAGAGCCACGCCGCGACCGAGACCTGCCCCGGCCACTCGACGATCCTCACCGGCGTACGCCCCGCGCGCAGCGGGATCATCGCCAACACCTGGATCGACCAGTCCGTCGCCCGCGCCAAGAAGACAGTCTATTGCGCGGAGGACGAGGGCCGTGCGGCGGCAGACCCCAAAGACTATGTCGCCTCGGTCGGCCATCTCCTCGTCCCCACGTTGGGTGAGCGGGTCAAGGCGCTCTGGCCCACCAGCCGCAACGTCGCCGTCTCGGGCAAGGACCGCGCCGCGCTGATGATGGGCGGGCACGTGATCGACAGCGTCTACTGGTGGAAGGGCGCGGGCTTCACCTCGCTCGATGGCCGGCCGCTGACGCCCGCTGCGGTCAATGAAAACAAGGCGCTGGCCGATGTGCTGGCCCAAGGCGCGCCGGAACTCCCGCTGCCCGACTGGTGCAGCGCCAAGTCCCGCGCGGTGACCGCCGGAACCATGACGGTCGGCACTGGCCGCTTCGCGCTGGCGCCGGGCGACAAGAATGCTTTCCGCGCCTCGCCCCGGCTTGACCGCGCGACTGTCGATCTTGCCACCGAGCTCGTAGACGAGAACAAGCTCGGCAAGGGGCCGACTCCCGACGTTCTGTCGATCAGCCTTTCGGTCACCGATTATGTCGGCCACGCCTATGGCACCGAAGGCAGCGAGATGTGCATCCAGCTGCAGCAGCTCGATCTCGCGCTGGGCGATTTCTTCATTGCGCTCGATCAGCGCGGCATCGATTATGCGGTGGTGCTGACCGCCGACCACGGCGGGTTCGACTTGCCCGAACGTCTTGGAGAACAGGCGCTCCCCGCCTCGCATCGCGTGTCCAAGTCGCTCCTCCCCGAAGCGCTCAGCGCAGCCGTGGCGGCAAAGACGGGCCTCGATGCCAAGGGCCTTGTCCTCTCCGATGGAGCTTCCGGCGATCTCTGGCTGCGCCGCGATCTTGCTCCGGCAGACAAGGCCCGCGCGCTGGAAGCGCTGAAGGCCGAACTCCTCGCCAATCCGGACGTCGCCGCCACCTTCACCGCCGAGGAGATCGCCGCCTCGCCCGCGCCCAGCGGCTCGCCGGAAACATGGCCGCTGATCGCGCGCGCCAAGGCCTCGTTCTACAAGCCGCTTTCGGGCGATGTCGTGCTGATGCTGAAGCGCGGTGTGGTGCCGATCCCGACCCCGGGCCCCGGCTATGTCGCCACCCACGGCTCGCCTTGGGACTACGACCGCCGCGTCCCGATCCTGTTCTGGCGCAAGGGCATGACCGGGTTCGAGCAGCCGAGCCCCGTCGAAACGGTGGACATCGCCCCCACGCTTGCGGCACTGATCGGTCTCCCCGTGCCCGCAGGGGCATTTGACGGGCGCTGCCTCGATCTCGATGCAGGCACGGGCGATACCTGCGGAGCAAAGCCTTGAGCGAAGACCTGACCTCGGACATCGTGATCATCGGCGGCGGGCTGGTGGGCATGACGCTCGCCATCGGCCTCGCCAAGGCCGGCATCCCCAGCGTGGTGATCGACAGCTCTGACCCGTCCGCGCAGACGGCCGATGGCTTCGACGGCCGCGCCTCGGCGATTTCGACCGCGAGCTGGAATCTCTACAGTCATCTCGGCCTTGCCGATGCGCTCGAACCGCTGGGCTGCCCGATCGACTCGATCGCGGTGACCGACGGAATGAAGCCCGGCCGCATCGATTTCCAGCCGGAACCGGGCGACGGCTCCCTGGGCCGCATGTTTGCCAACCGCGATCTGCGCATCGCGATGTATGACGCGGCGGCCAAGGAGGACCTCATCACCTTCCTCCCCAATGCCCGCGTGGCGGAGCGCGAGCGGGATGCGCATGGCGTCAGCGTCACACTGGCCGATGGCCGCGTGATCAAGGGCCGCCTCATGGTCGGCGCCGAGGGCCGCGCCTCGCCGACGCGTGACGAGGCGGGCTTCACCCCTGCGCGCTGGAGCTATGGCCACCGCGCGATGATCGTGGGCCTCGCGCATTCGAAGCCGCATAACAACGTCGCGTGGGAAATCTTCTACCCCGCCGGCCCCTTCGCGCTGCTGCCGCTGCTCGATGATGCGGACGGCAACCACCGCTCGGCGCTGGTGTGGACGGTCAGCGAGAAGGATGCCCCCGGCGCGATGGCGCTGCCCGACGGCGCCTTCCGCAGCGCGGTGCAGGAGCGGATGGGCGATGTACTCGGCACTGTCCGCCTGATGGGGCCACGTTCGTCCTGGCCCCTGAACTTCCATCACACCGCGAAGATGGTTTCGGACCGGCTCGCGCTGGTGGGCGATGCCGCGCACGGCATGCATCCGATTGCCGGACAGGGCCTCAATCTGGGCCTGCGTGATGTCGCGGCGCTCGTCGAAGTGCTGACCGAGGGCATGCGTCTCGGCCTTGATCCGGGCGATGCGCAAGTCCTCGCGCGCTACGAGCGCTGGCGCGCTACCGATACTTTCATGGTCTCGGCGGCGACCGACGTGCTCACGCGGCTGTTCGGCGTGCCGGGGCGCATTCCCTCGGCGATCCGGCGGCTAGGCATGGCGGGCGTGCAGCGCCTGCCCGCGCTCAAACGCTTCTTCATGGACGAAGCGCGCGGCATGAGCGGAACCCTGCCCAGCCTGCTGCAGCCGGCCTAGACGGCGGGATCGCTCGGCTCGGGTGCTGCTTCTGGTGTAGCAACTGCCGCCGCAGGCTTGGCCACCGGCGGCGTCGGCGGGAACGAGAGCGCGGCTGTTTCCAGCTGATCCAGCGCGCGTTCGGCGGCGACGAAATCGCGGGCGCGGGCGAGCCATTCGGTGGCGGCGTCCTTGCCCGGCATGCGTTCGACTTCGGCGATGGCGACGTCGATGCGGCCCCCGGCCAGCGCTTCCCGCACCCGTGCAGCGCGGCTTTCGGCGGTGGGGGAGGGGGTGTCGGCGTGGCGGATGACGAAAAGCTCGCTCATCTGCCGGGTCATCCATTCCCACGTGCCTTCGCTGGCCGCGCCGCCGATCAGCTGGGGGCTCAATTTCTCGAAGGTCTCATTCAGCAGCGCCAGCGTATTGGGCTTCTGGGCGGCGGCAATCACGCGGTCTACCGCAGCCTGCTGGGTGTTGCCGAAGCGCACGCGCAGCTGGGCCTCGAGGTATCCCAGCGGCTGGCCGCGTTCGATGGCGCGGCGGGCGGCGAAGGCGACGAGCAGCGCTTCGGCCTGGCTCGCCTGCCCGGCGGCGGCGACCGCCTGCTGGTTGAGCTCGGCAAGGCGTTGTTCGAGAGCGGAAACCTTGGCAGCGGCGGCGGTGAGTGCGGCATCAGTCGCGGCAAGATTGGCGGTTGTTTGCGCCGCAGCCTGCGACATCGAGGCGGAGGGCGAGGGAACCGGACTCGCGGGCAGGCCCGAGACGTGCACTTCCAGCCAGCCGGTTTTCCAGCCGTACCACGCGCCGGCCATCAGCACCGCAAGCATGAAAAGGACAACGAGCACCACACGCCCGCGTCCCGAACGGGAGCGCTGCATGGCGAGGGGCGAGCCAAAGGTCATGTCCTGCATAGGATCATTTTTTGTTGTCAGTGTCCTTCTGGTGACACTTTGTCGCACATTTGAACGGCGAGTGCCAGCACTGCTTGATCGCTGCGTGTCTGTGCAATTTCAATATGTTGCCAACCTTCACCCGCCATTAACCCGATTCGCGATGCGAGGCAGGCGAGGCTGACGCCCGCGCGCCCGACGCCAAGGCGCGCCGATTCTGCGGCGAAATGGGCGGCGGCCTCGCCGGAGTGGAGCAGCACGAGCGCTGGTTTCAGGAGCATTTCAGCGAGGGCGGGCGGCATCGGCAGACCGGCGGCGGCGTAGACCACGATGTCATCCACCTCCACGCCGTCCGGCATCGCGAGCGGCACACGCTTTTCGCCCGCAAGGCGCAGGTAGCGCCCCGGTGGCAGCGCCGAGACCATCGGCTGCAGGCCACCTTCGCCAATCCGTTCCACACGAAAACCTGCAGCACCCGCCGCTTCGGCCGTGACCGGGCCGACAGCATGGACGGGCAAACCCGTCAGCCGCGCCAGCCCTTCACCGCCAAGCCGGAACACATTCGCGCTGCCTGCCAGCAAGGCGCGGTAAGGCGCAGGATCGGGCGCGGTCCACGGCGCTGGGGCCATATCGAACAGCGGGAAGGCGTGTGCTTCAAGGCCCAGCTCGCGTGCAGCGGCAACCGTCGCGGCGTTTCCCGGTTCCGGGCGGATGACGATGACCGGGCGCATCCCGGCGGCCTCAGCTGCCGGTGAAGTGGCGGCGGATCGCCTCGGGCGCGCTGCTCAGGAGTGCGTGTGCCAGCGCGGCGGGGGCTTGGGTATCGCTCGCCGGGAAGGTGGTGCTGGCTTCGACACGCTCCGCGCCATCGGGGCTGAACAGCGCCGCGCGCAGGGTCAGCGTGTCGCCCTCCGCCGTGGTCAGCAGCGCAATCGGGCTGTGGCAGGTGCCACCCAGCCCGCGCAGCAGGCCGCGCTCGGCATCGATCGCGGCGTGGCTCGGCTTGTGGTCGATGGCGCTCAGCAGCGCGACAATGTTGGTGCGCGCGGCGAGGCATTCGACCCCGATGGCACCCTGCGCCGGCGCGGGAAGCCAGGTTTCGGGGTCGAGCGGGCTGCCCACACTTGTCTCGCCCAGCCGGTTGAGGCCAGCTGCGGCCAGCAGCGTCACATCCGCCTCGCCCGCCTCCAGTTTGCCGAGCCGGGTCGCGACATTGCCGCGGAAGCCGACGACAGTGACATCGGGCCTTGCATGCAGCATCTGCGCCGCGCGGCGCGGGGCGCTGGTGCCGACGCGGGCGCCTGCGGGAATGGCCGCGACGCTCTCCGCGCCGACAAGCACGTCGCGCACATCCTCACGCGGGAGGACAGCGGCAATCACCAGCGTCTCCGGCCGCTCGGTCTCGACATCCTTCATCGAGTGGACCGCGAAATCGATGCTGCCATCCGCGAGCCAGGCATCGAGTTCCTTGGTCCACAGCGCCTTGCCGCCGATTTCCGCCAGCGGCCGGTCGAGCACCTGATCGCCGCTCGCCACCACGGTCACGAGTTCGACGAAACTCGCGTCCCAACCATGCGCGGCGCACAATCTGCGTCGGGTTTCCTCGGCCTGCGCGACCGCGAGAGGGGAGCGGCGCGTGCCCAGCTTGAGCGGGTTGGCGGCGGACGGTGTTACGGGCGTAGTCATGCGTCACTTGCCGTAACCGGGAATGTCTCTAAGGGAAAGTGTCCCATGGCCTTGATCCTCGGCATCGAATCCTCTTGCGACGAAACCGCCGTCGCCGTGATCGACGGGGCGGGCACGACGCTCGCCGCGCGCATCGTCGCGCAGCGCGTCGCCTCGCAGGATGAGGAACACCGCCCCTATGGCGGCGTTGTCCCGGAAATCGCCGCGCGCGCCCATGCCGAAACTCTCGCGCCGATGGTCGGCGCGGTGCTGGAGGAGGCAGGGCTCACGCTGGAGCAGATGGACGCGATTGCCGCCACCGCCGGGCCGGGCCTGATCGGTGGGGTGATGGTCGGCCTTGTCACCGCCAAGGCGCTGGCGATGGCCGCGGACAAGCCCCTGCTCGCGGTCAACCACCTTGAAGGCCACGCGCTGTCCGCCCGGCTGGCAGAGCCGGGGCTGGAATTTCCCTATCTGCTGCTGCTCGCCTCGGGCGGGCATTGCCAGATCCTCGAAGTACGCGGCCTTGGCCGGTATCGCCGCCTCGCGACCACCATCGACGATGCCTTGGGCGAGGCGTTCGACAAGACGGCGAAGATCCTCGGCCTTGGTTTTCCGGGCGGTCCTGCCGTCGAGCGACTGGCGCGCGAGGGCGATGCCAAGGCGGTCCCGCTGCCGCGTCCCTTGCTGGGCAGCGCGGAGCCCCATTTCTCGTTCGCTGGTCTCAAGAGCGCGGTGATGCGCGCGCGCGATGTGGGGCTGCACAAGCCGGAAGACATCGCCGCCTCTTTCCAGCAAGCCGCGATCGATTGCGTGATCGACCGGACGCGGCGGGCCATGGCGGCGGCTGGTCCGGTGACCGCGCTGGTGGTCGCGGGCGGAGTCGCGGCTAACGCAAGCCTGCGCGGCGCGCTGATAGCCCTCGCCGAGGAAGCCGGCCTGCCGCTCGTCGCGCCGCCGCCCAAGCTGTGCACCGACAATGCCGCGATGATTGGCTGGGCCGGGGCCGAACGCTTTGCCGCAGGCCTCACCGATCCGCTCGATACCGTGGCCCGCCCGCGTTGGCCGCTCGATCCCGATGCCGAGCCGGTGCGCGGCGCGGGGGTCAAGGCATGAGCGCGGCGGTTGGAGTCGTTGGCGGCGGCGCGTGGGGCACCGCGCTCGCGCAGATGCTCGCGAGTGATGGCCGCAACGTGCTGCTCTGGGCGCGCGAGGCCGATGTGGTGGAGGCGGTGAACGCCGGGCACCGCAACCCGCGCTTCCTGCCCGGCGCTGCGCTGCATCCCACGATCCGCGCAACCGGCGCGCTGTCCGATCTCGCCGCGCTGCCGGTGCTGCTGATGGTAACGCCGGCGCAGCATCTCGGCGCTGTACTGAGCCAACTCGCGCCGCAGGGCTCCGACGTCGTGCTCTGCGCCAAGGGTATCGAGCAGGGCTCGGGCAGCCTGATGAGCGAGGTCGCCGCCGCGGCTGCGCCCGGCGCGGCGCTGGCCGTCCTTTCCGGCCCGACCTTTGCGCATGAAGTGGCGAACGGGCTGCCCACCGCCGTCACACTTGCCTGCGCAGGCGGCGAAGCGCAGTGGGCGCGGCTTTCGCCCGTCATCGCGCGGCCCGCCTTCCGGCCCTACTATTCGGCGGACGTCATCGGCGCCTCCATCGGCGGCGCAGTCAAGAATGTGCTCGCGATTGCCTGCGGCGTGGTCGAAGGGCTCGGCCTCGGCGCCAATGCCCGCGCCGCGCTGATCAGCCGGGGTTTCGCCGAGATGCAGCGCCTCGGCCTTGCCATGGGTGCCGAGGCCGAGACGCTAAGCGGGCTATCTGGCCTCGGCGATCTCGTTCTGACCTGCTCCTCATCCGAAAGCCGCAACTTCGCGCTCGGCATGGCGCTCGGCCAGCAGGGCGATCGGACCGGCGGCGCGGCAGCCTTGCTGGCCGAACGCAGCACGGTGGCGGAAGGCGCCTTCACCGCGCCGGTGCTGGTGCGCGTGGCGGATGAACACGGCATCGCGATGCCGATTGCCGCAGGTGTCGCCGCGCTGCTCGACGGCACGATCTCGCCGCGCGCCTTGGTGGCGCAGCTGCTCGCCCGCCCGCTCCGTGCGGAGGCGCCGCTTGGCTGAAGCGACCGCCCCCCTGTCCGCCGAACAGCAGGATATCGCCGCGCTGGCCAAGGGCGGACGCACCAATTTCCTCGGCTTCCTGCTGCGGCTTGCCGCGCGCATCCCGTTCCTGTTCATCGCCGGGCGGCTCTACGGCGCGGAGGATCTCGGCCGCTTCGCCTCGGCGACTATCGCGGTCGAGCTCGCCGCACAGCTTGCCACCTTGGGCCAGAAGCGCGGTCTTGCCCAGCAACTCGCCAGCGATGACCGGGATGCGGCAGAAGTGGTGGCCGATGCGCTGCTCCTCTCGGGCTTCGTCTCCGCCGTGCTCGCCGCGCTGCTCTACATCTTCCCCGCGCCTATGTTCCCGAGCGGGCACTTCACCCCGCTGCAGCGTCTGCTGCCGCTGACCGTCCTGCCCATCGCGCTCGGCGATATCGCGCTGGCGGCGCTCGCCTATCGCTTCGATGTCGGCGCCACCGTTCGGGCACGCTCGGTGGTGGAGCCCTGGACGCTGTCCATCGTCGCTGGTCTTGTCTGGCTGGCCGGCATGTGGGTCATCGGTCTGCGCGAAAGCGGGCTGATCCTCGCCTATGTCGCCTCGATCTTCGCCGCGACCTTGACCGCCTTCGTGCCACTGCTCAGGAGCTACGGCGTGCCGCGCCAATGGTCGCCGCGTCCGATCGACCTCCTGCGCCTCGCCGGGAGCAATCTGCCGCTGGCGGGGGCGGACGCGGTCGAATGGGGCACGCGCAAGCTCGACCTGTTCCTGCTCGGCGTGTTCCAGGCCCCCCCGGCGGTCGTGGGCATCTACTACGTCGCGCAGCAAGTCGCGACTTTGCCGCAGAAGCTCAAGACCAGTTTCGAGCCGATCCTCGGCCCTGTCATCACGCGCAATCTGCAGAGCGGAAACTTCCCCGCCGTCGCGCGGCAAGTGTGCCAGGTGGGCTTCTGGATCATCGCGGCACAAGCGGGTGTGGCGCTGGCACTGGGCATTCCCGGCGCGGCGGTGATGGGGCTGGTCGGGCCGAACTTCGTCGCCGGGACGGCCGCGCTCGCCCTCCTCCTCGCCGCCGAAGTCGCCGCCGCGACCGCCGTGGTGAGCGAGGCGGCGCTGATCTACGTCGCGCGCGTCCGCAACCTCTGGATCAGCCTCGGCACCATCGCGCTGCAAGGCGCGCTCACGGTGGGCTTCATGCTGGCGGCACGGCGCGCGGGGCTCGATCCGCTGATGCAGGCGGCCGGCGCGGCGGCGGCGCTGGCGATTGCGCTGGCCTGTGCGTCGCTGGTCAAGGCCTGGCTGCTCGGCAGCATTCTGCACGAACGCATCAGCAACTGGCGCTGGCCGCTGATCTGGGCCGCCGCGCCCGCTGTCGTCGTCGGATTTGCGGCAAAACTGACCCCCGAATGGGTCGAGCTGGCGTTCGGTATTCCCGCCATTCTCGGGGTTTACGGCGCAGTGATCTGGCGGCGCGGGTTCGGGCCGGAAGACCGCATCCTGTTCCGCAAGCAGACACTCTGACTTTCGCTTCGCCGCGCGCGAGGCACGTTCAGTCGCCATTCACGGGTAAAGCCGTGTCCTGCCACCGGGGGCGCCAACGCTTCGATGGGAAGGACCGACCCGATGGCAAAGAGGATGCTTGTGGCCGCGCTGATGAGCGGCACGTTGCTGGCAGGCTGCGCGGCAAAACGGGAGGCCGCACCGGAAGCGGCCACCGACATCATCGTCACCGCGACTCGGCAACAGCCGTCCGACGGCATCGTCTACAACGCGCCGCCTGCGCCACCGCCTCCACCCGCCGCCGCGCCGATGCTGGCGAACAAGGCGGTGAGCGACGGGCGCTATATCCAGGTGCCCTCCGTCATCGTGCCCACCGATCCCGGCCGCGAACGCTATGACGGCAAGGACGTCAGCCCCGTCCATCTCACCCGCGCCGAGCCGGTCTCCACTTTCTCCATCGACGTCGATACCGGCGCCTATGCCAATGCGCGGCGGTTCCTCACGCAGGGCCAGTTGCCGCCGAGGGACGCGGTGCGCACCGAAGAGCTCATCAACTACTTCCGCTACGACTATCCGCTGCCCGAAAGGCGCGAGGCGCCGTTCAGCGTCACGACCGACATGGCGGTGACGCCGTGGAACGCCGAGACCCGCCTGCTGCGCGTCGGCCTGCGCGGCTATGACTTGCCGCGCAGTCAGCGACCACCGGCGAACCTCGTGTTCCTCGTCGACGTTTCGGGCTCGATGCAGGATCCCGACAAGCTACCCCTCGTCAAGACCGCACTGATGGGACTGGCTGAGGAGCTCAAGCCGCAGGACCATGTCTCGATCGTGGTCTATGCCGGCGCGGCGGGGCTGGTCCTTCCGCCGACCAACGACAAGGGCCTGATCCGCGCGGCGCTCGATCAGCTGCAGGCGGGCGGCTCGACCGCAGGCGGGGCCGGGCTCCAGCTGGCCTACGAAGTCGCGCGGCAGAGCTTCATCAAGGACGGGGTGAACCGCATCCTGCTGGCCACCGACGGCGATTTCAACGTGGGCGTCTCGGATACCAAGGCGCTGCTCGAAATGGTCGAAAAGCAGCGCGACACCGGCATCACGCTGACCACGCTGGGCTTCGGCGAAGGCAACTACAACGAAGCGATGATGGAGCAGATCGCCGACCACGGGAACGGCAACTACGCCTACATCGATAGCGCCCTCGAAGCGCGCAAGGTGCTGGCCGAGCAGATGTCGTCCACCCTTTTCACCATCGCGGGCGATGTGAAGATCCAGGTCGAGTTCAACCCCGCCGCCGTCTCGCAGTATCGCCTTGTCGGCTACGAGAACCGGGCGCTGCGCGAGGAGGACTTCAACAACGACAAGGTCGATGCGGGCGAGATCGGCGCGGGCCATCAGGTCACCGCGATCTACGAGATCGTGCCCGCCGGCGCCAGGGGCTGGATCGGCCCGCGCCGCTACGAGGAAGCCCCCGCCACGCCCGGGCCCGCAGGCAGCGAACTCGCTTTCGTGAAACTGCGCTACAAGCTCCCGGGCGAAAAGAGCTCGCGCCTGATCGAGCGACCTGTGCCGAAAAGCCTGATCGCCAGCGCCGCTTCGCCAAGGGGCGACATGGCCTTTGCGGTCGCGGTCGCCGCCTATGGGCAGAAGCTGCGCGGCGATCCGATGCTGGCGAACTACGGCTGGCAGCAGGTCAGCGCGCTGGCCGGAGAACCGCGCGATTTCTCCCGCGCGGAATTCGTGAAGCTGGTTTCGCTGGCGGGATCGCTCGCCCGTCCCTGACAACACCCCTCTTGGCATTCCCCGGCGCGCGTGGGAAAGGCGCGTGTCCGGCGGATGCTGAGGGTTGACGATGATGGAATGGATTCAGGCGAACGCGGTGCTGGTCGGCGCGATTGCACTTGTGCTCGTGCTGGCGCTGGTGTTCCTGCTCCGGCGCGGCAAGGCGCTGCCGCAAAAGCGCGAATACCGCGATGTGCTGTCGGAAGGCGCCGCCCCCGCCGCGCGCAACTCGGCGCTGATCGATGCACCGCCCGCCGCCGCGATTGACCCGCCGCCGGTCTTGGCCGAAGCGCCGCCGCCATCATCTGATGAAGGCGATGACCTGACCCGCATCAAGGGCCTCGGCCCCAAGATCAGCACGGCGCTCCGGGCGCTCGGCGTGACCCGCTATGCGCAAATCGCCGCGTGGACCGAGGAGGATGTCGCCCGCATCGACGCGCAGCTCGGCGCCTTCGCGGGCCGGGCGACGCGCGACAACTGGATCGAACAGGCGGGGCTGCTGGCGGGCGGCGATACGGCGGCCTATGAGGCCAGGTTCGGCAAGCTCTAGCTTTCTGCGCAGCGTTTGATCAGCGCGCCGGGGACGTCGCTGGCAGGCACTTCGATATGCCCGCCGCCGGGCAGTGTTCCGGCAAACTTCGCCTTGAACAGCTTCAGCCGCATATCGTCGGCGGCAATGGCGCCGCGCCAGACGTAGCCGCTCTGGCCGGGCAGCGCGGTCGCATCGACCGGCAGGCGCAGGATATAGCCGCTCCCCTGCAAGGCGAAGAGCGCCGATGCCCCCACCGGCGCGGCGACATTGCGCGTCACCACCAGCGCGCCGTTCCGGCACTCGAGGGCGAGCAACGCGGCCTCCCCCGGATAGCCGAATTTCGCGCTGCCATCAGGCGCCGAGACCCACGCGCCCTTGGCATCCTTGGGCCGTATCGGCATCTGTGCGACGCTGTCCGCCGGCATCGCGACACGCACGGCGTTGAGCGGGCCATCCCCGCCAGTTGGAGTTGCGGCGGATTGCGAGCAAGCGGCAAGGGCAAGAAGCAGGCCTAGGGGCGCGGTGCGCGACTTTGACATTGTTATCCTTCAAGCACCCGAATCTTCGTCCATGTCCCCCGCGCCTTGGTGGCAAAACGCAGATCACAGGTCAAAAGCTCGCAGCTCATTTTCATCGCGAGCGCAAGATAGATGCAATCCTTGAGGGGATGCCCGAGATCGAGCGCGAGCCGGGATGCGGCCATCATGTCTGGCATCCTCGTGGCTTCGATACGTACCACGTCGTGGGCGAGCATTTCTCCGAAACTGGCGAGCCCCGCCTCACTCGCACTGCGATTGGACTTGTCCATGTTCGCCTTGCGGACCAACGCCGCAGCCACTTCGATCACGAAGAGATCGGGCGCGAAGAGGGGCTCCGCGCTGCCGAGCAATCGGTCGGCTTCGTCTGAACTGATTGCGCGGATGAACCATTTGACCGCGACGCTGGCATCGAGAATGATCATTCCTCGTCCCGGATTGCGCGGATCAGCGACACGGCGTCCTCCCCCGGGACAAGCCGGAGAGGATTCCGTTCGCGAATCTCGCGTATCTTGGCCATCAATTCCTCCAGCCGCCGCTTCCGCGCCGCCTCGGCAATCAGCGCGCGCAGCTCCTCGGAAATCGAACGCCCGTTCGCCGCCGCCATCTCGGCCAGCGCGGCATAATCCTTGTCATCGACATTGCGGGCGGTTGCGGTGGCCATCTGCTGATCCTTTTGCGGTCAGAGTGCTAGCAGATTTGGGCGAAATCTGCAAGCAGAGCAGAGGCGCGCTGCTGCCAGTTGCCGTCAACCGGCCGCGTAGATTGCCGAACGATAGCGCGGTTCGGGGATCACGAAATTGCGTTCGCGCGCGGTTTCCAGCCAAAGCGCGATGGCCACCTCTGCCTCGGCAAGTGCCTCTGCAGGTGTCGCGCCATGGGCTGAACAAGGACGCAAATCAGGCACGTCGGCGATCCAGCAATCGTCATCGGGATACCAGAACACGTTGAGGTGATAGCGGTGGTTCCCCATTTACTATCCGCCGCGCGGTCAGGCTGCGCGACGCGCAATCCTGTCAAGCTCATCGCCGTGCTGGCGGCGCTCTTCTTCAAGATCGTAGTCGATTTGCAAACCGAGGAAAAAGCCTTCGGACACCCCGAAGTAGCGGGCCAAACGCAGGTCGACTGCGGCGGTGACTGCTGCGCTTGCGGTCAAGATCGCGGCCAGCTGCTCGGCAGGGATGCCGGTTCCCTGCGCCACATCACTGACCGGAATTTCACTGCCGATCAGGAAGTCCTCGCGCAGGATGTCGCCCGGATGGACATTGTCCAATAGGTCGTCAGCCCCGGTGATAATCTTCGATCCGGACATCGTCCGCGCCTCCGTCGGACCAGGTGAACGTGATCCGCCACCGGTCATTGATCCGTAGACTATATCGCGGAGGGGTAAAGCCTTTCAACTGCTCGAAGCGGTTGCCGGGAGGGATGCGCAGATCGGTGAGGTTTGCGGTTCGATTGATCTGGCGAAGCTTTCGCCGAGCAGTCTGCTGGATATCTGGCGGCAGCTTGCGGCTGCGCTGCCCCTGCCAGATGCGTTCGGTCTCGGGTTCGGCGAATGTGCGGATCATGGCTCACCGTTAGCTTTTTACCGGCGCAAACCGGAAGACTTTCCGAGCTGCACCGCGCTGAACCAGCTTGTCCTACCCGCTCTAGAAAAACCCAAGCAGACGCATCCCTACCGCCCCCACTTGCGCTGCGTCTTCCCGAACCGCGTCTTCCTTGTCCCCGGCTTGCCTTCGTTGCTGCGCCCCACCAGCGGCGCTTTCTTCTCGGCGTCCGGCAGGCCAAGCTCGTCCGCTTCCAGCCGCCGGATCTCGTCGCGCAGGCGGCCGGCTTCCTCGAACTCCAGATCCGCCGCCGCCGCGCGCATCTTCTTTTCGAGCTCTTCGATGTAGGCGCGCAGGTTGTGGCCGACGAGGTTGTTGGCCCCGCCTTCCGCTTCGATCTCCACCAGCACGCCGTCACGGCTCGCCGTGTCGGCCACGATATCGTGGATATCGCGCTTGATCGATTCTGGGGTGATGCCATGGAGTTCGTTGTAGGCGCGCTGCTTCTCGCGCCGCCGGTCCGTCTCGGCAATCGCGCGCTCCATGCTGCCGGTCATGCGGTCGGCATAGAGGATCACCCGGCCATCGACATTGCGCGCGGCGCGGCCGATCGTCTGGATCAGCGAAGTTTCGCTGCGCAGGAAGCCTTCCTTGTCCGCGTCCAGAATGCACACCAGCCCGCACTCGGGGATGTCGAGACCCTCGCGCAGCAGGTTGATGCCGACGAGCACGTCATAGACACCCAGCCTGAGGTCGCGGATCAGCTCGATGCGCTCCAGCGTCTCGACGTCCGAGTGCATGTAGCGCACCTTCAGTCCCGCCTCGTGCATGAACTCGGTGAGGTCTTCGGCCATGCGCTTGGTCAGCGTCGTCACCAGCGTGCGGTAGCCGTTCTGCGCGGTCTTGCGGCATTCGTTGATGCAGTCCTGCACCTGGTCCTCGACCGGGCGGATATCGACCGGCGGGTCGATCAGGCCGGTCGGGCGGATCACCTGCTCGGCAAACACGCCGCCCGATTGCTCCATTTCCCACGTGCCTGGGGTTGCCGAGACAGCAATGGTCTGCGGCCGCATCGCGTCCCACTCGTTGAACCGCAAGGGCCGGTTGTCGATGCAGCTCGGCAGTCGGAAGCCGTATTCGGCCAGCGTGATCTTGCGGCGATGGTCGCCTTTGCTCATCGCGCCGATCTGCGGCACGGTCTGGTGGCTCTCGTCGACGAACAGCAGCGCGTTGTCCGGCAGGTATTCGAACAGCGTCGGCGGCGGCTCGCCCGGCAGGCGCCCCGTCAGGAAGCGCGAGTAGTTCTCGATGCCAGCGCAGCTGCCGGTGGCGTGGATCATCTCGAGATCGAAGTTGGTGCGCTGCTCCAGCCGCTGGGCTTCCAGCAGCTTGCCCTCCGCTTCCAGCTCCTTGAGCCGCTCGGTCAGCTCGAAGCGGATCGCATCCGCCGCCTGTTTCATCGTGGGACCGGGCGTCACGTAGTGCGAATTGGCGTAGACGCGCACCTTGGAGAGCTTTGTCCCCGCCTTGCCGGTCAGCGGATCGAACTCGACGATCTCCTCGATCTCGTCCCCGAAGAACGAGACACGCCAGGCCATGTCCTCGTAGTGCGAGGGGTAGATTTCGAGATTGTCCCCCCGCACGCGGAAATTGCCGCGCTGGAAGGCCGCGTCGTTGCGCTTGTATTGCAGCGCCACCAGCTTGCGGATGATCTCGCGGTTGTCGACGCTCTCGCCCACCTTCAGGTCGAACACCATCGCCGAATAGGTCTCGACCGAGCCGATGCCGTAGAGGCACGAGACCGAGGCGACGATGATGACGTCGTCGCGCTCCAGCAGCGCGCGCGTCGCCGAATGGCGCATCCGGTCGATCGCCTCGTTCACCGAGCTTTCCTTCTCGATGTAGGTGTCCGACCGCGGCACATAGGCCTCGGGCTGGTAGTAGTCGTAGTAGGAGACGAAGTACTCGACCGCGTTTTCCGGGAAGAAGCTCTTCATCTCGCCATAGAGCTGCGCGGCGAGGATCTTGTTCGGCGCGAGGATCAGCGCGGGGCGCTGCAGTTCCTCGATCACCTTGGCCATCGTGAAGGTCTTGCCCGAACCGGTGACGCCCAGCAGCACCTGCGTCGCCTCGCCGTCCCGTGCCGAGGCGACGAGATCGGCGATCGCGGTGGGCTGGTCGCCTGCCGGCTGGTAATCCGAGATCACCTTGAAGGGCTTGCCGCCTTCCGACTTCTCCGGCCGCGCGGGCTTGTGCGGCACGAAATTGGCGGAGGTATCGGGCTCTTCCAGCCCTCTGCGGATCACGAGTTCGGCCATCGCCCAGATATGGGGAACAAACCGCGCACAAGCAAGCCGCAGGCGATGGATAGGCACGAAGGTGCGTTTCCTGTATCGCCGCGCTGCGATAGCGTGAACGTCCACCGCCCGCGCGCGGCTTGCGAAGGATCGGGACCCTGAAAGTCTATCAACGCACCGCCGCGACCGCTGTCCTGCTGGGCCTGTTTTCGGCGGCGCCCACCAGAGCGCAAGATACCGCGCCGCTGCCGCCCGCGATGGTGGAGGTGCTGACCGCCGTCGAAGCCTCGCACGATCCGCGCGCGCTTGATTCGCTCGTCCAGTATCTGCAGCAGACGCATCCCGAAGCGCAGGCGGCCATCGCGGAGTGGGTCGCCCGGCGCAATCGGGCGGTGTGGCTGGCCGAACCGGTCCCGCTCGCGCAAGTCGGGGTCAAGCTGGACCCGCTGGTGCAGGACGCCGCGGCGTTCCAGACCGCCGCGTTCGAAATGCCCGTCAAGTGGAGCGGCGAGGGCGAACTGGGCGCCTTCCTCAGCACCGGCAGCGCGCCGGGCTCGGGCTTTGTCGGCCGGCTGACGGTGATCGCCGAACGCGGGCGCTGGCGCGTGGCGACCTCGGGGCGGATCGACTACCAGAAGACGTTCAACGAAGTCACGCGCAACCAGATCCGCGTGACGGTCGAGCCCAACTACAAGTTCGACGAGCATGGCTATGTCTTCGGCCTCGGCCAGTATGAGCGCGACCGGTTCCAGGGCTTCACCGATCGCTACAGCCTCTCCGCCGGGCTCGGCTACAATCTGCTCGACGCAGATGGCCGCAAGCTGAGCATCAAGGCGGGGCCAGCCATGCGCCTGACGCAGCCGGTCGATGGCCCGCAGGAGCAGACGCTGTCCGCCGCCGCGCTCGCCGACCTCAAGCTGCGGCTCACGCCGACGCTGAGCTACAGCCAGGAAGTCAGCACCTATTTCGATGCGGTGCGCCGGACGTACTACACGCTTGCCGCACTGGATTCACGCCTCAGCAGCAAGCTCAAGGCGCGCCTGTCCTATATGCTCCAGCACGAAGCCGGCTCCGGTGTCGCGCGGACGCTGACGGATACGACCAGCCGCCTGACGCTGATCTACGGTTTCTGAGCTTGTGATGCGCGTCATTGGAATGCGCCGCGCGCAGTGTTAGCCTTCCTCCAATACAAGCGAGAGGAACCTGCCCGATGCGCCTGCCGATCCTGCCCCTGATCGCCCTCTCGACTGCACTGGCGCTGGCCGGATGCGGCAGCGAGAAATCGGTGACTGCCAAGAATGAAAGCGTCTCCGATGTCGCGAATAAGGTTTCCGACGCGGGGCTGAAGTTCAATCCCGGGCGGTGGGATTCGACGATGAAGTTCGTCAAGATGGAGATGGAAGGCCTGCCGCCCGAGGCCAAGGCGATGATGTCCAAGATCCTCGGCAAGGACCGTACCTTCGCCAGCTGCCTGACCAAGGAAGAGGCCGAGAAGCCCGACGGCAAGTTCTTCGGCCAGGCCGACAAGCGCTGCAAGTACGACACCTTCAGCATGGGCGGCGGCAAGATCGACGCGAAGATGACCTGCAACGCCGAGCAGGGCACGCAGACGATGACGATGCAGGGCAGCTACACGCCCGATACCTACCAGATGACAATGTCGATCAACGGCGCCGGGCCGGAAGGCAAGGCGATGTCGATGGAAATGCAGCTCAGCGCCAAGCACAATGGCGAATGCACCGGCAAGGAAGACGGCTGACGTTTATTCCGCCGCTTCCAGCACCGCCTTCGCCACCTGCACCTGCACGCCAGACAGCGCAGCGTTGCCGGAAAGCGGATCGAGCGCACCCGATTCCGTCAGCGCATTGGCACTCACCCCTGCGCGGCTTTTCGCCACTTGCATCGCCATGCCGGGCAGATCATGCCCCCAGCCATGCGGAATCGAGACGGTGCCGGGCATCATGTCGTCCGTCACTTCGGCAGGGATGCTGATCTCCCCGGAGGACGAGCGCACGGTGGCCATCTCGCCGTCCGCAAGGCCTGCCGCCGCCGCATCGTCCGGATGGATCATCAAGGTGCAGCGGTTTGGGCCCTTGGTCAGGCGGTGGCTATTGGCGAGCCACGAATTGTTCGTCCGCAAATGGCGGCGGCCGATCAAGGTCAGCTTGCCACTGCCCGCCTCGGGCATTTCGAGCGCGGCAAGGGCCTCCATCAACGCGGGTACCGCGCAGTTGATCATCTGATCATCGCTGCGCAGCCGCTCCGGCAGCACGCCTGTCATGGGCGGCCCGAAATCGCGGCCCGAGGGCGCCGCTTCCACTTCCGCCAAGGATACCTTGTAGGGGCCGCCCCGCAGCATTCCGTCAAGCGCCTCGCGCGGGGTCGGCTCCTGCACTGGCTGGCCGCTGATTGCGCTCGCCAGCCCGCGCAGGATTTCCCAGTCGTGGAGGGCCTCCGGGTCTTCGCGCTCCAGCGTGGGCTGCGAATAGACCGCCACGTTGCGCACTGCCATCGGCAGCAGGAACAGGCCGTAGTGGTCGCGCTCCAGAGGCCCGGTCGGCGGCAGGATGTAGTGCGCGCGGCGGCTGGTGGCGTTGCGATACATGTCGACCGAGACCATCAGCTCGAGGCTCGCCAGCGCCTTGTCGAGCCGGGGTCCATTGGGCGTCGAAAGCACGGGATTGCCGGCGATCACGAACAGCGCCTTGATCTGGCCCGGCCCCTCGGTTTCGATCTCCTCGGCAAGCGCGGCGGCGGGAAACTCGCCGAGCACGGACTTGTGCTGCGAAACGCGCGAGGTGAACTTGCCGAGCGATCCCCGCGGCAGCATCGAGAGCGTATCGAGCGCGGGTATGGGAAACACCGTCCCGCCCTCGCGGTCGAGCTGCCCCGCCGCAATGTTGATCAGCGCGATCAGCCACGCATTGAGCGTGCCGTGCTGCTGCGTCGCGATACCAAGGCGGCCATAGAGCGCCGCAGGCCCGGATGTCAGCCGGTCTGCCAGCCACGCGACATCTTCGGCGGACACGCCCGAAGCCGCACAGCAGGCCGCATCGTCGAACCGCGCAAGCAGCGCCGCCACATCATCGAGCCCTGTCACAAACTCCTGCACCGGCTGATGCGGCCTGCGCGCCATGACCGCCTTGAGCAGCGCCACCAGCAGGAACACGTCGCTCGCCGGCTTCACGAACAGATGCCTGTCGGCGATCTTGGCCGTTTCCGTCCGGCGCGGATCGATCACCACCAGATGGCCCCCGCGCGCTTTCAAGGCGCGCACCCGGTTGCGGAAATCGGGCACGGTCCACACCGACCCGTTGGAGGCCATCGGATTGCCGCCGATGATGATGAGCGTTTCCGTGCGGTCGATATCCGGAATGCCGAACATGCTGGCATGGCCATAAAGCAGCAGGTTCGCCACCTGATGCGGCATCTGGTCCACCGTGCTCGCGGAAAACTGGTTCTTCGTTCCCAGCGCCTTGGTCAGGTGATGCGCGTTCAGCGCATTGCCGTATGAATGCGCATTGGGATTGCCGACATAAGTCGCGGTGCTCGCCGGATCGCGGGCGAGGATGGCGCGGGTCTTCTCGCCGATCTCGGCAAAGGCCTGCTCCCAGCTGATCTCGTGCCACGCCTCGCCCACCCGCTTGATCGGGCGGCGCAGGCGGTCGGGATCGTTCTGCAGGTCTTCCAGCGCGGTCGCCTTGGGGCAGATGTGCCCGCGCGAAAGCGGGTTGTCGGGATCGCCCTTGATCGAGAGGATTTGCCGCCCCTCCACTTCCACCAACACGCCGCAATTGGCCTCGCAGATGTGGCAGGTGCGGTGATGGATCGTGGCCATCGCGGTCTCTCCGGCTGATTTAGTTGTGCAGTTAAAGGTGTCACCATGCCTCGACCATGGCAAGCGGGAAGAGGCGAAACACTTTGGGCCTGCAATTCGGTTACAATTTTGTCTCGCACTTGCAGCATTGCGCTTGGCAAAGGCTTTGCGCTGTGCAAGCTTCCCTCTCACGGGATGATCGCATGAAAGCCGCCTCGCCCTCATCGTATGATGAGATGTTCACCGCCGATGGTGCGGTGCGCCCCGCCTATCGCGGGTACAGCGAGTGGTATCAGGAACAGCCGGCAGACCTGCTCCGCCGCAAGGGGACGGAGGCGGAAGCCTTCTTCCGCCGCACCGGCATCACCTTCAATGTCTATGGCAACGAGGACGCCGAAGAGCGGCTGATCCCGTTCGACATGGTGCCGCGCATAATCACCGCGCATCAGTGGCGGCGGCTCTCGCGCGGGATCGAGCAGCGGGTGCGCGCGCTCAATGCGTTCCTCCATGATCTTTACCATCGGCAGGAAATCGTCCGCTCGGGCCGCCTCCCTGCGCGCCTGCTGGAAAAGAACCCCGCGTTCCTTCCGCAGATGGTCGGCTTCACGCCGCCGGGCGGGGTCTATACCCATATCGTCGGCATCGATCTCGTCCGCACCGGCGAGGACGAGTTCATGGTGCTGGAAGACAACGCGCGCACGCCCAGCGGCGTCTCCTACATGCTGGAGAACCGCGAGACGATGATGGCGATGTTCCCGGAACTGTTCACGCGGGTCCGCGTGCGCGAGGTTTCGGACTATCCCCGCCGCCTTGCCCGCAGCCTCGCCGCCTGCCTGCCGCCCGCCGCAAAAGGCCACCAGCCGGTCGTCGCGGTGCTCACGCCGGGCATCTACAATTCGGCCTATTTCGAGCATGCCTTCCTCGCAGACCAGATGGGGGCGGAGCTCGTCGAAGGCAGCGATCTGCGCGTCGAAAACGGTCGCATCGCCATGCGCACCACGCGCGGATACCAGCCGATCGACGTGCTCTATCGCCGGGTGGACGACGACTACCTCGATCCCCTGACCTTCAAGCCCGAAAGCCAGCTCGGCGTCTCGGGCATCATGGATGTCTACCGTGCCGGCGGGATCACCATCGCCAATGCGCCGGGCACCGGCATCGCCGATGACAAGGCGATCTATTCGTTCATGCCCGAAATCGTGGAATTCTACACCGGCGAAAAGCCCATCCTGCAGAACGTGCCGACCTGGCGCTGCTCCGAGCCGGACGCGCTGAAATACGTGCTCGAACACCTTTCGGAACTGGTGGTGAAGGAAGTCCACGGCTCGGGCGGCTATGGCATGCTGATCGGGCCGACTTCGTCGAAGAAGGAAATCGCCGCTTTCGCCGCCAAGCTCGCTGCGCGTCCGCACAACTACATCGCGCAGCCGACGCTTTCGCTGTCCACCGTGCCGATCCTCAGCCGCGCCGGGCTAACCCCGCGCCACGTGGACCTCAGGCCCTTCGTGCTCGTCTCGCCCGCCGGGATCGATATCACCCCCGGCGGCCTCACCCGCGTCGCGCTCAAGAAGGGTTCGCTGGTGGTGAACTCGTCGCAGGGCGGGGGCACCAAGGACAGCTGGGTGCTGGATGACTGACACCGCGGCTCCCCTCCACCCCGTTCGCCCCGAGCGAAGTCGAGGGGCCGGTTCGAGCGTAGCCGAGAACGTCCAAGCGCATGGCCTCGGCTTAACTCGGGGCGAACAGGGCGAATTGGCTGGGGCAGGCGCATGCTAGGCCGCAGCGCAAACGGCATCTTCTGGCTGTTCCGCAATCTTGAGCGGGCGGAAAACACCGCGCCTCTGATCGAGGCCGGCTTCCGCATGGCGCTCACCCGCGATGCACGCGATGCCAGCGACGAATGGCGCTCGGTCATCGTCACCCTCGGCCTGCGCGGGCTCTATGAGGCCAAGTTCGGCACCGACTATGCCGGGCCGAACGTGATCAACTTCATCCTGCGCGACAAGGACAACCCCGGCAACGTCCTCACCATGTGCGAGCTCGCGCGCACCAACGCGCGCATGGTCCGCGCCGGGATCACGCGCGAGGTGTGGGAATCAGTCAACGACAGCTGGCTCAAGATGCGCGAGCTGCTCGCCCGCCCGGTCACTGAGACGCGCCTCGGCGATGTGCTCGATACCATCCGCCGCCAGTCGACGCAGGTGCGCGGCGCGATGGAAGGCACCATGCTGCGCAACGAGATATACAATTTCGCGCGCATCGGCAGCTTCATCGAGCGGGCGGACAACACTGCACGCATCCTCGATGTGAAATACTACGTGCTGCTGCCCTCGATTTCCTACGTCGGCTCCAGCCTCGACAATGTGCAGTGGGAAAACGTGCTGCGCAGCCTCGCCGGCGAGCGCGCCTACCGCTGGCTCAACGCGGGCCGCATGGAAGCGCGCGGCATTGCTGAATTCCTCATTCTCGACAGCCGCTTCCCGCGCAGCCTCGCCTTCTGCTACGGCAAGCTGCGTTCGAACCTTGCCCATCTCGCCCGCGAATACGGCGGGGAAAGCGAAGCGCACGCGATCCTGCGGGAGGCAGATTGCGACTTGCACCAGACGACGATCGACGCGATTTTCGAGCAGGGGCTGCACGAATACATCGCGCAGTTCATCAGCCGGAACACGCGGCTCGCCAACCAGATCCAGTACGACTATCGTTTTATCGATTAGGGGAATCGGGCGCTTGCGGCTCTGGGTCGATCATACCACGCACTACACGTTCTCTGCCCCTGCAGCGCGCGGGCTGCAGCGCCTGCGCCTGACGCCCAAGACGAGCGCGGGGCAGTCGATCGTCTCGTGGACCATCGGCCTCGAAGGCGCGCGCAAGGAAGTCGAGTACGATGACGAGAACGCCAACCACGTCACCCTGATCGCCTTCGAGCCGGGCGTCACCGAAGTCACCATCCGCTGCGAGGGCGTGGTCGATACCAACGACAATTCGGGCATCGTCGGCCATCACGCCGGGTACCTCCCGCTCTGGCACTTCCGGCAGCCGACCGAACTCACCACCACCGGCCCGCGCCTGCGCGCGCTGCTCTCCGGCCTCGCGGGCAAGCAGGATACGCTGGAGAAGCTCCACGCTCTCTCCACCCTCATTCGCGGGGCGGTCGAATACGCCTCGGGCCACACCGATACCGCGAGCAATGCCGAAGCCGTGCTCGCGGCCGGGCACGGCGTATGCCAGGATCATGCCCACGTGTTCATCGCCGCTGCCCGCGCGCTCGGCGTTCCGGCGCGCTATGTCAGCGGCTACCTGATGATGAACGACCGCGTCGAGCAGGACGCCGGCCACGCCTGGGCGGAGGCCATGGTCGAAGGGCTCGGCTGGGTCGGGTTCGACGTCTCCAACGGCATTTCCCCCGATCCGCACTATGTCCGCGTTGCCACAGGTCGGGATTATCGTGATGCGGCACCGATCACCGGTATCCGATACGGCTCTCACGACGAAACACTGCATGTGAAGCTTGCGGTTGCGCAGCAGCGTGTGGAACAGTGAGCGGCCAGGCGAAAGCGTACGGAGAGGCTGGAGCGATGACGTATTGCGTGGGGATGGTGCTCGACAAGGGCCTGGTGCTGATGAGCGACACCCGCACGAATTCGGGCGTCGACAACATCTCCACCTTCCGCAAGATGTTCACCTGGTCGGTGCCGGGCGAGCGGATCATCACGATCATGACCGCCGGCAATCTCGCCACCACGCAATCGGTGATCAGCCAGCTCGAGGAGCGCACCAAAGCCCCCGGCGAGCGGCGACCGTCGATCCTCGATGCCCCCACCATGTTCCAGATCGCGACGATCGTCGGCCATCTGCTGCGCGACGTGATCGAGGGGCGGCAGGATTCCGGGCTGCAAGGCGCCGGCGGGCAGGACGGCCCGCGCTTCACCGCCTCGCTGATTGTCGCGGGCCAGATCAAGGACATGGAGCCGCGCCTTTTCCTGATCTACCCCGAAGGCAATTTCATCGAAGCCTCGTTCGATACGCCCTTCTTCCAGATCGGTGAGACCAAGTACGGCCGCCCGATCCTCGTTCGCGGCTACGACAAGGGCATGAGCTTCGAGGATGCGGTCAAGCTCCTCATGGTCTCGTTCGACTCGACACTCGCGGCCAATCTCTCGGTCGGCCTGCCGTTCGACCTGATGGTGATCGAGCGCGACAATTTCGAGCCGCTGCACCAGAAGCGCATCACCGCGGAGGATCCCTTCTTCAAGCTGATCTCCTCAAGCTGGGGCGAGGCGCTGCGCTCGGCGTTCCATTCGCTGCCGCACTACAGCTTCGACGAAACGGTGACGTGAGCTCCGCCCAGTATCGTTAACGCGGCTCCCGCTAAGGGAAATTCCTTAACTCTATCGGTTCCTGCTGCGGGCTTGGCCCAAGGAGCGCTACTTAGCGCCATTGCGGGGCTATCGCGTCCATTCCGGAGGGTAATTCCCTTTGGAATTCGCAGAACTAGCAGCCTGCAGGCACTGTTGTGGGTTCAGAACGAAGCTAACCTCGTTGGCGCGAGGGGCGGGGATCATGGTTTGGTTAACCCATGATCGAACGCGTCACCCTCCATGTCCTCGATAGCGACTCAGCCCGCCGGGCCCAGCTCGCTCGTCTCGCATTTGCCGCCGGGCATCATGCGGAAATCTACGCCCACGCGGATGAGCTTTTGAGTCATGCGCCGGCGGGTGGCCTGGTCCTGGCGCAGGATGAGCCGGTGGGGGAGGGGATATCCAGCCTCGTCGCCGCCATGATGCGCGCCGGGCAGTGGCTGCCGATCATCGCGATTGCGGAGGCACCGACGATCGACGCGGTGGTCTCGGCGATCAAGGCCGGCGCGCTGGACTACCTCACGGTGCCCGAACAGATCGCCTCGCTCAACGCAGCCGTGGCTCGCAGCGCGCGTGAGGCCGATGCCCAGCGCCAGCAGCGCGCCCGCGCCGCGGAAGCGCGCCAGCGCATCAGCCGCCTCTCGATGCGCGAACGCGAAGTGCTTGATCGGCTGGCCGAAGGCTGCAGCAACAAGGCCATCGCCCGCGAACTCGAGATCAGCCCGCGCACGGTCGAAATCCACCGCATGAAGATGATGGGCAAACTCGGCGCGCGCCATGCCGCCGAAGCGGTGCGCCTGCGGATCGAAGCCAGCGGGCTGGGGGACCTGGCGGCCTGAGAACAGGCTTCGGGCCGCTCGGGCGTCATGGCTCCGGGCGCAGAATGCCTGCGAGGTCCGCGAACCGCTCCAGCTCCAGCACTTCGTCATAAACAGCGGCGTCGACGGGTTCGGCGCCGCGCAGGAACAGCGCTTTGCGCGCCTCGGCCAGCGCAGGTTCCGCCATCGCGGCAAGCAGCGCCTCCCGTAGCAGCACGGCAATTGCATCCGGTGTCGCCAGCGCGGTCACGAAGGGCAGGGCGGGGACCTTGCGCGAGACCGCGATAACTTTGAGCGACTCCGGCAGGCCGGGATAGCTGGCGTCAGCCGCCGCAAACGTCAACGCGTCGATGGCCGCGAGGTCTGCCTCCCCTGCAGCAACCGCGCGCATGCTGCCAATGTGGCTGCCGGTGCGGACCATGCCCGTGAAGAAAGGGCCGGGCGCGCATTGCTCGGCAATGGTATGGCGCAGCAGGTTGGTGCCGGTGTTGGAGGCGGACTCGTTGATCGCCGCAACCGCGCCGCGAAAGTCCTCCAGCACCCCACGAGCATCGCCGGCGCGTGCGACGATCACGCTGGAATGGCGCGTCCCTTCGCAATGCGGCGCTCCGTAGCGCGGCACCGCGAGCACGCGCAGGTGGTCCTTGTGAAAACGCGCAAAGGGATAGCCGCAGGCCTGTCCGAACAGCAGCTGCGGATCGGGCCACAGTTCGTGCGGCGCCCGGTCCCGCTCAAGTCCTGACGGAACATCGGGCACCCTCGCCGCCCCAAGCCGCGCCGCGATCCAGTCCCACAACGCATCGTTGGCTTCGCGCTGGGCCGGATGATCGTACATGCCCAGCGAGGCCAGCCAGTTGTTCATCTCCGCTATTTGGCCCGGTATTCGGGATGAATCAACGCATCGTGCGGGCGCAGCGCGAAGCGGCGAAACAGGTCGAAATAGGAAGCATAGACCGGCCCCGCCGGCACTTTGCCGCGCCGCTCCGCATGGAAGCGCGGCAGGCGATACCACGCAAGATCAGGCTTCGCGTGGTGCGCGGCATGGAGGTTGTTGTTGAGATAGAGAAGCGCGAAAATCCCGCCGCGCTCGACCGTCGCGGCGCGGCGCGCCGGATCGGGATCGGAGCGGTGCTCGGCGTGGCTGCGCAGCAGCGAAAGCGACGTGCCCGGATAAACGAAGCACAATAGGTAGCTGAAGAGATCAAGTCCGCACCAGTTCAGCCACAGCACGATCGCCGCGACGCCTGCCAGATGGGGCACCCAATCGCGCAGGAACTGCACCGGTTCCTTGGGCAGCCGCGCCAGCTCCTCCACCAGCGTCCGCGCGACCACGATCACCGGGCCGAGCACGAGCCGCCCGAGCAGCGTCTGCTGCACGCGCTCGCTCCACCACAGCACGGTGCCTTCGCTCGCGACGTACTTCGATTCCGGATCGTCGAAGGGATCGGTCGTCTTGCGCGTCGAATGGTGCGCGACATGGCTGCGGAAGTAGACTTCATAGGGCAGCCAGAGATTGATCGGCGGCCAGCCGACCAGCGTATTGACCAGCGGGCTGCGCGTCGGGTGGCCGTGGATCGTCTCGTGCTGCAGCGAATTGTGCCAGGCGCTGATCCAGCCGCCCGCCAGAAACAGCACCACACCGGGGATGGCGGCATGCCAATAGGTGAGCGCAAACCATCCACCGTAGATCGTGGCGGCGAGCAGCATGGTCGGCCATTCGACCCATCCCTGCGGACGGCGCGGCGAATTGCGCATGCGCATCAGGCCGTGCCTCCACGACCGGTCTCAAACGGCAAACAGACAGCAGCACCCGTTCCCGCGAATGCGAACGCACAACGAATCATGGCAGTCCCACCTAGCCCTGCACGCTACTCAACAAATCCGCTTGAGAAGGGCAAGTGAGGATATGTTAAAAGGGTGTGCAGTGCAGCTTTATGCGGCCCTCCGCGGGCCTGCGCATCATTGGCAGAACGGCCGCCCGCCCCCTACCTCGAGATGGAAATGATCGCGGTGCGCGGCGTTGTACTGAGGGCTCAGCACCGTGCTGAAACGCTTGCAGGCGCTGTCGCGGATCGTCGCCAGAAACGCGCGAATCTGCGGGCTTTCGCTGTCCCAATCGCGCAGCACGGTGATGCGCCGTCCGTCCGCCAGCACGAACCCGCTGACATCGACCGCATTGGCGCTGGCATGCGCGGAAAGGCGGCTGGTGCCCGCCACGTTGCGGCAGGAATAGCTCCCCAAGGTCTCGATCCGCACCAAAGGGCTACCGAGGATGGCCTTGGCTGCGCGGTCCACGCCGAAGCGCGCCCAGCCGGACAGGGTGCTCGCCAGCGGGCAGGTGACGGGTCCGAGGTTAGCGATCTGCAGCGTGCCATTGTCGCTGCGCAGCGAGGTCAACCGCACCGCACCCAAAGCCGTGCATCCGGCCCCGTAATACTGATCCGGCAGCGGCGTGAACGTCGCGTATTTCTGGCTCAGATTGGCAAGGCACAGGCGGTTTTCCGGCGCGACCGGCGGGTTCCACGTGGTCGCCGTGCGGACGGGGCGCGGCGCGGGCTCCGATGTCCCGACGCAGCCGGACAGCAGCACCGGCAGGGTGAGCGCGAGTGTCAGGGCAAGCGAGCGGACCACGCTGCCACTGTGCCGCGCCGATGGTTAATTTGCGATTAGGATCAAGCTTAAGGGAGACCCCGGTGCGATGATCGGTTGACACATCCCCCCCGGCCACTATGCACGGCGCCGGGCCACGCGGTCCCAACGCCGCGCGTGCTCTCTGCAAGGAGAGACTACATGACTGCACCAATGCCGGCGCGCAAACCCGCGCGCCCTCACTTCTCGTCCGGCCCCTGCGCCAAGCCGCCCGGATACGATCCCGCCAAACTCGCCACCGAAGTGCTCGGGCGTTCGCATCGCTCGAAGATCGGCAAGACGCGCCTCCAGCTCTGCATCGATCTGATGCGCGAGGTGCTGCAGCTGCCCGATACGCACCGCATCGGCGTCGTCCCGGGCTCGGACACCGGCGCCTTCGAAATGGCGATGTGGACGATGCTGGGCGCCCGCGGCGTGACCACGCTGGCGTGGGAAAGCTTCGGTGAGGGCTGGGTGACGGACGCCGCCAAGCAGCTCAAACTCGATCCCACCGTGATCCGCGCCGATTACGGCCAGCTGCCCGACCTCTCCGCCATCGACTTTTCGACCGACGTGCTGTTCACCTGGAACGGGACCACCTCGGGCGTGCGCGTGCCGAACGGCGACTGGATCCCCGACGACCGCGAAGGCCTGACCTTCGCCGACGCAACCAGCGCCGTCTTCGCCTACGATATTCCGTGGGACAAGATCGATGTCGCCACCTTCTCCTGGCAGAAGGTGCTGGGCGGTGAAGGCGGCCACGGCGTCCTCATTCTCGGCCCCCGCGCCGTCGAGCGCCTTGAAACCTACACCCCGGCCTGGCCGCTGCCGAAGGTGTTCCGCCTCGTCTCCAAGGGCAAGCTCGCCGAGGGCGTGTTCAAGGGCGAGACGATCAACACCCCCTCGATGCTCGCGGTGGAAGACGCGATCTTCGCGCTCGAATGGGCCAAGTCCGTCGGAGGTCTCGAGGGGCTGAAGGCCCGCTGCGCCGCCAATGCCGCCGCGCTCGACAAGCTGGTGCAGGAGCGCGACTGGCTCGGCCACCTCGCCGCCGACCGGGCCTCGCGCTCGATGACCTCGGTGTGCCTCACCGTCGAAGGCGCGGACGAAGCGCTGATCAAGGCGGTCGCCGGCCTCCTCGAAAAGGCAGGCGCAGCCTACGACATCGCCGGATACCGCGACGCGCCTCCGGGCCTGCGCATCTGGTGCGGCGCCACGGTCGATGCGGCCGATATCGCAGCGCTCGGCCCCTGGCTCGATTGGGCCTGGGCAGAAGTTCACGCGAGCGCCTGAACCCATTCCATTCGTCATCCCCGCGAAGGCGGGGATCCAGCTTCACTGCATTTCATCCGAACGCGACGCCGGGACATGGATTCCCGCCTTCGCGGGAATGACGAGGATTTTATGACCAAGCCACGCGTACTCATTTCCGACAAGATGGACCCCAACGCCGCCCGCATTTTCGAAGAAAAGGGCTGCCAGGTCGATGTCATCACCGGCGAAACCCCCGAACAGCTGATCGCCCGCATCGGCGAGTATGATGGCCTCGCCATCCGCTCCTCGACCAAGGTGACCAAGGCGATCCTCGATGCCGCCCCCCGCCTCAAGGTCATCGGCCGCGCCGGCATCGGTGTCGACAACGTCGATATCCCCTATGCCTCCACCAAGGGCGTGGTGGTGATGAACACCCCGTTCGGCAACTCGATCACCACCGCCGAACACGCCATCGCCCTGATGTTCGCGCTCGCCCGCCAGATCCCCGAAGCCAATGCGCAGACGCAGCAAGGCCTCTGGCCGAAGAACGGCTTCATGGGCGTCGAACTCACCGGCAAGACCTTGGGCCTCATCGGCGCGGGCAACATCGGCTCGATCGTCGCCAGCCGCGCGCTTGGCCTCAAGATGAAGGTCGTCGCCTACGACCCCTTCCTCACCCCTGAGCGCGCGATCGAGATGGGCGTCGAAAAGGCGGATCTCGAAACGCTCCTCGCCAAGGCGGATTTCATCACGCTGCACACGCCCCTCACCAGCGAGACGAAGAACATCCTCAGCCGCGAAAATCTCGGCAAGACCAAGAAGGGCGTGCGCATCATCAACTGCGCGCGCGGCGGCCTGATCGATGAAGCCGCATTGAAGGACCTCATGGACGCCGGCCACATTGCCGGTGCCGCGCTCGACGTGTTCGAAACCGAGCCCGCCAAGGAATCGCCGCTGTTCGGCACGCCCAACTTCATCTGCACCCCGCACCTCGGCGCCAGCACGACCGAAGCGCAGGTCAACGTCGCGCTGCAAGTCGCCGAGCAGATGGGCGAGTTCCTCACCACCGGCGGCGTCACCAACGCGCTCAACATGCCCTCGCTCTCGGCCGAGGAAGCGCCCAAGCTCAAGCCCTACATGGCACTCGCCGAGCGTCTGGGCAGCCTCGTCGGCCAGCTCGCGCACGACAACTTGACCAAGATCGCCATCGAGGTCGAAGGCGCCGCCGCGCAGCTCAACCAGAAGCCGATCACCGGCGCGGTCCTGGCGGGCCTGATGAAGCAATATTCGCAGACCGTGAACATGGTCAACGCGCCGTTCCTCGCCAAGGAGCGCGGGCTCGACGTGCGCGAAGTCCGGCACGACCGCGAAGGCATCTACCACACCCTCGTGCGCGTCACCGTCGGCACCGCGCAGGGCGATCGCTCGGTCGCGGGCACGCTGTTCGGCAACGGTGAGCCGCGCCTCGTCGAGATCTTCGGCATCGGCATCGAGGCCGATCTTGCGGGCGATATGCTCTACATCGTCAACACCGACGCGCCGGGCTTCATCGGCTCGATCGGGACGCTGCTCGGCAAGTCGGGCATCAACATCGGCACCTTCCACCTCGGCCGCCGCGAGGCCGGTGGCGAGGCCGTGCTGCTGCTCTCGGTCGACAGCCCGGTCAGCGAGGAAGTGCTCGCCGAAGCCCGCACCGTTCCCGGCGTACGCACTGTCCGCGCACTGAAGTTCAGCTGATCGGATAGGGCGGGGGCCGTCGCGCTCCCGCCCATTTCCCCTCAATTGCGCGGGATCTGCCAGTTGAGCGTGAAGGTCAGCGATTTGCCGCGAATGTCCTCGCCGCGCTTGTCCTGCGGCGCCAGCTCGAACGTCGAGGCGATCTGGTAGGACGCCAGCCGGAACTCGTTGACGATGCCCGCATCGGAAAAGCCTGCCGTGACGATCTCGCCCGGATCGCGGCAGAGCAGCTTGCGCGTTGGCTGCACCAGACAGGTCAGCTTCACTCTCGCCGTGACGTCCGATCGCAAGGCCCGCGTCGGATAGTTCGCGGTCAGCAGCGCGCCGTTGATCGGAGTCGCAAACGTAAAGTCCGCGCTCGTCAGCGCCGGACCGGGCGCATAAGCGGGCATCGCATCCTGCGGGGACACCACCACACGGAACAGGCGCACTTCGAAATGCGGCTTGCGGTCGGCCGGCGGCTTGAGGCGCAGCACGGAGACGCGGGTCTGCGCGATGTCCAACAGCGCAGAGGGTCCGGCGGTCAGAGCACGGTCCGCGGCCTCGGTCAGCGCGCGCCAATCGACCTGCCGTTTGCGCGGATCGAGCAAGGCGGCATCGACGCAGCGCCCCGGCGCACCGAACGGCTGGAAGACGATGCAGGCCAGCCGGAACTCGACTGGCCCCCTCGGCGGCTCACGCAGCGCATCCCACGTGGCGGCCTTCACCGAATCGCTCAGCGGCACCAGCACGTCCTTGTCCGTCACCGGCTTCGCGATCACCGGCACCGCATCGAACTTCGCCAAGGACGCACCGGCGGCCAGAACAAGCAGAGTGGGCGTAAGCATACAGGTGCGATCCTATCGGCGCGGGCGCTCCAGCGTCTCTGGCGGATCGGCAGCGGCGGGGCAAGCCACGCGCTGCACGGCGTTTGACGCGCGGCGCAAAGCCCCATAGCCTTCACCCCGAGGGACCATTTCTTCGGGGGCTTATCCTATGCGCAAACTGCTTCTGGCTGCGGCCATGTTCGGACTTTCGGCGACGCCCGCGTTCGCCAACGACAACGCGATGATCCAGGCGGCGGACGATGCGCTCGCCGCCGCGTTCAACAAGGGCGATACCGCTGCCGTCGGCGCGATGTACGCCGCCGACGCCACGATGCTCCCCAGCGACAACAAGCTCTATAAAGGCGCGGCCATCACCGCATGGTGGGCCGGAGCCGCGACCGCGATCACCAACCTCAAGCTCACCGTCCTCGAAACCGAGCGGCTTTCCCCCACTTACATCCGCGAAATCTCGCGCGTTGAGTACGACACCAAGGGCGCCAACTCGGTCCACGCCAATGTCACCGCCGTCGTCGTCTACAAGCTGGTCGACGGCAAGTGGATGCTCTGGACCGACATTTTCCATTGAACTGCATAAGCCCCCTCCTCCGCTCATCCTGAGCTTGTCGAAGGGCTGAGGTGGGGGTCGGGAGTGGTGCCCCACAAGCGCGAGACAAGGGACTCAGCAGGTAAATGCCCGAAACCAACACCTACGACGCCGTCATCATCGGCGCCGGCGTCATCGGCTGCGCCATCGCGCTCGATCTCACCCGGCGCGGCTTCAAGACGCTCAACGTCGATCGCGGCCCCGCACCTGGCCACGGCTCCACCTCGTGGTCCGCCGCGATCATCCGGCCCTACTACTCGACCATCGACGGCACCGCGCTCGCCTATGAAGCGCACTTCGCCTGGCAGAACTGGCTGGACTACCTCGGCCACCGCCCCGAATCCGCGCTGCACTACCACGAGATCGGCTGCCTCGTCCTCGAAGCGGCCGACAACCGCCAGCTCAGTGGCACCCGCTCGGTCTTGCGCGAAGTCGGCGTTCCCTTCACCGACGTCGCCCCGAACGAACTTCCCGAATGGCTTCCTGGCGCGGACCTGCGCCAGTTCAGCCCCGCCCGCCGCATCGACGATCCGCAATTCGGCGAAACCGCGGGCGAGGCCATCACCGGCGCAATCTTCTGCCCTACCGGCGGCTATGTCAGCGATCCCCAGCTCGCGACGGCCCAGATCGCCCATGCGGTGGAGCAAGCCGGCGGCCACTTCCGCTTCCATGACACGGTCCTCGCCATCCACCAGTCCGCCGGCAAGATCACCGGCCTGACCACCGACAAGAGCGGCCTGATCCACGCACCCGTGGTCATCAACGCCGCTGGCCCCGCCTCACGCTGGGTCAATGGCCTCGTCCCCGAAGCGCACCAGCCAGAGCACATCAGCACCCGCCCGCTGCGGCAGGAAGTCGCCACCATCCCGATGCCGCAGACCCCGCAAGGCCCTGCGCTGCGTTTCGTGATGACCGACGCGGACGCCGGCATCTACATGCGCCCCGAGCAATCCGGCACCCTGCTGATCGGCTCGCTCGAACCGGCCTGCGACGTCCTCGAGTATCTGGACAGCGAGGACTACGAAACCAGCCTCACCGACCAATGGACCAACCAGGTCTGGCGCGCCGCCCTGCGTTTCCCGCACCTCGGCATCCCCAACACCGCCCAAGGCTTCGCCGCGCTCTACGATGTCAGCGAGGACTGGATCCCCATTTACGACCGGAGCGACGTGGACGGCTACTTCACCGCCATCGGCACCAGCGGCAACCAGTTCAAAAACGCGCCCTTGGTGGGCCAGTTGATGGGCCACCTGATCGAAAGCGTGCTGAACGGCGCGGACCATGACGGGGCGCCGCTGCAGTTCCGCTTGCCGGTGTCGGGGCGTGACGTGGGTTTGGCGGCGTTCTCGCGGCGGCGGCCGATCAACCGGGCGAGCAGCTTTTCTGTGCTGGGGTGATACCCCAATCCTCCCCATTTTTGCGGCACGCACAAATGGGGAGGGGGACCGCCGCCGCAGGCGGTGGTGGTGGGGTCATGGCGATGCGCCCGCAAAGAAATCGCCCCCGTTCAGTCTATCGTCGAAGCCCCATCCACCACCAGGCTGCTGCCTACGGCGAATGACGAGCGATCCGAAAGCAACCACATCACGGCCTCGGCCACTTCGCCGGGCTGGCCCAAGCGACCGATCGGATGATTGGCGACCGCCGCATCGTGCACGCCGGGCGTCTTGAACATCTCCGCCGTCAGGTCGGTGTAGATGAAGGCAGGGCACACGGCATTGATGCGGATGCCCTGACCCGCATACTCGAGCGCGGCGGTCTTCGTCAGGCCGACCACGGCGTGCTTGCTGGCGACATAGGCGCTCTGACCGGCCCATCCGATGATTGCGGCAGCAGACGCAATATTGACGATGGCCCCGCGTCCCTGCGCCTTCATCACCTTGAGCTCGGCCTGCATGCAATGCAGCACGCCCATCACATTCACATCGAGCACGCGGCTGAAGACCTCTGCCGGATAGTCCAGCACCTCGGCAGACGCGCCCACGATCCCGGCATTGTTGACTGCGCCATCAAGGCCTTGATGCACTTGCGCCGCCTGCTCGATCGCGGCATGGACATCGGTTGCAGACGTGACGTCGCCGGTGTGGCAGCTCACGCGCAGTCCGTGTGTCAGCAAAGGCGCGGCCACCGCATCGATTGCCGCTGCGTTGAGATCGAACAAGGCAAGGTTTGCGCCGGCAGCGCCCAGTGCCTCGGCGACCGCGCGGCCGATGCCGGCGCCGGCACCGCTAACAAACACGGTTCGGCCCATCAGGCCGCGATCATTCTCCGGTGCAACATCTGTCATGGCGATCCTCTCCAGTTTGGCCGCCAGTGGCTCGGTGCACCTGGAAGACTGCTGCATTCTGCTCGTTCTGGCGGCCTGTTCTCACAGGATGAGCGGAACCGGGCGGATTATCTATGACACCGTCCGCCAGTTTCTTGCCGTTCAGCGCCACCAAAACCTGCCACGGTTCACGAACTTCCCGGTCTCGAATAAATAACAGACGCGTCTGTTATTTATAAAGCGCTGTCCTACAGCGACCGCCCTGCGGCATAATCCCCCTCATGCCCCGCGAATCCAACGCAGTTCCGCCACTTCCTGCGCCTCGCCAGGGCGCTGAGATGGCGCGCGCAGGGGCTGACAGTTTTCTCCATGGACTGTGTCAACCCTGTCAACTTCCCGCCCTCAGCGCCCTTCCACAGGCCGCCGCCACCCGCCACACCCACCCCGCGCAATTAGGGTTCGATTCTCGCGCGCCATGGTCTAGGGCGCGGCTGTCATGAGCGAACCGAACTCCGATCTGCTGCCCGAGGGCCTCGAAGACCGCCTGCCGCGCGAAGCTGCCGCGACCACGCGGGTGATGCGCGCGATCCAGGATGTCATGCACGGCCACGGCTATGACCGCGTGCTGCCGCCGATGATCGAGTTCGAGCGCAGCCTTGCCGCCCGGATGGACGGGATCAACCAGCGGCGGATGTTCCGCTTCGTCGATCCGGCGAGCCTCAGGATGATGGGCCTGCGCAGCGACCACACACCGCAGATCGGCCGCATTGCCGGCACCCGGCTGGCAGCGGCGGCGCGGCCCCTTCGGCTTTGCTATGCCGGGCAGGTGCTCACCATCAAGGGGGACGCGCTCGATCCGGCGCGGGAGCGGCTGCAGTGCGGCGCGGAGCTGATCGGCGCGGACAATGTAGCAGCTGCCTGCGAAGTGGTGGCGGTGGCCATCGAGGCGTTGCAGGCCGCCGGCGCGCAAGGCGTCAGCGTCGATTTCACGCTGCCCGATCTCGTCGATACGCTTGCCGAGAAGGCTTTCCCGCTGGCGCCTGACCAGATCGAGGCGGTGCGGCGCGAGCTTGATACCAAGGATGCCGGCGGGCTCGTCGATGCGGGCGGCGAGGCCTATGTCCCGCTGCTCTACGCGACGGGCGATTTCGAGACGGCGATCGAGAAGCTGGCGGCGATCGATGCTGGCGGTGTCCTGGCAGGCCGCATCGCCGCGCTGCGCGAGATTGCCGCGGCGCTCGGCGGCGCGGCGCGGCTCACGCTTGATCCTTCGGAGCGTCATGGCTTCGAATATCAGTCATGGCTGGGCTTCACGCTCTATGCCGATGGCGTGCGCGGCACGCTGGGGCGCGGCGGCACCTATCGGATCGCAGGCTCCGGAAAGGGCGAAGTCGCCACCGGCTTCTCGCTCTATCCCGATGGCCTGATCGCCCAGGTTGCCGATGCCGAACGCAGCGCGGACAGCGTGTTCCTCCCCCTCGGCCATGACCGCGACGTGGCCGCACGCCTGCGCAGCATCGGCTGGCGCACGGTGGCTGCGCTGAGCGAGGCTGATAGCGCGGAGGCCCTCGGCTGCACCCACCTGCTGGCGGGCAGCGAGCCGAAGAAGCTCTAGAGCTTGACGACCTCGCCGTCTTCCTTGGTGAAGCTTTCGGGCCGGTTGCCAAGCAGATCGAGTACCAGTTCCGATGGACGGCACAGCTTCGTGCCCATGGGGGTTATCACGATGGGCCGGTTCACCAGGATCGGGTGCTCGACCATCGCGGCGAGGATCGCCTCGTCGCTCGCGGCAGGATCGGTGAGGCCGAGTTCCTCCGCCGGGGTGCCCTTGGTGCGCATGATGTCCCGCACCGAGCCGCCCGTCGCCGCGACGATGGTCTCCAGCTGCTGCCGCGTCCACCCGGCCTTGACGTACTCGACAACTTCGGGCGCGTATCCGGCTGCCTCGATCATCGCGAGCGTGTTGCGCGATGTGCCGCACTTGGGATTGTGGTAGATCGTGATCGGGAAGCTTTCGGTCATGGCGCCAGACATGGCAGATGCGGCCCGTAGCAGGCAAGTACGATAAGCGGTTTCTCCCGCCTCGCGCCTTGCCCTTGCCGCCGCACTCCCCTAGGGCGCCAGCCGACTTTGAACTGCAACAGAAGGTGTGCCTAAGCCGTGGCCAACGTGACCGTGATCGGTGCCCAGTGGGGCGATGAAGGCAAGGGCAAGATCGTCGACTGGCTGGCCAGCCGCGCCGATGCCGTGGTGCGCTTCCAGGGCGGGCACAACGCCGGGCACACACTGGTGGTGGACGGGTCGGTCTACAAGCTCTCGCTGCTCCCCTCGGGCATTGTCACGGGCACACTGTCGATCATCGGCAATGGCGTTGTGCTCGATCCGTGGGCGCTCAAGGCCGAAATCGAGAAGCTGACCGGGCAGGGCGTGACCATCCATGCCGACAACTTCGCGATCGCCGACAATTGCCCGCTGATCCTGCCGCTCCACCGCGATCTCGATGGCCTGCGCGAAGCGGCCGCGGGTTCGGGCAAGATCGGCACGACCGGACGCGGCATCGGCCCTGCCTATGAAGACAAGGTCGGCCGCCGCGCCATCCGCGTCTGCGATCTGGCGCACCTCGATGCGATGGACGCGCAGCTTGACCGGCTCTGCGCCCACCACGATGCGCTGCGGGCCGGGTTCGGCCAGCCGCCGGTGGACCGCGCCGCGCTGCTGGAAGAGCTCAAGGACATCGCGCCCTTCGTGCTGCAATATGCCCAGCCGGTGTGGAAGCGCCTGAAGAAGGTGCGCAAGGCGGGCGCGCGGATCCTGTTCGAAGGCGCCCAGGGCGTGCTGCTTGATGTCGATCACGGCACTTATCCGTTCGTCACCTCGTCGAACACGGTCTCGGGCACGGCAGCCTCCGGCTCGGGCCTTGGCCCCAATTCCACCGGCTTCGTCCTCGGCATCGTCAAGGCTTACACCACCCGCGTCGGCTCGGGTCCGTTCCCGACTGAACTGGAAGACGCCGTCGGCCAGCGGCTGGGCGAACGCGGCCATGAGTTCGGCACCGTCACCGGGCGCAAGCGCCGCTGCGGCTGGTTCGATGCGGTGCTGGTGCGCCAGTCCTGCGCGATTTCGGGCGTCACCGGCATTGCCCTCACCAAGCTCGACGTGCTCGACGGGTTCGACAAGGTGAAGATCTGCACCGGCTACCGCTTGCGCGGGAAAGTACTCGATTATTTCCCCAGCCATGCCGCCGATCAGGCCGCGGTCGAGCCGATCTACGAGGAAATGGACGGCTGGCAGGGCACCACCGCCGGCGCGCGTTCATGGGCAGACCTGCCGGCGCAGGCGATCAAGTATATCCAGCGCGTGCAGGAACTGATCGAAACGCCGGTCGCACTTGTCTCGACGAGCCCGGAACGCGAGGACACGATCCTCGTGCGCGATCCCTTCGACGACTGATCCTGGCTTCGTCGACTCGGAGTTCAAGCGTTTCCGGCTGGTCTGGCCAGAATGGAAATGCGGCCATGCGCTGTCGATGAGCACTCTGCCGCAATGCGGAATGCATCCGCGTGGCGCTGAGCAAACTGTTGGATTCGCGGGGATCGAACCTAGCTTTGCAGCGCCGCGCAACACGCGTTCATCCAGTTTGGAGCAATACGATCTTGACCTGATCCCATTTTGTTCCACTGTTGTTCGCATACGGACATTTACGGAGTGCGGTTTCGATGGGACAGGCTGCCAGGCAGTTCGACTATGGCAATGGCGACGGGCAGGCACCGCGCGTGGTGGAACTGCGCGATCGCGGCTTGGGGCGCGTGCAGGATCGCGGCACCTCGGCGCTTGCTGTCTCCATTTTCGCGGATCGCAGCTATCTGCGGGCGGAGATGGAGGAGGATGCGGTCGCGGCCGGCCTGCGCATCGCGCAAACCGCGGATCTCGGCAATCTGCTCGGGGCCGATCCCGGCCCGGCGCTCGGCGATCTCGTGCTCGTCGATTGCCCGGTGATCGACGGCGCGGAGCTGGCTGCGCTGGCCCGCCTCGATCTGCGCGCGGCGAAAAGCGGCTCGCAGCTTGTCGTCTCCACCAGCATCGGCTCGCTCGACGACGTGTTCGGCTGCCTTGACCAGAGCGAGGCGCAGATCCTCGTGACGCCGAGCCGGGCGGACCGTGTCATTGCGCTGGGCCGCACGCTGGCCCGCGCCGGGAACCGCGTGCGCGAACTGTCCGAGGAAGACCGCCTCGCGCTGCTGCGCCTGACCGAGCAGGTCGGCCAGATCGCCCAGAAGCTGGAGGCGCTTTCGTCCGGCTCGGGTGCTCCGGCGGCAGGGCAGGGTTCCGCATTCCGTTTTGACGCCCCGAACGACGATGTGCGGCTTGACGACGGGACGGACCGGCTGGTGCGTGCTGCCCGCCCACCGCTTCCCGACCCGAGGCTCGTGCGCAAGATCATCCGTCAGCGCCAGCTGCGCGCGCGCTTCTTCGAAGGCGATCTCTTCGCCGATCCCGCGTGGGACATGCTGCTCGATCTGACAGCGGCGCGAGCGGAACATGTCCGCGTCTCGGTCACTTCGCTGTGCATCGCCTCGGGCGTGCCCCCGACGACTGCGCTGCGCTGGATCGGGCAGATGACCGATGCCGGCCTGCTCCAGCGCGTGGACGACGAGACCGACCGCCGCCGCGCCTTCATCACGCTGACCGAAAAGGCCGCGGATGCGATGGCGCGGTACTTCGCGGAACTCGGTACGTCGGCCGCGACGCTGGTCTGATTCCGGGAGCGCTGAGCCGGACTTCGGTCGATGCGAGCGGGCAAGGCTGAACTCGGCGCCTTCCGCCGTGACCCTTACTCCTCTCCTGCCTCGCCCAGCCGCTCGGCCTGGCTGCGCAGCGCGCGCGGGCGGAGTTTGGTTTGCAGCATTGCCAGCTCCGGCCCTCCCGCCCGCGTCTCGAGCGCGTCCTGCAAGGTGCGGTAGGTGGTCAGTACGTCCTTTCCGTCCGCCGTCAGCCGGGCGCCACCGCCGCGCGCGCTGCCGGGAGATGTCTCCACCAGAGGTGCGCTCCAGCAACGGTTCATCAGATCGACCAGCTGCCACGCCCGGCGATAGCTCATGCCGAGCTTGCGCCCCGCGCCCGAGATCGATCCTTCTGCGGCAATCGCTTCGAGCAGGTCGGCCTTGCCCGGCCCCATGGCTATCGCATCACCGCACAGAATCTGCAGTTTGAGCTTCAGAGGGGATGTGGAACCGGTCATATCCCATGCTCTAGCGATGCGGCCAAGCGGGCTCAATCCCGCGAGGGCAGGTCCGCTGCGCGCTGCCATACCATCCGCAGGATCGGTGCCCCGCGCGCGGCGGGCATGTCGTCCGGCGCGCGCCCGGCGACGCATCCGCCAAGGCGCTGATAGAAGCGGACGCCTCCCGCATTGGCCTCGAAGACCCATAGGTGGAACGCCTCGTCTGCACCAAGCGGCGCCACGGCTGCCCGCAGGAGCTGCTCGCCAATCGACCGACCCCGCAGCACCGGCCGCACGTGGAGATTGTCGACGAGGCTGCCCCAGCGCGGGTCGTGATCGCGGAACAGGCAGACGAAGCCCGCCGCATCGCCGCTGACAGTTTCGGCCAGCAGGATGGTCTGTGTGGGAGACGGATTCGAGAAGCGATCAGCCCACACCGCACGGCGGTCCGCCTCGACCGGGCCAGCGAGATAGGCCGGATCGAGCAAGCCCGCATAGGCATCGCGCCAGCTCTCGCAGTGGATCGCGGCAATCGTGGCGGCATCGGCGGCGACCGCGGGACGGATGGTGATCTGATGCGATGGCATGCCGGTCGCGATGCAGGAACGCTGTGGCACGAATGCGGCAGCGGCTCAGAACAGTTCGTCGAGCAGCAAGTGGAAGTCGATCCGCGCACGGTCTCTGCTGCCTTCACCAAGTGCCGCCAGCAGACGGGACTGCAGGTGCGGCCCGAACTCGCCAAGGCAGTTCCACAGGATCGCGATATCCTGATAGCGATCGGCAAGGCCTGCGCGGCCCACATCGATGCAGCCGCTCACTCCGCCATCGGCGATCAGAATGTTGTCGAGCGAGAAATCGCCGTGGGACACGACCGGCGGCGCCGAAGGCAATGGCAGGGCGGCCAGCGCATCCCACACCTGTTCGGCATTCCATCCGGTCCGCTCGGGATCGAAGTCGTCCGCATCGACCAGCCCAGCATCGATCCGGGCACGCGCTGCGGCAAGGCGCTGCGTGGCACTGGCGTCGAACGGACAGTCCTGCGGCGCAAGGGCATGCCATTCGTGCAGGCAAGCCGCGATGGCATCAACCACTGCTCCTGCATCTACGTCGCCCGCGTCCAACACCTCCCAGGCCGTCAGGCCCGGTAGTGCTGCGGTCAACAGCCAGGCGGCATCCGCCTCGTCCGCAAAGGCGATCAATTCCGGCACGGCCACACGGCCAGCCAGCCAGCGCAGGCGTGCAGCCTCCTCGCGCACAGCTTCGGCCACATCGCCGGTCCCATGCTTGAGATAGTGGTCAGGCCCGCCACGCGGATCCCTCACGCGCCAGACGGCGGCGCCGGATTGGCCAACGCTGCTCAGCGTCCATGCAAGTGCATCACGCGCAGCCCGCAGCGCCTCCGCGACGCAAGGCGGAACATGGGGCGGACTGCAGGGACTTTCTCGGGAGCCATCCACCGTAGCACCCCGCGTCATCAAAGCTCAGGCTGCTGCGCGCGCTGCGCCGAGTATGCGCTTGCCGAGCTTCTGTCCTGACATCCACGCGCATTCAACGCGCGGGCCGAGGAGCCAGTCGCCACAGGCGCCGATCAGCAGCTTCTCGTTCCACAAGCAGCCAAGCCCGGTACCCGCAGACAGGGCGTAGCGCCAGCGGTGCACCGAGTGCGCGACCGGCGCATGAACATGCGAGCCGGTCGCATCCTGCAGCGCAGCGAGCAGCAGCGGCGCAATCTCCTCCGGCGCGCGCTCCAGATGTGCGGTCGACCACTGCGGCGTGGTCTGGACGACCCAACTTTCCGGCCCATTGCGCCCGGGCTTTGCGCTGTCACGCGCGGCCCACGCGAGAATGCCGTGGTTGCGCAAGATGTCTGCCCGGTGCGGCAGCGGCGCTTCAAAGGCGAACATGCCGGACCAGCACGGCTGCGAACGGGCAAAGAGCGCCGTGCGGGCCAGCTCGAAATCATGCAGCGTGAGAATCGGGGCGGCCTGTTCCGCGGGCAAGGCGAGCACGGCGGCGTCGAACTGCTCGCCGGGCATGCCTTCGCCCAGCAGTCGCCATTGCGTGCCCTCTCGGGCAAGGCCGCTGACATGGTGCGTGAAGCGGACCTCGTGGCGCGCGGCCATCTCGCGCACGACGGCATTCATGGCCGGAGTGCCGATCCAGGCGTCGGAGCCGGCATCGGGCCAGCGGACCGCGAGACCGGCATCGGCCCAGCGGGAGACTTGCCCGGCAAAGCCATCATCGCGGACCGTGAAGTACTGCGCGCCGAAATCGAAGCTTGCCTCGCCAAGTGCCGTTTCAATCCGGCGTGAGGCCATGCGGCCACCGGCCTTGCGGCCCTTGTCGAAGAGCGTGACTTTCCAGCCTTCAGCGGTAAGGACATCGGCGCAGGAGAGCCCGGCAATCCCGGCTCCGATGATGGCGACGCTCCGTTTCATACAGGGCGCCCTACTTGCGACCCATCAGCGACAGGACTTCCTTGCGGCTGCTGTCATCCTCGAGGAAGCAGCCGAGCATGCGGCTCGTCACCATGCCGACGCCCGGTGTGCGCACACCGCGCCCGGTCATGCAGCCATGCTGCGCTTCGATCACCACCGCGACGCCATGCGGCTGGAGGTTTTCCCAGATGCAGTTGGCAACTTCGCTGGTGAGCCGTTCCTGGATCTGCAGACGGCGGGCAAACCCGTGCAGCACGCGGGCGAGCTTCGAGATGCCGACCACGCGGTTGCGCGGAAGATAGGCGATCGAGGCGGTTCCGGTGATCGGCGCGAGATGGTGTTCGCAGTGCGACTGGAAGGGAATATCGCGCAGCAGAACGACTTCGTCATAGCCTGCGACTTCGCTGAACGTGCGGCGGAGGTGGATGCCCGGATCTTCCTCGTATCCCGCGCAATATTCCTTCCACGCGCGGCCGACGCGGGCCGGCGTATCGGTCAGGCCTTCACGCTCCGGATCATCGCCGGCCCAGCGCAGCAGGGTGCGGATGGCTTCCTGAACGGGTTCAGGAACAATGAGTTTGCCGTCTTCGTCGCGCGCCTCGAACTCGTGATTGACATAATTCATGCGCGCGCTCCATTGGCGAGAGGATCGTTGCGCGCCTGCCCCGGCTACGCATCTGCTGCAGAAAAAGGGCGCAAATCCGGGCGGCGCATATTGCAGCGCCGTCGCAAATGAGGTTACCCATGCAGCTAACTTGTCTCTAAGGATCGGGATCAGGCCGGTTTTTGGGAACATGGACCTAAGGGCAATTGCGCAAGGCGCGCCGGAGCCGAAGGGAAGACATATGGCAATTGGCGCAATGATCGAGAACAGCTTGGTGGCCGCGGTGGTTAGCAACCCCCGTCTGCCCGACAATCCCATCGTGGATTGCAACGCCGCGTTCATGGAGCTGACCGGCTATGGGCGCGACGAAATCATCGGCCGCAATTGCCGTTTCCTGCGCGGCCCGGGAACCGAGCCCGAACTGACGGCGCAACTGCGTGACGGTATTGCTGCGCGTGTGCCCGTGATGGTCGAACTGCTCAATTACAAGCGCGACGGAACGCCGTTCCGCAACGCGGTGATGATCGCGCCGATCTTCGATGCAGCGGGCGAGCTTGAATGGTTCCTCGGCAGCCAGGTGGAGATCGCCGGCGCAGCTGATGCGGTTCCCAGCGCGCGGGCCGCCGAGGCGCGCGAGAAGGTCGCCTCGCTGTCGCGCCGCCAACGCGAAATTCTGGAATGCATCGCGGCTGGGCGGCTCAACAAGCAGATCGCCTATGAGCTCGGACTCAGCGAACGGACGGTGAAGCTTCATCGCGCTGCCGTGCTGCGGGCGCTCGGCGTGCGGACAAGCGCCGATGCCATTCGCATGGCGATCGAAGCGGGGCTCTAGAGAACCCCACCAATCCGGTGGCTATTGCCCTCCGGGACAGGTTGAGGGCGCCGGGGCCGAAGCCCACCTCTTGCTTATCGGGTCGATGGGGCAAAGCTCCTCTTCGCGGTCGCAAATGGGTGCGAGCCTCTTGGTCCCCCCGCTTCACCGGGAGGTTCGCACCTTCTTCCCTTCATCATGGAATTACAACTGGTTCACCCCGGATTGCCGCGGGCGATGGTCGTCCGCGCCCGGTGCATGACGTTCCAGATGGGGCGAATCAATGCTGGAATCCTGCAAGCGCTGCGGCGCGTGAGCCGCAAAAAAAAGTCCCCCCGATCGCACAATCGGGGGGACAGGCTGCGTACCTCGTGAATGCGATCAGAACATCACGCCGAATTCCATCCGCCCGCGCACCTGTTCCTTGTTCAGGCCCGCAGGACCAAACGCCGTGCCCGGGGTGATCCCGCTGGCGCGGACATAGGAGAATTCCGGTCGGACGAAGAACCGGTCCCAGGTATAGGTGGGTGTGGCGGTGAAGGTGAAGGCGTTGGAGCCCGGGCCATAGAGGAAGTTCGCTGCCGTGGCGCTCGGGCGGTTGCTGTTGATGTATTCGAAGCGCACTGGCAGGCTCCAGTGATCGTCGATCTTGTACTTGGTGAGCAGGCCGAAAGCGTAATTCTGCGCCTTGGTGGTGCCCGCCTGCGGCAGATCCGGCACCCAGGCATACTGGAAATAGGGCTGCACCAGCCACTTGCTGCCAGAGTAGCTGTAGATCACGTTGAGGATGGTGCTGTTGTTCTGCACCATTGGCGTGTTGAAGGTGGAGCGATAGTTCTTGCTGAGCGCGCCGCCAAGCACCACCGAAAGGGTGTGTGGCCCGTCAACATAGCTGACAACACCCGACAACCAGTTGAACTTGCCCGAGAAGAAGCCATCGGTGTAGGCAAGGCTGAAGCTCAGCTTGCCGGCCGTCAGATTGGCCTGCACACCTCGGGTCAGCACATTTTCCTGACCCCACAGGATGCCGCGTTCGATATTCATGTTCTGGAAGGAGAAGGGCGCTTCCAGCCCGATCAGCGTGGGCAGGATACCGGCCTGCACGTTGAACGTGGACGAGGGCGCGATCTTCACCCAGGCCTGTGGCACCACGCCATAGCTGTCCCTGGTGTATTCGGTGGACTTCACGAAGGCAGCGCCCAGCGTCTCGTGGTTGTAGAGGCCGGCCTGCACGAGGAACTGGAAAGTGCCTTCCGGCTTCTGCACGATGACCTGCGCGTTCGACAGATCGGCAAAGCTATTGGCCACACCCGCCGTGCTGTTCGACTGCGTGCCGACATAACCGCTGCCGATGGCGGTGACATAGACCTTGGAGCCCGCCACATCGAGGCTGACCGGATCGGGGTTGTAGCTGAGCGGGCCGGCGAGGGCCGGGAGAAGCGCCGGGGGAGGTGCGGCTTCTTCGGCGTGCGCGGCCGTGGCGGCGAACGCGGAACCGGCGGACACAAGTGCCATGGTGGCGAGACGGAACTTCATGTGGAACGACCTCCCTGGGGACCAAGCCCGAGATTACGGATACCGTTCCTGCCTGCGGCCACACGCCGCGTGGCCTCTCACCGTCTGGTGCCACGTCCTGTGCAGTGCTGTAATACTTACCGTAAATACTTTTCTGTTTGATTGCTAAATGGTGTCGAAATGTTGCTACGCGTGCTGCAACGCAAAAAAGTCGGGCTGCGGTACTTTTGCAACAGCGAGAAGTTTGACTATGTCGTCGCCACTTTGTCCGGCACGGGCAGGCGGATCACGGCGGCCAGTCCGGTCCCTTCGCCGTCCAGCTGACGCTTGTTGATCAGCGCAAGCGTGCCGCCCTCAAGCCGGACCGCTGCCTGCACGATCGAGAGACCAAGGCCCATCCCCGGCGTATCGCGGCTGCGGGCGGTGTCGAGCCGGAAGAACGGCTGGAACACGTCCTCCATGCGGTCTTCGGGTATTCCCGGTCCATCGTCCTCGACGCGGATGATGACCGAACCGGGTTCGCAGGCAAGCGAGACGCGCACGTTGCCGGCATAGTGCAGCGCGTTGTCGATCAGGTTGGCGAGTGCCCGCCGGATCGATACCGCGCGCGCCATGATCTCGCAGCTTTCGGGCCCATCGTAGTGCGCGTCGAGACCCTGATCGGCGGCGCTGTCGACCAGGGTGGCCGCCATGATCGCTACATCGATCCGCTGCGGCGGGATCTGCGTTCCGCCAGCCTCGACAAATGCCTGGAGCGATTCGAGCAACTGGCGCATCTCGCCGATATCGTGCTCCAGTCCGGCGCGGGTCTCATCCTCCACTTGCGCGCCGTCGAGCCGCAGCTGGAGCCGAGCGAGCGGCGTGCGCAGGTCGTGCCCGATTGCGAGCATGGAGCGGGTGCGCTCGGCCTGCTGGCGCTGGATGCGGCGCTGCATCTGGTTGAACGCGCGGATCAGCCGGCGCACTTCATCCGGGCCTTGCTCGGACAGGCCGCCAGGATTGGGCGTCTCGATATGGCGCAGCGCGCTCACCAGCCGCTGCAGCGAGCGCGTGGTCGCACGGAACATGAACCACGCCAGGGCGCCCAGGATCAGTGTGGGCAGCAGCATCGGCAGGATCTGCCAGCGCGAGAGCTGCAAGCTGACCTCGCCGGCGTAAGTATGGAAGCGCAGCGCGCTGCCATCGCCGAGTACCAGTGTTCCAGCCAGCTCGCGGCTGCTGTGGGTATGGAGCACGATGAGGCGCTGGCCATCCACTTCGAGTTCCGGACCTGCTGCCAGTACTCGCTTGACCATCGCCGGATCGGACGAACGCAGATCCTCCGCCGACGCTTTGGGATGCCAGGCGAGCCGGAACCGCTCCGTCGACAGCGCGCGGGCCGCATCGGGGCGGTCTTGCGGCGGCTCGCGCGAAATTGCGCGCGCCGCCAGCGAGAGATGCTCGCCGATGCGTGCGGCATCGTCACGCTGGACGGCAGTTGTGGTCGCTGAGTCGAAGAGGAAAGTATTGGCGAGGAAATCGACCGCCGCGACCAGCAGGAGGATCGCCAGCAGGCGCTCGGTCAGGCCAAGCCGGCGAAAGCCCATGCGTCGCTGGCCCATCAGCCCCGGCGGACTTCCGCCTTGAACATGTAGCCCACCCCGCGCACAGTCACGATCGGCGGTTCGCTGCCGCTGGCGGAAAGCTTGCGGCGCAGGCGGCTGACCAGCACGTCGATGCTGCGGTCGGAGCTGTCACCCAGCCGCGTGCGCGAAAGCTCGATCAGCCGTTCGCGGCCGAGCACGCGCTGGCGGTGGCTGACGAACGTGGCGAGGAGATCGAACTCCGCACCGGTCAGGTCGACCATCGCGCCGCTGGGCGAGCGCAGTTCGCGGCGCGAGAGCGAGAGCGTCCAGCCTTCGAAATGGACTTCGCTGGTGCGCTCGTCGCCCTTGCTGAGGCCCTCGCCGCCGCCGCGTCGCAGCACGGCACCGATGCGCGCGATCAACTCGCGCGCGCTGTAGGGCTTGGCGATATAATCATCCGCGCCGAGTTCGAGCCCGAGCACGCGGTCCTCCTCGCTCCCGCGCGCGGAGGCGAAGATGATCGGCACGTCGCTCTGGCGGCGCAGCTTGCGGAACAGCTCGATCCCGTTCGCGCCGGGGAGCATGATGTCGAGCACCACAAGCTCGGCCGGCTCGGCCTCGAGCATGACCCACATTTCGGCACCCGTCGCGGCGGTACGCACGGCATAGCCGTTCTCGCGCAGTGCCCGCGCGGTGAGCATGCGCAGCGAAACGTCGTCTTCAACCAGCAGAATGGAAGGTGCAGTCATGGCCTTGATCCAAGCCTAGAGGGGAGGAGGGGAGGCGACAAGCCCCCAACACGGGTGGCAATCAATCCGCTGCGGCAAGCTGGTCCCCGCGTGCTGCAATGCGGCGCGCCTCGGCGCGGGCCTGCTCGGCACCGGCGTGGCAGGCTGTGCTCTTGAGCGGACCGGGGTTGCAGTGGATCGGCGCTGCTGCGACCCGGCGCGGCGAAGGCGTATGGCGCCGCGCGTTGCAAGCGATGCTCTTCAGCGCATCGGGATTGCAGGGCACGGGCGCTGCATGAACCGTCACAGTCGCAGGCTGGGAGGCGAGTAGGGCCAGCGGGGCAAACAGCATGGATTGTTCCATTGCAAAAGAGACGCCCCTGCGATGGTGTCTTTTGATTGCCTTGCCTCGTCCGAATCATGATGAATTGTGTCCAGCAACCAATCGCCATCATTGGGGCACAGTGAGCCGAAGTGCATGCCAGTAATCCGGGGCGCGGCGGCCAGGCGCTATCCCGCTAAGTATTCTCGCTGATACCTTAAAGGTTTGGACACCGCGATCAGCTTGGGAAGCGGCTTTCCAGCGGGAGCCGGGCTGGTTGCCGACAACAAGGCTGGCATTCGGTCATTCCATCAAGTATCTGATATTGCAAAACATAATGCCCGTCAGGCAAGGTTTCCCAGAGCGCTATCGGTCGATTGGTCAATATGTCCAGAGTCAGCCTTTCTTGTGATCAGTCTTAAAGCAAGCAGTTAACTCGTCCACTCTTACAACGTCCCCAACGATAAGGGGCGCTGGCATGGAAGAAGTGCACGAGAGCTACGGAGCAGTCTACCGGGTTATCAGGGAAGCCAATCTGTCCGGCTATGTCACGCCGGGCCTGCGCGGACGTATGTACCAGGCGATCGACGACCTGAAGTCGCTCAGGGCCCCTGCCGATCACATCAGCATCGCGGAGCGGATCTCGGTGAAACTGCATGCGCTGGAATGGGCGGCGCTGCGGCGCGACGACAAACGCCGCATGGCAGACTGGCAGTCGCTGGGGGCGCTCGAGGAGCAGTGGATGTCAGCGCCTGTACCGCGATCAAGTGTGCCGCGATCATGATCATGAAGCTGCTGCGCCGTCTCATCGCGGAAGACCGCAGCGGCGCGACCGCGATCGAGATGGGCTTTCTGGTCGCGCTGATCTCGGTGGCAATGATCGCCTCGCTGCACACGTTCAGCAACCAGCTCAACAATACGTTCCTGATCTCGGCCAAAAATCTGCTTGTGCCATAACTGCAATCAACGAGGTTTTTGATGAGAATCGTCGGAGACATGCTTCAGTACCGCATGAAGCATCACCTTGATCGCTATGAGGGCGTTCTCGCTATGCTGGAGGATGCCTTTGGCGACTACGAGACGGGGAAGGTCTCGATCAACGGCTATCTCGATGCCGTCATCGCGATCGACCAGCGCGTCCGCCGCGAGCGGCCCCTGTGGCTGCACCTGTGCGATTGGTCCTTGGCGCTGCGCGGGCTCAACAGCGGCGAGCGGCGGGCCTTCCGCGAGACGTGCGATGCGCTCGACTGGTGCCGCAACTGGGCGATCCGCCAGCGCGGTGTCGACGTGACATCCTGCCTCGAGCGCGCCGGTACCAGCGCCGACCATGGCCTCGACCAGACCTTGGGCCTCGCGGCATGAACCCGCCGATTGCCATTCGCTGCCCGTGTGAGGATCACGCCCGATGAGCGAACCGCGCAACCGCTCGGACCGCTTCGGCAACCGCCGCCGCTACCGCCGGATCGAGGCGGGCCAGCGCCTGCTCCTGATCTCGGTGGCCAGCCGCATGGACGGCGAACTGCGGGACCTCTCGCAGACGGGCGCACGCGTCAGTCTGCGCATGGCCCCCCCGCGCCGGGGCCGTGATGTCTTGCTGCGCTGGGGCTCGCAGGAGTTTTTCGGCCAGGTGGTCTGGAGCAAGGGCAACGAGGCCGGGGTTGCCTTCCACAAGCCGATCTCGCCGGAAGAACTGGTCGAGACCGTGGGCGGCGAAGTGCCTGCGGCACTGCCCACCGGACGCCGGGTGCTCTAGCGCCGATTGACGAACGCCCCAAAACCCAGCATGAGCGCCGCTTCCGGCATGCCGGGGCGGTTAGCTCAGTTGGTAGAGCATCTCGTTTACACCGAGAGGGTCGGCGGTTCGAGCCCGTCACCGCCCACCATGGCAGGGTCAGCTATCAGTCAGCGCCAAGCGGCCCGCCATCGGGCACTGCAAAGCCTTCCGGAGGCAATCCCCTGCGGCTGCGCTGCACGGCCATCGTGTAGGCCGTTTCGAGATCGCGGGTGAAGCGGCGGGTGTCGAACAGCGGTGCGGTGCCGCGACCGGCCGCCAGCTTTGCGCGCAATGCCGCGAGCCGTGCCGGATCGCGGGCGAGGGCAAGCGCAAGGGCTTCGTAGTCCTGCGGCGTCGCAGTGACGAGTTCGGAAAGCCCGCACGCCTGCAGCAGGCTGGCGGCCACGCGTGCCGGAAATGTTTCGCCCAGCAGTGTCAGCAGCGGCAGACCGGCCCAGAGCGCATCGCTGGCGGTGGTGTGGGCGTTGCAGGGAAAGGTATCGAGAAACAGGTCCGCCATGGCCATGCGCGCAAGGTGGCGCGGATTGGGCTCATGCGCGGCGAAGATGAGCCGGGCGGCATCGAGCCCGGCTGCCTCGGCGGCAGCGCGCAGATTGGCCTCGGCTTCGGCATTGGAGTGCAGCAGCCACAGCACCGAACCCGGCACCTCGCCGAGCAGGCGAAGCCAGATCGCGAAGATATCCGGGGTGATCTTGTACAAGTTGTTGAAACAGCAGAATACGAAGCCGTGCTCCGGCAATCCCAGATCGGCCCGCGTGGGCGACCAGTCGGCGATGGGGCGCCGATCATCGTTGCACTGGTAGCTGAACGGCAGGCGGATCAGCCGTTCGCTGTAATGCGGCTGCGCCTCGGGCGGAGTGAGCACACTGTCGCCCAGCAGGTAGTCGTGAAACTCGGTCCCGCAGGTGCCCGGGAAGCCGAGCCAGTTCACTTGGACCGGAGCAAGACGATAGGCGAACAGTTCGGCGCGGTTGTGACGTGTATAGCCCTTCAGATCGACCGCGATGTCGAGCCCGTCCGCGCGCGCCATCGCCACGACCGCCGCGTTGTCGAGGCCGCGCACATCGACGAACCGCTCCACATCGCCAAGCAGGGCGTGGCGCACGGGGTCGTCCGCATCGGGGCCGAAGCTGTAGGCGGTCACGCTGAACCGCGTGCGGTCGTGTTGCCGCAGAACGCCGGCAAGCAGCAGCATGGTCGCATGCTGGTGATAGTCGGCAGAGAAATAGCCGATCCGAATCCGTCCGTCGGCAGCGGGCGGCACCACGAGCGGGGCAGGCCGGATCGCCGCAAACTTGCGGGCATAGCAGCGCGTACGTTGCAGCTGGCGCGCCGGATCGGTCTCTGCCGTGATCATCGCGAAGGGCGAGACGGCCATCTCTCCGGTACCGAGCGTGGCGATCCGGGATGCATTTCCGGCAAGATCCGTCCAGTCGCAGATCTGCATGCGGGTGCCATAGAGCCGGGCGGCGATGAAATCGTCCTCCGGGTCGAGCATGCTCGCCCGCTCGAGGGCGGCAATCGCATCGCGGCGCCGCCCTGCTTCTTCGAGCACGATGCCGTAATCGGTGAGAAGCGGGGCGTTGTCCGGCGCCAGCGCAACGGCGCGCGCGAGATGGGCCTCCGCTTTCGCCATGTCGCCAAGCCCGTGCCAGGCCTTGCCGATCTCGGCATGGAGATCGGCCTGCATCGGAACGAGGGCAAGTGCCCGCTCGTACGCCGCGATCGCCTCGCCCGGTCTGCCGCCGCGGGCCAGCACATCGCCCAGCTTGGCATGGAGATCGGGATCACTCGGGCGGTGCTGGAGGAAATGCTCCATCAACGCGCGGCTCCGCGCCATCTCGCCTTGGGCGATCCAGACATCGACGAGATTGAGCGCAGCATCGCGGTAGTCCGGGACCAGTCCGAGCGCCTGCTGCAGCGCCTCGGCGGCTTCATCATGGCGGTGCAGCGCCATCAGGCACGCGCCGAGATTGTTGAGCGCCCGGGGATTGGCGGGATCGTGGGTCAGCGCGGTCTCGAATGCGTTGCAGGCCGCCTCGAATCGCCCGAGCCCTTCGAGTGCCAGCCCGAGATAGGTTTCGGCATCGGGATTTCCGGCGAGTCTGGCAAGCAGCGTCGAGGCTTCCGCATGCCGCCCCAGCTCGTAGAGCGTGACACCGAGCATGAACTGCGTGCCGGTGTCGGAGGGATCGAGGGTCAGGGCCGTGCGGAAGGCGCTCTCGGCCAGATCGAACAGGCCAAGGCTGGCATAGAGCGCGCCAAGCGCAGTCTGTGCGCCGAAATCTTGATCATACGTGGCAGCAAAGCGCGCGGCCTGCGCCAGAAAGACCTCGCGCGGGCGCGTTCGGGCGGCATCGGCCAGGGCGGCGATCTCTTGCGGATCGGGTGCGGGTTCAGACGGTGAGCGCAACGCCATGAGGCCTCGGGGCAGGATCGCCGACGGACAGGCCTATGACGGCGGCGTTGCAGAAATGTTGCGCCTAGGGCGGTGGCAAGCGACCGGTCCGGCGATCAGCGCAGCGTATCGGCCAGCATCGCATCGGTACGCGGGCCGGCCCAGTCGTGCGAGCCGATCATGCGCCAGACTTCCTTGCCCTGCGCGTCATAGAGCACGGTCGTGGGCAGCACGCCGTTGCCGTAGTGCTGGCTGAGCGCATTCTCGGGGTCGAGCCAGGGCGCGAGATTGGTGAGCTTGCGCTCCTTGAAGAACGCGTCGACCGCGGCGGCCTGATCCAGATCCTGCGAGACGGTGAGGACCGTCAGCTTGCCAGCCTTGGCAGCGGCGAGGGCATTGAGCGTGGGCATTTCGAGCACGCAAGGTCCACACCAGGTCGCCCAAAGGTTGATCAGCAGCGGCTTGCCCTTGAGATCGAGCGTGCGGATCTTCTTGCCCGAAGGATCGCTGAAGGTGAAATCGGGCAGCGCCGCGCCGCGATTGCTGATGTCCAGCGTGCCGTTGAACGGGCCTTCTCCCTCCGCTGCGGCTGCAGGCGCGGAAGCGGTGGTCTGCGGTTGCGTGTCCGCCGGGGTTTGCTTATCGCACCCGGCAAGAAGGCTCGCAACCATCAGCGGGATCAAGAAGGCAGGCGGACGCAGCGACATGAGCGGCAATTCAGGCTCCAATCAGATGTGGGGCGGGCGCTTCGCGGCGGGCCCTTCGGCCGTGATGCGCGAAATCAACGCCTCGATTCCCTTCGACAAGGCCTTGTGGCGGCAGGACATCGCCGCGTCAAAGGCCCATGTGGCCATGCTGGGCCAGCAGGGCATCGTCACCGAGGAAGACGCCGCGCTGATTGCGGGCGGGCTCGATCAGGTCGCCGCCGAGTATGAGGCGAACGGGGTTCCCGAGAACTGGGACCTCGAGGACATCCACATGACGACCGAAAGCCGGCTGGCCGAGCTGATCGGTCCGGCGGCCGGGCGCCTGCATACCGCCCGCAGCCGCAACGATCAGGTGGCGACCGATTTCCGCCTCTGGGTGCGTGATCAGATCGACCAGACCCTTGCCGCGCTCCACGCGCTGCAGGTGGCGCTGGTGACCCGCGCGGGCGAGCATGCGGCGAGCATCATGCCCGGCTTCACCCACTTGCAGACCGCGCAGCCCGTCACGCTGGGCCATCACCTGATGGCGTATTACGAGATGATCCAGCGCGACGTTTCGCGCTTTGAGGATGGGCGCCGCCGCATGAACCGCTGCCCGCTGGGTTCGGCGGCGCTGGCGGGGACGGGCTTTCCGATCGATCGCCATATGACGGCAGCCGCGCTCGGCTTCGATGGTCCGACCGCGAACAGCCTTGATTCGGTCTCCGACCGCGATTTCGCGCTCGATTTCCTGATGGCGGCGGCGCAGTGCTCGCTGCACCTCTCGCGCCTTGCCGAGGAGTTCGTGATCTGGGCGAGCCAGCCCTTCGGCTTCGTCACCCTGCCGGACAGCCTGTCGACCGGCAGCTCGATCATGCCGCAGAAGAAGAACCCCGATGCGGCGGAGCTGGTGCGGGGCCATTCGGGGCGGATTGTCGGCTGCCTCACCGCGCTGATGATCACGATGAAGGGCCTGCCGCTCGCCTATTCGAAGGACATGCAGGACGACAAGCCGCCGGTGTTCGAGGCCGCTGCGCTGCTGGCGCTTTCCATCGCGGCTATGACCGGCATGGTCGCCGAAGCCGCTTTCCGCACCGAGCGGATGCGCGGCGCGGCGGAACTGGGCTATGCCACTGCGACCGATCTGGCCGACTGGCTGGTGCGGCAGGCGGGCATCCCCTTCCGCGAGGCGCACCATATCACCGGCTCGGCGGTGAAGCTCGCGGAAAGCCGCGGCGTGGCGCTCGATCAGCTGGCCTTGGCGGACCTCAAGGCGATCGACAGCCGGGTGGATGAACGCGTTTTTGCCGCGCTTTCGGTGGAAGCAAGCGTGGCGGCGCGCGCCAGCCATGGCGGAACCGCGCCGGACGAGGTAAGGAAGCGCGTCGCCGAGGCGCGTGAGGCGCTGGGTATGCCAAGGGATATGGACTCCTGATGCGCAAGGTGCTGCCTGTTCTGCTGCTGGCTCTAACGCTCGCCGGATGCGGCGCACGGCGTGAGCTCATGCCGCTGAAAGGCCATGCCCTGCCGCCGGCGCCCTATGGCCGCGAGGACAAACCGGGGCCCGACGTGCTGCTGACCCCGCCGGTCCAGGCGAAACCGCAGCGCAATATCGAGCTGCGCAGCCGCTCGGAGGATCGGCAAGACGATCCCTTCGATCTTCCCCCCGAGGAATAAGCTTTCTCTCCGGCTGAGCTGCCGGAAACCAGTTTCAGGAATTCCCGATGGATCATTTCGAATATCGCGGCGGCGTGCTTCATGCCGAGGACGTGCCGCTGCCCCTGATCGCGGCCGAAGTCGGCACGCCGGTCTATGTCTATTCGCGCGCCACGCTGACCCGGCATGCCCGCGTGTTCCGCGATGCGCTGGCGGTGCTGCCGCGTGTCCACCTGGCCTTCGCGGTGAAGTCCAACCCCAATCTTGCCGTGCTCAAGGTGCTGGCGGCGGAAGGCTACGGCGCGGATGTCGTCTCGGCGGGCGAGATGGACCGTGCGCTCGCGGCGGGCATTCCGGCAGCGGACGTGGTGTTCTCGGGCGTCGGCAAGACGGCGGTGGAAATGCGCCGTGCGCTGCAGGCCGGGTGCGGCCAGTTCAACCTCGAAAGCGAGGAGGAAGGCGAGGAGCTGGCCGAGATCGCGGAGGAACTGGGCCTCGTCGCCACCGCCACGCTGCGTATCAACCCTGATGTCGATGCGGGCACGCATGCCAAGATCTCGACCGGCAAGGCCGAGAACAAGTTCGGCGTTCCCTACGACCGGGCAGCAGGCATCTACGCGCGGCTCTCCGCGCTGCCGGGCCTCAACCTGCGCGGCCTTGCGCTCCATATCGGCAGCCAGCTCTCGAAGCTCGATCCGCTCGAAGCCGCCTTCACCAAGGCCGGCGCGCTGATGCAGGCGATCCGCGCCGACGGCTTTGCGGTGACGCACATGGACCTCGGTGGCGGCGTCGGCGTGCCCTACAAGGCGGGCGAAGTCTTCCCGCAGCCCGCCGATTACGCCGCGATGATCGCGCGCGTGACTGAAGGCTGGGATGCGACCCTGATGTTCGAGCCGGGGCGGCTCATCACCGGCAATACCGGCGTGCTGCTTACCGAGGTCGTCCGCGTGAAGCAGGGCGCGCTGCATCCGTGGGTGGTGGTCGATGCGGCGATGAACGATCTCGCCCGCCCCGCGATGTACGATGCCTGGCACGATTTCAGCGCGGTCGCGCCCAAGGGCGGGACGATGACCGCCAACATCGTCGGCCCGATCTGCGAATCGAGCGATACTTTCGCCATGGCGCGCGAGATCGACGTGGTGGCGCGCGGCGATCTGGCGGTATTCCGCACCGCGGGTGCCTATGGCGCTACGATGGCCAACACCTACAACTCGCGGCCGATGGTGCCCGAGGTCATGGTCGACGGCGCAAAGTGGGCCGTCGTGGCCGACCGCATCGAGCCCGCCACCATCCTCTCCGCCGAGCGCGTGCCGGATTGGTTGGCGTAGCGCTGTGCCAGCATCCTTCGACAAGCTCAGGGTGAGCGGGCCCTTGGTCATTGCACCTTCGTCCGCTCATGCTGAGCTTGTCGAAGCATCTCGCGCGACATAGGCCACAAGCATGACTCTCCCCAGCCTCCCGCTGTTCCACCGCCTGACCGGCCAACCGGTGGTCGTGCTGGGCCATGGCGAGGCAGCGGAGGCCAAGCGGCGGCTGGTGCTCCGCGCGGGCGGCAAGGTGATCGAGGACCTTGCCGAGGGCATCGACACGGGCGCGCGGCTGGCCTTCATCGCGCACGAGGACGAGGCGGCCTGTCAGGCCGATGCCATTCGCGCGCGGGGGGCTGGGCTGCTCGTCAACGTCGTGGACAAGCCCGCGCTGTGCGATTTCACCACGCCGTCGATCATCGACCGCGCGCCAGTGATCGTCGCGGTCGGAACGGGCGGCGCCTCGGCAGGCCTCGCCAAAGCGCTGCGCCTCCGGCTGGAGCGGCTCCTGCCGCAAGGCTTGGGTGCACTGGCCGATGCACTCTACGCGGCGCGGGGCGCGATGCGTTCGCGCTGGCCGACAGGGCCGGAGCGCCGCCGCGCGCTCGATGCGGCGCTGGAGGAAGGCGGTGCGCTCGATCCCTTGCGCGAGGGCGGCGATGTCGCGGCGTGGGTGGCAGGCGCCGCTGATGGCGCCTCAGGCCGCTTCGTGATCCGGTTGCGGTCCAGTGATCCCGATGACCTGACGCTGCGCGAGGCACGACTGCTGGGTCAGGCTGATGCGGTGATCGCTGGCCCTGATGCGCCCGCCGCGGTCCTGGCGCGGGTGCGGGCCGATGCCGCGCGGATCACGCCGGGTGAGGCGGAGCCGGACGGCGGGATCGTGGTGGTGATCGAGGCGACCTAATCCGGCGCTATGATATGCGCGAAGAGGTCGTCGAGATGCGCCTGCAGTTCCTGCACCGCCAGATTGTCGGCATGGCGCGGGAGGCCGAGCGGCAGGCTCATGCTCTGGTGCAGCGCGGAGGCTTCGGTCACGCTGAGCAGCCCGCGCAGGCGCAGGATGTTGGCAAGGCTGGCAATGCCGTTGATCGCCGCGATGTCCGAGACTTCGAGCGCTGCGAAAAGCTGGGGCAGATCGAGACCGGGATTCTTTTTCATTCAGGTTGGCATGGCTGACATGGCGAGGCGTTCGAGCCGCGCCAGTTCGCGGCCTTCCGTCACTTGGCGGAGTTGCTCGGCCATGGCGCGCCACGCCTTTTCCGATCGCAGTGCGCGGTCGCGCACGTTGTCGAGCAAGGCGCCCGCCGCTTCGGAGGCGGCCTGTTCGGCGCGTTCGATGAGGAATTCGTAGGACAGTGCCATCAACATCGACTCCGGGAGGGGACGGGAAAGGGTATCCCCGGCGATCCGCAAAGGGACCCGCCGGGGATGGAGCGGGTCAGTTCGCGCTGGCGAGATTGACGGCCGATTCCTTGCCGTTGCGGCCGGTCTCGACTTCGTAGGAAACGCGCTGATCCTTGTTCAGCGTGGCCATGCCGGCCGCCTGCACGGCGGAGATGTGGACGAAGCTGTCCTTGCCGCCATCATCCGGCTGGATGAAGCCATAGCCCTTGTCTTCGTTGAAGAATTTCACGGTTCCGATAGTCATGTTCGCTTCCTTTCAAGAAACGTTGGTCCGCCGGCGGGGTGCCGACGGGGTCGTGCGTCAGGTCGTCACTTGAAAGGAAATCGAGGGTCGTTCGAGGTGAGGGAAACGCGTTCCCGAACCAGAATTAAGTCGTCGATGCCCGTCTCACTTCAACGAGAGCAGCATGGGTAGACCGGCGCATACCGGTCAAAAAAGCCAGGCATCATGAAATGGAAAAAATGCGGGCCAAAGCCGCGCTCAAATTCCGTCGCAATCGACGAGAGGCATATTTGAAATAGCGCTTCAGGCAAAAATTACAAGGGAATTCCCCGGCTACGCGAACAGGCATAGCCAGGCCGGTTCCGAAATTTGAGAATGCCTCAGGTTTTCGGCGGCGCCAGCAGAAAATTCATCCAGCTGCTGGCGACCAGCCTGCTTCGGTCCCCCTGCCACGCTTCCACCCGAACGTTGGCGACGCGCCGCCCGGCCCGGATCACTTCGCCACGCGCAAAGGTGCGTTCCTGCACGCCGCCGCGCAGGTACTCGATGCTGATGTTGACCGGCTTGATGCGGGAATCGCTCCCCTGCCGCTCCAGTTCGGCGCGCAAGGCGGCGTGGGCGGCCATTTCGAGCAGGCCGCCGATCGCGCCGCCGTGGAGAAAGCCGGGGCGGCCCATCACGCGCGTCGCAAAGTCCATCGCGATGACGGGCGCGCCGTCCTCCACATGGTCGACTTCCATGCCCATGCTGCGGGCGTAGGGGGGCAAATGGTATTCGCTCACGGCTTGGCCCACCCTTCGCTGCTCACCAGCATGAAAATGCCGGCGGTGTGTGCGATCGGATCGGTGACATCGCCTTCATGGGCGATGCCGCGCACGAAGGCCATCGAGCGGCGCACCTGATAGCATTCGGCGCGCGCGATCACCGTCTTGCCCGGCGTCGCGGCGCGCACGTAGTCGATGCGCAGATCGAGCGTGACTTGCGGGTTGAACGTGCCCTGCCGCGTCCAGACCGACATCGATGTCGCGTTGTCGAGCAGGCTGATGATGGGGCCGGATGCCAGCACACCGGTTTCCTCGACGCCGACGAGATCCTCGCGCCAAGGGAGGGCGAGCTCGATCCAGTCCTCGCCGTGGTCATGGTATTCCATGCCGAGGAAGCCGGTGTGGCCATGCCGCGTGAACCAGCGCGCACCGCGTTCGGGATCGAACACGAAGCCTTCGGGCAGGCTGGTGTTGGGCACGCCCGCGACTTTTTCATCCTTGCTCATGACAAGCGCTGTGCCGGGGTGCTGCGACGCTGGCAACCGCCAAAAATCAGAAAGCAGCACCCGCCATCGCGTCTATCGCCCCCTGCAGGATCAGCGCAGCGGCGTGCGAATCGATGCGCTCGGCTCGCTTGGCGCGGCTGAAATCCTGCTCGATCATGGCGCGTTCCGCCGCTTGCGTGGTCCAGCGCTCGTCCCACAGCAGGATGGGCAGGCCAAGGTCCGCAAGGTTGCGCGCCATCGCGCGCGCGGCCTGGCTGCGCGGGCTTTCGCTGCCGTCCATATGCAGCGGCAGGCCGATGACGAGGCCCTTGACGCTGCGCGCGGCGATCAGCGCGGCAAGCTCGGCCTTGTCCTGGGTAAACTTGCGGCGGCGGATCGTCTGTCCTGCCGTGGCGAAGCGCCAGCCCGCATCGCACAGCGCCACGCCGATGGTCTTGGTGCCGGGATCGAGGCCCATCAAGGCGCCACCCTCCGGCAAGGCCCCGCGCAGTTCGGCGGCGCTGGTGGTGATCACTTTTCGGCCTTGTGCTGCGCCACCCACGCCGCCGTCCGGCGCGCGACATCGGCGCGGACATTGGTCCAGAACAGCGGCACGTCATAGACATGGTAGTTGTTGCCCGGCAGCACATAAGGACCAAGGTCGGGCGGATCGCCGATCATCAGCAGGCCGGTCTTCGCATCGCAGCGCGCCGGAATGCCAAGCTTGGTGATCTTGCCGGTCTTGAGGTCCATCGAGGGCACCATCGTGCCCAGATTGGCCGTGCCGGGCGCATCGGGCGCCGCGCCGCCGTTCAGCGGATTGGTGCAGAGCACCGGCCTGGCGTCCTTCTGTTTGCCGTCGAGCCCCGGCTCGGCGCGGTAGGTATCGAGCATCATCTGCGCATCGGGAGGTTCGGCAAAGCTCATCCAGCTAAGCGCGCAGCCGCTCTGGTCAGGGCCGGAGCAGGCGGGCATGCCCGTCTGCGGCAGATCGTGTGCGGGGGAGACAGGCCAGCCGATCATATAGGCAGCCACGATCCGGCTGGCGACGGGCGTGCCTTTCACCTCATCCTTCAGCAGGTGCATGAGGTGAAGAGCGCCTTGGCTGTGGCCAGCCAGCACGATCGGCGCATCCAGCGGGACCTGAGCAACAAACGCGCGGAACGCCTCTCGCACATCGCCATAGGCAACTGCGCGGGCTTTCAGCGTCTCGGGCCGGTTGACGAGGAAGCTGCCGAACGCGGCCTGCCGGTAATAGGGCACGAAAACCGCCGCCTCGCCGTTGAAGGCGCTCGCCATGCCGCGCACGAACAGAGCGGTGCGGTTGCGCGTGTCCTTGTCCTCGATCGGTCCGTTCCAGTGCTCGCGCGCGAGATAGCTGGTCGGGTGGACGAAGAAGACCCAGGCCTTACCCTGCGGCGCGGCCGGGGTGCCCTCGGGACGGTACTGGGCGGGGTCATCGACCGTGCCGGGGCGCGAGACCCACATGGCCGGATCGTCGTATGTGCCCGCGCGCAAAGCCGGTTGCGTCTCGAACGCGCCGCGCGGCACGAAGGCAAAGCGGGTCAGCTCTGCCGACCAGATACGCAGCGCGAAGAGCGCGGCGATGGCCATCACAATCAGCAGCGCGACGAAATAGAGAAACTTCCGAGCCATGGTTATCCTGTGGCTTCGTCGCGGCGGGTGTTGTGTTCAGCCTGCCGCTCGAGCGCGATCTTGAGCATGACCACCAGCGGATCGGCGAGCGCTAGGCCGAGGATGCCGAACAGCACACCGAAGATCAGCTGCGCGCCGAGCACGAGCGCGGGGGCAAGGTCTGCCGTGCGCTTGGCTACCATGGGCACGATGACGTTGCCGTCCACCGTCTGCACCACGACATAGACGATGATGCAGTAGATCCCCATCGCGGTCCCGCCCGAAAAGCCGACAAGGATCATCAGGATGCCCGAAATCGGCGCGCCGATATTGGGCAGGAACACGAGGAGCCCGGTGAGCAGGCCGAGCAGCGCCGCCATCGGCACCCCGTAGACCGCGAGCGCGATCCACGTGCACACGCCTTCGATCACCATGCCGAGCATGCGCCCCGCCAGCAACATGCGCAAAGTGCGGCCCATGCGGTGGGTGGTGCCGTGGAAATACTCGCGGCTCTCCGCCGGGAGCATCCACGCAAGGCCGCGCTGGTACATGTCGGGCTCGAGCACGAAGTAGATGCCGAGGATCACGATGATCAGCAGCGTGGTGACGCCCCCGAACAGCCCGCCGAGCGCTTGCGTGACCTGGCTGACGCTGCCGAGCAGCTCCTTCACGAGTCCGCTGACGTCGGCGCGGCCCATGGTGAGGCCGTGCGCGCTCGCCCAATCGAGCCCGCGCTGAGCCTGTGCCGTCACCAGCGGCGGCATTTCTGCGGCCTGCGTCATGATCTGGCTGCCGGCGAATTCCACCACCCAGACAAGAAATGCCACGGTGGCGAGCAGGACGACCGCGATCCGCCACGTCCGCCGGATGGGCAGCACACGGCCGAGCAGGCGTTGGCCGCCGTCGATCAGCATGGCGAACACGAAGCCGCCGAAAATCACCAGCAGCGGATGCGCGAGATAGACGGCCAGCGCGGCAAGGCCGGCCATGCCGATCCACACGGCGGCGCGCTTGATTTCCTGCCGGACGAGATCGTCGCGGATATCGGTGGGACCGGCGCTGTGCTTCGGGGCGGAATTCGGCTCGTCGCTCATGGTCTTGCGGCGGTTCCCTTCAGGATCATAGGCCGCAGTCTGAGCGAAGCGCGGTTTCCTCGCAAGGCGCCATACCACGTCAGCGGGTTCCACGTTTCGGTGCCGTTGAGCGAGTAGGTGATGAACTCCGCACGCCCGCCGATATCGGCGAGCGGCACCGGCCCGCCAAGGCCCTTTTCGATGATCGGCGCGCGGCTGTCGGCAGAGTGGTCGCGGTTGTCGCCCATCAGGAACGCGTAGCCCTGCGGCACTTTCGTCTCGGGATAGTTGTCGAGCAGTTGCTGCTTGTGGTCGATGATCCGGTAAGTCGCGCCGTTCGGCAGCGTCTCGCGGAAGATCGGCAGCTCGCAGACCTGCTTGCCGTCTGCCGCGCGATATCGGAGGCCCGGAAAGTCATCGGGATCGCAGGGCTGGTTCGGATCGACCGGCAGTTCAAGCGGCGCTTCGGCGACTTGCGGCACGGGCTTGCCATTGAGGATGATCTGGCCGTTGACCACCGCGATGCGGTCACCCGGCAGGGCGACGACGCGCTTGATATAGTCCTCGTCGCGGTCCGGGGGGACGACGATGACGATATCGCCATAGGCCGGAGTCGCGGGCAGGATGCGCGTCTTCGAACGCGGCAGGAAATGCATCGAGGCCGAGACCCACGACCAGCCGTAGGGATACTTCGTGACGACCAGCTGATCGCCCACCAGCAGGTTGGGCATCATCGAGATCGACGGGATGTAGAAGGGCTTGGCCACGAAGCTGTGAAAGCCGATCACCGCGAGCAGCATCAAGAGCAGCCCGCGCAGTTCGGCGAGCCAGTTGGTGCCTTCGCGTTCGCTGGCTTCGCTTTCGGGAGTCTGGGGTTCGGCCGTCGGGATATCCGGTGCGGATGCGGTCTCGGGAACGTCGGTCAAGCAGCACCTGCAGATAGGGGGCGCGCCTCGATCACGACGAAGGCCTGCGCCCATGGGTGGTCGTCGGTGAGCGTCAGGTGAACCACGGCCTCGTGCCCCGCCGGGGTGATTGCGGCCAGACGCGCAGCAGCGCCGCCGGTCAGTGCAAGCGTCGGCGCACCGGACGGCGCGTTGACCACGCCGATGTCCTTCATGAATACGCCCGCCTTGAAGCCGGTGCCTACGGCCTTTGAGAAGGCTTCCTTGGCAGCAAAGCGCTTCGCCAGTGTGCCGGCCTTGGTATAGGGCCGCCGCGCGGCTTTGGCCTGTTCGATGGGCGTGAAAACCCGCTGCACAAAGCGCTCGCCAAAGCGGTCGAGCGAGGCCTGGATGCGCTCGATATTGCAGAGATCGGAGCCCATGCCGATGATCATGGTCTGTCCTTGTGGGGCTTGCGTGGTGTGAGCACGCGGTAGCCGATCCAGCAGCCGATCTGGGCAAATGCTGTGCTACAAATAGCTATGAGTAAAGCAGCCGGGATGCCTGCCTTCCGGCCTGCGGCGAGATCGAGGCCCAGCATTGCCAGGGCAACCACCACCAGCCCGAGCAGCATGAGCTTAAGCGCGAAGGCGAGAAAGCCCAGCCTCTCACCTGGTGTTCCGCGAGTCTGGTTCACGTTCACCGCGCTGCATCCATCAGTTCGCGCATCTTGAGGACCGCAGGCGCCAGCCCGGTAAAGATCGCCTCGCCGATCAGGTAGTGCCCGATATTGAGCTCGGCCAGCTGCGGGATCGCGGCAATGGCGGTCACGTTCTCATAGGTCAGTCCGTGCCCTGCATGCGGCTCGATCCCGTTTTTCGCGGCGAGCGCGGCCATGTCGGCGATTCGCTTCAGTTCCACCGCGCGGGCTTCGCCTTCCGCATGGGCATACTCGCCGGTGTGCAGTTCGACGACGGGCGCGCCGAGCTTCATTGCGGCTTCGATCTGGCGCGGTTCCGGCGCGATGAACAGGCTGACGCGGATGCCTGCATCAGAAAGCCGCGCGACGATGGGGGCGAGGCGGTTGTGCTGGCCCGCGGCGTCGAGCCCGCCCTCGGTCGTGCGCTCCTCGCGCCGTTCGGGCACGATGCAGGCGGCATGCGGCTTATGGCGCAGCGCGATCGCCAGCATTTCCTCGGTCGCCGCCATCTCGAGATTGAGCGGCAGGTTTGTCGCGGCCTGGATGCGCGCCAGATCTTCGTCGCGGATGTGGCGGCGATCTTCGCGCAGGTGCGCGGTGATGCCGTCGCCGCCGACTTCAGCCACGATCTGAGCCGCCCGCACAGGATCGGGATGATCCCCGCCGCGCGCGTTGCGGATCGTTGCGACGTGGTCGATGTTGACGCCGAGACGCAGGCGCTGGACCGAGTGAAGACTCATCAGGCCGCGCGGCTCCCGGGCTTGATCGCCGGAGTCGCGGCGAGTTCGGGCGGCAGCTCGTCTGGCGCGTAGGTCGGGAAGTTGAGGCTGACCAGCGGGTAGAACGGCACGCCGAGGTCCACCGTGCCGGCCGAGCGGTCGACCAGCGCGGCGCCGGCCACCACCACTCCGCCCGCCGCTTCGATCGCGGCAATGGCCTCGCGGCTGGACAGGCCGGTGGTCACGACGTCCTCGACCATCAGCACCTTTTCGCCCGCCTTGAGCGAAAAGCCCCGGCGCAGCTCGAACGTCCCGGTCGGGCGCTCGACGAACATCGCCTCCACACCCAGCGCGCGGCCCATTTCGTGCCCGATGATCACCCCGCCCATTGCAGGGGAGATCACCTTGCCGATCTGCTGGCGAAGATCGCGCGGCAGAGTCGCGGCAAGGGCCGAAGCCAGCCGCGAGGCGCGCATCGGATCCATCAGTACGCGCGCGCACTGCAGGTAATGCGCGCTGTGGCGGCCGGAGGAGAGCAGAAAATGGCCTTCGAGCAAGGCTTCGCTGGCGCGGAATTCGGAAAGGATCTCGTCTTCGAGCATGTTTGTTCCATGATGGGCGGGTCGCGATGTCCCGCAGCCGGTGTATCAGGGCAGGGTCCATAGCGAAGCCGGGAGCGCCGCGCTATGTCGGACTGCAGGCAGACTCGCCTGATTCCCCTTATTCGCATTGCGCCTTAGAGCTTTAGGGCAAGCGCTATTGCCCCAAAAATATACGCCTGGGCGCTTGAGGCTTGCGGCGAGCGCGCGTATAGGCCCCCTTGAATTTAGGGAATTGGGGTGTGGAGTGTCGTGGCAAATGCCCGGCACAGAAGCAAAAAATCGAGAGCGGTTGATCATGAGTCTTACCCATGTTGCCCGCGCCGTGACGGGCGCGTTTCGGACACTGAGCCTTGCGGCCGCGCTTGCATTTGCGCCTCAGGCCATGGCGGCGGCTGCCGCTCCGGCACCTGCTGCAGCCGCGCCGGCACCTGAAGCACCGGTGGCTGCTGCGCCGGCTCCGGCCGCCAGCGCCGCTGCTGCGGACGCGGCTGCTCCTGCCGCCGCCGCCCCGGTCGACAAGGGTTCCTACACCCCGATGAAGCCGACCGAAGGCAAGGGCCAGCCGGTCGCCAAGGGCTGGACCTTCCAGGATCAGTATTCGCCGATCGGTGATGAAGCCCTGCGCATGCACGATTACCTGCTGATGCCAGTGATCACCGTGATCACGCTGTTCGTGCTTCTGCTGCTTCTGCTCGTGATGGTGCGCTTCAACCGCCGCGCCAACCCGGTCGCTTCCAAGACCAGCCACAACACCACGATCGAGATCATCTGGACGGTTGTCCCTGTGCTCATCCTCGTTGTGGTCGCGGTCCCCTCGATCCGCCTCCTAGCGCACCAGTATGCCCCGGCGCCGAAGGGTGCGCTGACGGTCAAGGCGACCGGCTACCAGTGGTACTGGGGCTATACCTATCCGGACAACGGCGGCTTCGAAGTGATTTCGAACATCCTGCCGGACGCCGAAGCCATCAAGCGCGGCGAGCAGCCGCAGCTGGCTGCTGACAACCGCATGGTCGTCCCCGCCGGTGAGCCGATCCGCCTGCAGACCACCGGTTCGGACGTGATCCACGCCTTTGCCGTCCCCTCGCTGTGGTTCAAGCTCGATGCCGTCCCCGGCAAGATCAACGAGAAGGTGCTCTTCATCAAGGAGCCGGGCGTTTACTACGGCCAGTGCTCCGAGCTGTGCGGCGCCCGCCACGGCTACATGCCGATCGTGGTCGAGGCTCTGCCCCGCGCCAAGTTCGAAGAGTGGGTGAAGACGCAGGGCGGTACCGTCGGTGCCCCGGCTGCTGCGACTGCCGCGGCCGCTCCCGCCAAGCCGACGCCCGCGGCGTAAAAGATTTCGAAGGACAAGGTTAGAACCATGGCCAGCATTCCAGCCCATGAAGGCTTCGACGCCCATCACCACGATGCGCACGATCACGACCACAAGCCTGCGTTTTTCCAGCGCTGGTTCATGTCGACCAACCACAAGGACATCGGCACCCTCTACCTGATCTTCGCGATCATCGCGGGCATCATCGGTGGCGGCGTCTCGGGCATCATGCGCGCCGAACTCGCGCATCCGGGCATCCAGTACCTCGGCTGGTGGACGCATTTCCTTGGCGGGAATGATCAGGACTTCAACGCCACGCTCCACATGTGGAACGTGCTGATCACGGCCCACGGCCTGATCATGGTGTTCTTCATGGTCATGCCCGCGCTGATCGGCGGCTTCGGCAACTGGTTCGTGCCGCTGATGATCGGCGCGCCGGACATGGCCTTCCCGCGCATGAACAACATCTCGTTCTGGCTGACCGTCTCGGGCTTCTGCTCGCTGATGATCTCGGCCTTCATGCCCGGTGGTACCGGCATGGGCGCAGGCACCGGCTGGACGGTCTACGCGCCGCTCTCGACCTCCGGATCGGTCGGCCCCGCGGTCGACTTCGCGATCTTCTCGCTGCACCTTGCGGGCGCGGGTTCGATCCTCGGTGCGATCAACTTCATCACCACCATCTTCAACATGCGCGCGCCGGGCATGACCCTGCACAAGATGCCCCTGTTCGTGTGGTCGATGCTCGTCACCGCGTTCCTGCTGCTGCTCTCGCTGCCGGTTCTCGCCGCGGCGATCACCATGCTGCTGACCGACCGCAACTTCGGCACGACGTTCTTCAACCCGGCCGGCGGCGGTGACCCCGTCCTCTACCAGCACCTGTTCTGGTTCTTCGGCCACCCCGAAGTGTACATCATGATCCTGCCGGGCTTCGGCATCATCAGCCAGATCATCTCGACCTTCTCGAAGAAGCCGGTGTTCGGCTACCTCGGCATGGCCTACGCGATGGTCGCGATCGGCGCGGTCGGCTTCATCGTGTGGGCGCACCACATGTACACCACCGGTCTCGACGTGAACACGAAGATGTACTTCACCGCCGCCACGATGGTTATCGCGGTGCCCACCGGCATCAAGATCTTCTCGTGGATCGCGACGATGTGGGGCGGCAGCCTCGAGTTCAAGTCGCCGCTCGTCTGGGCGATCGGGTTCATCTTCCTCTTCACTGTCGGCGGCGTGACCGGCGTCGTGCTTGCCAACGGCGGCATCGACGACAACCTCCAGGACACCTACTACGTCGTGGCGCACTTCCACTACGTGCTGTCGCTGGGCGCGGTCACCTCGCTCTTCGCCGGGTTCTACTACTGGTTCCCGAAGATGAGCGGCCGCATGCACAGCGAGTTTCTCAGCCACCTGCATTTCTGGGTCTTCTTCGTCGGCGTGAACCTGATCTTCTTCCCGATGCATTTCCTCGGGGTCCAGGGCATGCCGCGCCGCTACCCGGACTACGCCCCGGCGTTCGAGTACTGGAACACGATCGCCAGCTACGGCTACACCGTGATGGCCGCCTCGATGGTGATCTTCTTCGTGAACATCATCTACTCGCTGGCTGCCGGCAAGAAGGCGGAAGGCAACTACTGGGGCGAAGGCGCCACCACGCTCGAGTGGACGCTGTCGAGCCCGCCGCCGTTCCACCAGTTCGAGACGCTCCCCGTGATCGAGGAAGCGCACGCGCACTGATCGAACTGCCGTGCAACCAAGCAGAGGGGCTCCGGAGCGATCCGGGGCCCTTTTGTTTGGGCAGCCCAAAGCGCAACGCCCCACCGCATAGCCCCAAAGCCCGGTACCCTTTCGCTTTCCCTTCGCGTCAAGCGCGCCTATAGGCCGCCCATCATGTCCACCGCGAACCCCACGGCCCTGATCATGCCCGCCGACTGGCGCGATTTCTTCGCGCTGACCAAGCCGGGCGTCATGCGGCTCGTCATCTTCACCGCTGTCTGCGGCATGCTTGCAGCGCCCGGCTCCATCCATCCCGTGCTCGCGTTCACCGCGATCCTGTGCATCGCGGTCGGCGCGGGCGGCGCGGCGGCGCTCAACCAGTGGTGGGAAGCCGATATCGACGCGGTGATGAAGCGCACCGCGCAGCGGCCGATCCCCGGCGGCCGGATGGACCGCACCTCGGCGCGCGACTTCGGGTTCGCGCTGTCGGGCATTTCGGTGATGACGATGGGCCTCGCGATCAGCTGGCTGGCGGCGGGCATCCTCGCCTTCTCGATCTTCTACTACGCCTATCTCTACACCGTGTGGCTCAAGCCGCGCACGCCGCAGAACATCGTGATCGGCGGCGGGGCGGGGGCCTTTCCGCCGCTGATCGGGTGGATCGCGGTGACCGGCCACATCACCCTGATGCCGGTCCTCCTCTTCCTCATCATCTTCATGTGGACCCCGCCGCACTTCTGGGCACTCGCCCTGTTCGTGCAGATCGACTACTCCAAGGCGGGCATTCCGATGATGCCGGTCGTGGCGGGCGAACGCTCGACCCGGCGGCAAATTCTGGCTTACGCGCTCGTGCTTCTGCCGCTCTCGATGACGCCCTGGTTCATCGGCGGAACCGGTCTGGTGTACGGCGCTTCCGCGTTCCTGCTCAGCGGGATGTTCCTGTGGCTGTCGATCAAAGTGGGCCTGCGGACGGCCGAACCCGGCGACGGCATGAAACCGGAGAAGCGCCTGTTCGCCTATTCGATCTTCTATCTGTTCATCCTGTTCGCGATGCTGGTCGCCGACCGCTTCGCGACCATCTATGGCCTGCAAGCATGACCCAGCCCTTCGACAACCGCCCGCTCACCGCCGCCGAGACGGACGCACTGCGCGCCCGCCAGCGTGAGCGCAACAAGGTGATGGGACTGATCCTCGGCTTCCTCGTGATCCTGTTCTTCGCGATCTCGATCGTGAAGATCACCGCCAAGCCCGAACACGCTCCGGCTGAAGGCGCCGGGCAGGTGGAGCACTCCTGATGGCCATGGCGCTGGACGCCGCAAGCCGGCGCAACCGCAAGGTCGCCGCGATTGCCGCGATCGGGGCCTTGTCGATGCTCGGCCTCGGCTACGCCTCGGTGCCGCTCTACCGCATGTTCTGCCAGGCCACCGGCTTCAACGGCACGACCCAGCGCGCGACGGCGGCGCAGGCCGCCGGCGTGAAGGCCACCGCGCGCCCGATCACGATCCGCTTCGACGGCAACGTCACCAAGGGCATGCCGTGGGAGTTCCGCCCGGAGCAGGTGACGCAGGACGGGCATATCGGCGAGCGCAAGATGGCGTTCTTCATCGCGAAGAACACCTCCGATCGCCCCATCGTCGGCCGCGCGATCTACAACGTGACGCCCGAGCAGACCGGCGCCTACTTCCACAAGATCCAGTGCTTCTGCTTCAACGAGCAGCGGCTCGAACCGGGCGAGCAGGTGCGCATGCCGGTGATCTACTACGTCGATCCCGATATGCTGAATGATCCCAACGCGAAAGACGTGGGCGAGATCACGTTGTCCTACACCTTCACGGAAGCCGCCGACAGCACCGCTGCCGTGCCTCCTAAAAACAAGTAGGAAAGCCTCTGGACCGCGTCGTGCGGCCTCGATAAAGGCGTTTGCAAACAAGCTGAATCGTGCCCGCAGGGTGCGTTTCGCCAGGTCCCAAGCTGACGGGGGTTAGAAGACGAACATGGCCGGCACCAAGAACCACGATTACCACATCCTGCCGCCTGATATCTGGCCGATCGTCGGCGCGTTTTCCGCGCTCACGATGACGAGCGGTGGCGTCTTCGCGATGCACGGCATGGCCGGGGGCAAGATTGCGCTGTGGCTCGGCGTGTTCGGCGTGGCGCTCACCATGTTCTCCTGGTGGGGCAACGTGATCAAGGAAGCGCATGCGGGCGATCACACGCCGGTCGTGCAGCTGCACCAGCGCTATGGCATGATCCTGTTCATCGCTTCGGAAGTGATGTTCTTCGTCGGCTGGTTCTGGGCCTTCTTCGATTTCTCGCTGTTCCCGAACGAGCTGGCTGAAGTGGTCGGCGGCAAGTGGCCGCCCAAGGGCATCGAAGCGGTGATGAACCCGTTCGACCTGCCGCTGCTCAATACGCTGATCCTGCTCTGCTCGGGCACCACGCTGACCTGGGCGCACCACGAACTGATCCACGGCAACCGCGAAGGCCTCAAGCAGGGCCTCTGGGCAACCATTGCGCTTGGCCTGCTGTTCAGCTCGATCCAGGCTTACGAGTACATGCACGCGCCGTTCGGCTTCGGTGAGAACACCTACGGGTCGGCGTTCTACATGGCGACCGGCTTCCACGGCTTCCACGTCATCGTCGGCACCATCTTCCTCGCCGTCTGCCAGTGGCGCGCCTATGCCGGCCACTTCACCCCGCGCCAGCACTTCGGTTTCGAAGCGGCCGCGTGGTACTGGCACTTCGTCGACGTGGTGTGGCTGTTCCTCTTCGTCGCCATCTACGTGTGGGGCGGCTGGGGCGCGCCGATCGAGTGATCGGTCTCCGGTGACAGACAGCACCGACCAGAACACGAAAGGGCAGGGCGGGCTTACCCGCGCTGCCCTTTTCGGTTTGTGCCCTCGCTGCGGCGCGCGAAGCTTGTGGGACGCGCCCGCGGGCTTCGCGCCAGCCTGCCGAGGCTGCGCGCTGGTGTTTGCCGACTATGAACCGCGCGGGCGGGGTCTCTATTTCGTACTGCTGCCGCTGACCTTCCTGCTGATCGCAGGTGCCCTGAAGTTCGATGATCTGCTGCGGCCGCCCTTGTGGCTGATGTTGGCGGTCATCGTGGTGGTGGTCCCCGGCGTGATCATCGGCGGGATGCGGCTGATGAAAGCGGCCTTGCTGATAGCGCGGCTGCGCGCGGCGGGAGTTCTGGCATGAAGCGTGTTCCGATGGTGCCGACGCTGATCGTGCTCGTGGCAGTGGCCTACATGATCCACCTCGGCTTCTGGCAACTGGAGCGGCTGGGCGAGAAGGAAGCCATGCTCGCGCGCTACGAAGCGGCACAGGCTTCGGGTGACGAGGTGCGCTGGCCGGAGGAGCCCTCTGCCATGCAGCGGGCGCTCTATCATCGCAGCCAGCTCGACTGCCGCAGCGCTCTTGCGTCCACGACGCTATCGGGCCGCAATGCGAAGGGCCAGGCGGGCCTTGCCCATGTCGTGACCTGCATAGATGCCGAGGGCGCCAAGCGACAGCTGGTGCTCGGCTGGTCGACCGATCCTGCGGCGCCCGTCTGGACCGGCGGCGTGGTCACCGGCTGGATCGCGCCGGGGCCGCGCCTTGTTGCCGATCCGCCGCAGGCCGGTCTGGAGGCGAATGCCAAGCCCGACCCCAAGGACATTCCCAACAACCACCTCGCCTATGCAGTGCAGTGGTTCCTGTTCGCCGGGGTGGCGCTGGTGATCTATGTGCTGGCGCTGCGGAAGCGGCTGCACGAGCGGGCACCTCGGCAGGATGGTCTTCAATGAAACTGTCGTCGGCCCGGACTTGATCCGGGCCTTGGCTTTCTTCCGTTGAGCGCCGCGCCGGAAGAACAGCCCAGCCCCATGTCAAGCACGGGGCGACGATCGTTGGGCGAGGGGCGCATCGGGGTTTGAATGCGGACCTCTGCGCGATGCCAAATCCGCATCCGCCTCCCCCACATCCCCCAAATCCTTGCGCCCCGGCCCCCCTGCGGCTAACCGGCAGCGCCATGAAGTACGTCAGCACCCGGGGCCAGGCGCCCTCGCTCGATTTCGAGGGCGTGACCCTCGCCGGCCTCGCCTCGGACGGCGGGCTCTATGTGCCCGAGTATTGGCCGACCTTCACCAAAGCCGAAATCGCCGCGATGGCGGGTCTGCCCTACGCCGAGCTTGCGGCGAAGGTCATGCAGCCCTTCGTGGGCGACTGCATTACGCCCGAGCGCCTTCTGGAGCTGACCCGCGAGGCCTATGGGCGGTTCTCCCACGCCGCTGTCACGCCGCTGGTGCAGCTCGACGAGCGGCAGTGGCTGCTCGAGCTGTTCCACGGCCCCACGCTGGCGTTCAAGGACGTGGCGCTCCAGCTGCTCGGCCTGCTGTTCGAGGAATTCCTCGGCCGCCGCGACGATCACCTGACGATCTTCGGCGCAACCTCCGGCGATACTGGCTCCGCGGCGATCGATGCCGTGGCGGGCCGCGCCAAGGTCGATATCTTCATGCTCCACCCGCATGGCCGCGTGTCCGATGTGCAGCGCCGCCAGATGACCACGGTGCTCGCGCCCAACGTCCACAACATCGCCATCGACGGCAGCTTCGACGATGCGCAGGCGATGGTGAAGCGCATGTTCAACGACCATGCGATGACCAGCCGCTTCGGCATCGCTGCGGTCAATTCGATCAACTGGGCACGGCTCATGGCGCAGGTGGTCTACTACTTCGCCGCCGCGCTGCAGCTCGGCGCGCCCCAGCGCCGCGTGGCCTTCAGCGTGCCGACCGGCAACTTCGGCGATGTCTTCGCGGGCTACGTCGCCGCGCAGATGGGCCTTCCCATCGAGCGCCTGATCGTTGCGACGAACATCAACGACATCCTCCACCGCGCGCTCTCCACCGGCGACTATTCGGCGGGCACGGTGACGCCGACTGCCGCGCCTTCGATGGACATCCAGGTCTCCTCCAACTTCGAGCGGCTGCTCTACGATGCAGGCGGGCGCGATGGCGCAGCGATGGCAGCGCAAATGCGCGAGTTCGAAGCGACCCGGGCGATGCAGCTCACCAATGCGCAGCGTGAGAATACGGCGAAGCTGTTCACCAGCACCCGCGCTGATGCCGCACAAATGGCGCAGGCCATGCGTTGGGCCTACGAGGCCTGCGGCGAAGTGCTCGATCCGCATACCGCGATCGGCCTCCATGCGGCGCGCGTGGCCGAGGGGCTGGGCCCCGATGTGCCGGTGGTGACGCTCGCCACGGCGCACCCTGCCAAGTTCAGTGATGCAGTCGAACGCGCGACCGGCGTGCGCCCCGGCCTGCCCGCACGCGTCGGCGATCTCTTCGTGCGCGAGGAAGCCTATACGCGCCTGCCCGGCGACTACGACACCGTCGCAGCGTGGATCGCCGAGCGCGCGACACCCCGGGCGGGATAAGTGGCCGCGCTCGATCTTCAGGCAAAGCTGATGGTCGGGCCGGGCTGGGACCAGTTCGGCCTCATCGACAGCGGCGACGGGCGCAAGCTCGAGCGCTACGGCCCCTACCGCTTCATCCGCCCCGAGCCACAGGCAATGTGGGCGCCCCGGCAGGCCGTTTGGGACGCGCACGGCGAATTCGTCCCCGGCTCCGACGAGGACGGCGGCGGGCGCTGGACCTATGCCAAACCCGTCCCGCGCGAAGGCTGGCCGCTGTCGTGGCGCGGGATCGGCTTTACCGCGCAGTGCACGCCCTTCCGCCACCTCGGCTTCTTCCCCGATATGGCCCCGGTATGGGACTGGATGGGCGAGCGGCTGGAAGGAAAGGCGGACGCGAGCACCCTCAACATGTTCGGCTATACCGGCGTCGGCACGATGGCGCTTTCGCGCTTCGGCCCGGTGACGCATGTGGACGCCTCGAAGAAGGCGGTAGCGCAGGCGCGCGCCAATGCAGCGGTGGCAAACCTCGAAGACCGCCCCGTGCGCTGGATCGTCGACGATGCCGCCAAGTTTGCCGCGCGCGAAGTGCGGCGCGGGCGGCGCTATGACGGGATCATCCTCGATCCGCCCAAATTCGGGCGCGGGCCGGAAGGTGAAGTCTGGCGGCTGGAGGAAAACCTCCCCGCCCTCATCGCCGATTGCGCGCGGCTACTGGATAGCGATAGCCGCTTCCTGTTCCTGACGGTCTACGCTGTGCGCATGTCCTCGCTCGCCATCGGCGGGCTGCTGGCCGAGGCGCTCGCGGGCCTTCCGGGGACGGTCGAGCATGGCGATCTTGCCATCAAGGAAGATGGCGAGAACGGCCGCATCCTGCCCACCGCCATTTTCGCGCGGTGGTCCAGCCGTGAAACATAAGCAAATCTGGGGCGCCCCCACACTGGACACGGGCGCTGCGGGGTGCCAGAGGCGCGGCCCGTGAACGACAGCCTCATCCTCGAAGTCGCCAATATCGAAACCGATGTCCTCACCGGGATCTATTCGGAGGAGACCGGGCGTCCGCAGCCGCTGCGCATCTCGATCTCGGCGGCGCTTGCCCCGCAGGACCGCTACACCCCCGATTGCCCGCTCACCGCGAGCAAGAACTATATGGACCTCAAGCACGCGGCGACCGAAGGCCTGCCCAAGGGTGTCCATTTCCAGCTGATCGAATCGGTGGCAGACCACATTTGCGAAACGCTCTTCCTGCAGGACAAGCGCGTGCAGCGCGTCACGGTGAAGATCGTCAAGCTGGCGATCAGCGAGCGGGGTGAGGAAATCGGCATGACGCTTACCCGGCACCGGCGCGATTGATGACGGAAACTGCGGCACGCCCGCTTGCCCTTGTCACCGGCGGCTGGCGGCGGATCGGCGCAGCCATCGCAAGCGCGCTGGCCCATGCGGGCTATGATCTCGCGCTCCATGCGCATAGCTTCGCAACGCACGATGCAGCCTTCACTGCCGAATTGACGGCTCTCGGCGCTGCGGTTTTCCCTCTGGCGGCGGATCTTTCAGACGCCGAGGCGGCTAGCCGACTGCCGGGCGAGGCGAAGGCGCTGGCCGGGCGCGCGCCGACACTGCTGGTAAACTGCGCAGCCCTGTTCCGCGAGGATTCCGCCGGGACCGTGACGGCTGCAATGCTCGACGAACACCTTGCAGTGAACCTGACCGCGCCGGTGCTCCTCACCCGCGCGCTCGCCGAAATCGCCGGCGACGACGCTGCGGTCGTCCACATCCTCGACCAGCGCGTGATCAATCCGGTGCCGGATCAGCTGAGCTACACGCTCTCCAAGCAGGCGCTCCATGCCGCCGTGCGCACCCTCGCGCGCAGCCTTGCACCACGCATGCGGGTCAACGCCGTCGCGCCGGGGCTCACCCTGCCGACGCCGGACTACACCGAAGAGCAGTGGCTCCGCCTCACCGCGTTGATGCCGCTGGAGCGACTGGCCAGCCCCGGTGACATTGCCGATGCCGTGGTGTTTCTGGCACAGGCCCGCACCGTAACGGGCCAGACTATTTTTGTTGATGGTGGCGCGCACCTTGAATCTTTCGCGCGAGACTTCGTATACCTTGAGGCATGAGTTGCACGCCGTCGCCCCTGATTGATCGCTTCGCGCGCCGCATCACCTATCTGCGGCTCTCGCTGACCGACCGCTGCGATCTGCGCTGCGCCTATTGCATGCCCGAGCGCATGACCTTCCTGCCGCGCGCCGAAGTGCTCACGCTGGAAGAACTCCACGAAGTCGCGCTTGCCTTCATTGCGCGCGGCGTGCGCAAGATCCGGCTGACGGGGGGCGAGCCCCTGGTGCGCCGCGACATGATGCAGCTCGTCCGCGCATTGGGCCGCAAGATCGATGACGGCAGCCTCGACGAACTGACGTTGACGACCAACGGCACGCGCCTTGCTGAATTTGCCGACGATCTCGCGGCGGCGGGCGTCAAGCGCATCAACGTCTCGCTCGATACGATGGACCGGGCCAAGTTTGCCGAGCTGACCCGGCGCGACAGCCTGCCGCAGGTGCTCGAAGGCATCGCCGCGGCCAAGGCGGCGGGCATCCGGATCAAGCTCAACGCGGTGGCGCTCAAGGGCATCAACGAGCATGAGCTGCCCGACCTGATCGCCTGGGCGCACGGCGAGGGCCATTCGGTCACGCTGATCGAGGTCATGCCGCTCGGCGAAGTCGAGGGCGACCGCTTCGATCACTACCTCCCGCTCGATGCGGTCCGCCGCGATCTCGAGGCGCGCTGGACGCTGACCGCCAGCGAAGCGCGCACCGGCGGCCCCGCGCGCTATGTCGATATTGCCGAGACGGGCGGGCGCCTCGGCTTCATCACACCGCTCACCGGCAATTTCTGCGAGGGCTGCAACCGCGTGCGCGTCACTGCCACCGGCCAGCTCTTCATGTGCCTCGGCGGCGAGGGCAAGGTCGATCTGCGCGCCGCGCTGCGGTCCGAAAATCCCGAAGCGGCCATGGCCGATGCCTTCGCCCGCGCGATGGGCGAGAAGCCCGAACGCCACGCCTTCGTGATTGACAAGCCCGGCGCCGCCCCCGCGCTCGCGCGCCACATGTCGATGACGGGCGGCTGAGCATGCCGGCCAAACTGGTGTTCCTCGGCCGGCTGGAAGACATCGTCGGCACAGGCGAACTTGCGGTGACGCCCGGACCGCTGGAGCAAGTGCTAACCACGCTCGATCCGGCACTGGCCGTCGAACTCCTCGGCGAGCGCGTGCGCATGGCGCTCAACGGCGCATTGCTGGGCGATAGCGATGCGGTCGTGCTGGCGGAAGGGGACGAGCTCGCCTTCCTCCCGCCCGTCAGTGGCGGCTGATATGGCCGACGTGCGCCTTTTGGGTGAGGGCTTCTCACCGCCGGAGGAAATGGCCGCCTTCACCGCCGCGCATCCTGCGGCGGGCGGCATTGTCAGCTTCCTCGGCCAAGTGCGCGCCGAACCCGGGCCCCATGCGGTCGAGGCGCTGGAACTCAAGCACTACGCCGCGATGACGCTGCCCGGCATGGAAGCGCTCGCCGCCGCGACCCGCGCCCGCTGGGCGCTCGATGGCCTGCTGATCATCCACCGCTACGGCGTGATGCATCCCGGCGACCCCATTGTCCTTGTCGCTGCCGCCGCGCGCCACCGCCGCGATGCCTTCGCCGCGGCGGACTTCGCGATGGACCACCTGAAAAGCCAGAGCTGGTTCTGGAAGCGCGAGAAAACCGCCGCCGGCTGGCGCTGGATCGAGCCCCGGCCCGACGACCACCGCGACCTAGCGCGCTGGTAGGTGCCTAGAGCACTTTCCGACCAATCTTGCTCACCGTGACGGAGCCGATTTTGGCCCAGCGCGAGGCGCGAGGAGGGAGCTATGCTGGCATATAGTGACCGACGAACAACGCTGCGATGGGCCAAAATCGGCCCGCCCCTCGGGGTTGCTCTTGGAAGCCCCTCGGACATCGTCGCGCCGTTTGCACGGGCTACCAGCCCGCGCTGCTCGGCGTTCCTTGCCGAGAAGCTTCCAAGAGCAATCCCGGTGAGCCAGATTGGTCGGAAAGTGCTCTAGCTGCCCAGCTTGTCTCTCAGCGCGGCGATCGTCTGGTCCTCTTCGCCCAGCAGCGCGGCGACATCGCGGTGCGCCGGAGCAACGACCTTGAGGTCATTGTCCGGTCCGGTCGCGGCGGTCTCGGTTGCGGCGATCAGCAGCCGGTCAAGATCGGAGAGCGCTATCATGCCTTCGCCGCGCGCGGAGGTGAGCCCGGCCAGTGCGATGGCGGCGCGGCTCCAGGCATCGGTACCGGGCGCGGAACCCTTTGCGGCGGTGATCAAGGCTGTCGCGGAGGCCTGTTGCGCGGTGAACCGGGCATGCGACTTGGCCGCCTGTTCGCGCAGGGTAGCCACGCGGGTCGGAAGATCGGCAGTTGCCGCTGCGCTCGGTGCCGGCGTCGGCGCGGCCTGCTGGCGGGTGCCATAGGCACGCTCCGCCGGGCGAATCGCCAGCGAGGGAAAGCGCGAGCGGTTCGCGTTGCAGGCCGAAAGTGCGAGCAGAACTGCCAGCGACGCGCCGATGCGGATGGACAGGGATGCCATGCCCGGGCCATAGAAGCTTTTGCCGGACCGGGGAAGCGGCGGCAGGCGTCATTTCACCGCCCGGCGGCGTTGACATGGGGCGCCCATTCGATTAACCGCGCCACTCTTTCCGGGCCTCCGCATCCTTTGCGGAGATTCGGCCATGCCGTTTGATGGTGCCCGATTCGCGGGCTCATAGGGCGGCCAGACACTTGAAACGGATAGCAGAGACCATGTTCGCAATCGTGCGCACGGGCGGCAAGCAGTATCGGGTTGCCGCCGGAGACAAGATCGCGGTCGAGAAGCTGGCGGGTGAAGCCGGTGAAACGATCACGCTGACCGACGTCCTCCTCGCGGGGAACGAAGGCGTGCTTGCGGATGCCAAGTCCGTGACCGTTTCGGCCGAGATCATCGCGCAGGCGAAGTCCGAGAAGGTGATCGTGTTCAAGAAGCGCCGCCGGCACAACTATCGTCGCCGCAACGGCCACCGCCAGCAGATGACCCTGCTGCGCATCCTCAGCGTCGCCTGACCGCAAGTTTTCGGAGTAATCTGACATGGCACACAAGAAAGCAGGCGGCTCATCGCGCAACGGTCGCGATTCGGCTGGCCGCCGCCTCGGCGTCAAGAAGTTCGGCGATCAGCACGTGATCGGCGGCAACATCATCATTCGTCAGCGCGGCACCAAGGTCTACCCGGGCGCCAATGTCGGCATGGGCAAGGACCACACGCTGTTCGCGCTCGCCGAAGGCAAAGTGCGTTTCCACTCGGGCAAGCTTGGTCGCAAGTACGTCTCGGTGGATATGCTGGCCGAGGCCGCAGAGTAATCGGATGGTCATCACGGGCCATCCCACGGGATGGCCCCGCCGACCTTCACCGGTCGGCTGAATGAGGGAGAGGGGCCAACCCGTCTCCCTTTTTTATTGTCTCCCTCACCCGAGCCACGTCCTGACGCATTAACCGCGCGAGACCTGGCCAACCGCAATATGCCTGTCATTTCCTTTGGTTAGCAGCCAAGGGAAATCGAGGGGCGGATGAGGAGACGTTTGATGTTCATTCGCAGCGAAAGGCTGTTCCTGCGCCCTGCATGGCCCGAAGACTGGGCTGAACTGCACGCCGCGATCGACGACGCGGCGGTGGTGCGCAATCTCGCCCGCGCGCCGTGGCCCTACCGGGCGGACGATGCGCGCTGGTTCGTCAGCCGCGAGGTTGATCCCAAGCATCCCGACTTTCTGGTGACCCTGCCCGGCGCCGATGGCACGCGCATCATCGGCTGTGCGGGCATGGCTCCCGGCGAGCAGGGCGCGGCCGAACTCGGTTACTGGATCGCCCGCGACCACTGGGGCCGCGGCTTTGCCACCGAGGCCGCGCGTGCGGTGCTCAGCATTGCGCGGGCGCTCGGACATGACCGGATCGAGGCGAGCCATTTCCTCGACAACCCGGCTTCGGGCCGCGTCCTGCGCAAGCTCGGCTTCGCGCCCACCGGCGAGCATCGCCCGCGTCGCAGCGAGGGGCGCGATGCCGTGGTGACAAGCGTGGTCTACCAGATCCACCTCGGCGAGGCCGGCAACGGCGATGACGGCGGCGACGACCAGGAGCCGATGCGCCGCGCGGCCTGAAATGTGCGTCCCTCTTGCCCCCCACGCCGCACGGTTCTAGGCGTTGGAACCATGGCGCGCGGGGGTAAGGGTGCGCCGCAAGGGGGAAATCGGCCCGTACAATGTCCGTTCGCAAGCGTCTCAGTCCCGAAGAAAGCCGTATTGCCGCCCTCGAAGCCGCGCGGGCCCTTCTGATCGAGGCCGGCCCGCAGGCCGTGACCTTGAAGGCCGTGGCAGGCCGGATCGGGCGGACCCATGCCAATCTGCTGCATCACTTCGGCTCGGCCTCCGGCCTGCAGAAGGAACTCGCGCGGCATCTCGCCGAAACGATCTGCGCGGTGATCCGCGAGGCGGTGATCGCCAGCCGCTCGGGCGTGGGCAGCCCGCGTGATGTGGTGGACCTCACCTTCGATGCATTTGACCGCGAGGGGGCGGGCGCCCTCGCTTCATGGATGCTGCTGACGGGCAACGAGGACGCCCTCGATCCCATCGTCGACGTGATCCACGACCTCGTGATCGAAGTCGGCGATTTCCATTCCGACGAAATGCGCGGCACCACGCTGACACTTGTGCTCATGGCCTTGGGCGATGCGCAGATGGGCGGCCCGCTCAGCCAGGCACTCGAACTGCCGCGCAGCGCGGCGCGCGATTATGCCGCGCGGATGCTCGATGCCGCGACCGAAGCGGCGAAGATCACGCAGGCGGGATAGACGTCCCGCTCAACTTCGCTGCCTTGCAACCCCGCTCACCCTGAGCTTGTCGAAGGGTGTCAGCGCGACCGCTGCGCATGATGCTTCGACAAGCTCAGCATGAGCGGGTCAAGTTACGGGGGCGACAATTCCATCCACGCCGGCGCCATGTCTGCGGAAATATCCTCCACTCGCCGGTGATCCACGGCCAATCCGAGCTCGGCATAGGCCGCCCGCTGCCGGGCGGTATCCGAAGCGGCGAGCGGCACCACCACCAGCCGCCGGTTCACCTTCTGCCGCCAGTTCATCCGCGCGGTGTTTTCCTGCCCGACATAGCAGCCCTTGGTGAAGCTGACGCCGTTCAGCTCCACGGCATTGGTTTCCAGCCACAGCGTCTGCTCGCTGCCCAGTTCGGCGAGGCCCTCCGGCACGCCATGCGCCAGCCGGTGCGCGCGCCAGGCATCATCAACCGCCACGTCATCGGCGCTCACCGGCGCGATCCAGCGATGCCCCAGCGCGGGCAGGCGCGGGTCGGTCGGCTCGCCTTCCGCCTGCCAGTAGACCCCCAGCGTGCTGTCTTGCGCAATCGCGATCTTGCGGCGCAGGCGGTAGAGCGAAAGGCGCTTGGCCAGCGCAGCCGCAGCGGCGGCCTCGCAATCGAGCAGCAAGTTCTTTCCATCCGCCCACACGATGAAGTCGAACAGCGCTTTTCCCTGCGGGCTCAGCAATCCGGTCCAGACCGGCAGCGGTCCCTTCACGTCGCTCGTCACAAGGCCCTGCAGGAAGGCGGCCACGTCCTCGCTGTCGTCCAGTGGGGAGAGCCGTACTATGGTGCGATTGGTCAATCGAGGTGCGCTCATGGGTGACAGATAGGCACGGTCCGGCCTAAGGGGAAGGGCATGACCACACCTCTCTCGATCAGCATCCGCCGCCCCGATGATTGGCACGTCCACCTGCGCGATGGCGCGCTGCTCGCGGGCGTCGCCCCGCATACCGCGCGGCAGTTCGCGCGCGCGATCGTCATGCCCAATCTCTCGCCGCCGATGACCGATGTCGCAGGGGTCTCGGCCTATCGTGACCGCATAATGGCCGCGCTCCCCGAGGGCAGCGATTTCACGCCGCTGATGACGCTCTATCTCACCGACCACACCGATCCAGACGAAGTCGAGCGCGGGCATTCGCAGGGCGTGTTCGTCGCAGCCAAGCTTTACCCGGCGCATGCCACCACCGGTTCGGCCCACGGCGTGACCGATGTGGCCAACATCATGCCCGTCCTCGCGCGGATGGAGAAGATCGGCATGCCGCTCCTCATCCACGGCGAAGTCACCGACAACCACGTCGATATCTTCGACCGCGAGGCGGTGTTCATCGAGCGCACGCTGATCCCGCTCGTGAAGGCGCTGCCCGGCCTCCGTGTCGTGTTCGAGCACGTCACGACGAGCGAGGCGGTGCAATTCGTCGAGAGCGCGGGCGCAAACCTCGCCGCGACGATCACCCCGCAGCACCTCCACATCAACCGCAACGCCATGCTTGTCGGCGGCATCCGCCCGCATGCCTATTGCCTGCCGGTGGCCAAGCGCGAGCATCACCGGCTGGCGCTGCGCAAGGCGGCGACGTCTGGTAGCACCCAGTTCTTCCTCGGCACCGACAGCGCGCCGCATGCCAAACACCTCAAGGAAGCGGCCTGCGGCTGCGCGGGTATCTTCAACGCCCCCTTCGCGCTCGAAAGCTACATCAAGGTGTTCGAGGAAGAAGGCGCGCTGGACAAGTTCGAAGGCTTTGCCAGCGAGCACGGCCCGCGCTTCTACCGCCTGCCGCTCAACGAAGGCACGGTAACGCTGGAGCGCGCGCCCGTAACCGTTCCGGACGAGATCGACGTGGGAGAGACGATGGTCGTCCCCTTCCACGCCGGGGAGACGCTAGGCTGGCGCTTTCGTGTGTGATCCCAAAAAGTGGGAACCGGTTTTTGGACTCAGATCACACACCATCAGGAAGACGTGTGTGAATTGAGCCGCGCCTGACGGAACATGTCCCAGCTGAACAGGGCAACTGCGGTCCAGATCAGCACGAAGCACACGGTGCGCGCCTCATCGAGCGGCTCGCCGTAGAGGAAGTGGCCGAGCAGGAAGCCGATGCTCGGCGTGATGAACTGCGCAAAGCCCATGGCCGAAAGCGTCAGCCGCCGCGCCGCATAGCCGAACAGCAGCAATGGGATCGCGGTGAACAGGCCGCCGACCATCAGCAGCCCCGCCATCTCCCAGCTTGCCGCGATGCTCGAACCGCCACCGACGCCGCCGCCGGTCCAAGCATACCAGAGGACGACGGGAAGCGCCGGTATCAGGCTGATTCCGGTCTCGATAGTCACCGCCTCGAGCGCGCCGGCAGGCACCACCTTGCGGACGAAGCCGTAGAGCGCATAGCTCACCCCCAGCGCCATCGCGACGAACAGCATGTCGAGCTCGCCGAACGCGAGGAGGCCGATGCCGATGGCGGCGATCACCACGGCGGCCCACTGCACCCGGCTCAGCTTCTCGTGCAGGAAGACCGTGCCGATCAGCACGTTGATCAGCGGCATGATATAGTAGCCAAGGCTGGTCGCCAGCACATGGCCGGTGACGACGGCGATGAAGAAGATCAGCGAGTTGGTCGCGGTCAGCGCCGCACTGGTGGCGAGCCGCAGCACCACGGTCCGGTTGCGCAGCGAGGCAAGCAGCGCTGGCCCCTGCCGCTGCAGCGCGATGATCGCGAGGCAGATCGGCATGCTGCAAATGATCCGCCACGCCAGCAGTTCAGGCGCGGGGACCTCGCCCAGCAGCTTGAAATAGATCGGCATCACGCCCCAGAAGGCATAGGTCGCGATGGCGGCCATGGCACCGTTCTGGCGGGATGATGCTGTGCTCATGCCGCGCGCCATGGCAGCACCGGCGCGCACGACCAAGCATCAAAATGGCATGGCCTCCAAAAGATCTGGTGACGCAGGGTTAACCATGCCCGGTGCATGAGGGATGACGATGCATGCTCGCCGCGCCTTGCCGCTCATCCTCCTCGCCGCGCTGGCCGCCTGCTCGGCCGAAACGCCGCGCACGCGTGGCGGCGAGGAAGGCCCCGCGCACGATCCGGTTATGCAGGCGGCGATCGAGGGCCAGCTGATGGTCGATCCCGATCTTTCGCAGGCCAACAACCGCAATCTCGCCATCGTCCCGGCCGGCCCCGCCGATCCGGCACTGCCGCTGCCCGATCCGAAGAGCTAGCGCACGGCGCGTTCGGGGAGGCACCCCCTTTCTTCACCCGCGAGCGCAGCGAGTTATGCGCTCGAGGCACGTGCCAAGCTGGCAAAAGCGCCTGACCGGGGCGAGTAAACTCGAACGACCGTGTGCGCCTATTGGCTGACGCAACGCGGTGCTTTAGGCAAGGGGTCATGAGCTACGGCGAAAAGGACACCCCTGGTTATAGAACGTACCAGCGCATGAAGCTGTTTGGCGTATTCATGGTCTTGGCTTGGATCATCTTGGACGGGCTGGGCGTGTTCGGCCGCTAGTCGCCCGATCCCAGTCATCAACCCAACCCGCGCCCCACAGCTCTCACGTATCCCTAAGCCCCACACCGATCGTTGCGCGTGGTTGTTCCATTTCCGCCGACGCCACCGGATAGGCGCACGAATCGGCCATGTAGTAGCCGCCCGGGCGGTTGTTGCCGGAAAGGCCGGTCCCGCCGAACGGCGCGCCCGCTGCTTCGCCGATGGTCGGGCGGTTCCAGTTGACCACCCCGGCGCGGACGTTGGCCCAGAAGCGGTTGTAGTCCTGCGGCGATCCGCCGAGCAGCGAGGCGACGAGGCCGAAGCGGGTATTGTTGGCCTCGGCGATGGCTTCATCGAAATCGTCGACCGCGACGACTTGCAGGAGCGGGCCGAACAGTTCGACATCGGGCCGCTCGTCGATCTTGGTCACGTCGATGATCGCCGGACTGACGAAGGGCAGGTCCTCGCGCAGCCGGGTCATGTGCTTGATCGCGCGGCCGCCGTTGGAAAGCAGGTAGACGAAGCTTTCGGTCAGGCCGTCGGCGGCGACATTGTCGATCACCGGGCCTAGGAACGGCGTCGGCGTATCGAACGGCGCGCCGACGATCAGCCGTTCGGTGAGGCGGCGCACTTCGCTGATGACCGCATCGTACATCGTCGACTTGATGATCAGTCGCCGCGCGGAGGAGCAGCGCTGGCCCGCGCTGGTGAAGGCCGATTGCACGACGATGGTCGCGGCATCGACGATCTTGGGCGTATCCCACACCACGATCGGATTGTTGCCGCCCAGTTCGAGCGCGACGACCTTGCCGGGATTGGACGCAAGCTTGCGATTGATCGAGACTCCAGCGTGGGCCGATCCGGTGAACAGGACGCCGTCCACCCCGTCATGCATGGCGAGCGTCTGGGCCTGCTCTGGGCCGCCCTGCAACACTTGCACCACCGCCGCCGAAATCCCGGCGCGGTGGAAGCAGCGGACAAGGAGCTCGCCGGTCGCGGGCGCCTTTTCCGAGGGTTTGAACACCACAACATTGCCCGCGATCAGCGCCGGAATGATCTGCGCGGCCGGAAGCAGCGCGGGCATGTTGTAAGGGCTGATCACCGCCAGCACGCCGTGCGGCTTGTGGCGGACAGCGGAGGTGCCGTTGAGCGCGCTGTCGAGCTTGCGCTGCGAAGTGCGCTCGGCATAGGCGCGCACCGAAACCTCGACCTTGTCGATCACGCTGTCGACTTCGCCGCGCGCTTCCCACAGCGGCTTGCCCGTCTCGCGCGCGATCAGATCGGCGAGCTTGTCGGATTCCTTGCGCACTTCATTGGCGAAGCGGCGCAGCAATTCGATGCGGGTGGAGAGCGGCTGCGCGGCCCAGAGCGGCCAGGCCCGGCGTGCGCGGGCGATCACGTCCTCGGCGTCGCCGATCCGGCCGCGCCACAGTTCCGAGCCCGTCGCGGGTTCGAACGAGACGATTTCGCCGGTGGACACGGGTGCGCTTGGCCTTCCTCTGCCTTGCCGCTCACGCGGCGCGAGGCCGCTGCGGTGTGCGGCCTATGGCATGACAGTGGTAACCAAACAAGAAACCCTCACCCGCAAAACTATGCCTTTCCGGCATGCCCCGCCGGCTGCGGGCGCGGCCCATGCGCCTCGCCCATGCGGCGCAGCGCGGCGATCTTGGCCTTGAGCAGCGACCAGTCATCGCTCTCGGCAATCGGCGCCCAGATCGCCTCGACCTCGTCGATCAGCATCGATTGCGGCGCCGGATCGGCCCAGTACGGATGCGTGTCGGCCACCGCTTCATACGCCGACATGGCCTCGCCGATCGCGCCGGTTGCATCGCCGCGCCCACCGCGATGGCGGAAGAAGAACGCATCCGGCCCTTCACCGCTCTCCGCCATCGCCGCTTCACACAGCCCGATCAGCACCGTGTCCGCCTCGATCCCGCGCGGTACGAGGCCCAGCCGCCAGCACCAGCGCCGGGCCATCGCGGCACGGTAATGGTCCTCGAACGTGTTGAGCGCCGCGATCAGCGGCGGTGCTTCCTCGAGCGTGCGCAGCGCCACGGCGAGCTGACCGCAGTTCCAATGGATCGCCTGCACCTGCCGCCCGAAGGCATAGAGTCCGCTGCTGTCGAAATAGGCCGCCGTGAACGCCGGGTCCCAGCGCGGCAGCCAGCGCCAAGGGCCATAGTCGAAGCTCTCGCCCGTCACGTTCATGTTGTCGGTATTGAGCACGCCGTGGACGAAGCCCGCGACGACATAGCTCGCCGCCATGTCGGCCATGCGCTCCACCACCTGATGGAGCAGCCGCGCGGCGGGGCTCACGCCTTCCGGCCCCGCCGGTCCGGGGAAGTTGCCGAGGCAATAGCCGACGAGCTGCGCCATGTTGTCCGCCTCGCCCAGCGTCGCGAGCCGCTGGAACGTGCCGATGCGGATATGTCCATGGCTCAGCCGCACCATCACCGCCGAGCGGGTGGGGGAGGGTTCGTCGCCGCGCCACAGCGCCTCGCCGGTCTCGATCACCGAGAACGTCCTGCTGGTGTTCACCCCCAGCGCGCCCAGCATCTCGGTCGCGAGGATCTCGCGCATCGCGCCCTTCAGCGTCAGCCGCCCGTCACCCTGCCGGCTCCACGGCGTCTGGCCCGACCCCTTGGTGCCGAGGTCCATCAGGCGGCCCTCTGCGTCCAGCAGCTGCGCATAGAGGAACCCGCGCCCGTCACCGAGATCGGGGTTGTAGGTCTGGAACTGGTGCCCGTGATAACGCAGCGCCAGCGGCTGGGGGAGATTGCCCTCCAGCGGCGCGAAGCGACCCATATGGCGCACCCATTCCTCGTCGCTCAGCCCCGCCAGCCCCACCTCCGCAGCCGCGCGGTCGTTGCGGAAGCGCAGTTTGGTTTCCGGAAAGTCGGCCGGGGCGACCGGATCGCCGATCCAGCGCGCCAGATCGAGAATGCGCGGGGCGGGGCGGTAGATCGCGTCTTGCGGGCTTGCTTGCATCGCGCGATAGTGGGCACGAAGCGGGCGGCGTGCAAGCGCGCCCCTTTTGTTTATGCGCGGGGCTCAGGCAGTAGAGACGATGGCAGAGGCGCTGAAAGGCGGCGAAAAGCGCTGGGAAGATCGCAGCTGGACCAGCGGCGACGGCCTGAAACTGCATTTCCGCGACTATCCCGGAAGCGCGGAGCGGCCGCCGATCCTGTGCCTGCCGGGCCTCACCCGCAACGCCCGCGATTTCGAGGCGCTGGCCGAGCGGCTGGCGGGCGACTGGCGCGTGATCTGCCCGGACATGCGCGGGCGCGGTGACAGCGATTATGCCCGCGATCCGATGACCTACACCCCCGCGCACTACGTCGCCGATGTCGAACTGCTGCTTGCCGCGGAAGGGATCGAGCGCTTCGTCTCCATCGGCACTTCGCTGGGCGGGCTGATGACGATGATGCTCGCCGCTGTGAACCCGCAACGCATCGCCGGGGCGGTTATCAATGATGTGGGGCCGGAAATCGATCCGGTGGGCCTCGCGCGCATCCGCGAACATGTCGGGCAGGGGCGCAGCTACGAGACATGGGTCCACGCCGCCCGCGCGCTGCAGGAGACCAATCGCCAGATCTATCCCGGCTGGGACTTGCCCGCATGGCTGCGCATGGCCAAGCGCTGCATGGTGATCGGCTCAGGCGGGCGCATCACCTTCGATTATGACATGAACATCGCCGAACCGTTCGAGGCCGAGCAAGGCCCGGCGCCCGCACCAGAAGTGATGTGGGGCATCTACGAATCGATCGCGCGCCGCCCGCTGCTGGTGCTGCGCGGCGCGCATTCGGATATCCTCTCCACTGAAGTCGCCGCGCGGATGAAAGTGCGCGGAGCGGCCACCGAACTGGTCACCGTCCCCGGTGTCGGCCATGCGCCCACGCTCGACGAGGACGAAGCCATCGCCGCCATCGACCGGCTGCTGGCACGCGCGGAGTGATTGCACCGGCATGAGCAAGCCATCTTCGGCCAAGCGGCTCCATCTGCTGCACCTGCATTCCACCTTCGATGCCGGCGGCAAGGAGCGGCGCTCCACCTCGCTGATCAACCGTTTCGGCAAGGCGGTCGATCACAGCATCGTCTCCGCGCAGCCGGGCGCACTCGGCGCGCGGGCGCTGATCGATCCGGGCCTGCCGGTCCATTTCCCGTTCGGTTTTCCCGCGCTGCAGGGCCGCTTCGGCGTGCGCCGCCTGCAGACCCTGGCCCGCGCGATGCAGGGTTTCGACCTCATCCTCACCTACAACTGGGGCGCGATGGACGCCGCGATGGCGCACGCCATGTTCGCGCCGACGATGGGCCTCGCCCCGCTGATCCACCACGAGGACGGCTTCCACGTCGACGAGGCGCAGCGTCTCAAGCCTACTCGCAACTGGTATCGCCGTGTCGCGCTGGCGCGGGCGAGCGCGCTGATCGTCCCCTCGCGGCAGCTCGAGCAGGTGGCGCTGGAAGCCTGGCACCAGCCCGCCGCGCGGGTCCACTGCATCGGCAACGGCATTCCGGTGGAAGACTACGATCCCGCCAAGGCCCGGCGCGTGCGCCCCGATGCCCTGCCGCGCGTGGTGAAACGGCCTGGGGAGAAATGGGTGGGTACGCTTGCCGGGCTGCGCCAGGTCAAGGCGCTGCCCCGGCTGGTGCGGGCTTTTCGCGCGCTGCCCGAGGAATGGCAGCTCGTCATTGTCGGCGAGGGGCCCGAGCGCGAGGCGATCCTGGCCGAGGCGCTGAAGCTCGAGATCGGGCACCGTGTCCACTTGCCCGGTTATGTGGCCGATCCGGCGCAGGCGACCGCGCTGTTCGATCTGTTTGCGCTGTCCTCGGAAAGCGAGCAATTCCCGCTGTCGATCGTCGAAGCCATGGCGTCCGGCCTTGCGGTCGCGAGCACGGCGGTGGGTGACGTGCTCGAGATGGTCGCGCCCGAGAACACGCCATTCATCACCCCTGCGGGCGACGAGGCCGCACTCGGGGCGGCCTTGCTGCAGCTGGCGGGCGATGAAGCGCTGCGCCGCCGGATCGGCGCGGCCAACCGGCTGCGCGCCTGCGCCGAGTTCGATGAAGCGGTCATGGCGCGCCGCCACGCCGCGATTTATGCACAGGCTCTCGGCCTGCAAGTGTTTCCGTAAAGCTGCGGGACAGCATCGGCGTGTCAAAGCGGTTGAATTGGCGGGCCCCCCTCTCTAAACAGCCGCATTCGTTAACCAGCGACCTGAAAGCGCAGTCTTGGCTCTCACTCCGAACAGCCCATCCGGCACCACCCCAGCAAACAGCAAGGATGCGGCCGCACAGGAAACCTTCCTGCGTGAGGTTGATGATGCCCTGCGCGAAGATCAGCTCCGCAAGCTGCTGTTCACCCGTGGCCGGCCCATCCTTGCGCTCGTGATCGGCGGCCTTGTCGGGCTGGGCGGCTGGCTGTGGTACAACGATCATCAGGCCAGCCTGCGCGACCAGCAGAGCGAGACCTTCGTCACCGCGCTCGATGCGCTGCAGGCGGGCCGCAACCAGACCGCGAAGTCGGGCATGGATCCGCTCGCCAAGAGCGGCAACCCCGGCTACCGCGCCGCGGTGCAGATCACCGAGGCGGGCATAGCTGAGCAGGCCGGCAAGCCTGCTGATGCCGCGAAGTTGTTCGCCGCCGTCTCCGCCGACAGCGCGCTGCCCGGCCCCTACCGCGATCTCGCCACGGTGCGCGAGGTTTCGACCAATTTCGACAAGCTGGCGCCGCAGACCGTGATCGACCGGCTCAAGCCGCTCGCGGTGCCGGGCAAGCCATGGTTCGGCAGCGCGGGTGAACTCGTCGCGATGGCCTATCTCAAGCAGAACAAGACCGAGCTGGCAGGCGCGCTGCTGGCTTCGATTGCCAAGGACAAGGCCGTTCCCGATACGCTGCGCCGGCGCACCCGCCAGCTTGCCGGGCAGCTTGGCGTCGATGCCGTGGAAAACCCGGCTGCCGCAGCGAATGGCAGCGAAGCACAATAATGGGATTTGAGGATATGACCGGAGCCAAAATGATCCGGCACGCCGCCGTTTCTGCCATGGTCGTCGTCGCGCTGGCGCTCGGCGGCTGCGGCATCACCAAGAGCAAGCCCAAGTCGACCCCCACCGTGGGCGTGCGCATCCCGATCCTCTCGAAGATCGAGTCGGGCATGAAGGTCGACGAGGGCATGTCGGTGCTCGACGTCGTGCTGCCGCTCGCCGAGGCCAATCCCGATTGGGAGCAGGCGGGCGGCACCGCATCCAAATCCTATGGCCACCTCGTGCTCTCGCAGCAGCCGCGCAAGCTCTGGACTTCCCGCATCGCCGGCTCCAGCCCCAAGCAGCGCCTTGCGGCAGCGCCGGTGGTCGGCGGCGGCCGGCTTTTCGTCATGGATACCGAAGGCCTGGTCCACGCCTTCGACGCGGCCACCGGGCGTCAGGCGTGGGAGGATGCCTTCCGCCTGCCCGTGGCGACAGCATCCGTGTTCGGCGGCGGCGCGGCATACAGCGATGGCAAGGTCTTCATCACCACCGGTCTCGGCGAGGTTGCGGCGGTCGATGCGGCGGACGGCAAGGTGCTGTGGCGCGTCAAGCCCGCAGGTCCGTTGCGCGGCAGCCCGACCATCGCGTTCGGCGGCGTCTATGTGATGACGCAGGACAACCAGATCGTCGCGCTCAACATCTCTGACGGCTCTCAGCTGTGGACCGAATCCGGCTCCGTCGCGCAGACCGGCGTGTTCGGCGTGGCAGCAGCGGCAGCCGGGCAGGGCACCATCGTCGCGGGCTACAGCTCGGGCGAACTCGTCGCCTACCGCTATGAAAACGGCCGCCAGTTGTGGTCGGACGCTCTCGCACGCACCAGCATCGCGACTTCGGTTTCGACGCTGACCGACATCGACGCCGATCCGATCATCGAGCGCGGCCGCGTCTATGCGCTCGGCCAGGGCGGGCGCATGGCCGCCTATGAACTCGTCACCGGCCAGCGCGTGTGGGAACTCAACCTTGCGGGCATCTCCACCCCGGCGGTCGCGGGCGACTGGATCTTCACGCTGACCGACGAGGCGAAGCTGCTGTGCATCGCCAAGGCCACCGGCAAAGTGCGCTGGATCTCGCAGATGAAGCCCTATCGCAGCGTCAAGAAGAAGAAGGGCAAGATTTTCTGGACCGGCCCGGTGCTGGCGGGCGATCAGCTGTGGATGGCGAATTCGGAAGGCGAGCTTTTCGCGGCATCGGTCACCGACGGCACAGCGAAGCGCAAGGCCAAGCTCGGCGCGCCGGTCACGCTGGCGCCGGTCGTCGCGGGCGGCGTGCTCTACGTTCTCGACGACAGCGGGCACATCAACGCGTTCAAATGAGTGCGCTGCCGCCGGTTCTTGCCGGCGCATAAACGATTTTCTCATAGGTCCCCGTTAACCCCGGAGGCCATGAGCGTGCGCCCTGCCAGACCTGCCAGCGATGTTTCCGCCGGAGTCGGCCTGTCCGGCCTCGTCGGCCTTGCGCTGTGGGTGATCCTCTGCCGCAACTGGGCCGGGATCGCCGATGCGCTCGCCTTGCCGGGTCCGCACGAGCCGCTCGCCGGTCCCAACGCGGCGCTGGCGGCCATGGTGTTTTCCGGTCTCCCCATGGTCGCGTGGTCGCTCATGGTCGACAAAGTCCATTTGCGGGCCTCGACCGGGATCGACTGGAGCAACCCGCGCCCGCTGCGCGATGTGGTCGATGTCTCGATCACCAAGATCGCGGGCCTCTGGGCGACATGGTCGCTCGTCGGCTTCGTCTATTGCCTCTGCCGCTGGTACTGGCGCGGGCAGTACCTCTTCGCGATGGACGTGATCTCCGGCCTCGCTCCGCTGCTGTTCCTGGGCGCGATCCCCTATGTGCTCTGGCTCGACCGCGTGCTGGTCAATCCGCGCGATGCCTCGTGGCACTTCGGCGCGATGCTGATCGGGCGCGAGACTTACGACAAGGCCGAAGTCGCCCACCACTTGCGCGCATGGGCGGTGAAGGGCTTCTTCTGCGCCTTCATGTTCTCGATCATCCCCGGCGGCTTCGGCGGGGTAGTCCAGATGAACTATGCCGCCATGCTCGGCGATCCGCTGGCACTCGGCAATGCTCTCATCGAGACGATGTTCCTCGTCGACGTGCAGATCGCCATGGTCGGCTATCTCCTCACGATGAAGCCGCTCGATGCGCAGATCCGCAGCGCCAACCCGTTCCTCGGCGGCTGGGTCGCGGCGCTGATCTGCTATCCGCCGTTTATCCTGATGGGCAGCGGCGGCGTGCTCGACTATCGCACCAACGGCGCCGAATGGACCTTCTGGCTGCAGGGCATGCCGGTGCTCGAATGGATCTGGGTGGTGGCCATGGTGCTACTGACGGGCATCTACGCCTGGGCCACGGTCGCGTTCGGCCTGCGCTTCTCCAACCTCACCTATCGCGGCGTCCTGACCAACGGGCCCTATGCTTTCACCCGGCACCCGGCCTACCTCTCCAAGAACGCGTTCTGGTGGATATCGACCCTGCCCTGGCTCACCACCACGCATTCGATGGTCGACGCCATCCGCAACACGGTTGTGCTCGGCCTCGTCAGCGCGGTCTATTTCTGGCGCGCCAAGACCGAGGAAGCGCACTTGCTGGCGGAAGACGCCAAGTACCGCGAATACCACGCATGGATGGCCGAGCATGGCCTCGTGACCGGCACCCTCAACCGCATCGGCCGCCTGCTCACGCGCGGTCGCCCGCGCGTCGAGCCACCCGCCATCGGCGCGGTGCACCCGGCGGAGTAGAAGATCATCGGCAACAAACCCGTTCGCCCCGAGCGTAGTCGAGGGGGCCGTTCGAGCGAAGCCGAGAACCAACCAAGCGGGAGGCCTCGGCTACGCTCGGCCAAGATCCCTCGACTTCGCTCGGGACGAACGGAATTGGGGTTTGGCGTACCGCGCTAAATCGCCTCGCCCTCGTCCGTCTCATAGAGGCGGATCACCCGATCATGAAACCCGAGCCCGGCGCGCGCAGCCACCCACTCGGCCATATGCGCGGACTTCGCATGCGCCATCAGCGCCGCGCGGTCGGTCCAGCGCTCGGCGACGTGAAACAGCGCCGGATCATCGATATCCTGCGCATAGCCATACTGGATGCAGCCCTCTTCCGCCCGCGTCGCCTCTGCCACCTTGCGGGCCAATGGCAGCAGCGCCTCGATATGCTCCGGCGCGACCCGGAACGTCCCCATCACGACGATCAAAGGTCCTCGCCTTCGTCGGTATCGTAGAGCTTGATGTGGCGCTCCTTCATCGTGAGCCCTGAAAGCACCCCGATCCACTCCGCCACGTGCGGCGTCTTGAGATGCGCGCCCAGCGCCTCGCGGCTCGTCCAGCGCTCGGTGATGTGGAACACTTCCGGATCGCTGATATCGCGGGAATAGTCGTACTGCAGGCAGCCTTCTTCCTGCTGCGTCGCCGCGACAACCTTCCGTGCCGCCGGCAGCGCGGCCTCGATTGCGGCGGCATCGATCCGCAGCTTGCCCATCACGATGATCATGGTCGTTCTCCTCTCCCTCGCTCCGTCAGAAGCTCTTGGCCTCGTAGATCGGATCAACCTTGCCGCCCCATGGCCCGCGATAGAGCTCCAGCAGCCGCTCCGCCGGCGTCTTTCCCGTGCTCACGATCTCGTCGAGCGGATGGAGGTACCCGGTCTCGTTGTCGCCTGCGTCGTTGAGCTTGCCCCGCGCAGCCAGCCCGCCGCGCGCGATGGCGAGAACCTCGGCCGCAATATCCCGCAGCTTGCCGCCACCCCCTCTGAATGAATCGGGCAGCGGCGCATCAAGCCCCAGCTTGGGGACTTCGGCGCGCAAGCGTTCGCGCCCGTCCATGTCCCAGCCCTTCACGAGGTCCCACGCCGCATTGAGCGCAGTCTGGTCATAGAGCAGCCCCACCCAAAGCGCCGGCAACGCGCAGATCCGGCTCCACGGGCCGCCATCCGCGCCGCGCATTTCAAGGAAGCTCTTGAGCCGCACTTCGGGAAACGCGGTCGAAAGGTGGTCGATCCAGTCCGAACGCGTCGGCTTTTCGCCCGGCAGCGCGGGCAGCTTGCCCTCCAGAAAGTCGCGGAACGACTGACCCGCCGCATCGATATAGCGCCCGTTCCGGAACACGAAATACATCGGCACGTCGAGCATGTAGTCGACATAGCGTTCGTAGCCGAAGCCCTCGTCGAACACGAACGAGAGCATGCCCGTGCGCGCCGGATCGGTGTCGGTCCAGATGTGGCTGCGATAGGAAAGGTAGCCGTTGGGCTTGCCTTCGAGGAACGGCGAATTGGCGAACAGCGCGGTGGCGAGCGGCTGCAGCGCCAGCGAAACGCGGAACTTCTGCACCATGTCCGCCTCGCTCGAATAGTCGAGATTGGTCTGGATGGTGCAAGTGCGCAGCATCATGTCTAGGCCCATCGTGCCCACGCGCGGCATGTGCCGCAGCATGATGTCGTACCGGCCCTTGGGCATGATCGGCAGCTCTTCGCGCGTCTTGTCGGGCCACAGCCCCATGCCGAGGTAGGCAAGGCCCAGCTTGTCGCCGATGGTCTTGACCTGCGCGAGGTGGCGGCCGGTTTCGGCGCAAGTCTGGTGCAGGTTCTCCAGCGGCGCGCCCGAAAGCTCGAGCTGGCCCGCCGGCTCGAGGCTCACCGCGCCGTCCGTGCCGCTCATCGCGATCACGTTGGGGCCGGTGTCGCTGTCTTCCTCGATCGTTTCCCAGCCATAGTCCCGCAGCGCCAGCAGCAGGTCGCGGATCCCGCCCGGCTCGCTGTACGAAGGCGCGGCGCGGTCCTTGGTGCGATAGACGAACTTCTCGTGCTCGGTGCCGATCCGCCAAGCTTCGCGCGGCTTTTCGCCCTTGGCCATCGGCTCGATGAGCTGCGCGCGGCTCTCGATGACGGGATCGTTGCGATTCGAAACTTGTCTCGTGCTCATGGAATCGCGTTAGTGTCCCGAGCGGCGGCGCGCCAGCCGAAAACACTCAAGTTGCCGCAGCGTTCCAATCCCCGCGCATGCCCATCCACAGCACAGTTCCGGCAATAGCGGCGGTTTCTGCACGCAGGATACGGGGCCCAAGCGTGATCGCCACCGCCGCCGGATGTGCGCGGATCGCCGCCCGCTCGGCATCGTCGAAGCCGCCCTCCGGCCCGACCAGCAGCGCAGCAGGCCCGTCATGCGCGGCAAAGGCCTCGGATGCCGGCGCACCGCCTTCCTCATCGGCAAAGTAGAGCCGCCGTTCCTCCGGCCAGTCGCGCAGTAACGCGTCCAGCTTAACCGGCTCGGCCAACCCCGGCAGCGCCGTGCGCGCGCATTGTTCCGCCGCTTCGGTGACAATCGCCCGCGCCCGCTCCGGATTGAGCTTGTCCGCCACGCAGCGCCGCGTCAGCACCGGGCGCACCGCCGCGACCCCCAGCTCGGTCGCCTTTTCCAGCACCAGATCAAACCGGTCCTTCTTGATCAGCGCCGCGCAGAGCCAGAAGTCCGGCACCGCCTCGCGCCCGCGCAGCCGCCGGACGACCGAAAGCGTGACATCCCGCTTCGCCGCCGCACTCACTTCCGCCAGCCACTCGCCCGTCTTGTCATCACACAGGATCACCGCGTCGCCCGGCCCCGCGCGCATGACCTTGCCCAGATAATGCGCTTGCCCGCCTTCCAGCGAGACTGACGTCCCCTCAGCCAGCGGACCGGGGACAAACAGGCGGGGCGCGGACTTTGGCGGCCAGGCGGGAGTTGCAACCATGTCTGCGGCTCTAGCCGATTGCCGCCGCCGGGGCTATGCAGCGCAAATGACGACAACGCCGCAGATCGTGCCCGACAGCGAGTACCGCGGCGTGCTCACCGTGCTCCCGCCCACCTTGCGTGATCTCGCGCTCATCGCCCGGTTCGATCGACCCATCGGCTGGTGGCTGCTGTTCTGGCCCTGCGCGTGGGGGCTGTTCCTTGCCGGGGGCACCGGGCGCTGGGGCATGGTGCTGTGGCTGCTGCTCGGCTCCATCGCGATGCGCGGGGCGGGCTGTGTCTACAACGATATCGTCGATGCCGATCTCGATGCCCGCGTCGCGCGGACGGCAGCGCGGCCCATCGCCAGCGGGGCGATCTCGAAGAAGGTGGCGTGGGTCTGGCTGTTGGCGCTCTGTGGCGTTGGCCTCATCGTTCTGCTGCAATTGCGCTGGCAGGCGCAGCTCGTGGCGCTTGGCAGCCTCGGCCTTGTCGCGGCGTATCCCTTCATGAAGCGCATCACCGGCTGGCCGCAGGCGTGGCTCGGCCTTGTCTTCACCTGGGGCGCCCCCGTGGGATGGATCGAGGTCACCGGCTTTGACCGCCTTGCCCCGCTGGCTGCGCTCTATGCCGGGTGCTGGGCCTGGTGCATGGCCTATGACACGATCTACGCGCTGCAGGACCGCGAGGACGACGCCATGGTCGGCATCGGCTCCTCCGCGCTGTCGTTCGGCAAGCATGTCCGCACCGGCGTTATCACGCTCTACACCATGGCGATTGCCTGCTGGGCGGGGGCGGTCTGGCTGGTGCGGCCCGATCCGGTCGCGCTGGTGGCGCTGCTCCCGGCCGCGCTGCACTTCGCCTGGCAAGCCCTTACGCTCGATACCGCAGATGGCCTCAGCGCGCTCGCGCGGTTCCGGTCAAACCGATTCGCGGGCGCGCTGATGGCCGCTGCCTGCTTCGTCATCGGCGCCGCCAGTCAGCTGTAGCTGACAAGTTCCCACTCGATGCCGTCCCAATCGAAGACATAGAACCGGCGGCCCGGCTCGTAGTCCGCGTGGTTGAACGGCACCAGTCCTTCAGCGATCACGACCCGCTCCGCCGCATCCAGATCGTCCACCACAAGGCCGATATGCTGCAGCGGCTGGCCCTTGGCGAACGTGCCAGGGATCGGCTCATCCCCTTGATAAAGCGCGATATAGTCAGTGTTTGCGCCGAGATGGATGGTCCACCCGCCAAGGGCCGACGGCCCGCGCCAGCGCTCATGCCAACCGCATAGTCGGGCAAGAAAAGCAGCAGTGCGGTCGGGGTCGCTGACGCGGATATTGACGTGCTCGAGGCGCGCGGCGGGCATAGCCATTTTTGATTACTCCATTCTGGAATATTTACGCGCTATCCCTTATGCAACCTCAAGCTGACTTGAGGTCAAGGGAATTTTGCGAGGGGTCGCGATGCTTGCCAAACCGGCCAAGGGCCGCAACGATCTGGTGCCGATCGGGGTGCTCGCACAGCGCACCGGGCTCGCTGTCTCCGCCATCCGCTACTACGAGGATCGCGGTCTGATCGCCTCTGTGCGCACCGACGGCAACCAGCGCCGCTTCCTCCGCTCCGATATCCGCCGCCTCAGCTTCATCCTGATCGCCCAGCGCCTCGGGCTGGGTCTCGCCGAGATCGAGCGCGAGATGGCCGCGCTCCCCCATGGCCGGACGCCCACCGTGCTCGACTGGCAGCGCATCAGCCGCTCCCTGCGCAGCGAGATCGACACGCGCATCCAGCTGCTCACCCGCACGCGCAACAAGCTCGACGAATGCATCGGCTGCGGCTGCCTCAGCCTCGACCGCTGCCAGCTCTACAACAAGGAAGACCGCGCCGCCGCTGGGGGGCCGGGGCCGCGGTTCGTGCTGGATTAGATCCCTAGTGCTTTGCGCAGTTCCGCGTTGATCCGCGATTGCCAGCCCTTGCCGGTGGCGCGGAACTTTTCGACCACATCGGGATCGAGCCGCAAGGTTACCTGCTTCTTGGGGTTTTCGGACACGGGGCGGCCGGGACGGGTCCACGTGCCAATAGCCTCGCGGACGACCTTGCCGCCGATTGAAAGCTGCGCGTGGCGGAAGTGTTCATCCGTCCACTCGGGCGCATCGTCCGGATCAGTCCAGCGCTCTTCGATATCGGGCTTGTTCTCGCTCATTGGCTTTTCTCATCGAAATGATGCGGCGCGTTCCGTCGCGAATGGTCCAGGTGACCGCCACAAGACGGCCGTCCAGTGAACCGAACGTGTTGTACCTATCCTCACCGTAGTCGGCCCGATCGTCGAGCCAAGTAAACTCGGTTCCATCGAAAATCTGCCCGGCTTCTGCGAAATCGAGTCCGCGCATTTCGAGGGTCAGAAGCCGCTTGGCTTCGTCGTAAGTGATTTCCATGGTCAACCCATCTGCGACACGTCCTGCCAAGACTGAGCGTCGAAGGGCTGACTAATCATCGACGAGGTTCTAAATAAAGTAACTACAAAAATTGTCAAGCCCCGGCACTCGCCAGAAGGCTCTCCGCCCCGCCGAGATCGACGCTGACCAGCCGGGAGACGCCGCGCTCCACCATCGTCACGCCGAACAGGCGGTGCATGCGGCTCATCGTCACCGCATTGTGCGTCACGATCAGGTAGCGGGTGGTTGTCTCCGCCGCCATCGCGTCGAGCAGGTCGCAGAAGCGCTCGATATTGGCATCGTCGAGCGGCGCATCGACTTCGTCCAGCACGCAGATCGGCGCGGGGTTGGTGAGGAACAGCGCGAAGATCAGCGCGACAGCGGTCAGCGCCTGCTCGCCGCCGGAAAGCAGCGTAAGCGACTGCAGGCGCTTGCCCGGCGGCTGGGCGAAGATCTCGAGCCCGGCCTCCAGCGGATCGTCGCTGTCGACCAGCGCCAGATGCGCTTCGCCGCCGCCGAAAAGCCGCGCGAACAGGCGCCGGAAGTGCGCGTCGACTGCCTCGAACGCCGCCCGCAGCCGCTCGCGCCCCTCTCGGTTCAAGGCGCCGATCGAGCCGCGCAGGCGGTTGATCGCCTCGGTCAGTTCCGCCTGCTCGGTGACGATGGCGGTGTGCTGGGCTTCGGCTTCGGTCAGCTCGGTCGCGGCGACGAGGTTGACCGGCCCCAGCCGCTCGCGGTCGGCGATCAGGCGGTCATGCGCGGCGGATTCCTCGGGCGCGGCAGAAACATCGCTGCCGGGAAAGCCGATGCGTTCGGGCAGCAGCGGCGGCGGACACTGGAACCGCTCGCCGGCGATCCCGGCCATTTCCTGCCTGCGCTGGTCCTCGTTCTCGGCCTTGGCGCCCAGTGCAGCACGAGCCTCGCGCGCGCTGGCGAGCGCTTCGTTGGCCGCAGCCAGCGCGGTCTCGGCATTGCGCGCCTCGGTCTCGGTGCGCGCCAGTGTGGTCTCGGCCTCGGCCAGCGCTGCGGCATAGCGCACCCGCAAGGCCTCGGCTTCCTCCAGATCGCGGGCGAGGGCAGGGGGCTTGGCGGCGACGACATTGCGCTCCTGAGTCAGATCCTCCACCTGCCCCGCCATCGCCGCGAGCCGCCGCGCGGCGTCCCCGGCGCGCGCCTGCCAGCCGCGGATATCGCCGCGCAGCGCCACCAGCCGCTCCTTGCCCACCGCCAGCGCCTGCCCATGCGATGCCACCGCCGCCATCGCGGCCTGATAGGCGGCGCGGGCGCGGTCGTTCTTATGGCGCTCGGCCTCCACGCCGGCGCGGCCCACGGCAGGATCGGGCAGCGCCGCGCGGCGGGCTTCGGCTTCGGCAAGATCGGTTTCGGCGGATTGGCGCTGCGAGGCGAGATCGGCAGCCGAGCGGTCCAGTTCCTCGCGCCGCGCCGCAATCCGGGCGCGCGCCGCCTCGGCCTGATCGAGTGCCCGCAAGGCGCTGCGCTCGGCATCGGACGCTGCGGCGAGTGCACGCTCGTTGGCGGCGAATTCGCTCTGCAAGCGGGCAAGCTCCGCCTGCAAACCCGCCAGCTCGGCTTGCGCCGCAGTGCTCGCGGCTTCGGCGGCTTCGGCAGCGGCGCGGCGTTCGGGCAGCGCGGCTTCCAGTTCGGCAAGACGGTTTTCGGCGGCGAGGATCGCGGCTTCCGCCCCGCCTTCGCCGCGCGCCACAAATCCGTCCCAACGGCGGAGATGCCCCTCGCGCGTTACCAGCCATTCGCCCGGCGCCAGCGCCTCGCCCGCGTCCGCCTCTGCCACGCGCACCAGCGCCAAACGCGCGGCCAGTTCCGGCGGGCACTTCGTCACATGATGGAGCAGCGCATCGGCACGAGCCGGAGGCGCCTCCGCCCCCGTCCAGAACCGGCCATCGCCCGCAGGCGCCGCCCCCAGCGGAGCGCCAGCATCGCGGCCCAGCACCGCCGCCAGCGCCCGCTCATAGCCCGGCGCGGCGCGTGCGGCGCCCAGCGCGCTCGGCCCCTTGCCGGTGCGCGCCGTGGCCGCCTCGCGCGCCGCCTTGTCGCGGGCGAGCGCCGTCAACTCGCGCTCCAGCCCGACCAGATCGGCCCGCGCTGCCGCCAGCTCCGAGGATGCCGCCTCACGCGCGGCGGCAAGGCTTTCGCGTGTCGCTGTCAGCCGCTCGCGCTCGCCCGTCAGCCGCTCCCGCGCTTCGCCGATCTCGGAAAGCTTGGCGGCAGCCTCGGCCCGGCGCGCTTCGGCAGCGGCCATCGCCAGCGCCGGATCCGGCTCCGCCTCGAGCGCGCGCCCGGTCGCCGCCAGCCGCGCATCCTCGCCATCGAGCCTTGCGAGCCGCTGCCGCGCCGCCGTCAGCGCGGCCTCTGCCACACGCCACTCCGCTTCGACCCCGGCTTGCTCGGCCACCATCGCCGCCAGCGCCAGTTCGGCTGCCCGGGCTGCCTGCTCAGCCGCCGCCTCGGCCGCCTTCAGCCCCGGCCCCTCCGCCGTCTGCTCCGCCAGCGCCGCTTCTGCAGCCGCCAGATCGGCCTCGAGCCGCGTCAGCGCCGTCGCGGCATCCGTGGTCAGCCGGTCCGCCTCGCTGCGTTCGGCCTCGATGCGGCGGATTTGGCGATCGATGTCGGCCAGCCGCTGCGCCGCCGCCTCTGCCTGTGCGGTCAGCGCCGCGATCCGCTGGCCCTGGTCCGCCGCGTCCTGCCGCCGATCAAACAGCGCATCGCGCGCCGCGCTTTGCGCAGCAGCCGCGGCGTGCTGGGCCTCCTGCGCGCTGCGAGCCGCGCCCTGCGCCGCGCTCACCGCTTCCTCGGCCTTGCTCGCCGCTGAGCGCGCCGCGTCCGCCGCCGCCGCCGCATCGCGCCACCGCGCAAAGATCAGCCGCGCCTCGGCCACCCGGATGCGTTCCGAAAGCTGCTTGTAGCGCTCCGCCGCCCGCGCCTGCCGCCGCAGCGTGCCGACTTGCGCTTCCAGCGTCACGATCAGATCGTCGAGCCGCGCCAGATTGGTCTCGGTCGCGCGCAGCTTCGCCTCGGCATCCTTGCGCCGCACGTGGAGCCCGGCGATCCCCGCCGCTTCCTCCAGCATCGCGCGCCGCTCCGCCGGGCGCGCCGCGATCACCGCCGCGATCCGCCCCTGGCTGACCAGCGCTGGGCTGTGCGCCCCAGTCGCCGCATCGGCAAACACCAGCGCGACGTCTTTCGCCCGCACGTCGCGACCATTGACGCGGTAGGCGCTGCCCGCACCACGCTCGATCCGGCGCACCACTTCCAGCTCGCCGCCAAACGGCCCGGAGGGGTCCGTCTCGGCAGAAAGCATCACTTCGGCAAAGTCGCGCGCGGGCCGGCTCGCGGTCCCGGCGAAGATCACGTCTTCCATCCCGCCGCCGCGCAAGGACCTAGCCGAGCCTTCGCCCATAACCCAGCGGATGGCCTCGAGCAGGTTGGACTTGCCGCAGCCGTTGGGGCCGACAACCCCCGTCAGCCCGGGTTCGATGCGCAGTTCGGCAGGCTCGACGAAGCTCTTGAATCCGGAGAGCTTCAGCCGCGTGAACTGCATCGGCACCCGCTCTGCCATGCTATCCGCCCCCGCGTTGCATGGCGTGTGTCAGCGCGCCTCGATCAACGTGCGCCGGCCTGTTGCAGGATCGGTTCGAGCGCATCCCAGGTCGCCACTTCCACGTTCTTGCCGTTGACGAGGAAGGTCGGCGTGCCGGTCACGTTGTAGGCATCGGTGGCCTTGGAGGTGGCGTCCGCCAGCTTGGTCGCGGTCGCGCTGTTGGCGAGGCACTGCGCGGCCTGATCCTTGGCAATGCCGCGCGCCGCGAAGAAGTCGATCAGCCCGCCGCGCTCGCCGATGGCGGAAAAGATCTTGTCCTGCGGCAGATTGGCGGCCTGCAGCTGCGCACCGATCGGCTGGAGCTGGTCGAAGATCGTCTTCTGGTTCGAATAGACCTGCTCGGTCAGCGCGAAGAAGCTCTCGGGCGTGCCGCAGTGGGTCAGCATCGCCATGGTCGTGTCATAGGGATCGCGCACGAAGTTGCGGAACTCGAAGCTCACCGTCCCCTTGGCGACATACTCGTCGCGCAAGCGGGGGAAGCCCTTTTCCTCGAACTCGGCGCAGTGCGGGCAGGTCAGCGAGCCGAACTCGATGACCTTGATCGGCGCATTGGGGTTGCCCATCACATAGCCGCCTTCGGGCGTCACCGAAACGACATCGGCCCAGGCCTTGCCCGCCGGCGGCGCCACGGCATTCAGCGGCGCGCCAACCGGACCCGCACCCGCGGCATCGTCCTTCTTGCCGCATGCGGACAGGCCGAGAGCCAGCGGCAGCGCGATCAGCGCAAGGAGCAGGCGGGCGGGGGTGAACAGCTTGGTCTGCATGGAGTCTGGGTTCGCTTCGCTCGTGAAAGACTTGAGGCGGATCATTGCTAGCCGATTGGCCGGCGGGATTGAAGGGCCGCCAGCAGCGGCCCGTGGATTATCGCGCGTTCAGCGCAGCCGCGCCTCGATCTGCGGCTTGAGCGCGTCCCACGAATAGGTCCCGCTCAGCGGCACGCCGTTAAGCAGGAAGCTCGGCGTGCCGCTCACGAAGTCCTTCTCGGTCGCTTCCTTGGTGTGCTGGGCGAGCCGCTCGGCCAGCGCCTTGTCGGCAAGGCAGCGATCGACCTCGGGCCGGCCATAGCCGCGCGCCTCCATCAGCGCATAAAGGCCGAGGTCGCCGGCGATGGCGCGGGTGCGGGTGGCGAAATCGGGGCTCGACCAGCGCGCCTTCTGCCCGTCGGTCAGGCTGGCGATCGGGGCCATCCACGTCGTCTGGTGGCGCAGGAAGGTGCTGTGATTGGCGAAGAACTTGGATGGCGGCCCGCAATGCGTGAGCAGCGCGACGGTGAGGTCGATCCCGTCGCGCACATAGCTGCGCACCTCGATCGAGCCCTTGCCGGTGGCAATGAAGCCGATGCGCAGCTGGGCATCCGATTCCTGTTCGAAATGCGCGCAATGCGGGCAGGTATAGCTGATGTATTCGACCAGCTTCACCGGCGCATTGGGATTGCCGACAATATGGCTGTCGATCGGCGTGCGCGTGACCATTCCGGCCCAGTTGGCCTTCGGCGGCGCCGGTTTCGGCGCGGGTTTGCTCGCCGCGGTCAGCAGCATCGCACCGCACAGCGCGGCAAGCAGCAGGCCAAACGTCTTCATCAGGTTGCGCATCGTCAGTCTTGCTTCCCGTTCACTTCACCCAAGCTACGCGCCAGCGATTCCAGCACTGTCCGCAGTTCCGGGTCGCCGATATCGCGCAGGCTGTCGCCAAGTTCCATCGGAATCGGCTTGAGCGAGGGCGGGGCGGCGCGGAGCGGACGCTGCGCATCACTGGCGGCGGGCGGCTGAACCTCACCTTGCCGCAGCTTCACGCGCGCAACGGCGCGGTAGCCGAAGAACTGGTTCACCCGCTCCATAATCTCCGGGATCACGTGCTGGATCAGCGGGGCGTGGGCCGGGGTGACCACAAGCTGCAGAATGCCGTCCGACTTTTCGCCGGGCGGAAAACGGATCGATTCCGGCGCGCAATGGCGAGCATGCGCAGGGCCAACGATCTCGCCCCAGCGCGAGACGACCGAGCTTTGCACGAAGCCGAAGCGGCGGAATGCGGTGCGCCCGATCGCGGGCATCAGGTCGGCAATCGCGCGCGCCTCCCCGCCGCGCGGTCGCTCATAGGCGCGCGCACCGGCAGGCGCCTTGGCGCTTTTGGGAGGGGAGGTGGGATCGCGTTCCATTGTCCGCGCCGCCATGCCATAGCCGCGCCATGCAGGCCAGTGGCGAGACAGTTCAGATCGGGGATGGTCGGATCGGGGATGAGGGCGCCGTCGCGGCGGCGCTGCCCGAAGCGCTTTTGGCCTGGTACGACCTCAACGCAAGGCGCCTGCCGTGGCGCGCCTTGCCCGGCGAACCCGCGCCCGATCCCTACCGCGTCTGGCTCTCCGAAGTCATGCTTCAGCAGACCACCGTCGCGGCGGTGCGCGCCTACTACGCCAGGTTCCTCGATCTCTGGCCCACGGTGGAGGCGCTTGCCGCTGCCGAGGACGCCGATGTCATGGCCGCATGGGCCGGGCTCGGCTACTACGCCCGCGCCCGCAATCTGCTCGCCTGCGCCCGTGAAGTGGCCCGGCGAGGCGGTTTCCCGCGCACCGAAGCGGGCCTGCGGGAGCTTCCCGGCCTTGGCGCCTACACTGCCGCCGCCGTCGCCGCGATTGCCTTCGGAGAGCGCGCCGTCGTCGTCGACGCCAATGTCGAGCGCGTCGTCTCGCGGCTCTTCGCGATTGCTGAACCGCTCCCCGGCGGGCGCACCGCGATCCGCGCAGCGACGGACACGATCACGCCCGATGCCCGCTCCGGCGATTTCGCGCAGGCGATGATGGACCTCGGCTCCTCGATCTGCACGGTGAAATCCCCGCGCTGCCTGCTCTGTCCGCTGTCACAGCACTGCGCCGCTCGCGCCGCCGGCACGGCGGAGGCCTATCCGGTCAAGGCCGCCAAGAAGGCCAAGCCCACCCGTACCGGCACCGCCTTCTGGATCGAGCGCGAGGGCGCGGTGCTCCTTGTCCAGCGTGAAGGCAAGGGCATGCTCGGCGGGATGCGCGCGCTGCCCGATGATGGCTGGTCCGCCCGCGCGGATGGGCATGGCAACCCGCCCATACCCGGCAATTGGCGCCCGGCAGGCGTGGTCCGCCATGGTTTCACGCATTTCGATCTCGAACTGCAAATGATGCTTTGCGCAGGCGCCGATTGCGCTACTCTGCCGCCGGGAGAGTTCTGGCCGGTCGAGGGGATCGAGGCCGCGGGGCTGCCCACCGTTTTTGCCAAGGCCGCGCGCCTGGCGCTTGCTCACAGGTAGATCATGCCAGATCAGACGCTTCTGCTTTCCCGGCGTTCCCTGCTGCGGTCTGCAGGCTGGCTCGGTGCGGGCCTCGCTGGATCGTCCCTCCTGCCCGGGCGGCTCATGGCCCAGCCCGCCGCCGAGCAGCTTTACCCCACCGTGACCAACCTCGTGTACGAATACGTCGCCTCGGGCAAACTGGCAGGCGCCGTCGCCGCGATCGGCTTTGGGAGCGAAGCCCCGGCGCAGATCGCGCGTGGCACGCTCGCGTTCGATTCCGACGTGCCCGTCGATCTCGACAGCCTCTACCGCATCTATTCGATGACCAAGCCGGTCACCGGCATGGCCGCGATGATGCTGGTGGATGAAGGGAAGATCGGGCTCGACCAGCCGATCAGCGATTTCCTCCCCAAGTTCGCGAAGATGCAGGTGCAGGTGACGCCCGATGGCTCGATCACCGACCTCAAGCCCGCGCAGACCGCGATCACCCTGCGCCACCTCCTCACCCACACCGCGGGCCTCGGCTACACGATCATCCAGAAGGGCCCGATCAAGGAGGCCTACGAGGATGCCGGCCTCGTCCCCGCGCGCGTCAGCCGCTCGGCCATCCCGGTCCTCGGCACGGTCAAAACCGTCCCCAGCCTTGCCGAATTTGCCGACAAGCTCGCCGAAATGCCGCTCGTCTACGAACCCGGCACGACATTCAGCTACTCGGTCAGCCTCGATCTCCTCGGCCGCCTGATCGAAGTCGTCTCGGGCAAGAGCTTTGATGTGTTCCTCGCCGAGCGCCTGTTCGGCCCCTGCGGCATGGCGAGCACCGGCTGGCAAGTCAGCCCGACGCAAGTCTCGCGCCTCACCACCAACTACTACCTCCACGATGGCAAGGCCGATCCGCTCGATCCCGCCGCCACCTCGGCCTATCTCGATCCGCCGGCCTTCGCGTTCGGCGGCGCGGGCCTCGTCAGTTCCCCGCGCGATTACGACCGCTTCCTGATGATGCTCGCGGGCGGCGGCATGATCGGCGGAACCCGCCTGATGAGCGAGGCCGCCGTCCGCCTCGGCACCAGCAATTTGCTCCCCGCCGCCGTGCCCACTGCCGGCACCTGGATCGAAGGCGCCGGCTTCGGCGCTGGCGGCCGCGTCGGCCTCGGCGCCGATGCGGGCACCTATGGCTGGTCGGGCGCCGCGGGCACCGTCGGCTTCGTCAACACGCGGATCGGCCTGCGCGCGGGCCTCTTCGTGCAGTACATGCCCTCCTCGGGCCTGCCCATAAACGAGGAGTTCCCCAAGTCGGTCCTCACCGATATCTCGGCCATGAAGAAGGCGGCCTGAACCCCATGCTCTATCGTCCCGATCCCCCGATTTCCTTCACCGGCGCCGTCCTCGACCGCGCCGACCACATCCGCGCCGACGCGGACAAGCTCGCCGACCTCATGAACTGGCGCGCGCGCCTGCTCCGGCTCGACGGCCTCGATCCGGTGATCGGCGACGATGGCACACTCGTCTGGGGCACCCTCGCCGATGCGGGCGAGCACGACGAACTCGTCTTCCTCGGCCTCGACGAGAGCGGCCGCGCCTGCTTCGCCCCCGTCTCCCCCGCCAACAAGGGCAACCCCGGCCCCGCCACCCCCCGCCTCTGGGGCGCGATGGCCTCGCTCCCCGCCGGCGATCTCGCGACCTACGGCGGCGCCCGCGCGCTCGTCGATTGGCACGCCCGCCACCGCTTCTGCGCGCGCTGCGGCTATGCCACCAAGCTCGGCAAGGGCGGCTGGCAGCGCAAGTGCGTCAACATGGATTGCAAGGCCGAGCATTTCCCCCGCGTCGATCCCGTCACCATCATGTCGGTCGAATGGGAGGGCCAGCTCCTCCTCGGCCGCCAGCCCCGCTTCCCCCCCAAGCGCTACTCCGCACTCGCAGGCTTCGTCGAACCGGGCGAATCGATCGAGGAAGCCGTGGCCCGTGAGGTCTTCGAGGAAGCGGGCGTGCGCGTGCGCGATGTCCAGTATGTCGCCTGCCAGCCCTGGCCGTTCCCCTCCTCGCTGATGATCGGCTGCCACGCCCACGCCGATGATCCCGCCATCACCATCGACAAGACCGAACTCGACGACGCGCGCTGGTTCACCCGCGACGAAGTGGTCTACGCGATGGAAGCCCTGAAAACCGGCGCCGAGGACGGCGCCTTCATCGCCCCGCCGCCTTTCGCGGTGGCCCATCACCTCCTGAAATGGTGGATCGAGCAATGAGCCAGCCTGCACAAGTCACCGTCGATATCTGGTCCGATGTCATGTGCCCATGGTGCGTCATCGGCCACAACCAGCTCGAAAAGGCGCTGGAGGGCATGGCAGGCGAAGTCACCGCCACCATCCGCTTCCACCCCTTCGAACTCAATCGCGACATGCCCGAACAGGGCGAGGAAAGCGCCGCCCACATCCAGCGCAAATATGGCCGCACGCCTGACCAAGCTGCCGAAGCCCGCGGCCGCATGGCGCAGGCCGCCGAAGCCGCCGGCTATTCCTTCGCCTACACCGGGGAAGGCGATCCGCCCCCCGCGATGATGTGGAACACGCGCCTCGCCCACCGCCTCCTCGTCCACACCCTGCGCGAACACGGCGCGGACATGCAGGTCAAACTCAAGCGCGCCCTCTTCGACGCCCACTTCCAGCAGCGCCGCCGCATGAACGACCCCGCCGTGCTGACCGACATCGCCGCCTCCGTCGGCCTCTCCCGCACCGAAGCCGCCGCCGCGCTCACCGACCCCGAGATCGACGCCATCGTCGAAGCCGGCGAGCAGCAAGCCTGGGACTGGAACATCAGCGGCGTCCCCGCGATGATCATTAACGGCAAATACATGATCCCCGGCGCGCAGGACCCGGCGACCTACGCCAACATGCTGCGGCGGGTGGTGGCGAAGGAAGCGGCGCTGGCGGCGGGGTAGGGGTAAGGGGCCTCTCGCTCATCCTGAGCTTGTCGAAGGACGGGCAAGGGCCATCGCCCTTGCATCCCGTTCCTCTCCATTTTTGCGCAGCACAAATGGGGAGGTGGCAGCGCGAAGCGCTGACGGAGGGGTTGGTTTGAGCAAAGTGATTTATGCTGCTGCAACCCTAGTCTCTGCCAAAAAAGATTTCAGTTGGTAGGAGAAACCGCTGTCACGACCAGACCTTTTAACCTGCCGGTAGCACTCTCCAACCTGTGGCAGGTCAGCATAATAGGAATCGCTGAAACACTTATTTCATCTGTCGATGAACGATTTACCGCATTTGATCTAAGGCTGGCTGTAATGAGATTTATAGAATCACGGTTCCTTGCATTAGCTTCCAGCTCAAATGGGATGGGTCGTTTTTCATCGAAAGAATAAATTCTCCCTTTGAAGGTATTGGAGTTATAACTTGATACAACCCCGACCACCTGCGATGGTTTTGGGGATTTCACAGTGTGGGAAATGTATTGATACGATATCTCTGTTAGTTCAGGACCTAATTGAATTGGTTTCTTTTTGTCGGGATAGGCAATCAACTTGGCTGATGTCGCGGTTCGGTTGCCGACAATAGGTCGATGCATATCGGAGATGGCTGCCTCGGTTTTTTCCACCAAGCTGTCCATCTTTTCTTTCGTTATCTTTTTTGAGGCAAGATATTCTTCGTGTTGCTGTCCTAAACTTTTACTAAAATCGACATGAAATCCTAGCGTTTCTTTTACAACAAGATCGTAAGCGGAATATAGTAGGTGGCCAAAAACACTATCTTTTGGTGCTGTGCCGACGGTCCAAATGCCGACAAGAATGGTAGCTGTTACCTTCCAACTTCCCTCCTCAGGTGGCGTTGTGATTATCTTGGCGCCTTGAAGTGACGGCGCTTGTGTAATTATCTCGCCATTCAGCAGCAAATGTGTCGTCAGAGCAAGTGATCTTTGAAAGCCAACTAGGGCTCGCGCTGCATCGTAAAGGTCAATCGTGTTGTTGTCTGTAAGGTTGCCAGTATAGCTCAGCGTGATTTCTGCCATGATCGCCCCAAATCACCATGACGCAAGATGTTGCACGCGCTGTAGCAAGCGATCACACCCCGGTCTTTGACCACAAAACACACGGCCTCATAGTGTAACCGGCGTCGTTATGCCAGAGTTTGGGATCGGGCAATTGTACGGTCACTTCACTAAATCCCCAGTTTATTTACGTTTGATCCCGCATCACACCCCCACCCGATCCCAAACCATCTCCCCCCGCCCCGAAAGCACCGTCTCGGTCGGCCCGAACAGGTCCAGCACCACCACCTCGTTCGCGCCCACCTTCAGCCACGGCGCGGGGACGAACACGCCCCGCTGCGGCCCGGCGGACCAGTACCGCCCCAGATTGCGCCCGTTCACCCAGACGTAGCCTTTGCCCCAGCCGCGCAGGTCGAGAAAGGTGAAGCCCGGCTCGCTCGTGGTGAACGTGCCGCGATAGAACGCCGGCCCCGTCTCCCCGCCGCGCCGCGCGGTGAAGGTCAGCTTGGCCGCATCCTCCAGCAGCACCGGGCGGTGTTCCCACCCCTTCAGCGGCGCGCCGTCCACGGTGATCGGGCCGAGCAGCCCCTTCTGGTCCTTGCCGACGCCCATGCCATAGTTCGCATGGCCCATCGCATCGACCAGCACTTCGATCACCGCCCCCGCCGGTGCGTCGATGGCAAAGCCCTTGTCCCCCCGGCGGCGGTCGAGCGTCGCGGCGGGCTTGCCGTCCACGCTCACCAGCGCCAGATCGCGCACTTCGGTGAGGGTCAGCTGGCCCTTGGCAGCCTGCGCCAGCCGGTGCCGATAGAGCAGCATCCCCGCCGCGCGCCCGCAGCCTTCGAGCGTCTGGGGATCATGCGCCACTTGCGCCGGGCCCAGCAATTGCGCCAGCGGTGCGACTTCGCCCAGCGCAAAGGGCGCAACGGTCAGCGCCTTCTCCGGCGCAGGCAGTTCGCGGAAGCTGTCTGCGGGCAGATAATCCGCCAGCAACTTGCGCACCGCCGCATACTTCGCGGTCGGCCGTCCCGCCTCATCCAGCAGCGCGTCGTAGTCGTAGCTCGAGATATCAGGCTCGTAGACATTCTTCTCCACATCGAGATTGGCGCCCGCCCAGGTCCCGAACGAGGTGCCGCCGTGGAACATGTAGAAGCTCACCGACATCTTGCGGTCCAGCATCCACTTGAGGTTGGCGATCACGTTCTCGGTGGTCGTCGTCGCCTGCGTCTCGTGCCAGTGATTGAACCAGCCCGCCCAGAACTCCGAGCAGAACGCTGGTCCGCCAAAGCCCTTGTCCGCACGCTCCTTGAACGCCTTCTCGGCCTCGCCGGGCGTGAACGTGCCGAAGTTGATCCCTGATGGAATGCCGGGGATCGATCCCTTCTCCATCACCGATGCGCCATCGACGGTATAGAGCTGGCCCGTAAACCCGGCCGAGCGCGTCGCGTCCACCAGCGCCTTCAGATAACGCTGGTCGCTGCCGAACGCGCCATATTCGTTCTCGGTCTGCGTCATGATGATCGGCCCGCCGCGGTCGATCTGCAGCGGCGCCAGTTCCTCGCCCAGCCGCTTCAGCCAGCGCGCGGTGGGCTTCATGAAGCTTGGATCGGCAGACCGCACCGGCGCAGATGCATCGGGCAGCAGCCACGCGGGCAGCCCGCCGCCATCCCATTCCGCGCAGACATAGGGGCCGGGCCGCAGAAGCACGTGCAGCCCTTCCTCCTGCGCCATTCGCACCCACGCCGCGACATCGAGATTGTCCGCAAAATCGAACGTGCCCGGCACCTGTTCGTGGATGTTCCAGAACATGTACGCGCTCAGCGTATTGAGCCCCAGCGCCCGCATCTTGCGCAGCCGGTCCCGCCACAGTGCGCGGGGGATGCGCGGATAGTGCATCTCGCCCGCAAGGATTTGCAGCGGCTTGCCGTCGAGCAGGAAGTCGTTGCCCTTGACCTGAAAGCGCGAGCCTGCGGGCGCAGCGAAAGCGGGCAGGGCGAACGAGGCAAGACCGGCGGCTCCGATCCCCATGGCAGTGCGGCGGTCGAAGGTCATCCGGCTGGTCCTCTCCAAGCGATGGTCTCGAAGGCTGATTTATCAGACTTATTGTTGAACGCCAAACCGGGCGGCCCAGCTTTCCATTCCTCTAGACGTTCGCCCCATTCGTCCACGCCTTCGTCCCATCCTCCATACCTTCGTCATCCCCGCGAAGGCGGGGATCCAGAGCGGCCACAACGCCACGCTCGCCACCCAATAAATAACAGACGCGTCTGTTATTTATTATCCGCTGTCCTACAGCAACCGACCTGCGCTATGTTCATTAAATGTTCTCATCAACCCACGCAAATCTGCCGCTTCTGATCCTGCTGCATGTCGCGTGGCTGGGGCTGACAGTTTTTGCTCTGGACTGTGTCAACCGTGTCAACCTTGCCCCGCATCCCCGGGATGCGAATCCGTCTTCAACCGGGTTCAGGCCAGCCCCAGCTTGGCCAATTCCCCCGCCAGACTCGGCGGCAGCACTTCGGCGCTTTCGCCATCCGCGAGGTCGGCGGGCGCGTCGGCCTCTTCCAGATAGCGCCAGCCCTGATGCGCGCGCTTGGGCTTGGGGTGGACGTCGATCAGTTTCGTGGAAATCACGATGTTGGTCCGTCCACCTTCGGCTTCCTCGAAGCCAAGGATCTCGCTGCGCGCCACCAGCTGGTGCTTGAAGATCCAGTAGAGCGAGCCGCCGATCATCTCCTCGTGCCGCTTGGGCAGGTAACGCGTGGTCAGCCGCGCCTTGTCGCCGCGTGTCCGGAACCAGCCGTGGAGGTCTTCGAACGATGTTGCCCCATAGGCGACCTTGGTCATGTGGAGTGGCATGTGTCTGTCAGGCTAGCCCGCTCAGCACGGCGAGGCCGAGGAAGGAGAAGAAGCCCATCACGTCGGTCGCCATCGTCACGAATACGGCGGAGGAGACGGCTGGATCGACTTTCAGCCGGTCCAGCGTGACGGGCACCATGATTCCGGCCAGCCCCGCGACAAGGTTGTTGATCACCATCGCCGAGCCGATCACCGCGCCCAGCAGCGGGTTCTGGAACAGCACCCAGGTGCCCGTCCCGATCAGCGCGCCGAGTGAAATGCCGTTGGCGAGCGCGATGCGCAATTCGCGCAGGATCATGCGGATGGTGTTGGAACTGGTCAGCTGGTTGGTGGCGATGGCGCGGACCACCACCGCCAGCGTCTGCGTCCCCGCATTGCCGCCCATGCCCGAGACGATCGGCATCAGCACGGCGAGCAACGCCAGCTTGGCAATCGCGCCCTGGAACATGCCGACCACCGACGAGGCGATGATCGCGGTGCCGAGATTGACCACCAGCCACGACAGGCGGGTCCGCACGGTGAGGTGGATCGGCTCGTTGATGTCGCCGTCGCCCGCACCGGACAGGCGCAGGATGTCCTCGCTCGCTTCTTCCTGGATGATGTGGACCACGTCGTCCACGGTGATCTGGCCGACCAGCCGCCCGCTTTCATCGACGACGGCGGCGGAAATCAGCGCGTATTTCTGGAAGCGCAGCGCGACTTCTTCCTGGTCCATCGCCACCGGGATCAGCGTCTGGTCGCGCTTCATCACGTCGGTCAGCGCGATGGAGCGCGGGGTGCGCAGGATCCACGAGAGCGCGCAGGTGCCGATTGGCCGGTGCTTGGGATCGACGATGAAGACTTCCCAGAACTCGGTCGCGAGGTCCTGCTCCTCGCGCATGTAGTCGATGAGATCGCCGACGGTCATGTGCTCGGGCACCGCGATCACGTCGCGGCTCATGATGCGGCCGGCGGAGTCCTCCGGATAGGCGAGCGCGCTTTCGATGGCGGCGCGGTCTTCCGGCTCCATCTCGGCGAGGACGGCCTGCTGGTCTTCCTCGTCGAGGTCCTGGATCAGCGCGACGGCGTCGTCGGTCTCCATCTCGCCGGCAAGCTCGGCGACTTCATCGGGATCGAGCTCCTCGACGAGGTCGTCGCGGACGTAATCGTTGAGCTCGGCGATGACTTCGGAGCCGAGCAGGTCGTTGATGGCGCGGGCGAGGGGGGCGCGGTAGTCGGGCCCGATCAGCTCGAACAGGTCGGCGACGTCGGCGGGGTGGAGCGGTTCGACGAGGTTGTAGACGGTCTCCTGATCGTCTTCATCGAGCGCCTCGGTCACCCGGCGGATGAACGAGGGGCGCAGCGTGTTGTCCTCGTCGTCGAGGCTGTCGGCGTTGCGCGCGGGTTCCTGCTCCGTGATCACGGAGACGGCATCCGTCAGGACGGAGTCGTGCAGGTCTTCATCGCGCGCCATGGCGTGAGGCGATACGCATGGGCCGCGCAAAAGCAACCTCTAGAGGTATACATTAGCGGGCAAGAGCTTATATGCGGGGCCGATCAATCAGAGGATTTGCAGACGATGTCGGATGAAAAACTGGTTCTCACGCTCGATGGCGGCGATGTGGTGATCAAGCTGCGGCCCGATCTGGCGCCCGGCCATGTCGAGCGCATCAAGGAACTGGTCGGCGAAGGCTTCTACGACGGTATCAAGTTCCACCGCGTGATCCCCGGCTTCATGGCGCAGGGCGGCTGCCCGCAGGGCACCGGCATGGGCGGCTCGTCGAAGCCCGACCTCAAGGCCGAATTCAATGCCGAGCCGCACGTGCGCGGCGTCTGCTCGATGGCCCGCACCAGCTATCCGCACTCCGCCAACAGCCAGTTCTTCATCTGCTTCGACGATGCGCGCTTCCTCGACAAGCAGTACACCGTGTGGGGCGTGGTCGAGAGCGGCATGGAACATGTCGACGCGCTGCCGAAGGGCGAGCCGCCGGCAAAGCCGGGCGTGATCCACAAGGCGGCGATTGTCGCGGCCTGAGGGCGTCCGCGCGTGGTGGACTTCGTGCTCAGGCCTCCCACCGGCGCGGACCGCGCCGCGTGGGACCGCCTGTGGCAAGGCTACCAGCGCTTCTACAAGGTCGAGATCCTCGCGGGCGTAAGCGATCTCACATGGGCGCGGTTGCATGATCCTGCCGAGCCGATGTGGGCTTGCCTCGCATGGCAGGGCGCGCGGGCGATCGGCATGGTTCACTGGATCTACCATCGCTCGACCTGGACCGACGGCCCCTACTGCTACCTGCAGGACCTCTATGTTGACGAGGACGTGCGCGGCACCGGCGCCGGCCGCGCCCTGATCGCGCATGTCCGTACCGAAGCCGAGGCCGCCCGTGCCTCACGGCTCTACTGGCTGACCCACGAAACCAACACCGACGCGATGAAGCTCTACGACAAGGTCGCGACGCGCTCCGGCTTCGTGCAGTACCGCGTGGTGCTGTAACGGGGGCCTAGAGCCCAGCCTTGATCATCCAGTCGTGGAACAGCCGCACCGGCCGTGATTGCAGCGCGCGGGGGCGGCAGACGAACCAGTAGGAATAGGGGCTGTCGACTTCGATGTCGTAGAGCCGGGCCACGCGCGGATCATGGCTGCGCTTGTAATGGTCGTCGTGCATGATCGCGATGCCGAGGCCCTGTGCGGCGGCCTCGAGGATCAGCTGGCCGGAATCGAAGTGGTCGATCGCGGCGGGCTGCAAGGCTTCGAGATGGAGCGTGCGCTTCCACGCCTCGAAGCTCATCGGCAGGTCGTTGTGGACAAGGAAGGTCTGCTTGTTGAGCTTGGCAAGATCAGGCCGTGAGCCCAGTTCAGCCACGATCTCCGGCGTCGCGATGGCATAGACCCGGTTGTGATCGAGCCGCACCGAATGGAGCGAACCGTCCGGCCCTTCGGACAGGATGATCGCCGCGTCGATGCTGTCGCCCAGCTTGGTTTCGGCGGCAGTCGAGCTGTCGATATCGATGTGCAGCTGCGGGTGGAGCTTGCGCAGCTCACCGAGACGCGGGAACAGGCGCTGGCTCCCGAACAGCGGCAGCACGCCGAGCCGCAGGCGCAGGACTTGCCCGGTATCGATCAGGCGGTCGATCCGGTCGGCCATCTCGTCGATCAGCGGGGCAACGGCATCGTAGAGCTGCTGACCTTCCTCGGTCAGCTTGAGGAGCTGATGCTTGCGCTCGAACACCGGCTTGCCGATGAATTCTTCCAGCGCGCCCAGCCGGCGTGACAGCGCCGACGGGCTGAGGGCCAGTTCCGCCGCCGCCGTCTTGGCCGAGCCGGCGCGCACGACGCGGATGAACGCTTCCAGCGAGCGGAGCGGGGGCAGGCGGCGGATCATTGAAACTCAGTCTTCCTCGGTACTCTCGGGCACGGGCGCGTGGAGCCGCAGCCGGGTGAGCCTGCGCTCGTCCCCTGCCGTCACCTCGATCCGCCACCCGCTGTCATGTTCCAGCACACGGCCTACGGGCGGGACTCCCCCCGCCAGCACCACTGCGAGCCCGCCGAGAGTATCCACGTCCTCGTCTACCAGCGCAAGCCGGGGATCGATACGCTCGCCGACATCGTCGAGCTCGGCGCGGGCATCCGCTTCCCAGGTCAGTTCATCAACCTGGTGCAGCAGGTCCTGCGGTGCGTCGTCGTGCTCATCCTCGATCTCGCCGACGATCTCCTCGACGAGGTCCTCGATGGTGATGATCCCGTCTGTGCCGGAATATTCGTCGATGACGATGGCGAGGTGCGTGCGGCTGGAGCGCATGTCGGCCAGCACATCGAGCGCGCCGCGCGCCTGGGGCACGAACAGCGGCTGGCGCATCAGGCCGGTCCAGTCCTTGGGCGCGGGCTTGCCTGAGAGCGCCATGCCCGCGACGATCGGGAACAAGTCCTTCACGTGGAGCATGCCGACGACTTCATCGAGCGAGTCGCCATAGACCGGCAAGCGGCTGTGGCCATGCTCGGCGAAAGCATCGACGACTTCTTCGAAGGTGGCTGATGACGGAATGGCGATGATTTCGCCGCGCGGGATGGCGACGTCGTCCGCGTCATTCTCGCTGAAATGGAGCAGGTTCTTGAGCATCTGGCGTTCGAGCGGCAGAAGATCGCCGTCCGCGCCATTGCTGCCGCCCGCATCGCATTCGTGCTCCTCGATCGCTTCCTCGATCTGCGCACGCAGCGACTGGTCGTGATCCGACCCCCGGAAGAACCCCTTGAGCGCGCGCCACAGCGCGCCGCTACTGTCCCCTTCGCCCGACCGGCTTTCGCCGCCGGACCCGTTGCCCTCAGGCACTGCCCAACACTCCTTGGTGGCTAATTGGCCGCATATGGGTCCGCAAGGCCCATCAGCGCAAGCGCCTTTGTCTCCAAAGCCTCCATTTCCGCCGCGTCATCCTCGCCGGTTTCGTGGTCGTAGCCGGCGAGGTGGAGCAGGCCGTGGACGATGAGGTGCGCGGCATGCGCCTCGACCGCGATGCCTTTCTCCGCCGCTTCGCGCATGCAGACACCGTGCGCGAGGATGAGATCGCCGAGCATGCCCGGGGCATTGGGTGCGGCGGCGGCGGCCAGCACTTCCTCGCGGCTGAGCATCGGGAACGAGAGCACGTTGGTCGGCTTGTCCTTTGCGCGCCATTGCTTGTTGAGTGCGTGGACTTCCTCGTCGTCAGCCATGACGAGGCTGACGAGCAGGTGTTCATGCGCCAGTTCCGGCGCGACAGCTCCGGCTGCCTCCGCCGCGCGGGCGGCGAGGTCCTCCCAGTCGGTGGAAGCGGGCCAGACGGGATCGATATCGAGCTCGAGCGTGGGGGCGGTCACGAGGCAGTGCAGTGCTTCGACAGGCTCAGCACGAGCGGCTTCTTGTGGAATGGGTACAAATCAAACCTCGCTCATCCTGAGCTTGTCGAAGGATGCCTGAACGCTCTCTCACCCGTCCTTGCCCTCGTAGGCCTCGACAATGCGCCCGACAATCGGATGGCGCACCACGTCCGCGACGTTGAAGCGCACCATCCCGATGCCCTCGACACCCTCCAGGCGCTTCACCGCGTCGTTCAGCCCGCTCGCCGCCGTGCCGCCGGGCAGGTCGGTCTGCTTGGGGTCGCCGCAGATCACCATGCGGCTGTTCTGGCCGAAGCGGGTGAGGAACATCTTCATCTGCATCGGCGTGGTATTCTGCGCCTCGTCGAGGATGACGAAAGCATCCGCCAGCGTGCGCCCGCGCATGAAGGCGATAGGTGCGATCTCGATTTCGCCCGAAGCGAGCCGCCGCTCGACCTGTTCGGGCGGCATGCAATCGTAGAGCGCATCGTAGATCGGGCGGAGATAGGGATCGACCTTCTCCTTCATGTCACCGGGCAGGAAGCCCAGCCGCTCGCCCGCTTCGACCGCGGGGCGTGAGAGGATCAGGCGCTGGACGCTGCCGCTGATGAGCTGCGCCACCGCCTGCGCGACCGCCAGATAGGTCTTGCCGGTGCCCGCTGGCCCCAGCGCGAAGATCAGATCATCGCGGACCAGCGCGCGCATGTATTCGATCTGCGTCGCCGAGCGCGGGACAATCGTCTTCTTGCGGGTGCGGATCATGATCGGCGGCGCGCCATCGGGCGCGCCGGTGATGATCCCCTCGAGCGTCGGCTCGTTCGACATCATGATCAGCGATTCGACAGCGCCCGAGTCGACCTCATGCCCAGCGAGCAGCCGTTGGTGCATGCCTTTCAGCACATCGCGCGCGCGGGCGACAGCATCGTCCGGCCCTTCGATCACCGCCTTGTTGCCGCGCGCCGAGATATAGACGCCCAGCCGGTTCTCGATCTGCACCAGATTCTGATCGAACTGGCCGAACAGCGCGCCGAGCACGGTCTGTTCCTCGAACGCGATCTCGATCCTTGCCCTTCGTTGCTGGTCGCTGCGCGCGGCCTCGCCCTTTTGCGGATCGTTGCGGAAGGCGCCCTGCCAATCGCTGCGGGGACCTTCATCGTGCGAGCGGGAAAACTTGCGGGCCATGCGCTCCTTTCAGGATAGCTGTGCCCAGATTAGGCACCGATGCGACAGGCGCAAGACAGGTGGGGCCGAAATCGGATGATTTGCACTGTCCTGTGTCCGCAGGGGCTGATCTTGCGACACTTTGCGACCAAGATAACGGCTCGCTTAAGCAGCTGTTCCCGGCCTGTTAAGCTGATCAGGGGCAATGTGCATCGGTGGTCGCAAGCCATGCGAACCCGCTTGAAGGAGAATCCGATGCGCAAGTTTCTGCTGGCAGCCGCGTTCCTCGCGCTGACCCCTGCCATTGCCCCCGCTGCCGCCTCGGCTCACGCCGGTCCGGATGCGCGAGTCCATGCCATCCACCGCGAAGTGGTGCAGGACCGCCGCGAAGTGCGCGAGGAGCGCCGCGAGCTTCGCCATGCCCGCCGCGAGCTGCACCGCGATCATCGACAGCTTCACCGGGCCCGGGTTGCCCGTGCCCGAGCCTGGCATCGCCACCACCACGGCTGATCCTTGAGGTCCGTGCCGCCGTTCAGGCGGCGGCGCGCGCCACGAGCCGTCCACCCATCGAATTGGGTCCGGCTTCGACCAGATCGACCTCGACGAGGTCGCCCAGCGCGGCATCGCCGGTGAAGTGAACCGATTGCAGCCAGGGCGATTTGCCGAGCCACTGCCCGGCATGACGGCCCTTGCGCTCGACCAGCACTTCGCAGCGCGTGCCGACGCTGGCCTTGTTGAACGCGAGGCTGTCACGTTGGAGTGCCGCAATCAGGCGCTGCAGGCGGTCGTCCATCACCTCGGAGGCGATCTGGCCGCCCATCGTGGCGGCGGGCGTGCCGGGCCGGGCGGAGAACTTGAAGCTGAAGGCCTGCGCGTAGCGGGCCTCGGCGACGATCTGCAGCGTTTCCCCGAACTCGGCCTCGGTCTCGCCGGGGAAGCCGACGATGAAATCGCCCGAGAGCGCGATATCAGGCCGGGCGGCGCGGACGCGCTCCAGAATGCGCAGGTAGCCCGCGGCGGTGTGGCTGCGGTTCATGGCTTTCAGCACGCGGTCGCTGCCCGATTGCACCGGCAGGTGGAGAAACGGCATGAGCTTGGGATTGAGCCCATGCGCCTCGATCAGCGCGTCGTCCATGTCCATCGGGTGGCTGGTCGTGTAGCGGATGCGGGCGAGTTCATCGATCTTTGCGAGTTCCTCGGCGAGGCCCGCGAGGCCAACCTTGCGGCCCTTGTCGTCTTCACCCGACCACGCATTCACATTCTGACCCAGCAGCGTGATCTCTCGCGCGCCGCCTTCGACGAGGGCGCGCGCTTCGCTGACGAGATCGGCCCAGGGGCGCGAAAGCTCGGCGCCGCGGGTATAGGGGACGACGCAATAGGTGCAGAATTTGTCGCAGCCTTCCTGCACGGTGAGGAAGGCGGACGCGCCCACCTTGCGGCGCTTGGGCAGCGCGGCAAACTTGGCTTCCGCCGGCATGTCCGTCTCGGTCGCGCGGCCACCGGCGGCGGCCTGCGCGACCATCGCGGGCAGGTGGTGATAGGCCTGCGGGCCGACGACGACGCGCACCGAGGGCGCGCGGGCCATGATTTCCTCGCCCTCCGCCTGTGCCACGCACCCGGCGACCGCGATCAGCGGCACGGCGCCCGCCTCGCGGCCATCCTTCACGATGCGGCCGATATCGGAATAGACCTTTTCGGTCGCCTTCTCGCGGATGTGGCAGGTGTTGAGGACGACGAGATCGGCCGCAGAGCCTTCGTCCGCTGCGCGCATGCCTTCGGCGGTGAGCAGCTCGGCCATGCGCTCGCCGTCATAGACGTTCATCTGGCAGCCGAAACTCTTGACGTGGAAGGTGCGGGGCGGGGTCGCGGTCATCGTGGGCGCTTACGCCAATTTGCCCAAGGATAGAAGGGGGTCAGGCGGCCACGACGGCGCGGACCAAACGGTCGATCCTAGTGGTGAGCACATCGGCATCGGCCGCGCGATTGGCGATGCCGTTCGCGGCGGAAAACAGCAGCTGTGCGGTCTCCGCAGCCCATGCGCGTTCTTGTCCAGCTCGGACCAAAGCTTCGGTCAGGCCGGTCAGGATCGCCTCATCAAGCGCGGCGAAGCGGCGGGTGACGTGGGCGGCCTTGGCCTGAAACAGCTCGCCGGCGAAGGCGGAGCGCTGGACCCGCTCCTGCACGATACGGTGCTTGGCGGTGAGCGCGGCGGCGAGCGGCGCGGGGAAGGGCGCGTCTGCCGCGAGCGCGGTATGGACCGCGCTTTCCAGCGCATCCGCGATGCGTTCCGCGACCGCGACGAACACCGCCTCCTTGTCGCGGAAATAGCCGTAGAGCGTTACTTTGGACATGCCCGCCGCCTCGGCGATGGCTTCGATCGAGGTGGCCCGGAAACCCTGGGCTACGAACAGCGTTTCGGCGGCATCGAGCAGCCGTTCCCGGCGCGCGGCGCGGACCGGGGTGAGGGTGTCTTGCGCATTTGAACGAATAGGCATAGAAACGTTCATATCGTAAGAATCATACTCCTGCAAACGGGATTGCTGCCATGGTCCGGGTTCTGCTGCGTATCGTTGCCGTGGTCGGCATTCTCCTCGGCCTCTTCGTGGTGTGGTTCTATGCGAGCTATGGCGGGACAGGGCAGCCGTTCCCGCGCATCGGCGATCCGAAACCGCGCCTGCAGGCCGAACTGATCGCAACCCTGCCCGAACCGCCCGGCAACATTGCCGTCTCCGCGACGGGCCGCGTGTTCTTCACCTATCACGCCGAGGGGCACCCGGCGATCAAGGTGCTCGAGCTGGTGAACGGCAAGCCGATCCCCTACCCGAACATGGAAATGCAGAGCGGGGACCGCAGCAAGCCCTCCTACGGCGCGGTGTTCAACATCCGCATCGACAGCCGGAACCGCCTGTGGAGCATCGATCACGGCGAGCACGGCCTGTTCGGGGCCCGGCTGGTCGCGGTCGATCTGGGCACGAACAAGCCGATCAAGCAGATCTGGCTGCCGCGCTCGGTGGCGGGGATCGGCTCCTACGTGCAGGACATGCAGATCGATGCGGCGGGGCGGATGATCTACATCGCCGATATCGGCGTGTTCAGCGGGCATCCGGGACTGATCGTGGTCGACAGCGAGACCGGCAAGGCGCGCCGCTTGCTCGACAGACATCCGGCGATCATGCCGGAGCCTTATGCCGTCAAGGCGCAAGGGCGGTTGATGCAGCCGCTTGGGAACAGCCTGTTCTGGTTCCACCCCGGCTTCGATCCCATCGCGCTCGATCGGCAGGGCACGTGGCTCTACATCGGCCCGATGTCGGGCAAGATGCTTTCGCGCGTGCGGGTGGCGGATTTGGGCAATGAAAGCCTTTCGCCCACTGAGCTTGCGGCCCGCGTCGAGCCCTATGCCGAGCGCCCGCAGGCGGACGGCCTGACCATCGACAATGAAGGCAATATCTACCTCACCGGAATCGAGGACGGTGTGGTGTGGAAGCTGGGGCCGGACCGCAAACTGACGGCACTCGCGGGGCATCCGAAGATGCGCTGGCCCGATGGCCTGAGCTTCGGGCCGAACAACATGATCTATGTGGCCGACAGCGACATCCCTGATGTGATGATGCAATCGAACGCGCACATGCGGGAGAAGGCGCCCTACTACCTGTTCCGATTCCCGGCGGACGGGACCGCAGTAGCGGGGCAGTGAGCATGCCGGTGCGACACTGTGTCGCTTTCAGCGTCACGCTCGAAGCAATTGTTCCAGAAGGATAAAATCTCCAAAAATGGTCAAAGGCGACACCTGCCAGAAAAGCGCTGCGGATGATCTGGCCAGACGATGTGAAAGAGCGACCAGCCCCGTGAAGGGGCCTGCGCACTGATCGCAGATCATGGTGATGTAGGAAACTCTTGCCTTGCCGCAGTGCCGCACGGCAGCGCGCGGACCAGGTCCGGAATCTGGCAGAAAATGCTTCAAAATCAAACAGTCTGAGCAGATGCAGCAGCCGAAGTGAACACGATATGTGGCGCCGTGTGCGGAATCCGGCTTGTAATCCAAACTAAATAAGTAGAGTTTTGGCAAACCCCATAGGGAGGTTTGCCCATGCATCGCCAAGTCGTTGTTCGGAGCGTTTCCACCATCATTCTGGGAGGCAGCCTGCTGGCACTGGCCGCCTGCAGCGAAAAGGCGCCGGAGTCTGCTGCTGCGCCACAGAACAAGTATGCCATTGCAGCCGAAGAGCCCGCCACCGATGTTGCAGCGGCGCCGCCGCCAGCGATGATTCCGGCACCGCGCGCGGTCACGAAGAAATCGGAATGGAATGTCGGCGGCCTGGTCACCGGCAAGACCGAGACGACCACGACCGAACCCGTCGCCCCGCCGCCGGTCGTGATCGAACCGCCGGCCATGCCCCGCAGCAAGGTCCAGCCCCAATCGGGCCTGCTTACCGCAGGTGATGTCGATGATCTGCTCAATCCGCAGCAGTATGCCGCCTATGCCGGGCGCTTCCTGCAGGCGAGCGGGCAATCGCTGCCGTTCTACGATACGCGCAGCCGGGTCGTGATCCGCGTGGTCGATGCGCGCGGGCGGCCGGTTCCTTTCGCCAGGACCGAAGTGGGCCGCCCCGGCGCACCGCTCCGCCTCGTGACGGCGGCGGACGGGACGGCCTCGTTCTACCCCCGCGCGGACCACATTCCGCAAAAGACGACAGTCGCCGTCAACGGCAGTGCAGGTGCGGCGCGCAAGGCCGTCGCCTTGTCCAACGGACGCCTCATCGACGTGACACTGCCCGGCCTCGCCGCCGCGCCGCGCGCGATGGATCTGGCGCTGGTGATCGACACCACCGGCAGCATGGGCGACGAAATGGACTACATCCAGGCCGAGCTCGACACGATCGTCGCGCGGCTCAAGCGCAATGCCGGCCAGCTCGATCTGCGCATCGGCGTGGTGCTCTACCGCGATCAGGGCGATGACTATGTCGTCCAGTCGGCGCCCCTCACCGAAAACATCGGTTCGATCCGCGCCCTGCTTGCCCGGCAGGACGCGAATGGGGGCGGCGACATGCCCGAGGCGATGGACCGCGCCGTGGCGGAGGCGGGGCGCCTGCAGTGGCGCCCGGATGCGGCCAAGGCGGTGCTGCTGGTGACCGACGCGCCGCCGCATTAGGATGCGATCGGCGCCACGCTCGACGCGACGCAAGTGCTGCGCAGTCGGGGCGTGCAGATCGTGCCGGTCGCGGCGAGCGGGGTGGAAGACAGCGCGCAATATGTCATGCGTTCGATGGCCGCGCTGACGCAGGGGCGCTACATCTTCCTCACCGACGACAGCGGCGTGGGCGACAGCCATGCCGAACCCGATGTCGCCTGCTATCTGGTCAGCCGGCTCGATACGCTGGTTGCCCGCGTGCTTTCCGGCATCGCGACCGGGCGGCGGGTCGAGCCTCGGGAGGGCGATGTCATCCGCGCGGTCGGCGATTATGATCGGGGGCGCTGCGCCATCGCGCGGCAAGGCGATGACAAGCAGCGGCGACAGCAGGGCTGAACGTGCCGATCAGTCCCGAACGATGCGGTAAACCGAAGCGGGGGGCACGTTGCGCCAGATGCGCGTGGTGCGCTGCGCCGACAGTCCCAGCTCTGCACGGATCGCCTTGCTGACCGGGCACTTCGGGCCATACGTGAACTGGTAGAGTGCCGCTTCGGGCGTGCAGACCGCGAAGGCGGCGGCGATGATCCGCTCGACTTCCTCATCCGGGAAATTGAGCAGAGGCAACCCGCTGACAACGGCGGCCGGGCGGCGGCCTTCGAGGAGGTCTGCCGTCACGCTTCCGGCCTTGCGGCACAGGACGAGCGCCTCGGGGAAAGCGGTTCGCAGGCGCTCGGCCAGCTTGGGATCGAGCTCGACGAGGATGAGGTCGCGTTCCGCCACGCCGCGGGCGATGAGGGCGCGGGTGAACACGCCGGTCCCGGGGCCAAGCTCAAGCACGGGGCCGGCGGCCGGTTCGATCTCGCGGGTGATCGCCTCGGCGAGGGCTGGGCCGCTGACGAAGCCGCCGAAGCGGCGGGGATTGGCGACGAAGCGGCCGAAGCCAAGCAGGGCCTCGGGCGGGCCCTTGCGCAGCGGCTTTGGCTTGCCGCGGCGAAGGGGCTTCTTGAGCGTGATCTTGCGGCGCACCGCGCTCGCCAGCTTGCCCACGACCTGGCGCGGCTTCTGCGCGATGCCGGGCTTCAGCTTCAGCTTCACGCCGCGCTCTTGGCCGCTTCGTAGCGAACCGGCGCCACATCGAAGGCGAAGGGCCGCAGCGGCTCACCCAAAGCGGCTTCGAGCGCGGGCTCGATCCGGCGGCGGGCTTCGGCAGCAATCGCCTTGCGCCCGGCGAGGCCCTGCGGATCGAACGGTTCGAGGAAGTGCACCTCGAGCCGGAACGAGCCGCGCCGCGACATGATGCGCTTGCCGTTGGAGACGCCGTCCTCGGTGCCGATCCAGCCGATCCATTCGGCGACCCGGCCGTAATCTAGCACCACCGGCTGCACCATCACGCCCGGCGGCGGCGGCTCGAGCACGCGCAGCATCGAGGTCTTGAACGGCAGCAGCGACTTGCCATCGGTGCAGGTGCCTTCGGGGAACACGGTGATCGACCAGTTGTCGGCCAGCGCTTCCTTGAGGCGATTGATCTGGTCGGCCACGCCCATGCGGTCTTCGCGGCTGACGAAGACGGTGCGGTTGATGCGGGCAAGCCAGCCGACGACCGGGGCCTGCGACAATTCGGCCTTGGCGACGAAGGCGGTCCCGCTTGCCCCGCCCAGTGCGAGGATGTCCACCCACGAAAGATGGTTGGAAATGTAGAACACGTCGCGCTTGAGCGGCACGCCGTGGACCCGCACCCGCGCGCCGATGATGCGCGCGGCGCAGAACAGGAACAGTTTGGGGAAGGGCGAGCCATAATGCACGATGCGGTAGAGGTAGTGCAGCGGCACGCAGACCAGCATCAGCAGCACGAGCAGCACGCCGCGCAGGCAAATCCGGCCCCAGCCCATCCAGGTGACGGGAGCACCGCGTTCCGGGCCGACCTTGCGGCGGGCCCTACGCCTCGCGATCAGACTTGACACCATAGAGCTCCATGCGGTGGTCGACGAGGCGGTAGCCGAGCCGTTCGGCGATCTGGCGCTGCAGCGCTTCCAGCTCGGGATCGACGAATTCGATGACCTTGCCGGTCTCGACGTCGATCAGATGATCGTGATGAGCCTCGGGCGTCGCCTCGTAACGGGCGCGGCCATCGCCGAAATCGTGGCGGTCGAGGATGCCTGCCTCTTCGAACAGGCGCACGGTGCGGTAGACCGTGGCGATGGAAATGCGCGGATCGCGCGCCGAAGCCCGCTCGTGCAGCTTCTCGACGTCCGGGTGGTCGTCGCTCTCCGAGAGCACCTGCGCGATCACGCGGCGTTGCTCGGTGATCCTCAGACCCCGCTCTGCGCACAGCGCTTCAATGTCGATTGCCTGATGCAAGCTTGCGGCCCATCCCGGTTAGGTTGCGCGCAGCATAGTTTGCTGCGCCAATTCTTCAACCGCTGCGCAGCCGATTTGCCGGATGGATCGCGCCCGGATCGGGGAAAAGTGGACTCAGCGAGGCCCTTAGCAGATGCCGTTCAGGCCTCGCTGGTTCCAGACCGCGTGCCGTTTGTTCAGCCGGCGGCCTTGGCGGGGCGGCCGCGCTTGGGCGCAGGCTTGCGACCGAGGCCGATCTTCTTGGCCAGTTCGCGGCGCTTTTCGGCGTAGGCGGGGGCGACCATCGGGTAGTCCGCCGGCAGGTTCCAGCGGGTGCGGTACTGTTCCGGGGTCATGTTGTAGCGCGTCATCAGATGACGCTTGAGCATCTTGAGCTTCTTGCCGTCTTCCAGACAGACGATGTGGTCGTTCTTGACCGAAGCGCGGATGGACACCGCAGGTTCAGGGGCCGGTTCTGCAGCCGGTTGCGCGGGATTGAGACCAGAGAGCGCGGCATAGACGTTGCTGATGAGCACCGGCAGGTCGTTTACCGCGACACTGTTGTTGCTCACGTGAGCGGCGACGATGTCCGAAGTGAGCGTGATCAGCGTTTCCCGCATATCGTTTTCGATTTCACTCATTGTACCCATACCTTTTACGGTTGTTATCTTCTTGTTTGCCCAGTCAAGGCTCGGTGAGTCTAGAGTAGACTGGTCCGCATATACGCTTGTGCAACAGGGATACAACCATTCCGGAGCATTCCGGTCCCTTTTCTGTCAGAAACTTCACAAATAAGGCTTCTGACAGGTAAATATGCCTAGTTATCTGCAAGATGCAGTTCCTGACTGAGGGCGTCGAGGCGTTCTCCGCTCGCTGTCCGATAGTAGCCGGGGCGAACACCTACCGTCCTGAAACCAAATCCTGTGTATAACTTGCCGGCAGGATTGTTCCGCCGCATCTCGAGAAAAAGGCGCCGAATGCCGCGCAGGCGGGCGCGAGCGATCACTTCGGTCAGCAGCGCGGCGCCGAGGCCCCGGCCACGGTACTGGGGCAGGACTGCGAAGAGCAGCAGTTCTTCCTCGTCGAATATTGATCGGGTCAGCGCAAAACCCGCAGTCGCTGCTTCGGGATCGGGATCGATCGAGCCCTCGGCGCCAATCAGACAATAGGCGGTGCCGGTGAGCAGCAGCGAGTCCGAAACCTGACGGCGGTTCCATGCCTCGCCGAATTCGGGAGCAAAGGCACCGGCCATGACTTCCATGATCCGGTCGATATCATCGCTGCAGTCGGGTGGAACGCGGCTCATCGCGGGGCGGACCTCAGGCTGCCGCCATCATGCTGCCGGCAGCCGCGCATCGGGGGCACGGCCATAGCGGGGTACGGGATCGGCGCGCAGGCTGTCGCGGCCGAGAAGGCCAAACGCGCGCGCATCAGGCCATAGCGGATGGGCCGAGGGTTGGCTGCCACGCCGCGCTGCGAGCGCTTCGGCCTGGCTGCCGACCACGACGGGAGCCTGCGAGCGCGCCGCGACGGCCTCCGGCAGCAAGGACGCCGGATCTGCCAGCGCCGTGCCATCGGCTGCGAAGGGCTGGAAGAACCATTCGCCGTGCCCGCCGCTCATCACCACGTCGATCGCCGCGCCGCGATGCGCCGCGCGGGCCATCGCGCCGACGAGGGCAAGGCAGGCATAGCCTTCGATCGGCACGCGCCATGCGAGCGACAGCGCGCGGGCAGCGGCAAGCCCGACGCGGATGCCGGTGAAGCTGCCGGGACCGGTGTTTACGGCGATGCAATCCGCGCGGCCCTTGCCGGGCAACGCGGCGATCATCGGCACGAGTTGTTCGGCATGCCCGCGCCCGAGCATCGCGTGGTTGCCGGCAACCATGTCGCCATCATCGAGCAAAGCGACCGAACAAGCCTCTGTCGCGCTGTCGATCACCAGCCTGCGCAACCCGCGTCTCGCCTCAGGCCAGCGTGTTGAACGTGGCGAAATCGGGGCGGGGGCTGCGCGGGAAGATGGTTGCCGGATCGCCGTAGCCCAAAGTCGAGATGAAGTTCGACTTCACGCGCGTGCCCGCGAAGAAGGCCTCATCGACAGCAGCATTGTTGAAGCCCGACATCGGACCCGTATCGAGCCCGATCATGCGCGCGGCGATGATGAAGTAGGCGCCCTGCAGCGTCGCATTGCGCATGGCCGATACTTCGCGCAGCGCTTCGTTGCCTTCAAACCAGCTCTTTGCATCGACATGGGGGAACAGCCAGGGCAGCTGCTCGTGGAAATCGATGTCCATGCCGATGATCACGCTGACGGGAGCCTTGCGGATCTTGTCCGGATTGGTGCCGCCGGCGCAGGCCGCCAGCTTTTCCTTTGCCTCGTCGCTCACGCACCAGACGAGCCGCGCGGGCATCTGGTTGGCCGAGGTCGGCCCCATCTTCATCAGGTCCCAGATCGCGTGGAGCTGCACCTCGCTCACCGGCTTGTCGAGATAGCCGTTGTAGGTGCGGGCGGTGCGAAACACCTGATCGAGCGCGGCGTCGTCGAGCGGCTGGGACATCGGTGGAAACTTTCGCGGGAGAAGGCGGATCAGGCGGCGCGGACTTCGCTCACTTCGGGCACGTAGTGCTTGAGCAGCTGTTCGATGCCGTTCTTGAGCGTCGCGGTGGACGAAGGGCAGCCCGAGCAGGCGCCCTGCATCTTGAGGTAGACCACGCCCTCGCGGAAGCCGCGGTAGGTGATGTCGCCGCCGTCGTTCGCGACGGCGGGGCGCACGCGCGTCTCGATCAGGTCCTTGATCTGCTCGACGATGTCCGCGTCGGCGGGATCGTCGCCGTAGTCCACCTCGTCGTCGGCCTCTCCGGGGACCACGAAGTCCGCGCCTGCCGACGTGAACAGCGGCGCCTGCGCCACGAAATGATCGAGCAGCAATGCCAGCACCTGCGGCTTGAGCGGCGCCCATTCCGATCCCGGCGCGATCGTCACCGCGATGAAGTCGCGCCCGTAGAGCACGCCTGTCACATCGCCCAGCGCGAAGAGCGCTTCGGCCAGCGGCGAGGCGGCGGCAGCTTCGGGCGAGGTGAACTCGCGCGTGCCGGAGGCCATGACGATTTCGCCCGGAAGGAACTTCAGCGTGGCGGGGTTCGGAGTGGTTTCGGTTTCGATGAACATGCCCCAGCATGTAGGCCGCCAAGGCCGGGGGTCAAGGGTTCAATCGGCCCGGTTTCACGCGCTGCGGGAGACGAGCGAGCCGCCTGAGGGCGCCAGCGCGCCGGCATAGGCGGCAGCGATGGGCGAGACAGGGGCGGCGCGCCGTTCGCGGTAGAGCGCTTCGAGGCGCTCGGCATCGCGGGCTTCGGCGGAAAAGTGATTGGCGGGTTTTGCGGCCTTGCCCGGCTTGTGGCTGCCGTTGACGCCGAACGGGCCGGCGGCGGGGTCCGCCGGATCGATATGGCGCTTGGCCCGGTCGACGTCGCTGCAATTGCGGCAGACGAAGCCGTTGACCGTGACCGGGGAGGAGTAATCGCCACTGATCGCCATGTCGACAGCAGTAGCATGCCCCTTGTCGATGGTCGGTTGGCAGGCCTTAGGCGTTAATGCGTAGGCTCTTGGCGGCGTGCAGCGTTCCGTGCTGGCACGTGTAACAAGCCTCGATTAAAGAAGCGCGCCATGATCATCATCCCTCGCGGCCTCAGCCGAATCGCCCTTTCCCTGTCCCTTGCCGCGCTGGCAGCCGTGCCGGCGCTGGCCGCGCCCGCGCCTGCCGCGCCCGCGCCGGATCCCGCTGCCGAGATCCTGCCGGTGCCGCTCACCCCGGCGATTCCTGCCGTGCAGCGCGTGTGCAATGCCGCCACCGCGTCGGGCCTCGGCACGCGCGTGCTCAAGGATGCCCAGGGCCCCAAGCCCGGCGCGACGGACTACGTGCTCGTGAATTACATCGGCTACCTTTCCGCGAACGGCAACGTGTTCGATCAGAACACCTCGCAGGCGTTCCGCGCCTCTGGCGTGATCAAGGGCTTTTCCGAAGGCCTGCAGCTGATGAGCAAGGGCAGCGTGTGGCGCTTCTGCATCCCGGCCGCGCTTGGCTATGGCGACAAGGGCACCGGGCCGATCCCCGCGAATTCCGATCTCGTGTTCCAGGTCGAACTGGTCGATTTCAAGACCGAGAACGAAATCGAGGCGATGCGCGCCGCAGCTACCAAGCAGGCGGAGCAGCAGGCCGCAGCGCAGCAGGCGGCCGAGAAGCAGGCCGCTGAAGCACAGGGCGCCGCTCCGGCCGCTCCGGCAGCAAAGAAGCCCGCTCCGGCGGCGAAAAAGCCGAAGACGTAATCTTCGCTAGGGCACGGGAATGAGGGACCAATTCACTGGTCCTTCATTTCTTGCCGTCCTATACAGCGTTCATGGCTTTTCTGTCCCGGTTCGCCCCGCGTTCGCCCCGTGCTCTCGCTCCCGTTGTTTCCGCCGTCCTGATCGGCCTGCTCGGGGTTCCTTCACAAGTCCTTGCCAAGGCCCCCGCACGGCCCGCGGCGGCCCCGAAAGCGGCGACCGGCTCCGTCCCCTGGCTCTATCGCGGCAGCGATGTGCCGCAGGACAAGGCGTGGATCTTCGGCGTCCTCCCCAATGGCCTGCGCTATGCGGTGCGGCGCAACGGGGTGCCGCCGGGCCAGGTCTCGGTGCGCGTGCTGGTCGATGCGGGCTCGCTTTACGAGACCGATCCGCAGCGCGGTTATGCCCACCTGATCGAGCACCTCACCTTCCGCGATTCGAAGTATCTCAAGGCGGGTGAGGCGATCCCGGCATGGCAGCGGCTGGGCGCCACCTTCGGCAGCGACACCAATGCCGAGACGAGCCCGACGCAGACCGTCTACAAGCTCGACATTCCCGATGTTTCGCCCGCCAAGCTGGATGAAACCTTCCGCCTGCTTTCGGGCATGATCACCGCGCCCATCTTCACCGACGTGGGCGTCAAGACCGAAGTGCCGATCGTGCTCGCCGAGATGCGCGAGCGCTCCGGCCCGCAGACGCGCATTCTCGACGGCACGCGCGCGGTGTTCTTTGCCGGGCAGCCGCTTGGCGTGCGTTCGCCCATCGGCACCGAGGAAACGCTGAACGCGGCGACCCCGGCCAAGGTCAAGGCCTTCCACGATGCGTGGTACCGGCCCGACAATGCGGTGGTCGTCGTCGCCGGCGATGCCGATCCGCAGGCGCTGATCGCGCATATCAAGCAGTGGTTCGGCACGTGGAAGGGCACTGGCAAGCGCCCGCCGCTGCCCGATTTCGGCGCGCCCAAGCCCCCCGTCGGCGGTGATCCTGCCAATCCGGTGGGCGAGGCCAAGGTCATGGTCGAGCCCGACCTGCCGCGCGTGTTCAACTATGCCGTGCTGCGTCCGTGGCACAAGGTGAACGACACGATCGTCTACAACCAGGGCCTGATGATCGATCGCCTCGGCATCGCGATCATCAATCGCCGGCTCGAAGGCCGCGCGCGCGCCGGGGGCAGCTATCTGGCCGCCTCGGTCGAACAGCAGCGCATCAGCCGCTCTGCCGATGCGACGCTGGTGACGGTGACGCCGCTGACCGACGACTGGAAAGCGGCGGTGAAGGACGTGCGCGCAGTGATCGCCGATGCGCTCGCCACCCCGCCGACCGAGGAGGAAATCGCCCGCGAAGTCGCGGAGTTCGACGTTGCCTTCAAGGTGCCGGTCGAAACGCAGGAAACGCTCGCCGGATCGAAAGTGGCCGACGACATCACCGATGCGGTCGATATCCGCGAGACGGTGGCCAATCCTGATACGGTCTACAGCATCTTCCGTTCGTCGATCCCGCTGTTCACGCCTGCCGCCGTGCTCGAACACACCCGTACATTGTTCAAGGGTACGGTCGTCCGCTCGGTGATGATCACGCCCAAGGCGTCGGACGGGACCGAGGCGGACTTGCGCACCGCGCTGCTGGCGCCGGTCGCGCCTTCGTCGGCCAGCCGTCTGGCGGCGAGTTCTTTGAGCTTCAAGGATCTCCCGGCGATCGGCACGCCGGGGACCGTGACCAATGCGGAAGGCACCGGCTTGCTCGGGATCGAGCGGATCGAGCTTTCCAACGGGGTCAAGGCGCTGCTCTGGGCCAATCAGGCCGAACCGGGCCGCGTGATCGTGCGCGTGCACTTTGGCGGCGGCTATGCGGTGATCGATCCCAAGGATGCGGTCTATGCCTCGCTGGGCGAGACCGCGCTGATGGACAGCGGCTTCGGCAATGTCGGCCGCGAGGATCTCGACCGGCTGGCGACGGGCCGCAAGCTCAGCCTCGATTTCGATATCGACGATACGAGCTTCAAGTTCTCGGCCGATACGCGCCCGGCAGATCTTGCCGACCAGCTGTACCTGTTCGCCGCCAAGCTGGCGATGCCGCGCTGGGACCCCAATCCGGTCGTGCGCGCGCAGGCGGCGGCCCGGCTGGGGTACGAATCGACCAATGCTTCCGCGGCCTCTGTGCTGCAGCGTGATCTGGGCTGGCTGCTCAAGGACGGCGATCCGCGCTATGCCGTGCCCAATCCGGCGGAGATTGCCAAGGCGAGCCCCGAAGGCTTCCGCCGCGTGTGGTCGGCGCTGCTCAAGCAGGGGCCGATCGAGGTCGATCTGTTCGGCGATTTCAACCGCGAGGAAGCCGTCGCTGCGCTTGAGCGGACGTTCGGAGCGCTGCCGCAGCGCGATCCGGCACCGGCCACCGGCTTTGCGCCCAAGGTCCCCGCACCGGTCGGCGATCCGTTGACGCTGAACCATCACGGCGATGCCAACACGGCGGCTGCCCTCGTTGCCTGGCCCACCGGCGGCGGCAGCGCGGGTTTCCATGAAGCGCGCCAGCTCGAACTGCTCAGCCAGGTGTTCAACAACCGCCTGTTCGATGCGATGCGCGAGAAGATCGGCGCGAGCTATGCGCCGCAGGTCAACTCGAGCTGGCCGCTCGATCTGCCCTCGGGCGGCTATCTCGCGGCGACCACCCAGCTGCGCCCCGGTGATCTGACGGCGTTCTTTGCCGCCTCCGACAAGATCGCCGCCGATCTCGCCGCCACCCCCGCGACGCCGGACGAGATTGCGCGCGTGACCGAGCCGATGAAGCAGCTGATCACCCGCGCCAGCACCGGCAACGGGTTCTACATGTACCAGCTTGAGGGCGGAGCGCTGGAGCCGGAGAAGTTTGACCAACTGCGCTCGATCCTGACCGACTACAGCGCGATCACGCCCGAGCGGCTGCAGCAGCTGGCCAAGCGCTATCTGGTGCCGGGCAAGGCGTGGCGGCTGAGGGTCGTGCCGGGGAAATGACGCAGCGCCGCGCCACGTGCCGGTGCGGCCAGTTGACCGCGACCTGCACGGGCGAGCCGGTGCGGGTTTCGGTGTGCCACTGCCTCGAATGCCAGAAGCGCAGCGGCAGCGCGTTTGCGGTGCAGGCGCGCTGGCCGCAGGAGCAGGTCGTGCTTGCCGGCACGTTCCACGAATGGACGCGCGTGGGGGAGAGCGGCAAGCCCGCCACGTTCCGCTTCTGCCCGACCTGCGGGGCGACATTGACGTTTGTCTCCGCCAGCATGCCCGAGCTGACCGCCGTTCCGGTGGGCGCCTTTGCCGATCCCACCTTCCCGCCGCCGCGGTTCTCGGTCTACGAAAGCCGCAGGCATCCGTGGACCTGCGTTGCGGGTGAGGACGTGGAGCGGTGGGACTGATGCGTGCTGTCCAAGGGGTTGCTTGACCTGACAGAGGCGCCGGTTAGGCATGGCTGCCATGGTCTTCAGGGAGCATCCTCATGCAGCGCTTCGTCCTTCTCGCGGCGATGGCCTTGGCAGCCACGACAGCCCGTCCAGCGCTGGCGCAAGCCGTGGCTGAGGCGCCCGATCCCTATATCTGGCTGGAGGAGATCGACTCCCCGCGCGCGATGGCGTGGGTGGAGGCGGAGAACGCCCGCTCGCTCGCCGTGCTGGAACGCGATCCGCACTACGCCGGGTTCTATGCCGATGCGCTGAAGATCGCGGAAGCGACCGACCGTATCGCTATGCCGCGCCTGATCGGCGGGCAGATCGCGAACCTGTGGCAGGATGCAGGGCACGTCCACGGCTTATGGCGCATGACCAGCCCGGCCGACTACGAGAAGGCGGAACCTGCTTGGCAGACGCTGCTCGATCTCGATGCGCTGTCCGCGGCGGAAAAGGCGAACTGGGTCTGGGCCGGTGCGAACTGCGAGCCGGTGGCCGAGAAGCGTTGTCTTGTCGCGCTGTCGGACGGGGGCGAGGATGCCAACACGCAGCGTGAATTCGATCTGGCGAGCCGCACGTTTGTCGATGGCGGCTTCGTGCTGCCCAAATCGAAGCAGTGGGTCAGCTGGGAAACGCCGGACAGCCTGATCGCCGCGCGCGACTGGGGCGCGGGGACCATGACGGCGAGCGGCTACCCGTTCGTCGTCAAGCGCGTGCGGCGCGGGGCGGCGCTTTCCGCCGCGACCGAAGTGTTCCGGGGCAAGCCGGACGACGTCTTCGTCATCCCGCGCAGCTTCGCCGATGGCGCCGGCCATACCGAAGTCGTCATCACGCGCGGGATTACTTTCTTCGAGGCGGAATTCGTGCGGGTGACGCCCGGCGGCACCGCCCGCATAGCGGTCCCGGCCAAGAGCGAACTCAAGGGCCTGCTCGATGGACGCCTGATCTTTCAGGTCAACGAGGACTGGACCCCTCAAGGCGCAGCGCCCGTCAAGGCGGGGGCACTCGTCGCGGTTGATCCCGCCGGCAAGGCCGCGCCGGAAGTGATCTTCACGCCCGGTCCGCGCCAATCGGTTGACTCGGATGAAGTTTCGGTCACGCGCGGACATGTGCTTGCCGCCGTCTACGACAACGTGCGCGGCCGGGCGATGCGCTTCACCCGCACCGCGAACGGCTGGCAGCAGGCCGTGCTCCCGCTGCCGGACAATGCCGCCGTCAGCATCGTCGCCAGCGACCGCACCTCGGACACCGCTTATCTCTCGGTGCAGAGCTACCTGCTGCCGACCTCGCTCTGGAAGGTCGACGCTGCCGCCGCCACGGCGGTCCAGATCAAGCAGACCCCGGCGCGCTTTGCAGCGGACGGCCTCGTCACCGAGCAGTTCGAGGCGACTTCGAAGGACGGGACGAAAGTACCCTACTTCATCACCCACCGCGCCGACATGAAGCTCGACGGCTCGACGCCGACGCTGATGACGGCCTATGGCGGTTTCCAGGTTTCCTACACGCCGCACTACAGCGGAACCACCGGCAAGCTCTGGCTCGAGCGCGGCGGCGCGTTCGTGGTCGCCAATATCCGCGGCGGGGGCGAGTTCGGCCCGGCGTGGCACGAGGCGGGGCTCAAGACGAAGCGGCAGGCGATCTACGACGATTTCGCCGCGGTCGCCGAAGACCTCATGGCGCGCAAGATCACCAGCCCGAAGAAGCTCGGCATCTATGGCGGCTCCAACGGCGGACTGCTGATGGGGGTGGAACTGACCCAGCGCCCGGACCTGTTCGGCGCGGTCAGCATCCAGATCCCGCTGCTCGACATGCTGCGCTATGAAAAGCTCTCGGCCGGGGCCTCGTGGGTCGGCGAATATGGCACGATGGCCAATCCGGACGAGAAGGCGTTCTGGCTCAGGACCTCGCCCTATTCGAACCTCAAGCGCGGCGCGGCTTATCCCGAAACGCTGATCTGGACGACGACCAAGGACGACCGCGTCGGCCCGGTGCAGGCGCGCAAGTTTGCGGCGCGGATGAAGGAGTATGGCCTGCCCTATCTCTACTACGAGAACACGGCGGGCGGGCACGGCGCCGGGGCCAATCTCAAGGAGTCGGCACGGACCATCGCGCTCGAAATGGTCTACTTCCAGCACCGCCTGATGGAACATTGATTCAAGGCCGCCCCCAAACCTTTGCATTTGTGTCCCGGTACCGCTAAACGCGCGCGTCTTTACGAAAGCGAGTACCGTGGCAACGAACTGGAATGCGAACAGCTGGCGCGCGGCAGAGGCCAAGCACCTGCCCACTTATCCCGATGCGGCAAAGCTTGCCGCGGTCGAGGAAACGCTGACCCGGTTTCCCCCGCTGGTGTTTGCCGGTGAAGCGCGCGCGCTGAAGGCCGATCTTGCGGAAGTCGCGGCCGGCCGTGGTTTTCTGCTCCAGGGCGGGGACTGCGCCGAGAGCTTTGCCGAGTTCCACCCGAACAACATCCGCGACACGTTCCGCGTGCTGCTGCAGATGGCGGTTGTCCTCACCTTCGCCAGCAAGCAGCCGGTGGTGAAGGTGGGCCGCATGGCCGGCCAGTTCGCCAAGCCGCGCTCCTCGCCGGTCGAGAAGATCGGCGATCTGGAGCTGCCAAGCTACCTCGGCGACAATATCAACGGCATCGAGTTCAACGCGGAAAGCCGCATCCCGGACCCGGAGCGCATGCTGCGCGCCTATTCGCAGGCGGCGGCCACGCTCAACCTGCTGCGCGCGTTCTCGACCGGCGGCTATGCCAACTTGCGGCAGGTCCACCAGTGGACGCTCGATCACATCGGCAAGAGCCCGTGGGCGGCAAAGTTCGGCGAGATGGCCGACAAGATCGGTGAAAGCCTCGACTTCATGGAGGCTTGCGGCGTCAATCCCGCCACGGTCCCGCAGCTGCAGGGCACCAAGTTCTACACCAGCCACGAAGCGTTGCTGCTCCAGTACGAACAGGCGATGACGCGGCAGGATTCGCTCACCGGCGAGTGGTACGACACTAGCGCGCACATGCTGTGGATCGGGGATCGCACGCGCTTCGAAGGCTCGGCCCATGTCGAATTTCTGCGCGGCGTGGGCAATCCCATCGGCATGAAGTGCGGGCCGAGCCTGACGCCCGATGCGCTGCTGCGCATGCTCGATACGCTGAACCCGGGCCGCGAGCCGGGCCGGATGACGCTCATCAGCCGCTTCGGGCATGACAAGGTCGAAGCCGGCCTCCCGCCGCTCGTCCGCGCCGTCGCGCGTGAAGGCCATCCGGTGGTGTGGTCCTGCGATCCGATGCATGGCAACGTGATCAAGGCCGACAATGGCTACAAGACCCGCCCGTTCGACCGCATCCTCAGCGAAGTGAAGGGCTTCTTCGCCGTCCACCGCGCGGAAGGGACGCATGCCGGCGGCATCCATATCGAAATGACCGGGCAGGACGTGACCGAGTGCACCGGCGGCGCGATCGCCATCACGCAGGACGCGCTGGCGGACCGCTATCACACCCACTGCGACCCGCGCCTCAACGCGGCGCAGTCGATCGAGCTGGCATTCCTGCTGGCCGAGGCGATCAACCTCGAACGCGCCGAGCGCAAGGCCGAAGCCGCCTGACTTTCAGATCCTCCCCATTTTCACGAAGTGCAAATGGGGAGGTGGCAGCGCGAAGCGCTGACGGAGGGGTGTGTCTAAACCGGCGGCAGCGGGGGCCTGAAATCCCCCTGCCGCCACGGTGCGCCGGGCATCTCCTCCGCATCGGGCACGGCGAACCGCACATAGCCGAAGAACGTCGCGATGGTCCGTTCCGTGGCATCCACGATGGCGCGGCGGCCGTGGAGGAAGCGGGTGTTGTCGAGCACCAGCACATCGCCCGCCTGCCAACGCACCTCGGCGGTCAGCGCCTCGCCTGTGGCATGGATGGCCTGCAGCCAGTCTTCCGGAACCGGGGTGAGATCATCGAGCAGCGGGAAGTTGCCGCGTCCGTTGTTGAAGCGGGCAAACAGCAGGAAATTGCCGAAAGCAGGCCCTTGCGCGAACATCGGCTTGTGCAGCGCGGGCCGTGAGAATTCGCGCGCGATGCGGCCGTCCGGCACGCGGAAGAAGCGGTAGGGCAGGGGGCGCGGCGGGCTGGCCAGCAGCGCATCGTCCGGCGTCTCGGTGCCGAACCAGAAGCGCAGCAGTTCGGGCCAGACGCCCATGACATGCACCAGCCGCCGCCCTTCCAGCCCTTGGCGCACGGCTTCAGGCAAGGCAGCGGCCAGTGCGATGCCGTCGCACAGCGTCGTCTCGCCGCCTGAACCCGGCGGGCTGAGGCAGCCGAACAGCGCGGCATCGGGCTTCCATGGTTCGCGTGCGAGTTCGGGGTGGAGCGCAAAGGCATTGGTCCCGCCGTCGACGCCCTGAATGGCCTCCACCGCATCGAGCACCGCGCGGCCCGGCGTTTCGTTGATCACGGCGGTGGCGCAGAGGCTGCGGGCAAAGCGCCGGAAGCTGTCGAGATCGGCGCCGAAACCGCGCAGCAGCATGGCGCCGTGGGCTTTGTAGGTCGCTTCGATCAGCGCCGGATCGACTGTGCCCAGCGCCTCGGTGCCCGAAGGCGTGACGACCGCGTAGGGGCGTCCGGGGGCGGGGGGATCGATCTCGGCCATTGTGTCTGCGGCCTAACCCACCCCCGACCCCTCCCGCAAGCGGGAGGGGAGTGCGGTCAGCAGCAAACGCGGCTAAGGCAGTGCGATGCGACTGACCCCCGCCATCATCGCGGCCTCGCCCGATCACTACCTCCATTCTTTCGAGGCCGCGAATGCGGTGATCGTGCCGATGGACCGGGCAGCCTATGCGCGCTCGATCTTCCTCGATGCGCGGATCTCGCCGGCGCGCGACGGCGCCGCGCTGGTGCCTGCCGCGCAGCTTGCCGATGCCGCTCCGCAGGCGGCGACCACCGCGTGGATCTTCCACGTCGCCCATTGCGGCTCGACGCTGCTGGCCCGCGCGCTGGAGGCGATGTCGAACGGCCTCGTCCTGCGCGAACCGATGGCGCTGCGGCAGCTGGCCCTTGAGCCCGATCCCGCCCGGCTGCGGCTGGTCCTTGCCATGCTGTCGCGGCGCTACGGCGGTGAGGAGCCGACGCTGGTCAAGGCCAACGTGCCGGTCAATGCCTTGCTCCTACAGATCGCGGCGGCTGATCCGGCTGCGCCTGCGGTTCTTCTCCATCTTGGCCTGGAGGACTATGCGCTGGCCGTGCTGCGCAGCCCGCAGCATCGCGGCTGGGTCCGCGATATTGCGGCGCGCTTTGCCGGCGCCCCTGCTGCTGCGAGCGATGCGGAATGTCTGGCCGCGCTGTGGCTGTGGCAGATGCGCGCTTTCCTCGCCGCGCTGGAAGCCATGCCGCAGGCGGTCATGCTCGATGCCGAACGGTTCTACGCCGACCCTGCCAGCACGCTGACCGCGCTCGCCCCCCGGCTTGGGCGGCCTGCAGTCCCCGCGCGGATCGCCGAGGTCGTGGCCGGGCCGCTGTTCAGCACCTACTCCAAGCGTCCCGGCGTCGCGTTCGACAATGCGGCCCGGCTGGAGCGGCGCAGCGCCTTGCTGCGCGAGATGGCGGGCGATCTTGCTGAGGTACGCCGCGCCGCGCGGTCCGCCGCGCCGGATCTGGCCGAGCTGGAGCACCGGATCGCCGCCGCCGCCTTGTAGTCCGCGCGATCCGGCCAATTCCGATGCGTCACGGACTTGAGTGCTGCCGCAAGAGGGCATAGCCTATCCGCTCCGGAAGGAAACGCGGGGGCGTCATGGTGGTGGGCAAAAGTCTTGTGGTGGGCCTCGTCCTCGCCGCCTGCGCGGGGCTGGCGCCGGTCGCTGCGCTGGCAGCCGATCCGCCCGCGGCGGCCGCGCCAGCCGCTGCCGCCAGCGCGCCTGCCGGACCGGTCGAGCGGATTTCGACCGACGTGTTCTCGCAGCTGTCGTTCATTTCGGATCCCAAGCTCTCGCCCGACGGCAATCTGATTGCCGCCAAAGTCGCGCTTGATGGCAAAACCCTGATCGGCGTGTTCGATCCGGCCACGGGCAAGAACAAGATGCTCAATCCCGGCAAGGTGGTCGAGCTCAACTGGTTCCGCTGGGCGGGCAATGACCGCATCCTGATCAGTCTCGGGCAGACCGTGAAGCTGTTCGGCGACGAATACTGGTCGACCCGGCTGCTGGTCTATGACGTCTCCACCCAGGCGCAGCGCTTCATCGGCTCGAAGCAGGAGGGCCTGATCGGGGATGACGTGCTCTGGGTCGATCCCGAGGGCAAGACCGCGCTGCTCTCCTACGCCCAGACCATCTTCGATTACCCCAGCGTCTCGCTGGTCGATCTGGCCACCAACAAGGCCCGCGAGCTCATCCGCGAGCGCGACGGGGTGCTCAAGTGGATCGCGGACGATGCCGGGGTGGTGCGCGCCGGGCTGCAGTTCGGCGGGCAATCGTGGAAACTGCTCTACCGTGCCAAGGACGGCGAGACATTCCGCACCGTGGTCAAGGCCGATTACGACGATGACGACGCGTTCTATGACGTCGCGCGCATCTTCCGCGGCAGCGACGAAGGCTATCAGAAGCTGCTGAACGAAAAGACCGGGCGCTATGCGCTGTGGCGGTTCAACTTCGCGACGCGAAAGCCCGGCGAGATGGTGTTCGAGGCACCCGGCGTCGATATCGATGATTTCGATACCAAGCCGGACAGCCCCGATCTCTGGGCCGCCTACTACACCACCGATCGCCCGCGCGCGCACTGGTTCGATCCCGAACTCGCCAAAGTGCAGGAATCGATCGACAAGGCGGTGGCCGGAGCGGTGGGGGACCGCGCCGCGACCATCGTGAGCTATTCGAAGGATCGCAACCGGATGCTGGTCCGGCTCGGCGGCTCGAACGATCCCGGCCGCTATTACCTGTTCGATCAGACCGACGGCGTGATGCAGCTGTTCGCGCAGGCCAACGAGCAGCTGAAGCCCAGGATGCTCGCGCTGACCCGCTACACCTCCTACACCACGCGCGACGGCCTTGAGGTGCCCGCCTATCTCACGCTGCCGCCCGGTCGTCCGGCCAAGGCGCTTCCGCTGGTGATCATGCCCCATGGTGGACCCTACGGCGTGCGCGATGATGGCACGTACGATGTCGAGGTGCAGTTCCTCGCCAACCGCGGCTATGCCGTGCTGCAGCCGGAGTATCGGGGCTCGGGCGGCTACGGCAAGACGTTCAGCGAGAAGGGCGAGGGCCAATGGGGCCGCGCGATGCAGGACGATCTCGATGACGGGATGGACTGGCTGGCGAAGCAGGGCACCATCGATCCGAAGCGCGTCTGCATGGTGGGCAGTTCCTATGGCGGCTACGCGGCGCTGTGGGGCGCGGTGCGCAATCCGGAGCGCTATCGCTGCGCGGCCAGCTTCGCCGGGGTGACCGACCTCAAGCGGCAGATGAAGTTCTGGGATGGCAACGCGAGTTCGAGCAAGGATCGCACCGCGTGGCGCAAGACGATCAAGGGCGAGGATGCCAAGTTCGATCTCACCACCGTCTCGCCGCTCTATGCCGTCGAGCAGCTGAAAGTGCCGCTGCTGCTGGTCCACGGCGATGAAGACCAGCGCGTGCCCTACCAGCAGTCCAAGCTCTATGCCGATGCCCTGGCCAAGGCTGGCAAGCAGCACGAGTTCGTGACGCTCAAGGGCGAAGGGCACGGCTTTTCGAGCAATGCGAACCTGAAGCTCTGGCTCGACAAGCTCGACGCGTTTCTGGCCAAGAACAACCCGGCGGGCTGACGCGCAAGCTTGCTCTCGCCAATGCGGTCCGGATCGGGCAGGTTGGCGGGCATGATCCGCATCCTGTTTGCCGCCGCCGCGCTGGGCCTGCTCGCCAGCCCTGCTCATGCCGAAACGCTCTATGTCCGCGCCGGGCATCTCGTTGATCCGGAAGCGGGCACGGTGCTGGGCGCGCGGCTGCTCCGCGTCGAGGATGGCCGGGTGGCGGCAGTATTGCCCGCTGGCGCGGTGCCCAAGGGCGCGAGGCTGATCGATTGGTCCGCCTTCACCGTGCTGCCGGGCCTCATCGATTGCCACGTCCACCTTGCCGATACCGGGCAGACGTCCAACGTGGCCGAACCGCTGCTCCATTCGGCGATGGAGATCGCCTATATCGGCGCGCGCAACGCCCGCACGACGTTGATGGCCGGCTTCACCACGGTGCATGATGTCGGCTCGTTCCGCGCCTTCGCCGATGTCGAGCTGCGCGAGGCGATCAACCGGGGTGACGTGATCGGCCCGCGCATGCAGGCGGTCGGCGCCTATGTCACGGTGCCGGGCGGCGGGGGCGAGGTGACGGGTTTCTCGCCCGATGTACGCATCCCCGAGGACTTGCGCGCGGGCGTCGTCACCGATGCGGCGGATGCGCGGGCCAAGGTCAACTACCTGTTCCAGCACGGCGCCGACTCGATCAAGCTGATCGCTACCGGTGCGGTGCTGGCAAGCGGTACCGAGGCGGGCCAGCAGGAACTGACCGAGGACGAAATGCGCGCGGCGGTCGAGGTGGCGGCGGCGCGCAAGTCCTGGGTGACGGCGCATGCCCACGGGGCGGAAGGGATCAAGTCCGCCATCCGCGCCGGGGTGCGCGCGATCGAGCACGCCAGCCTGATCGACGACGAAGGCATCGCGCTCGCCAAGGCGAGGGGCGTGTGGCTCGACATGGATATCTACAACGGCGACTACATCGCCGATGTCGGACGGCGCGAGAAGTGGCCCGAGAACTACCTGCGCAAGAACGACGAGACGACCGAGGCGCAGCGGCAGGGCTTCCGCAAGGCGGTGAAGGCGGGCGTGAAGCTCTCGTTCGGGACCGATGCCGGGGTGTTCCCGCACGGCGAGAACGCGCGGCAATTCGCCTACATGGTGCGCTACGGGATGACGCCGATGCAGGCGATCCAGGCGGCCACGACCAGCGCGGCGGAGCTGATGGGCTGGAGCAAGGATGTCGGCGCGCTGTCTCCGGGGCACTATGCCGACATGATCGCGGTACCGGGCGATCCGACAGTGGACATCACGGTGTTGCAGAAAGTCACTCACGTGATGAAGGGCGGCGAGGTGGTGCGCTGACGGCGCGATCACAGTTAATGCCCCTCTCAGGGTAATTCTACACAGGCCGGTTACCGCCGCACGGCTACCCCTGCCGGGCGGCGGGTCAATATCGAATGCCAATACATCTGAAATGGTGAGGACGTTCTTCTTGATGTCGTTTTGATGACATCACCAAGGATCGAATTCGCTGCGATGGAAAAGGCGTCTAGGGGTAGAATATATGAAGTATAACAATAAAAGTGCCGCTCTGCGCCGACAGGTCAGCACATCCACAATCATCGCGCTCGCCGTGGCGGCGATGACCTGTGTCGGGGGCGTCGATCCGATGCCGGCGGCCGCACAGAGCGTCCCGGCGGCGTCTGATGGCTCGGCCACCTGCGCCGCTGTCGGCACGCGCAGCGGCACGAGCAGTTCCACCAACGTGACCTACGCGGCCTATGCGGGCGGGGGCTCCAGCGATGCGCTGAATGTGGCGCAAGTGGCGGACAATTGCCACGTCTATGCGGGAGGCAAGATCAGCACCGCTGTGCCGGTCGCGGCGCGAAAGATCGGCGCGGCGACCACGGACAAGTCGACCGGCGTGCTCACGCTGGCATGGCCACAGAACGGACAGATCGTGGCGGCAGTGCGCTTCGGCAATGCGATCAACGATGCGCAGCTGCGGCGCAGCAACGGCGACATCGTGGTGGCGTCGGATGCCGGCCTCGCCGTGCTGTCCTCCGATCTTGCCACGACGCGCTGGCGGCAGGACGGCAACTTCACCCGCGCCGCGGTCGGTACGGACGGCACCGTCGCCGGGCTTTATGGATCGGGGGGCAAGCAGCTTGCCGTCTATTCTGCCGGCGGCACGGCGATCTTCAGCCGGACGTTCACGGATTCGATGGTGAACGATGTCGCGGTATTTACCGGCGCCACGGCAGCAGACACCCGCGTCATCGTGACGGGCATGGCCCAGCGTGACGGCGGCGGCTGCACCAAGCTGCAGGTCGCGTGGATCCGGGCCTACAACCTCAAGAACGAACTGGTCTGGAAGAGCTACGACTGGACCCATGCGCAGGCCTTCGCGCGGTCGTCGTCGTGCGCCGACACGCGGGGGTACCGGGTCGAGGTCGGGCTGGACGGCAAGCTCTACTTCGCCGGCGAGGCGGCCGGGGGCAACAGCATCTACCGCTTCGGCAGCGCCGATCTGCAGGCCGCCGCGCCCAATGTCACCAGTGATGCCTACAACAATCCCTACAATACCCGCTCCAACCACATCACCTACTTCACGCGGCTCGACCCGCTGACGGGTGCGCAAAGCGCGGGGTCGTTCCTGCTGGCGCGGCTGACCAACGGATCGGGCAATACCATCCGCCCCCGCGCCATCACCGCCGACCAGAGCGGCGCGGTCTATGTTGGCGGCATTTCGGCGGCGCATATCCAGAACCGGCCGAACATCGTGCTCAATGGCAAGAAGCTGCAGGTCTACACCGGCGGCGACCCGTGGCTGCTGATCCTTTCGCCGGACTTGCGCCAGCGGCGGCTGTGGATCGCGCTGGCCGATGGTGGGCAGGGCGAAGTGCAGGCCATCGGGGTCGGTGGCGGCGCTGTCGCAGTGGCGACGCGCGCGGACAAGAAGGACGTGAACGGCTTCGCGCTCTACACCACGCCGGGCGCGGCGACGACCTACAGCGGCACCAAGGCGGGGCATCTGACGGTCATCCCAAGCAACTGATCGGTCGAGGGGGCGGCTGGGCACCGCCCCCTTGCTCCGGCGAGCGGGTCGCGCTGCGATTTTTGTGGGGGGCGTTCCCTCGCGCCTTGCCCTACCCTCCCGCCAAACCACGCTGGGAGGGAGAACCCAATGCAGGACGTGATCATCCGGGGCGGCAGGATCGTCGACGGTTCGGGCGCCGCGCCGTTCATCGGTGACGTCGCGTTCAAGGACGGGGTGATCACCGAAGTCGGGACCAGGATTTCCGGCACGGCGAAGCGCGAGATCGACGCGGACGGCCATATCGTCACGCCGGGCTGGGTGGACATCCACACCCATTACGACGGGCAGGTGAGCTGGGACGACGAGCTGGCGCCCTCCTCGCACAACGGCGTGACCACGGTTGTCATGGGCAACTGCGGCGTGGGCTTTGCGCCGGTGCGTCCGGGGCAGGAGAAGGACCTCATCGAGCTGATGGAGGGGGTGGAGGACATCCCCGGCACCGCGCTCTACGAAGGCATCGAGTGGGGGCGGTGGGAAAGCTTCCCCGAATACATGGACTACATCGCCTCGCGGAAGTACGCGATCGATGTCGGCGCGCAGATTGCCCACGGCGCGGTGCGCTACTACGCGATGGGCGAGCGCGGGCGGACCAACGAGGACGCGACGCCGGAGGACATCGAGCGGATTGCCGATCTTGTCGAAGAGGCCGTGGCGGCGGGTGCGGTGGGCTTTTCCACCTCGCGCACCATCGGCCACCGCGCGCTGTGGGGCGAGCCGGTGCCGGGCACTTTCGCGCCGGAGGAGGAACTGCTCGCCATCGCCCGGCGGTTCAGGAAGCTCGGCAAGGGCGTGATCGAGGCGATCCCGGCGGGCACGGTCGGCAAGCTGGAAGCGCTCGGCGGAGAACGCAGCGAACCGCTGGCGGAACTGGAGCTGTTCCGCAAGATTTCCGAAGAAAGCGGGCGGCCGCTGACCTTCACGCTCGTCGAGATCCGCGAATATGCGCCCGACTTGTGGCGGCAGATGCTGGACCGCTGCCGCGAAGCGAACGAAGGCGGGGCGCACCTGTTCCCGCAAGTGCCTTCACGCATCATCGGGTTCATCCATGGGCTTTCGAGCTACCACGTGTTCATGCGCCGCCCGACTTATCTGGAGAAGCTGGCACACCTGCCGCTGGCCGAGCGCGTCAAGGCGATGCGCGATCCCGAGATCAAGCGGCAGATCCTCTCCGAACGCGATGTGCCGCATGAGGCGCCCGGTTCGATGCAGAACGTCTACGGCCTGTTCCGGCGCGGGGCGGCGAGCCTCTATCCGCTGACCGAGCCGATCAATCTGGAGGCGGAAAGGTCCGCCTCGATCGGCGCGAAGGCCAAGGCCGAAGGGCGCGACGCGCTGGAGTATCTCTACGATGCGATGCTGGAGGACGAGGGGCGCAGCTTCCAGGCGCTGACCCGCGACAACCAGCCCAAAAGCCTTGCCGTGCTGGAGGAAATGCTGCGTCACCCGGACACCGTGACCGGCCTTTCCGATGCGGGTGCGCACGTGACGCTGATCTGCGACGCGACGATGCCGACGACGCAGCTGAGCTACTGGACCCGCGACCGCAAGAGCGGGCCGACCCTGCCGCTGGAGTTCCTCGTCCACAAGCAGACCGCGCGCAATGCCGCGCTCTATGGCTTCAACGACCGCGGGCTGCTGCAGCCGGGCAAGCGGGCGGACATCAACGTGATCGACTACGCGGGGCTGACCGTCTCGCCCCATGTCGCGCACCATGACCTGCCGGCGGGAGGCACGCGGCTGATGCAGCCGGTGAAGGGCTACCGGGCGACGTTCTGCAACGGCGCGATGATCCGCGAGAACGACGCCGATACCGGTGCGCGGCCGGGGCGGCTGGTAAGGAGCTGACGGGCGGCGTGGGCGGACAAGTTGACGGTGTTGACACAGTCCAGAGCGAAAACTCCGGGGCCCGGTGTGTGCCGTTTCGGCACCCTCGGAGGGACCAGAGAACGGCGGAATTGCGTTGGATTCGGCGGGCATGTCGGGAACATGCCCGAAGGCGGTGCTTGTAGGACAGCGCTTTATAAATAACAGACGCGTCTGTTATTTATGAGCAGGCTCTCCTGCTTTCGCAGTATCTTTACCCGGTCCCGCTAGGCAGCCGACGTGTGCCTTTGCCGGGGAGTGGATCATGTCGGGACTTGTCAGCGGTCTGATCGCCGCGGTTGTCGTCTATGGCGCCTACCGTTTCCTCAGGCCGAGCGCCGGTGTGGCGTTCGAGCGGGACGATCCGCGCCTGCTTGCCGCCAAGCAGGAGGCGGTTGGAGCATTGCCGGAGTTCTGGGCCGCGCTGGAGGCGAAGGCGCAAGGGGACGAGGACTTCGCGATCAAGTTCAACCTGTTGCATGGGACAGACAGCGCGAACAACGAATCCATCTGGGCGGGGGACGTGGTGCGGCGCGAGGGGCGGATTTTCGGGCGGCTGCTCAACCGTCCTGTGAGCCCGGGCTTTGCCGAGGGCGACGAGGTGGAAATCGCACCCGAGGCGATCGACGACTGGGGGTTCTATCGCGGCGGCGTGGCGCAGGGCCATTTCGTGACGCGGCTGATGCTGGAGAGCGCACCCGCCGGGGTAGCGCGGCAGCAGCGCAAGGTGCTGGGCTGGGATTGAGGGGGGCGATTGGGGGTTGGGTGGGAACCCCCCAATTTCCAGCCATCATGGCTTACAATCGCCAATAGAAACCTACCGTCGCCCCGTGCTTGACACGGGGCTTGGCTAACTTTGGGCCTCGCCGCTCGGCACCGCGCCTGCCGGATACCACTGATCCCAAAGGTCGAGCCAATCAGGATTGTCTGCCTCGATCAGCGCAAACTTCCATTCGCGGCGCCATTTCTTGACGAGCTTTTCCCGTGCAATGGCTGGTTCGATTTCCTCGTGCCGTTCGGCGAAGACGGGCTTGGTCTTTCCGAAGTCCTTGACATGCATCGAGCCTTTATTCTCCCGATGCTGCCAAACCCGCCGGAACAAATTGGAAGTAACGCCGACATACGTCCCGCCACGATAGCGGTTCGCCATAATGTAGACCCAGCCGCCCTTCTCCATTGCTACCTTATGCCAACGCGAGGCTGCGAGGAAAGCCAAGCCCCGTGTCAAGCACGGGGCGACGGACAGGGAAGTGGCAGAGAAGTCCACGCTCCACTCGATCATCGTCATTCCTGACCGCTGGCCCACCCCAACCCCTCCCCCCTTCGACAAGCTCAGGATGAGCGGGAGGGGCGTTAGGGCCTTGCGCCGACTGAACCCTCGCGCTTCAATGCGCCGATGGTGCAAACTCCCCGCCTGACACGGCGATCCGCTCTGGCGCTTGGCGCTGCGTCTGCTGCTGTGCTGGCGGAGGCGCGTGTTAGGGCCGCGGCGCCTTCCGGCGAGATCACGGCATTGCCCGCGCACCAGCTGGCCGGGATGATCGCGGCGCGGCAGGTTTCGGCGGTCGAGGTGATGGCGGCCTATCTGGACCGGATCGAGCGTTTGAACCCCAAGGTCAATGCGGTGATCGCGCTGCAGGACCGGGCAGGGCTGCTCAAGCAAGCGGCTGCGGCGGATGCGGCGGTTAAGGCTGGCGGGCCGCTGGGGGCGCTCCATGGGTTGCCGCATGCGGTGAAGGACCTCTCCGCCGTCGCGGGGCTGCCGTTCACGATGGGCTCGCCGATCTTCAAGGATCAGATCGCGGCGGCGGACGGGCTGATGGTCGAGCGGCTGCGGAAGGCGGGCGTGGTCTTTATCGGCAAGACCAATTCGCCCGAGTTCGGCCTTGGCAGCCATACCTTCAATCCGGTGTGGGGGACGACGCGCAATCCGTGGGACCTGACGCGATCGGCAGGCGGGAGCACTGGCGGCGGGGCGGTGGCGCTCGCGCTCGATCTGGTGCCGCTGGCCGACGGCAGCGACTATGGCGGATCGCTGCGCAATCCGGCGGGGTGGAACAGTGTGTTCGGGCTGCGGCCGAGCCTCGGCAGGGTGCCGAACGACACGCAGGACGACTGGCTGGTCTCGATGGGCGTGGCGGGGCCGATGGCGCGGAATGCGGCGGATCTGGCGCTGCTGTTTTCGGTTCAGGCGGGGTTCGATGCGCGAAAGCCGATGATGCTGGAGGGTGGCGGCGAGGCCTGGCGCGCGATCCGGCCCGAGGCGATGAAGGGCAAGCGGATCGGCTGGGCGGGCGATCTGGGCGGGGCGGTACCCTACGAGCCGGGCGTGCTCGAGACCTGCCGCAAGGCGCTCTCGCGGTTCGAGGACATGGGCGCGGTGGTCGAGGATGCCGTGCCCGACTTTCCGGTCGAGCAGGCATGGCAGGCTTTCGTGAAGCTGCGGCACTGGCAGCAGGGCGGCAATCTGCTGGCATTCTACCGCGACCCCGCCAAGCGGGCGCTGCTGAAGGAGGCGGCGGTGTGGGAAGTGGAGGGGGGCCTCGCGCTATCGGCGTTTGATGTGAACGCTTGGAGCGCGGTGCGCTCTGGCTGGAGCCGGGCGGTGGCCAAGCTGTTCCGGCGCTATGACTACTGGGTCATGCCCAGCTCGCAGCTGTTCCCGTTTCCTGCGGAGTGGACTTATCCGAAGGACATCGGCGGGCGGCAGATGCGGACCTATCACGAGTGGATGATGGCGACCTGTCTCGTCACACTGACTGGCTGTCCGACTGTGGCGGTGCCGGCGGGGTTTGGTCCGGCGGGGCTGCCGATCGGGTTGCAGATTGCAGCGCCTGTGCATGCCGATGCGGAATGCCTTGGGGTGGCGGCGGCATGGGAAGCCGCGAACGGGGACCTGCTGAGGCGCAGGCCGGTGCTGGCCTAGTGCCCGCCCTTCACCACATGGAGCACGCCCGCAATCACTGCACCTAAAGCAAGGCCGATGGTGCCGCTGATCGCGACGTCTGCCAGCCACGCAGTGAAGCCTTCGTGGAGGCCGAGCCATTCAGGCGGATGCATCCCCGCGCCGTGGACCACGATCTGGCCGCCGACCCACAGCATCGCCGCCGTGCCGATGGCGGCGAGCGCGGTGAGGACATGGGGCATCGCCTTGACGAGACCGCGGCCGAGCGCGCGCGTGGCGGCGCCTTCGCGCTTGGCGAGGTGGAGGCCGATATCGTCCATCTTCACGATCAGGCCGACGACGCCGTAGACCGCAGCCGTGATCGCGATGGCGACGATGACGAGCGCCGAGGCGCGCAGCGCCAGACCCTTGGCGGCGACTTCATTGAGCGCGATGACCATGATCTCGCCCGAGAGGATGAAATCGGTGCGGATCGCGCCCTTGACCATGGTTTCCTCGTGGCCGGGCGCGGCCATTTCCTGCGCTTCGGCGGCGAGATCTTCCTTGTGGGTGAGCGCGTGGATGACCTTCTCGGCGCCCTCGAAGCAGAGGAAGGCGCCGCCGGCCATCAGGATCGGGGTGATGAGCCAGGGCAGCAGAACGGAGAGCAGCAGGATCACCGGGGTGATCACCACCAGCTTGTTGAACAGCGAACCCTTGGCGATGCGCCAGATGATCGGCAGTTCGCGGTCAGGTGTGAAGCCGGTGACGTAGCGCGGGGTGACCGCGGTATCATCGACCACCACGCCGGCGGACTTGGCGGCCGCCTTGCCCGCCGCGCCGCCGACATCCTCGAGGCTGGCGGCGGCGACTTTGGCGATGGTGGCGATATCGTCGAGAAGGGCTGCTAGTCCGCCGGGCATGTTCGGTCCTGTTGTGGTCAGGCCGGACGGTAGCGGGGGCTCGGGGGCGAGGGCAAGGGGGCGGTGTGCCTGATCAGCACCACCCGCGGACCCCCTCCTCTGAAGAGGAGGGGGCTCTTCGGTCAGATGCGCAGCTGGCTGCCGAGTTCGATCACGCGGTTGGTGGGGAGCTTGAAGAAGTCCATCGCGCTTTCGGAGACCTTGAGCATCCATGCGAAGAGGTGTTCGCGCCACAGCGCCATGCCGGGGATGGCGCGGCAGGCGATCAGCTTCTGCCGGCTGAGGAAGTAGCTGGTGTGGAGCGGCTCGAAGGTGAGGTCGGTGCCGGTGCAGGCGGCGGAAAGCTCGCGCGGGATGTCGATGTCTTCCATGAAGCCGTAGTGAAGCACCATGCGGTAGAAACCGTGGCCTTCCGGGTGGAACTCGGCGCGGCGCTCGGGGCTCACTTGCGGCACGTCCTCGACCTGCACGGTGAGCAGCACGATCTTCTCGTGAAGCACCTGGTTGTGCTTGAGGTTGTGCAGCAGGGCGGCGGGCAGCGCGTGGGTCGAGGCCGAGAGGAACACGGCCGTGCCCTGCACGCGCTTCACCGTGGTTGCGACCGACTTGATGAAGACGCCGAGCGGCAGGCTGTCTTCCAGCATGCTGGTGCGCATCAGACTGCGGCCGGTGGCCCAGGTGGTCATCACGGTGAAGATGATCAGGCCGATGAAGATCGGAAACCACGCGCCTTCGAACAGCTTGGCGAGGCCCGAGGCGAGGAGGACGGAGTCGACCGCGACGAAGGTCACGAAGCCGGGGATGCTCTGCCACAGCGGCGCGCGCCAGATGCGGAAGACGACGATGTATTGCATCAGGGTGGTGATCAGCATGGTGCCGACGACGGCGAGGCCATAGGCCGGAAGCATCGCGGCGGAGGCCTGGAAGCCGATCACGAGGACCGCGACCATGAAGGCAAGCGCCCAGTTGATCGCGGGCACGTAGATCTGGCCCTGCGCGTGGCTGGAGGTGTGGAGGATGCGCAGGCGCGGCAGGAAGCCGAGCTGGATCGCCTGCTGGGTGACCGAGAAGGCGCCGGATATGACGGCCTGGCTCGCGATGATCGTGGCGAGCGTGGCGATGATCAGGAGCGGGATGGTCAGGCTGGGCGGGACCATGTGGAAGAAGGGGTTGTCGGCGAATTCGGGGTGCTCGATCAGCATTGCGGCCTGGCCCATGTAGTTGGCCATCAGTGCGGGGACGCAGATGGCGAGCCATGCGGTGGTAATCGGCACGCGGCCGAAGTGGCCCATGTCCGCATAGAGCGCCTCGGTGCCGGTGATCGCGTAGACGATGGCGCCCAATGAGAGGAACGAGAACAGCGGGTGGGCCTGGAAGTAGCTCACCATGTAGAGCGGATTGAGCGCCATGAGCACGGCGGGGTGCTGGATGATGTGGTGCACGCCCATCGCCGCGATGGTCGAGAAATAGACCAGCATGATGGGGCCGAACAGGCGGCCGACCTTCTCTGTGCCGCGGCTCTGGATGGCGAAGAGGCCGATGAGGATGGCGAGCGCGATCCACACGATCCACGGCTTGAAGGCGGAGCTGACGACACCGAGGCCCTCGACAGCCGAGATGACGGAGATCGCCGGCGTGAGCATGGCATCGGCAAAGAACAGCGCAGTGGCGAAGAGCGCGCCGGTGAGGAGCCAGCGCTTGGGCGCGTTTTCGCCGAGCTGGCGGTGGATCAGCGCATAGAGCGCAAGGCTGCCGCCTTCGCCCTTGTTGTCGCAGCGCATGACGATGAAGACGTACTTCACCGTCACCACGAAGACGAAGAGCCAGAAGATCAGGCTGACCACGCCGTAGAGGTCCGTGACCGAAGTGGCGAGGCGGTAGCGCGGATCGAGCGTGGCCTGCAGCGCATAGAGCGGGCTGGTGCCGATATCGCCGAAGACGACGCCAAGCGCGCCGAGGGTGAGCGCGGCGCGGTTGGAGGAATGGGCGGGTGATGCCGCAGAGGCGGCGGAGTCCGGGGCTGTCATGCCGCGCCAAGTGCGCCTGAAGGGCATTAAGTTTCCATGTGGATTGCAAACGCAGGGCGCGACATCGCGGCGCGGCGGGCCTAGGATGGCGCCATGAACCCCGGCCCCTTCACACCCGCTGCTCCGCCGCGCCCGACATGGCTGGGCGCGGGCGCGGTGCTGGTGATGTTCGCGCTGGCGACAGCGGCAGGGCTTGCCATGGCGCCGCGCTGGGAAAGCTTCCCGGTGGTGCTGGTCTATCTGCCGCCGGTGCTGGCGGCGGCGGCCTTTGCCGGGCGCTGGCTGGCGCTGCTGGCGGCAGTGGCGGCGACGCTGGCGTACAATTTCTTCTTCACCGAGCCTTACTATACGCTGCTGGTCCACGATACCGGCGACATCGTGACGGTGGCGATGCTCCTGCTGGTGGCGCTGGTGACGAGCCATCTGGTCACTTCGCTAAAGGCACAGGGCGAGATCGCGGCGTTCCATGCCGGGCGCAATGCGACGATCGCGGGGTTCGCGCGGCGGCTGCTGTCCTGCGCGGATGAAGTGGCGATTGCAGAGGTCGCGGCGGGGGAACTGGCGCGGATCTTCGATTGCCATGCCTGCGTGGTCTGCGGCGTGGGCGAAGTGCGGATGATCGCGGGGACGGCGGGAGTCGGCCGGCTGACCGCTGCCGATCTGGCGGTGGCGGCGGGGACGCTGGAGCATGGGGTGACGGCCGGGCGCAACGTTTCGGGCGGGAGCCTGACGGACTGGCAATTCCATCCGGTCTGCGGCGCGGCGGGCACGTTGGCGGCGGTAGGTCTCGCCCGCAGCGACGGGATGGTGCCCGTGGAAGCGGAGCGTATCTCGCTGCTGGAAAACCTGCTCGATCAGGTGGCGCTGGCGCTGGCGCGGGCGCGGCTGGAAAGCGCAGGCCGCGAGAATGTGGTGCTGCGCGAGCGGGATGCGCTGCGCTCGGCACTGCTTGGTTCGATCGGCAGCGATGTGCGACCGCATCTGAACAGCATTGCCGCCGGTCTGCGCAAGTTGCAGCGGGCGGGCGGCGGTGATGCGGAAGTGCTGCACGAGGTTGCGGGCGAAGCGGCAAGGCTGACCGGCTTTATCGACAATCTGGCCGATCTGGACCTCACGCAGAATCAGGACCCGGTGACAGTCGGCGCGGTGGCCATCGATCTCTATCGGCGGACGGTGACGCTGGGCGGCGAGCCGGTGAAGCTGACGCCCAAGGAATTCGCGGTTCTGGCCGAGCTCGCGCGCAATGCGGGCCGCGTGTTGACACACCGTTACCTGCTGCGCGCGGTGTGGGGGCCGGCGCATGAGGACCATGTCGATTACTTGCGCGTGGCGGTGAGCGCGCTGCGCAAGAAGCTGGGCGAGGGCGTGATCCTCAATGAGCCGGCGGTGGGCTACCGGCTGCCGGTTCAGTCGGACCAGTAGAGCCGCATCGGGTTGTCGACGAGGAGTTTGCGCTGGAGCTCCTCGGTCGGGGCGATGCGCGGGATCATGTCGACGAGATGACCGTCGTCGGGAATCTCGGTTTCCATATTGGGGTGCGGCCAGTCGGTGCCCCAGAGGCAGCGGTCCGGATAATCGGCGACGAGTGGGGCGACCGCGGCGGCGAAAGCATCCCACGGATCACCCGCGCCGCCTTCCTTGATCGCGTCCAGACGGTCGGGGCAGGTGGCCTTGAACCAGATGTCCTGACGCGCATCGAGCAGGGCGCGGAAGGCGCGCATGTCGGGGCCGTCGGGGCCCTGGCGGACATCGGGGCGGCCCATGTGGTCGATGACGAGGGGGACGGGAATGGCGTCCATGAAGGGGCGCAGTTCCTCGAGGATATCGGCCTCGAAATAGATCACCACGTGCCAGCCCCTGGGCAGGCGATTGGCGACTTCGAGGAACTTGTCCTTGGGCGCATCGTCGACGAGGCGCTTGAGGAAGTTGAAGCGGATGCCGCGAATGCCGCCTGCATGAAGTGCTTGGAGCTCGGCTTCAGAGATGGCGGGGTCGACGACGGCGACGCCTCTTGCGAGCCCGTTCGACTTGGCGATGGCATCCAGCGTGGCGGCGTTGTCGGTGCCGTGGCAGCTGGCCTGCACGATGACATTGCGCGCAAAGCCGAGATGATCGCGCAGGGCAAAGAGCATGTCCGGCCCGGCGTCTTCGGGCAGGTACTTGGCCTTGGCGCTGAAGGGGAACTGGGCCATCGGGCCGAAGACGTGGCAATGCGCATCGACCGCGCCGGGGGGCGGGGTGTAGCGGGGCTTCGAGGGGGCGGCGTGCCAGCTGGTGATGCGGTTGGTCATTGTTGCAATCTCACTTCTTGAACGCTGGCGCGGCGAATGCCCACCCCGCTGCGACTAGGCTCACTGCGTTCGCCAAGTCTCGCTCCCCTCCCGCATGCGGGAGGGGTTGGGGGTGGGTTTCTGCCTCAGCCAAAAACCACCCCGTCCATCAGCTTGCGCGCGGTGCGCAGGAGGGCAGCGGTGCGGACGGCGCCGGTCTCATCCACTTCGAGGACGCAGCTCATTTCGCCGGTGGGGTGCTCGACCGAGAGGGTCTTGCGCGGGCCTTCCGGAATCACGGCAACCTCGGCGGCAGGGGAGCCGGGGATCAGGCACGCGGTCGCAACACTGACCGCGCCGAGGACGCCGATCGTGGCGTGGGCGCGGTGCGGGATGAAGCTGCGCACGGTGACCGCGCCGCCGTTTTTGGGTGGGGCGACGAGCATCATCTTAGGGACGGATTTGGCGGTCACGTCGCCGAGGTTCATCCGTTCGCCGACGGTGAGGCGGATGGCTTCGATCTTCGCTTTCAGGTCGGCCGCGTTGTCCAGCCAGTCGCGATCCTCATAGCCGGTGATGCCGACATCTTCGGCCTTCATCACGACGCATGGCATGCCGTTGTCGATGAGGGTGACGGCGACGCCATTGACGACATCGAACGCATTGCCGGTGGGGAGCAGCGCACCGCAGGAAGAGCCGGCGGTGCCCGTAAATTCGAGGGGGACGGGGGCGTGGGTGCCGGGGACGCCGTCGATGGCGGCATCGCCCTTGTAGGTCACTTGGCCGCCCGGGGTCTGCACAGTGGCGACGGCAACTTGCCCGGTGTTTTCCATGTAGATGCTGACGCGGGTTTCATCGCCGGTGGGGGCGACGAGGCCGCGCTCGATGGCGAAGGGGCCGATCCCGGCGAGGATATTGCCGCAGTTCTGGGCATCGGTGACGATGGCCTGATCGACGAAGACCTGCAGGAACAGGTAATCGACGTCGATCCCGTCGCGGGAGGATTTGCTCACCACCGCGACCTTGCTGGTGAGCGGATCGGCTCCGCCCATGCCATCGATCTGGACGGGATCGGGGCTGCCCATCATCGCGAGGAGGAAGGCGTCGCGATGCGCGGTGTCCTGCGGCAGATCGTCTTTCAGGAAGTAGCCGCCCTTGGACGTGCCGCCGCGCATCCACATGCAGGGGGCGGAATGGGAACTCATGCGAACTGCTCCGTTCGTGTCGAGCGAAGTCGAGACACCTGCGCGCCCGTGTCTCGACTTCGCTCGACACGAACGGATGAGGGGCGTTCCCCCCTTTGTTACACGTACTTCAGCCCTTCCTTCTCCAGCCGTTCGCGCATCTTGTACATGTCGAGGCCGAGGACGCCGGTCGCCAGCTTTTCGCGCTTTTCGCCTTCGTTGGCTTCGCGGGCCTGTGCGGCTTTCAGGACGGCCTCGGCATTGGCGCGGGGGACGACGCAGACGCCGTCGTCATCGGCTACGATCACATCGCCGGGGTTCACGAACTGGTTGGCGCAGACGACGGGGACGTTGACGCTGCCCAAAGTGTTCTTGACCGTGCCCTGCGCGTAGATCGCCTTGGACCAGACGGGGAACTGCATTTCCGTGAGATCGCGCACATCGCGCACGCCGGCGTCGATGACGAGGCCGCGGCAGCCGCGCGCCTGCGCGCTGGTGGCGAGGAGATCGCCGAAGTAGCCGTCCTCGCACGGGGAGGTGGGAGCGAGGAGGAGGATGTCGCCTGCCTTGAGCTGTTCGATGGCGACGTGGACCATCCAGTTGTCGCCCGGAGGGGCGCTGATGGTGAGCGCGCTGCCTGCCACGCGCGCGCCGCGGTAGATGGGGCGCATGTAGCTGGCGAGGAGGCCGGTGCGCCCTTGCGCTTCGTGGACCGTGGCGACTCCGCAGGCGGCGAGGCCGTCGATCACGGCGGGATCCGCGCGTTCGATGTTCTGGACGACGATACCGGACATGGGCTTCTCCCGTTCGAACTGGTTTGGGCTTCCTTCGGCTTCGTGTGCGCGGGGGGCCAATGCAATGTTTGGCGCAGGCCATAAGGAAATGCTAAGCGAGTGCAGTGACCGAGCCTGCCTACAATATCCGGCACTATGCCGCGTTCGCTGCGACAGTACGGCATGGGAGCGTGACGCGCGCGGCGCGAGCGGTGAACCTGACGCAGCCGGCGCTCACGCAGGCGATCGCGCGGCTGGAGGCGGAACTCGGCTGTGCGCTGTTCGAGAGGGGGTCGGGCGGGATGGCGCCGACCGAGCCGGCGCGGTTGCTGGCACCGCGGGCTGAGGCGGCGATTGCGCAGATCGGTTCGCCCAGGGTGACGGGCACGCAGGTGCGGGCGTTTCTGGCCCTGGCGCGCAGCGGTTCCTATGCGGGGGCGGCGGAGGCGACGGGGCTTTCGGCGGCTTCGCTCCACCGCGCGGTGGCCGATCTGGCGGTGGCGCTGGGCACGCGGCTGGTCGACCGGCGCGGGCGGCGGGTGCTGCTGACGCCGCAGGGCGAGCGGCGCGCACGCGGGTTTGGCCTTGCCATGGCGGAGCTGCGCAGCGGGCTGGCGGAAGTCGCGGCGTGGCAGGGCAAGGCGGCGGGGCGGATCGTGGTCGGGGCAATGCCGCTCTCCCGCGCGCGGTGGCTGCCGGAGACGATCTTGCGGTTTCATGGGGCGCATCCCGGGGTGGCGATTGCGGTGGTGGAGGGGAGCCATGCCGAACTGGCGGGACCGCTGCGGGACGGCGAGATCGATCTGATGCTGGGGGCATTGCGCGAAGGCGTGGTGCTGGAAGACCTGGCGCAGGAGCCGGTGTTTGAGGACAGTCCGCAACTGGTGATGCGCAGCGGGCATCCGTTGACGCAGGTGGCTGATCCGGTCGGCGCGCGGCTGGCGGACTATCCCTGGGTGCTGCCGGCGCGGGGGACGCCATTGCGGCAGTATTGGGAGGGGATGATGCGCGCGGCGGGGGCGGAGCCGCCGGAGGTGGGGATCGAGTGCGGTTCGGTGCTGACGGTGCGGCAATTGCTGCTGGGATCGGATGCGCTGACCTTGCTCAGCCCGGCGCAACTGGCGGTGGAACTGCAGGCAGGCGTGCTGGCGAGCCTGCCGACGCCTGCGCCGGTGCGGCGGCGGATCGGGATCACCACGCGTGAGGGGTGGGCGCCGACCGGGCCACAGGCGGCGTTTCTGGAATTGCTGCGCGAGGTGGCAGCCGAGGAATTCGCATAAAGTTATGGCAGGTACGTGAATTGCATTTGTTTGCCCCGGCGCCGCGACGCAGGAGGGCGGGCATGGAGAGTCTGATTGCCCTGATCGGTTTCGGCGAGGCCGGATCGACCTTTGCGCAAAGCGCTGGCTGGGAAGCTGGGGCTGCAGCTTACGACATCCTCACGGCACGGCGCGCGGCGATGGAAGCGGCGGGGGTGCTGGTCTGCGCGACCGCGGAATGCGCGCTTTCGGATGCCGATCTGGTGCTCAGCCTCGTGACGGCGGATGCGGCGCTGGCGGCGGCGAAGGACTACGCGGCGCTGCTGAAGCCGGGTGCGCTGTGGTGCGACATGAATTCGGTGGCGCCCGATACCAAGCGCGCGGCGGCCTTGGCGGTTGAGGCAGCGGGCGGGCACTATCTGGATGTGGCGGTGCTGGCGCCGGTGAACCCTGCGCGCATGAATGTGCCGCTGCTGGTTTCGGGCGCGGCGGCGGAGGAAGCGGCGCAGGCCCTGCGCGGCGCGGGCTTTGCGAACGTGCGCGTGGTGGGGGCCGAAGTTGGCCGGGCCAGCGCGATCAAGATGATCCGCTCTGTGATGGTCAAGGGCATCGAGGCGCTGACGGCGGAGATGATGCTCGCGGCGGAAGCGGCGGGCGTGACCGATGAAGTGCTGGCCTCGCTCGATGCCAGCGAGAAGGCGCAAGGCTGGGCGGCGCGCGCGGCCTACAATCTGGAGCGCATGACGACGCATGGGGCGCGCCGCGCGGCCGAGATGGAGGAAAGCGCCAAGACGCTGATTTCGCTCGGCGTGGCGCCGGTGATGACCAGCGGCACCGTCCAGCGCCAGCGCGACATGGCCGGGAAGGCCGCACCAGTTTCCGCAGAAAAGGTAGCTGCAGAATGACGATGATTATCGACTGCCACGGCCACTACACCGTGCTGCCACGCGCGCACGACGAATGGCGCGAGGCGCAGAAGGCGGCCTTCAAGGCGGGGACGCCGTGCCCGCCCTATCCGGAGATTTCCGACGACGAGATCCGCGCGACGATCGAGGCGAACCAGCTGCGCCTGATCAAGGAGCGCGGGGCAGACATGACGATCTTCAGCCCCCGCGCGAGCGCGATGGCGCCGCATGTGGGGGACCAGTCGGTGGCGGTGCCGTGGGCGCAGGCGTGCAACAACCTGATCGCGCGGGTGGTGGGGCTGTTTCCCGAGACCTTTGCAGGCGTGTGCATGCTGCCGCAATCGCCAGAAGCGGACCTGACCAGCTCGATCGCCGAGCTGGAACGCTGCGTGACCGAGCTCGGCTTTATCGGCTGCAACCTCAATCCCGATCCGGGCGGCGGCTTCTTCAAGCATCCGCCGCTGACCGATCCCACCTGGTTCCCGCTCTACGAGAAGATGGTGGAGCTGGACGTGCCGGCGATGATCCACGTCTCGGGATCGTGCAATCCGGCGCAGCACGCGACGGGGGCCTATTACATCGCGGCGGATACCATTGCCTTCATGCAGCTGCTGGAAGGCGACCTGTTCAGCCGGTTCCCGACGCTGCGCTTCATCATTCCGCATGGCGGCGGCGCGGTGCCCTATCACTGGGGGCGCTATCGCGGCCTCGCGGACATGCTCAAGAAGCCGGACTTGCAGAGCCACCTGATGAACAACGTGTTCTTCGATACCTGCGTCTACCACCAGCCGGGAATCAACCTGCTGGCCGACGTGATCGAGACCAAAAACATCCTGTTCGGCAGCGAGATGGTCGGCGCCGTGCGGGGCATCGATCCCACGACCGGGCACTATTTCGACGACACCAAGCGCTATGTCGACGCGCTCGATATCAGCGACGCGGCACGCCACGCGATCTTCGAGGGCAATGCCCGCCGCGTCTATCCGCGCCTCGACAAGCGCCTCAAGGAGATGGGCAAGTGAGCGAGCAGACCAGGCCCAGCACGGATATTCATGCCTATCTGGCCGAGCTGGAGGATATCCCGGGCACGCGCGTCTATACTGCGGCACGGGCGCGCAAGGGGTACCACATCAACCAGTTCGCGATGAGCCTGATGACGCACGAGAACCGGGAGCGGTTCAAGGCGGACGAGCGGGCCTATCTCGACGAATGGCCGATCTCCGAGGAAGCGAAGCAGGCGCTGCTGAAGCGCGATTACAACACGCTGCTCGACCTTGGGGGGAACGTCTATTTCCTCTCGAAGCTGTTCTCGACCGATGGCCTGAGCTTTGCCGAGGCGGTGAGCACGATGACCGACATGACGTTCCCGGAGTATCGGGACATGATGCTGAAGGGCGGGCGCTCTCCCATCGGCAATCGCTCGATCAAGGGAGGGTATTGAGATGGCGCGTCTTACTGCTGGCGTCGGTTCCAGCCACGTGCCCTTGCTGGGTGTGGCGGTCGATCAGGGCAAGACCGGGGACGACTATTTCGGCCCGATCTTCGCCGGGTATGAGTGGACCCGCGAATGGGAGAAGGCCGAGAAGCCGGACGTGGTGGTGTTGGTCTACAACGACCACGCGAGCGCCTTCGACATGAAGATCGTGCCGACCTTCGCAATCGGCTGCGGCGAGCGCTACAAGCCGGCGGACGAGGGCTGGGGCCCGCGCAAGGTGCCCGATGTGGAGGGCCATGCGGACCTTGCCTGGCATATCGCGCAAAGCCTGATCCTCGATGATTTCGACATGACGATCATCAACGAGATGGACGTCGACCATGGCCTGACCGTGCCGCTCTCGATGATGTTCGGCCAGCCGGACAAGTGGCCGTGCAAGGTCGTGCCGCTCGCGGTCAATGTCGTCACCTACCCGGTGCCCTCGGGGAACCGCTGCTGGGCGCTGGGCGAGGCGATTGCCCGCGCGGTGGCGAGCTTTCCGGAAGACCTCAATGTGCAGATCTGGGGCACGGGCGGGATGAGCCACCAGCTGCAGGGTCCGCGCGCCGGGCTGCTGAACCGCGAGTGGGACAACAGGTTCCTCGACATGCTGGAAAGCGAGGACGACGCGGTGCGGTGGATTCCGCATATCGAATACCTGCGCGAGACCGGCAGCGAGGGCATCGAGATGGTGATGTGGCTGATCATGCGCGGCGCGCTGGGCAAGAAGGTCAAGACCCTGCACCGGCACTACCACATTCCGTGCAGCAACACGGCCATCGGCCATATCGTGCTGGAGCCAGCGGACTGACCAAATGGGGACTGTCCCCTTTTTATTGATCGAGAAACAACAAGTTGATCGCCAAACGGGCCTTCCCGAAAAATAGGGACTGTCCCCATTTTGTGAGGGTGAAATGAGAATAGCACTCGCTGGTGCCGGCGCCTTTGGCGAGAAGCACCTTGATGGCCTGAAGAAGATCGAGGGGGTGGAGATCGTCTCCATCATCTCGCGCACCGCCGAGCAGGCCGCCGCCGTGGCCGCGAAGTATGGCGCGAAGCATAGCTCGACCGAGCTGGATGATGCGCTGGCGCTGGGCGACGTCGATGCGGTGATCCTCTGCACGCCGACGCAGATGCATGCGAGCCAGGCGATTGCCTGCATGGATGCGGGCAAGCACGTGCAGGTGGAAATCCCGCTGGCAGACAGCTGGGCGGACAGCGAGGCGGTGCTGGCGAAGCAGAAGGAAACGGGGCTGACCTGCATGGTCGGCCACACGCGGCGTTTCAATCCTTCGCACCAGTACGTGCACAACAAGATCAAGGCGGGCGAGTTCAACGTCCAGCAGATGGACGTGCAGACCTACTTCTTCCGCCGCCGCAACATCAACGCCAAGGGCGAGCCGCGTTCGTGGACCGACCACCTGCTGTGGCACCACGCCGCGCATACGGTGGACCTGTTCGCCTACCAGGCGGGCCGGATCGTCAAGGCCAATGCGCTGCAAGGGCCGATGCATCCCGAACTGGGCATCGCGATGGACATGTCGATCCAGCTCTTGAGCGAGAGCGGCGCGATCTGCACGCTTTCGCTTTCGTTCAACAACGACGGACCGCTGGGGACGTTCTTCCGCTACATCGGCGATACCGGCACCTATATCGCGCGCTACGACGATCTGGTGAACGGCAAGGAAGAGCCGATAGATGTCAGCAAGGTCGACGTTTCGATGAACGGCATCGAGCTCCAGGACCGCGAGTTCATTGCTGCCATTCGCGAGGGGCGTGAGCCCAATTCCTCGGTGGGCAAGGTGCTCGATTGCTACCGCGTGCTGGGCGAACTGGAGACGCAGCTGGCGGGGTAGAGACATCCCGGGCTTCGTCACCCGCGAGCGGAGCGAAGCAATCCAGAGCGGTTGCTCTCTGACGCTCTGGATTGCTTCGTCACTCCGCTCCTCGCAATGACGAGGGGTGAGTGTTGGCGCCGGGTTTGGGGAGTCTGAGCGATGGAAGCCCTGATTGCCTATTCAGGACGCAAGTTTGCCCGCCCGCGCTATTACGCCAATGCCCATGAACGGGATGAAGTCGATATCGCGCCGGTGATGATGCCGGTGCTTGATGGGCGCGCGGCTGGTACGGGCATTGATCGCGAGGGGTTCCAGCTCGTTTCGCATCGGAGCGCGGTGCGCGATTTCCGGGATCGCGACGAGGTTGCGCGCGTGCACATGCGCGAGATCGAGGAACTGGTTCAGGCGGAGACGGGGGCCGACTTTGTGCATGTCGGCGCGCCGGGGCTGCTGCGTTTTTCAGAGCGGTCGGGGCTGGCGGGCAGCCTGAACAATTCAATGCCGGCGCGCTTTGCGCATATCGATATTTCGGATGGAACGGCGGCTCAGTTCGCCAAGCGGGGCGCTGAGGGCCGTCCCTATGTCCGCTGCGCGCACTACAACGTGTGGCGCGCGCTTTCGCGGGCGCCGCAGGACGTGCCGCTGGCGCTGTGCGATGCGCGTTCGCTGGCACCCGAAGACCTGATTGCGGCCGATGCGGTGTTCGACGAGCCGGGCAAGCCCGAATGGTCGTTCGAGGGGCTGGTGGTGGCGCACAATCCGGCGCACCGCTGGCATGCGTTCCTCGATCTGAACCCCGACGAGGCGATCCTCTTCAAGACGCATGACGGCGATCCGGCGCGGGCGCATCACGTGCCCCATGTCGCTTTCGACCTGCCCGGTTGCCCCGCCGATGCGCCGCCGCGGGTGAGCATCGAGATGCGCGCGACGGCGTGGTGGTGGCGTTAAGGCAACAGTTTGTGTTGCATACGACCAGGCTCGCAGAAGCCTGTTGCGCTACCTAACAGAATTGTTATGAGTCATACCAGATCGGCCGGGGAGCCCGGGCGACACAAGGGAGGGTGACCATGGCCAGATTGATGGCCGCGCGGCGCGTTGCGCGCTTGCTCGGCATGACCGCAGCTATTGTTTCCGTGCCTGCCATCGCGCAGGAAACCGCTCCGCAGACGGCGGGCGATGCCGCTGCCAAGGACGTGACCACGCAGGAAATCGTCGTCACCGCGCAGTTCCGCGCGCAGAAGCTGCAGGATACGCCGCTGGCGATCACGGCGGTCAACTCCGCAACGCTTGAGGCGCGTGGGCAGACCGACATTTCGCAGATCACCAACCAGGCACCGAACGTGGTGCTGCGCAACCAGCCGCAGAGCGGCGGTATCGGCCTGATCGCGTTCATTCGCGGCATCGGCCAGACCGACTTCAACTACGCGCTCGAGCCGGGCGTCGGCATCTATGTCGACGACGTCTACATCCCGACGCTGTCGAGCTCGCTGCTTGACCTGATGGATCTGGAGCGCGTCGAAGTGCTGCGCGGTCCGCAGGGCACGCTGGCCGGGCGCAACTCGATCGGTGGTTCGATCAAGCTGTTCTCGAAGAAGCCGACCGGTGATGGCGGCGGCTTCCTGCAGGCGACGTATGGCGCCTACAACCGAATCGACGTGCGCGGCATCGCGGACTTCAAGATCACCGACACGCTTTCCGCGCGCGTTTCAGGCGCGACCAAGAACACCGACGGCTATGTGAAGCTGCTCGATTATGGCCTGTCGCACCCCAATTCCAACGTGCCGGCCAACAATGCCAAGGGCGACGGGATCGAGCGCGGCACGCTGGGCGGTCGTTCGTTCGCGGCGGGGCGCATCGCGCTGCGCTGGGAAGCGACGCCGGATATCGAAGTGAACATTGCGGGTGATTACACCCGCGAACGCAACGATTCCGGCGCGCAGGTGCTATTGTTTGCAGGTGCACGGGACGACAAAGGGAGGGAAGTCCCAAGGCCTGCCACCACGCCCGACGGCATTCCGTGGCTGGTTGGCAAGGATGGTACTTCGGTGCCGCTGAGCAACGCGTTCGTTCCCTTCACCACGCGCTTCGGCACCGCGGGCAGCACCACGCCCGCCGGCTATGACCCGCGCTTCATCAACTACGCCAACTTCCTCGATGCGCGCACGCCGACAAGCCAGGCACCCTACAAGCCCTACTCGGCGACCAACGGACAGAACTTCGACGGCTGGGGCGTGACGGGCAACGTCACGGCGAAGCTTGCCGACAATCTGAGCGCGACGTGGATTTCCTCGTTCCGCCGCTACAAGATGAGCTTCGGCTTCGATCAGGACGGCTCGCCGATCCCGGTCGCGCAGCTCGACAACGTGCTGCGCCACCGCGCGTGGAGCCAGGAACTGCGTCTCAACGGCAGCTTCATGGACAAGCGCATCGAGTACACCGTCGGCGGGTTCTACTTCGACCAGAACGGCACCTACAATGCGCGCGTCGACCTGAACTACGCGGGCATCGACTTCATCCACGGGCCGGACAGCACGCCGTCGACCTCGAAGGCGCTGTTCTTCAACGGCACGTTCCACATCACCGACGCGTGGGGGATCACCGGCGGCGTGCGGCATACGTGGGACAAGAAGGACTACACCTACTTCCGGTCCAACCCGGATGGCACGGTGCCGTTCGCGAACTGGACTCCGGCGGTATCGCCGGCTCCGATCTGCGAATTCTTCCTTGGCGCACCGACGGCTGGTCCTACGGGCATCGGCAATACGCCGAACTGCCTGCTGACCGGGCTCTACAACGTGACCGGTTCGTTCAAGGGCCAGCGCACCGACTGGCGCATCGAGACCGACTACCGGTTCAGCCCGGAAGTCTTCGTCTATGCTTCGGTTGCGACCGGCTACAAGGCGGGCGGTGTGAACCCGCGTCCGTTCTTCGGGCCTTCGGCGGGCGAATGCTCGGCTCTGCCGCCGGGCGTGCTGGCGCCGTGCAACCAGATCAAGTCGTTCCAGCCCGAAACGCTGACGACCTATGAAGCGGGCATCAAGACCGACCTGTTCGATCGCAGGCTGCGCTTCAACGCATCGGCCTTCTATAACAAGTACGACAACATCATCCTTACGCTGACCCGCTGCCCGGACGCGCCGTGCCTGCTGCCGGCCAACGTCGGCAAGGCCAATGTCTGGGGTCTGGAAGGCGAGACGACGATCCGCCCGGTCGAGGGCCTGACCATCGACGGGTCGATCAGCTACATCAACTTCAAGTACACCGACACCGGCACGACCAATGTTCCGCTGAGCAATGTGACGCCGTTCACCCCGAAGTGGAACTGGAGCTTCGGCGCGCAGTACGACTACGCGATGAAGTCCGGCAGCGTGATCAGCGCCCGCTTCGACGGAGCGTACCAGTCGTCGATGTATACCGAGGCGTTCAATGCGCCGACCAATCTGGTCGACGGCCGCTTCCTCGGCAACGCACGGGTCAGCTACACCAGCCCGGACAAGGGCTGGCAGCTCGCGGTCGAAGTGCAGAACCTGTTCAACAAGTACTACTACAACACGGTCGAGGACGTGAACGCCGCGCTGGGCGTGATCACGGCCAACCCCGGCCTGCCGCGCACCTGGGCGGTTTCGATCAAGCGCACGTTCTGATCGTAGCGCTCTGACCAAGGCTTGAGGGCCGCTCCACTCCGGTGGGGCGGCCCTTTTGCTTGGGGTTGAAATCGGCTTCGCGCGTGGTAGACCTATTCTAACAATTGATAGAATGGGGTGAGGCTGATGGGCGCGTTTCCGCAGACCCAATTTCCGCAGACGATGTATTTCACCGGCCTCAATGCGCCGGTGGGCGAGGAAGTGAGCCTGACCGGGCTGCCGGTCGAAGGGGCGCTGCCGCCGGAAGTGCGCGGCAGCTTCTACCGCGCGGTGCCCGATCCCGCCTATCCGCCCAAGTTCGAGAATGACCATACGCTCTCGGGCGACGGGATGGTGAGCCGACTCTCGTTCAATGATGACGGGACGGCGGATTTCGCGATCCGCTTCGTGGAGACGGCGCGCTATCTGGCGGAGAAGGAAGCGGGGCACGCGCGCTTCGGCAAGTATCGCAATCCCTTTACCGATGATGCCGATGTTCGCCACGTGGACCGCACCGTCGCCAATACCACGCCGATCTGGCATGCGGGGCACTTGCTGATGGCGAAGGAGGACGGGCGGCCCTACCGCGTCGATCCGAGGACGCTGGAGACGCTGGGTTCCCATGACTTCGGCGGGGCGCTGAAATCGGAGACGATGACCGCGCATGTGCGGATTGATCCCGTCACGAAGGAGTTGTTCTTCTATGGCTACGAGGCGGATGGGCTGGCTTCGACCAAGGTGGCCTACTGCGTCGTTGGGCCGGACGGTGCGCTGAAATCGGAGCAGTGGTTCGACGCGCCCTATTGCGCGATGATGCACGATTTCACGATCAGCGAGAACTACGCGCTGTTTCCGATCTATCCGACGACGGCGGAGCTCGAACGGCTCAAGGCGGGCGGCGAACACTGGCACCACGAGCCGGACACGGATTCGTGGCTGGGCGTGATGCCGCGCTATGGCGACGTATCGGAAATCCGCTGGTTCAAGGGGCCAAAGGGCGTCCATTCCTATCACATGATGAACGCGTGGGAGGATGCGGACGGGCTGCTGCACTTCGATGCGTGCCTCAATTCGACCAATGCTTTCGCCTTTATCCGCGAGCCTTCGGGCATCTTCCTGCAGCCGTGGGAAGTGCAAGGCGCGCTGACGCGCTGGACGGTCGATCCCAAGGCCGATGGCGGCGAGGTGAAGGAGACCGTTATCGGGCCTCCGGGCGATTTCCCGGTCATCCCGGCAGCGTGTCAGGGTCGGCCTTATGGCCATGGCTGGATGCTGACGATGAACCCGCAGCTGCAAGGACCGCCGCTGCTCGGCGGGCCGGTGGGGGCTATGTTCAACCTCCTGCTGCGGCTCGATATGCGAGGGGGGCCACCGCAGGCTCTGGCGCTGCCGCCGATGGCGGGGTTCAACGAGCCGGTGCATGTGCCTGCGAGCAATCCGGGGCATGAGGGCTGGCTGGTGACCATCGTCGACCAGCAGATCGGTGAGGCCGCGTTCCTCCATCAGGCGTGGGTGCTGGATGCGGGCAATGTGGCGGCCGGGCCGGTCGCCAAGGTGACGATCCCGCATCGCCTCCGCCCGCAAGTCCACGGCTGGTGGGTGCCGCAGGCCGAACTGGATGCCGCCGCATGAGCCGCATCGTCATTACCGGAGCTTCGGGAAACTATGGCCGGGGGCTGACCGACTTGCTGATCGAGGCGGGGCGGGCCGAGGACCTTATCCTGATCACGCGCTCGCCCGAGAAGCTGGCGGACCGCGCGGGGCAGGGCTGCACGGTGCGCTATGGTGATTTCGACAAGCCGGAGACGCTGGCCGAGGCGGTGCAGGGCGCTCAGAAGATGCTGCTGATTTCCGGCACACGGGTCGGCGCGCGCGTGGTGCAGCACAAGGCGGCGATCGATGCGGCGGCGGCGGCAGGCGTGAAGCACATCGCCTATACGAGCTTCATCGGCATCGACGATCCGGCGAACCCGGCCGAAGTGCGCCACGACCATATCGAGACCGAGCGGCTGATCCGCGCCTCCGGCATGGCATGGACCATGCTGCGCGATGCGCATTACGCGGATTCGATGATCGTGATGGCCGGGCCCGGCGTGATGCAGAGTGGCCAGTGGGTGAGCAATTCGGGCGAAGGCTTGGAAGCGATGGTCTGGCGGGACGACTGCGTCGCCAGTGCTGCCGCCGTGCTGCTCGGCGAGGGCCATGAAGGCAAGATCTACAACATCACCGGGCCGGAACTGCAGACCTTCCGCGAAGTGGCGGCGATCATGGCCGAAGTGACCGGTCGGCCGGTGACCTACGTTGCGACCACCGACGACGAGCAATACGCGATGTTCGATGCCATGGGCATCCCGCGCCGCCCGGTCGACGACCAGAGCGTGGGCGGCATCCCGTGGAACAGCGACGACATGGTGAGCTTCGGCCGCGCGATCCGCGAAGGGTTCCTCGAGCTGTGCACCGACGATGTCGAGCGGCTGACGGGGCGCCCGGCGCGGTCGGTGCGGGCGCTGATCGAGGCGAACGCGGAAATGCTGCGCAGCGCCTGAGCGCGTGGTAGAACGGCACTCTCTGGCAAGGGGGCGCTTCTTGAAGCTTTCGACGCGGTTCGGGCTGGTGGGGCTTGGCGGACTGGCGCTGCTTTCGGCGGTGCAGTGGGCGCGCCAGCACCACCTGCAGCACGGCGCAGCGCTGACCTATCTGATCGGCGTGGGCCCCAATTTTGCCGCCGCCATCGCGATAACCTTCGTCCTGCTGGCAGCATGGCTCGATATGCGGCCGGTCGCGGATGCGGCGGCAGTGGGGCGGCGGTTCCGGATCAGCGCCGCGGTGAGCGCACTGGGATTGATCGGCTGGGAATGCGTGCAGATGACCAGCCATGCGCTGGTGTTCGACTGGCACGACGTGCTGGCGACACTGGCCGGGATTGCGGTTTCGGTTGTGCAGTTTCGGATAGTTCGCGGCACCACCCCCAACCCCCTCCTCTGAAGAGGAGGGGGCTTTCGGCTCAGTGCCAGGTCGCCTTCATCGCGCGCACGACGTCGGCGGTCTGCTTGAGGATGTCTTCGAGCTGGTCGGCAATGAAGGATTTGGGATCGCGGTACGACATGGCCAGCCCGCCATAGCGGCGCGCCACCAGCGGTCCGTCGGCGAGCACAGTCAGGCCACGATGGCGCGGATCTCCGATGATGCGGCGGAGCACCGTGTGCACCGCGTCTTCCGGACCTTCGAGCACTTGCGCGAAGCGGCCCTTGTGCACCGTTGCGATGCTGGAAATGCCGACCAGCGCGTTGCGTTCTCCAGAGCGCGCGCAGATGTCCCGAAGCTGCCGCAAGGCTTCCTCAGGCGCGGCTACCGCAGTGCTGATGTAGGACAACTTCCACAGGCGCATGGGCGGAACGGTCCCTTCCGGACATCTTCGGCTCCTATGCGCCTGCGCCGGTTCATTGCACGATTAATATTGCAGCCTGCTGATGGAATGTGTCTGCACTGTTGCCGAAGCGCCGCAACAGACGTACGTCAGAGGCTCGCCGCGTAGAGCGCCAGCATCCGGCTTCCGGCCTTCTCGGCTTGCACCTTGTCGTAGATCGGGGCGTCGATCGTGCACCAGCCGTGCTGGGCGGGATAGACTTCGACCTCGGCCGGGCGGCCCGCGGCCTTGGCGGCGGCGGCGAGTGCGGTCTTGTCGTCCGGCGCGCTGGCGTCGTCGTTCTGGGCAATCGCGAAGAGGAAGCTGGCCTTTGTTTTCGCAAGGAGATTGACCGGGCTGTCTGCCTCGGAACCGACAAGGCCGCCCCCATGGAACGACGCGGCGGCGCCGACGCGGTCCGGCACGGCAGCGGCGGTGCGGACGGTGTAGGGGCCGCCCATGCAATAGCCGCAGGTGCCGATCTTCTTCGCGGTATCGACTTCCGGCTGGGCATCGAGCCACCCCACGAAGGCCTTCGCATCGCTGGTGGTGGCGGCGGGCGTGATCGCGGCGATCAGCGGCTTCAGCTTGGCCTGCCCCTCGGGCGTGCGCCAGGCCACCAGCGAATCGAGCACCGGGGCGACCGCGCCGCGGTAGTAGTGGTTGACGACGAGGACCGCGTAGCCTGCCGAGGCAAGCCGCGAGGCCATGGTCTTGTATGCTTCGCGCAGGCCGGCGATGTCGGGCCACATGATCACGGCGGGGTGCTTGCCGGTCTCGGGTGCGTAGAACCAGGCATCGGCCTTGCCATCGGGCGTGGTGACGGTGACGGCGCGGCCCTTGACCGCGAGGTTGCCGGGGGCCGATTGCGCCTCGCTGCAGCCGGGGATCGTCGCCATCACCACCAGCCCAGCGCCCGCCGCGCCGAACTGGCGGCGGCTGAGCCAGGCGGCGTTCTGGGCTTCGGTCTGTTCGTCACACATGGGTCTGGGCCTTTCGCTGGGGGCGCTCGCGAGGTGCAGACTATCGTGGCCAGCGAGCCTTGCAAGCGCCTGTCAGCTCGGTTCGTCACGTCAGCTCATGCGGGTTCCTGCAAGCGTTTGCCTGCCGTCTCGGGCAGGCCGAAGATCGCGACGACGGCGGCGAAGACGACCATGATGAAGGGATAGGCAAATCCGGTCATCACGCTGCCGGTCGTGGCGACGGTGGCCTGCACGATGAACGGCATGAAGCCCGCGAAGATGCCGACGCCGAAGTTGTAGCTGGTGGCGAGCGAGGAATAGCGCGTGCGCGCGGGGAACTGCTCGCACAGCCATGCGCCCATCGGGCCATAGGTGAGGATGCCGGGAAGGCCGACGACGACCATGGCGATGACGATGACCACGAGATTGCCGAGCGGCGGGCTGACCGGCGCGGTGGTGTAGCCTGCGGCCTTCAGCGCGGCATCGAGCGTTTCGGGCGTGGTCGGCTGGCCGGCGATGGTGACGACAGGGGCCGAACCGGCGGGGGCGTCCTGCTTGGTATAGGGGACCCCGGCGCGGGTGAGGGTATCGAGCACCTTGCCGCAGGCGCTGGCCTGGCCGCGCTGCGCGAAGGGATTGAAGGTGCAATTGGCGCCGGAAACGACGACGGGGCGCTCCTTGGCGGCGCGGGCGAGGGCCGGGTTGGCCTGATCGGCGATGAGCTGGAAGCCGGGAAACAGCACCACCAGCATCATCGCATAGCCCGCGAGCACGACCGGCTTGCGCCCGACATGATCGGAAAGCCAGCCCGCGAGCACGTTGGTGAAGGCAAGGACAGCGAGCACGCCGATCAGCAGCGTGCGCGTCAGCACCGGGTCCATGTGGACCGAGACCTGCATGAAATTGAGCAGCTGGATCATGCCGATATAGCCGCAGATCGATTGCCCCACCGCGCCGCCGAACGTGGTGGCAAACAGGCGGCGCAGCTGCTTGGGCGTGGCATAGGCTTCGCGCAAGGGGGTGCGGGCAAGCTCGCCGGCCTTCTGCATCGCGGCGAAGACCGGGCTTTCGGAAAGCTTGAGGCGCATCCACACCGAGACGGCGAGGAGCACGAGGCTGGAGATGAAGGGCAGGCGCCAGCCCCATGCGATCCACGCTTCCTCGCCGACGAGGGTTTCGGTGGCGAGCACGACGAGGAGGCTGAGCGAGAAGCCCGCCGAGGCGCCGATCTGGATCCAGCCGGTGTAGAACCCGCGCTTCTTGAGCGGGGCGTGTTCGCAGACGTAGATCACCGCGCCGCCATATTCGCCGCCGACCGCGAGGCCCTGCAGCGCGCGCAGCACGACCAGGAGGATCGGCGCGGCGATGCCCCACTGCGCATACGTGCCGAGCAGGCCGATCGCGGTGGTGGCAAGGCCCATCAGCGTGATCGTGACGAGGAAGGTCACCTTGCGGCCAAGGCGGTCACCGAGCGTGCCGAAGATGGCGGCACCGATGGGCCGCACCGCAAAGCCGACGCCGAACGTGGCGAGGGCGAGGAGGAAGCCCGCTGCTGGGCTGGAGCCGGGGAAGAACAGCTTGCCGAACAGCGGGGCGAGCGTGCCGTAGATGTAGAAATCGTACCACTCGAACGCCGTGCCCGCCGCCGAAGCCGCGATGACCGTGCGGATATCGGCGGGCGTAGGCTCCCCTTTCGAATCCATTCTTCTCTCCCCTTTTGCGCAGCATGGCGCGGCGGGAGGCGATTGCCAATCGTTTCGAGAATTGTTAGCCTTACTTACAAATTTCCGCGGAGGCGGATTGGAGGGGAGTGGGATAAATGTCTGATCTGGAAGCGCGTCTTGCCGCGCTGGAAAACCGCGTCGGCGAGCTGGAGGACATCAACGCGATCCGCCGCCTGCAGTGGGCCTATGGCTATTACATCGACTACAACCGGCCCGAGGAAGTGGCAGGCCTCTTTGCCGAGGACGGCGCGGTGGTGTTCCTTTCGGGCGAGTATCGCGGCCACGCCGGGATCATGCGGCTCTACGGAACGTGGTTCCAGAACCTGTTCACCGGCGGGCGGCGCGGGCCGGTCAAGGGCCTGCTGCTCGACCATTTCCAGCTGCAGGACGTGATCACCGTGGCGCCCGACCGGCAGACCGCGAAGGCGCGGTTCCGGGGCATTCTGGCGGGCGGCTGGCACGATGACGTGCTGCACGAAAAGCCCGAAGGCCCGCCGCAGCAATTCTGGGAAGCGGGCATCTACGAGAACGACTACGTGCGCGAGAACGGCGTGTGGAAGATCAAGCGGCTCGACTACCTGATGCAGTGGCAGGGCGACTATGAGACCGGCTGGGCGCACACCGTGGCGCACCTGCAACCGGCGGTGGTGTGCTATCCCGAGAACCCGCTGGGGCCGGACGTGATCCTGCCCGGCGACAACTACCGCCCGACCTGGCCGCACCGGCAGGAAGTGCCGATGAGCTTCGCGCACCCGGTGCTGGCGGAAGCGTTCCGGGTGGAGGCGTTTTCGGGGCTGATGGGGAAGTAGGGGGTTTCGCCTAGCCGGGACCGCCCTTGCAATCGGCAAGGACTTGGGCCTTCAAGCGGATGAGATCGGCCTGTGACGAGGCGACGAGATTGACGAAGGTCTTCCCTTTGTAGAACTGATCATGAAAGTCGAAGTGTTCCTTGTAATAGAGATCTTCGTCGTCCTGATTGATGAAGACAAATGAGCTTCCGCCGAGAAAGCGTTGAACTTCATAACCTCCGCCATCATCAAACGGGATGATGAAGTAGCCAATCTCACCCTTCAGGCAGACGTTCAGTGATCCGACGGTCCTGTCATACAAGAAAAAGAAGCGAAAGGCGTAAGCGCAGAAAAGAAGTACGGCGACTGTAGCCAAAGCGCGGATAGCAAAAGATCCAATCGCAGAGTTCCGCATGTAGCAATGGTTGCATGGTTGCGTCGTCTCGGCAACCTCAGCCCTTCACTCCGGCCTAACCCCCCGTCATCCGCGCCAGAATCGCCTGTGCCGCTGCGTGGAACACCGCGCGTTGCTTGGGGGTGAAATCGGCGAACAGGTGCCCGCCGATCTTTGCCATCGCGGGGATGGTCTGGCGGAACAGGTCCATCCCAGCATCCGTCAGGCGCACCGGTTTGCGGCGGCGGTTGGTGGCGTCGGGGGCTTGTTCGACGAGGCCGCGTTCGGAAAGCGCGGCGATCGCGCGGCTCACGTTCATCGGGGGCAGGCCCATGATGTCCGACAGCTCATGGCCCGCCAGTTCGCCTTCGCCGCCGAGCGCGAGGATGATCTTGAGGTCGTTCTGGCTGAGCCCCATCGGCTCGGCCACGCCTTCGCGCATGGGGCGCGCGATGAAGGTGCCGAGCTTCAGCAGATCGACGAGGAGGGCGGCGTCCTCGCCCAGATCGAGTTCGGGGCGGGCGGCTTGGGGCGCGGCTTGGGTTTGGGCAGAGGTGGTGGCCATCGCGCGCTTATCGCGCTCGTCGCACGGGACGGCAAGAGGGGCTTGCCAAGCGCAAATTTGTATGTCTAACTAACAATCGGTACGATCAATTGTTACGATCAGGCCGTACCGGCAAAGCTTATCGGGCCTCGCAGAAGGCCGTGCACGGAGAGGGGATCACCCATGGCAAAGTCACCTACGCTATCATTGCGTCTGCTCGCCGCCGGCAGCATGAGCGCCCTTGCGCTCGGCATGGCCGGGCCTGCCCTTGCCCAGACGGCTCCGCAGGATGCGGCGCAGGCCTCGGACGATACCGGTGCGATCAAGGAAATCGTCGTCACCGCGCAGTTCCGTTCGCAAAAGCTGCAGGATACGCCGATCGCGATCACCGCAATCACCGGCGACGCGCTCGAGCAGCGCAGCGCCAATGCACTGACCGATATCGCCAACTCGGCGCCGAGCGTGGTGCTGCGTCCGGCTTCGGCGGCGTTCGGCAACTCGATCACCGCGAGCATCCGCGGCTTTGGCCAGATCGACTTCAACCCGGCCTACGAGCCTGGCGTCGGCCTCTACATCGATGATGTCTATTATCCGCGCCTGACGGGTGCGAACTTCGATCTGCTCGATGTCGAGCGCGTCGAAGTGCTGCGCGGTCCGCAGGGCACGCTGACGGGGCGCAACTCCGAAGGCGGCGCGATTCGGTTCATTTCGCGCAAGCCGACCGGCGACGGCAGCGGCTATCTCTCGGCCACGTACGGCATTCGTAACCGCATCAACCTGCGGGGCAGCGCCGATTTCACGCTGGCCAAGGATCTCTACGCGCGCATTTCGGGCACCTTTGCCGAACAGCAGGGCTTCGTGAACGTGCTCGACTATGGCTGCGCCAATCCCGGCAGCGGCCAGCCTTCGACCACCGGCGGCACCAAGTGCACGCGCTACAAGCTTGGGGATGTCGGATACCGGGCGCTGCGCGGAATCCTGCGCTACAATCCGTCCGACAAGCTCGATGTGATGATCAGCGCGGACTACACCAAGGACAGCCACAACAACGGCGCAGAAGTGCTGCTCTATGCGAACAACCCGAACCCCAACGTGCGGACAGTGGGCGGGCTTCCCTATGATTCGCGGTTCATCTGCGGGCGCTGGTGCAACTACACCTCGACCGGGCAGGAAGCGGGTTCGTTCGTCGCGGGGCTGATTCCGCCGCTCAACGGCCTGCCGCTGGCGGCGACCACCGGGCAGCAGTCTTCCGACTACGAGGGCTGGGGCGTTTCGGGCAACATCGATTTCAGCCTGAACGATGCACTCAAGGTGCAGTCGATCACCGCCTATCGCGGCTGGAAATCGAGCTTCTCGATCGACAACGACCTGTCCCCGGCGCGCGTGGGCTTCGGCAACAACGAGCTGACCCACTGGTTCTGGAGCCAGGAACTGCGGCTCAACGCCAAGCTGGGCGAAATCGCCGACGCGACGGTGGGTGGTTACTACTCGGACGAGAAGACGACCTATTACACGCTGCAGGATATCCGCTATGTCGCGGCGAACATCCCGGGCGTCGGCCTGCTGCCGATCTTCCCGCTGCAGTTCATCGGCAACGACCCGGTACGCACCAAGTCGAAGGCGGTGTTCGGAACGGTGATCGTGCGGCCGACCAGCGCGCTGACGCTGACGGCCGGCGTGCGCTACACCAAGGACGAGAAGGCCTACACGTTCTTCCGCTACAATCTGGACGGGACGACCATCAACCCGTTCCTCGACCGGGTGGGCGCGCTCAACGGGGCGGGGTATGACGGCCCTAACGGCACCGCGCTGACGGGTCGTACTGCGCTGTTCAGCGGCGACCGGGTCGATTACCGCGTCTCGCTCGACTACCGCTTCTCGCCCGAAGTGCTCGCCTATGCGACGGTTTCAACGGGCTACAAGGCGGGCGGCGTCGGTCCGCGTCCGTTCAATGCGGCGCAGGCGCGCGGGTTTGGGCCGGAAAAGCTGACCTCCTATGAAATCGGCCTGAAGACCGACTTTTTCGACCGCCGCGTGCGCCTGAACCTCGCGGGCTTCTTCAACGACTTCAAGGATGCGCAGCTCACCTTGCTCTCGTGCCCGCAGTTCGGTGGCCCTGGCCCTTGCGCGCTGCCGCAGAATGCCGGCAACGCTCACGTCAAGGGTGTCGAGGCCGAACTGTTTGCCCGTCCGATCGACGGGCTCCAGATCGATGCGTCGGCCAGCTACATCGACTGGAAGTGGAAGTGCGTGAACCCGGCCGTGGTTGGCGGCGCTTCGGGGCCGTGCTCGAGCGATCCGGCGGTTGTCGGCCTGCTTTCGCCCAAGCCGCGCGGGCTGATCAAGACCAAGTGGAGCTTCGGAATCCAGTATGACGCCGAAGTGAACAACATCGGCACGTTCACGCCGCGCTTCGACATCTCGTATCAGTCGAGCCTTGCCGGCGGTGACGTGGCGCCGACGCCCGGTTCGCCTTCGGAGCTGTTCGGGCAGGTGCCGGGCTTCACCATCGCCAATGCGCGCCTGACCTGGCAGAACGTGAAGAAGGACCTGTCGATCGCGTTCGAAGTGACCAACCTGTTCGACAAGTACTACTTCCTCAGCAAGTTCGACCTGACGGGTGCGGGTGCCGGTGCGATCACCGGCCAGCCGGGCCGTCCGCGCGAGTGGGGCGTGACGATCAAGAAGAAGTTTTGAGCTCAGAACTCAGTCCCGATCATGGGGGGAAGGGGCGGTCCCGCGCGGGCTGCCCCTTTTTCATGAAGCTGCCGGGCGTGCTTGCGCTGATCGTATCATTTGTTAGTGTTTATGGGAGCCGAATCCGGCCATAGCCAAGGGAGAGTCAGCGAGATGCTCGATAGAGCCGCCTACGACCGCTATCTCACCGCGTTCAACGCACGCGATTATGACAAGGTCGCGGACTTCTATGTCGATCCGCCGCGCATGGAATTCTTCGGGATCGTGATCACCTCGCGGCAGGAACTGAAGGACTTCTACGCCTGGCTGCACGACAATGTGGACGAGCATGTGCGCGTGTTGAACTTTGCGGCGGGCGAGACCTGCACGGCGATCGACGCGATCGTGCGGATCACCGCGAAGAAGGACCTCACCCGCGAGGCGCTGGATGCCAAGGGCGCGACGGGGTTCTTTCCGATCACGGCAGGTGAGAGCCAGGAAATCCGCCAGTTCATTTTCTACACCACGCGCGGCGGGCTGATCGAGAAAGTCGAATGCGCCTTGCCGCCGCCGCTTGATGCTTCTGCCTGAAAGGACGTTTTCTCCATGACTTTGCTTCCGCAGGGCGTTTCCATTGCGCATCCCGAGATGCTCTACATCGGCGGCGCGTGGGTAGCTGCGAACAGCGGGCGGCTGATCGAGCTGATCTCGCCCGATACCGAACAGGTCGTGGCGCGGGTGGCCGAGGCGGACACAGCCGATATGGACGCGGCGGTCATGGCGGCGCGCGCGGCGTTCGACCATGGACCGTGGCCGATGATGGCACCGGCGGAGCGGATCGCGGCGTTCCGGCGCATGGTGGGACACCTGCGCGCGCGGGTGGACGAACTGGCGAAGTGCTGGACGGCGCAGATGGGCGGCCTCGCCAGCTTTGCCGGGCCGATGCATGCGGGTTCGGTGGCGGTGCTGGAGGGGCTGGCGGCGATGGCGGAGGGCTTTGCGTTCGTCGAGCAGCGGCCGAGCATGGGGGCGGCGGCGGGGTTCGTCGCCTATGAGCCGGTCGGCGTGGTGGCGGCCATCGCGCCGTGGAACGGGCCGTTCGGGATCATGGCCAACAAGGTCGCCTATGCGCTGCTGGCGGGCTGTCCGGTGATCATGAAGCCTTCGCCGGAAACGCCGCTGGAGGCCTATATCATTGCCGAGGCGGCGGAAGCGGCGGGACTTCCGGCGGGGGTGGTGAACCTCGTCACCGGGCACCGCGAGGCGAGCGATCACCTCGTGTGCAATCCGGGCGTGGACAAGGTGAGCTTCACCGGATCGACCGTGGCGGGGCAGCGCATCGCCTCGGTCTGCGGGGAGCGGATCGCGCGCTGCACGCTCGAATTGGGCGGCAAGTCGGCCGCGCTGGTGCGGGATGACTTTCCCATCGATGTGGCGGCGAAGATGCTGACGGGCACGATCACGATGATGAGCGGGCAAGTCTGCGCCATGCTGAGCCGTGTCATCGTCCCGCGCGCGCGGCATGACGAACTGGCCGAGGCGATTGCGGGCGAGATGGCGAAGGTGGTGATCGGGCATTCGGATGACCCGGCGGCGCACCTGGGGCCGCTGGCGATGGAGCGGCAGCGGGACCGCGTGGAGATGTATATTGCAGAGGGGCGCAAGGTGGCCGATCTGGTCAGCGGTGGCGGGCGGCCCGCGCATCTCAACCAGGGCTTCTTTATCGAGCCGACGCTGTTCGCCAATGTGCCCAACGACAGCCGGATCGCGCAGGAAGAGATCTTCGGACCAGTGCTCAGCCTGATCCCGGCGGAGGACGAGGAGGACATGATCCGCATCGCCAACGAGAGCCGCTTCGGGCTGAATGGCTCGGTGCTGACGCACGATGTCGATGCGGCCTACCGGATCGGGCGGCGGGTGCGCACGGGCGGCTTCGGGCAGAATGGCCTGAGGATGGATTTTGGCCTGCCTTATGGCGGGTTCAAGCAGTCCGGCATCGGGCGCGAAGGCGGGCGCGAGGGGTTCATGGCCTATCTGGAGGTGAAGACCTTGCTGCTGGATGGGGTGCCTTCCAGACTCTAATTGTACCCCGTTCGTGTCGAGCGAAGTCGAGACACCGCACGCCGCGCAAGGTGTCTCGACTTCGCTCGACACGAACGGAAGTGAGTGGGTCAGCCCAGTTCGACGCAGCCGCCGTCGACGTACAAGTCCACGCCGTTGATGAAGCTGGCTTCCTTGCTGGCGAGGAACAGGACGGCGCGGGCGACTTCTTCCGCCTCGCCCATGCGGCCCATGGGGACCACGCCGCCGAGCATCGCTCGGGTGGCCTCGATTTCGGCCTCGCTGGCGCCGCGCTTGAAGATTTCGGTTTCGGTCGGGCCGGGGCTGACCATGTTGACGCGGATCTGGCGGGGGAGGAGCTCTTTGCCCACCGTCCGGGCCATCGCGCGCAGGCCCGCCTTGGCCGCAGCATAGGCGACGTTCCCCGCCAGCGCGAGTTCGCTGCCGATCGAGCCGGTGATGACGATCGCGCCGCCGTCGCGCAGCAGTGGCAGCGCGGACTGGATCGCGAAGAACGCGCCGCGCAGATTCACGTTGTGGATGCCGTCCCAGAAGTCCTCGGTCACATGCGGCATCGCGGCGAACCCGCCAACCCCGGCGTTGACAAAAAGGACGTCGATCCCGCCGAGGCTGTGCTCGATTTCGGCAAGCGCGGCCTGCGTCTGCACCACATCGCCCATGTCGCTGGCTATGCCGAGTGCGCCCAACTCTTCGGCGGCGGCGGCCAGGGTATCGCGGTTGCGGCCGGTGATCGCGAGTTTGGCGCCCTCGGCGGCGAACATCCTTGCGGCGGCGAGGCCGATCCCGGCATTGCCGCCGAGGATGACGACGCATTTGTCGGTAAAGCGCATGGGCCCCCCTCAGAACATCGTGTTGGTGTTTGCGGCGGTTTCGGGGACCGGACTGATCACGTCCCAGTGTTCCATGACCTTGCAGCCCTCGACGCGGAAGATGTCCACCACCGCGAAGCCGCGCTTCTGTTCGGGGGTGCCATCCTCCTGCCAGCCATGGCTGTGCACGGCGACGAGGTTGCCGTCCGCGATGATGCGGCGGATATCGGTTTTCTGACCCCGATTGCCTTCGACGAACTTGGTGAGGAATTGGATCGCGGCTTCGCGGCCGGTCTGGGCGTAGGGATTGTGCTGGATATAGCCCGGATCGACCCACGTCTCGAACGAGGAGCGCACTTTCTTCTCGATGTAGAATTCCTGCATGAACTGGGTGACGACCTGCTTGGGGGTGAGCTTGCAGGTTTCCGCGTGGGCAGAGGGGGCAGCGAGCAGGGCGAGGGCGATGAGGGCGCGGCGCATGGGGTTTCCTTTCAGAACATCGAGTTGGGATTGACGGGATGGGCGGGTACGTCCTGCAGCACATCCCAGTGCTCGACGATCATGCCGCCTTCGCAGCGGAAGATATCGACAACGGCAAGGCCGGGATCGCCAGGCCAGCGTTCGACATGGGTGTGGACGATGACGTGGTCGCCGTCGGCAAAGCTGCGGTGGATGGTCTGCTTCGCATCAGGGGATTCCACCTTCACATGATCGAGGAAATCCTTGAGCGCCTGCACGCCGGGCGGTGCGAGCATCGAGTGCTGGATGTAGTCCGGCGCAATGTAACGATCGACCGCGCTGCTATCCATCGCGATGAGGACCTTGTGGTACATTGCGATCACGAGGTCATGGTTGGCCTGTTCGGCGGCGGTTCGCGCCATCGACTCTCTCCCCTTTTATTCTAACATTTGATACGGTATGCCGGAAAGCGAAGGGCGGTAAAGCCCCCATGGGAGAGATTATGGACCGCGTTGGTCTCTATGCCGCACTCGATCAGTTCCTGGCCGCTTTGAACGCGCGGGATCATACCCGGCTGACCTGGGCCAAGGGCGCACAGCATAGCGAAAACAATGTGATGCTGGAGATCGGTGACGGGGTTTGGGGCACGATCCAGCGGCTGGGTGACTACCAGCTGCGCTTTGCCGATACGCGCACGGGCCAAGTCGGTTACTTCGGCACGGTGATCGAGGCGATCGAGGAATCCGCCTTCACGCTGCGGCTGAAGATCGGCGATGCGGGGGCGATTGCCGAGTGCGAGATGCTGATCGTGCGGCAGTCCGACAGCGGCATCAAGTTCGAGAACCCGCGCTACTGGGACAAGCCGATCCTGCACCGAGAAGTCGTGGCGCCGGTGCCGCGCGATGAGATGGTGCGGCTCTCCAACGGCTATTTCGATACGCTGCAGCGGAATGACGGGACGATCCACACGAAGTTCCATCCCGATTGCAACCGCGTCGAGAACGGCGTGCAGACCACGCGCAATCCGGAGTTTGCCAAGATCGTGCCGGTCTCCGCGCTCGGCTGCGAGGAGCAGTTCCGCATGGGCAACTACCGCTATGACGACGACTTGCGCGCGCGGCGCTTTCCGCTGGTGGACGAGGAGCGCGGGCTGGTGTTGGCCTATGGCTTCATCGACCATTCGGGGCGCATCGACGAATACCAGCTGACCGACGGGCGGACGGTGAAAAGCCCGGTGCGGCGGCCGCACAGCTTCTACATTTCCGAGCTGTTCAAGATCGACCACGGCATGATCGAGCAGATCGAGGCGAACTTCATCACGGTGCCGTACCGGATGCCAAGCCCATGGGATTCGCTGTGATGCGGGTGTTGGCGCGGGCGTCTGTGCGGGCATGCTTCGACAAGCTCAGCATGAGCGGGGTTGGGAGAGTGCGGCTTAAACAAACCCCGCTCACCCTGAGCCTGTCGAAGGGTGCTTGCGCGATGCTGGCGGCATTGGCCCTCGGCGCCGCGCCGCCGATGGTAGGGGCAGGGGCCGAATGGACGAGCCCGGGCGGGGACGCGGGCAAGACGCATCATTCGGTGCTGACGCAGATCAACGCGGCGAACGTCGGCTCGCTTGGGCTGGCGTGGCAGGCTGAACTGGGCACCGCGCGGGGGATGGAAGCGACGCCGGTCATGGTCGGCGGGGTGCTCTATACTTCGGGCGTGGCGGGCCGCGCCTATGCCTTCGATGCGGCGACCGGCAAGCAGCTCTGGGCGTTCGAGCCCGATATCGACATGCAGCTCAATCGCACCGCCTGCTGCGACATGGTCAACCGCGGCGTTGCGGTGGCGCGGGGCAAGGTCTTTGTCGCGACGCTCGACGGCTGGATGTACGCGCTCGATGCGAAGACCGGCGCGGTGGTGTGGAAGACCGACTTCATCGAGAACCGCCGGAAGGGCGACAATTCCACCGGCGCGCCGGAAGTGGCGGGCGATGTCGTCGTGATCGGCATGGGCGGCGCGGAATACGATGTGCGCGGCTATGTGACCGCGCTCGATCTGGAGACGGGCAAGCTGCGCTGGCGCTGGCATGTGGTGCCGAAGGATCCGGCATTGGGTCCGCAGGAAACGCCCGAACTGGAAGCGGCGCTGGGGACCTGGGACCCCAAGAGCCGCTGGGACATCGGCGGCGGCGGCGCGCCTTGGGATGCCATCGCGTTCGATCCCGAGACGGGCTTTCTGCTGGTCGGCACCGGCAATGGCGGGCCTTATGCCACCTCCAAGCGCAGCCCGGCGGGGGGTGACAACCTCTATCTCGGCAGCCTTGTCGCGCTCGATCCGAAGACGGGCCGCATGGTCTGGCACTATCAGGAAACGCCGGGGGACAACTGGGACTTCACCTCGACCCAGCCGCTTATCCTGACGCACCTGAAGGTGGATGGCGCGGACCGTTCGGTGATCCTCCATGCGCCCAAGAACGGCTTTCTCTATGTGATCGACCGGGGAACCGGCAAACTGCTCAAGGCCAATCCGCTGGTGCGGATGAACTGGGCCAAGGGGATCGACCAGGCGACGGGCCGGCCGATCCTGACGCCGGGGGAAAGCGACTATACCAATGGGCCGAAGATCGTGTTTCCGGCGACACCCGGCGCGCGCAACTGGCATCCCGCGTCGTTCGATCCGGCGACGGGACTCTATTATGCGGCGGTGCTCGATCTGGGGAACCTGATCTTCATGACGCCGGGGCAGAAGCCCTTGAAAGCGCGCGGGCTCAACAACGATGCGGCACTGATCTTCACCACCGATGTCAAGGACGCGCTGGGCGCGTTCCCCGCGCCGATGGCCGATGCGGTGCGTGCGCTGCCGGCCTATGCCGAGGCGCTGAAGGACCCGGGTACTGCGCAGATCCGGGCGATCGAACCGCTGACGGGCAAGACCGTGTGGGCGGCGAACACAGCCGGATGGCAGGACCGCGCAGGCGTGCTGACGACGGCTTCGGGGCTTCTGATCCACGGCGATGTGGGCGGTCGGCTCTACGTGCGCGAGACGAAGACGGGCAAGGTGCTCAAGACCATCGAGACGGGCACGCCGATCATGGCCGCGCCGATGACCTATCAGGTGAACGGCGTGCAGTACGTGGCGGTCATGGCCGGGTGGGGCGGGGGCGGGTTCCCGTTCGTGCCGCGCTATGCGGCCGCCTATGACCGAGGGAACATGAACAGGCTGCTGGTGTTCAAGCTGGGTGGGGGGAAGGTCACGCTGCCGCCGCTGCTGCCGCCCCTCGAAGTCGCGCCCGAACCTCCCGCGCAGGCGACGGGCGTCACGGCGGAGACCATCGCGCGCGGGCAGGGGCTGTTCTTCGGCAATTGCGCGATCTGCCATGCCAACCGGCACCGCTCGATCACCCCGGACCTCCGGCGCATGCAGCCGGGGACGCACGCAATGTTCCGCGAGATCGTGCTCGAAGGCGCGCTCGTGCCGGGGGGGATGCCCCGCTGGGACGATGTGCTCTCGTCCGGGGATGCCGATGCGATCCACGCCTATCTGATCGACCAGCAGAAGCAGACGCGGGCCGACGAGCTGGCGAAGCAGAAGGCGGGCAAGCCGCTCGACGGGCCGAGCCTGACGATCTTGAGCAATTATTGAACCCCATCCCCCCGTTCGTGTCGAGCGAAGTCGAGACACCGAGCGCCGCGTGTGGTGTCTCGACTTCGCTCGACACGAACGGGGTGAGGGCTGGTCTAAGGAGAGGTGCGCACATGGACTTTTCGACGCTCGACAATCCCCGGCTGGAGTTCGCTTTTGCCTGCACCCTGCAGTTCACGCGGGTGCAGGCGGTGCCGGATGTGCCTTCGGGCGGCATGCGCAGCGCGGTCTATGTCGATAGCGGGACGTTCGAGGGGCCGCGGCTGAAGGGCCGGGCGGTGCCCAATTCGGGGGGGGATTATGCTCTGTTCCGGCCTGATGACACGGCGGTGTTCGACGCGCGCTACATGCTCGAAGTCGATGACGGCACGCTGATCTACATGCAGAACAAGGGGTTCCTGTGGGGACGTGAGCCGGGGACGATGGACCGGCTGCGGCAGTGGGCCTTTGCCGGGGGCGCGCCGGTGCCGCATGCCGAATACTACCTGCGCGCGCAGCCGACCTTCGAGACGAGCAAGGGCCCGCACGACTGGCTGACGCGGCACGTGTTCATCGGCGTCGGCGAGCGGCGGCCGGATGGCAACCACGTGCGGTATTATGCGCTGACGTGAGCTTTTCAAATCCGTTCGCCCCGAGCGAAGTCGAGGGGCCAGTTCGAGCGAAGCCGAGAACACCGCGCGAGGCCTCGACTTCGCTCGGCCAATGTCCCTCGACTTCGCTCGGGACGAACGGGGTTGCGAGACCGCTTGACGGACTGCCTTGTTCTCGCCACAACGATAACAAATGGTAGAAAATAAGCATGGGAGAATCTGCCGGTGAAGCTGCACCTGCCGCCGCGCGTCAGCCCCAGGACCTTCGATGCCATGCTCACCGCTGCGGCGGGGGTGGTCGGCAAGGACTGGGTCATGGCGAGCGATGCCGACCGCGACGCCTATTCGGATGTCTATGCGCCGGGCTCTCCGGAGGAATGGCCCGCCAGCGCCGCGATTGCGCCTGCGAGCGTCGAGGAAGTGCGCGCGATCGTGCGGCTGGCGAACGAGCACAAGACGCCGCTCTGGCCGGTCGCGCGTGGCAAGAACCTTGGGTACGGGACGGCGGCGCCACGTATGGCGGGCTCCATCGTGCTCGATCTCGGACGGATGAACCGGATCCTCGAGCTTGATGCAAAGCTCGCCTATTGCGTGGTCGAGCCGGGGGTAGGTTTTTTCGACCTGTATGAGGCGGTTCAGCGCGAGAAGCTGCCGCTGTGGCTTTCGGTGCCGGGCAATGCCTGGGGTTCGGTGCTGGGGAACGCGCTTGAGCATGGCATCGGGTATACGTCCTACGGCCTTCATGCGCGCAACTTGTGCGGGATCGAGGCGGTGCTGCCCGATGGCGATCTGGTGCGCACCGGGATGGGCGCGATGACGGGCAATCCGGCCTGGCATCTGTTTCCGATGAGCTACGGGCCGACGTTCGACCTCGCGTTCTCGCAGTCCAACCTCGGCATCGTGACCAAGGCGGGCGTGTGGATGCAGCCCGCGCCGGAGAGCTCGCTCGAACTGGTGTTCGACATCCCGGCGGCGGAAGATATCGGCTGGGTGATCGACACTATCGCCCCGCTCAAGATCTCCGGGCTGATCGACCAGAACGTGTTCGTGCCCTCCTGGCTCGGCAAGATGGTGCTGAAAGGCCAGCGCAAGGATTTCTGGGACAAGCCCACGGCGATCCCGGAAGCGCGGGTGCAGGAACTGCTCAAGGAGCACAAGCTGGGCTACTGGCAGGTGGCGCTGCGGCTCTACGGCGAGGAAGGCGTGGTCAAGGCCAAGGCCGATGTGGTCAAGGCGGCGATGAAGCGCAATCTGGCCGCGCCGCCGGAGGAGCACTGGTGGCACCCGGGCGACTACATCCACGGGGTCGAGATCACGATGGGTGTGCCGTCTGCCGTGCCCTTGCAGATGAGCGACTGGATCGGCGGGCGCGGGGCGCACATGGGCTTTTCGCCGGTGGTGCCGGCGACGGGCAAACATGTGCTCGATCAGATGCACCGCAGCCGCAAGATCATCGCGGACTTCGATGTCGATTTCTACGCGAGCTTCACGATCGGCGGGCGCTTTGCCAACAACGTCAACATGCTGATGTACGACCGCGACAATGCGGCGGAAGTTGCGAAGATGCGGCGCCTGTTCGACACCTTGATCACCGAGACGGCGAAGGCGGGCTATGCCGAATACCGCACGCATCTGGGCTGGATGGACCCGGTGATGGATACCTTCGATTTCAACGGCCACGCGCTGCGCCGGTTCGGCGAGAAGGTGAAGAACGCGCTCGATCCCAATGGGGTGGTGGCGCCGGGCAAGCAGGGGATCTGGCCTGCCGCCTATGCGGATCAGAGAGGAGGCAAGGCATGAAGCGGTTTGTCTTCGCTGCCGCGATGCTGACTTGCGCGGCTTCGGTTGCCGCCCTGCCGCCCGGTCCTCCGCCGGGACCGCCGCCGCCCTACCAGATGCGGCCCGTGGCACCTGCGGGTGACCGGCTGAAGCCGGGTGGGGACGGCAAGACGCTGTTCGAGGTGCACTGCGGCTATTGCCATCTGACCGGAGGGATGGGCACCAACCTGCTCACCAAGCAGCGGATGATGATGGGCGAGACACCGGACAAGGGCCTGCTCGCCAATCGCACCGACCTGACGGCGGACTACGTCAAGAGCGTGGTGCGCATGGGCAAGGGCGCGATGCCGGGACAGACCAAGGTGGACGTGACCGACGTCGAGCTGGACGCGGTTGCCAGGTACCTCGGGAAGGCGGGCTGATGCGGACGGATCGGCGCGGGGTGCTGAAAGGCGGGGCGCTGGCGGGCGTTGCTGTGGCGGTGCCGGTGGGCGCGCGGGCGGCTCAGGGTGCAGCCTTGGTGGTCTATGATAGCCGTCTGCCCGAATCCGCGAGTTTTGGCGGCGGTCACGGGATCGACCTTGCGCACGTTTCGCTGCGGGATGCCCATGGCCTGCTGGCGAGCGCGGTGCAGGTCGAGGGGCTGACGCGGTGGAGCGATTGGACCGTGCTGCGCGGTCTGCTCGAAGAACAGGGGCTGCGGCGGACGGCGGAGACGCGCTTGCAGGCGCCGCTTTCCGGGCATGACGGGCTGCTGCGCTGGACCATGACGGCGCGCTGACAGCATATTTCCCCACGTGAAACTTGACCGCCCCGGAGCGTTTCGCTGTGCGCCCGGTCCGCGCCTAGAGGGAAGGGGTTGCTCCTGCCTCTGCGGGCAGGGCTGCTTGAACCGCCGGGCAAGCTGATTTAGTATGCAACACTAACAATCGGCGCCGGATGATCGGAGTCGGGAGAGAGCTTGCTGTCATGGCCGGCACGGCGGAACCGCTTGGGCCAAGCGGCCCCCGGCCCGGACATCAACCTTTGGGGATAAAAGCACAATGCGTGCCATCGACTATTTCGACCGCGGCCATGACCGGGATCCTTCGCGTCTGGCGATCATCGATACCGCGACCGGCCTCAAGCTGACTTTTGCCGAGACCAAGGCGCTCTCCGAACGGATCGCCGCCGCGCTCCAGAAGCACGGATTCGAGAACCAGGACCTGCTTGGGCTTTATGGCCCGAACGACGGGATGCTGCTCGTGGTGCTGCTCGCGATGTGGCGGGCCAATGGGAAGTGGATCCCGGTCAACACGCGCAACGCGATCGATGCCAACGCGGGCTACATCAATTACGTGCGGCTGAAGTGGCTGGTCTATCACTCGTCGAAGGCGGATGAAGTCCAGCAGATCAAGGACCTTTGCCCCACGCTCCAGCATTTCGTGTGCCTCGACAAGCGCATGGGCGATGACCCGAGCCTCGAGGAGTTCATGGCCGGGACCAGCGAGGCCGATTTCGTCGAGCCCGCAATCGATGCCTTCGCCAACCTGATGGACATGGTCGGCATTTTCCCGACCGGCGGCACGACCGGCCCTTCGAAGGGCGCCAACGTGACCAACCTCGGCTGGGGCACGATGATCGAGACCGCGGCGGACGGCATGGGCGGGCGGACGGACAGCCCGGTCGCGCTGGTCTCCGCGCCGATCACCCATGCGGCGGGGCCGATCGCGCTTTCGACGCTTAGCCTGGGCGCGACGCAGGTGATCCTGCCCGGCTTCGATGCCGAGGACGTGCTGCGCACGATCGCGGCGTACAAGGTCACGCACATGTACCTCCCGCCGACGGCGATGTACCAGTGCCTTGCCAGCCCGGAGATCGGCCAGCACGACTATTCGTCGCTGAAGATCTTCATCCTCGTCGGTTCGCCCTGCAGCCCGGAAAAGCTGCGGCAGGCGGTGGAAATCTTCGGGCCCTGCATGTGCCAGGCCTATGGGCAGGTGGAGTGCCCGATGATCGTCGCGTGGTTCCCGCCCGAGGACGTCGCCAAGTTCGCCTATGAAGCGCCGGAAAAGCTGGCCGCCTGCGGCAAGCCGACGCGCTCGATCAAGGTCACGCTGATGGATGACGACGGCAATCACATGCCGGTGGGAGAAGCGGGCGAAATCTGCGTGCGCGGCGCGCTGGTGACGCATTCCTACTTCGAAAAGCCCGAGGAAACCGCCGAAATCCGGAAGTTCGGCTGGCACCACACCGGCGACGTCGGCAAGTTCGACAAGGACGGATATCTCTACATCGTCGACCGCAAGAAGGACATGGTCGTCTCCGGCGGGTTCAACGTGTTCACCGCAGAAGTCGAGGCAGCGGTGACCGAACTCGCCGCCGTGCGCGAGGCCTGTGTCTTCGGCATCCCGCACGAGAAGTGGGGCGAGCAGGTCCATGCCGTCGTCGTGGCGGACGGGATCACCGAGGCGGAGATCATCGCCCATGCCAAGGAGCGGCTGGGCGGGGTTAAGGCGCCCAAGTCGGTCGAGTTCATCTCCGCTATCCCGCGCACCGCTGCGGGCAAGATGGACAAGAAGGAACTGCGCAAAAAGTACTGGGGCGATGCGCAGCGTATGGTGAATTGATCCCAGCTGGTTTAAACACCCGATTAAAGAGTCCCTGCGGCAGGCAGGGCCCGCAAGGAGAGGCACACAGGTATGCGCGTTTCGTTGGTTCGCAAGCTGGCCATGGCATCGGTTCTCGCGCTGGGTGTCGGGGCTGTCGCGCAATCAGGCGCGGTGGCCGGGGTGACCGACGCGATGCTGCGGAATGTGCCGGCGGGCGAATGGCTGAGCTATGGCCGCGATTATGCCGAACAGCGCTATTCGCCGCTGACGCTGATCAACGAGTACAACGCCGACCAGCTGGGCCTCGCCTGGTATGCAGATATGGACACCGCGCGCGGGCAGGAAGCCACCCCGCTGGTGCATGACGGGGTGCTCTACGTCTCGACCGCATGGTCGATGGTGAAGGCCTACGATGCGAAGACCGGCAAGCCGCTGTGGGCCTTCGATCCCAAGGTGCCGCGCGAGACGCTGGTGCGCACCTGCTGCGACGCGGTGAACCGGGGCGTCGCGCTCTATGGCGACAAGCTCTTCGTCGCCGCGCTCGATGGCCGCCTGATCGCGCTCGACCAGATGACCGGGAAGGTGATCTGGTCGAAGGTGACGGTGCCCAACCAGACCGATTACACCATCACCGGCGCGCCGCGCATCGTGAAGGGTCGCGTGCTGATCGGCGCGGCGGGTTCGGAATACAAGGCGCGCGGGTATCTGGCGGCCTATGATCCGGAAACGGGCAAGGAAGTCTGGCGCTTCAATACGGTGCCGGGCAACCCTGCCAAGGGCTTCGGCGTCGAAGGCGTCAACAAGGCAGCGCATGAGGCGGCGGCCAAGACCTGGGGCAACAAGTGGTGGACCCTCGGCGGCGGCGGCACCGTGTGGGATTCGATCACCTACGATCCCGAAACCAACCTCGTCCTCTTCGGCACGGGCAACGCCGAGCCGTGGAATCCTGCCGCCAATGGCCGCGAGGGTGACAGCCTCTACACCTCCTCGATCGTCGCGGTGAACGCGGACACCGGGCAGTACGCGTGGCACTTCCAGGAAACCCCGGAAGACCGCTGGGACTTCGACTCCGACCAGCAGATTACCATCGCCGACGTGATGATCGGCGGCGAAAAGCGCCATGTCGCCATGCATGCGCCCAAGAACGGGCATGTCTATGTGCTCGACGTGAAGACCGGCAAGTTCCTCTCGGCCACGCCGTGGGTGCCGGTGAACTGGGCGACGAAGATCGATCCCGAGACGGGCCGCCCGACGATCAACCCGGATGCGCAGTACGAGAAGACTGGCAAGCCCTTCGTGAGCCTGCCCGGTGCGGTCGGCGCGCATTCGTGGCAGCCGCAGAGCTACAGCCCGAAGACCGGATACCTTTATATTCCGACCAATCTCGCCGCATTCCCCTACATGGCGGCAGCGGGCTGGAAGCCGACCGACATCGGGTTCCAGACGGGGCTCGACGGCTATGCCGTGGCCATGCCGGCGGATGCCAAGGTGCAGGCCGGTGCCAAGGCCGCGACGACCGGCCAGCTGGTGGCGTGGGACGTCGCGAACCGGAAGCCGGCGTGGAAGGTCGATCTCAAGGGGCCGTCGAACGGCGGCGTGCTCTCGACTGCGGGCAACCTCGTGTTCCAGGGCACAGCTTCGGGCGAATTCGTTGCGTACACGGCGAACAGGGGTGAGCGACTGTGGTCGTTCCCGGCGCAGACCGGCATCATCGCCGCGCCGATGACCTATGCGATCGACGGCGAGCAATATGTCGCGATCATGGTCGGCTGGGGCGGCGTCTGGGATATCGCCACCGGTGTGCTGGCCGACAAGGCGGGCACGACGCGCAACATCAGCCGCCTGCTCGTATTCAAGCTGGGTGCCAAGGGGCAGCTGCCCGACGCGCCGCCGATGAACCAGATGGTGCTCGATCCGCCGCCGTTCACCGGCACCGTGGCGCAGGCGACCAAGGGCGGGCAGCTCTATGGCCGGTACTGCTCGGTCTGCCATGGCGATGCGGCGGTTTCGGGCGGGCTGAACCCCGATCTGCGTCACTCGGCGATCATCAATTCGGCCGATGCGCTGAAGGCCGTGGTGATCGGCGGACAGCTTCACGAGCTTGGCATGGTTTCGTTCAAGTCGGCGCTCAAGCCGGCTGACGCGGAGGCGATCCGGATGTATCTTGTGAAGCGTGCCAACGAGGACAAGGCGCTGGCATCGCGCTGACAAACTGCTATACGTTAGAACAATACTAGAGGACGGAGAGACTCATGACCAAACTCTACCCCAATCTGATCGATGGCGAACTGGTTACCACGGCGAAGACCCTCGACGTGGTGAACCCGGCGAACGAGCAGGTGATCGGCCAGGTGCCGGCCTGCGGCGCCGAAGAGCTTGACCGCGCCGTGGCCGCCGCCCGCCGCGCCTTCAAGACCTGGTCGAAGACCCCGGTCGACGAGCGCCGCGTGGTGATCCAGAAGATGGCCGCCGCGATCGACGCCAACTTCGACGAACTCTTCCGCCTCCTCACCTCGGAGCAGGGCAAGCCGCACCAGCAGGCCCAGTTCGAAATCGGCGGCTGCTCGGCGATGATGAACGCGCAGTCGACGCTGACCCTCGAAGAGACGATCAACGAGGACAGCGAGACCCGTCTCAGCCGCACCCGCCGCGTGCCGGTCGGCGTTGTCGGCGGCATCGTGCCGTGGAACTTCCCGCTGCTGATGGCGGTGCAGAAGATCGCCCCGGCGATGCTTGCGGGCTGCACCATCGTGCTCAAGCCCTCGCCGTTCACGCCGCTGACCACGCTGCGCTTTGCCGAACTGATCGCGGACATCGTGCCTGCCGGCGTCGTCAACATCATCACCGGCGAGGATGCCCTCGGCCCGATGATCACCGCGCACCCGGATATCGACAAGATCACTTTCACCGGCTCGACCGCGACCGGCAAGAAGATCATGGAAGGCGCCTCGAAGGACCTCAAGCGCATCACGCTCGAGCTCGGCGGCAACGACGCCTCGATCGTGCTGCCCGACGCGGACGTGCAGAAGGTGGCCGAGCAGCTGTTCTGGTCGAGCTTCACCAACGCGGGCCAGATCTGCGTGGCGGCCAAGCGCATCTACATCCACGAGGACATCTATGACGAGCTGAGCGCGGCGATTGCCGAATACGCGAAGAACGTGAAGGTGGGTGACGGCTCGGAGCAGGGCACCGGCGTGGGCCCGATCCAGAACAAGAAGCAGTTCGAGCGCGTGTGCGAACTGATCCAGGACGCCAAGGACAACGGCTACAAGTTCCTCGTCGGCGGCGATGTCGATCCCTCGGGCTCGGGCTACTACGTGCCGATCACCATCCTCGACAACCCGCCGGAAGACGCGCGCATCGTGGCGGAAGAGCAGTTCGGCCCGGTCATGCCGCTGATGAAGTTCTCGAGCGACGATGAAGTGATCGCGCGCGCGAACAACTCGGAATACGGCCTTGCCGGTGCGGTCTGGACCAAGGACACCGAGCGCGGCGTCAAGATCGCCGAGCAGCTCGAAACGGGTACGGTGTGGATCAACGAGTTCCTCCACCTCTCGCCCTTCGCGCCCTTCGGCGGCCACAAGCAGTCCGGCTTCGGCGCCGAGTACGGCATCGAGGGCCTGAAGGAGTTCACCTACAGCCAGGTGATCACCGTCAAGAAGGACGCGCTCGTCTGAGAGCCTGTTGAGTGACGTTGCGGCCCCGCCGACCCGGCGGTCGGCGGGGCCGTTTGTTTTGAGGACTACCCCGATGCCCATCGATATTTCGAAGATAAAGGCCATCGACGTGCATGTGCATGCCGAGGTTTCGTGCCACGATCCGGAAGATCCGGTGATGGGCAAGTTCTTCGATGCGGCGTCGGCCTATTTCAAGGCCCCCCGCGAGCGGCCCAAGATGCCCGAGATCGTCGAGATCTACCGCGAGCAGCAGATCGCCTTCTGCATGTTCACGGTGGACGCTGAAAGCGGCATGGGCGCCAAGCGGGTCTCGAACTATGAAGTCGCCGAAATGGCGCTCAAGAACGACGACATCTGCATCGCCTTTGCCTCGATCGACCCGCACAAGGGCAAGTTCGGCGCGCGCGAGGCGCGCGATCTGATCGAGAACTACGGGGTCAAGGGCTTCAAGTTCCACGGCATCGTGCAGAACGCGCACCCGGCCGACCGCATGGCCTACCCGATCTACGAAGTGATTGCCGAGCACAAGCTGCCCGCGATCTTCCACACCGGCCATTCGGGCATGGGCACCGGCATGCGCGGCGGCGGCGGGATGCGGCTCAAGTATGGCCAGCCGATGCTGATCGACGATGTCGCGGTCGATTTCCCCGATATGAAGATCATTCTGGCGCACCCCTCGTGGCCGTGGGTCGACGAGAGCCTGTCGATGGCGCTGCACAAGGACAACGTGTTCATCGACCTCTCGGGCTGGTCACCGAAGTATTTCGCGCCGCAGATCATCCAGTATGCCAATACGCAGCTGAAACATAAGATGCTGTTCGGCAGCGATTTTCCGCTGATCCACCCGCAGAAGTGGATCGAAGCCGCGCTCAAGGTCGGCTTCCGCGAGGATGTGCTGCCCGGGATCATGAAGGACAACGCGGTGCGCCTGCTGGGGCTGGCCTGAGCGCCATGACCGCAGACCCGGCCGATATCCGCGGCTGGCAACGGCTGAGCGGAGAGATCACCACTTCGGGGCGGCTTGAAGAGGCCGATGTCGCACGGCTGGCAGCGCTCGGGGTCAGGCAGGTGGTCAACCTCGCGCTCGACAGCCATCCCGAAGCGCTGGCGGAAGAAGGCGTGAAACTTGCTGCCGAGGGGATCGCCTACACGCACATCCCGGTGCCCTTCGATGCGCCGCAGGAAGCGCATTACGAGGCGTTCCGCGCCGCGCTGGAGACCGGGCCGACCCCGGTCCACGTTCATTGTATCATGAACTGGCGCGTCTCGGCGTTCTTCTATCGGCTGAACCGGGATGAGCGCGGGATGCCGGAGCACGAGGCGCGCGCGCTGATGGTGCAGCAATGGGAGCCCGACGCTTCGGACAAGCCCGAATGGGCGGTCTGGGCCGACTTTATCGCATCGAAGGCAAGGTGATGGATTTCGCAGGCCAGCACCTGGTCATCACCGGCGCTTCAACCGGGATCGGCAAGGCGACGGCGGCGCGCGTTGTGCGCGGCGGTGCGCGGGTGACGCTGATTGCGCGGCGCGGGGAGTTGCTTGCCGATCTGTGCGCGGAACTCGGCGCGGGCGCGGGCTGGGCAGCGGCGGATGTCGGCAGGCAGGACCAGCTGATCGCGGCGCTCGACAGCGCTGTTGCGCAGCATGGGCCAATCGATGCGCTGTTTCTGAATGCGGGGACGGGCGGAACATTCGCGCCGCTGGAGCACTATTCGGACGACGCTTTCGATGCGCTGATGGCGGTGAATATGCAGGCACCGTTCTGGGCGGTGCGCCACGTGCTGCCCGCGATGAAGGCGCGTGGGCAGGGTTCGATCCTGATTACCGGCAGCCTTGCTTCGGAACGGGGCATGGCGATGAACGTGGCCTATGTGATGAGCAAGCACGCGGTGCTTGGCCTTGCGCGGGCTGCGGCGCTGGAAGGGGCTGCACATGGCGTGCGCGTGAATTGCCTCGTGCCGGGCTTCATCGATACGCCGCTGCTCGATGGCGTGCCCGCCGAGCAGCTGACCTCGCTCGCCGCCAATGTGCCGCAAGGGCGGCTGGGTTCGCCGGAAGACGTGGCGGAAGTCGCCGCCTTCCTGCTTTCGAGCGCCGCCGCGCATGTCACCGGCCAGAGCTGGGCGGTGGATGGCGGCGTGCTAGGTACTCTTGCCGTCAGGTAACTCTATGACCCTCAAGTATTATCACGCCGAACCTTTGGCGAACTCCTTGAAATCCATGGCTCCGCTCAAGGAGAAGGGGCTGGATTACGAGAGCGTGTACGTCGACCTGCACAAGTTTGAGCAGCACCAGCCGTGGTTCACCGCGATCAATCCCGAGGGGCAAGTGCCGGTGCTCGATCATGACGGCACGATCATCACGCACACCACGGTGATCAACGAGTATCTGGAGGACGTCTTCCCGGATGCGCAGCCTGCCGATGGCCCGCTGCGCCCGCGCGATGCGGTGGGGGCGGCGCGGATGCGCTACTGGAACAAGTTCGTCGACGAGCAGGTGATGAACTTTGTCTCGATGCACGGTTGGCACCGCATGGTCGGCGTGATTGCTCGCAATATCGAAAGTGGCGAGTTCGAGAAGTTGCTCGAAAACATCCCGCTGCCCGATCAGCGCAAGAAGTGGGCGACGGCGCGCTCGGGCTTCTCGAAAGCCGACCTCGCGCATGCAACTAGCAAGATCGAATACGCGGTGGACAAGGTGGAGAAGCAGTTGGCCGAAACGCCGTGGCTGGCGGGCCAGACCTACACGCTGGCGGACATCAACTTCTATTCGCATTGCGGGATGATGGTGGAGCGAATGTTCCCCGAAATGGAGATCGGCAAGCGTGCGCAGCGGCTTGTCGAATGGCGCGAGCGGGTGACGGCGCGGCCAGGCATGGCGGCAGCGCTCAAGTCCGAGGACCGGACGGCGCCGGGCCTGCGCAACCGGTCGGGGCATGTGCGCTGATGGCCGGGTTTGTTCTGATCCATGGCTCTTGGCATGGCGGCTGGTGCTTCGATCCGGTTGCAGCATTGCTGCGCGCGCGGGGGCACACGGTTGTGGCGCCGACGCTGCCGGGAATGGGCGGCACGGCGGAGGAACTGGCGGCGGTGACGCTGGGCGAGTGGGGTGAGTTTGCTGCGCAGCATTGCCGCGATCTGAAGGCGCAGCTGGGCGGCGGCCCGGTGGTGCTCGGCGGGCATTCGCGCGGTGGTCTGGTCGTCAGCACGGCGGCGGAGCGCGATCCTTCGGCCATGGATGCGCTCGTCTATGTCTGCGCGATGATGCTGCCTTCGGGATCGTCGCGCGCCGAGTTCAAGACGATGGAAGAGCCCAATCCGGATTTCGATGCGATTATCAGCAAGGTGCATGATGGCGCGGCGACCGTGGTCGATCCGGCGCTGGCAGGGCCGATCTTCGCGCAGCTTTCGCCGCCGGAGCTGGTCGCGGGCGTGCTGCCGCGCCTTGTGGCGGAGCCGCATGGGCCGCGCTCGGAGCCATTGGTGCTGACGGCGGAGCGTTGGGGCTCGCTCCCGCGCACTTATGTCGAATGCACCGAGGACCGCACGATCCCCATTGCCAGCCAGCGCCGGATGCAGGCGATGTCGCCCGGCGCGCGGGTGGTGACTTTGGATGCCGATCACAGCCCCTATCTCTCGCGTCCGCAGCAACTGGCGGACGCGCTCGAGGGGGCGATTCCGGCCTGATGGATACAAGCTGATGCGCGAAGTGAGGCTGAGCCCGCAGGGCGATTTCGACAATGCCGCGCAGGAGCACCGCCACATCACCGCGCATCCGCTGAGCGCTGCGATGGGGGCCGAGATTACCGGGGTACGGCTGGGCCATGACCTCTTGCCCGAAGCCTTCGACGAAATCCGCGAGGCGCTGTGGCGGCACAAGATGGTGTTTCTGCGCGATCAGCATCTGACGCATTCGGAGCATGAGGCGTTCTCCGCGCGGTTCGGGCCCTTCGCGGTCGATGCCTATACGCAAGGGGTGGAGGGGCATCGCAACGTCCACCCGCTGATCAAGGAAGCGGACACGAAGACCAAGGCGCTGTTCGGCAGCGGCTGGCACACGGATTCGCCGTTCCTCGACGAGCCGCCCTCGGTGACGATCCTGCGCGCGGTCGAGGTGCCGCCCTATGGCGGGGACACGGTCTGGGCCGATACGCAGCTGGCGTGGCGGATGCTGAGCCCCGCGATGCAGGCGCTGCTGCGGCCTTTGAAGGTCCATATGTCAGCCGAGGCGAACGTGGCGACGCAGGAGCGGATCACCGGCAAGCCGATGACCTTCGCCAGCGAGGATCGGCGCACGGCGGCGGTGCAGGGCAATTTCCACCCGCTGGTGCGCACGCATCCCTTTACCGGGCTGCCCTCGCTCTATGTGGACGAAGTCTATGCCGTGGGGATCGAGGGGATGACCGAGGCGGAGAGCCGGCCCATCCTCGATTTCCTGACGCGGCATATCACGCAGGCGGGCTTCACCTGCCGCCTGCGCTGGGAGCCCGGGATGATCGCGATGTGGGACAACCGCGCCGCACTGCATCTGGCGCCGAATGATTATGATGGGTTCCGGCGCGAGATGTACCGCACAACGATGGCGGGGGAGCGGCCGGAGTAGGGTGGACACTTCCGATGACGCCAAACTCGATGGTGATCCACTAGCCTCGCATCGCAGACCGCTCTAACCTTCGGCTTTTCCAGTCGCTGCGCGGGGCACCATGCGGGTACTGCTGTTTCTTGCTTTGCTGGTGACAAGCTCTGCGGCCCATGCGGACTCCTGGGCACCTGCAGTGACGGAGGTCTATGAGGCTCCGGATCACTCGGCACGGTTGACCGTAGTGCCCCGCGCGTTGACCAGCACACTCGACTACTTTTCCGATAAGCTGGACGGCAAGGAACCAGCGGGAGCGCCGCCCGGCTCCGCGGCGGCGAGTGCCACGGCGAAGCTTGAAGTCCGCAGTCCCGCAGGCGGCTGGGTGACCAAATGGACAAAGTCGCTCGTCAATGAAGTGGCACTCGTCTACGTTGTCGTTGCGCCAGAGGGAAAGGCGTTTGCGACATTCGACAACTGGTATTCAGTGGGCGTCGGTCCATCCGCGATCGTCGTTTACGACGGGAGCGGGGAGGCTACCAAGGCGTTCGCGCTCGACAGCATTTTTCCCGACTGGTTTGTAAGCGCGCTTTCGCGATCGGTCAGTTCGATCCAATGGCGTGGCCAGCCTCGTCTGTCCGGCGACGGCACAGAGGTATTGGTGCCAATCGACTTACCAGAGCTCGAGCGCACGCCCGGGCAGAGCGGCCCGCAACTGGACCTTCGCATCCGACTTGCCGACGCCGCGATCGTCGGGCTTGACGATCCTGTCTGGCGCGATGCGCTCAGGAATGCAGCGAAGGTCGCGCATGAACAGTGCATCGCGGAACTGGCTGAAACAAAAGCGTGGAACGCCCCGATTTCGGCACCCGTGCAATGGGATGAGGTGGCATGGCATCACTATCTCAATGAGATCGGCTTTCGCACAGTGCCGGGCGCTATGGGCGATGATGGGCCGGTTATCGGGACGACGGTCCTGCGTCCCGGAAATGCGTCCGATTTTCGTGCGTCGCTGAAATGGCTTCGGGAGGCTGTCACCGAGCGGCCGTTTTCGCCGGGATATGATGTTCGGGTGATCGGATCGCCGGACATGCAGTCGCTCAGAGCGCGGATCGTCGAAATTGCTGCGCGCATAAAGCCCAAACGACTGGCGGGCGTCCGGTTCATCGTTGTCGTGGACCCTGCAACCGGACAGGCGATTGAAACGGCGCTGTCGCGGACTGGTGCGACGGTAACCATCATGGATCCGAACCGTCAGCTTCCGCAAATTGAGAGCCGGATGAACAAGACGACCGAAAGCGAACGCCCGACTTGCCGCGCTCCCATTGGCTGACTTTCCTCAATCCCCGAAGAAATTGAGTTCCAGCAGCACGTTGTTGGGATCGCTGACGAAAATCTGCCTGAGGCCGATGGAGTCCACGGTGTTGAGCTGGAAGGGCGTGCCGAGCGCTTCCACGCGGGTCATCAGTTCCGCGTAGCCCGAGCAATTCAGCGCCACGTGGTGCACCGCGCCGGTCAGCGCGCCGGGTTCGACATGGCGGTCGAAGGCGCGGGGGCAGTCGACCGAGTTGATGTGGACGATAGCCTTGCCGCCCGCGTCATACATCCACTGGGCGTTTTCGGGCGTCAGTGGCGGGGGCGCGTTGCGGCGTTCGAGGTTCAGCAGCGCCTTGTAGAACTCGGCGGTTTCATCGAGCTTGTCGGTGATCACGTTGACGTGATCGAGCCAGTTGACCTGCATTGCGCGCTCCCTTGTCCATCGGGTCTGACGACCACACGTTCATCCGTCTTCCGTCGCCCCGTGCTCGACACGGGGCTTGGCTGTTCTTCCGGCGCAGCGCTCGAAAAAAGGAAGCCCAGGCCCGGATCAAGTCCGGGCCGACGATACTGTCTAATGCATTTCCAATCCAACGCTCTCTCCCCTGAAGCGGAGAGAGCAAGGGGAGATTCGCAGCGCTGCCTGTAACCGCAAGCCGCACGCGGCCGAATTTCACGGCATGGCACTGCACCCCACCGCATTCATCGCCGGACCCAGCGGGCAATGGCGCGTCACCAGCATCCGCTCGTTTCGCGGCGAGAGCTTGCCGATGGCGCCCGCCTTGCGCATCAGCGAGGCTTCGCGCGCCGGGGAAAGCGATGGCTGGATGCTGCGCGGCACGGCGAGCAACTTGCGCTACACCTCGCAGGAAGGCGTGAGCGAACTGCGCGCGGTGCAATCGGGGCTCGGCCGTCCGCAAGCGACTTGCGCTGCGCTGCTTCCGATCACCAAGTCTGCCGCGTGGTGGGCTTTGGCGCAGGACGAGCGCATGGGCGTGTTCCAGCGGGCCAAGCACCACGCCATCGGCCTGCCCTATGTGCGCCCGATCGCCCGCGCGCTCTATCATTCGCGCGATCTGGGCGAGCCGTTCGATTTCCTGACGTGGTTCGAATTCGCACCAGAGGATACGCCCGCGTTCGACCATCTGCTGGCCGAACTGCGGGCAAGTGAGGAATGGGGCTACGTCGAGCGCGAGGTGGACATTCGTCTCACCCGCGCCTGACGCGAAAGATCAGCTGCGGAACACCACCGTCTTGTTGCCGTTGAGCAGCGCGCGGTCCTCGAGGTGGAGGCGCACCGCTTCCGCCAGCACGCGGCGTTCGACATCGCGGCCCTTGCGGACGAGGTCGTCGGGCGTGTCGGCGTGGGTGACGGTCGTCACGTCCTGGTGGATGATCGGGCCTTCGTCGAGGTCGGTCGTCACGTAGTGGCCGGTCGCGCCGATCATCTTCACGCCGCGCGCGTGGGCCTGGTGATAGGGCTTGGCGCCCTTGAAGCTCGGCAGGAACGAGTGGTGGATGTTGATGCAGCGGCCGTTGAGGAACGAGGCCATGTCGTCCGAGAGGATCTGCATGTAGCGCGCGAGGACGACGAGCTCGGCGCCGGTCTCGTTCACGATCGCCTTCACCTGCGCTTCCTGCTGGGGCTTGGTGTCCTTGGTGATCGGCAGGTGGTGATAGGGCACATCGCCGAGCAGCGTGATGTTGAGCGCTTCCTTGGGGTGGTTGCCGATGATCGCGACGACTTCCATCGGCAGCTCGCCGATGCGGGTACGGTAGAGCAGATCGCCGAGGCAGTGATCGAACTTGCTGACCATGAGCACGGTGCGGCGCTTCTTCGAGGCATCGCGCATCTTCCATTCCATGCCGAACTGTTCGGCCACCGGCGTGAAGGCGCTGCGCAGCGTGGTCTCGTCGCCCGAGCCGGGATCGAGCACGACGCGCATGAAGAACTGGCCGCTTTCGGTATCGTCGAACTGCTGTGCCTCGAGGATGTTGGCGCCGGCCTCATACAGGTTGCCGGTAACCCGGGCGACGATTCCGGGCTTGTCCTCGCACGAAAGCGTCAGGATCACAGGTGCAGTCATTCAAATCTCTCCCGTCCATTGGTGGGCAGCGCGCCCCCATAGGCGCCGCCGCCGTTCACCGCCAGCCGTGCTTGTGCCCCGCATGGGGGCTGCACAATTTGGCATTGCGAATCTGGTTCGATATTGTATGTGTTGCATACAAATTTCAACCAGCCATTTGCAATCGGGAGAGACAGCGTGGCAGCGAACCTCGAAGAGGTCCTTCAGGGCCAGTCCAACATCGTTGAAATGCTGCGCAATTCGCAGCTTGGCGCCTATGTCTATCCGGTCGTGGCGCCGGAGTTCTCCAACTGGCGCAGCGAGCAGTGGGCCTGGCAGCACTCGGCGGTGCTGTTCGACCAGTCGCACCACATGGTGAACCTCTATATCCGTGGGCGTGATGCGGCGAAGCTGCTGAGCGACACGATGGTCAACAGCTCGAAGGGCTGGACGGTCAACAAGGCCAAGCAGTACGTGCCGACGACGCCTTATGGCCACGTGATCGGCGATGGCATCATCTTCTGGGAAGAAGAGGAAAGCTTCACTTACGTCGGCCGCGCGCCGGCTTCGAACTGGCTGCGCTATCACGGCGCGACGGGTGGCTATGATGTCGAGATCGAGCTCGATGACCGTTCGCCGATGCGCCCGATGGGCAAGCCCGTCACCCGCAAGGAATGGCGCTTCCAGATCCAGGGTCCGCAGGCATGGAACGTGATCGAGAAGCTGCATGGCGGGCCGCTGGAGCAGCTCAAGTTCTTCAACATGAGCACGATGAACATCGCCGGCAAGACCGTGCGCACGCTGCGCCACGGCATGTCGGGCGCGCCGGGCCTCGAAATCTGGGGCCCTTATGCCGAGCAGGAAGAAATCCGCGCCGCCATTCTGGAAGCGGGCAAGGAATTCGGCCTGATCGCTTGCGGCAGCCGTGCCTATCCTTCGAACACGCTGGAATCGGGCTGGATTCCCTCGCCGCTCCCGGCGATCTACACCGGCGAGAAGCTGAAGGGCTTCCGCGAATGGCTGGGTGCCGACAGCTATGAAGCGACCGGTTCGATCGGCGGCTCCTTCGTTTCGGACAATATCGAGGACTACTACCTCAATCCGTGGGAGCTGGGTTACGGCCCGTTCGTCAAGTTCGACCACGACTTCCATGGCCGTGAGGCGCTGGAGAAGCTCAACCCCGCCGAGCAGCGCAAGAAGGTGACGCTGGCGTGGAATCCTGAGGACATGGCGAAGATCACCGCCTCGCTGTTCAACCCGGATGGCGAGCAGTACAAGTTCTTCGATGTGCCGCTGGCAAACTATGCCTCCTCGAACTACGACCGCGTGGTCGATGCGGGCGGCAAGACGGTCGGCATCTCGATGTTCACTGGCTACTCCTACAACGAGAAGCAGGCGCTTTCGCTCGCCACGGTCGATCCGGAAATCCCGGTCGGCACCGAAGTGCGCGTCGTCTGGGGCGAAGAGAACGGCGGCACGCGCAAGACCACGGTCGAGCCGCACAAGCAGATCGAAGTCCGCGCGATCGTCTCGTCGGTGCCGTACAGCCGCGTGGCACGCGAGAACTACGCCGAAGGCTGGCGCACCGGGCGCTGAGGCAAGAGGCCCCTCCTTCCCGCCAAGAAGGAAGGAGGGGCGCCTTTGAAGGGGAGCCTGCCATGGCAGCTGCATTGATTCATCCCAACTGGGATAAGCCGCCGCTCGGGATCACCGACGGTTTCAGCCTCGAAATGACCGCGAAGGACGAAGCCTCACTGCGCGAGGCCGCGCCGCTGATTCCGGTCGATACACCGATTGCCGTCACGTTCCTGCCAGGCGAGGATGTGGCCGCGCGGGTCAAGGCGACGGTAGCCGTGCGGGAGCTGGGCTTCGAGCCGATGCCGCATTTCTCGGCGCGCCGGATCACCTCGGAGGATGATTTCGAGGGCTATCTCAAGGCCGTGGTCGAGCAGGCAGGCGTTTCCCGTGCGTTCATCGTCGCAGGCGATCCGCCCGAGCCGGTGGGGCCCTATTTCGATACCTCGACCCTGATCGCGACGGGTGCGTTCGAGCGCAGCGGGATCAAGGCCATCGGCATTGGCGGGCATCCCGAAGGCCACCCCAACATGAGCGAGCAGCAGTGCTGGGACGTGCTGGTGAAGAAGGTGCGCGAGATCGAGGCGCGCGGCATGGCGCCCTTGATCGTGACGCAGTTCGGGTTCGATCCCGATGCGTTTCTGGCGTGGCTGCTGAAGCTGCGCGCGCTGGGCATCGATGCGCCGGTGCGGATCGGTGTGCCCGGGCCTGCGGGGATCAAGCGATTGCTGGCGTTCGCCGCGCGCTGCGGGGTGGGGGCTTCTACGGCTGTGCTGCGCAAGTACGGGATTTCGGTGACGAACCTGCTCGGCAGCGCCGGGCCGGACAAGTTGGTCGATGCCTTCGCCAAGGGCCTCGGGCCGCAGCATGGCCGCGTGCGCCTGCACTTCTATCCCTTCGGCGGGATGGTGAAGACACTGGAGTGGATCCACAGCTACAACGCGAAGCATGGGATTGCAGGATGACCGACTACGTTCTCGTTCACGGCGCGTGGGGCGGCAGCTTCGGCTATGACCGCGTGGCGGGCGAACTGCGCGCTGCCGGGCACCGCGTGGTGCTGGCGCAGCTGACCGGCCTCGGCACGCGCAAGGGCGAGTTTCATCCCGGCATCACGCTGACCACGCATATCGACGACGTCTGCAACCAGATCGCTTCGGCCGGTTTCGACAAGTTTGTCCTCGTCGGCCATTCCTACGGCGGCATGATCATGACGGGCGTGGCAACGCGGCTGGGCGGAAGGATCAAGGCACTGGTCTATCTCGATGCGTTTCTGCCGCAGGACGGCCAGTCGCTGTGGGACCTCACCGGCGATTTCGAGCACAACCACTACATTGGCAGCCAGAAGTTCACGCCGGGCGCGGTGGCGCCGTTGCCGGGGCTCGAAAGCCCGGTGCTGACGCGGCACCCGCTGCTGACCCTGCTCGAAGCGGTGAAGTTCACCGGCGAGGAAGCCAAGGTGGGCCGGCGGATTTATGTGTTTGCCAATGCGTGGGAACCGACGCCGTTCCGCAAGTTCGTGAAGCGCGTGACAAGCGAGCCGGGCTGGGAATATCACGAGGCCAAGGCGAGCCATAACGTGATGGGCGATCAGCCCGAGCAAACGCTGCAGATCCTGCTGGGCTGCGCCTGAGCCGCGGGCCATCCGATGAACCCGTCGGCCCGTGCTTGACACGGGCCTTGGCTTTTCTTTCGTGCGCCGCGCTACAAGAACAGCCCAACCCCGTGTCAAGCACGGGGTGACGGGCGGAGGTGGAGGGCTAGAACTTCGCTTCCCGCGACTTGCGCCGCGCCTCGGCAAAGGCATCGCGGCGGAACTTCTCGAAGGCGACACGCTGGTCGTGGCCGGGGTCCTTCGGGTAGTCCTGATATTCGGCAATGATCTCGTCGAAAATCTCGCGCAGCTCTTCCTTGTGGTCGGGGTGGCTGAAGATGTGGAGGCGGTTGGCCTTCATCGCCTCGATCACGCGCGCGCCGATCACGTCGGGCTCCATGCCGAATTCGTGGATGCCCGCAAGGCGCTCGACCGCTTCGGCATTGACCGGCTTCATCGCGCCCTTCAGCTCGTCCGGGCGGATATCGTCGCTGGCATAGATGTAGCTCTTCACGAGGCCCGGGCAGAGCACCGAGACGCCGATCTCGTACTGCAGCAGCGAATAATGCAGCGACTCCGAAAGGCCGCGCACGGCGAACTTGGTGGTGTTGTAGATGCCCGGCGTACCGGCGGCGAGGAACGCGGCCATCGAAGCGGTGTTGACCACGTGGCCGCCCTTCTGCTCGCCTGCCTTCACCCGCGCGACCATGCGGGGGACGAAGGTCATCACGCCGTTGATCACGCCGTGTAGATTGACCCCCATCAGCCAGTCCCAATCGTCGTAGGAGCTTTCCTCGATCGGCTGGAACAGGTTCACGCCTGCATTGTTGCACAGGATCGAGACGGGGCCGAACCGGGCCTCCACCTCGTCCGCCGCCGCCTTGAATCCGTCTCGGCTGGCAACATCGAGCTGGACGCCCATGACCTCGCGGTTGTCGAGGCTGGCGAGGGCCTTGTCGATCGAGTCCTGGCGTATATCGGCGATGGCAACCCTGCAGCCTTCGTTGAGCAGCTGCCGGACGAGCCCGATGCCGACGCCATTGGCGCCGCCGGTGACGAAGGCGGTGCGGCCTGCGAAGTCCTTCATAAAATCTCCCCTCCCGCTTGCGGGAGGGGCCGGGGGTGGGCCTCTCCCTGAGATGTGGTTCTGTGGGGCTTGCCCACCCCTAACCCCTCCCGCAGGCGGGAGGGGGACTGGTAGCGTTAGCCTGCGCGTGCAGCCTTCAGCGCCGCCTGCCGCGCAATCTCGGCAGTGATCGCCGGGTTGCGGAACAGCATCGCGAAAGTCTGCTTGTAGTCGGGGTTCTCGGGGAGGTGCGTCTGCACCGCCGCCGTGGTCGCCTCACCGCGCTCGCGCACGCCGGTGAGGAATTCGCTGTGGGTGAGTATGTAGAGTTCGTCGTTCAGGATGCCCTGGAGCACGCGCTCGCCGACCTCTTCCTTGGTCTGGTAGAGGTGCATGAAGTTGCCGCCCGAAGCGCGGCGCTTGTCCGCCTCGGCGTAGCCGGTGTCCGCCAGATCGGCGGGGCGGGTCTTGCCGGCCTCGGCTATGTTCGATTGCACCGCGCCGGGGCAGAACGCCGAGCAGATCACCCCGCGCGCCTCAAGTTCGGGGCGCATGCATTCCATCATCGCGGTGACCGCCGCCTTGCCGCACGAATAGATCGTCGTGCCGCCCACCGGCACCAGCGCCGACATCGAGGCGGTGTTGACGACATGGCCGCCTTCGCCATGCGCGAGGATGCGCGGCAGCACGGTCACGATGCCGTTGATCGTGCCGCCGACGTTCACGCCCATGACCCAGTCCCAGTCGGCGAACGTCGCCAGCTCGGTCGGGCCGACGACGGCGACGCCGGCATTGTTGCACAGGATATGGATCTTGCCGAACTTCGCTTCGGCCGCATCGGCGGCGGCGGCAAAGGCGGCGCGGTCGGTCACGTCAAGCTTGAGGGGGAGAACCTTGTCACCACCCGCCAGTTCAGCCTCGGCAGCGGCGAGATGGTCGTCGCGGATATCGGCGATCGCCACGTTCATCCCCGCGCCGAGCAGCGCCCTGGCAATGCCGAGGCCGATGCCGCTGGCACCGCCGGTGATGAACGCGGTCTTGCCGGGGAGGTTCTGCATGATCGCTCTCCTGCGGTGGAGCCTTTTGCGATTCCACCACTTGTTAGATTGGCATTTGTATTCACCACGTCGAGATTGTATGCAAGACTAACAATTGTTCGAGACGAAAAAGGCCCGGCGAATCCAACGCTGGGGCCGCCGGACGAGAGGAGAGATGATGGCGGGTCCCACTCTGATGGCGGAGCCGGGCGAGGCTTTGACGGTCGAAACCGGCGCGCCGGCGACGCGCGAATGGCCTGCCGCCGGATCGGCCTACTGGGCGCTGCTGGTGATTGTTCTCGCAACCTTCATCACCTTCTTCGATGCGGTGACGTTCGGCATGCTGGCCGAGCGGATCAAGCACGATTTCGGCCTCACCGATTCGCAGCTGGGTTTCCTTGCCGGGCCGGCGAGCATAGTCTGCTACCTCTTCGTCGGCATTCCGCTGGCGCGCCTCGCCGACATCTACCCGCGCAAATATGTGCTGGCGGGCGGCGCGGCGGCGGTGGGGCTGGTGATCTCGCTCGGGGGCCTTGCACAGACGTTTACGCAGTTCGTGGGCAGCCGGGTGTTTCTGGCAGCGGGCGGCTCGGCCCACGCGCCATCCTCCTACTCGCTGCTTGCCGATGCCTTTCCGCCGAAGAAGCTGACGCGCGCCTTTGCGCTGCTGCAGTTCGGTTTCATCGGCGGGACGGTGCTGGGGCCGCTGATCGGCGGCAAGCTGGTGGTGATGAGCGCAACCTGGGCGCCGACAGTGATCGGTCCTCTGACGATCCGGGGCTGGCAATGGATCCTGATCGTGATGGGGCTGCCGGCGGTGCTGATCGGGCTCTTGTTCCTCACGGTTAAGGAGCCGTCGCGCATGGCCCCTGCCGTTGATGCGCCCAAGGTTCCAGCGGATGCCGGGTTCGGGCGGCGGGTGCTGACCTTCATGGGCCTCGATGCGCTGAAGGCGATCAATGCCAAGCCGCGCGTCTACTATCCGCTGTTCGGCGCGCTGGCGCTGAGCGCGGTGGAGGTTTTCGGCCTGCAGTTCTGGCGCGTGCCGTTCATGGTCCGCACCTTCGGCTGGGACGAGGCGCAGATCGGCGCCGCGCTGAGCGTGACGGTGCTGATCGGCTCGCTTTCCGGCCTCCTGCTGGGCAGTGTGATGGTGGAATGGCTGGCGAAGCGCCACAAGGACGCCAATGTCCGCGCCGCCGCGATCTGCGCCTGCGGGGTGATGGTCTCCACCATTGCCGCGATCCTGATGCCGACGCCGTGGGCTTCGCTGATCCTGTTCGGCATTTCCGGCATGTTCGGCATGGCAGGCGCGGTGCCGCAGAACGCCGCCGTCCAGCGCGTCGCCCCCAACGAGATGCGCGGACAGGTGACGGCGTTCTACCTGTTCATGTTCACCTTCTTCGGCGCGATGGGCAGCTTTGTCGTCGGGCGCGTGCAGGACGTTGTCGTAGGTGATCCCACGCAGCTGTGGAAGGCGCTGCTGATCACTGCCGGCACGCTGCTGCCGCTCGCGACCTTCCTGATGATCCGCGCGATCCGGCCCTACCGCGAGGAAGTGGAACGGTTGGAAGCCGAAGGGCGTTGACACGCCGTCGCTCCATCGTGATTGTTAGGTATACGAACTAATTGGGAGAGTCCGATGTCCGAAGACCGTATCGCCGCGCTGGAAGGCAAGCTGGCCGAACTGGAGCGCCGCCTGACGGTGCGCGAGGACGAGCTCGATATCCGCAAGCTGCAGCACCTCTATGGCTATCTGATCGACAAGTGCCTCTACCTCGAGACGGCGGACCTCTTCACCGACGACGGCGAAGTGCGCTTCTTCGGCGGCATCTGGAAGGGCAAGGAAGGCGTCAAGCGGCTCTATTGCGAGCGGTTCCAGAAGCGCTTCACCTATGGCAACAACGGCCCGATCGACGGCTTCCTGCTCGATCACCCGCAGCTGCAGGACATCATCCATATCCTGCCCGACGGCGTCACCGCGCTCGCCCGCGCGCGCTCGATGATGCAGGCCGGGCGCCACAAGGACTACGAAGGCGATGCCCCGCACCTCAAGGCGCGCCAGTGGTGGGAAGGCGGCATTTACGAGAACACCTACAAGAAGGTGGACGGGGTGTGGCGCATCCACATCCTCAACTACATGCCGCAGTGGCACGCCGATTTCGAACATGGCTGGGCCAACACGCCGCATGAATATTTGCCGTTCCCCAAGGTGACCTATCCCACCGATCCGACCGGCCCCGACGCGCTGATCGAGGACCACTGGCTCTGGCCGACGCACAAGCTGGTGCCCTTCCACATGCCGCACCCGGTGACGGGCGAGGAAATCGTGGCGCAGCGCTGGCAGGGTGATATCGACCGGGAAACGGCGCGGGGCTAGAAATCAAAGGCAATACATCCCCGTTCGTGTCGAGCGAAGTCGAGACACCACACGCAGCGCATGGTGTCTCGACTTCGGGTCTTCGACCCGAAGTTTATCCCGAGCCAGTCGAGGGGCTCGACACGAACGGTTGGGGGATTGTTGCTCCCTTAGGAGAGGTTGTGTGACCGCATACCCATCGCTGCACATGATGATCGCCGGGGAGCGCGTTTCCGGCGGAGGGCGCCGCACCCATGCGGTGGTGAACCCCGCGACCGGCGAGACCATCGGCGAACTCCCGCTCGCCGAACCTGCCGATCTCGACCGCGCGCTGGAAGCAGCGCAGCGCGGGTTCAAGCTGTGGCGCAAGTCCACGCCGCAGCAGCGTGCCGCCGTTCTCAACGGCGCGGCGCGCCTGCTTCTGGAGCGGCAGGAAGACCTCGCGCGGATCGCCACGCTGGAGCAAGGCAAACCGCTGGCGGAAGCACGGATCGAAGTGCTGATGAACGTGGGGCTCTTCCAGTTCTACGCGGGCGAGGTGTTCCGCATCTATGGGCGTACGCTGGTTCGGCCCGAGGGCATGCGCTCGACCGTGACGCACGAGCCGGTGGGGCCGGTCGCGGCCTTTGCGCCGTGGAACTTCCCGCTGGGCAATCCCGGGCGCAAACTGGGGGCGCCGATTGCGGCGGGCTGCTCGGTGATCCTGAAGGCGGCAGAGGAAACCCCCGCCTCGGCGCTCGGCGTCTTGCAGTGCCTGCTCGACGCGGGGCTGCCGGGCGAAGTCGCGCAAGCGGTATTCGGCGTGCCCGATGAAGTGAGCCGCCACTTGCTTGGTTCTCCGATCATCCGCAAGCTGAGCTTCACCGGCTCGACCGTGATCGGCAAGCATCTCGCCAAGCTGGCGGCAGAGGACATGAAGCGCACGACGATGGAACTGGGCGGCCACGGCCCGGTGCTGGTGTTCGGCGATGCGGACCTCGACCGCGTGCTCGATACGGTGGTGACGCAGAAGTACCGCAATGCCGGGCAGGTCTGCGTGAGCCCGACGCGCTTTATCGTCGAGGAAAGCGTCTACGACCGGTTCCGCAATGCCTTTGCGGAGCGCGCGAAGGCGATTGCCGTTGGCAATGGTCTCGACGAAGCCACCCGCATGGGACCGATGGCGAACCCGCGCCGGCCCGAGGCAATGGACCGGCTGATCGGCGATGCCGTGCAGCGCGGCGCGAAGCTGCATACGGGCGGTGAACGCGTCGGCAATGCCGGGTTTTTCTATGCGCCTTCGGTGCTTTCGGACATTCCGCTGGACGCCGCGATCATGAACGAGGAGCCGTTTGGCCCCGTCGCGCTGATCAACGCCTATGCGGGCGAAGAAGCGATGATCGCGGAGGCGAACCGACTGCCCTATGGCCTCGCTGCCTTTGCCTGGACGCAGGACAGCAAGCGCCAGCAGCGCCTCGCGCGCGAGATCGAGGCCGGGATGGTGGGCATCAACACCAACATGATCGCCGGTGCGGATTCGCCCTTCGGCGGCGTGCGCTGGTCGGGCCATGGCGCGGAAGACGGGCCAGAAGGCGTGCAGGCCTGCATGGTGACCAAGGCGGTGCACGAGGGGTGAGCCGCTTTCCTGCGACCTGCGTGCCGATACAAGCCATGGCGGGGCCGGTGCGAGGCTGGTATGGCACCATTCTTTCCCACCCCTATTGCCGAGGCCACGATGTATCGCGCAGCCAAAGCCGTCCTGACCGCACTCGCGGCGAGCCTTGCCGTGCCAGCCTGCGCGGCGGAAGAGGATACGCAGCTCTGGCTGGCAGCCACCGCCATGGTCGATGTGCCGCACGGCGAGGGTCGGCCGCCGCTCGTGGTCATGGCAGATACGCAGTACCGCTATTTCGGCAATGCTTCGCGCCTCGGCCAGAACCAGCTGCGCGCCTCGCTGGGCATTCGGGTCAACAAGACCACGGTGCTTTCCCAAGGCTATGTCTACACCCGCACCTCCCCCTTGCCGGGCGTGATCACGCACGAGCATCGTCCGTTCCAGCAGGCGATGTTCCGCATTGCGGGCAACGGCAAGGGGACAACGCTGATCGGGCGGACTCGGCTCGAGGAGCGCATACTCGAAGGCTCGGGCGATGTGGCGCTGCGCGCGCGGCAATGGGTGCGGATGAACCAGCCGCTGGGCGGGGGCTTTGTCGGGATCGGCACGGCGGAAGTGTTCGTGAACGTCAACTCGGCCGATTGGGGGCCACGCGCGGGGTTCGATCAGTTCCGCCTGTTCGGCGGGATCGGCGTGCCGCTGGCGCGCGGTCTGTGGATCGAGGCCGGTTACATGAAGCAGTATGTCGCGCGCCATCGGCGCCCCGACCGAATGAATCACAATATCAGCCTGACCCTGTCACTGATCCGGTGACAGCACGCGGGCTGGCAGACGCGAGAATCAGCCCATGACGAGCGAACTCAGGACCGGCGGCCAGTACGGCTATCTGCGCATTGCCACAGAGGAAGCCTTCGCCACGCAGGAACAGATCGACGTTTTCCTGCGCATGATCCGCGAGGGGCAGGCCGACAAGGGCATGGTCTCGCTCTGGGGCTTCTATGCGACCAGCCCCTCTGAACGCGCGATGCAGATCATGGAGCGGCTGCTCGATCTGGGCGAGCGCCGCATTGCCGACATGGATGCGACCGGGATCGACAAGGCGATCCTTGCGCTGACCTCGCCGGGCGTGCAGCCGATGCTCGATCTCGACGAGGCCAAAGGCATCGTCACCCGCGCCAATGACCGGCTGGCAGAGGCTTGTGCGAAGTATCCCGACCGCTTCATCGGGCTTGGCACCGTGGCGCCCCAGGACCCGGAATGGTCGGCAGCGGAAATCCGGCGCGGGGCGAGCGAGCTGGGCTTCAAGGGCATCCAGATCAACAGCCACACGCAGGGCGAATATCTCGACGATCCGAAGTTCGATCCGATCTTCCGCGCGCTGTGTGATGTGGGGCAGCCGCTCTACATCCACCCCGCGACGCCGCCGGACAGCATGATCGGCCCGATGCTCGAATCCGGGCTCGACGGCGCGATTTTCGGCTTCGGGGTCGAGACGGGGATGCATCTCCTGCGCCTCATCACCATCGGCATTTTCGACAAGTATCCCGACCTGCAGATCATGGTCGGCCACATGGGCGAGGCGCTGCCCTACTGGCTCTACCGGCTCGACTACATGCACCAGGCGGGCGTGCGCTCGCAGCGCTACGAGCGGATGAAGCCGCTGAAGAAGACTATCGCCGAATACATGCGCTCCAACGTGCTCATCACCAATTCGGGCATGGCGTGGGAGCCGGCGATCAAGTTCTGCCAGCAGGTGGTGGGTGAGGACCGCGTGCTTTACGCGATGGATTATCCCTATCAGTATGTGGCGGATGAAGTGCGCGCGATGGATGCGATGGACATGAGCCCGGACCTCAAGAAGAAGTTCTTCCAGACCAACGCCGAGAGGTGGTTCAAGCTGTGAGCGAGGCCGGCGCGCTAAAGCTGCCCACTGTCGTCGCCAAGGGCGGGCGCTACGCGCTCCTCCTGCTCGCGCTGACGCAGGCGATGAGCCTGCTCGACCGCCAGATCCTCGCGATCCTGGCTCCGGCGATCAAGAAAGACCTCGGTGTCGGCGATGCGGAGATGGGGCTGCTTTACGGCACCGTCTTCGCGCTGTTCTACGCGCTTTTCTCGCTGCCGGTAGGGCGGCTCGCAGATGGCTGGGTGCGCACGCGGCTGCTCGCGATCAGCCTGCTGTTCTGGTCTGCCGCGACCGGCCTTGCGGGCCTGACCACCAGCTTTGCCATGCTCGCCCTCTCGCGGCTGGGTGTGGGGATCGGCGAGGCGGCGATGTCTCCGGCGGGCACATCGCTGCTCTATGACTACTGGCCGCGGCAGCAGCGCGGGTTCGTGATGGCGATCATGGCCTCCGCGATTGCGCTCGGGCTTGGCGGTTCGCTCATCCTTGGCGGGCTCGCAGCAAACTGGTGGGATGTCGCGCATCCGGGTACGGCGCTCAGGGGCTGGCAGTTCGCGTTCCTTGTCGCGGCGGCGCCCGGCTTCGTGCTTGCGGCTTTCCTGTGGACGTTGCGCGAGCCCGAGCGCGGGGTGATGGACGGCATCGCGACGCCGCCCGATCCGCGCCCGTTTGCCGCCAGCCTCGAGATGCTCGGCGCGGTGACGCCGGGCTTCCATCTCATCGTGATGCGCGCCCGCAAGGCCGGGGCCGCGATGATCGCCCGGAACCTTGTGCTGATCGGGGTGATCGCAGCAGCCATGGCCACGCTCACCATCACCAGCACCGCGATTTCGCCGCGCCCGCCGCTCGTGTTCGGCAGCGTGGCCATCAACCCGCATGCGCTGCAGTGGTCGGTGATCGGCTTCGGACTCGTCGTGATCGTCAACCTTGTGCAGGGTGTGAGCCTGTCCGACCCGCAGGCGAGCCGGGTGATCCGCGGTTCGCCCACGGTGATGATGTGCATGGCCGTCGGCACGCTGCAATCGGTGATCAACTACGGGATGATGGCGTTCAACCCCACCTTCCTGATCCGCACCTACCATCTCTCGCTGGGCGAGACGGCGCTGAAGTTCGGCTTCCTGTCGGCGGGCCTCGGCGTGGTCGGCCCGCTGCTGTGGGGCCCGCTCTCGGACTGGCTGCAGAAGCGCTATCCCGGTTCGGGCCGCGCTGCCGTGGCCGCGTTCGCCATGCTGACATCGCCGCTGCTGTCGGTCTGGGTCTATTCGGCGCCTGATGCCGAGACCTTCTTCTGGCGCTTCGTCCCCTACAGCTTCATCCTGACCGGCTGGCTGCCGCCGCTCTACGCGATCATGTACGAGCAGGTGCTGCCCCGCATGCGCGGGCTGACCTCGAGCCTCTACCTCCTGATCATGACGATCCTCGGCCTCGGCATCGGCCCCTATGTGGTCGGGCTGCTCTCCGATGCGACCGGCAACCTGCGCCTCGCGATGATGACCATCCAGTGGGTTGCGGTGCCGATCGCGGTGCTGCTGCTGCTGATCGCGCGGCGGGCGGAGCGGGATGAGCAGGGGTTGCTGGCGCGGGCGGAAAGCTGAGCCGTCAGCTTTCACCCCGCGAGCGCGGCATCCAGCGCAGCCGTATCGCTCAGCACCCAAAGCGCGCCGATCCGATCACCGGCGAATTCAAACAGTGCCGCGCCCTGCCACTCCACCCGCTGGCCGGTGGGCTCCACCCCGCGGAACGGCGCGGTGTGCGTGCCGGCAAAGCGCATCCGGGCAAACGCCTTGCCCTCTTCGGTGACGCAATCGACAATCGTGCAGTGGTAATCCGAAAGTGCCCCGCGCACGAAGCTGACCATGCCCCAGAACGCATCGCGGCCGATCACCGGGGCACCGAGCGAGCCCTGGAAATGGAAGTCGTCGGTGACCAGATCGTCGAGCGCGCCGCGTTCGCCGGCATTCCACACCCGGCCGTAGAATGCGGAAACGAGGGAGTGCGTGCTCATCAACGCCCCTTCTTCGCGATGCTCGCGTTGAAGTCGGGGTCCTTGTTCGCCACCCAGTCGACGAACTTGCGGATCGTGGGGTTTGCCAGCAGCTGCTCCACATCCATCCCGGCGCGCTGCAGTTCGGAATTGGTGAAGTTCGCGATCAGGGTGTTCTGACAGATCGGGTGCATCGGCACCGTCTCGCGCCCGCCGCGGCTCTTGGGGATCGGGTGGTGCCACACCACCGTCTCGCCGCAAGGGCGGCCGCAGAGCCAGCAGGGCGGCGGGGGCGGGGCCTCCGCGGCCTCGTCCTCATCATCGTCGCGCCAGCCGCCCTTGTTGTGCTTTCTTGCCATGCGCGCCGCCATAGCGCGGCATCGGCAAGCGCGCCATCACTTCGGCGCAGGCGCATTGGCGATGGCGTGGAAGTAGCTCAGCACTTCGCCCGTCAGCCATTCCGGCTCTACCGGCGGATTGTAGCTCAGCTTCACAATCACCGTCCGCGTGGTCGGGTGGACATAGATGAACTGCCCCGCCAGCCCGACCGCGCTGTAGGCGCCGGGTTCCTTGTCGACCTGCCAGGTCTGGTAGCCATAGCCCTCGAACTCGGCCTTGCGGCCATAGACGGCGGGGAAGGGGATCATCGTGGTCATTTGTCCCACCCAGCCCACGGGAATCACCTGCTTGCCGTTTGCCTTGCCGCCGTCGAGCATCATCTGGCCGAGGCGGGCAAAATCGCGCAGCACGGCGTTGTAGCCCATGCCGTTGAGCGCACGGCCCGTGCCATGCGGGCCGTCGGCCAGCCAGAAACCGCCTGCTTCGGCGCCGAGCGGCCCCCACAAGTGGCTGGCGGTGTAGGTCTCCAGCTTCTCGCCGGTGGCGCGCTCCAGAATCCACCCCAGCACGGCGGTATCGAGCGTGGCGTAGTTGAAGGTGCTGCCGGGCACGGTCTTCTTGCCGATGGTTACGGCCGGATCGGCAAAGCGCATCTTGTTGCGCACGATCGCGTTCATGTGGATCGTCGCGGCAAGGCTGGGATGCTCGCCGAAATCGTAACGCTCCTCGTAGTCGACGCCCGAGCGCATCTGGAGGATCTGGCGGATCGTGGCATCGCCGTAGCCGCCCGCCTTGAGTTCAGGCACGTAGTCGCCTGCCTTGTCGTCCAGCGAGCGGATCTTATGTTCATCGAGCGCGATGCCCACGAGCAGCGCGGTGATCGTCTTGGCCATCGAGAACGAGATGAAGTGCGTGGTGGCATCGGACTTGTTGCGATAGTCCTCGAAGACCACCTTGCCGTCCTTCATCACGAGGAGCGCGTTGGTGAAGGTGCGGTCGGCCCAGCCATCGTAGCCCATCACCATGCTGCCGGTGCTGTGCGCAGGCATGGCGAGCTTGGCGCCTTGTTCCAGCGGCCAGACCGGGCCGGAACGCGGCACGGCGCGGCTTTCGAAGACCTTGTCTGTGTCGCGGAAAGTGAAGCTGTTGACCGCCGGATTGAGCCACTGCTCGCGCATGGCAATGACAGCGGGGGAGGGGCCTGCGGGCGCGCTCTGCGCCGCCGCGGCCAAGGGGGACAGGGCAACACTCGCAGCCAGAACGGCATGCCAAAGACGCAAGGACATCAGACTTCCTCTCTCCGGTTATTGTTATGTGTAATAGCAATGGCCGAAGCAGGGGAAAACCCCTTTCAGGCGGCGAGGCCGATTTCGGCCGCATCGGCCCAGTTGCCATGGAGGCCGAAGCGCAGACGGATGGGGATCTGCACCGTGGCGACCGGGCCCTTGGCGATGTCCAGCGCGTCAAAGATCAGGAGGTCGCTGCGGTGTTCTTCCAGCCGGTTGCAGACTTGCAGGATCCAGCCGTCACCTTCGGGCGCGTCCTTGCGGCGGGGCACGAAGCAGGGTTCCTGCAGGCTCGAGACGGGGCCGCACCACCAGTGCTGCTCCGCGCCGGTCTCCAGGTCCTTGTGGAACAGGCAGTTCATGATGAGCCCGCCCGCGCTGCCGCCTTTCAGCTCGACCGGGCGGCGCACGTCCATTTCGAGGAACCAGCCGTGGCGGGTCTTCTGGCCCGTGAAGCGGTCGTCGATGCGCGGGAACTCGCCCATCGAATCCGAGAGCTTGTTGATTTCGGCAAAGTCCTCGCCGTTCGAGGCCATGTCGACCACCCAGTCGGTGGGATAGCTCATCGCCTCCATCCCGTTGAACGGCGCGCCGTGCACGTCCGGGAAGAAGGGGAACATGTTGTTCTTCGCCTCGCAGGTGACGAAGTGGACCTTGGTGCCCTCCTGCCAAGCATTGAGGACGTGGCTGGCGAAGCAGTTGCCGCGCTTGAACCAGCGGATATCCGCGTCCGTCACCCCGTCCCGGCGGGGGATGATGCCGAGGTACACCGGCATCGTGGTGTCGAAGCCGAAGTGGGGGAGGCCCGCCTCGAGCCGCTCCCAGCTGCCGATCGAGGGCACGATATGGAGCACGAGGTAATCCTCGGTGATCCCGAAATCGTGCATCATGCAGTAGTAGGGCGCCTTGAACCACACTTCGCGCACCAGCTCGCCCTCGGGGCTGACTTCCATGTAGGTCACATCGTCGGTGCAAAGGCCGCTGGCGGCATAGCCGATGGCGACCATGTTGCCGGTCTTCGGATCGACCTTGGGGTGGGCGGTGAAGGTCTGTCCGGCCATCTTGCCGCCGAACGTCTCGTAGCCATGGGTTTCCATGGTCGCCGGGTCCATGACGAGGCCGGGGCTGTCTTCCTTCAAGGCCCAGAGCTTGCCGCCGAAGACGAAGGCGTTGGTGTTCGCCGTGCCGCGGATTTCACCCTTCACCGCCTCATCGTCGGTCAGCGGATTGCGGTAGGCGCCGAACAGGGCCTTGCCGGCCGCCTTTTCCAGCTTCCATTTGTCGGTCTTCGCCCAGCGCTGGCAGAAATCGACCTGACCGTCATGGATGTGGAAGCGGGTGATCATGCCATCGCCGTTGAAGGCGATATCGTCGCCCAGACGCGGTGGAAATTGCGGGTCGGGCTGGACGCGGAAGAACGCGCCGTTTAGCTCTTGGGGGATCGTGCCTTCGTGCGCGAGGTCGGCAATGTCCGCCTCGATCCGCGAGGGTGTGTTGAACCCGGTGAAGCTTGGGCTTGAGGGGAATTGGGCCATGGTCGGGTCCTCTCTTCGCGCATTTTCGCTTGGGGTTTGATTGTAAGTGTTGCTAACGAATAGGCAAGGCGCAACTAGTGCCACAAACGGGGATGCGGCATTGATCAAGGACAAGTTTGCCGACGCAGTGACAGCACCGCCGCCGCCCGAGGGCGATGCCGACATCGGCGCGATCAAGGACATTCTGGGCTTTCACATCCGCCTCGCGCATGGGGCGTGCCTCAGGCACTTCACCGAGACCTTCGCCGATCTCGATCTCACGCAGAAGCAGGTCTCGGTGCTGTGGCTGGTCGATGACCATCCCGGCATCGCGCAGACCGACCTCGCGCAGCGCCTGCGCATGGACCGCGCCACCACCATGGCGATCATCAACCGGCTGCAGGCCAAGCATTTCCTGCGGCGCGACCGCTCGGACCTGGACGGCCGCAAGCAGGCGCTGTTTCTCGAAGAGCCGGGCAAGGCGATGCTGGCGCGTGCCAAGCAGGCCATCGGCGAGCACGAGGCCTGGGTGAAGAGCCGCTTCAGCGAGAAGGAAGTGCGCCAGCTGATCGAACTGCTTTCGCGGATCCATGAGTGAAGACGCATTTGCTTGCTGACTTGCACACCACTCCGCTCACCCTGAGCTCATCCTGAGCTTGTCGAAGGGCGAAGGGTGCTGGCGCGACCGCCGGGCATGATGCTTCGACAAGCTCAGCATGAGCGGTTGGGGAAATGGCGAGAAGCGGGACCCCGGATCAAGTCCGGGGTGACGAAGACATGATCGGACAGCAATGTCCTCGGGGAGAATGAAATGACCAATGATCCGCGCGAGATCATTCGCCAAACGCCGATGAGCGCGGCGCAGTGGATCGCCGTCGTGCTGATGATCGCGCTCAATGCGCTTGACGGGTTCGACGTGCTCTCCAGCGCCTTTGCTGCGCCCGGCATTGCCAAGGAATGGGGCATTGCGCGCGATGCGCTGGGCGTCGTGCTGGCGATGGAACTGGTCGGCATGGGCGTCGGCTCGATCCTGCTCGGCGGCGTGGCGGACAAGCTGGGCCGGCGGCCGACGATGCTCGGCTGCCTTGTCGTCATGGCGGGCGGTATGTGGCTCGCCACTACGGCACAAAATCCCCAGATCCTCGGCCTGTGGCGCTTCGTCACCGGGCTCGGCATCGGCGGCATGCTGGCGGCGATCAATGCGGTGACGGCGGAACTTTCGAGCGCCAAGGGCCGCAGCCTCGCCATGTCGCTGATGGTGATCGGCTATCCCCTGGGCGCGACCATCGGCGGCACCATCGCTGCCATGCTGCTCAAGAGCGGCGACTGGCGCGTGGTGTTCGAATTCGGCGCGATTGCGACCGTGGTGTTCATTCCGCTGATCTGGTTCTTCGTGCCCGAAACCCCGGCCTACCTGCTCGCGCGGCGACCGGAGGGTGTTCTGGCGCGGATCAACGCCTCGATGGCCAAGCTGCGTCTGCCGGGGATCGAAGCCCTGCCGCCGGTCGATCAGCGCGACAGCAAGGCAAGCGTGCTCGACATCCTGAAGCCCGGTCTGATCGGCACGACGATGATCCTCACGCTGGGCTATTCGCTCCATGCGATCACCTTCTACTACATCCTCAAGTGGTCGCCCAAAATCGTCGCGGACTTCGGCTTTGCCGCGCCGCAGGCCGCCAGCGTGCTGGTCTGGGCCAACATCGGCGGGGCGACCGGGGGCGGGCTGTTCGGCTTCCTCATGCACCGCTTCGGGATCAAGTGGCCGACCATCGTGATGCTGCTGCTCGGCGCGGCGGCAGTCGCCGTGTTCGGGCTGGGCGGACAGGAGACATCGCTCGTTGGCTGGCGCTTTGCGGTGTTCTGCACCGGCTTTGCCACCAATGCCGCGATTGTCGGCTTCTACAGTGCGTTTGCCCATGGCTTCCCCGCGCATGTCCGCGCCACCGGCACCGGCTTTGCCATCGGCGCGGGGAGGATCGGTTCGGCGGGCTCGCCCATTCTGGCGGGCACGCTGTTTACCGCCGGCGGCCTCAGCCTATTTTCCGTTTCGGCGATCATGGCATGCGGTTCGGTCATGGCCGCAGCGCTTATGCTCATGCTTGCCTTAAGAGAGGCTGATTGAGCCGCGAACCCGATTGAACACTTGGCCCGCTTTGCCTATCGGCATTGCAGACTTTTTCCCTGGGGGAGGATACACCCATGAAGACCCGCGCCGCCGTTGCGTTTGAAGCCAAGAAGCCTCTCGAAATCGTCGAGCTTGACCTTGAAGGCCCCAAGGCGGGTGAAGTGCTGGTCGAGATCATGGCGACCGGCATCTGCCACACCGATGCCTACACGCTTGACGGTTTCGACAGCGAAGGCATTTTCCCCTCGGTGCTCGGCCATGAAGGCGCAGGCATCGTGCGCGAGGTCGGCCCCGGCGTCACCTCGGTCAAGCCCGGCGATCACGTGATCCCGCTCTACACGCCCGAATGCCGCCAGTGCAAAAGCTGCCTCTCGGGCAAGACCAACCTGTGCACCGCGATCCGCGCCACGCAGGGCAAGGGCCTGATGCCGGACGGCACCAGCCGCTTCAGCTACAAGGGCCAGACCGTGTTCCATTACATGGGCTGCAGCACCTTCTCGAACTTCACCGTCCTCCCGGAAATCGCGGTCGCCAAGATCCGCGAGGACGCGCCGTTTCAGACCTCGTGCTACATCGGCTGCGGCGTCACCACGGGCGTCGGCGCGGTGATCAACACCGCCAAGGTGCAGGTGGGCGACAACGTCGTGATCTTCGGCCTCGGCGGCATCGGCCTCAACGTGATCCAGGGCGCGCGGCTGGCCGGCGCGAACAAGATCATCGGCGTCGACATCAATCCCGACCGCGAGGAATGGGGCCGCAAGTTCGGCATGACCGACTTCCTCAATTCCAAGGGCATGAGCCGCGAGGACGTCGTCGCGAAGATCGTCGCGATGACCGACGGGGGCGCGGACTACACCTTCGATGCGACCGGCAACACCGAAGTGATGCGCATCGCGCTCGAAGCCTGCCACCGCGGCTGGGGCACCTCGATCATCATCGGCGTGGCCGAAGCGGGCAAGGAAATCGCCACGCGTCCGTTCCAGCTGGTCACGGGGCGCAACTGGCGCGGCACCGCGTTCGGCGGCGCCAAGGGCCGCACCGACGTGCCCAAGATCGTCGACATGTACATGCAGGGCAAGATCGAGATCGATCCGATGATCACCCACGTCATGGGCCTCGAGGAAATCAACACCGCGTTCGACCTGATGCACGCGGGCAAGTCGATCCGCTCGGTCGTCGTGTTCTAAATCAGGGGGTTATCGATGTTCACTCATACCGTCCTCGGCACCAACGATATCGAAAAGTCGCGCGCGTTCTACACTGCGGTGATGGGCGCGCTCGGCCATCAGGCCGTTCCGCTGCCGATTGGCACCGTGTTCCCCTCCGCCGCCGGCGCATTGATGATCCGCACGCCCCTGAATGGTGAGCCGCACACCCCGTCCAACGGCTTCACGCAGGGCTTTGCTGCCAAGACTTTTGCCGAAGTCGATGCCTTCCACGCCGCGGGCCTTGCCAACGGCGGCACCTGCGAAGGCCCTCCGGGCGTGCGCGAGAACGCGCCGGGCAAGCAGTACGGCGCTTATCTGCGCGATACCGACGGCAACAAGATCTGCGCCTTCGCGCCGAACCCGAACGCCTGATCCTTTGACGTGACACGCAGCCCCCGTCGCCGCATGGCGGCGGGGGTTTGCTATGCCAGCCTGAGCAGCATCGCTCCGCAGGCGATGATCACCGCCGCCGCAATCCGCGCCGGGCCGACCCGTTCACGCAGCACCAGCGCCGAGATCGCCGTCGCGAACAGGATCGAGGTCTCGCGCAGCGCCGCGACCATAGCGATCGGCGCCATCGTCATCGCCCAGAGCGCGATGGAGTACGAGACGATCGTGCCCAGTCCGCCGAACAGCCCGATGGGCCAGTTCTGGCGCAGATAGCCCAGCGCCGCGCCCCCGCGCGCGCGGATCGTCCACACGGCCATGGCGAGTCCCGTCAGCAGCGACAGCCACAGCGTATAGGCCGTCGGCGAACCCGAAGCCCGAGCGCCGGTGCCGTCGAGCAAGGTGTAACCGGCGATGATCGCGGCATTGGTCAGCGCCGCCGCCAGACCCGCCGGCTTCAACGATCCGCGCGCGCCCAGAGTCATCGCCAGAATGCCGAGGCAGATGGTGCCGACGCCGATCCAGGCAAGGAACGGCACCGCTTCCCCCAGCCAGAAATGGCTGACCAGCGCCACTGCCAGCGGCGCACACCCCCGCATCAGTGGATAGGCCAGGCTCATGTCCACCGTGCGATAAACCCGCACCAGCAAGCCCAGATACCCCACCTGCAGCAATGTCGAGGTGGCCAGATAAGGCCAGCTCGCCGGCGCCGGCATGGGCAGGAAGGGCAGCGCAACCAGCGCGATCAGCGCTGCCCCGCCCATCACCAGCGTAGTGGAAAGCAGCGTATCGCCGCTCCCCTTGAGGAACGCATTCCAGCTCGCGTGCAGCGAAGCCGCGAACAGGATGAGGAGGAAGACGGGCCAATCGATCATGACGAGTCAATCATCAGCGAAGGCCCAGCCAGGGCCCACTCACATCGCCGAGATGCCGCCGTCCAGCTTGAGCTCGGCCCCGGTCATGAAACGGCTCTCGTCGCTCGCGAGGTAGAGCACGCCGTTGGCAATCTCGTTTGGCTCGCCCACGCGGCCCAGCGGGATCTGGCGGGCAAGCTTGCCCATGACGATGTCCTTCTCGATTCCCGCATTCTTGCTGATTCCATCGAGGATCGGCGTGTCGACGAAGGTCGGGTGCACTGAATTGCAGCGGATGTCCCACCCGCGCTTGGCGCAGTAGAGCGCGACCGACTTGGTCAGCATCCACACCGCCGCCTTGCTGGCGTTGTAGCCGGGCATCGTGTGCGAAGCGATCAGGCCCGCGATCGAGCTGATGTTGATGATCGAGCCCGGCTGGTTGTCCTTCAAGAGCGGCAGCGCCTTCTGGCAGCCGAGGAACACCGAATCGACGTTGATGGCAAAGCCCCGGTGCCATTCCTCCAGCGTGCAGGTCTCGATATCCCCGCGCACGCCGACACCGGCATTGTTGACGAGCACCGACAGCCCGCCGAGCTTGTCCGCCGCCATCGCGATGGCCGCATTCCAATCGGCTTCCGAGGTCACGTCATGCTGCATCGAAAAGGCGGTGCCAGCGCCCATTTCGGCGTTGATCGCCTCGGCCTGCGCGGCGGCGCCTTCGCCGTTGATGTCGGTGAGCAGTACCCTGGCGCCTTCCCGTGCCAGCAACGCGGAATGCGCCGCACCCAGCCCCTGCGCCGCGCCCGTCACCAAAGCCAGCTTGCCCGCAACTCTGCCCATTTTGCCCCAATCCTCTCGTTCTTATTCCTTGAACCAGAAGGGGCTTAGCAGGAGGAGCAGGCGCACGTCGATGCCATAACCGGCTGCGCGCTTCGCATCGAGAAACTGCGGCAACTCGCGGCGCGGCACATGCAGCACCGTGATCCCTTCGCCCTCGACCCCGCCGCCCGGGCCGACGCGTTCCAGGTCGTAGGCGCGAAACAGCGTGAAGCTCTCGCTGACCATGCCGGGGCTCGAATAGTATTCGCCCAGATCCTCCATGCGGCCAGCACGGTAGCCGGTCTCTTCCTCCAGCTCGCGGATCGCCGCCGTGGCCGCGAGTTCGCCTTCCCCGCCATCATCATCGCCGATCAGGCCGGCAGGCAGTTCGACGCAGGGCTTGCCCAGCGGAATGCGGAACTGCTCGACCAGCACGACCTCATCCTCCGGCGTGATCGCCAGGATCACCGCCGCCTTGATCCCCCGGGCGCGGGAGACGTATTCCCAGCGGCCGCGTGTCTTGGCGCTGATGAAACGTCCCTGCCACTGCGTCACTTCGGGATCGACGCGGTATTCGTCTTCAAGGCTCACGGCGATATCCATCTGAAAGAGCCGTTCGTGTCGAGCCCCTCGCCTTCGCTCGGGATAAACTTCCGGGCTGAAGGCCCGGAAGTCGAGACACCGCGCACTGTGTCTCGACTTCGCTCGACACGAACGGGAAGGAGGAGGTCAGGGCGCTAGACTTCGATTACCCGGTCCGGCAGTTCGTTTTCATCATCATCCGCGCGCGGCAGGTGTTCGGCCAGCACGGCACCGACTTTGCCGATGGCCGCGACCATGCCCTCGCCCGCCTGTCCCGCACGTAGCGGGGCGAGCAGCGCATGCATGGCATCACCCCAGACTTCGGGCGAGACCTTGCTGGCAATCGCCTCGTCCGCGATGATCTCGGCGCGGTGCTCGGCAAGGCTGAGGTAGATCAGCACCCCGGTGCGCCCGGTCGTGCGGCCTTCCGCCCCGATGCGGAAGCAGGTGAGGGCGCGGGCATGGACGCGGGCGGACTTGATCGGGGCGGGCGTCAGCAGAAGGCGCAAGGGCCGCCAGGTCAGGATCAGCAGCATGCCGAGGAACTTCAGCACCGCGACCGTGAGGGCGATTCCCAGCACTTGCCGCGGCGTCCAGTCATGGTCCCACAGGCCCAGTACACGCTCGATCAGGCCGAGATAGAAGTTCGGCGCCAGTTCCAGCGCGGCGAGCGCAAGAAAGGCGATCGAGATGCTCCACGCCAGCGCCACATCGCGGTAGGGATCGGACTGCGGCGTCACGATGGTCACGATCTCGCCCGCGCTGCGCGCCTCCGCCGCCGCAACGGCTTCGGCAATGCGCTTGCGGTCTGTTTCGTTCAGCATGGTCTACCAGCTCCCTGACGAGCCGCCGCCGCCGAAGCTGCCGCCGCCGCCCGAAAAGCCGCCGCCACCGCCGCCCCAGTCGGACCCGCCACCCCAGCCGCCGCCACTGCCCCAATCCGAACCGCCGCTGCCCCAGCCGCCCGTTGGGAAGATCATCACACCCGGTGCGCCATAGCGCCGCCCTCCGCCGCGCATTGCGCGCAGGAAGGGAAGGACGAAGAAAAAGAAGAAGATCAGCAGGAACACCACGGTGCCGAAATCGAAGCGCGGCTCCTTGGCTTTGCGCTGTTTCTGCTCGGCATTCGCCGCCACCTTGCGCGCTTCGTCCTCGGGCAGCTGCAACTGCGCGACGAGCTTGTCGGCCGCGGCGATGATGCCGCCGGCATAGTCTCCGGCCTTGAAGCGGGGGACGATCTCGGTGCGCCGGATATCGCTCGCCACCGCATCGGACACGATGCCTTCCAGCCCATAGCCGACCTCGATGCTGACCTGCCGGTCGTTCGGCGCGACGATCAGCAGCAGTCCGTCGTTGCGCTGCTTGTCGCCGATGCCCCAGGTGCGGCCCAGCCGGTAGCCATAGTCCTCGATGTCATAGCCTTCGAGGCTCGGGATCGTCGCGATCACCATCTGCCGCTGCGATTGCTGCTCCAGCGCGGCCAGCTTGCCATCGAGCGCCGCGATCTGCTCGGGCGAGAGGAGATGCGCCTCATCGACCACGCGGCCGGTGAGCTTGGGAAAGGTCTGCGCGGCGGCCTGCCCTGCCAATAGGGCCAGCAGCATGAGCAGCGCAAGAACAAGGCGCTTCATCGGCGGCGCTCCGCCGCGCCGGCTCAGTTCGTCGCCGCCTTGCTCGCCGGTGCGGCCCCATTGTCATTTGCCGCCGGGGCCGCAGCAGGTGCTGCCGGTCCGTCAAAGCTGACCGTCGGTGCGGTATCGGCGCCCGGAGTGGTCGCGGTGAAGGGCACCAGCGGCTTGGCGCCATAGATCACCTTGGCACCGATCACCGCGGGGAAGGTGCGGATCGTGGTGTTGTAGCTCTGCACGGCATCGTTGTAATCGCGCCGGGCGATCGCGATGCGGTTTTCGGTGCGCTCGATCTGGTCCTGCAGCGTCTTGAAATTGTCGTTGGCCTTGAGCTCCGGATACGCCTCAGCCGCGACCAGCAGGCGCCCGAGGCCGCTGGAAAGCTGCTCCTGCGCGGCCTGGAACTTGGCCATCTTGTCGGGATCGCTGAGGTCTTCGCCCGAAATCTGGATGCTCGTCGCCTTGGCGCGCGCTTCGGTCACCTTGACCAGCGTGCCCTGCTCGAAATTCGCGGCGCCCTTCACCGTCGCGACGAGGTTGGGGATCAGGTCGGAGCGGCGCTGGTACTGGTTCTGCACTTCGGCCCACTTGGCCTTGGCGGCTTCTTCGGCGGTCGGGATCGCATTGACCCCGCATCCGGCAAGGCCTGCGGCGGCAACCGCAGCGAAAGCGAAACGGGAAAAGCGGGCAAGCAGCGAAGCGGCCATCGAAAATGTTCCCTCTAGATCCCCGCCAGCGGCGCCGCGGGATGGATCGCGCTCAGATGTAGCGCCTTGCCATGACCGTTCAAGGGCTGGCCCGCTTCGGTGCAACCGACCACTTGTTACAAAGGGTTGCAACTGGCACGAAGCAGCCGGGTGTAAATGCTTAATGGAGAAATAAGCATGGGCATGATGGGAGAGTTCCGGGACTTCGTTGCGCGCGGCAACGTGCTGGATCTGGCGGTCGGCGTGATCATCGGCGCCGCTTTCGGCAAGATCGTCACCTCGCTGACCGAAGACATGATCATGCCGGTAATCGGGGTTGTCTCGGGCGGGGTCGATTTCACCAACAAGTTCATGATCTTGGGCGCGGTGCCCGATAGCTACAAGGGCTCGCTCACGGACTATGCGGCGCTGAAGGCGGCAGGCGTGCCGATGCTCGGCTACGGCGCTTTCGTCACCGCCGTGATCAGCTTCCTGCTGATGGCCTTCGTGATCTTCCAGCTCGTGCGCGCGGCCAACAAGATGATGCCCAAGGCGCCCGAAGCGCCCGCCGCTCCGGCTGGTCCGAGCGAGGTCGATCTCCTCACCGAAATCCGCGATGCGCTGAAGAAGGGCTGAGATCGGACGGAAGGGGCCAGTCTACACGCTGGCCCCTTCCATTCCCCGCGCGCCGTGCCTATATCGGACTTGCCGGTTTCGACCGGCTATGACGATAAAGTGTGTCGTGCAATAGGCGCAGCGGACCCGGGGGCGGTACCCGGCGGCTCCACCATCACCACCGGCCTATGCTCATCGGGCGTAGGGCCGGGCTCTGTTGTCGCAGAGGTGTTGATGGGGCCGAACTAGGATCGACGTGTGTTGAAAAGCGGTGCTTTCGTCCGGGCTGAGTAACCCGTTAAAGGCTCAAAACCCACAAGTGCCAACGACAACGAAGCACTCGCTCTCGCGGCGTAATCTGACGGCCTGACGGCCTGATCTTACAAAGCTAAAGCGCGGTTGAACCCACCGGGCAACAGAAGGGAATTCAGCGGTTCGGAGGCGTACCGGGCAACAGAAACGCCTCCACTCAATTCATACGCTGCGAAAGCCCGCCCCCAGCCCCTCCCCCCTTCGACAAGCTCAGGATGAGCGGGAGGGGAGATGCGTCGTGCTTTTCGGAGCCGTTTTTTGCCCTCCCGCTTGCGGGAGGGCCGCGAGACTTGGTGACCCTGAGCTTGTCGAAGGGGAAGCTAGTCGCAGCGGGGTGGGCTACCCGTGGTGCTCCGCCTCGACCGGAACCGGCGCCGCCTTCGCCTCGCGCTCATACTTCATCGCGTCCATGATCTTGGCGCCGGCCATGAACACCGCGAGGCAGCTGGCGAGGAACAGCAGCTTGCCGCCGAAGCCCGGATACTGCGACAGATAAATTTGCCCGCGCTCCGCCGAACCCAGCGCCAGCGCGTAGATGATCGCGCTCGCCTCGAACCGGTTCTTGATCACGAACAGGCGGCCGGTCTTGCGTAGCAGGGAAGGCTTTTTCTGCATCACCGAACCTCCTCCGCAACCTTCGTGCCAGATCAGCAATCACGAGGGCCGCACACATGGTTTAGCCGAGCGCTTGTAAAGCACGGCGACATGCCATGGTAAAGCGAGGCTTAACCTCCGAGAAAGGGGCCGTACCGTTTCAGGCCAGTTCGGAAAGTCCGAGTGCTTCGAGCAGCGCGGCGCGCGCGGCAATCACGCTGGAAGCCAGCGAGTCGCTGCCAAGATCGGTCGGGTCGATCTGCTCGGGCCACGCCTTGGCAATCAGCGTTTCCAGCATGTCCGCGCGCGCTTCCGTCAGGAGGAAGCGCGGATCGACAGTGGCAGGATCGGCGACAACGCGCAGGCGCAGGCAGGCCGGACCGCCGCCGTTGGCCATCGACTGCCGCACGTCGACCGGCAGCACGCGGCGGATCGGGCCGTTCGAGGCAAGCATTCCGTCGAGCCACGCCCGCACCCGCGGATGTTCCCAGGCCTCGAGCGGGATGACGAGTCCCATCTCTCCGCCCGGAAGGGTGAGCAACTGGGCGTTGAACAGATAGCTGGCGATGGCGTCGGCAAGGCTGACCGCGCTGGCCGGCACGATCACGATCTCCGCCTCGGGCAGGCGCTCGCGGATCGCGGCGTAGGTGCCCTCGGGATCGGCAAAGGCCTGCTCATGCGTGAACAGCACGCGCTCGTTGGCGACGGCGACTACGTCGTTGTGGAACGCCCCCGCTGCGATGGCATCGGGCGACTGCTCGACAAACAGGCAGCGCGCCGGGTCGAGGCGATGCCGGCGGGCGACAGCCCGGCTCGCCTGCTCATGCTGCCGCGCCGGAAAAGCGCCGCCGGGGCGCCCATACACGAAGATCTCCAGCCCCGTTGCGGCATGGCTGGTCCCCATGCGCATATGGTTCGCCGCGCCTTCATCGCCAAAGCACGCCGGCACCGCGTCATGCACCGCAAAGTGCGCGCTGTCGGCAAAGGCCACCCGCAGCTGCCGCACGGTATCGGGCCATTCCTGCGAGCGGTGCGGCATGGTGACGAGGTTCGCCGCCGTCAGGTGGCAGCGCCCGTCTGCCGTATCCGGGGCAGGGGAGACGGTGGCGGCGTTGGCCGTCCACATCGAGCTTGCCGACCAAGCTGCGGCGCGCAGGCGGCGTTCGGACTCGTCCGCGGGCTCGCTGATGGCCAGCGCATCGAGGAACCCATGGTTGGGGCGCGGCAGCGGGCAGAGCAGCCCTTGCGTCAGGCCAAGGCCCATGTTGTGACGCATCTTGGCCACGCCCTGCAGCGCCGCCGCGCGCGGGTAGGACGCATCGCCGCCATGCTTGGCGGAGGCGAGATTGCCGAGGCTGAGCCCCGCATAGTTGTGGCTCGGCCCGACAAGGCCGTCGAAGTTGATCTCGACCAGAGTGTTCATTTGGGTGTCCTTCAGCGCGCCACGTGCCACACGGTATCGCCCGCACAAACGCCGAGCGCCTGCGCGGCATCGGGATCGAGCGCCACGCCCTCTCCATCCGCCATGATGCGGGCGAAGGTGCAGCGGAAATCGGCGAGGCGTCCGGTTGCGACGAGCGCGCGGCTGGCGGTTGCATCCGGCGCGCGCACCTCCTTCACCGGCACCATCTTGGCCGAGGCGATCGAGTGCACCTTGTCCGTCCGCGCGGTCATCGTCGGACCGCCGTCGAAGATGTCGAAATAGCCTTCGGACGCGAAGCCTTCCGTCTCCAGCATGCGCATCGCCGCGCGGCCGCTGGGATGCGGCAGGCCGATGGCGGAGCGCGCGGTTTCGGGCAGCATGGCGATATAGACCGGGTGCTTGGGCATCAGATCGGCGATGAACTGGTTGCCGTTGATCGCGTTGAAATAGTCGGCCTCCTGGAAGTTCATCCCGAAGAAGCGGCCCGCGACGCCGTCCCAGAACGGCGATCCGCCGCGCTCGTCGATCACGCCGCGCAGTTCCGCCAGAATGCGGTCGGCAAAGCGCTTGCGGTGCATCGCGATGAACAGATAGCGGCTGCGCGCCAGCAGCATGCCGAGCCCGCCCGCGCGCTCGTTCGGATGGAGGAACAGGCCGCCGACTTCGCTCGATCCTTCAAGGTCGGTCACGAGGTTCAGCATCTCGGCGCGGAAGGTGCGACCCAGTTCCTTGGAATGCTGGGTCAGCGTCGCCATGCGGTAGGAATAGAACGGCCAGGTCTGCCCGACGCGGGTGAAGATCTGGCAGGTGCCGCGCACTTCGCGGGTGGCCAGGTCCTCTAGGATGAGGACGAACAGCTCATCGCGCTGGGTTTCCGGATCGCCTTCCTCGGTGTTGGCGAAAGCAGCCGCGGCCCGCTCCAGCTTCGCGGTGAGCGCGCGGCGGTCGGGCGGCAGGTTGGTGAAGCCGCCGCCGGTCAGCTTGGCCATCTCGTACAGATGGTCGAGATCCGCGGCGCGGGCCGCGCGGATGACATGGGTCACGCTTCTTATTCCCCTCCGGAAAGCCGGTGCAGCACGAGCGCCGAGAGTGCGGCGCGCTCGGCCAGCGACGGCACGATCATGTATTCCTGCGGCGAGTGAATCGCCCCTCCGCGCACGCCCATGGTGTCGACGACGGGCACGCCGAGCGCGGCGATGTTGTTGCCATCGCAGACCCCGCCGGAGCTCTGCCAGCGGATCGCTTGACCCAGCGCCGCGCCGCAGCTGCGCACCAGTTCGAAGAGCTGTTCCGCCTCGGGCGTGAGCGGCTTGGGCGGACGGCTGATCCCGCCATGCAGATGGATGCGCACCTCATGCGCCAGTTCCACCTCGCGCAGCAGCGGTCCGATCGCCGCGGCAAAGCGCGCCGCATCCTCCTCGCCGCGCGGGCGGATATTGAAGCGCAGCACCGCGTGATCGGGCACGACATTGTTGGCCGAACCGCCATCGATGCGCGCAGGGTTGATGGCGAGGCCATCGCCGGAAAGCGCCTTGAGGCCGAGCGCGAGATCGGCGGCGGCGACCACCGCGTTGCGCCCATCCTGCGGATTGCGCCCCGCGTGGGCGGATCGACCGGTGACGATGGCGCTGTAGTTCCCGCTGCCGCCGCGTGCGCCGGCGAGCGTGCCGTCGGGCAGGGCGGATGGTTCGTAGGTCAGCGCCGCCGCCTTGCCGCGCGCCAGTTCCGCAATCAGCGGCGCAGAGGCTAGGCTGCCGGTCTCCTCGTCCGAATTGATCAGCACGTCATAGCCGACACCGGCTGATTGCGGGCTTGTCTCGAAGGCCTTGAGCGCGGCGAGGATCACCGCGATGCCGCCTTTCATGTCCGCCGTGCCCGGTCCGCCGAGCGTACCCGCATCGAGCCATGTCAGCGTCTGGAACGGATGATCCGCCGGGTAGACGGTGTCCATGTGGCCCGTGAGCAGATAGCGGCGCGGCGCGTCGGGCCGGACGCTGAGCACCATGTGCGCGCCGTGCTCGATCTGCACCGCACGGCCATCGGCGGCAATCGCCTCGACCGGGGCAGGCTCCGCTAGGCGGACTTCGCCGGGCAGCGCCGCAAACGCATCGGCCAACAGCGCGGCCTGTCTTGCAAGCCCCGCGATGTTACGCGTGCCGGTGTTGATCGCACACCATTGCTCGACGTTTGCGAGCATTTGTGCGGCTTCGATCCCTTCGACAAGGGCGGCCTCGGTGGCGGCAAGTGTTCCCATGTCCGCCCGCTCTAGCCTGCCCACGCGCCGGGGTGAACCCCCAGCGGAGAGGGATTGTTTCATCTGCAACCGGAAGTCTGTCCTGGCACCACGCCATTGCCCCTTGTGTAAGGAAAGAAGGTTCTGGAAAGATGGGGCCCAAGGTGGGATTGCGTGGAGATACGCGGGACACCGTGGGATAACACCTTAAAAAAATTGGCGTTTCGGTGCTCTTCGATGTGGCCGAAACCGACCCTCGCTGTTTCTGCATTAAGATGGGGATTGGGCCAATTTTGGCCTTTTCGCCATCTTTCAAGAGGCCCCGTCGCTGACCCTCTTAGGAACCGCCTAAAACGCCTCTGAATGGCTGTTTACCGCCATTTTAACGGCCTCGCAATCGGCCTCTGAAATGCCTCCTGGCGCTGTGATTTCAATTTCTTTCAGGAAATCTGTGTTTCGCGGCCTCCGAGTGCGGGATTTTGCCTGTAAGACATTTTGAATATTGGATTTTTTGTCATCCGCGGCGGTCTGCCGAAGTTGGCGAAAGATGGGGAGATTTTTGACGCCTGGGAGGCCGGTTCGGGCCTGCTTGCCGGTGCGATCGGGACGGGGTAGAACTGCCATGTCGCACAACGTTTCGGACGTGAGGCCTTGGGCTCCATCGAGCATGTAGGCAGCGGCACTTCCCGACGGTTGAACGCGTGGCTAGGGCGCGCTATTTGCAGTGCAGCCGCCTGACGTTTCGGACGTGGGGCCTTGGGCTCCATCTTCGGATCGAGCATGTAGGCACGCGGTCAACCACAACCTTGAACATGCACACTGCGGCTGGTAAATCGCCCTCAGCCGTCTCACGTTTCGGACGTATTGCCTTGGGCTCTGTCCTATGGATCGAGCATGTAGGCCAGCGGTGCAGATCGGATTGAACCGGCTCCCCTTTCGGCGTATCGATAGCGCAGCTGTCCGACGTTCCGGACGTTCCGCCTTGGGCCTTCGGGCATGTAGGCCGGCAGCACGCTACCCCTGCCATTCTAGGCGGCGCGGAGGCCCTCCAGGATACGATAGACCTGTCGCTCCGTAATATGCAGCGCGCGGGCGATCTCACGGTTACTCTTGTCGCCCTGGCGCACCATTTCGGCAACGCGGCGTGCGGTGATCAGGCGGATCGGGATGCTGATCGTGAGGCGATAGAAGGTATCGCATAGCTTCTCTGTCAACTCCTGGCCGATCGCCTTTGCGATGCGAGGATCGGTTGATGGCGATCGCGGCACGTAGAGCCGTTCACCGCCAAATTCCTCCGCGAGCCGCCAGGTCGCTTCTTCGCCGATCACTTCGGCGATCTCGTCTAGCACTCGCGAACCCATTTTGCTGACACTCGCAGCGCGGGCAGGCGAAGCGGGCGGCGAAGGAACCGGCGAGGCAGGCGCAGCAATCGGCGCGGCTGGGAAGGCGATGGTATGGCCTCCCAATTCCTCACACAGACAGGCGGCGGCGATCGGGCCGATGGCGGCTTCCAGGCGCGGCTCTTCGGCGGGATCGGCGGGCAGGCAGAGCGACTGGCCGGCGAAAGCGCGCGCGAGCTCGCCGGCCGTATCCTCGCCGATCAGTGCGGCCAGCTGCGCAGGGGTGGCCAGGGCGCTCAAATGAGCTTCTCCGCAGGACCGGGATTGAAGTAGTCCTTCGGGCTGAGGCCCATCTTGGCCAGCGCGTCCTTGACCTGCCACTCGATATCGCCGGCGAGGAGAAGGAAATCACACAGCGGCAGGTCGCGGATGTCTTGCGGGAGCACGCCGCACAAGGCGGCAACGACGTGCTGCATCATCGCGATCGGGCGGCCCCGGTGCCGATCGAGCAAGGCGAGATCAGGTGTTTCGAAGGCGCGCATGCCGATCAGATCGGTCTCGCGCTCCTCTCCATCGATCCACCAGCGCACGGGCCGGGAAAGCTTGAACATGGCCAGATCATCCTGCGTGGCAGTGCGATCGGCGGGGGCGGGGGATGAAGCGAAGCTAGCCATGGCACCATGGCTAGTCTTGTGCATGTCGCGCGTCTGTCTGTCAGGTAACAGGTAGCGCTGCTTTATTTGTGCTGCCGAGTGGCAATTTTGCCGTCGTCAGAGGATCAACTCCTAGACGGTTCGCCTTCTCGGGCTTCATTAAGCGCGATGATTTGATCTGCCGACCGCTGTTCTTCAATGTCGATATAGATTTCGTGTGTGAGTTCCGCGAGCGTCCGGTGGGGAACAGAGTATTCAATGGCGATCCTGGCGAGCCGGTCCATAACCGAATGATCGGGCTGGTATGGTGAGCTATTGAGCCAAATCTCCAGCAATTCCGCCTCATCTTCGCGCTGAATGCGAGCCTGATTGAAATCGGCCGCGCGAAGCAGAGCGAGCCGCTGTGGATCATTTGCCGCCTGTAGCAATGCTTCCGCGCGCTCAATGATTTCAGGCGAATACAAAGCCCTACAAATTGGGGCAAGAATGCCCTCAAGCCTGCGGGTTGCTTCTTTCAGGACACGAGCCTCTGCTTCTGCGTCGCTCTCATTTGGTCCCTGCACCCGCGCCGGTTCGATGAGTTCCCGCTCAAGGTCATCGAGATCAAGCTTTGCTTGCTCTTCGTCGGAGTAGGTTGTGCCTTGGGGCAGCCGCTTCCCTGTCAAAACATATACGGCGTCAATTCCCGCAGTTGCGAGTTTAACCAAAGCGTCGGCCGTTGGGGATGAAGCGCTTTTCTCCCAGTTAATCGCTGTGTTTTTCGCCACTCCTGCGATCACCGCCAACCGCCCTTGGCTGAGGCCAAGCCGCTTCCGCTCTTCCCGAAGGCGCAAACCAACGCTCATTATTTGCGCTTCGCGCTTGCAGAGATACCAATACGTTGGTACACAGTTCCATCCTTTTGGTCTTTGTGAGACATCATATGCCAGAATCAGCTAGTCTGGAAGAGGTAAGAGAACGTCTGAACCGTATCGGGAAGACGGTGGCAGATGTGGCGCGAGAGCTTGGTGTTTCGCAGTCCATCGTGCGGGGCGTGCTAAGCGGCCGGTTCAAGGGTGCACACGGCGATGCGCACAAGGTTGCTGTGGCGCTTGGGCTGAAGAACGGGATCATCGTTGCCGATGGCATGTCGATCAGCGATGCCATGAAGGCTGCCGCTGCGTGAAGGGCGCGCGTGTCTCAGCTGACAGCGCGGCTCAAAGTGCGGGGCCTGAGCGCCTGATGCTCCCGATCGCGGAGATCAGCGAGCTTGATGACGCGAGCTATGTCGGCTTCATTGTTGACGACGCGGTGACGCATCTGGTTGCCCGCATGGCGGCGGAAGGCCAGCACAATCCCATCTGGGTCCGGCGCAATGGCAACGCGGCCAAGGTGCGCCACAGTGTGATTGCAGGGCGGCACCGTTTGCGCGCTGCGAAGTTGCTCGGCTGGACGGAGATCGCCGCCGAAGTGCGCGCGGGGCCGGATAGCGACGTACCGACGCTGAAGCGGCTCCAGCTGGCGGAGAACCTTGACCGGCGCGTGTTGCGCCCGATCGAGCGCGCATGCTTCATCATGGAGCGGTGGGCGGAGGCGGCGCGCGCGCTGCCCCGATCGGAGCCGACAAGCCAGCAATCGAAGGCGATCAGGGCGCGCTGGGACGTATTGGCAGAAACTGCCAATACGCAAGGCATTGACCGCAAGGCGGCAGATCAGGCGACGGCAGAACTCACCGGCGAAAATGAGCGCAACGTCCGGCTCTTCCGTTCCCTTTACGACAAAATCGTCATCGCGCTCCCCGACCTCTTTGCGGACATCAATGCGCATCCGTTGTGCACCAACTTGGAGGCGGTCAAATCGCTTGCCCAAGTCCCCACCGTTGAAGCGCGGCGCAATGCGGCAGTGGAGCTACTCTCTAAGCCTGACTGGGACAATATCACCGAGGTGTTGGTGGCAGTGGGTCAGCAAGCATCCCCAGGTAATCGCCCCAAAGGTGCCGCGCACTTCAAGATCAAGCTGGAGCTCGCTTGGCAGAAGTTGGGAGTTGATGACAAGGCGGAGCAGCTGATCAAGCTGGCGGCTGACATTCCGCCCTACAAGGTCAGTGAAGCGATCGCGAAGCTTCAGGAGCTTCTGCCGTGACGCGCCTTCCGCCTGACATCCTTGGTATTGGCGGCAGGCTGAAGGCGGAGCGCGATCGCCTTGGGCTCACACAAGCCGGCCTCGCGAAGCTCGCCGGAATTGTAAAGGGCACGGTCGGAGAATGGGAAAAGGGGACATCCTATCCCAATGCCGCCGCTCTGGCTTGCTTCGCACACGCTGGCGTTGACTTGCTCTACATCGTGACTGGGCTGCGCCAGGAAACACCGGGGGCGCCGCCGGAGAGCCCCGAGCTCACTGCCGCCAAGGCTGCACTGGCGGCGCTGGAGCCGGCCGATCGCCGCCAGCTGGTTTTTGAACTGCTGTTCGGAGGGACGCGCTCTTGATGACAGCATGCGCCCGTCCGAAGGCTCGCATCGCGACTTCACTGCGCGGGGACGCTGGCCTCACCGGCTGGCAGCTGGCGGGGAGCTTTGGCGGGCACAGTGAAATAAAAGGCAAGCGCCACCACCTTCTGCCCCCACGTCAGCGGATTACCTGCAAGGCCAAGCACTCTCGCTTCCTCATTGCCGGAAATGCGCCAGAGCGTATGGCTTGGTTCGCCTTCCTGCATTTCGAGTTGCACCCGCTCTGCAATGACGTCTTCGGGCGGCCGACGCTTCAATTCGAGATCAAGCTTCAGCCGCTGGTAAGCTTCGGACCGGCCGGCAAAGAAGGTGGCCTTCTCGCGCCATTTGAAGATGAGCGCGGCCAGCGGCATGACAGCAGCCGCGACGCCAGCCATGAGCGCGGCAGGCTGCCAATTCTGCAGGACAGACAGGACTACGCCTGTGCCGGATACCAAGCCGACAAGCGTCTGCAGGTTCTCAAGGGTCTCGTAGCGCCGCGCCATCTTGGCAGTGTACCGGACCGAAACCGCCACTCCCCATCGCAGCGCCCAAGGGGCTTCTATTTCCGCTCTGTCGGCGGTGGCGGAGGCGGCGGGTCCATGTCCCGGATCACGTCCGACCTCTTCCCCATGTCGTCGGGCCACCGGTCGTTGACGATGCTTCGGTCCTCTTTCGGGCGCTCCGGTGTTTTCTTCCATACGTCGTCCCTGTCGCTCACGCGAGCCTCCCTTGCTGAGCCTGTGAGGATGGCGGGCGGCAGCCTGTCCAACCGGGCTGCCGCCGATCCATCCGCATCCAATCTGACAGAGCGTGCCCCGGAGCGCAAACGCGCTGTTTGTCCTCAGGCGGTGGCGGCATGAGCGCGCAGCGGGATCACTGGTGGTATACCGCAAGCGAGCTAGCGCAGCTGGGCCTGCCCGGCTTGCCCGCCGACGGCCGTAAGCTGCGCGACCTGGCGAAGGCGGAAGGCTGGGCCGATCGCACAGACGGCCGGGGCCAAGCGATGGCACGCCGCCGCAATGCGCGGGGCGGCGGGACCGAATTTCATGTGAGCGTGCTTCCGGTCCAGGCGCAGGAAGTGCTGACCGCGCGGCGCAATCGCGAAGCGGAAGCGCCGATCGCGGACAACGACACGATGAGCGCGGCTGCTGAAGCCTGGGACAGGTTTAACCGGCAGCCGGACGCGATCAAGAACAGGGCCAAGAGGCGCATGGCGATCCTGGCTGAAGTGGACGAACTGGTTGCGATCGGCACGGGCCGGACGGCAGCAACAAAGAGCGTTGCCAGCAAACACGGCGTTTCCCCAAGCGCAGTGGCCGGGTGGTATTCTTTGGTGTCGCAGTTCCCGAACAATCAATGGCTGCCTCGGCTTGCCCCCAATTACAAGGGCGGTGGGAAGCTGGCGGAGATCGATCCTGAAGCATGGCAAATGCTCAAGTCCGAATGCCTTCGCAAGTCGCAGGCATCGTTCGCGTCTGCGTACTACCACGTGCTTGAAAACTACTGCCGGCCGCGGGGGCTGACACTGCCTTCGATCAAGACAATGAGGGCGCGCTATGAGCGCGAAACCCCGGTGCTCTTGAAGAAGCTTCGGCGAGAGGGCTTGGAAGCCGTCCGCAAGACTGTCCCGCCGCAGCGGCGCACAGTGAAGGACCTCTATGCAATGTACGGTGTGAATATCGACGGTCACACCGTCGATGTGCGGGTCCAATGGGAGGACGGGAAAATCGGCAGGCCTGTCCTAGTTGGCATCCAAGACATCTACAGCCGCAAGATACTGGCGTATCGGATTGACCGGACAGAAAGCACAGTTCTAGCCAGGATGGCCCTGGTTGACCTTTTTCGCCAGTACGGCATTCCCAAGTACCTTGTCGCGGACAACGGCCGCGCCTTTATGAGCAAGGCGCTCACTGGCGGGCAGAAAACCCGGTATCGCTTCAGGATCAAGGATAGCGACCCGATTGGTGTGCTGACCCAGCTTGGTATCAAAGTTGGGCCGACGCTGCCGTACCGGGGTTCGTCCAAGCCGATCGAGCGCGCATGGAAAGACATCTGCGAGAACGTTTGGAAGAGCTCGAGCTTTGAAGGTGCCTACACTGGCAACAAGCCAGACGCGAAGCCGGACAACTATGGCGAGCGGGCCATCCCGATCGCCGAATTTGAGAGGCTGATGGCGCGAGGCTTTGCCAATCACAATTCCCGCCCCGGCCGTCAGACCGAAATAGCAAAGGGGCGCAGCTTCGATGCGGCTTTCGCGGAGTCCTATGCGGCTTCGATAATCGAGAAGGCTACCGAGGCGCAGATCCTCGTGGCGCTCCTGGAGGCAGAAGAGAAGCGCTGCAACCGTGAGAACGGTTCGATCAAGATTGCGGGGAACCTCTACTGGTCGCAAGCGATGATCGAGCTTGCCGGGCAGAAGGTGACGGTTCGCTGCGATCCAGACGACTTGCATAGTGGAGTGCATATCTACTTGCAGGACGGTCGGTACTTCGGATTTGCACCGTGCGAGGAACCCGTTGGGTTCGAAGACAAAGCCGGGGCCGCGCGCCGCGCCAAAATGGAAAAGGCTCTCCGTCGTCACGCGCGACAACTGGAGCAGAGCGCGGCTCTGCTTGAGCAAGACCAATTGCGCGAAATCTATGAAAAGTCAGTCGAGCCCGAACCTGAGCCGCCTCTGGTACCAGCCGCTACCCGGCTCGTTCGCCACCGGGGCCACAGCGCCGCCGCACAGAAGCTTCTCCAGGAGGGCACTTCAGAGCCCACTGAAGACGCATCCATCATCGATTTCAGCGACGCGCTCACGGCCGGAATGAACCGGCTGCGGGTGGTTGAATGAAAGTTGGCCGCGCCGGGATGGCAGTCCCGACGCGGCCGTTGTTGCCCCTGTAAGAGCAAGGAAGCCGTAGCATGGAAGTGGTTTCAGACAACAGCCCCCAGGAAGCCGAGGCGCGCGCCTGGCTGAATGGCCACAAGGAAGAGAGCGGGCTCAGCTGGCCGCAGATCGGCAAGCTGACGGATGTCGCCTCTTCGACCCTGTCGCTGTTCGCGGCCGGCAAGTACGGCGGGAACAATGCCGGCGTCGCGGCCAAGGTCCTGGCGTATCGCGATCGCAAGGAAAGCCAGGCGCAGATCGCGGCCGGCGCGCCGACGGTGCCGGATTGGTATGACACCCCTACTTCAACGCGGTTCATGTCGCGGTTCAGCTGGGCACAATCCGGCAGGATGGGCCTGATCGTCACGCGGCCAGGCATTGGCAAGACAAGGGCAGCCGAACGGTTCGCCGCGCAGGACCCGAATGTATGGCTGGCGACAATGTCGCCTTCCACGGCGGGTGTCGGGCCAATGGCGATCGAGGTTGGCGAGGCGCTCGGCCTTGGCGAGATCACGGGCAGCCCGCAGCAACTCTCGCGCCAGATCAAGGCGCATGTGCGCGGGAAGAATGGCCTCCTGATCATCGACGAAGCGCAGGAGCTCACCGACAAGGCGGTGAACGAACTGCGCGGCTGGTACGACAAAACCAACGTGGGGATCGTGCTGATGGGCAACGAAACCGTGATCGGCCAGATCACGCGGGGCGGCCCCGCCTTCACGCAGTTGTCTTCACGCTTTTCGTTCCGCGAAGTGCAGGAGAAGCCGAGGCCCGGCGACATCGAGGCCTTGCTCGATGCGTGGAACATCCAGGACCCGGCGCAGCGGGCATACCTTGAAAAGGTATCGGAGCTTCCCGGCGCGCTGCGCGAAGTGACGCATATCATCGAGATCGCATTGGTCGCCGCTTCGGGGCGTGGCCGCGCGCTGGCACTGGCGGACCTGAAGAGCGCCACCATGCAGCGCAAGCCCAAGGCTGTCAGGCCGTGATGCGCGCGGACCTTCATCGCGCGGCCCGGCAGCTGACCATGGGCCGCAGCCGCAAGGCGCTCCTGGCGGAGACGGCGGGCGTCATCGTTGCCGCCCTGGCGCTGTGGGCCATCGCTGCCGCGTTCGTGCTTCTGGAGCCTGAACGGAGACCGGCACACAGCGCGCTGGGAGCGGCTTCAGGAGCGCAGCGGGCGCTGGCGTACGGCGCGGAGGCGCAATCGTGCTCTTATGGCCTCTTAAACCGCTCCATGGGCCTGTTTGCCGGGCGCGCCTTTCCCCGTTCGGGGATGGGAGGCGGGAATGCTTAAGCTCGCCGTCAACAACGAAGCCGCGCCGGCCGTCTCGCCGCAGCGCCGCGCGCTCCTCGCGCAAGTGCATATCGCGCGCAAATCGCTCGCCATGGAAGAGGACGATTACCGCGCCGTGATCGAACAGATCACAGGGCGCAAGAGCGCGAAGGACTGCACCGATCGCGAGCTCAGCGAAGTTGTCGCCAAGTTCGAAGAGCTCGGCTTCCGTCCCTTCGGCCGTCCGGTGAAGCGCCGGGCGATGGGAACAAGCAAGACGGTGCGCAAGGCGCGGGCGATGTGGATCTCGCTCTATCAGCTTGGCGCGATTGCCGACGGTTCGGATGTGGCGCTGGAAGCCTTCGGGCACCGGCAACTTGGCGTGCAGCGGCTCCAGTGGGCCAACGAGCGCGAGGGCTTCAAGCTGATCGAAGCGCTGAAGGCGATCGGGACGCGGCACGGCTGGGATCAGCGGCTTTCGTCCAAGCTCTCCGCTGCCGAGAAGGTGCGGACGCTGAAAGAGCGCCTGATCGGCGCGCAACGGACGCGGCTGGAGGCTGCCGGCGTTGCCGTGCCCGAAGCGCTGGCAGGCGATTGCACCGGCTGGCCGGACAAGCGCCTGGAGCGCGCGGCGGCCGAGCTTGGCCAGCTGATCCACGAGCACCTGAAGAAAGACTGAAGCGGATTGCCGGGCGCACGATCGTGCTCGCCCTGCCGAGCCACAAAGGAGATAACCATGGAATTGCCATACCCGGAGAATGTGCTGTCGAGACCGCAGGCAGTGCTGGATCGGCTTATCGAGCTTGATGAGATGATCGAGACTGTCTGCTTGACCCTGGTTGCAATAGACGGAGTCGATAATCTCAACATGGCGCAAGCTCTCGCTTGCGCCGCGCGCGCCGCGCTCAAGGCCTTCGAAGACATCAACATCGAGCTTGCCGACTATGTCCGCGCGGCTGACGTCTTTCGCGAGCGGAAGGGCGTGCCCGGTCCGCGCCGGGTGACACCTGAAGAGGCCGTTGCCAATTTCGAAGCGTCGTTTGCGAGACCTGTTGACGGGGATGACGAGGTCGAGGCGCAGGGACTTAGCCTTGCCGAGATTTTCTCGCGTCTCGGGCCGCTGTTGGAGGCGGCAGGCGTCAAGCTTGCGCAGACTGGCCCTCATGCCGGCGCAGCCACTGATCCAGGTCCCCAAAAATCCGCGATCGCAATGGGCGGTTGATCTCGCCCGCCGCAATCGAAATTCAACCAGGAGCAACTTGTATGGAAATCGGTGAAAAGCCCGCAGCGACAAACGTTGGTGCGTCGCTGCAAGCAACTATCGCGGTCAATGCCCTCGATGCCGTGCGCGATCTCTGCATGGAAGCGGGTGGACACCAGGCGAGCGGCACTCTGCCCGAACTGAATGCCGAGAACTTTTCCTGCCTTCTCGGCATCATTGTCGACAACATGCGCGAAGCCCTGGAGCACCTGCGGTGAGCAACAGCGGGCGGCATTCGGGCGATGATGCGATGGCCGAAATGGCGGCTGCGCTCGGACCCGAAGCCGCGCGCACGGTTGCCCGGCTGCTTGGCGGCACGACGGTTCGGCCGCCACGGCAGATCACGCCCGATCACTACCTAGTCCAGAAGCTGGGAGCCGAGCTCGCCGGGGAGCTTGTCCGCTGGTTGAACGGCGACCGCTTCTATGTGCCCATGCAGTGGGAGCGGCGGCGGCGCTGCCTCGACTTGCTGGAGGCCAAGCAGATGACAATCACGCAGATCGCGTTGGAGCTTGGCCTGACGGAGCGGGCGGTCTACAAGATCAAGGCGGGTGCCGCACCGAAGCCGCTTCCGCCTCGCGACGATCGCCAGATGGATCTGTTCGCGTAAAAATGTGGCCCGCCTGACACGCGTCAGACAGCCTGCGATTTCATGACATCCTACACGGTCCAAAGTGCGCTGCGGGGGCTTGCCTCCTACTCCTGCCAATCCTCCGGAGTGCACGCCTTGGAATTTTCCGCGAGGGTGGACCATGACGGCTTCTGTTTCCGAAATCCTTTCTCAGACGCAAAGCGCGATCGAACAGCGCCGTGCCGAAGTGCGCGAGATCAACCAGGAGCTTGAAGGCCTGGAGATGGAGCGGCTGGCAGTAAGCAAGCGTCCGCCGCACACGGATGACATCGTCGCGCTGTACCGGCGCGGGCTCGATGAAGAGCGCAAGGCATTCGAGCGGGAATTGAAGACCGGGCTTGGCGCGCTCTTCGTTTCGGCCGACGATGCGGCTCAGGCCTCCAGCGCCCCGCAGCGGAGAGACATCCTTCGCTTTGAGGGCAAGCTGGAAGAGCGCGAGGTCCATGACCGGGCACTTCGGCGCGAGGGTCCCGCTCTCAACATTTCGGCCCTGAGCTACTTCCTTGCCGACATCATCGGGCAGGAACTTCCGGGGCTGATCGAGCGCCACTGCCCGGCCGCTGCCAACGGCATCAAGGCAGCCGATCGCGCAGAGCAGCTTACGCAGCTGGATCGTGAGATCGCCACGCTCACCAAGCGCCGCGATGAACTCCTGGGCGAGCTCACGGCGCTGCGCCAGGCCGCAAGCATCTGACCACCTCACGAGCAAGGATCAAGACATGTCCCGAATTCTCGGAACCTACGCCCTGAAGTATGCAATCGTGCGCGAGACGCGGGCGACGGATGGAGAGACCCGCGAGGAAGTTCTGAAGCCTACCGGCTTCGAGGTGATCGTAAGGCGGCCGCAAGCGCGCCACATGAAGCTGATGGACGGCTATCAGGATCGCGAAATCCATGGGTCCATCGCCCTCCTGGCGCAGATCAGCAATCTGGACGCGGATGAGCTCGACCTGATCGATGCCGAGGATTTCGGCGCGCTGGGAAACTTGCTCGGCTCGGGCAGCGGGAGTGGCCAGCCGACTGGCGTCGCTGCCTAGGCATCCTTGCCCGCAACGACACCTTCGCCATCGCCCCGAGCGAGCTTTGGGCGATGGACTGGGATGAGATCGAATTCTGGCTTCAGCAGATCGAAGACCAGTTCTTCCGGAAAGAGTGACAGCCAATGACCAGCAAGCCCAATTTGCTCGCGATCATCGCGGGGTTCGCAAGCGAGTACGAAGGCCTTCGGGTGCGGGCGGTGATGCCCTATCCCAACGGGGTCGGCGGGTGGACCTATCGCCGCCTGGGATTTGTCTTCGGCAAGGAGCCGGTGGACATCGATCCTGCCGAGCTCGGCTCCGATCCGGTCAAGCTGGCGGATGCATTGTTGCTTCTGGCGGCCGACAAGCGCGAGGGCGCCGCGACATGTCATCTTGCCGTGTCGCTGGTGCTTCCGGACGGCACTGAGATCGCGCTCGGCTATGAAGAACAGGCGCTCCTCAGATCATACGTGGCCGCGCGCGGCGTGATCGAAGGCTGATGATGGCCGGCCGGATGAGCACGGGCAACGATACCTTCGTCCATGACGGGCTGCGCCGATGACGGCCAGCTTCAGGATCGATAGCGAGGGCGGCCAGGAGCTTGAGCGCAAGCTTGGCCGCGTCGTCCGCGCATTCGAGGGGCTTGAGCCCTTGATGGCCGGTATCGGCGTATACTTGGAGGGTTCGGCGCAGCAGCGCTTTCAGGATCAGAAGGGGCCGGACGGCCGAAGGTGGAAGCCGTCGCAGCGCGCTTTGCGTGATGGCGGCAAAACCCTGATCCAGTCTCACCTCTTGGAGCAATCGATCACGTCGGCTGCGACCGGCCGACGTGTCGAAGTCGGCACCAACCGGGTCTATGCAGGCGTTCACCAGTTTGGCTTCAGCGGCACGGTCACTGTCGGAGCGCACACGCGCACCCGCCGAAGTTCAACCTTGCCTGGCGGGCTGACATACGCGGTGCAGTCGTTTGAGCGGCAGATGAACATGCCCGCGCGGCCGTTCCTTGGCGTCTCGTCGGAAGACGAGACCGAAATCGGCCTCCTGATCGATGAATTCCTCATGGACGCGTTCGGCGCAACCGCGCCTGATTGACCGCTGAAAGGCCGCTGCGATGTCGTTCAAGTACTCGATGATCCTGGAGGCGGTCGACAAGGCGTCTGGCCCTGCAAAGCGCGTCAAACAGAACATGAGCTCGCTTGTCCAGGGCACGCGCGCATGGGGCCAGCAGGTCAAGAAAGTCTCGCGCGATGTCGAGAGCGGGGCGCGTAGCCTTCAGTTCTATGAGACCCGCGCGCGGCGGCTGCGGCAGGTGGCGTTGGGTTCATTCTTCCGCGCAGCGAGCATGAGCGCGCGGCAGCTGTCGGACAACGTCCGCGCCGCTGTCCGAAATCTCAACATCATGGAACGCGCCGGGAAGGCGGCCCGCGCCGGGGTCGGCTCATTGCTTTCGCGCGGGATCGGCATGGCCAAGTGGGGCGTTGCCGGCGCGGCCGGCGCAGCTGGCCTTGGCCTGTTCGACCTCTTCAGCACCGCAGGGAAGTTTGAGCAGTATCGCATCGCCTTCAAGGTGGCGGAGGGCTCTGCCGACAAGGCCAAGGCCAAGCTCCAGTGGATCAGCCAGTTTGCGACTGACACACCCTATGAACTGGACCAGGTGATTGACGCGTTCCGCACCCTGCAATCCGTGGGCGGTGTAGATCCAACGGATGGAGCCTTGCGCATCGTCGGCGATACGGCGGCAGGAACGAGCAAGGATCTGCAACAGGTCGCTGAAGCGTATTCCGACGCCGTCAATCTTCAGTTCGAGCGCCTTTTAGACCTTGGCTTGCGAGCAACTCGCCAGGGCGAGAAGGTGACTTTCTTCTACAAGAAGAATGGCCAGGAGCTGAGCAAAACGGTCCAGGCGCAGTCGCTGGCTGTCAAACGCGCGCTCGATGAGATATGGGGCGCGCAGTTCGGCGGTTCCACCAGCGCGCAGAGCCGCTCTTTCTTCGGCATCATTTCGAACCTGAAGGACCAGTGGAACGGTTTCCTCTTGCAGGTTGCCGACGCGGGCATCTTCGACCTAGTGAAGTCGAAGCTTCAGGGCCTGCTAGAAAAGGTCAACGAAATGGCGGCGAGCGGCGAGCTCAAAAAGTGGGCCGAAGCGATCTCCGCAAAGATGGAAGAAGCTGTCAATTGGGTTTCGAGCCTGACCAAAGCCGACTTCGACCACTTTACGCAGGAGCTCTCCGACGTGGCCAAGGCGGCCGGCGCGGTTGCTTCTGCGATCGCGCGCGCAGCTGAGGCGTACAACAGCCTGAACCGGTACAACGATGCTATCAGCATGGGCAACACGCCCGGCTCCCGGCTCCAGAATATGTGGCGGGTCTACAACGGGCAGAAGCCGCTGAAGTATTCAGGCACGCCAACACTGATGGAATACTTGTTCGGTGGAAAGCCGGACGCGGGACAGAAGGAGGCTTGGGATCGAGCCCCATCGATCCCGTCGGCCGTTGGCGGTAGCCGGCCTGGGCCAACGACGCGGCCCGCCACACAACCAGCAAAGCCGATCAGCGGACGACTGGACATCCACATCACGACTGATCCCGGCACAAAGGCACGGGTGAAAAACCTTTCGAGCAACAGCCGGGATTGGGACTTCGCGGCGAACTTAGGCCGCAGTATGGGCACGCCGCAGTAGGTGCCGATGATGGGTAAAGAAACACAGCTGCGGGGTTCGATGCCCGCCTCGTCAGAGCAGCGCCCAGAGCGCGTGTGTGCAGAGCGCCTGGAGCGCCCACGGTTCAACATGCAGGGCATTGTCGGGGCGGCGGCGGCGATCGCGCTGGCGGAGGCGCTGGGAGGAACTCGCATCTATGTGCCGGCCAAGATGAAGGCGAGCCATCGCCTCGCCAGGATCGCCGGCATAGAGGCTGCCCGCGCGCTGTCAGAGGCGTGCAAAGGAAGCTGCATTCGCGTGCCGCTGGAGAGGGAATTGAGGGCGGTACACTATCGCTCACAGGGCCACAGCCAGGCGCGTATCGCGCACCGCTTGGGGCTTACAGAAAACGGCGTTCAGAGCCTCTTAAAGCGGCTCGTGGCGCGCCAGGCAGAAAGGAAGTAGGTCCGACGATGGACGTTGACGTAACCATGCAGCCCGTTGCGCTGGATACCGCTGGCCAAGCCGCTTACCCGCCCCGCGAAGTGAAGCTGCTCCCATTTGGCAATCCGTTCTACGGCAGGGATGGCAGAGGGCCGTGGGTGCTGCGCGATCGAGCTCAGGCGGAACGCGTCCTGGCGTTGACAAAGCAAGTGCTGGGCGGCGTGGATATGGTGGTTGACTACGATCATGCTACCGAGCTCGCCGCGCCACAAGGCAAGGGCCGTGCGATCGCCGCTGGTTGGGTCCGCTCTCTCTACATTGCTGACGATGGTATCTGGGCATCGATCGAATGGACGGCGCAAGCTTCTGCCGAAATCCTCGCGCGCCAGTATCGCTACATCAGTCCGCATTTCAGGGTGGACAAGCTCACCCGCGAAGTCACCCGGATCGTCAACGCGGGGCTCACCAACACACCGAACCTTGAACTGCCCGCGCTCGCCTCATACCGCGGCAAGCAAGTGACAGAGGAAGAGCGTGCGATCTGCGCAGCGCTTGGTGTGACGGAGGCGGACTACCTCGCGCAGAAGATCTTGGACAGCGCGCCGTGGCGCGAGGCGGTGGGAGGCGGTCTCACTTCAGAAGAAATTGATATCCTCGCGCGGACCGGTGTCTCCGAAAAAGACTACCTCGCGACCAAGGCTAAGATGGCGCGTTAGAAGGTGGGAACAGGGCGTATGTGCAGAGCGGAAGCGCCCGTCTCCGGGGCTATGTAGCGCAGCTTGCAACATACTCTCACAGGCCGCTAAATGGCCTTTCAGAGATGGCTTAGTGGGTGCCGAAACCGCTACCCGAGTTATGCAAAACCTTGTTTCCCAAAATTGCAAAACCTAGTTTCCCGCTACACCCCTCCCGCTTGCGGGAGGGGGTGGGGGGTGGGCCAGCAACGCCACAACCAAGCGCAGCGCTTCCACCCTTGACAAAACGAACCATATAGGTTATACGTCCCGCCCAGATCGGGAGCAGGCTAGGCCGGCCTCGCCCTCGCTCCTTTGGCCGTAAAACGCCAACGCGACCGGTGCGGGCTGCGGGTTCAAGGTGGGGCGGTCTCCCCCAAGTCCTTGGCCAGGCAACCTACCGCGCCAGCACGCAGATCATGGCTCCCATCGGCTTCGTCCCGGTGCGAGCAAAGACCGGCACGCATGCGAGCCGCTACCCCGGTCCCGGGCCATGATCGACACAAATGGCTGCGCCGGACCTCTTCTGCCCATCCGGCCACTCGCACCCGGCGGAACACGACGCCCTCCCCGCAGCGCCAGTGCAGGCGCCGCACCGGTCGCGCGATCACCCTCCACTGCCCGCACACCGCAGCGCCGCGCCGCCAAATCCAACACGTTTCTCGCAGAGACGCAAAGGGGAGCAGAGGGCGCAGAGACGTACTGCCCCACCCTCGTCATTCCCGCGCAGGCGGGAATCCAGAGCCCCAACCGCCGCAATGCCCCCGACCGCGAAACCCGCTTGTCAGCGCGTGCATTCGGGATGACACTCCCCCCATGGTCCCGATCCCCTTGCGCAGGTCCACGCTCGGCCTGCTCTGCGCCCTTGGCATCACCGCATCGTCGCTGCAGGCGGCCATGCCCGGCTTTCCCGCAGCAACGCATCCTGTGGCGGGGGGTGAATGGCACTACGTCGGCGGTGATGAAGCCGGCACGTGGTTCTCCTCGCTGACTGACATCAACGACAGCAATGCCGCGCAGCTCGGCTTCGCCTGGGCCTATGACATGGGCACCGAGCGCGGGCAGGAAGCGACGCCGCTGGTCATCGACGGGGTGATGTACACCTCGGGCGTCTGGGGCATCGTCTATGCGCTGAACGCCGCGACGGGCGAAGTGCTGTGGACGTTCCACCCCGGCATCGACCCAGCCTCGGCGCGAAACGCCTGCTGCGACACGGTGAACCGCGGTGTGGCAGTCCGCGACGGGGTGGTGTTCGTCGCCAGCGAGGATGGCCGGCTCCACGCGCTCGACGCGAAGACCGGCGCCGAAAAATGGAGCGCCGACACGATCATCGACCGCGCCAGGTTCACCTATGCCTCGACCGGCGCGGTGCTGCTGACCAGCGATTCCGTGGTCATCGGCAATTCCGGCGCAGACCTCGGCGATGGCTCCACGCGCGGCTACATCTCGGCGTGGGATATCAGGACCGGCGCCTTCAAGTGGCGCTTCTTCACCGTCCCGCCCGCACCGGGCCAGCCGTTCGAGCATCCCGAGCTGGAAATGGCGGCGAAGTCATGGGCGCCCGATCACGATGGCCGCTACCAGAACGGCGGTACCGTATGGGACGGGCTTTCCTACGATGCCGAAACCGACCAGATCGTGTTCGGCACCGCCAATGCCTCGCCCTATTCGCGGGTGAAGAACGCCAGCGAGCGGCACGACGACTTGTTCAATGCCTCGATCATTGCGGTGAACGCGAAGACGGGCCGGATGAACTGGTACTATCAGGAAACCCCCGGCGATGCCTGGGACTACGACGCGGTGCAGAAGTTCGTTTTCGCCAATCTGCCGGTGGGCGGGGGGCAGCCGCGCCGGGTGGTGATGCAGGCGTCGAAGAACGGCTTCTTCTACACGCTCGATCTCAAGACGGGGAAGCTGCTGGCCGCCGATCCGTTTGCCTATGTGAACTGGGCCAAGGGCGTCGATCTCGCGACCGGGCGCCCCGTCTTCACCGAAGTCGCCGACTATTCCGCCAAGCCCAAGAACGTCTACCCCTCATGGGCGGGGGCGCATACGTGGAACCCGATGTCGTTCAGCCCTAAGACGGGCCTCGTCTATATCCCCACGGTCGACCAGCCCAATGTCATGGTCAATCTGGAAGCCAACAAGGGCAAGCTCCGGCACCTTGAAGGGTTCTTCAACGCCAACGGGATCATCCCGGACGACACTTATGACGAAGCCGCGCTGAGCCGCCTGTTCGGCCCGCTGCCGACCAAGGCGGAACTGCAGAAGGAGCGCGGCAAGACCTCGCTGGTGCGCGAAGTGCTGAAAGCTTGGGACCCGGTTTCGCGGAAGGTGGTGTGGGAGCAGGTCACGTCCGACCGCAATCGCGGCTATGATGGCGGCGTGCTTTCCACCGCCGGCAATATCGTGGTGCAGGGGCGCGGGGACGGCACCTTGCGCGTCTACAACGCCGCCACCGGCGCCGAACTCGCCGCGATCCAGACCGGCTCGCATATCATGGCAGCGCCGATGACCTACCGCATCGGCGGAGTGCAGTATATCGCGGTGCAGGTGGGTTACGGCGGGGTCGGGATCAGCTATCCGATCACCCCGGCGGATATCGCCTACAGGAACCGCAACACCAACCGCATCCTCGTGTTCAAGCTGCGCGGCGGACCGGTCCCGCAGCCCGAGCCGCGCCCCGATCCCTTCACCTATCCCGCCCCGCCCCCGAGCCGCGCGACCGCCGCCAGGATCGCGCATGGCGAGGCCAAGTTCACCGAATACTGCTCGCGCTGCCATATGTTCGGCCCGGGTGTGACCCCGGACCTCTCGCGCCTGCCGAAGGACATCCACGGCATGTTCAACGATATCGTGCTCGGCGGCGCGCTGGCGGGCAACGGGATGGCGCCGATGGGCGACATGGTGAGCAAGTACGATGTCGAGGCGATCCACGCCTACCTGATCGACACCCAGCGCAAGGGCTACGAAGCGCAGCGGAAGGCGAAGCCTACTTCGTAAGCGCCCGAGCGATTGCGACGAACTCCGCCACGCTCAGCGTTTCGGCGCGGCGCTGCGGATCGATACCGAGCGCGTCCAGCGCATCGAGCGCGCCGGGGAGGCCCTTCAAGGATTGGCGCAGCATCTTGCGGCGCTGGCCGAACGCCGCTTCGGTCACGCGCTCCAGCATCCGCGCCGATACGCCTTCGGGCATCGCGGCGGGCTCGACATGGACGATCGCCGACATCACCTTGGGCGGCGGAGTGAACGCGCTGCGGTGGACGCGCATCGCGATACGGGCGGCGCTGCGCCACTGGGCGAGGACGGCGAGGCGGCCATAGGCGTCGCTGCCCGGCGGCGCGATGATCCGCTCCGCCACTTCCTGCTGGAACATCAGGGTGAGCGAACGCCACTGCGGCGGCCATTCCTGCCCGGAAAGCCAGCCGGTGAACAGCGCGGTGCCGACATTGTAGGGCAGGTTCGCCACGACATGCCACGGCGCGTCGAACAGGTCCGCGGGCGCGATCTTCATCGCATCGCCTTCGATCACGCGGAGCTGGCCGGGGAAAGCTTCGGCAAGCTCGGCGAGCGCCGGGAGGCAGCGGCGGTCCATTTCGACGGCGGTCACGTTGGCTCCCCGCCGCAGCAGCGCCCGCGTCAGCCCGCCGGGGCCGGGGCCGACTTCGAGCACGTTCTCGCCCTTGAGATCGCCGGGCACCGCAGCGATGCGGGAGAGCAATTGCTCATCGAACAGGAAGTTCTGGCCCAGCGCCTTGGTGGCGATCAGGCCGTGGCGCTGGACGACATCGCGCAGCGGAGGCAGCTCGGTCATCCGTTCGCTGCTCTCCGCGCAGCGCACTCGCCCGCCATGCGGATCGCGGCGATTGTCGCACCGGGGCGCGCCGTGTTGGTGCCGGCGATGCCGAACGCGGTGCCGTGATCGGGCGACGTGCGGATAATCGGCAGGCCGAGCGTGACGTTCACGCCCTCGTCGAAATCGAGCACCTTGATCGGGATCAGCGCCTGATCGTGATACATGCAGATCGCCGCGTCATAGGTCGCGCGGGCCTCGGCATGAAACATCGTGTCGGCCGGCAGCGGCCCGCGCGCGTCGATCCCGGCGGCCTGCAGCGCGGCAATGGCAGGCGCGATTACGTCGCGGTCCTCGCTGCCCATCCGGCCATCCTCGCCTGCATGAGGATTGAGCGCGGCGACAGCGAGGCGGGGCGCCGGGACGCCGAAATCGCGCGCCAGCGCAGTGGCCGCGATGGCCGAGCGGCTGCGGATCAGTTCGGCTGTCAGTAGTCCGGGCACGTCATGCAGCGCGACGTGGACTGTGATCGGCACCACGCGCAGGCTCGGCCCTGCCAGCATCATCACCGCGTTTTCCGGCGTGATCCCGCAGGCTTCCGCCACGAATTCGGTCTGGCCCGGCTGGTTGAAGCCGATGCGGGCGAGCCGGCTCTTGGCGATCGGGCCGGTGACGAGCGCGGCGGCCGCACCTTGCTTGACGAGGCTCGTGGCGACCTCAAGCGCCCGCAGCGCCAGTGCGGCCCCGGCATCATCGGGCTGGCCGGGCGTGTAGGGCGCGCTGCCCACGTCCAGCACCGGCAGCGCGTGCGGGAATACGGCGGCAGCCTCATCCGGCGCAGCGATGGCGACGACTTCCATTGTCAGGCCGCGCGAGCGGGCAGCCGCCTCGATCAGATCGCGGTTGCCCACCGCGAAGAACGGCGGCAGCCCCTCTGCATCGCTCAGCGCCCAGGCGGCGGCGATCAGCTCGGGGCCGACGCCGGCGGGGTCACCGAGGCTGACGGCCAAGGGCGGGGGCGGCGGGGGCGTGGTCATGCCCCGCGCCTCAATTGTATTCGATCACCGCGTCGCGGCGGAGGTCGCGCAGGTAGGTCTGGGCGCGCTTGTTGACGCGCTCGTCTTCCATCTGCGACTGGATCGCCTCGAAGCTGGGGCCGCCTTCGACCTTGGGGTCATCGCGGCCGCAGAGCATCAGCACGCGCACGCCGTCTTCGACCGAGCCGAACGGCGGGGTCGATTCTCCCACCGAGAGCTTGAGGATCGTGTCCTGCAGCGCGGTCGGCAGATCGCGCACGCGGATCTGGTCGTTGCCGACGACGGTCGCGCCCAGCGTGACGGCGGCGGCATCGACCGCCCCGCAGCCCTTGATGGTCTTGACCGCGGCGGCGAAGGTCGAGGCCTTGCCGGCAGCGTCCTTCTCGGGTGTGCCCTTGGGGAAGCTGATCGAGATCTGCTTGAGGCTCAGCACCGCATCGCGCGGATCGGCCGTCAGCACCTGGCGCTTGTCGATCAGGTAGAGCAGCGAATAGCCCGAAGCGAGCTCGACCGGGCCGACCAGCTGGCCGGGCGCCATCTGCGCGGCAGGGGTCGAAAGCTCGGGCGGCAGCTGGGCAAGGCGGATCCAGCCGAGATCGCCGCCGACCGAAGCGCTCGACGACTGCGAATACTGGCGCGCATAGGCGACGAAGCTGCCGCCGCCCTTGAGCTGTTCGAGAATCTTCTCCGCATTGGCGCGCACTTGCGGTTTGGTCTCCTCCGTGGCCGAGAGGAAGATTTCGCCGATGCGGTATTCCTCGGTGCCCTTCGCCGCGGTCATGCGTGCCATGACTTCGCGCACTTCACCGTCCGAGATGTTGATGAAGGGCTGGACGTTGCGGCGCAGCAGGCGTTGCCAGGCGAGTTCGCCCTTGATCTGACGCTTGAGCGAGGCCGAGGACGAGCCGATCGAGGTCAGGTATTTTTCGAGTGCGGCCGGATTCTGGCCGAAGTTCTGCTGCGCGACGCGGTTGAAGGTCTGGGCGACTTCCTCCTCCTCGACATCCGAACTGGCGGCCTTGGCTTCCTGGATCTGCAACGTCTCGTCGATCAGGTTGCGCAGCACCTGCATGCGCAGGCGCTCCATTTCCTCGGGCGGGACCTTGCCGCCATTGGCGCTGACGATGAGCGCGAGGCGCTGGTCGACATCGGTGCCGGTGATGATCTCGCCGTTGACGATGGCAGTGGCGCGGCGGACGTGCGGATCGGCCTTGCCGAAGATCGTCGGGTTCGCGGGCAGGTTGAGCGCGCCACCGGACGTGACAGCATCATCCTGATCGAGCAGGGTCTGCGCACTGGCAATGGGAGCAGCGGCGACGGCAAGGGCGCCCAGAGCAAGCGCGGCGCGCGCCGGAGCAGAAAGCAAACGAAACCCGGTCTTCATGGCAGTTCGATATTCCTGTCTATCGGCCCCGTCCGGCATCTGCGATGCTTTTTGATACGGTTTTGGCCGCCCTTCCCTTGCACAGTCCGTCTGAACCCGAGGTGAGTGGCCCAGAGGCTGACGGGGCGATAGACCGATTGCAACGGTGATGGAAGCAAAACACAAGGAAAAGTCGGTCGCCATGTGCCACTTCGGCCTGTCTGGAACTGCGCGGGCCGTTGTCGCCGTCTCCGTCAGGGGATCAGATCAGCGCGCGCCGAGGCCCTTGAACGAGAGATTGAACTGGATCGTGTTGCCGCGCGTCACGTCGCCGATCGTGATGTAATCGCGGCGCCAGGTCAGCGCGAGATCGAGGCAGTCGTCGGCATAGGCGAAGCCTAGCCGGTGGCGCAGCAGCTGGAAACCGTCCTTGGTCTTGGTCGGATCGTCGATGCGGCTGGTGAGGTTGGCCACCGCCGAGCCAAACACCGACCAGCGCCGCGCGAAAGCGACGCGGCCCGAAAAGCGCAGTTCCTCTCGGTCGCGCAAGTCCTCGAACGTGGCCGGGATATCGCGGTTGAGCCGGAGGTAGCCGACCTCGGCATAAGTCCGGTGATTGCCGATCGTCGCGTCGATTTCGTTGCGGCGCAGCTTGAAGCTGTCCTTGTCGAGCCGGAACCGGTGGGTGAACTGGACAATGTCGCGAAAGCGCAGCTCGCTGCGGCCGACAATGTCCGATGCGCGCGAGGAGAGACCGGTGCCGTCGGGCAGCAGGGTGTTCTGCGTCGAGAGGCGGTAGCTCTGCCCGACCGTGGTGGAGACGCGCCAGCCGGGCCGGGTCAGTTGCCAGTCGGCACCATAGGTCACCCGCACGCCGTCTTCGATGCGGTCGTAGCCGGGAAAGCGATTGAGCGCGAAAATGTTCGAGGCCTCGAGGTCGACCGAGCGCGAATCCTCGTTGGGTATGGCGAGGTTGCGGATATGCGGGATCGCGACGAGCTGGACGCGCGGGGTGAACACTTGTGTGCCGCCGAAGAGCGAACCGATCAGCGGCCACTTGACGTCGATGGCGGCGGTGGCGATGCCGCGCCCCTGCCAGCCGCGCATGCCGCGATAGAGCGCGTTGGTGGTGAGATCGTTCTGCGCGGAATGATAGACATCGCCGCGCGCCAGAGCGGTGAAGGTCACTTCCTGCCCGAGGCCGGTGATCGTGCGCAGGTCCCACTGCGCCTTGGCGAAGGCGCGCTGGGTGTCCTGCCCGGCGGGGCGGGTGATCGCGAGGCTGTTGACCTGCAGCTCCAGCGTGCCCCCGATGGCCGGCGGCACAAGCCGGCGGCGATACTCGACGGCCGGCAGCGCGATCGGCACCAGCCCCTGCCGGTCGCCAGTGCGCAAGGTCTGCACCGCCCAGCCGGCAAGGCTGAAGTAGCTGTTGTCGTCGATCCGCTCGAGATTGATCGTCGAACGCAGCCGGTCATCGCGGCTGATGTCGTAGCGGCGCAGGAACGTGCGGTCGCTGGCATAGCGGCCATAACCGGTCAGGCTCCAGTGCTCGCCGAACTGGAACCGGCCGTTGGTTTCGAAATAGCCGCGAAAGACCTGCTCCTGCGCATTGGCATCGGTCACGTTGCCGCCGCCGACGTTGATGCGCGCGCTGCGGGTGAGATAGGCGGTGGCTTGGAATGCGCCCTTGTCGGTCAGCTGGCGGTAGCGAGCGGAGATCATCGGCAGCGCCTCGGTGAAGATATAGCCGGTAAGCGCGAGGTCCTTGTTGTTGGCGAGGCGCCAGTAATAGGTGTCGTTGATCTGAACGCCATTTGCAGCGCTGAAGCGGAAATCGGGGATCAGGATGCCGCTTTCGGCGCGGAAGTCGGAAGTGTGCGCAAGACCCGGCAGCGGCAGGATCGGCAAGCCGAACACCCTGAGCAGCGCGCCCTTGTAGCGCACGCGCTGGTCCTTGGCATCGTAGGTGACCTTGACGGCAGTGACTTCCCAGCTCGGGCGCTTGGGGCAGCCGTCTTCGTCCTCCACCGCGCAGCCGGAGAACGCCGCATCGCGCAGCACCATGTCGCCATTGGCCGCCCGCGTGCCGCTCCGCGCGGCAAGGCGACCGCCTTGGCGCAGCACCAGCAGCAGGTCCTCGATCGCCCCGGCCTTGAGCTCGTCGGTCAGCTCCACCTTGTCTGTGTAGAGCACGTTGCCGCCTTCATCGACGAAGCGGATATTGCCGCTCGCCTCGATCACGCCGGTCTTGCGGTTCCATGTGACGACATCGGCGCGCACCGTCTGCTCGGCGCGGCGCAGCACGACATTGCCGGTGGCGGTGACGGTCTCCGCATCGCTGGCATAGGTGACGCGGTCGGATTCGAAGCGGACTTCGGCGGGCTGGCTTGCTGCCGTGCTGCTTGCCTCTTGGGGCGGCGGCACGGCGTCGACCGCCTGGGCATGGGCCTGCACTGCGCCAAGCACAACCGCGCCAAACACGGCGATGAACGGGGAAATCGCAGCGACGCGGACGGGTCGCAAGCATCGGGAAAAGGCTTGCGGCAGGGGCCGCGGGGGGGCGCGCATGGCCTTGCCTATCGCACCGGCGCCGCTTAACTGCAAACCCACAATTCACCTTGCGACAAGCTGAGCCGCGCAGGTGTGCCCTTTTTCCGGCAGGAGCCTTGAATGATCATCGAATTCGCCGCCGCAGAAGCCGCCCGCCCGGCCGTTGTCGCCAGCTTCGTGGTGCAGGACGGGCTTCCCGTCGATGCCGATGCGCTGGTGAAGGGCGCCGCCGCCGCCGCGCGCTTTACCGGCAAGGCAGGCCAGTTGTTCGAGGCATTGGTGCCGGCGGGCGAAGGTGTGCAGCGTCTGGCCTTCGCGGGCATCGGCGAGGCGGGCGCGGCTGGCCGCACCGCAATGCTGGAACGTGCAGGCGGCGGGATCACCGCGAAGTACCTCACCTCGGGCGTCACCGAACTCGCCATCGATTTCGCCGGCAGCGGCCTGACCGCCGAGGAAGCGACCGCCGTGCTGCTGGCGGCGCGGCTGCGCGCGTGGCGGCACGATGTCTACCGCACCAAGCTGAGCGACGAGCAGAAGCCTTCGCTCGCAAAGATCGTGGTGCTGGGTGCGCCGGAAGGCACTGCCGAGCTGTGGGAGACCGAGGCGGCCATTGCCGAGGGCGTGGAGTTTACCCGCGAGTTGGTGACCGAGCCCGCCAACGTGATCTACCCCGCCAGCTTCGTCGAGCGCTGCAAGGCGCGGCTCGAGGGCACCGGGGTCGAGATCGTCGTGCTCGGCCTTGCCGAGATGACCGCGCTCGGCATGGGCGCGCTGCTCGGCGTGGCGCAGGGTTCGGTGCGCGAGCCCCGGATCATCGCGATGCGCTGGAAGGGCAAGGCGGGTACCAAGCCCACCGCCTTCGTCGGCAAGGGCGTGACGTTCGACACCGGCGGCATCTCGATCAAGCCCGCCGCCGGCATGGAAGACATGAAGTGGGACATGGGCGGCGCGGCGGCGGTCGCGGGCACGATGCTCGCGCTCGCCAAGCGCAAGGCGCAGGCCGACGTGATCGGCGTCTGCGGCCTTGTCGAGAACATGCCCGATGGCAACGCGCAGCGCCCGGGCGATGTCGTCACCACGATGTCGGGCCAGACGGTCGAAGTCATCAACACCGACGCGGAAGGCCGCCTCGTGCTGTGCGACGCGGTGACATGGGTGCAGAAGGAATATGCGCCCGCCACGATCATCGACCTTGCCACGCTGACCGGCGCGATCATCATCTCGCTGGGGCATGAGCACGCGGGCATGTTCTCGAACGATGATCTGCTCGCAGGCCAGCTCGATGCGGCGGGCAAGGCCAGCGGCGACAAGCTGTGGCGCTTCCCGATCGGCCCGGCCTACGACAAGCTGATCGACAGCCCGATCGCCGACATGAAGAACGTGGGGCCGCGCTATGGCGGCTCGATCACCGCGGCGCAGTTCATCCAGCGCTTCGTCGAAAAGGGCGTGGCCTGGGCGCACCTCGATATCGCGGGGACCGTCTGGGTCGACAAGCCCGGCGCGACGCATGACAAAGGCGCGACCGGCTTCGGCGTGCGCCTGCTTGATCGCTACGTGCGCGACGTGCTGGAAGCCTGATCGGTGCCAAAGATGCGCCGCAAGGCGGACCTGCCGACGAAAGTCTGCGCGTCTTGCGGCCTCCCCTTCACGTGGCGCAAGAAGTGGGAGCGCGATTGGGACAATGTGAAATATTGTTCCGACCGCTGCCGGATGGGGAAGGGCAAAAGCGCATGAGCGGACTATCGCGGCGAGGATGGCTGGCGGGCGCAGGCGGTGCTGCGGCGCTGGCAGCTCTGCCCGTATCGCTGCGGGCCTTGCCGCCCCCCGTCAGCCAGTTTGCGGATGCTGCGGCGCCGATCAGCCGCGCCGAACGGATGGCCCGCATCGCCAAGCTGCAGGGCCTGCTGCAGGAGCGCGGCCTTGCGGCGCTGCTGGTCGAAAGCGGCAGCAGCCTGACCTACTTTACCGGCGTGCGCTGGTCGCGTTCCGAGCGCATCACTGCGGCAGTGATCCCGGCGAGCGGTCAGCCCATCGTGGTCACACCGTTCTTCGAAGCGCCTTCGGTCAAGGAAACGCTGGCCGTCCCCGCCGATGTCCGCACCTGGCACGAGGATGCCAGCCCCTTCGCGCTGATCGCCGACGCGCTGCAAGGTCTGACCGGCGCGGTCGCGGTCGAGCAGACGACGCGGGCCTTCATCACCGAAGGGCTGAAGCGCGAGGGACGGTTCGAGGTCGTCTCCGGCGCGGCGCTGGTCGATGCCTGCCGCCAGATCAAGTCGCCCGCCGAACAGGCGCTGATGAGGCAGGCCAATGCCATCACGCTGGCGGCCATGCGCGAGGCGCGCGGCATGGTGCGCCCGGGCATGACAGCGAGCGATATCGGTGCGCTGATCGAAAAAGCCACGGTGCGGATGGGCGCCGAGCACGATTTCGCGCTCGTGCTCCTCAACGAGGCGAGCGCCTACCCCCACGGCTCGCATCAGCCCCAGACCGTGCACGAAGGCTCGGTCGTGCTGATGGACTGCGGCTGCGTGCTCGAAGGCTACCAGTCCGATATCTCGCGCACGTTCGTCTTTGGCGAACCCAACCCGCGCCAGCGCAAGGTGTGGGACACGATCCGCCGCGGGCAGGACATGGTGTTCGGCGCCGCCAAGGTCGGCGTGCCGGTCAGCAAGCTCGATGCGGCGGTGCGCCGGTTCTACGAGCGCGAGGGCTGGGGCCCCGGCTTCACACTGCCCGGTCTGCCGCACCGCGCCGGGCACGGCATCGGCATGGACGGGCACGAGAGCCCCTACCTCGTCGGCAGCGACCAGACCCCGCTTGCCCCCGGCATGTGCTTTTCCAACGAGCCGGGCCTCTACATCCCGGGCGAGTTCGGCATGCGGCTCGAGGACTGCTGGGTGATGACCGAAGCCGGCCCGCAGAGTTTCACGCCGCTGGCGCGCTCGCTCGAAGATCCGATCTGACCATGCGGGTCGATTTCTACCAGCTCTCGCGCGATCCGGCAGAGCTCGTGCTGCCCCGGCTGGCGCAGGGTACGCTCGGCGCGGGCGAACGCCTGCTGGTGGTCTCCGAGGATGCGGAGCAACTTGGCCGGATCAGCGAGACGCTGTGGGCGCGCATTCCCGAGAGCTTTCTCGCCCATGGAATGGCCGGAGGCGAGCACGACGCGCGCCAGCCGATCCTGCTTTCGCACGAGCCGCTCCCCGCCAACGGCGCGCGCTATCTGGCGCTGGCGGACGGGGTGTGGCGGGAGATGGAGGGGGTGACGCGCGTCTTCCTGCTCTTCCCGCCGGACCGGATCGACGACGCGCGCGGCACCTGGCGCATGCTCGGCAAGCGCGAGGGCGCCGAACGCAAGTACTGGCGGCAGGAAGGCGGCAAGTGGCTGGAGGGGCCGTAATTCCTCCCCGGCACGGGGAGGGGGACCACCCGCAGGGTGGTGGAGGGGCACCCTCGGAGAATCCCGAACTGTTCGATAAGGCTGCACCTGCCCCTCCACCATCCTTCGACAAGCTCAGGATGGTCCCCCTCCCCCGGTGGGGGAGGAACCTTGCAGTGCAGCAAAATCCCCGCTAGGGGCGCGGCCAACAAAAGCCTCCCCCAAACTCGCAAGGAAGATCCCATGGCGGTTACCCGCACCTTTTCGATCATCAAGCCCGATGCCACGCGCCGCAACCTGACCGGTGCGGTCACCAAGATGCTCGAGGAAGCCGGCCTGCGCGTCGTCGCCTCGAAGCGCATCCACATGAGCCGCGAGCAGGCCGAAGGCTTCTACGGCGTGCACCGCGAGCGTCCGTTCTTCAACGATCTGGTCGAGTTCATGATCTCGGGCCCGGTCGTGGTGCAGGTGCTCGAAGGCGAAGACGCCGTGAAGCGCAACCGCGACATCATGGGCGCGACCAACCCCGCCAACGCCGAGCCGGGCACGATCCGCAAGGAACTGGCCGAATCGATCGAAGCCAACTCGGTCCACGGTTCGGATTCGGACGAGAACGCCGCGATCGAGATCGCCTTCTTCTTCAAGCCTGAAGAAATCGTCGGCTGATCTGGCGAAAAGCGCTGCTATAGCAAGGGCCGCCGGGGCGATCCGGCGGCCCTTTTGCGTATCGGGAGAGGTTATGCTGGGAATGGGGGACGGGTCATGCCCGTTCGAATTCAATTTCGATCCCGCCACGTTCAAGGTGGGTGATTATGTGAGCTACCGGGTGACAGGCAGCCTCGAAGGCATGCCCTTCGTCGGCACCCTGCTCGAGGTGCATGACGATTACGTCGTGATCTCGCCCGGCGAAAGCGAACCCGATGCGCGCTATCGCGGCACGCGCGAGGATCGCCCGGTGGTAGACATCAGCGAGATCTGAAAGAGCAATAAATAGGGACAGTCCCCTTTTTATCGTTCTGTCCCAGCCGATCCCGAACGATTCTGGTTCTCGATAAAAAGGGGACTGTCCCTATTTATCGGGCCCTGCTTTTTCAGGCCACCGTCGGCTGCCGCGCGTACCAGCGGTCGAGCATCGAGGCCATCGCGGCAATCGCAGCAAGGCCGATCAGGATCGGCAGGCGGAAGCTGGCGCCCGATGCCAGCAGCGCGGCGGAAATCAGGCAGGCGGAAGCGCAGCCGAGGTCCCAGCCGCCTTCGGTCGCCATCGAGAAGCGCAGCACGCAGGGGCTCTGCCGCGCCATAGCGTAGAGCGGCGCGAGCATCGCAGTCGCCGTCATCGGGACGACGAGCGCGCCGAGCGCAGTGGCGACGATCGCCAGCACCGGGTGCGCGAAGGCCGCGCCCTTGAGGATCAGCGCGAAGGCTGCCGCGCCATAGGCAACGGCGAGCGAGTGGCGCGGGCGGCCGGTATCGATCAGGCGCCCGACGACAAGGCTGCCCACAGCCGCCGCCACCCCCGCCGCCGCGATCGCGCCGCCGAAGGCATCGAAATGCTCGCCGAGCGAAGCAAACAGCGCGAGGTTCCAGATCATCACGCTGCAGCCCGAATGGAAGCCCTCGCCGAGATAAAGCCGCCGGGCATGGGCCTTCACCGCAGGGTCGAGCGCCGCTTCAGGCTCGACCGAGGGATTGGGCGCGCCGATCAGCGGCAGCGCGGTTGCCAGTTGCAGCGCGGCGATGGTCAGGAAGGCGGGGACGGGGCCCGCGACCGCCAGCAGCACGCCGCCGACCGCAGGCGCGACGATGCCGACCACCGCGCTGGTCGCCTGCTGGATGCTCACCTGCCGCCCGCCCTTGCCGGTTTCCATCAGGCTCGGCATCACCGCGTGCCACGAGGTCCAGTAAAGCACGCCGCCCACGCCGCTGACGCCGAGGAACAGCGCGAGCAGCGGGCCTACCCCGGTGACGAACGGGAGCAGCGCGAAACTCACCGCGCGGATCGCGACGCCCGTCAGCAGCGTGCCGAGCAGTCCCCAGCGCAGCGCCAGCGGCAGCACCAGCGGGCGCAGCACGAAGCGCGAGAGCACGATCATCGCAAAGCTCGCCAGCGCGGCGGGATAGGTGAAGCCCCGGCTCACGAGGAACCCGGCGATGAAGATGCCGCCGCTCGCTTCCACAAACGATTGCAGCCCCGAGTGGAGATAGACCCGCTGGATCGGACTCAGGACAGGGGCAGGCATGGGTTTCCCCTAGAATTCCATCATCGCAGCGAGCTTGCGCGGCGCGACGGCCAGCCACGAGCGGCGCAGCCATTCGCCGATGTCGTCCCAGTCGACGTCGCCAAGGTCAAGCCGAATACCTATCCACCCGTCGCCGAAATAGGCGGGACGAAAGAAGCGCTCAGGATCGCTTTCGATGAGCTGTTCCTGCTCGTCCGCCCCGCTGATCTTGACAAGGAGGGCGGTGCGGCCATCGGCGTGGTGGTTGGTGGGGACCCAAGCAAATTTCTTGCCTTTGACGATGCCGAAGCAGGCGATGCCGTGGCTGAGGCTTTCCTCCGCTTCGGGCAGTTGCATGGCGCGCTGGCGCACCTGCTCGGTCAGCCACGCTGGATCGGTCTCGCGCGTCACCAGTTCGGCGAGGCATCGTGCGTAGAGCTGGTGTTCGGCAAACAGGACCCGCGCCGCAATCGTGTCGGGCGTATCACCCGGCAGGATCGCCACGGGGATTTGCCCGAGGATCGGGCCTTCGTCGAGGTCCGCTGTCACGAGGTGGACGGTGCAGCCGGCATGGCTGTCCCCGGCGGCAATCGCGCGCTCATGGGTGTGGAGGCCAGTATACTTCGGCAGCAGCGAGGGGTGGATATTGACCATCCGTCCCTCCCAGCGCGCGACGAACTCCGGGCTGAGGATTCGCATATAGCCCGCGAGCGCGATCCATTGCGCGTGGTGGCGGCGGACCTGCGCTTCCATCGCCGCATCATGCTCCGCGCGGGGAATGCCCTTGTGGGGGAGGACGAAAGTGGGAATGCCCTCTGCCGCCGCGAGCTTGAGGCCGCCGGCGTCAGGGTTGTTGGAGAGGACGAGGACGATCTCGTAGGGGCAGTCCGGCAAGCGGCTGGCATAGAGCAGCGCGGCCATGTTGGTGCCGCTGCCGGAAATGAAGACGGCGACTTTGGCTTTCATATCGTCCTCTCCATTTTTCCCCTGAGCTTGTCGAAGGGGACAAATGGGGAGGTGGCCCGCCGCAGGCGGGTCGGAGGGGTAAAGGCGGCAAAGAAGAACCCCTCCGTCAGCCCTGCGGGCTGCCACCTCCCCATTTGTGCGTCGCAAAAATGGAGAGGGAAAAGGTCACCCATAATGCACTGCTTCCCACGCCTCGCGCGCAGACCACGCCTCGGCGCTGCCGTAGACAGTGCAGCCCTTCTCGCCCGCGACGATCTCACCCACGGTGAAGGCCGTCTCGCCCGCTGCGGTGAGGTCCGCCAGCAAAGTGGGCACTTCCGACGGGCTCACCGCCAAAACCATACCCACGCCGCAATTGAACGTGCGGGCCATTTCGCCGGGCTCGATCGCACCCTGTGCCTGAAGGAAGGCCATCAGGCGCGGCTGCTCCCACGCATCCGCGTTGATGCGGGCGTGCAGTCCATTTGGCAGGACGCGCGGCACATTCTCCAGCAGGCCGCCGCCGGTGATGTGCGCGAGGGCGTTGATCCGGCCAGCGCGAATGAACGGCAGCAGGCTCTTCACATAGATGCGCGTCGGCTCGATCAGGTAGTCGATCAGCAGTCGCTCGTTGTCGAACAGGGCGGGGCGCTCCAGCTTCCAGCCCTTGTCGGCGGCGAGGCGGCGGACCAGCGAATAGCCGTTGGAATGGACGCCCGACGAGGCAAGGCCGATCAGCACGTCGCCTTCAGCAACACGGCTGCCGGTGAGCTGTTCGCCGCGCTCCACCGCGCCGACGCAGAAGCCGGCGAGGTCGTAGTCTCCGGCGGCGTACATGCCGGGCATTTCCGCGGTCTCGCCGCCGATCAGCGCGCAGCCGGCCATGCGGCAGCCTTCGGCGATGCCCGCCACGACGCGTTCGGCCACGCCCGTATCGAGCTTGCCGGTGGCGAAATAGTCGAGGAAGAACAGCGGCTCGGCGCCCTGCACGATGAGATCGTTGACGCACATCGCGACGAGATCGATACCGATCGCGTCGTGCCGGTTGTGGTCGATGGCGAGCTTGACCTTGGTGCCCACGCCGTCGTTGCCCGCCACCAGCAGCGGGTCCTTGTAGCCCGCCGCCTTGAGATCGAAGAACGCGCCGAAGCCGCCGAGTTCAGCGTCCGCGCCGGGGCGGGCGGTCATCTTTGCAAGGGGGCCGATCGCCTTCACCAGCGCATTGCCGGCGGCGATGTCCACCCCGGCCTTGGCGTAGGAATAGGACTGCTGCGTGTCGTCGTTGGAAGCCATGGCGCCCCCGCTAGCGCTTTCCCGCTTGGATTTCCACTTGCCTTTGGGCAAAAGCGGCGCAAGCCGAATACCAGCGCATGCTTGCGTCCCCGATTGGAGTTCCCTTGGCCGCCCTGCGCCCCACACTGCCCAAGCTGACCCTGCTGCCCGACTTGTCGCGCAAGGCGCGGCTGGGTCTGTTCGCGGCGCTTGGCCTTGCGCTCGCAGGCGGCGGCGCGGCGATCTATGCGCAGATCGAGGGCGACCGCGGCATCGCGCCGATTGCCAGCAACGGCGATTTCGAAGTCTCGGGTATCGAGGTCAACACCACCGGCAAGACTGCCGAGGAAGCCCGCGCCAATGGCTGGAAGGAAGCGCAGCGCCTCGCGTGGGAGAAGCTGTGGAAGTCCAACGGGCTGGGGGGCGGCGCGGCGCCCGCGCTGGATGCGGGGACGCTCGACGGCATGGTCTCGGCCGTCGTGGTGGGGCAGGAACAGATCGGCCCGCACCGCTATATCGCGACACTGGGCGTGATCTTCGACCGGGCACGGACCAGCGGCTACCTCGGGATGCAAGGCCAGATCGCGCATTCGGCGCCGCTGCTGGTGATCCCGGTGCTGATCCAGGGCGGGGTGACTTCGGTGTTCGAGACGCGCACGCCGTGGCAGAAGGCCTGGGCCGAGTTCCGCACCGGCGCCAGCGTGATCGATTATGTCCGCCCCAACGGTGCGGGCGCGGACTCGCTGCTGCTGACGGCCGGGCAGATCAGCCGCCGCAGCCGCAACTGGTGGCGGCTGGTGCTCGATTCGTTCGGCGCGGCGGATGTGATCATGCCGATCGCGCGGCTCGAGCGCAGCTGGCCGGGCGGGCCGGTCCACGGCATCTTCACCGCGCGGCGCGGGCCGGACAACACGTTCATCGGCAGCTTCGAACTGACCGCGCCGAGCGAGGACAAGCTGCCCCAGATGCTGGCGGAGGCGATCACCCGGCTCGACGGGCTCTATGCGGGTGCGCTGGCGGCGGGCCAACTGTCGCCCGATCCTTCGCTCTCGATGCGGCCCGATCTCGATCCTGCCCTGGTCGAGAGCATCGTTGCCAAACTTGGCCCGGCACCGAGCGCAACGACGGCGGCAGGACCCGATGCGGCGGCGACAACGGCCGCCGTGCCGACCACCGCGATCACCGTGCAGTTTGCCACGCCGGACGCGGCGTCGGTCGATGCAGGCGTAGCGGCCGTCCGCCGGGTCGACGGGGTGAAGGAAGCGGCGACGTCCAGCCTTGCCATCGGGGGCACTTCGGTGATGCGCGTGACGTTCGCCGGCGATATCGACGCGCTCGCCGCCGCGCTGCGCGCGCAGGGCTGGCGCGTGACCCAAGGGGCCGGCGCGCTCTCCATCCGCAAGTAAGCCATGAGCCAGATTGCCCTGCCTCTCGTAACGGCCAGCAGCGCCGATACGGTGCTGACCGGTCCTAGCCTCGAGCCGGTGCTGGCGCTGCTGGCGGGCGCCTCCGAATGGCCGTTCCGTGCCGCCGTGCTCGCCGGGCCGCCGCGTTCGGGCAAGAGCCTGCTGGCGCGGTGGTTCGCCGCGAGCGGGCTCGGCGATGTGCTGGATGATGCCGACAGCCTGCCGGAAGACGCCGTGTTCCACCGCTGGAACCGCGCGCAAGCGGATGGGCGGCCGCTGCTGATCGTTTCGAACAAGGCGCCGGGCCAGTGGCAGGTGGCGCTGCCGGACCTTGCCTCGCGGCTCGGCGCGGCGCTGATGATCGAGATCGCGGCGCCCGACGACGAGCTGCTGCGCGCCTTGGTGGAAACCCATGCGGCGCGGCGCGGCCTCGCGCTGGGGGACGCTGTCGTCAGCTATATTCTGCCCCGGCTGGAACGCAGCCATGCCGCCGCCGAGGCGCTTGTCGAAACAATTGATCGCCTGTCCCTTGAGCGGAAGGCCGCCGTCACCATATCTCTCGCGCGCGATGCGCTGGCCGAACGGATCCATGGGGTTCCCGAGGCGCAGAGGCAGCCGCGCTTGCTTTGAAGCGGCAAAAAGAGGAAAAGCGCGGTCATGTTCGACAGCCTCATCGCCTATCTGGACTCGATCCGCGCCCGCGATCCTGCACCGCGTTCGCGCTGGGAAATCCTGCTTTATCCGGGGCTTCACGCCGTCGGCCTGCACCGCGTGGCGCATTGGCTGTTCGTGCGCGAGTTCTATTTCCTCGCCCGCTTCGTGAACCATCTGGCGCGGTTCCTGACCGGGATCGACATCCATCCGGGCGCGAAGATCGGGAAGCACCTGTTCATCGACCACGGCTTCACCGTGATCGGCGAGACGGCCGAAATCGGCGACAACGTGACGATCTACCAGTGCGTGACGCTGGGTGGCACCAACCCCGCGAACGGCGTTCCCGGCAAGCGGCACCCCACACTGAGCGACAATGCGATCATCGGTTCGGGCGCGCAGATCCTGGGACCCATCACCGTCGGCCCGCGTGCCCGCGTCGGCGCCAATGCCGTCGTCACTGAGGACGTGCCCGAAGGCGCGACGATGGTCGGCCTCAAGGCGCGCTCCACGCTGGTGCCGGTCGAGACCTGGCTCAAGGACTTCATTCCCTACGGTACGCCCTGCAAGGAACCGTGCGAGCCTTCGGGCGGAACGCGGGTCGATGAGCTTGAATCCGAAGTCGCCTTGCTGAAGGCGCAAGTTGCGGCCTTGCTGGCTGCGCAGGGCGAGAACACCGATGCACCCGCGCCGGTCGGCGGCGGCAATCGCCGGCGGAACCGCAGCTGAGCGTGATCGGCACCGGTGACGGGGCAAGCGGCCCCACGGTTCTGAGCTTTCCCAATGTGCGCGGTGAGCCGCAGGTCGGTTTCGACCGGGCGGAACTGCAGCGCATCCTCGATCTCTATGGCCGCATGGTCGCTGCCGGCGAGTGGCGCGACTATGCCATGAGCTTCGGCAAGGATGCCGCCAGCTTCGCCGCATTCCGCCGCACGGCCGAGCGGCCTACCGCGCGGATCGAGAAGCGACCCGCGCTGCGCACCAAGCAAGGCATGTGGACGTTGTTCGGCGAAGCGGGCCAAGTGCTCAAGCGCGGACACGAGCTGGCGGGCGTGCTCTCTGTGCTCGAGCGCAAGCTGCTGAAGATCGTCGAGGATTGAGGCGCTCGCTCTCGTTGGCTGGCGTGCTGACGCTGGCTGCATGCAATGCTGCGCCGTCCGCGCCCCAAAAGCCCGATCAGGGCACACCGCTGCTGCGCGTGGTCTACCGCAATGCGGACTCCGAAATGGTGCTGATGGTGCCGGATGAAGGCCGAGAAATGCTGCGCGGTGATTGCGCTGCGCCGCTTCTGATCGATAACCGCAGCGGGCAGGCACGAGTGCTTGGCGAGGCCGAGGTTCAGGCCCGGCTCAAGACTATGCAACTGGCTGGCGCAACGCGCGGCGTGTGTCCGTGAGCCGATGTGCGCCCCTCCCGGGCGGGGAGGGGTAGGGGGAGGGGGCTCGGCCTATCTGGCAAGTGCCGCAAACCCCCACCCGCTCTCCCCCTTGAGGGAGAGGGCAAAACACGCCTTAGCGCTTCATCGCGGCCTGCAGTTCGACGAGGATCGCCTGGCTCTGCTGCGCGCCCGACTGGGGGACGAAATCTCCGGTGCGGTCAGAAATCTGGTCCCAGTGCGCCGCAAAGTCCTCGACTGAGCGCGCGTCGGGCGCGAGCAGGACGGGCTTGTTCATCGTCACCCAAGCCGAGTGGTAAGCGCCCGCGCCCGCGCCGACGATGGCATTGGTGGGGGCATCGTCGGAGACGAGAAACAGTGCCGCCGGGACGACGTTCTCCGGGCCGAACAGCTTGAAGGCTTCCTCGGGGAAGATGTCCTCGGTCATGCGCGTGGCGGCAACCGGGGCGATCGTGTTGACCTTGATGTTGTTCTTGGCGCCTTCGAGATAGAGCGTCTTGGTAAGGCCCGCGAGGCCGAGCTTGGCGGCGCCGTAGTTGGCCTGGCCGAAGTTGCCGAACAGGCCGGTCGACGAGGCGGTCATCAGGATGCGGCCGTAGTTCTGCTCGCGCATCGTGTCCCAGCAGGCCTTGGTGGCGAAAGCCGAGCCGATCAGGTGGACCTTGATCACCATCTCGAAGTCTGCCGGGTCCATCTTGGTGAAGCTCTTGTCGCGCAGGATGCCGGCATTGTTGATGAGGACGTGGACGCCGCCCCACTTCTCCTTGGCCTTGGCGACCATCTCGACCATTTGCTCGTATTCGCTGACCGAGCCGCCGTTCGACATGGCCTCGCCGCCCGCCGCCTGGATTTCCTCGACGACCTTGAGCGCGGCGTCTGAATGGCCGGTGCCATCGCGCGCTCCGCCGAGATCGTTGACAACGACCTTGGCGCCGCGGCGGCCAAGTTCGAGCGCGTATTCACGGCCGATACCGCCGCCCGCGCCGGTGACGATGGCGACCTTGTCCTTGAAGGAAATGCTCATGGCATGCTTCTCCCTAGCACCCTAACCGGGCGATTAATGGGAGGGCGATGCCATGGCGCAAAGGCCTTGGCAACCGGCTCGTCAGCCGATCCGGTGCACCCAGCCATGCGGGTCCGCCGCTTCGCCGCGCTGGATGGCGACGAGGCGGGCGCGCAGCTTCTGGGTGATTTGCCCGGGGCCGCCGCTGCCGATCACGAAGCTTTGGGTAGCGCTCGTCACCTTGCCGACCGGCGTGACCACGGCCGCAGTACCGCAGGCGAAGGTTTCGGTGAGCGCGCCCGAAGTCGCGTCGGCCTGCCACTGCGCCAGCGAATAGCGCTCCTCGCGCACGGTAAGGCCTTCCTCGCGCGCCAGCTTGATCAGGCTTTCGCGGGTGATGCCGGGGAGGATCGTGCCGCCGAGCGGGGGCGTGATCAGCGAGCCATCGGCCATCACGAAGAACAGGTTCATGCCGCCCAGTTCCTCGATCCACTGGCGCTCGACGGCGTCGAGGAACAGGACCTGATCGTGCCCGCGCGCAAAGGCTTCGGCGGTGGGGACGAGGCTGGCGGCATAGTTGCCGCCGCACTTGGCGGCGCCGGTGCCGCCGGGCGCGGCGCGGCTGTAGTCGCTGACCCACAGCGAGACGGCGGGGGCGCCGGACTTGAAGTAGTTGCCTGCGGGGCTGGCGATCACGAGGAACTTGTACTGCTTCGAGGGGCGCACGCCGAGGAAGGCCTCGCTCGCGAACATGAAGGGGCGCAGGTAGAGCGAGCCGCCCTCGACGGTGGGGAACCAGTCCTTGTCGGCCTTCACCAGTTCCTCGACGGCCGAAACGAACAGACCCTCCGGCAGCGTCGGCATGGCGAGGCGCTCGGCCGAGGCGTTGAAGCGCGCGGCGTTGGCTTCCGGGCGGAACAGGGCGATGCCGCCATCCGCGAGACGGTAGGCCTTCAGGCCCTCGAAGATTTCCTGCGCGTAGTGGAGCACGGCTGCGGCGGGATCGAGCGGGATCGGGCCATAAGGCACGACTTCTGCACTGTGCCAGCCCTTGCCCTCGTCATAGGTCACCTGGACCATGTGATCGGAGAAAGCAGTGCCGAAGCCCGGATTGGCGAGGATCTGCGCGCGCACGTCGACCGCGCGGGGCGCGGGATGGGGCTGGTGCGAGAAAGCAAGCGGTGCGGCGGTAGCGGGCGTCGCCATCGGGCGGTCCTTCGGGATTGTTGGCTCGTGCGACGCGCCGTGAACTATTGTTGCGCAAATGGCAAGCGATTTGGAACAAATGTGAAGGGCCGCTTCCGGCGATCGGAAGCGGCCCTTCGCATGGTCAGCGGCCGGAAGTGCCGCCCACGGTGCCTTTATCGCTTGAACAAACTAGCGATAATGCTCCGCGATGCGCAATGCCGACCCCTCTGCTGAACCATGAGACATCGGATCACCTCCTTTCGCGCTGTTGAGCCAAGTGCCGCCTCCCGACCCTGTCAAAATCGATGCGGCTCGACCGGAGGATTGCAGCCCTGTTCCGGCCTTGGATCGAATGTGATTCATCCGGGGGCCAAGAACAAGTCTTGCATTGATTTTTTTTGCCGTCAGAATTGAGGCTTCGCGCCCGGATTGGTGGATAACTCAGCCAACCGCGCGGCAATCCTCGATCACCCGCCCCAGTTCGGACCAGACCGGCAGGACAAGCGTCTGCGCGCCGCCCATTTCCAGCATGAACCGGCCTCGGCTGAAGGCGATCGCATCGAGCAGCGGATCGCGCACGGCGAAGGCGATTTCGAACGGGATGGCGGCATTTTGCGCGCCACTGGCAGCTGCCGGCGTGGCGGTCAGGCGGCGCTGGGTGCTGCTGGTGGTGATCGTGGCGGGGACGGCGCCCGTGCCGAAACCGGCGCGCTGCAGGATGATCGCCGGGCGCTTGCGGTCGCAGCGGATCAGCACTTGCGAGCCGGCGCCGGGCTCACCGAAGCGGACAACGCTGCCGGCGGGTTCGGCCGCGTAAGTCCATGCGCCCGGGGTCTGCGGCAAGTCGCGCCAACTGGCATCGGCGCGCGGTGCAGGTTGCGGCGGCGGCGGTGCGGGGCGTGGTGTCGCAGTGGGCACTGGCAGGGGCTTGGGCTGGGGTGCGGACGTGCTCCCCTGCGCCGCCGGAGAGGGCTGCGGCGGCACGACGGTGCAGGCACCGAGGGCGAGGACCGGGGCAATCAGCAGGGCCGCAAGGTTGATCTTCATGCCCCGGGTATGGAAGAGAGCGGCGGTGACCTCAAGCCGCTCCACCACCACATCCGGCAGATCGAAGCTCAGGATCGACCAGCTCCTCGTCGAGCGCGGTCTCGCGGAGAGCCGCGCGCGGGCGCAGGCGCTGATTCTGGCGGGACACGTCTATTCGGGCGAGACCAAGCTGACCAAGGCGGGTCACGCGCTCGCGCCCGATGCGCCGATCGAGGTGCGCGGGCGGGATCATCCGTGGGTCTCGCGCGGAGGGATCAAGCTGGCGCATGCGCTGGAACACTTTTCGCTCGATCCGGCGGGGGTGACTGCAATGGATATCGGCAGTTCGACCGGGGGATTTACCGACGTGCTGCTGACCAACGGCGCAAGCCATGTGTTCGCGGTCGATTCGGGCACCAACCAGCTGGCGTGGAAGCTGCGGCAGGACCCGCGCGTGACGGTGCTGGAGCAGACCAGCGCGCGGATCCTGACTCCGGCGCAGATCGACCGGCCCGCGACGTGGGTGGTGTGCGATGCCAGCTTCATTTCTCTGCGCAAGGTGCTCGAAGTGCCGCTCGCGCTGGCGGCGCGGCCGACGCGGCTGGTGGCGCTGATCAAGCCGCAGTTCGAGGTGGGGCGCGGCGAAGTGGGCAAGGGTGGCGTAGTGCGCGATCCTGCGTTGCACGAACGCGTCTGCCGCGAAGTGCAGGACTGGTTGGAGGGCGAGGGCTGGCAGGTTCAAGGCATCGCCACGAGCCCGATCACCGGACCTGAAGGCAACGTGGAATTCCTGATTTCGGCGCTGCATTCCGGCGCCTAGAGCATCACGTGTCCCGCGATGGTGCAGGCGCACCCTGCGGAGATTGCCTAGTTGGCCCCACCCGGCCAATATCGCCATCCAGATTGGCAACGAATCGCTTTTTACCGGAGCGCTCCGGGGGACATTTCGAGCACATGCGTTACCTCGCTTCTCCTGCCCAGTTGCGCGCCAGCCTGCTGCGCTGGTCGTTGTTCACGGTGCCGGCAGTTCTCGGGCTCGGGTTCCTTTCCAGCATCGTCGCGGACGCAGGGCCGCAGAATCCCTGGTTTGCCGCGCTCGACAAGCCGTCGCTCTATCCGCCGCCGGCGACCTTCGGGATCGTGTGGTCGGTGCTTTATGTGCTGATCGGCGTGGCGCTGGCGATGGTTGCCTCGGCACGCGGCGCGTCGGGACGCGGCATCGCGGTGGCGGTCTTCGCGCTGCAGCTGGTGCTCAACCTCGCGTGGAGTCCGGTGTTCTTCGCGATGCACCAGATGACCGCCGCGCTGGCGATCATCGGGGTGATGATCGTGCTGACGCTGGCGATGATCCTGCTTTTCTGGCGCGTGCGGCCGACGGCGGGGGCGCTGCTGCTGCCCTACCTTGCGTGGATCTGCTTTGCCTCGGTGCTCAATTACCAGTTCCTTGCGATGAATCCGGCGGCGGACGGCGCGGCTGGTTCTGGTGCAGCGGTTCGCGTGCAGATCTGATAACCGCGGATAGCGATTTGCCCCGGATCACGCCTTGCGTCGGCGGCCTTGAAGCGCCATCTGCGGCGCAGTGAATACGCAAGCGAAGGCCAGAGCCATGCAGTCCGAAAACCCGATGATCGCCGATTTCGTTAAGCTGCTCAACAGCGCTGCGGGCACGCTGGCCGGCATGGGCCGCGAAGCGGGCGAGACCGCGCGCGAGAAGCTGCGCGAGACCTTCGGCGGCATGGATTTCGTCAGCCGCGAGGAATTCGAGGTGGTGAAGGACATGGCCACCGCCGCGCGTGAGGAAGCTGATGCGCTGAAGGCGCGGGTTGAGGCGCTTGAGGCGAAGCTGGGCGGCTGACTCAAAGTCCTGCCGCAAGTCCCTAACCCCAGTCCGCTCACCCTGAGCTTGTCGAAGGGTGTTGGCACAACCGTCCCGTATAATGCTTCGACAAGCTCAGCATGAGCGGGTGGTGGGAGATTTTCTCGAGCTTAGTCCTAAAGCCCCGCCGCTTTCAGCGCCTGATCCAGATCCTCGATCACGTCATCGGGATCTTCCAGCCCCACGTTGAGCCGCAGCATGCCTTCGCCCACGCCCATGTCGGCGCGGGTTTCGGGGCCGACGCCGTGGTGGGTAGTCGAGGCCGGGTGGCACATCAGCGAGCGCGAATCGCCGATGTTGTTCGAGATATCGACGAGGCGCAGCGCATCGAGCAGGGCGTGGGCCTGCGCCCGCCCGCCCGGAACGTCGAGGCTCATGATCGAGCCGCCGGCGAGCATCTGCTTCTGCGCCAACGCGAACTGCGGGTGGCTGGGAAGGAACGGATAGCGCACCGTCGGCACGCGGCCTTCGATGAACTGCGCGACTTTCAGCGCGTTCTCGCTCTGGCGGCGGATGCGCAGGTCGAGCGTTTCGAGGCCCTTGAGCACGACCCATGCGTTGAACGGCGCGATGTTCGGCCCGGTGTTGCGCTGGAAGGGCAGGAGTTTGCCGTCGATGAATTCCTTGGAGCCCACGACCGCCCCCGCCAGCACGCGGCCTTGCCCGTCCATCATCTTGGTGGCCGAATAGGCGACGACATCCGCGCCGAAATCGAGCGGGCGCTGGAGCGCACTGGTCGCAAAGGCGTTGTCGACGACGGTAGTGATGCCATGTTTGCGCGCCAGGGTGCAGACGAACTCGAGATCGACGAGGTCCATCGTCGGGTTCGCAGGGCTTTCGAAGAAGAACACCTTGGTGTTGGGCCGGATCGCGGCTTCCCACGCGGCATTGTTGCCCGCGTCGATGGTCGTGCCTTCGATGCCGAAGCGCGGCAGCAGGTTGTCGACCAGCCAGCGGCACGAGCCGAACGCGGCCTTGGCGGCGACGATGTGGTCCCCGGCGGACAGCTGGCAGAGCAGGGCGGTGGTCATCGCAGCCATGCCGCTCGCCTGCGCGCGGCAGGCCTCGGCGCCTTCGAGGAGGGCGATGCGTTCTTCCAGCATCTGCACCGTGGGGTTCTGCAGGCGCGAATAGGTCATGCCGTCGTCCTCGCCGGCAAAGCGCGCGGCAACGGTGGCGGCATCGTCGTAGGAATAGCCGGAGGTGAGGAACAGGGCTTCCGAGGTCTCGCCCATTTCCGAACGCCACGTGCCGCCGCGCACGGCCTGCGTTGCGGGGCGCCAGTTGGCGGTGATCGAGCGGTCCTGACCGGTGGTGCGTTTCATGGGCCAAGGCCTTAGTTTTGTGGGGGCAACGGTGCAAGCACTGCCATTGCCCTAATGGCCCGGAACGGGGTATGCGCGCGCCTTCCATGACGCTGCTTTCCCGCATCATTTCGCCGCTTACTGCACCGCGCCGCGCGGACGGCGATCCCTTGGTGTGGTGCTGGGTGATCACGCTGGCGTTCCTGGTGGTGGTGCTGCACCGGCTGGGCACGCCATCGAAGATCATGTTCGACGAGGTGCACTACCTACCGGCTGCGCGGCGCCTGATCGCGCTTTCGAGCCGGTTGAACCCCGAACATCCGCTGCTGGGCAAGGAGTTCATCGCGCTGGGCATGCTGGTGGCGGGTGACGGGCCGTTCGGCTGGCGCCTGCCCAATGCGCTGCTGGGCACGCTCGGGCTGTTTGCCGCGATGCGCGCGCTGTGGTGGGCGAGCTTGTCGCGGCCTGCCACGCTGCTGTTCGGGTTCCTCTTCGCGACCAATTTCATCTGGTTCGTGCTGAGCCGGATCGCGATGCTCGACATGGCGATGGCGAGTATGATGGCGCTCGCGTTCTGGCAGGCGGCACTGGCGTGGCGCAGGGGAAGCCGCCTGCATCTGGCGCTCTGCGGTATGTTTCTCGGCCTCTCGCTCGGCGGCAAGTGGAATGGCGCGCCGATCCTTGCGCTGCCGGGGCTTCTGTTCGCGTGGGACCGCTGGTGGGCGCTCGCCGGGCGGCGGCGCGCGTTCCTGATCGCGCGCGATGCGGGGCCGATCCCCGGCGTCTCGCTGCTGGAAGCGGCGGTCTGGCTCGGCATGGTGCCGCTGATCGCCTATTTCGCAACCTTTGCGCCCGCGTTCTTCTACAAGGTGCAGCCGCTCACCCTGCAAGGGCTGATCCCGTGGCAGGGCTACATGCTGAAGCTGCAGGACAGCGTGGTGAAGCCGCATCTCTACCAGAGCCGGTGGTGGCAGTGGGTGTTCAACATCCGACCCATCTGGTTCTTCTATTCCCCGTGGGACGGGGCGCAGCGCGGGGTGCTGTGTCTGGGCAATCCCTTCACGATGCTGGCCGGGCTCCCGGCGCTGCTGCTGTGCCTGTGGGCGGGCGTGCGCAAGGGGGACCGGCTGCGCGGGGCGGTGGTGGTGCTCTATGTCGCCAGCCTGATCTTCTGGGCGATCAACGGCAAGCCGGTGCAGTTCTACTACCACTATGCGCTCGCCAGCGTGTTCCTGATGGCGGCGCTGGCCCTGGTGCTGGCGCAGTGGTGGGAGCAGAGGCGGCGCTGGCCGGGGGCGCTGGTCGTGGTGCTGTCGGGGATGCTGTTTATCGGGTTCTACCCGATCCTCTCGGCAGGCGCGCTGCCGGGGAAGCTTTCCTATCGGGATTACACGTGGCTCGATAGCTGGCGTTAGGGCTTTGGCCCTCCCCATTTTCGCGAAGCGCAAATGGGGAGGTGGCAGCCCGTAGGGCTGACGGAGGGGTTCTTCCCTGCCGCATTTGCCCCTCCGACCCGCCTGCGGCGGGCCACCTCCCCGTTTGTGCCTACGGCAAAAACAGGGAGGACCTTCAGGCTCAGTACTTGCCCCAGACGAACTTGCTTGAAAGCGCGAAGTTCCAAACCGAGCCGACGACAATGCCGATGATCGCGGCGGGATAGGCATGGAAGCCCATGCGCATCAGCGCGGCGGCGGCGCCGACATTGGCGAGGAGGCCGACCGAGCAGGTGGCAGCAAATTTGAGCCAGCCGCGCAGCAGCGGCATGAAGCCGCGCAGGCGCTTGTCGGCATAAGTCAGCTCGTTGTTGAGCATGAAGTTGAACGTCATCGCGACCACGGCGGCACTGGTCTGCGCGATGATGAATTCGATCTGGTCCGACCAGTTGTGGTACAGCACCTTCTGCCCGAACGCGCCGAGCACAGAGGCGAGGACGGCCATGTGGACGATCACGCCGAGGCCGCCGATCGTGCCGAACAGGGCAAACCGCGTCGGGATGATGCGGCCAAGCCACTTGTCGTAAAGGCCGATCAGGAACTCGAACACCACGGTGCGGTCGAGCTTGCTCTCGCCTTCGGCGCGGGCGGCGAAGTTCATCGGGAATTCCTTGACGCGCAGCGGCGCGTCGACCGTGGCGAGGATGTCGAGCAGGATCTTGAAGCCCACGCCCGAAAGGCGGTGCGCATCGGCGCGGAGGGTTTCGGCGCGCAGCATGAAGAAGCCGCTCATCGGATCGGAGAGCTGCACACCGGTGACGCGGCGCGCGATGCGGTTGGCAAGGCCGGATGCCTTGACGCGGTCGGGCCGGCCCCAGGCTTCGGTGCTCGCGCCTTCGGCGAAGCGCGAGGCGTAGGCGACGTCGTAGTCCCCGCCGCTCACCGCTTCGTACATGCCGGGGAGGAGCGCGGGATCGTGCTGGTGGTCGGCGTCCATCACCGCGACGACCGGCGCGGCGGTGGCGCACATGCCCTCGATCGCGGCGGAAGCGAGGCCGCGGCGGCCGATGCGCTCGATCACGCGGACGCGCGGATCATCGCGCCCAATGCGGCGCGCTTCCTCGGCGGTGCCGTCCGGGCTGTTGTCGTCGACGAAGATCGCCTCCCACGCGAGGCCCTTGAGCGCCGCATCGAGGCGCTCGACCATCGGCGCGATGTTCTTGCGTTCGTTGTACGTGGGCAGAATGACGGCAAGTTGCAGCATGACGGGCGCGCTTACAGCCTTGCGAGCACCGCGTCACCAATTTCCGTAGTTCCCGCCGTTCCGCCGAGATCGCGGCCAAGAATGCCATCCGCCAGCGTGCGCGCGACGGCGGCTTCGACGCGGTCTGCCGCATCGGCCAGGCCGAGCGAGTGGCGCAGCAGCATCGCGAGCGAGAGGATTGTCGCCATCGGATTGGCGAGACCCTTGCCGGCGATGTCCGGCGCGGAGCCGTGGATCGGTTCATAGAGGCCGAAGGTGCCGTGCGCGGTCTGCCGTTCGCCGAGCGAGGCCGAGGCGAGCATGCCGATCGAGCCGACGCACATCGAGGCGAGATCGGAGAGGATGTCGCCGAACAGGTTGCCGGTAACCATCACGTCGAACTGGCCGGGGCTCTTGACCAGCTGCATCGCGGCATTGTCGACATACATGTGTTCAAGCGCGACGTCCGGATAGTCCTTGGCGACTTCGATCACCACGTCGCGCCAGAGCTGCGAGGTCTCAAGCACGTTGGCCTTGTCGACCGAGCAAAGGCGCTTGCCTCGGCCCTGCGCGGCGCGGAAGCCGGCGTGCGCGATGCGGCGCACTTCGCTTTCGTTGTAGGACATCATGTCCCAGCCTTCCCGCTCGCCGCTCGCCGTCGTGCGGAAGCCCTTCTCGCCGAAATAGACGTCGCCATTGAGTTCGCGCACGATGAGGAGGTCGATCACGCCGGCAACTTCAGGGCGCAGCGCCGAGTGGCTCTCGAGCCCGGCAAAGACCTTGGCGGGGCGCAAGTTGGCAAACAAGGTCAAGGCCTTGCGCAGGCCGAGGATCGCCTGCTCGGGGCGCAAGTGGCGCTCCAGCGCGTCGCAGGCCGGATCGCCGACCGCGCCGAACAGGACGCCGTCCGAGGCTTCAGCCAGCGCCAGCGTCTCGGGCGGCAGCGGATGGCCTTTGGCGTGGTAGGCTGCGCCGCCGACGAGCGCCTCCTCGCGTTCGATGCCGAGATCCATTGCATCGAGCACACGCAGCGCTTCGTGCGTGACTTCGGGGCCGATGCCGTCGCCCGGCAGAACTGCAATCTTCATCAGGTCATCCTTGGGATATCAGTGCGCGCCGCCATCGATCCGCCTGAATCGCTCGATCAGGATGGCGCGCGCCGCCATACCATCGCGGCGCGGATCGGCAAGCAGGTGCTTGGCAAGCGCAAGGCCCTGCCGGTCGAGGCGGGCGAGCAGGCGCTCCCACGGCTCGTCCGGCGGCGGCGGCTGGGCATGGCCATAGCCGATCTCCTGCAGCAGCAGCGCCTCATACCCTGCGACCGCGCGGGCCCACCCGCGCGCGGAAGGCGCGTGGCAGATCGCGTCGAGCACGGCTTCGAGTGCGCCGTGGATCGCCGGGAAAGGCTGGCCTTCGGGGAGCGCGCGCGCGGTGAGCGTGGTGACCCAGCCGATCCCGGCACTTGCCAGCGGCTCGGTCAACCAGGGGCCGCGGCTGGTGACAAGCTCCAGCCTCGCCGAGGGCAGCTGGCTGGCGGCGCGTGCGATGATCTCTGCGGCAACGAGATTGCCCGGTATGATCACGGGTCGCAGCGTACGACCGCGTGCACCGGCGACATAGCCGGCAACAAGGCCGTGGTCCGCCGTCAGCAGCCGCACGACCGCGCCATGCTCGCCATGGGCGCGTACGGCACAGACAATCGCGGGGGCCCTTATGAGCATGGGGGGATCAGCATGGCTTGCGTGTGCAGTTTACCACAGGTGGCGGCAAGGCGGCGAATGGATGAATCCCCCGTTGGAACCCGGGCCGACTTGGGTTAGCTTGTCGCATATGAAACAGCTCTTCCAGCATGCTGCCGTGACGGAGGGAGTGACCGTGCGTGTCGCGGTCAATTTCCTGCCCGAACAGTCGCGCATCGATGCCGGCAAATGGTTCTGGGTCTATCATATCCGGATCGAAAACGGCTCCGACCAATCGATTCGCCTGCTCACGCGGCACTGGCGCATCACCGACGGGCGGGGGATGATCAACTTCGTCGATGGTGACGGCGTGGTCGGTGAACAGCCGCTGCTCGCGCCGGGCGCCTCGCATGATTATGTGTCGGGCTGCCCGCTTGGCACGCCGCATGGCAGCATGGAAGGCCACTACACGATGGAGCGGGCCGATGGCTCGCTGGTCGACGTGGCGATCCCCTTCTTCCCCCTCGCTGCGCCTGCAACTGCGAACTGAGCTGGCAGGATGAAGCGGACCCATCTGCCGCTCAATGGCTTGCGTGTGCTCGATGCGGCGGCGCGGCACCTGTCGTTCACTCGCGCGGCGGATGAACTGGCCGTCACTCCCGCGGCGGTCGGCCAGCAGATTCGAGCCCTCGAAGACCTGCTCGGCGTGGTGCTGTTCCGCCGCACCACCAAGGGCTTGGTGCTGACGGACGAAGCGATCTCCGGGCTCGATGCTATCCGCGAGGGCTTCCTGCGCTTCGAGGAAGGCGTGCAGGCGATGCAGGCCGGGCAATCGAGCCATGTCTATACCGTGGCGTGCCCGCGCGATTTCTTTGCTGCATGGCTCTCTCCGCGCCTCGCCGCGTTCCGCCTCGCCAATCCGGGCCTGCGGTTCGCGCTGGTCGGCAGCGACGGCGATCTCGACTTTACCGAGGCCAATCTCAATCTGGCGGTGCGTTGGGCGGAAGGGCCCGGCGATCTCGAAGGCATCGCGCTGGGCGAGCCGTTGATGCAGATCGTCGCGGCACCGGGTGCTGGTCAAGACGCGCCTTGGATCGCCTGGCCCGGTGACCCTGCTCCGGAGGGCGAGGCGCGCGAGACGCAGTTTTCGGTGGGCGATGGCGGCACGGCGATCAGTGCGGCGGCCGCAGGACTCGGCAAGGCGCGCGTGCCGCTCATGCTGGCGGAAAGCGCGATCGCAGCGGGCAAGGTCGTCCCGCTCGGGCAGCCGGTTCGTTGCCGACGCTCCTACTGGCTCGTCGCCCCGCTCCCACAGTGGCGCCAGAAGAAGGTCAAGGCGCTGGTGGCCGCGCTGACGGGCACTGCGGGGTAAGTTCGTATCGCGGCAGTTTCTATCCGCTCCGGGTATTAAAGTTCTCCAATTGCGCCGATAATTCGTCCCCGACCTTGAGAAGGCGTTAACTCTCCGCGCCGTAAACCGCCGCGATGGTGAGTAGCGAACCTAGATCCGGTGTGCATGGGCGCGCTCGGCGCTGGCTGCGCGGATTTGTCCGCAGCTTGCGGTGCTACGGGCGCCATTGGCAGCAGCGTCCGGGCGATGCCTTCACCGAAGCCTACGCGCTCAGCGTCTCGCATCGCGCCCCGCTGCTTTACCTTGTCGTGGTGTTCAACACGCTGCTGGTGGCAAGCTGCTTCTATGGCACTGCGCCCCGATTGCTGGTGCTGATGGGCCCGGTCCTGAGCCTCGTCGCAGTGCAGCGCGCGTGGCACTGGATGCCGGACAAAGTCGCCGGACGGCCGGTCGAGGGGCTGCGCAGCGATCTCGACGGGATGCAGCGGCTGGGTGGCTGGGCGGCGCTGCTGTTCGTCGCCTGGTCACTCGGGCTCTATCCCTATGGCGATCCCGGCCAGCGCGAATTGCTGCATTTCGTCATCGCGGTGACGATGTTCTCGGCGGTGCTCGGCATGGCCAATTCTCCGCAGACCGCGCTGCGGCTGGGGACCGCCTTCACCCTGCCATGGAGCCTGTTCTTGCTGGCGAGCGGGCATCCCGATGCGGTGCCGATCGCGCTCGCACAGGTGTTCATCACCGTGATCCTGCTGGCGATGACGCAGATCCAGCACCGCGATTTCGTGCGGCTGGAACTGTCTCGCCAGTTGCTGGTGCGGCGCGAACGCCAGACGGCGGAGCTTGCCAGCGCGCACTACCGGCAGGCGACTGTCGACCACCTCACCGGAGGGCGCAACCGCCGGGCCATTCTCGACAGCCTTGAAGAGCACCTCGCCGCGCCGCACGATGTGGTGCGGCCCTGGCTCGCGCTGTTCGATCTCGACGGTTTCAAGCACGTCAACGATACCTATGGCCATGCGGCGGGCGATCACGTGCTGCGGACGGTCAACCAGCGCATCGGGCTGATCGAGGGCGTGACCGCGCATGGCCGGCTTGGCGGCGATGAGTTTGCGATCCTGTTCGACGGGGCCTTCGATGCCGAAGCGGTGGTCGCGGCGGCTCGCGTGCTCTCGCTCGCCATTCGCCAGCCGATCCCGTTCAACGGCGCGACCTTGCGGCTGTTCGGTTCGATCGGCCTCTACCGCGCTGATGGCGATACCGTTTCCCACTGCCTCGAACGGGCCGACGCGGCGCTCTACAAGGCCAAGGAATTGGGCGACGGCGCCATTGCCAAGTTCGGCCCGCATGATGAAGTCGCGCTGCAGCGCCGGATCGCGGTGATGCGCCAGTTCAATGACTGCCCGCTCGAGGACCGGCTGCGGCTGCTCTACCAGCCGATCTTCGATTGCCGCGACGGCCGCGTGGTTGGCATGGAAGCGCTGGCGCGCTGGTCGCCGGATGGAATCGAATGGCAGACGCCGGGCGAGTTTCTGGCGATCGCCGATGCGACCGGACGGACCGGCGAGCTCACCCGGCTCGTGCTGGCGCGGACCTTGGCGGAATGCCGACCTTGGGAGACCGGCCTCGAAGTCTCGATCAACCTCGCCGCGCGCGATGTGGTGCGCGAGGGGATGGCCGAGACGATTGCCGCGATCGTGGAGGATGCCGGGGCGAGCCCGGCTTCCGTCATGCTGGAGGTTACCGAGCGCGCGCTGCAGATCGATCCGCGGCGCGCGGCGGCGCAGCTGGCGGCTTTCCGTGACAGGGGTTTCCGCATCGCGCTCGATGATTTCGGCGCGGGCTGGTCAAGCCTGTCGCAGCTGCGCGACCTGCCGCTCGACCGGATCAAGCTCGACCGGGCACTGGTCGGCGCGCTTTCCAGCGATCCCGGGGCGCGGGCGGTGACGGGCATGATCGTCGCGCTGGCGTGGCAGCTGGGAATTGGCTGCTCGATCGAGGGCGTGGAAAGCGAAGCGCAGGCGGATGCCGCCCGCGCGCTCGGCATTCACCTGATGCAGGGGTATCATTTTGCCCGGCCCGAGCCTGCGGTACAGGCACTTCGGCTCTATGCCGGTCTCCTCGGCCCGGCCTCAGCAGTGGGTATCCGGTAGCGGCACTTCGCGAAGGGTTCCGCGCGGATTGATCCGGCGGAACAGGCGGCCATGCTCGCTCCATAGCACCAGCACCAGCGCGCTCAGCCCGCACGCGAGAAACGCGAGCGCGAGCGGCAGCGCGGTGCCATCATAGGCCAGGCCGATCACCATGCCGAGGCCGGAGCCGATGATCATGCGCAGGAACGCCTGTACCGAACTTGCCGCGCCGGCCATGTGCGCAAAGGGCTGCAGTGCAATGGAGCTGAAGTTCGCGCCGATGAAGCCCACCATGCAGATGTTGAGCGCGATGACCGGCATGAACTCGAGCAAAGTCTCACCCGGACGGGACGCATTCCAAACCTGAAGCGCACTTAAGGTCAGGGACATGAGCACTGCGGCGTGGCTCACCCGGCGCGCGCCAAAGCGTTCGACGATGCGCGAGTTGAAGAAGCTGGCGAAGGCCATGCACAGCGCCGTCGCGCCGAAGATGAGCGGGAACCACGTGCCCGCGCCGAAGTGCTCGCCCACCAGTTGCTGCGCGCAGTTCACATAGCCGAACAGTGCACCAAGAATGAGGCCGCCGCCGATGACATAGCCGAACGAGCTGCGGTTCGACGCGGCGGTGACCATGTTGGTGGCGATCGTCATCGGGCGGATCGGCTGGCGGTTGGCGGGATCGAGCGTTTCCTCGAGGCGGAACCAGACCCAGAAGCCAAGGATCACCGAGAGCACGGCGAGCAGCGCGAAGATCCAGCGCCAGCTCGCGACGAGCAGCACAAGCAGGCCAATGCTGGGCGCGACCATCGGGACAAGCATGAAGATGACGGTAATCGTCGACATCTGCCGCGCCATTGCATCGCCGCCGTGGCGGTCTCTGATGATCGCGGAAGGCAGCACCGAGAGGCCCGCGCTGCCGATCGCCTGGGCGGCGCGCAGCACGAGCAGCGTGGTGAAATCGTTAACCAGCGCGCAGCCAAGCGAGAGCACGACATAGATGGCGAGCCCGACGAGCAGCACCGGACGGCGCCCGTAGCGGTCTGCCAGCGAGCCGGGAATGAGCGCACCGATCCCGCCGCCGATCAGGAAAATGCCGACAATCAGCTGGCGCCGGTTGGGGTCGGTCACCGCGAGATCCTGCGCAATTCCGGCGAGCGCGGGAAGCATGGCATCGATCGCCAGCGCCTGCAGCGCCATCGACATCGCCATCAGCACCACGAATTCACGCGGGCCCATGCGGGACGCGCCGGGTCGGCTGGTTGAGGCGGAAGGGACGGACGTCATGACATCAGCCTATAGGCAGGTCGGACACTTGTTCCCAGCGCTTTATGCTGCACTGCGAAAAGGGGTAGGGTGCGCGCGATGTCCGTGCAACCGCCCCATGATCCGGATGACGAGGAGACCGCAAGCGGTCTGCGCAAGGTGATCCATATCGACATGGACGCCTTCTTTGCGAGCGTCGAGCAGCGCGACAATCCCGAATTGCGCGGCAAGCCGGTGGCGGTGGGCGGCTCATCGGCGCGGGGCGTGGTGGCGGCGGCAAGCTATGAAGCGCGCGTGTTCGGGGTGCGCTCCGCCATGCCCTCGGTCCGTGCGGCGCGGCTCTGCCCGGAGTTGATTTTCTGCAAGCCGCGGTTCGATGTCTACAAGGCGGTTTCGCAACAGATCCGCTCCGTTTTCCTGCACTTTACCCCGCATGTCGAGCCGCTTTCGCTCGACGAGGCCTATCTCGATGTGACCGATGACTTGCGCGGCATCGGTTCGGCGACGCGGATTGCCGAGCTGATCCGGGCTCGGATCAAGGCAGAGACGGGGCTGACCGCGAGCGCGGGTGTCTCCTACAACAAGTTCCTCGCCAAGATCGCCAGCGACCAGAACAAGCCCGACGGGATGTGCGTGATCCGACCGGGCGAGGGGGCGGCGTTTGTCGCCAAGCTGCCGGTGAAGCGCTTCCACGGCGTCGGTCCGCGCGGGGCGGAGAAGATGGCGGCGCTTGGCATCGAGACAGGTGCGGACCTCGCGATGCGCGACCTTGCCTTCCTGCGCCAGCATTTTGGTTCGCAGGCCGATTACCTCTACCGTGCAGCGCGGGGGATCGACCTCAGGCGGGTGCGGGCGGACCGGCCGCGCAAGTCGGTCGGTGGCGAGCGCACGTTCGAGCGCGACATCGGCAGCGGCCCCGCGCTGCGCGAGGTGCTCGAGCGGATCATCACGCTGGTGTGGGAGCGGATCGAACGCAGCGGCGCGCGCGGGCGGACGGTGACGCTCAAGCTCAAGGACACCGGCTTTCGCACGATCACGCGGGCGAAATCGCTCCCCGCGCCGGTGGCGGATGAAGCGCAGTTTGCCGAGGCAGCGCGGGCGCTGCTCGACAGCGTGCTGCCCTTGCCGCAGCCGGTGCGGCTGATGGGGTTGACGCTCTCGGCGTTGGAGGAAGAGGGCAGCGGGCCTGCACCGGCGGGCACCGATGCGGCCGAGCAGGGCAGTCTACCGTTCTGAGGCCAGCCACTGGTCGCGGATCGCAAGCGCGGTGTGGACGACCTTGCCGGTGCTGGCCGGCAGGGCATCGAGCGCGAAGAACGCGGCTTCGGCAATCTCGCGCCCGTCAGCGTGGGGTGTGCCCTCGCTGGTGCCGGAGACGAGTTCGATCCGGTTGATCCAGCCGCCGGGCATGCGGCGCAGATCAGTGCCGACCCATGCAGCGTCAACCAACTGGCAGCCCGCTTCTTCGAGCAGTTCACGTGCGGCGGCGCTGGCCGGGTCTTCGCCGCGGGCGAGACCGCCGCCCGGCAAGAGCCAGCGGTCTCGTTCATGATAGCTGTGGCGGACGAGCAGCAGGCGCCCGGCGTGATCGAAGGCCAGCACGCCGCAACCACGCATTTCGCGCCGCATCAGGCCCCATATGCGCAAGCGGATCGGTTGGCCGATGCGCAGCAGCGCGCGGTGGAGCGGAGGCGGCAGCCGTGAAAGCACCGACTAGCCGAGGATCGAGCTCAGGAACCAAACCCGCTGCTCGGCCTGGTCGGTCCAGTCGTCGGCCATGCCTTCGGTGGCGTTGTCGCCCGCTTCGGTCGCGGCGGCCTTGGCGGCGCGGATGCGCTTCACCAGCGCGGCGTTGTCATCGCGCAGCGCGGCGACCATCGCCATGGCATCGACACCGCTGCGGTCGTCGTCGGCAATCGCGGTGCGGCCGGCAATGGCGCCGATCGAGGTTAGCGTATTGCCGCCGTTCTTGCGCACGCGTTCGGCGATCACGTCGGTCAGCGCGAAGAGTTCGGTTGCTTGCCTATCGAACAGCAGGTGCAGATCGTGGAACTGCGGGCCCTTCACGTGCCAGTGGTAGTTCTTGGTCTTGAGATAGAGCGCAAAGTAATCGGCGAGGAGGCCGTTGAGCGTATCGATGAGGGCCTTGGCGGCATTGTCACCGGGCATGGGCTGCGTCCTTCCAAAAGAGGTGTTGGCTTGCGGATGGTTCTACACCCGTTGCGCGCGGAAGTTTCACGCAAGTTTCGGGTTTGGGTGATCGCTGTTGTCGATCAGTCCGCATTGGCGCGCGGGGCCATGCGCAGCACCGCCGCGCCGGCAAGCGCAGAGATCAGCGAGCCGCCCAGCACGCCGAGCTTGGCATCCTCGACCAGCTGCGGTGCGGCGGTGAAGGCGAGCCCGCCGATGAACAGGCTCATGGTGAAACCGATGCCGCATAGCAGCGCCATGCCCCACAGGTGGAGCAGGCCCGCACCCGCCGGCCGGGCAGCGATGCCGAGCCGTTCGCAGCCGAGCACCGCCAGCATGACGCCCGCCTGCTTGCCGAGGATCAGGCCCAGCGCGATGCCGAGGGGGAGCGGCGCCAGCGGATCGCCTGCCCCCAGCGCCACGCCCGCGTTGGCTAGACCGAACAAGGGCACGATCAGGAAGCCGCTCACCCCGACGAGCGCGTGTTCGAGCCGCAGCAGGGGACTGTCCCCATGGCGATCGAGCGCGACCGGGATGGTGAACGCGGCGAGGACGCCGGCGACGGTGGCGTGGATGCCCGAGTGAAGCACCGCGAACCACAGCGCTGCGGCAAGAACCAGATAGGACACAAGCGCGCGTACACCGAATCGGTTCAGAGCAACCATGGCCGCGAACAGGACGAGTGCCAGTACCAGCCAGATCAAATGCAGGGATGTCGTGTAGAAAACAGCGATGACAGCAATTGCGCCGATGTCATCGACGACCGCAACTGTGAGCAGGAACAGCCGCACCGATCGTGGCACGCGGCTGCCCAGCAAGGCGAGTACGCCGAGTGCGAAAGCGATGTCGGTCGCAGCCGGGATGGCCCATCCGCCGCGCAGTTCCGGATGGCTGCCTGTCACTGCGATGTAGACCAGCGCGGGCGCTGCCATACCCGCCATTGCGGCAATCACCGGGAGGCGGCGGCGGGCGCTGTCAGCCAGCGCGCCCATCACGAATTCTCGCTTTATTTCAAGGCCAACGACGAAGAAAAACACGGCCATCAAGCCATCGTTGATCCATGCATGAAGGCTCTCGAGCTTCGCCACCGGACTCCACGGCAGGGCGTGCAGGAAGAGCTCGTGCCAGGCATGCGCGAGCGACGAATTGGCGAGTGCGAGCGCCACGCCGGCACAGGCCATGAGCACGAGGCCGGGTGCCGCCTCGCTCGCCGCGATCTTGCTGCGCAGGCCGCCGGAACCACTGTTTCTCGCCATTCTCGAACCAATCCTTCGGCCTGGTAACGTTGCAACTATAGGTGTTCGAGCGTAATTTAAAGAAGGGGGAATAGTGCCTCTTTTGGCGCGAGGGCAAGGTCATGGCGCCGTTTTACACGGCATTCGAGTGGCTCGGTCGTGTCGAGCATGAACTCCTTCTTTTCGCTGCGATCTGGTTCGCGGTGGGTTCCCTTGATGAACTTGGCGTTGACCTCCTCTGGCTCTGGCTGCGCATGACGGGGCGCGTGCGCACCGGCAAGGCGCCCGCGGATAGCGATGCGCCGCTGCGCGGGGTTGCGGTGGTGCTGGTTCCGGCGTGGCAGGAAGCAACCGTGGTCGGCGCTATGCTGCGCCATACGCTGAAGGTCTGGCCTCATGCCCAGTTGCGCGTCTACGCCGGGTGCTATCGCAACGATCCCGCCACGCTGGCCGCCATGGTGGCGGCGGCGGGCGATCCGCGGCTGCGGATCGTGGTGCATGATTGCGCCGGGCCGACGACGAAGGCCGATTGCCTCAACCGGCTCTATGCCGCGCTGATCGAGGATGAGAAGCGAGGCGGTTTCCGGGCGCGGAGCGTGATCCTGCACGATGCCGAGGACATGGTGCACCCGTCCGCGCTCGCGGCGCTCGACCGCGGGCTTGACGATGCCGACTTTGTGCAGTTGCCGGTGCGGCCCGAACCTCAGGCGGGATCGCGCTGGATTGCCGGGCACTACTGCGACGAATTTGCCGAATCGCATGGCAAGGCGATGGTGGTGCGCGACTGGCTGGGGGTTGGCCTGCCGTCCGCCGGGGTCGGCTGCGCGTTCAGCCGCGCATCGGTCGAAGCGATCGCGGCGCGGCGCGGCACGGCGGAGCCCTTCGCTGCCGAATGCCTGACCGAAGACTATGAATGCGGCCTGCTGGTTGGCCAGATCGGCGGCGCTGCGAAGTTCCTGCGCATGCGCGATGCCGAGGGGCAGCTCGTCGCGACGCGGGAGTTCTTTCCGGCGGGCCTCGGTTCGTCGGTCCGCCAGAAAACGCGGTGGATGCACGGGATCGCGTTCCAGGGCTGGGACCGGCTGGGCTGGGAAGCGCACCCCCTCGAGCTGTGGATGCGGCTGCGCGATCGCCGTGCGCCGCTGACGGCCATCGTGCTGGCGGCGGCCTACATGCTGCTGATCATCTCGCCGGTGCTGCTGATCGCCGCGCATTTCGGCGTCTATCACCCGCAGCCGATCGATCCGCTGCTCAAGCTGCTGCTGGTGGCCAACTTTGCCGGTCTGGCCTGGCGCTGCCTGCTGCGCGCAGTGTTCACGACGCATGAATACTCGTTGGCCGAGGGGATCATGGCCGTGCTGCGCATGCCGCTGGCCAACGTCATCGCCATCATGGCCGGGCGCCGCGCTTTGGTGGCATACCTTGCGTCGCTCCACAGCGGGCGGGTGAAGTGGGATCACACCGTGCACGTCAAACATCCGGCACTGGCGGCCTTGCCCGCCTCCTCGCCTGCCCCATCTTTCGCCTCTCCGTTCCGCTCCGGGCGCTGACCAGGGGACGGGATGACACCGCGCCCTGCAACGCCGGAGCGCGGTAAGAAGGTTGCCCGTGGCCAGCCGGTGATCGCCCTCGCGATGGTCATTGGCCTTTGGATCGCGGTGCGCGTTTCGTTCATTGCACTTGGTGGCGATCCGGTGCCGGGTGGCAGTTCCGTGGCGCAGCACGCGCGCCCGTTGCCGGGAAATCATTCAGCCAGACGACCGATCGTGCCGCCGGCTCCCGGCCGGCAAAGCGCCCGGATTGCTACGCTGGCCGTGCCCTATGTGCGGGGCAGAAATGGCGGCTCCGCTGCCCGCCGACCTGTAGCGACCCGACTTGCACATGGGTTCGCAGCGACCGGGAGCGGGGGAGCCCTCCTCGTTTCGAGCAGTGGTCCCGATGCGGCGATGATGCCGCCGGAAGAACTGGCTGCGGCCTACACACTGCCACAGCCTGCCGATCCATCGTTCGGCAGTCCATCGACCGGCAGGTCACGCTTGACCTATCTCGCGCCCGCGTTCCGCGCAGGCGGCGGACCTGCGGCCGAGCCGGAACCGCACCGTCTGGCGCCCCCACACCGGTCGCACTGGTCGGCAGACGGCTGGCTGCTGCTGCGCGGCGGCAGTGAACTGCCCGCACTTGCAGCGGGGACTGCAGCTTATGGCGGCAGTCAGGCAGGTGCGGTGCTGCGCTACGCGTTCGCGCCAGCCAGCGCGCTGCGACCGCAGGCCTATGTGCGGGTCTCGGGCGCGCTGGGGGGCAGGGTGCGGCAAAGCGAAGCCGCGCTGGGCCTGATGGTGCGGCCGGTGAAGGGTCTGCCGCTCGCGGTGCTCGGCGAAGCGCGGCTGCTGGATCAGCCCGGCCAGCTTCGCACCCGTCCGGTGGTCTTGGCGATCACCGAATTGCCGCCGCTGCGCCTGCCGCTGGGAACCGAGGCCGAGGCCTATGCCCAGGGTGGCTGGGCGGGCGGGCGCGATGCGACGGCCTTCTTTGATCTGGCCGCGACCCTGCAACACCGGGTGGTGCATCCGTTGCCGGGCTTGCAGCTCAGTGCGGGCGGCGGCGTATGGAGTGGCGGTCAGCGCGGGGCAACGCGGCTCGATGTAGGTCCGCGGGTGGAGCTGCGAACCATGCTCGGCCCGCCCTCGCGGCGGATCGGGGTGCGTGTCGGTGTCGACTGGCGCTTCCGTGTCGCCGGGCGGGCCGAGCCTGGATCCGGGCCGGCATTGACCGTGGCGGCGGGATTCTGATGGGCAAAAACCGGCGTCCAAGCGTTCCCAAGCGGCGGCGGAGCGGCTAGCCTGCGCTGCAGGATGGATGTCTACCTCCCCATCGCGAATCTTTCGGTCAATGGCCTTGTCATCGTCATGCTGGGAGCACTGACGGGGCTGCTTTCGGGCATGTTCGGCGTGGGCGGCGGGTTTCTGACGACTCCGCTGCTTATCTTCTACGGCGTTCCCCCCACGGTTGCGGCAGCTTCTGCGGCCAGCCAGGTGACCGGTGCCAGCGTTTCGGGCGCCTTCGCGCATGCCCGGCGCGGCGGGATCGACTATCAGATGGGCGGGGTGCTGGTGGCAGGCGGGGTGATCGGCACCGGACTCGGCGCGCTGCTCTTTCGGCTGCTCCAGGCGCTTGGCCAGATCGATACCGTGATCAACATCCTCTACGTGCTGATGCTGGGCGGGATCGGCGGACTGATGGCGCACGAAAGCCTCGGCGCGCTCAGGGCAGAACGCAGCGGCAAGCCCCAGCCGCCGCGCAAACGCCGCCACCATCCGCTCGTCGCCAGCTTGCCGCTGCGCTGGCGGTTCTACCGTTCGGGGCTCTACATCTCGCCGCTGGCGCCGCTGCTGCTGGGCATCTTTACCGGCATCCTGACCATGCTGATGGGGATCGGCGGCGGGTTCATCCTTGTCCCCGCGATGCTCTACATCCTCGGCATGGGGGTGACGGTGGTGGTGGGCACCTCGCTGTTCCAGATCCTGTTCGTGACGATGGCGACGACGATGATGCATGCGCTGACCACGCGTGCGGTCGACATCGTGCTGGCGGTGCTGCTGCTGATCGGATCGGTGACGGGTGCGCAGCTGGGCGCGCAGTTCGCACAGAAGGCGAAGCCCGAGCAGTTGCGGCTGATCCTGGCCATTATCGTGCTCGGCGTGGCGATCCGCATGGCGCTCGGGCTCGGCTATCGCCCGGACGAGATCTACACCGTGGTGACGCAATGATGCTGCGGCTAGCAGGCTTGCTGCTTGCGCTGTTCCTGTGTGCCGGCGCGCGTGGGCCGATCCTTGTGCCCGAGATTTCGCAGCACGAGATCCAGGTGCGGCAGGGTTTCACCGGCGCGGACCTGCTGCTGTTCGGCGCCATCCTGACACCCGAAGGCGCACGCGCGGCGGGGGACTACGATATCGTCGTCCTGCTGGAAGGCCCGGCGCGGTCGATCGTGGTGCGCGAGAAGCGCAAGGTGGCGGGCATCTGGGTCAATGCCGACAGCACCGAGTTCCGCTCTGCCCCCAGCTTCTATGCGCTCGCCTCCTCGCGTCCGGTCGCCTCGCTGGTCGATGGCAAGACGGCGGCGATCTACGAAATGGGCCTCAAGTGGCTGCAGCTTTCGCCGGTCGGAGTGATCGATCCGGTGGAGCAGAAGCGCTTTTCGGATGGTCTTGTCGATCTGATGCGGCGGCAGAAGCTCTATCAGGAAGACGAGAAGGCGGTGAAGATCAGTGGGCAAGTGCTCTATCAAGCGCGCATTTCGCTTCCCTCGAACGTGCAGACCGGGAACTATACCGCCGAAACCTTTGCGGTGCGCGAGGGGCGGGTTGTCGCCTCGGCGATCTCGCGCGTCACCGTTCGCAAGGAAGGTTTTGAACGGCTGGTGGCTTACAATGCGCAAGTCAACGGGTTCTTCTATGGCCTGTTTGCGGTGATCGTCTCGATCTCGATGGGCTGGATTGCGGGCCGACTTTTCGCGCTCGTCTAGCCGGTCCGCACGGTTGAGGGGCAGAACTTGGGCTGCTCTGGATGTTTAGCCAGTTTTTAACTGTCAAAGGTTAGGTCTGTTCCCCACGATGCCGTTCAAGGCGGGGAACAGGTGGCAATGAGCGATATGAGCATCAACGGCCTGGAAAGCGCCGGCAGGGCCAGTCCCGCCGACCTTGCGGCCAATGGTGCGCGTCCGGCAGTCAGCAATGACGCGCGCGGTGCGCCGCGCACCGCAGCGGACAATGCCCGCCGCCCCATCGGCTATGTGCTCGATGTGTCGGGTGCAGGCAGCTCGATCGCGCTCGATCTCACACGCCTCGAGGAATGCATGGCGGACGGCGATCCGTCGATCTCGCTGGCCGGCCAAGTCGGCAGCCAGCTCAAGATCCGCGTCGGTACCGGCTGGCTGCTCGCCAGCGTGCGCACGCAGCGGCAGGACATGACCGCCGGGCATGACGGCGTGATCATCGCAGCTGTCGACTTCCTCGGCGAAGGCGACGAGGAACGCCTGACCGGCAAGATCTACGGTTTCCGCCGCGGTGTGACGCGCTATCCGGTCCCCGGCTCGCCGATCTATCCCGCCACCAGCACCGACCTTCGCCAGATCTACGCCAGCGACGGGCGCACCAACGTGACCATCGGCACCGTGTTTCCGACCCGTGATATCCGCGCCGGGCTCTATGTCGACGCGCTGCTGGGCAAGCACTTCGCGCTGCTGGGTTCGACCGGTACCGGCAAATCGACCAGCGCCGCGCTCATCCTCCACCGCATCTGCGAGCTGGCGCCCGAGGGTCATATCGTGATGATCGACCCGCATGGCGAATACATGCAGGCCTTCCGCAATCACGGCCAGCTGCTCGACGTCACCAATCTCAACATGCCGTACTGGCTGATGAACTTCGAGGAGCACTGCGAAGTGTTCCTCACCTCGATGGGTACCGACCGGCAGATCGATTCGGACATCCTCGCCAAGTGCCTGCTGCAGGCGCGGCACCGCAACCGGCTCGCCGAGCAGATCGGCAAGATCACCGTCGATTCGCCGATCCCGTACCTGCTTTCGGACCTGCTCAACATTCTCAACAACGAGATGGGCAAGCTCGACAAGGGCCACACCTCGGTTCCCTATCAGCGGATCAAGACCAAGATCGAGGAACTGCGCGGCGATCCGCGCTATCAGTTCATGTTCTCCGGCATGCTGGTTGGCGACACGATGGCTGAATTCATCGGCCGCGTATTCCGCCTGCCCTCGCACGGCAAGCCCATCTCGATCATCGACGTCTCGGGCGTGCCGTCGGAGATCACCTCCACCGTGGTCGCGGTGCTCTCGCGCCTCGTGTTCGACTACGCGATCTGGTCGCGCGACGAGGAAACCCGCCCCATCCTGCTGGTCTGCGAGGAAGCGCACCGCTACGTGCCGGCGGAGAAGAACTCCAACGGTTCCTCGGTCGGCCGCATCCTTTCCCGCATCGCCAAGGAAGGGCGCAAGTACGGCGTTTCGCTGGGCCTCATCACGCAGCGTCCTTCCGACCTTGCCGAAGGCGTGCTGAGCCAGTGCGGCACGATCATCGCGATGCGCCTCAACAACGAGCGCGACCAGGCGTTCGTGAAGGCGGCGATGCCCGAAGGCGCGCGCGGCTTCCTCGATTCGATCCCGGCGCTGCGCAACCGCGAATGCATCATCTGCGGCGAAGGCGTTTCGATCCCGATCCGTGTGTCGTTCGACGAGCTGCACAATGACCTGCGCCCGGCCTCGGCCGACCCCTCGTTCTCCGAGCTGTGGGGCAAGACGGGCGGCGAGGAAATGGCGGTCGAACGGACCGTGCAGCGCTGGCGCGCGCAATCGCGGTAAGTCGACTTTCTCTTACCCTTCGTCATTGTGGACGTAATGAAGCAATCCGGAGCGGGTGTGCGCAGCCGCTCTGGATTGCTTCGTCGCTGCGCTTCTCGCAATGACGAGGAGTGGGGGCGGGACGGCAGCTTTGATCCGCCGAGGTTGACACGGTTGACACTGTCCAGAGTAAATGGGCCGGGCCGGGAAGTTCAGTCCGCACCGCACTGATTTCACGACATATTTGCCAGAATCGCGTCGAACACGCCGCCGGAATAACTGACGTGCGTGTCTGTTATGGACTGGACGGACACACCGCGCCTGCCTCCCGGGCTTGGGAGGGGCAGGCCGGATGCGACCTTTGATGGAACCACGGTTCAAAGAGCGCGGCGATCATGCGCGCATTGGCGGTGTGTAGGAAAGTTGTTTTGCGGCAGCCGATACCCCTCCGCCATCGGCTGCGCTGCCGCCAGTTCCCCATTTGTGGAGCAGCAGTCTCTCGTCGCAGCACCTGAATGCTGGTAAATGGAGCCGCAGCGTAAGGAGATCGACACAAATGGCACAGGCCCGCAAACCGTGGTTCGCGCCCAAGCGCTATGGCTATGGATCGGGATTGCCGATTTCGTGGGAAGGCTGGACGGTTTTCATCTCCTATCTGGTCGGCGTGATCGTGCTGCCGCCGCTGCTGGCACCGTTCATCGGCTTCTGCCTGATCATGGTGGCCACCGCGGCCCTGCTTTGGGTCTGCGCAACGCGGACGAAGGGCGGCTGGCGCTGGCGTAATGGAAGCGACTAGAGCGCCGGTGCCATCCGGCCCGAGCAATCGCCGTCCGCCTGTGATTCCTCGGCGCATTCGTCCTGATCGACCGCGCGGGCCTTCTGGCGCCAGCCGGGGCGGCGGTAGGCGATGGTGGCCATGATTGTCGCTGCGGCCGAGCCGACCGGGAAGGAGAGCCAGAGCGCATCGGGGCCCAGTGCCGGATAGGCAGCGAAGTAAAAGCCGATGCGCACCGGGTACATCGCGATCGCGAGCACGATGATCGGAGCGATCACCACGCCGCCGGCGCGCATCGTGCCGAACAGGACGATCGTCATGCCGAACAGCACGTAGCTCCAGCTTGCGAGGAACTGGATGTGGCGGGCAGCGTCAACCGCAGGGCTGGCGGGGCCGAGGAACAGCGACAGCACCGGGCGATCGAAGCCGAGCAGGAGCAGGGTGAGCGTGCCGGTGATCGAGATGTTGAGGATGAGGCCGGCGCGGGTGATCTTGCCAAGGCGGCTGCCGAGCCCGGCGCCGATGGTCTGTGCGGCCATGGCGCTGAGCGCGGCGGAAATCGCCATCGCGGGCATCTGGAGATAGGTCCAGACCTGGAGCGAGGCGCCGTAGGCTGCGCTGATCACCGCGCCTTCGTGGTTGACGAGGCCGATCATGATGATTCCTGCAGCCGAGATCATGAGCATCTGTGCGCCCATCGGCAGGCCCTTGACGAGGATGTAGCGCAGCTCCGCCGGGTGAGGGATGAGGTAGGCGAGTTCCCGTCCCCGCAGGCGCAGCGGCAGATTGCGCGCATAGACGAAGACGATGAGGCCGAGCGCGGCGGCGTAGGACGCGATGGCCGTGGCGAGCGCGGAGCCAGCGATGCCGAGTGGGGGGACGGGGCCAAACCCCGCGATCAGCAGCGGGTTGAGCGCGATATCGAGCACGACCGAGACGATCATGAAACGTAGCGAGGTCTGCGCATCGCCCGCACCGCGCAGACCCATGCCGACGATCACGGTGATGGTGGAGGCAGGCATCGCGACGAAGATCAGCCGCAAGTAGGTGAGCGCGTAGTCGAAGATTTCGGGCGGCGTGCGCATCGCGTGGAGCAGCGCCGGGGTCAGCACCCAGCCCAGCGGGGCGAGAACGAGGCTCAGGCCAAGGCAAAGGCCGATCGCAGTGCCGAACGTGCGGCGCGCGGCATCGACCTGCCCGGCACCGAAGGCCTGTCCGACCTTGACCGTGGCGGCCATGCCGAAGCCGAACACCGCAGCAAAAACGAGGAACATAACGACATTGGCGTTGGCCGTGGCGGCGAGCGCGGAATCGCCGAGCAGGCGGCCGACCCAGACCGAATTGACCGAACCGTTGAGCGCCTGAAGGATGTTCGAGGCAAGTGTGGGCGCAGAGAAGACGAGCAGAGTCGAGAGAATCGGACCCTTGGTGAGGTCGCGGTGACCTTGGCCGGGGCCGCGTTGGGGTCCGTCTTCGCGCATCGAGTCAGTCCTGTTTCTTGAGCGCGGCGAGGGCGGCGAAGGGGCCGCTGGGGGTTTCACCGGTTAGTCCGTGTTCGGCACGGAAGGCATCGGCGTTCGGGCCCTCGGCGAAGGGATCGATAGCGAGCGCGAGGGTCTGCGCCAGCGCTTCGCCGAGATCGAAGGCGGTGCCTTCGTATTCGATCTCATCGCAATCATCGGCGGTGAGCTCGATTTCCTCGTCCGGCGTGATCTCGCCCATCGGCGGCACGAAGCGCAGGTGGACGGGTTCGTCGATATGAACGGGGAAGTCCTCAGCCGAGACGCGGCAGGCCTGGATGACATCGGCAACGAGGCGGCCGGTGGCGGTCACCCGCTCGCCCTCGCGTACGAGCTGTACCGTGGCCTCCATCGCGGGAATGGCGGTGATCCCGAAGCGGCCGGCGAGGCGGCGGCGGGCGGCTTCATCCGGCACGAGCTTGAGCGGCACATCGGTGATCTGGCGCAAATCGACCGGGTAGCTGTATTCGGGCGCGGGCCCGCTCATCGCCCGATTTCTCCCGCCAGCACGCGGAAGCCGGGCACGAGCGCGAGGCCGGCGGCAAAGGCGCGGGCGCGCTGGGCAACCAGCAGCGGATCGGTGCCCGAGGTGAGCGTGACATTGCGGCGGACGGCGTCGGCCATGGCGACTTCACCGCCAGCCAGGCCTTCGCGGTAGGCGCCAAGACGGCCGCCGAGCGTGCCCATGAGCTTGCCGATATGCTTGCCGACGACGACATCGCCGACGCCCTGTTCGCGCAACTGGCCGTCCATATCCTCGACGAACAGTTCGGTCAGGCGCGCGCTGGGCGCGATCAGCGCTTCCTCGTGCTCCATGCGCAGCATGACGATGCTCAGGACGAGCGTGATCATGTCGAACCGTCCGGCAAGCGTATCGGCGACGCCGCAATCGCGGTACCATTCCTTCTCGCGCGCGATGGCGACGGTGCGGTGCCAGAGTTCGCGCACGGTATCGCGATCATCCTGACGGGCTCCGAACAACCGGGCGAGGAATGACATGGGATGGCGTCCTTCTTGGCTGGCGGCGCGGTTCAGGGCCGGGAACTGGCTGAGCGCCATTGCAGTAACGCGCCGTGCACCGTAAGGCACGTGGCGATAAGCGGCGATATAGGGTGCGCGGGCCGATTGGCAAACGTCCCGATGGGCACGGTGCCAGCATGGCGATGACTGCGGAGTGACAGATGCGTGAGTATGGTCGGATGAAGAGGCTGCGGGCGGTGACGGCGCTGGGCGTGCTGGCGCTGATGTCCGGCGGCTGCGCCAGCATCAAGGACCACCGCGGCTATCTGATCGACCCCGCGCTGACGGGTTCGGTGCAGCCGGGCATCGATAACCGCACCTCGGTCGAGCGTGCGCTGGGCCAGCCGACCTTCAAGAGCGAGTTCGGCAAGCAGATCTGGTATTACGTCTCGATCGACACCCGCCAGCGTCCGTTCAAGCGTCCGCAGGCGAAGGCCGAAAACGTGCTGATGGTGAGCTTCGACGAGAAGGGCAATGTCGCCAGCGTCGAGCGGCGCGGGATGGAGAAGGTCGTCTCGCTCAACCCCGACGGGCACAAGACGCCGACGCTGGGCCGCAACCGCAGCTTCTTCGAGGATCTGTTCGGCAATATCGGTTCGGTCGGTGCGACGCCGGGCGCGACGGGCCGGACCGGGCCGACGGGTTCGGGTCCGAACGGCAGCTGATCGCCTCGGCTTGAACCGCGGTTTGTGCCACCCATATCGGTGGCATGAACGACCAACATTCAGCCCACGGGCTCGTGCAGTGGCACGGCACCACGATCATCGGCGTCAAGAAGAACGGCCGCACCGTCATTGCCGGTGACGGGCAGGTTTCCATGGGCAACACCGTGATGAAGCCCAATGCGCGCAAGGTGCGGCGCATCGGGGAAGGCAAGGTTATTGCCGGCTTTGCGGGCGCGACGGCGGATGCCTTCACGCTGTTCGAGCGGCTGGAGCGCAAGCTGGAGCAGCATCGCGGGCAACTGATGCGCGCGGCGGTCGAACTCGCCAAGGACTGGCGGACCGACAAGTACTTGCGCAACCTCGAAGCACTGATGATCGTCGCGGATGCGGAGACGATGCTGATCCTGACCGGCAATGGCGACGTGCTGGAACCCGAAGGCGGGATCGCGGCGATCGGTTCGGGCGGCAACTTTGCGCTGGCGGCGGCGCGAGCGCTCGATCCTTACGAGGACGATGCGGAGAAGATCGCGCGGCGGGCCATGCAGGTGGCGGCCGAGGTGTGCGTCTTCACCAATGATCGCGTGACGCTGGAAGAGATTTGAACCTTCTCCGTTCGTGTCGAGCGAAGTCGAGACACCATGCGCTGCGTCAGGTGTCTCGACTTCGCTCGACACGAACGGCCCATTGGAAATTGAAATGAACGAAACCCTGACTCCCAAAGCCATTGTTGCCGCGCTCGATGCGCATATTGTCGGCCAGCATGATGCGAAGAAGGCGGTCGCTGTTGCCCTGCGCAATCGCTGGCGGCGGCAGCGCCTGCCCGCCGAACTGCGCGACGAGGTGAGCCCCAAGAACATCCTGATGATCGGGCCGACGGGCTGCGGCAAGACCGAGATCAGCCGGCGGCTGGCCAAGCTGGCGGACGCACCGTTCGTGAAGGTGGAGGCGACCAAGTTCACCGAGGTCGGCTATGTCGGCCGCGATGTGGAGCAGATCGCGCGCGATCTCGTCGAGGAAGCGGTGCGGCTGGAGAAGGACCGGCGGCGCGAGGCGGTGCGCGAGGCGGCGAGCAAGGCGGCGATGGACCGGCTGCTCAAGGCGCTGGTCGGTGATGGCGCGAGCGAGGCGACGCGGGAGAGCTTCCGCCAGCGCATCACCGAAGGCTCGATGAACGACGTCGAAGTCGAGGTCGAGGTGGAGGATACGCCCGCGCGGTCCATGGAGATTCCCGGGATGCAGGGCGGGATCGGCATGATCAACTTGTCCGAGATGATGGGCAAGGCGTTCGGCCAGAAGCCGCTCAAGCGCCGCAAGCTGCGCGTGGCGGACGCGTGGGACAAGCTGGTCGACGAAGAGGCCGAGAAGCGGATGGACCAGGACGACGTCGCACGCGCGGCGCTGGTGAATGCGGAGACCAACGGCATCGTGTTCATCGACGAGATCGACAAGATCGCGGTGAGCGACGTGCGCGGCGGGTCCGTCAGCCGCGAGGGCGTGCAGCGCGACCTGTTGCCGCTGATCGAGGGCACGACGGTGGCGACGAAGTACGGGCCGATGAAGACCGACCATGTGCTGTTCATCGCCTCGGGCGCGTTCCATGTCGCCAAGCCCAGCGACATGCTGCCCGAATTGCAGGGGCGTCTGCCGATCCGGGTCGAACTGGCAGCGCTGAGTGAGGATGACTTCGTGCATATCCTCTCTTCGACGCGGGCCAACCTTGTCGAGCAGTACCGCGCGCTGCTGGCGACCGAGCAGGTGGCGGTGGAGTTCACCGAGGACGCGATCCGCGCGGTGGCGAAGACGGCGGCGCAAGTGAACGAGACGGTCGAGAACATCGGCGCGCGGCGGCTGCAGACGGTGATGGAGAAGCTGCTCGAGGAAGTGAGCTTCGAGGCCGAGGACCGGCGCGGGACCACTGTGACGGTTGATGCGGCCTATGTGGGCGAGCGGCTGGCGGGGCTGGCGGGGAACGCGGACCTTTCGAAGTATATTCTTTAGGCTAAACACCAAACCCAGCTCAAACCCGCTCACCCTGAGCCTGTCGAAGGGTGTTGGCGCGGCGGTTGTGCATGATGCTTCGACAAGCTCAGCATGAGCGGGTTTGGGGGAGGCTTGCGGCCTTGTCTTCATCCTGCGCCAGCAGCCGGTTCAGCAGCGGCGCGCCGAGCGCGATGCCGAGGCCGGCGCCGGTGCAGATCGCGGCGTTGAGGAGCCAGAAGGGGGCGGGGCCCATCGATTCGTAGAGGCCGCCCATCCACCCGCTGAGCACGCTGCCGGCAGCAACGGCCATGTAGTTCACGCCGACGAGCGTGCCGCGCAGGCTCTGCGGGGCGCGGGTGCCGTAGAGGCCGAGGACGACCGGGGCATAGTACATCGCGCCGAAGTTCGAGGTGACGTGGAAGAGCAGCGGCAGCGCGATCGGGGCGCGGCCCTGCGCATTGGCGAGCAGCGGTCCGGCGGCGAGCAGGCCGACGCTGAGGCCGAAGATCACGCTGCCGATGGCGAGCTTGGTGAGCACATCGGGTTCGCGTCCGCGTTTGGCCTGGAGGCTCCAGATCCACAGCACGAGCGGGATGAACAGGCCCGGCGCGAGGCCGTCGAGCGACTGGAACCACGGGACGGGGACCTCGAAGCCGCCGACGTTCAGGTTCACCGTGTCGCGCAGCCAGATGTTGTAGACATTCCAGATCTGCGCCTGCGCGGTCCAGTAGCCGACGACCATTGGCCAGATGAGCAGGAGGCCAAGCACGCGGCGGCGCTCGCCGGGGGTGAGCGGCGGGCGCTTGCCGGATGGCTGGCGGGCGCGCTGCCGTTCGGCGGGGAGCCAGCGCTGGCCGGCGAGGTATAGCGCGAGGCCAATCAGCATGCCGAAACCCGCGACGGCGAAGCCTGCATGCCAGCCCCAGATCGCGGCAACGCTGCCGCTGAGGATCGGCGCGGCGGCCGCGCCGAAGTTGATGCCGAGGTAGTAGTACTGGAAAGCGTTGACTTCGCGCGGGTCGCCATCGGCGTAGAGCGACTTGATCTGCGCGGAGAGATTGCCGCGCAGGAGCCCTGCGCCGCACATCAGGAGGACGAGCGCGATGAGGAAGGTGCGGTCGAAGGCGAGGGCGAAGTGGCCCGCCGTCATCATCGCCGCGCCGCCGCCGACCGCGAGCTTGCGCCCGATCACGCGGTCGCCCATCCAGCCGCCGACGAGCGGCAGGCCGGTGACGCAGGCGTAGTAGTAGCCGAAGGTTTGCAGCGCGAGCGCCTGCGGACTGAGCGTGCCGGACAGGGCTTCGAGCGCGGCGCGGTAGGGCGCAAAGCCGATGATCGTGGCGACGCGGTCCGGGTGCAGCAGCAAGTCGCCGGTCATGTAGAGCACGAGCATGGCGACCATGCCGTGGAACGAGATGCGGTCCCAGAATTCGGTGCCGGAGAGGATCCACAGGCCCTTGGGCTGGCCGAAAAGATCCGTCTTTTCAGGGGTTCCTGCTGCCGCTGTGCCGTCCATCGCTGCCCTCCGCGCGGCGGAACGTGCCCGATGTGGCGGGGAATGCAAGGTTGGACGGTGCGCAGGCCGGTTGTTTGCCCTATGGTACGGGCATGTACACGACCCCCGAAGACCGCCCGATCTACCGCCTCCTCACCGGCAAGGACGACCGCGCCTTTTGCGAGCGCGTGTCCGAAGCGCTGATGCAGGGCTGGCGGCTCTATGGTTCGCCCACGATCACGTGGGACGAGGAAGGCGGCTGCATGAAGGCGGCGCAGGCCGTGGTGTGGCACGAGGCGGACGTGGTGAAGTGAGGGTTTGGGCGGCGTTTGGCCGCTCTGGCTTCCCGCCTGCGCGGGAATGACGACGTGGGTGCGGGGAGGCTGGTCAGCTGCCCGGTTTGTAGACCGTGAGGCTTGCAGGATCGAACTCGGGCCGGTCGCCGGCGGACTGGTAATAGACGCCGATGCCGCCGAACAGGCGCCAGTAGGTATCGGGCCAGGCGGAGCGGCTATAGGGGCCGCAGGGCTGGTCGAGCGCGGCGGACCGGCTCGCATCAGCAGTCGCGAGATCGAATACGAAAGCGTCGGCAGGATAGCCGTCGCCGCGCGGGTTGCGTAGGGCGCAGCGCTGGACCTGTTCTTTCGGCAGGCCGGTCATCACAAGCGTATAGACGCCGAGATGCGGCGCGGATGGGGGCCCGTCGACAATGGTGAGCGCCTTGCGGCCGATGACTTCGGTGTTCCGGGCGGTGTCGGCGTAGCGCAGGACGAGCGCGCCGCCTTGTTGCGGGGTGACGGCGAGGCGGGCGGTCTTCTCGCCGCAGCGCTGTGCGACGTAGAGGAGCCAGCGGCCTCCGGTGAGTTGGGCCTCCTGCGCAGTGACATCGCAGCCTTGCGGGGGCGTCCACGGGCCGCGTGGCAGCCGGGCAAGCGCATCGGCGCGGCAGAGGCCAGTGCCGGGGAGAAGGCCGCCGGTCTCGGCGCAAGGTCCGGCGGGGGGCGCGGGAACGGCTGCCACCGGCGCATTCACCGCCGACTGCGCCTGTGCAAGTGGCCCCGCCGCCAGCATGGCAAGGGGGACGAGCCGCTTCATTGCCCGGCTGAGAGTGGCAGGCGCGCGGCTAGCCAATCGACCAGCTGGCGCCCTTCGGCTTCGTCGAGCGAGGATGCCATGTGGATCGTCTTCGCGCCGTAGTGGAACTTGATGACGCCGATGCGGCCATAGGTGAGCAGCGGAGTCTGGAACTGTGCGCCTTCGAAGAAGGATGGCCCGCGATCGGGCGAAAGGCCGCGGATCTGGGCGACGTCGTAGGCCAGTTCGCGGTTCCACAATGGCGCGCGGCAGGAATGGATGAGCTTGCCTGCTTCGACGCGGATGGTCTCCTCGCCGAACAGCTGCCAGGCGATGGTCGAGGCGGCATAGAGCCAGCCCAGCGCCCAGCCGCAGAGCCAGACGAGAAGGAACAGCTGGAACTCGGTGAACAGCGCATAGACAGCCACGATGCCGCCAAGGGACCACAGCGCCAGCCAGATGGGCAGGAAGCTGAGTGCGAACCAGTTGCGGCGGGCCGGGATGACGATTTCCTCGGTCAGGCCGGTGTGGATGATCCGCGCACGGCCATCGGGCACTGCAACCTGCTTGATGGCCATGGCTCGCTATCCTTTCAGGGTTATTCCGCCGCTTCGCTGAGGTCAGCCTGCTCGGCGGCCTGCCGGTTCCACATTTCGGCGTAGAGGCCGTCGCGTTTGAGGAGTTCGAGGTGGCCCCCGCTTTCGACGAGGCGGCCCTGATCGAGCACGAAGATGCGGTCGGAATCGGCGATGGTCGAGAGGCGGTGCGCGATCGAGATCGTTGTGCGCTGCTCGGCAAGGCCGCGCATGGTCGAGAGGATGTCCTGCTCGGTGCGGGTATCGAGCGCGCTGGTGGCTTCGTCGAAGAGGACGATGGGCGGGTTCTTGACCAGCGTGCGGGCGATGGCGACGCGCTGCTTCTCGCCGCCGGAAAGCTTGAGGCCGCGTTCGCCGACTTCGGTGTCAAAGCCCTTGGGCAGGCGCTCGATCAGCGGCATCAGCGCGGCGGCGCGGGCGGCGGCTTCGACATCGGCGAGGGTGGCGCCGTCGCGGCCATAGGCGATGTTGTAGCCGATGGTGTCGTTGAACAGCACCGAATCCTGTGGGACGATGCCGAGCGCAGCGCGCAAGCTGACTTGCGTCACTTGGGCAACGTCCTGCCCGTCGATCAGGATGCGGCCCGCCTGTGGATCGTAGAAGCGGAAGAGGAGGCGCGCGATGGTGGACTTGCCGGCGCCGGAGGGGCCGACGATGGCGACCTTGCTGCCTGCCGGGATCTCGAGGCTGAGGCCGTGGAGGATCGTGCGGTCCGGCTCGTAGCCGAACACGACATTGTCGAACACGACGGCGGGCTGGCGGATGAGCAGGGCTGGGGCGCCGGGGGCGTCGGCGACTTCCTGCGGCTCGTCCATCAGGCGGAACATCGCGGCCATGTCGATCAGGCCCTGGCGGATCGTGCGGTAGACCATGCCGAGCATGTCGAGCGGGCGGAACAGCTGGGTGAGGTAGGTGTTGACGAAGACGACGTCGCCGACGGTGAGGCGGCCCTGCGACCAGCCCCACACAGTGTACGCCATCGCGCCCGCCATGAGCAGGTTCACGATCAGCGCCTGCGCGATGTTGAGCAGGCCCAATGAGTTCTCGCTCTTCACCGCAGCATCGGCATAGGCGCGGGTGGCCTGCGCATAGCGGGCTTCCTCCCGCGCTTCGGCGGCGAAGTACTTCACGGTCTCGTAGTTGAGCAGCGAATCGACCGCGCGGGCCATGGCCTGCCCGTCGAGCCGGTTCATCTTCTCGCGCAGGGCGTTGCGCCATTCGGTGATGGTGCGCGTTGCCCAGCCGTAGAGAACGACGGCAAAGGCGGTCGCAATCACCAGCGGCCAGCCGAAGCTGATGTAGAAGATCACCGCGACGGCGACGAGCTCGATCACCGTGGGGGCGATGTTGAAGAGGAGGAAATAGAGCATCACGTCGATGCTCTTGGTGCCGCGCTCGATCACCTTGGTGACTTCGCCGGTGCGGCGGGCGAGGTGGAAGCGCAGCGAGAGCTTGTGGAGGCGGCTGAACACGTCTTCGGCGAGCGCGCGGGTGGCATCCTGCCCGACGCGTTCGAACACGATGTTGCGCATGTTGTCGAAGGCGACGCCGCTGAAACGACCAAGGGCGTAGGCCAGCACGAAGGCGAGCGCGACGGCATAGGCGCCGCTGGTGGAACCGGGTGCGGTGCCCGGCAGGCTCATCGCATCGATGGCCTTCTTATAGGCATAGGGGAGGGCGAGCGTGGTGGCTTTCGCCGCGAGGATCAGCAGCGTGGCGCCGATGATCCGCCGCCGCAGCGCCGGGTTATCGCGGGGCCAGAGATAGGGCAGGAAGCGGCGAAGCGTGCCCCAGCCATCGTGGCGGGCATCGGCACTGTTGGTTGCGGTATCAGGCGGCATGCATCCCCAGATAGGGGCTTTGGCGGGTTTCGCCAGTGGGAATGGGCTTTGACCGCCAGTTACTCCCTGATCCAAACCTCGCTCACCCTGAGCTTGTCGAAGGGTGCTGGCCCCACCGCCGCGTGTGATGCTTCGACAAGCTCAGCATGAGCGGGGTGGGGATGGGGGCAGCTGAACAACGAACGCGCCTCAGAACCGGAACGGAATCTCCGCGCTGTCGGGCAGGTCGAACAGGATCCGCTTGGTCGAGAAATCGATGGCGACGCGGTGGAAGAGCTTCAACTGGTTCATGCCCATGAACATTGCCGGGCGCTTGACCATCTCGAGCTTTTCGAAGGCGGGAGTGTCCGCGAATACAAGCACGGAATTGCTCATCGTCATCGTGCCGAGCTTGAGCGTCTTCGCCATGGCAAGGTCGGCCATGATGGTCTGACCGGTGACGGACTGGAGCTGCGTAGTCTCCCCCTTGTGTCGGCGCGCGAGCGCTTTCTGCAGCGCGCGGTTGCCGATCGAGGTATCGGAGCCGGTGTCGATCACGATATCGGTGCGCACACCGTCGATCACCGCGTTGGTCATGATCAGCTGGCCAGAGCGGCGGCGGGCCTGGACCACGATCTCGAACCCGCGGCTGCCCCCCAGTTGCACGGCATCGCCGATGGCCATGCGCTTCTTGTCGAAATCTAGGAGGACGCGCTGGTCTTGCAGGCTGTCGAGTCCGATGATGCCGTCGGCACCGATGTTATAGCCGTCCAATAGCGGTGCGGTGAGGCCGTAGAAGCTGCGGCGGCCAAGGTTGATCTCGTCGACTTCGACCAGATCGACGCTCTGCGTTCCGGCAATGCCGATGAGAAGGCCCTTGCCCGACATCGGCAACTGCAGCCGCGTGGCGATATCGCGCGAAAGCACGGTGCGCTCGGCGCCGGTATCGACGAGGAAATCGTAAGGGCCGGCCTGGCCGCCGCTATGGCCGATGCGGACGGGCACGGTCATGCGGTCGTGCCGGTCGATGTCGGCCTTGACGATGTCGACTGTGCCGGGTCCGGTCTGGGCCGGAGGCAGCGGTGCGGGCGTGGCCAGCGCCAGCGCGCCGGTTGATACGAATGCGAGCAGACCCATGGCGTCCTTCTCCTACCGCAGAGCATACGCCTTTCTGCGGAGACTGCCTATGGAATTCAGGGCCTTGCGGGTTCAACTCGGCGCGAACGCAAGGAGCCGAAGAGTTCGCCGAGCAGGCCGGTGATCTCGTCGAACAGCGAGTGGCCGATCAGGCGGAGTATGACGAACCAGAGCAGTGCGCCCGCGCCCGAAGTGACGAGCATCTGCAGTGCCCCGGCGTCAGACGGCGGAGACCAGAAGTGATAGCCGGCCAGAACCGGCGCGACCGCGGCGACGGTAACGACGACGCTGCGCAAGTAGATCACGGCCAGTTCGCGCCAGCGGAAGCCCAGCATCTGCCGCATGAACGGGGCATAGATCGCAATGAACACAAGGCCGTGGGCAAAGCGCGAGATGGCCACCCAGATAAGGCCGAACGGCGCAGCGATGGCCAGCAGCAGCACCGATGCTGCAGTCTCAAGCACATTTCGGCGGACGAGGCTGCGCATCCGGTCCAGCAGCACGGGCAGATCGCCGTTAAGCGGCACGGCAACATAGCAGAGCTGCGACAGCGCGACCCAGCTGAGCAGCGGCGCCGCGGCGATCCAGCGCTCCCCATAGAGAAGATGGATGATCGGCTCGGCAAGGACCGCGATCCCGGCCATCGCCGGCCAGGTGATGCCGGTATAGGCGCCGACCACGCGCAGATAGGGCGGGCCGAGCGGGTCGCCGCTGTCACGCACGCGGCGGAACGCGGGGTAGAATACGCCGGATACGGCGCCGGCCACCAGCATGCGAAGTTGCCCGGCAAGGCCCGAGGCACGCGCAAACAGGCCGACGGCGATGTTGTCGATCAAGCGGCCTATTACGAGCTCAGGCGCGCGGGCGGTGATCGAATTGCACATCGCCTGCGCGCTGTTGGTACCGCCCAGCCTGAACAGCGGCGCGGCGCCCTCGATGCGCAGCGGCCAGGGCAGCAACAGCCCTGCGCGCCACTGGCTGACGAGAAGGCGCGCGGCCTGCTGCGCGAATGCGCCCCAGGCGAGAGCCAGCGCGCCATAGCCGAAGATCGCGAGGGCAATGGCAACGACGGCATTGGCGAAGGCCGAGCCGACTTCGATCATCGTGTTCGACTTGTAGTCCATGCGCCGCTGGCAGGTGGCTTGCGGGACGATCGCAAGCGGCACCAGCAGATAGGAGCAGGCGATCACCAGCGCGACCGGTCGCATCGCAGGATCGCGATAGAAGGAGGCGATGGCACCGGAGGCGAGGATGGCAAGGAGCGCGATGCCCCAGGCGAAAGCGACCGAGATGGTGAAGGCGGTGTAGATCTTGCCTGCCGTCAGATCCCGCTCGCCATTGATGTAGCGGGTGACGCCAAAGTCCTGCAGGAAAGCGACCAGCGTGACTGCCGCGAAGGCGACCGAAAACAGCCCGAGTTGTGCCGGGGTGATGAACCAGCGCGCCAGCACGATGCTGGTGGCAAACTGGAGCGCGAAGGAAGCATATTGCGAGACAAGCGCCCAGGCAGCGGCCGTGCGTACCGACATGACCGGGGGGTGTTCGGTGAGCTCGGCAACGAGGCGCTCGGTGCGGGTCATGCTCAACCCTCGGTCTCGAGAAAGCTGGGATAGAGTGCCGGATCGGTTGAGCCCCGGGTATGCGCGCGGCGACGCCAAGTCAGCATCGGCCGTGCAAGCGAGGGGAAGAGCAGCCAAAGCGAGAAGGACGCCCCCCACAGGAAGCCACCAACCTGTCCGCGTGCGCTGCGCAGAGACGCAAGCCCGCGCTGAGTATCGCCATCGACAATGGCATCGATCGCATGCTCGAAATCGAGCGCAGCGCGGGTATCGGCAAGAAGCTTGTCGAGCAGCGGAATCTCGGGTGCGCCGGGTGGAAGGGCTTTGCGCGCCTTCTCGTACGTGCGGAGATTCCCGAGCAGCATGCGGCCGCCGTTAGCCGAAGCACTGCCGTGGCGGACGCGATATTCGCCGAGCACGGCGTCGATGTGACGCGCTCTCCCGCCCAGCATCATCAGGCGCACCCAGAAGTCAAAATCCTCCGATTGGGCCATGCGGGTGTCGAAGCCGCCGATTGCATCGAAGTCTGCGCGGCGGAAGGTGGTGCCGATGTAGACGTTGAACGAGCGGTCGAGAATCTGCGCAAGGGTTCCGTTCCTCGGCTGGGGTCGGTCGACGCAAGTGCGCAGACGGGTGACCGCGCCGAAGATCAGCGCATTGCAGGTGACGAGCCGTACCGATGGATCGGTTTCGAGAATCGGCACGACAGTGGCGAGGTAGCCGGGCCGGAAAAGATCATCGCCATCGAGCAGCGCCACCAGCGGCGCCGAGGAAGCGGCAATGGCGGTGTTCCGCGCGGCAGAGACGCCATGGTTCGCCGTGGCGAGGAAACGGATGCGCGGATCGGACAGGAAGGGCGCGACGGCACCAGCGACATCGTCGGGCGCGCCATCATCGATGACGACGCACTCCCACTGCGTGAAGGTCTGGCGCTGCAGCGAGGTGAGTGCCTCGCCAAGGAGATGGGCGACACCATACGCGGGCACGATCACGGCAACGCGCGCATGTTCCTGCGGGCGCGCGGGAGCGGCGCTCGCCGTTCCTGCCGCTGGCGCAGGAGGGGGCACGTGGGAAGAGTCGCAGGTCATCTCCGATCCGGACTAACCTGAGGCGCTTAAGGTTTCGCTTACGAAACCGAGTCGGACGGCAAATCTGCGCGAATCTGGCCTTGTGGGGTGATTCTGGCAGGGGAGCGGCGGAGAAGTCGATTTGGGACCCGCTGATGGATCAGCCAAAGCTCCCGGTTTCCGGGCGATTTGGGAGTTGTTTCAGAAAAAATGCAAAATCCCGTTGACGGGCCGGAACCCCCTCCATATATGCCCATTCACCGGCAGGGACGGCGGCATCGCTTCCATTTTTGCTGGTCGCCAGCATAGTCGGACACCAGGTCCCCCGGTAGCGAAAATCGGGGAACGTTGGTTGTCCGCCAAATTCTGTCTGGTGGTTCTTTGA
>NZ_FPEH01000018.1 GCF_900117425.1 Novosphingobium sp. NDB2Meth1
AGGGCCATTCTGTCGTCGGTCATCGTCTTCTTCTCCAGGTTCGAGTTCGCATCCGAACCCTACCAGAAGATCGACGGTGGCCACCCTCTCAGAGAAACCTTCCTACACCACCCCGTGGGACACGACCTTGACGATACCCCCAACTCGCCGACTGCCAAGTCTTCGTAGATTATGTCGGAAGAGTATAAGTTTAGACTAGGTGCTTCCGCTAACCTTAGGCCCACTTTCCGGGCAAAAGGTCCCTCGCCTATGCGAGGCGTACGCATCCCACAGTGGGGCCCCACATACATCTACTCAAGCGGGTTCCGGGAGAGGCTGCATGACCTGTCAATGTTCGCTGTAGTTGAAGGCCGATCGAGCGCCGGTTCGATCCCCTGTTCGGCATGCGCCTTGGCGATCTTGCCCCCGGCGCGCGTTACAATGCGATCCTCCGCTCTAACTTCATCACCCCGGGTTTGCGGCTCAAGGCAGCGCCAAATGCCCCTCCCGGGCGCTGGACGCGCTACTGATCGCTCAACACGCTGTTTCTGTACTGAACTGACCCCGGCTACGCCGCGCTTGCCCGCTGGTGCAGGCGGGTGATGGCATCGAGCGAGGAATGCAGCGCACCTTCCTGCCAGCAGCCGTAGTAGGAGCAGTGCTCGCCCGCGAGGACCACCCGGCCATCGAGGGACACGAGGTCCTGATAGTGCGCCTCGCGGCTTTCTTCGGTCCACGTGGCGCAGCAGCCGAGGATCCACGGCATGCGGCTCCACGCGACCGAGACGCCGCTGCGGAACTCCGCCTTGTAGTGCTTCGGATGGAACACCGAGCCCTGATCAAGCGCGGCCTGGATGCGCTTTTCGGGCGTCATCCCGGCGAGGATATAGGCGCCCACGCCAAACGGATAGGCGCCAAGGAGGACGGCCGGGCCTTCACTGAAAGCGCCGTGGCTGGGGTAGCTGACAAGGCCGATGTCCTGCCAGGCTATCCGGCGCTGACCCTTGGCACGATGCTGATGCCGGCCGAGCAGACCATCGCGACGCTCCATCAGGCCATCGCACTGGGCTACCGCGCCTTTGATGCGGCGCCGATCTACGGCAACGAGCATGCGGTGGGCGAGGCTCTGCGCACCGCGCCGATCCCGCGCGAGGAGCTGTTTGTCACCACCAAGCTGTGGAACTCCAGCCACCGCTATGATGATGCGCTCGCCGCGTTTGACCGGACGGTCGGGCGGCTGGGGCTCGAGACCGTCGATCTCTACCTGATCCACTGGCCGGTGCCGACACGCGGCCATTATGTCGAGGCGTGGAAGGCGCTCGTCCGCCTCAAGGAGGAGGGCCGCGTGCGCGCCATCGGCGTCTCGAACTTCCTGCCCGAGCATCTGGACCGGATCATCGACGCGACCGGCGTGGTCCCGGCGGCCAATCAGATCGAGATCAACCCCGCGCACCAGCAGGCCGCCTTGCGCGCGGCGAACCAAGCGCGCGGCATCGTTTCGCAAGCGTGGTCGCCGTTCGGCAATGGCGGCAGCCTTGCCGATCCGGCCCTCGCCGCGCTGGCGGCGCGGCTCGGGTGCACGCCGGGTCAGGCCGTGCTGCGCTGGCACCTGCAATCGGGCGTGCATCCTGTGGTCAAAGCGAGCAGCCCGGCGCACCTGGCTGAAAACCTTGCCGCAAGCTCGGCACCGCTCGATGCTGCAGACCTTGACGCGATGACGGTGCTCGATCGCGGGGCAAGCTGCTTTGGCCTCGATCCGCACACGTTCGAGGCGCCCGCTGGCTACGAGGACTATTGCCCCTGAGCGAGCAGCGCGATCAGCCCCGTCACACCGCCGAGGTATGCTGGGATGGCACTGCTTCTGGCCACGGCATGGTCCAGCTGCAGCCGTTCGGTTTCGCCCAGACCGGCACCCATGCTTGCGCATAGCTGCGCGGCTTCGCTGAGCGCTGCCAAAAGCTCCGGCTGCGTTTCCAGCCAATACCCGGCCGACGGGCTAATCTGAGCGGGCGCATGTCCGGCAGCAAAGCCGCCAAGCCCCGCCAGCGCCAGATTTGGTGTCGTGTGACGGGCCGCCTCGATGGCCTCCGCAATCGCCGCCACCGCAGCCGTCACAGCGGGATCAAGCCCGCCATCGCGCGCGGCCTTGTCATAGGCCTGCTTGCCGAGGAACATCGTGCGGATCATGTTGCGCGGCTCGGGGCGCTGGATCAGGCGCGCGAAGACCGACATTTCGGCGTGGATCGCCCCGTCCATCGGCTGCATCAGGCCGAACTCGACACAGTCTAGGATCGCCAGCGGGGCGGGCTCGTGGCCGAGCATCCGCGCAAGTTCGCGGGCGCGGTGCGCCGCTATGGCATCGGCATAGGCGGCATGGGCCAGCGGCTCTGCATCGGCACGGTCCCAGGGCTGCACCGCGTGGGACTTGTCTGAAAGCAGCCATGCCTCTGCGGCCTTAACTTCTTCGCCTTCCTCGACCACGGCATGGACAAGCCCGGCTGCAACCGCCTCTTCACCGGCGAAGGTGCGGCCCAGCAGCAGCACCTCAAGGCCCGCCTCGACGCCGACCAGACGCGGCATGCGCTGGGTACCGCCCGCGCCGGGAAGCAGGCCGACGGCGCATTCGGGCAGGCCCAGCATGGCGCGGCGATTGGTGGTGACGACGCGGTAATGCGCGCCGAGCGTGAGTTCGCACCCACCGCCAAGGGCGACGCCTGCGATGGCAGCGGCGACGGGTTTGCCCGCCGTCTCAAGCCGCCGGATCGCATGGCTGAGCGGGAAGAAGTGGCTGAAGGCGATGTCGAAGCGGTCCGCCGGCGGGGCGTCCACGATCATGTCATAAGCGACGCCGAGTTCGGTGAGGTCCGCGCCCGCGCAGAACCCGCTGGCCTTGCCCGAGCGGATGAGGACGCCCTTCACATGAGCGCGGTGAAGCCATTCGGCGAATTCGCCGAGCTCGTGGATCGCCTTGTTCGAGAAGACGTTCATCGACCGGTCGGGGCAATCGAACACGAGGTGGACGAGGCCGTTTTCGTGAAGCTCGGTGCGGAACTGGGTGAGGCTGGGCGGGGTCATGCGGGAATCTCCGGGGTCGGCACGCGCGGCTTGCGGAATTTGCCGGCATCGTCGCGCACGGTCTGGCTGGTGACGTCGATCGAGCGCGGGTGCTTGGCGCGGGCGAGATGGTCGGTGAGGAACAGGGTGAGGTCTTCGAGAGTCAGCGCCGCGCCGCTTTCGATCACCGCATGGACGGCGGCGCCCAGATCGGCATCGGGTTTACCGAACACGGCGCAGCTGCGCACATCGGGATGCCGCAGCACGGCGGCCTCGACCTCGGCAGGCCAGATATTGACGCCGCCGCTGATGATGAGGTCATCCTTGCGGTCCGCGAGGAAGAGATAGCCCTCCGGATCAAGCCAGCCCACATCGCCGACGCTTTCCCAGCCGTCGTCCGTCGCTCGTCGCTCGGCGCCGATATAGCGGTAGGTCGATCCGGGGCCGCCGGGCGGCATGGCGAAGACTTCGCCGTGCTCGCCAGGTGCGGCCTCGCTGCCATCGCCGCGCAGGATGCGGATGCGCCCGTTGCCGATGGGCCGGCCGACCGAGCCGGGGCGTTCCAGCCATTCGCTTCCGCCGATCCAGCAGCGCACGAGGCCTTCGGTGGCGCCGTAGACTTCCCAGATGTGCTCCGGGCCGAGCCAGTCGATCCACGCTTGCTTGAGCCAGCGCGCCATCGGGGCGGCGGTGTGCACCACCTGCTTCCACGCGGCGACGCGGGCTGCGGGTCGTTCGGCTGCGGGCAGGGCCATGATCCGGTGCATCATCGTCGGCACCATCAGCGCCCAGCCGATCCCCTCACGCGCGATTTCATCGAGCACGGCTGCGGCATCGAAGCGGTCCGCCGTGTGGACCGTGGAGCCGTTCCACAGCGCGAAGACCGCCGCGCTGAACGGCGCGTTGTGGTAGAGCGGGCCGGGCACGCTCACCCGGCTATTGGCAGGAATGCCGATGAAGGCGGTGCCAGCGGGAAAGCCAGCCGGACGGCCGTCAACGATGACCTTGGGCGTGCCGGTGCTGCCGCCGCTGGTGCACGCCTTCCATGAGGCTGCGACGGGGCGCGGCGGCAGGGTCATCGCGGCAGCCGTGGTCGCGGGGAGCATGCCGACATCGATGGCGCAGCGCGGCTGCATGACACTGAGGATGGCATCGCGCTCGGCGGGCGGCAGGCGATACGAAAGCGGGGCCGGGGTCGCGCCGCAGCGGTAGATCGCAAAGGCCAGCGCTAGGAATTCGGGGCCGTTCGGCAGCTGGAACGCCACCAGATCGTGCGGCTCTACGCCCTTGCCGATAAGCCACGCCGCAAGCTGCGCACTGCGCTTATCGAGATCACCAAACGTCCAGCGCTGCGCACCATGGACAAGCGCCTCGCGTTCGGGAGGAACCCGCGCGAACAGGTCTGCAAGCGGCAGGAAGGCTTCAGAAGCCGACGGCATCGGCACCCTTCAGTGAAAGGATCGCGCGTGCATCGTCGGGCGTGGCAACTTCAAGGCCCAGTCCTTCGATAATTTGGCGCACGCGGGTTACCTGCTCGGCATTGCTCTGCGCCAGCTGCCCCCGTCCGATCCATAGGCTGTCTTCAAGGCCCACGCGGACGTGGCCGCCCATGCTCGCGGCCATGGCGGCGACTTTCATCTGGTTCGCACCCGCTGCCAGCACCGACCAGCGGTAGTTGTCGCCAAACAGACGGTCGGCGGTGCGCTTCATGTGCATCACATCATCGGGATGCGCGCCGATCCCGCCGAGGAGGCCGAAGCAGGTCTGGATGAACAGCGGGGCCTGCACCAGCCCTTCGCTCCAGAAGTAGTGCAGGTTGTAGAGGTGGCTGGTGTCGTAGCACTCGAACTCGTAGCGCGTGCCGGTCTTGTTCAGCGTATCAAGCGCATAGCGGATGTCCTTGAAGCTGTTGCGGAAGACCAGATCGTGGCTCCCCTCGAGCATCTCGGGCTCCCACGCGTGCTTGAAGTCCTTGAAGCGCTTCAGCATCGGGAACAGGCCGAAATTCATCGAGCCCATGTTGAGGCTGGCGACTTCGGGCTTCCACACTTCGGCGGGCTTCACCCGGTACTCGACCGGCATGTAGGGCGATGCGCCGGTGGTAAGGTTCACCACCACGTCGCTGCTTTGCTTGATCACCCGCAGGAAGGGTTCGAAGTCTTCGGGCGTGTGGACAGGGTGGCCGTCCTCGGGATCGCGCGCATGGAGGTGGACGATGGCCGCCCCGGCTTCGGCTGCGCCCAGCGCGGCATCGGCGATCTCCTGCGCCGTGACGGGCAGATGCGGCGACATCGACGGGGTGTGGATCGAACCGGTAACCGCGCAGCTTATGATGACTTTGTGCTGTGCCACGTCAGGTCTCCTGAAGGCCGCGCATGGCATCGCGCCAGTGCCGGGCCAGTGTTTCACGGGTGTGGGGGGCGGCGATGCCGATCAGCGCCTGCGCGCGTGCCTCGTGCCCCAGATTGCGGAGATCGGCTGCGCCGTGTTCGGTGACGACCACATCGACATCGAAGCGCGAGAGCGAAACCGGGCCGTGCCCGCTGCCGGCTGGAACAATGCGCCCCGCGCCGCCCGCCTCCGACGGCAGCGCGATGATCCTGAGCCCGCCTGCCGCCCTTGCGCCGCGCGCGTAGTCCCCGCCGCCGCCGGGGCCGGACAGGAACCCGCGCGAGGATGCCTCGGCATGGACCTGCCCGTAGAGGTCGACTTCCATTGCCGAATTGATCGTGACGAAGCTGGGTAGAGCAGCAAGCGTTGCCGGATTATGGGTGACCGTGACCGGGCGGAACTGGAAGTGCGGATCGCCAAGCCCGGCATAGAGTGCCGGACTGCCAATCGCGACGCCGACCAGCGCGGAGGGGCCCTCCGCCATCGCGCCCGAGTGCACCAGTTCAAGCGCGCCGTCGCCGATCAGGCCGGTGTGCAGTCGCAGCCCGCGGTGGTGCTTGAGTGCGCGCAGAACCGCGTCCGGGACTTTGCCGAGACCTGTCTGCAAGGTCGACCCGTCCGGAATGAGCGGCGCGATATGGCTGGCGATGGCAAGGCTGGTCGCATCCTCGCCGCTGGCCATCGTGCGCAGCGGCTGTTCGCCCTCGAACCAGCCGGTGAGTTCGGCAAAGGGAATGCCCTGATCGCCGGGCGTGTGCGGCATCAGCGGGTTGATATGCGCGATGCGCACCGGAATATCGCGCCACAGAGCGGCGATGAACCCGGTCTCCGCGCCGAAGCTGCAATTGCCCTCGGCATCGGGAGGACTGCACATGAACAGAGCCGCCGCTGGTCGCTCACGGCGGTAGAGCGCGAGGATATCCTGATAGCACAGCGGCAGGAACCGGCTGCGTGCTCCTTCGCGGCGCAGCTCCGGTGTCTGGAAGAAGGTGAGGACGCTGGAGTCAGGTCCCGCACGCCAGACGGCCTTGTTTAGGCCGGGAACGAACACGCCCGAAAACGCCATATTACCCAGCGCTGCACCGGCGGCTTCGACTTCCCCGATCAGCAGATCGGATTCCGCCGGGCTCGACGAGACGAGCGTGAGCCCGCCCGGCGGCAGAACGCCGGGCAAGTCACCGGGGCGCAGCTGGCGCGTGGTCATGGTCTGCGCCCCGTTCCGACTTACTTGACGTATTTGTGGAATTCCGGCGCGCGCTTTTCCTGGAACGCGCGCATGCCTTCCTTCGATTCCTCGGTGTCGTAGAACAGCTTCACCGAGTTGAGCGCCAGCATCGAGATGCCGCGGATATTGTCGCTGTCCGCATTGAAGCTGCGCTTGGCGAGCGCCAGCGCAGTGGGCGAGCGCTGGCCGAGCATTTCGGTCCATTCGTCGACCGCCGCATCAAGCTCGGCCGCGGGCACGACCTTGTTGACGAGGCCCATCTCCATCGCTTCCTGCGCGGTATATTGCAGGTTGAGGAACCAGATCTCGCGCGCCTTCTTGTCACCCACATGGCGGGCAAGGAACGCGGTGCCCCAGCCGGCATCGACCGAGCCGACCTTGGGGCCGACCTGGCCGAACTTGGCCGTGTCCGCCGCGATGGTGAGGTCGCACAGCGTCGCAAACACGTTGCCGCCGCCGATGGCAAAGCCGTTGACGCGTGCGATCACGGGCTTGGGAATATCGCGGATGATCGACTGGAATTCGTCGATCGGCAGCCCGACGATGCCGCGCCCGTCGTACTGGCCGTCCTTCGCGCTCTGGTCGCCGCCGGTGCAGAAGGCCTTGTCGCCCGCGCCCGTCAGCACGACCGAGGAGACGTTCTTGTCATCCGCCGCCAGCTTGAACGCGGCGATCAGTTCCTCGATCGTCTTGGCGCGGAAGGCGTTGTAAAGCTTGGGGCGGTTGATCGTGACCCATGCGGCCCGGCCGCGCACTTCATAGAGAATGTCTTCGAATTCCATGTGCTTGTCCTTTCAGGAAGGGGAGGGGCCTTGCCGCCTCCCGCACCGCCTCAAACCATGTTCATGCCGCCGGAGACCGAAATGGCCTGACCGGTGATGTAGGCGCCGTCGTCCGAAGCGAGCAGCGCGACGATCCCAGCATAGTCTTCGGGCTCGCCCATGCGGCCGAGCGGGATCCCGCGTTCAAGCGCGGCCTTCCACTTTTCGGCTTCGGGGCCGGTGCCGGCGACTTCGGCCATCATCGGGGTGTTGGTCGGCCCCGGGCACACGGCGTTGCACAGCACGTTCTTGCGGGCGAGTTCGCGCGCGATCGACTTGGTGAAGCTGATCAGGCCGCCCTTGCAGGCCGAATAGACCGCTTCCATCGCCGTGCCGACCTTGGCCGCGTCCGAGGCGATGTTGATGATGCGCCCGCCGCCATGCTCGACCATCTTGCCCGCCACCGCGAAATGGGTGTTGAGGTTGCCGGTGAGATTGATCGCGATGACCTTGTCCCAGAATTCGGGCGTGGTCTTGAGGAAGGGGGCAGGGCGGTCCCAGCCGGCATTGTTGACCAGCGCCCAGATCGGGCCCAGCTCGGCCTCGACCGCATCGACAGCGGCCTGGACGGCGGCCAGATCGCTGACATCGAGCTGCCAGGTGCGGACAGTGGCGCCGGGGCCCGCGATCTGGGCGGTTTCCTCGCCCGCCGCCGCGCTGAGGTCGAAAATGGCGACCTTGCAGCCTTCCGCCGCGAGGCGCAGCGTCAGCGCCCGGCCAATGCCTTGTCCGCCGCCGGTGACAATGGCGACCTTACCGTCCAAACCCTTCACATAGTCCTCCATTCGGGGGGAGCGGTCAGAGATCCAAGTCCTGACCGCCCTCTGCTTCGCCGCCGGCCAGATCGAGCAGGCGGTTCTTGATCTTCACGAGTACGATGGCCGCGGCGTCGAGTTCGTCCTCGGTCACCGTGGCCAGAATGTCCGCCTCGACCGCATCGACGCTTTCGCGGATGGTCGAGACAAGCCGCTGACCCGCACGGGTCAGGAAGACGCGGCGCGCGCGCGCATCGCGTTCATCGGCGCGGCGCTCGACGAAACCGGCGGATTCCATCCTGTCGACTAGGCCGCCGATGGCGACCTTGGTGAGGTCGAGGTCGGCGGCGAGGGCCGTTTGGGTCATACCGTCGCGGCGCGAGAGGAAGGCCAGCACCCACCACTGCGAGCGGGTCAGGCCGAGCGGTTTCAAGGCCCGGTCAACGACGATGCGGCGCAGGCGCGACACATCGTGGATGAGGAAGCCAAAACGCAGACTGGAATCGAGGTTCTTCTGAATCATCGGGTGATCTCCGGGAGAGGACTCCCCCGGACTAGTCGTCACCGCGCCGCGCGCAAGAGGTTGAGTAAGCCAGTTCACTTACCGCGCGCCAACTTGCCCTTGAACATATCGCGCGAGATGATCGTTTTCATCACCTCGATCGAGCCGCCCGCGATCTTCACGATACGCGCATCGGCATAGGCCCGGGCGATGGGATATTCCCACATGTAGCCCCAGCCGCCGAACAATTGCAGGCACTTGTCGACCGTTTCACAGTGCAGTTCGGATGTCACCATCTTGGCCATGGCGGCATCGACGGGATCGAGCTCGCCCTTCATGAACAGTTCGATGCACTTGTCTGTAAACACGCGTGCCATCACGCTGCGCGCCTTCAGATCGGCGAGCACGAACTGGGTGTTCTGGAAGTCCGCGATGGTCTGGTCGAACGCCTTGCGTTCGCTGGTGTATTCGACCGTGTAGTCGATCACGGTCTCGACCACCGTCGCCGAACGGATCGCCTGCGCCAGACGCTCCTGCGCCAGCTTGGTCATCATCAGCGAGAAGCCCTTGCCTTCCTCGCCCAGCATGGCATCGGCATCGACGCGCAGATTGTCGAAGAACAGCTCGGAGGTGTCCTGTGCCTTCATCCCAAGCTTGTCGAGGTTCTTGCCCCGGTTGAAGCCCGGGAGCGACGCATCGACGAGGAACAGCGTGACGCCCTTGGCCCCGGCCATGCTGTCCGTCTTGGTAGCGAGCACCAGCACGTCGCACATCTGGCCGTTCGAGATGAACACCTTCTGGCCGTTGATGACGAAGTGGTTGCCATCGCGCTCCGCCTTGGTGCGGATCGCCTTGAGGTCGCTGCCAGCATGCGGCTCGGTCATGCCGAGCGAGCCGATGGCCTCGCCGCGCACCATCTTCGGGAGCCAGTGGCGCTTTTGCTCATCGCTGCCGAAAGTGAGGATGTAAGTGGCGACCAGATCGGTGTGAATCAGGAAGCCCGGACCGCTGGCACCCACGCGCCACAGTTCCTCGAACACCACCACATCGAACAGGTAGTCGAGCCCGAGACCGCCGTACTCCTCGGGCACGGTGCAGCACAGCAGGCCCGCTTCACCGGCCTTGAGCCAGAGTTCGCGCGGGACAATGCCGTCCTTCTCCCACTGCTCGTGGAAGGGGACGATTTCCTTCTCGACGAAGTGGCGCACCGTCTGGCGCCACATCTCGTGCTCGGGCTGAAACAGGGAACGTTCGATCATGAGGCAGCCTTCAAGCGCGCTGGGACTTTTCCTTGGCAACGGAGGCGGCAATCGCTTCGCGCGCGGCCGTCCATTGCTGAGGGGTGAGGTTGGTGAGGTCGGCAAAGGTGCCGGGGCCTGCGATGTGCTGGCCGCCGTCGATCGCGATGGTCTGGCCGGTCAGATAGGGGCTCGCATCCGAAAGCAGATAGGCGACCAGATTGGTCAGTTCGGGCATGCGGCCGAAGCGGCGCATCGGCACGGTATCGCAATTGGTGGCCGAGCTTTGCGTATCGGGGATGGGATTGAGCTTGTCCCACGCGCCTTCGGTCGGGAAGGGCCCCGGCGCCGTGGCGTTGAGGCGGATGCCGTAGGGGCCCCATTCCGCCGCGAGCGACATGGTCATCGAGTGGATGGCCGCCTTGGACATGGCAGAGGGCACCACGAAGGCGGACCCGGTCCAGACCCAGGTCGTCAGCATCGAGACGACCGAAGCCGGGATGCCATCGCGGATCCAGCGCTTGCCGCAGGAAAGAGTGGCGTGGAACGAACCGTCCATCACCGTCGAAGTGATCGCGCGGTAGCCGCGCGCGCTGAGATCCTTGGTCGGCGCGATGAAGTTGGCCGCTGCATTGTTGACGAGCCCGCTCAAGGGCTGGTCAGCCCAGATCGCCTCGATCATCGCATCGACGGCATCGGCATCGCGGATATCGCAGACCCGGGGGACAACTTCGACGCCGGTTTCAGCGGTGATGGCGGCTGCGGTTTCCGCCAGAAGCGCCTCGCGTCGCCCGCAGATGGTGACGCGCGCCTGAAGCGCCGAGAGTGCGTGCGCGATCTCGCGCCCGAGCCCGCCGCCTCCGCCTGTCACGAGCACGGCCTTGCCAGCCAGCGCGTCGTCCTTGAATATGCCCATGAACCTCTCCGTGCCGGGTCAGCCAGGCCTTGCGGCCAATTGCTCTTGCCAGACAATGTTAAGCTGTTTACTACCTGATTCGAGACTGTCAAGCGTGAGTGCAGCCTAACCGCCACTCGAAAGCGATAAGGCAGAGTATCGAATTGAGGAGAGCCGCGTGCCAGATCCGGTAACAGCACCTGCGGAAGCGTTCGGGATTGCGGCGCTTGGCGGCTATCTTCCCTTGCTGCGGCTCGACCGGAAGGCGGCATCGCGCGAACTGGCTTGGTCGGGCCTCCCGATGCCGCGCACCGGCACGCGTTCTGTGGCCGATTGGGATGAGGATGCGCTCACCATGGCCGTCGAAGCCGCGCGCCCGCTCTGCGCCGAAAACGCGCCCGAAGCCCTGCGGTTTGCCTCGACTTCGGCCCATTTCACCGATCGCGCACAAAGCGGGATCGCGCTCGATGCGCTTGCCTTGCCGCGTACCGTGCGCACCAGCGATGCCGCGAATTCGCGCCGCGTGGCAACATCGGCGCTGCTCGATGCCCTGCTTGGCAGACGCGACGAAATCATCACAGCAGGTGAGCAGCGCCCGACACAGCCGGGCAGCGCGGCGCAGCTGGCGTTCGGCGACGGCGCGGCTGCCGTCCGAACCGGGCCGGGCGCCCCTGCGCGTCTTGCCGGGCATGCCAGCCTTTCGCACGACCTCGTCGACCGCTACACCTCGCGCGAGCATCCATTCTCCTACCCCTATGAAGAACGCTTCGTGCGCGATGTGGCGGTGGCCGAAGTGCTCGTTCCGGTGATCCGCGCGGCCTGTGCGGCAGCCGGCATTGCGCCCGCGCAGCTGGCACATGTCGCGGTGCATGAACCCGTCGGCGCAACCTGGCGCGCGGCGGCCAAGGCGCTCGGCTGCAAGGCGCCCAATCATTGTGAAGCGGTTTCCGATATGGCGGGCGATCTGGGCGCCGCACATGCCCTGTTCGGCCTTGGTCTCGCGCTCGATACGTGTGAAGTTGGTGAATATGTACTGCTCGTGGGCTTCGGCAGCGGCGCCGACGCGCTGGTGCTCGAAGTCACCGGGCCGGTGCCGGGGGCAAGCGCAACGGCAGCCGCCCTGAAGGAAGGGCAGGTCCTCGCCGGCTACTCGCGCTTCCTAAGCCTCACCGGTTCGGTCGAGCTCGATTGGGGCATGCGCGCAGAGTTCGAGCAGAAGGCACAGGCCACCGTGCTCGAACGCGTGGGGCGCGACATGATCGGCTTCATCGGCGGACGCGACAGCACCGGCAACGTGCAGTTTCCCAAGAGCTCGTTCCCGGTCAATCCCGCGCTCACCGAGGTCGAGACCCTGGAGGACGTGCGGCTCGCTGACCTCGAAGCGACGGTCGTTTCGGTGACCGCCGACCGCCTCAATTTCAGCCCCGATCCGCCTTTCGATTTCGGGCTCGTCCAGTTCGACAACGGCGCGCGCGTGCTGATGGAAATGGTGAACCGCCCCGCCGAAGGCTTCCGCGTCGGCGACCGGGTGCGGATGCGGCTGCGGATCAAGTCGCAGAACCGCCGCCTCGGCTTTCGCACCTACTTCTGGAAAGCCGCCCCGCTGGCGCGGCCCGTGCTTGGAGACGCCTGATGGCTACGGGAATTCGCGACAAGGTCGCCATTGTCGGCATGGGCTGCACCCGTTTCGGCGAGCGCTGGGATGTGGGTGCGGATGGCCTGATGGTCGATGCCTTCACCGAGGCGCTGGCGGACGCCGGGATCGAGCGCGCCCGGATCGAAGCGGCCTGGGTCGGCAATGCGCTCGATGACATCAACGTCGGCAACAGCGCGCTGCCCGCGGCCCATGCGTTGCGGCTCGACAAGGTGCCCGTCACGCGGGTGGAGAACATGTGCGCCACGGGGACGGAAGCCCTGCGCGGTGCGGCCTATGCCGTCGCTTCGGGCGCGGTGGATGTGGCGCTCGCGATCGGTGTCGAGAAGCTCAAGGACACCGGCTACGGCGGGCTGCCGCTGCGCACCAAGGGCATGCAGAACGATCTGTGGATGCCCTATGGTTCGGCGCCCGGCACCTTCGCCCAGCTCGCCGGCGCCTATGCCGCGCGCCACGGCATTGCCGCGGCCGACCTCAAGCGCGCGATGGCGCATGTCTCGTGGAAGAGCCACCAGAACGGCGCGCTCTCGCCCAAGGCGCATCTGCGCGGCGCGGTTGATATGGAGAAGATCCTCGGCGCGCCGCTGATCGCCGATCCGCTTGGCCTGTTCGATTGCTGCGGCGTTTCGGACGGGGCAGCGGCGGCCATCGTCACCACGCCCGAGATCGCCCGCGCGCTGGGCAAGGCCGATCCGGTCACGATCAAGGCGATCCAGCTTTCCGCCAGCAACGGCTGGGAAATGCAGTTCGGCGCCTGGGACGGGGCGTCCGTGCCCAACACCCGCGCCGCCGCCGCCCGCGCCTATGCCGAAGCCGGTATCCGCGATCCGCGCGCCGAGCTCGACATGACGGAGGTCCACGACTGCTTCTCGATCACCGAGCTGGTGATCATGGAAGATCTCGGCCTTTCGGACGAAGGCCGCGCGCCCAGCGACATTCTCGATGGGCGCTACGATGCAGGCGGGGCCATCCCCTGCCAACTGGATGGCGGGCTCAAGTGCTTCGGCCATCCGGTCGGCGCTTCGGGGCTGCGGATGGCCTACGAAGTCTACACCCAGCTGCAGGGCCGGGCGGGAGAGCGCCAGCGGAGCAAGGTCGATTTAGGGCTCACCCACAATCTGGGCGGGTCGCCGTTCAACAGCGTTGCTGCTGTCGCGATCCTCGGCCGGCTGAATTGAGAGGGAATTGAAAGATGGCAGGCCTGTGGTTTGACGAATTCACCGTGGGGCAGGTGTTCCGGCACGAGGTGCGCAAGACCGTGCTGGACTACGAGAACAGCCTCTTCTCCTCGCTCACCTACAACCCGGCGCAGATCCATATCGATCACGCCTATTGCGAAGGCACCGAGTTCGGTCAGCCGCTGATGAACTCGATCTTCACGCTGGGCCTCGTGATCGGTCTCAGCGTGCAGGATACCACGATGGGCACCACCGTGGGCAATCTCGGCATGACCGACACGACCTTCCCCAAGCCGGTGTTCTCGGGCGATACTCTCCGCGCCGAGACGAAGGTGCTGGAGCTGCGCGAGAGCAAGTCGCGCCCCACGCAGGGCATCGTCACGTTCGAGCATATCGGTCTCAACCAGCGGGATGAAGTGGTTTGCCGCACCGTGCGCAACGCGCTGATGCTGAAGAAGCCGGCATGAGACTGCGCTCGCTTCTGTTCGTCCCCGGCGACAGCGAACGCAAGTTCGCCAAGGGCCGCGCAGCCGGTGCGGACGTGCTGATCCTCGATCTGGAGGACGCTGTTGCGCCATCGATGAAGGAAGCCGCGCGCGGCATGGTAGCAGGCTGGCTCGGTGAGGCGAATGCGGTCGAGGCGAGCCTGTTCGTGCGCGTCAATCCGCTGGATACCGGCCTCACCGCTGGCGATCTGGCCGCCGTGGTGCGCCCGGGCCTCGCGGGCATTCTCGTGCCCAAGGCCAATGGCGCGCAGGATGTGGCCACGATTGCCGGGATGATCGATCCGCTGGAAGCCGCTGCTGGCATGGCAGCGGGCAGCGTGAAGATCATGGTCGTCTCCACCGAAACCCCCCAGGCGATGTTCGCGCTGGGAAGCTACACTCCGCCGCACCCGCGTCTTGTCGGCCTGACCTGGGGCGCCGAAGACCTAGCTGCCGCCATCGGCGCGACAGTGAACAAGGAGGCGGACGGCCAGTGGACCGAACCCTATCGCCTCGCGCGTTCGCTCTGCCTCTTCGCGGCGGCTTCCGCCGGGGTGGTGCCGGTTGATACGCTCTACGCCGATTTCCGCGATGCAGAGGGGCTTGAGGCCGATTGCCGCCGCGCGCGCCGTGACGGGTTTCTGGGCCGGATCGCGATCCACCCCGATCAGGTCGAGACGATCAACCGCTGCTTCAGTCCATCGGCAGAGGAAATCGCCGAGGCCCGCAAGATTGTCGATGCCTTCGCGGCCAATCCCGATGCCGGAACGCTGGGGATCGACGGCAAGATGTATGACATTCCCCATCTCAAGGCCGCCCGCAAGACGCTGGCAGCCGCTGGAGTTCCCGCATGAACTGGTTTGCCCGGCTGGCCGCGCTTGGCGTGGTATTCGGCCTCACTGCCTGCCTCATCTATGCCTTCGCCACCGGCGATGTCGTCGCCGACCAGCTCCATGTCTGGCAGGTGATCTGGGGCATCTATGTCTGGGCCGATGCCTATAGCGGCTTTCTGCTCTTCGCGACGCTGATCTACGCCTATGAACGCCGTCTGGGCCTGACGATCGGCCTGTTTCTCCTCACCTGCGGAACTGGCAACATGGTCAATGCCGCCTGGCTGCTCTGGCGCGGGCCCGACCTTTACCGCCGTATCCGCCAAACCACCTCGGGGATCTCCTGATGTCTGCAACACGCCCGCTTCCTACCGAGGACGATCTCCTCGCCATTCGTGAAGGCGTCCGCGCCGCCTGTTCGCCGTTCGACGACGAATATTGGCTCGCACGCGATGATGACGGCAAGTTCCCGCGCGAATTCCACCGCGCGATGGCCGATGGCGGCTGGCTCGGCATCACCATGCCCGAGGAATTCGGCGGCTCGGGCCTCGGCGTGACCGAGGCGATGACGATGATGAGCGAGGTTGCCGCCTGCGGGGGCGGGTTTGCCGCCGCCTCGACGATCCACATCAACCTGTTCGGCCCGCATCCCATTGTGGTGGAAGGCACGCCCGAGCAGAAGGCGCGCTGGGTTCCGCGCCTTGTCTCGGGCGAGGACCAGTGCTGCTTCGGCTTCACCGAGCCTGATGCCGGGCTCAACACCACCCGCATCAAGACCTTCGCGGAGAAGGTGCCGGGCGGCTATGTCGTTCACGGCCAGAAGGTCTGGACCTCGACCGCGCAGGTCGCGAACAAGATCATGCTGCTCACGCGCACGACCAAGTTTGAGGACTGCGCGAAGCCCACCGACGGCATCACGATCTTCTACACCGACCTCGACCGCTCGAAGATCGATGTCCACCTCATCCCCAAGATGGGCCGCAAGGCCGTGGATTCGAATGCGATCTTCATCGACGGGCTGTTCATTCCCGAGGAGGACCGCATCGGCGAGGAAGGGAAGGGCTTCGGCTACATCCTCCACAGCCTCAATCCCGAGCGTATCCTCATCGGCGCGGAGGCCATCGGCATCGGCCGCGATGCGCTTCGGCGCGCGACGCAATATGCCAAGGACCGCGTGGTGTTCGACCGCCCCATAGGCATGAACCAGGGCATCCAGCATCCGCTTGCGGAAAAGTGGATGTACCTCGAAAGCGCGTGGCTCATGACCGAGAAGGCGGCGCGTCTCTACGATAGCGGCCTGCCTTGCGGGGCCGAGGCAAATGCCGCCAAGTTCCTCGCCGCGCGCGCCTGCCATGATGCGGCCTGGCAGGCGGTCGCGACGCATGGCGGGTTTGGCTATGCCAAGGAATACCATGTCGAGCGGCTCTACCGAGAATCAGCGCTGACCCGTCTCGCGCCGATCACCGAACAGCTGATCATGAGCTTCATCGCCGAGAAGGTGCTCGGCCTTCCCAAGAGTTATTGAGGACCATTCCATGGGTATGATGCAGGGCAAAGCGGTGCTCGTCACCGGTGCGGGCCGGGGCGTGGGCCGCGGGATCGCACTCGCGCTGGCCGAGGCAGGTGCTTCGGTCGTCGTCAACGATCTCGGAGTCGTGCTGAGCGGGGAGGGGCAGGACGAAGGCTCCCCCGCCGAGCAGGTCGTCGAGGAAATCCGCGCGGCGGGCGGCAAGGCCGTTGCCAATCACGACAGCGTGGCGGAGTGGGAAGGCGCGGGCCGCATGGTCAAGGCCGCGGTCGACAGCTTCGGGCGGATCGACGGCGTGGTGAACAACGCCGGCAACTTGCGCGACGTCTACTTCCACAAGATGAGCCCGGAGGATTTCCGCGCGGTCATCGACGTGCACCTCATGGGCAGCTTCCACACCAGCCGCGCTGCTGCGCCCTTTTTCAAGGAGCAGGGCAGCGGGGCCTATGTCCACATGACCTCGACCAGCGGGCTTATCGGCAACTTCGGGCAGGCGAACTATGCGGCGGCCAAGCTCGGCATCGTGGGGCTTTCGAAGTCCATCGCGCTCGACATGCAGCGCTTTGGCGTGCGTTCCAACGCGGTCGCGCCGTTTGCCTGGACGCGGATGATCGATTCCATCCCGACCGACACGCCCGAACAGCAGAAGCGCGTGGAAGGCCTCAAGAAGCTCGATGCGAACAAGATCGGGCCGCTGTGCGTGGCGCTCTGCAGCGATGCAGCGGCCAAGGTCACCGGGCAGATCTTCGGCGTGCGGAACAACGAGATCTTCCTGTTCTCGCAGCCGCGCCCGATGCGCGCCGCGCACACGGCGGAAGGCTGGACGCCCGAAACCATTGCCGAGCGGGTGTTCCCGCAGTTCGCCAACGATTTCTACGCGCTCCATCGCTCGGCGGATGTGTTCAGCTGGGACCCTGTGTGATCGATCCCGCCGCCATCCTGGCCCATGATTTCGGGCAACCGGTACAGGCCTACAGCGCGCGCGATGCCATTCTCTATGCGCTGGGCGTGGGGCTGGGCGGCGATCCGGTCGATTCTGGCGAACTTGCTTTCCTGGACGAGCGGGCCTTGTCCGTCCTGCCGACTTTTGCGGTCACGCTCTGCACGCCGGGAATGTGGATCAGGGACCCGGCGCTCGGTGTCGATTTCGGCAAGCTCGTCCATTCGGCGCAGTCTGCCGAGTTCCTCGCGCCGCTGCCGCCCGAGGGCCGGGTGCGCGGCGAAGCGCAGGTCATCTCGTTGACCGACCGGGGCGAAGGCAAGGGCGCGGTGCTCGTGCTGGAGCGGCGAATCTTCGATGCGGAAAGCGGCGCGCTGTACTGCCGTCTGCATCAAACCCTGCTGCTGCGTGGGGATGGCGGCTTCGGCGGGCCTCCAACGCCGCGCATCGAGGTGTTGGAGCTCGAGGGTAAGCCCGATCTTGCCGCCCGCTTTGCCACAAGCCCGCGCGCCGCGCTGATCTACCGCCTGTCAGGTGACTGGAACCCACTCCACCTCGATCCGGCGATAGCCGCAAAGGCCGGGTTTGACCGGCCAATCCTGCAGGGGCTGGCGAGCTACGGCATCGCGGGCGTCGCGATTTCGCGCGCCATGGGCCGCGATCCGGCATTGGTGGCCCGCCTCGGCTGCCGTTTTTCCGGCGTCGTGCTGCCTGGAAACGAACTGGAATTCCGCATCTGGCTTGGTGACGATCACACCGTGCGCTTCACCGCGCATGTTGGGGACCGCAAGGTGCTCGATGCCGGCGAAATCGAATGGAGAACAACATGACCTCTCGCACCCTGGCGACCAGCCTCAAACAGATGCTTCGGCTTCCGGTCATGGCGGGCCCGATGTTCATCGCCTCGACCGCCGATCTGGTGATCGCGCAGTGCAAGGCCGGGATCATCGGTTCGATGCCCGCGCTCAATCCGCGTTCGACCGAAGCGCTCGACGAGGATATCGCGCGCATCGCCGAAAACGTGGGCGGCGCGCCTTATGCGATCAATCTGGTCGCGCACAAATCGAACTCGCGGCTCGATGCTGACCTTGATGTCGTGCTGCGCCACAAGGTGCCCATCGTGGTGCTGGCGCTCGCGGCCAACCCCGATCTCGTGCGCACGCTGCAAGCCAACGGCAGCCTCGTGTTTCAGGACGTGGTGAAGGACCGCCATGCCCGCAAATGCGCCGAGATGGGCGTCGACGGGATCATTGCCGTTGGCGCGGGCGCGGGCGGGCATACCGGCGATCTTTCGCCCTTCGCGCTCATGCAGGAAATCCGCGAATGGTGGGACGGCCTGCTGATCCTCTCGGGCTGCATCGCCAATGGCCGCTCGGTGCTGGCAGCAGAAGTGCTCGGTGCAGACCTTGCCTATGTCGGCTCGCCCTTCCTCGCCTCAACCGAGGCGAACACGCAGGACGGCTTCAAGCGAATGATCGTCGAGGGTTCTTCGAAGGACATCGTCGTCACCAACTGCTTCACCGGCGTGAATGCCAACTTCCTGCGGCCCTCGTTGATCGAACACGGCATGGACCCCGATGCGCTGAAGCCGCACGCGGGCGGGCCGATCAACATCGATGGCGGCGGCGCCAATGCCAAGGCGTGGAAGGAAATCTGGAGCGCCGGGCAGGGCATCGGCGCGGTGAAACGCGCGGAGCCAGCGGGGGAATGGATCGACTGGCTCGCGGCAGACTATGCTGCGGCCCGCGCGGCGATCGGTCTGCCGGCCTGATCCGATGAGCCTCGACGCGCTTTTCCAGCCGCTGCACCTAGGGGCCCTCACGCTGCCCAACCGTGTGATCATGGCCCCGCTCACTCGTGCACGTGCCACACCCGGCAACGTGCCGACCGCGCTGATGGCCGAGTACTACGCACAGCGCGCCGATTGCGGGCTGATCATTTCAGAAGCGACGGCGGTCGATCCGCTCGGCATGGGCTGGTACCGGGTGCCCGGTCTGTGGACGTCCGAGATGGTCGAAGGCTGGGCACATGTGACCAGCGCCGTCCACGCGGCGGGCGGGCGGATCTTTGCGCAGCTCTGGCATATGGGGCGGCTCGTGCTGCCCGATTATATCGGCGGCGCGCAGCCGCTGGGGCCAACACCCCTGCCCGGGGAAGGGCAGACATTTGCGCCGCCGTCGCTGGACTACGATGGCGGTTTTCTGCCGATGAAGCCTTATGTCGTCCCGCGCGAAATGACCCATGCCGACATCTCACAGGCGGTCGAGGCCTATGGCGGTGGCGCAGCCAATGCGCTCAGGGCCGGGTTCGATGGCGTCGAGATTCACGCCGCCAACGGCTATCTGATCGATCAGTTCCTCCAGTCCAACGCCAACCATCGCACCGATGCCTATGGCGGCGATCTGCCCGGGCGCACGCGCCTGCTGCGCGAGATTATGGCGGCGGTAACTGCAGTGGCCGGGCCAGACCGGGTCGGTATCCGCATCAGCCCGACCAGCGCGCGCAAAGGCATGGGGGACGAGAACCCCGATGCGCTCGCCGATGCTGTTGCCTCGCTGGCACAGGAATTCGGCCTGGCCTACATCCACCTGATTGAGCCCATTGCCTCGGGCTTCATGGAGCGGCCAGAGAACCCAGTCATCTCACGGATCCGGGCGATCTTCCGGGGCGTGGTGATCCAGAACGGCAGCTTTGACGGACCGTCGGCCGATGCCTGCATTGCGGCGGGGCAGGCCGATGCGGTCTCGTTCGGGCGGCCCTATATCGCAAACCCCGATCTTGTGACGCGCATGCGCGGTGCCTTGCCGCTCGCAGCCGCCGACATGGACTACGCCTATGTCGGCGATGCGCGCGGCTACAACGATTATCCGACCTGGCGCGCGGCCCCTTCCCAGTAGGGCGCGCGCAGGTCCTTTTTCGAGACCTTGCCTGATGGCACCAGCGGGAAGCTTTCCATGAAGGCCACCCGCTTGGGCACCTTGTAGCCCGCTAGCAAGACCCGCGCATGCGCGATCAGCGCGGCCTCATCGAGTGTGCTGCCTTCCTTTCGGATCACGCAGGCCATGACCGCTTCACCCCAACGCGCGTCCGGAACGCCGATGACGGCGACTTGCGCGATCTCGGGGTGGGTCGAGAGCGCGTTCTCGACTTCGGCGCAGTAAATGTTCTCGCCGCCCGAGACGATCATGTCCTTCACCCGGTCGACGATGTAGTAGAGCCCTTCGGCGTCGCGGCGGGCAACGTCGCCGGTGCGGTACCAGCCATGTTGCAGCACCTTGGCGGTGGCTTCTTCCTGCTTCCAGTAGCCTGGCGTAATCGCGGGGGCGCGGACGACAAGTTCACCCGGCTCGCCATCGGGTACTTCGTTCCCCGCCGGATCAACGATGCGGAATTCGATCAGCGGCAGGGGCCGGCCGCAGCTTTGCAGCTTGGCTTCGTTCTCGAGATCGTGCTCCTCCGGGCGCAGGATCGAGAAGGCACCGCCTGCCTCGGTTGCGCCGTAGAACTGCATGAACTTGCACGGCATTTGCACGATGGCGCGCTTGATCAGGCCGAGCGAGATGGCAGAGCCTGCATAGAGCACCATGCGCAAGGACGAGAAGTCCGTCTCGGCGGCGCGCGGATGATCGAGCAGCATCTGGATCATCGTCGGCGTCAGCGTCAGCAGAGTCGGACGATCGCGCTGGATCGCCTCGCAAACGGCTCCCGGATCAAACTGGCGGATGATCGAAACCGCCACCCCGTTGTAGAGGCATTGATAGGCAATGCCGATCGACAGGAGGTGGAAATTCGGCAGCGGGTTGATGAAGATGTCGCCATCATGCCACTCGTAGCTGGGTTCAAGATGCTCGCACAGGCGCATGCGGTTGAACCCGCCGTGGCTCAGCATCACGCCCTTGGGCTTGCCCGTGGTGCCCGAGGTGTAGAGCTGGATGGCGATGTCTTCCTCGCTGATGAACAGCGCGGGCTTGGCGGCGCTTTCGCCTGCGTAACGCAGTTCGAGGGTATCCTCGTTATCGAACCAGATTGTTTCGACAGGGCAGCCCGAAGCCTCCAGTGCGGCATGCCACAAGTCCGCCAGCGCGCGCTCGGCAAACACGATCCGCGCTTCGCTATCCTGGATCAACTGCGCCAGTTCCGCTGCCGAAAGCCGCCAGTTCAGAGGCACGAACGCGGCGCGGGTGCGGGCGGTGCCGACAAGCGCGAAGTAGAAATCGGGGGTGTTGAGGCCGAGAAAGCCGATCCGCTCGCCCGCGCCCACGCCTTGGCCAAGCAGGCCGTTGGCGACCCGGTTGGACACCGCATCGTACTCGGCAAAGGAGATCGTGCGGTCACCATGAACCAGTGCGCGCCGCGCAGGCGTGGTGCGCGCATGGTACTCGATGAACTCGCCGAGCGTCCTGACTTCGGGATAGAGCCACATGATCAGGTCCTTTCGCTGATCATCGGCCGGTGAAAGCCGCTTTGCGCTTGGCGGCAAAGGCGGTGAGCCCCTCGCGCGCATCGGCGGTTCCTGCCACGCGGGCCAGCGCCTGTGCTTCGAGCTCAAGCTGCGCATCGAGCGGAGTTGTCGCGGCGGAAACGAGCAGGCGGCGGATTTCGCCATAGGCCTGGGTCGGGCCATTTGCGAGCTGCTTCGCAATCGCTTCGGCGCGCGCGGCAAGCGCATCGGCCTCCACGATCTCGTCCGCCAGGCCCGCTGCCAGAGCGGTCTGCGCATCGAGCGTTTCGTTGAGCAGCAGGTACTTGCGCGCGCGAGCGAGGCCCATGCGGCGGCTGAGCATGATCGAGCTGCTGGCATCGCAGCAATAGCCGATCCCGGCATAGGCCGCGACGAAGCGCGTGCCCGGCTCTGTCACGATGATATCGGCACCGGCGATCATCCCCGCCATGCCGCCCGCGCAGATGCCCTGCACGGCAGCGACAATCGGCGCATCCATGCGCTGCAGGCGCGCAATGCCGACATGAAGGTCTGCCGTCCAGCGCTTGATCTGGAGCGGCAGGCTGTCGAGCTGCGAGACAAACATCGCGATGTCGCCGCCATAGCTGAAGGCCTTGCCTTCGGCCGAGATCAGCACGGCGCGGACCGTGGAATCGGACGAAAGCTCGTTCGCCACGTCGCAGAACTCGGCGCAGAACGTGCCATCGATCGGGTTGCCGCGCGCGGGCTGGATGAAGGTGAGGCGGGCAAGGCCGCCCTCCCGGTCGATGCGCATCGAAGTGTAGGTCATGTGGGTAATCCTCAGTCGATGAGCAGCACGGCCTTGACGCACTTGCCGTGGTGGGCGTCGTCGATGGCCTCGTTGATCTGGCCCAGGCGGTAGGTCCTGATGAATTTCTCGATGGGGAGGCGGCCCGCCTTGTGATGGGCGATCAGCTCAGGAAGGAACACCGCCGGATCGGAATCGCCCTCGATGATCCCGCGCACGGTACCGCCCTGGGTGATGAACTGCACGACCGGCACTGGCAGCGCGGCATCGAGCGAACCGGGTACGCCGAGCAATCCGATGCGACCGCGATTGGCGATCATGTTCACGCTCTGCTCGACCACCGGCATATAGCCGCTGGTATCGAGCACCATGTCCGCACCCTCGGGCACGATGCCGCGCACCGCGCTCGCCATATCGCCCTGTCCGTCGAGCACATGCGTCGCGCCAAGCTGCAAGGCCAGCGCGCGGCGGCCTTCTTGCGGCTCGATCACGATGATCGTGGTGCAACCGGCGATCTTGCCGCCGAGCAGGGCGGAAAGCCCGACCGCGCCCGCTCCCAGCACCACCAGCGTTTCGCCCGCCTTGGCGCCGAGCGAGCGCATGACGCCGCCCGCGCCGGTCTGGATGCCGCAGCCCAGCGGCGCGAGGACCGCAAGATCGGCATCGTCATCGACCTTGAGCACATTGCGCTCGTTCGCGATGGCGAGCGAGGCGAACGAGGACTGACCGAAGAAGTTGTCCGAAACCGGCTGGCCATCGCGGGTCACGCGCGTCGAGCCGTCACCGCGCATGGCAACCATGTTGAGCGGCACGAAGTTGCTGCAATAGGCAGGTTCATGGCGGCTGCAGGGCTTGCACGCGCCGCACGAATTGAACGTCAGCAGCACCTTGTCACCCGGCTTCACGCTGGTGACGCCTTCGCCGACCGCATCGACAATCCCGGCGCCCTCATGGCCAAGAATGGCCGGAAACTGCAGCCCCATCGCGCCCGAGGCGACGACCAGATCGGTGTGGCAGATGCCCGCCGCCTTGATCGCGACACGCACTTCGCCCGCCTGAGGGGCAGCGACATCGACCGCCTCGATCGAGAACGGACCCATGGGCTGGTTGAGGACGGCAGCGGTGGCGTTCATGGCAAGGGTTCCTTGACTGGTCAGTAGCGGGTGCGGATCGCGTCGCGGTGACGCGTGAGGTAGGCGCGGCTGAGGCCGATCTGCTGCACGCCGTAGCCGCGGCGCACGCCATCGGAGCTGACGCAGGTGACGCGGAGCGAGCTTTGCAGATACGTGTTGGAAGGGCAGGGCGCCCAGTAGCAGCCGTTCGTGGTGCCGTAGCTCAGAACGAACGTCTTGCCGCGCACGTCCGTCACGCTGAGACGGCCGCTCATGGGCATTGCGCCCATGTAGTCCTGCTCGCCCTCGCTCGAGACGATGCCGTAGACATGACCCTCTTCCAGTACGTAGCCGCTGACGTGCGGTCCCAGGACCTTGGTCTTAGCGATATCGTGACCAGTAAACAAGTGTACGGTTAACGCTTCGCCGAAACTGGCATGCCACCAGATCACCGCGCCGTTGTCGCGCTCGGGGCGGGGGCCCCAGCTGCGATCACCGGTCTCGACGCAATCGACCGCATGTGTGCGGCCGCGCACCGTGAGCGAGCCGGTGATGCGGTAGGTCTGCTCGTAGTGCCCGGACCAGCTGGAATCCCACGCCGGGCCCTGCCGCGCGGCGGCGGTCGGGTCCATGGCGGGGTCGTTGATATCATAGGGTGCGTGGAGCGCCCGGTACTGCAGGTCGAATCGGGTATCGTCGATGCCTTCGTACTTGAGATGGTAGAGCCCCAGCGGCTCGATCACCTCGAACGACAGCCCGTTGGGCAGCGCGAACGTGGTCAGCGTTTCCGGACAGGGCAGGTGCTGCATGTTGTCGACGTAGAGCTGGTCCTCCCACAACGGTGCGATCCGGTCGAGAATGGTCACGTCGCACATCGCAACGCCCAGCTTTGGCCGGGTGACGAGGTAGACGATGACGTTGATGTTGGCCTCGGGCACGCAGAACGGCAGCGCGAGGGTTTCCGCCCACTGCCAGGGCGAAGCGTCCGTGAAGTGGAAGTCGAAATCTTCGGGGCGGATCACAGCGTGTCGAACCCGAAGGGTGCGAACCATTGGCGATCCTTGAGGGTGCGCGGGGCCTCGTGCGACAGGATGATGCCTGGCAGCGCAACCTTCGCGTTGCTGGAGCCATCTGCCGAAACGGCCTTGACCAGGGCATCGACCGCTTCGAGCACGGCAGCCCGCTGCCCGCGCACATCGCCGCCGTCTGCCGCCGCGACCGCGGCGTTCATCGCAGCAAGGGCAGCGGTGGTCTGCTCGCCGCCGGTGACGGTGCCGGCGAGATCGCGTGCGACCGCAACCGCATCGTCCAGTTCTTCGCGCTCGAATGCAGGCACCGCGTCGAACTGCGCGCGCAGGATCTGAAGGTGACCGATACACAGGTGTACCTGTTCCTGTGCCAGCGAGGCTTCGGGTGGCAGGTGCGGGAGGATCACTTCGGACAGCGCGCGCACGATGCTGGCGAGCCGTTCATCGACATTGGGAGTCATGCGGGGGCTCCCTGAGACAGCAGGCGGACGAGATCACCGGCAAAGATGGCGGTGGCGCATCCGAGGAAGGTCAGCAGCACATCCTGATGGTTGTGCTGCGATCGGGCGGCGGCAAGGCCATTGGCAGCGCAGATGACGTAGCACTTGTAGCTCGAGAGCACGTCGTAGAAGTGCAGCGTGGTGCGGTTCACGGTGCGGCCCGAGCGGCGCTCGTATTCGGTGATGAACTCCTCGCGCTCGAACAGGTCGCTGGCACGGAACGTGCCGTCTTCGTTGGTGCCGAAGATCTGCATCAGCACCCAGCCGAGGTCCTCGTGGAAGTCGCCGATACGCGCGAGTTCCCAATCGAGCAGCGCGGTGATCTGGCCGCTCGCTTCGTCGAACAGGTAATTGCCGGTGCGATAGTCGCCGTGGGTCAGCACGAGGTTTTCGGGCGGGCAGGGCGGCAGATTGTCCGCAAGCCACTGCTGCGCCAGCGCGACGATGGGCCGCGTTTCGCCATGGTCGATCCGCCAGAGCTCATGCCAATAGTTGATTACCCAGCGCGCCGCCTGCAGGTCATCGGCGTCGGGCACTTCGAAACCGGGCAGCGGGTTCGCCCGGAAATCGTAGGCATGGATTGTGACGAGGTGATCGAGGAACTGGTCACGCAGCTTCGCGCGCAGGTCCTCACCCAGCCATGTGCCGAGCCCGGACACCTTCACGCCCGAACCGCTCGGCTTGGTGACGCCCGAGACGACTTTCATGATCGCGGCGGGCTGGGGGAAGTGCGAGCCGGCAGGATCGACCCACGCCGCTTCGGGAACGGGCACCACGCCTGCCATGGCCTGCAGCAGGATGAATTCGCGCTCGCGATCCGTCTCGGTGATCGCCGAGCGCGGGTCCATGCGCAGCAGGTATTGCTGCCGCGCTCCCTCGGCATCGGTCAGCGTGAAGAAGAACTGCTCCTTCGAGGCGCCCCCGCCGACACGGCGAACGCCGTCGACAACGGCGCCGGGACAGACCTTGTCGAAGTAACTGGCCAGCAGGTCGGTCACTTCGGGGATGAGCGCGGCCCGGTAGGGCGGGAGGCTGCGGTTCGCGGCACGGCGATCAAGGATGCGCCGGTTGACGGCCTCCATGTCGTTCAGCGTGGCTGTGGTCATTGCGGGACCTTTCAGTAGGGACCGTTGGCGCGGATGTGTTCGAGGTAGGCGGTGGGCCAGGCGCACTCCATCCAGCCCACACCGGGCTTGCCATCGATCGTGACAGTGGCGCCGCTTTCATAGAGGCTGATCGCGGGATCGGGGACGAGGCAATAAGTCCCGAAGACCTTGGCATCGATATGCGTCTTGCGGCCTGCGGCGTCGACAATATCGGCGCGGTAGCCGGTCTGGAGATACTGGTCGTCGTAATCGACATCGACCTTGACCGTATCGACGAGGCTCATCAGCCCGTCGCGGAAGACAAAGCCGCGGATCTGCTCCTTGCCCACGGCGTTGAGCCGCCAGAAGTGGACCGAGGCTTCGGTGCCGACCTGCCCCACGAACCATTCGTATTGCTGGAAGGCAACCCAGTCGCGCGTGCCCCACGAATGGTCGCGGTGGCCGGTGCCGTTCACCTCGATCACGCGGTCGCCGATGCGCAGTGTGCCCGTCACGCGGCCAGCCTGCTCAACGCGGTCGGTGGCGCAATACCTGGGGCAGCCGCGCGGGTCCGAGCCATAGGCATAAGGCGGATGGAAGGCTTCGAACTGTACGTCGACAGTGGCTTCCGGGGTTTCCCAGAAGATCGACGCGCGATCGAACTTGAGGTCTTGCGCCATGCGGAAGTTGTCGATGCGCCAATCGTCGAAATCCATGTCGCGCGGCACGGGCCGGTCCGGCAGGCGCTGCTGGATCGGCTTGTCGCCCGCGCCGGGGCCGAAGACGGCGAGCGCGGCGCCGGCCATGCTGTCCTTGGTCACCCAGGTATAGGTGAAGAAGGCAATGCCGTGTTCGGGCAGCACCACGATATAGGGAATGGATTCCCGGCCCATCGCCACATCGGGGAGTTCGTGGCGGCCGTCGTTGGCGGGGTCGATGGCCATGGCGGGATCGGCCAGTACGGAATTGTCAAACATCGCTCTCTCCAGGTTTTTTGTTCAGGCAGACCAGTATCCGCCAAGCAGGATGAGGGTGACCACGGCCAGCCATGCGGCAAGCAATGGTCGCAAAGGTGTGTGGGACCAGGTGAGGTCCATGTAGTGCACCATGATCAGGTTGATCTTGACGGCCGCGAGCAGGATCGCCGCCGTGGCGGCGATGCGCGCGGGGGCCAGCCCTTCGGCAAGCGCAAAGCCCGCGATGCTGGCGAATGCCAGCACGGCCCAGATCGCCGCCACAGGCGCGGCATGACGGGGTCCCGCCGCGCTCATGCCGCCCTCAACAGGTAGAGCATCGCAAAGAGCACGATCCACAGCAGATCGACCATGTGCCAGTAGGCGCCGCCCGCCTCGATCCAGCGCAGCCGCGTATCCGCAGGCTTTGCCGTGTCGGTCGCCGTGCGCATCAGCACGATCAGGACTGCGATGCCGATGGCGAAATGCAGGAAATGCACGCCGGTGAAGATGAAATAGTAGGTGAAGAACTCATTCGTGGTGAGCGTCACGCCGTGCGCCATCTTGGCGCTCCATTCGAGCGCCTTGGACAGGCCGAACGGCAAGCCGGTGATCATCGTAACAATCAGCAAGGTCCGCGTGCGCTGCCAATCGCCGCGCTGCGCCGTGCGCGCGGCCTGCGCCATGAACGCCCCGCTGGTGAGCAGGATCAGCGTATTGGCGAGGCCGAAACGAAGATCGAGCATCCGGCGCGACGTCTCGTAGAGCGCCGGTTCGGCAGCGCGCCCGGCACTGAACACCAGAAAGAAGACCGCGAACGCGCACATGTCCGCCACGATGAAGAACCACACACCGGAATCGCCGGGCAAGGTCGCCATCGAGGCACGGTCAGGTGCGGTCGTGGCAGTCATCGCAGGATTACTCGCCGCGCTCGATCCGGCCGATCGCCTTGAACATGTAGGCCGTCAGCACCGGCACCCAGGCCATCCAGATCAGGAATTCGATCCAGAAATTGAGAATGCCCGAGCGTGCGAACGCGCCGTTGCGGAAATAGGGCATCACGCATTCGAGGACGAACATGAAGCCGACCCAGATGCCGTACCATGCAAGCCACTTCGGTACGAACGGCACGGCGCGCTTGTCGGCAAGGAACCCGGCGCCGATCGCGAAAAGCTGCACCGAGGTCACGGCATAGGCGAGGTCGATAAGCAGCCAGGCCATGTCGTAGAGCATCTGGATCATCCAGTCCGGCAAGGCTTCGGGCCGGAAAGCTGCGGTGAGCCAGAACGACGTCGGCACCAGCAGTGTGATCACTGTCCACGCTGCTCCCACCCGAGCGAGCTGGACGACAATGCTGTCCTTCTCGATCACCTGCTCGAGCACTTTGGCAACAGAGTAGCCCCATACGCCGTAGGCCGGCGCAAAGGTCATCGCCATGACCATGCCGAAGCGGACACTGCCGGCATTCTCGCGGAAATAAGTGGCCACTTCGCTGGCCGGGGCGTCAGGTGAGAACGGGGGGAAGTTGTGCCCCAGAATGCCCCAGCAGAGATAGAAAACCAGCACGAACAGCGGGCCCATGCTGGCGCAGAACCGCCAGTAACGCGTATCGACAGAGGCTGCGCTCATGTCTTGCTCCCATCAAAGCGGAAGGAGGCGCAGCGGTCTGAACCGTGCGCCTCCTCCCAAGGTCAACGTCAGAAGCGCATCGTCGCCTCGGCCCCGAAGGTGCGCGGCTGGGCGCGGACACGATACCCGTTGCCGAACAGGTTCTCGATCGAGATGCCGAACGGGTAGTAGGTCTTGTTGGCGAGGTTCTTGCCCCAGACGGAGAGCGAGTAGTTGCCGTGAGTCAGGGTGATGCGCCCGTTCAGCACCCAGTAGTCGCCTTCGCCCTCGCCGAATTTGCCCGAGGCCACCTTGGGCAGCGGGCCGGCGCTGTAGTCCTTGAACGAGTCGAAGTAGAACCGCCCGGTGTAGTTCGCGTCGCCATGGATCAGCAGCTTGGTGGTGCCGTTGTTGAAGGGGGTGTAGTCGACGCCAAAGGACGCAGAGCTCTTGGCTGCATAGGGGAAGGGATTGCCCGCTACGCTGACCGGCCCACCCGAAGAAACGACGCAACTGCCAAGCTGTGCGGGGAACTTGGGAATGCTGGCCGGGTTGGCCGGGCAGGCCCCGTCCGCATACTTGCTGTCGAGGATGCCGAGGCTGGCGTTCAGCGTGAGCTGTTCGACCGGCTTGAGGATCAGCTCGGCTTCGAGCCCCTTCAAGTTGCCGTCGAGCGAGATGAGGTTCGCTGTGGCGGTCGCATCGACGACCTGCCCCTGCTGGCCCTTATAGTCATAGATGAACGCCGAGATGTTCAGCTGGGCCTTGTTGTCCCAGAAGCGCGATTTCAAGCCGATTTCGTAGGCATTCACCTGTTCGGGCGCCACGAAGTAGACCTGGTTCGCGCTGCCATAGGCAAGGCCGTTGAAGGTGCCGGCGCGGTAGCCGCGGCTGTAGCTGGCATAGACCAGCACACCATCGGTGGGCTTCCAGTCGACAATGAAGCGGCCCGTGAAGCGCCCGGATTCGCCGTCCTGGCTGAGACCCTTGGGCGCCGGAATGCCAAGCCCGGCAAACGAGGGGATGACTGTCTGCCCCGCTTCGTTCTTCACGTCCTGGAGGAAATAGGGCGAGAACGCACCGCCTTGCTTGAAATCGGACACGGTGATCAGGCGCGCGGTGCCGGCATCATCGAAATAGGTCGTGATGCCGTCGCGGAACTTGTTCTTGTCCTTGGTGTAGCGGCCGCCAGCGGTGATCTTGAGCGTGGGCGTGACCTGATAGCTGCCTTCGCCGTAGATCGCGTAGCTGTCACGGATCTGCTTGAAATGCTGCGTGGCGCGGATGCCGGTGGGCAGCGAGGCCGCCGAGAGGCCGGCACCGTTGAACGCGCCGCCGGGATTGAAATAGCTGGCCGGCAGGCCGACAGCTGCGCGAACGTCGCTCGTGAAATTGAAGAAGTCCGGCGTGTTGTCGGCGGTCACCGTATCCTTGCCATAGTAGGCGCCCACGATCAGCTTGAAATCGCCGCCGTTGTAATCGAGCCTCACGTCCTGGTTGAAGGCGTGGAAGCGCGATTTGTAGCCGATCGAGCAGAGACGCAGGGGGCTGGCGTCGCAGTCCGTCGCGGTCTGCTGGTAGAGGCCATCATCGAAGCCGGTGATCGAGATGAGCTTGATCCGGTCGCTGAGTTCGAAGCGGGCATCGAACACCGCGCCGCGGGCATGGGTCCTGGCGATGCCGACGGTATCGGCCTCGATCTCGTTGATGCCGAGGCCCCTGCCGGACTGGCTGTAGCTCGCCGGCAGCAACCCGGCCTGCGAAAGTGCTCCGAACAGGCCGCCGAGGAGGAAGTTGGGGCTCGTATAGTTGATTGTGTCGTTGGTCCTGGACTGGCCGGTCGGCAGCGGGGTTTCCGTGCCACCTTCGGACTCTGCAGCATAGAGCTTCAGCTTGAGGTCAACCGATGAGCTCGGCTTGAAGCGGATCGTGACGCGGCCGCCGAAGTTTTCCGCACCACCAGGGTTGATGCCCGAGTTCCGGTTGAGGCCCGAGGCACCGCCGCCCGCGGATGTGTTCGGTCCCGCCGCGAGCCTATTGAGCACATAGGGGTCGGAATTGACATAAGTCCCGGCAAAGCGAATGCCGAGCTTGTCTTCCATGGCCGTGAATTCCAGCGCGCCTTCCGCGTTGAAGCGGTTGTAGTTGCCGTAGCCTGCGGTGGCATAGCCTTCGGTACCCGACAGGCCCGGCGCATGGGTGATGAAGTTGATCGCGCCGCCGGTGGTGTTGCGGCCATAGAGCGTGCCCTGCGGGCCGCGCACCACCTCGACCTGCTGGAGATCGTAGAGCTGCTGGCCATGGCTGGCGCGGAACGCCTGATAGACCTCGTCGACGTAGACGCCGACGGGTGAGGCGGCGTTGGCGTTGAATTCCGTGCCGACGCCCACGCCGCGCACCGAGAAGTTCGGCTGCTGCTGGCCATAGGGCGATGACACCTGCAGGTTCGGCATGGTGTTGTTGAGATCGGACGTTTCGAACACGCCCCTGGCCTGGAGGGTCGCGGCAGGAATGGCGGAGACGGCGACCGGCACGTTCTGGAGGTTCTCTGACCGCTTTGTCGCGGTCACGATGATCTCGGCGATGCCGACGGCGTCGGAAGTTCCTTCGGCCGCCTGTGCTTGCGGCTCGGCTGCGGCATTATCGGCGGCATATGCTGGTGCGGCAATCGCGATTGCAATCGCGCAGATGCTCACTTGCCCAAAGGCCTTCATGGCTTCCTCCCTCTCTTCCCAAAAACAAGGCCCCGTCCGTTTCGACAAGATTTTGCGTGACCTTTGTACGCAATCTAAGGTAGGTGCTGATTATGTCAACTGATTTACGACATCAGCGATCGCGGGCAGATATTGTGCAGCGCAAAAGTCGGAATATGACGGATTTCAGGCATTTTTTGGGGAAGTGGGATGTTTAGAAAGCTGTTTGCGAAGAAAGCTTCGGCCAAAGTTGCGCTCAGCGGCGGGCCCACCTTCGAAGTTGCCCGGAACGAGACGGTGCTGGAAGCCGCGCTCAAGGCCGGCATTGCCTATCCCCATGATTGTACGGTGGGAACCTGCGGTTCCTGCAAGTCTCGGCTGCTGCAGGGCAAAGTCGATGCCATTACGCCCTTCGGCTACACGCTCAGCCGCGAGGAGCTGCAGGCCGGATACATTCTCGCTTGTCAGGCAGTCCCCGAATCGGACCTTCTCGTCGATGTCCCACTGGGCGGAGCCCCCATCCGCAAGGTCGCTGCGCGGATCGCCCTGCAGCAGGATCTCACACACGATATCCGCTTTGTGACGTGGGAAACCGATAGCCCGGTGGATTTCCGGGCAGGCCAGTACATGAACGTGTCGTGGCCTGGCGGACCCGGCCCGCGGTCCTATTCGTTCAGCACGGCCCCGGTGGAAGGCGGTCGCCAGCGTCTTTCGGCGTTTATCCGGCGCGTACCGGGAGGAGCATTCACCGAAGCCTTGTTCGCCGGTCAGCTCGATGATGCGGCGTTCACGCTCGAAGCGCCGCACGGTACATTCTGGCTGCGCGAGGGAAGTGGCCCCATCGTGCTGGTCGGCGGCGGCAGCGGCTTGTCGCCCTTGATGAGCGTTCTGGAAGATGCCGTGGCCAAAGGCACGGCGCGCGACGCAATCCTGCTGTTCGGCGGGCGCACCGAGCGCGATCTCTATTACCTCAGCGAGATTGCAGCGATCGGCGAGCGCTGGCAGGGCCGGTTCGAGTTCCGGCCGGTGCTGTCCGAAGCGAAGGCGGAAGGTATGCGGTTTGGATTGGTCACCGAGGAAATCCCGGGCGCGCTGACCGATCTTGGTAATGTGGCCGCCACACAGGCCTATATGTGCGGTCCGCCGGGAATGATTGATGCAGGGCTCGCTGCGCTGCTGGCGGCGGGCGTGCCGCTTGCCAGCGTCCACTACGACAAGTTCACCGACGCCAGCACGGGCAAAAAGCAGGCAGGATAGGCGGCCCGCACACAAGAAAAGCCGCATCCGCTTGTACGGCGCGGCTCTTCTTCTGTCCGAACTGCGGAGCAATCAGGCCGCGGCGGCCATGCCGACTGCTTCCGTCTTGTCTTCAAACCAGTCTGGCCAGCCCGCACGGCGGTTCTGCTCGCGAGCGAGGGCGCGCTCTTCGGGGCTCGCAAGTTCATTGTCCCAGCGCTTCAGCGCAGGCTTGATCACCAGATTGTGCCACACGGGCGGGATCAGGGCCGAGAAGAAGCACACGAACACCGAAGGCATCGGGATCCACTTGGTATCGGGCTTCAGCTCGTGGAACGCGGCGAAGCTGTTGGTATGGTGATCGGCGTGGTTGGTGATTTCAAAGCCCAGGGTGCGCGAAAGGGGCTTCAAGTGGTTCCACACGTGACGACGGTCAATTTGCGCGCCGGGCAGGCGGATCAGGCCGTAGTGCTGGAAATAGTTGAAGCTTTCGACCCAGAAGCGTGCGCCGACCATGCCGGCCAGCACCACGGCGTTGGCTGTCCACCCGCCGATCAGATGAATGCCGGTCTGGAACACCAGCTGGATCAGGATCGCCTTGTAGAGGCGGTGGCCAAGCGACCAGCGGCCTTTGCCCATGGCTTCCAGATTGTCGCTTTCGGAGCGCCAGGCTTCCAGCGTCGAGTGGATCACGGCCTTGGGCGTGAAGGCATAAAGGCTCGTGCCGCGCGGCGCCGTATCGCCGTCCAGTTCGGTGGCGACATGAATATGGTGGCCGACGACATGGGCGATCTCGCGCGTGCAATCGAGATAGCAGATCTGCGCATAGCGGCCGACGAACCGGCGCAGCTTCCCGCGCTGGTGATAGAGCTCATGCGTGGCGGGAACCAGCGGGATCACACTGAGCCATGCGCAGGACGCGATAACGCCAACATAGTCGAGGGCTGAGGCGCCGGGATTGCGCGCGACCCAGATGGCAGCAGCAATATAGACCACAGGGCCGAGGAGGGAGCACAACCAGGCCGGGATATCGGCAAGCGCCTTGTTGGTGATGCGGCGCACTCTGAAATCGTTGGGCAGGATCGAATCGATCAATCCGAACGCGGGCAGCGACGCGATCCCGATCCACACCCAGCTTCCGCCAACCAGAAAACTGGCAATCACCGCCAGCTGGAGCACTGCGCCCAGATAGTACCGACCGTAATCCATAAGACTCTCCCTGCCGCTTCATGACGGCTCATTACGCGTATTAAATATACGCAAAAAAGGAGATCGTAAACAGGCAAATCAATCTCCTTGCCCCAAGAGGCGGCGGAAGGGGCAGACAGAGCGAGGATCCGGCGCTAAGCGAAGACGCATGAAGATGCGTGAGTTGGAAGCGCGCACGGGGGTCAATCGCGAAACGATCCGCGTGTATCTGCGCGAAGGTCTCTTACCCGAACCGAGCCGTCCGGCTCGCAATGTAGCCGATTATGGTGAGGAGCACGTGCGTGCGATCCTCGCCGTGCGCAAGTTGCAGCGGGATTCCGCCATGACTTTGCCGCAGATTGCCCACGTGCTGAAGGGCGGTGCAGCGAACCGGCCGGTAGGTGCGACCGCATTTGGCCATCTGGAGGAACTCGTCGCCGCGCGGGTCGGTGTCCGCCAGAGCCTCGTGACGATCCAGACTCTGGCAAGCCAGACACCGCATGCGGCAGATGACGCCAAAGTGCTTGATAGCATCGGCGCGATCCGGATGATCCAGAGCCCGGATGGGCCTGCCCTCAGTGTCACCGACGCCGGCCTTGTCAATCTGTGGGGCCGGATGCGTGAAGCCGGATTTGACGAAGCACGCGGGTTTCCGCCCTCGATCCTCGGCTACTACATCGAAGCGGCCGAATACGTGGCGGGCAAGGAAGCGCAGATATTCCTTGATCAGGTCGAAGGTAAAATCGAGGAGGACGAGGCGGCGAACATGCTTGAATTCGCCTTGCCCACGATGCTCGAGTTTTTCGGGCTGATTCGGCTCAAGGTGTTCCTGCGCAACATCGGCCGGGCTACACGCGGCGATCGGCTTGAACTTGTCGCGCTAGGGACGGGCGCAGCGGAGTAGCGCGCTTCAGCGTTTGGCTGCGTAGGCGAGCCGGGCCTCGAGCCATTCAGCTTCTACGGCGTCGGAAACTTCGTCTTCATCGGCCCAGAAGCGCCGGATTGCGGCGCCCGAGAGCAGCGCGGCGGCGGAGCGGACATCGCGCCGGGCCTGCTCTTCGGTCCAGCCGCGCGCAATCAGCTGCTCCTCCCATGCGCGGTAGATCGGCGCGCGCAGCTCGGCGACCTTCGCACGGACCTGCGGGAACAGGTCGCTATCCTTGGCGACTTCGAGCGTGATGCCCATCGCCACCCAGAAGCGGTCGCTGAAGAAGAACGCCCTGAATTCGGCGAGCATGGCGCGCAGAATGCCTTCGGCATCGCCGGATGTCGTCAGCCATTCGCGGCTGTCGTCACGCGCAAGCGTAAGGGTCTGCTCGATCGCCAGCAGGACAACAGCGGCCTTGTCCGGGAAATGGTGCAGGACTGCCCCTTGCGAGACATGGGCTGCACCCGCTAGCGAGCGGATGGTGAGGGCGCGGACACCGCCCTCGGCCACGAGCCGATACGCCTCTGCCGAAAGGCGCGCACGCATGCTTTCGCTGCGTTCGGTCTGTGTCCGGCGCGGGCGCGGCAAACTTTCCGGATCGCGGTCAGCCACGCGTCAGGTGCTCTGCAGGAAGGGTATGACAAGTTCCACGAAGCGGTCCCGTTTCTCGATCTGCGTCCAGTGGCCGCATTTGCCGAATATGTGGAGTTCGCTGTTCGGGATCAACTGATTGAAGCGCACCGAAAGCGCGGGCGGCACGATCACATCGTCGCGCCCGTGGATAACCAGCGTCGGGTGGGGGAGGGCGGCGAGCGCGGCCTCGTCGGTCGCCAGCGCATCAAGCCAGCGCTGGCGCGGCTCGGGAAACAGGCTGGCATAAGCTTCCTGCGCGCCGGGCCGGATGCTGGCCTTATAACGCGAGCGTACGATCTCCTCCTTAACCAGCGCCGGATTGTGCGCAAAGGTGGTCATGAGATCGCGCATCGCCTCCAGCGAAGGCTGATAACCCCAGACCTTGCGGAGCCCTTCGCTGATCGGGAATGGCAGACCGGCGGCGCCCATCAGGGCCATCCGCGCGACCCGCTCCGGATGGCGCACGGCAAGCGCTAGAGTGAGCGCGCCGCCATAGGAATTGCCGATGAAGTGCGCGCGTTCGATCCCGAGCGCATCCATGAACCCGATCAGGTGGCCCACCCAGCGCTCCATCGCGAAGCCTTCGATATCGGCCGGAAAGTCGGTGTAGCCAAAGCCCAACGTATCGGGCGCGTAGCACGTGAAGTGCTGCGCGAAATCGGGGATGACCCCGCGCCAGTTGGCATAGGCCGTTACGCCGGGGCCCGAACCGTGGATCAGGATCAGCGGCGGGCCTTCCCCGCTCTGGATATAGTTGGTGCCCACGCCGCCCACATCGACGCGGAGCCCGATTTCGGGATTTTCGCTCATCATCCTGTTGTCCTGTCTGTTTGGCGTGATGCGTTCACAACATGGTCGTCCCGCCGTTGACGCTGATGACTTGTCCGGTGACGAAGCTGGCCTGCGGCGATGCGAGATAGGCGACCATCGAGGCGACTTCGGCTTCTTCCGCCGGACGGCCGATGGGAATGATCGCGCAGACCTTTTCGACCAGCGCGGGGTTCACCGCACGCACATCTTCCAGCTGCTGGGTCTGTACGGCGCAAGGGGCGACCGTGTTGACGGTGATCCCGTCTCGCGCAAATTCGCGCGCCAAGCCGGTGGTCAGCCCGTGCATTCCGCCTTTGGCGGCGTTGTAGCCAGCATGATCGACAAGGCCGTTGCGCACCGAATCCGCACCCAGCATCACGATCCGGCCATAGCCCGCCGCCTTCATGTGCGGCAGAGCGGCCCAGGAGCACCAGATCGCGGTCCACAAGTTGCGGTCTATCGTGGCGCGCAGGGTTTCTGGCGTATGTTCGAGGAACGGGCGCAGAATGCCGCCGCCGGCATTGTTGACGAGAATGTCGATCCTGCCGAAGCGGCCAAGCGCGCCATCGATCAGCGCGCGGGCGGTTTCCTCCTGCGCCAGATCGCCTGCGAAGGGCCACGTCCGGTCTTGCCCCAGCGCGGTGCAGGCTGCCTCCGCCAGTGCGCTGTCCAGATCGGCAATAACCACGCTAGCGCCATCTTCCAGAAGGCGGCGCACAATGGCGAGGCCGATACCGCGACCCGCACCAGTGACAATCGCGATCTGGCCCTTGAGCGGTTCGGGATCAGCCATGGACCTGCTCGCGCGGCGAGAGGATGGGGCCGCCCTTGCCGAAGCGCGGATCGGGTTTGCTGCCCCACATGTCCATCACTTCGGCCTTGTGTTCCAATTCGCGCGGGCCGCGGGCGCCGTTCTCTTCGAACAGTTCCATTCCGAAGCTGAACTCGTTGGTGTTGCCGTCGGGATCGAGGAAATAGAGAAAGATGCTGGTCGAGGGCAGGTGGCGTCCGGGGCCGAAAACGATCGGCACGCCCGCAGCCTTCATGCGGTTCATCGCGGCTCCGATGTCGTCGATATCGGTCACCATGAAATTGATGTGGTGGAGGGTGTTGGCCGAATGCTGGAGCAGGGCCAGACTGTGATGCAGTGGATTGGGCCAGGCGCGGAGCCACTCGGCAACGCCTTCGACCCGGTCCGAAACGGCAAAGCCCAGCGCATCGGCCCAGAAGCGGTGCGCGGCATCGAGATCGTGCACGTTGAGCACGAGGTGCCCCATCTGCGCGATGTGCGTGGATGTGGGGGTGAACGGCTTTGCCGGGGCAGTCTGGCCGACATAGAACGTGCAGGCGAGACCGGCGACCGGATCGGTGAAGGCCAGCGCCCGGGTGAGGGCCTGCGGCTTGCACTCGGCGGGCGAGAGCCAGCGCACATCAGTGGCGATGTTTTTCAGCCGTTCATAGGCGCGTTCGAGATCGGCTTCGCTTTCGAGCTCGAAGCCTGCACCGATCAGGCCTGCCGGGCCGCTGCTCAGCACGATATCGTAAGGCTTGTCGCTGCAACGCAGCCAGACGGATCCGTCTGGCTGTGCCTCACCGGAAAGCCCCATGAGATCGGTGTAGAAGGCAGCGGTGGCGGCGACATCGCTGCATTGCAATCGGCAGAAACCGAGCCGGGCAAAGCGGATGGGCTGGTCCATGGGGGCTTGCTCCGTCACAGGATGATGCTGATGCGCGCGTGCGGCCGCAGGGCTTCCATATCGAGCACGCAGGTCTTGCTCGCGATCTTCAAGCCGCCGTCAGCCTCGATGATCCGGTGCAGGTAATGGCCTACAAAGGCATCGCTGGTGATGTCCTTGCTGCGCCACACGATGAACGAGGAGCGCGCATGGATCGCATCGCCTTCGCGGTGCACGCGCACGTTGGAAACAAGGTGGCGGACCTTGGAGCGCGGGTGCTCGCTGTGCGCGCCGACCTTGTTCAGGCGGATCACCCGCTCGCGCATCCGCACATGGTCGTCGGCGATGTAGAACAGTGCCTTGTCGGGATCGGCGGTGTCGCCGTCGACATCGCTTGGCGGCACGTTGTAGTGCGCGTCCGGCGTGTAGAGCGCGAGCCATTCGTCGAGCCGCCATTGGTCGAGCAGATCGGCCTCGAGGAACAGCAGGTCTTCCACCGCAAGGCGCAGCAGCAGGGCGTCGGGGATCTGGACAAGCATCATCTCACGCCTCCACCGCGGCAAGGCGCCGGTCCCATTCACGCCAGAAGCAGCGCATCTGCTCCTCGTCGTCGAACAGCGCCCCATCTTCGCGGTTCATGCCTTTGGAAATGTCGTTGACGAGGCCGTCGCCGCCTGAGGCATAGCCTTGCTGGCACTTCTCGATGGCCTCGACATCGTCCGGCGTGGCGAAGCCGCCGGGGCCCAGGAATTCAGTGAAGTTGTAGAGACGGTACTTGCGTAGCCACTCGCTTTCCTCGCGCGGGGCCAGCGCCCAGGCGTTGATCTCCATGTAGCCCGGCGCGGTCGGGTAGAACGTGCGCACGGTGACGGCCATGATGTCGTTCATCACGAGGTTGGGAAAGATCACCATGTTGCGGTTGCGGTGGGCGATGCGCTCGGCGCGTTCCGAGCCAACCCGCGCTTCGAGCGCAGCATGGATCGCAGCAATTTCGGCTTTGCCCTCTTCGCCCCACAGCGGCACCCAATGCGCGATGGGGCGGCCCCAGGGCGCAGTGTATTCGACCATGGCGTGGCCGTTGCCGAGATCATGCGCGATGCCGGAAAGCGGGGTCGCGCCCAGTGCACCGTTCGCGTTCTTGAGATACTCAAGATAGGTCGAATGGTTGCAGGCGGCGTGATAGCCGTCAAAGCTGTTCTCTGCGAGCAGCTTCCAGTTGCCCCGGATCGCGTATTCCTGCGTGCCGCCGACGATCTGCATCCCGCTCGCGGAATGCTCCGAAACCAGCCTCAGGTAATCCCCCGCCTCGGCCAGATAAGTCGCCAGATCCTCGCCATCGGCCGCGAAGCTGATGAAGAAGAAATCGCCGAAGCGCTCCATCCGGGGCACATGGACCATCTGTTTTTGCGGATCGGTCTTGAAGCCGTCGGGATAGCCGGAGCTCCCCGGCAAGCTCATCAGGTGGCCGTCCGAACCGAACGTCCAGCCGTGATACATGCACATGAACGCGCGTGCGGCGCCCTTGCGCTCGCGGCAGACCAGCGCGCCGCGGTGCGGGCACGCGTTGAACAGCGCGTGATACTCACCCGCCTTGTCGCGCGTGAACAGGATTGGTCGGCGCGCCACCTTGCGGGTGAGGAAACTGCCCGGCTCGGCCAGCTCCGAGGCGTGGCCGAGATAGAGCCAGCAGCGATCGAAGATGGCCGCGTATTCGCGCTCGAACGTGGCCTCGCTGGTGAAGGCCTCGCGCGGGACGAGGAAGCGACTCGCCGCTCTGTCATCGATGATCCGGGGGAAATCCGCCATGCTCGCATCCTCACGCCGGTGCTTTACAACAAACCGTGCGATTGGTATGTAAAAAGAGAGGGCGCGAATGTCAATCACCGCAGCAAGGTGCTGCGCCTCGGACATGGGCAGGGGGGATCACGATGAAAGCGGTTGACCATGAAGCGCTCGCGAAGCGCCTGCGTGAGGCTTACAGCGGCGGTGCAGTACCCCCCTTGCGCGACGGCCTCGAGCCGACCGATGTAACCGGCGCCTATGCGGTTCAGGAGATCAACACGCGGTTCTGGGAGGCTGAGGGCCGCCGCATCGTAGGTCGCAAGGCGGGTCTGACGGCGAAGGCTGTGCAGGTACAACTCGGTGTGGACCAGCCCGATTTCGGCGTGCTGTTCCACGATATGCGGGTGGCCGATGGTGGCATGCTCGATCCGGCGAAGTGCATCCAGCCCAAGGCCGAGGCGGAAATTGCCTTCGTGCTGGGGGCGGACCTGCCCTCGCCCGCTACGACTGTTGAGGAAGTGGCGGCTGCCGTTGCTGCGGTCCACGCCGCGATCGAGATCGTCGACAGCCGGATTGCCGACTGGAAGATTACGTTCGCCGATACGGTGGCAGACAACGGCTCCTCCGCGTTTTTCGTGCTGGCCGGTGAGGGTTTGCCGCTGGCGGGGCTCGATCTCGAAGGCGCGTCCATGGAAATGACCTTTGACGGCGAGACCGTGTCAACCGGTTTGGGTGCTGCCGCGCTCGGCAATCCGCTCAATGCCGCCGCCTGGCTCGCGCAGACCTTGGCCGCACGCGGTGAGCCGCTGCGTGCGGGGGACGTACTGCTGGCCGGTGCGCTCGGCCCGATGGCTGCGCTGCGGCCCGGCGTCCGGGTCGAGACGCGCATCGCGGGTATCGGCGCCTGCAGCTTCACCTATGGGGAAGCCTGACATGGCGAAAACCAAAGTCGCCATCATCGGCTCGGGCAACATCGGTACCGACCTGATGATCAAGATCATGCGCTTGTCCGAGGTTCTCGAGATGGGCGCCTTCGTCGGCATCGATCCCGAGAGCGACGGCCTGAAGCGCGCGGCGCGGTTGGGTGTGCCGATCACCGCCGAGGGGATCGACGGCCTGCTTGCGATGCCCGAATTCGCCGAGATCGGAATCGTGTTCGACGCCACCAGCGCCGGTGCGCACAAGCGCAACAGCGAGCTGGTGCTGGCCGCGGGCAAGCGCATGATCGACCTCACCCCGGCCGCCATTGGCCCCTACACGGTGCCGCCGGTCAACGGCGAGGCGAACCTCGATGCACTCAACGTCAACATGGTGACCTGCGGTGGGCAGGCGACGATCCCGATCGTTGCAGCGGTTAACCGCGTGGCCAAGGTGCACTACGGCGAAATCGTCGCCTCGATCGCATCCAAGAGCGCAGGCCCCGGCACGCGCGCCAATATCGACGAGTTCACCGAGACCACGTCACAGGCCATCGTGGATGTCGGCGGGGCTACGCGCGGCAAGGCGATCATCGTGCTCAACCCTGCCGAGCCGCCGCTGATCATGCGCGATACGGTCTATTGCCTCTGCGAGGACGGCGACCGCCAGGCGATCCGCCAGTCGATCCACGACATGGTGGCCGAAGTGCAGAGCTACGTGCCGGGCTACCGGCTCAAGCAGGCAGTGCAGTTCGAGGGCATCGGCGGCAACCAGCCGCTGCGCATTCCCGAAATGGGTGGCAGCTTCACCGGCCTCAAGGTCAGCGTCTTCCTCGAAGTGGAAGGCGCTGCGCACTACCTGCCTGCGTACGCTGGCAACTTGGACATCATGACTTCGGCTGCGCTCAAGACTGCCGAGAAGATCGCACTGAGGATGGCAGCATGAGTTTCGATCCGACAAAGCAGAAACTCTACCTCCAGGACGTCACGCTGCGCGATGGCATGCACGCCATCCGCCACCAGTACGGCCTTGATCACGTGCGCAAGATCGCCAAGGCGCTCGATCGCGCCAAGGTCGATGCCATCGAAGTGGCGCATGGCGACGGCCTGCAAGGCTCCAGCTTCAACTACGGCTTCGGCGCCTATACCGATTGGGACTGGATCGGCGCGGTCGCCGAAGTGCTGGAGCACAGCATTCTCACAACGCTGCTCCTGCCTGGCATCGGCACGGCCCACGATCTCAAGCACGCCTGCGAAATGGGCGTGAAGTCCGTGCGCATCGCCACGCATTGCACCGAGGCGGACGTCTCGAAGCAGCATATCGAGGCTGCGCGGAACCTTGGAATGGACGTCTCGGGCTTCCTGATGATGAGCCACATGACGAGCCCCGATGCGCTCGCGCAGCAGGCCAAGCTGATGGAAAGCTACGGCGCGCATTGCGTCTATGTGACGGACAGCGGCGGCGCGATGAACATGGACGAATATGCCGCGCGTCTGCAGGCCTATGACCGGGTGCTGAAACCGGAAACGCAGCGCGGTGTCCATGCCCACCACAACCTCTCGCTCGGCGTCGCCAACTCCATCGTCGCGGTGCAGAACGGCGCAGTGCGGGTGGATGCGAGCCTTGCCGGCATGGGCGCGGGCGCGGGCAATGCCCCGCTCGAAGTGTTTATCGCCGCGGCGGATCGCTATGGCTGGAACCACGGGTGCGATCTCTATGCGCTGATGGATGCCGCCGAAGAGCTGGTGCGCCCACTGCAGGACCGCCCCGTCCGCGTCGACCGTGAAACGCTCATGCTGGGCTATGCCGGGGTCTATTCCAGCTTCCTGCGCCATGCCGAAAAGGCAGCGGCGGACTACGGCGTGGAGCCACGCGCGATCCTTGCCGAAGCGGGCCGCCGCAAGATGGTCGGCGGGCAAGAAGACATGCTTGTCGATATCGCGCTCGATCTTGCCAGGCAGAACGAGGCGTGATCCCGGCGACGCCCGAACAGGAACGCCTCGTCCAGCAGGCGGCCCGGGCGCTGGCGCGGGCTGGGCTCGTCCATGCCTATGGCCATTGCAGCCTGCGGCTTGATCACGAGACGTTTCTCGTCTGCGCGGCCCGTCCGCTCGCGCTGGTCGGCGATGCGCCGGGGACCGTATGCCGCATCGAGAGACCTTTGCCGGAGGGCGTGCTCGGCGAAGTTCGTGCGCACCAGCAGATCTATGCGCGGCGGCCCGATGTCGGGGCCGTGTGCAGGATCATGCCGCCATCGCTCATGGCGCTTTCGACGCAAGGGCTCGTGCCCCGTCCGCGCCACGGGATCGGTGCTTACTTTGCCGATCTGCCGCTGTGGAACGATCCCCGGCTTCTCCGCGATGATGCTGCGGCGGCCGCGCTGGCAGCGACGCTGGGGGACAAGTCCGCCATCGTGATGCGCGGCAACGGCGCGATTGTGGCCGAGGCGTCCTTGCAACGCGCGGTTACGCTGGCGTGGTTTCTTGAAGATGCCGCGAGAGTGGAACGCGATGTGCGCGTCATGGGCCTCGATCCGGCGCAGGGGCTGCTGGATGCGGATGAGATTGCCGCGCGTCAGGTCTGGTCCGGCGGCGTGGCCGAACGCATGTGGGACTATCTGACGCATGACTGATACCGAGCGATTGCTCACTTGCGCACCCAACTTTCGCGGCGTGACTCCGGCCATCGGCAGGGGCGGGCGATCGCTCGCGGCCGGCAGGCTCTACCGCGCGGATGCGGTTGTCGATCCTACGCCCGAGGATCACGCAGTCCTTGCCCGACTCGGCATCGCGCTCGTGTTCGATCTGCGCAGCGCGGCAGAGCGGGCGCGGGTTCCGGGCGGGATCTGGGCCGAAACCGGCGCCGAGGTCCGGCCGATCGACATGCTCGCGCACGTGGAATGCGGCAGCAATCCCTGGTCAGCGCTGAAGGACAGTCCAGATCGGCATGGCGCGGGTGCGGCCATGCAGACGCTTTACGCGGGGTTTCCGGCGGCGCTGCACGGCCAGCTTCGCCCTATCGCGGAAGCCATGATCGGGTGCGAGGCAGCGGTGCTGATCCATTGTACCGCAGGCAAGGACCGCACTGGCTTTGCTATCGCCATCCTGCTTGCCGCACTCGGCGTCTCGATGGACGAGATCATGGCGGACTATCTCGCAAGCCTCGGCCGCGACAACGCGCAGGCCCGTGAGGAGACGCGCCAGCTTATCTCCGGCCGCCTCGGCTTTGAACTCGATGAGCACGCCATCGACCGGTTGATGACGGTCGAGGAATCCTATCTCGCGGCCAGCTTTCAGGCGGTCGAGCAGCAGTTTGGCGGCACCGCATCCTACCTCGCCACGGCAGGCTTAACTGGTGCGCACATTGCTGCGCTGGAAAACCTTCTGCTCGCTTAGAGCGAACGCCCCACCAAATCGCGCATGATCTCGCTGGTGCCGCCATAGATGCGCCGCACGCGTGCATCGCGCCAGATCCGGGCAATCGGGTACTCGTTCATGTAGCCCGCACCGCCGTGCAGCTGAAGCGCGGCATCGCAGGCCTCCCACTGCATCTCGGTGTGCCAGTACTTGGAGGCCGCCGCCTCGTTCGCCGTCAGCTCGCCCCGCACATGGCGTTCGATGGCCCAGTCCAGATGCGCCCAGCCGACCTGGAGCTTGGCCTTGATGTCGGCGAGCGTGAACCGGGTGTTCTGGAAGTCGATCACCTTCTTGCCGAAGGCCGTGCGGTCGCGCACGAAGGCAACCGCCTCGTCATAGGCGCGCTGCGCCGCAGCCTGCGCCGTGATCGAGATCGAGAGGCGTTCCTGCGGCAGGTCGCTGACGAGATAGATGAAGCCGCGATTGACTTCGCCGATCACGTTGCTGGCTGGCACGCGCACATCGTTGAAGAACAGCTCGGACGTATCCGACATCCACTGGCCGATCTTGTCGAGATTGCGGCCGCGTTCGAACCCGGGGCGGGTGGCTTCCACGAGGATCAGCGAGGTGCCCTTTGCGCCCAGATCGGGTTCGGTCTTGCACACGGTGAGGATCAGGTCGGCGTTCTGGCCGTTGGTGATGTAGGTTTTCGAACCGTTGATGATGAAATCGTCGCCGTCCCGCCGGGCGGAGGCGCGCACGCCCTGAAGGTCGGAGCCGGCGCCGGGTTCGGTCATCGCGATCGCGCCGATGGCCTCCCCGCGCAGCATCTGCGGCAGCCAGCGCTGCTTCAGCGCATCGCTGGCGTAGCGCACGAGGTAGGGCATCGTGATGTCGCTCTGCAGCGTCACGCTGTCCGACATCATCGCGTAGGTGAATTCCTCGTTGAGGATCGCGTTGAAGGTGAAATCGAGCGCCATACCGCCATATTCGCATGGCATGGTCGGGCATAGCAGGCCAGCCTCGCCCGCTTTCAGCCAGAAATCACGCTTGACCACGCCGGCTTCGTCGAACTCGGCGATGCGGGGGGTGAATTCGCGCGCGATGAACTTGCGGACCATGTCGCGGAAGGCGCGGTGCTCCTCGCCAAACAGGCGGCTGCCATCTCTCTCCAGCATGCGGTGTGTTCCTCTACCTCTCGCGCCAATTTCATTTTTGCGTATAGATTAAACGCAAAAGTGTGATACCGTGCGGCTGCATAAATGCCCAGCGCCAAGATTGTAAAGTACTAAACTAGTTTGGCGTACGGAGAGGAGAGAGGCGATGTCAGCAGTGGAAGCTCTGCCCCGCGAAGGGCTTGACGTATCGGAAGGTGGACTCTGGGCCCGCAGCGCCTGGCGGCCAATGTTCGCGCAGCTGCGCGAGAACGACCCGGTCAACTACTGCCAGAACAGCTTCTTCGGTCCGTACTGGTCGATCACCCGCTACGAGGACATCGTTGCGGTCGAGGGTGATCCTCAAACGTTCTCCTCTTCGTGGGAGCATGGCGGGATCGTCATTTTCGACATGCAGGACACCGGGGTCCAGCTGCGCATGTTCATCGCCATGGATGATCCCGAGCACGGCGAGAAGCGCAAGGCCGTCGCGCCTGCCGTCGCGCCGAGCGAGATCACCAAACTGGCCGGCCCCTTGCGCGAACGGACACGAGCGATCCTTGATGCGCTCCCGGTCGGCACGCCATTCGATTGGGTGCACAGCGTTTCGATTCCGCTCACCACTGCCATGATCGCCACGTTGTTCGATTTCCCGTGGGAAGAGCGCAATAAGCTGCCTGAATGGTCCGACTGGGCCGCGAAGATCGATATTGGCCCCGATCCGGTGCTCAATGCCGAACGCGAGCGCCACGTCTTCGAAATGGCCGCGCGCTTCAAGGAGCTTTACGACGAACGCCGCGCAGCGCCGCCCAAGGCCGATCTGCTGTCGATGATGGCGCATTCCAGCTCGTTCGGGGACATGGACGAGCAGCGTTTCATCGGTGCGATCGCGCTGCTGCTGGTCGGCGGAAACGACACCACGCGCAATTCGATGTCGGGTCTGATCGAGCGGATCAACCAGTTCCCGGATGCTTGGGCGGCGGTGAAAACCGATCCGGCAGCGCTCGCCTCGGGCGCGGCAACAGAAACCATCCGCTTGCAGACCCCTATCGCGCACATGCGCCGCACCGCCACGCGCGATGTGGAATTCCGCGGCAAGACCATCCGCAAGGGGGACAAGGTCGTGCTCTGGTACAACTCGGCCAACCGCGATGAAACCGTATTCCCCGATGGCGACCGCTGGGACCCGGCGCGCGAAAACTCGCGGCGCCACCTCTCGTTCGGCTATGGCATCCACCGCTGCCTCGGCGCGCGTCTCGCCGAGCTGCAGCTGGTCACGCTTATCGAGGAAATGGCGGCGCGCGACATGGAGGTCAAAATGGTCGGAGAGCCGCACCGGCTGCCCTCCTGTTTCACCAATGGCTATGAGCAAATCATGGTCACGATGACCCGCGCGGAAGGGGGCGCCCATGGCTGATGCCTTCCGCCGCTATCGCTGCCAGAATTGCAGCCACGTCTACGACGAGGCGCTGGGCGATCTCGAATCCGGTCTGGCCCCGGGCACGCGCTGGGAAGACGTGCCCGACGACTGGATCTGCCCGGAATGCGGTTCGGAAAAGCGCGATTATATGCTGATCGACTGGGAGTAGTTCCCCTGCGCTACTCTACGTAGTGTGCGGTCGTCTTGGCCCGCAGGTCCTCCGCACTCACGCCCGGCGCAAGCTCGATCAGCTTGAATGGCGAGGCATGATCGAGCCGCGCGAAGACCGCGAGATCGGTGATTACCATGTCGACCACGCCCTTGCCGGTCAGCGGCAGGGTGCAGGCGGGGATGAACTTAGGCGCGCCGTCCTTGGCGCAGTGCTCCATCACCACGATGATCTTCTTGACGCCTGCGACGAGGTCCATCGCGCCGCCCATGCCCTTGATCATCTTGCCGGGCACCATCCAGTTGGCGATGTCGCCGTTTTCGGCCACTTCCATCGCGCCCAGCACGGTGAGGTCGATGTGCCCGCCGCGGATCATCGCAAAGCTCTGCGCGCTGTCGAAATAGGCCGATTGCGGCAGTTCGCTGATCGTCTGCTTGCCGGCGTTGATGAGGTCGGCGTCTTCCTCGCCCGCGAGCGGAAAGGGCCCGATGCCGAGCATGCCGTTCTCGCTCTGCAGCGTGACGGTCATGCCTTCGGGGATATGGTTCGCCACCAAGGTCGGGATGCCGATGCCGAGGTTCACATAGAAGCCGTCCTGAAGCTCGCGCGCGGCGCGGGCGGCCATCTGGTCGCGGGTCCAGCCTGCGGTCAGTCCATCATGCTTGGTCATCAGCCGACATCCGTGTTGCGAACAGTGCGGAACTCGATCTTCTTGTCGTAAGGCGAACCCACGATCATCCGCTGGACGTAGACGCCCGGCAGGTGGACGCTATCTGGATCAAGGCTGCCGGTGGGGACGATTTCCTCCACCTCGACCACGCAGACCTTGCCGCAGGTTGCCGCCGGCACGTTGAAATTGCGTGCCGTCTTGCGGAACACGACGTTGCCGGTCTCGTCCGCCTTCCATGCCTTTACCAGCGCCAGATCGGCGAAGATGCCTTCCTCGAGAATGTATTCCTGGCCGCCGAAAACCTTGGATTCCTTGCCCTCGGCCACCAGGGTGCCGACACCGGTCTTGGTGTAGAAGCCCGGAATGCCCGCGCCGCCCGCACGCATGCGTTCGGCCAGCGTGCCCTGGGGGCAGAATTCCACTTCCAGCTCGCCCGAAAGGTACTGACGCTCGAACTCCTTGTTCTCGCCCACGTAGCTGGCGATCATCTTCTTCACCTGCCGCGTGCGCAGCAGCATGCCGATGCCTTCGTTGTCGATCCCGGCGTTGTTGCTGGCAAAGGTGAGGTCCTTGACCCCGGAATCGCGCACCGCATTCAGGAGGCGCTCGGGAATGCCGCAAAGGCCGAAGCCCCCGCAGGCGATCAGGAGACCATCGCGCAGCAGCCCGTCAAGGGCACTGGCGGCATCGGGATAAAGCTTGTTGGCCATGGTTCCTCCGTGCGGGGTTGAACCTTACGGCTCCGAAGGATTAGGTTCCAATGATTAGATTTATCCAGATTTGATAAGAGTTGGCTATGCATAAGCTTGCAATCTACCACCTTGAAACGCTGCTCTGGATCGCCCGTCTCGGCACTTTCCGCGCAGCGGCCGAGCGCCTGCATACCACTCAGCCAGCCATCTCAGCCCGCGTCCGCGAGATCGAGACTCAACTGGGAGTTGCCATCTTTCGCCGCGAGGGCAGGGGCGTGGTGTTGACAGCGCGAGGTCGGCAACTGGTTCAGGATTGCGAACCTTTGCTTGCAGGGTTGGAACGCGCGCTGCTTGAAGCAGGAAGCTATGCCGGGGCGACCGGGGTAGTGCGGATTGCTGCGGGCGAGATCGCGGCGGCCACTTGCCTCCCGCAATTTGTCAGCTCGGTGGGCCATGATTTTCCTGGCGTCACCCTCCAGATCGACCTCGATCTGACTGCACGAATGCTGCAGAACGTGCTGGCAGGCACACGCGACATCGCGTTTCTCGCAGGTCCCGTTTCCAGCCCTGGCCTGCGCACAATGCCGATCGGGGACGTTGGTCTCGTCTGGTTGACCAGCCCGCGCGCGGATTTCCCGCCGTATCTTGATGTGCGTGCCCCGGTGTGGTCCGTCGGGGAGCATTCGCCGATTCATCGGATCGCGGGCGAGAGCCTTAGATCGGCTGGATTGCGGCTGCGCGCCTTCAACTTGTGCAACAATGTCGAGACCATGCTTTCTCTTGTCGCGCGTGGCACTGGTGCAGCGCTCTTCCCGGAAACCATGGCGCGCCGCTACATTGCAAACGGCAGCCTCGTCGAATGCCATGTTCCGCCGATTGCTCGCTTGCAGTTCGAAGTCGCCATACGGGAAAACGAAAGCGATCCGGTGACCTTGGAATTGTTCCGACGCGCGTCTGCGCTTTCTGTCGCTACCTGAGTTGACGGACAGAGGCTCCCGGATGTTGGCAATGCGCCACACTACATTCGATTCAGCCCGGCCCATGAACCGATCGTCGAAAAGCCCTAAATCATGGGGGTAAGGTTGGGGGTATTGACAGACGATACCTCAAAAAAAGATTTTAAAACAAAAATTTGTAGGTTCATAAAAGATCCCTCCTCCGCTACCAATCGCTTATCCGGAAGCTTCCAGATGCTTCCGGGCATTCCAAGAAGATCAAAGAAGAGCAGAGGTTTGCGGGTGATTCGGGTCCGCATGCGCCTGGTGCCTTCCTCGTGCAACCAAATTTGGCGTGAGTGGTGGGCACCGGAATGACAGACACTGGGGTTGCGAGCCTGTCAGCTGGAATACGCCAAGATTAAAGTCTTCTAACGCGCGCTTCGCCGCAGTGGGGTTGCTCATCCGCAGCTGTGGACGGCTCGGACCGGCCAGCACGAAACAAGCCTCCGGCCCTTGGACCGGAGGCTTGCCCTGCCAGCCCGCGGCGTTGGGGCTCCTCGGCCAGCACTTGCCCCAGATTGATCAGTTTGCCCCCGGCTCGGCGGCGCACGATCGCTCCGTCTTCGACGGTAGCGATACCGGCTGAGGCATACCCGCGGTATTGGTGCCGACGTAATGCTGTGAACAGGCAACCTTCAACAGGCTGGCCACTGACGATCCCCACAATGCCTCACATGATAAGTCCCTTCGCCGCATAGAGCATGGCTGTTGGTTATCCCTTTCGGCATGGGCTCTCTGCGCCTGCGGCCTTTGCGGCGGCTTTTCTGGCGGGTTACGAATGCGTCATGTTGGCAGGACAGGGCCAGGTCTCCGCAGGAAGGCCACAACCGGCGTGCCTGCCGTTTGATCCGATCCGGACATGATTTGCCACAAGGCCATTGCAAGACATGTTGCGATGAGACTATGGGCGCCCGCATTCGTTACCGGCAGGCTGGACCTCTGCTGGGCATGTCGTCAATTTGACAGCAGGCAGCAGAGATGGTCCGATTTTTGTCCCTTACGCGACAGTTCTGGTGGGTTGCCGTTGCTTGCAGTCTGCCTGGAACGTCTTTCGCACAAGCCGGTCCTTCAATCGCCGATCAAGCCGCTGTTTCGAAGCTGTCGCTGGAAGCGGCCATGCTGGCTGCCGAGAACGACAACATCGATGTGCTCCGTTCCCGGCTCGCAGTCCGAACCGCAGAGGCAAACCGGAAGATCGCCGATACCGCACCCAACCCCAACCTGAATCTCAGCGCAGTCCAGATCCGTCCGAACCTGATCGGTACGAGGCGCGTGGACCAGATCGCCGATACGCTGGTCAGCGTGGACATGGTGCTGGAACGCGGTGGCAAGCGCCGGGCGAGGACCGCTGCGGCATCCGCCCTGCTGGCGGCAAGCCGAACCGATCTGGCTGCAACCCGGCGCGATATTCGCGAGGCCATCTTCGACAGCTACTTCGATCTCAAGGCTGCCGAACAGCGGGTCGACCTGCTTGGAAACATTGCGGCCAGCTATACGCAGGGCCTGCAGCTGGCCGGCCTGAAAACGCGTTCCGGTGCCATTTCCGGTGCCGATCTGGCACGCCAGAAGGTAGAGGCATCGCGCGCGAATACCGATCTTCAGCAGGCCCAGGCCGATCTGCGGAGCGCGCGCCTCGTTCTTGCCACTCTGATCGGGCAAGAGCGATTGGCCGATACGATCTCCACCACATCGGATTGGCCCGGCAGCGATGTTTCCGGCCAGTCGGCGCCTGCCGATCTGCTGGCATTGCAGCGACCCGAGGTGCTTTCGGCGCAATCGCGGCTCAGCGCGGCCCAGCGCAGTCTCGACGGGGCCAACGCGCTGCGCAAGCAGGATGTCACGGTCACGCTCCAGTATGAACGCGCACCCGCATCGCTGGGCATCGGCAGTTCGGTCGGTTTCGGCGTTTCGGTTCCGCTCGCGATCCGCAATCGCTATCGCGGCGAGGTCGATGCGGCGGGGACCCAGCTCGTTCAGGCCGAAGCCGAACTGCGCAAGGCGACTGCCGTGGCCACTGCCGACATCGTGATTGCCCGCAATGCCTACCAGCAAGCAGCGACCCGGCGCCAGACGATCGAGGACGAGCAGCTTCCCGCGGCTCGCCACGCCGCCCGGATCGCCGAGTTCGCCTACGGCAATGGCGCTACATCGCTGCTTGAACTGCTCGATGCGCGCCGCTCCCTGCGCGCGGTCGAGCTTGATGCAATCGACGCACGCAATGACGAGGCCCATGCCTTTGCCCGCTTGAACGCGGCGCAGACTACAGCGGATGACAACTGAAATGCGCGCTACCACCTTGTTTTCCGGAACCGTTCTGCTCGCGCTTGCCGCCGGCTCGCTGGCCGCCTGCGGCAGTTCCGCTCCGCCCGAAGCGCCGCCTGCCAAGACCGAACCCGGGGTGATCGCCTTCGCTCCGGGGTCGGATGAGCTCAATGCGGTCACGGTTCTCACAGCCAAGTCCAGCCCGCTGCCGGTATCGGCAGACCTCAATGCCCGGCTCGTGGTTGACGAGACGCTGACCAGCCGGGTCGGCACCCCTGTGGCCGGACGCGTGACGCAGCTGCTTGTCGATATCGCCGAGCAGGTCCGGGCCGGGCAGGTTCTCGCCACGATCGATGCGCCCGATCTGGGCCAGGCGCGGGCCGATGTGCTCACTGCGCAGGCGGTCAGCGCCCAGAAGGCGCGCGAGATGGCGCGCTCGCGCGTGCTGTTCCAGGGCGAGGCGATCGCCCGGCGGGATCTTGAGGCGGCCGAGGCCGACTCCGCATCCGCCGCCGCGGAACTCGAGCGCGCCCGGCTCAGGCTGCGCAATCTCGGTGGCGGGCGCGGGGACAGCCTGGCGCTGACCAGCCCGATCGCTGGTTACGTCGTCGATCGCCAGCTCAATCCGGGGCAGCAGGTCAGCGCCGGCCAGGGGCCGCTGTTCACCGTATCCGACCCGACCCGCCTGTGGCTTCTGATCGACGTTCCCGAGGATGCGGCAGCCCGCGCCAAGGTGGGCGAGATGGTTGAGTTCTCCGTACCCGCGTGGCCGGACCGGACGTTCTCCGCGCGGGTTACCAAGGTGGGGCTGGCAGTCGACCCCAACACCCGCCGTGTGCAGCTGCGTGCCGAGCTTGCAAACACCGATCTGGCCCTGAAGCCTGAGATGTATGCCCGCGCCCGACTGGTGACCGATGACGGGCGCACTGCCATCAAGGTGCCGAATGCCGCAATCGTCGAAGCCGGGATCAAGAGCTTCGTGTTCCGTGTCGAGGGACCGGGCCGGTTCCGCCGGATCCCGGTGCAGGTGGGCGAGCGGGGCGAGAACTTCTCGTTCGTCACCGCAGGCCTGAAGGACGGTGACAAGATCGTCGGTGAGGGCGCGCTGCTGCTCAATGCCCAGATGACCGGGAACTGAGTCCCATGCTGGAGAAACTGGCGACCTTTGTCATCGAGAAGCGCATTTTCGTGCTTCTCATGGTGGCTGCTCTCGTCTTCATCGGGGTCCGGGCTGTCTCGACCTTGCCGATCGAGGCCTTCCCCGATGTGCAGGACGTGCAGGTCGTCGTGATCAGCCAGCAACCCGGTCAGGCGCCCGAAGAGATCGAGCGCGCGATTTCGCTGCCTATCGAGCGCGCGCTGGCGGGCACCCCCGGCGTCACCGACATGCGTTCGGTCTCGATCACCGGCCTGTCGGTGGTCACGCTGATCTTCCGCGACGGGACGGATGACTACTTCGCCCGCTCGCAGGTGCTCGAAAAGCTGCGCGATGCCGATCTGCCCAATGGCGTGACGCCGAGCCTTGCCCCGCTTTCCACGGCGGTCGGTGAAGTCTACCGCTATATCCTCGACAAGCCTGCGGACATGCCGCTCTACGAAGCGCGCGCGATCCAGGACTTCGTGATCCGCCCGCGCATCCGCATGGTTTCGGGCGTGGCCGACGTTTCGAGCTTCGGCGGCAGCATCAAGCAGTATCAGGTTCTTGTCCGGCCCGACCAGCTCAAGCGTTTCGGCGTCACGATTGCCGATGTCCAGAATGCGGTGGGCAACGCCAATTCCAATGTCGGCGGCGGGTTCATCCGCAAGGGTGACGAGGATGTGGTCGTCCGCGGCGTCGGGCTGTTCAACTCGATCGACGATGTGGGCCAGGCGGTCGTCAAGCAGGTCAACGGCATACCGGTGCTGATCCGCGACGTGGGCGAGGTGAAGATCGGCAGTCCCGAGCGGGCCGGCATCGTTTCCTACGACCGGCAGAACGACGTGAGCGAGGGCATCGTCACGGTCGTGAAGGGGCAGAACGCCGCGCTTGTCGTCGCGGATGTGCGGCAGGCGGTCGACGAGCTGAACGCGCAGTTCCGGCTCGACGCCCAGCGGTCCGGCAGGCAGCCGATCCAGATCCGTCCGACCTACCAGCGCACCAAGCTGCTTGACCGCACGGTCGAGACCGTGAGCGAGAACCTCCTCGTCGGCGCAACGCTCGTGACGGTGATTCTGCTGGTCTTCCTGCGCAACTGGCGCGCGGCCATGGTGGTCGCGGCGATCATTCCGCTCGCCTTGCTGGCAGCGTTCACTGGCCTCAGCCTTGCCAACGTGCCGGCCAATCTCATCTCGATGGGGGCGGTCGACTTCGGCATCATCATCGATTCCGCAGTCGTCCTGATCGAAGCACTGATGGTCGCGCTCGCGATGGAGGCGGCACGAACCAAGGGACAGGAGCCTGACATTGCGCAGCGCAAGGAAGTGCTGCGCAAGGTCGTGGTCGATCTGGCCCGGCCGATCCTGTTTTCGAAGGCCATCATCATCATGGCCTTTGTCCCGATCTTCGCGTTCCAGCGAGTCGAGGGCAAGATGTTCCGGCCGGTCGCGCTCACCCTGTCGTTCGCGCTGGCCTCGGCGCTCATCCTCACGCTGACCTTCCTGCCGACCGTGCTCAGCTTCCTCGTCGAGCGCTATGACATGGCCGAGCGCCATCTGGCCTGGATTGACCGGATGCGCGATTTCTATCGGCGCGTTCTCGATTGGGCGCTTGTGCGGACCAAGGCGATCTTCCTCGGATCGGGCGCGCTCCTGCTGCTGACCGTCCTCCTCATCCCGCGCCTCGGCACCGAATTCCTGCCCAAGCTCGACGAAGGCAATATCTGGCTGACGATCCAGCTCACGCCCTCGGCGGCGATCGAGACGACCCGCAAAGTCGAGGCGCAGGCCCGCGCCATCATGTTGTCCTATCCTGAAGTCGCCCACGTCGGCACCGAGACCGGCCGCCCTGACGACGGCACCGACCCGAAGGGCCCGTCGAGCCTCCAGATGCTGATCGAGCTCAAGCCGCGCGGCGAGTGGCGCCCCCAGTTCCCGACGAAGGCGGCGCTGGAAGACGACATGCGCCGCAAGTTCGCGGCAATGCCCGGCGTGCCGACCAATTTCAGCCAGTACATCGAAGACAACGTCGAGGAGAGCCTGTCTGGCGTCAAAGGCGAAATCTCGATCAAGATCACGGGCGATGATCTCAACGTGCTCGAGGAGCTTGGCGAGAAGACCTCCGATGTCGTGAGCAAGGTTCCCGGGGCCTCCGACGTCGATGAAGTCAAGATCGGCGGGCAGACCGAAGTGCGCGCCATTCTCGATCGCGGCGCAATGGCCCGCTACGGCATCAACTCCGACGATGCCAACAACGTGGTCGCGACGGCCTTCGGCGGCGCGGTTGTCGGCACTGCCTACGAGAAGGACCGAAACTTCGATATCGTCGTCCGCCTTGCCGGGGACCAGCGCAATGCGGTCGATGACCTTGCCCAGCTGCAGGTGCCGCTCCCGGCAGGTGGCACGATCTCGCTAGGCCAGATCGCCCGCATCGAACTGCTTGTCGGCGCTTCGCGCATCAGCCGCGAGAACGGCAGCCGCAACGTTGCGGTGAAGGCCAACGTCGATGGCCGCGATCAGGGCGGCTTCGTGGCCGAAGCACAGAGGACCGTTGCCGAACAGGTCAAGCTGCCTGCCGGCTACCAGATGACCTGGGGCGGCCAGTTCGAGAATCAGCAGCGGGCGATGAAGCGGCTCGAATTGATCGTGCCGATCGCCTTGCTCGGCGTGTTCGTCCTCTTGTTTGGCGCCTTCCGGTCGGTGCGCTCGGCCGCACTCATTCTTGCCATGGTGCCCTTTACCAGCATCGGCGGCGTTGCGGCGCTCGGCGTTGCCGGATTGCACATGTCGGTCTCCGCCGCTGTCGGGTTCATCGCCGTGGCGGGTATCTCGGTGCAGAACGGCGTGGTGATGCTCGAACATATCACGCACCGGCTCCAGTCGGGTGATGCCTTCCACACTGCCGTGATCGAGGGCGCTGTCGACCGGCTCCGCCCCATTCTGATGACCGCGCTGATGGCTGGCCTCGGGCTTCTGCCCGCTGCGCTTTCGACCGGGATCGGTTCGGAAACCCAGCGTCCGTTCGCCTGCGTGATCGTGGGCGGGATCGTCACGGCGACGCTGTTCATGCTGGTGCTCCTGCCGCTGTCGCTCGTCTGGCTCGAGAGCCGCCGCAAGCCTGAACCGGGCGAAGCCATGCCGGAGCCTGCGGCTTGATCCACCGCCGATCAGCGCCGGGGCATGGCGGAACGGCCCGGCCGGGCGCTGCCTGGCTGGTGCTGGCACTTGTCCTTGCGCTGCTGGGCCAGAGCTTTCTGGCGCAGACCCACCACCACTTCGATACGAACCCTGTCGCAACCGCCCCGGCGCATCCCGCGCCTGCGGAAAGCGATCATCATGGCCCGGCTGACCCGAGCAGCGATTGCCCGATATGCCTCGGCCTCAGCCATCTCGGCGCCTACCTTACGCCCCCGGTCCAGAGCCTGCCCATCGTGCTGGCCGTGGTCTACCGGGCATTCCTGCCACCTGCGCTTCCGTTCGTCTGGAAGCGGCGCTATCTGCTGCCTCGCAGCCGCGCGCCTCCTCCCGGATTTCTCTCGTGATCCATTGATGGCCGGTTTCGGCCCGCAGGCGTGGCTCCACGCCAGCGCGGGCAGGCCGGTCCTCTCCGTCCAAGAGAATTCCGAAAGTATTCCCATGCGTCATGTCCTCCTGCTCGGCGCCGCCATCGCGGCGCTTCTCCCCGCTTGTGCCTTTGCCCAGGCCGCACCCGCACCCGATGGAGCGGACCAACCCGCCAACGAGATCGTCGTCACTGCCAAACGGCTCGACGATGCGCGCGATGCCATCCGCCCCTCGCTCGGCGCGAGCGACTACCAGATCAATCGCGCCATGCTCGATACGCAGCCCGGTGGCCCGAACCGCAGCCTGGCCCAGGTGCTGCTGCAGGCACCCGGCGTCACGCTCGACAGCTATGGCTCCATCCACGTCCGCAACGAGCATGCCAATCTGCAGTACCGACTGAACGGAGTGATCGTGCCGGAAAGCATTTCCGGTTTCGGGGCGACGTTCGATCCGCGCATCGCGGATTCGATCGATCTGGTGACGGGCACGCTTCCCGCGCAGTATGGCTATCGCACCTCGGGCGTGGTCAATATCAAGACGGCCGCAGGCCGCTTCGACAACGGCGGCGAGATCGGCGTCTATGGCGGCAGCCATGGCACGATCCAGCCCAGCGCCTCGATCGACGGGACATCGGGCAACCTCAGCTATTTCGCCTCGGGAAGCTTCCTGCAGAACGATCTGGGCGTCGAGAACACGACTAGCGCGCGCAATGCGATCCATGATCGTACCCAGCAGTATCGCGGTTTCGGCTATGTGTCGGACGTTCTATCGGACACGAGCCGGATCACCGCGTTCGGCGGCACATCGATCGGCTATTTCCAGATCCCCAACAATCCGGGCCAGCCGGGCCAGTTCACGCTCAATGGACAAAACGCGTTCGATTCGTCGCAGCTCAATCAGAACCAGCGCGAGATCACGCACTACGGGGTGCTGGCCTATCAGTATGGCGCCGGTGATCTCAATTTCGAGATTGCGCCGTTTGTCCGTTATTCGCAGACCCGCTATCTGCCCGATCCGCAGGGGGGCGATCTGATCCTGACGGGCGTGGCCGACACGACGCGCCTTTCGAGCCTCACGGCAGGCCTGCAGGCGGATGGCAGTTACAAGCTATCCGACCAGCACACGCTGCGCTTCGGCCTGTTCTTCCAGAACGAGCGGACCCGCTCCAACGTGGTGTCGCAAGTCTTCCCGGTCGATGGCAGCGGCAACCAGACCTCCGATGCACCGCTGACAATCGCTGACAGCAGCAGTCGCAATGGCCAGCTCTACGGCATCTACCTGCAGGATGAATGGTCGCTCACCCCTGAGCTCACGCTCAATTACGGTGCGCGTTTCGATGCGGTGCGGGCCTACACCCGCGAACAGCAGCTCAGCCCGCGCGTCAACCTCGTCTGGCGGCCTGCCAGCGGCACGACCTTCCACTTGGGCTATGCGCGCAATTTCACGCCGCCGCCGCAGGAGCTGATTGCCTCGCCCACGCTTGCCCTGTTCGTCGGCACGACCAAGCAGACCGAGATCACGACAGCAGACCCCGTCCGCGCCGAGCGCGAGCACTACATCGACGGCGGCATCGAACAGATCGTGGCGCCGGGCTTCAAGCTGGGGCTCGATGCCTATTACAAGAAGAAGCGCAACCTGCTCGATGAGGGCCAGTTCGGGCCTTCGCTGGTGCTCTCGCCGTTCAATTACGCCGATGGCTTTGCCTGGGGCGTGGAACTGAGTGCCAGCTACGTCCACGGCCCGTTCGACCTGTTCGCCAACGTTGCGCGCGGTCAGGAGAAGGGGCGGAATGTCATCTCCAGCCAGTACTTCTTCGCGCCGGACGAGCTGGCCTACATTTCCAGCAATTACATCTTCACCGACCATTCGCAGCGCTGGACGGCCTCGGGCGGGGCTTCTGCCACCATCCAGGACGGGCTGGGCCGGCTCATTCCCTCGATGACCTTCCTCTATGGCGATGGCCTGCGTGCGGATGATCCAGCCGGGATAGTGCCCAATGGGGGCAAGCTTCCGTCCTACTTCACCGCAAACCTGGGGATTTCCCAGAAGATTGATCGCGAAGGTCCGTTCAAGGGGCTGACGATGCGGATCGACGTGGTCAACCTGTTCGACAAGACGTACCTGCTGCGCGATGGCTCCGGCGTCGGGGTCGGCGCGCCGCAATATGGCGCGCGGCGCGGGATCTTCTTCGGCATCAACAAGGCGTTCTGACGCCGGCCCCGCTTCCGTCCCGCGCAGTTTCAGCTCCTGGCATGCGCTCTGTCCGGTTTCGGCGGAGACATCGCCAGGGGCTGGCCTGCCCCGGCAGGAGAGGATGCGGCATAGCCCGGGAGCATGGAAAGCACACGCGCGCACGCCCAAGGAGCCCGCGTCCGCCTTTCGCAACCTTGACCGGTGCGCTTCGCGATAAGGGCGGCAACCGCAGCCCGGAAAAGCATGCCTTTCTGGCTAGCAGTGATGCGCGTGCCAGAAACGCCCTGGAAGCGTTGATCGCTTTTCGCTTTTTGAGGGAGCGTTGCTGCACTCCCGGTCAATTTTCGCGCGACTTTCCTTCGCGCTTGCTGCGGGTCTCGTCGGGCTCGTGGCGGTGGAAGCGGCCTGTGCGCCCGAATGGTTCAGCACGCCCGAAGCCGCCGACGCCGACGCCGACAAGAACAGCCAGCCGGTCGCGCTGCACTTCCGACGGGAAATCGCGTTGGCCAAGGTGCCGAGGCAGCTCACCGTCCGGGTCAGCAGAACGGTGCAAGCCCGTTGAGCAGCTTTCGTACCAGCTCTGCCTGCCCGCTGGTGCCAGTCTTGGCATAGATCCGCTTCGAGTAGTTCCGGGCCGTTTCCGTCGTGAGTCCCAGCCGCCTGCCCGCTTCCGCGATCGGTTCGCCCAGTGTGATCGCGTGGGCAAGCGCCGCCTCCCGCGCCGACAGCCCGTGGACCGCGGCGATCGTCCGGATGGCTGAGGCCGGGTTCTCGTAGCGGTCGAGGCGGAGGGTGCCGATCACGGCGGGGGCGGCATGCGGCCCGTCGAGCGCGAGATCGGCCTTGCGCAGCAGGACCCAGAGATCGCGGCGTTCGTCGAGAAGAAGTGCGGCAGTCGTTCCCTTCTGTGCGGTGCAAAGAGCTGCACATTGTGCTTCGAGCTGGCGGCCGGTTTCCGGCAGCAACTGCAGCTTTCGACCGGTAGTCCCGCCGGCGCCTGCGGAAAATGTCAGCAGCCGTTCGGCTTCGCGATCTGCCGCCATGACATGGCCGGCGGCATCGAAGGCGATCTGTCCCACCCCGATGCGCGCAAGAGCATCTTCAGCCAGTGCGGTCTGCAGACGCTGAGCAACCAATGCGCAGAAGGTGCGCAGCGCTGCGGCGAGATGCGGCGCGATCATGCTCATGGTCGAGACCGCCGATGCGCTGAAATCCTCGCGCTCGCGCGCCAGAACGAGCCATGCATCGGCCGCTCCGGGAGCAGTGATGCGGATCCATCTGCCGTAGCGAATGCCCATTTCCTCGAGCGCCGCGCGCTGGTTGGCCAGTTGCTCGGGCCGATCATAGTCGAGCATTTCGTCAAGGCTGTAGACGCGCTCAGGACGCATGCGGCTGTGTGGATGTAGTTGCAGACTGTCGAGGCGCGTCATGTCGAGTGGCGGTTCGCTGGCGGCACGGGGTGCCGTCACCTGAAGTACGGTCGGGGCCTGATCTGCAGGCGCATTGGCGAGCACAATGACGAGAAATGCTCGGCGTGCGTAAGTCCGTGCAACCAGATTGCGCAAGAAGGCACCCCACGGCGGGTTGTCGTGGATGCCGTCGATAAGCGGCAGAAACAGTTCTCTCTGATCAGCGGGAAGAAAGTTCATGTACCTTGCTCCCACATGGGAGCTTGGCGGTCAATGCGCCGAGACGACAGGAGGATCGATGGGAACCCGCCGGTGCGGACCCATGCCCGGATCGCGGAAGACCTGCGTCGCGCGCGTTTCGGAACACTCGGGATTGGACGTCTTCCAGATGTCCTGCGTGTCGACAAAGCTGGTTTCGGTGAGATGGACGCAGCCGATGCGGGCGATGTGGGCGGTGAGGAATTCCGCTGGCGAAAGACCGGTGACGTTCAGGTGGGCGAGGTCGCGGTTCGGTTCCTGATGAAGGCGGTTGATCAGATCGAGGCTGATCGCGATCGTTTCGGCGTTCATGACGAAGGTCCGTTCGTGGGTCTGCCGCGCTGCCGGCAAGGTGGCAGACGCTGTTCTCGGCTTTTCGCAGGTGCGGCTCAGTGGCCGAGCGTTTCCCGGGTTAGCGCGAGGGACTGGTCCATCGGCAGGGTCGGGAAGTACTCCAGCCCGATGGCACCCTGATAGCCAAGGTCCCGCAGGGTCTCCACGGTCTTCGCCCAATCGATGCTGCCCGTGCCCGGCTCGTGGCGGTCGTCCATGTCGGCGACCTGTACGTGGGCGACAAGATGCATGCGCCCGGCCAGCACATCGGCGATGTCTTCGCCCATGCAGGCGCTGTGCCACACATCGTAGAGCAGGCGCAGGTTCGGGCTGCCCACCGCCTCGATCAGATCGAGGCCGAGCTTGGTGCTGACGAGGTACATCGCCGCGAACAACCGCGTGTTGAGCGGTTCGAGCAGCAACGTGACACCGGCTTCCTCGGCGAGATCGGCCGCCGCGCGCAGCGCGCTCACGGCATTGGCGAAGTGCTCCTCCTCGCTCATCCCCTCGATGCGGAAACCCGAGGCGACGATCAGGTCCGGCTTGCCGAGGCACGCCGTCGCCGCGATCGTTTCCCGCACGGCATTGACCATGTCTGCGCGCTCGGCGGGGTCGACGATGGACCGGCGCGGATCGACGCATACACCGGTCAGGCGCATCCCTGTCTCGTCCAGCGCCTCGGCCAGCCCGGCCACGGGCTTGTCGCGCCAGAGATGAAATTCGGCAAGTGCGAACCCGGCTGCCTTGGCCGCGCGAAGCCGCGCGTCGAGCTCGCCCGCTTCGGTGAATTGCCATTCGATACAGGATGATAACTGGTACGCCGCAGACATAGGATCCCTTTCCCATTCTACGGCCCCGCCGCGCCGCAGCGCTCGTTTGCCTGGCGGGTTCTATTCCCGCTATTTTGTGCGCGCTGCATCGCGCAGCTGCGGCCAAAAATCAAGCAGCCTGTCAGCTCGCTCCACGTGCAGTCCTGGCGGGCGTGCCGATCGATCTGCCGGTCATTGCTCTGACCGGCAGGTCGACGACGCCCGATGTCGTTGCGCGTTAGGTGGCCTTTCTGCCTGAACCTTGCAGGCCGAGCCAGTATGCCGCCGCAGGCAGGCGGCGCAGCAGGGCGAACTCGGCCGCCAGCATCAGCACCATGGAGATCGCCAGCAGGGGCAGGAGCGCCGCAAGGACAAGGATGATCACGACTACACCGCCCATGCGCGGCGGCACGCTGGCAAGGGGCGGTGCGCCCAGTCGGTCTGCCGGCTTGCGCCGCCGCCAGAGGACAAAGCCCGTCACCGACATCGTGACGAGCATCAGCGCGGTCGCCACGCCTATCAACTGGTTGAGGAGGCCGAAGAGCTGGCCTTCATGCCAGGCCACGCCATAGCCGACCACGCGGTCGATGACGTGCTTGTCGGCAAAGGCCTCGCGGGAAGTTTCGCGGCCGGTCAGCGGGTCGAAGGTCAGAGACACGCGCAAGGGCCGGTTCTGCGTATCGGAGCGGACCGACCATGCGCTGCTCCGCTTGCCGCCGAACGGCTGGGCGCCGCCGGGAGGCGTGACGATGACCGGGAAGGGCAGGTGCCGGCTTTTTGCTTCGGCCACGATTTCGCTCAGCGAGACGCCGGACATGGCCGGCCCCGCCATCAGGGTGCCATCGGGCATGCGATGCATGCCGTGCGGCATCGCGCCTGCCATGGCGCCGGTCATCGCCGCCATCGCGCCGTGATCGTGCTCGGCGTGCTCGTCCGCAGCCGCAGCGGCGCCGCCGATGGTCCAGTCCTGCCGGCCCTTGACCCACCCGAACTCGGTGCGCACGGCCTTGAACGCACTGCCCCAGACATCGGCCCAGGGCAGGCCGGTGACCAGCAGCACCATCGCGAGCCCTGAGACCCAGAAGCCGGTGACGGCGTGAAGATCCCGCCACACCACCTTGCGTCCGCCGCCCAGCCGCGGCCATACGACCCCGGCGAGGCCCCGCCCGGCGGGCCACCAGAGGTAAAGCCCGCTGAGGATCATCACGATGGCCCAACTCGCGGCGAGTTCGACGATCCAGCTGCCCCGCTTGCCGATCAGCAGCTGCCCGTGGATGTCATGCACCACCTGCATGATCCGCCATTCCGGATCGAGCGAGCCGACGACATGGCCATCCGGCGCGACGAACACATCGCGCATGGCATGGCCCGGCAGGGTGATGTGGACGAGGGCCGCATCGCGTTCCGCCCGCGGCAGGCGGTAGGAATGGAAACGGCTGCCGGGGAAGGCGGCAAGTGCGGCCCTGACCTGCTGATCGGCCGAAACCGTGGTGGCCGCCGGGAGGCCGCGCCAGGCGCGTTCCTCCCAGGCATCAATTTGCGGCTTGAACAGATAGGCCGCGCCGGTGAGGGCAAGGATCACGACCATCGGCATGACGAACAGCCCGGCATAGAAATGCCAGCGCCAGATGGTGCGGTAGAGAGATGGGCGGTCCATGGTCAGAGCCTCCAGCCCGCTTCGATGAGGAACGTGCGCTGGGGATAGGGGTGGAACACCCAGGCGCGATCGTTGGTGAGGTTGTCGACTCCGGCGGACAGCCGGAGCTTTTCGGCGAGCTGCCAGTTGAGCCGCAGATCGAGTGCGAAGAGTTCGGAGGTGAAGCCGAAGGTATCGCCGCGCTGTAGGCCGAACAGATCGGTGTTGGGCCGGCTGGCATAGCGCAGTCCAAGCGATCCCTGCAGCTTCGGGGTCAGGTCGTAGCGAAGGTTCGCGTTGATCCGCCACTTGGGAATGCGGGGGAACTGTACGCCCTCTGCAGCAGGGGCGGACGGATTGCGCAGTGTCTTGCTGTCGATGTACGCCGCGTTGAGATCGATGTTCATGCCCTCCACCGGCCAGTTTCGCGTCTCGGCGATCCCCTCGAAGCCGAACTGGCGGGTGAGATCGATGTTCTTGAACGTCGAGGTCGTGATCCCGTTCTGGTTGAAGCCCACGAACGAGAAGATCGTGTCGTCCACCCGCTGGAAGAAGGCGGAGCCTGTCAGCTTCATCCAGCCGAAATCATGCGCGACGACGAGGTTGGCATCCTTGCTCCGCTCGGGCTTCAGCCCCGGATCGAAGCTGTTGGGATTGAAACTGCCATCGCCGTTGAGGCTGCCCTGGAACAATTCGCCGACGGTGGGATAGCGCGTCGCCATCGCAAGGCTGAGCTGAAGGCTGGTGTGTGCGCCCACGGCATATTCGAACGAAAGGCTGCCGTTGACAGAGTCATTGCTGCGCGGCGCATAGGCGTTGGCTACCGCCTGGCCCGCCAGCGCCCCCGTGCCGAGCCGCGCCAGCCCGCCATCATAGGCACGCCAGTTGTCATAGCGCGCGCCGACGGTGACCGTCAGCGCAGCGAGGAACACCTGCGCTTCGCCCCAGGCCGAGAGCTGCCGGGTCTTGCCGAACGTGCGGCTGGCAAAGGTCTTGCCCGTTGCGCTCGTCCAGTCGGCCAGATTGCTGCGGGTCTGATCAGTGCGATAGGCATTGGCGGAGAGTCCCAGCGCAAAGGCCCGGCGCGCTGTCTTGTTCTCGAGCGCAAGATCCCCGGTCCACCAGCCGGTCGGCCCCTGCGCGGCGAGGGTGCCGGCGCCATTGGACTTGCCCGCCAGATATCCGTTCGAGGTGAAGGTATCGGTGCGGGGGATCTGATAGGTCGAAACGGCGAGCCGCGCGGTGGTGTTGCCCGCTATCTCGGCCGCGAGCTTGAGCCCCGCGAGGTACTCGTCGCGCACCGTCCGCGACCAGTTGGCGCCGGAGGCGGTGTAGCTTTGCGCGCCGATGCGCACGCGCCCTTCGCATACGGCGTTGCCGCCTGCATCGCGCAAGTAGCAATCGGGCGCGGTCTGGCTGTCCTCGTTATGCCAGTAGGCGAAGAGGAACTGGCCGGTTACGCTGCCGTTGTCATAGCCGATCTTGAGCTTGGCCTGCTCCTGCGTGATGCGGGCAGGGGACTGCGCGGCGAAATAGGGATTGGTTGCCGTGCCCGGCGCGCCGGGAATGCCGGTTCCCGCCGCGGCGGCGCGGACATGTTCGGGATCGACGATGGCGCCGGTGACGACCGTGCCGCCGCCGCCGGCCACCGGGTTCAGGCCGAGGAAAGTCATCGGCTGGCCGGTATTGCGGAAAAAGCGGCCGGTCAGGCGCAGTGACCACGGTCCGTCCTTCTGCTTCAGGCCGACACCCGCTTCGGCCGAGAAGCCACGGAAATCATCGCGCGTGCCGAACTGGCGATAGGGCTGGACGAAGCCCTGCAGCGTCGCGAAGGCCTCGGTCCGGTCGGGATCGCGGGTGGTGATGTTGACGATCCCGCCCATCGAGTTGCCGATGTAGCGCGAGGAGTAGGGTCCGTAGACAATATCGAACTGCCTGACTTCACCGGGGCCGACCACGCCCCACTTGGGCGCGAAACCGAAGCTGTTGCCGAGGAAGTTCGAGACAACGAAGCCATCGACCATGACCAGCGTGCGTGCGCTCTGGGTCGAATGCGTGCCGCGAAAGCCCGGTACACCGTTGCTGTCGCCAGAGTAGCGTTTGCGTACGAAGAAGTCGGGCGCGTACTTCATCAGGTCTTCGGTGTTGAAGGCATTGACGGCCTTGAACTGCTCCGCGCCAAGGCTGACCGCGAGCCCGCGCGGGGCGATCTCGATCGGCGCCTCGCGCTGGCCGACCACGAGGATGGAGTTTTCCGCCACTTCCGCATCGGGCGCGACAGAGTCTTGCGCCCATGCGGGCGCGGCAAAGCTCAGCGCGAGGCCGAGCGCAAACAAGGATGATTTCACGAGCTGTGTCCACTTGCCCGGCACGCGCGAGCGCGCATGCGGGTGATCTGTCAGGAAGCCTCACGCGCGGTGAGGCCGTTCAGTCTGTCAGATCAGCGCGGGTGGTCCGCGCAATGGTGGGCGGGCGTGGGTGAAGCCTGCCAGCACGGGAATGCGCACCGGCGCAAATCCGAGCAGGAGCAGGAATGCGATCGCGAGCGCGACGAATACCGGGAGCTGCGCATCAAGCGAAGCGAAGGACAGCGACGCGTAAGGGCAGGATTCGGCGGCTTTCGCGTGGCCTTCAGACTTTCCGGGGATCGTGATCTGCTTCGCCATGCGCTCACCGCTGGCGTCGCCGCAGACGAGGATCGTGAGGGACTGGCCCTGGCTCCCCACCATGTAGCCAGCAGGCACGACGGCCTTGATCACGAGCGCCAGCACGACCAGCAGCATGGCCAGCCGAAAGTGATCGTGAATGTATGCGCGCCAACGCCCCATGCGCGCGCCCTTACACGCTGTGCACCGGCCCGTCACCATCCTGCGCCAGCAAACGTGACACGGATGACGCACACAAGTAGGATAAGCTCATCGTGGACAGCCGCATTCGGTCAGCCTTGGCGAAAGCCCACCCGGCACTCTTCGCGGCGGTCGCCGGCATGGCCGGTTTTTCCGCTTATTTCGCGATGTACGCCTTTCGCAAGCCGTTCACCGCGGCGACGTTCGACGACGTGCCCGGCTGGCACCTCGCGTTGAACTACAAGATCGCGCTGATCGTCGCGCAAGTGGCTGGCTATGCGCTTTCGAAGTTCATCGGCATCAAGGTGATCTCTGAAATCCACCCACGCTATCGGGCGGCGGCGATCCTCGGGTTGATAGCGGTTTCGTGGCTGGCGCTTGTCGGCTTCGCGCTGATCCCGGCGCCGTGGAACGTGGCGATGCTGTTCCTGAACGGCGTGCCGCTGGGGATGATCTGGGGGCTGGTCTACGGCTTCATGGAAGGGCGGCGGGTCTCCGAACTCCTCGCGTCGATGATGTGCGCGAGCTTCATCGTCTCGTCGGGGGTGGTGAAATCGGTGGGCACCTGGCTGATGGGTGACTGGCACGTGGACCGCTTTTGGATGCCGGCAACCACCGGTGTGCTGTTCATGCCTCTGTTGCTGATCTCGGTCTTGATCCTGAACCAGCTGCCGCCGCCGAACGCGCGCGACGAGGCCGAGCGGGTCAGGCGCGCACCGATGGCGAGTGCCGAGCGGAGGAGCTTCCTGCGTGCTTATGCGCCGGGGCTGATCGCGATCGTTTTCGCCTATGTCATGCTGACCGCTTTTCGCGATTTCCGGGACAACTTCGCGGCCGAGCTCTGGAGTGCGCTCGGCTATGGCGGCAACTCGGCCGTCTTCTCGGAAAGCGAGATACCGGTGGCCGTGATCGCGCTGGTCTGCATGGCCGCCGTCATCATCGTGCGCGACAATCGCCGCGCGCTCATGGTCATTCACGGGATGGTTGCGGCGGGTTTTGCGCTGCTCGGGCTGTCGACGCTGGCCTACCAGATGCACCTCATTTCGCCGCTGGTCTGGATGATCCTGACCGGATCGGGGCTCTATATCGCCTACAATCCGATCAACGCCGTCCTGTTCGACCGGCTGGTCGCGGCAAGCGGGCGCATCGCGAATGCGGGTTTCCTCATCTATGTGGCAGACTCGGTCGGCTATCTGGGCAGCGTGGTGCTGCTGCTGTGGCGCAATTTCGGGCAGTCCTCGCTCGACTGGCTGCCCTTCTTCATACGCGGAGCCTATGTCACGAGCATTGTCGGAACAGCCGCGACGGTCCTGGCCGCGCTTTATTTCTATCGCCGATCTGCGCAGGCTGGGACCGGCGCCGAAGCGGCCGTGACGCGGCCGAGCCTGTCCGGGGCCGTGGTTCCCGATGCAAGTGCGTGACAAGGATTGCCCATTGAACACCGCGATGACCGCATCACCCCTCACGTTGATCGACAACGGTGCCGCGCTGCTGGTCGAACTTGACGGAACGCCGCGGCGCTTCCACGCGATCTGGCTGCGTGACAATGCGCAGGACCCGGCGACGCGCAGTCCCGGCAACGGGCAGCGCCTGATCACGCTGCTCGATATTCCGGAGGACACCAGGATCGCCGCCGCAGAGTGGTCGGACGGGCGTCTGGAAGTGCGCTTCGAGCCCGAGGGCAAGACGGTGGCTTTCGAAGCCGATTGGCTTGCAGCGCACAGCTACGACCGGCAGGAGACGCGCGGCGCCGGCTGGACCGATGATGGCATCACACGCTGGGACGCCGGGCTCTCGGGCACGGTATTGGCGGCTGATTATGGCGAGGTGTGCGCCAATCCGGCGGCGCGGCTTGACTGGCTGCGGACGATCAGACGGTATGGTTTCGCCCGGCTCTCCGGCCTGCCGACCACCGACGGTATTCCGGCAGAGATCGCCGCGCTGTTCGGCCATGTCCGCGAGACCAATTACGGGCGGGTGTTCGACGTCCGCGCCAAAGTCGATCCGAATAACCTTGCCGATACCAACCTCGGGCTGCAGGCGCACACCGACAATCCCTATCGCGATCCCGCGCCGGGGCTGCAGATCCTCGCTTGCCTGCGCAATGAGGTGGAGGGCGGGGAATCGATCGTGGTCGACGGGTTCGAAGTCGTCGCCCGCCTTAAGGCGGAGATGCCCGAAGGCTTCGCGCTCCTTGCCGGGCACAGCGCGCGGTTCGAATATGCGGGCACGCGTGATGTCCGGCTCTGCGCGAAGAAGCCACTCATCGAGCTTGGACCGGACGGCGAGCTGCTCGCGGTGCGTTTCAACAACCGCTCCGCCGCACCCTTCACCGACGTGCCGTATGAGGCGATGGCTGGCTATTACCGTGCCTATCGCCGCATGGCCGAACTGATCGACGATCCGGCGCTTGCCGTGCGGTTCAGGCTTCCCCCCGGCGAGGCTTTTGTCGTGGACAATCTGCGCGTGCTCCATGCCCGCAGCGCGATCACCAGCAGCGGCAGTCGCCATCTTCAGGGCTGCTATGCCGACAAGGACGGACTGCTTTCCGCCATCGCCGTGCTCGAGGCACGGAGTGCGACGGCATGAGCGCCGCTGCGGAGGGGGCAGACAGCATCGTCGCCAGGATCGCCGATATCTTCGCGCGCCGGGGGGCGGAGGCCTATCTGGGCGAGGCGGTCACCATGGCCGAGCATATGTTGCAGACGGCGACGCTGGCCCACGCGTCGGGCGCGCCGGATACGCTGGTCGCGGCGGCGCTGCTGCACGACATCGGCCACTTCACCAGCGAGTTCGGCACCTACTCGCCTGACGACACGTTCGACCGGCACCATGAGGACGCCGGCGCTGCGGTTCTGGCCGGTCATTTCCCGCCCTGCGTCGTCGAAGCCGTGCGGCTGCATGTCGCGGCGAAGCGCTATCTCTGCGCGGTCGAGCAATCCTATCATGATGGCCTGTCGGATGCGTCGAAGCATAGCCTTGCCCTGCAAGGCGGTCCGATGAGCCCGGACGAAGTCGCCGATTTCCGCCGCCTGCCATACTACAGCGATGCGGTGCAGATCCGGCGCTGGGACGATGCGGGCAAAGTCGCGGGGCTGCGCACGATGTCGTTCGATCAGTTCCGGCCGATACTGGCGCGGGCCGCTCTTCAGGACTAATCGGCCGATCCCCGTAGCCCTTAACGGACTCGCGCCCTGTCAGCTTGGTGAAGGTATGCTAACCATATCCGGTTAGGGCGATGGCGGTATTTGCACGGGGCCGTGGGGGATCATGACTGAAACGCCGGAACAGACCGGGGCAGGTGCCAACGAAGCGGCTGCCGGCGTGCCTTCGGCACCGTCGGCGAAGAGCGGGCTGGTGCGGTTTGCGATCGGTTCGGCGGCTATCGCGTTCATCCTCTCGCTGACGTTCCGGCCCTTCAGCAATGTGTCCGCATTCCTGCTCCACCGGCAGGATCGCTGGCTGCTGCTGGTGGCGGCCATGCTTGTGCTGCTGGCCTGCATCCGGCCAGCACGACGCATCGCCTTGCCGGCGGTGCAGCGCGGCACGTGGCTGGCGAGCGCGCTGGTGCTGCTGGTGGCGGCGAGTGCCGGGCATTTCCTGTTGCTCAGTGGCTATGACCTCAGCCGCGACGAGCAGATGGCGACGTTCGATGCCGCCGTGTTTGGAGGTGGCCATCTGGTTGCACCGCTGCCCCCGTTCTGGCGCGGTCATGCCGATGTGCTCAACACGCTGTTCATGTATCCCGCCCAGCCGCGCGGGGCGTGGATATCCTCCTATCTTCCGCTCAACGCCGGGCTGAGGGCGCTGTTCGGCCTGATCGGGGCGCCATGGCTCGTAGGCCCGCTGATGGTGGCGCTGGGGGCTGTCGCTCTGTACGGCTGTGTCAGGCGGCTCTGGCCCGATGACCGCGAGGCCGGGTTTGTCGCGCTGGTGCTCTATGCGGGCTCGGCGCAAGTGCTGTTTGCCGGGATGACGAGCTATGCGATGCCCGGCCATCTCGCGCTCAATCTGTGCTGGTTGTGGCTGTTCCTGCGCCGCGAAACCCGGTCGGACCTTGCGGCGCTGGCGGTCGGGTTCGTTGCGACCGGGCTGCACCAGCCCTTGATGCACCCGATGTTCGTGGGGCCGTTCATCCTGTTGCTGCTGGCACAGCGGCACTGGCCGCGGGCGGCGATCTATATCGCCGGCTACGCCGTGATCGGGGCGTTCTGGCTGTGGTGGCCGACGTTCATTTCCTCGCTGGTGCAAGTCAGCGCGCAGGCACCGCGTCCGGAGGGGACCGATTATGTCACCCGCCTGATGGGCATCCTGCGTGATCGGGACCCGATGGGCATGCCCAACATGGTCGCCAACGGATTGCGCTTCATCGCCTGGCAGCATCTGCTGCTGGTGCCGCTCCTGTTGGCGGGGGCGCGGCGATATCGCACCGATCCGATGATCGCGGCGCTGGCCGGGGGCATGGTGCTCACCTTGCTCGTTATGGCGATCCTGCTGCCCTATCAGGGGCATGGCTTCGGCTATCGCTATCTGCATGGCCTGATCGGCAACGGCGTGCTGCTCGCGATTTACGGCTGGAAGACGCTGGGCAGCGAAACCGGGCAGTGGCGCACGCTGCTGCTGCGCACGACGGCGGCGGGCGTGCTGGTGATCCTGCCGATGCAGGCCGTGATGGCGCATCAATTCTATGCGGCTTCAGCGCAAGTATCCGCACGCCTTGCCACCGTTGAAGCAGACTACGTGGTCGTCGGGCGCAAGGACGTCGCGACGGCGGTCGATCTCGTCAACAATCCGCCCGATCTCGGGAGCCGTCCGGTTAGGCTGCTGCGCGACGAACTGAACGACAGTGCGATTGCCGCGATCTGCGCCGGTCATCCTTCCATCGCGCTGATCGGCAATGTCACGCTTGCGCCGCTGGGCGATTACTACGGCTTCGGCGAGCCGGTTGCCGATATGCTGAATGCCGATGCGGCCCTGCGCCTTGCCCGTGCGGGATGCCGGGTCAGCCGCGTCGGCTGAGTGCCTGCCCGACCGAAGCAAGCCGCGCGGCAAACCCGGCCCACGAATAGTGGCGCTGGCTGTAGTCGATCATGGCTTGCCGGGATGCCGCGGATTGCGCCTCCAGCCCGCTGAGGATCGCGCAGACGCGGTCGGCGCTGCGCTCGATGTCCTGCAGATCGACATCCGCCCCTTGGAGCCACTCGCTGGCGGCGGGATCGGCGCGGGCGCTTTCCTCCCCGCAGATCACCCGAAGACCGGCTGCCATCGCTTCCTGGATGACGAGCGGATAGCCTTCCCCGACACTCGGCAGCAGCAGCGTGTCCGCACTGCGAAACAGTGCGGCGATGCGTTCGGGGGGCAAGGATCCGAGCAGGTGCACGTTGGGCAAGTCCCATTGGCGGGGATCGATCGGCCCGGCGCCGGCCAGCGCGAACGCAATCTGCGGGCACCGCCGCGCGACGGCCTGCAGGATCGAGAGGCCCTTCTTCTCCACAAACCGCCCGACAAAGGCCACCAAAGGGCGCCCATCCGGCAGGCCAAATGCACCGCGCTCCGGGGCTCCGGGATGGAAAATCGCGGTGTCCACGCCGTTGAACTGCAGCAGCGGCGCGCGCTTCATGCGGGCGCCTGCAAAGAACTGCCGCACCGTGTCGCTGATGAAGACCACCTGATCGGCGCTGCGCAGCATCGGCCGGGTGACGACCCGGTTGGCGAGTGCCATCACCCGCCGCATCATCGCGCTGGCGAAGGCGATTTCGGCCACGTGCTGGATCAGGATCACCGGCCTGCGCTGCAGCTTTGCAAACACCATCGCGAGGATCGAGGTGCAGTAGAGCGCATCGTGAATCACCACCACTTCGACGCCCTTGACCGCCGACCACAGGCGGACGGTGCCGCGCGGGCCGGGGATCGGCATGGGCAGGCCCGTCAGCGCCTCGGTCGGGTTGATGCAGGGCAGGGGGAGAGCTTCAACGCCGCGGTCGTCGAGCAGGGTATCGCCTGCGCTCGCGGCCCAGCTTGCGACATGGCCCTGCGTGGAAAGATGGCGGCAGATCTGCGCGGCAACCCGCTCGATCCCGCCGCCGTGGCTTTCGAAGAAATGCGTGACCGTCAGGAAGCGCAAGGGCGCTCCCCGATCACGAGCAGGCACGAAGGCCGGTCGGAGTTGTCTTCCCAGTCGAGGCCGCTGGTGATGACGCCCGCCAGCAGCCGCGCCACGGGTTCCGGCATCATCGTCGAATTCTGCAGTGCGCGCAGCTTGAGGGCGCGCTGGATCTCGATCGGACGGCGGCGACCGGCGGACAACGTGTGGAGCAGGCCGCCGGTCATGCGCGAGAGCGATTCCCAGCGCTGCGTGGTCCGCTCGCCAAGGTAGCCCGAGAAAGAGAGAACCTTCAGGCCATTGCGCTCGCAGATGGCGTTCCAGTCCTGCTCGGCCAGATAGTTGAAATGGGCAAGGCGCTTGTCGAGCTCGGAGAGGTACTTGTCGCGCGGCACACCCGGCAGGACGCTGCCCGAGAGGTTCTCGTGGAAACCTTGGCACGGCACGGTGAAGAAGAACTTCCCGCCCGGCTTCAGCACGCGGCCCAGCTCGGTGATCACGGGCTCGAGATCGGGGATGTGCTCCAGCACCGAGTTCGAGATGGCATAGTCGAACGTCGCGGCCTCTTCCGGAATGGCATTGCCGCCGACGGTGTGGATGCGTTCATAGAACGTGTACTTGCGCGCGGCGTCCGTTTCCAGCGGATCGGGATCGATGCCGACCAGCCGCGGCGTGCGGTTCATCCGCTTGAACAGGATGTCGGTGAGGATGCCGTCGCCGCAGCCCAGATCAAGGCCGAGGCCCTCGGGAATGCCCGCGCGGGCGAGCACGTCGATCTCGATCCCGCGCCAGAACGCCGTGGCGGGCTGCGCGGGGTAGCGCGCGACGAACTCGGTCATGAGCTGTTTGTCGATCTTCATGGTCACAACCTTTCGGCGTTGGAAATGATATCATGTTGCAGGTTCAGCACGCGCTTCGCGGCAGCGGCATCGATCGGGGCCAGTGCGGCCTTGTCACCGGCGACGCCCTTGGCGAAGCGGTCGAAGACATGGTCGTTGCCGTAGCGCAGCTTGCCCAGCACGTGGAGCAGACCGCTCGTGCCGTGCTGCGCCCAGTGCTGGGCGGTGGCGGTGAAGCTGGTGCGGATCACTTCGGCGGTGGCGTGGCTGCCGTCGTTGGGCAGGCGGATGTAGATGTCGCGGAAGATGTCGACGATGGCGACGCTCTTCTCGCCGTGGACGAGGAGGTACCACTCGGACACGCTGGCTTCGAAGCAGCACGACATCGTGACGGGAAAGTCGCTGTCCGAACGGAACCAGGCGTCGATCTGATAGGGCGTTGCATGCCCGTCGGGATTGTTCACGCAGACCGCCTTGGCCAGCGCGAGCGGCCCGGCCACGCGCGAGAGCAGATAGAGCAGGTGCGGGCTTTCATCGTAGAACAGACCCAGCGGCAATTGCTGATACCACGTCGGCAGGCGGCGCGAGGGGTTGCCCAGTTGCAGCGCCCGCAGGCCCCGGATCTTGCCGAGGCGGCCGCTGGCGATGTCGCGGTCGAGCTTTTCCATCGAACGGGCGAACTGGAAGTTGTGTACCACGGCAAGCGTGCGATCGGCATCGGCAGCGGCGGCGACCATCGCGGCGCCTTCGCCCGGCGTCATCGCAAAGGGCTTTTCGGTGATGACATGAAGTCCGCGCGCGAGGCCTTCACAGACGAGATCATGGTGCGCCATCGGCGCGGTCGCCACCGAGATGGCGTCGACCTCGTCGATCCAGTCGATGGCGGCCAGCGTCTTGGCCTGGCAGGCGCGCACCTTGCCGTTCGCCTTGGTGAACTGGGCGACACGTTCGGCACTGCGGTCCGCCACGCCGACCAGCTCATAGGCGGGATTGGCGCTGATCGTCGGGATGTGGCGAGCGCTGCCGACCCAGCCGAGGCCGACGACACCCATGCGAAGCTTGCGGGGTTCAGGCAACGGAGGTCTCCCCGGTGCGCTTGAGGGCGAAGTAGCTGGCAGCATAGTTCCACATATAGAGCGCGAGCGAGGACAGCGGGGCGGCGACGAGCATCGGCAGCGCAAGCTGGCCGCGCAGCAGCCAGATCAGTGCCAGCGCGATCGGCAGGTTGCTGATGAGGACCACCGAATAGCTGGCAAAGGCGGTCCAGCTGCGGCGGGTCTGGAAGATGGCACCGGACATCGTGAGATAGCCGACCGGCAGCAGCACCGCCGCGCTGGCAAGCTGGCAAAGCACATAATGCACGCCCAGCGCATCCAGCCCGATCATGATGCCGTTGTGGAGCAGGGCGAGGGCGAGCGCGGCGACCGTGTAGAGCGGAATGGGCCGGATGAACCGGGCGATCTTGCCCTCGGCGGCGAAGCCTTCGGGCGCGGTCAACCCGCTCAGGAAGTGGGCCTGGTGCCCGCTGATCACGGCCAGCAGGAAGCCGGCGAACAGGGTCTGGATGCCGATCGAGCCGAGCATGCCGGTGATCACGACGGGCAGCACGGTCGAGAGCGGCTGGTAATGGATCGAGGACCAGTATCCCGCGATCGTGATGATGCCGGCCAAGGCGGCGCCCAGCAGGCCGATACCCGCCAGAATGAAGGACTCGAGCGACAGCAGCGGGCTCAGTGCGAACATCCAGCGCGCCGGCGGCGACCATCCGGCGCGGCTGGCGTGGAGGTGCGTCGCCAGCGCCATGGTCATGCCAAGGTGCCCGCCGGAGACGAGCATCGCGCCGATCACGGTCCAGCTTTCACCGAACGGCGAGTACTGAAGGATGCCCATTTCATGCAGCGTCGCGATGCTCAGGATAATCAGGCCGAGCGCTGCGATCAGCGCAGCCGGCACGCCAAACGCCCAGGTCGGACTCAGCATGAACAGGTAGCGCAAGTGCCGCCAGCCGTCGCGCCACGGGCGCAAGTGCGGCGCGCGGTCGCGCAGGTCCGGCGAAAGCGTCGCGGGGACCTGATCGATCCGCATGCGGCGCAGGCTGGCCTTGATCACCATCTCGCTGGCAAATTCCATGCCCGAACCCTGCAGGCCGAGCGCAAGATAGGCGTCCTTGCGAATGGCGCGCAGGCCGCAGTGGGCATCGTCGATGCCGGTGCGGAAAAACAGGTTGAGCACGCCGGTCAGCACCGGATTGCCGATATAGCGGTTCTTCCACGGCATCGCGCCGGGGGCGATCCCGCCCTGAAAGCGTGATCCCATGCACAAATCCGCGCCTTCCAGCAGCTTGCCGATCATCGGCACGGCATTGGTGAAATCGTAGCTGCCGTCGCAGTCGCCCATGATGAGGAAGCGCCCATAGGCGTCGTTGAAGCCGCCGATGATCGCCGCGCCGTAACCCTTGCGGCTGACATTGACCACGCGCGCACCGAGCGAGGTTGCCAGCGCCTGGCTGCCATCGGTCGAGCCGTTGTCGGCGATCACGACTTCGCCGGCGAGCCCGTACTGGCGGTAAATGCGGTCCAGCGCATCAAGCGCATTGGCCATGCAATGGGGCAGCGACTGCACTTCATTGAGGCACGGCATCACAATCGTCACATCGAGCGGGGCAATTTCCGCTTCGAATGACTGTGCGGCCTGCAGTTCCATAGCGCCCCCGAAAACCTCGCCAAATCCTTACCGGGGGATAGTGCGGAATGGTTAGCAGCCGGTTAATTCTTCGAGGGTACCTCAATTTGCCAAGGCGAGCCGTTCGATCAGCAGATCGACCAGCGCGCGAAGCCGGGGCAGACGCCTCAGGTCGCGGTGATAGCCGAGCCAGGTGTCGCGCGTCGGCGGCTCGGCGCCGATATCCAGCGCCTCGATTCCGGGTGTCGCATCACCCAGCGGCCGGGGCAGAACGGCAAGGCCGGTACCCAATGCACAAAGCTGCGCCTGCATGTCGCGGCTGTTGCTGCGGGCGGCGATGCGGGCGCCGGGCAGCGTCTGCATCAGCCAGCCGACATCGGGCATCGAGGCGAACGCGGTGTCCATCACCACGACCGGGTAGGGCGTCTCGTCACCAGCATGCGGCTGCCAACGGCCGGGCTGGCCATAGACGGCATAGGGCACCGTCAGCAGGCGGCGCGCGATCACTTCGGGTTCGTCGAAACCGGTGATGCGGATCACCAGATCGGCCTCGCGCCGGCTGAGGCTGTAGACGCGCTGGTCGGTAAGCGTCTCGACGATCACACCGGGGTGCAGGCGGTTGAACTCGGCGAGAACGGGAGCCAGCACCACCCGCCCGAACCAGTCCGAGCACGTGAGCCGGAGCATGCCTTCGAGGCCTGCGCTGCTCCCCGCCAGCTCGCGCGCGAGCGCCTGCGCCTCGGCTTCCATGCGCTCGGCGTGGCGCAGCATGACTTCGCCCTCGTCCGTAAGGATGAAGCCGTCGCCGGTGCGCTGGAACAAGGTAAGCCCCGTCGCCGCTTCGAGCGCGCGGAGGCGGCGGCCCATGGTCGGCTGCGATTGGCCCAGCTTGCGCGCGGCGCGGCCGAGTGTGCCTTCGCGCGCGATGGCGAGGAAGACAGGGAGATCGCTCCATTCCATCGGGGGGCCGGCCATCAGGTGTTCCATTCAATAGCGCATGGATAGCATGCGATCATTTGGATTTCCGATCAAGTTTGAAAGCGGCACTCCTTAGGCATCGCAAAGGAGATTGCCATGACCACTTCACCTTCCATGCTTGCCGCCCTCGTCGATACCAACGACGGTTCCTTCAACCTCCGCGAGATCGCGCGGCCCACGCCGGGTGCGGGCGAAGTCCTCGTCCGCGTCGCGGCGGCGGGAACCAACCCGCTCGATACCAAGATCCGCGCCGGCCAAGCAGCGCATGCCCGCCATCCGCTCCCGGCTGTGCTCGGCATGGATCTGGCCGGCGTGGTCGAGAAAGTCGGCCCCGGCGTGACCCGGTTTGCGCCGGGCGACGAAGTCTATGGCTTCACTGGCGGTGTTGCTGGAATGCAGGGCTCGCTCGCGCAGTATGTCGCGGCGGATGCGCGGCTGCTGGCGCACAAGCCGGCCAATCTCTCGATGCGTGAAGCCGCGATCCTGCCGCTGGTGGTGATCACCGCGTGGGAAGGCCTCGTCGACCGCGCGCAGCTCAAGGCCGGACAGACCGTTCTGGTGCAGGGCGGTGGCGGCGGCGTCGGCCATGCGGCGGTGCAGATCGCCGTGGCGCTGGGCGCGAAAGTCTTCGCGACCGGCTTCAGCGGCGATCTCGCCTACATCGAAAGCCTCGGCGCCATCCCCATCGACGCCAATGATCCGATCGAGGACTATGTGGCCAGACATACCGGCGGCCGCGGCTTCGATGTCGTCTACGATACGCTCGGCGGCGCTGTGCTCGATGCCTCGTTCAAGGCGGTGCGCCGGTTCGGCCATGTCGTGAGCTGCCTCGGCTGGGGCACCCATGCGTTGGCGCCGCTCTCGTTCAAGCAGGCGACCTATTCGGGTGTGTTCACGCTCCACGCCTTGCTGGCGAACGAGGGCCGCGAACACTACGGCGATATTCTGGCCGAGACCGCCGTGCTGGCCGAGGCCGGAAAGCTGCTCCCCCGCCTCGATCCGCGCGTGTTCACGCTGGCCGAAGCTGGAGCTGCCTATGACGCGGTGCTTGGCAGCAACGGTGCGGCGCGCCAGAAGGGTAAGGTCGCTGTCTCGATCGTTTGATGCGGCTTGCGCCTGAAGCACACGGCCGGTCCGGGGTTTGCGCCCCGCGCCGGTCGTTTGCCGGCCGCTAGCGTCCGGCCATGAGTCCGCGCGATTCGTTGATCTGCCAGACCAGCAGCGCGAGCGCGCCGATCACCAGATCGCGCGCGCGCTTGGCCAGCGAGAGCGCGAGCGCTGCTTCTGGCGCCAGCCCGAACAGCGGCGCGACGAGCACATAGGCGGCCTCTTGCACACCGATGGCGCCGGGAATGACAAAGGCCATGCTGCGCAGGGCAAATATGACGCCTTCGAGCGACAGCACTTTCCACAGCGCGATATCGCTGCCCATCAGCTCAAGCACGAACCACGCGCTGACACCGCTGGCAGTCCAGGCAGCGAGATTGAACAGGAAGGCGGCTATAACTCGGCCGCGCTGCGCGTAGATGCGCGTCAGTTCGGCTTGTACCTCGCCGAGCACGGTCGTCTCTGGCAGGAACTTCGCGGCGATCCGGACGGCGAGCGCGAGCACCACCTTCTGCATCCGCATGAACAGGAAGATGCAGCCCACCATTACCGCCGTGCCGCCGATGATCGCCGGACGCAGCCCCGCCGCGCTTGCTCCCATCAGCAATGGCGCCATCGCGAGCAGGCTGAACAGGGTGTAGACAAGCTGGCTCGCCATCTCGGTGGTGAGGTCGACCACGAACGAGGCGTAGACGCGCGGGGGCGCCACCCCGGCGCGGGTCAGCGTGCGCACGCCGAGGTAGATGCCGCCCAGTTCGGAGAAGGGGAGCAGGTTCGAGACCGCATCGCGCACCAGCCGGGCCCATGCGAACAGGAGGACCGGCGGCTCCGGTTCGCCGGGCGCGGCAGCATGCCACGCGCCGCCGAGGAGCCACGAGGTGACCAGCGACCACGCGCAGATTGCGAGGAAACCGCCGAGGCCCATATGCCGCGCTGTCGCGGCGATGTCGGACAGGCCGACATCGCCGATCGTCCAGATCGCGATGGCGAGGCCCAGCACTGTGGCAGCAAGGATGCCGACCCGGCTCCAGAAATTCAGCGGCTCGCTCCTGCCTTGGGCGCCTTGAAGAACCGCAGCACGAAACGCATCACGCCGGGCACGAGGCGAGGGCGAATAAGGCGCTGGTCATAAATGGCGAGCCGCCGGTCGTTTTCGGCAAGGCAGATCCGCGCCAGCTCGGGGAAGCTCACTTCGACGCCGAGTTCCTTCGAACCGTTGAGCGTGAAGTTGTTGTCCTGCGCGCGGGTGTTGTTGCCCATGCCCTTGGCCATGTCGATCCGCTCCCAGACGAGGGCAAACCAAACCGCGATCACCTTGGCCTCGAACCACGGCCGCCGCCACCACGGCATGTTGCGGCGCCACCACGCGACCCAGTTCACGAAGAACAGGATGTGCCGCCCTTCCTCGCGCATCACGGGCTCAAACGTGTCGACAAGTTCGGGCGGGAAGAAACCGGAATCCTTGGCAATCTTGAACAGGCCGAAGCCGAAGAAGCTGTCGATGCATTCGGAATAGCCGGTGCGCATGAACGCGAATTCGGGATCGCGCGGGCGCAGGTAGGCCGGCTCCTCCTCGAGCACGATGCCATAGGCCTGTACCATGTCGGCCAGCACCAGCTTGTGCCGCGCTTCCTCGAAAGCGTTCATCTCGGTCGCCGCCTTGAGCAGCGGCTGGCGGATCAGTTCGGCAAAAGTCTTCACGTTCATCGACGCGCGGCCTTCGGTCGCGACGGCAATGTCCCAGATGGGCAGCGAGGTGATCTTGGCCTGCGTCTCTGCATCGAGCTTGGGCCATTCGATGAGGGCGGGCCGGTAGGGGTCGTGGCTGTCGAGCAGCATCCGGCTGAGGACCATCAGGTGTTCGCTGCTCCCGAGCCGGAAGCGGCCCTGCGGCAGCGGTGCCGCGCTGTCATAGTCGCCCCAGGTGCGTGCCATGGTCATGAGCATGTCCTGTCAAAAGTCCGTGAACCGCCCGCACGCAATGCCATTGCGCGTGATCGCGGCTTTGGCAAGAGGGTCGATCAGCGCGGCCAGTTCCTCGGCATAGAGGTAGCCCGGCGCGCTCCCGGGGTAGGGGCCTTGCGCCGGATGGGCGTAGATTTCGGTCAGGCCGGGTGGCAACCGGTCGAGCAAGGGCCGCAGTTTGGTCGAGGTCAGGGCGCCCGACCATACGAGGCCAAAGACCTGATCCGGTACCGTCACGCCGGCCCTGCGCAGGCGGCGGCGCAGGACTTTTGCCCAGACATGTTCGATCCCTACCCTGCGCGGTTTGCCGTCGATGGCAGAAATGACCTTGGGCGGCTCGATCGGCGCGCGCATCGCGGTCATGCCGTGGCGCTTGCCGGCGCGCAGGATCGCAGAGGCGATGGTAGGATGCAGGTGGAAGTGCTTGTGCGCGTTGACGTGATCGAGCTTGAGGCCTGTCGCTGCGAAGGCCGCAAACTGCGCGTCGATCTCCGCCGCCAGCTGCCGCCGTGCGGAGGGTGAGGCGAAGATGGTAAGCGCGGTGCGGACCATGTCCGTGCGGAACTGGCCGCTCGCGTCTACCAGCGCGGGGATCTGCTCCGGCGGCAGTATCGGTCGGCCTTCGACCAGCACGAGGTGCAGCCCGACGCCAAGGGCAGGCAGCCGACGCGCGCGTTCCACCGCATCGCTCGCCGCATCACCTGCCACCATCAGGCTGGCGGCGGTCAGAATGCCATCGCGGTGCGCGTGCTCGACCGCGGCGTTGACTTCGGGTGAGGCGCCGAAGTCATCCGCAGTGACGATAAGCCTTCGGGCCGTGCCCATGGCCAAAGATCAGGCAGCTTCCTTGCGGCGGCGCAGGAAATCGAAGAACTCCACGCCCTCGCGCAGGCGGCGCTTCATCATGTCCCAGTCGCGGATCATCTCGCCGACGATGGCGCCGATCTTGCGTGGGCGGAAGTAGAAGCGCTTGTAGAACTCCTCCACCTTGTCGAAGATCACCTTCGACGAGAGGTGCGGATAGGACAGCTGCGCGATCTGGTTGCCGCCGTCGGTCAGCAGGTGGTCGCTGCCGTCGAACCAGCCGTTCTCGGTCGCTTGCTTGTAGAGGAAGGTGCCGGGATAGGGCGCGGCGAGGCTTACCTGGATCGTGTGCGGATTGAGCTCGATCGCATAGCGGATGGTCTCCTCGATCGTCTCCAGTGTCTCGCCGGGCAGACCGAGGATGAAAGTGCCGTGGATGGTCAGGCCAAGGCTGTGCGCATCCTTGGTGAACTGGCGCGCGACTTTGGTCAGCAGGCCCTTCTTGATGTTGTGCAGGATCTGCTGGTTGCCGCTTTCATAGCCGACGAGCAGCACGCGGCAGCCGCCTTCCTTCATGGCTTTCAGCACCATGTAGGGCACATTGGCCTTGGCGTTGCAGCCCCAGGTAACGGGGAAGCCGGGCTTGCCGAAGCCGAGCTTGGCAAGCTCACCCGAAAGTTCGACGACGAAATCGTGTGCATCGGCCAGCGTGTCGTCGTCGAAGAAGATCTCCTTCACTTCAGGCATCTCGCGCAGGATGTACTGCACTTCCTCGATCACTTTGGGCACGCTGCGGTGGCGATAGCGGTGGCCCGAGATCGTCTGCGGCCAGAGGCAGAAGGTGCAGCGGCTCTTGCAGCCGCGCCCGGTGTAGAACGAGATATAGGGGTGGCGCTGGTAGCCGCCGTAGTACTTGGAAAGATCGAGATCGCGCTTGTAGATGGGCGAAACCATCGGCAGCACGTCCATGTCCTCGATCTGCGCGCGGTCCTTGTTGCGCACGAAGCTGCCGTCCGCATCGCGCCAGGTGATGCCGTCTACTTCGCGCAAGGGGCGCCCCTCGGCGATCTCGACGATGGTGAAGTCGTATTCCTCGCGCGCGACGAAATCGATGTGGGGCGAGGCGGCGAGGCTCTTGTCCGGCTCGACCGCGACCTTGGCGCCGACGAATCCGATCATGATCTTCGGGTTGCGCTCCTTGATCAGCGCGGCGGTGCGGATGTCCTGACCAAAGCTCGGCGTCGAGGTGTGGAGGATGACGAGATCGCGCTCGTCGAACTCGTGCGCGATATCTTCCCATGAAAGGTCATGCGCCGGGGCATCGATCAGCTTCGAGCCTTCGACCATCGCGGCGGGCTGGGCGATCCACGTGGGATACCAGAAGGATTTGACCTCGCGCTTCATCTGATAGCGCGCGCCGGCACCACCATCAAAACCGTCGAAAGACGGCGCCTGGAGGAAGAGCGTGCGCATCATGACCTTGTATTCTCCACCGGGCGGATGATCTGCCCTTCATGTTCCATTCTAAGCCTTGTTCCGCGCCAATCAACAACGCGAACGAAATAGCTTGCCACAAACACGGCCAAACTGAGTCCGTCCCGGACCGGTAGCAGCCAAAAGGGGGCAGTGCTGGTGCCCGCATGGCGGTCCACCACCCGCTTGGTGTACAGGCGCGCAGCGGAGGCTGCTGCCACCACGTAAAGGCCGGGCAGGGGGTGAACCAGGCTGCCCAGCATGGCCAGCGCCAGCGGGAAGCCGATCACAGACCCCGCATAGCCGCCCGGTTGCAAAGCCCGGATCGTCGCTGCCCAGCGCAGTTCCTGCCGCCAGACCTGCGCGAGGCTGGTTTCCGCCGAGGCATGCGCGAGCAGGACCGGAGGAATGGCTATGCCGAGGCCATGCGCCCGCACCGCCGCGCCTATGGCATGGTCGTCCGCCAGCACATCGGCAAAGGCCTCGAACCCGCCGATGGCCTCCAGCGTCGAACGGCGCAGCGCGATGGTCGAACCCATGCACGGCTCGGCAAGGCCCATGACCTTGCCGAAGACGAGGCCGACCAGGAACTGGTAGCTCGGCCCCGCCGCCGCCAGCCGCGACCAGAACCCGGCATCGCCGCGCCCGTGATAGAGGCAAGTCACCGCCCCGATGCCGGGCCGATCGAGCGCGGCGAGCACTTGCGCCAGATAGCTGGGCTCCACCGCCATGTCGCTGTCGCTCAGCACCACGATGTCGTGCTCGGCGCGGGCCATCATGTTGATGAGGTTGCCGATCTTGACGTTCGCGCCGTGGCGGGTCGAATCGATCACGAGGTCGATCCGCGCAGTGGGATGGCGGGCTTGCATTGCGCGCACCGTCTCGGCGGCCGGATCGTCTTCGCGCTGAACCCCGCAGACCATCTGCACCGGCCCTTGGTGCGTCTGGCGGAGAAAGCTTGCGAGATTGGCTTCCAGCTGTGGCTCGGCCCCGTAGAGCGGCTTCAGCAGGGTAACCGCCTCGGAGCGCGCGGCGGCAGGCCGTTCTCTCCGCAGAAACCGCGCAAGAGCCCACGTCGCGATCGCCCAATAGAGCGTGCCGATCGCGGCAAGTGCCAGTACGAGCCAGCCGATCAGAGACAGGAGAAGGGCGCCTGCGGTCATCGCGCGACGTCCTAGCCCTGATCGCGGTTCAGGCAAAACATTTGCACAAAACCTGCGATCCGGATGCCAATACCCTTGCCACCGAAGCATGGCCGGTCAATCAAGCGGCCAAGGTGCCAATGAGAAGGGAATACGAGCGCTGATGGACGAATCGCGGGGTCTCACGCTCGTGACCGGCGTGTCGGGCTTCGTCGGCTCGGCCGTTGCGCGCGAACTGGCAGCGGCCGGCTACCGCGTGCGCGGTCTCGTTCGGGCATCCAGTCCGCGCGGCAATCTCGGCGATTTTCCGGGCGATCTGGTCGAAGGCGATGCGCGCGACGAGGCCAGCGTTGCCCGCGCTCTGCAGGGGGCCCGGTTCCTCTGCCATGTCGCCGCCGACTATCGGCTCTGGGCGCCCGACCCGGAAGAGATCGTGCGCAACAACCTTGCCAGCACCGGAGCGGTGATGCGCGCGGCCTTGCAGGCGGGGGTTGAGCGCGTGGTCTATACGAGCAGCGTCGCCACGCTGAAGCCTTCGGATGACGGACCGGTCGACGAGCGTCATGCCGCCAGCCCGGAGCAGGCTGTGGGCGCCTACAAGCGCAGCAAGGTGGTCGCCGAGCGGCTGGTCGAGCAGATGGTGGCGGAGCACGGGCTGCCGGCTGTCATCGTGCTGCCGTCCACGCCCATCGGACCGCGCGATATCAAGCCTACGCCGACCGGGCGGATCATCGTCGAGGCGGCGAACGGGAAGATGCCCGCATATGTCGATTCGGGGCTCAATCTCGTCCATGTCGACGATGTGGCGGCGGGCCACCGGCTTGCGCTCGAGCAGGGCCGGGTGGGCGAGCGCTATATCCTTGGCGGACAGGATGTGATGCTGCGCGACATGCTGGTGTGCATTGCCGCCGAAATGGAACGCCGCCCGCCGCAAGTGCGCCTGCCCATCGCGCCGCTGATGCCGCTGGCGTGGCTGAATGAGGCCTGGTCGCGCGCGACCGGCAAGACCGATCCGTTCCTCACGCTCGATTCGCTGCGCATGTCGCGCCACCGGATGTTCTTCCGTTCCGACAAGGCGCAGAGCGAGCTGGGCTACCGCGCGCGGCCATGGGGCGATGCGGTGCGCGATGCGATAGGCTGGTTCCGGCAGGCGGGCACGATCCGATGATCCCCATCGCGCTCGGCACGCTTTCGCTGGCGATCTGGCTAGTCCTCCTCTTGGGGCGCGACATGTTCTGGCTGGCGCGCGAGCGGGACACGCGGGGCATGCCCGCCGAGCCGAAGATCTGGCCGGAGGTTGTCGCGGTCGTTCCGGCGCGTGACGAGGCGGACGTGATCGCCCGCTCGGTCGGGAGCCTGCTGACCCAGGACTATCCCGGCGCCTTCCGCGTCATCCTTGTCGATGACCAGAGCAGCGACGGCACCGCCGCTATTGCCCGGGCGCTCGGTTCGGACCGGCTCGAAGTACTGAACGGTGCACCGTTGGCGCGCGGGTGGACCGGCAAGCTCTGGGCCGTCTCGCAAGGCGTCGCGCGGGCGGGGGAAACCCCGCGCTACCTCTGGCTGACCGACGCCGATATCGAGCACGCGCCCGATACCTTGCGCATGCTGGTCACGCGTGGCGAGGCTGGCAGCCTCTCGCTCGTCTCGCTGATGGCGCTGCTTCACTGCGAGACCCCGCCGGAGCGCATGCTGGTTCCGGCCTTCGTGTTCTTCTTCCAGATGCTTTACCCCTTCGGCGCCGTGAACCGCCCGCAAGGCCTCGGCGCGGCGGCAGGCGGCTGCATGCTGGTGCGGCGCGATTCGCTCGAGAAGGCGGGCGGCATCGCGGCTATCCGAGGAGCGCTGATTGATGATTGCACGCTGGGCGCGCTGCTCAAACGGCAGGGGCCGGTGTGGCTCGGCCTCACGTACCGCTCGCGCAGCATCCGGCCCTATCGCGGCTTTGCGCCGGTCGCGGCGATGATTTCGCGCTCGGCCTATGCGCAGCTGCGCTATTCGCCGGTGCTTCTGGCCGGGACTGTGCTCGGCATGGCGCTCGTCTACCTCGCGCCGCCTGCGCTCGGATTGTTCGGCGAGGGCCTTGCGCGCTGGCTGGGGCTCGGCGCATGGGCCATCATGGCTCTCACCTTCCAGCCCATGCTGCGCTTCTACCGGCGCTCACCGTTGTGGGGTGTCGCGCTGCCCGGCATTGCGGCTTTTTACCTAGGCTGCACCATGCTATCGGCGTGGCAGCACTTGCGCGGACGGGGCGGCATGTGGAAGGGGCGAGCCCAGGCGGCAGCAGGCCAGCAAGCGGCGGAACTGTGATGAACTCGAATACCTTAGCCTCGGGCAAGGGCGACCGCGACGAGAACTTTCCCGTCGCCAGCTTCCTCGTCAAAGCCGAGCATCGCGGGCTCATCAAGGCCTTCTACACCTTCGCGCGCGCGTCCGACGACATCGCCGATCATCCCACCGCGACGCCCGAGCAGAAGCTCGCGCTGCTGGGCGCGATGCGCGCCGGTCTGGACGGTGAAGGGGCGCCGGAAGCGAAGGCCTTGCGCGCGGCGATGGCCGAGCGAGGGATTGATCCGGTCCATGCCCACGACCTGCTCGAAGCCTTCACGCGCGACGTGACGGTGACTCGCTACCAGACCTGGGACGACCTTATCGACTACTGCCGCGTCTCGGCCATGCCGGTCGGTCGCTACGTGCTCGACGTGCACCGCGAGAGCCGGGACACCTGGCATGGAAACGATGCGCTTTGCGCGGCTTTGCAGGTAATCAACCACCTGCAAGATTGCGCCAAGGACTACCGGCAGCTCGACCGGGTCTACATTCCTTTCGAAACAGGGATCGACGTGGAAGAACTCGGTGGTGACAAGGCGAGCGCAAAGCTGCGCGGGATCATTGCTGATCTGGCCCGGCGGACGCGGGGTCTGCTGGCCCAATCCGCGCCGTTTTCGCGGATGATCCGCGATCGCCGCCTCTCGGCGGAAGTCGCGGTGATCCAGCGGCTTGCGGAAAGTCTTTGCGACCGTCTCGAACGCCGTGACCCGCTCAGTGAGCGCGTCCACCACAGCAAGGCCGAAGCGCTGTGGCTGGCGACCGGCGCGGCGCTGCCGGTACTGCTGAGGCGCGCGGCATGAGCGCGCCGGACGGCCAGACGCAGGCAAGCCGCAGCTCGTTCTATGCCGGCATGCGCGTGCTGCCCAAAGATGAGCGGCTGGCGATGTACGCGGTCTACGATTTCTGCCGTATCGTCGACGACATTGCCGACGACCAGCAGGGGGATCGCGCGGTGCGCGCGGCCGAGCTGGATGCATGGCGGGCGGATATCGACGCGCTTTACGCCGGGCGCGCTCCCGGGCGTGCGGCGTTTCTGGCAACCGCTGTCCACCGCTTCGCCCTGGAGAAGGCGGACTTCATCGCCGTGATCGACGGCATGGCGATCGACGTCGAGCGTGATGTGCGCTGGCCGACCGAAGCCGAACTCGACATCTATTGCGACCACGTTGCCTCGGCGGTGGGGCGGCTTTCGGTCAAGATTTTCGGGATGGACGAAGAGCCGGGCCTTGCGCTGGCGCATCACCTTGGCCGCGCGCTCCAATACACCAACATCCTGCGGGATATCGACGAGGATGCCGCCATCGGCCGCGTCTACATGCCTTTGGAAGCACTGCGCCATGCCGGTATCGAGCCGACCACGCCCGAGGCCATCGCCACCGATCCGCGCATGGATGCCGCCGCCCGGCGCGTCGCGGCCCGCGCGCAGCAGCACTACAAGGAAGCGGCAGCCATCCTCGCGGCCAAGCCCAAGGGCCACCTTATCGCCCCGCGGCTGATGGAAATCGCCTACTCCCGCTTGCTCCGGACCATGGAGCAGATCGGCTGGGCGCCGCCGCGCACGCGCGTGCGAACGAACAAGCTGGGGCTGCTGCTCACGGTCTTCTGGCTGCTGGCGACCCGCTGACCATGGGTGCTGACCATGGGTAGGGCGATTGTTGTCGGCGCGGGCCTTGCCGGACTGTCGGCTGCCGTGCGGCTGGTCGAGGCGGGCTTTGCGGTCGAGATCGCCGAAGCGGCGGCGCAGGCGGGCGGGCGGTGCCGGTCGTACCACGATGTCCAGCTTGGCCTTACCATCGACAATGGCAACCACCTCGTGCTGGCAGGCAATCCCGCCGTTGCACGCTTCCGTCGCACGGTCGGCGCCGATACGCCGCTCGCGGGGCCGGACCATGCCGACTTCGCGTTCGCTGACCTGGCATCGGGCGCGCGCTGGACCATCGGCATCAACGATGGGCCGCTGCCCTGGTGGGTGCTCACACCCTCCCGCCGCGTCCCCGGCAGCCGCCTCGCAGATTACCTGCCTCTCGCGAAGCTGCTCGCCAAGGCACCCGGCGCGACCCTCGGCCAACGCATCACCGCTGCAGGTCCCGTTTGGGAAAAGCTGCTGGAGCCTGTGCTGCTCGCCGTGCTCAATACGCCGCCCACAGAAGGATCGGCTGCGCTGACGGCGGCCGTCCTGCGCGAAACACTGCTGCGCGGCGGCAAGGCAACCCTGCCGCGCATCGCCGAACCGACACTGGCGGCAGCCTTCATCGATCCGGCTGCGACCTGGCTGGCACAGCGCGGGGCCCCGATCACGCTCGGCAAGCGGCTGCGCGCCATCGAGACCAAGGGCGACCGGCTGAGCGCACTGGACTGGGGCGACACTTGGCAGGAGCTGACCGACGAGACGATCGTGCTCGCGGTCCCCGCTTGGATTGCGCAGGGTTTGCTGCCGGGGATCAGTGCGCCCGATGTGCACAATTCCATCGTCAACGCCCACTTCGCGGTTGCGCTGCCCGCTGGTGCACCGCCGATGCTGGCGCTGCTCGGTGCAAAGGCGCAGTGGCTCTTCGCGTTTCCGGACCGGATTTCGGTGACCGTGTCCGCCGCCGAGGACATCGTCGGGCTCGACCGCGAGGAGCTGGCGCGCATTTTCTGGGATGAGATACAGCGCGCCTATGGCTTCAGTGCCAACTTGCCCGCGTGGCAGGTCGTGAAGGAAAAGCGGGCGACTTTCGCCGCCACCCCCGATCAGGATGCCAAACGCCCACCCGCGCAGACGCGGTGGAACAACCTTCTCCTCGCCGGCGACTGGACGCAGACGGGCCTCCCCGCAACCATCGAGGGCGCACTGCGCTCGGGTGAGACTGCTGCGGGCTTGGCTATTGCCGCACTCCGACGCTAGAAGGCGCGCCATGCTGGATACGCTCGAAGTCCCGACCCGCCTTGATCTCACGACCGTCGACGCCGCGGTCGACCGCGCCGCCAGTGCTCTCACCAAGGCGCAGCGCCCCGATGGCCACTGGGTGTTCGAACTCGAGGCCGACTGCACGATCCCGGCGGAATACGTGCTGCTGCGCCATTATCTCGGCGAGCCGGACGATCTCGAACTCGAAGCCAAGATCGGGCGCTACCTGCGCCGCATTCAATCGGCTAAGCATCACGGCTGGAGTCTGTTCCACGACGGCGGCTTCGATGTGAGCGCCAGCGTGAAGGCCTATTTCGCGCTCAAGATGATCGGCGATCCCGTCGATGCGCCGCACATGGTCCGTGCGCGCGAAGCCATCCTCAAGGCTGGCGGGGCCGAGGCAGTCAACGTCTTCACCCGCATCCAGCTGGCGCTCTTCGCTGCCGGGCCGTGGTCCGAAGTGCCGACGATGCCGCCCGAACTGATCCTGCTGCCGCGCTGGTTCCCGATCCACCTCTCGCGCATGTCGTACTGGGCGCGAACGGTCGTCGTGCCGCTGCTGGTGCTGTGCGCGCTGAGACCCTGTGCGCGCAACCCGCGCGGGATCAAGGTGGACGAGCTCTACAGCGGGCAGAAGCCGCGCCGCCTGTCGCAGGCGGAAGATCCCAAGTGGGTCTGGACAACCGGCTTCAACGCACTCGACCGCGTGCTCAAGGCGGGTGATGGCCTGTGGCCCAAGGGGCTGCGCAAGAAGGCGATCGATACTTGCGTGAGCTGGGTTGTCGAACGGCTCAATGGCGAGGACGGGCTCGGCGCAATCTATCCGGCGATGGCCAACAGCGTGATGATGTTCGATCTGCTCGGCTATCCGGAAGATCATCCGCACCGCGCGATTGCGAGGAAGTCGGTCGAGAACCTCCTCGTGATCCACGAGGACGAGGCCTATTGTCAGCCCTGCGTCTCGCCGGTGTGGGATACTGCGCTTGCCTCACATGCCATGATGGAAGCAGGCGGCGAGGCCAACGTGGCGCGCGCGCAGGCCGGGCTCGATTGGCTGAAGCCGCTGCAGGTGCTCGATGTCGAGGGCGACTGGATCGACCAGCGCCCCGGCGTGCGGCCCGGCGGCTGGGCCTTCCAGTACAACAACGCGCACTATCCCGATCTCGATGACACGGCGGTCGTCGTCATGGCGATGGACCGTGCGCAAGTCGCGGACCGCATGCCGATCGAGCGCGGCTTGGAATGGACCGTCGGGCTGCAATCGAAGAACGGCGGCTGGGGCGCGTTCGATGCCGACAACACGGCGGACTACCTCAACAACCTGCCCTTCGCCGATCACGGCGCCCTGCTCGATCCGCCGACGGCAGACGTTTCCGCGCGCTGCGTCTCGATGCTGGCTCAGCTGGGCGAGCCGCTCGACAGCCCGCGCATGGCGGCGGCCATCGAGTATCTGCGGCGCGAGCAGGAGCCCGAAGGCAGCTGGTTCGGCCGCTGGGGCGTGAACTATATCTACGGCACGTGGTCGGTGCTTTGCGCGCTGAATGCCGCGGGCCTGCCGCCGGAAGATCCGACCGTGGCCAAGGCCGTTGCATGGCTCAAGTCCATCCAGAACCCGGACGGTGGCTGGGGCGAGGATTGCGAGAGCTATGCACTGGATCGCAAGGGCCACACGCCGGCACCCTCGACCGCCTCGCAGACCGCATGGGCGCTGCTGGGCCTGATGGCGGCGGGTGAAGCGGATGCGCCCGAAGTCGAACGCGGGGTGGCGTGGCTCGCCGCCAACCAGGAAGCCGACGGGCTGTGGGGGCAGGAGCACTATACCGGCGGCGGCTTCCCGCGCGTGTTCTACCTGCGCTACCATGGCTATCCCAAATACTTCCCGCTCTGGGCGATGGCGCGCTACCGCAACCTCAAGCGCTCGAACGACCGCCGCGTTTCGGTCGGGATGTGAGCGCGCGGATCATTGCCGTCTGCGGTCTCCAGAGCGAGGCCAAGGCCATCCGGGGCGGATATCCGGGCATCGAGGTGCTGGCGGGTGGCGGCGATAGTGCGCGGCTTGAGCGCGAACTGGCGGGGCTGCTGGGGGCTGGCTCGGCGCTGGTCCTTTCGACTGGTCTCGGTGGCGGTCTTGATCCTTCGCTGCCAGTCGGTGCGGTCGTGATCGATGGCGATGCAGCCTTGGTGGAAGCGCTCATTGCCGCGCTTCCCACGGCAATCCGAGCACTAGTGTCCGGTCAGGATTCCATAGCAGCCGGCATCGAGGGCAAGGCCGAATTGCGCAAAGCGACCGGCGCAGCTGTCGTCGATATGGAGAGCCATATCGCGGCCCGCGTTGCCCAGCGCCACGGTGCCTCCTTCGCTGCCATCCGGGTGATCTCGGACAGTGCTCACGAAGCATTGCCGCCCGCCGCACTCGTCGGCATGCGGCCGGATGGCGGGATCGCGCTGGGCGCAGTGCTTTTCTCTCTGGCCCGCCAGCCCGCCCAGCTGCCGGCGCTCATCCGCACCGGACGCCACGCGGGCCTTGCGCACAAGGTTCTACGCGACGTTTACGACGCGCTTGGCCGCAGCGGGGTTTTCCTTGGCGATCTTGGCCAGTTCGCGCTCGAGGTGTGACGAATAGACGTCCTCGGCGGGGCGCGCCTTCGAAAGGTCGACGTCCGGCGCCATCGGGCCTTCGGTGCGCACGCCCTTGCGGCCGATCTGGAACATCTTGAGCGGATTGCGGATCGCGTCCGTCGCGGCTGTGCCTTCGAAGCCGCAGTGCGTCATGCAGTTCGAGCACTTCTCGTACTTGCCAACGCCGAACTGCTCCCAATCGGTGCCTTCCATCAGTTCCTTGAAGGTCGAGACATAGCCTTCGCCGATCAAATAGCAGGGCTTCTGCCAGCCGAACACGGTGCGCAGCGGCATCGACCACGGCGTGCATTCGTAGGTCTGGTTGCCGGCGAGGAAATCGAGGAACAGCGGCGAATTGGTGAAAGTCCAGGCCTTGCCGCCCTTGCCGCGCTTGAACACGTCGCGGAAGAACTGCTTGGTGCGCTCGCGGTTGAGGAAGTGCTCCTGGTCCGCCGCACGCTCATAGGCATAACCGGGCGAGATGGTGATCTCGACGCCGCGCTTTTCCATCTCGTCGAAGAACTTCGCGAGGCGTTCCGGGTCTGCGCCGTCGAACACGGTGCAATTGACCTGCACGCGGAAACCCTTGGACTTGGCGAGCTCGATCGCCTCGATCGCCACTTCGTAGGTGCCTTCCTGATCGACCGCGTGGTCGTGCATCTGCTTGTCACCATCGAGGTGGATCGACCAGGTGAAGAAGGGCGAGGGCGCGTAATCGTCGATCTTCTTCTTCAGCAGCAGCGCGTTGGTGCACAGGATCACCAGCTTCTTGCGCTCAATATAGCCCTTGACGATGCGCGGCATGTCGCGGTGGAGCAGCGGCTCGCCGCCCGCGATGGAAACCGCAGGCGCGCCGCATTCCTCGATCGCTTCCATGCACTGCTCGAAGCTCAGGCGCTGGTTGAGGATCGCGTCGGGGTAGTCGATCTTGCCGCAGCCGGGGCAGGCGAGATTGCAGCGCAGCAGCGGCTCCAGCATCAGCACGAGCGGATACTTGCCGCCCTTGATGTGCTGGGTGAGCGTGTAGGCGCCGATACGGGCAAGCTGGGAAAGCGGAAGTGTCATCGGGTATCCTATTCGGCTGCCACGCGCAGGGTGCGAGCATTGGCAGCAGGGGCAGGTCGGCGCAAGATGGCCGGAAGGCTGAATTCGATGTTCTCGTTGACCCCGTCCAATTGCGTGATCGAGACCTGTCGCAAGGCGCGCAGGCGCCGGATCACGCTATCGACAAGGGCATCGGGCGCCGAGGCGCCGGCGGTAATGCCGACCGAATCGACACCGCCCAGCCAAGCGGGATCGATATCGTCCCCGCTGTCGACGAGATAGCTGCGAATGCCCATCTCGGCGCCGATTTCGCGCAGCCGGCTGGAATTCGAGCTGTTGCGCGAGCCGACGACGATCAGCACGTCACTCACTTCGGCGAGCTTGCGCACGGCCGTCTGGCGGTTCTGCGTGGCATAGCAGATGTCATCGATATCCGGCCCCACGACATCGCTGAAGCGGGCATGCAGCGCGGCAATCACCCCGCGCGTATCGTCCACGCTCAGCGTGGTTTGGGTGATGTAGGCCAGCGGCGTCGCCGGATCGAGCGGCAGGGCCGCGACGTCGTCAGGGGTCGAAACCAGCAGGACCGGCGCATCGATCTGGCCGATGGTGCCGACCACTTCGGCGTGGCCTGCGTGACCGATCAGCACGATCCGGCGACCGGTCTTGGCATAGCGGCGGCCCTGGATATGGACTTTGGTGACCAGCGGGCAAGTCGCATCGATCACCGGAAGCTGCCGCCGCTCTGCCTCATCCTCGACCGAGCGGGCGACGCCATGCGCGCTGAGCACGGTGGTGGCCCCATCCGGCACATCGGACAGCTCGTCGACAAACACCGCACCCTTGTCGCGCAGTTGATCGACCACGAAGCGGTTATGCACGATTTCATGGCGCACGTAGACAGGAGCGCCGAAGCGATCGATCGCCCGCTCGACAATATCGATCGCGCGCGTCACCCCGGCGCAGAAACCGCGCGGATTGGCAAGAAAGACACGAAGCGGCTGCAGCGAACCCGGACGTGAAACTTCCTGCAATGCCTCATACTCCTTGCAGCACCGGGTCAACTCTTCGCTCTATAAGCGGTTGTTCATGCTACGGGAAGTGCAGTTGACCGGCTTGGACCATTCGATGGCGGCGGCCCCTGCTGCAAGTGCGAGCCGAGTCCGCCGTTCATTCCCCGTTCGGTTCGCAGCCGCTAGTCGTTACAAACCCCGATCACGTCCGCCCCGGACTGTTTTGTTCCGCGCGGACTAGCAGGCTGGAGCTGAAAAGTGCAATCTCGACTTGTCAGAATGCTGCTGAACACGCTTTACGCTTGGCAGCATCGAGGGCGGGACGGGACAGTTTGCAGCACAGTGTCATTTCCGGTCGCTCTTACCAGAACAAGGCTTGATATGCTACGGACCCTTCTTGCGATTGCCTGCCTCACGCCCCTTGCGGCGGCTGCGCTGCCTGCGGCTGCACTGGCGCAGGCGGCCGATCCGGCGCTCTCCACGGTCGAGGAACTGGATGCCGGGCTGCTGCGCACCATGCGCACCGGCGGCACCCCGCAGGCCCGCAGCAAGGTCATCGCGCCGGTGCTGGAGCGGACTTTCGACCTTGGCTTGATGACGCGGCTTGCCGTTGGGCCGGAATGGGTGAAGCAATCGCCCGCAGACCAGCAGGCGCTTGTCGATGCGTTCAAGCGCATGACCATCGCGCAATACGCCCGCAATTTCGACAGCTTCGGCGGCGAGAGCTTCGAGGTCTCGCCCCGGGTGGAAACGCGCGGCGGCGACAAGGTCGTGCGCACCACTCTGAAGATTCCCAAGGACGCGCCGGTCGCGATCGCCTATCGCCTGCGCCAGAGCGGGGGGAGCTGGAAGATCATCGACGTGTTCTACAAGAACGCCATCAGCCAGATTGCCACACGCCGGTCGGACTTCGGCACCGTGCTCCAGAAGGGCGGCGCCAAGGCGCTGGTCGCGCGGATGAATGCCATCGCGGCGAAGGGCGAATAATTGCTGATCATTCCGGCACTGCTGGCCAGCGCTCCGGTCGCGCTGCCGCCTGAGGACCGCGCGCCGGTGGAAACATCGGCGGCGGTGGCGGTGCAGCCGGAGACGCCCGCAGCCGAAGCAAAACGCGAAACCGCACCGCCGGCACCAGCACCGGCACCGGCAAAGCGCCGTCGCCATGCGCCCGGCGATTCGCTCGAAGGCTTCAACCGCGCGATGTTCGGCACCTGGCAGGTGCTCGACAAGGCCATCTACCGGCCGGCGGCGATGGGCTACAAGCACGTCGTGCCCAAGCCGCTGCGGACCGGTATCCGCCATGTTCTGAGCAACCTCGCCGAACCGCTGGTGTTCCTGAACTTCCTCCTGCAGGGCAAGCCGCGCAGCGCTTCGCGCACGCTCGCGCGGTTCGTGCTCAACTCCACTGTCGGCGTCGGCGGCCTGATCGATGTCGCGAAGGACAAGTCGATCAATCTGCCGCATCGGAACAACGGGTTCGGCACGACTCTGGCGCTCTACGGAGTGGGTCCGGGGCCCTACATCTTCCTGCCCTTCCTGGGCCCGAGCACTTTGCGCGACCTCGTTGGAAGCTCGTCGGAAGGGCTGATCCTGCCACTGGCGGTGGGAAAGCCGTTCGACACGATCGAGTACCAGCTTTCCACAGCCGTCGTCGGCGGGCTCGATCTGCGGGCCGAGTCCGATGCCGGGCTGCGCGCACTGCTCTCCGGTGCGGTCGATCCCTATGCCACCTTGCGCTCGACATGGCTGCAGGACCGAGCGGCGGAGATCGAGGCGATCCGCCATGGCGACAAAGCCCCCGAGGCTTCGCAAGGGCAGTCCGAACTCGATGACCCACTGGCGGACCCGGCCAATCCGGGCGAGACAAAGCAGCCCGTCCCCGAACTCAGCGATCCGCTCGAAGACCCCGCCGTCACGCCCTAGGCGCGCTTGCTCCGTGCTTCCGGCGAGGGGCCGAGCAGCGCCGGTTCGAAGATCAGCGCGCAGATCAGCGTCCAGATCAGCGAGATCATCAGGATCTTGCCCATGCTGGCAGTCCCCGGATGGGTCGAAAGCCAGAGGCTGCCAAACGCGGTGCCGGTCGCAAAGGCGCTGAACATCACCGCGCGCGCGAGGCTCGATTGCAGCAGGTTCTGCGCGCCCACGCTCCACGCCATCACGAAGTAGATGTGGAACGCGACACCCACCCCGAACAGCAGCGGGAAGGCGATGATGTTGGCGAAGTTGATCGGCTGGCCGATGACGAGGCAACTGCCCAGCGTGAGAAAGATCGAGAGGATCACCGGCGCGAGCGTAAAGGCGACTTCGCGCACCGAACGCAGGACGAGGAACAGCAGTCCGCTCACCAGCACGAAGGCGATGATCCCGGCCTCGACAAAGGCGAACGCGACCGTCGAGGCGGCGGCCTGCGTCGCCACCGGCAGGCCGGAGATCGAGGGCGTGACCTTGGCCACGGCATCGCGGAAGCGGCGCAGCACGCGGTTGTCGTGCGCGTCGCCGCTGGGGAAGACCTGCAGGCGCGAAAGGCCGCTGGGCGTCTCCCAATCCTGCGCGAAGTCGGCGGGCAGGCTCTCGCGGGTGATCGGTTCGGCCTGCAAGGCGGAGCGCATCTGGTTCAACATCACGCCGAGCGGCGCGGTCAGCATGCGATCAACCGCACGGCGCTGCTCCGGCGTGGCCTTGGCGAGCCGATCCAGCGCGGCGTCCAGCTTGCGCGCGGCGGTGCCATCCGGGCCGGGATGAGCGGACAGCACGGCGGCGAGCTTGGCGCGGGTGCCTTCAGTTGCGGCAATCATGTCCGCATCGGTCGGCGCGGGGGGCACATCGAAGGGATTGAGCGTCACATCGAGCAGGAGCGAGGCGTCCTGCAGCACAGCGAGCTTGGCATCCTGATCGTCCGGAATGAACGTGCCGAGCGCAACGACGTGCGAGACTTCAGGCAGGCGCTCCAGCTTCGCCTTCAGCGCCTGCGCTTCAGCAGGCGTTTTCGCCAGCACGTCGATGGTGTTTGGCGTGCGGTCAGGGTCCTGCGTCAGGTCGCTCAGGGTGCGCATGGCGGGCGCATTTGGGTCGCGCAGATGGAGCGGGTTGAAGTCGAACTGCACCCACGGCAGCGCGGCGATGCTGAGGCCCATGGCGAGCGCGAACGACCACAGCACCCAGCGCCGCTTGCGCTCGAGCAGGCGGTCAACCGGGGCGAGCCAGGGGAAGCCCACTTCATGCCGGGGCGCGGAGGGGCCGAGCACAACGATCAGCGCCGGCAGCAGGGTCAGGCTGGCAAACAGCGCGATGATCATGCCGAGCCCGGCAATCACGCCAAGCTCGGTAATGCCGATATAGGCCGTAGGCAGGAACGCACCGAAGCCGACGAAGATCGCGCCTGCCGCGAGGGAAAGCGGCGCTCCGAGTTCGCTTGCCGCTTTCTTGAGCGCTTCCGCCGCGTCCGCACTATCAGGCCGTTCGGCGTTGAAGCGCACGCAGATCTGGATGCCAAAATCGACACCAAGGCCGACGAACAGCGGGATAAAGGCCACCGAAATGAGGTTGAAGCGACCCACCGCGAGCAGCCCGACGGCAGCGGTGACAATCAGCCCGGCGATGATCGCAACCATGATCGCGGCAACCAGCTTCACCGAACGGGTCGCCAGCCACAAGGTCAGCAGCATCGCGCCGAGCATGACCATTGCCACCGCGCCGATGTTTTCCTGAAGCGTGGCGAATTCCTCATCAGCCAGTGGCACTTCGCCTGTCAGGCGGACGCGGACGCCATGCGCCTCATCCAGCTTGAGCTCTCGTGCCGCGCGCATCACGCCGTCCGCCGCGTTCTCGCCCGCCATCAGCGCGGCGTGGTCGAGGACGGGCTGGACAAGGATCAGGCGCCGCTTGGGCACGGCCAGCCCACCACTGCCCCCACCACTGCCGTTGTCGAACAGCTCCTGCCACGAGAAGGCCGGGTTCTTCCCTGCAAGCGAACCGTCGATGGCCGTGGCCAGCGCATTCAGCGGCTTGTCGATCCGGCCCAGCGTCACTTCGCCGCGGTTCACCCCGTCGAGCATGGTCGACAGTGAACCGGCCACCCCGCGCAGCGAAGGATCGGCGGCAAGCGGTCCAAGCAGCGGCTGCGCGTCGACCATCGTCCTGGTCGCGCTGCGCACATCCTCGACCGAGCCGAACAGCAGGCCCTCGCGCGCAAGGAAATCGCCGCCGTCCGGGCGCGTCACGCGGCGGAAGGTCTTGCTATCGGCCGCAAGAGCGGCGGAGAGCCGGGCAGCGCCGTCCTCTGCGAGTTCCGGCGTCTTGCCGTCGATCACCACCAGCATCACGTCGCGCAGCTGCGGGAAGGCCTCTTCCATCCGCCGCTCCTCGACGCGCCAGGCGACATCGGGGGAGATCAGCTGTGAGGTGTCCGTGGTGATCGCCATGCGCTGCATCGCGGTGAGCAGCGCGGCGATGGTGACCAAAAGCGCGAGGGCAAGCGTCAGCCAAGGCCGCCTGAGGCTGACCGTGACCAGCGAGGCTGGCACCGTCTTGAGCAGGGAATGCGCGCTGCTCACTTGGCGGCTGGCGGTCCGCTGGGGCCGAGGAAGTAGCGCAGCTTGAAGCCGATCGACGCGTTCTGGCCGCCATGGCTGAACACCGCGCTCTTCCAGCTGGGCGGGCCGAACGAGATGCGCGCGTCGTTGGAAAAGCCAACGCCTTCCTTGGGAATGCCGAACAGCGCGCGGTCTACCTTGCTGTTGCTGTTCTCATCATGGAACGCCTGCGCGGCATATTGGCCCGGCGGCAGATCGCGCACGATCACTTGTGTCGTGCCGAGCCGGGCCGGAGCCTCGCCCGCCCACTGGCAATCGTCCTTCAGGAACTTGTCCTGCGTGCAGATGTCGACGTGGATGCGCCCCTTGGCGTTGCGGACGTTGCCGACATTGATCGTCAGCATATGCCCGGGCGCCTGCGCAAACACGGCCGCCGAGGCAGTGCATCCGATCACAAGGGCAAGGATCCAGCGCTTTCCCATCAGGCCCTTGCTTCCTGCACGCCTGCGCTGTTGTGGCGCAGGGCCTTGAGGACGGTATCGACGATTTGCGGGGCGTTGAGGCCTGCGGTGTCGTACTGCTTGTCGGGGGCGTCGTGGTCCTGGAAC
>NZ_FPEH01000019.1 GCF_900117425.1 Novosphingobium sp. NDB2Meth1
ATGACGCTGGAAACCCTCGGCTCGGTGAGCCATAACCCCATTGTCAGCCTGCCAGCTCTGGCTGCCTGACCCGAACCTGATCCTACTGCGGATCGACGGTTCCTACACCACCCCGTGGGACACGACCTATCGTCAATGTCCGTGAAGCGTTGCGATACCCCCAAGCATACCCCCTCACTTGGTCCCTTTCGATGACAGGTTCAGGTTCCAAGACGAACTGAAGCCACACGATGGTGGGCCTTACGCCGCCGCGTTTGGAAAACGTTCAGCAAGGAAGTTGGCGTTATGGTATCCGGCACTGCCATTCCGCACCGCGCGCGATGGCGGGTAGTCCCCTCGACGCTCGTTCAACAAGCATACGATGTGGCAGGGCGCACGCTTTCAGTAAGACCTAGGCAGTCCGAGAACATGCTCGGCGATGTAGCTCAGGATCATGTTCGTCGAGATCGGAGCGACTTGATAGAGCCGGGTCTCGCGGAACTTGCGCTCGATATCGTATTCTTCGGCAAATCCGAAACCGCCGTGGGTCTGCACCGCCGCCTCTGCCGCCGCCCAAGAGGCATCAGCCGCCAGCATCTTCGCCATGTTGGCCTGCTCGCCGCAGGGTTCGCCAGCCTCGAACAGGCGGGCCGCCTCGTGCACCATCAGTTCAGCGGCGCGCATTTGCGCATAGGCCTTGGCGATCGGGAACTGCACGCCTTGGTTCTGGCCGATGGGGCGTCCAAACACGCGCCGTTCGTTGGCATAGTCGCGCGTGCGCTCGATGAACCACTTGGCATCGCCGATGCACTCGGCGGCGATCAGGATGCGTTCCGCGTTCATGCCGGAGAGGATATAGCGGAAACCCTTGCCCTCTTCGCCGATCAGGTTTTCGGCGGGTACTTCGACGTTGTCGAAGAACACCTCGGTGGTCGAATGGTTCATCATCGTGCGGATCGGGCGGATGGTGAGGCTTCCGGCTTCGCGCGCCGCATTCATATCGAGAATGAAGATCGAGAGGCCGTCGATTCCGCGCGTGGATTCCTCGCGGGGTGTGGTGCGGGCTAGCAGCAGCATGAGATCCGAATACTCGGCGCGGCTGGTCCAGATCTTCTGGCCATTGACAATGTACTTGTCGCCCTTGCGCACGGCGACTGTCCTGAGCGAGCCGGTATCGGTGCCGCTGGTCGGTTCGGTCACGCCGAAGGCCTGCAAGCGCAGTTCGCCGCTGGCGATCCGGGGCAGGTACTTGCGCTTCTGCGCATCGCTGCCGTGGCGTAGCAGCGCGCCCATGATGTACATCTGCGCGTGGCAGGCCGAGCCGTTGCACCCGGCGCGCTGGACTTCCTCGAGGATCGCCGCCGCTGCCGAGAGTGGCAGGCCCGAGCCGCCGTATTCCTCCGGGATCAGCGCGGCGAGGTACCCCGCCTCACCCAGCGCGCGGACGAACTCGGCCGGGTAGGCCATCGCGCGGTCCAGCTGGCGCCAATAGGGATCGGGGAAGGACTGGCACAGCTTGGCCACTTCCTCGCGGACTTCGAGGAAGTCAGCGCCCTGCAGATTCGCCAATGCCATCTACGATCCCTGTCGGCGGACGTTCAGAGGCGCTCGATGATGATCGCAGGGGCCATACCGCCCGCAGCGCACATCGTGATCAGGCCGTACTTACCGCCGGTGCGCTCCAGTTCGTCAAGCGCGGTTCCGATCAGCAGGGCGCCGGTCGCGCCGATGGGATGGCCAAGCGCAATGGCGCCGCCGTTGGCATTGACCTTTGCGCGGTCCATCTTCATGTCGCGCATGAACTTTTCGGCAACGACAGCAAAGGCTTCGTTGATTTCCCAGACGTCGATATCGTCGACCGTCAATCCTGCACGAGCCAGAGCCTTGCGTGCGGCCGGAACGGGCGCGTTGAGCATCAAGGTCGGGCAATCGCCGACATTGACCGCGGTCACGATGCGGCCACGCGGCTTCCAGCCCTGCTTTTCGACGAAAGCCTCAGAAGCGAGCAGAACGGCAGCCGAACCGTCAACCACGCCAGAGCTGTTGCCGGCATGGTGGATGCCTGTCCACTGGAGGTGCGGGTACTTGCGCTGGATCATCGCGCGAAAGGTGGTGCCATCGCGGTCAGCTGGCATGTCGGCCACGCCGTCGAAGCTGGGTCTGAGCTGGGCCAATCCTTCGGCGGTTGTTTCAGGCCGCGGGAACTCGTCGATGGCCAGCGCGACACTGCCGTCGGGATTGCGGACGGGGACGACGCTGCGATCGAAGCGCCCCTCGTCCATCGCCACCTTAGCGCGGCGCTGGCTTTCCAGGCCAAGCGCATCGACATCGGCGCGCGTGATCCCTTCCATCGCCGCAATCGCATCCGCGCAGACACCCTGGTGGCTGAGCGGGTGGCGCGCGACCAGATCGGGATTGCCGGCGCCGGCACCGAGCGCTAGCCCCGCCGCCGCTTCTTCCTGAAACACCGTGGTGTGCAGGCTCATCATGTCGGTTCCGCCTGCGATGACGCAATCTTCATAGCCAGAGCCGATTTGGCCTGCCGCAAGCGCCACCGAGGTGATCGCACCGCCGCATGCGCGGTCGAGCGTCATCCCGCTGGCCTTGACGTCATAGCCGGCAAGCAGGGCGGACAAGCGGCCGAGATTGCCCGCCTGCCGGCCCTTCTGCACCGCCGTGGACCAGATCACGTCATCGACGGCAGCGGTATCGAGCCCGTTCCGGTTGGCCAGTGCCTCAAGGACTGCCGCGCCCAGCACTTGCGGGTGGAGATGGGCCAGCGCGCCCTTGCCCACTTTGCCGATTCCGCGCGGCGTGCGCACCGCGTCGATGATGTAGGCCGCGCTCATGATGGGTGTGTCCTCTCTTGCTCTGGCACTGCCAGTTGGGCTGAATCGGACTCTACATATATAACGTAGTAATATAGGTCAACCGAGGTACTGAGGCTATTTCGAGGGGCCAGACGCCCGCGTTCAGCAGCACGCGCAGGCAGACGCGCAGCATCGAACGACAGGACGATCACGAGATCGTCCTGTCGTTCACGGATCAATTTTTGAGATCAGTTGCGGGTAAAACTGCCGCCGGAAGCCGCCTTTTCGACCAGCAGCGCGGCCGGCTCGATGCCCATCGCGCGAAGACCGTCGACGACCCTGGTAAGCCCCACGGTATCGGCCCAGAACATCGGCCCGCCGGTATAGACCGGCCAGTTGTAGCCCAGGATGCAGGCCACATCGATGTCGCTCGCGCGGATCGCGATGCCCTCTTCCAGCACTTTCGCGCCTTCGTTGACGACCGGATAGAGCAGCCGCGCGACGATGGCCTCGGCGCTGACCGGGCCCGTGTTTGCAACCCCGCGCGCGGCGGCGAAATCGGCAATCACTTGCGCGGCGACCGGGCTCGGGCTCGGCTGGCGCTTTTCGTCATAGTCATAGAAGCCGCCGCCCTGCTTTTGTCCGAGCCGGCCCAGCTTGACCAGATCGCCGCTCAAGGTGCGTTCGTTGGAACCGCGCCCGATGACATCGAGCCCGACCAGATCGGCCATCGCAAAGGGCCCCATGGCAAAGCCGTAATCGTAGAGCGCGCGGTCGATGTCCTGCGGGGTCGGGCCCTGCAGCACGAGTTCCATGGCCTGCTGGCTGCGCGGGCTCATGACCCGGTTGGCAATGAAGCCATGCCCCACGCGGCTGACCACCGGCACCTTGGCGATGGTCTTGGCCAATTTCAGCGCCGTCGCCAGCACCGCATCCGCCGTCTTGGCACCGCGTACGATCTCCAGCAGCCGCATGACATTGGCCGGCGAGAAGAAGTGCAGCCCGATGACGCTTTCCGGACGGGTCGTTGCAGCGGCAATCGCATCAAGGTCGAGAAACGAGGTGTTCGAAGCAAGGATCGCGCCCGGCTTCGCAATGCCGTCAAGCTTCGCGAAGATGTCTTGCTTGACCCCTATTTCCTCGAAGACTGCTTCGATTACGAGGTCTGCCGTAGCCAGCGCCTCAAGCCCGAGCGCCGGGGTGATCAGCGCCATGCGCTGCTCGACCCGCTCGCTGGTCATCCGGCCCTTGGCGGCGCTCGCCTCGTAGTTGCGGCGGATGACGCCCAGCCCGCGATCAAGCGCAGCCTGGTTCATCTCGACCAGCGTGACCGGTAGGCCGGCGTTAAGGAAGTTCATCGTGATGCCGCCACCCATCGTGCCGGCGCCGATCACGCCGACCGATCTGATCGGCAGCGCCTGCACGTCGCGGGGCAGATCGGGCACTTTCGCCCCTTCGCGCTCGGCGAAGAAATAGTAGCGCTGCGCCGCGCTTTCGGTGCTCGCAATCAGCTCGCCGAACAGTTCGCGCTCGCGCTCCATACCCTGCTCGAAGGGTAGTTCGGCTGCGGCCTCGATGGCCTTGACGATATTGAACGGCGCCTTGAACCCGCGGAAGGCGCGCGCATTCTTCTTGAGGTACTCGGCGTAGATCTCGGACTTGCCGCGATAGGGCTCGACCTTGTCCTGCCGGTCACGCACGCGCAGCAGCGGGCCGCCTTCGCTGACGATCCGCCCGGCAAACGCGATCGCGTCTTCGCGCAACTTCCCTTCATCGGCGAGCGCATCGATCATGCCGAGTTCGAGCGCCTTGGGCGCAGGGACCGGTGCACCGCCAGTGATGAGATCAAGTGCCGCAGGAACGCCCACGATGCGCGGCAAGCGCTGCGTGCCCCCTGCCCCTGGCAGTAGCCCCAGTGCAACTTCTGGTAGGCCGACCTTGGCCGAAGGCACCGCGATCCGGTGGTGACAGATGAGCGCGAGTTCATACCCGCCGCCCAGAGCCGTGCCGTGGATCGCGGCGATCACCGGCTTGGTCCCGCCCTCGATGCTGTCGAACACGTCCTGCAGGTTTGGGCCCTCCAGCGCCTTGCCGAATTCGGAGATGTCCGCGCCCGCAATGAATGTCCGCCCCGCGCAGATCAGCACGATCGCCTTGACCTGCGGGTCCGCTGCGAACTGGCGGAACCCGCTGTCGAGCGCGATGCGCGTATGAACGCTGAGCGCGTTGACCGGCGGGTAATCGATGGTGAGCACACCGAGGTTGCCCACGACTTGGGTTGTGCCCACGGACTGGCTGGTGGCGCCGCTGTCGGTCATTCTATCAGCCTCTCTTCAGACGAGCATGCCGGCCATGCGGCCGCGGACGATAGCTTCGGCATCGGCAATGATGCGGCTGATGAGTTCCTCGCAAGTCGGGATATCGTGGATCAGGCCCTGCACCATCCCGGCCCAGAACACACCCTTCGAAAGATCGCCCGTCTCCAGCAGTTCCTTACCCGCAGTGCCTGCAACGAGTTCGCGCACGTCCTCGAACTTCGCATCGGGCTTGGCGAGGCGCCGCACGACTTCCTCCGAGACCGGGCTCTTGCCGACCCGCGCTGTATTCTTGAAGCTGCGAAAGATCAGGAAGCTGCCACGCTCGTCGTTGTCGACATAGGCCTGCTTCACATTGTCGTGGATCGGCGCTTCCTTAGTCGCGCAGAACCGGGTGCCCATGTTGATGCCGTCCGCCCCAAGCGACAACGCTGCTGCGAGACCACGGCCATCGCCGAACCCGCCCGAGGCCAGCATGGGGATCTTCACCTTGTCAGCCGCAGCCGGGATCAGGATAAGTCCCGGAATGTCATCCTCGCCCGGATGGCCCGCACATTCGAACCCGTCGATGGAGATGACGTCCACCCCGGCCTTCTCGGCGGAGACCGCGTGGCGCACAGCGGTGCACTTATGGAGGATCTTGATCCCGTGGGGCTTCAACTGCTCCCAGATCTCGCGCACCGCCGGGGTACCCGCGGTCTCGACGATCTTGATCCCGCCATCGATGATCGCCTGCGCATAGGCCTTGTAATCGGGCGAGTTGATCGTGGGGAAAACGGTCATGTTCACGCCGAAGGGCTTGGAGGTCATGCTGCGGGTGCGCTCGATCTCGTTGCGCAGTGCTTCCGGGCTCGGCTGCGAGAGCGCGGTGATAATGCCGAGGCCGCCCGCGTTGGAAACCGCGCTCGCCATTTCGGCAAAGCCCACATTCATCATCCCGCCCTGGACGATCGGGTGTTCGATTTCGAGCAGTTCGGTGATCCGGGTCTTGAATGCCATGGCTGAAAGCTCCTGTCAGATACGTTCGATGATGATCGCCGGGGCCATGCCGCCGGCCGCACACATGGTGATCAGCGCATAGCGGCCGCCGCTGCGCTCAAGCTCGTCGAGCGCAGTGCCGATAAGCATCGACCCGGTCGCGCCAATCGGATGACCGAGCGCAATCGAGCCGCCGTTGATGTTGACCTTGCTGCGGTCGAGCGCGAGGTCGCGCATGAATTTCTCTGCAACGACGGCAAACGCCTCGTTGATTTCCCAGACATCGATATCGTCTGCCGTGAGGCCAGCCTTGGCGAGTACCGCGCGGGCGGCCGGCACCGGCGCATTGAGCATCAGCGTCGGGCAATCGCCCTTGTTGACCGTCGCCACAACCCGGGCTCGCGGCGTCCAGCCATTGCGCCGTGCCGCATCGGGCGAGGCGAGCAGCAGCGCTGCTGCGCCGTCGACCACCCCTGAGCTGTTGCCCGCGTGGTGGATCGCTTCCCATTCGAGGCCGGGATACTTGCGCTGGATCGCCTGCCGATAGGTTTCGTCGCCCTCTCCGATCGGCGCATCGGCCACGGCGAGAAAAGCGGGACGCAAGCTGGCGAGCGCCTCGGCGGTCGTCTGCGGGCGCGGGTATTCGTCCTGGGCCAGCGCAACCGAACCATCCTCGTTCAGCACCGGGACCAGGCTGCGATCGAAGCGTCCGGCGCGGATGGCCGCATCGGCGCGGCGCTGGCTTTCCAGCCCGAGCGCATCGACCGCCTCGCGCGTGATCCCTTCCATCGCAGCAATGGCATCGGCGCAGACGCCCTGATTGGACTGGGGATGCATCGCCTGCAGCCCCGGATTGCCCATGTCGCGCCCCAGCCGGGGTACACCGCCTGCTACCTCAAGCGCGGTGAGGTGATCGCGGTAGGACATCATCTCGACACCGCCGGCGATCACCACTTCTTCCATCCCGCTGCGGATCTGCGCCGTCGCCAGCGCAACCGACGTGATCCCGCCGCCGCAGAAGCGGTCGAGTGTCATGCCGGAAACCACCGGATCGTAGCCGGCATAGAGCGCGCTCATGCGGCCGATATCGCCGGCCTGCCTGCCGCGCTGGGCCGAAGTCGAGAAGATCACGTCATTGACCTCTCGGGTATCGAGCGCGTTGCGTTCCTGGATGGCCTTCAGCACCGCCGCGCCAAGGTGCTGGGGGTGGAGGTGCGAAAGCGAACCCTTGCCCCACTTGCCACCGCCGCGCGGGGTGCGGACGGCATCGATGATCAGCGCGTCATCCATGGCCGGCATCACGCAGGGATCTGGTTGAACGGCACGCCCTTGTCGGGCCGGTGATCCTGCGGCAGGCCGAGAATCTTCTCGGCAATGGTGTTGAGCAGCATTTCGTCCGCACCGCCGGCAATGCGGCCCGTCGGCGCATTGATCCAGCTTGTGGACCAGTTGTCCTTGACCGGCGCGTGCTCGTCGAACGCAAAGCCAAGGTTGCCTTGGAGATCGATTGCCAGCTCCGAAAGCTTCTGCCGGCTGCGCACTGAGACCAGCTTGTTGAGCGAGCCTTCGGGTCCGGGCTCCATGCCTGCCTGCAGCATCTGCATGGCCCGCGCGGTGATCGATTCGAGCCCGGCGCGCATCGCATGGTTGCGGGCAATCGCCGAACGGACCCGACCATCCTTGAGCGCGGGCCTCTCGTTGATCTCGAGGCCTTTGACCAGATCGACGAACAGATCGAGGGGCGGGCCGAATCCGCCGCTGTCGGTCGCGACATAGCGCTCGATCATCAGGGTGGTCATCGCCACGCCGAAACCGCCGCCGATCGGGCTCATGCGCTGCGAATCGTCCAGCCGCACGTCATCGAAGAACACCTCGTTGACGTGGCTGTCGCCCCCCGCGAGCTTGATCGGGCGCACCTCGACTCCCTTGGCGCGCATGTCGACCCAGAAATAGGTCAGGCCCTTGTGCTTGGGCTGCGTCGGGTCGGTGCGCGCGACGATCACGCCGTAGTCACTGTACTGCGCCCAGCTTGTCCAGAGCTTCTGCCCGTTGAGCTTCCAGCCGTTTCCATCGGGTTCGGCGCGGGTGCGCAGACCGGCAAGGTCCGAGCCGCCAGCGGGTTCGGAAAACAGCTGGCACCAGATTTCCTCACCGCGCAGCGCGGCGATCACCCGTTCCTTGACCCACGCCTTGTCCTCGCCAAAGCGGATCAGGATCGGCACGGGCATGCCGAGCGAAATCCCGAAATAGCCGGTGGGCATGCCGAACGACATTTCCTCGGTATCGAAGATGACCTTCTCGATATGGCTGAGGCCTTGTCCGCCGATCTCCTTGGGCCAGTTGATCCCGGCGAACCCCGCATCGAAACGTGCTGCAAGATAGCGGCGCCCAAGCGCCAGATCCTCGGCCTCCGAAAGCCCCTTGCGCGCAGCCTTGCCGAACGTTCCGGCGACCGAGGCAAGCCAGTCGTGCGCCCGCAGGCGGAATGCATCGAACTCGCTCATGCTGCCACTCCCGTCAGGTTTTCAACCAGCAGATCTTCCCAAAAGAGCATGTTGCCCAACTCGATCGCCAGACTGCGCGTACGGCGCATATGGAGGTGGATGCCCGCCTCCCAGGTCACGCCGATCCCGCCGTGCACCTGAACGCAATCGCGCGCGCAGGTGTCATAGGTTTCGGTCGCCGCGAGCCGCGCATCGGCGGCCGCAATCATCAGTGCGGTGAGATCGGCCTGCCCGCCATCGGCAAGGCCGGCGGCATGGATGCAGTTCGCCCGGGCAATCTCGACAAGCCCGTAGAGCTCGGCAATGCGGTGCTTGACCGACTGGAACGCGCCGATCGGCTGGCCGAACGCGCGGCGGGTAAGCGCATAATCGCGCGCGGTCAGCATCAGCGCCTCGGCGCCGCCGACCTGCTCATGCGCGGTGACGATGGCCATGCGCGCAAGGATTTCAAGCGCCAGCGCCTTGGCGGCACCCCCCGCCGCAAGCACGGTCGCCGGGGTGCCCGCAAATGTGAGATCGGCGTAGAGCCGGGTGTTGTCGAAGCTTTCGACCGGAGTGCGGGCAGCGTCCGCCAGTTCGGCCAGAACCAGTGCGGGCGCACCATCGGCTTCGGCCCATACTAGCGCGATATCGGCCTTGAGGCCGCCCGGCACCGCGTGCTTGGTGCCGTTCAGCGCGCCGCCGGCATAGCGCACCGCCGGGCGAGTGGGCAAAGGCGCGGTGCCTTCCGCCAGCGCCACCGCGCCGAGGATTTCGCCAGCCGCAAGCCGCGGCAACCACTGCGCCTGAATGTCCGCGTTGCCGCTTCCCATGATCGCTAGCGCAATCCCGTAGCCGGGTGTCAGGAACGGTGCACCGGCCGTAGCCGCGCCAGTGGCCTGCGCAACAAGGCCCAGTTCGACCAGGCCCAGACCCAATCCGCCATGCGCCTCGGGAATGGCCAGCGCCGTCCAGCCCTGCTCCACTGCCGTATCCCAGAACAGCTGGTCAAATGTGCCGGTCTGTTCGAGCAGCGCGAGCAATCGCTGCTTGCTGGTGCGGGCATCGAGGACCCGTCGTGATTCGGTGGCGATGGCCTGCTGGCCCTCGTCATAGAGGATTGACATTTGCGGCATCCCTATCCCAGAAGGTTCTTTCAGTTATATAACTAGGTAATACATATCAAGCGTGATTCATTGAGGGGGCGCTCCGTCCTTTCGGGAAGCGCGCGAAACGGGTGGTGAGGGTGAAAAACCTGGCTGTGCGAGCATGCCGCAAGCCGCGCTCAACGCGCCGCGATCTGGCCGCCTGCGGCCAGGGCACGCCGCAGCTCGGCCTTCTGCACCTTGCCTGTCGGCGTCCGCGGGAGAGCGTCGAGGACCACCAGAACCTCGGGCGCTTTCTGCCGAGCGACGCCAAGCTCGCTGAACACCTTGCCGATTGTTTCGAGCGTCGGCACCGGACCGCCGTCCTCCAGCAGAAGCACTGCGCAGATCCGCTCGCCCAGCCGCGGATCTGGGGCTCCGATCGCCGCCGCCTCGCGAACGCCGGGCACCTGCAGCAGCAGTTCTTCCACCTCGCGGCTGGAAATGTTCTCCCCGCCGCGGATGATGATGTCCTTCTTGCGGTCGGTGATCGCAAGATAGCCTTCGGCATCGAGCCGGCCGATATCGCCGGTGAGGAACCAGCCGCCGGGAAGGAAGCTGAACGCGTCGAGCGCAAGATCGGTGTAGCCCGCAAAGCGTTCGGCGCCGCGTACCGCCACTTCGCCTTCCGCACCGGTCGGCAAGTCGGCACCGCCATCATCGACAATGCGGACTTCGACCCCGGGGTTGGGCCGGCCATCGGTGCTGAGCCGCTTGTCCAGCGGATCATCCGGCGCGCACTGCGAAACCGTCGGCATTTCGGTCGATCCGTAGCAGCGGCAGCAGCGGATTCCGATTGCCTCGCTCGCCGCGACGAGCGCTGGCGGCACCGTGGTTGCCCCAATCAGGAACTGGGTAAAACTGGTAAGATCGCGCCCGTCCCGCGCGGCGGCCTCCATCATGCCCGAAAGGTGGAACGGCGTGCCCGACATCTGGCGCACCTTGAAGCGGTCTACCAATTCTGCGGCAAGGCCCGGATCCCAGGCTTCGAGGATCACCATCGGGCGGCCGAGCAGGGCGTGGGCCATGACGCCGAGCGTGCCGGCGATATGCCCGGACGGCCAGGGCGAAAGGCCGCAATCATCGGCGGGCGTATCGCCGCGCTGCGCGGCAAGCTCGGCCAACAGACTGCGCGAGGTGTGGCGTACGCCTTTGGGCGCAGCCGTGGTGCCCGAAGTGTAGAGCAGCAGCGCCAGTGCATCGGGATCGACCGCACAAGGCGGCAGATCACCCGCCGGCAAGTCGTCCAGCGCGATCATCCCGTGCGGTACCGTCTCGCCGATCACGATCCGGTGCAGCAAGGCCGGCAGATCGGGGAGCCGCGCGAGCCGGTCGAGATAGTCGATAGCCTTCCAGCGATCGGGCACGATCAGCGCCTTGGCACCGCTATCGGCCAGAATGTGCGCCAGTTCGTGCGGGCCGTAGATATGGACGATCGGCAGCAACGTGCAGCCGAGCAGCGCGGCGGCCTGAAACAGCACGGCATTTTCCATGCAATTGGGCAATTGCACGGCGATCGTATCGCCCGGCCGCAGCCCCAGTGCGTGGAACGATCCGGCCAGCCGCCGTCCCTCGGCATGGACCGCGCCGAGCGTCGTGACTTGCTCGCCCGCCGCACCGAAAAAGTGCAGCGGCGCGTGCGGACGCTCTGCTGCAGTGCGCGCCATCGCGTCGGCCAGCGACAAATCCTGCCACAAGCCCAGCCTGCGCCACTCCGCCTCGCGCCCGTCCGGCATCCGGCTCGCCGCCATTCCCATGTCCCGCTCCCTACGCGTGTACCTGCGCGCAAGGGTGAGCCACGCGCGGCGTGCGCGTCAATCCCGGAGACCTGATCCGATGGACATCGCGTTCTCACCCGAAGAGCAGCACTTCCGCGCCGAATGCCGCGACTGGCTGCACGTCAATGTCCCGAGCGAGCCGCGCCCTCTCCACGCCGCGGACGCGATTGATTTCGACAAGGCCTGGCAGCGCCGCTTGTTCGACGCAGGCTGGGCCGGGATCAACTGGCCGCGCGAATACGGGGGTCGCGGGCTTTCCATCGTGCAGCAAGTGATCTGGCTGGAGGAATACGCCCGCGCTCGCGCTCCATGGATCGGCGCCAATTTCGTCGGCATAAACCACGGCGGCCCCACACTGATCCTCAATGGCAGCGAGGCGCAGAAGGCTCTCCACCTGCCGCGCATCCTGAGCGGCGAGGCGATCTGGTGCCAGGGCTTCTCGGAACCTGGCGCAGGATCGGACCTCGCCGGAATCCGCACCCGCGCCCGGATCGAGGGCGACGAACTGGTGGTGAACGGCACCAAGATCTGGACCAGCTTTGCCCACGTCGCGGACTGGCAGGAACTTGTGGTGCGCACGGAGGAAGGCTCGCACCGCCATGCCGGGCTTTCATGGGTGATCTGCGACATGCACACGCCGGGCGCAGAGGTGAGGCCGATCCGCAAGATGTCGGGCCAGATCGAGTTCGCACAGGTCTTCTACGACGATGTCCGCATTCCGCTCGAGAATGTCGTCGGCGGGCTGGGCCAGGGGTGGAAAGTCGCGATGTCCACTCTGAGCTTCGAGCGCGGCACGGGCTTCATCGCCGATCAGGTCAAGCAGGCGCAGGAACTGGAGGACCTGCTGGCGCGCGCCCGCCAGACCGGGGCCATCAAGGATGACCGGATTGCGGGCGATCTGGCACAGATGCGCGCCGAAGTGGCAGCGCTGAGAGCGATGACCTATCGCAACATTTCCGAAGTCGTCCGCACCGGCCAGCCCGGCCCGGAAGCCTCGGTGATCCGTCTGTTCACCGCCGAACTTGGCCAGCGGCTGGAGCGCATGGCGCTGCTGCTTGCGGGCGAAGGCATCCTCGATTTCCGCTACGGCGAGGACTCGCTGGTGGCCGAATACTTGCGCGGGTTTGCCGCCACGATCGCCGGCGGGTCTTCGCAAATCCAGCGCGACATCATCGGCGAGCGGCTGCTTGGCCTGCCGAAATCGAGGTAAACCCCATGGACCTGACCCCGAGCGCCGAGCAGGAAGCCCTCATCACCGCCACCGCAGACTGGTGCGCCGATAATATGCCGCTGGAGCAGGCGCGCCAGCGTCCAATCGCCCTTTGGCAGGAACTCGAAGCCATGGGCTGGACCGCGATGACAGCCCCGGACATGGGGCTTGATCATGCCACAGAGGCTGTGGTCTTTGCCGAACTGGGGCGCCATCTGGCCCCCGTCGGCCTCGTACCCAGCGCAGTCGCGGCGCGTTGGTCGCCTCATGCGGGCAAAGCGGCGCTGGCGCTGCTGGATGGCTCGCTCGAAGGGGGCATGCTGCGTGTGTTCGATCCGCATGGTGCGGTTCAGGCACTGGGGCTGGCAGGCCACCTCGCCGCGACTACCGAGCTGCCGCGCGATCTTGACGGGGGGCCGTCGCTCGACCCGACAGCATCGCTCGCTCGTCTCGATCCTGCCCCGCCTTTCGAAGCCATCGCCGATCCGCGCGCCGCGCTGCATCTCCAGCTGCTCGCCGCCGCCTTTGCCTTGGGCTGCGCCGATGCCGCCCGCGACATGGCCGCTGCCTATGCCAAAGTGCGCGAACAATTCGAGCGGCCCATCGGCTGGTTTCAGGCGATCAAGCATATCTGCGCGGACATGGCGGTGCGCTGCGCGGTAGCCCGCTCGCAGCTGTACTACGCGGCCTGCGCGCTTGATGCGGGCGCCGATGACGCTGCGTTCCATATCGCCAGCGCCAAACTGCTGGCGGATCAGGCCGCGCTCGAAAACGGACGGGCCAACATCCAGGTCCATGGCGGCATCGGCATGACCGACGAAGCCTATCCGCACTTGTGCCTCAAGCGGGCACACCTCCTCACCTTCATTGCGCCTGCCAGGCGCGACATCCTGCTGGGAGACGCCGCATGAGCGACAAGGTTCTCTACGAAGTTATCGACGGCGTCGGCGTGATCACGCTCAACCGGCCCGAAGTCCACAACGCGCTCGATGATGAGGCAGCGCATCTCTACAAAGACCTGCTCGACCGTGCGCTGGACGATGACGGCGTGCGCGCGGTGCTGCTGCAGGGGGCGGGCAAGTCGTTTTGTTCCGGCCGCGACACCAGCATGCTGGGGCACCGTGCACGCGATGAAAGCGACTACCACTTCGTGCTGCGCCACCAGCAAAAGCGGCTGGCGGTGATGGACAGCCCCAAACCCTTCATCGCGGCGCTCAAGGGCGCGGCACTCGGCGGAGGCTGCGAAACTGCGCTATCCTGCGATATCCGCATAGCCGACACCACGCTCAAGATGGCGCTGCCTGAAATTCACTACGGCATCCTGCCCGATACCGGCGGCACCCAGCTCATGACCACGCTGATCGGCCCCAGCCGCACAAAGTACATGGTGATGACCGGTGACAGGATCAACGCCGAGACCGCGCTGGCATGGGGCGCGGTGGATTTCGTCGTCGCGCCCGAAGAGCTTGAAGCCCGCGCGCTCGATCTTGCCCGCAAGATCGCAGCCAAGCCGCCCATCGCGCTCGCCATGGCAAAAACGATGATCGACCAGATCCACGCCGGCGCGGTCCGCAGCGGCATTGCGCAGGAACTGCTGGCGCAGACCGCACTGTTCAAGACGGAAGACTATCAGGAAGCCCGCACCGCGCTCCGCGAGAAGCGCACGCCCGCCTACAAGGGGAAGTGAGATGACCGATTATGCCGCCGACAATTTCAGGGGCCTTCGCGCCGCACCGCCGCGCGGCACCCGCATGCTGCCCGAGGGTAGCTTTGCTGGTGAAGTCGCCATCGTCACCGGCGGCGGTTCGGGCCTTGGCAAGGCGATCGCCAGCGAGTTTGGCCGGCTCGGCGGCGCCGTCGCGATTGCCAGCCGCGATCCCGACAAGCGGGCGCGCGGCGTTGCTGCGGTTGAGGAAGCTGGCGGCCGGGCGCTCGGCGTCATGCTCGACGTGCGCGATCCCGAAGCGGTCAAGGGCTGCTTCGACGAAGTCGAGGCAGCGTTCGGCCCGGTCACCCAACTCGTCAACAACGCCGCCGGGAACCTCGCCGGCGCTTCGGAGGACTTCAGCCTCAACGCCTGGCGCGCGGTGACGGGCATCGTGCTCGACGGCACATGGATCTGTTCAACCGAATTCGCCCGCCGCCGGATTGCTGACGGCATCGGCGGCGCGATCCTCAACATCGGCGCGACCTACAGCTGGACGGGGGGGCCAGGCACTTCGCCCTCGGCTGCGGCCAAGGCGGCGGTGACCAACCTCACCCAGACGCTCGCGGTCGAATGGGCGCCCTACGATATCCGTGTCAATTGCCTCGTCCCGGGGCTGTTCCCGCACGAGGACCGGGCGGAGCATTTGCGCTTTGCGGATAAGGACCGGAGCGATCTCGATCGCCGCCAGCCCGCACTCCGGGTCGGCCAGACGCACGAGCTGGGCTGGGCTGCGGCCTATCTCTGTTCAGACTATGCCGCGTTCTGCTCGGGCCATGCCTTTGTGCTCGACGGTGCGAACTGGCTGCGCCGCAGCCTCAGGATGCCGGAGTTCGAACCGGTGCGGACATGGCTGCCGCCCAAGCGGGAACGGAACGGCTGAGATGTGCTCTCAGCCGATCACCTTCTTCTCGCGGTAGGCGGCGATCTCGTCAGGGGAGAAGCCCAACTCGCCCATGATTTCATCGGTATGCTGGCCGATGGCGGGCGCCGCGTGGCGGAACACCACCGGAATATCGCCAAAGCACCAGAACGCGCCGGGCTGCTCGACTGTGCCGTAGACTGGCTGTTCGAGCACCGAGATCAGGTTGAGTTCGCGGTGCAGCGGATTGTCGAAGAAGCGGTTTTCGGCATCCTCGAAGGTCACGTGATCGCAGGGCACGCCCGCTGTTTCCAGCGCTGTGACAAGTTCGGCTGAAGACTGCGCGCCAGCAGCAGCCGCGAAGCCGGACTCCGCATCACCCAGTACCGAACGCAGCGCGGCGCGGCGCGCCTCGGTCAGCGCGGCCACCGCGATCCAGTTGCCATCGGCACACTGGAAGATGCGGTGATAGGGCGAATAGCCGGTCTGTTCGCTGTTGAGATGATAGGTTTCGGCAAGCGAGCCATCGGGAAACAGCAGGGTCTCCCCCTGCGTCATCGCCGAAATGCCAAGCAGCGAGGTCTGGGTTGAGTAGCCGCGCTGGCCTTCGCGCTTGGCATAAATCGAGGCCATGAGCTCGACGAGCGCGCTCTGTGCCGAACTCACGTCCATCGTGCCCGGACGGTTGAACATCGGCTTGTTGCCTGCGCCTGCGTTCTCGAATTCCCAGCCGGCAATCGCGTTGAAGATCGAATCGTACCCGGGCCAATTGCCGCGAGTGCCCTTCTGACCATAGGCGCTGACGTAGTTGAAGGCGATGTCCGGGTTGTGCTCGCGGATCCCCTCGTCGGAGAGGCCGAGTTTGGCTGCCCCCTTGAAGCGCATGTTGTGGTGGGCCGCTTCGGCCCATTGCAGCAGGCGCGCGAGAATGGGCTTGGCTTCGGGATGCGTAAGATCGAGCGCAATCGAGCGCTTCGAGCGCGAAGCGGCCTGATAGTAGCGGTGCATGAAGCGGATGCGGTCGCCGGTCAGCGCTTCCACTTTGATCACGTCGGCGCCCATATCGCCCATCATCGAAGGGCCCATCGGCCCTGCGAGGAACATGCCGAAATCGACGACACGGACACCCGCCAGCACTTCGGCGGGCTGGCCATTGGTACCGACCGCAGCAGGCGGCGGCGCCCAGTCCACCTCGCCGCCCTCACCAAGTCGCGGCGCCGGACGGACCGGCGGCAGGTCGGCATCAGTATGGAACGGCACGTTGGGCTGGATCGTCGGGCCGAGATCGGGATCGTCGATGGCAACGACATAGCCGTTGGCCTCGACTTCGGGATGGCTGAGCATGCCGCCAAGCGGATAGGCCGGTTCCGCCGCGATGTCGGCCGCACGCAGATCCGCGAGCCAGCTTTCCAGCGGGCGGCGCTTGAACGCGTTGATCTTGCCGGCTTCGGTTTCGAGATCGGCCCCTTCGGCCAGGACCTCCCACATCGTCGGCATCGACGCGTAATCGAACTGGCGCGTGGGATCCATGATCTGCAACCAGTCGCCGCCCTCGCATTCGTAGAGCTGCTGCCCGATCGGCCTTGGCCCCAATGGATAGGGCTTGTTGTTGGGCATCGGACCCTTGGAATTGCGCGCCCAGATCAGCGGGATAACGGCCATCAGACCCTGGAACAGCGAAGTATGCGCCGCGCCGCCTTGGCCAGATTGGAGCCGAACAATCAGCCTCGCCAGAATGCCCGCCGCCGCCAGATGCGCCGCAGACCACGAGCCGGCGTTGTAGCGCCACACGATCGGCCCGGCCCGGTAGCCGTCGTTTTCGTAGAGCATGCCGAAGCGCGCCTGGACGAGAAGTTCATCATCCGAGCGTTCAACGTCGGGATGGTTGAACGGACTGCCAGTGATCCCGCAGGTAACGAGCCGCGGATAGCGCGCCGCGAGCGCCGCATCGTCGAGCCCGAGCGCCTTGGCGCGCGCTGGCGTGAACTGATGGAGCAGCACGTCGGCGCCTGCCAGTCGCTCATGGAGTCCCGCCAGCCCCTCCGGCCTTGCCAGATCGAGGACAAGGCTGCGCTTGCCCCGGTTCCAGTTTGCGAACCGCGCTTGCCCTCGCGCCGGATCGCCGCCCGGCCGTTCGATCTTGAGCACCTCTGCGCCAAGCGCCGACAGCATCAGTCCGGCGACCTGGACCGCCTGCCCTTCCCCGATCTCGACGATCCGCAGCGCGCCCAGCACGGGGTCAGGCCTTGCGGAAGTTGGGCAGAACCCAGCCGTCCTGGATTGAAGTCCATTCAACGGAGACTTTCATGCCGATGTGCACGTCCTCGGCATTGCAGCCGGTGACATTGGCGTTGAGCCGCGCGCCCGGTGCCCCATCGAGATCGACGACCACTGGGACGTAGATGTAGTCTTCGCCATTGGCAGGGTTCTTATTGCACACGACATAGCTGAACACGGTGCCTGTGCCCGGCAGCGCCGGCCAGTTGACTTCCTGGCTCGAGCATTCGGGGCAGTAGGGCGATGGCGGCATGCGGAAATGGCCGCATTTGGCGCACTGACATGCGGTGAGCTTGTGTGCCTTGGCCGCTTCCCAGAAGGGTTCGGTGTTGGGGTTGGTTGAGATGCGGATCTGGTCGCCCGGCAACAGCTTTGCCGGACCATAGAGAATGGGCTCGCTCATGCTCAGGCGCTCCTCAGGATCAGGCTGGAGACGGGAAGCGAAGCCGGGCCGCCCGAAACAAGCGCAAACTCGGCATCCTTGACCTGGTTGATCGCGGTGCCGCGCACTTGCTCGACCCCTTCGACGATATGGGTCATGCCGATGATATAGGCTTCGTTGAGATTGCCGCCGTGGGTGTTGACTGGCACGCCGCCGTTCACGCCGCCCTGCGTTGCCGCATCATAGCGGATCTTGCCGGCAAGAACGTAGTCGTTGCCCTCGCCCTTCTCGCAGAAGCCGTAGTCCTCCAGCTGCATCAGCACCATCGGGCTGAAGTGATCGTAGATCAGAGCGACATCCATGTCCTTGGCCGAGAGGCCGGACTGCGCCCAGATGCGGTCAGCGGTGAACTTGTGGCCGGAGCTGGCGAAGTGCGGATCGGGCATGCCCATCCACGCAAAGGCCCGGCCCCATTCGCGCTGCCCGCCATGCGCGCAGGCATGGACCACCGCCGGCTTGTGGCGGCAATCCTTTGCGCGGTCCATCGTGGTGGTGATCACCGCCACCGCGCCATCGGTTTCAAGACAGAAATCGAGCCGGCGCAGCGGATCGGCCAGCATCACCGAGGCATCGTACTCCTCCTTGGTGAGCGGCGCCTTGCGTACCGCCTTGGGGCGGTTGTGGGTGTTGGCGCGGGTGGCCATCACGATCTCGCCAAAAGCGTCCTGCGTCGTGCCGTAAAGATGCATGTGCCGCCGCGCGAGCACGCTCATCAAGTGGCCCGGGCCGACCAGCCCAGAAGGCTGGAGGAAGCTGTTCTCCGGGCTGGGAGCCGCCGCGCCGAACACCACGCCGAGCCGGTGCTGCGGCAATTGCTGCAGCGCCATCAAGGTGACGACGTACTTGCAATCCTCGTTCATCAGGCCTGCGGTCGCGAGCCCGATTGCACCAGGGCAGCCGCCGCCGCCGCTCGTCAGCGTGGCCGAGAACGAGATGTTGGGCATGCCCAGCGTTTCCATCAGGCTCGCCGTATCGAACTTGTCGAGATAGCCCGCACCTGCGGTCGAATAGTAGGCGAAGCCGTCGATGTCCTTGATCGAAATGCCGGCGTCGGCACAGGCCTTGAGGATCGCCTCTCCTGCCATGTCATTGATCGTGCGGGGCCAGCTCTTGCCGCGGACGTAATAGTCCGTCGCGCCAACCCCGACGATCGCCGTCTTGTCCTGGTTTGCCCAAGGCATGCTTCGTCCTCTCGCTCGATTCCAAGTTATATAACTAAGTGGGATATGACAGGTCGAACTGGTTGTCCAGTGTTCTGCTCAGCCGCGCAGAATCGACCGGTTATGCCTGCTGGTCGGTCGCTTCGAGCCAGTCCGCCAGCGCGGCCGAACGGCGGCGCATCATCAAGCGGGCCACGTCGCCATCCCGGTCGAGGATCGCCTGGCACAGGCCGTGCTGCAGCTTGCGGGCCACGTCGCGTTGTTCCGCGGTCTGGTAGAGAGTGGTGCCCTGCTCTTCCATACCGAACGAATAGCCGATCGCCATGACCAGCTCGATCGCCGGATTGCCGCTCATCCGCGCGAGCAGACGGGCCACTCGTGCTTCGGCGACGATAATTGCGCTCGGGGTATCCGCTTCGTCGATCGTAAGGGCGAACTGGACGAGCTTTTCGCGCAGGTCCGCATCTTCACACTGGCAGGCAAGGCCTGCGGCTTCTTCGGCGACCAGACGGCTGACCGCGATGATATCGAGCAAGGTCGCTCCCTTGAGCCGCAAATAGCGTGCAAGGGTCCGGATAGCATCTTCTGCATCGGGCCGGCTGGCATAGAAGCCGCCGCGGATTCCGCGCCGCACGCTGATGAGCCTGTCGTTCTCGGCAATCTTGGCGGCTTGTCGCAGGGTTGGCCTGCTGATCCTGAGCCGGAGCAGGAGTTCGTCCTCCGAGCCGATGAACGCGCCGTCTTCGCGCGCCAGGCTCAATTCGGCAAGCTCGCGCGCGGTGCGCACCACGAGCGTCTCGGCTTGTCCTGTCTGCAGCATGTCACCTCCATTCAAGATATCTCTTTATAGAATCCACATCCTCAGTCCAGCAAAACTCTTGCGCTGACTTGTATAACTAGGTACTTCTTTCTCATAATCGAATCGGGAGAAAGCACGTGAAGCCTTTCGTTTTCAGCGCCGACAGCCACATCATGGAGCCGCCTTCGATCTTTCTCGATGGCCTGCCCGCCAATCTGAAGCGCCACGCCATCCACAGCCGCAAGGAAGGGGACTTCCTGATCACCGGCACCGAGGACAAGATCATCTACCGCCTGCGCGTGGGCCAGCACCGAGAAAAGGCGCTCGGCGACAACGAGCGCAAGGGTATCCGCGAGATCCCCGGCCGGCTGGAAGACATGGAGCTGGAAGGCATCGACGCCGAAATCTGCTTCCCGAGCCTGGGCCTCTGGCTCTACGCGCTCGACAGCGCCGAGGCGGAAGCCGCATCGGCGCGGCTCTACAACGATTGGAACAATGAGTTTCTGGGCGGCCACCCCGAACGCTTCGTGCGCTGCGGGATGCTGCCGGTGCTCGATTTCTCGAACACGGTGGCCGAACTGGAATACCTCGCGTCCAAGGGCTTCACCGCTGCGATGCTGCCTGCGGTGACCCTGCCAAACCTCCCGAAATACAATGACGAGAAGTGGGACGTGGTGTTCGCCAAGGGTGCGGCACTTGGCATCGTCTTCGTCATGCACACGGGCACCGGTCTTGAATCCGTGGTCATCGAGCGCGGCCCGGGCGCGGGGATCATCAACTACACCAACCAGATGATGGATGCCGAGCAGAGCGTCATGTACCTCGTCGCCGGCGGCGTGCTCGATCGCAATCCGGGCGCCAAGGTCGCCTTCATCGAGAGCGGCGCCAGCTGGCTGGTCGCGCTGGCGGAGCGCATGGACGAGGTCGAGGAAGCGCACGCCAAGTTCGTCTTCCCCAAGCTCTCGCGCCGCTGCAGCCAGATCATCGACGATCAGGTCTGGGCGAGCTTCCAGCATGACCGCGCGTGCATCACTGCCGCCGCTGCCGGCCTTCCCGGCGCGAAGAACGTGATGTGGGGTTCGGACTACCCGCATGCCGAGGGTACTTTCCCGATCAGCCGCCCGATCCAGGAACAGCTTTTCGAGAACCTCGATGTGCCCGAAACGGTGCGCAATGACATCCTCGGGCTCAGCGCCGCGCGGCTGTTCCGCATGGAACCGGTGGTGCACACCTCGCCGGTCTACCAGGCCGCATGAAGGCGGGGCGGGGCCCGATCACGGCACCGCCACCGCGCTGATCCTGGGGGGCGAGGCAGCCATGGTCCATCTCGGCCTGAGCGGCGAGCAGGAGGCGATGATCGAAACGGTCCGCCGCGCGCTCGCCGATCGCGGCGCGCGCGGCGCCGATGAGGTCCTGCGGGAGCTTGGCATTGATGCCCTGATCGAGGACGGCGGCAGTCTCTTCGATGCCGCGCTTGTGGCAGAAGCGGCCGGACGCGCGGGCGTAATCGCCTATCCCGAGGAACGCATCCTGATCGCGGCCGCCTGCATCGGCATCGCGACCCGCGCGCTGGAAGACGCGGCCGCCTATGCTTGCGAGCGGGTCGTGTTCGGAAGGCCCATCGGCGAATACCAGGGCGTGGCCCACGCGCTCGCCAATGTGATCACCGAGGTGGAGGGCGCGCGCCTGCTGATCTGGCGCGCCATCGCCGCGCGCGCAGAGCAAGCGGCGGACGCCGCTCCCCTGGATACGCAGGCCTTCTGGTGGGCCGCGCGCAGCGTGATCCCCGCGATCAGAACCGCGATGCGCACCTTCGGTGGTTATGGCGTATCGGAAGATTCGCCCCTGCCCGCGCTCTATCTGGCGGCGCGTGCGGCGCTGCTGCAGTTTGGCGATCCTGATCGCCTGCTCACCGGCCCGCTTCGCGAGCTCGCGCCGATCGGTTCCGTGCCGATCAGCTTCAGCCCGGATGCCGAAGCCGAAGCGTGGCGCGCGCGGACCGAAGCGTTTCTTGCTGCCCATTTTACCGAGGCCGACAAGCGGGCCTTTGCCGTGAGCCTCGACAACCACATTCCCGAGCTCCACCGCAAGTTGGCCGATGCGGGGCTGCTGTTTCCGGACTGGCCGGAGGAATGGGGCGGATCGGGCGCGTCGGCGCTCGCAACTTCTGCGGTGCACCGTGCGCTCACCCACGCGGGTTGGCCGATCTCGGTGCTCGTTGTGTCGGATTCGATCGGCAAGCTGCTCATGCTGTTCGGCACTCCCGAGGCCAAGGCGGAAATCCTGCCCAAGCTGGCACGCGGAGAAGCGCTGGCCTGCCTTGGCCTGTCCGAACCAACAGGCGGATCGGACGTGTTCGGCGCAAAGACCCGGGCGGTCCACGATGGTGAGCGCTGGATCGTGAATGGGCAGAAGGTCTTCACCACCAGCGCCCATATTGCCGACTACGTGCTGCTGCTGTGCCGTACCGAAGGCGGGCTAACGTTGTTCGTGGGGCCGCTCGGCAGCCCCGGCACAGGCGGTTTCGATCTGGCCCCGGTGCAGACCTTTGCCGGCGAGCGCACCAACATTACCTTTTACGCAGATTTCGCGGTGCCGGACCGGTACTTGCTCGGCGAGGCCGGACGCGGCACCAAGGTACTCGCCGCGACGATGACGCTCGAACACAATCAGGGTGACTATTATCTGGGCGCGCTCGATCTTGCTCGCAGCGAGCTGCATTGCGGGCTCGATGCGTTGTTTTCCCTTCCGGGCATTGGCGAGAATGCGCCCGCCATCAGGCTTTCCCTTGCCCGCCTCGATGCGCATATTGCCCTGCTCGAATGCCTGTCGATCCGCGCGATCTGGGCGGGGCATACTGGTCAGGGGCAGCGCTGGTTCGGTCCGATGTGCAAGTTGTTCGGCACCGAGAGCTGGGCCTCCTGCAATGCCGAACTGGTCGAGCGCTTTGCCCCCTATTCGCTCGACCGCAGCATCGCGGCGCTGGCGGCGGTGGAATCCGAAGCGCGGAGCGGCATTCAGGCGACAATCTACGGCGGCACCAGCGAAGTGCAGCGCAGCGTGATCGCGGAGACCCGGCTCGGCTTGCCGCGCAGTCGTTAAAAGTATCTTTTATTGATAAAGATCGTCCAAAAATCCGATATTTTGACGCTCATCAAATATATTAGATACCTCTTTTGACAATCTGCTCCGGCAAGGCGGCGCAACGGACATGCGCCGTCCGTGGAAGAGGAACCCTGCCATGACCGAGAAACTTCGCCCCTTCGTTTTCAGCTGCGATGCCCATGTCGCCGAACCGCCTGACTTGTTCGTATCCCGCATGCCCGCACACCTGAAGGACTACGTGATCCACGGCGAGGTGCAGGGTGACATCCGCATCACCCGGATCGGCGAGCAGGTGATCCTCAAGATCAACACCAATTTCCACACCCACAAGACCGGTGAGGGCGATGCCGCATTCAATGCTCAATCCGGGGCCCAACCCGGCGCAGAAAAGGCCCCGGACCGCTCCTGCACCGATGCGGCCGACAACTTCGTCTCGGACTGCGCGGTCGATACCAAGCGGCGCGGCGCGCGCGATCTTGATTTGAGGCTCGCCGATATGGACCGGGACGGGGTGGATGCCGAACTGGTCTTCCCCTCGCTCGGCCTGATGCTGCCACGCATTGCCGACCGCGAAGGGCAGCGCACCGCCTGCCAGATCTGGAACGACTGGGCCTGGGACTATTGCGCGCCCGTGCGCGGCCGGCTCATCCCCGCCGCGATGATCCCCTGCATCGATTTCGATGATGCGCTTGCCGAGTGCGAGCGTGCGGCCGCAAAAGGCTTTGCCGCCTTCTGCTTGTGGGAAGGGCTCAACAACTACAACGATCCGCGCTGGGATCCGATCTTCGCGCTGGCAGGAGAGCTTGGCATTCCGCTGGTGTTCCACACCGGTGTCGGCAACATCAACATCCGTGCGCTCAAGGGCCCGGGCGGCGCGCTGTTCAACTACACGCGTCAGATGAACGATGCGGTGGATGTGATCACCCAACTGGTCGCTGGCGGCGTGCTCGATCGCAATCCCAAGGCGCAGATCCTGTTTGCCGAGCACAGCGCCGGCTGGCTCTGGGGCCTCGCGGAACGGATGGACGAGGTCTACAACGGCCACGCGCCCTCGATCAGTCCCAAGCTCTCGCGCCTCCCCAGCCAGATCGTGCGCGATCAGGTGCACTGCGCGCTGCAGAACGATGGCAACAGTTCGATGGCGATCCGCAAGGGCGTCGGCATCGATGCGCTGCTCTTCGCCACCGACTATCCCCACGCCGAAGGGACGTTCCCCTTCTCGAAGCAGGTGATCGACGCGCTTGTGGCGGCCAACCCCGATGTATCGACCGATGAACTGGTCGCAGTGCTGGGCGGCAATGCGGCAAAGCTGTTCAAGCGCGCCAACCTGCAGCCGCAGGTCGACGCGCGGCGGACGGAGCTGATGGCCGCAGCCTGATCACCGTCGCGCGCACGACCAAGCCCCGCCGGACCGGCTCCGGCGGGGCTTCTTCTTTGCCCGATCGCGCCACAGAAAAGGGCGGACCGCCACCGGCCCGCCCTTCCCGTTTCATCATTCATCCGGGCCGCCGCAGCGACCGCGGGGCCCTCAGAAGTGGAAGCCCAGGGTCACGCCGTAGGTCAACGGATCGCGGCGCTTGGAGCTCGTGATGCCGAGCGAGCCGATGTAGAGGTTCTGCGTGAAAGCGCGGTTGTCGGTGAGGTTCTTACCCCAGACCGTCACCGAAATGCCGCTGTCGCTTTCGTAGCCGATGTTGCCTCCGAGAATACCGGTTGCAGGCGTTGTGAACGAGTCGATCGCTGCCTGCGAGTTCGGCGTGATCGTGGTGCCGGCGTAAGTGAACAGGTCAGGCGCGCCATAGTACTTGTCGACCCACGAGAAATCGACGCGCGCGGTCAGCTTGCCGGGGCCGACCCTCTGGTGGAAGTCGGCTGCGACGGTGAAGCTGCTCTTGGGCACCGCCACGAAGGCATCGCCCGAGTGATCGACGAACGTGCTGCTGCCAAATGCAATCGGCTGGGTATACCTCTTGTACTTGGGATCGGTAATCGAACCCGATGCCGAAAGCGTCAGGTAGGGTGTGACTGCAGCCGCGAGATCGGCCTCGACACCATAGGTTTCCTGTTTCTCTGCGTTGTAGAGCACGGTCAGCAGGTTGGTGCTGCCCGGCACGTTGAGCAACAGCGAACGCTGCGCGTCGGAAATCTGGTTGTGATAGGCAGCGACGTTCAAGCGAACCTTGTGATCGAGAAATTCGGACTTGATGCCGATTTCCTGCTCGTCGTTCATTTCGGGCTTGAACGGTGTAAAGGTGGCAGGGTCGCCGTTGGCACGAAGGTTCTGACCTCCCGAACGATAGCCGCGGCCAGCCTTGGCGTAAATCAGCACGTCGGGAGTGACCTTGTAGTCAAGACCGGCCGTATAGCTAAGCCGCTTGAACGTATCCGAACGACCCGCAGCACAGTTGTCATTCGCCACCGTAGTGATTGAGGGGATGTTGCAACTGATGTAGACGGTGGTGTTGAACAGGGCGTTGCCGTTGCGCGTCAAAAGCGACTTCTTGTCGCTCGACCAGCGCAGGCCGCCCGTGAAGGTGAGCTTGTCGGTAATATGGTAGCTCGCCTGGCCGTAGATGCCGAAGCTCTTGTTGTTGATATCACCGCGGTAGAGGCCAGTGGTATTCGGCACGAAGGTTCCTGCTGGTATACCAGCGGGCGCGAGTGCGCCGACGAAGGCGAGGAAGGGCACGAAACCAACCGCATTGTTCGAGGTCGAGCGATCAAAGCCGCCTTCAGTGAAGTATGTCACACCAGCCGCATAATCGAGCTTGTCGTCCATGATCTTGCCGGTGAGCTGCACTTCGCCCGACCACTGATGCAGGTCCTGATAGCCCGTCGTTTGCAGGAGCAGATAGGGCGTTCCGTCGAGGTCGATGTTGCTCGCCGAGGTGATCTTGCGGTAGCCACCGATCAACTTGAGTGTGCTTTTGCCCAGATCGAACTGCGCTGTCAGATTATAATTCCGGGTCTTGGTGTCAGTGAACGGCTTGTCGTTCAGCGAAACCGTGCGCGGATCAGAGTTTACAAGACCGATCTGGGAGGCTGGCGGCTGCGTAGCCTGATTGAGTGCCGCAGCCGTGTTCGCGGGAGCGATGCCTGCAACAAAGCCGAACTGGGTGCTCGCCAGCTGCTGATAAGTAAGCGCAGTCCCTGCAACGCGACGCACCTGGCGGGCCGGACCGTCAGACTTGTAAGTGTACCACTCGCCGGATGCGGTGAGTGAAATGGTATCGGTCGCCTGCCAGAACGCCGAGATGCGGCCTGTCAGGTTGTCGACATTGTCGTACTTTGCACCCGTGACAGTGTCAGTGGTATAACCATCGCGATTGCGGTACTTGACCGCGCCTCGGAGTGCGAACTTGTCCTTAATAACCGGCAAGTTCAGAATCACGGTACCGTCAATCTCATTGAACCGGCCGTAGGTGGCCACAATGCTCCCGCTCACGGCATCAAGCTTCGGCTTGTTGGTTTCAAGCAGCACCGCGCCTGCAGACGTATTGCGGCCAAACAGCGTGCCCTGCGGGCCCTTGAGCACCTGCACACTGGAAATGTCGAGGAGATCGCCGTTGAGGCCATAGGTGCGGGCGATATAGACGCCGTCGAGATAGGTGCCGACCGAAGGCTCAAGCGTGGCGAGCGCATCATTCTGGACCTGACCACGGATCGAAAGTTGCAGCGCTGTCGGGTTTGACGGAGCCTCAATCGTAGTGAAGCCCGGGGTAAAGGCGGCAATTTCGCTCACCTTGACGGCATTCTGCGAAGCGAGTTCCGCGCCGGAGAAGGCGGTTACGGCGACCGGCACGTCCTGAAGCTTCTCGCTGACCTTGCGTGCGGTGACGATGATTTCCTGCAGACCGCCGTTTTGGTCGGTCGCGGCTGCTTCGGCCGGTGCGTCCTCGGCACGAGCAATTCCACCTGACAGCAGCATGGCGGCACCGGCAACTCCGCCCAACAGATGCACCGCGGCGCGCTTCGAAAGCTTCGGCATTTTCAGGTCTCCTCCCAAAGAGCGATACACGCCGCTCAAAGTGTGCGGACTTATATAACTACGTCCACCAAGATACACAAGAGAAACCGCAGGGCGCATCGAGGCGTCAGTCTGAGCGCAGCTCCCGCGCCAGTTCGGGAACGTCCGAAATCGCACGCAGCACATCGTTGAGATGCGTGCAGCCAAGAGTTGACGGCAGTACCTCGACCACCGAATCCCGGAATTCCCTGACATCGCTGCCGATCAGCCGGGTCGCCTTGACCGATGCCCCGGGGCATTCGCGATACGGCAGGATCAGCGGAAGCGCCTGCAAGGCAAGAAGGCACGAGGTAACTGGATCGATCTCGGCATAGAGGCGGTATTCATGAATCGCGGTGCGTCCACCTGCGGGGTTTGAGCCGCTGTCCTGGAACCCTGCATCGACCATGATCACATCGTTCTGGAGCCAAAGATCGATTCGGCGGGCACGCCGCTTCCTGGGTCCTTGCTGAAACGGCATCGGGTGCCAGCCGGCGGCATCATCCGGGTGCTCGAGCGGACCGACTTCTGTGAAGGACTGATTGACGTTGTCAGGGGTGCCGTCAGCCTTGAAGGCGCTGCCACCGGTGGTGAAACCGGTGCAGATGTCGTTCATGACGCCCTTGCGACCGGCGGTTGATTGCTGCGCACTGCGCTGCGGGCCTGAGGCCCAGTCACCGCGCCACTGCGACCAGATCCAGCCTGCCACCAGACTTGCTCCGGCAAAATCATCCAGAACCTGAAATGTCGGCGTGCCGCGTAGATCGCCGAGAATTTCAGCGATGGCGCGGCGACTGGCCCCGCCCGCTCGGACACCGACAAGTTCCTGCGATCTTGGATGGTCGGGGTTCAAAGCGATCCGCAGTATCTCCCGCTGCGGCGAAGCGAGGATTTGAAATCCCCCCACGGCCAGTTCGACCGGATCGCCGTCCAGCGGCGTCAGCAGATCACGCGCACGGCCCACCATCTCCCAGGGCTGGCCGAAGCCATCGGGCCATTCCGAATCGATCGACGTTGTGCGGCGGATCGATCCCGGCCGCCGTAGTGGCGCATGTCCTGCACTCTGGCGGGCAAAGGGAAACTGCTGCGGCCGGTTCATGGCAGGTCCTTACTTGGGCGGCATGCGGATGGCGCCATCGAGGCGGATGCACTGGCCGTTGAAATAGGTGTTGCGCGCGAGTTCGAGCACGAGGCTGCCGAATTCCTCCGGTTTGCCGAGGCGCTTGGGGAACGGCACCGAAGCTTCGAGCCCGGCAAAGATCGCCGGCGCCTTGTCCTTTACCGAAAGCATCGGCGGCGTGGCGAAGATGCCCGGCACGATCGCATTTACGCGGATACCCAGATCCATGAGATCGCGCGCCATCGGCAGGACCATCGAATTGACCGCACCCTTGCCGCCGCCATAGGCGACCTGCCCGATCTGCCCATCCTGCGAGGCGGCGGAGGATGTCATGATGATGCAGCCGCGCTCGCCATCCTCATTCAGCGGATCGGCATTGGCCATGCCGAGCGCCGCGATCGAGGCGATCCGGTAGCTTGCGGTGAAGATGCCTTCTGCCGAGCGGGCGATCATCTCGGTGGGCGTGCGCTTGTAGCCGCCGGTCTGCTTGTCGAACGAGACGGTCTTGCCGCCGCCGGTGACCATGGCGCAATGGACCACGATCCGTTCCTGCCCATGCGCCGCGCGCGCCTTGGCATAGCCTGCTTCGACACTCTCTTCCGAAGTGATGTCAACCTTGCAGAACAGGCCGCCGATGGCCTCGGCAACTGCAGTTCCGGCTTCCTCGTTCATGTCGAAAAGCGCGACCTTGACGCCGGCGGCAGCCAGTGCCTCGGCACTGGCGCGGCCGAGCCCGGATGCGGCGCCGGTGACCACGGCAGCGATGGAATTGTCGATCTTCATGGAAATGCTCCTGGTGACGTTCAAACAGATTTCGGAGCAGGGCCGTGCTGGGCCCTGAGACGCTCCTGCAAGACCTTATCCGCCCCTTCCGCGCGCGGCGCGACCGACGCGCCGCCGTCGAGCTTGAGCGTGGAGCCGGTGCAGTAGCTCGCCTTCTGCGAGGCGAAAAAGAAGCAGGCATGGGCAATGTCGTCCGGCGTTCCGGCACGGCCAACCGGAATCGTCGCGCCATAGGCGGCAAGGCCCTCCGCCCCCAGCACCCGCAGCGCATTGTCGCTGGCCACGAGCCCGGGGTTGATCGCATTGACCGTGATGCTCTCGCGGACCACATCACCCGCAGCTCCGCGCACGAAGGCGTCCAGCGCGGCCTTGGCCATGCCATAGGCGGTCATGTTGGGAACAGTGACGAAGGTGCCGTTGACCGAGCCGATCACGATGAACCGCCCGCCTTGCGGCGCGGCGGCGAGATGCGGGCGCGCGGCATCCAGCAGCCACCAGGCCGCCTTGGCCGTCGAGGCGATGCCCGCTTCGAGCGCCTCATCACTGACCGCGCCAAGGCCGCCATGCGCGATCTCGGCGGCACAGTGGACGAGGACATCGATCCGCCCGAAGACTTGTATCGCAGTTGCCACGAGATCGCGGCACGACTGGTGGTCCTTTGCATCAAGCGCACAGACCTCGGCGCGGCCTCCCGCCGCCACAATCGCCTCTCGCGCTTCTGCGGCGTAGGAGAGGGTCCGCGCACCGAGCACAACATGGGCGCCTTCTGCCGCAAAGGCCTGCGCGACGCCGCGCCCGATCCCGCGTCCCGCGCCGGTCACGATCACGCAGCGGCCTGCAAATTCGCTCATGCCGTCTGTTCTTCGAAAAGCGCCTTCAGGCCGGGGGCTGATGGCTTCATCGAGGGGGTGCGCGGAAAGTCGTCGACGAAGCGGAAGTGGACCGGAACCTGGTAGGCGATGAGCCGGTCCCTGAGGAACTGCTTGAGGTCTTCGGGATCGGGGCGCACGGCCCCGGCGCGCAGGATGATCGCCGCCGCCGGCACTGCGCCGAGCCGTTCATCGGGCACCCCCACAACAGCCGCCTCGCGCACCGCCGGGTGCTGGTTCAGCGCCTGAACCACATCGTCAGGATGGATCTTGAAGCCGCCGCGAATGATCGCATTGTCGGCGCGGCCGCGGATGTAGAGAAAGCCGTCGCTGTCAAGCACAGCGCGGTCCGTGGTGCGCAGCCAGCGCTCACCAGTCTGCGGGTAGTCAGGCCCCAGCTGATCGCCCTTAAGTTCGAGGAGCCCTTCCTCGCCGTGGGGCAATTCCAGACCACTTGCGGGATCGACGACTCGGGCGGTGATATTCGCGTGGACCCGGCCGACCGCACCGTATTTCGCCTTCCAGTGTGCCCGGAAATCGTCGAGAGACCAGCCCGCGATGGCGCCGGCAAATTCGGTCGCGCCATAGTTCGCGAGGATCGGAATGCCGTACTTTTCATAAAACGCGTCGACCAGTTCAGGCGCGAGCGGGGCCGTGCCGCTGATCATCGCAGAAAGGCTGGAAAGCGCAGCAGGATCGACATCGGCTTCAAGCAGCATCCGGATCGCCGAAGGGACCGCGCCCGCCACTTTGGGGCGGTTGCGGCGGATCGCCTCGACCCAGCCCTCGACGGTGAACTTCTCGAGCAAGCCGATCTTGCGGCCCGCTGCAAGCGCACCGATGCAGCCGTATATCCCGCCGATGTGGGTGAGCGGATTGTTGACCATCGTCACGCCCGAACGCAGCTGCGGCCTATCGGCAAAATCACGGCCGCGCTCGTAGCGGGTGAAGCCGGCGAAACTCGCGTCAAACGATGCGCGGGTGAGCGGCACGCGCTTGGGCGCGCCTGTGGTGCCGCTGGTCAGCATTTCGATCGCCACGCCAGGTGAAGTCAGGACTGTGCAGCGCGGCGTTTCATGCCCGGGCTGCAGACGCACGCCTTCCATCCGCGCACCGATGGCGATGACCGCGCTGCCTGCACGGTGCAAGGCATCGGTCATCCCGGGCCGTGCGAGATCGCTTTCATCAGCAATGATCGCAGGCAGGCCCAGCCCCTCGATATCAGCATGGAGCCGCGCATCGGGCAGGATCGGATTGAGCGAGACGAGGCAACGATCCGTCGCCAGCACCGCGAGGATCGCGGCGATATGGCCGGGCCGATTGCGCAGCATAATGCCGACGCGCGCTTCCGCCGGAAGGCCCATCCCGCCGAGTGCGGCCTCGATGGCTTCCACCACGCGGGAAAGATCGCCCCAGGTATAATCGATTCCCTCGAAATCGATCTCGGCGCGCTGCGGATCGAGGGCCATGATCGCGCGCAGCTTTTCGGTCATCAGTGCCATCAGATCGCGAGCCCTCCCGCTGCCTCGATCACGTTGCCGGTCACCCAGCGTGCTTCCTCGCGGCACAGCATCAGGACCGCACCGGCGATATCGTCGGGCTGACCCATGCGGCCCATCGGCGTGGTCTTGGCGTTTGCTTCGTCGAACCCGGGACGCTCGCGCAGCTTGGCGATGAAGTCGGTCGCCACCGCGCCCGGCGCAACGAGATTGCAGGTGATACCGCGCTTGGCGACTGCGACCGCCGTGGAGAAGGTCAGGCTCTGCAAGGCACGCTTGCCCATCGCGTAACCCGCTGCGAAATGCTGGGCAACCTTGCCGGAAATCGAGCCGATGTTGATCACCCGGCCATGATCGCGCAGCCGTGGTAACGCGGCCTGCGTGACGAGATAGGGCCCTTTGGCATTGACCGCCATCATCCGGTCAAACAGTTCCTCCGAACCGCTCTTGAGGCTCGCGTCCTCCCCGTCGCTGCCCACGCCAGCGTTGTTGACCAGAATATCGAGATTGGGTGCCGGCCCGAATGCCGCGTCGCAGGCAGCGAACATCGCTGCGATCGAAGCACTGTCGGAAACGTCCGCCCGGATAGCAAATGCCCTGCCCCCGGCCGCCGCGACCTCTTCGACCAGCGCTTCCGCCGCGTCCTCCGCGCCGTGCCAGACAAACGCCACTTGTGCGCCTTCCGCCACCAGCCGGCACACGATCGCCGCCCCGATTCCCCTTGCGCCACCCGTGACGAGCGCGGTCTTTCCATCCAGACATCCCATGGCCTGATTGTGCCGAGATATCTCACCTAGTGCAATAACTCTTTATCGATACCTCAATCGATCAGCGCCTGGAAGGCTGCGGCAAGCCATTTGCGGGTTTCGGCGGACATCTCCGCGCCGAAAGCGCCGAGCGGATAGAGCTCGCGGTACAGCGTCAGCCCCGAAGCCAGTGCCGAAAAGCAGGCCGCCTTCCCGGCGCCGCGTTCGGGGCCGTACCAGCGGGCCAGAGGTTCGACGAACAGCTCCTTCAGCAGCCGGTCTGAAATGGCGCGGGCCGTGGGATCGGCGCTTGCCAGCATCATCATCGGCAAGGGGTTGCGCTGCGGGCCCTGGCTGGCGGTGAGCAGATCGACCACCGCCACGCCGAAGTTTTCCTTCGGAAGTTCGGTGATGATCCCCGCGCGCAGCAGATCGGAGAGCGCTGCTTCGTAGAGCTTTTCCTTGGAGCCGAAGTAGCGGCTGACCAGCGCGGGATTGACCCCGGCGGCAGCGGTGATTTCGCGGACGCCGGTATCCGAATAGCCCCGGATCGAAAAGGCATCCTGCGCGGCGGCAAGGATCGCGGCGCGGGTACGCTGGGCATCGCGCTGGGGACGCAGAGCTGGTTCTAACGCAGATTCAGGCATTGACATGCTATGTAAACCGCCGTTTACTTAGAGGCAAGGATATAACGAAGTGGGAGTGCGACTCGATGGCGACTACCGCGACTGAGCGGCTGCGCGAACCCGTTTTTGCGTTCGACTATGTCAGTGACCCGGCAATTGCAGCCGATGTCCACGCCGCCTACTGGGACCTCAAGCAGAACGCTCCGCCGGTGTTCTGGACCCCTGCGCATGGCGGGCACTGGGTCGTGACCAGCGCCGATGCCGCGATCGACGTTTTGCGCCATCCGGACCGGTTCTCGAGCAAGTTCCTCTCGATCCCGCCTAATCCGCACCAGCCCCGGATGATCCCGGAATCGCTCGATCCTCCCGAACACCGCCCCTATCGCCAGCTGCTGCGCCCGTTCTTCGAGAGCAAGGCGATCGAACCGCTCGAACCGCGCATCCGCGACTGGGCCGAACGCTTGATCGACGAGGTTGCTGCCAAGGGATCGTGCGAATTCGTCGACGCACTGGGGTCGCGGTTTCCCGTCTCGGTGTTCATGGAGCTGTTCGGTTTTCCGCTCGATCAGTTCGACACGTTCCGTGCGATCGTGGTCGAATATTTCAGCACCGCAATCTCCGACGAGCTCCGCATGGCGCTGTCGATGCAGATCCTCGGCACCTTGAGCCAGCTGATCGAGGCGCGCCGCGCCGAGCCGAAGGACGACCTCGTCTCGACTCTGATCCAAACCGATTTCGAAGGCCGCAAGCTGGCGCAGGACGAACTGATCTCGATCGGTTTCCTGATGTTTCTTGCCGGGCTTGATACTGTGGTCAACGCGCTGACCTTCGGCATGCGCCACCTCGCGCAGGACGACGCACTGCGCACCCGGATGATCGAGGATCCCGCGGCGATCCCGGCGATCATCGATGAATTGATGCGCCGCTACACCTTCGTCTCGACCCCTCGCTACATCGTGCAGGACACCGAAATCGCCGGCGTGAAAGTCTACGCCGGCGATTCCGTGCTGGTGCCGCTGCACATGGTCGGCTGGGATGAAAAGCTCACCGAATGCCCGGCAGAGGTGCGGCTCGACCGGCCGACTTGCCGCCATGCCGGGTTCGGGTCGGGTATCCATACCTGCCTCGGCATCCACCTCGCCCGCCTCGAGATGACGATCTTCTACGAGACCTGGGCGCGCAAGATCGGCCATTTCCAAACGGCAGATGATCAGACGCTGCGTTTTCGCGGTGGATCGGTTCAGGCGCTCGAGGCGCTCGAGCTGGAATGGGAGACAGCATGATGGATCAGGCCTTGCACATGCACATGGTGCCCGCCGCCGATGTGGCGGCGCTGCGCGCGTTCTACATCGACGCGCTTGGCTGGAAGACCTTGGGGCCAGACATGCCGGGCAGCGTGATGCTGCGCGCCGGGACGGCGGTGATCGTGTTCCTTCCCCGTGACTATCTCGCCAAGGAAAGCGGGATCGATGTGTCGGCCACTGCCCGCGCGATCAACGCAGTCTTTGTCGAGTCCAAGGCCGATGTCGACAGCCAGATAGCTCGTGCCCTTGCCGCAGGCGCCGCCCTGACCAGCCCGGTACGCGACCGCGATGGCGGGCTCTATTCGGGCTATTTCACCGATCCCGAAGGCAATGGCTGGGAAATCGTGTGGAGCCCGGTGATGCGTCCCGGTGCAGACGGCGGCCTGACCCTCGCGCTTCCCTAATAACCCGATCCCAGCCGGAGACCCCGCCGTGAGCACAGCCATTCCCACCGTCCACCTCCACCTTGGCCACGAGCAGCGCACCAGCGGCTCGGGCGGCAGCCGCACCCATATCCACCCGGTGAGCGGCGACGCGCTTGCCGAAATCCCGCTTGCCGGGCCCGCCGAGATCGACGCCGCCGTCGCAAGAGCGGAAGCCGCCCGCGAGGGCTGGCGCCGCACCTCCCCCGAAGCGCGCGGGGCCATGCTGACCCGACTTTCCGATCTGATGATCGCAAAGAAGACCGAGTTTGCCGAAATGGCCGCGCTCGATGGCGGCACGCCGCTGATGCAGGGCGAACGCGGGGTCGAAACCGCGGCCGCCTGGGTGCGCTACTACGCCGGCTGGTGCGACAAGCTGACTGGCGATCTCCTCAGCACGTTCGATACGCGCGGCGAGTTTTCCTATTCGGTGCCCGAACCCATCGGGATCGTGGGGATCATCAACACCTGGAACGGACCGCTGATCGGCCTCGGCATGAAAGTGGCCCCGGCGCTGGCGGCGGGCAACTGCGTGATCGTCAAGCCGGCGGAGATCACGCCGTTCGCACCCGAACTCTTTGCGCAGTGCTGCGTGGAAGCGGGCATTCCGGACGGAGTGCTCTCGATCCTGCCGGGCACGGGCGAAGCGGGCGATACCATCGTGCGCCACCCCAAGGTGCGCAAGATCAGCTTCACCGGCGGGCCGATCACCGCGCGCAAGATCCTCGCGGCCGCGGCAGAGCAGATCAAGCCGACGGTCATGGAGCTTGGCGGCAAGTCGGCCAGCCTCGTCTTCCCCGATTGCGATCTGCAGGCCGCTGCCGAGCGCGCGGTGTTCTGGACGATCGGCTGCCTCGCCGGGCAGGGCTGCGCGCTGCCCACGCGCCAGGTGGTCCACGCCGATGTCTACGACGAATTCGTGGAGCGGATGGTCGCCATCGCGAAGCAGTTCAAAGTCGGCAATCCGATGGACCCCGGCGTCATGGTCGGCCCGGTGATCAACAAGGCAGCCGTCGAGCGGATCACCGGCATGTTCGACCGGGCTACCGCCGACAACGCCTGCAAGTTCCTGATGGGCGGCAAGCGCGCCGGGGGCGAGCTTGCCAGCGGCAACTTCATCGAGCCGACGATCATGGTCGATGTCGATCCCGATCACGAAATCGCGCAAGTCGAGATCTTCGGCCCCGCCGTCGCGATCCTCAAGTTCCATACCGAGGAAGAGGCCATCGCCATCGCCAACAACAGCGAATACGGCCTTGCCGCCTATATCCAGTCGAACGACCTGCAGCGGGTCCACCGCATTGCCGAGCGGCTCCATGCCGGCGGCGTCTATGTGAACGGCGGGTTCCAGATCAATTCGCACACGCCGTTCGGCGGCGTGGGCATTTCCGGCTTCGGCAAGGAAGGCGGCAAGGCCGGGATCGACGAATTTCTGCACTACAAGACCGTCACCATCGGTGTCGGCGCGCCGATCTTCGGCGGTTAAGAGGAACGCGACATGGCGGATTTCAGCAACGACAATTTCAGGCTCGAGGGCAAGGTGGCCATTGTCACCGGCGCAGGAGGGCGCGGTAACTCGATTGGCCGGGCCTACGCGGTTGCGCTCGCGAATGCCGGAGCGGCGGTCGTAGTCGCAGACCTCAACGGCGAGGGCGCGCAGACCGTGGCCGACGAGATCACGGCAGCAGGCGGCAAGTCGCTGGCTGTGCAGGTTGACATCACCGATACCGCATCCGTCACCGCAATGGCCGACAAGGCCAAGGCCGTGTTCGGCGGGATCGACATTCTGGTGAACAATGCCGCGCTGATGGTCGAGATTGTCGACAAGCCGCTGATTCAAACCGACCGCGCGCGCTTCGACAAGGGCATGGCGGTGAACGTCTGGGGCGCGATCAACTGCGCGCAAGTGGTGGCCCACTTCATGGCCGAGCGCGGGGGCGGCGCGATCGTCAATCAGGTCTCCGCCGGGGCCTATCCGGCGCAGTCGTTCTACGGCGTGACGAAGATCGCGCTTCACGGCGTGACCACCACGCTCGCGACCGAACTTGGCCGCCAGGGCATTCGCGTCAACGCGATCGGACCGGGCATGACCAAGACCGACGCGGGCCTTGCGCTTACGCCAGACGACAGCCCACTGGTCCAGTATGTCGAGGCGCGCACCCCGATCCAAGGGCGCGATACGCCCGATGCGCTCTGCGGCACCTTGCTTCTTCTGGTATCCGAAGCCGGTCGGTGGATAACCGGGCAGGTCATCAATATCGACGGCGGCTGGGTGATGCGCGGCTGAGCATCAACTGCCCCTAGCTAAAATTGAAGAAACGTCAGTTTTAGCATTGAGCGCTGCCGTGCACCGGAGTATTCACTCGGGCGAGAACATTCTGCGGGAGAGACAGATGGCCACCGATATCCTGGGCTACGCCGGCAAGCGCGTTGTGGTGATGGGGTGCTATTCCGGCACGGGCGAGGCTTGCGCCCGCCAGCTCGTCGCGCTGGGTGCGCAAGTGCACGGCGCGGATATCCGGCTCTCGCCGGTCGAAGGGCTCGCCTCCTTCACCACGGTCGATCTCAAGGATCCGGCTTCGATCGCGGCCGGCGTGACCAGCATCGGCGGCGAGGTTGATTGCCTTTTCAACGTTTCCGGCCTGCCTCAGACTTTCCCCGGCGAAGACGTCATCACGGTCAATTTCCTTGGTATCCGGCTCTGGACCGAGACATGGCTGCCGCACATCCGCCAGGGCGGCGCGATTGTCACGGTCTCCTCGCTCGCGGGCATGCGCTATCTCATGCGGCAGGAGCTGCTGAAGGAATTCATGGACCTGACCGATTTCGCCGAAGCGCGCGCGTGGTACACCGCCAATGCGGAGCGCGCCGGCGATTCCTATGGCCTGTCCAAGGAAGCAATCAACACCTGGACCCAGCAGCTCGGCCCGGGCCTGATGGCGCGCAATATCCGCATCAATTGCACGATGCCGAGCCCGATCGACACGCCGATGCTGGGCGAGTTTCGCAAGATTGCGGGTGATGCCGTCCTCGGCGCGTTTTCCAAGGCCAAGGGGCGCCCTTCCTCCCCGCTCGAGCAGGCCCTCCCGCTGATCCTGCTGTGCAGCGATGCCGCCAGCTTCATCAGCGGGGCATGCCTGCCGGTCGATGCCGGCCTTTCCGGCGGGCTCTATACCGGCGTGCTCAATATGGAGCAGATGCTCGCCGACGCTGCGGCAGGCTAATCGCGCGCGCCAAGCATCATGGCGACAGTGTGGGCCGCCGCAGCCCGCAGCGCATCGTAGGAAATGTCATCGTCCTCGCGGGCCATCGGCCCGACGGCGGCAAGGCGTTCAAGCATCATCAGGATGGTACCGCCGCACGATCGCGGCTTGAGCTCGGCAGGCACGAGCCCGGCAGCCTGTGCCTTTACGATCAGGGGAGTGAGCCCGGTCATGATCGGCAGCGCTGCCTCCATTCGGGCACGATAGAACCGCTCATCGCCTTCCTCTGCCGCCATGTTGCGCACCCGGAAAATCGTGCGGTTGCGGTTCCACAGTTCGCAGTAGGCATCGACCAGCGCGCGGGCAAAGGGGCGGCTGCCCGGCTGCTGCCAATCGCGCGCCAGCAAGTCATCGATTTCAGGCGAGGTCAGCGGCGCATTGGCCAGAGCGGCGAGCACCACTTCTGGCACCCCGCGAAAATAGACATAGAACGTCGCCGGTGACGTTTTGGCCACGCGCGCCACATCAGCCACAGAAACATCGCGAAGACCGTGCGTTTCAAGGAGGTCGACCGTCACGTCGATCAGCGTCTGGCGCGTCCTCTCGCCTTTTGAGCCGATCTTCTGGCCATAGTGGTTGTAGCGCGCCGCACGGGCACGGACCGGCTTGGCAGGGGTGATTTCGGCCGCTTGGGTCATCGCAAGCCTCATCGACGAAAACTTGCCCTCGCGCAAGAAATTGACGTATCGTCAATCCTGAAGGTTTGCAGGGAGAAGCAGGTTGGAACCGCTCAAGGACAAGGTCGCCGTTGTTACCGGCGCTTCGAAAGGCATGGGCCGGCACTTTGTCGCAGCACTGGTCGGCTCTGGCATGAAAGTCGCCGCACTGGCGCGGCCCTCCCCCGAACTCGAAAGCCTTGCTGAAGCGTTCGGCGAAGCTGTGGCCACTTTCGCCTGCGATGTGACCGATCCGGACGCGGTGCGATGCGCAATCGATGCGGCAGCTGCCCGGTTCGGACAGATCGACGTGCTGGTCAACAATGCCGCGATCTATCACCCCTTCGCGTTCGAGGAGGGCAGCGACGCGCTGATCCGCAGCCACCTCGATGTCAACGTACTGGGCCTCGCCTGGGCGAGCCGTGCCGCGATCCCGCACTTGCGGCGCACGCGCGGGCAGATCGTCAACATATCCAGCGAAAGCGTGCGCCATCCCTTCCCCATGCTGGCGCTCTACGCCGCCACCAAGGCCGCGGTCGAGGTGCTGTCGGAGGGGCTGCGCGAGGAACTGCGCAGCGAGGGCATCCGCATCAGCGTCTTGCGTTCGGGCTCGGTATCAGGCGGGAGCGGCGGGGAAAGCTGGTCCGAGGAAACCCGCAAGAAGTTCTTCGCCAAGATCGTCCAGACCGGCCATGCGGCGATGTCCGGCGCCCCGGCCAGCCCGCAATCGATGGCGCGCGGGCTGGTCTCGATACTCTCCTTGCCGCGCGATGTCAGCGTCGATCTGGTCGAACTGCGCGCGGCGGAAGAGGGCGTGCCAGAAGGCGCGCGGCAGCAGGACTAGCGCACTGCTCGCAGCGCATGAAGCATGCGCTGGAAGTGTTTGGGATTCCACACATCCTGATCCTCACCCCAGCCAATCTTGCCGTCGAAATCCCAGCGCATCAGCTGGTTGGTGCCATAGCCCGCCTCGCTCATCCGGCTGACCGCCGTGCCTTCAGCCGCCATGGTTCGGCCCAGATCATCGGTCAGTTCGACCTGCATGTGGCTGCACCAGCCCGTCTCCGGATTGCGGAACGAACGCATGCGGCACTTCGTTCCGTCGAGATTACCGTAGACCCCGTCCCGCAGCAGGTAACCGCCGTTCATCGGGCTCCAGCCTTCGGCCGTGCCATCCTGCGGGCGCACGAAACCAAGGAACCCGCTGTCCCCATCGGCATGGCCAAAGATGTACTGGATGCGCCCGCGCCCCCGCTCGCGCTCGATTTCGCGCCAGCGCGGCCCGCCGGGCTCGCGGACGCGCTCAAGGTCGTTCGCATAGCTCTGCTTCTTGCTCTGCGCATAGGGGCCACCGCGCGGACCCCAGGTGCGGTCGCGCACCGACCAGCAATCGAGCCGGATATCCTCGCCATCGAGCCGCAGCGTCCCTTCGACCTTGCCGAGTTGATCGTAGTGCGGGGTATGGATGAACGGCGGCTCGCCCGGCTCGAACCGGCGTGGCGGATGCGCACCGGCAAACACGAAGTCTAGCCCGAAATCACGATCTGGATCAGCATAGTGCAGGTGATACTTCATACCCGGTTCGAGCATCTTGAGGCTGTAGCCGCCGGCCGGGAAGGTGATGTGGCGCAAGTCCGGATTGTCCGGCATCGGCGCTTCCTCAACCTTGCGGTAATAGGCCATCCGCGCCGGATCATAGCCGCGCGCATCCCACACGAAAATCCGCCAGGTCACCGTCTTGCGATTGGGATAGTAGGGCGTGTGGATCCAGCCGCCGATCTTGCGTTCGGGCACGTTCCACGACCACCAGTTGGTCTCGGTCTCGTATGGGTCGTCCGACAGCGCGTGATAGCCATCATCTTCGGGCTTGAAGGCATAAGGATCGGCGACTTGGTTGGTCATTGGTGTGCTCTTTCAGTTTCCCTATAATGGTAAACCTAGTTATACAGGTTACAACCCCAAATGGAGAGCCATGTGCGCCCCTTGCCCGAATTGACCCCAGAGAACACAGCCTTCTGGACCGGCGGCGCGCAGAGCAAACTGATGATCGCGTTTTGCGGCGCATGCGACAAGGCAATCCACCCGCCGCAAGTGATCTGCCCGGCCTGCCAGTCGCGCGATGTGAGCCCGCGTGAGGTGGCGGGGTCGGGCACTGTCTATAGCTACACGGTCAATCACCAGCCCTGGCTCCCGGACATGGCGGTGCCCTTCGCAATCGCGGTTGTCGATGTAGACGATGCGCCGGGCGTCCGCGTGACAGCACCGGTCACCGGCTGCGCGCCCGAGGCGGTCATGATCGGACAGCGCATGCACATCGCGTTCGAGCCCAGCGGCGAAGTCTGGCTGCCGCTGTGGACACCGCTCGAAGGAGCGGCAGCATGAAGGCCGCGATCACCGGCACCGGCATGTCCGACATCGGCCGTAACACCGGTCGGCCGGCCATGCTTCATCTGGCCGATGCAGCCGACCGCGCGCTGGCCCGTGCCGGGCTGACGCTCGCGGATATCGACGGGATCTGTACCTATCCGGGCAAGGCAGACAATTCCCCCGGCATGTCGCCGCTCGGCACAGGCGAAGTGCGCAATGCATTAGGCTTGCAGACATGCTGGCACGCGGCGGTGCCCGATGGACCGGCACAGATGGCCCCGATCATGGTCGCCGCGATGGCGGTGATGACCGGGCAGGCCCGCCATGTGCTGTGCTTTCGCGCGCTGACCGAAAGCTCGTCGCAAAGCGCCGGACGCCGCGCCAGCATTCCCGGCGCAGGCCGGGCCGAGATCGGCGGCTGGCTCAGCTGGCTGGTACCCGTCGGCGCGATGTCGGCCGCCAACTGGGCCGGATGGATGGCCACGCGCTACTTCCACGAATTCGGGATGACGCGCGAGCACCTCGGCATGGTCGCGCTGGGGGAACGGCAGTTCGCGCAGATGAACCCGGCCGCGGTGATGCAGAAGCCTCTGACCATGGACGACTACCTCGCCGCGCGGATGATCTCGACCCCGCTGGGCCTGTTCGATTGCGACATTCCGATCGACGGCGCGGCGGTGGTGATCGTCTCCGCCGCCGATGCCGCGCAGGACTGCCGCATGCCGCCGCTGCGGATCGAGGCGCTGGGTTCGGCCCTGCGCTCGCAGGAGACCTGGGACCAGCGCGCAGATCTCACCACGATGGGCGCGCACGATGCGGCGATCGACTTGTGGTCGCGCACCGCCTTCAAGCCCGGCGATGTCGATGTGCTGGGGCTTTACGACGGCTTCTCGATCTTCGTGCCGCTGTGGCTCGAAGCGCTGGGGTTTTGCGGCCACGGCGAGGCCAAGGACTTCATTGCCGAGGGCCAGATCGGGCCCGGTGGCCGTTTTCCGGTCAACACCGGCGGCGGGCAGATGTCGGGCGGGCGGCTCCACGGCTTCGGCCTGCTGCATGAAACCTGCCTGCAATTGTGGGGCGATGCTGGTGCGCGGCAAGTGGCAGGTGCGAAAACCGGAGTCTGCGCCATGGGCGGCGGGTTCATCGCCGGGGCGATGCTGCTTCATCGCGATTGAAGGCGATCTTGCCGCCGACGATTGACATGCGGAGCCGGTCGGCCGTGAGATCAGCCAGCACATCGGCCATCGCGCCCTCGCAAAGGATCAGGTCGGCAGGCGCGCCGGGGGCAATCGCGCCGCCACAATAGAGGCGCAGCGCAGCGAGCGGCTCGAGCCGCTCGTCCGGCCCCAGCGGCACACCGCGCGCTGTCCGGCGATCCCGCGCGCTGCGCATCGCCAGCCAGGGATCGGCAGCGGCGTAAGGCGCATCCGAACCGCCGAGCAGCGCAATGCCGGCGCGCGCCAGCCGCGCGGCAGGGTAGAGATCGCCGTGCTGCGCGGCTGCGACCGCTTCGAGATAGCGATCCCCGCGATCATGGATGAATGCCGGATTGGTCACAACGGTCAGCCCGGCGGCGGCAATGACCGGCACGAACGTTTCCGGAATGAGCCCGCCATGCTCGATCCGGTCACCCGGCCGCGCGCCACCGGCAGCCTCCAGCGCGGCGAGGAACAGCGCGAGTTCGGCTTCGGTCACGCAATGCGCGGCGACGGCCCGCTGCTGCCGGCGGCCTTCCCCGATCCGTGCCGCCAACGCGGTGATCTCGGGCGGATCACGCTCGTCGATCAGCAGCTTGAGCGCGCCGAGCGCATAGCCCTCGCCCGGCCCCAGCGCTTCGCTACCCATCAGGATCAGGCGCTGCGGCACGGCACCAGCCAAGAGCCGCGCTTCATCGGGACCATTGTGCGCGCCGGCATCGGTCAGTCCGGTCAGCCCGAATGCAGCAAGCTCGCCGCCCATCGCTCCGAGGTCGGGCAAGCTGCGCGGCAGGGCGCGGGCGAGCCAGCGATCCTCGCGCCAAAACTGTCCGGTCAGGTGCCCGCCGGCGTCGCGCTCGGCGCCCGGTGGCCAATCGCTGGTGCCAAGCGCGGCGAGCGCAGCGGAATTGAGCACCCACAAGGCGCCCGTCCGGTCCTGCAAACGGACCGGGCGATCCGGGACCCAGCGGTCGAGAAGCGCTGTATCAGGCAGACCGGCAGCGCGCTCGTCATAGCCGACTGCGCGCAGCCACGGGCCGGGACGGGCAGCGACGAGAGCGGCACGCACCGCAGCCTCGGTCGTGAGCCCGGCGAGATCAACCGACTGCCGCCGGGCCGCGAGCGCCAGAATGTGCAGATGATGATCGTGCAGCCCCGGGAGCAGCGTGTCACCCGCGCAGTCGATCTCCATCGCGGCACGTGGTTGATCGAGGCCGATATCAGCAATTCGGCCGTCAGAAATCCGGATATCGGTAAGCGCCCCGCCCCATGGCCGCACTTGCCTCAGGATCAGGCTCACGCCAGCCGCCCCGCATAGGCGGCGGCCACGCGGGCCATCGCCATATCGATCAGCCCGCATTGCCCCGAAAAGACCGCGCGCGCTGCTTCCAGCCCAGTCAGCGGATCGGCGATCGCGTCACCCAGAAAGCGCGGTTCGCCTCGCTCCCAGCGGACCAGTCCGCCCGCCACAGCGCAATCATCGCCGAAGCCAACCCGCTGTGCGCCGGGACCGGCAAAGCCGTGCGCGGTGATCGCGACCCAGGTCAGGTCCGGCCAATCCGCCGGAACCAGCCCCAACCGGGCAAGCGCTGCCGGGCGGGCACTGGTGACCAGAACATCGGCCTCTTCGATCAGTTTGCGGAGCGCAGCCCTGCCCTCTGCTTCTCGCAAATCCAGCGCGACGCGGGACTTGCTCGCATTGATCCGCGCATCGAGCAGCGGCGAAGTCTGCGGGGTTGGATCGGGCCGACCGATGCTCTCGATCCGCACCACTTCGGCCCCGGCGCGCGCGAGCAGCCCGGCGCAGAGCGGCCCGGCCCACAGCGCCGACAGATCGACCACCCGGCGCGGAACGCGAAGCAGATCGGGTGTCGGCAGGGCTTGTGGCGCCGCTTCGCCAAGCACTGCCACCGGCAACTGAAGTTCGGCCGCGCGGTCGCGAAAGCTTGCCGCGCCAATCTCCTTCGCCAGTTCGGCCAGTGCAGCCCATGGCTCCCCTTCATGGCCGCAGAGCGCTGGAACCGTGTCCCGATCCTCCTCGCGTGCGAGATTGAGCGCGGCCCAGCCATCCTGCGCTTGCAGCAGACGGCAATGGCGGTTGGCCGAGGAGAGGCAGGGCTGATCCAGGCCGCCCGGCGCGTCGCGGACAAGGAGATCTTCTGCACGCCAGTCGAGGCCCGCAAGGCGCTCCTCCACGATCGCCTCCAGTGCCGCGCTCACGGTTCGATCGCATGGATCAGGCCCCAGTCCAGCGCCTGTGCAGCGCCGATCCGGAAGGCACCCAGCGCCAGCCAGAGCAGCCGCTGCCGCCCGATTGCGCGGACCAGCGTCACCGTGCCCCCCGCCCCCGGAATCAGGCCCATGCCAAGTTCGGGCAATTGCACAACAAGATCCGCCGCCGCGATCCGGTGCGCCGCCGCGGCGGGAACCTCGATCCCCGAACCGATGCAGGCCCCATGCAGCCGCGCGGTGGCGCGCGAGCCGAGCCGGTGCAGCACCCGCGCAGCGCTGTGCTGGGTGCGGATGACATGCGCCCGCGCCAGATCGCGCGCCGTGCCGAATTCGGCCAGCGAACCGCCGGTCGAGAAGCACTTTCCCTCGGCCTGCAGTGTCAGGTCCGGCGAGCTTGGGTCTTCCAGCACATTGACCAGCGCCTCATAGAGCGCATCGCGCATCGCCGCGGTCATGGCGTTGCGGTTGCCGGGAGACGCCAGCGTGAGGGTGACATGCTCCTCGTCGCGCGCATAGCGCACGGGATCAGCGGCCTGAACGCCGGCATCCGGCGCAGGCCTTGCGGCCATCCAGCGGGCGAACTCATCGCCGCCCAGCAGAGCCGAATAGGCCAGCGATTCGAGTTCGAGCGCGGTATCGAAGGCCAGTCCTTCCCCGTGCCGCACCACGCGTGCGAGCAGGGCGGTGGCAATAGGAGCACGGGCAGCCATGGCCTGCACGGCCCCCAATTGTGCGCCAAGCCTCCCCGGCGCAACGCTCACCCACGGCATTGGAGCACCAGCCCGCGTCGTCACCAGCGCATCGTACGCGGCAGCATCCACGTCGGGCAGGTGCCCATCCCGGTCGACCAGCACAGCGACCGCGCCTGTCGGCACACGTTCGCCGGGCGCGAGCAGCACCAGCGGCGAGCCGGACAGCGGCGAAAACGCCTCCTCGCTCAAGAGGTCTGATGGAACGGCGGACATCCCCCGTTTCATCGACCAAAGCCTGTTGTCAGGCAATGGCCCCCTTGCCCTTGAGCGCCTCGATCCGGTCCCATTCGAGCCCCAGCTCCATCAGGAACAGCTCGGTATGCTCCGAAGCTTCGGGCGCGCGGGTGTTGCTGGCGGGCTGCCTGTCGAACTGCACCGGATTGGAAACGAGCTTGATCGGCGGACCGCCATCTGCGCTCTCGACCTCGAAAATGAAGCCGTTGGCCTGAACCTGCTCGTCATGCTCGATATCGGCGGGGGATTGGTAGGCCGCCCATTGCCCCTTCATCGTCTTCAGCCGTTCCTGCCAATAGGCAAAAGGCTGCGACGCCATGGCCTTCTTCACTTCCTGATAGGCCGCCATCGAATTCTCCCACAGCTTCTCGATGGTCGAAAAGCGCGGATCGGCGGCGCATTCGGGAATGCCGAGATGGGTGAAGGTATCCTCGATGAGCTGCGACGGCGAGAGCACCGTCAGGTTGATGAACCCGCCGTCCGAGGTCTTGAATACGCCCATGAACGGGTTGGTGCCGACGACATCCTGACCCGGCAGCGCATTGACGAAGGGGTTGGTCTTGAGCTCCATGCACACATCGATGCTGCAGGCCGTCGCCCAGATGCCCGAAGAAAGGAGCGAGACGTCGACTTCGGTCGGCTCGCCGGTCCGTTCGCGGTGGAACAGCGCGGCGGCGATCCCGCCGGCAATGTTCATGCCGCCGATCGTATCGCCATAAGCCGGGCCCGGCTGCAGAAGCGGGCCATCCAGTTCCTTCGGCGTGACGAGGATCGAGGACCCGCCGCGTGCCCAGTAGGCGGTCGAATCGAACCCGCCCTTGTCGCGCTCGGGGCCTTTTTCGCCAAAGGCCGAGCCGCGCACATAGATGATATCGGGATTGGCGGCGCGGATATGCTCCAGATCGATGCCCAGCTTCTGCCGTGCGGAAGGCAGATAGTTGGTCAGGAACACGTCGCAGGTCTTTGCAATCTCATAGAGAAGTTCGCGCCCTTCGGCGGTCGAGATATCAATGCCCACACTGCGCTTGCCGCGATTGGGATGCTGCATCAGCGACGAGCGCTGCGGATTGACCGCAAGGCGCTGCAGTTCCTTGATGCCGCGCTGGGCATCGCCGCGCACCGGGTGCTCGATCTTGATCACATCGGCGCCCCAGTCCGTCAGCACCGCGCCCGCCGCCGGGACGAATGTGAACTGCGCCACTTCAAGGACGCGCACGCCCTGCATTACCTTGGTCATGCCCTGTCCTCTCACGCAGCGTGGAAGCTGATGACTTTCTGATAAGTGAATTCGTTGAGGCCATCCTCGCCGTATTCGCGGCCATAGCCCGAGCGTTTGATCCCGCCGAACGGCGCATCGGAGAGCATCGTGCCGCCGCCGCCGTTGATCGCCACGCTGCCGGTGCGGATGCGCAGCGCCATCTCGTAGGCCTTGCCCGCATCGGCCGAACAGATCGCGCCGGAGAGGCCGAAATCGCTGGCATTGGCGAGCGCGATGGCCTCATCGTCATCGTCGAAGCCGATCACCGCGCCGATCGGGCCGAACACTTCCTCTTGCGCGAGGCGGCTGTCGTTGCGCACGCTGTCGAACAGTGTCGGCTCAAAGTAGAAGCCATTGTCCAGCCCGCCGGGCCGCTTGCCGCCCGCGACCAGTGTCGCACCTTCATCGAGCGCGATCTGGACGTAGCGCTCGGTCCGCTCGCGCGCAACTTCGCGAATCAGCGGGCCGTAGTTGACCGAAGGATCAGCGGGGTTGCCGATCTTGAGATGCGCGATCATCGCCTTCAGCGTCTCGACGAATTGCGGGCGGATGGAGTTGTGAACGAGGTGCCGCGTGGTGAGCGCGCAGCCCTGCCCGCAGTGGATGGTAAAACCGCCGAGCGCTGCCATTGCCGCTTCCTGCAAATTGGCATCAGCGCGCACGATCAGCGCGGACTTGCCGCCCAGTTCCATCACGATCCGCTTGAGCGTGGGCGCGCCCTGTGCCTGGATCATTTCGCCGACCTTGTCCGAACCGGTAAAGTGCACCAGATCGACGCGCTTGTCGCTCGTCAGCAGACGGCTCGCCTCGATATCGCCGGTGACCACGCTGAGCACGCCCTTGGACAGCCCGACCGCGTCGGCGATCTCGCCCAGGATCAGGGCCTGCATCGGCGTGTAGGGCGACGGCTTGAGCACCACGGTGCAGCCCACCACCAGCGCCGGAACCACTTTGCCAACATTGAGGAAGAACGGGAAATTGTAGGGCGAGATTGCTGCAACAACACCCACCGGCTCTCGGCTGACGACCCCGGTGCCGAGCGTCGTCGTGCCCTGCGCGTTGGGGGTCAGTTCCACCGGAAGCGGCGTGACCGCCGGACGGCTGGCGAGCTCCACCGTGCGGCGGGCGTGCTTCATCGGGATGCCATATTGCAGGAACCCGGCCAGCATCTGCGTCGCGCCCGCCTCGGCCACGATCATCGCCACGATCTCTTCGCGGCGCGCATCGATCGCATCGAGGAAGCGCGTCATCATCGCCTGACGCTGAGCGACGGGCAGACGCGGCCAGTCACCATGATCAAACGCCTCGCGCGCCGCGGCGATTGCAGCATCGACTTGGGCCGTGCTGCCGACGGGCGCTTCGATCAGCAGGCTTTCGTCGGCGGGATTGATCACCGGCTCGGTAACCAGCGTCGGCTGCCATTCGCCGCCAACGTAGATGCAGCCGGGGTGTTTCAGGAAGCTCATGGCAATATCCTCAGGCTGCGTCCCAGATGATCGGGAGATTGCGGATCGAAAGGAGGCCGGGCACGACGGTGGTGTCGGTCCCGGGCTTGATCCGGAAGGGCTGCGGAATGCGCGTGAACCATTCGTCCAGTAGCACCCGAAGCTCGCGCCGGGCGAGATGCGCGCCGAGGCACAAGTGGATGCCGCCCGAAAGCGCATAGTGACGGTTTACCTGCCGTTCAGGATCGAACGTGCGAGGATTTGCGAACTGCGCGGGATCGAAATTGCCCGAGCTGTTGAAGACCGAAACCCAGTCCCCGGCCTTGATCTCGATCCCGTGCCAGGTGAAATCGCGTTTCACCTTGCGGCCCGAATTGATGAGCGGCTGGACCCGCAGAAACTCCTCGACCGCCGTGGGAATGATCGCCGGATTGTCGCGAATCCGCGCTTGAAGGGCTTGGTCCATGCCGAGCCGACGAAACATCTGGCTTACCGACGAGGCCACTGTATCGAGCCCGCCCAGCCACAGGAACCAGGTCATCCCGATCACTTCGGTCGGAGTAAGCGGCTCGCCTTCCAGCTTGCCATTGGCGATATAGCTGCCGAGCGTCTCGTCCGGCGCGGCCTGCTTTTCGGCGATGAAGCCGCGCAGGTACGCGAGAATGCCGCGCACGGCGGCCGCCTTGGCGGCGATGTCCGGTACGTGGAGGATGTTCCATTCCCATTCGAGGAACTGGTCGAACATCGAAAACGGCAGGCCCATCAGATCGAGGAAGACCCTGACCGGGAAGATCCGTCCAAAATCATAGGCAATATCGACCTCGCCCCTTGCCGCAAACTCGTCGATCATTTCACCGATGATCGCACGGATGCGCGGCTCCATCGCCTTCATCGCGACCGGCGTGAACCACGGGTTGAGGAAGCGGCGATACTTGGCATGATCGGGCGGATCGATCCCTAGCGGGATCGAGGGCCAGTGCTCTCCGGCTAACGCCTGAAACTGCGCCACGCCTTCGGTGGAGAACAGGTCATTGTCTTCATAGACCCGGCGAATGTCTTCATACCGCGTGACGACCCAGGCCCCGCACTGGTTGCCGCTCGTTGGCCAGGGGTAATAGTGGATCCGCGGGAACTCGGGATCGCGCAGCACATCGGTCGGTGCATAGGGATCAGGCAGGTCGTTCGCGACCTGACCGTTGGCAAAGCGGGTATCGAGCACAAGCTCCGGCGGAACATGCGCCGGAACCGGCGGCGCATCGGCAGGCGCGCGGGAAACCGGACAGGTCACTGGCTATCCCCCCGCGCGCTATAGTGGCGGCCGAGCAGGACGGCAGCCGTATTGCCCTTGGTGCGGAACGACTGGACCAGCAGATAGGCGAACGTGAACAGGCAACCGCCCATGATCGAGAGCACCGCAAACAGCACGCCGAGCAGCCGGGATTTCGCGTGCCAGACCATCCACATCGCGATCAGCAGTAGCATGCAGAAGAAATCGGTGTTGAACTGCGCGCGCCAGGGATGAGCCATATCGCCGAAGAAAAAGTCCCCGGCCTTGTCCCAGCCGAGCGTCTGGCCGGCATGGACCGTGACAATCAGCAGGCGCAGCCATGCTGCCGCCAGCGCGATGCGGAAAAGTTGGATCATGCTAAACACTCCCGTCACGCCGAAGCGAACATCTTCTCGATATCGCCCGACGTCACCGCGCGCCGCGCCTTGCCGATCGCATCCATGCTTTCGGTCTTCAGGCCTCCGAGATTGTGGCGCGGGCTGACATCGACGTCCTTGCCCAGTTCGCGCAGGTGGCCGACAGTGCAGTTTGCTCGCCCGCCATTGAGCGCAAAGGCATCGAAGCTGTATTCGCGCATGACGTTTTCGTGGGTGATCTTGTCGATCACCGCCGGATCGAGCCCGTTGACCGAGGCCCAGAGATATTCGGGAACGTTGGGCCAGACAGTGTCCGAGTGCGGATAGTCGCATTCATAAGCGACCATGTCGGCGTTCATGTAATCGAGATTCTTGATCCCGAACTGGTCATCGATGAAGCACGAGATGATGTGCCGCTTGAACACATCGGACGGACGCTCGCCTGCGAAATCGCTGAAGGTCCACTCGTGGTGGTGCTCGTAAGTGAAGTCAGCCCGCTCGAGGAAATAGGGGACCCAGCCGATCCCGCCTTCCGACAAAGCCATGCGCAGACCCGGATAGCGCTTCCAGAAGCTGGCGAAAGTCCAGTCCGCCGCCGAGTTGGCAATCGAGATCGGCATTGCGGTGATCCACGCGTCGATCGGGCTCTCGCTGCTGGGGTGGAGCGCCCGCGCGCCGGTGCCGATGTGGCAGTTGATCACCATCTTGAGGTCTTCGCAGGCCTGCCAGAACGGCTCCCAATAGGCGTTGTGGATGCTCGGCAGGCCGATGTTCGCGGGATTGTCGGAGAATGACACCGCATGGCAGCGGAGCGCGCTCATCCGCTTCAGTTCGCGCACCGTCTCGTCGATATCCCAGGCCGGCACGAGGCACATCGGGATGAAGCGACCCGGCGCGCTGGCGCACCATTCCTGCACGTGCCAGTCGTTCCAGGCCCGGCAGGCGAGCAGCGATTCGGCTGGATCCTTTTTCGCCATGCCGACAAACACCCCGCCGGCAAAGCTGGGCATCGTCGGGAAATTGAGACTGGCGAGCACGCCATTGGCGTTCATGTCGTCGACCCGAAGCTTGGGATCATATGTGCCCGGGCGAAGCTGATCGAAGGTCGTCGGCTCCATGCCATATTCGCTGCGCGGTCGGCCAACGACCGCGTTCAGCCCGATCGTGGGGAAGCGCTGGTCGTTCCACAGCCAGACATCCTTGCCATCCTGCTGTATGATGCGCGGCGCGCGGTCTTTCTTGCCTTCGGGATAGTGGCGGATGAACGCTTCGGGCGGCTCGATCGCATGATCGTCGACGCTGATGATCACCATGTCTTCCATTTGCATCGCTGCTCTCCCGCCAACCGGCCGCGCATCGCTCGCGACTCAAAAGTTGATGAAGCGTCAATTTAACGAATGGACGCCCCGGCTGCAATCAGATAATCGTGAACTGAGTTAGATAACTGGGACGGGAGATCAGGTATGAAAACGCCGCCTGCACCTGCGCGCACGCTGCCGGCAATCGACAACGACAACCGCGCATACTGGACCGGCGGCGAACATGGCCGATTGATGATCTGCCGCTGCGGCCACTGCGGATACTACGTCCATCCGCCTGTGCCGTTCTGCCCGCAATGCGAAAGCAGCGACGTGGCGCCAGAGCCGGTTTCCGGGCGGGGGCGGATCGCCAGTTTCACGGTCAATCACAAGGTCTGGGTACCGGGGCTCGCTGCGCCCTATGTCCTCGCGCTGGTCGCCCTCGACGAGCAGGAGGACGTGCGCCTCGTTTGCAACATCACGCATTGCGACCCCGACGCGGTGCGCTTCGACATGCCGGTCGTGGTCTGGTTCGAGAACCACGAGGATCTGTGGGTCCCCTTCTTCCGTCCGGTGGAGCAAGCGGCATGACCACCTACGCCGAAAAGAACACCGCGATCACTGGCGTCGGCATGTCCGAGGTTTCGCGCGGCGCGACCAAATCCGCGCTGGCACTCACCGTCGATGCCGCGATGGCCGCGATCCGCGATGCCGGGCTGACCCGCGCCGAGATCGACGGGATCGCCACCTGGCCGGGCGAGCAGGCCAACGCTTCGGGCTTTTCGGCCGTCGGCTGCGCGGCGCTGCAGGATGCGTTGCGATTGAAGGTGGGATGGTATGCCGGCGGGGGAGAAGCTCCGGGCCAGTACGGCGCGGTGTTCAACGCGATCGGCGCGATTGCCGCCGGGCTCTGCCGCAATGCCCTCATTTTCCGCACGATGTACGAAGCAACGGCGCGCAAAACCGCCTTTGCCAATTCGCTGCTCAAGACAGGCGAGCGCCAGTCGGGTCCGTTTGCCTGGTATGCACCTTATTACACCTACGCCGCGTCGCTCCAGCAGGCGCTGTTCTTCAATCTCTATGTCCACAAGAGCGGGATCCGGCCCGAACAGGTCGCGCAAGTGCCGATCAACCAGCGCCGCAATGCCGGGCTCAATCCCAACGCGGTCTACCGCACGCCGATCACGCTCGAGGACTACCTCGCCTCCCCGCTCATCGCGACGCCGCTGCGGCTCTACGATTGCGATGTGCCGTGCGACGGGGCGGTGGCGATCATCGTCTCCCGGATGGATGTGGCACGTACCTTGCGCAATCCGCCGGTGCGGATCGAGGCGATCGGCTCATCGATGCAGTATCGCAATTCATGGACCCAGCTCGACGCACTCGACACGCAGGCCCAGCCCAAGGTGGCCGAGATGATGTGGAGCCGCACCGACCTCAGGCCCGCCGATGTCGACATCGCCCAGCTCTACGACGGGTTCACCTATCACACGCTCAACTGGTTGGAAAACTTCGGGTTCTGCGAGCGCTACGGAGCCAAGGACTTCATCGAGGGCGGGCGGCGGATCGCGCTCGAGGGCGAACTTCCGGTCAACACCGGCGGGGGCGCGCTCTCGGGCGGGCGGCTTCACGCCTATGGCGCGGTGCATGAAGCCTGCACCCAGCTCTGGGGACGGGGCGGAGCGCGGCAGGTCAAGGGCGATCCGCAGGTCTGCGCGACGTCGACAGCCGGCGGGCCGCTGGCGGGCGCAATGTTGCTGGTGCGGGACTAGCCTGCTTCAGCTGCCGAGTGATTCCACCACACGCTGGCCTTCGCCGTCGCTGGTCCATGTGGCATTGGCGTTATGGAGATGCAGCCGCCAGTGGGCCACGGCGTCTTCGACCCGCCCGGCCTCGATCAGATCGACGACCTTCTGGTAAGAGCGCAACCCCGCGCGATGCGCTTTGAGGCGGAATTCGCGGGTCCTGGGGTGGCGCTTCTGATAGCCGCTCTGGTGCTTCCCCGCGAGGTTAAGCAGCATCCGGCTCATGAACGTCAGCGTCTTGAGCCCGGTCGAGGCAACCAGCGTCTGGTGGAAATGCTCCACGTGGTCGATGAAATCATCATGCCGGTCCTCATCGAGCATGCGCTCCATGTCGGCCAGCAGATTGCGAAGCCGGACGGTTGCCCCGGCGCCCTTGTCGGTCGCGAGCCAACGCACCACCGATGGCTCGATCGCGAGGCGCGCCTGGTAGAGATCGGCGATCGTGGTGCCCTGCGATTCCAGCACATAGCCGGCATAGCGCGAGACCAGCTCGACCGAGGGCTTGTGGACCTTCGCCCCGGTGCGCGAACCGCGCACCACGCTGATCAGCCCTTCGGCCTCCAGAATGCGAAAGGCCTCACGCAAAGTCGGCCGCGAAATGCCGAGGCTGTCCATGAGTTGCCCCTCGGGCGGAAGGCTGTCGCCCTCGTTCAATTCGCCGCGGATGATCTGCGCGCGGATCTTGTCGGCAACGATCTCGCTGGTCTTGGGAACATGGATGCGCTGCGAAGTGCTATCGTCGTCCATGCTATACAGCATCAGCCCGTCCTCTCATGAACCAACCGGGTCCAAGAGTCCCAAGGTAGTAAACTTGGTTTTATAACTAAAGCGTAAAATGAACCAGTGCGGGATTTATCCCCCGAACACCGCTACCCGAAGGCAAGGCCTTCGTTGAGCGTCCACTTGCCGTTTCGGCCCCGAACCCAGCCGCCCGCGGCGGCAGTGCCGCCATCAACAGGCAATACCACTCCAGTTACATAGCTTGACTGGGATGAGCAAAGGAAAATTGCTGCATCGCCGCATTCGCTGTCCACACCCTCGCGCCCGAGCGGAATCAGGCGGTTCATGGCATCAATCTCTTCCGGACTGTGCGTGCGCCAGCTGGCCGGATCGACCGGCCCGGCGCGATTGCCCTGGTTGCCCGGCGTGACCGTATGGTCGGGAGAAATACAGTTCACCCGGATGCCGTGGCCCGAAAGCTCGATGGCCATCGACTTGGTGAAGCTGACCATCCCGGCCTTGCAGGCCGCGTAGACCGCAAAGTTCGGCGCCGCGCGCTCTGCCTCGATCGAGGCGACGTTGAGGATCGCGCCGCCGCGCCCGCCGCGGATCATGATCGGCGCGGCGGCATGGGTCGCGGCCAGCATCGACACGAGATTGATATCGATATGGCGCCGCCAACTCCGCTCGCTCTGCTCGAGGAAGGGCCGGCCCGAGACGCCGCCGACGTTGTTGACCAGAATATCGAGCCTGCCAAAGCGCGCATCGGTTAAGGCAATCGCGCTGCGCAGCGCCTCGGTATCCATGGCATCACCCGGCAAGGCCAGCGCCTCCCCGCCGAGTTCGGCAATCCGTGCAGCGGTTTCGGCGCAGCGTTCCGGGATGATGTCGAACACCGCGACCGCCGCTCCGGCCTCGGCAAGCCGCAGCGCAATGCCCCGGCCGATCCCGCCGCCACCGCCCGTCACGAACGCCACCTGTCCATTGAGCCGCCCGCGCTCAGTCATCAAGCCCGACTCCCATCACGGCACCGGTGACATAGGCCGCATAGTCGCTGACCAGATAGGCGACGAGATTGCCCAAGGTTTCCCCCGTCTCGCACGTCAGAATCGCGTTCACCCGAATGCCGTCGCGCGCCCATTCGACGCCCAGCGTCTTGGTCAGATTGCCCAGCGCCCCGGCCGCGGCGGCATGGTCACTGCCCAGTGCCTGCTCGGGCGCACCGACATAGACGACCGCGCCGCCCTTGCCCGCAGCGCGGCGCATGGCGGCATAATCCCTTGCCAGCAGGAAGCGCTGATCGAGGCCGCTATCGAGCGCGGCGCGCCATTCGGCATGGCTCAGTTCATGCGCCGGCTTTATAGGCGGCTGCGCGGCAATATGAACCAGCACATCGCAATCGCCATGATCCACAAACGTGGCACCATGCGCCGTCAAGGCCGCCGCAATGTCCGGACTTTCCCCCACCAGCCGCGCGGTTTTGCCCTCAAGCCAGCTCATCAGCGCCACCCCCAGGGGCCGTCGGCGCGTTCGCGCGGGGGGATGAAATCGGGCATCATCAGCGAACGGCGCAGGCTCTCCCCGCCATCCTGAACAATCACCTGCCCGGTCAGCCCCACCATAAGCGGGGTGCAGGTCATCGCCGAAAGCCAGCCGAACTCGTGGATCGAACCGGTGCGCCCCGCCGGGATCATCGCCTGCAGATCCTCGATCCCGCCCTCGCGCCGACCTGCTGTCGAGCTTTTATGCGGGAAAAACCCTGCGGCGATCACGTTCACGCGGATGCCATAAGCTGCCCAGTCCCGCGCCATCTTGCGGGTCATCGTCGCTTGCGCGGTCTTGGCGGCAGCCGAATGGGCATCGCCCGGAAACCCCGTCCAGATATACTGCGCCGAATTGTTGATGATCGCCCCGCCCTGCCCCAACGCAATCCGGCGCCGGGCAAATTCGGTGGAGCACAGAAACGTCCCATCGATCGCGATCCGGGTCACCGCATTCCAGGCATTCACCGAAATGTCCTCGGCGAGCACCGGGAAATTGGCCCCGGCGTTGTTGGCCAGCAGACTGACCGGCCCGAGCGTCCGCTCCGCCTCATCAAACGCGGCGGCGACCTGATCGGGCAAGCGCACGTCGCAGCTGATCCCGTGGGCCTTGACGCCCAACTTGGTCAGCCCCTCGGCAGCAGCCTGCGCGTTTTCGAGATTGCGCCCCATGACCGCGACGCTCGCACCGCCTTGCGCAAAGGCTCGGGCCATGGCGAGCCCCATGCCCGAGCCGCCCCCGCTGACCAGCACGGTCTGCCCCGCGAAGATATCCGGCGGATAGGGCGGCGAGCCGAATGGCGGCGGATCCGCAACGAGATGGTGTGAAGGCACGGCCATGCATCCATGCTTGCGGAGCGGCCCGCGTGCTGTCAAGACATAGATAACCTAGTAATATAGGATAATGACATGGAGACGGTTGCCGAAGGACTGGCTTTCCCGGAAGGCCCGGTGGTGATGGCCGACGGTTCGGTCATCGTTGTCGAGCTCGCGAGCGGGCGGATCACCCGCTGCTGGAACGGGCGCAAGGAAGTCGTCTGCGAAATCGGCGGCGGCCCCAACGGCGCGGCGATCGGCCCGGACGGGGCGCTCTATGTCTGCAACAACGGCGGACTCGATCTCACGCGCTTCCAGAACGCGCGTGGGCCGGGCTGCAAGGGGCGGATCGAGCGGGTCGATCTTGCCACCGGCACATTCGAACGCCTTTACGACAACTGCGACGGTATCGCGCTCGAAGCGCCGAATGACTTGGTATTCGCCGCTGACGGCACCTTGTGGTTCACCGATCTGGGCAAAACCCACGACGGCATCCGCACCGCGAGCGGGCTGTTCGCCTGCAGCGCCGATGGCACCGCGATCACTGCGATTGACCGTCATCCGATCTCCTACAACGGCGTGGGCCTCTCGCCCGATGGCACCACGATCTATTGCGCTGACACCCATCAGGCCCGGCTCTACAGCTACAAGGCCGCGGCGGAAGCGCAGCGCCCGCAATGGGTCGCAACCGCGCCGGGGCATGTCGGGTTCGACAGCCTCGCGGTCACGGCGGCCGGAAATATCTGCGTCGCAACGCTCTATCAGGGCGGCATCACGACGATCACGCTGGACGGGAAGACGACCAAGCGCGCCTTCGATGATCGCTACACCACCAACATCGCGTTCGGCGGCGAGGAAATGCAGGATGCCTGGATCACGCTTTCGGCCTCGGGCCGGCTGATCAAGGTTCGCTGGGACGAGCCGGGCCTGCGGCTCAATTTCAATGGCTGAACCCGCCCCCAATGCCGCAGCCGACCGCGATGCGATCCGCGATCTCCTTGCGCGCTACACCTACAACGGTGATCGCGGGCGGATCGAAGCACTCGCCGCCTGCTTTGCCGATGACGGCACGCTGGAATATCCCGGCAACCGTGCGAGCGGTCCGGCTGCCATCGTAGCCGCGCTCGCGGGCGGCAGCGGGACGCCCGGCCCAAAGCCGAGCTTCGTGCGCCACCATATCACCAACCCGCTGATCGAACTGGACGGTGATCGGGCAACCGCGCGCAGCTACTTCGCCGTTCACACCGACATCGGCCTCGATCACAGCGGCACTTATAGCGACACGCTTGTCCGGACGCCCCACGGCTGGCGCATTGCGCACCGGCTGGTGCGAGTCGACTGGCAATCTGCGCAGTCGCTGTTCCGACCGATGGTGACGCGCAAAGGATAATTTGACACCATGGTGTCGTTTTGACACTAACGTTCCATGTCCGAATCACACTCAGACCTTGCCCTGCTGATCGACGCTCTCGCGCGGACGCAGGGGCGTCTGCGCGCCGCATTTGCTCCAGCCCGTGCCGGATCGGCGCTTGGCGACATGGAGCACACCGTGCTCGTCGCGGTCGTGGAAGCCCGGGAGCCTCCGACAGTGCCGCAAATCGGCCGGTCGCTTGGCCATCCGCGGCAGGTGATCCAGCGTGCGGCCAACCGGCTGATCGAGGCAAGGCTGATAACTGCAGAGCCAAACCCCGATCACAAACGGGCCGCCCTGCTCGTCGCCTCTGCGGCGGGACAAGCGCTCCAAGCGGAAGCCAATCGGCGCGCAGGAGACATCGCCGCCGGTCTGATGACCTGCCTCGATGCAGCGCAGGTGAAGCAGGCAACCGCCTTGCTCTCGGCCATCCGCGCCGGGATCGAGCGCCACGAAAAGGGCAAAGCATCATGACCGAAACCGCGCCCCTCGCCCCCGGTCTGGTCGACCTGCCGCGGCTCACCGCATGGCTCGATGCACATATTACTGCGCTGGGCGATGGTCCGCTCACCGTGACCCAGCTTCACGGCGGCACCTCTAACGTGATCCTCACACTCAATCGCGGCGGCAAGGATATGGTGCTGCGCCGCCCGCCGCCGGTTGCGCCGCCCGGTGCGGAAAAGGGCGTGCTGCGCGAAGCGCGCGTGCTCACCGCGCTAGGCGGAACGGCGGTGCCGCATCCGACCTGCCATGGTTCCTGCGCCGATCCCGAGGTCATCGGCGCGCCGTTCTACGTGATGGAGCGGGTCGCAGGCTGGGCTGCGGAACTGCGCGGCGAGCGCATCTATCACCGCGCGCCGTTCGACCGCGCGCCCTGCGAATACGGCATCGCCTATGCCATGGTCGACGGGCTGATCGCGCTCGCCAATGTCGATTACAAGGCAGTCGGCCTCGAAGACTTCGGCAAGCCGGACAACTTCCTCGAACGGCAAGTCGACCGCTGGGAAGGCCAGATCCGCTCCTACCCCGAACGCTATGGGTCCGAGTGGCGCGAGCTGCCGGGCTTTGCCTATGCGCGTGACTGGCTGCGCGCGAACATTCCGGACGATTTCCGCGCCGGGATCATCCACGGCGATGTCGGCACGCCCAACGCGCTGTTCGCGTTCGATCGCCCGGCCCGGCTCACTGCGCTGATCGACTGGGAGCTTTCGACGATCGGCGATCCGCTGATCGATCTTGCCTGGTTCACCGGGCGGCTGCGCGATGAGGACCACCCCGAGGTGATCGGCGAGGCGGTGCTCTATGCCGCCGAGAACTTCCCGACGCGGCAGGAACTCGCGCGCTATTACGCCGCCGGCACGGGGCGCGACCTTGCCTGTTTCGACTATTACTGCGTGCTCGCCGCCTACAAGAGCGGCTGCATCCTTGAATACAAGGTGGCGCAGAGCAGCGCCGGGATCCTTCCGCCCGAGACCGGGCGCTTTTTCGACAAGCTGGTGCGCGCGGCTTTCGCCCGTGCCGAAGTGCTGGCCCGCAAGGCCGGCTGAGGAGACGCGAGCGTATGTGGCAATTCCAGACAGACACCGCTTTCCAGGCCCAGCTCGACTGGATGCTGGACTTCGTGAAGACCAAGGTCGAACCGCTCGACTACCGCTTCCCCGGCCACGGCGCGCCGTATGACGTTGCCAACCGCGAAAGCCGCGCTGCGATTGCGCCCTTGCAGGCCGAAGTGAAGGCGCGCGGGCTCTGGGCCTGCCACCTCGGCCCGCATCTGGGCGGACCGGGCTACGGTCAGGTCAAGCTCGCCTTGATGAACGAGATCCTGGGCCGCGCCTATTGGGCACCGACGGTGTTCGGCACGGCCGCACCCGATACCGGCAATGCCGAGATTCTGGCGATGTTCGGCACCGAGGCGCAGAAGGCACGCTACCTTCAGCCGCTGATGGACGGCGATATCGTCTCATGCTTCTCGATGACCGAACCGCAGGCGGGTGCCGATCCCAAGGAGTTCGTCTGCCGCGCATGGCAGGAGGGCGAGGAGTGGGTGATCGAGGGCGAGAAGTGGTTCTCGTCGAACGCCCGCTACGCCGCGTTCCTGATCGTGATGGCGGTGACCAATCCGGAAAACCCGCCGCACGGGCGGATGAGCATGCTGATCGTGCCGACCGATACGCCGGGGGTGGAAATCCTGCGCAATGTGAAGGTGATGGGCGATGATCTGGCCGGCGATGACGGCATTCACGCCTATATCCGCTACAACAAGGTCCGCGTTCCGATTGACGCCATGCTCGGCCTGCCCGGCGAAGGCTTCAAGGTGGCGCAGGCGCGGCTCGGCGGCGGGCGCGTCCATCACGCCATGCGCACCGTTGGCAAGTGCCAGCGCGCGCTCGACATGATGGTCGAACGCGCCAATTCGCGCCGCACGCAGGGTCGGCTGCTCGCCGAGCACCAGTTCGTGCAAGGCATGATCGCTGACAGCTGGATCGAGCTCGAGCAGTTCCGGCTGCTGGTGATGAAGACCGCCTGGTCGATCGACGAGGTAGAGGCCGGACGGACGCCCCCGGTGAACCCGCGCACGCTGATCGCAATGTGCAAGGTGCAGATGGCCAAAGTCTATCACGACATCATCCAGCGTGCGATCCATCTCCACGGCAGCCTTGGCGTGACGCACGAACTGCCGCTGGCCGACTGGTGGGGCGGCGTCGCCAGCCTCGCGCTCGCCGATGGCCCTACCGAGGTCCACAAGGCACAGGTCGCCAAGGCACTGCTCAAGCGCGGTGCGGCAGCACCGGGGCTTTTCCCGAGCGAGCATATCCCGAGCCGGATGGGGGCTCTGGCCTGATGGACCCCTTGTTCGATTTCACCGGCAAGGTCGTGCTCGTCACCGGCGGCAGCCGTGGGCTCGGCTATCAGATGGTCAAGGCCTTCGCAGAGCGCGGCGCCGACGTGATCATCGCCAGCCGCAAGCTGGAGAACTGCGAGCAGGTGGCGAAGGAATGCCGGGCGCTTGGCCGCAAGGCCATGGCTTTCGCAATGCACGCAGGGCGCTGGGCCGAATGCGATGCGCTGATCGCGGCTGCATATGCCGAGTTCGGCCGGATCGACGTGCTCATCAACAACGCCGGCATGTCGCCCCCCTGCCCCAGCCACGAAATGCCCGAGAGCCTGTTCGATTCGGTGCTCAATCTCAATTTCAAAGGCCCGTTCCGGCTCGCCAGTCAGATCGGCCGCCGCATGGCCGAGGGCGATGGCGGCGCGATCATCAACATCAGTTCGACCGGTGCGCTGATGGCGCTTCCCGGCGTGGTGCCCTACGGCGCTGCCAAAGCAGCCCTCAATGCGATGACCGTCTCGCTCTCGCGCGAGTATGCCCCCAAGGTGCGGGTCAACACGATCAGCGCGGGCCCGTTCCTGACCGATATTGCCGAGGCGTGGGAGCCGAAGAAGCGTGAAAAGCAGCCCGTCGCGCTCGGGCGTCCCGGACATCCGCCCGAGATTGTGACTGCCGCGCTGATGTTGGCGAGCCCCGCGTCTTCCTTTACCACGGGGGCATTGCTGCGGGTCGATGGAGGGCAAAGATGAGCGATCTCGTTCTGTTTGAGCGCGCGGGCGCCATCGTCACGCTCACGCTCAACCGGCCGGACAAGCGCAATGCCCTCAATCTGGCGCTGTGGGGGGAACTGGCCGCGCAGCTCGATGCGGTCCGCGCGCTCGGCGAAGACATCTCGGTAGTCATTCTGCGCGCATCGGGTCCGGTGTTCTGCGCGGGCAACGATCTCAAGGAGCGCGGCGCCAAGGCACCGGAGCGCGACTATCAGGCAAAGATCGTCACGCGTCTGGCCGATCTGGCGCAGCCGGTGATCGTGGCCGTGCAGGGCGGCTGCTTCACCGGCGGGCTCGAACTGGCGCTTGCTGGCGATATCATCGTCGCCAGCGAGAGCGCCAGCTTCGCCGATACCCACGGCAAGTTCGCACTGGTCCCGGCATGGGGCATGAGCCAGCGGTTGCCGCGCCGGGTGGGCCAATGGAAAGCGCGCGAGATGAGCTTCACCGGGCTGCCGGTTTCGGGCCGCGAGGCGGAGCGGATCGGCCTTGCCAACCACTGCGTGCCCGATGTCGAGCTGGACAGCACCGTTACCCGGCTGGCCGAGGCGATCGCCAGCCAGAGCCGCCACAGCGTGTTCGCCTACAAGCGTCTTTACCGCGAGCAGGCTGACCTGCCGCTACAGGCCGGGCTCGCGCATGAGGTGTTCGCCAGTGCCGGTGTCGGACCGGACTTCGCCGAGCGGGTCAGCGGACAGTTCGGCAAGTAGTCGGAAGCGCAGCGGTGCTATTCGAACCGGGCGTTCTCACGGATCGTCGCCCATTGCCGCCCATCGTGGCCGAACAGGATGCGCGTTCCGGAAGCGCGCGCCCGTGCCAGCCGTTCGAACGTCAGGCGGCCTTCCTCCAGATCAGCAGTCGCCTTGGGCAGCACCATCGTATCGAGATTGCGCTCGGTATAGCAGCAGTCGCCCGCGAGCAGCACGTCGCCACGCGCGAGCCTGATGATCATGCTCTGGTGGCCGTGGGTGTGCCCGTAAGTCGGCACGATCCGCACCGAGCCATCGCCGAACAGATCGAGCTCACCCTCGATCGTGCGGATCGGTTGTCCGGTATCGAAATCGACCGCTTCGTAGAGCCCGGGATCGGGCCGCTCGCGCGCAACCTCGTATTCGCGCGCCTGGACGATGACTGTCGCGCGCGGGAAATGCACGTTGCCCCCGCAATGGTCGATGTGGAGATGCGAGTTGACGATCCAGTCGATGCTCTCAGGATCGACATCGATCGCACGCAGGCGGGTGGCGATATCCATGCCCTCGAACCACTGCAGGCCGAACTTGTTCGCCGGCAGCGCGGTTTCCAGATCGCGGCGATAGCGCTCGCCCATGCCGGTATCGAACAGCGCGCGGCCCTTGGGGTGATCAATCAGGTAGGACGGGACAGGCCCGCGCAGATAGTCGCCTTCGTCCCCTTCGACGAAGTAGCCGGGGCGGCACTGGAACCAGCCGCAATTGAAGGCATAGAGCCGAACATTTTCCGTCATGGGGGCGAGTTTAGTGCCAGTCACGCCAATCGCAACGAGCGTTTGGAAAGGAGAGCCAGATGAATCTCGGTAACAAGCGTGTGGTCATAACAGGTGCCGCTTCCGGCATAGGCAAGGCGTTGGCCGAAGCGCTTGCGGCAGAAGGTGCGCGGCTGATGCTCGCCGACCTGGACGAGAAGCGTGTCGAGGGCCTTGCCGGAGAGCTTGGTGAAGCGACTGGCATTGCGTGCGATGTGAGCGATCACGCGGCAGTGGAAAGACTGGCTGAGACAGCCCATGCCTTACTGGGCGGCGTTGACCTTGTCTTTGCGAATGCGGGAACCATTCTCAACGGACCTCTGATCAATGCCAGTCCGGCTGAGTTTGATTGGCTCATGGGTGTAAATCTGCGCGGAGCGTGGAGTTGCATGACTGTGTTTGCAAAGCTCATGCAGTCGCAGCCGGACGGTGGCCGCATCTGCCTGACCGCGTCGGAACATGCGCTTGGCATGCAGCACACCGGCGCCGGGGTATATACTGCCAGCAAACAGGCCGCGCTGGGGCTCGCCGAAGTGCTCCGAGCCGAGCTTCCGCCAGCTGTTGGCATCAGCGTGTTCTGTCCGGGTCTGGTGGCAACAGGCCTTGCAAATGCAGTGATACCCGGCCACCTGCCGCAGCCCAGGACGCACCAACGTGCGTTTTCCCGCGCTGTTCTGGCCAAGGGCATGAGCGCGGCAGAAGCTGCGCAGGCAGCCATAGCTGGCGTGTGCCGCGGTGACGACCTTATCGTCACGCATCCTAATTCATTTGCCGCTGCCGAACGCCGCTTTGCCGCAATCAGCGAAGCCTTCGCCGCGCAGGCTCCAGTCGGCGACGACGCCAATCGATACGATGTCAATCAGATCGTCGCCGACCTGATCACAGCGCAGAAGGATAGCTGACATGCCGCGCGCCGTGATCGCCGACGAACTTGGCCCACCTTCGGCCTATGACCTTCGCGAGGTATCGTCACGCCCACTGGGACCGGACGAAGTGCGGATCGCGATCCGCGCTGCCGGGATCAGCTATGTCGACGTGCTGACCGCTGATGGACGCTATCAGGTCAAGCCCCCACTGCCGTTCATTCCCGGCAGCGAGGCAGCGGGGGTGATCCGCGAGGTCGGCAGCGCGGTCAGGGGTCTTGCGGTGGGGGACCGCGTTTCTGCGAGCGGCTGGGGCGGCCTGTTTGCCGACGAAGCGGTCCTGCCCGAGCGTACGGTGCGCAGGCTCCCCGATGCGATGGACTTTGCCGAAGCGGCGGTGTTCCCGGTCAGCTACGCTACCGCCTGGCACGCGCTGGTCGACCGCGGCCAGCTTCGCGCCGGCGAGACGCTGCTGGTCCTCGGTGCGGGCGGGGCGACCGGCTATGCCGCCGTCCAGCTCGGCAAGCATCTCGGCGCCCGGGTAATCGCCTCAGCCTCAACCGAGCCAAAGCGCGCGCTGGCGCTTGCCGGAGGGGCCGATGCTGCCGTTGATGCCCGCGCGGAGGATTGGCGCGAACAGGTGAAGACCGCCAACGGCGGAAAGGGCGTGGACGTGGTGTTCGACAGCATCGGCGGCGCGGCGACCGATCCGGCGTTCCGCTCATTGGGTTGGGGCGGTCGGCATCTGGTGATCGGTTTTCCCGCAGGCATCGCGGCGCTGCGCACCAACCTGCCTCTGCTCAAGGGCTCCAGCCTCGTTGGCGTCGATATCCGTCAGTTTGGCGAGTTCGAGCCGGAGAAGGCCGAAGCGAACCGCGCCGAAATCTTCCGGCTGGCCGCCGAGGGTGTGCTGCGCCCGCATATCGCCGCAGCTTATCCGCTCGAGCAGTTCCGCGAAGCGATGACCGCCGCTGCCGAAGGCGCGCAGGCGGGGCGGATCGTGCTGATGATGGAGATCTAAACCCAGTCCTGTTCGATCGCGGCGAGCCGCGCCCGCCAGCTTTGCTCCGGTACCAACTTGGCAAACTCGCGGCGCATCCGCGCGACAAGATTGGCTACCGGCTCAATCGCATCGATTAGTCCCACGCTTTGCCCGGCGCTGAAGATATCGCGCCATGGGCGGACCCCCTCCGGCATGGGCACGCGGTGCGCGGGGAGGCTATCCGGGTCGAGCCCGGAGGCTTCGACGGAATCGCGGATCCAGTTGGCGGGAACCCCGTTCATCGCGGCGGAAGTCATGATCCTATCGATCCCGGCGCCCGCGATCATCTCGCGGTGGGCCTGAACCACTCCGCTTTCCGGCGTGGCGATAAAGCGCGTGCCCATGCAGGCGAGATCGCCTCCCAGCGCGAGGACGGCAGCCATACCCCGGACATCGGCAATCCCCCCGCCCACAATCAGCAAACCGTCCCAGATCCGTCGCACGACAGGCACGAAGGCAAGCGGCGTGATGAACCCGGTATGTCCGCCAGCCCCGGCACAGGTGAGCATCAACCCATCGACCCCGGCCTCGATCGACTTTTCGGCATGGCGCAGCGTGGTCACGTCCTGGATCACGCGTCCGCCCCAAGCGTGGACACGTTCGACCAGAGCTGTGGGGTTCCCGACGCTCGAAAGCACCAGCGCGGCGCGGTGGCGCTCCAGCAGCGCCAGGCGCGCTTCGCCGTCAGCATCATTGGCAATGCGCGCGGGCAGATTGACAAGCGCCGGTGCACCCTGCGTCTGCGCCAGCGTTTCAAGATAGCACTCGAACTCGCTGACCGGGGTCGCCGCCCCGCCCTGCCAGCCCGCCACGACCCCCGCCTTGCTACAGGCCGCTGCCAGAGCGACCGAGGAGGCAAAGCTCATCGGCGCGCAAACGAGCGGCAGCGCGAGCCGCTCGAACATCACGCCGCGAGCAGCTTCTTGACTTCGCGGCGCAGCAACTTGCCCATCTCGTTGTAGGGCAGGCTCGGGAAGAAGCGCACCACTTCGGGCACCCGGCTCGAACGCAGCCGCGCGCGGACCATGCTCCGGATCTCGTCCGCATCCGGCTGCGCAAAGCCGCCGCGCACCACCACGGCGACGCCAACTGCCTCGCCCCATTCGAGGCTGGGCACTGCAACAGCCGCAATATCGGCGATTGCGGGATGGGTAAGCAGCAGATCCTCGATCTCGCCGGGGGAAATGTTCTCTCCCCCGCGCACGATCACATCGTCCGCGCGCCCGGCGAGGAACAGATAGCCGTCCTCGTCGAGGTAGCCGGCATCACGGGTCGGGAACCAGCCCTCGGCATCGAGCGCGCTCTTTTCCTTGTACCGGCCCGAAACCTGATCGCCGCGCACGTAAATCTCGCCCGGTTGTCCGGCGGGCAGGACCTCGCCGTCCTCGCCGCGAATCTCAAGCTCGATCGTCGGCAGCGGAATGCCGACCGAGGCGAGCCGGGCGCGCACCTTGGGATCGGCCGAGCGATGCGCTGCGCGATGCTCCTCGGGACCAAGCAGCGCGATGGTCGAGCTTGTCTCGGTCAGGCCATAGGCATTGGTGAAAGCAGTCTCGGGAAACAGATCGAGCGCGCGGTGGATCAGTTCGAGCGGCATCTTGCCTCCGCCATAGGCGATGGCCTTCAGCGAGCCGATATCGGCGCGCACGCCCTTGTCCAGCGCCTGGATGATTCGCCCGAGCATGGTCGGCACGACAAAGGCATTGGTGACCTTCTCGGCCTCAACCAGCTTAAGCCAGTCCTCGGGCGCGAAGGCAGGCAGGAGCACGACCTTGCGCTGGGCGTAGATCGAGGAGACCAGCGCAGCTATCCCGGCGATATGGTAGGGCGGCACCGAAACAAGCGTCGCTTCGCTTTCCTCCGCCGAGCCGAACTCGACCGTGCCGAGAATGTACGAAACGAGGTTGGAATGCGCGAGGATGGCGGCCTTGGGCGCGGCGGTCGTGCCGCTGGTGAAGAGCTGGATGCAGACACCCTCGCCCGGATCGCATTCAGCCTGTTCGTCCACCACGGCTTCGAGTGCAGCGAGCGTGAACTCGCTCCGCGGATAGACGATGTGTCCGGCATCGCCCGATAGCTGCTGCACACGCCGGGCATCGCCGACAATGAGCGCAGGCGCCACGCGGCCAAGCAGCGCGGCGAGATCGGCATCGGCCAGCCGGTAGTTGAGCGGGCAATAGGGCACTCCGGCCAGCGCTGCGCCGAACAGCGCGATCACCGCGGCCTCGCTCGATTCGTCGAGCAGCGCGACATGGCTGGCCCCGCTCGCGCGGATCAAGGCACAGGCCCCGCGCGCGGCGGCGTCAAGCTCGCCATAGGACCAGTGCTTTCCGTCGCAGACAAGGCCGATGCGGTCGGGGTCGGCCTGAGCCGCCATTTCCAGGAAAAGGGCAATGTTCATGGGCCGGGCAGGTCCGTTCAGTCCGAGGCCGGAAGAGGCTTGGCTTCCTTGAGCTGCAGCGCCGCGCCATCGAGCGCGAGCGTGCCTTTGCCCGGCTTGACGCAGAGCAGCTCGACCGTACCGGCAGCGTCAACATAGCGCTTGCCCATGACGGTGCCGCCAGCCTGCGCGGGATCGATTTCTCCGCGCTCTCCGGCACCATCGCCCAGCGGCGCGCCGCCGCAGGTGAGCACCCCGCTGCCATAGCGGATCACCACCACTTCACTGTCACAGACCGTGCTTTTCAGACGCGAACCCGGCTTCATGGCCCGTTGCTCCCTTCCTCTGTTTTCTCTACCAACCCGCCAGCTGTGCGGCGCGGGCGCGATGCTGCGCCGGACTGCCAAGCCAGGCCCGGTTGTGCACCGAGCGGCGGAACCAATAGTTGAGCCCATATTCCCAAGTATAGCCAATGCCGCCATGCGCCGCGATGGCGGCGCGGGTGGTGCGGGTATAGACCTCACATAAATGCGCCTTGGCCATCGCCGCCGCGCGGGTCGCGTCGGGCAATCCGGCGTCCCACCCATAGGCGGCGTACCACACTTGCGCGCGCGCGGGCTCGACATCGAGCATCATGTGCGCGAGCTGGTGCTTGAGGCCCTGAAACCGGCCGATCGGCTGGCCGAACTGTTCGCGCGTCTTGGCATATTCGACCGAAAGATCGGTGCAATGCTGCGCGCCGCCCAGCGCGTCGGCGGCAATGAGCACCAGAGCCGCATCGCGGATGCGCTGGACCATCGGATCGCCCGCAACAAAAAGCGGATAGGTCTTGGCCGATCCGAACGTGACGCGCGAGACCGGGCGGCTGCGGTCAGTGGCGCTGACTGCTTCGATTTCCACCCCCTCGCCCGCAGCGATCAGGCAGAGCCCGCCGGCACCGTCGTCCGCCAGAAACAGCTGCGCGGTGCGGGCGCACTGGACGAGATTGCTGTCGAGCGCGATTGTCGCGACGGTCTCGCCGCTGGCAATGCCTGGCAGCAGCGCGCGGGTGGCAGCATCTTGGCACTGCGCCACAGCAAGCGCGGCGACGATCTGTCCGATCAGCGGCCCGGGCGCAGCCGCCTCACCCGCCACTTCGCAGACAAGCGCAGCGTCAAGCAGGCCAAGCCCGGCGCCGCCTTCCGCTTCGGGCAGCGCCAGAGCGCCGATGCCCAGCGCCATCAGCGCCTGCCAGCTTTCAGCATCAAAATCGGCTTCGCCATCGGCAAAGGCATGGAGCCGCTCCATGCCCCAGCATTCGCCGAGCGTGCCCCGCACGGCATCCTGAATCGCGACCTGTTCGGCTGTCAAATGAAAATGCATGGCTTACTTCTCCGCGCTCATCGCGAGATCACGCGGCAGGCCGAGCCCGCGTTCGCCGATGATATTGCGCTGGATATTGCTGGCGCCGCCCGCAATCGAATTGCCGAGGCTGCCCATGATCTGATCGAGCCATTTGTTGGGGCCGCGAGGGCCGCGCGGGCCCCGACCGCCTGCCCCCAGCGGCTCGGTCATGCCTTCCTCGCCAATCAGATCCTGCGCGAGGAGAGCGATATCGTGGCCGATTTCTGTGAGCAGCAACTTCATCAGCAGCGGCACCGCACCCGGATCCTCGCCCGCTGCGGCGCACGAGAACAGGCGGAAGCTGGTATAGCGGTGCGAGAGCACGCGGCCCTCGATCTCGGCCAGCCGGTCGCGCACCAGGGGATCGCCGATCCGGCCCATTTCCTGCGCCAGTTCGACGAGCTTGCGGAACTGGCTGCCCAGCCCATCGGCGCTGCCGATGCTCGCGCGCTCGTGCTTGAGCGTCGTGCGGCTGACATACCAGCCTTGGCCGCGCTCACCCACCTGCCACGAGACCGGTGCTTCGGCATTGTCGAAGAAGAACTCGCAGAAGGTGTGGCTGCCCTGCTCTCCTGTCATCTGCCGGATCGGGCGGCGGGTCACGCCCGGCTGGTTCAGGTCCATGAGCAGGTAAGTGATGCCATCGTGCTTGGGCGCATCGGGTTCGGTGCGCACCAGCATGAACATGTGCGTTGCTTGCATGCCCTGGCTGGTCCAGATCTTCTGCCCATTGACGATCCATTTGCTGCCGTCGGCGGAGAGTTCGGCCTTGGTCCGGACCGAGGCAAGATCGCTGCCCGAGCCGGGTTCGGAATAGCCCTGCCCCCAGATGTAATCGCCCTCGATGGTGGGTCGGATGAACAGTTCGCGTTGCTCTTCGGTGCCCTTTTCGAGCAAGGTCGGCACGGTCATGTTGACGCCGTTGCCGCCCACTTCCATCGGCGCGCGAGCCCGGCCGAATTCCTCGCGGATCACCTGCGCGCGGATCACGTCAACCGGCTGCTCCGAACCGCCATAGCGTTTGGGCACCGAGCGGTAGAGATAGCCCTGCTCGATCGCCGCGCGGCGGAATGCGCGGATATGATCCTTGAGCTCGGCCCCGCGCAATTCACCCGGCTGCCAGGCCGCCTTGATGAAGCCGCGGACCTCCTTGCGGAACGCCTCCGCCGCTTCGCCATAGCTCAGGTCCATTGACAAAACTCTCCCGTTACGGTGCTTGATTGACCGCGCATCCTATGCCTTACTTATATCACTAGGTCAAATATGTCGACAGAGGAGCACGCGCGTTTGAACGAAGCTGAAACTCGGCCCTGGCCTCCGTTCTACTACGAGCGGGATGGCAAAAACTTTCGGCCCTCCGGTCTCACCCGCAGCCCCTGGGATGGCCGCGCGATTGCCGGCGGGCCGGTGAGCGCATTGCTGGCCTGCGGGGCGGAAGATGCGCAGCTTGACGATCATTTCGAGATTGCCCGCTTCCAGGTCGATATCTTCGGCAAGGTGCCTCATCAGCCGCTCACCATGGCCACCGAACTGCTGCGTGACGGGCGTCAGAGCAAGCTCCACCGCGTGACCATGCTGGCGGACGATCGTCCGGTAGCGCAGGCGCACGTGCTGCGGGTGCGGCGGATGGAGACCCCCGTGTTTCCTGTTCCGCACGACTATCCCATCCCGGCCAGCGTACCCGAGATCGAAAGCCCGCGCGCAATGCGCATGGCCGGGGCCATCCGCCTCAAGCGCGTGCTGGGCGGTCCGGGCGAGCCCGGTCGCGGCATTTCCTGGCTGGCAATGGACGGCGAAGTCATCAGAGGCGCCACCCCGTCGCAATTCGTAAAGGCGTGCCTCTTTGCGGATTTCGGCAACGGGTTCGGATCGGCAACGGCTGCGGAAGATTGGTCGTTCGCCAATCTTGACATCACAGTCCAGTTCTTGCGCATGCCGGTCGGCGAATGGTTCCTGCTCGATGCAGAAACCCACATGGCCGGCAATGGCCATGGCACCGCTCGCAACGTTTTTGCAGACGAACAAGGGGTCTACGCGCGCGGTTTTCAGACTATCTTCGTGGCCCCTGGATATCGGCCGGACGGCAACTAAGAGGCCATGCGCTGAAGCGTGCTTCAATGTCCCGCCTGATCGCGCACCCAGCGGTCGATCCGCTCGTACATCTCCAGCCGCGTCTCGGCGAAGTTCTGGCAGTGGCCCGAGCGCGGCAGGATGTGCAGCGTGATGTCACGGCTGCTACGGTAGTAGCCAGGTTCGGCATGGGGATCGGGCGAGACGTCGCGCTCGCCCAGATTGATGTAGAGCGGAACGTCGATGCGCGCAGCATCCTCTCGCACGATGCCCATCAACACCGACTGCGCACTGAGCACGTAGGGGACCTCGACCAGCAAGCTATCATCAACCGCAATCACGTCATCGGGCACGTCATCCCAGTGGAAGGTCGAATGCAGGCGCGATCGGTCGTGGAGGATGTAGTCAGGCATCGCGAAATCAAGCGGCCCGCGATCGGCCGGAATCGTCTGGCCGTCGACGTGCAAGTGAACTCCGCAAGCCGTATAGCCAAGGATCAGGCAGAGATCGTAGGTGCGGTGGGCGGCCTGCTGGGTAATGGTCTGGAAAGCCCCCATGGAATGACCGCCGCCGACCTTGACCATCCGCTCAAGCGGGGGAACGGCGGGACTGATCGTGCCCGCAGCAAGACGCGCGTAGATTTCGGTCATGGCCGCATGGTTCGCTGCCGCGGCGATATGCCGGGTCACGAGCATCTGATTGCTCGCCCGGTCGCTGGCTCCGATCCCGAGATGGTCGGGCAGCACAACGATATGCCCGCGCTGGCGCAGGTATTCGGCAAGCGAATATCCGGTTCGCCCGGGCACCTCGAAATGAAAGTAGCGCCGGTCGTACGTTCCCCCGTTCAGCAACGAAATGACCGTGGGCCGGTCCGGCATCGCATCGGGCAGGAACACCCATGTGCTGATGAGGAGCGGCTTTCCCGCACTGACCTCCGGCGGCAAAGCACCGCTGACATCGACAAAGATCTCGAGCGGTTCAGCCACCTTTGTCTTCGTTGGCCTTGCGCGCTTCGCGCCAGATCATCGCGGTCGCTTGGGTAGACAGCCCCATGTTGAGCGCCTCGGCATCGAACTGGGCTTCGAACGACCAGTCCTCGGCATTGTTGAGGTTCTGCTTCATGTAGCGGAAGCCCATGCGGGGTCCGTCGGCCAGCCGGTGCGCGGCCTTCAGTGTTTCCGCGCGCAGTGCCTCGTCGTCGAAAAGGCGGGTGTAGATGCCCTTGGTGAAGGCTTCCTCGCCGGACAGCTTTTCGCCCAGCAGGAACAATTCGCGCGCGACCCCGGTGCCGAGGATCTTGGTCCAGAACCACGTCGAGCCGAAGTCACCCCCCGCGCCGATCTTGTCGAACGCGGTGAGGAAGCTCGCCGAGCGCGCGGCGAAGCGCAAGTCGCAGGCCCCGGCGATGCCGATCCCGGCCCCCGCGACCGGCCCGTTGACCATGGCGATGGTCGGCTTGGGCATCTCGTGCAGCAGGCGCGCGGTTTCCATGAAGCCGCGCAGCCGCACGAAGCTCTGCTCGGCGCGGCTGCCGCTCTCCGGATTGGCCGGGACGACAGCCTTGTCGCCCCCGCCGTCCTTGAGATCACCGCCCGCGCAGAAGCCCCGCCCGGCCCCCGTCACGACCACGCAGCCGACAGACGCATCGCGCGCGGCATCAGCGCATGCGTCGGCGAGCGGCGCCATGATCGCGCCGTTCAGCGCATTGAGCCGGTCTGGCCGGTTGAGGGTGATGATGCGAACACCGCCCTCATTCGTGATCAGCACTTCATCGGCCATGGCTGCGCTCAATCCCCGCCCAGTTCCCAATGCCGCGCCATCATCCGCACCGCGGTTTCGGCCAGATCAGCCGGCACCTCGGGATAGAGCGGCAGCGGCTTGTCCTTGCTCGGCAAGGCGATGGTCGCGGTCGAGCGGACCGTCTCCTCGCCGCGCTGGTTGACGAAGCGCACCGCGACATCGACGAGGTTCTGCCCGTTTTCGGTCCGCTTGCCCAGCACTTCACCGGAGACGCGCTGGACATCGCCCATGTAGTTGAACTTGCGGATCTCGTCGTGGACATGGACGATCACGCCGTCATCACCGGCCCAGTCGTTGAGGTACTGCCACAGGTAGTTCTCGCGCATGACCCCATAGTCGTAGGCCATCGGGTTGCCGATCGCCTGCGCCCACACCGGGTCCCAGTGCAGTCGCTGCGCGACATCGGGGATGCCGTGCTCGTTCTTGACGTAGAACGCCGGGATGCGCTGGCGGTTCTTGTGCGCGCGGCGGTTGGCCGTCGGCGCATAGGGGGTAAAGCCGTAGCCGCCCGCGTGGAAGCAGATCACGTCGGTCACGGTCAGCGGCCCCTTGGCCTGAAGCCCCAGGGCATCACCCTTTTCGACATCCTCGAACCAGCGCTTGCTGCTGCCTTGCACCTTTTCGCCGGCGTAGATGTCCTCGATCGCCTGCAATTCCTCGTCGGTATAGGTCGCCGGCTGGATCGAGAGATTCTTGCCCTTTTTCGCGGCGGTCTTGCGTTCGGTGAGCACGCGCAGAAGATCATAGGTCGCGATCACTTCCGCACGCTGATTGACCTTGACCCGGCGGCTGGTGATGATCACCGAGCGGCCGGCAAACTCGGACTGCTTGACCTCACAGGTCAGGTCGCCGCCATAGGAGTAGATCGTGTCGCCCGGTCGCACCGGACGGTAGAAATTCCATTCCGAGCCGGACACGAAGACGTGGATACCCTTGAACAGGCTCTTCTTGAGCGCGCGGATTTCGTCCGGCACCGGATCGCCCTTCATCGGGCGGTTGATCTGGCCGACGAACATGCCCGGCGCGATGATCCCGCCCCACCGGGTCTTGCGGGCATAGGCCGGATCGCAAAACAGCGGATTGTCATCGCCGCAGCCGTAGGCCCAGTTGCGGATCGAGTCTTCCGAGGCGGTCTGGACATATTCAGCCGTCTTCTGCGGTTCCCAGAAGCCGATCAGTTTGCGCTGCCGCTCGATGTCGCTATCCGCGATCTCATAATCGACGGCTTTCTGCCACTCTTCGCTCTGCTTGATATCGGTCTTTGCATCGGCCATGGCATTCGCTCCTTGATCCCAGTTGTATAACTAGGTAATAGAAGCTCTGACGACAGGCAAGGGATTTCAGGATGGTTGAGGTGCGGCGGATCAGTGATGCGCTCAAGGTGCGGGCACAGCACCAGCGCGATGAGATCGCGCACGACGGTATCAATCGCACCATTACCTATGCCGAATGGGACAGCGAGGCCGACGCAATCGGGGGCGGACTGGCCGCAGCCGGGCTTGAACCCGGAGACCGCGTATTTCTTCCGATCAGCAATGCCCACGCGGTCGAAATGGCGATCGCGGTGTTCGCCGTGTTCCGTGCCGGCGGGATCGCATGCCCGATCAACACGCGGCTCAATGCCAAGGAGATCGCCGACTTCGCCGCGCTGACCACCCCGCGCTGGTGCATTACCGACGTGCCGGAAGTGGTGGCGGGCCTTGAGCTCGACGGCTGCTGGACGGTCGATGCTATGCCCCGCAATCTCGCCGCGCTGCCCTATCAGAGCATGCTGGACCCGAACTCCGATGCAGAAATCCTTGGCACCAGCGGCACCACCGGCAAGATCAAGGGCGTGGTCGTCTCGCACCCCGATCTGATGAAGGGTGTGACCGGCACCAACATGGACCGTTCGCGCTCAACGCTCAATGCCCTGCCGCTGACCGGGTCGGGCGGGAACCTCGGCATCGTCATGCTCCCCGCGCGCGGCGGCGCGACCGCGATCACCCAGCCGAAGTTCGATCCCAAGGGCTTCCTCGAACTGGTCCGGGAGAAGAAGCCCGATCTGGTCTATCTGGTCCCCTCGATGCTGCGGCTGATCCTCGATCATCCCGATGTGCGGGACTACGATTTCGCCGGGGTGAAATACCTCATGACAGGCACCGCGCCGCTGCCGCACGATTCGGTGAAACGCGCGCTCGAGCTTTGGCCGCACGTGCGGATGCGCAACAGCTACGGCATGTCCGAAGGCGGCATCGGCATCGGCACGACGACCAAGGAGCAAGTGCTCAAGCCTGGCTGCGTTGGCAAGCTGCCCGAACACATGCAGCTCCGCGATGAAGCGGGCGCAGTGATCACCGAGCCCGGAGTCGTGGGCGAAATCTACGGTTTCCAGAAGCATCCGCGGCGCTACTGGAACGACCCCGAAGCCACCGCCGCAAGTTTCATCGGCGGCTGGACCAAGACCGGCGATCTTGGCTACGTCGACGAGGACGGCGATCTCATCATGGCCGGCCGCTCCAAGGAACTGATCATCCGCGGCGGCTACAACATCACACCGCTGGAAATCGAGACCGCGCTCCATCTGCACCCGGCGGTGCAGCAGGCTGCCGTGGTCGGGGTCGAGCACGAGGTGCTGGGCGAGGATATCGCCGCCGCCGTGACCTTGCGCCCGGGCCAGAGCGCCACGCCGGACGAGATCATCGCATTCTGCCGCGACCATTTGGCCGACAACAAGGTCCCGCGTACCCTGCTGGTGCTTGGCGACATGCCGCTCAACCCCAATGGCAAGATCCTCAAGAAGGATCTGGTCGGACCGCTTACCGAAGCCGCGAAAGCACGCCGGAAAGCCGCCTGATGCGCTAGAGTCTGTCCTGATAGGGTGGACTCTAGACGTGCCCGAGCACCGGGTGCGGCACGTAGGGCGCTTCGAGCGCACTCAACTCGTCAGCGCTCAAGGTGAGATCGAGCGCTGCCAGCGCGTCCTCAAGCTGCGCAAGCTTGGTCACCCCGATGATCGGTGCCGTCACTTCCGGCTTTGCAAGCACCCAGGCCAGTGCGACCTGCGCCATTGGAGCCCCGCGCGCTGCAGCGACAGTGGCAACCGCCTCGACGACCTGCCGGTCGCTCTCCTCGGTGCGTGCATAGAGCATCGAGCCGAACCGGTCGCTGCCCGAACGCTCGGTCATTTCGCCCCACGGCCGGGTCAGTCGGCCGCGCGCCAGCGGACTCCACGGGATCACACCGATGCCGGCATCGCGGCACAAGGGCAGCATCTCGCGCTCTTCCTCGCGGTAGATGAGATTGAGGTGGTTCTGCATCGAAACAAAGCGCGCCCAGCCATTGCGCTCGGAAAGCAGCAACGCCTTCTGGAATTGCCACGCATACATCGATGATGCGCCGATGTAGCGCGCCTTCCCCGCCTTAACGATATCGCTGAGCGCCTCCAGCGTCTCCTCGATCGGCGTTTCGCTGTCCCACCGGTGGATCTGGTAAAGATCAATCCAGTCCGTGCCGAGCCGCCGCAAGCTGTCGTCCACCGCCTGCATGAGCGCTTTGCGCGATAGGCCGCCCTGATTGGGGCCCTTGCCCCATGGGCCGAACGCCTTGGTCGCGATCACCACCTCGTCGCGGCGGGCCATGTCCTTGAGGGCGCGGCCGGTAATCTCCTCGGACGCGCCGTCGGCATAGACATTGGCCGTATCGAAGAAATTGATCCCCGCCTCGACCGCGCGGCGGATGATCGCACGGCTGGCATCTTCATCGAGTACCCAGGGGTGCGCGCCCTTGCCCGGTTCGCCAAAGCTCATGCAGCCAAGGCAGAGCTGCGAGACCTTGAGGCCGGTCTGGCCCAAACGCTTGTAGGTCATGCTCATTTCAGCTGCTCGAAGGGGATGTCCTTGTCCATGCGCACCTCTCCCGGCATGCCCAGCACGCGCTCTGCGATCTGGTTGCGCAGCACTTCGTCCGCGCCGCCTGCGATGCGCATCACAGTCGAATAGATGTAGTCGTATTGCAAGTCGGCCGTAGCGCTGTCCGCCGGATCGGCAGCGATGGCATCCAGCCCGCGCAGCTCCATGCCGAGCCCCAGCGCCTTCTGCTGCCGGCCGGCATAGGCCAGCTTGATCATGCCCGCGAGCGCGCCGGGGTTCTCACCCTTGGAAACCATCGTCCTGAGCCGCGCCTGGAAGAACCGTTCGCCCTGCTCCTCCGCCAATGCATCCGCCAGCGCAAGGCGCACGGCGCGATCATCCAGCATGGTTGAGCCGTCATGTGCAGGCGTGCGGGCGGCCATGGCGATCAGCGGCTCGACCCCGCTGCGATGCGCGCCCGAGCCCAGCCGTTCGCCCATCAGCACGGTCATGCAGCAGGCCCAGCCCTCGCCGATCGCGCCGATCCGGTTGGCATCGGGAATGCGCACGTCGGTGAGGAACGTCTCGTTGAACTCGCTCATCCCGGAAATCTGCCGGATCGGGCGGGTCTCGATGCCGGGCGTCTTCATGTCCACGACGAAGAAGGTCAGCCCCTTGTGCTTGGGCACTGCGGGATCGGTGCGGACGACCAGAATCCCCCAATCTGTGAGATGCGCCCAGCTCGACCAGACTTTCTGGCCATTGACGATCCAGTCACCCGAACCATCTTCGGCGCGCACGGCCTTGGTACGGAGGTTGGCAAGGTCTGACCCGGCGGAGGGCTCGGAGAACAGTTGGCACCACGTCAGATCGCCCTTGAGCGTGGGCTCGATGAACTGGGCGCGCTGGGCGTCGTTGCCGTGCTTTGCAATCACCGGCAGCGCCATGCCGGTGCCGATCGAAGTGAACGGGCCCTTGGGCAGATGATAGCGGCTCTCCTCCTCGGAAAAGATCACCGCCTCGATCCCGGTCAACCCGCGTCCACCGAGTGCCTTGGGAAAGGTCAGGCCCGACCAGCCGCCGTCGAACAGCTCGCGCATCCAGGCACGGCTCCGGTCGGCTTCCTCGGTATCGGGGATCTTGAGCCCGGGCGTCAGTTCGTGTGCCGGGGCGTGCGCGGCGAGCCAGCCTCGTGCCTCAGCGCGGAAAGCGGCTTCGGCGGGGGTATCATTGAAGTCCATCTCAGGCAGCCTTTCCGGTCGAATGGGTTTGCCCTTGCGCGCCGGGCTGCGCGTTGAGGAGGCGGTCCGCCCAGTAACCCCGGCCGCCGACAATCACCGCCAGCATGCGTTCGCGTCGGTAGTAGAAGTGGCAGTTGGCCTCGAAAGTGTAGCCGATCCCGCCGTGGACCTGCAGGTTCTCGCGCGCCGCCATTTCGAAGGCCTTGATCGCGGTGAGCCGCGCTGAGGCCGCTGCCCCCGGCAGATCATCGGCCGAGCATTCTGCCGCCCAGCCGGCGAAATAGGCGTTGGACTTGGCCAGCTCGATCGCCACCGCGACATCCGCAAGCTTGTGCTTGATCGCCTGATAGCCGGCAAGCGGGCGGCCGAACATCGTGCGGCCCATCGTGTAGTCGCGCCCCATGGCAAGGCAGGCTTCCGATCCGCCCACCGCCTCAAAGGCTGCCTGCACCGCTGCCCGGTCGAGCAGAGTGGCAAGCACGCCAGCGCCCGGCATGGGCTCGGCTAAGGCATCGGCAAAGTCGATCCGGTAGTGCGCGCGCAGCTGATCAAAGCTGTCGAGCCGGGTTCGCGTGACGCCCGGCTGATCAAGCTTCACGAGCGCCAGCCCATCACCCACTTGCACCACTGCGAGCGCCGCAATCCCGGCATCGGCGACCGGATGCTTGGCACCGCTGAGCTTGCCATCGGTCAGTTGGGTCCCCTGCCCCAGCAGCGGCCCCGGTCCCTCGGCGCTGGCAAAGCAGGCGATCACTTCACCGCTCGCGAGGCGGGGCAGCCATTCGGCCTTCTGCGCGGCACTCCCGGCGAGCCGGATCGCATCGGCCGCGAGCACGATCGAGGAAAAGAACGGGACAGCCGCATTGGCCCGGCCCAGTTCTTGCGCGATCACGCCAAGATCGAGCTCCGCCATGCCCAGCCCGCCGAATTCCTGCGGGATATTGGCGCCCAGAAAGCCCATTTCGCCAAGCTCGCGCCACAGTTGCTCGTCCCATTCGGCCCCGCTGTCGATCAGCTTGCGCAGCCGGTCATACGGGGTGCGCTCGGCCAGCAGGCCGCGAGCCTGATCGGCCAGCATCTTCTGTTCGTCGGAAAGGTCGAAGTCCATTCAGCCGATATCCTCATACCATGTGGTGGCGAGTGCACCCAAAGCGTCCGCCATCACGAAAGTCTCGCGCGCCGCGCGGTTGTGGCACAGTTGCAGGGCCGCGGCGAAGTCAGCCTTGCCTCCCGCAATCGCCTCGCCCAGCGCGGTGCGAGCTGCGGCGAGAGCGTTTGGCGCACCAGGCAGAAGCGCCTGAATCTCGGCAAGCTCGGCCGCGTCGAACGCCGCACCGTGGCTCGCGCGGCGCCGCCAGAACTTGACCATCCGCGCGAGATCCTTGGCCTTGGCCGCCGCGCGCTGGTTGGCAGCGGCAGGGACAATATCGGCCTTGAGATCTTCAAGCGCGGCGGCGAAGTAGCGATCGGTCCAGTCAGGCGCGATCTGCGGCACGGGCGGACCGGTCAGCGTGATCCCGGCCAGTTCGGCCACCGCGCGCACGATGACGCGCCGGTGCATGGTGCCGTACAGCAGCCCGGTTCCGCTCGCGCCGACTGCCGAAACCGCAGCTGCCGCCGCAGCGCCAGCAACGCTGAAGCTCAGCTGGAAATAGAGCCGATGATACTTGATCCGGGCCAGATCGGGCACAGACCCACTTGCCTCGGCATAGGCTTCAAGAACATCGCGCATCGGCACGAAAGGCTGAATCAGGCTACGCACCCAGATTTGCGCAAGATCCTCCGCCGGATCCCCGAGATGCGTGAGTTCCCAATCGATCAGCGCCGCAACACGGTTGCCATCAAACAGGAAGTTGCCCGGCCCCGCATCGCCGTGCAGCACTACCGCCGGACCGCGATCTTCCGGCACATGGCGCGCCAGCCAGTCGAGCGCGATCTGCAGGATCGGATCGGCCCCTGAAGCCAGATTCGTCTCCCGCCACTGCGCAAGATTCGCAGCGATGCGCTGTGATGGCGGCTCGCTCGCATCGCCCAGCTCAGCAAAGGCTGGGTCCGCGGCGTCGAACCTATGTAGCGCCGCGAGTTGCCTCATGAAATCAGCGGCCAGCGCGGCCTTGTTCTCGGCCATCGCAAAGCGGTCATTGCCCGGAACGAACACGCTCAGCAAAGCGAGGTGCGAAGGATAGCTCCCGATCAACGGCGCGGCCTTGATGCCGCTTGCCGCAAACGGACCCGAAAGCGCCCGCAGGATGGCGGTCTCGCGCGCGAAGAACGGCAGCCGCGAGGGATCGCCCGCACGCGCATCCCACGCCAGATAGCAGCGCTGTTCGGCGCCGCTGGCCGCCCGGAGGGTCACTTCCGCCCCCTGCCGCGATGCGCCGCCGCCGCCCCGCGCAACTTCGGCGGCAATGACACAGCCGGTGCCTTGCTCTACCTGTTGCCTGAGGTCAGAGGGGATTGCGCTTGCCATCGGTCCTCTCAGTTATATAACTAGGTCACATACCAGCCAATCACACGCCTCAGGCGGGAGAGTCAAGCGTGCGCTACGAAACCATCCTGTTCGAAGTGGCCGATCACGTCGCCACGATCACGATCAACCGGCCCGAGGCCATGAACAGCTTCAACCGGCAGATGATGGACGAATTTGCCCATGTCTGGCACGAAGTTTCGTGGAACGATGATATCCATGTCAGCGTTTTGCGCGCGGCGCCAGGCCGGGCCTTCTGCACCGGGGTCGATGTGAAAGGCGCCGTCGCGGGCGGCGACCAGCGGCCCGCGGTCGATCTCGACAACATATGGCACTGCGAAGATCCGGGCGATCTGCTCGGCCCCAAATCGCGCAAGTGCTGGAAACCGATGATCGCGGCGGTGCACGGCATGGCGGCGGGCGGAGCGTTCTACTGGCTGAACGAGGCGGACATCATCATCGCGTCCGAAGAAGCAACGTTCTTCGATCCGCACGTGACGTACGGGATGACCAGCGCGCTCGAGCCGATCGGCATGACCTACAAGATGCCGCTCGCCGATGTGCTGCGCATGGTCCTGCTCGGCAATGATGAACGGATGAGCGCCGAATACGCCAAGTCCATCGGTCTCGTCAGCGAAGTGGTCCCGCTCGATGCGCTGTGGAGCCGGGCGCACGAACTGGCGCTTCAGATTGCAGCCAAGCCCCCCGCCGCGATCCAGGGCAGCATCAAGGCGATCTGGACGAGCCTCGACCTGCCGCGCTCGGTCGCGCTGGCAAACGCGCTCAAGTTTCCGCAGATCGGCAATCCAGTCGGCGTGCCGCAGGTCGACCGCGCGGCGCTGATGGCGGACAAGGCCAAGAAATACACGCTGCGTTGACGGGCGCACCGCGATGACCCACCCCCGCCTGCACGCCCTCGCCGATCCGGCCAAGCCAGCGGTGCTGATGAGCGACGGCTCCGCCGGGCTCACTTATGGCGAGCTTGAGGACCGCGCCAATCGCGGCGCGCAGCTGTTGCGGTCACTCGGGATCAAGCGCGGCGATACGATCGCATACTGGCTGCCGAATTGCCCGGAAGTGTTCGAAGTCTATTGGGCCGGGCAGCGCGCCGGGCTTTATATCACGCCCATCGCCACCGGGCTCACCGCAGGCGAGGCGGACTACATCGTCGAAAACTCGGGCTCGCGTCTGCTGGTGGTCTCGCCCGAGATCGGCGGCCTTGCAGAACTGCCCGCGCGTGAAGGCGTCACTGTCCTGACGCTCATGCAATGGCGCGAAGCGCTTGGTGCACAGCCGTCCGAAACGATTGCTGACGAGGCACCCGGCTTCCACATGGTCTATTCAAGCGGCACCACCGGCTGGCCCAAAGGCATCCGCCTGCCGCTGCCGCAGGGTGAAGTCACCGCCAGCCACATGCTCGCGGAGCTGTCAGCCGCCGCCTACGGCACCGGTCCGCACACGATCTATCTGTCGCCTGCGCCGCTCTATCATACTGCGCCACTGGCCTATACGACCAGCTGCCACCGGCTCGGCGGAACTGTGGTGGTGATGCCCAAGTTCGATCCCGAAGCCGCGCTGGCCGCAATCGAGCGCTTCAGGGTCACCGCCACGCAGATGGTGCCGACCATGTTCGTGCGCCTGCTCAAACTGCCGGACGAGGTACGCGCGCGCTACGATCTTGGCTCGCTCAAAGTGGTCGTCCACGCCGCCGCGCCCTGCCCGGTGGAGATCAAGCAGGCTATGATGGCGTGGTTGGGGCCGATCATCCACGAATACTACGGCGGATCGGAAGGCAACGGCTCGACCCGGATCACCCCGGAAGAATGGCTGAGGAAGCCCGGCTCGGTCGGCAAGGCGAGCTGGGGCGTGGTCCACATCTGCAGCGATGCCGGAGAGGAACTGCCCGCCGGCGAACAGGGCGTGGTGTATTTCGAAGGGGGCTGGGATTTCCAGTACCTCGGCGATCCGGACAAGACGCGCGACAGCCGCAACCCGCTGCATCCGGCCTGGTCCACCCTCGGCGATGTCGGCTTTCTCGACGCGGACGGCTACCTCTTCCTGACCGACCGCAGGAGCTACATGATCATTTCCGGCGGGGTGAACATCTACCCGCAGGAAGTCGAAAACCTGCTCATCACGCATCCGCGCGTGGCCGATGCCGCCGTGATCGGCGTGCCCAATGCGGATTTCGGGGAGGAAGTAAAAGCCGTCATCCAGCCGCTTGACCCGGCCAATGCTACCCCTGATTTCGCGGCTGAACTGATCGCGTTTTGCAAGGCCCGGCTCGCGCATGTGAAGTGCCCGCGCTCGGTTGATTTCGATCTCGCCCTGCCCCGGCTCGACAACGGGAAGCTCTACAAACGGCTGATCAAGGACCGTTATTGGAGCTGAAATTTCGTGGCTCGGTTCTGCCTCACCAATGTCCCTTGGCCATGCCCCAGAGAGTTGGGCCTAGATACCGGCTTCCAGCAGGCTGGCAGATGCAAAGTAATCCCGCCGGATTGCGACCTCGTTCTGTCGGAGAATGTTCGGCATCGGCTAGATGCCGCGAGCGACTTAGTGAAGCCCCCCGCCCTAAGCAATGACTGAACGGGGGACGTCAGTTGGCCCGGGATCCGGCGGGACGCGGGATTGGATGAATATTGCTCGAGACCCCGGGCATCACTCGAGACCGGCGGGTCCATGATGGTTTCCCTTATAGTTTGACCCTGAGCAACATCCCCGGCAGTGATTGATGAGGCGCAGCCCTTGCCATTGCATGGCTCGGGAGTGAGCTGCGCCAGCATAAGCACCAGCGATGAGCACGATGCCGGGCAAAAACCAGACTGCTTCGCTTGAGATCAACCCGATCAAGGCGGAGATTGACGAGGTCAAACGCAGACGCATTCTCGAGGAGGCCGTGCGGCAGTTCTTCGAGAAGGGCTATGAAGCGACGTCGCTGGAATCGATTGCCGAAGGGCTCGGTGTCACGAAGCAGTTCATCTACTCGCGCTTTCGCAGCAAGGCCGAACTGCTGGTCCATGTTTGCAAGGCCGGTGCGACTGCTGCCGATGAAACGGTTGCGTTCAGCGCCACCTTGGCGGGGGAGCCGGCGACCCGCCTGGCGCAGATCATTCGCTATTTTGTCCGGCTGCAGATCGAACATCGCCGCGAAGTGGCACTCTATTTCCGGGAGGCCAAGAGCCTTCCGGCCGAAGAGGCCGTGACCATCGACGCCTCGAAGCAGCACTTTCACCGGATGCTGCGCGCGCTGCTCAAGGAAGGCTCGCTGAGCGGTCAGTTCGAGATTGCGGATCCTTCGCTGGCGGCTTCGGCGCTTGGCGGCATGGCATCGTGGGCATTCACGTGGTTTACCCCCGAAGGGCGTTGGGACGCCGAATCCGTCGCGCAGGAACTCGCCCGCCTCGCGCTCAGAACGGTCGGGGTGCGCGATCCCGAGGCTTACGTCATCGACAGCACCGCCTGAACCAGCCGCCTCGCTGGCGCGCCATTTGACCACCGGATGTGGCCTTTACTCCCTGATTATCAATCATTTGTCTTTCGCACACGGTCAGCGCGGCCCCCGCCGCACGCCCGTGACTTGCGCCTTTCCGCTCAGAATATTCTTGACAGAATATATATATTCCTTTGAGTATATTACTGACCCGGCGGCGTGGCCCGGCGGCAATATCCGGAAGGTGCCTCATGATAACTGGCGAACTCGTGCCCGATTTCGATGCCGTAGTGATCGGCGCCGGCGTGACCGGAATGTACCAGACACATCTGCTCGAGCAGAGCGGCCTCACCGTGTGCGGGATCGAAGCGGGGGCCGATGTCGGCGGCACGTGGTATTGGAACCGCTACCCCGGGTGCCGGCTCGATACCGAAAGCTACGCCTACGGCTACTTCGCGCTCAAGGGCATCATTCCGGATTGGGAATGGCAGGAGCGCTTCGCCTCGCAGCCGGAGATGCTGCGCTATGCCAACCGGGCTGCCGATGCGATGGACGTCCGCAAGCTGTATCGTTTCAATACCAAGGTGGTCGCCGCGCACTATCAGGATGCGGGCAATGTCTGGCGGGTCACGCTCGATAATGGCGACGTGCTCAGCTGCCGCCATCTGATATCGGCGACGGGCCCGCTATCAGCCACGAGAATGCCGGACATCAAGGGCATCGACGCGTTCCAGGGCGGGTCCTTCCACTCGTCGCGCTGGCCGGTCGATGCGGACGGCCTGCCGCGCGACATCGATTTCACCGGCAAGCGCGTGGGGATCATCGGAACCGGTGCGACGGGGGTTCAGATCATCCCGATTGTCGCGGAAAGCGCGGGCGAACTCTTCGTGTTTCAGCGCTCGCCCAACTGGTGCACGCCGCTGGGCAACACGCCCATCAGCAAGGACGAGATGGCCGTCATCCGCAAGCGCTACCCCAACATTCTGGAATACGTGAAGGTCACCGACACGGCGTTCCCCTATCACCGCGACCATCGCAAGGCGATCGACGTCCCTGCGGACGAGCGCGAAGCCTTCTTCGAGGATCTCTACAATCAGCCCGGATACGGCATCTGGCTGAGCGGCTTCCGCGATCTGCTGGTCAACAAGGAATCCAACAAGTTCCTTGCCGATTTCGTTGCCGGCAAGATCCGCCAGCGGGTCAAGGACCAGCGCACTGCCGAGAAGTTGATCCCGACCGATCACCCCTTCGGCGGCAAGCGCGTTCCGATGGAGACCAACTACTACGAGGCCTACAACAAGGACACCGTCCACCTCGTCGATATCCGCGAGGCCCCGATCGTGGAGATCACCGCGAGCGGCATCCGCACGGCCGACGCATTTTACGAACTCGACGTGATCATCTTTGCGACCGGCTTCGATGCGGTGACCGGTTCGCTCGACCGGATCGATATCCGCGGGAAGCACGGCAAGCGACTGAGGGACGCCTGGGCCGATGGCCCGACCACCTTCCTCGGCCTACAGGCACGCGGCTTTCCGAACTTCTATACGCTGGTCGGCCCGCACAACGGATCGGCCTTCTGCAATGTCGGCGTGTGCGGCGGGCTGCAGGCCGAATGGGTCACGCAGATGCTGGTTTACCTTACCGCCAAGGGCCTCAGCTTTGCTGAACCTTCGCAGGCGGCCGAGGACGAATGGACGGAATCGATCTACCGCGATTTTTCGCGCACCCTGCTTGCCGAGGCCAATGCCTGGTGGGTCAAGACGACGACGAAACCAGATGGATCGGTCGTGCGCCGCACGCTTGTCCATGTCGGCGGCGGCCCCGAATATCGCAAACGGTGCGAACAGGTGGCTTATCATGATTACGAAGGCTTCGAACTCGCCTGATATCAATCAACATTAGCGTTGACAGTCGCGCTCGTGCGCTTCATTCTTGGCCGCGACAAGCGATGACGGGGAGAGTTTCGCCTTGATATTCAGCGAGTGGTCCGAAGTTGCGCCACTGGCGGATCTGCTGATCCGCAGCGCAGCGCGCCATCCTGACCGGCATGCGCTGGTCATGCCAGACCTGACCCTGACTTATGCCGAACTGCGCGATGCCTCGATCGAGATCGCCCGGGGCATCATCGGGCTGGGCCTCGCCCCGCGCGCGCATGTCGGCATTCTCGCCAACAACAGCCGCGAACTCGTCACCGCCCTGTTTGGCGCGGCGCTGGCCAATTGCGTGGCAGTGCCGCTCAATGCCCGCCACAAGAGCCGGGAGCTTGGCTTCATTATCGAAAACGCCGATCTCGCGGTGATCCTGACAACGGCGGCCGACACACGCTTTGTCGATTTTCGGTCTGTGCTCGCAGAGGCCCTGCCCTCGCTTGGCACAAGTGCGCCCGGCGCGCCGCTTGCGCTCGCCGAAGCACCCCTGCTGCGCGGTGTCGTGGTGCTCGAAGGCGATGCGCCCGCGGGCTTCATTTCCCGCACCGACTTCGTTGCGGCAGCGCAGGCTGTGCCCGTCAGCGCGGTGGATGCCGTCCGCCGCGCCACGCGCCTGCGTGATACGGCCTTCATCATCTACACGTCCGGAACCACGGCCAATCCCAAGGGTTGCCTGCTTTGCCACGAAGCTGTGTCACGCGGGCCGGTGGAGCGCGCCAGCAGCCGCTTCCGCGCGCGCGAGCATGACGTGACATGGGGCGGCGGTCCGCTGTTCCATATCGGCTCGCTCGCCCCGTTCATCGGCGTGATCGGCACCGGCGGAACCTATGTGACCGACGTGTTCTTCGATGCCGGGCGCGCGCTCGATCTGATGGAGCGGGAAAATGTATCCGTCGCCTGGCCCTGGTTCCCGGCCATCCTGCAACCGTTGCTCGATCATCCCGCGTTCGATCCAGCCCGCCTTGCTGCCTGGCGCAAGGTCTTGCTGATTGCGCCCCCCGCGCTGGTGAACCGCGTCCAGCAAACCTTTCCCGAGGCCGAATTCATGCAGGCCTGCGGCATGACCGAAACCGCCGGGATCTTTGCGCTTTGCGCGCCTGATGAAACACCCGAGCAGCGCGCCGTCAGTCAGGGCAAGCCCGTACCGGGCATTGCGGTCAAGATCATCGAGCTCGAAAGCGGCGAGGAGGCCGCAGCCGATGTCGTGGGCGAAATTCTCGTCCGGGGCTACTGCGTGATGGACGGCTATTACCGCTCGCCGGAAAAGACGGCCGAAGCGCTCGATGCGGAGGGCTGGCTGCACACGGGCGATCTCTACGCTCGCGCTGCGGACGGGCAGCTGACCTTTCATGGCCGCGCCAAGGACATGCTCAAGGTCGGCGGGGAAAACGTCGCGGCGATCGAGGTGGAAGCCTACTTGTGCAGCCACCCGGCGGTGAAACTGGCCGAAGTGGTTGGCCGACCCGATCCGCGGCTGGACGAAGTTCCCATCGCCTTTGTCGAGCTTCGCCCTGGCAAATCCGCCAGTGAAGAGGAACTCATCGCGTTCTGCCAAGGACGCATCGCGAGCTACAAAGTGCCGCGCGCGGTGTTCTTCATGAACGACGGCGAATGGCCGATGTCCGCGACCAAGGTCGACAAGCGGGCCCTGCGCGCGCGGCTCTAGTCAGCGCTTCTCCATGCCGCTGAAGAAGATCTCGCAGAAGGCGTTCGAGATTTCGGGCGCCGAATGCGCGCCGCCCGGCTGGTACCAACGGTGGGTCCAGTTCAGCATGCCGAATACGGCATTCGCGGCCACCGAGACGGCGATATCGTCGCGCATCTCGCCCTTGCCGATGAGTTCGCTGATCAGGCTGAGGACGATCTTCTCGAACGTGCGGGTCTTGGCCACGATGCGCTGCGCCCAGGCGCTTTTCTCGCTGGTGACCCGGCTCATTTCTTCCTGAATGTAGACGTACATATGCGGATAGTACTGGTCGTAGGCCGACATGAGCTGGGTGATGACCGCGCGCAGCTTTTCCTTCGGTTCCAGCGCATCGTCGGCAAAGATCGCTTCGCAGGCCGCGATGTTCGCTTCCACCCCAACCCGCAAACATTCGCGAAACAGCTCTTCCTTGCTGCCGAAGTAGTAATAGACGGTAGCCCTGTCCAAGCCTGCCTTATGGCCGATTTCGGCAAGTGTCGTTGCCTTGAAGCCGTGCGTCTTGAACTGCCTGCCGGCAATTTCAACGAGTTCGGCCCGCTTTGCCAGATAATCGTTGCTGCCCTCTTCGAGAGCCGACTGCCGCCGTTTCGAAATATTGCTCGTGGTTGCCATGCCCCGAGGCCTATCGACCTCCCGCTTGGCTGACAAGGTCGATTGGTTCATGGCTTCAGCCTCCGACAATGGCTTTGCGATCGACGATCTCAAGCCCAAATCCCTCCAGTGCCGCCATCTTCCTGCTGCTCGAAGTCAGCAGTGCCATCCGCCCGACGCCAAGGTCCTTCAGGATCTGCGCCCCGATCCCATAGTCTCGCTCGCTTGAAATGCGCGCATATTCCTCGCGGCCGCCCAGCACCCGGCGCGAGATCGACGCGCGGTCCGGATCCTGGACGAAGACCGCGACGGCCGGGCCGTCATGCTGCGCAAGCTGGCGCAACGCTGCGGGCACATAGTCCGGATGCGCATTGCGATAGCCCAACAAGTCCGCCGTCAGGTCGAACTGGTGGACGCGGACCAGCGTGTCCTCCTCGGGCGTGATCGCACCGCGCACCAGTGCCACGTGCTCGCCATGGTCGACCAGATCGCGGTACACATGGATCGTGAAGCTGTCCCCGTAGTGGCTGTCGAACGGTCCGCTGGCGACCCGCTCGACAAGCGTCTCGGTGCGCCGGCGCCAGGCGATGAGATCGGCGATCGTGCCGATCTTCATGCCGTGCTCGGCGGCAAAGGGTACAAGGTCCGGCAGCCGCGCCATGGTCCCGTCCGGGTTCATCACCTCGCAGATCACCCCGGCCGGAACCAACCCGGCAAGCCGGGCGATATCAACCGCGGCCTCGGTATGTCCGGCGCGCACCAGCACGCCGCCGTCACGCGCGGTCAGCGGGAACACGTGGCCTGGCGAGACCAGATCGCGCGGCCCACATTGCGCATTGATCGCGACCGAAATCGTCCTGGCGCGGTCAAATGCGGATATCCCTGTCGTCACGCCTTCGCGCGCCTCGATCGAGACGGTGAAGGCAGTTCCATGCCCCGAGCGGTTGTCACTCGACATGGGCGACAGTTCGAGATCCCGCGCGCGCTGCGCCGTGATCGCAAGGCAGATCAGACCGCGGGCATGGATTGCCATCTGGTTGATCCGTTCCGGTGTGGCAAACTGCGCCGGGACAATGATGTCGCCTTCGTTCTCGCGGTCATCCGCGTCGACCAGAATGAAGGGCCTGCCATTGCGGGCTTCGTCGATGATTTCGTCGATGGAGGCAATCGCGGCCATCTCAGGCTCCTTGGTTCGCGGGTTCGGGGGCAGCGTGCCGCATGGGAGGAAGTCCGCCGCTGAAATCGCGAACATAGCCCGTGTTGTCGAAAGCGGTTTCGAACGATGCGCCGCTGTAGCTGAAGCACGCACCGAACCGCGAAGGTTCCTCGGCAACGCGGCGCGGGCTGTGGCTGTCGACCACATAAGCCCGCCCGCGCGCGACGAAGACGGCCATCTGGGCCATGCGCCACAGGTCTGCCTCTTCGGCAGGAAAAGACGCGTGAACCCAGCGGATGAACCCGCCGAACAGGCCCTGCCCGCGATGCTCTGCCGGCTCGACGAGTGTCTCGTCACGGAGCACCCATGCCAGTGCCGGTTTGCCATCCTGATGCAGCGCCAGCCGCTGCTCGCCCATGCCATCCCGATCAGCGAGGGCAATTTCGACGATACCGCTGCCTTCATTCCGCACAAGCCGGCTGAGGCCCAGCCGCGCCAGTTCGACAAGATGGGTGCACTGCCCGCCGCGGTCCTCAGCGGAAAGCGCCAGCGCCGTGGCCGGTCGGCCGATCAGCGTGCGCAATGCAGCAATTGCGCCTGGACAGCTGGTCTTGGGAAAGCGGTCCATGCGGGCGGCGGCATCGGTAATGACTTGGCCATCGACGATGAGGGTGACGCCCATGTCGTGATAGTCGTCGAGCAGCGCGACATCGATCCCGTTCGCCCTCCGGGTGAAAGTTATCCGCCGCCGGTATACCCCTGTCCCGTAAGCGGGATTGGGCGGATAATGCTGGAGATTTCCGGACATCGGGGGCGTCAGCTTGCGGCAGCGAACCGGCCGTACGCACCCTTGAAGAACAGGAGGGGCCCCACCGCGCGCTCGACTGCCAGAGTCTCGACCCGGCCCAGCACGATCGTGTGATCACCGGCGTCAATCTCTTCGGCAATGGCGCATTCGATATGCGCGACGACACCGTCGAGCAGCGGCAGGCCGCGCCGCGACAACCGGTGTGCGGTACCGTCGAACTTGTCACCCCCGCGTGAGGCGAACCGGCGGCACAACTCGATCTGATCGTCCGCCAGCACGTTGACACAGAAATAGCCGCCGGCCCGCACCAGCGGCCAGCTGCTCGAACCGCGATCAGGGAAGAAGGCGACCAGCGGCGGATCGAGCGAAACCGAAGTGAAGCTGCCGACCACCAGCCCAGCAGCCTCGCCATCATGGCTCACCCCTGTGATGACGCAGACGCCGGTAGGATAGTTACCAAGCACGGAGCGGAAGTCGCCCGGATCAATCTCGACCCGGGTATCGGTTTCGCCCGCTGCCGTGGTGCCTTCCCCGGTCATGTCAGCGTCCGGTCCACACCGGCTTGCGGCGCTCGGCCCCTGCCAGTTCGCCCTCGCGCTTGTCGTGGCTTTCGGCATATTGCTCGATCTCCTCGAAGCGCGTCATCAGCGCGACTTCGAGCGGATAGCCGAGACGACCCAGCGCCGCGGCCTTTGCCGCCTGATTGGCGAGCGGCGAGGCCGCCGTGACCTTGTCCGCCCACTTATGCGCCGTGGCTGCCAGATCGGCAAACGGGACGACCTCGTTGACGAGGCCAAAGCGCGCGGCCACATCGGCCTTGATCCGCTCGCCGGTCAGGATCATCGCCATCGCGATATGGTGGGGCAATTGCCGCATCGCGCGGTGCACGACGCCGCATTCGCCGATGATGCCGACCTTGGTTTCAGGCAGCCCGAACTGGGCGGTTTCTGCAGCGACAATGATATCCGCGCACATCGCCAGCTCAAAGCCGCCGCCAACACAGAAGCCCTGCACCGCCGCAATCAGCGGCTTCCTGAGCGTGACCAGCGGCCCACCGATCCCGGTCAATCCGCCGGCCAGCGCCATGCGTGTCTTGCGCTCCGCGCCGCCCGAAACATCAGCTCCGATACAGAAACCCTTTTCGCCTTCTGCCGAAAGGATCGCGCACCAGATATCCGGATCGGCGTTGATCGTGTTCCAGGCGTCCAGCAGGAGGTCGTCCATTTCCTGCGTGATCGCGTTGAGACCCTGCGGGCGGTTGAGGCGGACATGTGCGACATGCCCCTCGATCGTGAATTCGACGTCTGCCATGTTTACTCCTCCGGCGCGACGAGCGGGCTCGTCGGCGCGACTTTGAACTGCTGGATGACGGCCTTGAGGCCCTGCTCCTTCATGCGCTGGCGGATCTCGAGAACCGCCGGTGCCAGGTGCAGCAGCGCGTCGATTTCAGCGATACCGGACAAGGCCTGCCTGAACCCTGCCGCCTCGGTGGCGCGGTTGATCGAGAGCTTCTTGAGCCTCAGGACCTCGGGCGGGGTCAAGGCGATCCGCTGCGCCAGCGAGCGCACCGCCGGAATGAGCTGCGCGGCGGGCACGCAGTGGTTCGCCCAGCCCCAGGTTACGGCGGTTGGCCCGTCGATCCAGTTGCCCGGCACGAACGCGAATTCCTTGGCGCGCTTCGGGCCGACAAGGCTGACCCAGGTCGGCGCAATGAAACCGCCGCCGATCGGAATGGTCGGCTCGCCGATCCGCACATCATCGGCAACGACGGTGATATCGGTGAACACGCACATCTGCGCCGCAGCGGCCAGGCAGAAGCCGTGAACCGCAGCGATCACCGGCTTGGGATGATCCCACATCAGCAGCCAGCGTTCGACATTGGCGCGAAGGCGGGCTTGGTCGGCCATCGGATCAGCGGGGCCGCTGTCACCTGCACCATAGCTGCCAAGGTCCATCCCGGAGCAGAACCCCTTGCCCTCGCCGCGTATGGCGATCACCGGACCGCCCTCGTGCTTCAACCTCCCGAGTGCGTCGGCAAACTCGTCGAGCAACTGCGGCGACAAGGCATTGGCCGCCTCAGGCCGATCGAGCACGATCCAGCTGAGCGCTTCCTCGTGCTCGATCCGGATCGTGGCATAGTCGCTCGCCATTGTGGTTACTCGGCGCGTCCGATGGGGTTAGCGGCGCGTACGTGATAGTCCGTCGCCATCGTGGTCTTGAGGATGCGCTGCTTGAACTTCCACTGCCCGTCCCGCTTGACGATGACGTCATGGTACTGGCCATAAAGAATGCCGTCGGGGCGTTCCTTGGTGTAGCGGTGGATGGCGAGCACGGCGGCGCGCAGCGTCACCTCGGTGTCACTGACCCAGTCGATCACGATGTTGGAGACATGGTGCGAAGTCGCGCGGAAGAACGTGCCGATCCCGTCGAGCGTCTTGGCATAGGCCTCGATCCCGGTCGCGCCGAAATTCGGGGCATAGCTGACTTCGCAATCTTCGACGAACAGCTCGATCATCTTCTCGGGCATGTTCATGTCGAGGTAGTAGGCGTAGTCGAAAACGATCCGCTCGATCGCGCGTTCCTCCACGATCCGGTCCAGGGCGCTTGCTACATCCACGACATCTCTCCTTTTTCATTCAGTGGGTTGAGCCCTAAGTTCCAGCTCCTACCCGCAAATCCCGGGCAAACCATGCCCACCCGATCAACCATCCCGCCGCCTTGGAAAATCGGAAGCCAGCGGCTCGGCACCGGGCCAGCGCACGTTGAGCGCGCTCGTCAACGAGGCCTCCACAGCAGACCAGGGCGCCATGTGCACGACCCTCATGGCGCGGACTGCGAGCCGCCATTCGCCCTCCTCACGTTCGTAGCGGTCGACGTAGCGGACCGCTCCGAAGTAGGTTGCCGCACCGAGGCCCAGTTCGAGATGAGCGCAGACGAGGCCATCCGCCGCATCGGGTCCGTCAATCCGGATATGCACATAGTGCGGCGTATGGACGGTCTGGCCCATGCCGGAGCGCGCCGCCTTCAGGACCGCGACAATCCCGTCGCGGCCATCGGCATCCTCAAAGCCAGAGGCTTCAAAACGTGCTGATCGGGTAAAACACTGCGCCAGCGCGGCGTAGTCATCATCGTCGGCTGCACGGAAGTAGCCCGCGACCAGATCCTGAATCGCTGCCCTGTCCTCCAGTATCCTGATGCGCTCTTCCAGCGATGGCACGACACGACTCTCCAACTCTTCAAACCGATATGGGCAAGGCGGAAACCGCAGTCAACACATAAGTTGACAGTTTCAAACGGAGTGGGCAAAGTCCTCTCATGACAGTTATTTCGATTGCGCAGCTGCGCGCAGAAGCGGAAACCATGACGGCGTCGCTTGGTGAGGGAGAGCCGCTCGACGCGCTCGGCGTTGCCCTCGTAACCCTCGCCGTAACCGCGTCCGTAACCGCGCTCGAACGCGCCGGGATCAAGCGCGCCATCGCTCAGGCTTTCGATGCGGGCGCGACCATAGCGCAAGTACAGGAAATCCTCGCGCTTTCCTCCGGGCTTGGCGTGCACACCCTGATGGTTACAGCCGCCCCAGTGCTGGATGCGGCCGCAGCCCGAGGGCTGATAGACGCCGCGCAGCCACTCGATGCCGAGCGCCAGTCACTGTGGGACCGGTACGTTGGCAATGATCCTTTCTGGAAGGGCGTTACTGAGGAGCTGCCCGGATTTCTCGAGGCAATGCTGCGCCTTTCTCCCGACATCTTTGTCGGCTTCTTTGACTACTGTGCGATTCCCTGGCGCAGCGGCACCGTTCGCGCGCGGATAAAGGAACTTGCCGCGCTCGCCTGCGACGTAACGCCTAGCCATCGCTTTCGACCCGGCTTTCGCGTGCACCTCAAGAATGCCATCGCGCTCGGCATCGGCCGCCGCGCCATCCTGCAAGCGCTCGATATCGCCGCCGCGGTGCCGGAGCACCGCGGCACCGAATGATCACCCGGCCTTGCCGGCATCCCAGATCAGCGGAACATTCTCGACCGCGGCGACGATGCCCGAATGGTAGATCGGGTTCGCCCCGGGTGCGAGGCTGAACTCCGGAATCCGGCGGATCCACTCCTGCAGCGTGACCGTTGCCTCGAGCCGCGCGAGGTGGAGCCCGGCGCAGCGGTGCGGGCCAGCCGCAAAGGTACTGTGCTGCGGAGCCTTGCGGTCCCAATCGAGGTTCCAGGGATCCTCGTTTTCATCCGGATCGAGGCCGTGGAGCGCCGTCGGCAGCAGGATCATGTCGCCCTGCTTGAGTTCGACGCCGCGATAGGTCTGATCAGCGGCGACCATGCGGGCGTCTGAAACGACCGGGAAACGGCGGAACAATTCCTCGACACCGCGGCGCAGCTTCAGTTCGTCGTCACGGATCTCCGCAACCTTTTCCGGATGCCGCGCGAGATAGATCATCGCGAAACTAAGGAAATTGACGACCGTATCGAGCCCGCCGAGCAGGAGCAGCGAAATCAGCCCGACGGCCTTGTCATGCGGCATGGGCTCGCCGTTGATCGTGCCGTTGACCATGACCGAAATGAGATCGGTGCCATCCTTCCCGCGCCGTTCGCGAATGATCGGATCGACATAGGCGTCAAAACCGCGGTTGGCCGCATCGAGCGTTGCAGCCATTTCTTCGGGCGTATTGCCCGATGGCCGGGTCATGTCCTGCGCAAAAACAGCGAGCTTGGGTACGTCGGACATCGGCAAGTCCGCCATCGCCATGAAGACCTTGACCGGGAAGACATTAGCGTACTCGGCGGCAAAATCGCAGTGTCCACGCGCGACCATCGGCGCGATCAGGTCTGCCGCCGCCTGGCGTACCTGATCTTCCATCCTGCGAATCTGCGCAGGATTGAGCCCGGTATCGAGCAGCTTGCGGTAGGGCGTGTGCTCGGGCGGATCCATTCGCGTCGGGACCATGCCATACTTTTCGCCCGCTTCCTTGGGCAGGAAGATCACCTGGCTCGAGAAGCGCGAGGGGTCGCTGTAGATTTCCTTGATGACCTCGCCGCGCGTCGCGACCCAGTGGCCGCCGGTTAGCGGAGTCCACGCCAGTTCGGGCGTGCCATCCGTCTGCAATGCCTTCCATGCCTCATGGAAGCCGTTCTCGATCCCGTCGATCGCATACATGTCGATATCGCGGACAAGGGCTTCTGGAACGTGCGGCGGGCGCGGCGCGCGCACGCGACTGTCGTCAATTGCGGTTTGCGTCATGGAACGTCCTTCCGTGCGTCAGCTGATTTCGGGATCGATGATGGCCTTGATCACCGCACCTGCGGCCGTCGCCTCAAGCGCTTCCAGCGCCCCTGCGACACCGAACCGGTGGCTGACGATTTCGGCCAGCGGGTATTCGCCATTGAGTCGCGCCGCGAGGTGCAAGGCCTGATGGAAATGCTTGGGCTTGGCGAAGGTCGCCCCCGCAATCGTCAGGTTCTTGATCGTGAGGTCGCGCGGGGAAATCGGCTGCGTGCCGATAGCCCCCCACAGGCCAAGGATGATGTAGCGGCCATGATTGCCCGCGATGTCGACGCCTTCAGGGAAGGCGGGCAAGGCGCCGGCTGCTTCAACCACGATATCCGGCCCGTTGGGCGCTACCCGGTCGTAGATCTGCCGGCGGCGTTCCTCCGGGCTGTCCTTGAGCGATACGGTCGCCGTCGCGCCGAGCGAGCGGGCGATTGCAAGGCGGTTCTCATGCATGTCGACCGCGATCACTTCCCGCGCGCCCGAAAGCTTCGCCAGAAGGATGGCAGAGAGGCCGACCGGGCCCGCCCCCTGCACCACGACGGTATCGCCCATGCGCACCGGCCCGCAGCGATCGAACCCGCGCAGCGCGGTGGGAAGCGCGCAGCCCAGCGCGATCACCGCCTCGACCGAGGCGCCATCAGGCAGCCGGAAGAAGGCAAGGCCATTGGGCAGCCAGGCGTAATCGGCATAGCTGCCCCAGTTGGGCTTTTCGGCATGTTCGAAGAAGGTCGAATTGTCGCAGGGAGTCTCATCAAGCACGGTGCAGCTGTGGCAGCGATGGCAAAGCGCAATCGGCGCCCAGTAGACGAGGTCACCCGGCTTGACCGCAACCCCGGCATAGTCGGTCGTCACGCCCGCGCCGAGCTTCTCGATCCGGCCAACCCCTTCATGGCCAAGAATGATCGGGAACGGCATGACACCGGCCTCGCCCGACATGATGTGCACGTCGCTGCCGCAGACGCCGCCCGCTACGATGCGCACCAGCGCTCCGCCGGGTTCGGGATCGTAGATCTCGACATCCCAGGTCTCGACCCGGTTGGGTTCGACCAGCACGCATGCTCTTGCCTTGCTCATCACACAGTCCTCTCGCGAGCCCGGCGAGGGCAACCGCGGCGCGTCTGCCGGCGCCCTCGGTTACCGACCCGGGAGGGGTTCAATTGGGCATGCGCACCTTGGGACAGACCTCGGTCGCAAGCCGGCGCAGCGATTCCTCCCAGGGCTTGGGATCGTCGATGCTGTCATGCTGGTTGGCCACGATCTGCCCCCAGCCGCCGACCGCATCGGCAAGCTTTTCCAGCTTCTCGATCACCGTTTCGGGCGAACCGCACAGGATCACGTGCTCGACAAGGAAATCCTCGTCGATTGCGTCAGGCGTGATGTCGATCCCGCTATCGTGGATGATCCCGTCGAACAGCCCGAACTTGACGTAGATTTCCTTCAGATACTTGTGCCAGGTCTGCATCAGCCCGGTCTTGCGCACGAGCCGCTTTGCCTCGGCATCGGTATCGGCGATGAAGATGTCGCGGCACACGCGGTAGCGCTTGCGGTCAGGAGTATGGCCCTTCGAGATCATCGCCTCGGCCCAGGTATCCCAGTGCGCGCGCATCTGCGGGGTACCGCCGAAGAACGAGATCGGCGAGTAGTCGCGCTCGCCGGCAAACTTCATCGAGGATGACTTCATCGACAGGCCGGTCACCGCCAGTTCCAGCGCCGCGCGGCCGCCATAGGGGCCGTTGTTGGCGATCTCGACGTGGTACTCCGGCATCGTGTCCGGCCCGGGGAAGCCGGCCTGGAAGTACTTGCCCTTCTCGATGAAGGGCTTGCCCTCCCACACCCGCTCCATGAGCGCCAGCGCTTCCAACTGCATCGGCGGCAGCGGGCCGATGCTCTCGAAGCCGTGAAGGATCGCGTCGGTGTGGTGGCCGCCGGGCGCCACGCCAAGGAAATAGCGGCCTTCCATGACCTGGCTCAGCCAGCCGATGCGGATCGCAAGCGTTGCCGGGTCATGGTAGGGCAGCAGGTGCGCCATCGGCGCAAAACGGATCTGCTTCGTGGTATGCGCGCAGGCGGCGATGATCGCTTCTGGCATCGGAATGTTCTCCCAGCCCAGCGTGTAGTGCTCGCCGATCATGTAGTCGGCAAACCCCGCCTCATCGGCGATCCTCGCGATATCGACCGCCCAGTCGAACACCTGGCGCGGTGTGCGGCTCGGCGGATTGTAGGGCGTCATGAAGATACCGCACTGCATGGCCATTCCATCTCTCCCAGCGTTTGAATTGGTTTCAAACTTTATGCCTCAGACGAAGACACCCTCTTCGTTCTTGGTCGAAAAGCGCGGCGCCACCTTGCTGATGAACCTTTCGAGCTCTTCCTGGTTTTCCTCGGGCTCGAGGTGGCCCTGGCCGAACATCAGGAAGAGTTCATCGAAGCCCAGCCGGTCGTGGGCCTCGCCGATGCGGTCGGCGATTTCGTCGGCCGAGCCGATCAGGACGTTCGGCGGGCGCTGGCCCATCGGGATGAACCATTCATCCCAGAACCACATGTGCTCCTCCATGAGCTTGGCCGCACGGTCCTTGTCGTCGGTCAGCATGAGGAAGCCGCCCCAGGCCGAGGCCTGGGTATTGGTCACCTCGCGGCCAACCTTGGCGGCCGAGGCGATGTAACGGTTGTTGAGAGACTCGCAGAAATCGAGGTTGTCCGAAAGGACGATCAGCTTGCCGCCTTCTTCGGCCCAGAAATCGATTGTGCGGCCCGATGCGGCAAAGCCCCCGTAGATCGGTGGATGCGGTTCCTGGAAGCATTTGGGGGCGATGCCGATCTGGCGGACAATGCCATCAGCATCCTGGCCCTTGCCATACTTGGCGTAAGCCGGATGACCGGCAGAACCGCCGTTCGGCGGGAACTCCCAGTTTTCGCCCTTATGGCTGAACACGTCGCTGGTCCATGCCTTCTTGATGACGCGAACGCCTTCTTCGAACAAGGAGCGATTGCGTGCATCCTGTTGATCTCGCGCCTTTACATTGTCCGGCGTGGTTGCGCTGATACCTTCCTTGGCGGCATAGCTATCCACCCAGCGGGCATGGTAGCCGCGGGTGAAGCCGCAATACATGCGGCCCTGCAGCATGTGATCGAGCGTGGCGATTTCCTCGGCAACGCGCACCGGATTGTGGGTGGTCATGGTGTAGCCCATGATCCCGGCTTTGAGCCGCTTGCTGTTCTGTCCGACGAACAGGCTGAACATCCCCGGATGGTTGTTCGCCTCGAAACCCTCGATCTGCAGGTGATGCTCGGGCTGGCAGTAGCCATAGTAGCCAAGGTCATCGGCAAGGCGGACGTAGCCGCGAATCTCTTCAAGAAAGCGCTGGTACAGATCATTGCGCTGCCCGGCCATTCCGGCCTCGATCTCGTGACGCCGCCCCACCACACCAGTCTGCATCAAGTGGAATTTCATCGCCTCGATCCCTGTCCATCTTTATCAACACAACCGTTGATAGGGGGTAGAATCAGAGCTTGTCAATGGCGATCAGGTCTCCCCGAGGCTCCAAATCAACCTTTTCGTTGATTGCATGCCCTCGTGCCTTGCCTCGATGAAATCGCGCGCGCAAACAGCCGCTTATGGAAATCGCCGGAATCGATCATGTCGTCGTCAGGGTGGCCGATCTCGATCGCTCCATCCGGTTCTACTGCGAAGTTCTCGGCTGCAAGCTGGATTGGCGGCGTGACGATATCGGGCTCGCCCATCTGCGCGTGGGCAGCGCGTTCATCGACCTGCTCGCAGGCGAGGCAATATCGTCCGACGCCGTCCACAACATGGATCATCTCTGCCTCACTGTTGCCAGCTTCGATGCAGCCGAAGTGCGGCGCCATCTGGAAGCTCACGGCGTGGCTGTCGGCCCGGTAGCCGAACGGTACGGCGCATCCGGCTGGGGCCAGTCGCTTTATCTCAGCGATCCCGATGGCAACGGGCTGGAACTGAGAGGCTAAGACAGAAAATGCCGCGACGACGTCGCGGCATTTCCAGATCTGGTAGTGAGGCGGAAGAGCCATGAGGGACGACTCCTCCGCCCGTGGCGGTGCATCCGGTCAGAACTTGACCGAAAGCTCCGCACCAAAGGTACGCGGCTCGCCCGGGTAGGCTGTGTTCACGCCGTTGGAAGCGCCGAGCGCGTAACCCGACACGTAGTAGGTATTCTTGGTCAAGTTGCGCACATAGAACGCTGCCGAGACCCGGCTTTCCATGATCTCCTTCCAGTTCAGCCGCATGGCGAGCGTGGAATACCCGTCCAGCTGCGTGCCCGGAGTGGAGGTGCCGTTTGTGTTCGAGAAGAAGAAGCTCGACTGCTTGTAGAAATCGGTCCGCAGGCTGACCCGGCCGATCTTCTCGGGCACCGGGAACTTGATTTCCGCATTGACCGAGCCGGCCCACTTCGGCGCATCCGGATAGGAATCGACCTGGAGGCTGCCGACGAACGGGATCGGCACAGTCCGCTGGGTATACTTGGCATCGGTGTAGGCCAAGTTGAAGCCGACATCGAGCCATGAAGTAAGCCCGAAGAAGCCGTCGACTTCGACGCCTTGAGTCTCGGCCTTGGGCACGTTGACCGTAAAGCCGGCCGGCGCACCGCCGACAATCGCGTAGAGCGCGCGCTGGGCGTCCTTCACGATGACCTTGTAGGCGGCAACATTGAACTGCACCGGCACCGAGGAAATGCGACCGTTGAACTTGTAGCCCAGTTCGAAATCGTGAACCTTCTCGTTCTTGAACAGGTTCGCCGCCTTGCCGGTCAGCGGATCGGTGAACGGAGCCACCGTACCGTTGAGGTTACCCGCACGGAAGCTGCCGCGCTGGTTGAAGTAGATCATGTTGTTGGAGTCGATCTGGTACTGCAGGCTAGCCGTCCAGGCCGGTGCGGAAAGCTTGGTGCTCTGGTCTGCCGCCGGCGAGTTCGGATCGACTCCGAAGACGTTGCCTTCCGCCTGACGAATGCCGACGGTTTCCCAGGTATAGCGCCCGCCGAGCGTTGCGGTGAGCTTGTCCGTCAGCTGGTAGCTGAGCTGGGCAAAGATCGCCTTCGATGTCTGGCGGTTGCGGTATGCGTAGGAGATGTCGGCAATGCCGCCGGGGACGACATCGGCACCGATGTTGATCGGAATGATCTCGTAGCGCTTCTGGTTCGAATAGAAGGCGCCCACGGTATAGTTGAGCTTGCCGTCCACGGCCGTACCCTGCAGCTGCAGTTCGTCGCTGTAGGTTTCGGATTCGAACGTCTGTCCACCTGGCACGCCGGTGGCATTGATGCCAGCGAGCTTGAACAGCCACAGCGAGCCGAACGGACCGCCACCGAGATTGCCAGCAGTGCGCGAATTGCCCTTCATGTAGCTGAAGATGTTCTTGATCTTGGCGTGATCGCCAACCTCGACCTCGGTCGTGTTGGACACGAAGGTGTTGTTCGCGCGGTGCGGCAGATCATACTGCAGGAAGATCTTGTAGGGGTTTGCGCGCGAGAACTTGGTGTAGCCCTCGACGGCCCCCGGAAAGAAGCCCGGCCCTGCCGGCCCATCGTTGGCACCATAGATGGCGGCGAGCGTGTTGGACAGCGGCGTACCGGTGGTGTTGGGAATTTTGTTTGTGCCGTCGCTGATGAACTGTGACGTGGGATCACCCGGGATCGCGAGCCGCGAATAATAGTTGAAGATGCCGCCGACGCCTTCAGTGCCGCGCACACGGTCATGCTGCACGATCGTGACGTTCTTGATCGTTTCGGTCGGCGTGAACAGGATCGTCAGGCGACCTGAACGGCTGTTCTTGTCGCCCAGCGTATTGTTGGTGTTGATGTTGGTGATATAGCCATTGCCACGGGTGATATCGCCCGCAATGCGGATGGCCAGCTTGTCCTTGATGATCGGCAGGTCGACTGCGGCCTGGATCTGCCCGAACTCGCGCGATGCACCGCGCGCGATCACATAGCCGGCGAATTCATTGCCCGGCATCGGCGTCGTATAGAGCACTGCGCCGCCTGTGGCATTGCGGCCAAACAGCGTCCCCTGCGGCCCTTTCAGCACCTGGATCGAGGCCAGATCGAAGAAGGCGGTCGCGGTGTTGCCGGGGTTGTAAGGCGCTTCGTTGAGGTAGGGCAGCACGGCAGGGCTCGTACCCGAGAACGGGTCGAGCGACTGTCCGCGCATGCTGTAGCTCAGCTGGTTCGAGTTCTGCCCGTTCTTGACCTGAAGACCGGGAACCAGCGTACCGATATCCTGCTCGCTCGCGATGTTCCGGGTTTGAAGGGCTTCGGCATTGTAGGCAACGACCGAGACGGGAACCTTGGACAGTTTCTCCTCGCGGCGCTGTGCGGTCACGACGATGTCCTCGGTGCCAGTCGCGTCGACAGCTTGCGGCTGCGCGGTTTGCGCTTGGGCAGGAACCGAAAAACCGGCCACGATCAACGCGACTGCACTTACGCCCTCCCGCAGGAAAGCCGCACCAAACCTGCGACCTTCACTGGCGCCGCTGTTTTCAAATACCATTACCCTTCTCCCACTTTTGTTATTTACTCATCTCACTGCATCCGAAAGAATTTTGACCCTCGTTTCCATGACTGCGCGAAGACGGTTTGTTCCGCTTGCGGCTCGATCAGGCCGCAACCAGCGCTTCGCCCGGAACGCGAACCCGCGGCGCGACTTCCTTTGAAAGCAGCTCGAGCGAGGTGAACCAGGCCGACGGATCGTCGTAGTAGTCATGCGCTTCGACCTGCAGCGTGCCCCAGCCGCCGGTCTGCTCGAACAGGTGGCTCAGCTTTTCGACGATCGTATCGGGTGAACCGACGACGAAGACATGATCGGTCAGGAACTCGAGATCGATGTCGAGCGAGTCCACGCCGAAATCGCGGGCAAAGCCATCCATCATGCCGAAGCGGCGCCAGATCGGGATCAGATAGCGATTGAAGCAGTAGCCGATCGGCCCTTCCATCACGAGGCGCTTGGCCTCGGCATCGGTTTCTGCACAGAACACCGTCTGAGAGACAGCGTGGCGCTGGCGCTGGGGTGTGAAACCGGCCTTGATGTTGGCTTCGGAATAGATTTCCCAGTGGCGCTTGAGTGCATCGAGGCCGGAGTAAATCGAAACCGGCTTGAAGTTGCGCTCGCCGGCAAGCTTCATCGACGGGGAATTAGCGCTGAAGCCGGTCACCGCGAACTCGGGGAACCCGCCGCCGTAGGGGGCGTAGTTGGCAAGGAGGTGCTGTTCGTCTTCCTCGGTTTCTGCCGGTTCTTCTTCGGGGAAGCCCGCGCTCCAGTACTTGCCCTCGTAGAAGAACGGTTCGCGCTTCCAGATCTTCTCCATGATGAAGAGCGATTCCCGCACCATGTCGTTGAGGTGCGTCGTCTCCGCATTCTTGATGCCATGGATGTAGGATGCCAGCGGATAGGCACCCGCGCCGATGCCCATGAAATAGCGGCCTTCCAGGATCTGCGAGAGCCAGCCGACCATCATCGCCAGCTTAGCCGGATGTTGGTGGGGAAGAATGTGCGCCATCGGGGCAAACTTGATGGTCTCGGTCTGCAGAGCGGCGGCCGCCATGATCAGTTCAGGGTTGGGAATGTTTTCCCAGATCTGCGAGGCATGCTCGGAGATCATCATCGAGGTGAAGCCGATCTTGTCGCAGTGAACCGCGCTGTCGACGCCCCACTGGAAGGTCTGCCGGGCCGTACGACCGGGACGCATGTAGGGGTGAAAGATCAGGCCAGTTTCCATTGTCATTGCAACTCTCCCTTCGGCCCTTGATTAAGCCATATGGCTTAAATGCTCTTCGCCCGCATCCGCGTCAACCCCATTCAACACATCCGTTGACCAAAATCAACACCCTCGTTGATTGAACTTGAATGGCAACCCAAGCACCGGGCTTGACGCGTTCGCCCAGCTATCCCAATTGGCGCACATGACCCGAGCGGCCCCGAAATCTGTTGTTCCTGTCGGAAATGCGTCGCCGCAGGGCGCAAAAGTAGCGCTCATCCTTGCCGCGGAGGTCCTCATAGCCCGCAACGGGATAGAGGGTGCTTCCCTGCGCGAGATCGCGGCCCAGGCTGGGCAGCGCAACCATCACGCGGTGCAATATCACTTCGGATCGCGCGAATCGCTCGTCCAGGCCGTGTTCGACTATCGGATGGATCAGATGGAGCCGACCCGCGGCGCCATGCTGGATGCCGCAGAAGCGGCCGGTGCCCTTTCGGACCTGCGCACAATCGCCGATATCATCTACCGGCCGCAGATCGAACTCATCGACGAATTCGGCGATTACTCCTACGCCGGTTTCCTCAGTGCCTATCTGCTTCGTTATCAGGGCAAGCGGTTTGGCCAATTCGGCGAACGGGTCGCACCCAATCTCGCACGCACGCTGGGTCTGCTCCGCGCCTGCCTCGGAGATCTGCCAGAAGCCATGGCGCAGCGGCGGTTGGTGACAGCGAGCTTCATGTTCCTCAATATTCTCGTCATTCACACGCGCGATGACAGCAACAATGGCGAACGTTTCGAGGACGCGGTGAGCGACACGCTGGGCCAGATCGTCGCCGCGCTGTCCGCGCCGGCGCCGGTGTCTGCCAGCTAACTGCCAAAGAACGTATCCTTGGCGTGCTGCGTGTCCATGTACTCGCGCACTTCGAAAACCTTGCCGCCGCTCACCGTCACCAGAAAATGATACTGAGGAGTGTAGGTCCGCCCGTCCGCGAGCTCTGCAAACCCCGTCGCTTCGACCGCCACCCGGTCTCCCTCGCCGATCATCGAAACCGGCGTAATAGTCAGGCAGCCCGACTTGTAGATGGCCTTGGCGCCCTCGACCAAAGGCCCGAAGCTTGCCTTGTCATAGCGGCCCGACATGCCCTCCAGCCGCCCGGAAACCCACCAGCTGCCGCCATCGGCCATCGCATCAAGCAGCGCCGGCACATCGCCGCTCGAGAAAATCTCGAAGAACCGAGCGACGATAGCCTTGTTCTCAGCCGCAGCGCCGCTGGTGATGTCGTCTGCCATTACCTTGTCTCCCGATGCAGCATGGCGCCGCAGCAGCACAATTCTAGCGCGTCCCTTGCCTGCTTGTAAACGCTAGTGTTGACTAGACTGCAGCGGTCCAGCATGAGTGCTGACGACGAGGCAGGGCACATTGCCGACTGTGCCGCGCACAGCTGACAAGACCGGAGAGACTGCAATGGGTAAACTGGATGGCCGCACCGCAATCATCACGGGCGCATCGCGCGGCATGGGCTCCTCACATGCCCGGCGCTTTGTGGCTGAGGGTGCGAAAGTCGTGCTCACCGATCTTCGTTCCGACACCGGCAACGAACTAGCACAGGAACTGGGGCCGAACGCGGTATTCATCGAGCATGACGTGACCAATGCATCCGACTGGGCGCGGGTTGTCGCTGCAGCAGAGGACTTCTTTGGTCCGATCAACATTCTCGTCAACAACGCGGGAATCCTGGGTGCCATGGCCAAGACCGCGGACATCACCGAGGCGGATTACCGCAAGGTCTGCGAAGTGAACCAGCACTCGGTCTACCTCGGTATGCACGCGGTCATCCCCTCGATGCTCAAGGGTGGTCGCGGATCGATCGTGAACATTTCTTCGATCGCGGGCCTTGTTGCCAACTACGGCTTTCCCAGTCTCGCGTACGTCGCCAGCAAGTTCGCCGTGCGTGGAATGACCAAGGCCGCCGCCATCGAATATGGCCCCGAAAACATCAGAGTGAACTCGGTCCATCCCGGCTTCATCATGACCCCGATGATGGTAGAGGCGACCGATGAAGGCGGTGGCGAAGCGCTTCTGCAAATTCCCCTCCGCCGCATTGCAGAACCGGAAGAAGTCTCGAACCTTGTACTGTTCCTGGCCTGCGATGAATCCAGCTACATTACCGGCGCAGAGCACGTGATCGATGCCGGGATGACCGCTCAGTGAACGAGCTCATCAAGAAGCCCGATCTTAAAAACTAGGCGAGATTACCAATGCTGCTGAGTGCACCTCGACGTTTAGGGCGGACGCCTCCGCACAGCTCAAGTGGTGCAACCATTCAAAGCGAGGTTAAACGCATTGCCTCTAAAGGCAATATTAAGGCTGCTTGAGAGACGCCATGGCGCCGTTCGATGGAGACGTCTTAGAGGCTCTGAAGGGTCAGTGACATGACATCAAAGCAGCTCAGATCCTCGTTCCAGTGAGTATCGGTTCGAGCGCTCTGCGGTCGGTCGCAGTGACCGCTGCGGGCGGTTGGAAGAGCCGGCCCGAAAGAGCCAGCTAATCACACACTATACAGCATTAGAGATCATTTTCTGCGGCATGACGGCAGCAGCGGATTTGCCACTGCCGACGGTCTTTAAAACGACGGGCCTGAAAAGAGAACTTACTCGCAGGAGTGGTTGGTATCTCCGCTTGGGACGAGCATTCACATATTCAGTACACTGAAGAGCGCGCGACCGTATGCTGTCCGCACTGAAATCCATGGGTGATGGGAAATCGCCAGTCTGAACCTAAAACCCCGATGGTTGTCCGGCTATGTATGCCGGTGATTTCCATGACCTCCCAGCGAGTAAACATTTCATGGACAGTCTTTTTCGCCTGATGTGATGTATTTGTTCATGGCTCTGGCTACCTCCAAGCAGACGAAAAACAGCTGATTCGAGCAAAGCCTGGAACACCTTGGCTTCCGAGCGTCAGTCGGTCAGTGCAGACCACCACGCGCAACGACCGACTGCGTTTACAACTAAGTGACTGCTATTGCATCTCGACTGCCGCGATCCATGCATCAACCTCCGCCTCGACCCAGACCACACAGCGCGGCCCGAGCGAGCGCCCTTTCGGGAAACGGCCCTCAGCCATGCGCTGATAGATCGACGAGCGCTTCAGCCCTACTCGGGCGATGACCTCCGGCAGGCGGATCAGGCGCGCTGGCGCAGCGGGCAGCGCCGCCGCCTCATGAGCAGGTTTGGCAACGCGGTCTGCAACAACATGTGACATGGTCATGGTTTCCTTGTTTGGTCATACCACCCCGATCCCCTCACCGGCCGAGCACGAGAGAAATGTCGCGCTCGGTAAACTCGTCGATATGTTTGGCCAGCAGCCGCGCCACTAGGCGCGAGGTGCCGATGGCCCAGCGCGGGCGCAGATCGGCGATGCGGGGGCCCAGCGTTTCGTTCATGGTCACAGGGAGCGCGGCGAGAAACTGATCAAGGAACGCGCCTGCATCTTCGCCAAGCCATTCGATGGCCAGATCCTCGTGCCCCAGGATAGCAAGCAGAAGGGCGCCGTTTGAGGCAAGACCACACGCATCGAGCACGCGCGCGGCTTCCTCGATCGTCACGGCTTTCTCGCCGCGGAGCACGCGCAGGAAGGTGTCCTTGTTCATCGCCGCCACCCGGGCGACCTCGCGCCGCGACTTGCCCGACCGGTCGACGGCAGCGGTCAGGAGCCGCGCCAGTCTGGCGTTGATCCCTATGGTCATTGCGTTGCAGGTCATGTCCACAATCGGTCCCAGATGGTTCGACTCGGACATGTAGCGCGAGTCCGCTTCTCTAGGAACAGAAAAGAACATATTTAGAACATATCGGTTATCCTAGAATGAACCGATTCGGGGCACTGTCTCGCAAAACGGCCTGCTCTGGCGCGGATTTCCGGCGCTCCTTGCCCGATTTTCCGCCTCACTCGGCCAACTGAGCAGCATGGCGATCACGGTCATCGTCCAGATTTGTCCGAGAACGCTTCCTCGATCAGCCTTCCCTTTTCCTAGACCCATTTCTCTGGCCAAGACGGTGGGGCAGCGGCGTTGACCGCTGCGCCCACCCCGCTCGGAGAACGCTCCATGACCTTGCTTGCCCTCGCCTCGTCGCGCCTGTCCAAGGCGCATATCGCCAAGTCCGCTGCCCTCATCGTTCCGGCCCTCGCGCTCACGCTCGTCGCCGGCACGGCCTACGCCGGCACCGACGCCACCTTCACCACTGCACTGACGAAGTTCACGAACTTCCTGCAGGGCTCGGGCGGTAAGATCATCACCGTCCTCAGCCTCGCCGCTGGCCTTATCAGCCTCGCCTCGGGCCGTTTCACGCTCGGCCAGATCGCCGTGCCGGTCGGCGTCGGCGTGGGTGTCGGCACGGGCGTTCCGATCGTCACCTCGGTGATCACTGCCGTCATCTGATCACCGCTTTGTGACGCCTTGGGAGGGCACGTTACCATGACAGACCGCCATGCGATCCCCCGCCATCTCGACGATCCCGAGCTGATCGGCTTCTGGACCATTGACGAGTTTGCCGGGATCATCGTCCCCTTCACCTGGGGGATCCTCGCGCAGCATATCCTGATCGGCATCGGGCTTGCAGTCGGAGCCTGGTTCGCTCTGCGAAAAGCCAAGGCCGGGCGCTCCGCCTCCTGGGTTCGCCATGCCGCTTACTGGTATCTGCCGCCGGGACTGACTGGTCTCAAGGCAACGCCGCCCTCCCATTGCCGCGTGCTGGCAGGCTGAGGAGCGCATCCCATGCTCACCGATGTCGCCCACGAGCGCACGCAGAAGCTGCTGCGCCAGCGCAATATCTTCGCGATGACCAGTGCAGCGCTCACAGTCCTCTTCGCAGGCGCTGCCAGCCTGGTTGCCACCCGCGAGCGCGAAGTCATGCTGGTCCCGACCACCCGTACGCCGCTCGTGATTTCGAGCGCGGGGGTTTCTGCCGAGTACCTCGAGTTCGTGACCCGCGATGTCGCTCTCGTCCTGCTCAACCGCAGCCCCGAGGGGCTCGACTACTGGATGGGGCAGATCCTCGCGCTCGCCGATCCGGCCCAGCGCGGCCGGCTCAAGGCCGAGCTCTTGCGCATCGTCGAGGAGCAGCGCGGGTCCGAAGTCACCCAGGCTTTCGTGATCAGCAAGCTCGAAGTCGATCCTCGCGCGCTGACCTCGGAGGTCAGCGGCACGCTCAAGACGTTCGTGGGCGAGCAGGTGATTTCGAGCGAGGAGCGCCGCTTCCGTTTCGACTGGACCTACCGCGGCCTGCGCCTCGCGCTGTCCGGTTTCGCGGTGGTTCCACCGCCCCATCCGGCTGATGCCCCCAGCCCATCTTCAACGGAGTCCCACTGATGCGCGGATCTCTCCCCGCGAGGCCAAGACGCCTCTCCCTGTTCACAGCGCTTGCCGCAACTAGCCTGTCCTCGCCGGCCACGGCCGACCAGTTCAAGCAGACCGCCGATGGCGGTACGATTGCCTGCGAGGTCTCGGCGCACGAGCTGACCCGGTTCGCTCTGGTCGGCGACGCCTTTGCCAGCGTCTCGAAGATCGGGACCGGCACGCCCTACAACGACTTTGCCGTCTCGAACGAGCCGGTTCGCGGGGACATTTATGTGTCGGTGCCCGAGGTCTATGCGGGTTCGCGGATCAGCTTCTTCGCCACGACCAAGAAGGGCTACGTCTACAAGTTTGCCTGCCCGATCCGCCCGATCGAAGCGCAGCAGGTTTTCGTGACCAACCCGGCGATCGCCAGGGACGATGCGAGCAGCTGGGAGAAGGCGACACCGATCGAGACGAGCGCCGTGCGCCTCGTCCAGGCCATGGCCGCCGAGACGCAAGTGCCGGGTTTCGCGGTGCGGCAGTCGAGCAGCCTTCCCGCCCGCGCCGGCCAGATCGAGGTCCAATTGATCGCCGAGTACCGCGGCGCGAGCCTTACCGGCAAAGTCGTGCGCCTCGCCAACCGGGGCAATACGCCCGCCACGCTCGCCACCCGCGATCTCGCGCCGCTCGGCACGATTGCGGTCGCCATCGCCAGCCCGGTGCTCGCGCCGGGCGCTTCCACCACCGCCTGGATCGTCGGGCCGAACGGAGACAACGGCCATGACTGAGAACATGCGCGATGAGCAGCCGCCGGTCCGCCAGAAAGCGAAAGACGAGGCCGGCACCGCCGAACTTCTGTCAACGCTGAACGCCAGCACCCGGCGGCGCCAGAACCTGCTGCTTGGCGGTGTCGCCGCAGTGCTCCTCGCCGGTGCGGCGTGGTTTCTTCTCGGAACCGACGGCACCGGCAAGGCCGACACCGACAAGACCAGCGTCGACACCTCCGGGCTCGTCAACCGCGACCTCTCCGAGCGCGAGTTCGTCACCATGTTCGGCAACCGGCTCGATGCCGTGGCCCGCGCGCAAAAGGAGCTGAAAGACGCCGCCGTCCCGCGCAGCGAAGTCGACGAGCAGATGGCGGCGCTCAAGGCCGAGAACGAGGCCATGCGCACCAATGGCCAGGCCGCGATCGATGCGGTGTCCGCAGAGAATGCGCAGCTGAAGAGCCAGTTGGCCAGTCCGCAGGTTCCTGCCGCTGTGCCGCCGGTCCCGGCCTACGGCCCCCGCGGTGGCAGTTACGATGCACGGGGGCTTCCCGCTCCAGGCAGCAATGCCGACGGTCTGGGCGGCGCGCCGGCCGAAAGCCCCGCCGCGCCCAGCGCCGAAGTCAAGCTGATGAGCTTCACCGGCGACAAGGGCAGTGCGGGCCTCAAGGTTGCGCGCGCCGAGACGCCGCCGCTCGTGGTCGAGGACTCGCCCGAATATCTGCCACCCAACTCCTATGCGCCGGCGCGCGTGATCGTCGGGGTCGATGCCTCGGCAGGCGTTGCGAGCCAGACCGATCCGCTCCCGGTTGTCCTGCGCATCACCGGCCCTGCCCGCTCGGTCCTGCAGAACGGCAAAGTCCTGACGACGCGGATCGAAGGCTGCGTGGTCAACGGCGCAGCGCGCGGCGATCTCTCCTCGGAGAAAGTCTACGTGAAGCTCGCCCGCATGACATGCGACCAGCCTGGTGGGCGCGTCGCGGTGAGCGAGGTCAAAGGCTTCATCAGCTTTGCTGGCAAGTCCGGCGTGCGCGGCCGCGTTGTCAGCCGCGAGGGCAACCTCGTCACGCAGGCGCTGCTTGCCGGAATCATCGGCGGGTTCGGGCGCGGGTTCTCGGCCAACGCCAACAGCGTGTTCGCGAACCAGCGCACCACCGCGAACGGCACCCCGGCCAAGCTCTCCGCTGGCGACATTTTCGGCGGCGGGCTCGGGCAAGGCGCAGGCGAGGCGGCCGACACGGTCAGCAAATACCTGATCGAACGCGCCGAACAGTACCAGCCCGTCGTCGAGATGCCGACCGGCATCGATGTCGAGATCGTGTTTCTCGACGGCGTCTTCGTGAGGAACAGCCAATGACCCCGATCCCATCACCGCGCCCCCGTCCGTTTACCCGGGGGGCAGGCCTTGCCAGCCTCATCGCGCTCTCGGCTGCGACCGGATGGGCTGCGGCCTACATGGCCTCGCCGGCCCATGCCGCAGCCGACACCGCCAAAGTACGCGCCGCGCTCCAACTGCGCCTGCCCAAAACGCCGATCGATGCGATCGACTGCAAGGGCCTCGGCGGTCTGTGCGAGGTCGCCTCGAAGACAACGCTGTTCTATGTCGACGCGCAGGCCAAGTACCTTGTGATCGGCCGGGTCTACGACATGGAAGCGCGCCAGGATCTGACTGCGGCGCGGCTGCTCCAGCTCAATCCCGATCTGCTCGCCGCAGGCGCCGCACACCGCGACGATGCGGACGATCAAACACCTGGCCGATCGCGAGCGACACCCGCGCCGCAGAAGGTCACGCTTGCGGGCCTTCCCGAGAACGGCGCGATCCGCTGGGGTCCGGTAGATGGTCCCAAAGTCGTGGTCTTCTCCGACTTCCACTGCGGCTACTGCAGGAAGCTCTCGGGCGAGCTCAAAGCCATCGGCGCGCGCGTCGAGGAGCGGCCGATTTCGATCTTCGGCCCCGAATCCCGCAAGGACGCAGAGCGCGTGCTCTGCTCGCCCTTCCCCGAGACCTCGCTCCATGCCGCTTACTCTGGGACAGCGCTCGCCAATCCCAGGCCCTGCGACACGCGCGGGCTGGACGCCAACGAGGCTTTTGCCAAGGCGCATGGCTTCTCCGGAACGCCTGTGATCGTGCGGCCCTCCGATGGCGCGGTGCTCGAAGGCTACCGCCCGGCCGCCGCGCTGCGCGCCTTCCTGACAGCGTCCACTTCGCAACCTCCTGCATCGAACAAAAGGTGAATCTGATGTCGCACCACCGGCGCCTCGCCGCCGCCCTCACCCCGCTTTGCCTGTCGCTCGCCGGCTGCGTCGGCCTCGGCACCAACGTCAAAGGCCAGTTCTCCTGCCGCGCACCGAGCGGGACCTGCGCGCCCTCGCGCACGATCGACGAGCGCGCGACGAAGGAGATTGCCTCGCCCGATCCGGACAGCGGCTTCAGCGCGGCGCGCCAGCGCGCTGGGATCGCGACGCCAGTGGGCAGCGACGATCGCGCCCGCACGGCGGAACGCCGCCTGCGCGTCGTCTTCCCCGCGCATGTCGACGAGAGCGGGATACTGCACGACGAGGCAGTCGCCTGGACCGTGATCGAGGCACCGCACTGGGCCGCTGAGCTTGGGGCCAACAGCCAGCCCTCGACCGCACCGCTCGCTCGCCAGATCGGCCGGCAACTCAAGGCAGCGCAGGCTGCCGCCAAGTCTGCCCCCGATGCTGAGGCCGCTCCCGTCACTGCGGATATCGGCATCGCAACGAACCCCAACGACACACCACCCTTCGAGCTTGCCTCGCCTTCGGCCCTCCCCTCCACGGTAGGCGAGGCAATACCCGGCGTCCCCCCGCCGGTGGCCGAGGGGTCCGACATGCCCGCCACCCCGCATGATCGGACCTCTCGGCCTTCCTTCGATCGGCCGCACTACCCCTCGGCCGCCGCGATCGACGCCGCGCACCGCGCTGCCGCAGCCAAGACCGCCTCGCCCAAGGAGCTGCACCCGTGAGCCTCTCTTTTCGCACACTTCGTGACGCCATGCTCGGCGGTCTCACCGGAGATGCCGAGCAGACCGAAGCCGCCCGCCCCCGCCTTATGCTCGACATGCTCTCGGACTGGCTGCCCTACCGCGTCTGGGATCCGCGTCACCGGCTCTATCTCAATGCCCGCTCAAAGGGCTTCGTGCTGGGCGTCACGCCGCTGATCGGGGCCGACGAGCGCACCGCCGAGATCCTCGGGGCGTTCTTTTCCGAAGGGCTGCCGGGCGGTGCCTGCCTGCAGATCCTCCACCTCGCCTCGCCGCGCATCAGCCGGATCGTCGGCCCATGGTTTGCGCCGCGCTACCTCCAGGGCGGGATCTACGAAGCCATCGCCCGGCACCGCGCCCGCCAGCTCTACAAGATGGTCTGGCGCTCAGGCTCGGACGAAGCGCCCTTCCACGCCCGGCACCATCAGGTCTTCGTTTCGGTCGGTGTGCCCGAGCACAAGTCTGTCTCTGCGCAGGAACTGGTCCAGGTCCGCGAAGGGCTCGTCGCCATGCTGAAGTCGCTCGGCCTCGGTGTGATCGAAGTGGAGCCCGAGGGTCTGATCGCGCTCATCGACGACCTCACCTCGCCGACCACCGCGCCGCAGGAAGACGCCGTTCCCTACAATCCCGAGGACCCGATTGCAGCGCAGGCCATCCGCCGCGATATCGAGCTGGTGGTGCGCGAGGACCGGCTGCTGCTCGCCACCGAGCGCTTTCGCCCGACCGGCGAGATGGCGGACGGCTCGCCTGTGATCGGCGAAGTCTATCCCGACCGCTTCGACCTCCGCCACTTTGCCGTGCGCGCCTATCCGCCGCGCTGGGCACCGCACGAATGCGCGCGGCTGATCGGCGATCTCTTCACCGACAAGCTGCGCTTTCCCTGTCCGGCCGCCACCATGCTCTGTCTGGTCTACCCCGATCAGGAAGCGGCAGCGGCGCGCGCTGGCTACAAGTTCATGCGCACGACCAGCCTGGCCGATACCCGCAGCGCGCGGTTCCTGCCGCGCATCGGTGAGCAATCGGCAGAATGGGCGCGTGTCCAGGCCGAGCTGCAGGAAGGCCGCCGTCTCGTACGCGTCTTCTACGGGGTCACGACCTATTCGCCGCTTGGGCTTGGCGACACCCACGAACGCGCGGTCAAGTCGATCTACAAGGCCGCTGGCTGGGATCTTGCCGACGAGCGCTATCTCCAGATCCAGGGCCTGCTCGCCGCCATGCCGCTCACCCTCGCCGATGGGCTTGCCACCGACATGGAGCGGCTGCGCCGTTTCCGGACGCTGCTCTCGACCACCGCCGCCAATATTGCACCGGTCCAGGGCGAGTATCTCGGCGGGCTGGTCCCGCACCTCCTATTTGTCGGGCGGCGCGGCCAGCCCTTCTACTGGTCCCCCTTCGAAAACGGCGCGGGCAACCACAATGTCGCGATCTGCGGCAAGTCGGGCTCGGGCAAGTCGGTGCTGCTCCAGGAGATGTGCGCGGCGTTACGCGGTGCGGGCGCGCAAGTTGTCGTGATCGACGATGGCCGCAGCTTCGAACATTCCGCGCGGCTCCAGGGCGGGCGCTTCGTCGAGTTCACGCTCGCCTCGGGCTTCTGCCTCAATCCCTTCTCGATGATCGATGCCGCCCGCGCCGCCGAAGACGAGGACTACCGCCTCGACTGCTTCGGCATGGTCAAGGCGATCATCGGGCAGATGGCGCGGCATAGCGCGGCGCTCAGCGATACCGAGCGCGGGCTCATCGACCGCGCGGTCAACGAGGTCTGGACCGCGCAGGGCTCCGCCGCCACCGTGACACAGGTCGGCGCCGCGCTTGAAGGGCTCGACCACCCGCTGGCCCGCGATCTTGCGACGGCGCTCGCGCCCTACATGGCGGGCGGGACCTACGGCGCTTTCTTCGAGGGTGCGGCGACGCTCGATCTCTCGAGCGACTTCACGGTGTTCGAGATGTCGGACCTGGCCGCACGCGAAGACCTCAGAAGCGTGGTCCTGAGCGCCATCATGTTCATGACCAGCCAGGCGATGACGCGCAGCCCGCGCTCGGTGCGCAAGCTGCTTCTGATCGACGAGGCCTGGGCGCTGCTCAAGGGCGGGTCGATGGGTGCGTTCGTCGAGACCTATGCCCGAACCTGCCGCAAGTATGGCGGCGCGCTTGCGACCGCGACCCAGTCGCTCAACGACTACTACAAGTCGGACGGGGCGACCGCCGCGCTCGAGAACAGCGACTGGATGCTGATCCTTCAGCAAAAGCCCGAGACGATCGCGGATTTCCGCAATTCGAAGCGGCTCGACATGGACGACCGCACCGAGACACTGATCCGCAGCCTCAAGCGTGAGGGCTCGGCTTACTCCGAGGTCTTCATCAAGGGCCCCGAAGTCGAGGCGATCGGCCGGCTCGTGCTCGATCCCTACTCCGCGACACTGTTCTCGAGTTCGCCCCAGACCGTGGCCGATATCGATGCCGAGATCGCGCGCGGCCACCAGCTTGCCGACGCCATCGCGCGTATTGCCTTTCCGGACCAGCCCTAGGCCGGCCGCATCCCATCACTTCCCAACGCAAGGACACACCCATGCCTCTCTACCTCGTCACGCCCTTCGACCATCTCGCACCCCCGGTAGCCGCTGACATGGCGCCGCCTGGCCTTCCGGTTCCCGCAACTTCGGCGGGCGATAACCCGCCGCACGCGCGGCGGTACTTGGCCGACCTCTGGTACATCCTCGTCAAGGCCGGTGCCTTTCTCGGCGCGATCTATCTGATGGTGCTCGGGCTGCCTTTGCTCGCCTTCCTGATGCTGGCGGGCGGCGATCCCGAGCGGCTGTTCCTCCACCTCGACAACCTCGCCGCGCACTATCTCGCCGCTGACCACAACGCGCGCGCCGCGTTCGACCAGGGCACTGCGCTCGGGCTCTTCGGCCTCGCCACCCTGATTGCGATCTGGCGGCTGCCCTCCTTCCTCGATGCCGTGCAGGCAGGCCTTTCGGAGCGTGAAAAGTGAAGAACATTCTGGCAACATTATCGGCGCCATCCCTGTCCTGGCGCAGGACGCTCGGCACGGCAGCACTCGGGGTGAGCCTCACGTTCTCCACGCTCTGGGGTGTTTGGGCGACCCGCAGCCTGCTGGCGCTTGAGAAGCGCCAGGTCGTGACGGTCCAGCTCTCGCGGATCATGGGCGACTTTGTCGAAGCCGAGGCCCGCTCGGGCCGGCCGCCCGAACAGACCCGCGGCGAGGTCGAGGCCTATCTGAAGGCTGTGCAAGCCTCGGTCGAGCGGCTCGGCCGCGACGGCCGCACGGTGCTCGTCGCCGAAGCCGTCGTCGCTGGCGGTGTGCCCGACATGACCGACACGGTCCGCGCCGATGTCGCGCGGCGTATGGGGGACCTGGCCCGTGCTGCGCGCTGACTTGCTCCACCTCAAGAACGGGCACTGGCGCAACCTGCTGCTGACCGGCGGTGCCACCCTCGCACTCCTCGGTGCTGCCGGGCTGAGCGACTTTGCGCGCGCCCACGCCTTGCTCGTCAACGCCAGTCCCTCGCTTCCGTGCTGGGCAATCTGGCTGACGCGCGGGGCCGAGCCCGGCAAAGGCGACCTCGTGCTCTTCGTGCCCCCGCGCTCGGACCTGCTCCAGCGGCATTTCGGCAAGGAACCGGGCCTGTTCGGCAAGCGGGTTCTGGGCATGCCCGGTGAGCACGTGACGCGCGAGGGGCGCCAGTTCTTCGTGAATGGCGTGCCCGTCGCGCTCGCAAAGGCGACAACCCGAACCGGCGAGCCGCTCGCGCTTGGCCCCACCGGCACAATACCCAAGGGCTGCTACTTCGTCGGCACCGCGCACAAGGACGGTTTCGACAGCCGCTATGCCGCGATCGGGTGGATCTGCCGTCCGCGTATCCTCGGGACCGGGAGGGCAATCCTGTGACGGTGCGCCCCGTTTCCTCGCTCGTCCGGGCTCTGGCAATCACCCTGTGCGCAAGTGCAAGTCCAGCCAATGCTCGCGACTATGGCCAGCATGGCGCCGTCTGGGGCATTGCCGAGCCTGATCTCCTCGAACAGATCCACACCCGCCTGTTGCGCCTCGAAGCGAGCGGCGAGACCGCGCGCCTCAATGCCGCGCTCCAGCACCGCACCGAAGCCAAAGTCCAGCGGCCCGATCCGGTGCCAGGTCTCGCCGCCGCCTCGGTCTCGCGGACCTGGACGTTCGATCCGACGATCACCGTCAGCGCCGATATCCGGGACGCGCGCGGCGCGGTCATCATTGTCCGCGGCACCCGGGTCAATCCACTCGACACCGTTCCGCTGCGCAGCCCTCTCGTATTCCTCGATGGCGACGATCCGGCTGCGCTCGACTGGGCTGCCACTACTTTCGGCAAGCGCCGGCCCAAGGTGATCCTCGTCTCCGGTGCGCCGCTGGCGCTCATGAAAGCGCGGCAGATGCGCTTCTACTTCGACCAGGGGGGCACGCTGGTCCGGCATTTCGGCATCCGCGCGGTGCCTGCTGTCGTCGAGCAGAAGGGCCGCGTCCTTCAGATCACCGAACAGGCGCTCAAGCCAGCGCCAGCGAGGGCGTCATGAAGCAGCTACGCTCAATCCCTCGCAGGGCTCTGGCCGCCACTGCCGCGCTGGCGCTCACCACGACCGTCACGCAGTCGCCTGCTGCAGCCGCATCGGGCCCGGGGCGCTGCACCGGGCATTTCGTGAACCCGATCACCGACATCTGCTGGTCGTGCCTCTTCCCGATTTCGATCGGCGGACTCAAGATCTGGCCGTCGAGCCGGCCTGACACCAGCAATCCTGCGCTCCCGGTGTGTCTCTGCGGCCTGCGCCCCGGCATCGCCATGGGCTTCTGGGAACCGGTGCGGCTCGCCGATGTCAGCATGAAGCCCTGGTGTTTCGTCAATCTGGGCGGGCTCAAGCTCGATCCGGGCTTCGACATCGGCTTCAAGACCATGGCCGGCCCCTCCGCGGTGGGCGGCGCGACGCAGTATGCCTCGCAGTGGCATATCCACTGGTACGCCTACCCGCTGATCTACTGGATGGAACTGGCCGCCGATTTCCTCTGCCTCGAGCAAGGCTCGGTCGACATTCTCTACATCACCGAGCTCGATCCGCTGTGGCAAGACAGCGAGCTCACAGCGATCATCAACCCCGAGGCAGTGCTCTTCGCCAATCCGCTCGCGCTTGCTGCCTGCGCTGCCGATTGCGTTGCGGCCACCACCAAACTTCCCAGCGACGACCTGTTCTGGTGCGCAGGCTGCCAGGGCACGATGTACCCGCTGAACGGCAACGTCTCGGCGACGATCGGCCATGTCCAGGCCTCGCGCCTCGCGCTCGCGCGCTTTGCCTACAAGCTCCACCGCGAGCTCGTCGCCTGGGGCACGATGGGCAGCAAGGGTCTCTGCGGCAAATACCTCATGCCGGTCATGCGCAAGCAGCAGTATCGCTTGCAGGCGACCAACCCCAATCCCCAGACCAGCGGCCGCTATGCCTGCGCGCCGATCGGCGCCTCGACGACCTTCATGTCGGCAGGACAGGTCTATCCCGCGATCGGTGAGGACATGGGCTACCTCGTCTGGCGCAAACGCAATTGCTGCGCCCTATGAGCCGCCGGCCCTCCCTCTCCCTTCGCACCTGCGCGCTCACGGGTCTTGTCATGACATCCGCGCTCGGCGGCGCGCTCGCGCAGAGCGTACCGGCGGATATCGATGTCGAGGCTATTCGCGCGCGTGCAGGCGAACAGGCTAGCGAAGCCGAGGCTCTCGCTACGACCGCGCGGGCCCGCGCCAAAGCGGTCAGCGCTTCGGCCACCGGCACTGCGGAGCAAGGCCACGCCAATGGCGCGCGTTTGGCGGCAAGTCCGCGACTTCAGACCAGCAAGACCGGCGATGTGTTCGATTTCGACGGCATGGTTGCGGATGCCGGAACCATAGCGAAAGCAGACCTTGGCGAGGCGCCGCGGTTCATCGCCTTTGCCAGCACTGCAATGCCGCCGGCCGCGCTCAAGGCGATGATGGACGACGTACCGCGCGCGGGCGGCGTGGTGGTGTTTCGCGGGCTGACGCGCGGCAGCGCCCAGGCCATGACTGCCGCGCTGTCGCGCGTGCTTGCACCGGGCGAGCGCCGTGACGGGGTCGGGATCGATCCGCGCCTGTTCCGCGCCTTCGGGATCGAGACGGTGCCGACCTATGTGGTCGCCAGCAGCGACTTCGATCTCTGCGACGGCTTCGATTGCAGGACCAATGTCCCGCCGTTCGACCAGATCAGCGGCAATGTCACCGCGGCCTATGCGCTCGACACCATCGCCAGCGGTGGCGGTCCCGGCGCCAAGCTCGCGGCTCAGTACCGCGCAAGGCTCGAGGAGCACACGCCATGATCTGCCGCGTTCCCGCTCTTGTCCTGCTTGTGCTCGCTTTGCCAGCACTGGCACAGAGCACGCCCGACGCCGCACGCGCCGATGGCAAGGCTTTCGGCGCCGCCAAGTCGGCCACTGCACAGGCTGCCGCGACTACAAAGCCGGATGCAACCCGCGTGCCCGGTTACGGCGGCACGCCGACGCAGTCGGGCTACTTCGCCGATCCCGATCGGATGGTCCGCGAAGCCGCCAGCCAGACCAGTACCAACAGCGGCTATAGGGCGGTGCGCGATTCCATGCGCAGCCGGGCGAAGTTCAATGCCGTCGATCTCGACGCGACAATTGCCCGCAGCCGGACGATCAGCGCCGATCCGCTCACCTACGCGAGTGGCATGGGCGGCAAAGGCAGCCAAGGCCGCTGCGTTCCGCTGCCGCCTTCGACCGGCACGGCTGCGCGTTACTTTGCGACCTGCAACACCGGCTACACCGCGAGCCAGGAGAGCCGCAGCTGCACGGTGCGATTGACGACTGTACTACGCGATACGTCCACCTACCTCTACTTCTGCTCAACCGGCGGCGACTGCTCGGCCTTCACCGGAGCGCAGTGCCGCAAGACCGGCACGCACCCCGGCCCATGCCTGCAACGGGACAAGACCTTTGTCGGCGGTGGCTGCACCGAGCCCGGTGATCCCGTCGATGAGTTCACCTGCACGACGCCGATTTCTGGGTATACGCCGGTTGCCGTCAGGACGGGTCAGACCATTGAGCCTGTTCGCGATGAAAGCGCCTGCACCTCGCTCGCGGCCGACGCCGATTGCACCGCTGGCGGAGAAACCTGCACCGACAGCGACCCCATCACCCGTACCATCGGCGGCGTCGCCATCACGCAGCCCTGCTGGGCCTGGGGGCGCAGCTACACCTGCGCTGCCTACGAGGCGAAGCAGGACTGCTCGGAGCTGGATGCCAATCCCGGCTGCCGCTTTGTCCGCGCCGATTGCCTGACCGATGAGCCCTGCCGGACCTGGGAGCGGGTCTACGATTGTCCGGTGCCTGATCAGCCGACCGATCCCAGCCAGTTCATCTGCGACGGCGACATCTACTGCATCGACGGGTCCTGCGAGACGATCGACCGCCAGCCCAACACCGAGTTCAAGGATGCGGCGGTTGCGCTGAATGCCATGAACCAGGCGCGCCGCGAGTTCGATCCCGCAAACCTGAAGCTGTTCGAGGGTGAGCGCGCAAGCTGCGCCTCCAAGGTCTTCGGCATTCTGAACTGCTGCAAAGGCAAGGGTTTCCCGCTGATCCCAGGCATCCAGCTCCTCGTCGCGCTCGGCTGCAGCCGCGAAGAGATGCTGCTCCATCAGCGCGATGCCAAAGGTCTGTGCCACTATGTCGGCACCTACTGTGCGTCGAGCTTCCTCGGTGTCTGCTTCACCAAGCGCAAGGTCTACTGCTGCTTTGAATCGAAGCTCTCGCGCATCCTGCAGGAACAGGGCCGCACCCAGCTGAACAAGCCCTGGGCCCCGCCCAAGGAAGAAACCTGCGCGGGCTTCACCGTTCAGGAATTCGCGAAGCTCGATCTGTCCAAAATGGACTTCAGCGAAGTCTATGCCGAGTTCACCGACGCCGCGCGCCTGCCCGATGAACTCCAGGCTGCCAGCGATCTCCAGCAGAAAATCGAGGCCTACTATGCCCATGCATCGCATTGACCGCGCCCTGCGCATGGCCGCTCTCGGTGCTTGCCTGATCCTGTCGTCCGGGCTGGCCGCTCGTGCTGCCGATCCGACACCAACTGCACAAACATCGGGCGACGATCCCTTCTACTGCCAGGAGCGTCGACTCGGGTACTGGTTCTACTGCACCAGGCCCAAGCCGCCCGAGGCGCCGCAAACGCAGGCAGTTCCGGACACCTCGGCCACACAGCGCCTGGAGACGATCACGTCTCAGCTGCGCGAGCTCAAGGCCCGCGCCATCCTCGAGCCAACGCCGGCCAACGTCACTGCCTATATCCGCTTCCAGCGCGCGCAGCTCGACCGCGCCTCGCTGTTCAGCGATGTCTGGCAGCGCTCGATCTGGCAGCACCCCGACCTCGACTACACGCTCCAGCGGCCGGTCTCGACGCTCGGCAAGCGCCAGTGGCAGGATGCCCGCAAAGCCGAGCGCGACAGCGTGATGGCGCATCTCTCTCAGCGCTACGGCCTCTTCTACTTCTTCGCGCAAAGCTGCGGTGCCTGTTCGGTGATGTCGCCAATCGTGCGCTCAGTCGCGGCAACCTGGGCGATCGAGGTACGCGCGATCTCCACCGACGGAGGGCCCTCGCCCGATTTTCCGCGCTACACCGCCGAGACCAACCAGCGCGCCCGCATGGGCCTCGAACCCGGGATCACGCCCGCCGTGGTCCTGTGGGATGCTGCGGCGCACCGCGCGATCCCGATCGGCTACGGCGTGATGTCGGCCGACGAACTGCAGGACCGCATCTACCTCCTCACCACCAAGGAAGCCGGCCATGACTACTAGATCCCAGCGCCTGATCGCCGCGATCATGGCGCTCGCCCTCCCGCTCGCCACGATACCCGCTCCGGTCTCCGCCAATGTCGGCAGCTCGATGGACTCGTTCCTGAACGATGTCGGCGGCGCGTCGAACGTGACCGGCCCAACCGCCTTCCAAGGCCAGTCGGCCGGCTACTACAGCCTCGGCAATGTCTGGATGCGCTTCCCGCAGAAGACGACCTCGATCGCCAACCTCCAATTGCCCAAAGCCCGCGCCGGCTGCGGCGGCATCGACCTGTTTGCGGGCTCATTCAGTTTCATCAACGCGAGCGAGATCGTCGCGATGCTCAAAGCCGTCGCCAACAATGCGGTCGGCTTTGCCTTCAGCCTCGCCATCGACACCGTCTGCCCGGAATGCTCGAAGATCATGCAGGAGTTCGCCCAAAAAGCGCAGCTCATGAACAATCTCAGCATCAACTCGTGCGAGATGGCGCAGGGCCTCGTCGGCGGCGTCTGGCCCAAGGGCGACCTTGCCGACAAGGCGGTCTGCGAAGCGATCGGCAACAGCCAGGGTATCTTCACCGACTACGCCGCCGCCAAGCACGGCTGCGGTACGCGCGGTGAGCGCGCGAGTACGACGGGCAAGGCCGACGCGAGCTTTGCCGACGTCAATCCCGGCGTGGCGCGAAACTACACATGGACCGTTCTCAAGAAGTCCGCCTTCTTCTCGCCGGGCGGCAGGTTCGACCAGGAACTCGCTGAATATGCCATGACTTTGGTGGGCACGGTGATCTACCAGCCGCCCAAGGATGACAGCGCCGGCAAGTTCATTCCCGTGTCGGGCGATGCTTCGTCGACCCTGGTCTCGGCGCTTCTCGACGGCAGCTCGGGCAGCGCGGTCAAGATCTTCCACTGCGACGAGCCCGACCAGTGCCTCAACCCCGGCCTCGCAGCGCTCTCGGTGCCAACGTCCAAGGCGCTGCGCCCGCGCATTGCAGCGTTGATCGATGGCATGGTCCAGGCGATCCGCGACGACACCGCGATCACGGCGGCGCAGAAGGAACTGCTGCAGATCTCCTCGATCCCGCTCTACAAGATCCTGACCGTCCAGGCCGCTTATGGACGCGGCATGCCAACCGATGACCGCCAGACCCTCGCCGAGATTGCCAGCGTCGACCTGCTCTTTGCGGTGCTCGACCGCATCGTCAGCGAATCCAGCCGCTCGATGGCAAGTTTCATCGGTGCCGACGAGGCCAAGATCGCGCTGTGGCAGGGCCAGGTGAACGTGGTCCGTCAGGCACTCGCGGACAGGCAGGCCAATACCCACGCCAAAGTCGGGGCGATCATGCAGATCATCGAGAAGACCGCGTTCATCGAGAACCTGCTCGCCAGCCAGATGTCACCGGGCATGGCCGCTGCGCTCGACTGGTCGCGCGCCGTCGAAACCCGCGCCCTCACCCACTGACACGTCAGCTCATAAAGCCAGCAAGGGACCACCGAAATGGTCGAAGTCTTCACGATCGGCGGCGGCGACTACCTCGTCGCGGTGTTCCGGGCGGTGGCTGCCTGGACCGGCAATGGCGGCTACAAGGGTCTGCTGCAGGTCGTGATGGTCATGGGGCTCGGGCTCTCGGCGCTCACGCTCGCTTTCGGGCAGAACTGGCGCGCGTGGATCAACTGGTTCCTTGGCGCGACGCTTATGTATTCCTGCCTTATGGTGCCGCGGCTCGACGTCCACGTCACCGACCGCATCAACCCCAGCCTTGCGCCGGCCAATGTGAGCAATGTCCCGCTGGGCCTTGCGCTGATGGCGAGTTTCACGAGCCAGGTCGGTGACTACCTCACCGGCTCGGCCGAGGTGGTCTTCGCGCTTCCGCCCCAGCTCAATTACTCGAAGAATGGGATGGTCTACGGTGCGCGCCTGTTCGAGGCGACGCGGGGCCTGCGCATCTCCGATCCCGAGTTCGCTGCCAATCTCGATGAGCATTTCCGGCAATGCGTGTTCTACGATGTTCTGCTGGGCCGGGTATCGATGCAGACGCTTGCGAACAGCAGCGACATCTGGACGACGATTGGCCCCGGCAGCCCGGCGCGTGCGCAGCGGTTTCTCACCCGCGATGCAGCGAGCGGCAAAGTCACAGCGACCATCCTCACCTGCCGGGAGGCCTACACCGCGCTGAACGGTCAGTGGACCGGCCTGATCACCGCCATTACCACGGCGTTTGGCCGGCAGCTCTATCCGAACCAGACCGCATCGCTCGCCAAGGCCAAGCTGCTGGCTGATCTGCCCGTCGCCTTCCAATATCTCTCCGGCGTCTCGGCCAATGCCTCTCAGATCTTCAAGCAGACGCTGACGATCAACGCGATGGCGCAGGCGATGCACGGCTTTGCGGGGAACAGCGGGGCCTCGAGCATTGACGTCTATGCCCAGACCCGCGCCGATATCCAGACCGAGCGCACCTACGGCTCGATCGCCAACAACGCCATGAAATGGGTGCCGCTGCTCGGCATCGTGCTGACCGTGCTATTCTATGCGCTGTTCCCGGTGCTGTTTCCGCTGTTTCTGCTCCCCCGCACGGGGCCGACCGCGCTCAAGGGTTACCTTACAGGCTTCTTCTATCTCGCGGCCTGGGGGCCGCTCTTTGTCATCCTCCACATGATCCTGATGACCAAGGGCGCCTCCGATATGGCCGCTGTCGCAAATGGGGCGGGGCTCAGCCTTGCAACCTTCACCGGCATGGCCGACGTCAATGCCGATATCAGCCTGCTGGCAGGCTATCTGATTGCCTCGGTGCCGTTCCTGGCCGGCGGCGTCGCCAAGGGCGCGATGGCGATATCATCGCAGGCAACCTCCTACCTCAACCCCAGCCAGAACGCCGCCGAGGAAGCTGCACGCGAAGCCAGCACCGGCAATGTCTCGCTCGGCAACTCCAGCATCGACAATTCGACCGTGTTCACGCGCCAGTTTGCGCAAGGGACGATCGCGCCGAGCTTTGCCTATGGCGCGCCGCAGACCCGCACGATCAGCGAAAGCGGCGCTACCACGTCCTGGTTCCCTGACGCGGCCTATGACCAAGTCCCGAACTCGAGCTACCCCTTCACACCGACACTTGGGGCGGAGTTCTCCTCGCGTCTGGCTATGATGGCATCCGAAGCTAGGAGCCGCAGTGAGACCCTTGCCAATGTCGCCAGCCAGTCTACGTCCAATGCCATCAGCCGGTTCCGGGAGCTGCGCAACCAGTTCAGTTCCTCGCATGGCAGCGAAACCGCGCAAGGCAACACGACCTCGGACAGCATCCAGACCGCCTACAGCGAAGTGGATCAGGCGTCGGCCAGTCTACAGCGGCAGTTTGGTCTGTCACGGCGAGCAGCGGATGACATGTCGATTGCCTGGTTCTTGAACGGCGAAGCATCAGCTGGCCTCGGCAGCAACTTCGGAACCGCAAAAGTAGGGGGCGGAGCGCGGGGTGGCCGAAATCAGTCCTGGACGACCAGCGACACCGCGATTGCATCCGAAGATCGCTCCCGCATCCTCGGTAGCCTCAAGCAGATGTCCGACAGCAAGAACTGGTCTAGCACCCGCGATGGCTTCCTCCGCACCATCAGCACATCCGGAAGCTCATCGGTCTCCTCGAGTGCCGGCGGGCTGAATTCCAGTATCACGGAAAGTCGCGCCAACTCCCAAGAGGCTCGGCGGGCAGAAGAGACAGCGCACCGGCTAGAGCGCCAGGCTTCGTACTTCGCTGGCCATAGCGCCGCAGGTAATCTGAACCTCAGTCAGGCATATCGCGAGTGGGGTCTTGCAGAGCTGGATCGCAATCGTGATTTTTATGGAAGTGCCCGCTTCGACGACACAGCTTTTCAGCTAAGTCCAGCAGGGCAGGCAATGCAGTCAAAGTTCATCGAGAGCTATGCGGATAAACTGCGCGACGATGTTTCCGGCGACCTAGCCCTCCCTTCAGCTCCGCCACTGGCACAGCCGGACACTCGAGGCGTCCGTCAGGTCTCGGCGAGCAAGGCCAGCGGTAGGCAATCGCGCCTACCAAATGTCGAGGGGATCCATTCGAGCGTGGAACAGGTGCAGATGCGGGGTCGACGCACAATTGAGACCCAACGCAGTTCGCTCGAAGCCCTGACCAAAGATGCTACAGGAGTAAGTGCGGACCGAGCCATGCGCGTGAACGAATGGCCCGAATAAAGCCTTCAAAGGATGAAGTCTGCAAGCACCACGTACCCGACGTAGACAGCCAGGATCAGGCAAACGGCAATGGTCACAACGCGATTGATCGGATCAGCCCAAGCCTTCTTGATCCGGTACTCGGTCAACCTGTTCTCAGCCAAGGCCTTATCCAGCTCTGCCAGCCCTTCCCACTTGTTCTTTGCAATGCCCTCGGAGCGTTCATCCATTTGGCTCATCACACTAACTCCGCTGATCCTTCCTGCGGAACATAACATAAACAAAAATCAAAGCCAATTACCAATGATCGGCGACAAAGCGCCGAGAATCAGAAACTAACCGTTCGATCTTTAATGCGAAATTCGAGCAAGTTCACCTCGCGCAGGCCCAATCCGCTTTGTTGCCCGTTCACCGCCCCTGTGCTTAACTAGCGATGCATGAGAGACCCCGCCGACATTGATGCATTCATCGCGCATTGGCGTGAAACCGGCGGTAGCGAACTCGCCAACACGCAGAGCTTCATCAACGGTCTGTGCCACCTGCTCGGCGTCGATGCTCCTGCCGGGAGCCGTACCGACGACAAGCACAACGACTATGTATTCGAACGCCGCGTGTTCCAGGATAACGGCGACGGCACGCAGAGCTTCGGCCGGATCGACTGCTACAAACGCCGCTGCTTCATTCTTGAGGCCAAGCAAGGCAGCGAGGGCGATCGGGCGGCGGCAGCCAAAGGCGAAGACGACCTCGACCTGTTCGGCCAGACCGCGAGCGCGCGAGTCAAGCGCGGCACAGCGCGGCGGGGCACCCCGGGCTGGGCCAAGGCGATGGTGCAGGCCAAGGGCCAGGCCGAACGCTATGCCAAGGCCCTCCCCGCCGATCATGGCTGGCCGCCGTTTCTGCTGGTGGCAGACATCGGCTATTGCATCGAGGTCTATGCCGATTTCACCGGCACCGGGAAGGCCTATGCCCAGTTCCCGGATCGAGCGCGCTACCGGATCATGCTGGAGGATCTGGCAGACGAGGACGTGCGCGACCGCCTCCGCGCCATCTGGACTGAGCCCAAGACGCTCGACCCCGCCATCCAGTCAGCCAAGGTCACACGCGAGATCGCCGATCTCCTTGCCACGGTATCGAAGCGGCTCGAGGCGCGCGGATACAACGCGGAGAGCGTCAGCGGCTTCCTCATGCGCGTGCTGTTCACGATGTTCGCGGAAGACACCAAGGTTCTGCTGCCGGAAGACAGCTTCAAGACCCTGCTGCGCGAGCACATCGGTAATGCGGGGATGCTCCACCATTCACTGGCCGCGCTGTGGAAGGCGATGGACAAGGGCGAGTTCGCCCCCGCGCTGCGCACGCAGGTGAAGCGCTTCAACGGGTATCTGTTCAAGTCCACGGATGCACCGGTGCTCGATGACGACGAGCTGCAAGCGCTTATCGAGGCTGCCGAGAAGGACTGGACCGAGGTCGAGCCCGCCATCTTCGGTACGCTGTTGGAGCGCGCGCTGAACCCGAAAGAGCGCGCCAAGCTGGGCGCGCACTACACCCCGCGCGCCTATGTCGAGCGGCTGATCGGCCCGACGATCATGGAGCCGCTACGCGCCGATTGGGATGGGGTGCGCGGCGCTGCCGCGACCCTGATCGAGGAAGGCAAGGCAAGCGAGGCCAAGGCCTTTGTCGAGGCTTTCCATGCCCGTCTGGCGCAGACCAAGGTGCTCGATCCTGCCTGCGGTACCGGCAATTTTCTTTATGTCGCCATGGCGCGGATGAAGGAGCTGGAAGGCGAAGTGCTCGACCTGCTCGAGGAACTGGGCGACGCCCAATATCTTGCTGAGCTGACCGGCCACACGATCACGCCGGAAAACTTCCTCGGCATCGAGATCAACCCACGCGCTGCGGCCATCGCGCAGCTGGTGCTGTGGATCGGATATCTGCAATGGCACTTCCGCGTGAATGGCCCCAATCGCTCCCCGCCCGAGCCGATCCTCAAAAATATCCGTACCATCGAAAACCGCGATGCGTTGATCGATTACGACGACAAGGTCCTGGAGCTCGACGAGGAAGGAAAGCCTGTCACACGCTGGGATGGGGAGACGATGAAGCTTCATCCGGTGACGGGTCGTAAGGTGCCGGATGACGACGCGCGGGCCGAAGTCTACCGCTATGTGAAACCGCGCGCGGCGAAGTGGCCCACGGCGGATTTCATCGTCGGGAACCCGCCGTTCATTGGCGGCAAGGATGTCCGCGAAAGGCTGGGCGATGGCTATTTCGATGCCCTGTTTGCCACTACCGATGTGCCCGAAAGCGCCGATTTTGTAATGCATTGGTGGGACAAGGCCGCGACTGCGGTGCGCAAGGGCGGCACGCGCAGGTTCGGCTTTGTCACAACCAATTCGATCACGCAGGTGTTCAGCCGCCGGGTGATTGCAAAGCATCTGGATGCCAAGGACCGCGGGAGCCTGCTGTTCGCCATACCCAACCATCCTTGGGTGGACGAAAAAGACGGCGCGGCAGTCCGTATCGCCATGACGGTGGTGGGGTCGGGTAAAACCGTTGGACAACACTGGTCGGTGGCTGATGAGAGCCAAGCTCCAGAGCATCTCGTTTACACCGAGAGGGTCGGGCAGATCAGCAGCGATTTGCGCATTGGTGCCGATGTGACCGCCACGGTTGCGTTGAAGGCAAATGATGGCGTTTGTTCCCCTGGTGTGAAGCTGCATGGTGATGGCTTCATCGTCACGACAGAGCAGGCGGCGCAGTTGCGGAACGCACCTGGAGTAGCGGGCGGAGGCCAAATCCGGACCGGCATCGACGATGGAGCCGAAGTTATCTTCGACTATCGGAATGGCCGTGATTTGGCCTCACGTCCACGGGGCGTCATGCTGATTGACCTGTATGGGCTAAGCGAAGCAGACGTGCGGATGACCTATCCGGCAGTCTATCAGCACGTACTTGCGACGGTGAAGCCGCATCGAGATACGAACAATCGCGCCAGCTATCGGGAAAACTGGTGGCTCTTCGGCGAGCAGCGTTCCGAGTTGCGCAAGGCCTTGCGTAGCGTGACCCGATACATCGCGACCATTGAAACTGCGAAGCACCGGGTCTTCCAGTTTCTGCCCAAGTCGATTGTGCCTGACAACATGTTGGTCTGCATCGCGCTGGATGATGCCTATTTGCTCGGCGTATTGTCGAGCCGCTTCCATGTGCCATGGGCAATCACCTCTGGCGGTCGCATGGGAATGGGCGATGATCCTCGCTATAACAAATCCCGCTGCTTCGATCCCTTCCCATTCCCAGCTGATGTACCTGAAACGCTCAAGGACAAGATTCGCGCCGAAGCCGAAGCGCTGGATGCCTTGCGCAAACGCGTGCTGGCCGATCACGAGGATCTCACGCTCACCCGCCTCTACAACGTGCTTGAAGCTCTGAGGGAAGGCCGCGCGCTGACCGAGGTCGAACGCGATATCCATGATCGCGGGCTCGTCACGCTGATCCGCCAGCACCACGATGACATCGATGTGCTTGTAGCCGAGGCCTATGGCTGGCCGGCCGACCTCTCCGACGAGGAGATCCTCACACGCCTCGTCGCGCTCAACAAGGAACGCGCTGCCGAAGAAGCCAAAGGCCTGATCCGCTGGCTGCGTCCAGAATTCCAGGCACCGGACTACGCAGCCCCCATCACCCAGACCCTCGATCTGGGCGAGACCTCCGCCGTGCTGCCCGATAACATCATTCCTTGGCCTGGCACCCTGCCCGAACAGGTCAGCGCCGTGCAGTCGATCCTTTCCGCCGCCTCCACCCCTCTCGCCCCTCAAGACATCGCCCGCGCCTTCAAAGGCAAACGCGCCGCTACCGTCCGCCCGGTCCTCGACGCCCTCGCCGGCATCGGCATGGCCCGCCGTCTCGGAGATGGGCGGTATGCGGCATGATGATGAAGGAACCGACCGATGGATGACGCGGTCTTTCGCCAGTATCTCAATTGGAAGGGCGCAAAGGCGAAGGACGCACAGGACACTCGCATCAATGCGGTCAAAAAGATCGAGAGCAGCCTTTCAGTCCTCGGCTTTCCCTACGCCGACCTGGATGAAGCATTTGCGGCTGATCGCTTTGCAGCCCTTCGCGAGAAGCTGCGCACCATTCGTGCCGATGCAATTTCTGGCGGAGAATCCTATCGGATCCTGATGCCGGTATCGGAAAACCCCAAGAACCGACTGGCTAAGTGGGGCACTTGGCTTGCCGACTATGGGAGGAGCCTTGAGTGGCGAGATGGCGAAGACGAGGACGAGGACGAGCGTTTTGCGGAAGGCATGGACCAGCTGAGAAAAGCGTTCCTCGCCAAGATCCCGGATTTTGAAGATTTCGAGATCGAAGAGGGCGAATTCTTTGAGCAGGAAACAGCTTACAAGCGCGCTGCAGCGGCTGAGGTGCTTCAAGCCCTGCCATTAGCTGGTTCGCCAGCAGCCAATGAGCCGTTAGAGGTAAACGGCCGTAATGTTTACAAGGCGCTGTCGCAAAGCACAGGCCAAGGACGACCGCTCGGTTGGCGAACACCAGGCGAAGTAGCTAAGGCAATTCCTGAAGCGCAAACGCGCTTCTACGAGACGGTTGCCAAGCTGGCCCAGCTAGAGGCAGACGATCACGCCGAACTTGAAGAGTGTGCGCGCGCGCTCGAGGCCCTGCATGAAGAGGGCATCACGGCATTGAAGCGTGGTGAAGTCCTCTGCATCACGATCTCGATCTTTGGGACGCGAAATCCTAACAGTGCCTGCTGGTTTAAGGCTCGCACATTCGACAAGCTCGGCAAGCTCCTTTTTGGTCGTCGACTGTTTCGGTCGTCGCGCTTCGAGCTGCAGGATTTCGAGGAATTTCAAGGCCTCCTTCATCGCATGCGCAGTATGCTGGGGGAATGGGGTTGGAAGCCTTCCAACCTCCGGGACGTTCAGGGTTTCATATGGGTCGCCCTGTCCGAGGCAGAGGAATCTGAGACGAAAGATGGATTGACGCGCGAGGCCGTCGAGCGGTCGATGGACGAGTGCGAGCAAATCGGGGTCGAGGCCTTCCTCGCCAAGTATCAGTTCGGCAAGCCGCGTGACTATTGGGTGCGGCGTGAATCAGGTGGGATGCTCTATCCAGCCAAGGCAACTGTCGGTGCTGCCTATGGCTTCTTGCCAGACGGAAAGCCCCAGAGCGCCAAGGAGTTCTATGGAGGATTCGGCGAGCAAGCCGCGAACGGCATCCTGCAACGACTCGGGTTCGAGATCGTGACCGTAAAGGGGACTGATGTGGCTGAACCGCAAGATCGCAAAGTCTCACCGCCGTCGAAGCCGACCAACCTCATCCTCTACGGGCCGCCCGGGACCGGCAAGACCTATGCGACAGCGGCCGAAGCCGTGAAGCTCTGCGGGGAAGAGGTTCCCGACGATCGTGACGAGTTGATGGCCGTCTATCGCAGGTTGACGGACGCCAAGCGGATCGAATTCGTCACTTTCCACCAGTCCATGAGCTATGAGGACTTCGTCGAAGGAAAGCAGCCGGTCACAGGCGCGGATAGCGAGGATACCACTGGTGGCTTCCGGCTCGAAACATTCCCTGGCATCTTCCGCAGGATTGCTCGCCGCGCCGAAACAAGCATCTCAAGTTCCGAAGGTCCGGGTGCAATCCGGGTTGCGGGGCGGCAGGTATTCAAGACTTCGATTGGCGAGGCAGCAAACCCCGAAGACGCCTACCTCTTCGAAGAGGCCATCGCGGAGGGGCACACACTCTTAGGCTTTGAGGATATCGACTGGAGCGACGACAAGTACGCCTCGCGTGACGCGATCATCGAGGCCTGCCGCGAACATGGCGATCGGGAAGGTGACCTCAACGCGCAGACCGGGCGTGTGCAGATGCCATTTATATTCCGCAACTGGGTCAAGCCAGGTGACCTCATCATCGTCTCGAAGGGCAACAGCCTGTTCAGAGCAATCGGTGAAGTTACCGGCGAGTATGAATTCCATCCCCGGCCCGAGGGTGACTATGCACACCGGCGCAAGGTACGCTGGCTCTGGGTGGACCGCGAGGGTGTACCTGTCAGCGAGATCTACCAGCGCAAGTTCAGCATGCGGACCATCTATGAGATGACACCAGCGGAGTTGAACATTCCCGCGCTGGAGCGCTACATCAACAGCCAGCAACCAACGACAAAAGCAGCTGCCCATCCTGATCAGTTTGTCCTGATCATCGACGAGATCAACCGTGCGAATATCTCCAAGGTGTTCGGCGAACTGATCACTCTGCTGGAACCTGACAAACGACTTGGCCAGCCGAATGAAATCAAGGTCCGCCTGCCGCATTCCGAGGACGAATTCGGGGTGCCTTCCAATCTCCACATTATCGGCACCATGAACACTGCCGATCGCTCCATCGCGCTGCTCGACACGGCTCTGCGCCGACGTTTTGAATTCCGCGAAATGATGCCCAAGCCCGAGGTGCTCAACGATGCAGCAACACGGACAGGTGTCGACTTGTCGGCGGTCCTGCGGACGCTGAACGAGCGGATCGAGTACCTGTTCGACCGCGAGCATCAGATTGGCCACGCCTACTTCGTGGACTGTCAGACGCGCGAGGATCTGGACAAGCGCATGCGCCGGCGGGTCATTCCGCTCCTTGCCGAGTACTTCTTTGAGGATTGGACCAAGGTCGCCATGGTGCTTGGTGATCGCGAAGGCACCCGCTTCCTCGAACGGATTGAGCTCAAGCCTCCAGCTGGCCTGGATGAAGATGGCGATGCGCCGGTGCGCTGGCGTTGGATGGTTCGGCCGTCCTTCCCGCCCGACGCTTACTCTGGTCTGATGTGATCAAGCGTTCCGTCCTTGAGTGGGGATCAATTCCCTATGGAGACGGTGAGGACGAGATCCCAGTTTGGGCCGCTTCCCGTCTGGCCGCGGTGGCCCGACAATCTCCGCTGGGCGGCGAGAACGGGTCGCGGATACTGACCCTGGGCCTCAATTCCATGCGCGTGGGGCAGGTTGTGGGGATTGTCGCGGCCGAAGGCTGCACCTTGGAGATCTTGCCGAAGATCGATGGTTCGGCGGATCGGGATGACGAGTTGGAGCGCGGATTGATCCGGAAGCGCCTCGTCCACCTTCTGGCCGTTGCCCTCGACATGGAAATCGACGGCGGTTCGATAGCGGAGATCGGCTGGCAGAAACAAAGCCTGCTTGAAATCCTGATCCGACTGTTCAGCACAAACCTCTCCAACGCGGTTCGGCACGGCATGCCGCGTCAGTATCTGCACTGTCGCGATGACCTGCGCTCGCTAAGGGGGCGCCTCGATGTCCGACGGCAGTTCACGACGCTGGCGGTCAATCCATCCAAACTGGCCTGCCAATATGATGAGCTATCGGCCGATGCGGCCTTGAACCAGATCATGAAGGCTGCCGTTGGCAGGCTTGGTCGTATTGCGCAGACCGCCGGCAATCAGCGCAGGCTGGCCGAGCTCGCATTCAGTTATGCCGATGTCTCAGCCGTTCCCGTGAGTGCTCTGCGCTGGCAGGACGTTCAGCTCGACAGAACCAACGCGCGCTGGAAGGATCTTCTGGGCCTCGCGAGGTTCCTTCTCGGCGATCGTTTCCAGACAACATCAGCCGGTCCCCAGGCCGGCTTCTCATTGCTCTTCGAGATGAATACTCTGTTCGAACAGTATATTGGCCGAATGATGCGCAAAGCCCTCGCCGGGACTGCCCTCTCTGTTCATCTGCAGGGCGGCCGGATGTTCTGTTTGGAGTCAGTCGATGATGGCAGGCGGGTCTTCCAGACCAAACCGGACATCCTGATCAAGCAGGGATCCCGATGCGTTCACATCATCGATACCAAGTGGAAGCGGATCTCTCCGCGGGTTGACGACCCGAAACAGGGTATTTCCCAGGCCGATGTCTACCAGATGATGGCCTACGGCCAAATTTATCAATGCCCAAAGCTGACCCTTCTTTACCCGCACCACAATGCCCTTGGTCTCAAGCCCGGCTGGCAGAGCATGCACCTGGTGCAAAGCGGCAATAGTCAATTGATGACCGCGAGCGTGGACTTGGCTGAAATCAAGACGATGAAGGCGAGCCTTAGAACACTCATTAGCGATCAGGCTATTGTTGTTACTTCACCAGAACCCCAATGACCGATGTTGAAGCTCTTTTGGACGTTTATTGATTTTATATGGCTCCTCAAAGCCCGTCGCTAGTTCACAGTATCGCCCAGCTCACTTATGAGGATGTATTGGACTTTGCTGCCGTTCCAAAACGATAGGTCGAACGGCAACTCTTGTCAGGGACTGACGTTAAGTGGTTTGCCTGACCGTCATCGTAGAATGACGAAAAGTCGCCAGCTCCTGTTAGGCAGGTTTTAGAAAGCCGCTGCAGGATAGCTGCTCCCGACGGTTGATGCATTAGGTCGGTGCCGCCGGTAGAACTGAAGTTGGCTATTTGGAATCCGTGCGCTGACTTCTGTCCTACAGTTATAATTAGCCTGATGAGCACCAAAAAATCACCCAAGTATTGGCTTGGTTCATCTATTCGTCCTTCGGCATTAGATAATCCGGCGCGAGAAAGGTGCGCTGGCGGTTGCCGAACCAGACCGCGCGCGCCGGCAGGTCATAATCGGGAAAATCGATCAGGTCCGGCCAATCTGCATGCGGCCGCCGCCGGGGCGTTTCATAGTCGGTCGCGAACCATCGATTGAGGACGGTTACGCTGCGAGGCGGCAGCGCCTTGGTCTTCTTGTCGTTGAGGGGCAGGCGGAGAAAGCGCGCATGCAGCCATTCCGCGAAATCAAGCGTGTTGCGGGTGGCTTTGAGGCGTTTGCCCGATGGTTCGGCGGTGACTATCTCGCCCAGCCATAAGGTGCGTTCGCGAACGATAAGGCTGAGCTTGTGATGCTGGCTGGTCAGGCGCGTGTGAATCGAGTTGCCGATGCCGATATATTGAAGCGCGCGCCTGCGCTCATATTTGCACTTGCCGATCGCCAGATAGAGTCCGTGCACATAGTCATGCCGGGCGCGCTTGCGAGCCTCGTCGAGGTCGGGATAGGGCCCGTACCAGTTGATCGCGATCATCAAGTGCTTGGCGGTCATTCAATCCCCGATTCCGCCACCCGCGGGTTGCAGACCGGCAGGCGTGCTCCGTCGCTCATACCCCAACCAGTTCGGCATTGTCGGCGCGACCGGGCTGGGACAGCCTGAGGTGCAGCCAATCAGTCACGTCCGTATCGAGCAAGCCCGCCGCGAACATCGAATACCAGCTGTTCTTGCTCTCATAGGTCTCGTCCTGCGTCGCGAGCTCCTCTTCCAAAATTGCGACCAGTGCCTCGCGCGACGCCGGGTTCGTTCGGAGGTCCCGGATCATGAGCGATGGCTTGCGGACCAGCTTGATCCACTGGTCCCTGAGCCAAGCCCTAACATGGGTTCGAGCCACGACGTTCTCGACATGGAACTGGACACCAGGGAAGGCGGGGTGGGCAGGGTCGAGTAGCACGCGAATGGATACCCGCGGGACCGGTCCGAGATCATCGAAGCGCGCCGCGAGCAGGCGATCGGCAAGGATAGCATCGAAATAGGGATGGAGGATGCGCTGTCCGGCCCCAGGACCGGTGAGCGTAGTGCTGCGCAAGCCGTTGCATTTGCATGCGGGCACGAGGTTAAGCCCGAACACAGCGAAGGCCGCGAAGTCCGTCTTGGGAAGCACATGGTCGAGCGTGCCGCCCGACATGGACCCGCACATCGGGCAGGTCTTCACCTCGCCGTCAAGGCGGATCTTGTCGATATAGTCGATTGCCTTGGGCGGAGAGGCATAGTGGCCGCGCAGGAACGCTTTGACCGGCTCCGGCAGTGCTACCGGGATCACCGCCCTCGCGTCGCCGCCGACCGCGACATATTGCGCATAGGCGGCCTGGATCGCCTCGAGGTGCGTTAGCAGCGCGGGATAGCTCTTCAGCAGGTGATTGTTGGCCAGCGCTTGAATCGCTGCTTGATCGTTGAAGAAGGTCGGCAAGGTGAGCTTGTTCATGCACCGCTCGGCGTCGGGCCGCTCCCTTCGATGCGCTCGCGGATTTCGCCCAGGAGTTCGAGCGAGATATCGTCCTTGAACTGTTCGAAGACCTGCTCCCAGGAACCGGCATCCTCGACAATCCGCTCTTCGACTTGCTGCGCAAGCCGGGACGGCTCATCCTCGCCGAACACAAAATAGGAGATCGCGCCCACGTCCGCGCCGAAAGTCTTCAGGCGCGGGACGATGACCGAGATGCGCCGTTCTTCGTCCGAACGAAGAATTCTTACCTGGTCCTCAAAGGCCTCCCGAACGAAATAGACCGAGTGCGTCGACAGGATTGCGGCCGATCCGGTCTGCTTGAGGAGGCTGTCGAGCAGCATGACGAATCGGCTGATGAAATTGGGGTGAAGATGGGTTTCAGGCTCGTCAAACAGAAGGAGCGAGCTGTTCTCAATGTAGAGGCTGGTCAGTGCCGCAAAGCGCACGAAAGCGAGCTCGCCGCTGCTGAGCGGATAGCCCTTCTCGCCCGCTCTCCGGACTGGTTCCTTGCGAAGGTCGATGGTGGCGAAGCGTTCGAGCTGCGCCCCTTCGCCGCCGCTGGTCAGATCCTGCATCGAGATGAATCCGCCGATTTCGCGACGGCACTGAAGCGCCAATTCCTCATAGCCTTCGATCGCGTTCAGGGCGTCGAGAAAAATTCGCATTCGGCTGGAGCGCGCTATGTGCTCGGTTGAGCGTGCGACCTGCACGATAAGGTCGGAGGTGCTGTTTCGCCGGGCACCAGGGCCGGGATTACCGAGCGAGAAGCGGCGATACCAGACGCGGGCGTGACGGCGTCGCTCACTGGGAAAAACGCTGGCCGCGCTGGCGGTCGGATAAAAGGCCAGCAATCGTGCGAATGTCGGCCGCTGCCCGTCGCCGTCGGTCAATTCGGATGATCCGCTCAATGCGGCTTTGGCGATCCGGTTGAGCGCCTGGCTCTTGCCGACGCCGTTCTTGCCGATGACGACCGCGAAGCGCTTCGGCAGGACCGCTTCCTTGAGCGCGAACTGGAAATCGAGGTCATGGGGATTGGGCCGGCCCTGTAGCTGGAACGTGATTCGAAGCCGCTCCGAGAGGCGCCCGATTTCCTCGAATTCCTCGCCCATCAGCACGGGCGCGGCGTTTTTCCACGCGAAGAAGGCCTCAGAGAAGCGCAGGAAGCCGATCAGAAAGACCTTGTTCGTCTGTGCTTCCCGGAACCAGGACACGACACTTCCGCTATCCTCGGCCGCGACCATGTCGTGGACGGCAAGGAGGGCGACTCTGGTTTCCTGAGGCCCGAGCCGAGCGACCAGTTCGCGGTACGCCTGCATGGTGGGCAGCATCGTGAAGAAGGCGGGCAGCTTGTCCGGCGAGACCGAATCGCTTTGTTCCCGGTCCAGCACGGTCATGAGTTCGCGCGTGTCGCCCGGGCCGTCCGAGCCTTTCGCGAAGCCTAAATAAACTTCGGAGAAGGCTTCCATCTGCGGGGCGAATTCCGAACGGGGGTAGATGACCATGTTCGCGCGGATCTTGAACCCGAAGTCGTTCCATTCGGTGTTGTTGGGTGCGATACGGATCGTACCAGGCTCGCCGCGGTGGGCGCGATCCACATTGCGCGCGAAAATGATTTGATATGCGTCGGAAGTTTCATCGCCCACGCCAGTCTCCAAGAGTTTCACATCGGCGATCGGAAAGCGGCCAAGTGAACCTCAACTCAGGCTAGGCGCCCCAACGCGTCATCGACGCAGATTTACTGGTCTTGGTTTTCCGTACAAGCGGCGATCAATATCTAGCGTGCGGTGCAACTTCTGCGGTCAGCGGAACTCCCGTGCCCTGACCTTGAATCCCTCGGTCGGTTCGCCCGGAAGAATGCCCGATCCAAGTCTGTAAATCGAGATCAAACACTTCTTTCACTTTGTTAGGGCGCCTTCTCTCTGGGTCTCGTGGATCGGGCGGGACTGGGCTCTTGCCTACATCGGCGCGGCTGCTGCGGTAGATATCGGCAACGTTCGAGCGCGCGCCGACGCTGGCAAGCATCGATGACAAATCGTCGAGCCGTTGCGCGATGATGTGGATTACTTCGCCCTCGCGCTGGACCTGGGCCTGCGCGCCATCGACGAACTGCGGGACTAGTATGGCGAGCCTTTGGCCGGTTCAAACGGCAGCTTCCGTTGGGACCGGACGTTCAGCGCGGACTGAGTGAACGACTGGCATTGGTCGCCTTCTACCTGTAAGGAAAGGCCGCCTCGTCAGACATTCCTGCCGGTCACGGACACAAGTGGGAATGTCCGGCTACGCCGAAACCGGCCATTCATGGAGCACGGTTAGCCCCCGTTACGGTGTTTCAAGCCTTCGGACGTCATGGACTTTCCGGAATCAGGAATGAAATTGCTGTAAGCTGAAGTTGAACGTCAGATACTAATGAACAGCTTCTCACCTATTGAAGTCAGCGCAGGGTCGTGTAGCCGGGATTAAATCGCTTGAGTCTCTGGCCCGCAACGCCTTGCATGGCGCTGAGATCTCGAAGGGTCAGGTCAAGTATGCCCAGGCCGGGACCTTGATTTAAGCGGCGGACGATCTCCATCAGTGCAAGGGTCGCGGCGATCACCCCCACAAAGGGTACGCCAACGGTCCTTGATGCGATCTCCAGCAAACCGCAATCATCCAGGCCACGCGCCACTAGGTCCTGATAGGCACTCGCTTTCGCTACCGCCTTGGCGTCCGCAGTGCGTGTGCTGGAGGCCTCACCCCAACGCGCGCGCGCCGTGACCAAGCCGGGGAACGTATGAAGCCGCATGGCGAGGTACTCATGCGGACCCGCGCCAAGGCCTGCATCGACCACCAGATCGAAGCGGGGATCTTCCAGAGCCGCCCTTGCCTCGGCATTGTCGACGCCGCAGAAAAGGATGCGCGGGTCGTCCTCGGCCAAGGTGATATCGCCGCTAAAGCGTCGCTCGACGAGCCGTGTTCGAAATCCCCGCGCTTCTGCCCATGCCGCGACTTCGCGAGTCTTGAGGCGGCCGACCATGTCGACGCTAGTCAGCATGGATGTGCTGTCGTTCGCCAGTGCCAGGCGGTCGAAATCCTGAAGCGTGAGTTCGACGTCCGCCGGGCGCTCGAACGGGAGCAGGCCCAGCGTCCACAGGAAGGCCTGGCCCAAGTGGCCAAGCCCGAGAACCCAAAGCTTGGTCGGCGCCACCCATTCCATGGGGCCCGAGGCGGTGCGCCAGTATGCGCGCGGGTCCCATAGGGACAGACCCACATCTCGGTCTCCCGCCATCGGATTGCCCCGCAGGCGCTGGAATATTTCAGCGACAGCAATGGCGCCAGCCAAGACCGCTGCGGGAATGTCTTTCGCGCCTTCTTCGAGCCGATTGCCCTCACCGGCGACGAACACGCCTGCGCGCCAGTCGCCGAAGGTGACTTGCAGCGCGCCCGCTGGCGCCCCGTCGCCGAGCCAGGCGAGCGGAGTTTGCGGCGAGAGTTCGACTCGAGGCTTACCGCCGAGCTTCACAATTGCATCACCCAAGGTTTCGCCCAGCCCCGGTAGATCGACCAGCAAGGGGACGTTGAGATCGCCAAGCACTTCTACTCCGCCCAGCAAGGCTCGCCGCCCGCAGTTGACCATGGTCAGCAAAGCGGCCTGGACGGCGAGTGACTGGCCGCAAGCGGTGCCTAGGCCGATCGCCATGCGATAGCTCGCGAACAGGGCGTAGGCAGCTTCGATGCTGTCGGCCTCGCCGATGTCTAAGGCCATCTTGACACCCCTATGCAAGGCATCAGGGCTTATTTCGGTGATCGTCTGGGTCATCATGCAAATGTTCCTGTTTTGAGGATGCGGCGGCTGCGCCAGCCGCCCAAATTGATCCAGGCGTGTGCCCCCTCATATTGGTATAAGCCTATGCGGTGTCGCCACACCGGACTGCTTGCGAAGCGTTCGACGATGAGGGCCATGTGACCGGACCGCGCGATCATCGGATTGCATCGGTCGGCCTCGCTCTGGATTGCAGCGCCGCCATGGGTGTGGATGTCGGCGAGCACCTGAAGGCCCGTAGTCCGGCAGATTCCCCAAAGCCTCTCGAAGGCGTCGGCATAAAGAACACACACGCCGGTGCTGTAAGCATTCGCATCTAAGTCGTCGTAAAACACGCACAGCTCGAACAGGCGCCGATTGCCTTCGCGCTTGCCAAGTAGGAACGCACCGCTCTCGGTCCGCCCGCCGCCGCGGCGGCGCAGCTCGCCCATGAGAGCTAGCCATTGGGCACGCGGGATAACAAGTTTGTCAGCCACCGCGCACCCCCATGTAGTCAAGGCTGTTCAGCAGCTCATGCAGGAACTCGAGGTACTGCTGGATGCCCTTCTCGGGGCGCCAGATGTGCGCAGCGTGCTCCTGACGCCAGTTAGCATGACCGGCGATGCTCATCCGGTCGCATGGCGCGTACAGGCAGGTCCCGTTCTGCCAGTCCGGGCGGAACACCGCCGAGACCCGGCGAGCGCCGGCGGGCCACAAGGCAAAGGGCAAAGCCGTGCCGTTGGCAGGGAGCCAAGGCTGCGCGGTCGGGGGTTCTTGCGGATAGCCTGTGCAGTCGAACCGAAAGCCGTAGGCACTTGGAGCACCCGATCGGGGCGCCGCAGTGACCTCGATTTCAACAATTGGCCAGGCGATGCGGACAATGCTCCACCGGCCGAGGTAGACGGCGAGCTCGAAGGCACCCTCCGCTACCTCGTCCAGGAATGCTTGCGCGTCCGGGCAGGCGAGCACCGTTGTCATGTTAGCCCTCGACCCGCTTGATGGGCACCAGGCTGAACGAAAGCTCACAGCAGCCAGTCAGCAGGGCACCGATCTGAACGTCAGGGTCCGGCCGGTCGTTGGTTCCGGTGATCTGCAGGACGTGCTCGCTGGCATCGATCGGTGCCATCTTGAGCTCGTGCACATACCAGCGCTTCACGTGGGTTACCGTCGCCGTGGGGGCGAACGTATGGTGTGCTTCGGGCGTGTCTGCATAATGCAGCGTGACGCCGATCTTCTTGCAGCGGTGCACATGGACGCGGTGCTTGTCCTTGACGCCCTGATGGTGGAGCGGCTTGCCCATACGCAGCGGCTGCTCGTCTTCGCCGGCGAAGACCATGGCCGCTTCGATTGCGAGGCCAAGGGCCGCCGCAGCCGCGAGGACTGCTTCAGGCCCTGCTTCCTCGGCAACCTCGATCAGTTCGATGGACCGGCGGCCCTCAATCTGCATGAACAGTTTAAGCTTGGTCATTTGAGTACCTCTTGGTTGGCGGGGCAGTTTTTACCGCCGCAAGAGGTTCAAGAAGGCTCGACGCGAAATCGGAAATCGGTCAGCCGGATTTCCTACTAGGGGCGCAGGCCGTCCGCAGGACAGATGAAGAAGAAGGGACAAGTCGGGCAGTTACGGCTGCTACGCTTGGGATCAAACAGACCTGCCGCAATCGCGTTCAACGCCTCCGCTGCCCCGTCGAGCGCCTCGGTCAGCTTGCCGGCGGCGGCAGTGGCGTCCTTCTGCATTCCGTCGAGGAGCGAGATATGCAAGAAGCTGGCTGCAACCCCTTCGTCTTGCTTCACCATGGCCTGCAGGAGCGCATAGCGGGCCTTGGGCGTTTCTCCGGTCTTAGCAAGCCGTCCGGCCTTCATCCGCTGGATGACGATTCCGCCTCCGGCCTTCTGTATGTGATCGGCCCGGGCGATGATGGTAACCCCCTCGATTGTCAGACGCCGCTCGGTCTTTAAGGCATGACCGCTCATGGCTGCGCCGGCATTGACGAGCATCCGCTGCGCGGTGTCCTTATAATGCATCGCCGCGGGGTGGTCGACGGGGCCGCGCTCCGACCAAGTGGTGTCTAGGTGGACCGCGACGTCGGCGGCCGACCGGGCCGGTTGTTCGCGCAACCAATCCAGCCCCCCGCGGATGACACCATGAAATCGCAGGTATGGTGTGTCCGCGAGCCGGCGCGAAAGTCCCAAAGCCTCACCGTAATAATAGCGTCTAGGACAGGCGAGATAATCTTCGAGGGCGGTAACAGCGAGCTCCGGTGACATGCCGCTAGCAGCCCTTTGCGGCACAGGGCTCGGACCTGTCGGCCCGACAGCTGTCCACTGCGGCGCAGGCTCGCCTCCGGGCGCCAGAACAGAAGAAAGCGGCTTTAGCAACTTCGACGGGTTGGGTCTCGACGATCCGCCATAGCGGTTGGCTCGGGACACGGTCAGGCGATCCTTTGCGCGTGAGAGGGCCACAAACATCAGGCTTTCTTCTTCTGCTTCGCTTGTCATAAGCGCGTCCTCCTCCGCGATGCCTGGCGGCAACGGGCAGAGATTAGGCCGGGCGTTCGGCGGGAAATATGATGGGCTGGCCGATGGGATGTAGACGTGCTGGAACTCCAACCCTTTGGCGGCATGCACCGTCATCAGCTGGACCGCATCGATGCCTGACGCTGCGGCCGGAAGACGGCGGAGTTCCTTCTCTTCGTCGAGAACCTCAAGGCGGCGGATGTGCTCGAGGAAGTCGCGATTGTGGCTGCGATTCCCCGTTGGCCGGTGGCCGAACGCCAGGGTGAGAAGCTGATAGACAGCAAGCTGGCGCTGCTGCGCTGCCACGTCTGCCCCGGCAAGGGGTGCGCTGTAGATCGCGGCCGCCTTGCCAAACAGGAAGGCGGATATGAGGGCGTGCGGCGAGGTCTTGAAGTCGGCGCTGCCAAGGTCATCCGCCAACCGCAAAAACCCGGCTCGGCCTTCCGGCGACAAGGTGACCTCGTTTGCGCGTCTCAGCGCGGTCAGCATGGCGATGTCCGCGTCCTTCCTGAAGCGAAACATCTCCAAGATGTCTGGCACAGGCACTGCGTAGCGCGAAAACTGGGCAACACGGAGCAGGCCAACACCGTCGCGCTCTCCGACAAGGGAGATCAAAGACAAGAGGTCGCGCACTTCTGGCCGTTCAAAGAAGTCGCCGAAATACAGCGCCGGCACGCCCGCGCGCTGGAAATGCGCTGCCAGGGTGCTGAGTACGCCGTGGGTCCGCGCCAGGACGGCGTGCTGGCTGAACCCGTCTTGCTCGGTACGGCGCGTCAAGATTTCCTGGGCCAGCCCTTCGGCTTCGGTTTCGCGTTCGGTGGCAACGCGGTACGCGATTTCGCCGCTATCTTTGCCGCGGTTCGGCGTCAGCTCGCTCTTGGAAGCAAAGGCGGCGGCCGTCATCGTTCGCCCATAGCGTTCAAACAGGCCGACAATTCGCCCACCAGAGCGGTAATTTACCTCCAGATCCTTGAAGTCAGCACCAGGGAAAGCGTCGGCGAAGCGGCTCATATTGAGCGGCGAGGCGCCGCGGAACCGATAGATCGATTGCCGGACATCGCCGACGACCCAAGGACCGACAGCAGGATCGGCAAGTTGCTTGAGCAAGGCAGCACTCGCCTTGTTCATGTCCTGATATTCGTCGACCAGAATGTGCCGGTAGGTCTGGCGGATGTCGGCAGCGACGTCGGCGTGGGTCTTCAGCAGTTCCACGCTCCGGGCGATAAGATCGCCGAAGTCTACCCACCCCCGGGTTTCAAGCGCCTTCTGGTAGACTGCATAAATATGGGCCGCTTCAAGGGCCTTGTCCCTAGCTTCGCCCTCCGGCATGGCCTGCGCCCGCGCATGGTAGGTCTGAGGGTCGCACAGCTCATCCTTGGCGCGCGATATGGCGTTCAGAACCGACTTCAGCCCGCGTAACGGTTCCTGCAGATCAAAATAATAGTCGAGCTTGAGGTGCTCGAGTTCGGACTCCAGGAGGAACAGCGAGTCCGCCCGGTCTAGGAGTTTCGGTGAACCGGGCAGGCCGAGCCGATCTCCATAGAGGCGCAGCAGCTCCTGCCCAAAGGCGTGAAACGTGCTGCACCAGACCGCGGTCGAAACGCCTCCAAGCTCGAGACGTAGCCGGCGTGAAAGATCATCGGCCGAAGCATTGGAATAGGTGAGCGCAAGAATGGACGCCGGATCGGCCTCCTTCCGGGATATGAGCCATGCTGCCCGGGCCACCAGAGTGCGCGTTTTGCCGGTGCCAGGTCCGGCTCGCACCTGCACGGGCCCCGGATCCGCCTCTGCCGCAAGTCGCTGACTGGCATCCAGCGACGGACGCGCACCATCAGGATCTGGCGGCCGATCTTCGGGTAGCAAGAGTGCATCGGCCATCTGTTGCTGGACCAGATTGAGGGGAAGGCCCAGATCGCCGGCGATAGCGTCCGCCGTAAGCTTGTGCGCGATGCACTCGGTCCTGAGGCGCCGACGTGGCAGCAGAAGTTCGCGGGCATAGACATTTGCCTGCGCTTCGCGGCGCTGCTTCGGGCTATAGGCGTCGCTCTCCCCTACCGCCGAGCTTTCGGGCTCGGCGATAGCATAGGGATCGACATCATCATCGTGGCAACCGCCTTTGGGATGGTGCAGTCTGTGATGCCCGAATTCGTGAGCGACGTGAAAGGCGCGGTCCTCGTCGCTAAGCGCGGCCGAGACCAGAATTCTCGGACCGTCTGGATCATAGGACGCCTCGGTGTTGTCCAGCAGCGCATCGTCCTTGGGCAGCACTAAGATCTTGACGCCGCTGGCCAGTGTGGCCGCGGCGAGGAGTTCGTCGGCCCGAAGCAGGCCAGCCTGAGGGTTCAGCTCGTCATGCCAAGCTGCAGCCTGACTGCGCAGTTCGGACCAGACGCTCATACCGCCGGTTCATCCGAGTCCGCGAGTTGCCGCAACCAGAAGGCCTTGAGATCAGCCGATAGCGTCGAGGCATTGATGGCCACTTCGAACGTCTCGGTTTCGATCTTAATTGGCCCTTTGGCCTTGCGCAGATTGCCCCTGGAGGACGGGATTGGCGCGCCGGTGGCCGAGGCAATCACATGCGCTGGCGGCAAGCGAATTTCCCCGGCGATCCGACGGAACATTTCCAAAGGACGCCGCCCGACGATGCGGCGTCGGTCCAGCTTCATCATCAATCCCGCATCGAGACCGACACGGACGGCGACCTCGTCTTCCGTAAGGCCGCGCGCACGGATCAGCTGCGAGAGGCGCGGAGGCATTGATTTGATTTCAATCTCTCCGCTTGTGTCGTCGATATCCGTTGAGGTTTGTCCCGGTTCCTCGTGACGGCGGACCAGAACTCGGCTCACGCCAATATTCGCAAATTGCTCAACACTGCAGTCAGAGGGTGCCGGCTCGTCCTTCAAAGCCGTTTGCACGGCAAGATTGGCGAAAAACGCCACCAGCGCATCGCGATGCTGGGGATAGGCGGCGATCGCCACCACGAGATTCTCATGCGTCGGCTCGACGCCGTCGATGAGGAGGTCAAGGATGACGTCATCCGCCGTAGGCTGATCCACACGGTTCATGACTCTTCTCCATGCGCTTCGCGCATTTGCTCAATTGCAGTGTTTATCCAGTTTCGAATTTGGCGTTCGCTCACCGGTTTGAACTTCTCGCAGAGGGTAGGTACGCCATCCGGGCCATCTTTGAGCGGCCAGTTGTAAATGTGCCGTAGGATAAAGGCTTCCCGGTGCCGCGGATCTGTCACCGCGTTGAGATACCTGAGAGCGCCGCCAGCTTCGTCCTCTTCCTCCGCGAGCAAATGCTCTTCTGCGTTAAGTTCCTCTGACGCAAGACGTTCGACTATCGGCGTGTACTGCCCATCTTCATCTCGATCTGCGGACTGAAATGCCTGCGCCTTCGGACGGCCTGGCCCGATTGCACGGAGCGTCGCCTGCTTGACGACGGTTGCTGCGTCGACTTCAAGATATTCGGCCGTCCGTGACGGAGGCGCTTCATTGAGCAGATCGCCGAGTTCATTCGCAACCGAAATCTGTATTTCTTCGCTATCGGCTGGGCCGTAGCCCCGTGACCAGCGGTTGACGATCGGCTTCACCCGTTCAAAAAATTGATATGTAAGTATGCCCAGAACATGCGGATCGTTGTCGCGTCGCCGAAGCCGGATGAGATGAACTAGGGTCTCGATCCGCCAAGATTGGTCACACCAGACGGTATGAGGCATGTCGAGAGCGAGCGCGATCTCATTTTCCACTGCCTGGTGGCGGGTATAGCGTTCACCGCTTTTCCGGAAGCACATCAGTGGTGCCGCTCGCATTTGGGTGGTCTCCTGCGGCTCCTGATCGTGAAATGACGGGTCCATGTCAGGCTCAAGAAGAGGTCAAGCTCAATCGGAAATCCGGTCGCAAAATTTTTTGCCCCGATGTTTCTTCGCGCACGCAACCGTCTTACTGGCCACGAAAGATTTCAAGATATAACCAGTCGAACGAACAGGTTCTAGTCGATCGCTGAATGGAGGGCCACTTTCAGCTAAGCAGTTCGCGGGTCTGAACGACAACAATCTTGGCGGCGTCAACCGCGGACCGGCTGAGCAATTAATTCATTAGGAAATTAGCGGGCTACTCCTGCCATGCGCGGCACCTTTGGAAGCGCCTTGCGGAGTGCGATGAGGGCTTCAATACAGCAATCGATTACGGTTCCTTCCCATGAAGTTGGCCGACAATCATCAGGCCAAGCAAGCAACGCTAGGTCGATGCTCGATGTGTAAGCTGGAACCTCCCCGGCATCTTCGGTTTCCGGGTCGCGCCATAGGGTAAGACTTCTGCCGTTCTTCTCCGCCCCTATGAGTGCCGGACGACGCCCGTGTTCAGCCACAAAGCGGCAGAAAAAGATGTAGCTGTCGAAGATGTAGCTTCCTTCCTTCGCTCGACGCAGCATCTCTAGAACGCGAGCAATCACGCTCCGTATGGCTGATGCCTCGCGCGATACTCGAAGATGCGTCAGCCAGCGCTCTCTGCCCACGGGATCGTGCTCGAACTTCCACTCCAGATGCTCGGAACCGAAAATCTCGGAGACGGCTTTGCGAGCTTCATCACATCCATCGAACCACTCACCTTCCAGCCGGTGTGCGTCCAACTCAATATGCATTGCTTCCTCGTCCTCGCCCCCGCCCTCGAATGCCGCGATCAACTCAACTCGGCAGTGCTCGGATTGGCGAAGCGCGTGAACGCGCCGCCACGGATCGATGCTACGTCCAATTTTGATGCAGCCAAACTCGTTCTGCATTACGTAGAGGTCTTGGACCATCGGATCAGTCATAGTCGCATGCCCCGTCCAATGCTCAGCGGTCAGAGAACATCACGTCAAGTTCGTACCTTCGGCGGGAGAAATCAATCAGTGACGGAAGAGATAAACGAACGGCTGATTTTGACGGTGAAGCAATACCTTGCGAATGTTTGCTATGTTGGCGGTATGCGTCGTGCTCCGGACGCTTACTAGCGGTCTTTTTGGTAGATCCTGATAGCATCAGTGTAATCGCAGTGACGTGCTCCCCTGATTGTTACCAGTCAGAGGTAGAGTCCGCCTCCTACATGATGGTCGGTTGAGGTGATGGCAACCTGTCTGGGGGCATGCCCCCTGACAGGTTTGCCAGCTTTCTCGGCGGGGGTTCTCCCGCCCAATTTCGAGTGCGGCCTGACGTGGTTGTAGTCGTACCGCCAGACATCAAGCACGAACCGGGCATGCGGCGGCGACGTGAACAGCGTCTCGTTGAGGCATTCGTCCCTGAGCCGCCCGTTGAAGCTCTCGACGAAGCCGCTCTGCATTGGCTTGCCCGGGGCGATGTAAGGCCACTCGACCCGTCGCTCCTGCGACCAGCGCAGGATGGGCGACGAGGTCAGCTCGGTGCCGTTGTCGCTGACAACTGTATGCGGCTTCCCGAACTATAAGGACGCACCACTCAAACAGCGTTACCCCGCCAACCAGGAGCTCCTTATCGAGATCGACGAGAAGCTGGTATTGCTCATGCTGATCCATCGAGAACCCATCCACTGTTCGGCAAATTCCTGCCGCCCCTTGATTGACCCGAGTCAGCTTTGCAGCTCTCTACCGAAACTGCCTCACTATCGACTCGATTTTCGGCTATGGGCCCGCGAACGAAGGAGCCAAGATGCGCCGCATTGTATATACCATCGGCTATGAAGGGGCAGAGATCGCGCCATTTTTGAAGACTCTGCAGGCTTGCGGCATCCAACGCGTGATCGACATCCGCGATGTTCCAGTCTCCCGAAAGCCTGGCTTCTCGAAGGGATCTCTCGGCACCGCTCTTACAGGGCAAGGTATCAGCTATTCGCACTTTAAACCGCTGGGCGACCCTAAAGCTGGGCGCGATGCTATGCGGCGGGGCGACTATCCGGCATTTGTCGAAATCTACCATGCTCACCTCGCCTTGGAAGCCGGTCAGCGCGCCCTGCAGGAAGCGATCGAACTAGCCCTTAGGGAAACCTCTGTGCTTCTTTGCTTCGAGCGCAAGCCGAAGGAATGCCATCGTACGATCGTCGCGAACGAAATGCGAAAGCTTGTAAACTTCGAAGTACGCAATCTGGGCGTGGACAAGAATTCTGCTGTGGGAAGCACAAGACCAACCACCGCGTGAACATAGCGCCTGCTTCCCTTCGATGCTAACTTCTCCACGGCTGCGGATCTGGGAGGTGATAAGTGGCGGGAGCACGGCGCGAACGCATATTGATACTATGCAAGACTTATCCGTCGCCCAGCGAGAAGCATGCCGAGACGTCCTGCGTTGCTGGAATGACTGCGGATGGTAAACTAATCAGGTTGTTCCCTGTCCCCTTTCGACTCATCCGCGACGACCAGCAGTTCAAGAAATGGCAGTGGATCTCGGCGCAGATCTACAAGGCGAACGACGATAGGCGGCCCGAGAGTCACAAGATCTATGTCGACACCATCGCTCTTGATGGCGCGCCGCTGTCAACCGCGCGCGACTGGGAAGTGCGCCGGCGTGAGATCAGCAAGCTCCCGCTGTTCACCGATTTTGCCGAACTCGATCGCCAACGCGAGGCCGACGGCATCACGCTAGGGCTGGTGCGGCCAAGCAAAGTGCTCGGCCTAGACATTACTGCTGTAGACCAGGCGGAGTGGACTGACGAGGAACTTAGGAAACTTGTTCAACATCAGCAGCAAGCCGGCTTGTTCGACGACGACGACGCGCGCGCTTTCCAGACGCTGCGCAAGCTCCCTTTTGCCTTCCACTACCGCTATGAATGTGAAGTGGGTGGCGAGACACGAAGTTATCGTCACAAGATCGCCGACTGGGAGATCGGAGCGCTCTATTGGAACTGCCGCAATCGTCACAAAGCCAATTGGGAACGCCCTTTGCGCGAAAAAATCGAGCAGAAATTGCCCAGTGCGGATCTAATGTTCCTGATGGGCACCATCCATCGATTTCCCGACCAGTGGCTGATCGTCAGCCTGATCTATCCTCCGCGGAGTCGCACAGACCCGCCCTTCCAAGGGGAGTTTGTACTCTAGCAATGCGGCATCTGAAATCATGGGCAAATGCGCTTGCGGCTCTGCGTCCGCTCAAACCGGACCCAACAGCGGGTTTCGGGACTAGCTGACCTTCATGATGGCGCGCTTGATGGGTGTAAGTTGGTCGCCTACGGCCTGCTTTTTCCCGGCAGCCGCACCCCGATCCCTTCTGCCCGGAACCTTACAACCCAAATCGCTTTAGATGCATCTGCGCAGATAAAGTTCACTTTTTGTTCTTGTTAAGGATGTTTCCTAGCGCTAGGATCATTTCTTAGAATCGCAGGAACAGAGACCATGGAAGATCCCCGCACGACGCTTGACGAGCTGATCCGCCAGCGCGGCGTCAACTACTCGGCTGTCTCCCGCCTGTTGGGTCGCAACGTGTCCTACATCCAGCAGTATCTGCGCAAGGGCAGCCCCCGCCATCTGGACGAGCAGGACCGCCAGATCCTGGCGCAGTTTTTCGGCGTGGACGAGGCGCTCTTGGGCGGCCCGGTTGCGCGGCATACTCCGGTCATCCAGCTCGTCCAGATCCCAGTTCTCGATGTCGAGGCATCTGCGGGCCACGGCGCCTTGGCCGGCGCAGAAAGCCAGGCGGGCCAGTTCGGGTTTGACGAGAAGTGGCTGCGCAAGCTCACGCAGGCGAAGCCCGCCAGCCTCTCGATCATCAAGGTGGTCGGAGATTCGATGGAACCGACGCTGCACGATGGTGACGAGGTCCTTGTCGACGTTGCGGACGATCAGTCCAAGCTGCGCGACGGGATCTATGTCCTGCGGATGGACGGTGCTCTTAACGTCAAACGGGTGGCCATCGAGCCGCAGGGCCGCAAGATTTCCGTGGTCAGCGACAATTCCGCATACCCCAGCTGGCAGGGCCTCGACCGGCGCTCGGTGAACATCGTCGGCCGCGTGCTCTGGTTCGGCCGCAAAGTCTGATCCCACCCGTTCAGATCCCCATCTCGAACGGCTTGACCATCGCTTTCTCGCGCTCAGGCGGTTCCTTGAGCACGGGAGGCTCGCTCTGCAGCGCTGCCTCGGACTTCCCTCTCGCAAGACCGGAAGCGGCTGCCTCGCGCAGCAGGCCCACGGTTTCGAGGGCAGAACGCTTCATGCCCGTGTTGCGAGCGATGGCCACACCGAGCCGGGAGGCATCGTTGACGAAGAGGGTTAGCCCATCGCGCAGGCGGGTGACGGTCACGAGGAAAGTTTGCTGGTTCGAGAGATTGCGTTCGCGGCTGTCCATCACCGCGATGCCGCGGTCTGACGTGAGCCCCTGCGCCATATGGGCATTGAGCGCATAAGCCAGATCAAGCCGCTTCAGCATCGGATCGCTGGCCGGCAGATCATGCGCAATGCCCGTCGAGGTCACCAGCGATACTGTATCCCGGCCTATCGCGGTGATACGCGCCTGGTCGGCATTGATGAGCCCCCGTCTGTGGTCGGTCTCAGTCCAGCGAATGCGGTCTCCTGCATGTAGGTCCAGGCGCTTGACTTCGAACAGCCGTAGCGGATCGTAGTCACCATTGGGACGAAGGCGATCGACCTTCAGCACTGTGTGCTTCCCGCCTTCACCCTCCAAGGTTACCGACCCCCGCTGCCGGTCACTCTCGATGACCGTGTATGTCCCCTTCCCTAGCTTTTGCGCCCGATTGTCGCGGTCGAATACGGCGACCATCCCCGGGCGATAGCTGGATGCATAGCGCAGCTCCTCGCGCGTCTTGTTGACGCGTGAGAGCACGTCCAGCCTCAGTGCCGTCTGACCCAGTTCGCCATTGACCTTTAGCCCGCTCTGAACAGCGGCATTGACCTCGCTGCGCATAGCACGGCCAGAGGCATAGATCGCAGTTCGCTCGCGCTCGACAGGCGCAAGCGAGAGCCACGCCGCCGCCGCTTCGATCGCTGCCCCTTCACCGACCTCGACGACATTCTTGCCGAGGTGCCGTAGCGCGTCATCGATCCGCCCGCCCTGAGCTGCCTGCTGCGCAGCACGCAAGGCCTTGCTGCGGGCGCGGATGTTGGCATCCATCGTCGCTGTTTCGATGCCGGAGCGCTGCATGACATCGAAGGGCTTGCCCGCATCGACTGCACCCAGTTGCTTGCGGTCACCGATGCTGGCGAAGCGGTCGACACCGAGAAGATTGGCGAGAAGGACCAGTTTTTCCTTGTCGGCATTGCCGACCATGGAAGCCTCGTCGAGCAGGATCACCGCGCCCTTCATCTCCGCGCGCGCCTCGGCAAGCCTGGCCGGATTGCTGCCCTCGAGCAGATCCTGATGGCGGCGCAGAAAGCGCGCGACGGTCATCGACGGGATGCCGGTGTCGCGCTCAAGCATCTGCACCAGAGTGTTCTGTACGGCGAGGCCCAGCACCACCCTGCCCTCCTCCCGCAGGATATCGGCCACGGGTTTGAGCACCGTACTCTTGCCGGAACCGGCCACGCCCTGGATCGCCACAATCCGGTTGGTGGAACCCAGCAGCAAACGACCGGCGGCCTCCTGCCCAGCATTGAGCGTGATGCCATACCTCAGCTGCGAGAGGCTCTGCAGCCGCGCACCGGCCGCATCGGCGGTGATGATCGGCGATGCCTTCCCCCTGCCCTCATCCACGGCGGCCACGATGCGCTGCTCGGATGCGACCGCGTCTTTCGTGGTCAGCATGCCCTGGCTGACCCCGGCACCCCGCTGCAGCGCACCCTGCCGGACCAGCTGCTGCACCCGCTGCTCGATCGCCGGCAAGGCTGCGGGAAGGCCAAAACCCAGCGCTGCGCGGTAGAGATCGACTTTCGAGAACGCCGCTTCGCGCTCGGCGAGATGCCGCAGCGCGGACGCCACAGCGTGGGCTGCCGCGACCTGTTCGGGCGACCGCTTGGCGAGATCCCGAGGCATCAACGGATCGCCTTCCCTGAGCCCAAAGCGCTCGGCGAGCGCGGCCGCAAGGTCCTGCGCCCTGGTAACGGTCCCGCGCATGACCGAGGACAGTCTGCCGACCTCGCCGAGGCCCTGCGCCGCGCGCGCGTTGGCCCTCGCCATGACGACGGAGGGATCAAAGCCGATAGATCTGGCCTTCTCTTTCCACGCGCTGACCAGCGCTGACCGGTCCTCGACCGCCGATTTCTCGGCACGCGTCATGAGCGTTGCGGCGTCGGTCGCGCGAGGCCCTTTATGCTCCATCCGGGAGACAGCTTCGAGAACCTCCGCCCGCCGCGAGCTGAAGACCTCGCGCACGGATTTCGGGACACCGACCGCTTCGAAGTTGCCGTGCTTGCCGACCTCACCAACCTCATAGCCAAGGCGCTCGACCGAGATCCGGAAGCGGGCCATCGCCATCGCGTTGAGCAGGGTGTTGTGCTCCCACAGCTTGTCATTGCGCAGGGCGCGCCACTTGCCGTCGGGGCCCTGCGTCGCATTGGCGACCACCGCGTGGATGTGCGCGTTGGGCTCCTTATTGCGGTTCGTATCGTGCATGAAGAGCGCGACGGTCAGGTTGCCGGTCGCGACGGCCTTGTCCTTGCCGCGCACCTCGATGCGGGTCTCGGCGAGATTGCGTTCGGCCCATGTGAGTGTCTCCTTGACCGCTTCGGTGTAGGCTTCAAGGATGCGCCGGTCGCCGCCCACGAGGGCGAGCAGCGACCAGCTCTTGGGCATCGAGAACGTAAGGTCGGTTCCTGCCCGGTGTTCGCGCTTGTCGGTGCCAAGGCGGGTCCCATTGGGCAGAAACCCCTTGAGGATTTCCTCGAAGGTCTTGGCATCGACTTCGCCGGAAAGCCCCAGCTTGTCCGCGCCTTTGCCCAACCATTCACCCGAACGATCGGCATCAGCGCGGGTGTAGTAGTTGTCGGCGGCAAAATAGCGGGCAGCTCCACCGGCAGTTCGGACATTGGCAACGGACAGCATGGGCAGTGACCTCGATCAGAGGAAGCTGACGCTTCAGATCTCGATGTCGAACTCTCCGACATCGCGAGCCTCGCGAGGTGTATGACGCTCCTCAGATGCGTCCCCTTCGAGTGCCATCCGGCGGGGGTCGGTCAGCGCCAGGGGTGCTTCTGAAAGGGGCTGATCTGATTGCGCCGGACTGGTGTCAGTTGCCGACGACCTGCCATAGATTGGCGCCGACTTGTCCGGCACTTCACTGTTGCCACTGGCCTTCGCAGCTTCCGGGCTGGTACCGCGGGTCGGCACAGACCCTGCACCTTGAACGCCCGCCATCTCGTCTGCCGATTGACCCTCGCGCGGCACAGCTGGGCGAGTAGCATCCCCCTTCGCCAGACCGATAGCAGCGGCCTGATCCGTCAGACTGCCGCGATGCTGGACGCGCTCGTCACCCTCACCGTTCTCCGGCTCGCGGGGAACAAGCGGCAGCAGACCCTGGCGCGGATCGAGCCTTCTGCCCGCACCATCATCATTGGATGACGTGTGCTCCTGAGCCGAGGATCCCGTCCAGTCCTCGCCGGTGCTTCCATTCGCCAATTCTCGCGCAATCAGCCGATTCGGGAAGGGATCAGCTGCCCTGCGAATGAACGCTTTCGAACGCATCGGACGGTCGACCGGCGTGAGTTTGACCTCCGCTGCGGGAAAGCCATCGGGAAACTTGAGGTACCCGACAAGGCGAGGCAGGTCCTTGATGTCGTCGGGAAGGAGCAGCCGCTGGATATGCCGCCGCGTGGTCAGGCTGACGGCATCACGGGCGTTGTTGAAACCGTAGGTGTAGCCCTCGTCCATGTCCCGCACCTCTCTCTGGCCGATGAAGTCGGAGCACCATGTGGCGGTGTCGGCATCGCCGGTCCCGAGAACGAGTTTGGTTCGGGCAAGCGAGGACAAGGTCATGGCCATGTTGTCGCCGTAGACCTCCTTGAGCTTCGCATAGGCGTGGATGCCGGTGACGATCGCGCCGCCGAAGTTGCGCGCGGTCTGCAGGCCCTTCTCAAGCGCAGGGAGGCGGTGGAGCGCCCCCAGTTCGTCGATGAAGAACCAGATGCGCAGGTCACGGGTGCGATCGAGGGTCATCAGCGTGTTCATCGCCAGATCAAGCCAGACGGTGAGGAGCTGGGAGCAAACGCTGAGATCGACGTAGCGGGCCGAGATGAAGACGAACCCACCACCGTCATCGGTGCTCTCGATCCATTTGCGCATCGAGAAAGGCTTTCCCTTTCGGGGGAGCATCTTGAGAGCCTTGGCATTCGCATTGAACACCGCGCGGATGGATTCAGCCATTCGCGCGGCCTCGGGTGCGGTCAGCGGATCGGCGATTGTGCCGCGCATGAGCTTGTGCACTTGGGCGAGGTCTGCCGTCATCAGCTCCCTCGCCAGAGCGTCGTTGCTGTCGGCGCCGCGGGTGCGGAGCTTGAGGCACATCTCGACGAACAGCAGGCGCGCGGCGAGCACCCAGAACTGTTCCGAGCCGCCCCCATCGTGGGGCACCAGCGCCTCGGCAGCGGCCGTGAACTCGGCCTCGTCGCGGCACTCGTCGAACACACTCCAGCGCGGGCAGCGCGCATCGAGCGGATTGAGGATTACGTCGCGCGAGGCATCGTAGAAGTGCTCAATGAAGTGTCCGGTGAGGTCAAAGATCACCGCGCGGTGTCCGCGCTCCCGGGCCTCCTCGATCATGTCCGAGAGCGCAACGGTCTTGCCCATGCCGGTGGTGCCGATGAGCATGGCGTGGCTCTGTTCCAGCCGCCAGGGATAGGTCACCCCGGCAATGCTCGAAGGCCGATAGGGAAACGCGCGTGCGAGTTGTGCAGCACTGCAAAAGCGCCACTCGTTGCCGAGCTTCGCGCTCCACTCCTTGCGCTGCTCCGCCTTGTTATGCCTCCGGATCCGGGTTTCGAGATCGCGGAGACTCGTCAGCTTGGCGCCGCGCTCATGCCGGCGTTCCTTGGCCTTGCCGCCAAACCGCGACGCGAACCAGACCCACGCCACAAACACCGGCACTAGGATCACGGTCGACCAGGCCAGAGCCATGCCGACCAGCTTTAGCAAATGATGCCAGGCGCGCACCACCGGCGGGTAGATATCGAGCAGCGAAATGGGAAAGGTCACGGCCCTTCCCCACGCTGTCCGGACCGTCACATCGTGCGCCGGATCGAACTCCATGAAGCGGTAGCCGACGCCGTAGACATGCATCCACGCGAGGTAGACTTCGTGGTCGGACATGCCTTCCGAGACGGTCCACCAGGTCATCCAGCACATAACGATGAGGGAAATGATCAGCGGGCCTTTCAGACCCGCTGCGAACATGAAGCCAAAGTGCTCGATGAGCTGGCTACCGCGAGTGAAATTGCCGAGGTCACGCTTCATGGCTGCCTCCCTCGTCGGTGGTTTCAGCGACGCCGGCGGCGCGGCAGCGGGCAGCGAAAGCGGTATGCACCCGCTCGCGCAAAGCATGATCGCTATGGCCCGCGAGGAGGGCATCAACCCCAACCATGGCGAAGAGCGACTGGCGGTAGAGCCGGAGCATGACGTTGCGATCACTGGCGACCGAGAGGTCGTTATCGCAGGCGCGAACGATGACTGTGCGCAGCCATTCGCTGAGCGCGAGCCCGTTGGCAGAAGCTGCTGCGCGGGCACGGGTAGCAAGCTCGTCAGAGACGTAGGCTTGGAGACATTTGGGACGTGACATTCGACAGATTCCTTCAAGTGAAGGAGCCTGGTCACTCTGCGAAAGTGATGGGCAGATTACGTCGACATTTGGAACATGTCAAGAACATTAGAGGCAAGGAACCGCGCCGTCTTCGCCTCCCTGTACGGTAGATTGACGTGCAAAAGCGCCTTGCAGGTCAATGTGACGGAAACGCGCCAAAGGGATCGAAATCACAAATTTTGGCATCTATTTCTGATACTTCCCACCTACGACAAGTCGCGTAGGGTGTGCCCACCTCCCTTCCTTTGCAGGGTCGTGTCCCACGGGGTGGTGTAGGAACCGTCGATCCGCAGTAGGATCAGGTTCGGGTCAGGCAGCCAGAGCTGGCAGGCTGACAATGGGGTTATGGCTCACCGAGCCGAGGGTTTCCAGCGTCAT
>NZ_FPEH01000024.1 GCF_900117425.1 Novosphingobium sp. NDB2Meth1
AGGCCGCCGCGCTGCAACACGAGATCGACGTTACCCGGCGATGCGCCGGCCGCCGCCGTGACGATAGTGCCCGGGCGCAGGTTCTGCAGGGTCAGCGAACCACCGGTGAAGGTCAGCGTATTGCCGCGTTGCCCGCGAATCCGTAGATGCGGCCACCTACCGAACCCAGCGTGCCATCATAGATGTCGTCACCCGTGCTGAGGAGCACATCGTTGATGACCCGGCCGCGATTGGTAAAAGTTACTCCACCGAAAGGGTTCACCTGCTCGACGGTAAGGCGATAATCAGGAAATCCGGAGATCAGCCCGAAGTAGCCAAACACGGTAGTCGACTCAAAAACCACAGCAGCTTTGGTTAGCGGTCTTATGGATCCCAGAGGAGAAGCCGAAGCAGCAATCGTCAACATTCCGCCGTCGGTGTCGAGCGTACCTTCGAGGTAGCCATTAAGTCCGGTAATGCGTGCATTTGTTGTGGCACTTGTCCAACTACCGGCATTGAAGGACTCAAATCCGACAATGCCGGACGCGTCGAAGGTCGCGCCGTCAGTGATTGAAAAATCGAACCGGTCAAATCCGGCGCCGCCATTGACTCCGTTGGCAATGCTTACCGTGCCGCCCGCCGATTGGATGATGCGGAAAGTGTCATCGCCGTCACCAAGCAGGACTGCGCCGGATGACACCGGAGAACCACCCGAATACGCGAAGATCTCCACGCTGTCTGCGCCCGGAGTTGCAATGATGTCGGCAAACCGGCTGGAGCCGCCGATCCGGAAATTGTTGCTTCCGGCGAACACGATATCGACGCCGGGATTGTCGGCATTCAAGAGCCCGACGGAAGTGTAGGTCACGCCTTCCGGACGACCCAGAACGGTGATCGATTTGAAACCAGACAGCGCTTCAAGGTTCTCTGCATATGGGCCAAGCACCAGATGCTCGAAACTCCGGATGACTGCGCCCGTAAGCTGACCAATTGAGCCGCTGAGCACCAGCGTATCTTCGCCTGTGCCGCCATCAGCTTCCTGCCCGTAGAATGTCTGAAAGTTCGATCCTATGATCTCAAGCCTGTCATCACCTTCGGCAAACTCCAGTCGCAATACGGACTGGCTGGTACGCTGGATATAGCTATCATTTCCGCCACCCAACTGCACGACACCACTGATCACGCCATAATTGTCGACAATATCGCCAAACCGCGACCCGGTTATGGCCGGAGTCAGGTAGCCGCTGCTGTTGATCAGGCTGCCGCTTTCATTGATGACGCGTATCCCTTCACCAGTGATAGTGAGGGCCGCAGTGGTGGCGGAAGTGGACGTGAGCCGACCGCGGTCTGTGTTTGTGAACAGGATCGCATTGCCCACAATGTCGACCGCCGGTGCTCCGCTCAGGCTGGAGCTATTGCGGACTTCCTCGCCCACTACAGAAAATGTTACGGTCAACTTGGCGGTCCTGATAAATGGTGGAAATCAGTTGCGAAACAGCGGTCACGCGTACAGAAATGTTCTGTAACTTTTCTAGTTCACTCCTGATCTTCATAAACATCGGCCAAGATACCGTAAAGGCGCACCTTGATTGATAACAATTGATACGAATATGGAGATACCTTGAACTATACGGGTACGCCTGTGAGCGTGGGCCACTATCTACCACCTCCACGACCTGCTGATCATTGTCACGCTCCACCCCACCCGGATCCGCTGCCCGGACCTCTCAGTCCGCCGCTCATGCCCAGAATAAATAACAGACGCGTCTGTTATTTTATTAACTGCTGTCCTACATGCACACTCCTGCGGCATAGTCCCGAAATGCGCTGCGAATCCCTGCAAATCCGCCGCTTTTCGCCGTCCTCTGGCGGGACAAACCGCCCTGCGTCGGGGCTCACAGTTTTCGCTCTGGACTGTGTCAACCGCGTCAACCTGCGCCGCTTTCAGCCTCTGTTCGCTCCTGCCAAGGCCTGGCAGATCGGAGGGTGGAGAACGCGGGCCCGGCGACCATCTCACCAGATGTGGCGTCAGCGCACTGCATTGGTGATCCCGACGATCGAGAAGGTGGCGGATGAGACGATGCCGATGAACTTCTGCAGATCCGCCACCGGCGCGTTGGAGACGTAGATCACGTCCTTGTCGTGGATCGCGAAGTTCTGCGAGATGAGCAGGCTGGACGGGGCGCTCAGGTCGAGGCGGTAGACCGTCGGCACCGTGCCGTCCGGACGCGCGGGCCGATTTGCTGCTTCAGGGCCCAGCACTGCGGGATTCTCGTAGCGGAAGATGAACACGCCGCGCACATTGGCTCTCTCGTCGCGCAACCCGCCGATCCGGCCGAGTGCCTGCGACAGCGACATGCCCGTAGCCTCGAACGGCACTTCGGCATTGAGGTTGCTGGCACCGAGCGCGATGAAGCTGAATGGCTGGAACAGCACCGCCACCACATCGTCGGGGCGCAGGCGGATGTTCTGGCGCGGATCGCGGATCACGGTGTCGAGCGGCATCGTCAGGGTCGACGCTGCGCGGGTGATCTGGATGGTCGACTTGCCCACCGGCTGGCGGCTGCCACCTGCTGCCGCCAGCGCGTCGAGCAGGCGCTCGCCGTGCGCGGTCAGCGGCAGCCGCCGCGTTGCAGCAACTTCGCCAAGCACGGTAACAGTGCGCGCCTCGTTCTGCGACAGGCGGACAATCGCCTGCGGTTCATGCGCCTTGCCGCGCAGCCGCGCGACGATGTCCTGTTCGACCTGACGGGTCGTCCGTCCCGCGACCGGGATGCTGCCGATGAAGGGTATGGTGATGCGGCCGTCCGATCCGACCATCTGCTGGGGCAGGTTGATCGTCTGGGTCGTCCCGATCCCGGTCAGCGTCGAAACCGAGCCGAACAGGACTGCCGGAGGGGCCTCCCACATCGCGATGTCGATCGCATCGCCTGCACCGATGATTGTCGGATCGACCGGGGAATCCCCGAAAACGTCGGCAAAGCTCCTGCTGGTCTGCGATGCTTCCTGCCGTGCGACCGCTGCGCCATCAAGTTCGACGAGCGCGATGGAACCGGTTGCCGCAGCGGCGGGTCCGGCGGCGCGGCGGATGCTTCCGGAAGTTGGTCCAGAGCCGCCGACCGCAGAGCACCCGCCAAGCAGCAACAGGAGCGCCGCGGTGCCCGCCGCGAGCGCAGCACGGCGCCGACGGTTTCCGGCCAGGCCGGGTGTGGATTTCGGGGCGGACTTGGGCATGGGAACGGGTTCCATCTAAAAGGCAATCTGAAACGGCTAGGCCATCTTCGCGTAAAAGCCGGCCAGCCGCTCTGCATAGGCGGCACGGTCGAAACGGGCAGCCTGAACAAGGCCGTTGCGAGCAAGCTCGCCGCGTGCGCCTTCGTCACCGTCCAGCGCGATGATCGCCTGGGCAATGGCGCGGACGTCATAGGGATCAACCAGCAGGCCCGCATCGCCGACAACTTCGGGCAGCGAGGAAACATTGCTGGTGATGACGGGCGTTCCCAGCGCCATCGATTCCAGCGCAGGCAGGCCGAATCCTTCGTAAAGCGAGGGAAACACGGTGGCCTTGGCCCCCGCGATCAGCATGGCGAGCATGTCGCGCGGGAGGTAGCCGAGCCATACGATGCGCTTGCGCCCGTCGAGACCGGCCAGCGATTTGAGCAATTTCACGTCCTGCTCGCTGCCCCAGCCGGGCCCGCCGACGATGACCAGCGGCGAACTTACCGAGCTCGCCAGATAGGCTTCCACCAGTCGCGCCACGTTCTTCTTGGGCTCGATTGCGCCGAAGAACAGGAAGTATTCGCGCAGCCCCACGCCCAGCAGACCCTCGACATAGCGGGTGATGAAGGCTTCATCGACCGCCCCCAGCGCAGCGCCGATGTCGCTCGCCTGATAGAGATTGGTGATGCGGTCCTCGCCGACGCCGAGGATCTCGACGATATCGCGGCGCGAGGCTTCGGAGACGGTGAGAATGTGATCGGCCTGATCGGCGATCTTGCGGCAGAGCCGATAATAGGCGCGCTTGCGGTCCGCGGTCGTGTAGGGCAGCCGCAGCGGTACGAGATCGTGGAGCGTGTAGACATTGCGCGCACCGGGCATCCGGATGGGCAGCGGGTAAGTCCAGTGCGCGATGTCCACGCCTTCGATCGCCACGCTGGTGAAGGCATTCGTGGCGCGGAAAACTTGGTCGGAACCGTTGTAGAGGTTCTGTGCGTTCCAATATTGTGCCGCTTCGACTTGCAGCCGCTGGGGCAGGAGCACCTGACCCGAGACGGGCACGGAGCGCGCCTTGAGCGGACGGACCGTGCCTTGCGCGGCCTGCAAAAAGGCGGCGGCGGAAGAGAGCTGCGATGCCCGCTTGCCCTTGATCTCCGGATCGCCCTCCGCGAGCGCGATTTCATTGAGCAGGGACACGCGCGAGTGTGCCCGGCGCGAGCCGAACAGGACTTGGATGTCATGCCCCAGCTCCCCGGCCGCCCGCGCCAGACTGCGCCCGTAGGTCGCAACCCCGGTGCCATGCGGCAGGGCGATGTTGAAGGCGTCGATGGCGATCCGCATGGATGGTGACCCGCTCGTCAGGGCCGCACGAACAGCACGTCGAGGTAGTCCTGCTCCAGCAGCCACTCCATCGTCTGCGGATGCGCCAGCGGTGCGCTGCCGAGTTCGATGCGATGCGGCGTGAACCCTTCAAGTTCAGCCAGCACGTCGGCAGGATCGATGCCTGCCTGAAGCATCTGCTTGCGAGACCATTCCATCACGAGGTGAATGCCCGGGCTGCGGGCAATGACCTCCCGTGCGCCTTTCAGGACCGACAACTCGTGACCTTCGACATCGACTTTCATCACGTCGACGACGAGGTCGCCGGGCAAGGCATCATCCAGCCGAAGCGCCGGCACCGTTACCGCCACGCTTTCGGTGTTCTCAGGGGGCGAGAGGCTGGCATTCGCGCCATGGCCCTTGGGCACGTAGAGTTGCAGTTCGCCCGGCGTGTCGGCAACTGCCGCCTGATGGAACGTGACCGGCGCGATCGACCAGTTGATCTCGATGTTGCGCCGGAGCAATTCAGCCAGCTTGGGGTTCGGCTCGAACGCGAATACCCGTCCGGACCCTTGGTTCGAGATGAGATTGGCGCCGAGCACCGTGAAGTAGCCAAAGTTCGCGCCGACATCGACGAACACCGTATCGTGCCGGCACAAGTGATGGAAAACCTCCGAAACATCGGCTTCCCATTGCCGGTAGATCACCATCTGGGGCGTGATGATCAGATCGTCCGGGTCGACAAAGTACTTCAAGCTGTGAATCGTCTGGGTGAGCACCGATCCATCTGGAAATGTGGAGGAGTAGGGGCCGACCAACTGCCGCACTTCACTGACTTTCGCCATGACGGCATCAAGCTTCTGCTCGAGCAACGCCAGACGTGCCGTGATGTCCAAAGTCTCTTGTTCCATCATAGGGCTTTCTCTTTGTCGTCTTCCGAGCTGGCCGAGGCAATGAAAACGTGGGGGTCCGTGCTGCTCGCGGAACCGGCAAGGCGAGCCTTGCCGAGCAGTGCAACGGCGTGCGGTGCTGCACCTGTGCCTTGAATGCGCTCGACCGTTTCCGCCGAGAATTCAGCGTAAACCGCAGCGCGCCGCGCATGTGCCGGTGCTGGACGGGTGGACAGCCGTGGCCGCACGACCGAGCGGACCGCCTGACGGAAGGCACTGCGCGCAAGCGGCCATTCGGCAAAGCCGTTGGTTCGCAGCAACAGATAGGGCAGCACTTCTTCCTGCACTCCCAGAACGTCGACAAGGCGCCCTGCCGCCTCGTCGGACATCTCGGTCCCGGTAATGCAGCGGATAATCGCAAACCACTGCGCGTCGATCATCGCGTGCTCCTTTGCAAAACGGCATTGCGATAGAAATCGGCTACGCCGCGGGCCATGGCCTCGACGGTGTAACGGGAGAGGAAGCGGTCGTAGGCTCCTTGCGCCATTTGGTTCATGCCGGTTCGGTCCCGCGCCCAGCGGGCAATGATCTTCACCGCTTCGTCGACGAAGGCTTCCTCCGTGGCGAACAGGCGTCCGGCCGATGCGTCGACAACTTCGGCAAGTCCGCCGCGCTCCAGGGCCAGCACCGGGGCTCCCGCCGACATGGCCTCGATCGCCACAAGCCCGAAGGATTCGAACCGGCTGGGCATGAGCACCACGTCGTGTTCGACAAAGAGCCGGTCGAGCGCTGCGCGATCAACGTCTCCATGGAAAACGGCATTGCCAAGACTGCGTGGATCGATGCCGATCTGCCGCTTGATGTCCTTGGCAAGCGCATCACTCAGATTGGTGCCCGCAAAGGAAAACCGCACGGCAGGATCGTCTGCAAGCCGCGCCGCGACACGTAGCGCCAGATCATAGCCCTTGCGCGGTTCGAAGCGCCCCGCAAACAGCACTTTCAGGACGCTCGCCTGGTCCCGTCTGGCAGCCTTCCCCTCGAGCGAAAGACCGGCTCCGGCTAGCAGATCCGGCGTCCCATGGGGCACGACATGCGCGCGATCAGCCACTGCCACGCCGTGGATCTGCTCTATTTCTGCAACGACCGCCTCGCTGTTCGCCAGCACCGCCGGAGCACGGCCGAGCAAGGCGTTTTCAGCCGCGATCATGCGATCGACAAAGGCGCGGCCATAGATGATCCGCTCCGACCATTCGGGCTTGTACGGGCGTGCAAGGCCATAGGTCGTGTGCAGGCTGACCACTGCTGCCACATCCTGGTCGTCAATCGACGGCAGCGCTTCCAGATCCCAGATCGGGAACGAGACGATATCGAGGCCAAACGTCTTGAGGAAGGCTATCTCCTGCTGGACAGCAGCCATCCAGTCCGCCACGCCCGCCTCAGGCACCTCATATCGGGCCGAAATGGTGGTTGCCGCTGTCGCGGTGGCCGGCGTGCGCCCAATGCCATGGTGCCAGATGCCGTCGCGGTACTGGCGAAACGGCGCCTGTCCCGCACGGGAGATGACATGCACGTCGATGCCTTGATCCCGCAGACCCTGCGCCAGCAGGCTTGTCCAACGCGCGATCCCGGCATCGTTCTCCGGCGGAAATCCTTGCGATACCAACGCGACCCGCAAGCCTTCGCGGGGATGTGCCGGCAGCAGCGGTTCCGGCGTCGCGTCTATACGCATATCACCGTGCGTCTTGCCGGTGGCCAGCGCAGCATAACTCCGCCGCAATCCGTCTTCACTGCCCTGCTCCACATCGAGATCGAGCTGGACACGGTGCTGCTGCGAGATGTCGCCATGGTCCGCAAGCCAGGCGTTCGCCCTGAGCAATTCGCCGCGATAGGCGGCTAACTGCTCGGCAACTTTGTCGAAGCCTTCCCGCTGACCGTGACGGTTGATGTAGTACGTCTTGCTTACCACCGATGGATACAGCGTCTTGGGCTTGCGGGTGTGCGAGCGGATGTGACTCTCCGCGAACTGATGAAAAATCATCGCCGCCGGTTCGTAATGGATGTGCCAGCCCGCATCGACAAGGCGCATGCAAACGTCTGTCTCGTCCAGCAGATAGGCGAAAGTGTGATCGAAGCCGCCAATCTCGCGCAGCGCGGCAGTGCGGAAGCTTGAATTGGTGCCGAGCAAACTGGGATAGAGCGGCGTGCCGGGAAAGTTCAGCGCACGCTCGTCGAACAAGTCGTCAGGAAAGTATGCGTTGCCGAACCGGTCGCAGACGGTCTTGCGGACCTGCCAGCGCACGCCGGTGTTATCGACTGTATAGCCCCCGACACCGCCGGTCGAGGGATTGGCATAATGGCGCGAAAGATACCGCAGCCAAAGCGGATGCGGCACTGCGTCGTCATCCAGAAACGCGACGACATCACCGGCTGCGGCCTCGATCCCCACATTGCGCGAGACCGAAAGATTCGCGACATCGCAGCGCAAGTGCTTGATCCGGCCATGCCACCGGGCGAGCACGTCTTCCGAATTGTCGGTCGACGGACCATTGACGACGACAAGCTCGAACGAAGGATAGTCGAGCTGAAACACCCCCTGGATCGCGTCCCCCAGCAGGCTGCCACGATTGAGCGTGTTGATCACGATAGAGAACGACGGGCACTGCGCGTCGGGCAGAAAACGAGTCACAGCTCGTGCTCCCCGATCAGCTCGAGCCAGATCCGGTTTGCGCGCTCGAAACGTGTGTCGCGGCACATTGCGACGACGAGTTCGTCACAAGTCGCACAGTGGCGCAAAAGATCGAGCACGTGGTGATCGGCAATGCCGCCGACCTGCCACAGCAATCGCCCGAAGGCCCAGATGTCCGGTTCGCCCGGCACCTGAAGCGCACTGGGTCCCTCGACAAAGAAGCGGATCGGCGCCTGACTTTCGTTGCAGCCGTTGCGTGCCATCACGAAGAGGAGATGCTCAACTACATCGCCGGGCCGCGCGCCATAGGCGCAGGCGGTGCGATAGGCGATCTCCGCGCGGTCAAAGGCATCCTGCTCCTTGGCCATATGGCCGCGCTGCACCCAGTAGCTGCACTCCCAGGGGTATAGTCTGAGCGCTGCGGCATAAGCTGCCTCGGCCTCTGCCCAGCGTTGCTGATCGCGCAGGGCATCCGCATTGCCGATGTGCCCCAGAAATCTGCTGTCCCCCAGCGCCGCCGCCTGCGACGATGCCACAAGCGTGGCACGATTGGTCAGATCGACTGGTGCCGCGCGCCCGATTCCGGCAACCACGGCACCTGTGCTCTTGCGAAGAGATCTTGCAAGCTCGCCCCCAAGCTTCACCTTCATCATCCGGCCTTTCGGATAATCACGCCATACGATGTCGTCACCCACTGCGCGATCTGCAGCTTCAGGTGGTTCTCCTGCGCGTAGGGCGGAACATCGATATGCAGATCGAGTGGCTGATCGCCCAGGTCGAAATTGAGCACGATGTCGTGGCCTTGCCTCCGCAGCCTGCGGGCCAGCGCGATCAAATCGCGCTTGCGGAACAGCACGGTCGAGGCGTTGTCGAGCGTCTTGTCGTCGGACTGGCAGTTGAATTCGGTGGTATGCACCGCCACCCCGCCCGGCTTGAGGCATTCGAGCGATGCCTCGATGAAGCGCAGACCATGGTCGATCGAGCCCAGATGTTCCAGCGCACAGGCGGACCAGCAGAAATCGAAACCCCTTAGATCGCTGTCGATCCGGTTCATATCCATGAAGCGGAAATCGACGAGGCGGTTGAAGTCTTCGGGTGGGCATAGCCCGCGCCCATTGAGCACTTCCTTGCTGCGCGCGTGCTGATCGGTATCGACCCAGCCCTGCTCGGCCGCGCGTTCCGTGTCGAGGTCTGTGGCCGTGACGCCGATCCCGCGCGCCGCAAAGGCTGCGGTCAAAGGTTCGTCGCCCACGCCGAAGCCCAGTCCGCGGCGCCCCGGCTGCAGCATGCCGGCGGTCTCCAGCGCTTGCAGGATGTAGCAGAATTCCCACTGCTTGCGGTGCGTGCTCGGGTTCTCGTAGATGGCATGGCACCATTGCGCATAGAGCGGGTCGAGCATCTGATTGTAGGTGCAGGCCTGCGAAACCGGCTGCGCGAACGACGCCTCGCCCGGGACGATAACGACCGGCGCGAACAGGCGCGTAAGCTGGCGCAAACTCTTCAACATCATGCAATCACCGGTTCGACAAATGGCCAGCCCGGGGGAGGCTTCCAGCCAATCAGTTCCTTGAAATCGGCATAGGCGTGCTCGAAATCATTGTATTCTTTGAATTTTCCGCCGTGCAGCACAGCCCACCGCGTGCAATTGTCACGGATATAGGCCGCATCATGCGAGACGATGACCATCGCGCGGTTGCCGCGGCGCTCGAACAATTCGTGATTGCACTTGTCGTGGAACCGCGCGTCCCCGACCGAGGCGATCTCGTCGATCAGGAAGCAATCGAACTCGATGATCATCGAGATCGCAAAGGCAAGCCGCGCCTTCATTCCCGACGAATAGGAGCGCAGCGGCTCCCGCAGATAGGGGCCCAGTTCGGCGAATTCCTCGACGTAGGCCAGGTTGCGCTCGAAGTCCTGCTCGTAGACCCGGCTGATGAACCGGATGTTGTCGATCCCGGTGAGGTTGTACTGGAAGCCCCCGCCGAAGGCGAGCGGCCACGAGATTGACAGGCTGCTCTTGATGGTGCCGGCGGTCGGCTTCTCGGCGCCGCTGATCAGGCGCACCATGGTGGACTTGCCCGCGCCGTTCTGGCCGAGAATGCCCAGCCGCTCGCCCATGCCGAGATCGAAGCTGATGCCGTCCAGCACGAGCTTGTCGCCCATCCGGGTCGGGTAGACCTTGCGCAGATCGCGGACCGAGATCATTCAGGCACCACGACCTTGGCAACCTTGCGCACCTGGAACAGCGCCAGTCCGGTAAGCACGAGGCAGAACGGCAGGACATAGCTCAGGTTGTAGTGGGCCCGGGCTGCAGCGCCAAAATAGCCCTCGCGCACGATTTCCACGCCGTGCACCATCGGAAGATAGAGCACGACCTCCTGCGCCAGCTTGGGCAGGACATCGACCATGAACGCCGAGCCTGACAGCGGGAAGATCAGATAAGCGAGCGGGTGCCAGATCTTGTCGACCAACTCGTACTCGTGGGAAAGTGCGCCGAGCCAGATCGCGAGTGCCGATCCGAACCACGCGATGATCAGCCACCCGCCCGCAATCTCGAGAATGTCCTCGGGCGGAGCAAGCCAGCCGATCGAGATGAACAGCAGACCGAGCGTGGTGAACGAGATCGTCGCACCGCCGAATTCCAGCATCAGCCGTGCAACATAGATATCCAGCACGCGGATATTGCGGTGAAACAGCAAGGAAAGGCTGCCTTGCAGGGCGCCGATGCAGCGCCCGGGCATGTTGCGCCAGAGCAGCACGCTGGAATATCCGGTCAGCGCGAAGGCCACGATCGGCAGATTGCTGCCATGCACCGACTTGGTCGCAGTCCACAGCGCGGTCACGCCGAGCGTGAAGATCATCGGCTCCACGAACAGCCACAGAAAGCCGATGTTGTGCCGTCCATAGCGCGTCAGCACCTCGCGCATGAACAACGCGCGCAGGATGCGCAGTTGCACCTGCAGGCTTTGCGCAAAGGTTGCTTGCTGCTGGACGGTGGCGGCCATCAGTCGTGGTGCTCGCGAATGCCTGCGATCAGCGTGCGCAGGACGCCCCAGGCAACGAGGCCAAGGATGAAGGTGGCGAGGATGGCCTTCCAGCGATGCGGTTCGAGAGGATAGTCTGGGAGGTTCGGCTCGGCGATGCGCTCGACATAGGCCTGCTTGCGGCGTGCCTCGCTCTCGGCATCCTGCACCGAGGCAAGCGCCGAGGCGAGCTGCTTGGCGGCGACTTCGGCGTCGAGCTGCAGCGCGGCATAGCGCACCGCGTCACCCGACAGCGAATCCGGCGCGCCGGCGATCTGCCCGGTCTGGTCGGCAATTTCCTTGCCAAGCGCGGCGATGCGCGTGCGCAGTGTGGGGATCTGCGGGTTCTCCGGCGTGTACTGCTGCATCTGCGCGAGTTCGGTCCTCGCGCCGATCAGTTCGTCCTGTAGCTTCGAGACCATCTGCAGCCGCACCGCCGCTTCCTTCTCGGGATCGAGAATCCGGCGCGCGTTCCGGAATTGCGCCAGCGCCACGGCGGCATTGCGCGCCCGGTCCTTGGCCCGGTCGACCTCGGCCTGCGCCAGCGCGATCGTGTCCTTCTGGGCGCGGTCATTCAACCGGTTCACCAGCTGTTCGGCATGGCCGAGCAGCCGTTGGTTGATCATCTGGGCATCGCGGGGCGAGAACGCTGAAACCGATAGCCGCGTCACTTGCGTCCCGGTGTCGAACTCGATGCCCACCTTGTGCGAAAAGTAAGCGTAAAAGTGCTCGAAAGTCCGCCCGTTGAACCATCCTCCGAAACGGTCGAACATCGAGAGGCCGTCGTGCGAGAAAGCCTTCTGTATCGCTCCATCGCGATTGGCATCGCGCAGCGCATCGCGGGAGCGCACATACTCGACCACCGCATAGCTCTTGTCGCCCGAAACGGAAAATCCGGCTCCGCCGAGGACCAGACCGAGGGCGGAGCTGGCTTGCTTTTCAGGGCTGCGCACCACGAAGCGAGCCTCGGATATGTAGATGTCCGCGGCGAACAGCGCGAAATACAGCGTGGCGACCATCGTCGGCAGCACGACAGCCAGCAGAAACAGGGAATCGGTGAAGGGGAAACGTTTCAACACGGACAGTATGATCTTTCGTGAGGCCTCGGGCAGCGCACCGATCGGGCGCTTACTCGTTCAGCATGGCATGCCGGCCTTCAGATACGGGCGGGAAGGGCTGCTGTTCGGCCGCGCGATAGAGGGGGCGCGGTGCCGCTCCCTGCGAGTGGGGTATCGCGCCGAACGATCGGGGCAACACCTTGAGTTGGTCGAGCCAGTCCTCGATCTGCGCGAAATGCGCGCTCCAGGTCGGCGGTGAGTAGTCCTTCAGCATCCGCAACTGGCGCGCCCGTTCGGGGCATTGATCAAGGAACGACAAGATCATCCGTTCCCACGAGATGGCATCGAGTGGGTCCAGCAGCGTTGGAATCCCGCAGCCGATTTCGCGGAAGCAAGGCAGATCGCTGGCGATCACCGGTGTGCCCAATGCCATGGCTTCCACCACCGGCAGGCCGAAGCCTTCGGCAAACGAGGGTAGCAGGAGCGCCTGCGCAGACCGGATCCAGCGGCCAAGTTCGGCATCTTCGCAATGCGAAAGGATCGTGACGTGATCCCGGATGCCGCGTCCACGATCGAGCATGTTGTCGACATGCGAAGCTTCGGCGCCCTTCTGACCGATCAGCACCAGCTTTGGCGCTGCGCGCCCAAGGCGCTCGACCAGGCGCTGCCAGATCTGCAGCAGCATGAAATGGTTCTTGCGGCCCTCGATTGTGCCGACGCACACGAAATGGCGCCCAGGCATGATCGGAACGACGTCCGGCGAGCCGAGGTTCGCACCTGCCAGCCACGCCGCAGTGATCGGGGGGATCGGAATGCCGTGGCTGCGCCCGAACGATTCCAGTTCGTCCGCGGTGGAGCGCGAGTTTGCGATCACGCCAGCCGACGAGAACAGCGCGTTTATCACCCGTCCGCGGTGGCGCTCGATCGCTTCCGTGCGGCAGAACTCGGCATGGGTCAGCGGGATCAGGTCGTGGATCAGATAGACCGGCTTGACGTTGTTTCGCCGGGTCCAGTCCGGGAGGCTGGCAAGGTCGATGTCGGTATGGCCCACGTTGAGATAGAACGCGCCATTGCCGTCGATCCGTCTCGGCGCCATGGCTAAAGCGCGCGGTGCAAGCGCTGCCAGCCGACTCTGGAACTCGCTGTCAGGCAAATCGAGCGCGGCAAACAATTCATCCGAGTGGCGCGGCGTGAGCACGCGGGCAATGCCGCGATGCTGTACGACCGCCAGAGCGCGATCAGCAAAATTGCGCAGATAGGCGTAGCAAACCCGGTCGATACCCGTCGGAAGTCGACGCGACCAGCTGCGCCAGACAAGGCGGCTTACGTCAAGAAGGAATGGGCGATCAGCCATTTCAGAAGGTCAACTCGCGTGAGGTTCGGCCAGCATGATGATCCACTCCGTTCGCTACTGCGCAATGGCACGCGCGCATTGGTTCCTGTATGTCCCTCGTAGCTCTAATACCCAAGAACCGGAACGGTGACGGCATGCAATAAATCGCTTTGCGAAAGCCCCTCATCCAACCTGAAGTAGCACGAGTGCTTTCGCGCTCGCAACACGGCAATATCAGTATGCCAAAGGGGCAAATTCGAACTAACACCATTATGGATCAATTTGACGAACCGGTATGAAAGTTTGCATGCAAGCTGTTGCTTGTAGTCATCAGACCTGTTCAAAAGCGATGAAATGTTTTGTGGATGCGGTAAACTGCAAGCATTGAAACAATGTCGTCTCGGGCCGGCTCACAACGCGAGAACATGTCGATAAACCTCAAGATTTTGCGCTGCAAAACGCTGCCAGGAGAATTCTGCAGCCCGGGCCGGCCCGGCATTGCGCATGTGTTCGGCAAGGTTTGGTTCATCTAGAACCCGGCGCAACGCTTGCGACATCGCGCGCGTGTCGTGCACCGGTGCGAGCAATCCGGCGCCGCCCAGAACCTCCGGCATTGCGGAATGATCAGAAGCGACGACAGGACAGCCGCACGCCATGGCCTCAAGCAGGGGTAACCCGAATCCTTCGCAGAAAGACGGGTGCAGCAGGCAGTCCGCCGCAGCGTAGAGCGCGACGAGCTGCGCATCGTCTACTGCTTCGAGAAAATGGACCCGGTCCGCAATACCCAGATTTGCCGCAAGGCGGCGCAAGTCCTCTGCATTTCTGCTGAGTCGCTGGACGAATACGAGGCTTGTGTCAGTCCGGTTGCTACAGGCTTCGGCAAAGACGCGCAGGGCGCCTTCATGGTTCTTGTAGGGCACATATTGCCCCACTGTGAGTACGATTCGCTGCCCGGCTGGCAAGCCCAGCCCGGCAAGCTTTTCGGCGGCGTTGGCGACAGGACGGTACTCTCCTGCCACGCCGAGCAGCGCAGCGTGCACCCGGCCGGCCAGGTCCGGGTTCCAATGAAGCAATTCCTGCTTGCTCGCCTCGCTGACCGTGGTGATCGCAGCCGCGCTGCGCAGGGCCCGGTTGATGCCGTGGCGATAGAAACGCCGTTCGAGCGAGCGGGAGAACCGCGCCTTGCACCAGTCCGGATTGGTGAGCCACATGATGTCATGCACCGTCGTCACGCATGGCATCGCAAGGCCTGCCGGCATGATGTTGAACGTCGCGTGAAACAAATCCACGTCCTCCAGCGGCGCCTTGCGCGTGAGCCACCACATTGTTGCAGGACTGTTTGCCGCAGCATGAACGACAATCTCCCGCACGTTGCCGGCTGCCGAAAGCCTTGCCGGTGCATCTGCGCGCTTCAGAAAGATGAAATTCACATCCGGCGCCAAAACTGGCAGATAATCCGCCAACGCCTGCTGCACTTTCCCGATTCCACTGGGGCGTGGGCCGATATAGCGGCAGTCAACACAGATCTTAGTCATGGAATACAGGGATTCTTCTAGCACATGTGGCAGAAATGTGACGATAATATGATTATCTTATCTCAGAAAGTAGCCTTATACGAAGCAATATGATAGTCCAATTGAAAATGGTTTCTGCGCGATACGTCTTCATTTTGGAGTTATCTGGCGGAGCGCGCATCGATGAAATCATTGATCCCCAACTGCCTTTCCTGTCAGATTTCCGCGGAACATACCTTCCACCGTTCAACCTGCTCCCCTCCCCGGCGCAACGTATCGACTCGCACCCCATTCGTGGTGCTGCCAAGCCAGACGATCACACGCCGTCTGAATTGCTGCGTGTCATGACGCTGTCTCGCTGCTGACCCAACCTGAATGGCATGAACTTGATGAACGACAGACAACGAGGTCTGGATCCGGTTTTTCCCCTAGATGAGGGCGACCAGAAGCCAGCAGCCCTGCGGACAAGGCACATCGTTTTTCCGGATGCGCGCACGGCCGAATACCTCGTCGCCGGTCTGCCCTTGGCAGCTAGGCTGGTCCACGCGCTGTCGCTGGATGGCGCAGCTGAGCCGGGATGCACGATCGCTGCAACCGTTGCGGAAGGATCCTGGACGCCTTCACAACGGTGTCGCGATGAATGCAACCGGCTTTGCGGCGGCCTCTCGTTGCGTCTCGGTGGAGATGCAGAGCCGGCGCGCGGCGCAATGGTGTTCGGTGCGCTTGATCTGCTGGCCGGCCTGACACGACAGGTGCGGGAGGCCCTTGGCAAACGTGCGCCGCGAGCGACAAGTCCATCGTCAAAAGCGCCCGTCGTCGCCGAGGCGGCTTTGCGCGAGGCGGACCACCTCTTGCTGCTTGCCACCTCCAAACCGCAGGATGGGCTGTTTTCGCGTCTGTTCAACCGCCCAGTGTCGCGCGCGATCACGCGGCGCCTGCTGCGCCACGCCTGGATACAGCCGCTTCACGCCACGGCGGGAACGGCGCTTCTCGCCAGCCTGATGCTTGCAGTGATGCTGACGTCTCCGGTGAATGGAGCCGTCTTCGGCGCGCTGCTGTTTCAGGCTGCGTCGATCTTCGACGGGGTGGACGGCGAGATCGCCCGCGCTACGTTCCGTACTTCACCCGCAGGTGCCCGGCTCGATAGCCTGATCGATGCAGCGACAAATCTGGCTTTTGTGGCCGGCCTGTCGATCAATCTCTGGCTGCGCGGTGATGCTTCGGCGGCCTACGCTGGTCTTGCCGGCCTTGTGCTCTTGCTGGCAGGCTTGTCCCAGATCGGACGGCGCGCGCAGAAGCAGGGTGAACCGATCAATTTCGAAGCGGTCAAAATCCACCTTCGGCGGAATCCGAAGCGTCGCTGGCTGGTCGATCTCGTCATCTGGCTGACGATGCGCGATTTCATCGCCTTTGCCGCAGCGCTGTTGGCGGTGCTCGGCAAGGTGATCTGGGTGCCCTTCATATTCCTTTCCGTCGCGATATGCTGGTTCGTGGCAATCACCGTGCTTCTGGCCAGGAGCGCGATCCGCACGTCCGGCGCAGCGAGTTGAGCAGAGCATTTGGCACATCACGCTCGCGGGCAGTGGCGAAGTCAGCAGCAATAGATGCTCGCGAGGAGCGCTGAGATTCTGCGTCTCCGGGGACGCCAGCCCGGATGTGCCACACTTCGATTTTGTGTCCGCTCGCCATCTCGGCAGGCGGTCTTGTTCTGAACGGTCAAAGATCGACACGCAGCTCCGCCGGAAAGCGCCCCCCGGTCGAATACTGGAACGCGCCATTGGCGAAGACCTGCCAGCCGCAATCGTCGAACACATCGGCGATCTGCTGGCGCAGCAGCGCCTTCGCTGATGCCGCGCTGAAGCGGTAGCGCGCGCCAAGGCCGATCATCTCGCGCTGTGGTGCGGAGAGGCCACTGCCGACATTGTCGATCCGCGAGGACAGGCTCTCCGCCGCCAGATCAAGCGAAAGCGGACTCGTGCCGCCGTCCGATCGCCAGTCGATCGAGGCGATGCTGCACCTCCTGATGCTGCCAATCGGACGCGGCCCGATCCTGCCGCTATCGACAAGCTCGCCGCGAATGCGCGAATCTCGCAGGACATTGCCGAGCACCACCTTGAGGCCGGGCCGCAGCGCGCCTGTCAGCGACATCTCGACACCCCGGTTGGAGGACGTGCCAAGCTCGCGATAGTTCGCCTGCTCATCGAGGTTGCAATAAGGCTTGGTGATCGAGAACACGCCCGCCACGAGGCCGAGCGCAGGCGTCAAAGTATAGCGCAGCCCCAGATCGGTCTGGTTGGTGCGGATGGCCGGATGCACCGCGCCGCGGTTGACGGCATCGGCAGGCGCCACCGCCATTTCCTCAAAGCCCCGAACACGCCCGCCATAAAGTGCGCGCTTGTTGGCATGCTGCCCCTGGCGGCAAGCAACGCCCCCGCTGGGAGAACGCCCCTGTGCTACGTCGGATTGGACATTTCGCTGTCTTGCGCCTCGGTTTGTGTTGTCGATCAGGAAGGCGCGGTTCTTTGTGAGACGATGTTGCCGGCTGAGGTCGCAGACATTGCTCGCTACAGGGAGGGGCTGCAGCGAGCCCCTCCCATCGGCGCATCAGATCCACAGATCGAACGCAGCGCCCGGGCCTTCAGCCACCCGCACGCTTGCGCCGTCCGCGATCACCAGATCATCGAAGCTGAAGGGGTCCGGCGTGACGGGATTGCCGTCGTCGACCGAGAAGGTCAGCAGCCGTGCATCGTGGAACGCGGGATCGAACACCACTTTCTGGTTCTCGCCGATATGGCCGAGTTGCACCGTCTGGGTTCCCAGCAGATGCGTTCCGGCGGTATCGTCATAGGCCTTGACCGTCAGCGTCTGGAAATGCCGCCAGGCTGAGGCGAAGTTGGCCGACACGGGCGTGAACGGTGTCTCGCGCGAGAGGCTCGCAGGGGTGCCGACAGGTCCTTCGCGGGCAATGTTGAGCTCCTGTCCCGTGCCTTCGAGGATGACGAAGGTGTTGTTGCCACTGGTCGGGCGGAACGAAGTGCCGCCCGAGTAGTTGAAGTTGTTGATTCCCACATGGTCCCACTGGAAGCCCATGTACCCGTCGGGCGCCTCGACCGCCTTGTCGGTCGGCACGAGCAAGTCGTCTGCATTCAGCGTGAAGCGGTCGCTTGCCGTATCATATTGCCCTTCGAGCTGGCGGAGCACGTCCACTGTCTGGTCGGCAAACCTGAAATACTCGACATCGCGCAGCACCTCGATATCGCCGGTCTTGGTGTTGGTCAGCCGATAGGCCGAAACTCCGATGTCCTCGACCTTGTAGTCGCCGAAGTTGCCCGAAAGCACCGCGAGGTCGATGCCCTTGCCGCCTTCGTACTTGTCGCTGCCCTTCCCGCCGATCAGGATGTCATCCCCCGCGCCGCCGAGCAGGGTGTCGTTGCCAAGGCCACCCGCCAGCGTGTCGTTGCCGGCAAGGCCCACCAGCGTATCGCCGGAATCTGTGCCGAAGAGCGTATCAGCACCAGCGCTGCCCTCGTGGTAGATGTCATGCCCGTTGACATAGGCCGAGACGCCGACACTGGGATGGTCCGCGTCCACATCGAGCAGCGTAGCAACCGTCTTGCCGCCCTTCAGTTCGACCACGTAGAGCGAACCCGCCTGCCGGGCGAGGACATCGACCGAGCCGATCCCGCTGATCCCCGCCGAGGAAAGATCGACCGTCACGCTGCGGTCGTTGGCATCGGCGGCCCAGACACTCACCAGCAGCTTGTCTCCCGCCGCGTTGATGCGCGCCAGCGCATGGACCGGTTGGTTCACCTGATCGACAAGCTTGCCTTGATCGTAGACCGGCAGTTCATAGGCCGGGAGGATCTTTGTCCCTGCCGGTAGCTCCGTCTGGTAGTATTGCTGGTACGGCCCCGCCACGAGGTGACCGTCGAGAATGAAATCGTCCAGCCAGCTGAACGCCGCGTGCACTTGGCCAAGGATCGTGATCTGCTTGAGCGAATCCGGTAGCTTGGCGGTGTTCACATCGCCGCTATCGTCGGTGGCGATGTAATAGTTGTAGGCGCCGGCATTGGCCGCCGTAGCTCCGGTCAGGTACATCAGCTTGAGAAAGCCGGTGTAGCTTTCGTACTGCTCGCTGTTCGCCGCCTCCGGCCACCAGCCCGAGGTGACGAAGTTGTAGGCATGCTCCTTGCCGATCTCGATCTGCTGCGCCACCGCGTTGAGCAGCTTGCGAACGATATTGCCTTCGCCGACCCAGCCCGAATTGTTGCTGAGGTAATAGGATTCGCCCACCGGCGTCGTGCTGAACGTATCGGCCGTCTTCAGATAGTCGAAGCCCCAGCCCCAGTAGCCGCCATAGCGCCCGCGATCCTGCGAGGCGCCGTTGGTGTAGTAGAGGAACTCATCGAGGCCGGGCAGCGCCTCAAGCACCGCGTCCTTGACTGGACCATGGATGCGCACCGCCTGATCGGTCGCGTAGCGGAACAGATCGAAGCGCAGCCACGGCTCGTCAGCCGCGCTTTTGGTGGGATCAAGCAGGTAGTCCTTTTCCAGCGTCGCACGGATTTCCGGTGTATTGACCCATGTGCGCCCGTCGAAGTTGAGCGGAAGCGGACCCCATTCGCCCTGATCCAGCACATAATCCACCTTGCTGCCGACCGCGCGGAGTGCCGTATCGACGGCCTTGATCTTGCTAGCCCAGAAGTCCGCGACGATGTTCCAGGATTGCTGCGGGATCAGGTAGTTCCACGTCTTGCCGCCGGAAAGCTGGTTGTCGTTGTTGTAGGACGGGATCGCGAGCTGATCCGCAACAGCCTTTGCTTCCGGATCGAGGACAACCTCCTTGTTGTTCACCCACGCGGTGAAATCGCGGTTGAGATAGACCCGGACCTTGGCATCTGGAAGCTGGCGCAGTTCGTCGAGGAACTGGAGCCAGGTACCGCTGGTCTGGCCCAGCGAAAGCGTTGCCCCCTCGCGCGAGTCCGTCTCCAGCGCATAGCCCCATGCATCTGCCAGCGCGACGCGGCCGTCGGTGAGCGGATCGTAAAATCCGAACGTCGTCAGCGCATCGAGCTTGGTGTCGGGATTGAACACCGGGCGGATCACATGGTCGGACCGCAGGTACTCGCCCGCAGACAGGATCTCAGCGGGAAGGTTTGCCCGCCCGTCCGCTGCCGGGGTCACCGCGACATCCACCTTGGCGCTGGCCGTCGCACCCGAAGGATCGGCCACCGTCAGCGTGAAGCTGCCCGGATTGCCGCCGGCGGGCGTGAACAGCACGTTGCCATCGGGCGCAAAGCTCACATTGCCGCCGCTCGCGTCCTTCACGCCGACGATCTTGAGCGCATCACCGTCCACGTCCTTCGCCGCCGCGAGCAGGTCCGCCGCCGCATAGATCGCGGTCGAGCCCTGCTTCGCCGCCACCGACTGCTCCGCCAGCACCGGCGCGTCGTTCACCGCGGTGATGTCGACCACGGCCTTGGTCGTCGCCGTCAGCCCAGCGCCGTCCGAGACCGTCACCGTGAAGCCGCCCGCGCCCTTGCCGTTGAGGTCGGCGGTCGGGTTGAACTGCACCGATCCATCCGCGCCCAGCACCGCCGTGCCGCCCTTGGCATCGGTGACCGCGACGATCTTGAGCGGCGATCCGCTCGGCGACTTCCACCCCGCGAGGAGGTCCGCCGCGCTGAAGCTGCGGCCTGCGTCCTCGTTGATCACCGCCTTGGGATCGGGCCCGGTGAGCGAGCCGATCAGGTCGATCTTGTGGAACACCGTGCTCGTCGCGCCCAGCGCATCGCGCACCTTGATCGTGAAGCCTGCCACGTCATCACCGGCCAGCCCCGCCTTGGGCACGAAGCGGATTGTGCCATCGGCGAGGAGCCGCACGCTGCCGCCCACAGCATTGGTCACGCCCACGACCTTGAACGCGTCGCCCTCGATGTCGTAGGCGCCCTTGAGCACTTCGGCCTGGCTGAACACCTTCGCCGTGCCCGGCGCCAGCACGAAGTTCTGTTGCACCAGCACCGGCGCATCGTTGACCGCGGCGATATTGATCAGCGCCGTCGCCGTCGCGGTCTTCCCCGTCGCATCGGCGATCGTGTAGGTGATGCTCGCCGCGCCCGTGCCATTGAGGTTCGCATCGGCACGGAAGATCCAGCCGCCCTTGCCATCGTCGACCAGGCGCCCGCCCGTCACCTTGTCGATCGATGCAATCTTGAGCGCGGTCTTCTCCGGATCGCGCCAGCCGGCCAGGAGATTGGCCACCGTGATCGCCTTGTCGGTATCCTCGCGCGCGCTGAGCGTGCGCGATTGTCCGGTAGGCGGCAGGTCCACGATAGCGGCGGCGGCAGAGAGCTTGGGCGTGGTGGTGGTGGGCATGGCGGTCCTCGGGCAATGCCGGTGCAAGGCGCGACCCCGTGTCAGCCCCTCCGGCCCGCAGACCAATCGTTAATCGAAGTGAACAAGCCGTGACGGCACCCCAATAACGCGACCTTAACCACAGCGGTTCGGTGGATAGCATTTATCCAATACATGGAATGACTGGCAGATAACTTGCTATATTAGGCCGGTTCGAGTTTATTTTAGATAAAGTTCATTTTCGCGCATGGCGCTTATACGTTTCTGGCATGAATCAGAGCAGCCACGTTGCAACTGTCAGGAATGCCAGTGTCTCGCACGGCATTGGTGAGGCGTCTGCCCGCGCACTTGCCGCGAAAGTCATTATCAGCGATCTGGCCGCGTCGGCAGAGCTCGCGGAGGAACTCGGCGGCCTTGTCAGCGCCATCCGCTGCGTGCCCCGATCAAGGTTGCCCCAGTCCGGATACCTCGAGTGATGGGGGTATCCTGTCAGCCCCTTTCAGACATCCCCCAATCGTACCCCCAAAGGATGGTAACTGTATGCGAATTGGTGCGGACGCTAGCGGCGTGATAGTGGCAATATGTCGCGGTTTTCTGGGGGCCTGTCCAGACGGATGCGAACATCGGCGGACAGGAAAGTTGGAGGTAGCGGGAACCGCGAAAACCACCCTAACTAGTTGATTAAATTGGTTCTGTGGGAAGGTTCTGTGATGCGTGAGGCCCCACATAAGGCCCCCAAAACGACCCAACACATTGGTTCTAAGCACTTTCTGGGAACCGAAGTGATGCTGATCGTCTAGCGCTACCGATACACGCGATACCAGAAACGCTTCTGGATGTCATCAAATGTTGATGGATTGCAGAGGGATACAAGGCGGGTGTTGGCTAGTCGGCCCTGAGTGCAATTGAGTCGGGCTCGTCCCTAAGGTGTCCAAAGAGCTATATGCGTGAGGGCGGCTGCAACGCCTCCGATAACCTGGGATTCGACAGCAAGTGCCCAATTGATCTGGTCTGGCCGTCATCGACTGACAGCCGAAGACAACTGTGCCTGAGCTATCGGTCCCAAGGCGGCGGGTTACGACCAAGTGACGACGTTCTGCGGCGCGGACTTGAACGTCTGCTGGCAACAAAAGCGGGCACTCATCTGCATTTCGGTGGCCATGTCGAGTGCCACTTTCTTCAAACACTTCAGATTGTTGCCAAATTCTTAAACGGCAGACCGATCCGTCGGCTGCAATCGGTAAGCAAGCATCGGGCTTTCAGATGCAGGCAGCAAACACATTCCCGAGCAACTCGCGCGAGCAGGATCAGGTTGCACGGCGATGGCGCGGCCGCCTATCGCCTCCTTCGCCCCGCTCAGCGCGCTTGGATCCGCAATCATGTCAGCGACCGCACCGGCGAGGACACGGAGCGCGTTCTGCGCATGATCGAAGGCCTTGAGGCTGCCGACCGGCCCTCTTGCTCCCTTGGCGCGCCCGCGGAACGCCACTATGCGTCTGCCCGAGAGACTGTCGAAAACGTCCACCTCGATCGCGGCACCGCCGGACGTCATCAGCGGCACGGGGACACCGACCATCGCGGTCGGCAGCATGGCAAGGTTCAAGGCCCGCCTCGGGCGGCCAATGGCCGTGATCGTCGCTCGAACCTGCAAGACGCCCGCGCCGGGGCCGCGCGCCGGTGACAGCGATTTGAGGGCGGCCGCCAGATCAGCGCGCAACCCTTCGGCAAGTTTCCCGGCAGCACCACCGGGCAACTGGTCCGCGCCGGCCGCGCTCACGGCAACCGGATCGATCATCACTGCCGAATACTGCGTGACCGCGAAACTCGGCTCCCGGTAGCCGAGCCAGCTCCTGTTGCGAACCATCGGGCGGAAGGCCGGCGCATTAGCCGCGAACAGGACCGTATCAGGCTTCGGCGTCGTGCCGATCGAGATACAACCGGCAAGCGGCATCGAAGCGAGCAAGGCAGCGGCCACATGTCTGCGGCCCCGGAACGAACACCACTGCTTGCCACTTGCCATTGTCCGGGCTCCTCGATCAGGAAGACGCTGACCCGGTCTTGCAGGATGTGTTTGTCAGGGCTTTGCGCGAGCCGCCAGGATCGCGGCACATTGCGCAAAAGTCAGGCGCATAAGGGCAGGCGGACAGTGGCTTCCAATCCGCCACCGGCACCGTTCGCAAGCGTGATGCTGCCGCGATGCGCCTCCACCAGCGATTGGACGATCGCCAGGCCAAGCCCGATCCCGCCAGTCGCGCGGTTGCGCGACGCTTCCTCGCGAAAGAACGGTTCGAAGGCGCGTTCGAGGCCCGCCTCGGTCATGCCCGGCCCGTAATCCGTGATCATGACAACGGCATCGCCATTGGCCCTGGCAAGGCGGATTTCGGCGCGCTGGCCATACTTGATCGCGTTCCCGAGGAGATTGGCAAAGAGGCGGTCCAGCTGGACGGCATCGCCCTCGATCACGAGCGGCGCGGGCGGATCGTCCATCCGCACATCATGGCCGAGATCGCTGAGGTTCTGCGCGGCGATCCGCAATATCCCGCCGAGATCGATCTTGCTGAAATCGGGTTGCTGGGTGCGGCTCTGCACGAAGTCCATGGTCACCGCGATCATGTCGTCCATTCCCGCGATTTCCGCTTCGAGGCGGGTGCGCTCCGCATCCCCCAGCCGCGCGGCCAGAAACCGCATCCGTGCCAGCGGCGTGCGCAGATCATGGGCGATGGCACCGACCACTGCCGTCCGTTCGCGGATCAAGGCTTCGATGCGCCGCTGCATGTCGTTGATCGCGGTTGCGGCCTGCCGGATTTCTGCCGGCCCCGCGACCCGCACTTCCTCGAAGACGCCGCGTCCCACCCGGTCTGCGCTCATCGCAAAGGTGCGGATCGGACGCGCCAGCACGCGGCTGACAAGCCACGCCAGTGGCACGATCCCGATGACGGCAAGCCCGATCAGCTTGAGGACGCCGATCTGCCAGATCGGTCCGGGGCTGTGGCCTTCGGTGCTGACCACCCGCCAGCGACCGTCCGGCAAGTGCAATGCGGCGTCGAAAGGCCCGATGACCATCGCGCCGAAGCGGGGATCATCGCCGAACAATCGCTCGCTTTCGACGATATTGCGCCCATAGGTGCCATTGATCCCGGTGCTGGGCAGCAACGCATCCTTCGCCATGGCAAACCTCAGCCGATCAGGACTGACGCCGAGGCCGCGCGCCATCGCGCGTTTCATGGTCTGCTCGGCCGCCGTCCGGCCATCGTCAAAGCCGGGTGCCGCGCGCAAGGCAACCGTGCGCGGGACGACATTGACGCCGGAGATCGGCTGCCCGGCGAGGAGCCGGCTCACCTCAAGTGTCGAGATCGGCAGCTGGATCGGCACCGGGGTGAACAGGATCATCACGGCGATGGCAATGGCCACTGCAAGCGCGCCGCCCATGCCCAGCAGAATGCTGTAGGTGAAGATCGAGCGGCTCACCGCACATCGACCTTGGCGGCGAAGATATAGCCTTCGTTCCGGATCGTCTGGATCAGTTCGATCTGCGAACGCTGCGCCAGCTTGCGGCGCAGGCGGCTAACCTGTGAATCGATGGCTCGGTCGAAAGCGTCGCTGTCATCTCCGCGCGTGATGTCGAGGAGGTAGTCACGCGTGAGTACGCGCTGCGGCCGCTCCAAAAAGGCTCGCAGCAGGGCAAATTCGCCGACCGAAAGTGGAGTCACTACTTCCGCCGGATCGCGCAGAATGCGTCGGTGCATGTCGCAGGTCCAGCCGGCGAAGTGATAGAAGCGCCGCTTCTCGTGTTCTCCACCGCCGCCGCCGCCGGTGCGCCTGCGCCGCAGCAGGGCGCGGATGCGGGCGACCAGTTCGCGCGGGGAAACCGGCTTGGCCAGATAGTCGTCCGCGCCCACTTCAAGCCCTACGATGCGGTCCGTCTCCTGCCCGAGCGCGGAGACCATGATCACCCCGACTTCGCTCGAAAGCACCAGTTCGCGCGCGAGGGCGAGCCCGTCTTCCCCCGGCATCATCACATCAAGCACGACCACATCGACCGGCTGCCGCCGCAGCAGCGCTCGCATCTCCGTCCCACCGTTCGCCTCGTGGACCTCGAAGCCGTGGCTCTCCAGAAACTCGCGCACCAGCGTGCGCAGCGCATCATCGTCATCGACGACAAGAATGCGGAACGGGGCTTCGCGTTCGGGATCAATCATAGCGCAGCGCTTCGATCGGATTGAGGGCCGCCGCGCGGCGCGCCGGAAAATAGCCGAACACCACCCCGATCAGCGCGGAGAACGCAAAGCTGAGCAGGTTGATCGCCGGATCGAACAGGAACGGCAGCCCCATCAGCGGCGCGACGATCAGGCAGGTCACCAGCGCGAGCGCGATGCCAATCAGGCCGCCGAGGCACGAGAGCACCACCGCCTCCACCAGAAACTGGAGCAGCACTTCATGCCCCAGCGCGCCGATCGCCAGCCGCACGCCGATCTCGCGCGTGCGCTCGGTTACGCTCACCAGCATGATGTTCATGATCCCGATCCCGCCCACCAGCAAGCTGATCCCGGCAACGGCGCCGACCAGCACGGTCAGCAGTCCGACCGTGCTGGCAATCGTATCGGAAATCTGGCGCGAATCGAGGACGCTGAAATCGTCCGCCTCGGTTGGGGCGAGCCGCCGCCGCTCGCGCATCAGCGCCACCAGCGAGGCCTTGATCGCGCTGCTGTCGAAGGCGGGATCAACCCCGACGATGATCGCGCGGACATCATGGTTGCCGGTCATGCGGCGCTGCACCGCCTTGATCGGCATGACCACGGTATCGTCCTGGTCCCCGGCAAACCCGCTTTGTCCGCGCTCTGCCAGCACGCCGACGACTTCGCAGCTGATGTTGCGCACGCGCATCGACTGCCCCACCGGATCGACGCCCTGAAACAGATTGCGCGCAATGGTCGAGCCGATCACGCAGACGCTTCGGCCGGATTGCTCCTCGGCTGGCGTGAACCGCCGGCCGGCGCTGAACGCCAGTTTCTGCGCCGTGAAGAAGTCGTTGCTCGTGCCGGTCACGCTGGTCGACCAGTTCTGCGCATTGCGCACCGCGGTGGCTGCGACTTGCGCCTGCCCGGCGACTGCGACAACCCCGGCGATCTGGCTGTGGATCGCGGCCAGATCGTCGAGCTTGAACGGGGGTGCGACCGCTGCACCCCCGCCGCCCGGCCCGAGGCTCTGCCCAGGGCGGACCTGCAGCATGTCGGACCCCAGCGCGCTGATCGATTGCCGCACAGAAGCGGTCGCGCCGTTGCCCAGCGTCACCATCGTGATCACCGAGAACACGCCGATCACCACGCCAAGCACCGTAAGGAACGAGCGCATGAGGTGGCGGCGGATTTCCCGGAAGGCGAGGAGAATGGTGGTCCCCAGCATCAGCCCTGCACCTCGATGCGCTCGACCAGCCCGTCGCGGAAGCGCACCACGGTGCGGGCATAGGCTGCCATGTCTGGCTCATGCGTGACCATCAACACGGTGATCCCGGCCTCGCGGTTGAGCCCGGTCAGCAGCGCCATGATCTCGAGCGACCGCTCGCTGTCGAGATTGCCGGTCGGCTCATCTGCCAGCAGCACGGCCGGCGAAGTGACAATCGCGCGTGCGATGGCAACGCGCTGCTGCTGCCCGCCGGAAAGTTCGTTGGGTGCGTGGTGCGCCCAGGCCGCAAGCCCCACATTGTCAAGCGCGGCCATCGCCAGCGCCCGCCGCCGCGCGCCGCTTTCACCGCGGTAGAGCAGCGGCAGTTCGACATTCTCCAGCGCAGACGTGCGCGCCAGCAGATTGAATCCCTGAAACACGAAGCCGAGGTAGCGCCGCCTGAGCAGCGCGCGCTGATCCCGGTCCAGTGCCTGCACTTCGACGCCCTTGAACACGAAGCGCCCGCTGGTCGGCGTGTCGAGGCAGCCGAGGATGTTCATCGTGGTCGATTTGCCCGAACCGCTCGCACCCATGATTGCGACGAAATCACCTTCCGCCACATCGAGATCCACCCCGCGCAGCGCTCGGAACGCGGCGGGCCCTTCACCGAAGGTCTTGGTGATGCCCGATAGCCGGATCAGCGGCTCAGCCACCTGTGCTTCCCTTGGCCGCCGACTTCACTCCGGTGATGACGACCATGCCCGCCCGCAGGCCTTCGCCCGTGAGAGCGGTGCGCCGACCGTCGCTGCGCCCGGTGACCACCTCGACCATGCGCAGGCTACCATCCTTTCCCAGCACATAGATCGGCAGTCGGCTACCCGCGCCGACCTCGCGTTGCTGGCGCACGGTCGAGCCGCGCTGGTCAGGTGGACCGATGCGCAAGCCCGAAGCCTTGACCGCCGAAGCCGGCGGCGTAAATCGCAGCGCCGCATTGGGCACAAGCAATGCATTCCTGATCCCCGATGTCTCGATCACTGCCGTCGCCGTCATGCCAGGACGCAACACGAGATCGGCGTTTCTGAGCACCAGCGTTGCGATATAGGACACGACATCGGAACTCGACGTCGTGGTGCCCGAGCTAGCCGCGAGGTTTTTCGCGCCAAGGTCGATCCGGATCAGCCGCGCGGGGAAGGTGCGCGTCGGAAAGGCATCGACGGTGAAGCTCGCAGGCTGCCCTTCGCGCACCTGGCCCACATCGGCTTCATCGACAGCAACCTCCAGCTTCATCTGCGTAAGGTCCTCGGCAATGATGAACAGCTGCGGAGTGTTAAACGCGGCCTGTACCGTCTGCCCGGGATCGATCAGCCGCTTGAGCACCACGCCCGTCACCGGCGAGCGGATCACCGCGCGGTCAACCTGCGTGCGGTTCGACGAAAGCGCGGCTGCCGCCGCCGCGACATTGGCCTCGGCCGCCGCAAGCGAGGCGCGGGCGCGGGCAACCGCTGCCACTTGCGCCGCCATCTCGACGTCGGCCGGTACGCGACCGTCCGAAAGCCGCCGCACTTCCTGCAAGCGGCCAAGCTGGAGCCGCGCCTCGTCCAGCGTCGCGCGGGCCTGCGCCACGCTAGCGGTGTTTGCGGCCAGCTGCGCCCGGCTCTGGTTCACCTGATCGGTCAGCCGTGCGGTGTCGATCACCGCGAGCACCTGTCCCTTAGTCACCCGGTCATTAGCGTCGACCCGAACATCGCGCACGATGCCCGAGATTTCCGAGCCGACATCGATCTGGTTGGTCGGCGCGAGATTGCCCGTCGCAGTGACCGTAACCGAGAGGTCACCGCGCACAACTTCGCCGGTGACATACTCCGTCTTCGCACCGCCGCTCAGCAGCCGCAGCACGAGGAGGGCCAGCAGGACCACGCCCAGCAGGGCTGCGGCCCACTTGCCCCAACGGGTCCACCAGCCCCTCGGCGGGCGCGCGAGAAAGATATCGAGATCGGTCTCCGCTTCTGCGGTCATGGCCTTGTCTTTCCTGAAACATCGGCGTCCTGCGGCCAGTCTCCCCCAAGCGCGAGGTAGAGCTGGATCGCGGCCTTGGCGCGGTCGCCGCGCGCGCTGGCCTCGCTGTCGCGCGCACTCAGCAATGTGCGCTCGGCATCGAGCAGCGTACGAAAATCGGTGAGCCCGGCGCGGTAATTGCTGCGCGCCAGCCGCGCCGCCGCATCCGCGGCAGCCACCTGATGGCCCAGTTCGACCAGCCTTGTGTCGCTGGTTTCGCGCGTCACCATCGCGTTCTCGACATCCTCGAGCGCGCCGAGCACGCGGCCGCGATAATCGGCAAGGCTCTCCTCGGCCTCGCCGCGGCGCTGGCGCACCACGCTGCGCAGCCGCCCGCCATCGAAGATTGTCGCAGAAAGCGAGGCGAAGACCTGCCCGGTCACCACATCGGTCAAGGTGCGGATCGAGTTCGACGTTGTGCCTAGATTGCCGGTCAGGACCAGCGCGGGATAGAGCTGCGCCTCGGCCACTCCGATCCGCGCCGATGCAGCGGCGAGCCGGCGTTCGGCGGCGCGCAGGTCCGGGCGGCGGCGCAAGAGGTCAAGCGGTGCGCCCACCGCAAGGCCGGGAGCGGCAGGCACTTGGCTTGACTTGCCCAGCAGCGGATCGATCGCCTCGGGCGCCATCCCCGCCAGCACCGCAACCCGATTGCGCGCCGCCGCCTCGGTCCGCACCAGCAGGGGAATGCTCGCTGCGGTCGCAGCGCGCTGCGACCGGGCCTGTTCCTCATCCAGTGCGGAAACCAGTCCAGCGCGCACTCGGAAGCCCGCGATCACCAGATTGTCGTCCTGCGTCCGCAACGTATCGCGCGCAATATCGAGCCGGAGCGCCGTGGTGCGTGCATCAACCAGATTGCGCGCCAGCTCGGCGAGGATGGCGCGCTGCACATCGGCCAGCGAATAGCGCGCCGCCTCAAGCAAGGCTGCCGATGCCTGCCGCCCGCGCCCCAGCCCGCCGAACAGATCGGCGGTCCAGCGCGCATCGAGGCTTTGCGAGAAGCTGTCGCTGTCTGGCGCGGCGCTGTTGAACAGCCGTCCGGCGCTGCCGCTAGTGCTGATCGTCGGCGCGAACTGTGCCTGGGCCTGCCGCAGTCCTTCGCGCGCCTGTTGCAACCGCGCGGCAGCCGCAGCGATATCCGTGTTCCCCGCCACGGCGCGCGCGATGAGCGGGGCAAGCGCAGGATCATCGAAGCGCCTCCACCAGTCGGCCTCGCCTTCCTGGTCGGCAGGTGCTTCCACACCGTGCAGAAAGGCCACGGGCACCGAGAGCGCCGCAGCCGACTGCGGATGGTAGTCCGGCCCCGCCCGGCACCCACCGAGCACAACAAGCGAGGCCAAGCACATGACCGTCCAGCGCCGCCTCAAGGTTTACAGGCACCCAGCCAGCGGCCGCTGTAGGTAGCATTCAGGGTCATGAACATGGCCTTCATCCGCCCGGTCATGGCAAATCGGTCCGCGTCATGCGTGCCGGTCCACAGGCCGCGAATGCGGCCCATCGGCCCCTTGCATAGAGTCGAATAGCTTGCCGTGCCACCCGCGACCTTGAGATCGGCGATCGCGCACTGCGGTGCGTTCTTGTCCGTTGCTGGAGGCCTGATCCGGATCGGTGCGGCCGGTTCGCGCGCAAGCGTCGCGGCATCGAAGCAGACCTCTTCGGCTGCGCTGCGCGCACTTCCGCCCGGACCGGCGTTCATCGTGCGCGTCAGCGACCAGAGACCGGGCCTGAAGGCAAAGCTGGCCGGCTGCTGCGCATGGGCCCTGGCGCCCACCAGCAGCAGCGATGCCGTCAGCGCAAATCCCGCTGCACCGGAAGCAAGTTGGAGGGCTGTCTGGCGATTCATCGTCAATCCTGTGCTTAAATTGGGCAGCAGGCAGCGGGCAGCGCGGAGCAGAGCCATGATCTTCATGCCGCCGTACTAGGCCAGACCTGTCACGCTGCATTGCCGCCACTGACAAAAAGCTGACACAAACGAGGGCGGGCTTTGCCCGCCCCGCATTCGTAACGGGTTCAGAAACGGACGCCGAAACCCGTCAGCACCTGGTTGCGCTGCACGCCCCCGGAATAGTTGGTGTAGTCATATTCTGCCTTGAGGTAGGTGTGCTGCGTGATTGGGACCTCAGTGCCAAGACCGAGGCGGATGCCGTCCCGATAGATGCTCTTGCCAGAATGTGTGCCGTCCGGGAGCAGGGTTTGATCCCGGAACAGTGCATTGGCATAGCCGATCTTGCCGAAGACCTTGGCATTGGCGCCAATCGTCGTGCCAACGCGAAAGCTGAGCCCGAAATCCCGCCGCGGCGCATAGGCCGTGCCGCTCGCCGCGCTCGCCACGAGTTCGGCAGAGCTGAAATCCACGGTGCCTTCGACTCCGGCGAACAACCCGCCAGCAAGATCCTTGTCGAAGCCGATCGCACCGCCGTAGGTCACGCCTTCGGATCGCCGATCGAGGTTGCCGAGATCGAAGTCGAGCCGGTCCCACCCGGCGCGGACCTCGACCCGAGGCCCTTCGGCACGAGCCGGGGTGCCAGCGAGGATCGCGCCGGCGAGCGCGAGAAAAAACAGTTTACGCATGGATGCCTCCAATTTGTGCAAGGGGCAGGCACCTGCGCCAAGGAACAGCGTTGAGACCGAACCTGTGATGGCCGTCGCCTGATCAGCCGAAGCCGACGGTCCTGCAATGTGCGCCGATTTTTGCGGCGCGTTGCCAGTCATTTGCCAAATTGCGATGCGCTTACATTGTCAGATGCTAGCCCCGTATGCCTCCCCGCACATCATTTGAATGGTAGCCCTCGCCGTAGTTCGCATAAATCTCCAGGCCGCGGCCCGGTTGCCATGCAAGTGCCGCCTTCGGGGTAACGATCGCGGCGCTGCCGCTGCCCGAATTGGCGGCATTGTCGGAACGGACATGGTAGGTGATCGCATCCGCGCGCAGGCCGAGGATCGCGCGCAGCGCCGGGGCAAGGCGGACGCTGGCCTCGCCGAACAGTCCGCCACTCGCCTCGTCGACCCGGTCCTCGCGCACCGTGGAGACAACCTCGCCCGCGACCGTGCGATAGAGACCGACCTTGCCGATACGGTCCCACCGTGCATCGGCACCGAACCGCCAGATCACCGGTCCCTCACCAAAGGTATGTCACCCCCGGCCGCGCGACGGCGTATACCAGATCGGCGAGGACCAGGCGCGCTGCTGGATCGTGGGGGCCACAGCGAGGCAGGAATATTGCCCTGCGGCAGGCCGATCTGGCGCAGCGCCCCGGCAAAGGCCGCGCCGTGGAGCAGGCCGAAGCCGAAGGCCACGACCCATGGCTGACGCTGGGTCAGCCCGTCTTCTCCCCGCGCCTTGCGCACGAGTTCGACCGCAAGGAACAGGATCGACCAGGCGACCATCGCCTCGACCAGCGCGGGATCGAGCGCGAGGATCCTGAGCGCGGTGAGCGCCAGCGTGATCGAATGCGCGACGGTGAAGGCGGTGATCGTGCGCAGCAACGGACAGCGGCGGACAAGAAAATGGAGCGGGTAGCGGGAATCGAACCCGCATAGCCAGCTTGGAAGGCTGGAGCTTTACCACTAAGCTATACCCGCGGCGCATTGGCCTCTGCCACGCCGCGCGGCTTCTCGTCAACCTTCGGACCTTTGCATCTTGCGCCATTCGTCGTGCGCCTTGCCCTGCCTCGTCGCAGCGGCTATTGTTATGTTGCATAACCCAATCCGGAGAGCCACGTGTCCGATTCTGCCCAGTCCGCCCCTGTCCTCCCGGCGCTCGAGCGGCTCCTGCGGCCGCGTTCGGTCGCGGTGGTCGGCGCTTCGGACAAGCCGGGCGCGCTCGGTACCACGTTGCTCTCCAACCTCGATGCCAACGGCTTTGCTGGCGAGATCTATCCGATCAACCCCAAGCGCGAGAGCCTCGGCGGGCGGGCCTGCCTGCCGGGGATCGAGGCGCTGCCTGATGGCGTAGACGCTGCCGTCCTCGCCATCCCGCGCAGCGGTGTGCTCGATGCGGTGAAGGCGCTCGCCGCGCGAAAGGTCGGCGGGGTGGTCATCTTTGCCGCCGGGTTTGCCGAGGGTGGGGCGGAGGGTCTCGCCGAACAGCGCGAGATCGCCCGCATCGCGCAAGAGGCCGGGATGGTTCTCGAGGGTCCCAATTGCCTTGGCCTCGTCAACTATGTCGACCGCATCCCGCTGACCTTCGTCGAGACGGACGCCCGGCCGCCCGCGGGCGGACGCGCCATCGGTGTGGTCTCGCAGTCCGGCGCCATGGCGGCAGTGCTCGGTACCGTGCTCCTCGCCCGGACATGCGGCGTGTCCTACTCGGTCTCGACCGGCAACGAGGCGGCGAGCGGCGTCGAAGACTACGTCGAGTGGCTGATCGACCAGCCCGATACCCACGTCATCGCGATGATCGTCGAGCAGTTCCGCAAGCCCGCGCGTTTCCTCGCCGCCGCGGCGCGTGCCGCTGCTGCGGGAAAGCCGATCGTCCTGCTCCACCCCGGCACCTCCAGCGCCGCGCGCGAATCCGCGGCGACCCATACGGGTGCGATGGCGGGCGACTATGCGCTGATGCGCGCCAAGGTCACCCGAGCCGGGGTGATCATGGCCGACACGCTCGAAGAGCTGGGCGATATCGCCGAGATCGCGCTGCGCTGCCCGGCGCTGCCTTCCGGGCACACGGCGGTGCTGGGCGAATCCGGCGCGTTCAAGGCGCTCACGCTCGATCTGGCGGAAACGCTCGGCCTGCCGCTCGCGCCGCTGCATGATGCGGATTCGCCCGCCTTGCGCGCCGCGCTGCCGCCGTTCGTGCCGGTCAGCAATCCGCTCGACATAACCGCACAGGGCCTTTCGGAGCCTGCCATCTACACCCGCTGCCTTGATGCGCTGCTCGATGATCCGCGCGTCGGCACTGTGCTCGCCGGGATCATTCAGGCCGAACCGGTGACGTGCGGCATCAAGTTCCCGCCGATCCTTGCCGCCGCGACGGCCAAGCCGCTCACCAAGCCGCTGATCTTCGCCGGGCTCGACGAAGGTGCGATTGTCCCCGCCGACTACATTGGCCAGTTGCGCGCCGCCGGGGTGCCGTGGTTCCCCACCACCGAACGCGCGCTGCGGGCGATAACGCGGCTGACGCAGTGGTCAGCGCGCGATGTGACCGCCAACATCGAAGCGCCGCTGGCGGTCCCCGGCCTTGCCGATCACCTCGGAGTCATTCCGGAGTATCAAGCCAAGGCGCTGCTCGGCCCGCTCGGCATTCCTTTCCCGGCGGGCACGTTCGCGGCGAGCGTGGAGGACGCCGTCGCCGCTGCCGATGCGCTCGGCTATCCCGTCGCGATGAAGGCGCAGGCTGCCGCCTTGAGCCACAAGAGCGACGCAGGCGGGGTGATCCTGAACCTTGCCGATGGCGCTGCCGTCCGCGCCGCGTGGGAGCGCATGCACGCCAGCGTCGCCGCCTATTCTGCCGCGATCACGCTCGATGGCGTGTTGATTGAGGCAATGGGCGCACGCGGCGTTGAAATGATCGTCGGCGCGAAGAACGACCCCGAGTGGGGCCCTGTCCTGCTTGCCGGGTTCGGCGGCGTGACGGCCGAAATCCTTGGCGACGTGCGCCTGCTCGCGGCGGATATGACCGCAGAAGCTGTCGAGGCCGAACTGATGCAGCTCAAGAGCGCGGCGATCCTCTCAGGCTTCCGCGGTGCGCCTGCGCTTGATGTGCCCGCGCTCGCGCAGTTGATCGTTACGCTTGGCCGCGTTTTGCGCGCCGAACCCTCGATCCGCGAGGTCGATCTCAATCCGGTGATCCTGCATCCCAAGGGGCAGGGTGTGGTCGCGCTCGATGCGCTGATGCTGGTGGAGGGGTGATCAGCGCGCCGCGCGCGCAGTCTTCTCCGCCTCGGCAATCGCGGCGCGAGTGATCGGCTCCATGAGTCCATAGCCCTTGGCGTTGGGATGGATGCCGTCTGGCGCAACGTCGGGGTTCATCCCGCCCTCGGCATTAACCAGCGCGCCATGGTAATCCGCATAGACCGCGCCGCGCGCCCGGGCGAGTTCCCGCAGCCAGGCATTGAGCATCATGACCTGCTTTGCCGGGGCCAGCGCCGGCTTCCACGAAAACTTCGACACAGGCAGGATGCTGCCGATGACCACGCTGATCCCGTTAGCGCGCGCGATATCGACCATCGCTGCCACGTGGCTCTTGTACATCTCGGGACTGCTGGGTCCGATATTGCCCGCCAGATCGTTGGTGCCGATCATGATGTGCACCACGCGCGGGCGCAGCCGCACCACGTCCTGATAGAACCGCACGAGGATCTGTCCGCTGGTCTGCCCGCCAATACCGCGCCCGACCGCGCCACCGGCAAACAGCGCCGGGGTCAGCGGCACCCAGTTCTCGGTGATCGAGTCGCCGATGAACACGACCCGCGGTGGCGCTGCGAGCTGCTCGTTCGCCTCGGCGTACTTGCACTCCCACGCCCAGTCGTTTTGCCGGATATAGGGATGACCGAACCACAGGCCCTTCTGATCGGGGCACGGCTTGTCCATGATCCCGTCGCCCGGTGCCGTGATGGGCGGGGACGGCGGGGGAAAGCTCGGTGCCGGTGCCGATTGAGCGAGAGCAGGCCCAGCCCAAAGCGCCAGCGCGGCCAGCGCCCCCAGCCGCATCAGATGATCCCCACGGCCTTGCCGGCGCGTTCGAACATCCCGGCGATCACCTGCACCTGCTCCGCGCTATGCTCCGCACACAGCGAGCAGCGCAGCAAGGTCATCCCCGCCGGGGTCGCGGGCGGACGGGCAAGGTTCACATAGAGTCCCTCGCGCAGCAGCGCTTCCCACATCATCGCGCCGCGCTCCAGATCGGGCATGATCACCGCGATGATCGCGCTCTGCGGTTCCTCAGTGCCCAGCTTGAAGCCGAGGCCGGTCAGCGCCTTGTGCAGCGTGCGCGAGTTTTCCCACAGGTGCGCGCGCTTGTTACCGGCGTGCATCAGCTTGCGGATCGAGGTGGCAGCCGTCGCCACCACGCTCGGCGGCAAGCTTGCGGTGAAGACATAAGGGCGGCAGACGAGGCGCATGATCTCGAATTTCGGGTGGTTCGAAACGCAGAAACCGCCGACCGTGCCGACCGACTTGGAGAACGTGCCGATCACGAAGTCGACATCGTCGAGCACGCCCTGATCCTCGGCCACGCCGCGCCCGTTCGGCCCGATGAAGCCCATCGAATGCGCTTCGTCCACCAGCACCATCGCGCCGTAGGACTTGGCGATGCGGATCATGTCCTTGAGCGGGGCGATATCGCCCAGCATCGAATAGACGCCTTCGAGCACGACCAGCTTGCCCGCACCTTCGGGAATGCGGCGCAGGCGCTTTTCCATCGCCTCGATATCGTTGTGCTTGAACGGCACGACTTCGGCGTCGCCCATCTTGCAGCCGTCCCAGATCGAGGCGTGGCTGTCGATGTCGAGCACGATGTAATCGCCCTTGCCCGCGATCGTGCTGATGATGCCAAGGTTCGCCTGGTATCCGGTCGAGAACACCATGGCATGATCCATGGCGTAGAATTCCTTGAGCGCCTCTTCCACCGCGCGGTGGCCCGCATAGGTGCCGTTCAGCACGCGGCTGCCGGTCGTGCCGCTGCCGTAGTCGTCGAGCGCCTGCTTGCCCGCCGCGATCACGTCGGGGTCGAAGGTCATGCCCATATAGTTGTAGGTGCCGAGCAGGATCGTCTCGCGCCCGTTGCAGATCGCGGTGGTAGGCGAGAGCACCTTTTCCATCACGAGGCTGAACGGATCGGTCACGCCCGTCGCCAGCAGCGAACGGCGCGTCTCGATCATCGCATCGAACTTGGAAAAGAGATCAGCCGGTGCGGCTTCCGGCGGGGTCATGTCGTTCATGAGGGTCAGCCCTGCAGCTTGGTCACGGCATCGATCAGCTGGCCGTAGGTCTCGATCTCGGCCTGCTGGTTCATGCTGATGATGATGTCGAATTCATCCTCGATGGCGGCCACGAAATCCATGACCGTGAGGCTGTCCCACTCCAGATCGCCGGCGAACGAGGTGGTCTCGTCGATCGCGATGTCGTTCTTGTTGAACGGCTCGATCACTTCGGCAATGCGGGCGGCGGTGGCGGCGCGATCCATTTGTGTCATTCTCCAACTGTGAGGCGCCCTTGCCCCAAGAATAAGGCTGAAAAGCGGCCAGCGGCGTCGCTTGTCAAGCGGCTGGGCAATGTGTCACTTTCGTGAAGCCGTGCAGGGGGCGCGGTGTCTCGCACGGGAGAGCGAAACTGGCCGATCCGTCCACCAGCCCTGAACCGCAAAAGCCCACGCCTTCGCCGCTTTCGCCATCGGGCTATTCGAACCACGCGATCCACCTCGTTCGCACAGCGCAGGGCATCAATCTCACGCTCAGCCAGATGGCCGATTCCAAGGCTTCGATCCTGATGGGCGCGACTTTCGTGGTTTTCACGATCACCATGGGGCAGGCAAAGAACGGTCACCTGCCCGCCTCGCTGCTGGTGCTGGCCGCCTTTGCGTTTGCCTCGGCAATGTGCGCGGTCTTTGCGGTCCTGCCATCGATCGGCAGGCCGGGGCCGAGCGCGCGGCCGAACAAGCTGTTTTTCGGTACCTTCACCGCTATGGACGAGGAGGAATGGACGCAAAGCGTGCTGGCCGATCTCAAGTCGGACGAGGGCACCTTCCGCCTCATGCTCCACGACATGTACCAGAACGGTCAGGTCCTCCAGCACAAGAAGTACCGCTTTCTGGGCTATGCCTACCGCCTGTTCATGGCGGGGCTGACGCTGACAGTCGTGGTGTTCATCGGCGAGTATCTGATGGCGCGGGGTTAGTCATCGATCTCCCTTCGCCGCGCTGCAAGCGCCCGTGGAAGGTTCCGCGCCGTATGAAGCACGGCAAGCACCGATACGGCTTGCGCGTCGGCTGTGTATACGATGATGTAGGGGAGGCGGGAAACCGAATACTCTCTGGTTCCTTGAAGTCTGCCAGCATGGCCTAGCCCGGGAAAACTTGTCAACCGCCTTGCAGCTTCTACGATGGCCCGTGCGACCGCCTCGGCAGCAACCCTGTCTTCGAGGGCGATGAACGTGACGATATCGTCGAGGTCCCGTTTCGCAGCCTCGGCAAAGATCAACTGCACCTAGAGCTTCCAGCCGTGCTTCTCGCCAATTTCGCTGAAGACGTCTTCCGCCGGAATGACTCTTCCTGCGCGGAGATCGGCCAGGCCCGCTTCGATGCGCTCGATCTGCCAGGCGTTGCGCTCAAGATATTCTTCCAGTGCCTGACCCACGAGGTAATTGCGCGAGCGGTCCATGGAAGCGGCCAGCGCGTCGATACGGGCGATCGTCTCCTTGCTCGTCCGCACGGTGATTGGCTCTGACGACTTGGCTGCAGGCACCTGTAGTCTCCTGTAATCTCTAGCGCCTGTACCACAGTTCAAACAGCCGCTTAAGCCCCCTCACACCAGCGCCTTCACCGCCATCATGAACGGCCCGATCGATACGGGCTTGGCAAGATAGCCTTCCGCGCCCGCCTCGCGGATGCGTTCCTCGTCGCCCTTGCCGGCATAGGCAGTCACCGCCAGCACCGGGATCGCGCGCAGGGCGGGCTCGCCCTTGAGGGCTTCGATCAGTTCGAGGCCCGAGATATTGGGCAGCTGGATATCCATGATGATCAGATTCGGCACGAATTCCCGTGCGCGAACAAGCACATCGCGGCCATCGGCGAGCGGCTCGACAGCGAACCCGCCAGCCTTGAGCACGTCGCAGAACAGCTTGCGATTGAGGTCGTTGTCCTCGACAACCAGTATTCTTTTTGCCACTGAGCCCCACTATCCTCACGCCGCCCACGGCTCTGCCTAGTCACCCCGAAAGGTCCTGACAATCGCCCGCGAAGTCCTCCCTACACCCGATCCTGCCGCCACCGCGCTGCAGGCGCTCGGCTGGGTGCTCGGTGATGGCGACCGGGCCGAACGGTTTCTTGCGCTGACCGGGCTCACCCCGGAGACCTTGCGCAGCGGTCTCGGCGACCCGGCGGTGCAGGGCGCAGTCCTCGAATTCCTCTGCGGGCATGAGGCAGATCTGATTGCGGCGGCTGAAGCGCTGGGCATGTCCCCGGCCGCGCTCGCCGCCACCCGGGAGAGATTGTGATGACGAAACCGCTGGTGATCAGCGATTGCGACGAAGTGCTGCTGCACATGATCGTGCCCTACAAGGAATGGCTCGGCGAGCATCACGGCATCGATTTCGTGATGGAAGACAGCGATTTCAGCAAGGCCATGCGCTATGCCGGCAGCGGCGATCCGGTTCCGGGTCCGGAAATCTGGCGCCTGCTCGGCTTGTTCTTCGATACCGAAATGCACCGCCAGGGCGCGATTGCCGGCGCGGTCGAGGGCATCAACACACTTGCCGAACATGCCGACATCGTGATCCTGACGAACCTCACCGACGAACGCCGCGATGCCCGCGCACGCCAGCTTCAGGATGTCGGCATCCACGCCCGTGTCTTCACCAACCAGGGCCCGAAAGGTCCGGCGCTCAAGGCGATTCTCGACGAATATCAGCCCAGCCGCGCGGTGTTTATCGATGATCTGCCGCAGCACCACGGGTCGGTGATGGAGATCGCACCGCACGTCAGCCGCCTGCACCTGTGCGGCGAGCCGATGATCGCGCGCCATATCGCTTGCGCCCACGAGAAGGGCCACGCCCATGCCCGTATCGACCAGTGGGAGCATGCGCTGCCCTGGCTTATGGATCGCATTACCGGAGTAAACGACGATGAGTGATACCGCCGCCAGACTTGCCGAACTCGGCATCACGCTGCCCACGCCTGCCGCACCCGTCGCGGCCTATGTACCGACCGTGGAGGCCGGCAGCTTCCTCTATGTCTCGGGGCAGGTCTCTTTCGTCGATGGCGAGCTGGTCAAGGGCCGGCTGGGCGAGAACGTCAGCCTCGAGGAAGGCGTGACCGCCGCGCGCGGCTGCGGCCTCATGCTCCTCGCACAGGCGCAGGCCGCGCTTGGTTCGCTCGACCGCATCGCCCGCGTGGTCAAGCTCGGCGCGTTCATTTCCTCCACGCCCGATTTCACCGACCAGCCCAAGGTCGCCAACGGCGCATCCGAACTGATGGTCGCGGTGTTCGGGGATGCGGGCAAGCACAGCCGCAGCGCGGTCGGCGTGCCGGTTCTTCCCCTTGGCTGCGCAGTGGAAATCGATGCTGTATTTGCTCTCCATCCTGCTTGATCGCCTGCTCGCACCGCCCCCTCAAGCGGAGAAGGTGGCCTGGCTCAAGGGCGTGACCTATGCCCACCGCGGCCTTCATGGTCCCGGACTGCCGGAGAACGCGCTATCGGCCTTCGCCGCCGCGATCGAGGCGGGGTACGGCATCGAATGCGATGTCCAGCGCAGCAGCGACGGGCAGGCGATGGTCTTCCACGATTGGGAGCTCGACCGCCTGACCGCCGAAACCGGCCTCGTCATCGAACGCAGCGCGGCCAAGCTCAGCCAGATCAAGCTCATCGGCAATGACGAGGACCTGATCCCGAGCTTGCGCGATCTGCTCGATCTCGTCGCGGGCCGTGTGCCCCTGCTGATCGAGGTAAAGACGCGCCCCTCCACGCGCATCCCTGCCATCTGCCTCGCCGTGCGCCGCATGCTCGAAGGCTATCGCGGCCCGGTCGCGGTGATGAGCTTCGATCCGCGCGTCTCGCGCTGGTTCGCCCGGCACTCCAGCCACATCGTGCGCGGCCTCGTGATGATGGAGGAAGGCAGCCGCACGCTCTTCGCGCGCACCCGCCGCCACATCGCGCTGTGGCAGGCCAAGCCTGACTTTCTGGCCTACGACATCACCGACATGCCCAGCCGCTTTGCGGGATCACAGCGCAAGCGCGGTTTCCCGGTGCTGACATGGACGGTCAACACGCCCGACCTCATGGACCGCGCCCTCAAGCACGGCGATGGCCCGATTGCCGAGGGGGCGGGGATCACGAGAGCCGCCCGCTCGTGAGCATCACCGCGCGCGTCCACCACGCTGTCGGCGAGATTCCCGCCGTCGAGTGGGACGCGCTTGCGGGCACAGGAAACCCATTCACCAGCCACGATTTCCTGACCCTGCTCGAGGAATCCGGCAGTGTGGGCGGCCGCAGCGGCTGGTCGCCCTTGCCCCTGGTGATCGAGGACGCCGCCGGGATCGCCGCCGCTGCGCTCCCGGCCTATCTCAAGGGCCACAGCCAGGGCGAATACGTGTTCGATCACAGCTGGGCCGATGCGTGGCACCGCGCTGGCGGGCAATACTATCCCAAGCTCCAGATCAGCGTGCCCTTCACCCCGGCGACAGGTCCAAGACTGCTGACGGGCGAGCACCCCGCACTCGGCGTCCCCCTGCTGCGTGTCGCCGAACAGATTTGCGAGCAGAACGCGCTTTCCTCGGCCCACGCCACATTCATCGAACCCGCCCAGCTGCCGGTGTTTCAGGAAGCCGGCTGGCTGCTGCGCACCGACACCCAGTTCCACTGGGACAACGACGGCTATGCCAGTTTCGATGATTTCCTTGCCGCGCTGTCCTCGGAAAAGCGCAAGAACCTGCGCAAGGAGCGGGCCAAAGCGCAGGACGGCGTCGAGATTCGGCAACTCACCGGCGATGCCATCCGCCCCGAGCACTGGGATGCTTTCTGGCAATTCTATCAGGATACCGGCGCGCGCAAATGGGGTCGGCCCTACCTGACGCGCGAGGCCTTCACCCTGATGGGCGAGCGCATGGCCGACCGCATCCTGCTGGTCATGGCCTTCCTTGGCGAACGGCCCATCGCCGGCGCGCTCAACTTCATCGGCTCGGAAGCGCTCTACGGCCGGTATTGGGGGGCGATTGTCGACAAGCCCTTCCTGCATTTCGAACTGTGCTATTATCAGGCGATCGACGCTGCCATCGCACTAGGGCTGAAGCGCGTGGAAGCAGGCGCCCAGGGCCAGCACAAGCTGGCGCGCGGCTACAAGCCGGTGCCGACATGGTCGGCGCACTATATCACCGACCCCAATTTCCGCAGCGCTGTCGCCGATTTCCTCGAACGCGAGCGGCAAGGTGTCGCGCAGGAACAGCTGTGGCTGGGTGAACGCACGCCGTTCAGGAAGGGCTGAAATCTCTCAGATCCTCTCCATTTTTGCCGAAGGCACAAATGGGGAGGTGACAGCCCGCAGGGCTGACGGAGGGGTAAATTCCGCGAACTCTCAAGCCGCCTGGCTGTCGCTCCGCATCATCCGCAGCCATTCGCGCGCGCGGCGCTGGGCTTCGGCGATTTCGCGCGCGGTCATGTCGTCCGACACTTCGGCGCGGCAGGTCGCGGCTTCCTCATGCCCGCCGACGGCGGCAAGGTTGAACCACTTGTGCGCCTCGATCAGATCGCAGGGCGCGCCGTGGCTGCCGGTCGAGAAGGCGACGCCAAGGTCGAACAGCGCGTCCATGTCGCCGGCTGCTGCGGCAGCAAGGCAGGTCGCGACGAGCGAGTCGGTGGCAGCGCAGTCCATCGCGCCTTCGGATGCTTCGGTCTCGGAAACCAGCTTGATCCACGTCTGAGCCATAACCATTCCCCTGTCCCCCCGTGCCGCAATTCCAGCTTGGCCGGGCAAGGACAAAGTCAACAATCTTGGTCAACAATTGGTTAACGCCGAAAAAAAGAGCCTAGGTAAGGGGGCTGGGTACAACTTCGCCGGGCTCCGGAGGAAAACCTTGTACGGTTTCCGTGACTTGCCTATAGGCCCGCCAACCGGGAGCCGCGGGCGTTCCAGTTGCGGACGTCACGGCGGCCGATGGTCGCAAAAGCACGTGCTTGGAGGGCCGTAATGGCTGGTGTGTTGGGTGACGAAATCGACGTTCTGGCCAAGGCACGCCGGGCCATGCCCAGCGATTATCTCCCGTCAGATGACGAACCCTATATGGGCGAGGCCCAGCAGGACTATTTCCGCCGCCTGCTGCTCGAATGGAAGAAGTCGATCCTGTCCGCCTCGGCCGGCACGCTTTCCGCGCTGCAGGACGGCCCGATCCGCGAGCCTGACCTCAACGACCGCGCTTCGAGCGAGACCGAATGGGGCATCGAGCTGCGCACGCGTGATCGCCAGCGCAAGCTGATCGCCAAGATCGATGCCGCGATGCGCCGGATCGATGAAGGCGAATATGGTTACTGCGAAGTCACGGGTGAACCGATCGGGCTAGGCCGTCTGATCGCCCGTCCTATCGCCACCATGACCGTCGAAGCGCAGGAAGCCCACGAGCGTCGCGAGAAAATCTCCCGCGATATGTAAGGTTCGGCGCGGGGAAACGCTTCGGCAGCAGAGTGTCCCGCTCCGGTACAGCCTAAGCAAAAACACCTTAACGCCGCGCCGAATTAAGGTTCCGTTAGCCACCCTCGCTTAGCAATCCGCGAGAAAGTTCTGCGACTTTCTTCGTGGCGTTCAGTGCGGCTCAGCGCACTGTTCGTGGGGGCCTTCTTTGGCAGATGAGACGGAATCCGGGCGTGACTGAACTCGATCATCGGCAGGTAGGGCGAGACAGCCTGTTTCTCATGGCGGACGTGCGTCTCGCCGGGGCGGGCGACGAGCACCGTGTCAAGGTTCGCAACCTTTCGGGCGGCGGCATGATGGCCGAAGGCCACGTCAAGGTTACCCGCGGCGCCAAGCTCGAAATCAATCTGCGCAATATCGGCTGGGTCGAAGGTGTCGTTGCCTGGATTCAGGAAAACCGCTTCGGCATCGCCTTCCTCGAGGAGATCGATCCCAAGCTCGCGCGGGAGCCGATCGCGATCCAGCCTGATTCCACGCCGCGCTTCGTCAAGCCCGTGATCGCCACGATCGATCCGGCGCGCATCCGCAAGATCTAGAAAGAATTCTGATGATTCCCGGGGGCATGCCGCCCTTCCGGCGCTGACCCACGCGGTCCCCTGTGCTAGCACCACAAACAATGGTGCGTGGTTTCCGCCTCTCCGTGGCTGCCGCCCTGGCCCTCGCCGGGCTCGGCGCGCTGGTGCTTGGCGTCTCGGCCTGCGGACGGCGCAGCGAAGGGCCGCTGCCGATTGCGCTCATCGGTGATCGCAGCGCGCTTGATACCAGCAGCTTGCGCCTTTCGCCTGCTGCCCGCACCTTGCGCGGCGCGACGGTCGAAGGTCTCGTCAGCTTCGATGCTGAAGGCCATATCGTCCCGGCCATCGCCGACCGCTGGATCATCACCGACGACGGGCAGAGCTACATCTTCCGCCTGCGCGACGGCACCTGGCCCGGTGGCTCGCGCATCACTGCCGAGACCGCCGCCACCGCGCTGCGCAGGGCCATCGCGCAGCTCAAGGGCACCGCGCTCGGGCTCGATCTCGCCGCCATCGAGCAGGTCCGCGTCATGGCGGACCGGGTGATCGAGATCGATCTCGTCGCCCCCGTACCCGATCTGCTCACCCTGCTCGCCCAGCCCGAACTCGGAATGCCCTATGCCCGGCGCGGCTCCGGGCCCATGGGTCTTGCCCGGCGCGGCAATGGTGTGGAACTCTCGCTGATCCCGCCGGAGAAGCGCGGCCTCGTGCCCGAAGAGGGCTTCTCCAGCCGCGCGCGCAGCCTCGTTGTCGATTTCCTGCCGGCGACAAAGGCGGTTGACCGCTTCAACGAAGGCGCGGCGGATCTGGTGCTCGGCGGACGCATCGATTCGATTCCGCTCACGCAGCAGACCGGCCTCGCGCGGGGCAATGTCCAGCTTGATCCGGTCATTGGCATGTTCGGCCTGCTGGTCGAGCGCGATGACGGTTTCCTCGCGGAGGCCCCCAATCGTGAGGCCCTGGCCCTCGCCATCGACCGCGATGCGATCATCGCCGCGTTCAACATCGCCGGTTGGCAACCCACCACGCGCATTGTCTCCGCCGGGGTTGAAGGCGATGCCGGCACGGTCGGCGAGCGCTGGGTCGGCGTCGCGCTCGAGCAACGCCGCGCGCTCGCCGCCGAGCGGGTCACGCGCTGGATGGCCAGCGGCAAGTCCGCGCCCCTGCTGCGCATCGCCGCGCCAAACGGGCCGGGCACGCGCCGGGTGATCGATCTCATTGCGTCAGATTTCAAGGCCATCGGCATCGTCACCGTGCAAGTGGCGGAAGACAAACCGGCGGACCTGCGTCTGATCGACGCGACCGCGCGCTACGGCCGCGCCTCGTGGTTCCTCAACCAGCTCGCCTGCTCGGTCCACAAGCCCGCCTGCAACATGGCTGGCGACCAACTGCTCGAGCAGGCCCGCCGCACCGCCGATATGCGCGAACGCGCGCGGCTCCTCGGCGAAGCGGAGGCCGAGATTACCTCGGCCAATCCCTATATCCCGATTGCCCGCCCCTTGCGCTGGTCGCTGGTGCGCGCGGGCGTCACCGGTTTCGCGCTCAACCCATGGGGCTGGCACCCGCTGCCGCCGCTGGCGGCGCTGCCGCGCTAGCCGGCGATCTCAGAAATCGATCGCGATCCCGTTCCGCTCCCAGTCGCCAAAGCGTGTGGGATCGAGGCCATCGGGATCGTCGCGCTTCTCCGCCTCACGCGGCTCGGGCGCGGGTTCGGTGGACCAATGCTCGGGCCGGGTAAAGCTTGCAGGGCGCTTGGTCGCGCGAGGCGTCTGCTTGTCCATGTACGCTCCCTGCGCCACCGCAGCGCAATGCGCAATTGCCAAAGGGGGCACCGCGCGCGATAGGCTCACCAATGGCTCGTCCTTCCCCCCAATCCGATGATCTTCACGGCGTGCCCGCCCGCCGCGCCGCGCTGCGCCTGCTCGATGCCGTGCTGCGCCGGGGCGATCCGCTCGATCAGGCTGCCCTGCCGGTGCTGCGCGCGATCGAACGCGGCGATGACCGCGCCCTCGCGCTTGCCATCGCGCAAGAAGCGCTGCGCTGGCTTCCCGATCTCGACCGGCTGATCGATGGCGCGACCCGCCAGATCCTCCCCGAAGACGCCAAGGCCCGCACTGTCCTGCGCCTGATGCTCGCACAGGCACTCCGCCTTGGCCTGCCGCCGCACGCGGTGATCGCCACCGGCCTCCCGCTGCTGATGGGCGGCCCGCGCCGCCTTGCGCACGGCGTCTTCTCTGCGGTGCTGAAGGGCGCCAATGACAAGGGGGGGCTGCCCGCAAGTCCCACACTCCCTGCCGCTACGCTCGAACGCTGGAGCACGGCCTGGCCCGACCGCGTCGAAGCCATCGCCAAGGGCCTCGCCGTCCCGCCGCCGCTCGATCTCAGCTTGCGCGATCCTGCGCGCACTACCGAATGGGCCGAACGCCTCGGCGGCACGTCGCTCGCCCCCGGCCACGTCCGCCTCGCGCGCTCCGGCGCCATCGAACAGCTCGAAGGTTTCGCCGAGGGCGCTTGGTGGGTGCAGGATCTCGCCGCGTCGGTCCCCGCGCGCCTGCTCGGTCCCGGCGAGGGCCGCCGTGTCCTTGATCTCTGCGCCGCCCCTGGCGGCAAGACGATGCAGCTCGCAGCCGCCGGCTGGCAGGTCACCGCGCTCGACAAGTCCGCCCGCCGCCTTGAACGCCTCAAGGAAAACGTCGCCCGCGTCGGCCTGTCGGTCGAAGTGATCGCCGCCGATGCCATGCAGTGGCGCCCCAGCGAGCTCTACGACGCCGTCCTGCTTGACGCGCCGTGCAGCGCCACCGGCACCTGCCGCCGCCACCCGGACGTGCTCCACCGCCTGATCGACCAGACCGGCCTCGAAGACCTCCAGCGCGCCCTCCTCGAACGCGCCTCCGGAGCCATCCGCGCCGATGGCCGCCTCGTCTACGCGGTGTGCTCGCTCGAGCCGGGGGAAGGCGAAGCGCAGGCGGCGTGGGTCAAGGCGCTCGGCCCTGTCCCCATCACCGCCGATCAGCTTCCCGCCGGCCTCACGCCCACGCCCGAAGGCTGGTTCCGCAGCGATCCCGGCATGCTGCCCGAACAGGGCGGCATCGACGGCTTCTTCGCCGCGATGTGGGGGAAGTAGGGCCTTACGCCTTCACTTTCGCCGCAAAGCTCTTGCGCAGCTTCTGCAGCTTGGGCGGGATCACGGCGAGGCAGTAGGGATTGCGCTGGCCTTCGCCCAGCCAATACTCCTGATGATAGTCTTCCGCCGGCCACCATTCTGCCGGGCCTTCGATCGTCGTCACCACAGGCTTCGGATTGGCCGCTGCGGCCCGCGCAATCGCCGCTTCCATCGCCGCGCGCTGCTCGTCATCCGCCGGGAACAGCGCCGAACGGTACTGCGTGCCGACATCGTTGCCCTGCCGGTTCAGCGTCGTCGGATCGTGCGTCGCAAAGTGAATATCGAGCAGGTCATCGAGCGAGAGCAATTCCGGATCATAGGTCACGCGGATCGCTTCGGCATGGCCGGTCGTACCGCTGCACACCTGCTTGTAGGTCGGGTTCGGGCTTGTCCCGCCGATATAGCCGCTCTCGACATCGATCACGCCCACCACATCGCGAAACACCGCCTCGGTGCACCAGAAGCCCCCGCCCGCCATGATTGCCTGCGCCATTCACTCGTTCCTTGCTGTCAGTCAGTTGCCGCTGCAGATAGGAACAAAGGACCTGGTTGTCATCGCCTCCTGCCCGCTTAGGTTGCCTCTTCGCCCGAATCGCCACCGGAGTTACCAAAATGCGCAAAGCCGCCCTGCTCTCCGCCCTCCTGCTTGCCGCAGCTGCTGCCGTGCCCGCTGCGCTCCAGGCCGCGCCGGAAGCCCCCGCCGCCGCCACTGCCGATCCCGAAATGGCCAAGGTCCTCGCCGATCCCCGCCGCGACAGTGACCGCGTCCGCGACGCCTTCCGCCACCCCGCTGAAACGCTCGCCTTCTTCCGCATCAAGCCGGGCATGACCGTTGCGGACTACATGCCCTCGAGCGGCTGGTACACGCGTATCCTCGTCCCCTATCTCGGTGACAAGGGCCAGTATATCGGCATCACCGCCGGCCTCGCTACGGCCACCGGCGATACCCGGACGCGCCTCGCCAACTTCCCCGGGTTCTTCCCCGGCAAGGTCGCCGGCTGGACCGGCGTGCCTGCGGCGCGCATCCCCGCCTTCACGCTCGATGCCGTCCCGGCCGAGCGCAAGGGCACCGTCGACCGCGTGATGATCATGCGCGAGGTCCACAACATGTGGCCGGACAACTACCTCTACAACGATCTCGCCGCGATCCGCAGCCTGCTCAAGCCCGATGGCCTGCTCGGCATCGAGGAGCACCGCGCCAAGCCTGATGCCCCCGCTTCCTACACGCTCGGCACCATGGGCTACATGCGCGAGGCCGACGTCATCGCCCTGATCGAAGCCCACGGCTTCAAGCTTGTCGCCAAGAGCGAGGTCAACGCCAATCCCAAGGACAGCGCCGACTGGCCCGACGGCGTGTGGACGCTGCCGCCCGTCCTAACCCTGAAGGAGAAGGACCGCGCCAAATATGAAGCCATCGGCGAAAGCGACCGCATGACGCTGCTCTTCGCCAAGCGCCCCTGATCAGGAAAGGCCCCCTCCTCTTCAGAGGAGGGGGTTTGGGGGTGGTGGCGGGCAAGCCCAACATCCCGGACCGCTACCCTTTGACATTCCGGCAAAGGCCCCCCAAGTCCCCTTCCCATGACCCAGCTCACCGTCGCCGCTCTCCAGCTTGCGCTGAACGCACCCGATGCGCAGACCAACATCGCCGCCGTCTCCGGCCTGGTGGAGGACGCGGCGGCAAATGGCGCGCAGGTCATCCTCCCGCCAGAACTCTTCGCCGGCCCCTATTTCTGCACGGTCGAGGACGAGGCCCTGTTTGCCCTCGCGCACCCGCTGGCGGAAGACCCTTCGGTAAAGGCCATGCAGGCGCTCGCGAAGGGCCTCGGCATCGCCATCCCCACCAGCTTCTTCGAGCGCGAGGGGCATCACTACTACAACACGCTTGCGATGATCGGCCCGGACGGCGAGATCATGGGCACCTACCGCAAGAGCCATATTCCGGACGGTCCGGGCTATGAGGAGAAGTACTATTTCCGCCCCGGCAACACCGGCTTCAAGGTGTGGGATGTGTTCGGCACCCGCATCGGCGTCGGCGTGTGCTGGGATCAGTGGTACCCCGAATGCGCGCGCGCGATGGCGCTGATGGGCGCCGAAGTGCTGTTCTACCCCACCGCCATCGGCAGCGAGCCCTACGATCCGAATCTCGATACCAGCCGCGTCTGGCGCCGCGCGATGGTGGGCCACGCCGTGTCCAACTGTATGCCCGTCGTCGCGGCCAACCGCATCGGCAGCGAGAGCGTGCAAGGCACGCCGCCCCAGAACTTCTATGGCCACAGCTTCATTGCCGACCAATGGGGCGATTTCCGCAATGAATTCGGCGCCGAGGAAACCGGCGTGCTCATCTCGACGCTCGACCTCGCCGAAGCCGCCCGCCACCGCGCCGGCATGGGCTTCTTCCGCGATCGCCGCCCGCAGCTCTACACCCGCCTTGCCGAAGACATCTGAGGGCAGGTGGCCACACCCTGCATTCCGTTCGTGTCGAGCGAAGTCGAGACACCAGGCGCCACATATGGTGTCTCGACTTCGCTCGACACGAACGGAGGTCAGGATCGGGCAAAGGTGGTACCTGCTAGCCACCAGTATCTGATCGCGCTCGGCTCCAACCAGAGCCATCCCCACCACGGCCCCCCGCCGCAGGTCCTGCGCGCCGCGCTCGTGGCGATGGCGGGCAAAGGCCTGACCATCGAAGCCGTCTCGCCCATCATCACCAGCGCTCCCATCGGCCCCTCCCGTCGCCGCTACGCCAACGCCGCCGCGCGGATCGCCACAAGGCTTGATCCGCCCGCAGTCCTCGCCCTGCTTCAGCGCCTCGAAACCCGCTTCGGCCGCGTCCGCCGCGGCCAGCGCTGGGGCGCGCGGACGCTCGATCTCGACGTGATCCTGTGGAGCGGCGGCCCCTGGCGCAGCAAGACGCTCACGATCCCCCACCCGCTCTTCCGTCAGCGCGGCTTCGTGCTCACCCCCGCCGCCACGGTCGCCCCGGATTGGCGCGATCCGGCAGGCACTTGCACCATCCGCCACCTCCACGCCCGCTTGACCCGGCCCCGCCCCATCCGTAGGGCAAGCGCTCACCGCCTGCGTGTGGGCCCTTAGCTCAGTCGGTAGAGCAACTGACTTTTAATCAGTAGGTCGCTGGTTCGAACCCAGCAGGGCTCACCACCTTGAAATAAAGAGATTATCTTCGATCTCTGACTGCCCGAAAATGCGCCGAGAGATACGACTTGGTAAGCACGGGGTAAGCACGACATCCATTTTGATATCGTGTGAGGGCCTTACCCGCGAGATCTAGGCGGCAATGTGTAGCGCTGATTCGGGCTGCTCGGCGGGCTGATCATCCGCACGAGTGAGCCCTTTTCGACCATTGGATTAATGAATCGTTCGCCGAGCTTACCGGGCTCGCGGGCAACCAGTTGGGCAAGCTCCGTACGGGTTAAGTCGCCTGCCTCCTCAACCAAGTCAGTTATCAGTTTTTCCATTTCTTGGGCGGCCATTCGGCTCGTCCGTCGGCTATTGGCTATGCTTTCCAATGAGGCCCACTTTAGGGGATCAAACCGACTGGGGCGTTTGGTGCCCCCCCCAAAGCCTCCCCCGGTGCCCGCATCTAAACCTCCCCCAAAGCCTCCCCCAAAGCCTCCCCCAATGTCTTCTGTCGGACGTGTGGGGTCGCCATGGGAGGATTTATCTTGAGGTCGGTTCAGCACGTACTGCGCCCAGCGTCCCACACCTTCTCGGCGAAGAAAGCCATCAGTCACGAGTGTACCCAAAATTTTTGTCAAATCTGCTCGGTGCTTAGTGAGTGTCTCTTGCAGCATCGGATTTGTGATCCGATCATCCAATGCCATTACGAGAATATGAACACTTTCTGGCTCAAGTCCTGCAATTCGTTCAGTGCTAAATATCCTCCCAAGCTCCTCCAAAGCGTCTTCCGGAAGTGCTGAAACCAAAGGAAGAGTTAGGTTAACCCGATCAGGCCTCTGACTCTCGCGCAGGCGTGGATCACTAAACCGCGCGGCAGCCCAGCCAGACCTAATCTTGTCCAGTCCACTTCCGGCCTTATCCCCTGCACCCATAAGCTGAAACATTGTTTGAAGGGCTTTGTTTCTGCACTCACTCACGCCGCCGCGAATTAGTTGATCAGGAGATAGAAGTAACGTGCCCGGATTGGACAGCTCAATACGATCTCCATAGCGGTCGATCACAACTCCGCCGGAGCCGCTATAATCTGCATGAATTAAGGCATTAACAACAGCCTCTCTTAATCCAACGCTGACAGAATTATCGTCTACGCGATAAAGATTCTGATCGAGTTGGAAGGGGGATTTAAGTGTCCCAACTATTTTAGGAAGAACACGGATGTAAAATTGGAAAAGGTTCGCCTCCCACGAACCATCAGAGGTCAGCCGATCTGACCAACGTTGCTCACTGTCGTCACCGAGGCGCTCTCGATAATCTAAATGAAATCCTGGAACAGCTTCGGGATCCCGAATTGACTGGCCAAATCCAAACATGAGCAGGCCTGCAACAGTCAGCCCCTCCGCTCCGGTCGATCTTTCCCTTCTCCAACCGCCGAGCTTGCTCAATAAACCAAGATCGTCTTCAACCAGCCAAGGGTGATCAGGGTTCGCGGTCGCCATCCTGTTGCGATATTGCCGAAGAGAATCGATGTGTACGTCGCCCAACGAGAAATGGGTCAAGATTCTGCTGTCGGCAGGCTCTGGAGATTGATCAGCAAACATTCGGCGCACTTCATCTGCCGAGCACCGATAGTCACCCGAGTGATCGCGCTTAAATGTCTCCTCGAATGGGCGATTATTCAGATAAACTGGACGCTGATTCCGCTGAGCGCGGGGAACTTGTATGACGATAAACTTTTTTCCAGTGCTGGAAACAACATCGATATCTTTATGAGACAACAAATTTACGCTCACTTTTTGGCGATTATTGAGTATATTCCAGAGCGACGTTATTAAAGAATCTGGGTCTCGAACGCCATGCATGTCCAAACCAGCGTCGGTGCCCTCGGTAACACCAAGGACAATCGTGCCGCCTGCTGTGTTGGCAAAGGCACTGTAGGTTTCCCATAGGCTACCGGGTAGACCGCCCTTCGCAGCCTTAAATTCCAAATCATTAGTCTCGCTGAGCGAGGGTTCGTCAAAAAGCGACAGTTGGCGAGGGGTGAAGAGATCAATTGCCATAGGGTAATCGTCGCACGACTCCTCGACTTATGAAAGGACAATGGCCTCTCCCATTCACCAGGAATCGTTCTGTCCACAAAGTTCCCAACTTTTGGAGCACAATCGCTAAGCGGTCAGATGCTAAGCTCACAAAGCCAAATCCTGTAGCGCGGCACCTGCTTCCGGTTGCTAATCGATTTTGAAGCCTAGAGGCGGCGGAGGCGGTTCAGCGTCGGACCGCACAGGCGCGCCGCTGCTACCCTTCCTCGGTGATCCACGTTGAGGCACACTCGCTTCCGCCGAATCGAGGGACACGATGGAACGCCGCCAAGTGCTTGCCGGGATCGCATTGGCCTTAGCCTGCGGCCTCCCAGTCGGCTCAGAGGCAAAGCCACGCCGACGACGCATCAAGGGAGTTAGCGGCGGGGCGTCTGCGAGAGACACGACCGATGACGGCAAGTGTCCGTGTAACGGTGGCAAGGTCTGTGTGGGTTCAAGAGGTGGCCGCTATTGCATCACGAGCAACGGGCGCAAGCGGTACGGGGTGTAGCAGGTGGCCTCCTCCCAATGGTTCGCTGAGCTTTTGGCTCCAACTCATACTAGCGAATGGATAAGCGGCTTATCGGGCATAGTTGGCGCGATCCTTGGCGGGATCGTCACGATGGCAATGACAGAATGGTTCAACCGTCGAGCGCGCAAGCGGAACGACATTGAGCGTAAGGCGCAGGTGGCTTTCGCGACCTTCCAGCGACTAAACCAAATCTACTCTGTCACGCTGAGCATCGAGAGCCACTTGCGGGAGGGGATCGAAAGGGCTCAGCAAGCGAGGTCCTATAATTTCCTGACAACGCAGGCTCTGCAGAGAATGGCCGCCCCAATCTATTTCCCCGTTGAGGAGATTTGGACCCTGACACAAATCGGAGGGGCCGATTTAGGCAACTCGGTGGGATCGCTCGATCATGCCTTCAATCTTCTGCTTAACGCTCTCGACGATTATGGCGTTAAGCGGGATGTGCTCATGAACGAGATGCCACCGCCGACGAGAGCAGAGGGCTACAAAGGAACAATGGAGGTCGATGAGACCGAGATTCTACGGTTGACCCCTCAAATCGGGGCGCTTGAGCTAGCAATTGAGCAGTTGCACCCAATGGCTCAAAGGCTTGCGCTTGAAGCATTCGAAGCACTTTGCAAGGTGGTCGGCGCTGAGTCTTTGCCATTGGGCAAGAGCTTTGAGGTCGGCCTAGTAACACCTGACGGCCAAAAAGTAGTGATAAAGGCGGGAAACCCAAAGCCGCGGCTGGATGCTACTGCCTCACAGGATTGACCAGCGCCGCCGCCTCTGCACCGCCCATGGCGAACTACTCCACCTTACTAAACTGGTCCCACTCGGACGGCGCAGGCGCGGCAGGCTCCGCGCCCTTGGCATCGCCCAGGACCTCGCTCGCCGCCGCCTTGCGGGCAGCCGTGACAGCTTTGGTGACAGCATCCTGCTTGCCTTCCTCGTCGAGCCCATTCCACTGATCGGAGGAGATCAACTCCGACACGGCGGCATAGCTCTTCTGACCCGCGACAGCATGGTATCGATCGTACTGCTCCGGCGTAAGCTCCACACCCCGAACAGACTTCGACGGCATCCCAACGCTCACCCCCGCGTCAATCAGCGCCTTATTGACGGGATCGCTCTTCGCGCTGCTCGTGTAGACCGGAGAGAGGATGTCTGGGCCAACCCCGCCTTCGCTGGTGACTTCCCGCCCCCACACATCCCGGCGCGGCAGGAGCCGCTCAGACGCCCCCGGAATGCGGGCCTGCACTGCATCGCCGATTGTCTCGGTCTTGCGCGCAGTGGGATCAATCACCCGTGCTACCTGACTGACACCCGTTGGGACTGCCAGCGAGCCAGCAAGGCGCTGCATCATCCTGTCGGCATTGCGCTCGGGGTCTTCAATGGTCCCGATGATGTCGGACACGCCAGACAGCCAGGTCTTGTTGGCAAGGTTCCCCATGATCGAGGCAACAAGCAGCGTGGTTTGCTCATCGCGTTGCCGTTCGCTCATGCCCTCGGGGAGAAGCGCGAGATCGGCAGCAACGCCCAACGTAGTCGAGAACGGATCGAGGCGCTTGTAGCTGTACCACTTGTCCCCAACCCGGATGGAGTAGGGCTGGAAACCATCAGCATACATAAGGCGCGCTTTGCTAGGATCGGTCGGCGCTGTACCGGTGATCTTGCCTTGTAGGGCCAGTTCATAGATCGCCGCGCCCACGCCGGTTCCAAGCAGCGCGCGTGAAAGTGCGATGTCGCGCCTAGCACCACCCGCTGCAAAGTCAGCCCGCCATTCCTTGAGCAGCGGCGCGGCAGGCGAACGCTCAGCCGCAAACTTGAGCAGATTGGTCGGAGTACGCACGAACGGCAGGAACAGCTTGAGAGCGGGTGCGTCCTGCGTCAGCCCCGAAATCTTGGAGGCAGCCGGTCCGAGCTTGCGCTGGAACGTCAGATACCGGGCATACTCCATGGACCGTTCAAGCATGCCATCGGTCGGCATCTCGACAAGTTCGGCAATCCGGCGCTTGGCCGCTTCGCCACGCAGACCTTCCCGCCGTGCGACCCTGACGGCCTCGCCGTTCAATTCCATGCGGCGCGCAATACCTTTGAACAGTTCATCCTCGGCAGTCAGCAGGCGCGTCGGGATGCGGACGATCTCACCCTTTACTCCGGAGATGGCCTTCATGCCCTGTCCTTCGACCTTGGACACGAGATCGGAAGGCTCACCAGTGCGGAGCGATTGGCGGAACAGGCGCAAACCCTCTTTCGCCCCCTGTAGCAGGCCAAAGACACGCGCACCGACTTCGGTCCCAGTGACCACTTCAGTGTTGCGCCCCTGAAACCGTGCAACAGCCCGGCGAGGCGCGCCGATTGCGGCGGCAGTCAGAAACTCCGGAACCTGTGCCAGTGAGGTGAGCGTGTTCGAGGTGATGTTGACTGCGTGCGTCTGCGGCCCAGACAGAAGCGAGTTGATCCAAAGCTCCGTGAGCTTGTCCCGCAGCTTCGGCTTCGTCGCCTTCTCTGCCAGCACGTTGAAAACCCCCGGCCCGCTCTCCACTGCATCGAGCAGCGTTTCGGCAGCGTCAATCGCAGCCTTTCGACCACCGCCACGATTGACCATTGCCGTCAGGACATCACCCCGAATGCTCCGGCTATCGGCCAGCATCCGGAATTGCTGGAGCGCGCGCCCCGCCTCGGCGGTCATGCCTGAGACCTGTTCCTGTATGGCGACATGCCGCGTCAGCTTGCGTTGGAAGTCGGCAAGCACCTCGTCGCCGGGGTTCTCCATCGCCTGGACACGCTTTGCGGCGATGACCAGCTCGTTGCCCGACTTGGCGAGCATCTGGCGCGCGGCAAGCGCTTCCTCGGCGTTCAGGGCCTGTCCCTTGCGCCGTGCCAGCAGCGTCTCAGGCGTCATGCCCAGTTCACCGGCAAGGCGTTCGGTCTCGGCCTGCGTGATCCGGCCCCGCGTGGCAGCATCGAACCCGCCCACCCGGTTATTCACCTGCGAGAGCGCACGGCGGATGTCCTGCGGCGTGTCGAGCTTGTCGAGGTTGATGTTGCCCGCATAGTCAGGGCCACCGGCAGGCCATTCCTCGTAGGCTTCAGGCGGCGCAAACGGCTGCGGCTCATCGGCCGGCACGGACTTATCCCGCCAGACCTGCCCGACTTCCGAGCGCTGCGCTGCAAGGTTCTGACGCTCACCACGCGCCGCGTTGAAGCGGTCGATCTCGGCAAAGTCCTCCGGCAGGAAATGCCGCTTCCAGCCTTCCTGAGTGCCGCGCATGGCATCGAGGAAGGTGTTTACGTCGGGCCGCTCCATGTGGTCGGGGAAGTATCCCGCTTCCCAAGCGCGCATGGCTGCGTCGTCGAGCGTCATGCCGCTCTCATTGTTCACCAGAGGCCCTAACCGTGCTTCCTGCCCGACGAAGTCCATGCCGGAGCGAGCCTTGTTGTTCAGGCCCATGTGCGACAGTTCGCCGCCCTGATCCTTGAGACCGCCATTCATGCGCAGCCAGCCCACCAGATCGACCGGCCCGACCTTGGGCACTTCCGCACCGTTCCATGCGCGCAGCGTCTGGCGCGTCAGTTCGCCACGTTCGTTCGGTGCCGTGGCAGGGGCAAACCGGCCTTTGTCGATTGCCGCCGCTTCCTCGACAGAGCCGACCTCATTGGAGGGCAGTGGCACCAAATCACGCGGCTGAATATCGCCCACCCTGATTTGCGCCTCAGAGAGCGGAGCACCCATTGCGGTCGGACGGTCGCGGAACAGGTAATCCGGCTGGCGCACTTCCTGCGAGATCGACGCACCCGGTTCGCCTGCCATCGCTATGTCAGCGGCCTTAGGTATATTTGGTGCGGCCTCCTTCACATTCGGTAGACGGTTCAGCTTTAGATTATTCTGGCTGGCAGTCGGCTGATCTCCCGCGCTCCACCGCTCACCCCCCTCTTGTCGATTGCCAGCAACCATCTGCTCCAGATCATCGCCCGTAAGCGGCGCTGCAGGCGAGCCAGCAGGCGGCACCAGTTCAGGGCCAGACTTGCCGCGCACCCAGCGCCAACCCTTCGCAACCAGCGGAGAAGCCGCCTCGAGGAGCTTGGCACCAATTACCGACGTTGCAGCACCGAGGCCTGCACCAACCGCGCCCGAGCCAAGACGCTGCTCAACAGTGCCCTCAGTGCCAAGGCCGGAAAGCCCGCCATAGGCAGCACCCCATTTTGCCAGATCGGCAGCAGAGCGAACCTTGCCCACCGGCAGTGCCAGCGCTCCTGCAAACTCGCCCGCCGTAGTCGCGTAGGGGTGCTGTGCCTTGTCGAAGCCCGTAATGCTCTCGTTCTGGATCTCGTTGTTAGCCCAGATGTCGGCAAAGCGGCGATTGCTGTTCCAGACGTTTTCCCGCCCTGGCGTTCCGCCCAGCGCATCGACCACCGCGCCGCCTTCCTCAAGGAAGTTGGCTAGCGCACCGCTGCCCAACCCGCGCAGGCCAGCACCCAACGCACCATCGCCGGGATCGGTCAGGACTTTCGGCGCATCCTTGTACGCAATTGAAATCGGCTGTCCGGTCTTCTTCGACTGCGCTCGCACCCGCTCGACTTCGCCATCAGCCACCGTGAAGCCATTGGCCCGCGCGAATGCCTGCACATCCTTGGGGCTGACGTTGTTGTCATTGACCATCGCAATGTACTGGCGCTCGGCATCAGGCCGCATGCCAGAGAGCGGCGTCGGCGTGGTCCACCACAGCGGCACGGTCTCACGGTCGGGGCGAAGCTGTTCGATCGGCAGCGGGTTCTTGCGGTAGTCCGCAGGGTCCTGAAACTGCGTCCTGTGAATACCGAGCAGGTTCTGGCGCGCAAGGCGCTCGGCCTGCATGTACTGAAACCGGCGACCGGGGTCTTTCGCCAGATACTCCGGCGCGGCGAGTGCGTTGCCGCCACGGATCACCCCTACGCCAACGTCAGCCCCATCTTGCACGACCGGCGCAACAGGACGGCCATAGGAGTATCCTTCGACAGGACCCGCGAGAGCGTTCGGCAAGACTGCCTGATCAAGTGCGGCCCTTGCGTCGGATCCAATAGCAACGGGCCTGCCATCCCGGCCCAAGCCTTGCTGCTTCAGCTCGGGAGCATCTACACCGTAAAGCCGCAGGTTCTCTGCACCAGTGGTCTTGAGCGTGTCGCCATCAACGGCATCGCCCGTCAGCGTCGGAGGAGGCTGCGAACGTGGATCGGCCCGCTCGGCTGCCTTCGCCTTCCGCTTTCCCTTGACCGGCCTAAACTCGTCCCATGGATTGGCCGTAGCCTGATCGGGAGCCGCCTTCGCAAACTCGTCCCATTGCGTTGCCATCAGCGCACCCGCACGTTGCCATTCGGATCAACGAAACGGGTTCCCGGTTTCAGGGCGCGAGCTTCCTCAATCGTCGTCACCTTCACCAGACCGCGACCACCCCCTGAGCCTCGCATGTCCTGACCACGGCGCGCGGTTGCAATTCGCGCGTCGTTGTATCGGCGCGTCTCACCCCGACGAGCGTTGCGGTCTTCAATCAGACTGTCTGTGTTCCGGTCAGCGCGAGCGTTGTCGGCTTCGATGTTGTCAACGTAGGCTTCGGTTCGATCCTGCGCGAGAAGCTGTGACAGGCGGTCCTTGACGGTCAGCGCCTTCATCATCAGTTCTCGGACCCCGTCAGGGCCGGGATAGTTGGCCGGAACATGCTTAGCCAGGTCGCCGCCTATTGCGGAGACCATCGGACCAAGCTCCTGCAACACTCGTTGATATGAAGCGTCGTCCGTGGCCTGCGACAGTCGGTCAACTGCAGCGGCATAGACTTCGCGCTCCTGCCCGAGCATCTTAACGAAGTTGTCCCGCATTTCGCTGCGGACCTTCAATGCTCGCGGTGCATCGACCTTGAGCATCCTAAGAAATGCAGCGTCAGCTTGCGAACGAGGCTGCCCAAGCGCGGAAAGGTCAGGCCCCGCATTGTTCTGCGCAGGTGTTGCTTGCGATCCATCCCAATTGAACGTGCCGCCGCCATAGCCGCTAATCGGCCCCGGTAGGGCAGGCGCAAAGCCTTGTGGAACGGCAAGCGCGTTCATGCTTTCTGGCGGCGCTTTTGATGCTGCAGTAGCCCTTGAACCGCCACCAATGCCAAGCAGAGCGTTGTTGCTGCCGTAGTAATCAGCCGCAGCCTTGTTGAACGCGTCCTCTCGCTGCGCCTTGCGGAATGTCAGGCCAACCTCCGGGTTCTGTGCCATGACAATGCCAAGGGCTTTTGCATCGTCCGGATTATCCGCGAGAGAGGTTAGCGCCCGTTTGTACCGACCTTCGTCGTACGCCTTGAAGGCGTTGCCGAGAAAGTCCGGAGTGCGGGCAAGCTCCCAATTGATCGGCATGGCGACCCTTTCAATGAACTGTTGGCAAGAGGCTGCCAGCCAAGCTGAGTCCCAGATCGGCAGCGACGAGATGCGAGAGCGCGCACCAACCGTGCGGCGTTGTCAGTAGCGGCAGGCATGCATCTGGCACGTAGGTCAGTGCGTTAAAGGCCTCCTCGACCGAAGCGGACGAAGCCTCGCTGATCATGCGCGCAAGGTTGTTGGCGGAAGTGACCAGCGCCCAGCGTGCAATCTCGTCCTGATAGTCGCGATCAATCTTGGCCTGCTCAGCCGCAAGCGCAGCGGAAACAATTTCGCCGATGGTCTGAGCCGCATTCATTGCAGGCCGACCTTCTCGCGGACGACGGCGCGCAGGTACTCCGAGACAGAGCAGCCAGAGCGGCGGGCGCGCTCAGAAAGTGCAGCGATAACCGCGCTGTTTGCACGGAATACGACCGTGCCGTCGTGAACCTGATTGCGCACCACTGTCTCCCGACGTTGTGTATTGCTGTCTTACAACAGCATTACACTAAAGTCAAGGAATCCGGGCGTATTGACCGGCAAAAAAGTCGGGACTGCCGCCGCTTCTCAGGACGTCAGCAGCCCCTGAGCATGCGCCCATCAGGCCCATGCCTTGCACCAGCTTGGACGGTTCGCAGGGCGCACGGTATCCCAAGAAATGGGGATAGACAGCCAGCCACCTTGCCGAATCGTTCCTGTTGCGTTCCATGGGCGCATGAGCCGCAAAAGCCTCGCAACGCTCCACGACCTTGCCCGCGCCGGTTACAGCTTGAAAGTCACCTGCGAGAAGTGCGGACACGTTGTGGTGATGGACCCGCACACCTTGCGGGAGCGGTGCCGTATAGGCGGGAAAAGCCCACGCCTAGAGGCAGTAGAGCAACGTCTCAAATGCTCGATCTGTGGTGGACGACCGACCGCATGGCCCAGCCTAGCGCAACCGGACGCCTAGGCGCGTCCAAAGCTAGCCCGATCACCGCCTAGAACTTGCCGACAAACCGCCCAAGCAAGTAGCCAGACGACATAAGACCCATAGCGAGCGCCGACGAAAGCGCAGCGTGGCCGATCCAGACGGGAGACGGACCCCTGACCCGCTCTCCAGCGGTATCGACGCTGGCAGAAACCCGCCACCAGCACCAAGCCGCAAGCAGTCCGGCGACCGCACCGAGGCCGACGAGCAGGCTCGCCGGATCGTAGATTGTCAAGCTTTGAACGTCGTCCATGAGCGGAAGAAATGCGCCCTGGTCGGCAGGCTGTCAATTCAGGCTGAGCCTGCCTCAGGGACTGTCACCCCAATACGCCCAGAGCGGCGAGAGAACTGCGCCCCCGCTTCGACCAGCGCCGCTTCGATCTTCGCCGATGTCTCAGCCGAGATTGTGCCACCATCTTCAAACCGGACAACCGTAACGCGGCCCACACCAGCGAGCTTGGCTAGATCGTGCGTCGATAGGCCAAGCGCGGCCCTTGCCATCTTCGATTGTGTGCCATTCATAGTGAGACAAATTATCTCATAAAGGGGCTTGACGCAACCCGGCGAGGCATGAGACAAATTATCTCACCTAGGCAAAAGCCGAGGCGACCGAGCGGGAGGGGCCTAATCCTCCCACCCGGCCTGATCGCAACCCTTGCACTAACAAGGACACGACTATGAACGCCATTAGCACCATTGCGCCCGAGGCGCACACCACCCCCGCTATCTCTGCACAGCCGGATGCGAAGGCATGGGACAAGGCCATGCTGAAATTCCGCATCGCCGAACGTGCCTATCTCAACTGCGCAGCCAGCGAGCCGTTGAACGAAGACCTCGCCGACCAGCTCTGCGACATCGAGAGCGACGCACGGTGGGAATTGATCGGCATGCCCGCCCCAGATCGGCCCGCCCTGCTGTGGAAGCTCGAATATCTGTTCCAAGGCTCAAACGGCAGCCTAGATCCGTACAACCTTGAGCATCTGGCGCAGACCATCGCCGATTGCCGCCGCCTGCTTGGGGAGGCTTGAACGATGAACATCGGAACAACAATCGCGACCGCCTTCCAGACCGCTTGCGACGTCGAGAAGCGTACCCGCGAAGCGGCGGAGCAGTTCCACCGCGACCACGTCAAACCCGTGTACCGTGCGGCACAAGCAGGTGAAGCGACCTTCGACGATTCATGCGCCGCCGAAGAGGCCTACGACGAGTACACCATGGCTCACTTCGATGCGCTGAAGACTATGCTGGCAACTCCGGCACCGACCATGAGCGCCGTGATCCACAAGATTGAAGTCGGCTGCAAGGAAAGATGCTTCGACGGCCCGGACGTAACATATCCGGCACTGAAACTGATTGCAGCCGACCTTCGCCGCCTCAGTGGGGAGGCGTGACTGTGGGGCTGCGACTAATCAGCGGAGGAGGGCCTTCGGGCCTTCCTCTTGCCATGCTCGCCCAAGCAATCCCAATGCTATCGCGTTGCGACCTTGAGGCACTGACCGAGCGCCTGATTGACCGCCTCGATGAGATCGACGGCGACCCGGACCTCGAAGCCACAGACGAACGTGAGCCGAACGGCGACGAGATGGATATTGCATGGCCGGAAAGCGGGGCACTACTGCAGCATACAGGCAACTTGGTGGACCCCGTAACCGATTACGATGAAGATGATGCCGGCACAGGTCATTTTGCCTAAGTGATGGGGCAGCAACTCCCGCTTCAACTCGGCAGCGCCCCGGTCTCACCGCCGGGGCGTTTGCTGTTGGGCAAGACCCATAACTTCGCCGACAGCCTCGCCCTGTCCAACACCTATGCCGACGCGCCGTGGTGGATGGATATCTACCGCAGAGCGTTCCCCAATCTGGTCAGCGCCGTGAGCGTCAGAGACGACGGATGGGCGCAGCGCGGCGGGATCGATCGCGTCCTAACCTTGGCTTGCGGCAGAACCTACACCGTAGACGAGAAAGTCAGGACCAACGATTGGCCCGACATTCTGCTAGAGCAATGGAGCGACGAGGCCCGACGCTCGCCGGGATGGGTCCAGAAGCCGCTAGCGTGCGATTTCATCGCGTACGCCTTCGCACCCTCCCGCAAGTGCTATCTACTCCCTGTGGTGCCTTTGCAGCGCGCCTGGAGGCAACGAGGAAGGCAGTGGGTGCAAAGCTACGGTCAACGCCGCGCCAAGAACCGCGGCTACGTGTCTGCGAGCGTTCCTGTGCCGATTGAGACGCTCATGCCTGCGATGGTCGAGGCGATGTTGGTCCGTGTCTAATCTCTACGCCTGCGTCCCATCACGCGCATCCTCAATCTCTCCAATCATGTCCGCTATCGATTGGGACGCTTGCCGCGCGAAAAACGCTGATGCAATCAGCTCTGAATGATCAACTGAGAGCATCTCGAAAACGTCTGGCTGCCCTTTTACGTGCTTCGCCGAGATAAATATTAATCTCGTTGGATCGGACAACGATTTGCCAATGCACTTTCGATGAGCGACAGTGTTTCTACACTTCGAAAACTCCTGCATCTTGGACGATAATGCCGCAAACGATTTTGCGTGGTCATCTAGGCCGTAATGGGCGTGCAGAAGCTTTATTTTTTCAACTTTTGTTTTCAGGTCCATATTCCCGATCAATATAGAACCTGCATCATCTCGGACACCGAACAAGAGCAAGATCAGCCTTGATATGCTGGTGTCCAAGTCAGCCCATGCGAGGATGGTTTCAGCCATGATCAAGCGGTCGCTATCTTCAAGCGACCTATCTAAATCTTTAGGGTCAAAAGCTTTGGGGTGAGGCTGATTGGACATGATGGGAACCGATCAAAAGAGAGAAGACACTATCCTGCCGGGTATGTAGCGAGCGCATCGGCTGATCATCTCCACGACCGAGCCAGCCCCAGCCCCACCAGATACGCCCCGGCATCCTTCCCGCCAACGGTGACGCGCGCCAGCGTCCGCCCGTACCGATCCACCCCCAACCGCTCTATCTGCGCTCTACGGCCCGCCAGAAGCGCCCTGAGGGCATCCCGCGCCTGATACCCCTTGGAGTAGTCGCACCACGCATAGGAGCGCCGCTTGTCCTGGCACTTGGGACTGTCAGGCAATTCGGGTGCATCGATGTTCGCTATCCGAATACGCTCACTGCCACAGCGAATCGTGTCGCCATCGTGGACGACCGGAGCGGCACACATGGCAGCGGCGATCAAAACAAGTGCAGTCATCAATCAGCCCTGTAGCCCGCTCGGGTTTTACACCAACTAGCCATATTTTTGAGACGGTGAACTGCCTTGTTGATCTCTTTGCGTCGGGCGCGGTCAGCCGTTGGCTTTTCTTCTAGCAGCCTGACAATCTCCTTCTCGCACAGGCGAGCCAACCCTGTCGGCCCAGTCTCTCGATATGGGTCAAGCATCAACCAACTCCTTCAACAGAGCGCTGGCTGCCCGGCGCAGCGCAATCGCCTCGTTCGAATGCCGCCCATGTTTCCAGTTGCCGTTGGCAGGCCCCTTCGGCGCACCTGTGCTGAGCCCGCCATGCGACTTACACACCCGCTTGCCTCTTACGGCTGGGCAGCCGCAGGATTTGCCCGCCCGGTTCCGAGCTTGGCAGCGCGGAGCATTGCGCAGTTGGTCTGGCATCGGCGTCATGGGCTTGCTCTCCTGTTTTTCCTGCCCCCCTGTAGTCGTGGTAGTGGACATGCTGGTGAAGCTCCTTTCTGACCTTGATTGACTGCCGAGCGGTCTGCCTTCGGCCTCTGATCCTCGCCAAGCTGTCGAGTTGCATGGTGAAGGTGCGGGCGAGCTTGCTTGCCAAGGCGGCGTCGCGATCAAGCACCATGTGCCCATTGTTCAGGGCCGCAGCGGAAAGCCGCATCTGCATCCAGTGAACGGCAACCATCTGCGCCGCGAGGGCAGCCTCACGGACGTTGCGAGGCTGGACATCGGCAACCATTGCAAGCGCTGCATTCAGCTCGGTTTCGTTCGGCTTCCACTGCTCCGCGTCCTTGTCCCATGCCAAGGGAACGAGCACCCTGAGTTGGTCCAGAAATGTCTGCATGACCGACTGCGACCGAGTGCCGAAAGCATCGGCGACCTGCAGTTCCCAAAGCTCCAGGTCGGAGTGTGGGGCGGTGACTTGGTAGCCCTGCGCCTGCGGCTCCAACATCACACCCGGCGTCAAGGGCCTTGCCTTTGCGCGCTTGAGCGCTCGCTCCTTGCCCGCCAGCAATTGCGGCGAAGGCTTCGGAGCCGCGCGGCGCTTGCGGCGTTGCTTGCGCTCCGCCACGTTCACGGCCTTGGGGTCGATATCCTCAGGTGCTGACATGTGGCTCTCCAATCGAATACCACCGCGCGACCGGGGACTTAAACTTGCGGCGCTTGTCGTCGAGCCACTCGCCTGCGCTCCACACCGCAGCGAACAAACGCCCACCGTCCGCAAGCTGTACGAGCGCGACATGATCACGCGCGCCAGAAGGTGGTTCAGTTGGAGCATGCTCAGTCATCGGGAGGTGACAGTTCAGGATGCGCAATTCCATCATGCCTGCTTTCCTTCGTACGGGCGCGGGGCGACCCGAGGAGCCGCGCCCGGATATACGTAGTATAGTGTGTGTGCTGGACGGTGTTCGGGCTGGTGTTCGGGGGTGTTCGGGATCAGTGTTCGGGACCAGTTCGGGGGCCTGTTCGGGGGTGTTCGGGAGGGCATTACATCACCTCAACGATGATGGATTTTTGCCCTGACTTACCGGGCCGTTCGACCACTTCAGTGCGGACACGAACCGAAGCATAAAGGCGATCCATCGCCCGCTTGAGAGCTTGGCGCTTGTAGCCCTTGGCCTCTGCCATCCCTTCAAACTGCACCGGAGCATAATTCGGCCCACGCGAAGGTCCAACCGCACGATCAACCCCTTGCAGGGCGCGGGCGCGCAGGCAGGCAAGGAATGCCTCGTCCTCACCGTTGGCGCGTGACACCTCTGCAAGCTCACGCCGAACATCTGGCGTCAGATCGTCTTCACGAACGAATGCGCCTTCCATCCAGACAAAGCGGATCGCTTCGCCCTTGCGCGCATAGTTCGCCTTGCCAACCGTTATCGTGCGGACGTCGGTTTCCAGATCATGCGTGAGCGTGACCTGTGAGCGGACGGCATTCAGCCATGCGGTCGAGCCTGAGTAATCGTCGCCGGACTTGTTGGGATGGCCAAGCAGCAGGATCGCCGCGCCAGTCTCGCCGGCAAGCCGGTTGAGCAGGTTGACGAAGCGCGTCACCTCGCCCCGGTCGTTCTCGTTGCCGGTGAACAAGTGCGCGACGTTGTCGAGGATTGTCAGCTTGACGCCTGCCGCCCGGATCATTGCCACGAGCCGATGGAAGGCCGCTGCAGGCTTCAGGGTGCCATCGGCTTCGAACGTCGCCAGTTCGTTATCCAGCGCGCCCCGGAGGCTAATCAGGTGCAGTTTCCCGGCTAGGGATGCCATGTCCGACCGCAGCGCCTTGCAGATGCTTGCCTGCCGCCAGTGCAACTGATCGGGATCATCCTCGCATGTAAGGTAGAGTGCAGCGCCAGGGCGAACATCAAGGCCAAGACACGGCAGACCCGCCGCCGCGCATGTGGCAAGTTGCTGCCCGAAGAGCGACTTGCCCGCGCTCCCTGGCCCGGTGAACAGCGTCACCTCCGCAAGCGGTGCCAACCGTTCAACCGCAAAGGCTTTCGGCTTCGGCGACACCATAGACAGCGCCGCGAGATCGAGCGTCGGCATGGGCAGCAGGGAACCGCGAAGAGCCTTGGCTGTCAGTGTGCGCAGATCGTCTGCAGTGCCCTTCCAGTCCATGATATCGCCCTTGGGGGGCAGGCCCGGCAGATCGAGGATGCAGGCATTCCCGCCAACATCTTCAACCGCCGCTTTCACCGTCTCGGCAAACTTCCGACCCGGACCATCGTTGTCCGGCAGGATGACAACAGACAGGCCGGTCAGGGGCTTGGCATACTCATCCCGCCAGCCGTTCGCACCGAACGCAATTGCCGTGGCAACAAACCCCATCAAGGCGAGCTTGTCCGCCTTCCGCTCCCCTTCGACGAAGTAGACGACTAGGTTATCGCCCCCCGCCTCAATCGCGGCGTGAAGGTCGCTGAGCCGGTATAGGACGCGCGGCTGATCACCGAGGCCATTGACCCACCGCCCCCCCTCAAACCGCTCTGCAACGAACCGCTTGGCATGTCCGGTCGCTTCAAGGCGTTTGGTCCGATAGACCACATCACCGCGCCCGTTGTCGTATTCGTAGCAGCCGGTTTCCCGCCATTGTGGCTTGGGCATACCCTGTCTTTCTTGCCGTTCGGGCAGAAGGCCTTGACGGCGCAACTCATCCTTCACCGCCAGCGGATCGCCACCGTTAAAGCTATGGACAAGCAGACCGTCAGGCGCGTCAGGATCGACGGTCAAAACCGTCCCCCTGTCCCTGTGGGAATGCCCCTGCGTGGGGACGAGGACGCGATTACCGCGCACCTCGCCACCCAGTGCAGAAGCGATCGAGCGTAGGTCAGGTGCGCTAGCCATCTTCAGCCCCCAACCGGTGAGCAGCCTGCTGGGATTGCGTCACCGCCTGCTCTGTCAGGTCGATACGCTTCCAGCCGGTAACCAGACGCATTCCTCCCGCAGTGCCATAAGCGACCTTGTGCGAGCCGAACGACTGCGGTGGATAGGATGGATGTTCAGGCTCGACGGTGACGACATACAGCCCGCCCTCGTTCCTGATCACTATGACCGGCGCGTCCATTATGCCGCGTCCTTAAGTAGATCGCCCTGCGCATCGGGCGGCGGTGGAGGACCGTACTCAGGCAGCACCCAGACAGCCTGCGAGCGACCGGAGACCGCCTTGCGACGTTTGCCGCTATCGACGATCTTGCCTTGAGCCTTCAGGCCAGACAGGCGCGGGCGGCTCGAATAGCGCTCCCACTCATAGGTATTGGCAACCTCATCGGCAGTGCAGCCGTTGGCCGCGTTCGCGCGGATCAATGCCAGCGCCATCGCTTCGCGGCTAATTGCAGCCTGAGCCACGCTCTCGGCGGCCTGCTGTGACGTCTCTGGCGAGCCAGGACGAAACCCCGGCATGTTGGGATAATTGTCCATTGTCAGGCCTCCTCAGCTTCAGGGAGACCGGCACGCTCAACGAGCTGGTCGAACCACTTCGCTTGCGCTTCGGTCATCGGCGTCGGATCAACGATCAATTGCCCGAGGAAGGAGCCAGCGCGTCTAGAAGTCCGTTCGCCTTTGGTCAGGATGCTCAAAGCCAGTTCGCGGCGCTTCTCGAAGGTGAATGCATCAGGCATCGGACGCCCTCCTCAGGTCTCGGAGGGCCATCATCAGCGCCCGCTCTGCTTCCTGCTTGCGCAGGCGCGGCGACCGTTCAGTGAAGCCACCACGGCGCATCCAAGCGTCAGCTTCACGCTGTAGCTGGTTGCCGAATGTGCGCAGTTCCTCTATGTCTGAGGAACCGAGATTGAGCCCTGCCAAGGTCTTTTCGGTTCGGGGGTCGCGCACGGTGAGACGGGCGCGGCCCTCTCGTCTTTCATGGGCAGACGAAGCCCTTTCAAGGCGCATGGATCAGGCTGCCTCGCTGGTGGACAGCCGAACGCGCGCCGAAAGCCAAGCATTTGTCTGCGCCGGATCGTAACGGACGAGACGACCAATTTTGATGAAAGGCGGGCCATCACCACGGCACCGCTGATTTGCGAGCGTCTTGGGGGCAATTCCCCAAAGCTTCGCCTGTTCAGCCTCAGTGAGCAGCATTTCCGTATCCCATGTTCCCCGAAGCGCCCAAACGGCGTTGCGGTACGAACAGGGAGTTAGAGGGCGCCAATGCCCACTAAGAGAGGGGCTTAGTCGTAAGTCTTTGCGCCCGACGACAGGATATCGCGGGCAATCTTCTCCATCGCCCCCCGAGAGAGATCGACAGGACCCCGTTCAGCAAACGCCTGCATTGCCATTCGGTAAATTGGGTCGTTCGCTTTGATTTTGTCGAGCCAATCGGCGACTGCGCGAGGAGTGATGGGGGTCGTGTCCCACGGGGTGGTGTAGGAAGGTTTCTCTGAGAGGGTGGCCACCGTCGATCTTCTGGTAGGGTTCGGATGCGAACTCGAACCTGGAGAAGAAGACGATGACCGACGACAGAATGGCCCT
>NZ_FPEH01000020.1 GCF_900117425.1 Novosphingobium sp. NDB2Meth1
ATGACGCTGGAAACCCTCGGCTCGGTGAGCCATAACCCCATTGTCAGCCTGCCAGCTCTGGCTGCCTGACCCGAACCTGATCCTACTGCGGATCGACGGTTCCTACACCACCCCGTGGGACACGACCCACTCGGGGTCCCGCCGACCCTGAAATACCAGAGCGATGGCGGCCCCGCCATGCGGGACATCTTAGGCCTGCTAAAAGGGGCGGACGATGCGCAGGCCGACCAGATCGCATTCTTCAAAAGCCAGATCCTGTTCTGGCTGATTGGTGCGACCGATGGGCATGCCAAGAACTTCAGCATATTTCTCAAACCCGGCGGCCGCTACAATCTCGCGCCGTTCTATGACGTTCTGTCTGCGCAGCCGGCCGCGGACAGAGGCCAGATTGCGCCAAACCGATTCCGCCTCGCCATGTCGGCAGGCACGAACCGTCACTATCGCATTAGTGAAGTGATGGGGCGGCATTTTGTACAGACGGGCAAGGCCGCCGGCCTTGGCCGTGTCGCCATGCGCGATGCGATTACCGAGCTCCTTGAGCGATCGGCCGATGCGCCCGAGAAAGCGCTCGCCGCGATGCCGAACGATTTCGCGCAGCCGATCCACGAAAGCATTGCCGCCGCGATCTCTAAACGCCTGCCGCTTCTCGCGGCGGCGCTGGAAGACCTTTGATCACCGATAGAGATGCAAATTGAACGCCGTTCCTCGCTGCCAGACGAGGAACGGCATAACCTCCGTCGAGACGGATGGGCCGTCAGCCAATCTGCTCGACCAGTTTCGCCAGAATACCTGCGGCGCCCTCGAGCGGAATGAACAGCCGGGTCTGGAACCGGATGATCTCGGTGAAACAACCCTGGGCCTTGTACCAATCGAGCCAGGCAGCCGACCAGCCCGTGAGCTCAAGCCGCTGCGCGCCGTTGACGAGGCTGCGCTTGAGCATAAGTGTCTCGCGCGCCCTGACCGGCATGGCCCGCCCGCACGCGAGGACCGCCGCGACGAGACTCTCAGGCGCAATGTCAGGCCGCGCATCGAGCCCCAGAGCGCTGCAGATCTCACCGACAGCATGAAGCGGAACCTCGCGCCCCAGGAGCGAGCGGCCGTCTCGCGCGGAGATTCTGCTCACCCGGACATGATCCGCAGGCAGCTTGTCCCAGACAGGCAGAAGCAGGCCGGTGGCCAGATGAAGCCGCTCACGTTTGAGTGAGGACAGCGCTTCATCGACCTCGGTCTGCCAGGCCGCGCGGAATGTCGGTTCGTCGACGGCCTCCCAGCTACTTTCGGCAAGCTGGTCGGCGGTGAGGTAGCCCCGCTTCAGGGGACGCACCAGTTCGTACCGTACGATCCGGCTACCCTCGTCGGCCAGCAGGCTGCGCGCCGGGACCTGCAGGGCGGCCCTGCCCGAACGCGTGTTGCACAGGAACCGATGGCGATATCCTGATGCCGCTTCCAGCTGATCGAGCCGCTCCAGCGTCAGCGGTTTGAGCGCGCGGGCGATTTCGATTTCAAGCAAGTGGGTCGTCGCGCCCGACACGCTGTCGGTCCTGAGGAGAGTATCGGACAGGACCTCGAAGCTCTCGACGGCGATAGTCTCGAGCCCGAGATCGAGCGTGCCTGCGGCCCGCGCCGCATCGATGCGCGCTTCGACCAGACCGAGGAACTCATCAAAAATCCCATTCTGCAGACCGATCGGGAGCGCGAGGATACGGTTGAGCCAGCGCTGGATCGTGGGGAGATCATCGACCATCCCGCCGTCCGGCCCCTCGATCCTGAGACCGGTCAGGTCCTGGAAACGAGCCAGCTCAACCGCCTCGAGCTTGCCCTGGAACAAGAGGCCAAACCAGCGATTGAGTGCATCCTTTGCATAGGTGCTTTCGAGATTGTCGGCGGGGTCGAACAGGTTCTGCCCGCCGGTTTGGCGCTGGCCGCGCGTCAGTGCGCCAAGGCTGTCGAGCCGCCGGGCGATCGTCGAGATGAAGCGGCGCTCGCCGCGCACGTCAGTGGTCACAGGGCGGAACAGCGGGGCTGAGGCCTGATTGGTGCGGTTGGTGCGGCCAAGCCCCTGGATGGCGGCATCGGCACGCCAGCCAGGCTCGAGCAGAAAATGGACACGCCGCGCCTGGTTCTTGGAGGCAAGATCGGCATGGTAGCTGCGCCCCGTGCCGCCGGCATCCGAGAAGACAAGAATGCGCTTGTCGCCGTTCATGAAAGCCTGTGTCTCGGCCAGGTTCGCGCGCGGCGTGCGCGACTGGAGCTTCTGCCGTCCGTCAGACCCGATGATGAGACGACGCGTGCGCCCGGTGACTTCGGCGACCTTGTCAGTGCCGAAGCGTTCGATGATCGCATCGAGCGCGGTCGCGATCGGCGGCAGTGCGCAAAGCTGCTCGACCATCCGGTCACGTGCTGCGAGCGCGGCTTGGCAGAAGACCGGGCAACCCTGCTCGTCGCTCATCGGTTCAGAGCGGGGATTGCCGTTCTCGTCGGTGAACACCACCATCAGCCGGACGGGAAAGCTCTTCATCAGGTAGTCGACCACGTATTCTTTGCAGTCGACATTTATGTCGAGCATTGCGGCCGGAGGCGTGGGATTGCGTCGATTGGTCATGATTTTACTCCAGATAATATGGGGGTTGAGGGAATGTCCGGGGACGGGCTAAGCC
>NZ_FPEH01000017.1 GCF_900117425.1 Novosphingobium sp. NDB2Meth1
GCAACCGGACAGGAAGGGCCCTCGGGCCCTCCCTGTCCGGCAGAGAAGAGGGGGCTCGGATCATGTGTCCTGCTTGATTGGCAGAAGAGGACAGAAAGGACACGTTATGGATGGGACCTACCACGAATGTGGTCACGCCACTGGCGCAAAGCACCGGCTCGACCGCAACTTCGCCGAACGGTTCAAGCGCGACAGCCTCGCGATCGAGGAGATTTGCGCCGAACTTACCGCATCGTTCGTCCTCGCGGATCTCGGTATCGCCCATCACCCACGGCCCGATCACGCCGCCTACGTCGCGTCCTGGCTGCGCGTGTTCAAGGATGACCCACGTGCGATTTTCACAGCTGCCAGCAAGGCCCAGGCCGCAGCCGACTGGATGCATGCCCAGCAGCCTCAGGCTGAGGAGATGGCGGCGTGAAACAGGTTCGCAAAAATGGCGCTGGAATTCACATTAGCGCTGGACTGTCAGGATATGTCGCGGAACTGTCGAGTGCGATGCTCGGGGCCGAACTTGGACTGCCGGTCGCGCATCTCGATAGCCACGCGAGCTACATCGAGCACTGGCTCAAGCTGCTCAAGGATGATGACCGCGCCATCCTGACCGCGGCGGCCCGCGCCGAGGAAGCCGCCTCTCTGCTGCTCAAGTTGGCCGGACGGGCTGTTGCCCAAGATCATGCTGATGACGCCGAGCCCGGCAGCGATGCTACCGATGCCATCGCAGCCTGACGGGAGAACGACGATGGGACGTTCTGTCAGCTATCCATCTGGTGCGGTCGTGGCCTTCCAGGTTCTGGATGTCGAAGACGATGGCGACTGGGATTTCGAGATCGAATGGCTGCGCGAAGACCTGATCGAGCGGGCGAGGGCTGCTTTCCCCTCGCTCGAGCCGCAGCAGGGTTGGCGTGGCCGCGAGGACCGGATCCTTCTGCGCAACGCCTATGCCGATTTCGGCATGTCGGTCTATGGCAGCCTTGTCGCCGTCTGGATCGCCGAGCGCGAAGACGGCCCTTACTGGGAGTGCGATTGGCGCCATCCCCGAACCGGCCGAGCGCGCCACTGGCTCGCGCAGATCGCGCCACGCTTCGAGGCCCTGTTCGGCGAGTACGAATGCCTCGGGCACATGTCGAACGGCGAGGGCGTCTATCGCAAGCGGGCAGCCTGATCAGCTGCTCGTTCCTTGGGTACCCTTACGGATTCGCGCGCTACCGCATCTGCTCCCCGGTGCCGCGAGAGAGGCCCTGGGCCGGTCGCCTGCGCCCCGCAACCCGGCTTGGCACGGCCCGTGTTGGCGCGCCTGCCCGCACCAACCGCGCCAAGCGGGTTTCCGCCCTTCGGGCGTGCGGGACGCGAGGCTTGACCAGCCCTGACGGGCTCTCGCCGGCACCGGGGAGCACGACGCTCCTCGCCGGTCTCACACCGTCAGGAGGTATCCCATGCACACGTCCTTTGCCGACCAGCTTTCCGGTCTCGATCTGTCCGGCTTCTCGATCGGTCCTGCGCCGCTCACAGAGACCGACTTTCCGCCTCGGGAGGCGGCCACGCAGACGCTTGAAGCCGTCTGGTCCGATCTCTTCGCCCTTGTCACCGGTACCGCGCTGGAAGCCGATGCCGAGGATCTGGGCTGGGCTTTCGTGAACCTCTTCCACCGTGCTGCCGAGCGCAAGGGAGCGGCTTTGGACCGGGCAACCGATGAGGTCCGCGCGCTGGTGGCAACCGCCGACGGCTCCGAAGTTCACACGCATGATCTCGAAACCCAGGTCGAACGCGCGCAGTGCGCTGAAAGCGCGATGCTGGCCTTCGAGGAGATGCGCGAGATCGCGGCAAGCCTCTATCTCAACGAGTTCGGCTCGTCTTGGAAACCTGTCTCGAGTTCGCGTCTCAATCACGGCGCGACCCTCACCTCGGCGCTCGTCCAGGGCCGGGATTTCCTCCGTGCACGTGCTGAAGCGAAGCGCCGGGCAGCCAAGCCTGAAGGGACACCCGTCATCTTTGCCGGTGGCCGGATGGGCCGCAGCAGCGAGGCCGATGCGCTCGCCTTTGCCGACAACATCTGGGCGACCCTCGACAAGGTCCATGCACGTGTTCCCGACATGGTGTTGGTCCATGGCGGGGATACCAAGGGCATCGACCGCCTCGCATCGTCCTGGGCCGAACGCCACAAGGTGCCGCAGGTCGTCTTCGCACTCGACATGCGCCTTGGGAGCCGCGCCGGGTTTCAGCGCAACGAGCGGATGCTCAGCCTTGATCCACGCTACGTCGTCGCATTCCCCGGCAACGGTGTTCTTGAGCGCCTTGTGATCGAGGCCAAGGCGCGGCGGATCACTGTCGTAGATCGCCGCGGTCCGCTGGGAACCTGCCCCAAGGTTCCGGTCAGTGGAGCACCTGACTGACTGATCTCATATGTCGCCAGCGCCCTTGTGGGCGCTGGCGATCAACTCCAAGCTTGTCTTGCGCGTTCAGCACGCCAACGCTGAATTGCAGTTTGTATTGACATTGTATGTGCAAATTGCCATCTTCCGATGCGAAATGGAAGGTCGAAGGCAATGGCCGTGCTAAATCGTGATGCCTCTGAGAGTACTCGGCGCAAGCTGCCGGCTGACGCAACGATCACGATGCGTGTCCCGGCGCGAACGCGCGATCTGATTGATTCAGCAGCGGCGTCACTGGGCAAATCGCGTACGGAGTTCGTGCTCGATAGTGCCCGCCAACACGCGGTCGATGTGCTGCTCGATCGGCGGGTCTTCAGCCTTGATGCTGAAGCAAGCGAGGTGTTCGCCAAGGCATTGGCGGCCCCGGTTGCTCCCAATGCGGCGCTCAAGGACCTGATGTCCGCCAAGGCTCCGTGGGAGTAGAGCCCATACGGCTCAGCCAGCCTGAACCGCTCAAGGCGCACCATGATCTGAGCCAATTCGAGTGCGGAAAGCCGACCCTGGATCAGTGGCTTCGCTCGTATGCCATGGCGAACGAGGGGACGTCCTCGCGTACCTTTGTCGTGTGCGATGATGGGGCTACGGTTGTCGGCTATTACACGCTCGCAACCGGCAGTGTGACCCGAACGGAAGTTCCGCGGCGCATCCGCCATAGTCTGCCCAATCCTGTTCCGATCATGGTTCTTGGACGTCTCGCCATAGACAGGCGGTGCCAGGGCCTCAAACTCGGCAGTGCCCTGCTGCGCGAAGCCATGCTGCGGACACTTCGTGTATCGGAGCAGGCCGGCGTTCGGGCGCTTGTTGTCCATGCGATCGATGACGAGGCGGTCGCCTTCTACACGCGCTATGGCTTCCAGATATTCCCTCCGGAAACGCGCACCCTGTTGCTGCCAGTTGAGACGATTGCTGCCGCCTTGCCGGCAAGATGATTTGATCCGCAGCTTCTCGCTTCGCCATCATCACCTCTGTTTTGAGGCTCCGATCAGACCGCCACTTATCCGCTTGCTGCAGCGGCATTGTCCGAGGGATACCATAAAGGTGACCGGCGGAGCTGTCCGGCAGCGGCGAAGCTCCGCCTTCAGTTCTGCGTTCTGGCGGACGGCGGCACCGCGGTCGAGGTAGGAAGCTTGGTCCGGAAGTGGGAGCAGGTTCAGGGCGAACCGCAGCCGCGAAATGCCACGAGTTGGCCGGACACCCGCTCGGCTTAGGCCCGGGACCATCCGGCTCTTCGCGAACCCTTCCCTGAAGGCGGCGTCTGCCCCTCGCAACCCCGATCCGGCCGGCCGAGTTGCCGCGCGCTGCGCGCGCGTCTGCCCGCCCCCACCCGTCCTGATCGAGGTTCCCCTCCGGCCGCCTGCGGCGCCCTCCGGTGCGAGCGCCAGCCGCCCCCTTCTGACGGTCAGTTCGCAGCCGGGATGGTCCCGGACCTGCAGCCTCAGGAGAAGTTCCATGACCAATCTCGTTATCCTCGTCGGCCGCATCGCCCGCGATCCCGAAACCCGCACCACGACCGGTGGCACCAGCATCACCAGCCTCTCGGTCGTAACCGACCGGCCCGCCCGCAAGGACGGCAAGACCTACAAGGACGAAAACGGCTACACCGTCAAGGACAGCGAGTTCCACCGGATCACCTGCTTCAACGGCCTGGGCCAGAATGTCGCCAAGTTCTGCAGCAAGGGCCAGCTGGTCACGGTCGAGGGCCGCATCCACTACACCCAGTGGGAAGATCAGGACGGCACCAAGCGCTACGGCTGCGAGATCATCGCCGACAAGGTCGATTTCCTCACCAAGGGCCGCACCGCCTCCGGCGAAAGCGCTCCCGATATCGACGAAGACTGAGGGGCTCATTCCTTCTCGAACAAGGCCCCGGCAGAGCGATCTGCCGGGGCCTTCTTTGTGCTTGAACCGCAATCGGCGGCGCGGAGGCATCGAGCCCCACGCGCCGCCGGGATTCTTGTCTAAGAAGCAGACAGTCGTTTGATCGCGGTATCAATGCCAATCGTCATCGAGACGCGCAGCAGCTGCTTGAGCTGTGCAGGTTCGAGCACTTCAGCACCGCAATCGAGGAGCACTGTGCCGAGTTCGGCTGAAGCCTCTTCGCGCAGCCTCGCTTCGCGGGTTGCAAGTTCTTCGCGCTCTGCCCGAAGCTTCAGGAGGGCATCACGTGCACTGGGTTTTGACCGGGCCATAATCAGGGTCCTTTCGATCTGGCCGTTGGACCCCTCCGCCCCCAATCTTGCCATGCCGGCGCGGTGTTTCAAGAGGGCAGACCGCAATTCCGATCGTCGCGGCTCCCTGAGAGGTTGGAAGGTTCTCTCGCAGAGTGGCCAAGTGTGATGGCGCCTTTGGGGCCGCGTCAAGGACGACGGGGCCCCACCATTTTGCCGGGACGAGCCCGACAAAATCGTTGCCCCCATCGCCGCTGCGCGGCCGCGCTTGCGCGCGGTCCCTGACCCGGCCCGTCGGCACCATCGAGAGCTTCCTGATGCGACGCATCTTCATCAGGAGGATAGACCATGATCATTTCCGCAGACACTGCACAGGCCGAGGTTCAGGCAGCAGTTGATCACAGCACCGCCTGGATTGCTGCCCTTGATCAGGCCCACGCCCGGGCCCAGCACAGCTACTTCACGCAGTACATTCTGATCGATGGGCAGAGGGGCTATCTGGTCGTCGACGAGGGCGACTACGGCGCACTACCAGCAGAGCTTGAGGGACGGGTCATCGATGCTGTCTGCGGCAAGCTGAGTGACGAGTTCTAGGGACTTTGGCACCATTCGAGGGAGGGCGTCCGTCAGGGCGCTCTCCCTTTTTTTTTGCTCGTTCACCGGACTGCCAATCGAGAGCCTAATCGGCAGGTGCGGAGCGATTTGGATTGCCCCATGAAAAAGCCCCGCCGAACCGCTAGGGGTCGTGTCCCACGGGGTGGTGTAGGAAGGTTTCTCTGAGAGGGTGGCCACCGTCGATCTTCTGGTAGGGTTCGGATGCGAACTCGAACCTGGAGAAGAAGACGATGACCGACGACAGAATGGCCCT
>NZ_FPEH01000022.1 GCF_900117425.1 Novosphingobium sp. NDB2Meth1
ACTCAATAACGCCATGTCGATCACTCCATGATCCCCCGACTGCCAGCCAAGGGAACGATCAGAACATGGGTCAAATCTCAGTGGAAATTACGGCCTCTCCCGGGTCACTTCTCAGTGGCAATCAACACACGGGCGTCAGTTTGCGGTCGTCCCGAGCGCAGATAGGTGAGGATGGCTTCGCCCACCGGAGCCATCAACGGAAGATAGGAACAGGCACGGGTCTTGGTGTGGAGGATGCGGATCGATTCCGTCCGCCAGTCAATATCCTCGATCTTCAGATTGCGGATTTCGCCGGACCTCAGACCATAAGTCGCCAGCAGTTGCAGGATCGCCTGATCTCTGAGCCCGATAGGCGTTGTGTCTTTGCTCGCGGTTTCCAGAACGGCGGCGATCTGATCGCGCTCCAGGATCGAGGGCACCCCTTCATAGGCATACAATAGCGGGGCGATGACGTGCGGCGACAAGTCGATTGCGGTGCGGCGCGTACGGTGCAGATAACGCAACAGCGAGCGAAGACGCTCCGCCACGTCCTTCACCGATTTGCGCGTTTGGTGCGGGCTGCGCATATCCATGTAACGGTCGATGTCGCCGACGCTCATTTCCATGAGACACTCGACGCCGCATCGATCAAGCTGCCAGGTCAGGAAGTTCCGACCTTCCCACATCAATGCGTAGATGCTGCGCTCCGCAAGGCCCCGCTCCTCGCGCAGCCAGATCTCGTATTCGTCGCAAATCGTAAAGCGCAGCGTGTCAGCAGCACATGTCGCTTTGGGCGCGGGTGGCCAACGGCCCTGTGCAAGCCGCAGTAGGGCGTGGATTCCAGAACGCGGAATGGAGTGCCAACACGGCCCTGGTGGTCGGCCATGACGTTTGCGGAACATCGTGATCGCATGGTGCAAATAGTACCCCACCTGCGCCTCGGTCACCTCCGCGATCGGGATGCTGCGCCGGGCAAGATAGTCGAGGAACCCGCGCGCATAGGCGCAGTAGTTCCCGGTCACCACCGGGCTGTATCGTTGGGTGATCAGTGCGGCTTTGAGTTCGGCGATCAGTTCGCAATCGGTATTCGGCATTGACGGCTCCTCTGCAGGTCAAACGACCGCAGAGGTTCGTCGAGAAATAATGCGGAGCAAAGCCCGTCAGATAACGTCGCAATTCTGCGCATTTCAGACACTGAAACCGCGTTCCTTCACATTATCGACACCTCGCGATTACTCCAGGCCCTGCGCAACGACAAGCGGTGCATCTTCACCGCCGCCCGCCTCGCGCAAGATGCGTCCGATTGGCTTTTGAGCCGCATGGCCGTTGAGACGGCCCCCGAAATGGACGAGGCGGCATGAGCGCCCTCACGATCCCGGCCCCGACGAGGGCCGGGGCGTGGCGGCGCGACTGGTCTATGACCTCAATATCGCGACCGTTAGCGAGGCAACCTTCAACGAGCTGGTCGCTATCATGCGCGACGGTCCAACCGGCAAGCCGCTGACCCCGGAGGCACAATGGCGACGCGCCTATCACAAGGCGATGTTCCACCGCCGCCTTGTCGGCGTGCAGCCCGACCTACTCGGCGGAAAGCCGGTGACGCATATGCACAAGGCTGCGCCGGGGCCAGTCGTGGACTGGAAACCGGAGCCGGTTGAGGAGAAGCTGTCCCGGATCGCGCGCGATCCCCAAGCGACGTTCGGCATCGGCCGACCGGCTCTTTCGCCAGAGGAACAGGCCGCCGTCATCAACGGCGCAGCCAATTGGCTGCGGATCGCGCAGCGGGTCCGCATAGCGGGCGCTTTCGCATCCTATGATGGCCGCGCGGAACGCCGCGTTGGTCGGAAAGGTGTCATCTGGCGCTTGTGCAGTCCGGTCTTTGCGGATCACACCTATGTTTATCTCGATCCGACCGGCGCCGAACGGGTAGAGAAGATCGTGATGGTGGAACTACGTGACGTCGAGCCGATCGACGACGCGCTGTTGGTCCCCGTCCCCTTCCACCCTTGAAGGCAGCAGGAACCAAGTCTCATGAATCTACCTCAACGCCGCCCTGCGATCCGAGCTGTCAGCTTCGATGAAGTCGGTCAGGCTATCTGCCGCCTGATCGTGATCGCCGGGTCAGATACCGGACAAGCATCGCGGGCAGCCGACTTCTTGTTGGCATGGTGGGATGGCGCGACATGGGGGCACTTCCCGGTTCTCCACCTGTGCAACTGCGATCCATCCATTTCGGAGGATATGCTGATCGACATGGCGTATCTGGCGCAGGAGCCGACCGTTTATCCCGATGCTTGGGGATACCGCGATGCGATGGCGGCGCTGGTCGAGCAATGGCGGCCGGAATGATCCCGCTGCGCAGCGCGGTAGATATTTCGACCGGCGAGCTGATCGACCGTGACACGCGCCGCGCGCGGCTACTCGCCGCGCGCCGGAGGCCGGTCGGAAGCATCCCTCGCCGGGGCATTCTGTCCGGCCATTGGGATCGGGGCGCAGTTGTTGGGGAGTTTCGGGGCGGGCGCGGCAGTTTCGCCGCGCACGTGGCATCTGTACGCGACCAATAGGACGTTCAGTCGCTATTCAAAGGGCAGTCTCTACTCATGGCCGCATAAGTCATTCGTCCGTGATGGCGATGACGGGAGAGTAGAGATGCGTAAATTATTCTGGATTGCGACAGGGCTATTAGCGACGCTGGCACCCGGCGCTGCGCTGGCTCAGCATCATGGTGGCGGCCATTCCAGCAGTCATAGCGGCTATGGAGGCCACGGCAACTATGGCCGACACGGCGGCGTGGTGGTTTCCAGTCATGGCTATCGCCATTCCCAGCCCTACTACGGGAATAGCTATTATGCCGACTATCCCCGATACCAAGCACGCTACCACGCACGCGATCGGCACCACGATCGTCATTCCCGCCCAAGGCATCACCGCCGCCACCATTGACGGCGGTGATTGCTGATCGCCCTAGTCGGCCGCTATTTGCGGGCTTCCCGGCGTGCAAGCCAAGCCCGCATTTCTGCGATTTCGCGCCGCTGTGTAGCCACCACTTCGGCCGCAAGCCGACGAACGGCGGGATCGCGGCCGTATTTCAATTCAACTTCGGCCATCGCGATCGCGCCTTCATGGTGCGGGATCATCGCGCGCATGAAGTCGGCGTCGGCATCTCCGGTGAAGGCCACGTCCATATCGCCATGCATCTTGGCATTTGCGGCCCGGTAGGCCTTGGTTGCGGGCGGATCGGCTCGGCGGCCTAAAGCATCACCCTGCGATGCGCCGGAAGCGTGTTGGGTATGTTGTGCGCTCGCGGCAAGCGGCATCAGCCCAGCGGCCATCGCCAGCGTCAGCACGAGCGTCCTATTAAATCTGACCATAGCAGTTCTTCTCCAGTGGCGGGGTCTCAGTTGATGGCGCGGCTCTTGGCGGCGCGCTTCGGCACCACCCGTTCATCGTCGGCGATCATGCCCGGCCTAGCGTCCGCCCTTGGCAGGGGACTGCCGAAGCGCAGCGGCATCGAGTTCGGCCACGGCTTGGGCCGCAGCTTGGCAGTCGCTGCCGGTTTCCTGCCCCCGCTCGCAGCGCGTGACGACCAGCCTCGCCTCTTCCGCGTGGAAACGGAAATAGCCCGCATCCCGTGGTTTAATCAGTCCGCATCCGGCGAGGAGGATCGTTGCAGCAGCGGCAATGAGCCCGCGTTGATTGCTGTTTATCATTGCGCTGACCCTTTGGTTGATGATCGAAGTCATAAAGCGATGTCGAGGCGCTGGAGTGCGAAGACCATCGCAAAATAAAGCAGGATGGTAAGGCCGCACCCGGCTGCAAGGGCTGGCCAGAAGCCGACGCCGTGACGCAGAAGGCCCGGGATCAACAAAAACATCGGCAACGAGGGCAGGACGAACCAGAATGTCGCCTGCGCATGTGCCGCCATGTTCGTCGCATCAGGCCGGTCGTGCCACAGCCATATCATGCCGAGTACCGATACCACCGGCAGCGACGCAATTAGCGCTCCAAATCCGGGGTAGCGCTTCGCCACTTCCGACGCCGCCGCGATCAATATGGCCGAGATGATGGCTTTGCTTGCGAGATAGAGCATCGGAGAGCCCATCAGTGATGCCGATCCGATCGGCGCCGTGAGCGCCCGAAGGTCGCAACTCGCCAGAGATACCAGATGACGGCCAGTGCGAGCACGCCGTTGCTGACCGGCTCGATGACGTTCGCCACCTGATTATAGCGTTCGCCCAGCTCGTACCCCGCCAGCACTAGGATCACGGTCCATATTGCGGAGCCGGCAAGCGTCGAGAGCAGGAACGGGCCGAGCGGCATCCCGCTGACCCCTGCGGGGACTGAAATCAATGTCCGGACCCCCGGGACCATACGGCCGAACAGAACCGCCCAATGGCCATAGCGGTCGAACCAGCGGTCGACATGATCGACCTCGCCCGGTGTCAGCGTAAGCCATCGGCCGTGACGGGACGCGAAGCGCTTCAACCGATCGATGCCGATCCAGCGGCCGACATAGTACCACAGCACTGCCCCTGCAGCCGATCCGAGGGTGCCGGCGACAACGATCATCAACAGCGAGCCGCGTCCTTGCGCAGCCGTGTAGCCTGCGAGCGGCAAGATCACTTCCGATGGGATCGGCGGGAAGACGTTTTCGGCCAGCATCAGCAGGAAGACGCCGAAGCCGCCGAGCGCTGAGAGGATCGATGTTATGATGTCGAACACAAGCCAGCCTCGTCAGAAGACCCAATAGAAAATCGCGCAGAATGCGAGCAGGAAGGCGAAGACGGACCCTACGATCCGGTTTTCCAGTCGCGGACACTCGACGTTCCTGATCCGCACGGCGACTTGCCAAGCGGGGCGGATTGGACACCGCCAGGAGCCTGCGGCAATGCGATCCAGCTCCGCATCCGACAGCCCGAAAAACGCCTTCACATTGGCGCGTGACCGCCCCGCCAGCCCCATCGCGCGCAGCACCACGTCGTCCCATGCGACATCGATCGCGCTCGGCCGATCGACGATTGGGCCGCGCGCATCACCGCCCGCCCAGGAGGGAGAAAGCAAACCGATGATCCGATGCGGATTGCGCTCCAGCAGTGTCGCCCAGCGCAGCAAGCGATGTTGGCGATCCTGCGCCGCGATGCTGCTCGCCGGCGTCCAGCGTTTAGTAAGCGCGCGAACGGGCCGCGGCCATCGAGGCGCCTGAGAGGCCGTCATGGGCTTGCGGGGGTGCCGACGTCGCTTTTGCTGGCGCGCTTGAGCGGACGAGAACAACGCAACGTGAGGAAGGTGGTGGCGCTCAGAATGACGGCGATATCATAGAGGCCATAGCCGACCGCCGCGCCGAGCGCCCCGGTAGCCCATAAGCTGGCCGCTGTTGCCGTGCCCGACGCTTTGCTGCCTTTCTTCAGGATGGCGCCACCCCCGATAAAGCCGACGCCGGTAATCAGACCTTCGAGCAACCTGGCTTGCGCAGGAGACGTGCGGCCGAGGATTGCGATGCCCACCAGCACGAACCCGCAACTCGCAATGGCGACCAGTGGGAAGGTTCGGATACCTGCGCTGCGCGCATCCCTCTCCCGATCCCAGCCAACCGGCAGGGCGAGCGCGTAGGCGGAGGCGAGACTGATGATATGGGTGGCGATCTCCCACCACGAGCTTTGAAACATGTCGGCCTGCCTGTTCTACGCGATTGCTCCAGATCGGAGGAAATGGTGGAATGTCTCACCGGGGAAGGCGATGGTCGCGAACATCGGCGATCCTAGCGGTGCAGACATGCGATGATGGCGGTCACGACGGCAGTGGTCTCGGCTACGTCGCGCACCTTCACCGTATCGAGGCCGATTTCAGCAGCAGGATAGTCATTCCCGCCGGGGAAAATCGCATCGCCGATGAACAGCATTGCATCGAGCGGCACGCCGCTTTCGGCACTCAGACGCTTCAGGCCATAGCCTTTGTCGACCCCTGCCCTCGTCACGTCGATCGATGTCGTGCCGCCAAGATTGATCGAGAGGTCCGGCAGCGCCGCGCGCAAGGTCGCCTGCAACGCGGTGCGCTTCTTTCGGTCAGGATCCCACGCTTCCTTTTCCTTCAGCGGCGCTGCCTGGCCAAGCCCTGAAAAGGTAATCTGGCTACCGCGATCCTCGATCCGTTCACCCCAAATGCGTTCATCAGCGATGCCGGCATCGGCGAGCGCTCGATCGAAGGCCGTGCGGATCCTCCCTCTCTCCGCGTCGTCGAACAACTCGGTATAGACAGCGCGCCAAGCGCCATTGATGAACCGGTAGAGCTTTGTGCCCGTGGTCGGCATCAACCAAAGGCGGTCGAGGGCGGCATCCACAGGAAGGCGTGAAGCAACCTGCTTTTCGAATTGCGGCCAGTCCCCGCCCGAGATTACCGCCACGTCGGTGACGGCGAGCAATCGGGCGAGGGTTGCGGCCATATCCTCCGATAAAGGGCGCTTGCTCTCCGCAAGCGTGCCGTCGAGGTCGAAGGCGATCAGCCATTTCATTGGTCATCTCCGAATGATCGGTCGCAGGATCTCGACAGGACAATCATCAGGACGCCTTGCGGCTGATCGTCTCACCGTCGCGGCGCCGAAGGTCGTTGTGAAGAGCTGTGGCAGCGATGGCGGCATGGCCCATCGCAACGCTGATCTGGTCCAGCGACATGACGATATCACCGGCTGCATAGATACCGCTGACACTGGTGCGTTGGTGTGGATCGACGATGATGCAACTATCGTCACTCAACTCCACGTCGAGCTGGCGGGCCAAGGCATTGTTGCTGTCGGAACCGAGCGCGGGATAGATCGTGTCGGCATCCAGCACGCTTCCGTCGACCAGGTGCAAGCGCGCTCGGTCGCCGGAAAAATCAAGTCGATCAAGCGGACTCGATGCGACTGACACCCCTGCCGCGTCGAGTTCCGTCCGGTCATTCTCGCTCAGGTCCACCGAGTTGTGCGCGACCAGCGTGATCCGATCGGAATAAGTTCGCAGGAACAGCGCTTCGGCCACCCCATGCGTATCGGCACCAATGACGCCGATCGCTTGGTCGGTCGCTTCGTATCCGTCGCATACCGGGCAGTAGCGCAGCAATCCGCGATCGAGCGCATCGCGATGGGTTTCGCCGTCCATTTCAGGTCGGCGATTTTCCACCCCTGTCGCAATCAGGATCGAACGGGCTGCGATCGTCAGGTCGCCGCCTTGCGCCTCGAAGGCGTCTTGTGATCCTGTCGCCGCATCAATTCGGCCGTCGAGAATGATCGCGCCGTATCGCTCTGCCTGCGCGCGCATCCGACCGAGCAATTCCCCACCGTTGATCCCTTCCGGAAAGCCGGCGTGATTGTGCGAACGGGGAATCCATTTCGCGCGACTATGCCCCGCGTCGACCACGATGACCCGCCGACGATAGCGGGCAAGATAGATCGCGGCGGTCAGGCCCGCAGGCCCTCCCCCCACGATCAGCACATTTGCCTGATAAGCGCTCATGCCGCCTTCCCCGCTGGATCGCGGTAGGCGAGCAGCCTGAGCGCATTGATGACGACGAGCAGCGTCGATCCCTCGTGGACCGCTACCGCTGGGCCGATGCCAAGGCCGAGGATGGTGGCAGGCACCAAGAAGGCGACGACGCCCAAGCTGACGAAGACGTTCTGGCGAATGATCCAGCGCGTGTGCCGACTAAGACCGACTGCGAATGGCAGGTGCGCCAGATCGTCGGCCATCAGCGCCACGTCGGCTGTCTCCAGCGCAACGTCCGACCCCGCCGCGCCCATCGCGATGCCGACCGTGGCGCTTGCCATCGCCGGCGCATCGTTCACGCCGTCGCCCACCATCGCGACCTTGTCTTCGCCGGCGAGCTTCTTGATCGCGGCAACCTTGTCTTCGGGCATGAGGTCGCCCCACGCTTCGTCGATCCCGACTTCGTCGGCGATCGCTTCGGCGACTTTCTGGTGATCGCCGGAGATCATTATCATCCGCGACACGCCCATCTCGTGCAGCCGACGCAACGCGGTCTTGGCAGCTTCGCGAGGCGTGTCCATCAGGCCGATCGCGCCCAGGTCGCGGTCCCCCTTGCGGACCACCATAGTCGTGCGGCCGTTCTCGCGCAGCTTCGCGATTGCGTCCTGCGCGCCCTGCCCCAGCGCCGGAATGCCCTCACTTCCGAACATCTCGGCCTTGCCGATCCACACCGTCTCGCCATCCACGCTCGCGGTGACGCCCCGACCGGTCAGGCTCTTGAGGTCGCCGGCAGTCGGCACGGCACGATCGTTCAGACGTTCGCGGCCGTCCTTGACGATCGCTTGGGCCAGGGGATGGTCGCTCAACGCTTCGACGGCGACAGCCAGCGCCAGCAACTCGCCTTCATCGGCGCCATCGACGGGCACGACATCAGTGATGCGCGGACGCCCTTCAGTCAGCGTGCCGGTCTTGTCGAAGGCGATCGCCTTCAACGAGCCGAGATTTTCCAAGGGCGCGCCACCCTTCACCAGCACGCCGCCGCGCGCCGCCCGCGCGACGCCGGACAGGACCGCGCTGGGCGTCGCGATGGCGAGCGCGCACGGGCTTGCCGCCACCAGCACCGCCATCGCGCGATAAAAGCTGTCGCGAAACGGTTCGTCGACGACCACCCATGCGAACAGCAGGACCACCGACAGGAGCAGGACGGCAGGCACGAACACCCGCTCGAACCGATCGGTAAAGCGCTGCGTCGGCGACTTCTGCGTCTCTGCCTCGCTCACCATCTTCACGACCTTGGCGAGCGCGCTTTCGTTGGAACGGCGTGTCACCTCGATCTCGATCGCGCCGCCGCCGTTGATCGTACCGGCGAACACCCGACTTTCCGCGTCCACCGCATCGGGCTTGGCGCGCGCTGCCGCCGCGTCCGCGACCGGCACCTTGTCGACCGGGATGCTTTCGCCCGTCACCGGGGCCTGGTTGATCGCGCTGGTGCCCTTGATGACGAAGCCGTCCGCAGGCAGGCGCTCGTTCGGGCGGACGATGGCGATGTCCCCGACGACCATCTGTTCGACCGGGATTTCGATGGTCTGCCCGTCGCGCCGAACGGTCGCTGTTTCGGGCGCAAGCTTCGCCAGCGCCTCGATCGCCTTCTTGGCGCGACCCATAGCATAATGCTCTAGCGCGTGGCCGATGCTGAACAGGAACAGCAGCAGCGCGCCTTCGGCCCATGCGCCCAACGCAGCAGCGCCAGCGGCAGCGACCAGCATCAAGGTGTCGATCTCGAACTTCTTCATCCGAAGGTTGTCGATCGCCTCGCGCAGCGTGAAGAATCCGCCGAAGAAATAGGCCGTGATATAGCAAGCGGTCGGCAGCCAACCCGGCGCGCTGGGCACCAGCTTCTCGATCGCGAACCCGATCCCCAGCAGCGTGCCGCAGGCGAGCGCGAAGATCAGCTCGGTATTGGGACCAAGAAATTCGGCATGGCTATGGTCGTGACCATCGTCGGGGCCGTGCTTCTCTTTTTCCGCGCCGTGGCCTCCTGGGCCGTGGTCATGGTCGGCATGTTCGTCTGCGGCGACGCGTTTGCCCACACCGACCTTCAGCTTGCGAAGCGCGGCCCGCACCTCCTCTTCGGTGGTCTCTCGGCGATCATATTCGACCCGAACCGAGCCGCTGGTGCTCGCGCTTGCCTGTACCACGCCCGGCAAGGCGCGCAGCGCATCGCTGATCGTGCGCGCTCGACGTTCGTGACTGATACCTGTCACCTGCCAGATCGCATGGCCGAAGCGTTCGGTGATCTCGGCGCCTGCGGCGCGCACCATCTCGCGCAGACGCGGCAGCGGCAGTTTGGCGGCGTCAAAATGGATGCACAGCGCCGCTGGCGTGTCGCCGTCGAGGCAGATCACATGCGCCCGCTCGACACCTTCGCGCTTCGTCAGGGTTGATACGAGACGGTCCAGGCAGGCGTCAGCCGCGTCGGGAAGGTCCGGCAACAGCACTGGTATATCGAGTTCGAGCTTGTCGTTCATGACGACCTCCTTTCGCTTTTCTTGGTCTCGGCGCGCGCGTCGCGCAGGATTTCGACACCGCCCTTGATGGCGATGACGGCAGTGGCGAAGCCGATCGCGGCGAGCAGCGCCGTCGGTCCCTTGAACCGGGCCTCGAATGCCTTGAGCCCCAGCATCGTCGCGACACCCGCCGCCCCGCCGATCAGCGTCGCGCTGGGCGAAGCCTCATGCTTGACCTGGGGAAGGATTTCGGTCGCTGCCGCCGCAAACACGACGCCGGCTGCGAGATGCTGAAGGCCCGCCACGAGGCTGGGTTTCAGCTTGGTGCGGCTCGCGACGATCGCGCCGATTACGACGGCCAGCACAGGCGCAAGCGTGTAGAGCAATGCCTGCATATCCTATGATTCCTCCGGTGTTCGATGACAGACGCGGATCTTCCCGCGCTGCGTGAAGGCGATCGACCCGCCCGCCACGACTGCCCGCGACTGGTCGCCGCGAAACTCGTCACCGGTTCGCTGTGCGCGCAGGATCTCGGTCCTGCCCTTCGGCAGCCAGGTGACGGCCATCTTCAAGCCGTCGTCGATGAAATCGACATCGGCGCGGGTGCCGTCGTCGCAATACATGATGCGTTGCGCGATCAGCCTTGGCGTCAGCCGCTTATCGTGAGCTGGCTCGGCGGGTTCGCTGGGGACTGGATTGCACGCCCCTACAACCACGCCGGTAACGAAAACGGCGCCAGCGCGCGCAATCGCCAGGCCGGGCAGATGCAGAAAAGCGCGCACACCCATTACCACAGCACCCCGTGGTCAGGCGTCAGCGGCTCGGGGGCCGGCAGTTCCGCCGTCTGGAGAAGGTCGATTTCGATCGTGCGGCACATGGCCGTGAGGGGCACGTCGTGGACGCTATTGGCGAACGGATCGGTCAGATCCTCGCCGATGCTCAGCACCGCGAGAAACACGAGGCCGATCAACGTCGATCCGATCGGCGTGGCGAGGCCCAAGGATTTGACCAGCGCGATCGGAAGCAGCACGCAGAACACGCGCGTGAAGAGATTCGGGAAGAACCGAAAGCCATTGGGCAGCGGCGTGTTCTTGATCCGCTCCATGCCGCCCTGCGCATTGGCGATGTCGATCAGGACGCGCTCGACAGTCGCCTGCTGGATCTCGGTAATCCGACCTTCCGCGAGCGCGTCGGCGTAAATGCCCGATATGTCCTCCAAGAGCGCGTTGGCAGGGTTCAGGCGAGCGACCGCCATATCGGCGACGTCCGTTCCGGCGACCCGGGCAATCTCTTCATAGGGCGATTGTCGGCGAAGCTGGCAGCGCATCGAGTGCGCAAAGGCGATCTGCCGCAGAATGATGTCGTGCCGCATCTCACTGCCCTCGGGTTCCCCCTTGGTCAGGCTGCGCGTGATCCGGGCTAGGCTGCGCGACGCATTGATGAGCGCGCCCCATAGAGTGCGCGCCTCCCACCAGCGAGCATAAGCAGCATTGGTGCGAAACCCCATGAAGAGCGCGATGGCAGTGCCGAACAGCGCCGTCGGCAAAGGCGGTTCCTTGATCGGGGTCATCATGTGGAATGCCGTCACCGCCACGTCCCACACGAACAGGATCGTGAGAGGCTTCCAAACCTCGATAATGATCTGCCTAAAACGTGGCCTCGCGCCGACAATCATATCAATTACGCCCTAAATCTCTTAGCGATCGTCATCCGATCGGCATGTTCATGATGTCCCGATAAGCGGACAGCAGCTTGTTCCGGACTTGCAGGGTCGCCTCGAAAGTAATGGATGCGCGACTCTGGATGAGCGCGACGGTTGCAATGTCGGTGGTTTCGCCACGCTCATATGCTTCGGTGACGACATCCTCCTGCTCCTGGGTCTCGTTGACCTTCGCGACCACGGCATTGAGGGTATCGGCGAAGTTCGACGCCGGAGCGGTCGGCGTCACGCCGGGCGGTGCCGTCGGCTGCGCCTCGCGCAAGGCGCGGCTTCGCGCGATCACTTCGGCCCGAATGGCCATCACATTTGAGATCGACGTGTCAGACATCGCTTCTCTCCCCTTGCAGTGCGACGGGTTGGAAATCGGGGCGGCTCATCGGGTGCCCTCCCGCTCGCAGGTCCGGGTGCGGCCATCCCCTTCCACGACTGTGAGCTGCGATCCTTTGAAGGTCGCGGTGGCCGTCTCGCCGACATATTGCAGGCCCTGGGCCGGCGCCGTCAGCGTCATAGGCAGCCCGCTGTTCGAGGGCCGCAAATCGATCTGCAGGCCATTGTCCTTGAAATCGACGAACAGCGGTTCCCCGTCGGAACAGCGATACGGATGCCGCCCCATTTCCCCTGTCGCCACGGCGCTGTCGGACGAATGGATTTGCTGCTCCGTTGGCGGGGCTGGCGGCTTGCTTTCCGTGCAAGCCGCCAGCCCGATAACGAGGATGAGGGCGGGCAGAACCCGCTTCAACGGCGTCATCGCGCCTTCCTCCTGTACCGGGAGGGGACGCGCTGACGATTGATCCCACGGGCAGGCTGACCCACCCGCCAGCGCAGATAGGTTGCGAGGCGATCGTCAGCCTCGATCATCAGGGACCGCAGGCGACGCAACATCATCGCCGCGAACGGCAGAGACAGCGCCCCGCGCAGCGTGCAGCTATGTGTTAGCCTGGTGCCACCGTCGTCCCCTGCCAGCTCGTACCGCTCTTCGAGCGTGAACAGATAAGGGATGCCGCAGGACCAAGCGAAGGCGTGCGGCTTATCGAATTGATCGACCAGGGCCGGCGTCCGAATTGGCCGGGTGATGCCCTGGATCGCGAAGGTACATTCCGTCTCGCCAAGCTGGCACGGGTTGTCGAGGAATACGAGCGGACTCCAAGCCCGGCGATGATCCGGATCGGTGATCGCCGACCAGATCCGCAGTGGCCCGCCGTGAAGCATTGAGCTGGTTATGGTGCGAGGCATATCCCCATCTCCCAGAGATGAGCGGGGCGATCGCGGATCGCCCCGCTCACCCATCAGGCCAAGTTGTTCACGAAGGTCTGACCGTGGTCGTCCCCTTCATGCTCCTCATTGTAGTGCTCGGGCTTCTCGATCGCCTTCTGCCCGAACCGGGCGTAGAGCGTCGGCAGCACGAACAGCGTCAGCAGCGTCGCTGAGATCAGGCCGCCGATGACGACGGTCGCCAATGGCTTTTGCACCTCCGCGCCCGCGCCCTCGCCAAGCGCCATCGGAACGAAGCCGAGGCTGGCGACGAGCGCGGTCATGACGACTGGCCGCAGACGCTGCATTGCGCCGACATGGGCCGCCTCCTCGCGCGATAGCCCCGACCGGATCAGATCCTGGATTGAGCTGACCATGACGAGGCCGTTGAGGACCGCGATGCCCGACAGGGCGATGAAGCCCACCGCCGCCGAGATCGAGAAGTCCATGCCGCGCAGGAAGAGCAGCAGGACGCCGCCCACCAGCGCGAATGGCACGCCGGTGAAGACGATCGCAGCATCGCGGACCGATCCCAACGCCCCGTAGAGGAGCAGCAGGATCAGGATGAAACAGGCCGGAATGACCAGCTTCAGCCGTTCGCTCGCCGATTGCAGGTTCTCGAACTGACCGCCCCATTCGAGATAGGCACCGGCAGGCAGCCGGAGTTGGCTGCCGATCGCCGCCTGCGCATCCGCCACGACGGATCCGACGTCGCGGCCACGCACGTTGGCTTGCACCACCACGCGCCGCTTGCCGTTCTCGCGGCTGATCTGGTTCGGACCGTCGACGACCTTGATGTCAGCGACACTGGACAGCGGCACATAGCCGCCCCCCGCCACCGGCACCTGCACCTGTTCGAGAAGGCCGATGTCCGCCCGTTGCGCTTCAGAGAGCCGTATCACGACCGGAAAGCGCCGATCGCCCTCGAAGATCTGGCCCGAAGTGCGCCCGCCGATTGTCGCGGTGACAATGTCCTGCACATCTTGGGCAGTAACCCCCAAGCGTGCCATTGCGTCGCGATTGACGCGAATGTCGAGCATGGGCAGGCCCGTCGTTTGCTCGACCTTCACGTCTGCTGCGCCCTGCGTCTTGCGCAACACCGCAGCAACCTGCTCGGCCGTCCGGTTCATTTGTGTGAAGTCGTCGCCGAACACCTTCACCGCGATGTCGCCGCGAACGCCGGCGATCAGCTCGTTGAAGCGCATTTGGATAGGCTGGGTGATCTCATAGGCGTTGCCCGGGATTTTTGCGAGATTTCCCTCGATCCGGCTGACCAGCTCCTCCTTGGGAAGCTCAGGATCCGGCCAATCCTTGCGCGGCTTCAGGATGACGAACATGTCGGTCGCGTTCGGCGGCATCGGGTCGGCCGCCAGCTCGGCGGTGCCCGTCTTGGAATAGACGAATTGCACCTCCGGCTGCTTCGACATCATCCGCTCGATCGGCACCTGCATCGCCTGGCTCTGCTGGACCGACGTTGCCGGAATGCGGAGCGACTGGATCAGCAAATTGCCTTCGTCGAGCTGCGGCAGGAACACCGAGCCGAGCGTAGTGAAAGCAAGCGCCGCCACCACAAGGCTTCCCACACCCGCACCGATCGTCAGCGTCGGGCGCTTCATGGCCCGGTCGAGACCGGGTTCGTAGCGCTTCTTCAGCCACGTGATGATGCGGCCGTCCTTCTCCTCGACCTTCTTCGACAGCCAGATCGCAATCATCGCCGGCACGAAGGTGAGAGAGAGGATGAAGGCGAAGGCGAGCGCGATGATGACGGTCAGCGCCATCGGTCCGAACGTTTTACCCTCCACGCCGGTCAGCGTGAGCAGCGGTACGTAGACGAGGATGATGATTGCCTGCCCGTAAACCGAGGGGCGGATCATCTCGCGAGCGGCGGCTGCCACGGTCGCAAGCCGTTCCTTGACGGTCAGCAAGCGACCTTCATGATGCTGTTGTTCGGCAAGCCGCCTCAGCGCGTTTTCAACGATGATGACGGCGCCGTCGACGATCAGACCGAAGTCCAAAGCCCCAAGGCTCATCAGATTGGCCGAGACCCCAGCGCGCAGCATACCAAAGCCTGTCAGCATCATGGTGATCGGGATGACCAACGCCGCGATCAGGGCCGCACGGAAGTTGCCGAGCAGCAGGAAGAGCACGACGATGACCAGCACCGCGCCTTCGGACAGGTTTTTCGCGACCGTCTTGATCGTCGAATTGACCAGCTCGGTGCGGTTCAGCACCGGCTGAATTACGACGTCAGGAGGCAGCGAAGCGTTGATCGTCTTCAGTTTCTCAGCGACCGCGGTCGACACGATGCGGCTGTTCTCGCCGATCCGCATGATCGCCGTGCCGACGACGACTTCGGTACCGTTCTCCGATGCCGAACCCATGCGGATCGCCTGACCCGTCTTCACAGTCGCAACTTGTTCGACCGTGATCGGCACGCCGTTACGTGTCGCGATCACGGTCCTGGCCAACTCGCTGGCATTGCGAACGAGCGCATCCGAGCGAACAGCCAGACCTTCGCCATTGCGATTGACGAAGCCACCGCCGACGCTGGTGTTATTGCGCTCCAGCGCATTTCCCAGGTCCGTCAGCGTGATGCCGAGCGAGGCCAGCTTCTGCACGTCGGGCACGACGAGGAACTGCTTGGCGTAACCGCCAATCGAGTCGACACCGGCGAGGCCCGGTGTGGTCTTCAGAAGCGGCGTCACGATCCAGTCCTGCGCGGTGCGCAGGTAGGTCGCCTTGTCCTCTTCGGTCGTCAGTCGCTCGCCCTCTGGCGTGATGTAGCTGCCATCGGGCTGTTGGCCCGGTTCACCGGGCTTGTGCTTGTCGTCCTCGCGATGATCGAGACGAACGGTGTACATGTACACCTCGCCCAGGCCTGTCGCGATCGGACCCATTTCAGGGTTCACGCCGTCGGGCAGATTCTCTTGCACGCCCCGCAGACGCTCGCCCACCTGCTGGCGGGCGAAATAGATGTCCGTCGCGTCCGAAAAGACCGCCGTGATCTGCGCGAAGCCGTTGCGGCTCAACGAGCGCGTATATTCCAGGCCGGGGGTGCCGGCGAGCGCGGTTTCGATTGGAAACGACACCTGCTTCTCGACCAGCTCGGGCGAGAGGGCAGGCGCGCGGACGTTGATCTGGACCTGATTGTTGGTGATGTCCGGCACCGCGTCGATCGGTAGCCGGTAGAGGGAAAAGGCGCCGATGGCGGCGACGATGACGGTGAGGAGCAGGACTAGCCAGCGCTTCTCGACCGCCCAGGTTACGATACGGGCGATCATGGCTTAATCCTCGTGGCTCGCTTCGCCCTTGCCGATCTCGGCCTTGAGCGTGAAACTTCCGGTGGTGGCGATCTGTTCGTTGCCGGTCAGGCCCGACCGGACGATCACCGTGTCGCCCGACGCATCGCCGAGCTGGACCGGGGTCGCCTTGAAGCCGGTGGGCGTGCGCACGAACACGACCGACTTGCCCTCGAAACTCTGGACCGCCGTCGTCGGCACGCGGACCGCCCCGCTCCCGCCGCTGCCCGTGAGCTGCACGGCTGCCGTCACAGGCTCGCCGACCCGCCATTCGCCACCGCGATTGTCGAGGGTGGCGAGCGCAGGCACGAGCCGCGTCTGCGGATCAAGCGCCGGCGACACGAAGGTCACGCGGGCGGTCGCCTGACGGCCTGCCGCCTTCACCAGCACCGTATTGCCGGGACGCACCCGGCCCGCATCCTCGGGCTTGAGATTAAGCGCGATCGACACCTGGCTCAGGTTGGCGATGCGATAGAGTTCGGCATCCGCCGCGACCGTTTGTCCCAGCGTCACGGGGCGCGCAATGATCTGGCCCGAGATCGGCGCGGCAATGCCGAGCCGGTTGAGCCCGCCGCCGCCGACACCCGCCGCCGAAACCATGCTCTGCGCCTGCGTCAGGGCGATCCGCGCCTCCGTCGCCGCTGTGCGGGCGGCGATCAGATCCTGTTCAGGGGAGACTCTCTGCGCGAACAGCCGCTGTTCGCGCGCGAGGTTCGAATTAGCGAGCTGAAGCCGCGCCCGCGCCGCCTCGACCTCGCCCTTGATCTGCGCCGCCTCGCGGCTTTCGATGACCGCAATGGTCTGGCCGCGTCCGACCGATTGGCCGAGGTTACGGGTGAGCGCGACCACGCGTCCCGCAATTGCGGCCGAGACGACCTGCGTTCCCTGTGGGTCGCCCTCGATGATCGCGGGCAGCTCGATCGTCCCGGCCCCGCCGATGATCGGCCGTCCGACCTGGACGCCCGCTGTGGCGATCTGGTCGGCACCCAATGTGACGACGCCTTCACCGGCATGACCGCCTTCAGCACCGCCCTTTTCCGTGCCCGCTGCCGTCTCATTGGCAGCTGCGCCTTCGGCAGTTGCCTCGTTTCCGCCATCCTTGCCGCCGCAGGCAGCCAAGAGCAGGGCGAGCGACGCCGCGCCCGCGAGATAAAAGCTCTTCATCACTGATTCCCCCCATTGGGCGCACGAGCGGTCAGTCGCTCCACTTGCGCGCGGGCATTCTGGTAATTGGCAAGCGCGTCGATCGCGGCGACCCGCGTTTCGGCGAGCGTGCGTTCAGCATCGAGCAATTCGAGCTGGCCGAACTTGCCCTCGCGATAGCCGATCCGCGCGATGCGGGCGGCCTCCTGTGCAGCCGCCAGCGCCGGCCCCGACGCCGCACGAGCCGTCGTTGCGGCATTGGCCGCCTGCGCCTGCGCGTCCGTGATCGCCTGTTCGATGTCGAGCGCGGTCACGCGGCGCTGCGCATCCGCCTGGGTCCGCTGCGCGGTCGCCTGCGCAATCGCGGCGCGACCATTGTTGAACACCGGGATCGGAATCGACACGGTGAACACTGCCGCCATGTCGTTTGTCGCTTCCAGGCGGCGGATCGCAGGACCGACATTGAGGTCAGGCACGCGATTGGCGCGCGCGAGCCGCACGCCGGCTTCTGCGATGGAGAAATCCGCGTTCGCAGCCGCCAACGCCAAGGTGCCGGTCGTATCGACCGGCGCCACCGGGCCGTAGACGTTTGTACCCGGAAGCCGATCGAGCAGCGTGTCATCGAGCGCGCCGTCGATCGGCCGACCGATCCGGCGCGCCAGATTGGCTCGCGCCGCTTCCGCCAAACGTACCTGCCGCTCGACATTGGCATCAGCATTGATCCGAGCGACGTCAGCACGCTGTTGTTCGAGCGGCGATGCCCGCCCCGCCTGCACGCGAACGCTCGCGGCGCGCAGCGCGTCGCTGGCAATCCGGGCCTGGTCGCGTGCCGTCGCCACCCGTCGATCGGCCGCGACCGCCTCGACATAGAGCTGTGTCACCTGAAGCCGGACGTCCGCCGCGATGATCGCGGCCTGAATCTCGGCCCGGGACAATTGCGCGTTGGCGACCGCGACGCGGGCGCCGCGCTTGCCGCCTAGCTCGATCGGGATCGCAAAGCCGACCGTGGATTCCGCGCTGCGGACCCCCCGATACGGCCCGGAACCGATGACGTTCTCAACCTGGCCTTGAACGACCGGGTTCGGCCGCAAGCCCGCAACGGTGCGACCCGCGCGCGCTGCCTCGACCGCAGCACTGGCTGCTTCCGTGGCGGGTGCGGATCCGCCAGCTGAACTGACTGCCTGTTCAAGCGTGTAAACTGGCGAATCTTGCGAAAAGGGTGCGATCGATCCGACCTGTGCATGGGCGATCGAAGCGCATGAGGCGGCGATTAAGAAAGTCACAAAAATCTTATGCATCGAGATGGCGCTCCTTCATAAAGACCGGCCTGCATGGGTGACCAATCGGCAAGTCGGACGATTGACCTTTGCCGGCGCGTCTTGTCTTTGGAGTGGGATACGCCCTGCGCAGAGGGAGAGACACGGAGTTAGCCGCAACAGTCCGGGTTGTGATTAGCCGGATAGTATCGGCAAGTGGGTGCTCGATTTCGCTACCGCTGATAAAGGGGGAGGCAGCCAGCGCTGGCGAGGCAGCGACCAGCATCGCCGCCCGGGTGGGGACGCACAAAAGCAATTGCATGGAAAACTCCTGAACACAGGTGCAAATGGCACACGGGCGCAATGGCCCGAGTGCACTGAGCGACTGGGTTCAGGCTGACGGCGGTTGAAGGGGAGGCGCTTGAGCGAACGAACTCAGAACGGCGGTACTCAAGGCTGAATGCGAGGTATCGCCGCCCAGTGGCAGACCAAAATCACTTGTCCCTTCGCTGGCAAGTCCGATGCTGCAATGATGATGAACCAGCCCATGACATGGGCCACCGTCATCGCTGGAACTATTCCGGTGCCCGTCCATGTTTGCATGATCAGCGTGAGCGTCCAGCATCATGACGCTGTCGTACCCGCTCGCACTATGCGCTGCAGCCGGCGATTCAACGCCGCCAAAGGCAAGGCCGATAGCCAGCCATAACAGGAGGAACATAGCCCGCACGCTAATGACCTACTCGTACCGACCGTAAAAAGCAACCGTGAACGCCTAAGGTCATTTGCCTATCCCGTCTTGCAAAAGCTCAAGAAGATCAGGTGGAATTGGCATTGGCTGAAAGGCGCTCACAGTCGACCGCCCGGTATTTCCGATCGGCAACTTTCCCGTCAGCGCGCCGATCGGTGCAAGAAGCAGTCGGAAGATCTGGCCAAGTGCTTCGCTCCAATCGCGCTGCCGGATGGCGAGACTGAACATTGCGCCGTGAATGGCGAGATGGAGGCCCCAAAAGGGCTGCGCAATAATGTGCACCCGTTCAAGATGGCGCCAGGCAAGGCCATGATTTCCTAAAGCTTCAGCTGACCGATATGCCGCCATTTCGGCCGCAATTACCCGCCGCGCGCTTAGGCTTCTAGCCAGCTCCCGCCAGCGTCCCTGCCGGTGCCAATAAAAGATCTGCGCGAATGCCCAGATAAGCGGGGTCAACAAGCCGGCGGACACCTCAACCTCGTCGGTGTAATGTGTCCCCCCGCTCCGATCCGGAGCAACCGTAATCCAATGGTCCCACCTTGTGATCAGGTGACTATAGCCGTCATCGCGCAGACGCTTCGGCCATTCGGTGCCGGCAGCTTCGTGCTGGGACGTCACGATCCACTGTGTCCCGAACGGAATAATGCCAAGGAGGCGGAGCTTGACCTCATAGCGCTCGCCAGGCCGAAACCTGTCGAACGCCGCGTCATCGACCGGGATGAAGCGCACCAGCGGCCAGGCGATATGCTGCAGCAGGCGCGCCGTCTGCACCTCGGCCCAGACTGTTTCCGGCTTGAGCGCGATATGTGTCGAACGGGAAACCTTCATGCCGCAACGCTCCGCAATTCACGCCGTGCCTGCTGGACAATCTGAATGCCGCCGCTGATCCCGAGCAGTGCCAAAATCGCTGCAACAATAAGGTCGGGCCAGGCTGTTCCGGTGCCGAACACGCCAAGTGCGGCCGCCATAACGGCGATATTGCCGATCGCGTCATTGCGCGAGCATATCCAGACCGAGCGCATGTTCGCGTCTCCAGTGCGAAAACGGTAGAGCATGATGGCGACACCGGTGTTGGCCGCCAGCGCGAGCGCGCCGATGATTCCCATCAGTTCAGGCTCGGGTGCAGCTCCGCCGAGCGCCGCCAGAACGGCTGTGATCACGACCCAACCACCCAGACCGATGAGGGCGAGCCCCTTGGCCAGCGCCGCCCGCGCGCGCCATGCCAGCGCCATCCCGGCGACCAGCAGGCTGATCGCATAATTGGTGGCATCCCCCAGAAAATCGAGTGCGTCCGCCTGCAACGCGCGGCTGTCTGCAGCGGCCCCTGCCGCCATTTCCACCGCGAACATACCGGCGTTCACGCCGAGCGCGATCCACAAGGCCCTGTGCCAGCGCGGGTCGTTCAGAGTTGCCGTCGTTCCGCACGCGGCCTTGCAGCAATCATCAGCCATCTTTTTGCCTTCTCGACAATCTGCGAGTCGGCATTCTATGTACACCCTGTAGCAACTACAGGGTCAAGCCCGAAGGAGTGGCAGTGAAAATTGGCGAACTCGCGAGCGCCGCGGCGACGAAAGTCGAGACGGTGCGCTATTATGAAAAGATCGGGCTGTTGCCGCCACCCGCCCGGACAAGTGCCAATTACCGTGCCTATGGCAATGATCATCTGGCGCGCCTGTCGTTCATCCGCCGCGCCCGCGATCTCGGTTTCACGCTCGAAGCCGTGCGCGAACTGCTCACGCTGTCGGATGACAAGGCCCAATCCTGCGATGCCGTTGACGGCATAGCGCGCGTCCACCTCACCGAAATCGACCGCAAGATCGCCGATCTGAGCGCACTGCGCGGCGAGCTTGATCGGATCATCGGATCCTGCCGTCACGGGACCGTGGCCGAATGCAAGATCATCGAGACCTTGGCCCCGCGCACTGTGCCCACGAAGTGATGGACGATTGCTCCACCGGCGACGCTGCTTAGACCTCACGTTCATGTGTGCGGCAGGCGGCGTTGACGATACTGCGACACGCAGCGATGGTCTGAACATGCTCGCTACCTCCACGGATCAATTCATGACCATGCCAACCCTACAAACCGCACTTATCTATGCCTTGGCCGCACTGGCAGAAATCGCCGGTTGCTTCTCGTTTTGGGCGTGGCTGCGGCTTAGCAAATCTCCCTGGTGGGTACCTCCGGGCATAGTGTCGCTCGCCATCTTCGCATGGCTGCTGACGCTGGTCGATACGCCCGCCGCAGGCCGCGCGTTTGCAGCCTATGGCGGCGTTTACATCGCAGCGTCTCTCATCTGGCTTTGGAGTGTCGAAGGCGCGGGACCCGACCGGTGGGATATCATTGGCGCTTCAATTTGCCTCGTCGGAGCAGGTGTGATCCTGATCGGGCCGGGACGATCAGCCTGATGGCGGCCAACCGCAAGACCTTCGGTCGCCGGACAGTCTACTGAAGCCCATAAAAAGGCAGGCGCCCGGTCAGTGAACCGACGCCTGCCCTCATGCACTGATCAATCCCTTACGGGCAGCAGTCCATGGCCGCATCACAGCATGCGAGCACGAGGTCGCAGCAGGACACGGCTAAGGCAGTGACCTGATCCGGCGCGGCGGCAAATGCGGCCGAACTGGAACCAAGGAGCACCACTGCAGTGAGAATGTACTTCTTCATAATATTAACTCCGTTGATGTGAAGTGAATGGATCAGCGGAGCATTCGCGGAGGCGGCGGTTCCGGCCCTCCGACAGGCAGAGGAGGAAACTTGGCGAGAAGCGGCAAATAAGTGAGCGAGCCTAGGTCGCGTGCCTCAAGAGACGAAACGTGGCTTGCTGGGAGCGTCTGGCAAAAGGCGATGCAATAGCTCTGACACTGTTGGCTCATGTCATCCTTGCAATCGCCGCAGTCGCCGTGGTCGCCGTTCATCGCGGTCATCGGCGCGCAACCGTTCGCTGCATAGGTCGCCTCTATGGGTAGCAGCGCGGCAAGAAATGCCGCGAGATAGAGAAAGAGGCGCTGTGTCGCCGTTTGGTCCATACTGCTGTGTTCGACGTGATCAAAGACATAGTTACACAGCCTCGCGCAAAGCTTAACGCAGCTTCGAGCAACGCAAGCTTCTTAGCGATATCAAAATGCTTTTCGCCCTTTGTGAGCCCAGCAAGTCTCAGACTAGCACCCCGAAATGCAAAAAATCAGAGGGCTTCAGTCATGCGGATTTACGGCCCCCCAGCTAGCCAAGGATGTTAGGTTGACGCCTGAGCGATCGACAGCTTCCTCGATCATTCACCTACAAACTAGATGAGCAAAATTTGGGCACAAAGCTGAAGTTAGGGGCTGTGGACGCGAATGGCACCAACCCAGCAAATTAAGCTCCTCTCGTTAAACTCTGTGCTGGCCGAAGCCAGATAACTGACTGCATCCTACAAGTAAGCGTACCCTACAGCACCACTCCGCTGCGTTTATTGCAGTGATGAACTCCGGTGCCGATGCAGTTCCAACGGCCGATCACAGTTTCGGTCCACGTTCGTTCGACCATGATATGCGATGTGGTCGCAGCTTTCGGTCCGCTCGATCAAGCTGAGTGGCAGATTTCGACAAAAGCGGTCACTTTGATGTGTGGCGAGGAACGACCGGGTCTTGGGCGGCAGATGCTGTTGCGGTGCTTACCTCTCCAAATCCATACGACGCTTGCGCCAGCGGAGCCTTCTCGATAACCTTAGTTGGCGGTTCCCAAGCCATGCCGAAAGGTGTGGTTATGAAAATCTACCTCAGCGCAGCGCTTGTCGCGCTAAATTCTCAAGCCGTCGCCCAAGAGGTCAAGCTTGAGGACTTCTCGAGCAGCACGCCCTCTGAATTCGCGCTCTTGGTGCCCGGAGTGGTTTTCAAAAGTCCCAACGCGCAGCTGCAAGCCAAGCAGCCCGTTCCCGAGACTGAAGCGACAGCGTTTGCGGAGGAGCAGGAGATCACCCCTGTCAGCCCCGCGCCCCCGTTGTTCTATATCCCGTCCTGGATGAGACGCGGAAGCTCCACTGTCATTCCCGTGCCGGTGAATGCATCGAGCCTCGCGCCAGATCCCGATTGTCTCTCTGGAGGGTACTTCCCGCGCTATGACCTGTCCGAGGTGGCCCAATCGCGGCGCCGTCTCTATTTTCGGCACGTCGCTGCCGCCGCCTGCGAAGCCGGCGTCCCTGTGCGGCTGTTCGACGCGCTCGTTGCTCATGAAAGCCGCTACCAGCCCTTTGCGCGTAGTCCTGCCGGGGCGATGGGCATGGCACAGCTGATGCCGGGGACCGCAAACTATCTTGGCGTTTCAGATCCTTGGGATCCTGTCGAAAACCTCCGCGGCGGAGCGCGTTACCTGCGTGAGCAGCTCGATCGCTATGGCTCGTGGCATCTTGCTTTGGCTGCGTACAATGCCGGTCCGGGCAACGTCAACAAGCATGGCGGAGTTCCGCCCTTTGCTGAAACGCGCAGCTATGTCCGCACCATACTTGCATCGCTCAGCGGAAGCTCTGCCCCGCCAGTCTCGCTTGCCCGGCGAGGCGCGGACAACCTCTTCAGGTCGGTCAGGCTTCTTGCGTTCGCTGGAGGGTCAGATGTCCCAGAAAACTGAAAAACCAATCCTGGAGGCATAGTAGAGGCTGATCGCCAAGATCACAGGTGTGCCGGTGAGATAGTTGGCTTGCCAGCGCAGCCAAAGCTTCGGGAGCAACAATGCCTTGTCGAGCGTGCTTGTGCAGGCGGGAGCCCATCGGCCAGTTCGCCATTCATTCAGGGTCACGATTGTCGAAAGTGCGGCGCAGATCAGCGCCATGATGCCGACCGCAATATAGAGCGATGTCCAGGCAATGAGCGCTTCTTGCTTCACCGGCAGACTGGTCCCTGATCCTCGAGCCGATTGCTCCGCAAAGCGAGCTTGGCGGCGAACATGTTCCAAGCTGTGTGACCATATCACCAATGGATCTGCGACGCTTCTGCTAAGCGTGGGCGCTTGGCTGATGCTGCAGTTCGCTTGCTCAGCCGAATGGGCGGTCAAACAGCGCAGGGTCGTGCCGCCGTGCTTCCAGCGCTGTATGGTGCCTGGCTATAGCGCTCGAGGTGCGCTGCGCGATGCCGTGGCAAAGGGCTTCGCGGATCGGCTCAAAAGTCCCATCGCACGCGGCTATCTCTTCGCTGAGCTGGAGCGCCAGGGCAATGGCAAGTTGGGCAGAGGTTTCGCAGCAGGGGTCTTCATAGGACTCTGGGCTGACAAAGCAGTGGACGGCGATCGCTGCTCTGACGGGATCGATGCCAAGCCGTTCGTTGATCCGATTAAACTCGGCTGTCGACACACTGCCATCAGCGATGCGCTCGAACAGACCGCTGCGGTGGCTGCTCTTGATGATCCCCTCATCGACAAGCTTACGGAGACTGACGCCCTGCCGGTTCATCTGGTACTTGATCAAATCGGCGTACTCAGCTTGCAGCCTATGACAGCTCTTGCGCTCGTTTGGGTTCGCCCCCCGACCCATCCTTGCCTCCGTCAATTCTCCCTATGCAACTGCATGATGTGAATTCTAAAACGCGGCTTTGGCAAGAGAAATTTGGCGCAGACTGATGGCGAGGGCGCAGAAGATCACCGTCTCACGCACACCGCACTGGTCTCCCGTGACTTCTCCGAGGCGGGCCTTGAGGGTGTCAAATTCGGCATTCAGAGCGCCGCTTAATCTGAGATAGATCCTTACCCGCCCATCGCAGGGCCGGTGCCGGTTGAATGCGGCGAGCAACTCCTGATTGGAAAGATCTGGAGCGCGGATCACATCTGTGATCACATCTCTAAGGCGCTGAAACTTCGACCGTTCTATTGTCAGCCATTTGATGGCGTCCGCAATGATCACAAAAGCATCCCGGCTCACCAGCAGTTCGTGGACGACCTCTTTTCCGCTGGCCATTGCGTTTCCTCCCGCCATTGTTCGCTACTGATCGGGGCCCCTTGGCGTCGGTTCCCTATCGCCTCGCCTAGCGGCTGCAACGATTCGGACCGGTGGTATGAAAAACAGACCCACGTGGTCATGGATTCATGACCAGGGTGGCGTGCTGGTGATACCACGTGGTCCTGAATCCATGACCACGTGGTCCTAAAAATCGAGCCACCCGGTATCAAAAATCGGACCACCTGGCATCAAAAACAGTGATTCGCGGACTTCTCCGACTTCGCTCTACACAACAGTGATTGAGAAAACCTTTCGGCTGCGGCCCCTTTGGTGACGACGCACCGCGTCATTTGGTCAACCAGAAGGGGAAGACAATGAAGGTCCATGATCTCAAGCAGGCAGGGGGGACGTTCGCCGTCACCCTTGCTGTCGCCGCCGCCATGAGCGTCTTCGGTATCGAAGCTGCCATGGCCGGCACGGACGCCACGTTCAATACGGCGCTCACGCGGTTCACCGGCTTCCTTCAGGGGTCGGGCGGACGGATCATCACGGTGCTTTCGCTCGCCGGCGGCATCGTTGCCATGGCCAGCGGGCGTTTCTCGCTCGGCCAGGTCGCGATCCCCGTCGGCGTCGGCGTGGGCGCTGGCACCGGCGTGCCGATCGTCACTTCCACGGTCACAGCGACGATCTGAGCGAGAGCAAAGGTCATCGCGAACGGGGGCGCTGCTCCATCACCGGCATGGGAATGGCAGCAAACCTTTCTGGCGGAGACGATCTTTGGACAAGTATTCTATTCCAAAGCATCTCGACGATCCCGAACTGATCGGGTTCTGGTCGCTTGATGAATTCCTCGTGCTGGTGATCCCGTTCATCTGGGGAATTCTGGCGCAGCATGTTGTCATAGGCCTGCTTCTGGCCGTTGCTGCATGGCTTGGGTACCGCAAACTCAAAGCTGGGCGCTCGATGTATTGGATCCTGCATTTTGCCTATTGGCATTTGCCGGGTGAATTCTTCGGTCTGAAGGTCGCTCCGCCTTCCCACTTGCGTGTGATGGCGGGCTGACATGGAACTTTCATTCGCACACGAGGCGTCGCAGCGGACCCTCAAGCAGCGCAACATTCTGGCTCTGGCCTGCATCATTCTCTGCGCCCTGGTGCTGGTGATGTTCGTCGCGGCAACGACGCGGGACCGGGAGGTTGTCCTTCAGCCGATCCTTCCCAGCGAAATGGTGCTGAGCTCAGCGGCGGTCAGCCCCGAATATCTCGAGGCGGTGACCCGCGACACGGCACAGCTCGCGCTCAATCGGTCACCTGAGAACCTGCAGTACTGGCTCGACGGGCTCATTGCGATTGCCGCGCCCAAGGCGCGCGGTCCGCTCAAGGCCAACCTTCTCAAGATTATCGATGAGCAACAGGACTCGCAGGTCACCCAGTTCATCACGATCGACTGGATCCGCACGGACCCCGAGAACCTGACCAGTCAGGTCGGCGGCGTGCTGCACACGATCGTCGGATCGCGCGACGTCCGCCGAGAGCACAAGATCTTCGAATTCCATTGGCAGCACACCGGCGTCTCGCTCCGCCTCAAGGGCTTTGGCGTGGTCGTCAAGAAGGAGCAGGAACAATGAACCCGATTGTGCCTTCGTTGCTGATTGCGACCGGCAGCGTCCTCGCTTCCCGCATTGACTGCCAGCTCCTTCGCTTGTGCGGGGTCGTACTGGTCGGCGGCGCGCTCGCTCTGACCGCCGTTCCGGCTCTCGCCGACGAGCATATTCTGGCAGCCGACAATGGCGAGGTGCGCTGCCAGGCGTCGAAGTCGGACCTTACCCGGATTTCGCTGAAGGATGACCAGTTTGTCTCGGTCTCGCGTGTCCAGGCGGGTGTTCCGCAGGAAGACTTCTCAATCGTGCACGAGCCGACCCGCGGCGACATCTATCTTTCCGTTCCGGACGGCTATTCCAAGCGCAATATTTCGTTCTTCGGGACGACGCGCCGTGGCTTCGTCTACAAGTTCGACTGCGAGGTATCGGGCGAAGCGGCGCTGCAGGTCTTCGTCGCCAACGCCGATCTCGAAAACCCTCAGGGTGCGCCTCAGTCGCTCGAGGCCTCTGCAACGCTCGATGATCGTGCGGTCTCGCTCGTCCGGGCCATGTTCGAGCAGCGCCGCGTTGCGGGTTTCGAGATCAGCGATGCTGCCCGTGCCCCGGTCAATGTCGGCGATCTGAAGGTCCAGCTGGTCAGCGAATATCGCAGCCCGACCATGACCGGGAAGGTCCTGCGCATCGAGAACAATGGCTCTGAGCCGATGACGCTCAAGGAAGAGATCATCGCCGGAGACGGCGCCATCGCGGTCAGCATTTCCAATCCCAACCTCGCCAGCGGCCAGGCCACCGCCGCTTACGTCGTCGTACCGTCAGGAGGGTAAGTCAGATGGATTTCCTCAAGCGCAAACCCAAGGACCTCGATGCCAGCGAGGCTGAGGAACATGACACCCTCGATGCGAGTGGTGCCATTGCAGAGAACTCACTGGTCCAGAAGCGGCAGAAGATGCTGATGTTCGGTCTTGCCGGCGTGATCGCGGTGGCTGGGGCCATGTATGTCCTCGATACCGAGGAGACCATCGAAGAGGCGACGGAGAAGGGGGCCAAGACAACTGTCTCGACCGATGCACTTCTGAACCGGCAGCGCGTCGATCAGGAATGGGTCGCGATGTACGAGGGCGAGATGAACTCGACCGACGTGCGTCTCAAGGGCCTTGAGGCGCAGGGCGCGCAGTTCGCCCAGATGCAATCCGAGATCGAGGCGCTGCGCGGCGAAAATGCGGCCATGGCGCGCGATGGCCAGCGTGTCCTTGAAGCCTACGAGCGCGAGAACGAGCAACTGCGCCAGCAAGTCCAGAGGGGCAACGCGCGGCCGACAGCGCCAGGACCTGTCGCGGCGGCCCGCGAGATGGGCGTGCCGGCGTCACCAGAGGCCGGAGCGGCAGAAGCCCCGCCCGTTCGCCGCAGTAGCGACGTCCAGATGGTCTCGTTCACGTCAGCAAGCGGGACGGCATCGCGTATCGACCCGACAAAGTCGCCCGCCGTCTATACGGACTCGCCCAACTATCTGCCCCCGAATTCGATTGCCAAGGCAACGGTGGTGGTCGGCGTCGATGCCACGACGAATACGCGCAGCCAGAGCGATCCGCTCCCCGTCCTGCTCCGGATTACCGGGCCCGCGCGCTCGGTCTACGGGGATGGGAAGCTCCTCGCGACCCGGGTGCAGGGGTGCATGGTCAACGGCGCAGCCTACGGGGACCTCTCCTCGGAGAAGGTCTATGTGAAGCTCCAGCGCATGACTTGCGCGCAGCCGGGCGGCCGCTTTGCGGTATCGGAGGTCAAGGGGTTCATCGCGTTCGGCGGCAAAGTGGGCGTGCGCGGCCGCGTGGTTAGCCGCGAGGGCTCACTGACCACCCAGGCTTTTCTGGCAGGTCTCGTGAGCGGCGTCGGCAACGCGCTCAGTGAAGGGTTCAATCAGCCGATCATCGCGGGCGAGGGCCGACGGACCCCCGGCGCTGGCGAGATCGGGCTGCGTGCCCTGGGCGGCGGCGGACAGCAGGCCGGCACCACGGTCTCTGAATATCTCATCGAGCGCGCCGAGCAATATCAGCCGGTTGTCGAGATGCCCACCGGGGCCGCAGTCGAGGTCGTCTTCCTCGACGGCACCTTCATCAGAAACTGAGGGGACCACCATGGAGCGTAAATGGAAGACATGGCAGATCGCGGCAGCCGGAGGACTGGCAGCCAGTGGCCTGGCCGCGATCGCGGCCGTTGCTCATGCCTCGGCGGCGAGTGACCCCGCTTCGATCCAGGCAGCGCTGACCAAGCGCCTGCCCAAGACCGAGATCACAGCGATCGACTGCAAGTCCATCGACGGCGTCTGCGAGATCCAGGCCCGCCAGAACCTGTTCTACATTGACCATAGCGCGCGCTACCTGATTATCGGGCGCGTCTACGACATGGAGACCAAACAGGACCTCACGGCTGCCCGTCTCCTCCAGATGAACCCGGACATGCTTGTCGGCGGTGCCGGCGCAAGTGATGAGCCCGAGGCCAAGCCGCAGGCAGGCGCTACTGGTTCGCCGTCTGCAGCAGCCGATGCCCGGATTGATCCGGCAGCTCTTGCGACCTTGCCGAAGAACGGCAGCATCGTGATGGGCCGTGGAACCAGGACCATAACGGTCTTCAGCGACTTTCGCTGCGGCTACTGCAAGCGGCTTCACGAGACGCTGGGGACCCTCAATGTCAAGGTGATCGAGCGCCCGATCTCGGTGCTCGGCACAAGGCCAATCTCGGAGGCCGTGATCTGCGCACCCGACCGGCGCCGGGCAGTAACCCAGGCGTACGAGGGCGGGGCGGTCACATCTGCAGGATCGTGTGACACCAGCGGGCTCGATGCCAACGAGGCCTTCGCAAGGCAGCACGGCTTCAGCGGGACGCCGGTCATCGTCCGCGAAGATGGCGCGGTTCTCCATGGCTACCGCCCGCGCGACTTCCTGCTCAGCTGGATCGAAGGAAAAGCATCATGATGCACAAGAATCTGCGTCCGCAAGCTGCCATGGTCGCTGCGGTCCTCGGGAGCCTTCTGTCGGGTTGCTCGACGCTTGGCACCAACGTCAGCGCGAACTTCCGCTGCAATGCGCCCGACGGCATCTGCGCCCCATCGTCCGTGATCGACGATACTGCGCTTGCCCGGATCGAAGAGACGAGTTCTGCCGACCTTCTCAATCCCGCCGGCCCCTACCGGATGGATGACGGGATCGATGCGCCTGTCCACGACACGCATCTGGCAAGTGCGGCGCCTGTGGCGCGCAGCGCCCCGCGCTATCAACTCTCTGTGGTCTTCCCCGGTTTCACCGATGCCAGCGGCACGACGCATGCGCGCCGGGTCGTGAGCACCGAAGCACTGCTTCCCGGACGCGGGGACGCGATGGAACAGATTGCCCAGCGGGGTCCGAAGGTTGCGCGCAGTCGCGGTCTTCTCGCCGCAGCAGAAAGCGCTCCGCCTTTGCTCGCGGCGTTGCCGGAGGGGAGCGACGCAAAGCCCGATCCTCGCAAGGGCGCGGCCGGGACTGAGGTCGCCACGGCCGACGCGAAGAATCCGATCGCCGAGATTCAGGCGGAGGTTGCGCAGCGGCTTTCTGCCAAGGGATCCCGCGCCCGGCCCAAGCCCGCCGCTTTCAGCGGCGTCGTGGAGTAAGGCGCGATGTTGGGCTCGCTCGTCGATCTCGTTGTGGGAGACAGCCGCAAGCCGGAGCGCAGCGCCCGCGCGCCTGATGTGCCGATGCTGTCGCATTTTCTCGGCTATCGCTCCTTCGACGAGGAGAAGCGCATCTTCCACCAGGTCCGTTCGAAGGGCTTCATTCTCGAGCTTGCACCGCTCGTGGGCGCGAATGACCGGGTCAGTGAGATCATCGGCACGATCTTCTCCGATATTCTTCAGCCCGGAACGCGGTTCAGCGTGACCAACTTCTCAAGTCCCAGGGTAGCCGAGATGCTGCAGGCCTGGGCGCTGCCCCGCTTCACGGCTTCGGGCGTCTTCCGGACATTGGCACGCCACCGCCTCGACAAACTGCTTGGCGGTGCCTGGTCAACGCTCGCGAGCGATGGACCATTTTTCGTGCGCAATTTTCGTGTCGTGATGTCGGTGGGCATTGGGCAAGCGTCCAGTCTCACCAATGATGACCTCGTCACGATGCGCGACGGGATCATTTCGGCGCTGGAATCGATCAACGTTCCGGTCCGGCAGTTCGCGCCGATCGATCTCATCCGCTTGTTCGACGAGATCCTCGCGCCATCAAACGGTGCCGGAGACGAGGTCCCTGACTACAACCGGTTCGATCCGATCAACGAGCAATGTGTCCGGCGCGACCTGGTGACGCATGTCGAGAAGGACCGCCTTGTCCTCCATGCTCAATCGCTGCGGCCGACGGGGGCGGTCGCATCAGGTGTCCCCGAACTGAAGGACTTTGTGCCCGAGCGGTTCGACGTCCGTACCATGGCCGTGCGAGGATTCCCTGATCGCTGGGCACCCTGGGATACCCAGAAGATCATCGGCGACATCTTCAATCCCAAGCTCAGTCTTCCCTGCCCGGTGCTTCAGACGGTCTGCGGGATCATCCCGGGCCCGGAATCCTCGGAGGCAAGGGCAGGGTACAAGTTCGCGCGAACGACATCGCTGGCCGATGGCAAGGGCGTCAAGCTCGTCCCCAAGCTGCGCACCGAGGCCGCCGAATGGCAGTTCGTGGCCGACAGGGTCAAGCAGGGCGAGAAGCTGGTCTCCTGCTACTATGCCGTCTCGATCATCGCGCCCAAGGGCCGGGGCGAGCCCTGCGAGCGCACGCTGAAAGCGCTCTACAAGGCCACGGGATGGGACCTGATCGACGAGACCCATATCCAGTTGCCCGCCTTTATGGCGCACTTCCCGCTGCTGCTTGCCGACGGGCTCGACCATGATCTGAAGCGCATGAAGCGCCTGCGGACGATGCGCTCGGCCAATGTTGCAGCGATCGCGCCGATCCAGGGAGAGTATGTCGGGGGGAATATTCCGCATCTGCTGTTCATTGGCAGGCGCGGTCAACCGCAGTTCTGGTCGCCGTTCCAGAATACTGCCGGCAATCACAATGTTGCGATTGCAGGCAAGTCCGGTTCGGGCAAATCGGTTCTCCTCCAGGATCTGACAGCGAGCTTTGCAGGGGTTGGAGCCAAGACCATCGTGATCGACGATGGCCGCAGCTTCGAGCATATGGCCAAGGCTCTTGGCGGCACGTTCACCGAGTTCAAGCTGTCCTCGGGCATCTCGATCAACCCGTTCCGGATGATCGATGAGCATCTTGCGCGCGAGGACGATGACTATCTGGTCGACTGCCTCGCGATGCTCAAATCGATCATCGCCCAGATGGCGCGCAATGAGACCCGGCTGAACGACACCGAACGGGGGCTTATCGACCAGGCGGTCAACCTCGTCTGGCAAGAGCATGGCCGTGACGGGACTGTCGACCATGTGATCGCGGCGCTCGGGGAGGCCCGGCACCCTTGTGCCTATGATCTTGCAACCTCGCTCCTGCCGTTCGCGGCCAAGGGCACTTTCGGCCGCTTCTTTCTGGGCGATGCCAACCTTGACCTGTCCGCTGATCTGACGGTTTTCGAGCTCTCTGATCTTGCGACCCGCGAGGAGCTGCGCGGCGTTGTTCTCACGTCGATCATGTTCATCGCCTCGCAGGTCATGCGCCGGATGGACCGCGCGACGCCGAAGCCTTTGATCATCGATGAGGCCTGGCAGATGCTCAAGGGCGGTGCGATGGCCGACTTCGTCGAGACCTATTCGCGCACGTGCCGAAAGTACGGCGGGGCGCTGATCACGGCCACCCAGTCGATTCACGATTACTACAAGTCGGAAGGCTCGCGGGCCGCGCTCGAAAACTCTGACTGGTTCCTGATCCTCCAGCAAAAGGGCGAGACCATCTCGGACTTCCGCAACTCGGATCGCTTCGAGATGGACAACCTTACCGAGGCGCTGCTGCGCTCGCTGAAGCGCAATGGCACCGATTATTCGGATATCTTCATCCGCGGGCCCGATACCGAAAGCATCGGACGGCTCGTCCTCGACCGCTATTCAGCAGCACTCTACTCATCGAGCCCCGACGTCTTCGCGCGGATTGAGGCAAACATCGAGCGCGGGATGGCGATGCACGACGCGATCGAGGCCGTCGCATTTCCTGAGGGACACCAGCAAGCGGAGGCGGCGGAATGATCGCGTTGCCTCGTACTGGGCAGAGGGCGGATCTTGTCCAGCGCGGCCAGGACACGCTGCTTGTCGCCCTGCGCCTCGCAGGGTGGGGCGCGACGACCTTGCTCGCGGCGCTCGGCACGGGGCTGCTCGTGTTCGTTGCGCTGGGCAGTTTCACCTTTGCAGGGCTGATGCTGCAGCTCGGCAACCTCGCATCGCGGTTCGCAGCAGCTGGCCCTGCCAGACAGAGTGAATTCGAGGCCCTCGTGCTGGCCATCTTCGCGACTGTCGTGGCGCTCACCGCCTTTTTCCGCCGCGCGAGCCTTCGCGCTGCCCTTACCGTGCCTCTTGTTACTGGGGGAGAGGATCAATGAGAGATCTGTTTGATGAGCTGCCACCGGCCCACGAGGCTGTCTCGACAGCGGCGCGAAAACCGACCGGAACGCTCATGCGACGCCGTTTTGCCGGCATGTCGACGCGGGAACTGGTTTTGCTTGTAGCCGGCATCGCCATGTTCATCTGGGGCGCCTGGGTGACACGGAACATCGCAGCTTCGCCGGACTCGAGGCAGGAGTTCGTCCAGCTGCAGCTTCAGGGGATCATCGGCGAATATCTGCAGGCGCAGTCCCGTTCTAGCGCGGACGAAACGACGGCTGCACGCGAGACGGCTGTCTTCATGGCGGCGCTCGATGAAACTGTCGCCAGCCTCTCCAAGAGCGGCAAAGTCGTGCTGGTTCACGAGGCCATCGTTGGCGGCAATGTGCCGGACGTGACGCAAAGCGTGAAGGCTGCCGTTTATGCCAAGGTCCCGCGGCCGACGCCCGCTCAAGCGATGCAGGGCATGGGATCGGGCGTGAGACCAAAGGGCTCCGCTGCAAATGCGGCCCGCGTCGAATCCGAGATGCAGGCCTTCATGGCCGCGAATGGCGGAGGGCAGGGTGGTGGAGCGCGCTGATTCCAAGGGCCTTTCGCTCGTACAGAAGCTCGCGGTCATCGCCGTGCTGAGCTCCCTCGCGATGGGCTTCAGTGCGCTGGCCCGGTGGAGCGGAACGCACGCCCTCATGGTCAATGCTTCGGACTCGCTTCCAAACTGGGCCTTCCTGGTGGAGAGCGGCCGCTTCCCGAAGCGCGGCGACTACGTGATCTTTCATCCGGGCCATGACCGGGTGACGACCAAGTACTTTGGTACCAACCCGCCTCCTTTTGCGAAGATCGCGGTCGGTTTGCCGGGAGACGTCGTGACGCGGCGGGGCGCAGACGTTCTGGTCAATGGTCAGCTGGTTGCATCGCTGAAGCCTGTGACCAAGCGCGGCGACGCGCTCGAGGCAGGCCCTCTGGGCATAGTGCCAAAGGGCTGCATCTTTGCAGCGACCTCGCACAAGGACGGGTTCGACAGCCGCTACGCGCATATCGGCTTTGTCTGCCGCGACCGTCTGGTTGGCACCGGAAGGGCAATCCTGTGAGGGGCGGGCCTGTGAAGCGCGGAATCCTTCTTGCGGTGCTGACGCCGTTCGCGATCGGTGCAGGCGTGCCCGTTCCGCCCACGCGCGTGGGCGTCGATCATGGACAAATGGGTCAGACCTGGCCCGTTATCGAGCCTGACCTCCTGGCGGTCATCAAGGCCCGTCTCGATACGGCGCAGGCGAGCGGCAAGATTGATGCGCTGAACCGCCAGTTTGCCGAGAAGGTCACGCAGCGGGTCATGCAGCCGGTGGCTGTTGCCGGGATGAGCCCTGCGGGTGAGACCCGCAGCTGGGAGTTTGATCCTGCCATCGTGGTCGAGAACGACATTCGCGACGATCGCGGCAATCTCATTGCTGTCGCAGGTCAGCGCGTCAATCCGCTGAGCTATACGGGTCTTTCGAAGAAGCTCGTCTTCATCAATGGCAACGATCCAGCAGAGCTCGCCTGGGCCATGCAGCGGGGAGGCGATGAAGCGGCCAAGATCATCTTCGTCGACGGCTCGCCGTTCACCCAGATGCAAACGCATCGCCGACGCTTCTACTTCGACCAAGATGGGCGCCTGATAACGCATTTCGGTATCCGCCACACGCCGGCCGTGGTCGAGCGCAAGGGTGATCTGCTGCAGGTCACCGAGCATGTCATCCGCCGCAAGGGGCAGCCGACATGACCGGGTGGCGCGATCTTTTGCCGGTCCCGCTCGCTGCCCCCGAAACGCCGATGCTGCGAGGCGCCCGCATCCGAGTGATCATGGGCTGCGCAGTGCTCTCCGCAACAGTTCTCTTCTTTGGCGAGCTGCGCACGTTGTCACGCCCTCTGGCGTTTCCCTGGCTGGGCGCCACCGTCACCTTTGTCATCGTTCAGGGTTGGCTCTGGCTGAAGGCCAAAAATGCGGCCGACGATGCGTGGCTCATGCAGGGCAGGGAGGACCAGGATGCTGGGTAGGCTTCTGGCTCCCATCGTGGCTCTGCTGGTAGCAGCGCTGGCAACGCCGGCAGCGGCTCAAGGTCTTCCGGCCGGGCCTGGCCGCTGCTCGGGCAGCTTCGTCAATCCTGTCACCGATGTGTGTTGGGGTTGCATGTTCCCGCTCTCGCTCGGCTCGCTCAAAATCTGGCCGTCCTCCCGGGCCGACACCAAGAATCCGGACCTCCCGATCTGTGCGTGCGGCACTCCTGTTCCGCGCATTGGCCTCGCGATGGGTTTCTGGGAGCCGGTGCGGCTCGTCGACGTCACGACAAAGCCCTGGTGTTTCCCCAATCTCGGCGGGATCAAACTCAATCCCGGTTTCTCGATCGGCAATGGCTATGCCTCCGATTCCTCACAGGTTGGCGGTCAGGCGCAGAACAGCGCCAAGTACCACGTCCATTACTACATCTACCCGCTGCTCTACTGGCTAGAGGTCGTCACGGACTTCCTGTGCCTCGAGGCGAGCTCCTTCGATGTTGCCTATCTGAGTGAGATTGATCCCCTTTGGCAGGATGATGAGCTGACCACTCTGCTCAATCCCGAGGCGGCCCTGTTTACTTCGCCGTTGGCGCAAGCCGCCTGCTCGGCCGATTGCATTTCGGCGAGCGCAAAGCTGCCGATGGATGAGCTGTTCTGGTGCTCGGGCTGTCAGGGTCCGATGTACCCGATGAACGGCAACATCGGCGCGAACGTTGGCATGAAGCAATCTGCCCGGCTCGCGGCCGAGCGGATGATCTACAAGATGCACCGGCAGGGCCTGGCCTGGGGCACCAGCGGTCCGAAGGCGCTGTGCTCCAAGTATCTCATGCCGATCCTCAAGAAGAGCCAGTACCGCCTGCAGCAGGTGAACCCAACCGCAATGGTGAGCGGACGCGAGGCCTGTTCGCCCATCGGCGCCACAACGCTCTTGCCCAAGGCGGGTCAGGTCTACCCTGTGAAGGGTGAAGACGTGGGCTTCCTTGTCTGGCGCAAGCGCAACTGCTGCGTCCTTTAGCCGGGAGAGGGATAGTGAACCGCACGCTCGCTTTCTGTCTTACAGGTGTCGGTCTTGCAGGCTTTGCGGTGGCGGTCTTCGCCCAGACCGTTGAAGGTATCGATATTCAGGCTATCGAGGCGCGCGGGCACGCGGCGCAGGCCGATGCGCAAGAACTGTTCGATTTCGCGACCGCAAGGAGCGAGGCGCATCGCAGTGAGGCGCAAGGTGTCGTTGATGCAGCCAAGGCTTCCGTGCAGGATCTCGATGTATCGGACATGGGAGGAGTCAAAGGCGCCATTGATTTCGACGCGATCGTAACCGGCGCAAAGGCCGGCAATGTTCAGCCCAAGGGCGCGCCGCTTTTCATTGCCTTTGCCAGCCTGTCGATGCCGGAGGACGCGCTCGCCCGGCTTATTGCGGACACGACCAAGGCTGGGGGCGTCGTGGTTTTCCGTGGCTTTTCCTCCGGCAATCCCCAAGCCTTCATCACGGGTATCCGCAAGGTTGTGGACCAGGCCGGGGCCACCAACGTGGCGATCGACCCGCGGCTGTTTCGCTCGCTCCGTGTTGATCGGGTGCCGACCTTCGTGGCTCTCTCGACGGATTTTGAGCCTTGCGACCAACTCGACTGCGTAACCGCGCCGCCACCCAACGACCGGATCGCGGGCAATGTGAGCGTGGCCTATGTGCTCGAAACTTTTGCTGACGCCAACGGCCCGGGCGCACCAGTGTCTCGGGTCGCGCTCGCGAACATGAGGACTGCGCGGTGAACCCGGTGCGGCTGTCATTTGCCTGTCTTGCGTTGCTCGCGTCCGGGCACCTTGCTCATGCCCAGATGACATCTGGCGATGCGCGCGCCGATGGCGAGGCCATGGCCCGTAGCCTGCGCGATGGCACGAACTCGACTATTCTGAGCGCTGGCAGTGAAGCAAGTGTGCCCGGTTTTGGCGGGACGGACATTCCAGCACGGCGCTATGTCGATGACCCCAAGGGGTTGACGACGGCCGGCGAAGCACAGCGCTACCAGGAGCAATACCGGACGGTCATTGATCCGCGCCGCAAGGTCGTCGATCCTGCGACGATCGATTTGTCGTCTGCCTCGGCAATTGAGGGCGATCCCGATCGTTACCTCGGGGCGGGAGCTGGGATCGGAGGGGAAGCCAACACCTGTTCGCCGCTTCCCCCGGGCGGCGATGGCGCAACGACCTATCTTGAAAGCTGCAACAGCGGGTCGCAGCCCTTTGACGCACCACGGACATGCAATGCCGCGCTTAGCGTTCAGACCGAAGGGCGGCGCTCCTGGGAATATGCTTGTGAAACCGACGAGTTTGCCGAGCGAACCGACATGTGCCCGATGCTTGCCAATGCGCAGGGTTCGGGTTCCTGCACCCTCGAGAGGAGCGTGCGCATCGGTCAGCGGTGCCTGCAGTGGGTAGCAAAAGATAACGGCCGCAAATGGTGTTCGGAGCCTGGAGAGCCGATCTACCGCCAGGTCTGGCAATGCCCTTCAAGGCTCAGCGGCGTGCCGGGCGGAGTCGAGCGAAACACTGCTCGGATCGTCGGCGAAACGATAGACGAAGCTGCTTGCCGGAGTGCCACCAATGGCGCCACCTGCACCCTAGCTAGCGAGGTCTGCACGGCCCCTGACGAGACGCGGGTGATCAATGGTCTTTCGGTTACGCGAAGCTGTTGGGAGTGGCAGCGCACCTATCAGTGCCAGGGTGTGGCACCGGCCAATGACTGCGCCGCGTTGGAAGCACGCTCTGATTGCAAGTTCAGTCATGATGAATGCCTGAGCTTCGAGCCCGATGGCGTGACCTGCAATGTCCACGACCGCTGGTACCAGTGCACCCTTCCCCAAACGGGCACCTCCGCTTCAGCCGCCTATGTCTGCGCGGGCGACCTCTACTGCATCGACGGCGAATGCACGCAGGTGACGCGCGAGGCGTCCACCGAGTTCAAGGACGCGATGGTCGCCATGAACGTGATGGGGAACCTGCGCGATGGCTTCGATCCCGACCAGTTGAAGATCTTCAGCGGCGAGCATCTGCGTTGCACCCGGAAGATTTTTGGCCTCTCGAACTGCTGTAGCGGGAAGGGCGTTCCGCTCCTGACACCGTTCCTGTGCGACCGCGAGGACCGCGAGGTCGACAAGCGCGATGATGCTGGCCTCTGCCACTTTGTCGGCACCTATTGTTCAGCGCGCGTCCTCGGAGTCTGCGTAACCCGCAAGCAGTCCTACTGCTGCTACGGAAGCAAGCTGGTCCGCATCCTCAACCAGCAGGGGAAGGCCCAGCTCGGCATGCAGTGGGGAACCCCGAAGCAACCTGACTGCGACGGCTTCCTGATCGCACAATTCCAGCAGCTCGATCTCAGCCGCATGGACTTCCGAGAGGTCTACGCCGAGTTCGTCGACGCGGCAAAGCTGCCCAGTGAGATCGAGATGTCGATCCAGATTCAGCAGAAAATCGAGAGCTACTATACTCGTCATGGAGGGACCGGATCATGACCGGTGCCACGGTCCTGCCATTCGGGAGAGAACGACCTTTCCCATCTGCTGAGGTTCTCGATCTGGCGGTTGCGGTTGCGATCGGTCGCGATCTCGCGCGGACCGAGGCCGATCTTCTTGCGCGGATCGAAGACTGGTTCCTGCATCCGGCGACACGCAGCGAGGTCGCGAGTTCGGTTGCGCGCCTTCTCGACAAGGATTGGGCGCGCCGTTCGGGCACAGATGACTGCGGCCTGTGCCTGACGGAAGCCGGCGTCGCGGCCACGACCACTCTTTCGGGGGGAATGATCCGCATGATCGACCGCGGCCGTGGTCTCTTCAAAACCGCCTTCCTCCTCCAGATGCTCGACCTCGGGAAAGGACAATGCCCATGAATAAGCCTGTTTTCCTTGCCCTGAGCGCATTCGGCGTGGCGCTCGGTGCTCCTTTGGTGGCGCAGAGCGCATCCCCCGCCCCGCGCGATGCGTTCTATTGCGATGAGCGCAAGCTTGGCACCTGGTTCTACTGCAATTCGGAAGAGGCCAAACGCAAGGCGCGGGAGCGAAGCCAACAGCAGCCGGCCCAGAGCCCGCCTGCGGTTGACCGCATGGCGGCAATTACCCGCCAGCTCGACGAGCTCAAGGCGCGCGCGATCCTCGAGCCGACCTCGGAGAACATCGTCAACTACATACGCTTCCAGCGCGAGCAGCTTGATCGTGCGTCGACCTTCGCCGACGTCTGGAGCCGTGCAATCTGGCAAAACCCCGAGCTCGATTACACGCTTGAGCGTCCAGTCTCGACCCTCGCCAAGCAGACCTGGCTAACCGATCGCCGCCAGCAGCGCGAGGGATCGATGGCAGCGCTCACTCAGCGTTACGGCGTGTTCTACTTCTACTCCTCGTCATGCTCGGCCTGCCGGACATTCTCGCCGGTCATGCGGGCCCTGTCCGATAGTTACGGCCTCGAGGTACTGGCGGTGTCGATGGATGGTGGCCCCAACGAGGCGTTTCCCAACTTCGTGGTCGACAGCGGCCAGTACCAGCGCATGGGGCTGCAAGGCGGGACCGTTCCTGCCCTTGTCCTGTTCGACACCCAGACGAAGCAGCCCATTCCGATCGGCTACGGCGTGATGGCGGCCGACGAGGTCATGCAGCGCATCTTCTACCTCACCAAGATCGAACCAGGGAGCGACTATTGATGGCACGCACCTCCACGCCAAATTCGGCGACCCGGCTGCTCGCTCCTGTCCTGAGGCGAGCGGGGATTGCCTTGTCAGCGCTGGCAGTTGCCAGCATGGGTGCTGGCCCTGTTCATGCGAATGTGGGGTCTGAGCTCAACAGCTTCTTCAATGACATGGGCGCGGCTGCGAACGCCACCGGGCCGGTTGCCTATCAGGGCCAGTCTGCGGGCTACTATTCAGGCGGCAACATCTGGACCCGTTTCCCGCAAAGGAGCGTCAACCCGGTCAATCTCCAGCTGCCCTCGGTCAAAGCCGGCTGCGGGGGTATCGATGTCTTCTCGGGTTCCTTCTCGTTCATCAATTCGGACGAGATCGTGGCGATGCTCAAGGCGACGGCCAACAATGCGCTCGGCTTTGCCTTCCAGCTCGCGATCAAGTCGATCAGTCCGCAGATCTCGGCAACGATTGAGGAAATGGCGCAGAAGGCGCAGCAGATGAACCAGTTCAACATGAACAGCTGCGAGACCGCACAGAACCTCGTCGGCGGCCTGTGGGGCAAGTCCGATCGCATGTCGTCGGAGATCTGCAAGTCGATCGGGAACAGCCAGGGCCTGTTCTCCGACTGGGCCAAGGGGCGGCATGAATGCGGGACGGGTGGGCAGCGCGAGGCGACCCTGAAGGCGAACAAGGATCCCGCCATTCCCGCGGCCAGCTACAATTTCACGTGGGAGATGCTGAAGCAGAGCTACCCCAGTTTCTCGGTGAACTTCCGCGAATACCTGATGACCTTCGTCGGCACGGTGATCTTCTATCAGGACGGCGATGCCAGCGGCAAACGCGGTTACCAGTTCGTCGGGCAGGGAGACCGGGCTTTGCTGACCGCGCTGCTCGATGGCGGGGGCTCGGTCACGATGCTGAAGTGCGACACGAGCGACAAGTGCCTCAATCCCACCACGCAGAGCATGTCTGTTTCTGCCTCGCAGGCCCTGAAGCCGCGTGTGAGGGCGATGATCGAGAGCATGAACGGCAAGGTGCGCAGCAATGCTGCTCTCACGCCTGATGAGATTGGTCTTCTGGGAGCCACGACCATCCCCCTCTACAAGATCATCTCGGTCAACGCGGCCGCAACGCTTGGCGGCATGACAGCCAATGACATGAACGATCTTGCCGAGATCGTCGCGATGGACCTCCTCGATGCGCTGGCACAGCAGTATTACGGCTATGCCTCGCGCGGCGTCGGCTCCTTCCAGAATGCCAATGAGGAAGCACTGTCACAGTGGCGCGCGCAGATCGTCTCGGTCCGACAGGTGCTCGACACATATTCCCAAGGGATGAACCTCCGCCTCGAACGGACCCAGCATGTCGTTCAGCGGGCTGTTTTCCTCGAGGGCACGTTGCGTAACAACCTTTCGCCCCAGATGTCGGCTGCGCTGCGATTCAGCACATCCCTCTCAAATCAGGGCCTGCAATAGGCCCGGCGCGCGGCAGGAAGGACGAGCGATGATGGAGATCTTCACGATCGGTGGAGGCGAGTACCTGGTCAACATCTTCAATGCGGTCAGCGCCTGGACCGGGGGAGGGGGTTTCCGCGCGCTGCTGCGTGTCGTGATGGTGATCGGGCTCATTTATACCCTGCTCATCGTGGCTTTCAGTCTCGACTGGCGGGCCTGGTTCAACTGGTTTCTAGGTGCGACACTGATCTACGGCGCTCTGGTCGTCCCAGTGACCTCGGTCCGGATTACCGATCGCCTCAATCCCTCGCTCGCGCCGGCCACGGTTGCCAACGTGCCCATCGGTCTGGCGATGATCGCGTCGGTCAGCAGCCAGGCCGGGGACTGGCTGACACGCACCGCCGAAACGGTCTTCGTGATGCCAGGTGCATTGCAGATGTCGACCAACGGGATGATCTACGGTGCGCGGCTTTGGGACCGGACCCGCGACTTTCAGATTCGCGACCCGCGGATAAGCGCAAACCTCGGAGAGTACTTCAAGCAGTGTCTGTTCTACGACATTCTGCTCGGACACACCTCTTTCGACACAATCGCCAACTCGAACAACATCCTTGCCGATATGGGGCCTGGGTCTCCGGCGCGGGGAATGAAGTTCCTGCCTGCGAGCGGGCCACCGATCATCGTCACCTGCCAGAATGCCTATAGCGAGCTGCAGACTGGCATCACCGCCTATACCGAGCTGGGTCTGCAGCAAGAGGGCCGCAAGCTGTTCCCCGGCCTGACGCCAGCTCTGGCGAGAGCGAAGCTGGTTTCTGATCTCCCTGTGATCGCAAACCAGTTCCACGGGAGCTCGCAGACAGCTCAGCAGGTTTTCCAGCAGCGCTCGCTGGTGAACGCTTTCCTCGAGGCGCGGGCCAATCTTGGGGCCGCGGACGGCGATACCTTTGCGATGCTTCGAGCAGAGGAGCAGGCGCGCAACACCTACAGCTCGATCGCTCAGCAGGCGATGACTTGGGTGCCGCTTCTCAACATCGTCCTGACGGTGGTCTTTTATGCGATGTTCCCGGTCATCTTTCCGCTGTTTCTCATGCCGCGGACAGGTACGATGGCGCTCAAGGGCTACTTCACAGGGTTCTTCTACCTAGCTGCGTGGGGGCCGCTTTATGTGGTCCTGCACATGTTCATCATGGACCGCGCTTCCGATGCCCTGAACGCCACCGCACCGGGCGGGATTACCATGGCGGGGATGGCGGGCATCGATGCGGTCAATGCGGATACGGCAACGATCGCGGGCTTTCTAATGATGTCGATCCCCTTCCTCGCCGGCGGAATGGCGAAAGGGGCCATGGCCGTCTCGTCGCAAGCGACCTCGATGCTTGCCCCAGCGCAGGCGGCAGCCGAAGCGGCTGCCGTCGAGCGTACGACCGGCAACTATTCCTACGGGAACGAGAGCTTCATGAACCTCTCAAGCTTCAACCGGCAGTCCGAACAATGGAATGCCGCTCCCTCCTTCACCGGCGGGGCGCCGGTCATGTCGACGGTCAATGCGAATGGGACAACGACAAAGACCATGACGGATGGTGCGAGCGTCTTTGACACGTCGCCGGGCATGAGCCGATTGGCGTTCGGCGCGTCGCTCAGCCAGTTCGCCAATGCCGAGCGGCAGCAGACCCTTTCTGAACTTGAGACGGCGCGGAACACTCTTTCGGAAGAGCGGTCGCGCGCACTTTCGTTCCTCGACCGTACCTCGACGCGGCAAACCAGCGGAGTGCGCAACTCGAGTGGCAGTGAAAGATCGGCGGGCTATCGCTCGGGCGAGAACCTGCAGCGGTTCGACAATCAGTCGCTGGATGCCAGGGACACCGTCAGCGAAAGCGATCGTGTCACGCGGTCGAGGGGAGATCAGCAAACCAACATTGATCGTCTCGAGACGAGCCGCAGCGGCAGTGTCGGGTTGTCCGGCAGCGTTGCAGGCACTCGAGGTGGCGATGGCGGGCCTGGGGGCAAGGGGAGTGTGGGCGCCAATGGAGGTGTCCAAGCTGGCATCAGCGGTAGCCGCCAGCGAACAGACGTTGTCTCTCGAGGAAATGATCGGAACGAAACGCAGGGCTTCGAGTCCTCGACTTCGGACAATCGTTCGAATGGTTCGAATGTCACGCAAGACAGTGGGAGCTACGCTCAAAGCGGAAGCTTCAGCCGGAGTGAGGGCTATTCCGAGAACGCCTACTCGCGTGAACGTGCACTCGAGGAGATCCGGCGGATCGATCAGCGGATCGCCCAGATTGACGAGCTGGCGACATCACTCACCGACAGTACCTCTACACGGGAGGGATTTGGTGCTAGTCTCGCCTTCGACATGAGCCAGATCGTGGCAAGCCGCTATCAGGAAAAGGCGGCGGAACTCGGGATCACTGCACCCAGCCTTGCTCGAACCGACTACAGTCCGCAAGAGCAGGCTGTCTACGAGCTTGTCGCGCGCGAGATCATCTCCGACTACTACGATCAGCGGGTGGCGCCTTTCAATGATCTCATCCCGGAAAAGGGAACGCTTACCGGCAAAGTCGCCGGGCCCGGTAGCTTCACCGAAACTGACCTTAGGGCTCGAGCGCCACAGCGTTCTGGCGGAAGCTCCCGGAATCTTGTCGAGGGATCGACCGATGACTCGATTGGTGCTCGGATAAGCGAAGGGCAGGGGAGCCTGAAGGAGCGCTACGAGGCCAATGGCACCCGCTTTGATGATCGGCGTCGGGAATTTGACGGGGGTCGTTCTACTTCAGGTGGCGCTGACGAGCGCTTCAATGAACGGTTCTATGATCGAGATCAGCGGTAGAGCGGATGGGGAGTTGTGGCAGCGCCCGGATACGATCTCGCAGTTATCAGCTGAGCAAGCTGAATGCGATGAAACCGATGGAAACCAAAATCACGATCCAAGGTCCAGCGCTGTTTCTGGGGTGGCTATCCAGATGAGATCGGGCATCGTTTTCTGGAATACGTGATTTCAAGAAATCTGGATCACCATTCCCAGTCAGGTCGTCAGGTATTGCTCGTTTCGAGAAATCGACAGTTCGCCAGTTTTCATAGTCTTCCATCGTCTTTCTCCAATCTGAACATACCATTATCATGGTTCGATGACAACGATTGGAGGTGGTGTTGGGGACTGGCTGGAGTTGAGCGAAGCAGCATAGGAGGCTGCATTTCGCAGGCGTTATGCTAAGTTGAAACCCGGAGAGAGCGGCAAGCGCCATGTCTGGCGGGCCGTGGGGAATTCATGCTGTCGAAGATTGACGCGACCTATATCGAGCTGCGTGAGCGGGTCATGCTGGGCGACTTGCCGCCCGGTACGTCGATGACCGCTGACGACATTGTCGCGCATACCGGCGTGTCGTTGTCGATGGCTCGCCATCTTCTGGTGTCGCTGGGTGTCGGGGGCTATCTCACCAAGCGTGGCCGTGCCTATGTTGTTTCGACCTTCACGAGAGAACAGATCGAGGAATGGCGCCTTGCGCTGGGAGCGATCGTCGAGATCGGCGCCCTTCGTCTGGCATTGGCGGGAGGTTCGCGGTTGCAGGCGGTGGCCGAGAGCCTTGAGAAGGACGTCCGCAGCCATGCAGTGGAGGATGAGGCGTTCTTTCTCGGGGCGATGTCCTTCGCGACGATCATTTTGGGAGGACCGCAGAGCACCTTGTCCGAGCTGGTCGAGCAGTTCATCCCGCAGGCCTTTTTCAGGCTACTCTGGCTCTCGGACATCTATGCCGAGCGCACGGGTTTCCTGGTTGAAGCTGCGGACAGCTATCTGGTCGCGGCGCGCGCGGGTGATCTTGATGGCGTACGGAAAGCGAGCCGCTTCTTCTTCGATTCAACCGCGCCGGCGCTCCACAAGTTGATCGAGCAGATGGAGCGCAAAGACTTTCCAAAAAGCGCCCAGTATCACGCCCTTCAGGCCATCGAGCCCCAGGTCAGCGGATTGCCGACGTATACGGGGAGTACGAAGGCCGCGCGCCCGCTGCTTGGTCCACTGAGTGATGCCGGCGCGGCCGCGCATCCCTTGTAGCAGCGCTCACACCTCAAGCCGCAAAGGCGGGCTGCCGGGGGTGGATCCGCATGGCAGTCGCAGCGGCAGCGCAATCGCGCGCGTCGCCCTTACAAAGCAATTGGACCATGGTTCGGGCAGATGTCGTCATGCCCTCTATATCCGTCAGCTCCAGGGTCGCTGCTCGCGCATAGACCTGTGCAACGCTGGCGCGCCTTGCATATTCCTCGAGCGTGGCGACTTCGCCTGTCGCTGCGACGACACTGACCATCAATTTCTGGTGCGCGAGGAGTGAGGCGAGCGCTTTGCCGGAAGCCGCAGTTCGGTCGAATGCTTCTAGCCGCCTTTGTATTTCAGGGATGGCAGGAGAAAGGTCCATCGAGACCAGTCTGACGATAGCCGTAGCCTCGATCCCGGCTAGAACCGCCTGCCGCTCCCACATTTCGTTCTTCGTCGGCCGATACCAAACAAACCTAGCCACATCCGCCACAATGAAGCCAAATGCGCGGAGTTCCCCAAACGCATATTCCCCCCAATCCGCGCCTTTACCGGACGCCTCGGCGAGAAGGCGTGGGTCGGGCTCAAGGGGTACACCGTCGCCCCTGATCACTGCGCGGCGGAGATGCTCGATATCGGCATCAGCGCTTTTGGCGAGCTTCTCGATCGCGGTCCGATAGAGTTGGTCGATTCCGTTGGGCATTGCCGGAGGATAGCAGCGAAGGGTGGATCATCAACCGGTCGGCGGCCAATCGCCCCCGTTGAGCTCCTTCACCAATTCAGCAATCCGTTTCCATTCAATGGCGGTTTCATCAAAGGGATCATGGGTCAGAATTCGTTCGCAAGCTGCGTCGATCTGTTCAGCTTCGACCGGAATGCTAGCATCCCTCCGATATGCTTCAATGGCGGCGAGCAAGCGCTTGAAATCCTCGTAATGCCCCATCAAAGCTCCCGCTGAAAACTGATTCAAATCTAGGCCGATAATCCGCGAACTGTCGAGCCACCTTGTCGACTATAGACCGCTTCGCATCTTGCTAGTTCCTTGTACCGTACTGCGAAACCGCTACCGATTGCCCTCTTAGGCAGACCTTACTGTTGTCTGCGAAAGTTGCGATCAGCAAAGCCGCGAGGCTGGATACCTGACCACTGCCAAGACATGTTTCAATCTGCGCTTCACCTCATCGGCAAGCTTTCCGTAAGCAAAACCGATTAGGGGCGCGAGAACTCATCGAACGGGGGGTCCGTCTTTCAGCCGAAACTCCACTTCGTAGCTTTTGAACGAGACGGAGGGCACCGCGCTAAGCGCATAGTGGAGCTTGTCTTCGCCCCGCGCGGCGATGACCAGCCCCTCCACGGTCTCGCTTGGCTGAGCGAGGTGAGCGCTTATCCATCCGATGTAGCGCAGTATCTGCCCTACTACTGCGTCCGACGACTTGTCGCGCTTAAGCTCGATCACGAGCCATTTCGACTCGTGCTTGTGCTTAGCCAAAAGGTCGATCCGTCCGATCGGAGTCGGAAACTCGTATCCTGCGTCCGGCTCCCCGTCTCGAACGTAGATATCCCAGTCCCTGGACAGTTCGAGCTGAGACCAATTGTCGAAGAGGTAGTCATGCAGATGCCGCTCGATCGCGAAGCGGGCTGCAACTTGTCCTGTTGGGGAATCAGCGGTCAGTGGGGTTTCAGAGTCGACCTCGGTCTCTTCCTTATCGCCTGACAGATACCACCAAATGGTGTCGAGCGTCCAAAGGTCGACCTCAAGTTCTCTGGCGAGTTCGTTCAGAACGCCATTAATTGCGGCATAGCGTACGCCAAAGCTCGCTCCGCGCGGCCAGTCAGGCATCAGATCAAGGTCGATCAGCCCGCTCTCCGACGTATTGTTCCAGACACCATACTTGTTTGGGTATGCTACGAGAAGGATCGCTGTGATGATCCCTTTGCCTAGACCCTTTATCTCGGTCGCAGGCCGGGTTCGTTCCTCGATCGGCCGGCTTTCATCGACCAACGCTGCGAGTGCGGCCCGAGTTGCGGTCATGTCAGCACAAATACGGTTGCTCTGCCGAAAGAGCCCAGACCAATGCTTGTTGTTCTCTATAAGAAGAAAGGAGCGCAATACCTTCTCGTCGATCTGTTCGATTTGGCCAGGCTGGAATTGTGGGCCATAGCGATCGACGACGCTATCCCGCGACTCGAGAATCTCTCGGATATCACCGTCCTTCTGCATTGCCGCTTTTGCAGCGCGTAGGCGCCCAAGTGCATCTGCCGAGATTGTTCCGCTCACGGATTGCCCCTTTTTGTATACGCAGACCCCGCAGGCTCTCGCTGCGTTGCGAATATTTGTGATCTAGAGATATCTGCCCATGAAGCCAGTTGTCCTTCCACATGAACGAACAATAGCTTACGAGGCCATTGCCGATATTTACAACAGGATGAGGCTGCCGCTGTATCCTGCCCGCTAAGGAAGACATCGTCGGGCACGGTGGCCAGCAGGCACCGTCATCAAACTATGATCATCACCCGCAAGCTCCTCCAGCAATGACCGACAAACATTGGCATCGGTTGCGTCGTGCTCAGCTCAAGCACGGCCAAACAGACCGGTGAGAAGCGACTTCGGCCTTCGAACGGATGCAATTGCCGTTGCAGCCGTTTGACCGATCACATCTGTAAGCGCGTTCTCAAAATCTCGCGTGACATCGTCGAACCCGGTGCGGGCGTGGACGATCTCATGAAGCAGTGTGCCCGCAAAACTCGAAACCGAAGAGAGCTGGTCGCGACGGATGACGATCGACTGGGTAGAGCCATCCCATAGTCCCAGAGCATCGCTGCCCGTCGCAAGTTCCACCCGCATCGTATTGCTCACGCGAACCGACTGCACATTTTGGGGCAATCCGCCAACAAGCGCGACGATGTCCTCCACCTTCTCAAAAACCGCTCGCTCTGCAGCTGAAAGAGAGCTGGGCTCCACGAAATCAAATACGAAGCTATCGTTCCACTCTGTCTGATATTGGCCGAGATCACGGATCGGCTCACCGCTGAGATCCGTCATGCCGACAACGTCTCTCTGAATGCTGTCGGGTATCGTGATGATCTTGATGCCATCGTTCCGGGCATGATCCACCGAGGACGAATTGGTCATCAATTGATCGGCGGTGACAAATAGGTATTTGCCGCTGCCGCTGAGGATCCGAACGGCGTGAATTGCCACCTCCTTCCATCGAACTTCGTCGCTGCCGAGGCCTGATTGTAATGCCTGCAACTGGTCAGCAAGCTCCGAACCGATTTCCGCTGTGGTCGCATTGAGCAGCATCTGCTTCACGCGATCAGAGTAGGCTGTGCGGCCTACGTTGGTTCGCTCACGATTGAGTGCTTTGCGCATCGGCTCAGTGAGGGCTGTGATGTTATAGGAGAACGCGAAGTTCTCCTCTTCGGCCACCAAAAGGCCAGCTACATAGATCCGTGCCGACACATTCGGCTTCCGTCGAAGAACCTCGCCGATGCGCGTTGATTCGAGCACTTCCTCCTCGGAAAATCGAAGGAAGAAACTTTTTGCCTTCTCCATCTGCTCATCGCTCAGCCCACGTAGAAGAATTGTGGTGCCAACCATCGACGGATCAGGTGATGGCTGAACCGCGGCATGAAGAGTGACCACATCATCGAAGTCACGCTTGGCTATCTGGGCTAGCGTGATCTCGCCGTGGGCGGACCGAATGATCACGGCGACACCATTGCGATGGAGGGTTGCCATCGCATCCTTCAGGCCGACCCCAAACTTGCCAATGACTTTCCCGGCATTCTGGAGCTTCTCGGCGTTTTCATTCTGTGTGAAGTGCTCGTATCGGAGCCCGCGTCCGAAATCGCGGATCATCCAGTCGCCATGTTCGGTCTTGAAGACCTCGATGTCGGGGGTGTCGGTCAATTGTTGTTCGTCGATCGCATTGGCAATCAGTTCACGGACCGCATGCGCGCTCTCCCAAGCTTCTAGGATCTTCTCGATGTTCAGATCGAACAGTCGCGCTGTGGTCATATTTGCCCCTGCTTCTTCCATTTATTCCCGTCGCAGTGAGCAAGGGCTCACCTTACGGCTTCATACCGACCTTACTTCGATCTGGCTTCCATTGGCACCTTTGTGCACAGTAAATCCATTGGGAACAGCCTGTTGCACCAACGGCACGTGAGAGATGAGCCCCACAGCGCGCCGTTCGCCCACGATACTTTGAAGCACCTGCAGGACCTGATCGAGTGTGCCGGCGTCGTTATCGGTGTCTAGACTGCCGAAGCCTTCATCGATGAAAATAGTGTCGAGCCTGATGGCGCCGTTTGTCATTTCGACGATGTCGGACAGCCCGAGTGCTAGGGACAAGGCTGCGATGAAGGTCTCGCCGCCCGAAAGCGTGATGATCTCGCGAGCGCGGCCGGTCTCGATATCATGGACGCGAACGTCCAGTCCTCTCTTGGATCGGCCGCCAACGCTAACGGTGTCGCGCTCAAAGCGATACCGGCCACTGGTCATGGGATCGAGGCGCAGGTTCGCTGCTTCGAGAACCTGATCGAACATCGCACCGATGGCGAATGTCTCGAGACTGGTCCTCATCTCGTTCTGACCGTCGAAGGCTTCCGCAATTCCTCGCAGCGCGCCAGACGATTGCTCAAGGGCTTGAAGGTTCTCAAGCTGGTCTGCCAGACTGGTCTGCAGCTCGACAAGCGATTGGTGTTTCTGCTGAGCAGCAGCGCTCTGCTTCGCTGCCTCGTCGGCGGCGGCCTGTGCTTGCGCGCAGCTCAGACGGTAGGGTTCGAGGCTTTGCCGCTGCGCGTTGCCGACCGCGTTTCTTGCCATCGTTTCCCGCGCGCGGGCTTCAACAAGGGCGGTGTCAAAACCCGCGATTGCCTGCTCCAGTGCAGGGATCTCGGCAATGTCGGGGATCGCCGCGCGATAGTCTGCCTCGGCGATCCCAAGCTCGGTAAGGCGGGCTTCAAATGCTGATCGCTTTGCGGCGAGATCGATGCCGGTTTCGCTGACTGCGGTCGAAGCGCTTTGCAGTGCGGCTGCTGCCTTGATCGCAAGGGCATCGAGCTCGCGCTGCCTCGCGTCGGCATCGGCAAGAGCCTGCTTCCGGCTGCTCACGTCTGCGCTGGCGGTATCGATTGTGGTCTGCAGAGTGTCTTGCTGGCGCAGGTTCTCGGGGACCGATGCAATCTTCTCGTCATACGCCTGCCGGGCCAGTGCCTCTGCAGTCGTTGCCTTACCGAGCGCGTCTCGAGCCTGTTGGAGGGCCGCCGTCGCTGCCAGCTTGCGCTTGCGTGCGCCGTCCAGTTCCTCGGTGAGAAGGCCGATATCGACGTCCGGACCCAAACTGCTGATCTGGCCAAGCACGTGTTGCAGATCGCCATCGATCTCGCTCACGTCGCGCTTTGGCTCCGTGAGCCCGTCCAGAACGGCACGTTTCGCGTCGAGCGTGGCACGGGCCGAGCTGGCGGCAGCCTGGGCCTCGCGATCAGCCTTTGAAGCGGCAAGCGCAGCGCCCTGAGCATTGCGCCACGCCTTTTCGAGTGCGCCCGCATCGCCTGAATCATGCGCCGGATCGGGGTGGTCGCTGGCGCCGCAAACCGGGCAGGGGTGCCCGTCCTGCAATCGCTGGGCAAGGACGCTGGCCTGGGCTGCAAGGAAGGCGCGCTCGTGCATCTCGGCTACAGCGACCGCTTCGGTATGGCGGGCCTGTGCGTCGCGGGCGATCTTTGATGCCTTCTCGCAGGCTTCCTGCGACAATTCCAAATCTTGCGCCGCCTTTGCGAAGGCCTGTGCTGCATCTACTTCGCTCTTCAAACCATCGCGAGTTGCGTTCAGCCTCTGTCGCTCAAGACCATTGGCTTGGGCCGCCGCGAGCGCCGCCTCCTTCTCTTCGCAGAGATCAGCAGCCTGTGCCTCAGCGTCGGCGGCTTGAGAGTGAGCCTGTTTTGCTTTTTCCAGCCCTGCCTCGGCGGCTTCAAGGCCAGCCAGACGCTCGGCGGCATCCACCAGAACTTGCTTGTGGCGGTTCAGCTGGTCGATCTTGCGCGTGATGTCTTCGATCTCATGATCGCGGGAGCGGAGATCGAGCAGCGTCGCATTCGCTGCCGAAAGAGCCTCGCTTGCCTCTCGTGCTCCGACTTCAGCGTTGGCGTGCGCATCAATCGCTTCGCGGTAGCGCCTCTGGGCATCGGCAACGCTGGCGTCGAGGTCCGATATGCGCCGCGCCAAATCGGCCTGGAATCTGCGGGTTCGCATCACCTCGAAAGTCTGGCCCTGTGCCTCGAGCTGCTTGAGTGCAGCCGACGCAGCCTCGACTTCGACAAAGCGCTTTTCCTGCTCTTCAGCGGCCGCATAGGCTTTGTTGGCAACAGCGAGCACGGCCGCTGTCTCCGAGACTGCCAGCTGGGCAAATTCGTACCGTTCAAGTGCCGAGGCGATGCCGTCGGCGAGCTCGTCCGAGCTGCTGTAGCCCTCGGTTTGAAGGCGGCTTGCGTGTAAGCGGTAGCCGTCTTCGATCTCGCGTCTGATGTTCGCGGCATCGGCTTTGAGCTTTTCGGTGAGCCGGCGGTACAGAGAGACGTCGAACAGCTCCCGCAGAATCTCGAGCCGGTCCTTGCTGTTCGACACTAGGAAACGCTCGAACCTCCCTTGCGGCAACAGGACAATCTGGCGGAACTGTTGTGCGCCATAGCCGAGAAGACCTTCGACGTGGCTGAGGACGGCGCCGACCTTCTTTTCTGCGATCGGAACGCCCGAGTTATCCGGACCGACATCATCGATTGCGACGTCCGATACGTCGAACAGCCAGGCAGCGTGTGGCTGCATGGTGTGACCCTCGCCTCGCGCCTTCGGCCGTGCCTGGTCAGGTTGACGCCTGACATAATATCGCTTGGAGCCCAGTTCGAATTGCAGGCTCACTTCGGTCAGCAGATCCTCAGGCGCAAAGTCAGAGCGCATCGTACCGATGCCTTGCTCCTCCTTTGCCCCCTCGCCAAACAGGGCGAAAGAAATCGCGCTGAAGATCGACGACTTTCCTGATCCGGTTGGACCGTAAATCCCGAAAAGGCCGGCATCCGTCGCCTCGCGGAAATCAATCGTCTCCGCGCCGCCATAGGGACCGAAAGCGCTGAGGGTGAGCTTGATGGGCCTCATGCTTCTTCCTCCATCGTAGCGAAGGATTGCAGCGTGGAGGCCACAATCTGCCCTTCCGCCTCCGACAGGGGCTCACCACGGATGAACTCGAGGAATGCGGAGGAGAGCGTCTGCGGGTCATCAATGGCAGCGCGCTGCTCCTCGAGGCGGAGCTCTGCTGGTCGCTCGTTGCGCTCGTAGGAGAGCTGAACGGCATTGGGATAGAATGCCCTGATCCTTTTCATCGGGTCGATCTGCGGGGCGTCGTCCGTAAGAACGACGCGGATGATGTCGTTGGACACTTCCGTGGCCGCGAGCAGCTCGAGCAGCTTGCCTCGGATGGTTCTCACCTGACGCAGCGGCCGCAGCGGCACTTCGGCCACCGTGACAGTGCCGTCGGCCGCAAGGTCGATCAGGCTGACCGACTTCTGCTGACCTTCCTCATCGAACCCGAATGCCAAAGGTGCGCCGGAATAACGGATGTGACCCAGTCCCACCGGTTGCGGGCGGTGAAGGTGCCCAAGGGCCACATAGTGTGCGCCCTCAAAGGCGGCCGCCGATACCGTCTCAATCCCGCCGACCATGCGCGTGAGCGGACGCTCGCTTTCGCTGGTTGCTGCGCCGTCGACAAAGGTATGGGCCACGACAACCCAACGCATTCCCTCGGCCACGTGCTTGCGAGCGCTGGCAAGCTGGGCCCGGATGACATCTGCCGGGCAGGCGATGCCGTCGTCTTCGAAGCACATGCGGGCGGCGTATTCGAAGGCAAAGGGCAGGGCGGAAATGGCCACGGGCCCATGCGCATCGGAAACCACGAGCGGTCGCTCATCTTCATCCAGTGGTCCGCGCACGATCGCCGCGCCGCCATCTGCAAGAACGCCCATCGCACCGATTTGTGCGGCGGAATCGTGGTTGCCCGCGATGATAACGATCGCCGCATCGGACGCTGCACGCACGGTTGTGAGAAACTGCGAGAGGCGGGTTATCGCGTTCTGCGGCGGGTTCGCCCGGTCAAAAATGTCGCCGGCGATGATCACGACATCGGGGCGTTCATCATCGATCACCGCGAGGATCTGGACGAGAATGTGGTCATGGTCTTCATCGAGGGACAGGCCATGAAATTGGCGGCCCAGATGCCAGTCGCTGGTGTGCAAGATGCGCATTATTCTGTCCTCGAATCCAAGTGCATATAAAATTTATATAGACGTGCGGCAGCTCGTCAAGTAGGGTTCGGACATGGACGATCCTGCACTCAAGCCAGCAATGCTCGCCCGCCTGGTCTATCTCGACCGGTGCCTCACATGGCGCGGGCAGGTGAACCGGAAGGACCTGATCGAGCGTTTCGGGATTTCGTCTCCGCAGGCGGCAATCGATCTGAGGGAATATCTCGAGCGGGTTGCAGAGCCGAAGCCTCGTTATGACACGGTCCGAAAGTGTTATGTTGCCAACCCCCACCATCGCGGCCTGCCTTTTATGGAGGATGCAGGCTCGCCGGATGAGTTTGTCGGCCATCCCACATCGAGCGGCCTTTCTATTCTTCCATCACCGGCCCGGCAGTGCCCCCCATTTGTGATGCGTCGCCTATGGCAGGCGGTCGAGCAGCGGCAGAAGATCGAGATCGGCTATGTGTCAATGTCGAGTGGGCTGCGTCAGAACCAATGGATCGCACCGGCGCATTTTGCCTCCGACGGCGAGCGCCTGCACGTTCGGGCGTGGAGTTTCCACCACCGCGAATGGCGCGATTATGTTCCGGTTCGGGTCCATCCCGATAGCACCTTCGATGTGGCACCGGTCGGCGAAGACGTTCCGCGCGATGCTGACTGGGAAGAGTTCGTTGAAGTCCGGCTTCGGCCGCTGAGCAGCCTTACAGAAGAGCAGCAGGCCGCTGTCCGGTTGGAATATGGGTTCACGCAGGAAGTTCTGAGCTTCGAGGTCCGCAAGTCGCTCGAATTCTATGTCGAGCGACGCTGGGGGCTAAAACAGGCGGGTGCGCGATTGGAGCGCTGTTAGCCATCCCGGGCGAGGGGAGTCTGCTGCCACAAGGAAAGGAAATGGCCATGGTTGGAAACACGACCGTCGATCCGCTGGCATGGGCATCGGCGGTGACAAAGCCCGAGATTGACGCTGTCAGGAACCCGCGAACTGGGCATGTGCTCAATGTCCGCCGGTTGATCCGGGCATTCCGGTATGAGCGCGCAATTCTGCTACGCCAAAGACTTAAGGCGCTCGTCAAACGTGAGGAAGCACGCTTCGTCTGCGCGACGTGCGGTGTTCCGGTCTATTTGGCTTGCAGCACGACCAAGCGGTTCTTCTTTCGGCATCGCCATGAAAATGGCTCGTGTCCGGCTGTCACGCGGACGGATCTGAGCGAAGCCGATATCAGGGCCATGAAGTACCGCGGCGCCCAGGAGAGCAGCGCGCACAAGCGGGTCAAGGAACTTCTTCTGCGGAGCCTCTCGGCCGATCCACGGTTCAAGGATGTGGCCTCAGAAAGGACCTGGAGAGCGAGCGAAGGTCTCTGCGGCCTCCGCCGACCTGACGTTTCGGCGCGGACAGACACCCACAGACTGGCCTTTGAGGTGCAGCTGAGCACAACCTTCATGGACGTCGTGCTGAGCCGGAAGGAGTTCTATCGTGCCGAAGGGGCTGCGCTCGTCTGGGTATTGCCGTACTTCCATCCGAGCTATCGTCGCATGACCGTTGACGACATCCTCTTCGGGAACAACTCCAATATCTTCGTTGTCGATGAAACCACGGCAGCAGCGTCCGAGGCGGCAGGGGCCTTCATCATGACATGCTGGTACCGCAAACCGTTCCTTCAGGGCGATGACATCGTCGATGAGTGGGTTGAGCGAATGGTCCGGTGGGATGAGGTCATGGTTGATGTGAACAGCCAGACCATCATCGTCTTCGACTATGCCCAGGAGGTAGCAAGGCTCCGCGAAGAACTCAGAGCAGCCCACTTGGAAAGGATCGCAGCTATCGAGGCCGCCGCAAGGCAGGCCCTAGAAGACCGGGAGAACGAGCTGAGCGAGCAAGTGCTTCGGTTCGTTCTCAATGCCACACGCGATGACGATGACATGCCTCGAAATCAGGAATGGGCTCTCCTCAATGACCGCCTTCGTTCCATGGGATACGGTCTGGACGGGGAATACCCGGACTTGCTTACGGCTACGCGCATCGTCCATCTCATCGAGAGCGCAAGGGCGGGAAGGCCGGTTGGCTTCGGCTACAAGAGCTTCGCTGAGCTAGGCCATCATCTCATCCACCAGCATCCCGAGCTGCTTCTCGCTTTCGGCCACATGCTACGCAGGTTTGGAACAAAAGAGGCGCTGTATCGCGACGATCGAACAGGAAAGCTGAAGGCAAAGCTTGAGCCTGTGCGGGCCGACCTACTCCATGACCCGAAATACAGGATGGCAGAGGATGAGGAGCGTTTGTGCGCGTTTCTTTCCATGGGAGCATCTCGAAAGGCACGACCCGGCAACGACAATCGCGACCAGCAAGGACGCGAGGCGGCATAAGCTGACCACTGCCAGCACAGGACACGACTAATGGGATTTCTTGCGCTCGTCTCAGCTGCAACCTTTGTCTGCACGCCCGTTGCCGTCTGGGATGGAGATGGCCCGATCTGGTGCAAGGAGGGGCCGAAGATCCGGATCGCCGGCATCGCAGCCCGCGAAATGGATGGGACCTGCTCGCGAGGGCACCCATGCCCGTCGTCTTCTGCAGTGGCGGCCAGAGATGCCTTGGTTCGTTTGCTAGGTGGACCGAAGGGCCAGCGCGACACCGGTCACATCATCGTGCGAGCGCCAGCGATGCGATGTACAGCGGACGGGCAGAGCTATGGCCGTGTCGTTGCCAGTTGCAGGCTTTCAGATGGTCGAGACCTCGCTCAAGCTATGCTGGCCACCAAGACGGTTTTGCGTTGGCGTTGAGGCTGCATGCTCGTCATGCTTTTTGCGGAAGGCCGCTGACCTGTTTCATCAATCGATTTCGTGGTTTATGCAGTCCTGAATTGGAGGAATCCTGTAAACCGTGCAGATAATCGACAACATCAACGTTCTGCTCGGGGACGCGCTCAAGAAAGACATCAAGCGCGGCCAGCGGCTCCGCATTGCCGCATCAAGCTTCTCCATTTTCGCGTTCGAGGCTCTGCGCAAGGAGCTTCAGCAGATCGAAGAGCTGCAATTTCTGTTCACCGAGCAGACGTTCACTGCCGAGCGTGCGACAGACGGAAAGACGCGTGAGCGCCGCGAGTTCTTCATCCCGAAATCCAAAAGGGTTGCCGGTCTCTCCGGGACGGAGTTCGAGATTCAGCTCCGCAACCGGCTGACCCAGCGTGCGATCGCGCGTGAGTGCGCTGAGTGGATTCGGAAGAAGGCGCGCTTCAAGTCCAATGCGTCCTCGGCCCCAATGCAGCAGTTCCTTGCGGTTGACGGTGCGCCGGCCAGCGTCGCCTACATGCCGCTGTCTGGCTTCACGGCAGTCGACTTGGGCTATGCTCAGGGCAACGCTGTGTCGAATTTCGTGAACCGCTTCGACGAGGCGATGCACACCCAGAGCTACATCCAGCTCTTCGACACCATCTGGTCCGACCCGTCGCGCGTGGAAGACGTCACCGAGGCGATCTGCGACCACATCGCCTCGGTCTATCGGGAGAATTCCCCCGAACGCGTCTATTTCATCATGCTCTACAATATCTTCCATGCATTTCTGGAGGATATCGACGAGGACGTGCTGCCCAATGACCGGACGGGCTATCAGGAGAGCCTCGTCTGGCAGAAGCTGTTCAACTACCAGCGTGATGCGGCAACCGGGATCATCAACAAGCTCGAGACCTTCAACGGCTGCATCCTGGCGGACAGCGTCGGTTTGGGGAAGACCTTCACCGCCCTGGCGGTGATCAAGTACTACGAGCTGCGCAATCGCTCGGTTCTCGTGCTGTGTCCGAAGAAGCTGACCGATAACTGGCTGAACTATAACACCAACCTGAAAACCAATCCGTTCGCCCGGGATCGGTTCAATTATGACGTCCTGTGCCACACGGACTTGTCTCGCACCTCGGGCTCATCGAACGGCATTCCGCTCAACCGGGTGAACTGGGGCAACTACGATCTGGTGGTGATCGACGAGTCCCACAATTTCCGGAACAACGATGCGTTCAAGGAGAAAGAGACCCGTTACCAGAAACTCATGAACCAGGTCATCCGGGCCGGCGTGAAGACGAAAGTGCTGATGCTGTCCGCGACACCCGTGAACAACCGGTTCAATGATCTGCGCAACCAGCTGGCCCTGGCCTATGAGGGTCACTCAGACACGCTGTCGGAGAAGCTGAATACCACCGCCAGCGTCGAGGAGATCTTCCGCCGGGCACAGGCTGCCTTCAATCGCTGGTCCAAACTGCCGCCCGAGCAAAGGACCGCGGAGACGATCCTGACAGAACTCGATTTCGATTTCTTCGAGCTGCTCGACAGCGTGACGATCGCCCGGTCACGCAAGCATATCACGACCTTCTACGACATGACCGACATCGGCCATTTCCCGCAGCGCCTGAAGCCATTGTCTTTCCGGCCGCCGCTGACCGATGTGCCTGGCGCCATGGACCTCAACGAGATTGTTGCGCAGCTGACGCTGCTCAAGCTCTCGGTCTATGCGCCAACCAGCTACATCCTGCCGAGCCGCCTTGCCAAGTATGAGGCGCTCTACGACACGGATGTGTCGAGCGGTGGTGGGAAGCTGCGGCAAGCTGACCGCGACAAGAGCCTGCAGGCCCTGATGACGGTCAACCTGCTGAAGCGCCTTGAAAGCTCAATCCATGCATTCCGGCTGACCTTGGGCTCATTGGCGGACAACATCCGCAAGACGCTGGAGGTGGTTGAGGACTACCGCTCAGGCCGCAGCGCCAGTTCTATCGTCGACTATGCTGACGACATCGAAACACTCGAGGCTGAAGACGATGAGTTGGAGGGTTTCGGGGCCTACCGTGTCGGCGGCAAGGTCCGGATCGATCTTGCGGACATGGACGTGCCCGGCTTCGCACATGATCTTGAAGCAGATCTCGCCCTGATCGATGCCCTTCTGGGTGAGATGACCCGCATCACGCCTGACCATGACAAGAAGCTTCAGCATCTGAAGAGCCTGATCGGCGAGAAGCTGGACCGGCCGATCAACCCAGGCAACCGCAAGGTGATCATCTTCACCGCCTTCGCTGACACGGCGCACTACCTCTATGACCAGATCGCCGCGGAGATGTTGGCGCAGCACCGCCTTCACACCGGGCGCGTGACAGGGTCGGACGCCCCAAAATCCACGCTCGGCAAGGGATATGACTTCCAGACGCTGCTCACCCTTTTCTCGCCGCGCTCAAAGGAGAAGGCGGCCATCATGCCCGATGAGCCGGGTGAGATCGACATTCTGATCGCCACCGACTGCATCTCGGAAGGCCAGAACCTGCAGGACTGCGACTTCCTTGTGAACTACGACATTCACTGGAACCCCGTCCGGATCATCCAGCGGTTCGGGCGGATCGACCGCATTGGCTCGCCCAATGCGCAGATCCAGCTGGCGAATTACTGGCCGGACATCACCCTCGACGATTACATCAAGCTCAAGGAGCGCGTCGAAAACCGCATGATCATCGCCGACGTCACCGCGACCGGCGATGACAATGTGCTGACCGCCAAGGCCAGCGACACGGCCTATCGCCGCGAACAGCTGCGCCGGCTGCAGGAAGAGGTCATCGAGCTCGAGGATGTCCGCACCGGCATTTCGATCACGGACCTGGGGCTGAACGATTTCCGCATGGACCTGCTCAACTACGTGAAAGAGCATGGGGATCTCGCATCGACACCCAAAGGGCTTCATGCGGTGGTCCCGGCTGAACCAGCCAAGGGCCTGGAGCCGGGCATTATCTTTGCTTTGAAGGCCGTGGGCGGAGATGCTTCGGCAAACCGACAGAACCGCCTGCATCCCTACTATCTGATCTACATGGGCAATGATGGGAGCGTCGTCGCCGATCAGACCCAGGTGAAGCGCTTGCTCGATCTGGTGCGGACTGCGGCCAAAGGCGTGACAGCCCCGGTTCCGCCAGCATTCCGGCCCTTCAATGCCCGAACGGCCGACGGACAGGACATGAGCGGGCCCTCCCAGCTTCTCAACGCCGCTATCCGCGCCATGATTGACGCCAAGGAGGAGCGGGATCTCGACAGCCTTTTCTCGGCCGGTGCCACCACTGCGCTCTCCCACACCATCCGCGGTCTTGAGGACTTTGAACTGATCGCCTTCGTCGTTGTGGAGCAGGCAGAGGCCGGAGCTGCATCGTGACCCTCTATGCGTGGCCGCCGCGTACGGCATTTGGCCGCGCGATCCCGAAAAGCCGGATATACGGCGCCGCGCAGGTCCCGCGCGCGATGCAGGCCAAATTCGTCGATCAGGTCGAGCGCATGGAGTGGACCCACGTGCTTCGTGCGGATCGGTTGAACCTACGACCTTCGGCAGACGTCGAGGAAATAGCGGTCATCGCGATCGACCTGCATACGCCCGACGTCGAACCGGCAGTTCTGGTGGCGATCGAGAAGGCCATTCCGCGGCCTCTGATCCTCGAACTCAACCATGCCGGGCGCACTCGGATGGCAATGGCGTGGAAGCGCCCAAGCCAGGCGGAGGCGGGCAAGTGGGTTACCGCAACGCACGCCTTCACGGCTTGGGAAGCGGGGGACGCACCGCGTCAGGCTCTGCCCACCGCGCTGGACATGGGCACGCTCTATGCACGGCTGCTCGAGCCTCTGCTACCGCCTAAGCGAAGCGACGACGAGCCGATTGCAGCGCGTGTCGCCCGGGCTGAAGAGGCCGCACAGATTGAGCGTGAGATCACGCGCCTTGAAAATGCTCTGGCGAGGGAAAAGCAGTTCAACCGGAAGGTTGAGGTGAATGCGGCGCTTCGGGCGGCGAAAGCAAAGCTCGGGGAACTAAGGGGCTGATTGTATTGAATGGACGGTGGACGCTGGCGTAGCCGCTACGGGGGTATCGGCATCCACCCTTTGGGCGGGATGCTCCCATGGCTGCCCCATCCAAATTTGCCGATCAAGTGCCGCTGACTGTTCGACAAAAGCTGTCGTGGCCGCTAGGAATTTGGGCCATGGACAAGATGAAAATGCACAGCCCGGACCTGTCTCAGGACAACATTGCCAAGATCCGCGCCCTTTTCCCTGATTGCGTGACAGAGGCCGCCGACGAGCAGGGCAATATCCGGCTCGCCGTGGATTTCGATCAGCTGCGCCAGACGCTTTCGGATCATATCGTCGAGGGCCCGCAGGAGCGCTATCGGCTTGACTGGCCCGGCAAGCGCGAAGCACTCCTCACCGCCAATGCTCCGATCGCCAAGACCCTCCGCCCCTGCCGCGAGGAGAGCGTGGACTTTGACACCACCCAGAACCTCTTCATCGAAGGCGACAACCTCGATGCGCTGAAGCTCCTTCAGGAAAGCTATCTTGGCAAGGTAAAGCTGATCTACATCGATCCACCCTATAACACCGGCAAAGACTTCATTTATCGAGATAAGTTTTCGTCTTTGAAGGCCCAGTACGAGAATCTTACTGAGCAGCGCGACGCCGACGGCGGTCTGCTGGTAGCTAATCCTGAAACCAAGGGGCGGTACCATTCCGACTGGCTCACTATGATCTACTCTCGCCTGAAGGTTGCGAGAAACCTGCTAGCAGAGGACGGTCTGATCTTCATCAGTATCGACGATGTGGAACAGGCTGCCCTGAAGCAGCTCTGCGCAGAAATATTCGGTGAGAAGAACTTTATTGCCCAGCTGACTTGGGAAAAGGGCCGAAAGAACGACGCGAAATTCTTTTCACTCGGCCATGAGTACATGCTTGTGTATGCACGCAATCAGCTAGTGCTGCGTGAGCGAGGCGAAATTTGGCGCGAAGAAAAGCCTGGCGCTAAAGAAATTTGGGATGAATTTTTACGCCTGCGCGGCATCCATGGTGACAATTTTAGTCTAATGGAAAATGAATTAAGCGCGTGGTTTGCAGAATTGCCTAAATCTCACCCCTCTAAAAAATGGTCGCGATACAAACGCATAGACAAAAATGGGCCTTGGCGAGATGATAACATATCGTGGCCAGGAGGAGATGGTCCACGGTACGATGTCATCCACCCGGTTACCAAACAACCTTGTGCCGTCCCGGAGCGGGGATGGATCTATTCGTCCCACGAGACCATGATGGAGAAGATTAAAAGTGGAATTGTCGAGTTCCGTGCAGACCATACTGATCCTCCTCAGCGCAAGACCCACATTCGACCGATCCCGGAGGAATTGGATGACGACTCTGATTTCTTAGAGGAAGTAGACGATGATCAGGGTGATACCGAACTGGCGACCCAAGTAAGGCCCTCTGTGATTTACAAACAGTCTCAAGTCGCTGTGAAATACCTTCGAAATTTGATGGGTGGAAAGGTCTTTAATAACCCCAAGGATCATGAAGAACTGGCAAAACTCATTGCCTACGTTACCCCTCGCAATCCTGATGCGATTATTATGGATTTCTTCGCGGGTTCTGGGAGTACAGCTGAAGCAGTCTTAACGGCAAATGCGACCGCAGGCACAAATTATAAATTTGTGGTCGTGCAGTTGCCCGAAGACCTTGATCAGGCCGCTGCAGCAACGACGGGCGCAGCCAAGAAAACGGTGCAAAACGCCATCAAATTACTGGTTAAGTTGGGTAGGCAGCATCTGCTCTCCGAAGTCACGAAAGAGCGCATTCGCCGCGCGGGCATGGAGGTCTTGAAGGGGAATGTCAGTGAGGGCTGGAACCGAGACGTCGGCTTTCGCGTGCTGAAGATCGACAGCTCTAACATGAGCGACGTTTACTACCGTCCCGATGAGGTGAGCCAAGATGAGCTCTTCGGGCAAGTCGACAGCGTAAAGCCTGATCGCACCGGCGAGGATCTGCTGTTCCAGGTGCTGATCGACTGGGGTGTGGAGCTGACCCTGCCGATCAACCGCGAAGCCCTGCATGGCAAGACCGTTTACTCGGTAGATGGCAATGCGCTGATCGCCTGTTTCGACACCGGCGTCACTGATGAGTTGGTGAAGGAGATCGCCGCCCGCGCACCACTGCGCGCCGTGTTCCGCGACACCAGCTTTGCCCGCGATGCCGATCGCATCAACGCCGAGCAGCTCTTCCGCCAGCTCTCGCCGGGCACCGAACTGAAGGCCATCTGAGCGATGGATCAAGCTTCGCTCACATCACTGCTCACCAAGCTGCGGCGCCAGGGGGTGATCGTGAACAAGGGTCCGCGGGCGGCGCCGCAATGGATGCTTGCAGAAAGAGATGCGCGATGATTGCGGCCTCTTGCAGAAAGGTCGGGCGGATAAGTCCAAGGGATTCCGTCGTTTCCCTCTTTCTGCACAGCGGAAAATTCTCTTTCCAAAGTTATGAATGCAGAAAGGGCCTGCGTCGGCCATGAAGCTCAAATTCAAGGTTCAGCCCTACCAGACCATGGCCGTCGACGCGGTGGTCGATTGCTTTGCGGGCCAGCCCTTCAGCGTCGGTCCAGCCTACAGGATCGACCCGGGCAAGCGGAACCAGGCAGAGGCGTTTGACGATGAAGGGTTCCGCAACCCGGATATCGCGCTCACCGACGCGCAGTTGCTGACGAACATCAATGCGGTCCAGCGCCGGCAAAATCTCCCACAATCGCCATCCCTGACCAGCTTTGTCACGCGGGATGCGAAGGGCAGGGCGGTGCCCGCTCCGGCTGCCTATCTCAAGAATATGGCCGCCGCCGCTCCGCTTCATCTCGATGTCGAGATGGAAACGGGGACCGGCAAGACCTACTGCTACATCAAGACGATGTTCGAGCTGAACCGGCGCTATGGCTGGTCGAAGTTCATCATCATCGTCCCGAGCATCGCCATCCGCGAGGGTGTCGCCAAGTCGCTTTCGATCACAGCGGAGCACTTCACCGAGACCTACGGGAAGAAGGCGCGCTTCTTCATCTACAACTCGAAGCGTCTGCACGAGCTCGAGAGCTTCTCGTCCGATGCCGGACTGAACGTGATGGTCATGAACATCCAGGCCTTCAACGCCAGCGGCAAGGATAACCGCCGCATCTATGACGCCCTCGATGACTTCCAGTCACGCAAGCCGATCGATGTGATCGCCGCCAACCGGCCGATCCTGATCCTCGATGAGCCGCAAAAGATGGAAGGCAAGGCCACGGTCGAAGCGCTTCCCAAGTTCCGCCCCCTGTTCATCATGCGTTATTCGGCAACGCACCGGACCGAGCACACCAAGATCCACCGGCTCGATGCGCTGGACGCCTACAACCAGAAGCTGGTGAAGAAGATCCAGGTCCGGGGTATTGCGCTGAAGGGACTGACCGGCACGACGGCCTATCTCTATCTCGAGGGGATTGAGACGGTCGGCCGCGGCAAGGGCGGGCCCTTTGCCCGTCTGGAGATGGAGATCAAGGACACCACCGGAACGATCAAGCGCCGGCTGAAACGTCTGAAGTTCCGCGATGACCTCTACGATCTGTCAGGCGGGCTCGACCAGTACCGTGACTTCGTCGTGTCGCAGATCGATGCCACCGCCGACACCGTCGAGTTCACCAATGGGATCACGCTTAAGGCTGGCGAGGCTTATGGTGACCTCTCGGAGCGGGACATCCGCCGGATTCAGATCCGCGAAACGATCCGCGCCCATCTTGAAAAGGAGCGTCAGCTCTTCGCCCAAGGGGTCAAGGTGTTGTCGCTGTTCTTCATCGACGAGGTGGCCAAGTACCGCGACTACAGCCGCGACGATCAGAACGGCGAATATGCCCGCATGTTCGAGGAAGAATATGCCGAGGCTGTTGCGCTCGTGCTCGCTGAGCTTCCGCTCGATGAGGCTGCCTGGCGCAAGCACCTCGAAGCGATTCCGGTAGCCAAGACACACGATGGCTATTTCTCGATCGACAAGAAGACCAAGCGTTTGAAGGATCCCGAGGTTGGCGCGCGGTCAACGGATTCCGATGATAGCGATGCCTATGATCTCATCCTGAAGAACAAGGAGCGGCTCCTTTCCTTCGATGAACCCGTCAGGTTCCTGTTCTCCCATTCCGCGCTGAGGGAAGGCTGGGACAACCCGAACGTGTTCGTGATGTGCATGCTCAAGCACAGCGAAAACACGGTTTCACGCAGGCAGGAAGTGGGGCGCGGTCTCCGACTGGCCGTAGACCGGTTTGGCGACAGGCTCGACCATCCCGCGACCGTCCACGACATCAATATTCTCTCGGTGATCGCGAGCGAAAGCTACACCGATTTCGTAGCGGGACTGCAGAAGGAGATCGCCGAAAGCCTCTCCGCCCGGCCGCGCAAGGCCAGCCAAGCCTTCTTCGTGGGCAAACAGCTGCATACGCCGGAAGGGCCCGTGACTGTCACCGACCAGATGGCGACGCAGATTCACCGTTACCTGATCAAGCACGACTACATCGACGACGCAGATCAGATCACAGACACCTATTATACCGCGAAGGCCGAGGGCACTTTGGCCGTGCTGCATGACGATCTGGTCCCATACCAGGCTGAGGTCTTCAGCCTGATCGACAGCGTCTACAGCGATGCAGCTCTTCCCAAGTTCGAGGACGGACGGAAGCCCAAGCGCAACCCGCTGAACGACAATTTTCACAAGGGTGCCTTCCAGGAACTCTGGAGCCGGATCAACCGAAAGGCCGTCTACCGCGTGGAGTTCGACACGGCGGAACTGATCCAGAAATGTATCAGTGCCCTCAACAGCGAACTGCGCGTAACGAAGCTGCAATACACCGTGCAGACGGGGATCCAGTCGGACAAGGTCACCGATGAGCAATTGCGGGGTGGGACTGGTTTCAGCGTCACGCGCAACGAAACCGTCCAGGCCGCGTCGGCCCGCTCGGCGGTGAAGTATGACCTGTTGGGCAAAGTCTCAGAGGCAACCGACCTCCTGCGGCAGACCGTGGCTCAGATCCTCACCGGCATCGAGCCTGCGATCTTCGACCAGTATCGCGCTAACCCGGAGCATTTCATTTCTGAGGCGGCGCGACTGATCAAGGAACAGAAGGCGGGGCACCTGATCGAGCAGCTCGTCTACGATCCGATCGATGAGCGCTATGACGCTGATATCTTCACCGCAGCTGAGATAGGCCAGGATTTCTCCCGCGCGACCGAGCGGCTGAAGAACCACGTCTTCGACTATTGCATCACAGATTCGGGGGTCGAGCGCGACTTCGTAGGGGAGTTGGATACCAGCGCGGAGGTTGAGGTCTATGCGAAGCTCCCACGCGGCTTTCTTATCCCGACCCCTGTGGGCGACTACAATCCCGATTGGGCCATAGTCTTTCGCGCCGGTGCCGTGAAGCACATCTATTTCGTCGCGGAAACCAAGGGCTCGATGTCGTCGCTCGCGCTTCGAGACCTCGAGCGGGCAAAAATCAACTGCGCCAAGAAGTTCTTCGCCAAGCTGGCGGAGGAGAGCCCCACGCCGAACGTGCGGTATGGTGTGGCGGACAGCTACAACAAGCTCATGGAAATTGTGACGACCTAATCGCGTTGGGAACTGGCTAGGGCGTTCACCGGATAGATGACAATTGCTCTCGCCCGGCGCGCCTCGTCTGCCCAAGGATGTGGTTGAGGATAGGGACGAAGAAACAAAGCGATTTGCCTGAGCGTGTACCCGTTGCGACGAGTCAGTTATTGAATAATTTGACCATCATAGACGCCGTTGCTCGAATTGCAGCGACTAATCTGCGACAACTAGACCACGGCCCGAGCCGCCACTGACAGCCTTTCGCGCATCATTTCGCGCAGCTCCTCCGGCCCTTCGATCCGCGCCTCGCCGCCCCAAGTAAACAAGTGCTCGGCGATCTCGCGCAAGCCGCCGGAAAAAAACCGAACCACCAGTTCCTCGCCGTCCTGCTCGATCACCTGACGCGGATGGAAACGCCACTTGCGCGCGCGTTCCGCGCTTTCAGGAGCAACGCGAAGGACGATTTCGTGGCCTTCTTCGCGCCAGATGCCAAAGCTTGCGCTCATCCACTGGTCGAGGTCCCAATCCTCGTCCGCCGCGCCTGCCTGATTGCTAACTCGCGCTTCGGTGATGCGATCGAGGCGATAGGGTGCAGGCTCAAGATCGCGGCCGGGGATCTTGCCGATCAGGTAGGTCGCAGGCCCGTGGATGAGGCCCAGCGGGATAACGCGCCGCCACTTCGGCTCCGCCGCGCCATCGGCGAGGTAATCGAATTCGAGGCACATCCCCGCCATCATCGCGCCCTGCACTTGCGCCAAGGTCTCAGGCGCATGTTCGATCATTGGGCCGGCGGGGACATGGTGGCGCTGAAGGCGGACGAGCGGGTCGAGGTCGGGCGCCATGCGGCTTTTGATCTCGCGCCTAAGGCCGGCCTGCACTTTACGGAGGAGACTTTCGAGTTGCGTTGTCTGCGCCGATCCTGCCTTTCGCGCCGTATCGGCAAGCGATTGCAGGGCTGCAATCTCGGCGACATTGGGCTGAGTGAATGGCGACGGCAGCGCGCCGGGGATGCGGAAGCGCTTGTGGCGGTCGTCGACGCTTTCCTCGAGGTCGAAATGGACGAGGATGAGATCACGCAACCGCTCGGCGGTACGGCGGTTGGCGCCGATCACCTCAGCCATCTCGTCGAGCGTCAGACCTTCGGCGCTTTCCCCAAGCGCTTTGACCAGTGTCAGCAGCCGGTCGAGCTTTGCGTTGCGTGCCATGAGCGCCCTACCCCGCTGCCATCGTCGACGGCACAGGCGCAACCAGCGGGGGCGGCGCGACCAATCCGCGCAGCGCTTCCGCGAGAACCTTCTCGTCCAGCGAGACGTCCGCCGTCGCTATCCTCAGCCGCTCGCTCCCGCCCGCCATACCGAACTGCGCACGCTCGGCGCAGCCCTGCCCTGGCAGACCCGGGTAGAGCAGCATCAGCTCGGCCGTACGGTAGAGCCTAGCATAGGCCATCAGCTGATAGACATCGGCCTGGCTTACCCCGTGCTTGCGGTCGAGCGGGTCGAGGCTCAGCTTCTTCCACTTGGTGTCGATGATGGCCACGATCTCCCGGCCACGCCGCAGCATTATATCGGGCTTGGTACGGAACACCTCGCCGCTGTCGAGATGCGCGCCGGTGAAAGCGCCAAGGCAAGCCCTGTGGCCGCCCTGATCGATGACCTCGATCCCGCTCCCCGCCAACGCCCGGCGCAGCAGCACCGCGATGTATTTCTCGAACAGGTCGTTCATCGGGAACAGCAGGGTCAGACCCTCGGGGGCCTTGGTCTGATGGTGAGTGGCCTGCCAGTCGCGCTGGAGCAGCAGGCGGGCGAGCCGGAAGAGCGCCTCCCAGCGCCGGTTGGTGCGATCGATCCGCACCGCTTGCCACGGCAGGCGGGTGATCGGCATCAGCGGAATATCGGCCAGGGCGTGGCGCAGCTCGTCAAGCTTGCGCCGGGTGCCGAGCGAGCGCGTATGACGAGCAAGGAACACAGTCGCCGCCGCCATGATCCGCATCAGCGGGGTATCGGCCTCCAGCTGATCGAAGCGACAAGCGAGCCGGTCGGGCCGCACCGCATTGCGGGTGAACTGACGGGTCACATCGAGCCGCCCGCGCAGGGCCGGTAGATCTTCCTCGCATTGACGATAGGCCCGCGGCAGGCCGCGCCTCACCTCGGCCAGCAGCCGTGTGGCGAAGGCGTCGATCAGGATTTCAAGGAGGGTATTCTTTTGCCGGGCAATCGCGGCTTCGGCGCCGATGTCGAGGTCCAGCCCGAGGGCGACGTCGAGCATCCGCACAAGCCGATCGCGCACCTTGCCCTCGGGTTCCCCTTGCGCAGTGTCAGGATCGACCTTGGGGAGGATTTCGAGGCTGCATCCCCTGGCCGAGACCATCCCCACCATCTGGCGGGCGATGATCCGTTCACGGCCGAGGACGAGGATATTGGTCGCATCATCATGCGCCAGCGGGTGTTCGCAGGCCGCGGCATGGAGCGCATGGGCATGTTCGCGGGTGAGCCCGCGCTCGCTGAAACGGGCATGGCCCCACTCGTGGATCGTCAGGTGCGTCACGGCGCGAAGGCCTCATGCACCGCGCGGGCGTGATCGGCCGCCTCGCCTGTGAAACAGGCCAGCCATCCGCGCCATGAGCAGGCGGCAAAGCGCACCCGGTTGCCGGCGACGATGCCATGGAAATCCTCGATCTCCCGGCGGTGGGCGACGAAGGCCTCCTGCGGATTGCGGCAGGCATCCTGCGGCTCGGCGTAGAGATAGACCAGCACGGGCGACAGGTCCGACCGATTGCCTTCGGTTGCAAGGCCCAGCGCGTGCTTCACCAACTGCGCGGCATCAAGATGCTTGTATCGCCGAGGCTCCGCCCGCAGCAGGTCGCGCATGGCGCACCAGCCTTGCATTCCCTCACCCCAGACGTCCCGGTCATAGGCCTCGGCCAGCTCTGCAACCTTGCTGTCGCGATAGGGCTCAAAGCGCTTGGACTCAACGCCGATGACATGAGTGTTCGTCCACACCACCGCATCGAGCCACGGATGACGTCCGCCGCTCCACGGGAAGCGCAGCTCGCGCTCGATCGCGACCGCCGTAACTGGGCCGCCAAGGTCGGCCACGGGCGGAAACATCGGACAATCACCGGGCCGGTCGAGGAACCACCCGAAGCCATTTGCCGCCAGCGCCGCACTGCTCTGCGGGCTGGCGAACTTGCCGCTGGCGATCTCGTTGCCCGCAGCACGCCCATAGATTGCGCGCACCTTGTCCTCGGGCACACCGGGCAGAAAGATCGGCTGCGCCCCGCTCAAGCTTGGTCCTCCAGATCGGAGGGCGATGCGGCGCGCGCGGACACGAGTCGGGTATAGGCCCCCTCATCGAAGTAGGAGCGCACCCGCCAGCTCTTCAGCGGCTCCCCGCCCTCGCCCATAGGATCCTCGATAATCTCGCAGGTGAGGAAGTTGCCGCCCTTGTCCTTCTCGCCGAGTACGGCCGCGAGCCGGTTCCAGTCGTCGAAGAAGTATTCTTGGAGCAGCGGGATCACCTTGTCGCGCATCACCGCATCGACATCGGCTTTGGTCTGGCAATCAATGAAAAACGCATGGCCAATGCGGTGATCGCGATCGACGAGGTATTCGATCCGCCGGTTCATCGCCGCGAGCACTGAAGGGAGGTCGATGCCATCCACCTTGCCGAGCAGTTCAGGTTCCGGCGCCATCTCCTCGAACCGGAACCGCCGACGCAACGCCGTATCCAGGAGCGCAATGGAGCGGTCAGCTGTGTTCATGGTGCCGATGATGTGGAGGTTGGCCGGCACGCCGAATTCCCGTTTGGAATAGGGCAAAAGCACCCTCAGCGGATTAGGCATGCCGAGCCGCTTGTCGCGCTCAATGAGCGTGATCAGCTCACCAAACACCTTGGAGACGTTGGCGCGGTTGATCTCGTCGATGATGAGGACGAACTGCTCCGGGCTGCTGACAGCAGCTTCCGCCATGGTCCGGAAAATGCCCGGCTCGTCCTTCAATTCGAACCCAGCACTGCCCTTGATCGGCACGGGGCGTAGCCCTTCGACAAAGTCTTCGTAGCTGAATGTCTGATGGAAGGTGACGAAGGCGATTTGGCCCTTTTCGCGAAGGATGTGGTAGGCCGCCTGCAGCTGACCTCGCTCGGCAGTGTCGGCGATCAGAGGATTGCGGCGATCAAGCCCGAGGCACAGCCGAACCGCTTCGGCCATAGTGCGATAGGTCTTGCCAGTTCCGGGCGGTCCATAGAGAATGATATTCTCAGGATCGGCGTCGAGAGCGTTGGTCTCGATTTCCACCTCAGGCTCTGCCTCTTCAAAGGTGGCGAGATCCCGCCAGTTCGACAGCTTGGACATCACCCACTCGACGTCCTGCGGCTGCCCGGCGAAGGCAAACGCAATCATGTGGCGTGCCAGCTCCTTCTCAGGATAGACCTCCCAGATCGTGGGCTGATAGGTGTAGTGGTACCATTCGCGCGGCTCGAATGGCGGGTCCCAGTCGACCATGACCCTTTCACCATCACCGGGATTGGCGGTTATTGTACCAGTCGCCTTGATGGCCATGACTGATACGGTCCGCCCGCGATTGTCGAAGGGGAGCCCCTGCTTTTTGGTGAAGGTCGACTTGATGGCGATCCTCTGGCCGGGGAGCATGGAGAGAACCTGCTCGCGGTGCCGCTCCCCGGGCTCGCTGATCTCCCAGAAACCCTGCTCGAAGAAACGGTCTAGCTGATCCTCGGTCCGTCCGAAGGCGGCCCCTAGGAACCAGAAGGGCCCCTCACCCAGATCGAGATTGGCTTGCCCAGTTTCTGTCGTGTCTGGCACGCTTTCATCCTCATCGCCGAGCGCCACCCAGATGAACCCCTGCACATCGAACATGTCTCGCGGGTGCCATCCGAATTCCTTGTCGAGCAGCCCGAACAGCGCGCGCATCAATTGCAGCCATTCGGCGAGGTTAGCGTCGCGGAACTCGGTTTGGGGGAACAGCCTGCGGCCGAACAACCGTCGGCCCATCTCGTCGATCTTGGCGATCTTGAACCAGCTCGCCTGGTCGGGGCGCAGCGTGGCCCAGACGGTGATCGGAATGGAGAGCACTTCGCCCCGGCGCAACCCTGCAATCCCAGCATCACGCAGCGCTTCAAGCTCGCGCGCCGCGGCAGGGACAGCTTCTTCGAGCGGGCCATCGCTGCGTGCGAGCACCCCCAGCGCGGTGTAGAAACGGTCGCGCAGATCGGGATTGGCGTTCTGGACTTCGGAAAGGGTCCTCCAGCTGAGCGGCAGGCCAGATCCGCCGACTGAAAGCAGCCGGTAGAGGCTTTCGCCCACTGCCCGGTCATCGTCGCCGCGGGCAATGATAGCCTTGGCCTGTTCGATCAGAGCATTCTTGTATGCGCGCTCCACATCCCAGTAGGCGCCGGCAGCGGCACGGAAATCGCTGAAATCCGGCATCTGGCGCAGGAATGCATCCCGGGCGCGGTGCAGTGCGGGCCAGTCGATGACGACAAAGCCAAGCCGCTCGAGCGCGGTCTTGCATTCCGCACCGCCGGGAAGCCAGTCGCTGCCGCGCCTCGCCAGGGCGTCGCGCACGATCGCCTTGCTGGGATAGCGCTTGCCGTCAAGAACCAGCCAATACTTGGCCGGCTGACCGAGCTCGAGACCAGCGACATATTGCGCGACGTCAGCAACGGCGTCGCACGCAGCCACCGCCTCAAGAACTGCCTCGCGGTCGAGCTCGCCGAACCTTCCTTGAGGTCGGGCCTCTGAATTGCGGAAGCGGAAATAGGCCTTGGCAGCTGCGCGGCAGTCCGCGAGGTTGGAATAGAGCGGCCCCGAGTAGTCTAGCCTGCTCGGGTTGGGAGCACCGGCTGCCTCATCCGCTCTGGAATAGGTCAGTTCGGCCAGCATCGAAGCCCCACCGTCAAGATCGAACTGCTGGTCCAAATCATAGGCGTTGTCGACCTTGCGCGCATCCGAACGCCATGTGGCAATGGATGAGGCGGCGTAGCCTTGCGCTGCCAGCCAAGCCTTGAATTCTGCCTCTCTCACTCGTCTGTCCCTGTTTTTCTGCTCATGAGCCACTGTCGCTCCGCAATACGACAAATTTGGTCATCGAAATGATAAACCGTCTGATTTTTCGGGCCCGGGCACCAGGAGGAAATTTCCCAATCGTAGCTGTTGCCCCGCAAGATCAGAAGTTGAGACCAGCCTCGACCAGATAATCCCGATACTGGTCAGCATGGGAGCCTTCGTAGTTGTCCATCCCCGGCTTGGTCACCCATCCCTTGGGCGCGGCATAGCTGTAGATGCTGCGCTCCGGCTTCTCGTGCCAAGAGATGTTGAAAGCCGCGAGCTTGGGGAAGAACGTCAGGCCAGCATTTCCCGGCACATGATCATGCACCCACCACGCCAGCGCCTGCCAATGACCGGTGCGTTCGTAGTAGGGCAGGAAGTTGTGCACCACGATGCACGCGGTCGCGCCCATGCAGCCATCGGCGTCGCGCCGGTCCCAGATATGGGCGGCGTAGTTTGCCTCGTTCCGGGCGCAGTTGTGCTTGCCAATGCCTGCCTCGTTAACCGCGCAGGAGCGGAAGGCAGAGCGGATCGAGATGCGCCCCAACTTCGCACAGATCGGCTCGAGAAGGTCCTCGCACAGGCGTGTTCCCGCCGCGATTGCCAGCTCGGGATCATCGGGAATGTTGGGTATGCCGTAGTGATTGGCGATCTCTGAATAGAGCATGTCTCGCATGAAGAAGTTCTCGGACAGGCGCACTCGGCCAAGATCTTCGAGCGCGGAAACGGAACCCGGTCTTCGCATCATTCTCTCCCCAATCAATTGCCCGCCAGAGCCCGCGCCACTGCCACCATCGCCTGGGTGTCGCGCGCGCAATAGGCCCTGAGCGCTTCTTCGAGCGCCTCGCGCCGCAGCGGATCGCAAGCCGGATCGGCGGCCTCGAACCATGCCGCCTGCGCATCGCCGCCATGCTTTACTTCGAGCGCGCCGTAATCGAGTTCTGCGGCTATGGTCGGGAGCACCGCCTTGATCGACCAGCTTCCGCGCTGGTCGCGATGATACCAGTGGTTGCGGGCGACAGGCAGAAGATCGACCGTCGCCTCGGCCATTTCTTCCAGACGCGGCGCGAGATCAGGAAAAGCCTTGGCCAGATCGCGCAGCACGCTGCGCTCGAAGGCCGCATTGTAGGCGATGATCGTCGCACCTGCGGGGATATGCTCCACCAGCGCCTCCGCACAGGCCCGGCGCGGATCGGTGCCGTCGCAGCTCAGGAATTCGTGATGGGTCATCCGTCCGCCCCGCCGCTCGAGATGGAGCGAGAACTGGAACGGGATCTGCTGAAAGGGGCGCGTGCCAACCCAGCGCGGGACGGCGGGCGCGATAGTCTCGAAATCGAGCCGGGCGCGGGGCCAGCCCCAACCCGCCATCGCTTTGCGCGCCCCTTCGGCGTCGTGAAACGGGATGCCGTCGCGGGTGGCGGCAAGGATGCGGGCGTGCCGGTCGTTCAGGTCGGCTTCTGCCAGATCGAGCAGATCCTCGACCCCGCGATCCAGCCAGCGCTTGCCGCCGCCATAGGGGAGCACGGTCACGGGCCATTCCGGGCCCTGCGGCAGGTCGCGGCTGCAATAGGCGGCGAACTCGCAGGCGAAGGGCACGCTGCAATGATCGCCCATCTCGCGCTCGGGTTCCTCGCCGGAGAGCGTGGCGCGCGCCTCGGCGACCAATGCCGGGCGGGTGGCAATTGTGCCCTCCAGCTCCGCAAGCAGATCGGCATCGGTAAACAGCCCGACATAATCGCCCTCGCGGGTGAGGACGAAGCTGGTATCGATGTGGCGGATAGCGGCGCGTTTCAGCTCGATCCCCGCCTCGCGCATCACCCAGACCTGCGTTGCGAGATCGCCGCGGTGGTAGTCCTTGACCTTGCCCGAACTCTTAACCTCGGCTGCCGCCCAGCCCCCGCCTTCGACCTTTTCGAGCACATCGACGCGCACCAGCACGCCATCATATTCGAAGGTCGCCTCGAAGATCGGGCCGGGGTGACCGCCGGAAATGAGCGCCGAAGTCTTGGCCAGCGCCTCGGCAAGCGACGGCGGATCGACCATCACGCCACCCGGATGGAGCGCACAGGCGATTTCGCCCACCGCATTGCCGGTCGCAAATCGTGCTTCGGCACCCTCGTCCTGCTCAGCCAGCTCTGGACGGTGCGTCGCAAGCCACAGCTTCTTGGGGCATTGCTCGAAGGCGGTGATCTTGGATTTGGAGAGGCCGAAACGGCGGTTTCGTGTTTGCGTCATGCCGCGTTTCCTACAAGCCCATCACGACAGAATTGGTCGTTCAATCCTCAATGACAGGATACATCGGCATCGCCCAGTCCTCATCCGGGTTGTCCATCATCAGGTCGATGAACAGCGGCAGCAGATGGCCGAGGATCGCAGCGCCATCGCGCACTTGTGACCGATTGGCGGCACTGTTCCAGGTCGCACCGCCATGGAGCAGCTGGTTGCGCAGGACGTAGAGCCTGTCGAACAAGATCGAGAGCACGACTGGCGTGTCGCCGGCCGCCAGTGCGGCATTGGCAGCGCGCTTGGCCGCCTCGAACGTGATATCCCACCCTGCTCCGCCCGGCAGCCCAGCATGGTGCTTCCAGAACGGCGCAAAGACATAGCGATTGTCTAGCAGGATGCGGATTTCCTGAGGGAAGCGCGTCCACAGCGCTTTGTAGAGCCGACCATCTCCATCCAGCCTCACAAGATCGCGGAAGAAACCATCAAAGCGTTGGCGCTCATTGGCAACGCCGGACCTACTCCCTGCCCACTCATCGTTATCTAGCGCGCGCTCGAGATCCCCAGCATAAGCGGCGTTGAACCCGATCCACAGGTGGATGAAGCGTGTATCAAGATCCTCCTCCTCGCGATGGGCGCGCAGAAGCCAACTGAGTGCGCGGTGCACGCGCAAGGTCAGCGGCAAAGCGAAGCCATCACGAAGTGTGCGTTGTTTGTCCTTGAGGCGTTCGGGGTGGAGCGGATCGGTAGTCGGCATCGCGGCAATCATTGCGCCAGAAGGTTCGATCCGACAATATTTATCTCGTTTTCCCAGATGCTTCCAGTTAGCGTCTTGCGAATGATGGAACACAGAAGGACGCGGGCGACCAGATTTGTCGCAACTATGATCGAAAGTCTTCCCGGTACTTGCTTAGCCCGATTCCGCGGAGATATTTTCTGATGCACGAAATCACGATGGCCGGCCCCTCGGATGATTTCCTCGCTATGTGGAAAGCGGCTGGCAATCGCATCCAAAGCTTCTTTGAGGACGGGTTGCAAAGCTGGCTCAAGGTCGACCCGCGCCCGCCGTTTCTCGAACACCTCTCGTTCCGACTTGGTAACCAAGTGTTCTTCCTTCGAATGGAGGATGTCGAGGAGCAGGCCGAGGTGCCAGGGAACCGTGAGGGCCTTGAGTTGGTGGCAGAAGGCTGGAACGGCTATCCCTGCCTCATGCCCATGCGCCGAACCTTGAGGGGGTGGGAGCCTGCCCGACCGGGCTGGGGTTTGATCGACCTGCGGCACGGCGGAAGCATCAATCCCGCGATGTTGGTAACCGAAGAACCTGTCGCAATGACCGACTGGGAGTTGCTCGACTTCGCGGTGCAGGTGGTTCGGAACGACTTGAAGGGGCGCGGCTACGATATCGTGTCTACGCACTCAAATCCGCAAGTCGATCCGAACATCTGGTTCGTCGCCGACATCGCAAAGGGGCCGGAATGGGTGGTTGTACGCGCAGCCCGCTTCCCTGACCAGAAAGCCCGCACCCCCGCCAACCTCAACGCCATCGCAAGGAACGTCGCGCACATAAGCGGGAGTGGCCACTTCGCATCTGTCGCCTTCGCCGGGCTCAAGGACTCGCAAGGGTTGCTCTGGCGCGGGCATGGCCTGGAGGTGGGGTTTGACGGGCTCGAGCCAATAGCCCGGGCGCACTGACAGTCTTCGGAGGAGCCACAGGGCAATGCGAACAGTGCTCGGAATAGATGCGGCGTGGACTCAGAAAAACGCTTCTGGGGTTGCGGTGGCGATCGAAGAGGAAAACGGATGGCAGCTTAAGGGCGCATGGCCGTCTGTCGCTCACTTCCTCGCCGAAGCTCATGGGCAGCCCTCCCCCGAGAAGGCGTCGGGAGGTGTGGCCTGCGCTGATGAGCTACTTGCCGCAACCAGCGCGCTCGCAGGTAATGCACCTGATCTGGTGGCGATCGACATGCCCATGGCGCTGAAACGGATTACGAGCCGGCGCGGGTCGGACCAAGCAATCTCTCGTGCCTACGGCGCGAAATGGTGTGCAGCGCACACCCCCAGTGCGTCGCGCCCAGGTCCGATCAGTGACCGCCTCCGGCGAGAGTTCGAAGACGCGGGATATGGCCTGTGCATTAGCGAGATCACCACTCCCGGCTTGATCGAAGTCTATCCGCATCCGGCATTGGTGGAGCTGTGCGACGAACCAAAACGCCTGCCCTACAAGGTCGGGAAGATGCGCTCATACTGGCCCAAGGCAAGCCCGGCGCATCGCCGTCTCCTTTTGTCCGGCGAATGGAGCGCGATTGGAGCAGTGCTCGAACCCTATCTCCAAGGGTCTGAAGCGTATTGCAGCACTTTCGACTTAACCCCCAAGCAGTTGAAGGCGCAGGAGGACATGATCGACGCGATTGTCTGCTGCATCTGCGCGATCCGGGCCCTGAATGACGGGGCCAAGCCACTTCGTGACGACGAAAGCTCTGCTATCTGGGTGCCGCTTGCTGACCCGGTTCTCCAGTCGAAGACATTGTTGCCAAGTAGTCCGCACTCGGCACGCGCACAGGTGCGCCGAGAAGTATTTCACGACAATATGCTAGAGGACCCGTACCTTGCGAAACTCGTCTAGCGTGACCGGTTTGGTTTCAATTCAATATCAGGCTGAGGAAAGCTTGGCATGACTACGGCAGAACAAGCTGCATTTGGCGGCGAAGAGATGAATTTTAGGTCGACCGGACTTGTCCACACGGTCACCAGCGACATCAAAGCTCTACAGCGGAACCTTCGTGAGAGTTACGGCTCCGGGTTCACTATCTTCAAAGAGCTGCTGCAGAATGCTGATGATGCAGGCGCCACCACTTTGGCGCTGGTTGCGCATGACGGCTTTAGCGAAGCAACAAATCCCCTTTTGCGCGCCCCTGGGCTTGTGGTTGCCAATAATGGAGTGGTCTTAGCGAAGCACATGGATGGCATCACTCTGGCCAGCGGAGGAAGTAAGGCCGATGAGCGTGTCGCAGTAGGACGTTTTGGGCTGGGGCAGAAGTCTGTCTATCACCTGTGCGATGCCTTTTTCGCGCTGGGCTGGGTAACGGACAACGAAGACAAACCGAATCTTTTGCTAATGAACCCTTGGGCGGGCATGCCAGAAGCCCAAACCGCCAGCAGTGAATGGCAAGCACTGACACTTCAAGACAAAGAGGTCCTTCTCAAGGCGGCCAAAGTGATCGCTGGATCACAAGGAATGGTCCTGTTTCTGCCACTGCGAACGACCAAATTGCGTCCAGGCCCGATGGCATGTTTATCCGAAAGCAATTGGGATCCGGACACCGCCATAGATGATATATTGGCCGGGGAGGAATTGTCCGTTACCCTGTGCTGTCTGCGCAAGCTTGAGACCGTGCGCATAGTTCGTCGAAATGGCGTCGAGCGGTTAATCAACTTAAGCAAGGGTGCCCGCCGATTGGCAGGCCCCGACACCACAGTGCATGAAACTGTGATTGCTGGCGCGGTAACTGGGGTTGGACGAGAAGTTTCTTTTTCAGGCCGGCAACAATGGGCGCGCCAGGGCTTCGCAGAAGGCTTACTCGAACAGCCCGGTTGGACGCCGGATTACACTCTGGATCACAAGCCCATCCCGCCAAAGGCTGATCCTCACGGTGCAGTGATTGTGTGCCGGAAGGAGGCCGAGAAAATCCCGGCGCGGCTGACGGTCAGAAACGCTGTCTACCTGCCGCTTGGAGAGCCGCTTGAGTCCTTGGACCTTGATGCTGGAAATCAGGACATCGAGCTCGTCCTACATGGCTATTTCTTCGTGTCTTCTGACCGCAAAACGCTACGACAAGACGATCACATAGAAGCACGTTGGAACGATGCGTTACGACGCGAAGCAACCCTCCCTCTCGTTCTGGATGCCCTAGCCGATGCTCTCCCTGCGCTGAACGGGGATCAGGAACGTTATGCAGTGGTCCGTGCCTTGAGCGCCACCCGCCACCAGTGGTGGATGAAGTATGGCGCTGATGCTTGTTGCGGACGGGCACTTGCGCGGTGCTCGACTGGCCAAAGGCCACCCGACTGGCAGGTGGTGCAGGCTGATGCACTGCGTCCTGTGCCAGTGGGCATTGCGACCACGCTCCCGCGGCTAAAGGAGGCAATCCAAGATCTGGAAGCCTGGTGCATCGCTCGGCGGTTGATGCTCTGCTTTGGTTCGGTGCTGGCAGAAGCCCCACCGTTCTGGCCTGACGGAGAACTCGCAGAGCTTGTGAGAAAAGCTGGCCCGGCGACTTTTACGAGAGGCCCGGTCGCGGAGACCATGGGCGCGCTGTTGGAAGGCCAAGGAGGCCCGCAGACCCGTGAGGCTCTGGCCGATCAATTGCGCTTGGCCTGTGCCGACCCTGATTCAAGTTTCGCTCCGACAGAGCGCCTCAAGACCATCGTTCGGCACCTGCCGCCAGAACAGTTGCTCTTGCTTCCGCCATCGGTCGAGAACCGGTCCGTAATGGCCGCGCTGGCTAATCAGGCCCTGCCAGTGAAGTCGATCTGGTTGGACGCCGCCGTAGCGCAGCAGCCAACTATAAACCTTAGCAACGCCGTAGCCTTGCTCAGCGCTCTGGAGCCTTTGCTGCTCCAAGGTGGGCAAGTGAGCCTACAAGCCGCGACAATGGTGCTTCACGTCTTGCGCCACGGCCCGCGAATCGACGAGCTCGCGCGAAACGATACGGGACGATACCTGAAGGTCATTCCAGCCCGTCAAATGCAAAGTGCGGCGACAGAACGCCTGTCGCTGGAAACAGTCATTACCTTGCAAAACAATGGTTTGCTTTTCGACCCAGCGCCCAACAAGGAATTGGACTTGTTGGCTGAGGCGGTTGCTGCACCAGCCATTTATAAGCTGGACTTGCGCGATGGAGGGATCGAGGGTTGCGCGTCGGCCAAACGCAAGGAAAGCTTAGTGGCCGTCCTTCAACGGGCACAGAGCTTTGGTGACCCAGGCAAGTGCGGTGAGCTTGCAGAACTGCTTCGTGAAAATGCCCCGACCGAGGTACTGCGGCGGCTCGTCACACAGGATGCCGAGCTAGACGGCGATGTAGAACTCGTCGAGTTGACCGGCTTCGGCGATACGCTTGATGGGCTAGTCGATCGTCTTTGTCCGAACCGTAATGTGCGCCTCATTTCGTCGGCTACTGCGGAGGAGCTTCACAAAGTTCGCGCGAAAATTGGCCTCAAACCCTTGGATGTTGCATTGTTGGGGAAGTGGCTGAACGATGCGTGTTCCGAGGGAACACTGCCACACATTGACGCGGCGACTGCGCAGGCTCTGCTCGCTTCGAACATTGATGATACTGTTCTGAAGTACCTACCGCTCAACCGCTGTCTCGGCGAAGACACACTTCATCCGGCGATAGCCCTGTTCCGCGGCCAGCGCTCGCAGGTTCCAGCAAGCCTCGCCAGCTTTGCTAGGCTGGCCGATCTCTGGCCAGATCAAGCCGCTAGCGCTCGGCAGAACCTACTGATCGAGAAATGGGGGCCAGAAGCGATCATCCGCTCAGCACTCGCAGCACCCCAACCGGAGATGTTCACCGCAGAAATCTGTGATGTACTCAAGGGACCCGGCGGTGTTGCCGTCGACCTGATTGAAATGCTGGCGGAGGCGGCGTGGATCGGCGTTGAGGGACAGGCATGGAGGCCCCTGCAAGTACTGGATTTGCCGCTTGACGCTGAACAGGCTTGGACTGAGCTGGCTGGCGGTTGCGGCAGCTTTTTGAAATCCAGTCAACTTCCAACCTGCTTACGCGACGATAACGTACGTGTGCGCTTGGAGAACATCTTGCCCAGCAAGCATGCTTCGTTCTCAATGGCGCTGAAAACCTTGGGCGAATCCGGTATCGCAGGTCTATGCCTTGATGCAGCTAGTCATCTTCCCGACCTGCGTCGCATAGCACAAACCGGAGCAATGCTCGGGGCGGATGCCCGAAACGGGGGCGTGTGGTCGTTGCTCGCTTCGGCTCTAAGGGAAGACTTTTCCGATCCCGAGATGATCGCTCTAGCCGCAGCCTTGCGCGCCCCAGAGACTGCGACAATCGTAACTCAGATGAACGCCCTCGCCGAGCTGGCAGAGGAGCGCGTGCATGAACAGGTGGCACGCCGCCTGCATCTCGCTGCTTTCCAGGCCAATGTTGCGAACTTGGGCGACAACGCTGGCTATCTTCCAGCAGATCTCCTCGTTCTAAACGCCGACGACCGCTTCGTGAGGTCAGATGCCGTGGCATACGACGCCGCCGGTCTTGCATCCGCTGCCCTTCTCGACAGGCGCTATGCCGCTTTACTCAATATCCGGGAAGACGCCGTCGTTCTGCCTGCCGTTGGGGAAACCAAGATGCCGCTGGCAGCGGCGCTTGAGCGCACTTTCGGCCCGCTCGTTAAGCATGATCTTGGAGATGGCATCCTGCTTGCACTTGCAATGTCAGGTCGGGGGGCAGAAATCCGCGACCTCGCCAGTAGATGGCAGGGGCAGCATACCTTCGACCGAATCATCTATGATCTTGATCAGGTGCCTGCAGACCTCAAACTTGATCCCTTGACCATACCCAAACGCCTCGAGGAACTGCGGTTTGAAGTCAGCTTTCCCGAGGGCGGCACAGCTTTAGTCTATTCACTCGCAGGTACGGCCTTCAAAGCCCCACTTTCGGGCCGGGGGGAGGCGTTGCTGATCCAGTGCCGCCAGCGCGAAAGGGCTCCGCAAGACATTCAGGCCCGCTCGGTTTGCTGGGACTTGGTGCTGGGCGATGTCGAACCAGCGAGTACCGATCATGCCAAAGCCTTGTTGCGCCAATTCATGTATGCGCTTGCGCCGGCGCTGCTGCTGGGCATGCCCTCCCAGCGTCAGGCGCTTCTGGAACAGTTGGACAGCTACTTCGCCAGCAACCAGCGCTCGCTGGATGATGCGCGTCGGGAGCTGCGCGATGTTCTATATGACAGGCTGGAGGGGATCCGGGCTGGCAAGGTAATCCGTGAAGCTGTCGCGGACTTTCATCGCATCAAGTATGGAGACCTCGAAGGCGCGCGTGATGCCTTGTGGGATGCCGCCCAATCACCGCAAGGTGCTGCCGAATTGCTCGACGCGATGCGCGTCAAGATCGCGGAGATGGGCTATCGCCCGGACCGAGTCCTATTCGAGCTTTATCAGAACGCTGTCGATGCTCAGGCACAATGGCATGGGAGCGGCAAAGTCCAAATCGAGGCGAGGCGTGATGATGATGGGACGATCAACCTCATCCGTCTCATCCACTGGGGCCGACCGATCAACCAGCCTGGCCCCGACCGAACCAAAGCCGACAACGAGGGCCATGAGCGCGACCTTTCGAATATGCTCGCGGTCAGCCACTCTGCCAAGGAAGGCGACGCTATCACAGGGCGTTTTGGACTGGGGTTCAAGACCGTGCACATGCTTTCGGATAGTGTCGGGCTGGCCAGCGCCGGGGTGATCCTCCGTATCGCCGGTGGAATGGTGCCGGTTGCCTGGGATGAGGGGGAGGCAGAAGCTCGTCCCTACAACGACCGTGGCCGCAAGGCGACGTTGATCGACATTCCGATAGCTGATGATCGCCGAGCAGAAGCCACCGCAGCATGGGAAGCCTTTTGCGCTGCCGCTCCAGTGCTCGCCGCCCTGGGTCGCGGCGGGGAGATCAGCCTGATTAACGGAACAGAACCAGTTGACACCTTCGGCAATGATGTCCGCCCACTAATCGATGGCGTAGCAGCCGTGTCTCTGGATCGTGGGCGGCAGGCACTGCGGTTCGACGTTGGCGAACGCTTCAGACTGTTCGTCGCTCTCGGCCGCAACGGACCTCATGCTTTTCCCAGGGAAGTCGCCCAATTCTGGCATCTCGTCCCCTTGATGGGCATTTCCCGCAATGGCGCATGGCTCATGGAGGGACCATTTCCGGTCGACCCTGGCCGCAGTCATTTTTCCGGCTCAGCCGAGGAAAACGAAGCACTATTCGCTCGGCTCGGCCAACGGCTCGCGGAACGACTGGTCGCGCTGCATGAGGCCAGTGAAACGAAATGGTGCGATTTGGCCCGCCAGCTTAACGCCAGTCCGGACGGCAAGGATGCCTTCTGGCAGGCCCTCATTGCACAATTCGTTCCTGATCTGGACTCGGGCGCACCCCAGAGAAAGCTCCATCGGCACGGCGGCGGGATTGCCCAAGTGCTAGGGCAATGCGCGCTGGTGCCGCTGGCCTTTGAAGGAAACAGCTGCGCGGCAGATGTTGCATGGCGGCTCGAAGGCGCACTGGCCGACCCGCGCGTTTACAAGCTGCTCCAGAGTTGGTCTGCACTCGACCCATTTCGCCAAAGCCTCAGGTCGTGTCCCACGGGGTGGTGTAGGAAGGTTTCTCTGAGAGGGTGGCCACCGTCGATCTTCTGGTAGGGTTCGGATGCGAACTCGAACCTGGAGAAGAAGACGATGACCGACGACAGAATGGCCCT